>NZ_CM149589.1:0-3330347 GCF_056156285.1 Cryobacterium sp. TS_SC_7
GGATGCCGCCCGGTCGTTCTGCCTTTCGGGGTGTGACACGCCCGGGCGGTTTCTGGTTTTGACGGCCCCGCGCGGGGACCGTAATGTATTCAAACGTACCCCACAGGTGCGGAAAGCCGCAGAGCTTCCCGGCCTCACGTGGAACCAAAGTTTTTAGCTTCGCCCAGTGCGTGTATCCGTTTCGGATCGGTGCGGGGGAGGCCTAAGATAGTAACTTTCCCCGGCTTCTTGTTATGGCTTGGTTGGTGGTTGTTGTGAGTCGCTTTAGTGCACTCGAAACAGGCTGCCGGCCTTGATTTGACAGGGTCTGGCCGGGCAGGTAAGTTATACAAGTTGCCCCGAAGCGACAGCCCATTATAGGGCCTGAAGTCGGGTGCGTCCGATCCTTGAGAACTCAACAGCGTGCACAATGTCAAATGCCAAAAACCTCGTGATTTGGATCCGTTTCTAGCGGTGAAGGATCAGGAGATTCCTTTGGAAAACATTTAAACAACAAAGCAAGTCAGTAATGATTTGTTCTGTCAGTTTCAAACTTGTGTCTGGTCCGCCTATTCCGGCGGTCAGTCACACTAGATGTGCCGTCTCGGTCCCTGAGCTTGTCGAAGGGTCGGGTCGTGCAATCAAACATTTACGGAGAGTTTGATCCTGGCTCAGGACGAACGCTGGCGGCGTGCTTAACACATGCAAGTCGAACGATGATGAGGAGCTTGCTTCTCTGATTAGTGGCGAACGGGTGAGTAACACGTGAGCAATCTGCCCTTGACTCTGGGATAAGCGTTGGAAACGACGTCTAATACCGGATACGACCCTTGGAGGCATCTCTGGGGGTGGAAAGAATTTTGGTCAAGGATGAGCTCGCGGCCTATCAGCTAGTTGGTGAGGTAATGGCTCACCAAGGCGACGACGGGTAGCCGGCCTGAGAGGGTGACCGGCCACACTGGGACTGAGACACGGCCCAGACTCCTACGGGAGGCAGCAGTGGGGAATATTGCACAATGGGCGAAAGCCTGATGCAGCAACGCCGCGTGAGGGACGACGGCCTTCGGGTTGTAAACCTCTTTTAGTAGGGAAGAAGCGAAAGTGACGGTACCTGCAGAAAAAGCACCGGCTAACTACGTGCCAGCAGCCGCGGTAATACGTAGGGTGCAAGCGTTGTCCGGAATTATTGGGCGTAAAGAGCTCGTAGGCGGTTTGTCGCGTCTGCTGTGAAAACCCGAGGCTCAACCTCGGGCCTGCAGTGGGTACGGGCAGACTAGAGTGCGGTAGGGGAGATTGGAATTCCTGGTGTAGCGGTGGAATGCGCAGATATCAGGAGGAACACCAATGGCGAAGGCAGATCTCTGGGCCGTAACTGACGCTGAGGAGCGAAAGCATGGGGAGCGAACAGGATTAGATACCCTGGTAGTCCATGCCGTAAACGTTGGGAACTAGATGTGGGGACCATTCCACGGTCTCCGTGTCGCAGCTAACGCATTAAGTTCCCCGCCTGGGGAGTACGGCCGCAAGGCTAAAACTCAAAGGAATTGACGGGGGCCCGCACAAGCGGCGGAGCATGCGGATTAATTCGATGCAACGCGAAGAACCTTACCAAGGCTTGACATATAGAGGAAACGTCTGGAAACAGTCGCCCCGCAAGGTCTCTATACAGGTGGTGCATGGTTGTCGTCAGCTCGTGTCGTGAGATGTTGGGTTAAGTCCCGCAACGAGCGCAACCCTCGTCCTATGTTGCCAGCACGTAATGGTGGGAACTCATGGGATACTGCCGGGGTCAACTCGGAGGAAGGTGGGGATGACGTCAAATCATCATGCCCCTTATGTCTTGGGCTTCACGCATGCTACAATGGCCGGTACAAAGGGCTGCAATACCGCAAGGTGGAGCGAATCCCAAAAAGCCGGTCTCAGTTCGGATTGAGGTCTGCAACTCGACCTCATGAAGTCGGAGTCGCTAGTAATCGCAGATCAGCAACGCTGCGGTGAATACGTTCCCGGGCCTTGTACACACCGCCCGTCAAGTCATGAAAGTCGGTAACACCCGAAGCCAGTGGCCTAACCCGCAAGGGGAGGAGCTGTCGAAGGTGGGATCGGTGATTAGGACTAAGTCGTAACAAGGTAGCCGTACCGGAAGGTGCGGCTGGATCACCTCCTTTCTAAGGAGCACAGCAGTGCCGTCTGTATACAGCGGGGTAACACTGCCAAGCCATTACGGGAACACATGTTTCCCGGTGGCGCTCATGGGTGGAACATTGACATTGATGCGTTGAGAACACCGCTGAACCCGGTACGCTCCTTCGGGAGTTGGAATGGTTTGTCGGTGAACGAAACGCATATGCACGCTGTTGGGTCCTGAGGGACCGGAACAATCGGTGGTCGAGCTTGTCGAGACCCTGGTTGGACTTTTCCTCTGGACCTTTTCCTGTTCACATCAATCGTGGGCAGGTGAGGGTACCGCCCGTACTTTGAGAACTACACAGTGGACGCGAGCATCTTAAATTTGACTGTCTTCGGACAGCAAATTACAAAGATCTAAGCACTGAATTTATTCAGTGCTGTGATCATTGGTCAATTTCGATCGTGAGACTTTCGAGTTTTACGATTCTTAATCGATTCAAACTCATGTGATTTCAAATTTCTAAGAGCAAACGGTGAATGCCTTGGCATGTAGAGCCGAAGAAGGACGTAGTAATCTGCGATAAGCCTCGGGGAGTTGATAAACGAACTGTGATCCGAGGATTTCCGAATGGGGAAACCCCGCCAGGCCTCTTTGAGTGACCTGGTGACTCCCGCCTGAATATATAGGGCGGGTAGAGGGAACGTGGGGAAGTGAAACATCTCAGTACCCACAGGAAGAGAAAACAATAGTGATTCCGTTAGTAGTGGCGAGCGAAACCGGATGAGGCTAAACCGATCATGTGTGATAGCCGGCAGGCGTTGCATGGTCGGGGTTGCGGGACTTTTCTGCTGCTTCTGCCGAACAGTGAGGGTTAGAACGTTGTATAGACGAACAGGATTGAAAGCCTGGTCATAGAGGGTGCGAACCCCGTAGTCGAAATGCAGCAATCGCCCGAAGAGTATCCCAAGTAGCACGGGGCCCGAGAAATCCCGTGTGAATCCGTCAGGACCACCTGATAAGCCTAAATACTCCTACATGACCGATAGTGAACAAGTACCGTGAGGGAAAGGTGAAAAGTACCCCGGGAGGGGAGTGAAATAGTACCTGAAACCGTTTGCTTACAAACCGTTGGAGCCAGCTTTGTTCTGGTGACAGCGTGCCTTTTGAAGAATGAGCCTGCGAGTTAGTGATATGTGGCGAGCTTAACCCGAGAGGGGAATGCGTAGCGAAAGCGAGTCTGAATAGGGCGATTCAGTCGCATGTCCTAGACCCGAAGCGAAGTGATCTATCCATGGCCAGGTTGAAGCGACGGTAAGACGTCGTGGAGGACCGAACCCACTTCAGTTGAAAATGGAGGGGATGAGCTGTGGATAGGGGTGAAAGGCCAATCAAACTTCGTGATAGCTGGTTCTCTCCGAAATGCATTTAGGTGCAGCGTTGCGTGTTTCTTGCCGGAGGTAGAGCTACTGGATGGCCGATGGGGCCTAAAAGCTTACTGACGTCAGCCAAACTCCGAATGCCGGTAAGTGAGAGCGCAGCAGTGAGACGGTGGGGGATAAGCTTCATCGTCGAGAGGGAAACAACCCAGACCACCAACTAAGGTCCCAAAGCGCGTGCTAAGTGGGAAAGGATGTGGAGTTGCACAGACAACCAGGAGGTTGGCTTAGAAGCAGCCACCCTTGAAAGAGTGCGTAATAGCTCACTGGTCAAGTGATTCCGCGCCGACAATGTAACGGGGCTCAAGCACGCCACCGAAGTTGTGGCATTGATATTTTTGGTAAGCCGCACACTTGTTGTGTTGGTTCAGCCGTGTTGATGGGTAGGAGAGCGTCGTGTGGCCAGCGAAGCGGCGGTGTAAACCAGCCGTGGAGGCTACACGAGTGAGAATGCAGGCATGAGTAGCGAAAGACGGGTGAGAAACCCGTCCTCCGAAAGATCAAGGTTTCCAGGGCCAGGCTAATCCGCCCTGGGTAAGTCGGGACCTAAGGCGAGGCCGACAGGCGTAGTCGATGGACAACGGGTTTATATTCCCGTACTGGCGAAAAACCGCCCAAACTAATCCAGTAATGCTAAGCATCTGAATCCCCTAGATGGATCCCTTCGGGGTGAAGCGTGGGGCCTAGCGTGCGACCCTATGCTGGTGCGGTTAGCGTATTAACAGGTGTGACGCAGGAAGGTAGCTGAGCCGGGCGATGGTTGTCCCGGTCTAAGGATGTAGGCCGAGAGATAGGCAAATCCGTCTCTCATATAAGGCTGAGACCCGATGGGTAGTCCTCACGGACGAAATCAGTGATCCTATGCTGCCAAGAAAAGCATCGACGCGAGGTTTTAGTCACCCGTACCCCAAACCGACTCAGGTGATCAGGTAGAGAATACTAAGGAGATCGAGAGAATCGTGGTTAAGGAACTCGGCAAAATGCCCCCGTAACTTCGGGAGAAGGGGGGCCTGAGGCGTGAAGGGATTTACTCCTGGAGCGTTCGAAGGCCGCAGAGACCAGTGGGAAGCGACTGTTTACTAAAAACACAGGTCCGTGCCAAGTCGCAAGACGATGTATACGGACTGACGCCTGCCCGGTGCTGGAAGGTTAAGAGGAACGGTTAGCCGCAAGGCGAAGCTGAGAATTTAAGCCCCAGTAAACGGCGGTGGTAACTATAACCATCCTAAGGTAGCGAAATTCCTTGTCGGGTAAGTTCCGACCTGCACGAATGGCGTAACGACTTCCCAGCTGTCTCAACCGCGAACTCGGCGAAATTGCATTACGAGTAAAGATGCTCGTTACGCGCAGCAGGACGGAAAGACCCCGTGACCTTTACTACAGCTTGGTATTGGTGTTCGGTGTGGCTTGTGTAGGATAGGTGGGAGACTTTGAAGCTTGGACGCTAGTTCAGGTGGAGTCATCGTTGAAATACCACTCTGGTCATATTGGATATCTAACTTCGAACCGTGATCCGGTTCAGGGACAGTGCCTGGTGGGTAGTTTAACTGGGGCGGTTGCCTCCTAAAAAGTAACGGAGGCGCCCAAAGGTTCCCTCAACCTGGTTGGCAATCAGGTGTCGAGTGTAAGTGCACAAGGGAGCTTGACTGTGAGACTGACAAGTCGAGCAGGGACGAAAGTCGGGACTAGTGATCCGGCAGTGGCTTGTGGAAGCGCTGTCGCTCAACGGATAAAAGGTACCTCGGGGATAACAGGCTGATCTTGCCCAAGAGTCCATATCGACGGCATGGTTTGGCACCTCGATGTCGGCTCGTCGCATCCTGGGGCTGGAGTAGGTCCCAAGGGTTGGGCTGTTCGCCCATTAAAGCGGTACGCGAGCTGGGTTTAGAACGTCGTGAGACAGTTCGGTCCCTATCCGCTGCGCGCGCAGGAAATTTGAGAAGATCTATCCCTAGTACGAGAGGACCGGGATGGACGAACCTCTGGTGTGTCAGTTGTTCCGCCAGGAGCACCGCTGATTAGCTACGTTCGGAACGGATAACCGCTGAAAGCATCTAAGCGGGAAGCCGGCTTCGAGATGAGATTTCCATCCCTTCGGGGGAGAGGCTCGCAGCTAGACTACTGCGTTGATAGGCCGGATGTGGAAGAGGGGACTAAAGACCCTTGGAGCTGACCGGTACTAATAAGCCAATAATTTGATAACACAACAGTTTGAATAAGCTGCAAGCGTCCACTATGTGGTTCTCGATGTACGGTCGAGAACAACGCCCTCACCGGCAACAACTGTGTGAGGGCTCTATAACTAAAAAATATAGAATCGATTCATCGAAAGATGTTTCGGCGGCTATAGCGAGAGGGAAACGCCCGGTCACATTCCGAACCCGGAAGCTAAGACTCTCTGCGCCGATGGTACTGCAGGGGGGACCCTGTGGGAGAGTAGGACACCGCCGGACTTAACTTGAAACACACAAAATGGCCACCTCAAGGGGTGGCCATTTTGCGTTAAGTTACGCTGGACAAGCCGGTCGTCATGACAGGCCAAATTACACAGGAGACACAGTGAGCCCTTCAGGAACGAACGACAACGAATCACGCGACGGCGGACGAGGCGAACGTCGTTCCAACGGGGGTTACCAGGGTCGGTCGGACCGCCCCCAGCAGGGTGGTGACCGTGCCCCGCACCGAGGCAACTCGGACCGTCCGCAGCGTGATGGTGAGCGTCCTCCCTACCGCGGCAACTCTGAGCGCCCCTCCAACGGTGGAGAGCGTGCGCCCTACCGTGGCAACTCCGATCGCCCGTCCACCGGTGGCTACCGTGGCAACAACGATCGCCCGCAGCGTGACGGTGAGCGTCCTCCCTACCGCGGCAACTCGGACCGTCCGCAGCAGGGCGGCGAGCGTCCCCCCTACCGTGGCAACTCCGATCGCCCGTCCACCGGGGGATACCGCGGCAACTCCGAGCGTCCCTCCAATAATGGGGAGCGTCCTCCGTACCGTGGCAACTCCGAGCGTCCGCAGCGTGACGGGGAGCGTCCTCCGTACCGTGGCAACTCCGACCGTCCCTCCACCGGTGGCTACCGTGGAAACAACGACCGTCCGCAGCAGGGTGGCGAGCGTCCTCCGTACCGCGGCAACTCCGACCGTCCGCAGCAGGGTGGCGAGCGTCCTCCGTACCGCGGCAACTCCGAGCGTCCTCAGCGTGATGGTGAGCGTCCTCCGTACCGTGGCAACTCGGACCGTCCGCAGCAGGGCGGCGACCGTCCTCCCTACCGTGGCAACTCCGATCGCCCCTCCAGCGGCGGCGCCGAGCGCAAGCCGTGGGCCAAGGACGGCGACCGTGCTCCGTATCGTGGCAATTCCGAGCGTCCGCAGCAGGGCGGCGACCGTCCTCCCTACCGTGGCAACTCCGATCGCCCCTCCAGCGGCGGCGCCGAGCGCAAGCCGTGGGCCAAGGACGGCGAACGCCCCCAGCGCAGCGACCGACCGCAGCAGGGTGGCGACAAGCCCTGGACCCAGCGCGGCGGTTCGCCGAACCGGGCCGGCGCCCCGCGCGGAGACGCCGGGAAGAAGTTGTGGACTCGGGACGGTGCCCCGGCCCGCGGTGACCGCGATGCCCGTGTCGTCGAAGAGGAGATGACCGAAGAGCAGCGCATGCAGCGCGAGCTGCGTTCGGTGCGCCCCCGCCACGACGACCCCGAGCTTCCAGACGACATTACGTCGCAGGACCTCGACCGGATCGCCCGCAACGAGCTCAAGACCCTCAGCAAGGACAACGCCGAGGCCGTCGGCCGTCACCTGGCCATGGCTGCCCGGGTCATTGACGAGGACCCCGAGCTGGCTCACCGCCATGTCATGAGCGCCGCGCGACGCGCCGGCCGGATCGCCGTTGTGCGTGAGAGCCTCGCCATCACCGCATACGCCACGGGTGACTTCGCCCTGGCGCTGCGGGAACTGCGCACCTACCGCCGCATCTCCGGTTCCAACGATCAGCTTGCGCTGATGGTGGACAGTGAGCGCGGCGTGGGTCGCCCCGACCGGGCGCTCGAGCTGGGACGCTCCGTCGAGCGGGCCTCGCTGCCGGCATCCGTTCAGGTGGCCCTCGCGATCGCCATGTCCGGTGCCCGTCTCGACCTCGGCGAGACCGAGGCGGCCCTCAGCGAACTCGAGATCCCGCAGCTGAACCCGAAGACCGCGTTCTCCTACAGCGCCGAACTGTTCGCCGCCTACGCCGAGGTTCTCGGCGAGCTGGGCCGCGAGGACGAAGCCGACCTGTGGAACGAGCGGGCCGAACGGGCCGACGCCGCGGTGTCGGGCGTGACCGCGTTCGACGAGACCATGGAGATCCTTGAGATCGACGAGGAAGAATCGGACGACGACGACGCGACTGACGTCTCGGACGAAGAGTTCGCGGGCGAGTCCGACGAGTCCGACGAGTCCGACGAGGACACCGACTCCGAGAACACCGACTCCACCGACGACGAGGCGGAGCACGATGCTGAGGCGTCGCCGCGTGCGTGAGCCGGTCACCCCGCTCACCGGCGTCGACGTGGTGCTGGCCGACCTGGACGGCGTGGTCTACGCCGGTCCGGCCGCCATCCCGTTCGCGGTCGACAGCCTGAACCGCGCGGCTGAAACCGTGCGCGTGGGCTACCTCACCAACAACGCATCGCGCACCGACCAGTCCGTGGCGGACCACCTCTCCGACCTGGGTCTGCACACGGTGGCGACGGATGTCGTGACCTCGCCCCAGGCCGCCGTGCACCTGCTCGCGAACGAGGTGCCGGCCGGTTCGCGCATCCTCGTGATCGGCGGCGAAGGTCTGCTGAACGAGGTCGAGAAGGGTGGCTTCGTCGTCACCCGCTCGGCTGACGACGCTCCGGCCGCCGTGATCCAGGGCTTCTCGCCCGACCTCGGCTGGAAGGATCTGGCCGAGGCCGCGTTCGCCCTGCACCCGAACCAGGACGGCGTGGAGATCCCCTGGATCGCCACGAACACCGACTGGACCATTCCGGTGGCCCGGGGGATCGCCCCCGGCAACGGCACGCTCGTCTCGGCCGTGCACATCGCCGTGGGACGCCTGCCCATCGTGGCCGGCAAGCCCGAGGTGGCCATCTTCACCGAGGCCGTGACCCGGTTCGGCGCCCAGGCGCCCCTGTTCATCGGCGACCGCCTCGACACCGACATCCTGGGCGCGAACCGGGCCGGCATCCCGTCCGCCCTCGTGCTCACCGGTATCGACAAGGCCAAGCAGACCCTGGCCGCCGATGCCAAGTCGCGGCCGACGTTCATCCTCGACGACCTGCGCCAACTGCACGAGCCCTACCCCGAGACGGTGTTCTCCAAGGACGGCTCCTCCGCCACGGTCAGTGGGGCCACGGTGCGCATCGTGGGTGCCGACGTCGAGGTCGTGGCCGACGGCGACGGGGCGATCAACCTGCTGCGCGCCGCCTGCGCCGTGATCTGGGCATCCGGTCGACCCATCTACGGGCTGAATGTTCCGGAGCGACTGTATCTCGGACGGTAACGTGGAGAGGGTGAATCAGCCCCAGGTGACGACGCACGACGAAACCCCCGATCTTCTCTCGCGGCTGGCCGCGATCGAAGGCCTGCCGCTCGAGGAACGCGCGGCAGCCTACGTGCAGGAGCACGACCGGCTGCAGCGCGATCTCGAAGGCGGAGACGTACCCCGGGTGGGCCGGTCATGACGGGTTCCGACGGAACCCCGCTGGATGCCCCGGAGAGCAGCGTGCCCGACGCCAGCCCCACCGATCCCAGCGTCACCGGCGACCGGATGCCCGACCAGCGCCTCGACTCGGCCCTCGCCGAGCGCGGGCTGGCCCGGTCGCGCACCGTCGCCGCGCAGCTGATTGTGGCCGGACTGGTCACGGTCGACGGCGTGCCCGTGGTCAAGGCATCCGCCAAGGTGCGCCTCACCCAGGTGATCGAGGTGGCGGCCACCGACCACTACGTCAGCCGCGGCGCCCACAAACTCATCGCAGCGCTCGACGCCTTCGCCATTCCGGTCGACGGGCGCACGGTGCTCGATGCCGGCGCGTCCACGGGCGGCTTCAGCCAGGTGCTGCTCGAGCGCGGCGCCGGCCAGGTCATCGCGGTCGACGTCGGGCATGGGCAGCTGGCACCCCAGCTGACGAGCGAGCCGCGGCTCGTGCTGGTCGAGGGCTTCAACCTGCGCTACGCCACGGCCGAGAAGATCGCCGCGGCCTCCGGCGTGCCGCAGCGGGCCGACCTGGTCGTCGGAGACCTCTCCTTCATTTCACTGACCACCGTGCTGCCGGCCCTGGTGGCGACGGCAGCCGAGGGCGCCGACTTCGTGCTGCTGATCAAACCGCAATTCGAAGTCGGGAAGGGCAGCATCCGTGAGGGTGTCGTGCACGATCCGGGTCTGCGCGCCGATGCGATCGCCGGTGTGCTCTGGGCAGCCTGGGACCTCGGCCTCAAGACCAACGGCCTGATCGCGTCGCCCATCGCCGGCGGTGCCGGAAATCGCGAATACCTGTGCTGGCTGTCGAGCGCGGTCGGCAGCAATCCGACAGAATGGATCGAACGCACGACAGCACTGGTGGGAGTGACGAAATGAGCGCACCGCGCAACATCCTTGTCGTCGCGCACACCGGTCGCACGGATTCCCTCGAAGCCGCCGTCACCGTCTGCCAGCAGCTGCTCGCCGCGGGCGCCGTGCCGGTGCTGGCCCGCACCGAGCGCGCCGACCTGCTCGCGCACTGCCCGCACCTCGACGACCAGCTGGCGATCCTGCACGAGACCGTGGCCACCACCGAGCTCGAGCTCGTGATCGTGCTCGGCGGCGACGGCACCATCCTGCGCGCCGCCGAAATCGTGCGCGGCTGCTCCGCGCCACTCCTCGGCATCAACCTCGGCCACGTCGGGTTCCTCGCCGAGAGCGAGCGTGACGACCTGGGCGAGGCGGTGCGCCGCGCCCTGCTGCGCGACTACCTGGTCGAAGAACGCATGGCCCTGGCCGTGCGGGTCAAACTCGGCGACGACGTCATCTATGAGACCTGGGCTCTGAACGAGGCCACGGTCGAGAAATCCAGCCGCGAACGGATGCTTGAAGTCGTCATCGAGGTCGACGGCCGCCCGCTGTCCTCCTTCGGTTGCGACGGGGTGGTCATGTCCACGCCCACAGGCTCCACCGCCTACGCGTTCTCCGGCGGCGGCCCGATCGTCTGGCCGACGCTCGACGCGCTGCTGCTCGTGCCGCTCAGCGCCCACGCCCTCTTCGCCCGCCCGCTCGTCGTCGGCCCGGACTCCTCGCTGGCCGTGGAGGTCCTCGCCCGCACCGGCGGGGCCGCCGTGCTCTGCGCCGACGGACGTCGCGTGCACGACCTGCCGCCCGGATCGCGCGTGATCGTGCGCCGCTCGCCCGTTCCCGTGCGCCTGGCCCGCCTGCACAGCGGCCCGTTCACCGACCGCCTGGTCAACAAATTCAACCTGCCCGTCACGGGCTGGAGAGGCCCGGTCGGGCGTGAATAGGCGTTTCGCATGATCGAGGAACTCGTCATCCGCGACCTCGGCGTCATTGCCGAGGCCACCCTGCCGCTCGGTCCCGGCTTCACCGCCGTCACGGGCGAGACCGGCGCCGGCAAGACCATGGTGGTCACCGCGCTCGGCCTGCTGCTCGGTGAGCGTGCCGACCCGGGCCTGGTCCGCCAGGGACAGCCGAAGAGCTCGGTCGAGGGTCGCTGGCTGATCCCCGCCGACGGCACCGTCGCCGGTCGCGTGCGCGACGCCGGGGGAGACCTCGACGGACCCGAACTCATCCTCAGCCGGTCGGTGTCCGCGGAGGGACGCAGCCGGGCCGTGGTCGGCGGACGCAGCGCCCCCGCCAGCGTGCTCAGCGACCTCGGCGGCGACCTCGTGGTCGTGCACGGCCAGTCCGACCAGGTGCGACTGCGCACATCCGTCGCCCAGCGCGCCGCGCTCGACCGGTTCGCCGGTCCGCCGCTCGCCGAGACCCTCGCCCTGTTCCAGGAGGCGTACCACCGCTGGCAGGGCCACCAGGCCGACCTGGACCGGCTCGTCGACGAGCAGGACCAGCGCACCCGCGAGGCCGGGGAGCTGCGCACCGCCATCGACGAGATCGAGCTGGTCGCCCCGCAGCGCGGCGAAGACGAGGCGCTCGGGGAACGCGCCGAACGCCTCGGCAACCTCGAGGAGCTGCGCGTCGCCGCCGCCCAGGCCCGGGAATTCCTCTCCGCCGAGGAGAACCTCGACGACCTGCCCGACGCCGTGGCCCTGCTCGACTCCGCCCGGCGTCAGCTCGAACGGGCCGGCGAGCACGACCCGGCCCTGCCGCCCCTCGCCGAGGCTCTCGCGAACGCCGGTTTCCTGGTCGCCGACATCGCCGCCCAACTCTCCAGCTACCTGGCCGGGCTCGACGCCGACGGTGCCCGCGAACTCGAGGTCGTGCAGGAGCGCCGCGCCGCACTCACCGGTCTGGCCCGCAAGTACGCGGGCGGCATCGACGAGGCCATCGACTTCCTCGACACCGGCAGCGCCCGCCTGCTCGAACTCGACAGCGACTCCGACCGCATCGACACGCTCCGGGGTGAAACGGATGCCGCGCGCCAGTCGACCGACGACCTCGCCGACCGGCTCACCGGCATCCGCCTGGCTGCCGCGGAGGCCCTCGGAACGGCCGTGACCGCCGAACTGGCGGCCCTGGCGATGCCGAACGCGTCGCTCGTGGTGGAGGTCGACGGCGGCGCCGAGATCACCGCCACCGGACGCGACACCGTGAAGATCCTGCTGCGCCCGCACGCAGGGTCGGAGCCGCGCAGCCTGGCGCGCGGCGCCTCCGGGGGCGAACTGTCCCGGGTGATGCTCGCGATCGAGGTCGTCATCAACGCGACCGACCCCGTGCCGACGTTCGTCTTCGACGAGGTCGACGCGGGCGTGGGCGGTGCCGCGGCCATCGAGATCGGCCGCCGGCTCGCCCGGCTCGCCGAAACCGCCCAGGTGATCGTGGTCACCCACCTCGCCCAGGTCGCGGCGTTCGCCGGCAACCACCTCAGCGTCGTCAAGGACAGTGACGGCTCCGTCACCGCCAGCAGTGTGCGCCAGCTGCACGGCGACGAGCGCGCCGCCGAGATGGCACGACTTCTCTCCGGCCTGCCCGATTCCGCGAGCGGACTCGAACACGCCCGGGAGCTCATGAACCTCGCTCGCACCAACCGTTAGGTCAGCCCTCAATGCTAGAGTCGAAGCCCGTGGTGGAAAATAAAAGCACGGACGAATCAGTACGCAACGACACGACGCGGCACATCTTTGTGACCGGTGGTGTCGTCTCTTCTCTGGGCAAGGGCCTGACGGCGGCAAGCCTCGGCAACCTGCTCACGGCCAGCGGTCTCCGCGTGGTCATGCAGAAGCTCGACCCCTACCTCAACGTGGACCCGGGCACGATGAACCCGTTCCAGCACGGCGAGGTCTTCGTGACCGACGACGGCGCCGAGACCGACCTGGACATCGGGCACTACGAGCGGTTCCTCGACATCAACCTCAACCAGGCCGCGAACGTCACGACCGGCCAGGTCTACTCGCAGGTGATCGCCCGGGAACGCCGCGGCGAGTACCTCGGCGACACCGTGCAGGTCATCCCGCACATCACCGACGAGATCAAGCGCCGGATGCGCCTGCAGGCCAGCGACGCGCTGCGCCCCGACGTGATCATCTCGGAGATCGGCGGCACGGTCGGCGACATCGAGTCCCAGCCGTTCCTCGAGGCGGCACGCCAGGTGCGCCACGAACTCGGCCGCAACAACGTCTTCTTCGTTCACGTGTCGCTGGTGCCGTTCCTCGGTGCCGCGGGGGAGCAGAAGACCAAGCCCACCCAGCACTCCGTCGCCGCCCTGCGTTCCATCGGCATCCAGCCGGATGCGCTCGTGCTGCGCAGCGACCGGCCCGTCTCCGACTCGAACAAGCGCAAGATCGCGCTGATGTGCGACGTCGACGAAGACGCCGTGGTCAACGCGGTCGACGTGCCCAGCATCTACGAGATCCCCACCATGCTGCACGACCAGGGCCTCGACAAATACATCACCGACCACCTCGACCTGCCCGTCACCAGCGTCGACTGGACCGGCTGGCAGAAGGTCCTCGACGCCGTGCGCGAGCCCAAGCACACCGTCACCATCGGCCTGGTCGGCAAGTACATCGACCTGCCCGACGCCTACCTGTCCGTCACCGAGGCGCTGCGCGCCGGCGGGTTCGCCAACCAGACCAAGGTCAACATCACCTGGATCGGCTCCGACGACTGCGAGACCGAGGAGGGCGCGACCCGCCTGCTCGGCGAGCTCGACGGCATCTGCGTTCCCGGCGGCTTCGGCGTGCGCGGCATCGAGGGCAAGCTCGGCGCCCTCAAGTTCGCCCGCGAGAACGGCATCCCCGTGCTCGGCCTGTGCCTCGGCCTGCAGTGCATGGTCATCGAATACGCCCGCAACAAGGCCGGCCTCGCCGGCGCATCCTCGTCGGAGTTCGACGAGGAGACCGAGTTCCCGGTGATCGCGACCATGGAAGAGCAGGTCGAGATCATCGCCGGCGGCGACCTGGGCGGCACCATGCGCCTCGGCCTCTACCCGGCCGCACTGGCCGAGGGATCCATCGTGGCCGAGCTGTACGGCGCCCCCGAGGCGTCCGAGCGTCACCGTCACCGCTACGAGGTCAACAACGCGTTCCGCGGTCAGATCGCGGATGCCGGCATGTGGTTCTCCGGCACCTCGCCCGACTCCCACCTGGTCGAGTACGTCGAGCTGAAGCGCGACGAGCACCCGTTCTACGTGGGAACGCAGGCGCACCCGGAGCTGCGCAGCCGGCCCAGCCACGCGCATCCGTTGTTCCGCGGCCTGATCAGCGCCGCCCTGGACCGCCAGCAGGCCAGCCGCCTGTTCGAGGTCGAAGCCAAGGAAGAAGCCTGAGTCGTGACTGACGCCAGCGTGACCGCCTCGAACGTGACCGCCGAGAAGTCCGGCGAATCGGCCTCCGCCCCGCTGGCGGATGAGCCGGCCTTCGCGGCGGTCTCGGCCAGCGCGATCGTGTTCGACGGCAAGGTCTGGGATGTGCGCCGCGACACCTTCGGGTACAACGGCTCCGGCATCATGCGGGAGTACCTGGACCACCCGGGCGCCGTCGCGATCCTCGCCCTCGACGAGCAGGACCGGGTGCTCTTGATCAAGCAGTACCGGCACCCCGTGCGCACCCGCGACTGGGAGCTGCCGGCCGGTCTGCTCGACGAAGACGGCGAACACCCGCTCGTCGGTGCGCAGCGGGAGCTGGCCGAAGAGGCCGACCTTGTCGCCACCGAGTGGAATGTGCTCGGCGAGTTCGCCACCTCGCCCGGCGGCTCCAACGAGGTCATCCGCATCTACCTGGCCCGCGGTCTCGCCGCGGCTGCGGACGTCTTCGAGCGCACCGAGGAGGAAGCCGACATCGAGGTGCGCTGGGTACCGCTCGACGACTGTGTCGACGCCGTGCTCGCCCGCCGGGTGCAGAACCCGTCGCTGGTGATCGGCGTGCTCGCCGCCCAGGCCGCCCGCGCCCGCGGGTGGAGCACCCTCGGAGAAGCGGACGAGCCGTGGCCGCGGCATCCCGTCAATTGGGACCACACGGTGTGACCGGTTGGCCTCGCCTAACGATGTGAGCGGTGCGGGGGACGGTTCCGGCGTCGAAGTCGGCGTTGCCGCGGGCAGTCGCGTGCCGCCTGTCGGCGTTGTGCCGCCTGTCGGCGTTGTGCCGCCCGTCGGCGTTGTGCCGCCTGTCGGGCCGGTCGTCGCGGCGGCCGTGGACTCGTATCTGCGCCACGTGGCGATTGAGCGTGGGTTGAGCACCAACACGGTGTCCGCCTACCGGCGCGACCTGGCCATCTACAGTCGTTGGCTCGGGGCCGAGCGCCTGACCGGCCTGGCCGAGGTGACCAGCCGGCACATCTCCGAATATGTGCGGTACCTCGGTTCCCGCGAGGAGTCGCCGCTGACGCCGGCGTCGATCGCGCGCATCCTCTCGACCGTTCGCGGGTTCCACCGGTTCCTGCTGGAGGAGGGCGTGGTCGAAACGGATGTCGCGCACGAGTCGAAGCCGCCGAAGCTCGGCACCCGGCTGCCAAAGGCCATCTCGATCGAGCAGGTGACCCGGCTGCTGGCGGCGACGGACGGCGACGAGGTGGCGAACCTGCGCGACAAGGCGCTGCTGGAGTTGCTCTACGCCACGGGAGCCCGCGTCTCGGAGGTGGTCAACCTCAACGTGGATGACGTGCTCGATCCCGAGGTGGTGCGTCTGACCGGCAAGGGCGACAAGCAGCGCATCGTGCCGGTGGGCAGCTACGCGCGCACGGCCATCGACACGTTCCTCGTGCGGGGGAGACCCCTGCTCTCGGCGCGCGGTCCGGCGACGCCGGCCCTGTTCCTGGGCCTGCGCGGCAAGCGGCTGAGCCGGCAGAACGCGTGGCTGATCATCCGGGCCGCCGCCGAAAGAGCCGGACTCGAGGGGCACGTGTCGCCGCACACGCTGCGGCACTCGTTCGCCACGCACCTGCTCGAGGGTGGGGCCGATGTGCGCGTGGTGCAGGAGCTGCTCGGGCACTCATCGGTGGCCACCACCCAGATCTACACCCTCGTCACCGCGGACACCCTCCGCGACATGTACACGACGGCGCACCCCCGAGCCCGGGTCGCCCGCCCTGCGCCGCTGGTCGGGCCGCCCACGGTGGTCGAGCCGCCCGCGGTGGTCGAGCCGGTCGGTGGTTGAGCCTGTCGGTGGTTGAGCCTGTCGAAACCCGGTGACCTGCCCCCTTCCGTTGGTTGACCCGGTCGGTGGTTGAGCCTGTCGAAACCCGGTGACCTGCCCCCTTCCGCTGGTTGACCCGGTCGGTGGTTGAGCCTGTCGAAACCCGGTGACTTGCCCCCCCCGTTGGTTGACCCGGTCGGTGGTTGAGCCTGTCGAAACCCGGTGACTCGGCCTCCGAGCCCCGCCCCCAGACATCCGTCACCAAGGCCGTCCTTGCATAACTCCTGCAATTTGAGAGAGGCACCGTAATCGCCTGCGTGTTTCCGGGGGTTCCGGTGCCGATCCTGAGAATTTGCAGGAGTTATGCACGTTCGGTGCTCGTTTTAGGAATGCCGGCCTGCAGCTGCCCAGCGAGCCGTCCAGCCGGATCCGCCCGCGGCCATGGCGGCGCCCGATCGGTGGTTGAGCCTGTTGAGACACGGTGACCTGACCCGAAATGCCGCGTGACTGTTCCCGTTCCGGACAACTGTTGCCCGTGTGCCGGCAACAGTTGTCCGGAACGGGAACATTAGCGGTCGGGAGCCGGCGCGCCGCCCGCGTGCCGCCCGCCGCCCATGGGCATCCGTCGCGCTGCCAACTTCGGAGATTCTCGCAACACGCCGTTCGTGCAGCGACGAAATACGGCGTGTCGCGCTTTTCTCCGAAGTTACGCGACGGATGCCGCGAGCACCCCGTTCGCGGCCGGTGCGGCCCCCGTCGGTGGTTGAGCCTGCCGAAACCCGGTGACCCGGCCCGCGAACGCGCCTGACTGTTCCCGTTCCGGACAATTGTTGCCCGTGTGCCGGCAACAGTTGTCCGGACCGGGAACAATCGCGGCGGGGTCACCGGTCCAGGTCGGCCTCAGAGCAACCGCAAGCCCACCGCGGTGATGATCGGTTCGCGCTGCCCTCCGGAATGCACGATGTGCGCGCCGTCGACGGTGAGCTGGCTCGCGTGGCAGCGCAGGGCATCCGTCACCGTGGCGAGGTGCTCCGACAGGTCGAACCACTCCGCACCGTCAACCATCGAGTGCACGACCTCGGCGAACGCGACCCGGGCCGTGCGACTGGCCGCCAGCGCCGCCTCGTGCATGCGCACGTGATCCGGATGCCCGTACCCGCCGCCGTTGTCGTAGCTGATCACCAGCGCCGGCCGAAGTTCCGCCACCAGCGCGGCCACATCCGCCGTCACCTCGGCCAGCGGCGCCCGCACCAGAGCGTCGTCGTCGATGTCGGCGGCGGGCCCGGCCAGGCCGGGGCGGATCCAGGTCATGCCCGAATCCCGGTAGGCGCGCGGTGAGAGGCCACGAGCGCGAGCGGGCGCGGCCCCCAGCCAGAACCGGTCTCCGGCTGCGATGCCGAGGGCCGCTGTGGCGCCCGCGAGTTCCCGTTCGCGTTCGCGGGTGAGCGCCTCCGTGCCCTCGAGCACCGACAGCGGCCCGGTCACAACCTCACCCTGCTCGCCGCGTGTGGCGGTCAGCAGCGACACGCGTATGCCGCGGGCCACCAGCTCCGCGATCAGCGCACCCGTCGCGATGGTTTCGTCATCGGGGTGGGCGTGCACGAACAGAACGGTGGGAACCCCGTCGAGCAGGCTCACGCGCGCAGCAGTGAGGGGCTGCGGTCGCCGGCCCCGGGCCGCACCAACGAGCGGTAGACCGTGACGAGGCCGTCGGCCGATCGCGGCCAGTCCAGGTGCTCGGCCCGCTCGCGCGCGGCCAGCGACAGGCGCCGGGCGAACGCGGGGTTCGAGAGGATCTGGGTGAGCGCCCCGGCCCAGACCTGCGGGTCGCGCGAGTCGACCACCACGCCGGTATCGCCGTCGAGCACCGCTTCGCGCAGTCCGCCGGCCGCCGCGGCCACCACGGGCACGCCGCTCGCGGCCGCTTCGAGGGCCACGAGCCCGTAGGTCTCGGAGTGTGAGGGCACGAGAACGATCCGGGCTCCGCTGAGCAGCAGGGCCAGGTCTAAGCGGGACTGCGGCCCCACGAATCGCACGCTGCGCTCGATCCCATGCCGGGCCGCGAGGGCCCGCAGCTCGTCGATGTAGCCGTCGTAGTCGGCCGACGCGTCGCCGGCGATCACGAGTTCGGGCCGGATCGCCTCGGGCACGGCCGCGATCGCCTCAATGGCCAGGTCGAGACCCTTCAGCGGCTGCAGGCGGCCGGCGACGACGGCGTAGCCGCGGATGTCCCGAGGCCCCGCCGCGTAGTCCCGCGGCTCGGCCGGCAACAGGTCCGTCGGCCGGAACAGGATCCCGTCGACACCGGGCAGAACGATCGTGATGCGCTCGGGCGAACCGCCGAGCCGCTGCACGATGGTGTGCGCCTCGGCCTCGCTGATGGCGACCAGGGCGTCCGACTCCTGGGCGAGCCATTCCTCGCCGGCCATCCGGCCGGGGGACTCGGGGCGCTCGCCCGCCGACAGCGGCGTGGACGGGTCGGCCGCGATGCTGTGGAAGCTCTGCACGTGCGGAACGCGGCGGCGGCGGGCGAGCGGCAGCGCGGCCATCCCGGAGAACCAGTGGTGCGAGTGGATGACGTCGTAGGGTCCGAGGGCATCCATCTGCAGTCGGAAGGCGTCGATGAAGTTCTCGTGGTCGCCCTTGGGCACGGGCCGAGCCGGGCCGGCGTCGAGGAAGCGGAGCGTCACCCCGGGGCTCAGCTGCTCCGTTTCCGACAGGGGGGAGGACCGCCGGGTGAGGATTTCGACGTGGTGGCCGGCGGCGGCGAGAGCCTCGGCCTGGTGGCGCACGACCACGTTCATGCCTCCGGCGTCACCCGAGCCAGGCTCAGCGCCCGGCGAAGTGTGCAGGCAGACGAGAGCGATCCGGAGGGGTGTGATGAGGAGAGGCACTTCAAAATCTTAACTCACGACCCTGTGACCGACCCCGTTCCGTCCCATCCAGCGGATGACACGCCCGATTCCCGCCGGATTCAGGCCGCAGACCGGCGATTTTCGGCGATCCGTGCCGCACCTTGCCCGATCCGATCGCTACAGTGGACACAGTGACAGGTGTAAGACGGATCGAGGACATCTCAGTGGCGCGCAAGCAAGATGACCGGACGCGACTTCCCGGTTTAGACGAGGTACCGGTCGGTGTGACCGGCCGCCCCAAGCGTGACTTCGACGAGCCCCCGGTTCTGCCCGGCCACGGCCCGGCGCGCATCATCTCGCTGTGCAACCAGAAGGGCGGCGTCGGCAAGACGACGACCACCATCAACCTGGGTGCCGCCCTCGCCGGCTACGGCCGTCGCGTGCTGGCCATCGACTTCGACCCGCAGGGCGCCCTGTCCGCCGGTCTCGGTGTGCCCACCCACGATGTGACCACCATCTACGACCTGCTGCTCAGCGGCTCGGTCAACCCGTCCGACGCCATCCAGAAGACCTCGGTGCACAACCTCGACATCATCCCGGCCAACATCGACCTGTCCGCCGCGGAGGTGCACCTGGTCAACGAGGTCGCCCGCGAGCAGATCCTGGCCCGTGTGCTGCGCAAGGTGTCCGGCGACTACGACGTCATCCTGATCGACTGCCAGCCGTCGCTGGGCATCCTCACCGTCAACGCCCTCACGGCCAGCCACGGCGTGCTGATCCCGCTCGAGTGCGAGTTCTTCGCCCTGCGCGGGGTGGCGCTTCTGATCGAGACCATCGACAAGGTGCGCGACCGGCTCAACCCGGCCATCGAACTCGACGGCATCCTGGCCACCATGTTCGACTCCCGCACGCTGCACTCCCGCGAGGTGCTCGAGCGGGTCGTGGACGCGTTCGGCGACAGCGTGCTCGAAACGGTCATCGGCCGCACGGTCAAATTCCCCGACGCGAGCGTCGCGGGCATCCCGATCACCGAGTTTGCGCCCGAGCACGCGGCGGCCAAGGCCTACAAGCAGGCGGCGCGGGAACTGATCCAGCGTGGCGCCGTCGCCTGACGCGGCCGCACCGAAGTCGTTCTCGGTTGCCCTCGGCAACTTCGAGGGGCCGTTCGACCTGCTCCTGTCCCTGATCGGCAAGCACGAACTCGACATCACCGAGATCTCGCTCAGCCGCGTCACCGACGAATTCATCGCCTACCTGCGCGGCCTCGACCAGGACGAGGAGCTCGACCAGGCCACCGAGTTCCTGGTGGTCGCGGCCACCCTGCTCGACCTCAAGGTGGTGGGGCTGCTGCCGCAGGGTGAACTCGTCGACGCGGAGGACGTGGCCCTGCTCGAGGCCCGCGACCTGCTGTTCGCCCGGCTGCTGCAGTACCGCGCCTTCAAGAGCGCGAGCGCCTGGTTCCAACAGCGACTCGACACCGAGTCCACCCGGCACGGGCGGGCGGTGCGGCTGGAGGAGAAGTTCCGCCGAAAGACGCCCGAACTGGTCTGGACCCTGTCCCTCGGCGACTTCGCCGCCCTGGCCGCCCTCGCCCTCACTCCGCGTGAGCTGCCCCGCGTGGGGCTCGAGCACCTGCATGCGCCGCTGGTCAGCATCCGTGAGCAGGCGGCCTACGTGGTGCGGATGCTGCGCGGCGGCGACACCCTCACGTTCCGCGAGCTGATCGTGGGGGCCGAGGAGAAGGGCGTCGTGATCGCCCGTTTCCTGGCCGTGCTCGAGCTCTACCGCCTCGGCGCCCTCTCTTTCGACCAGCTCGTGCCGCTCGGCGACCTCAGCCTGCACTGGAGTGCGGAGAACTGGTCCGACGACACCCTCGCCAACCTCGGAGCCGACTATGAACAGTGACACAGCGACCGCGACAGCGACCGCGGCAGTGAACGCACAGAACGCACAGAACGCACAGAACACAGTGAACGACGAGGGCACGGATGCCCGCCGCCGCCCGCTCGAACGCACCCTCGAGGCCATCCTGATGGTCGCCGACGAGCCGCAGGGACTGCTGCAGCTCGCGGCCGCGGTCGATGCCACGCTGGCCGAGACGCGGGCATCCGTCGCCCGGCTCGTGGCCGACTTCGACGGCCTCGCCGGCACCGTGCGCCGCGGCTTCGAGCTGCGCGAGGTGGCCGGCGGCTGGCGCATCTATGTGCGCCCCGAACACGATGTGACGGTGGCCGACTTCGTGGTCACCCAGAACCCGAGCCGGCTCTCGCAGGCGGCGCTGGAAACCCTCGCCGTGATCGCGTACAAGCAACCGATCAGCCGCGGGGCTGTAGCCTCGATTCGTGCCGTAAATGTGGATTCGGTCGTGCGCACGCTGCTCGGCCGCGGTCTGATCACCGAAGCGTTCACCGACAGTGAGACCGGTGCGATCAATTACGGCACCACAGACCTTCTGCTAGCCCAGCTCGGAATCAACTCGCTCGACGAGTTGCCCTACCTATCGCCGTTGCTCAATGACGGCGCGAACGGATTTGAGGAACTGCCATGACGAACGACAACCAGGGGATTCAGGGGACACCCACCAACCCCGAGGCCGCCGCCGACGGCGTGCGCCTGCAGAAGGTCATGGCCTCCGCGGGCGTCGCCTCGCGGCGCGTGTCCGAAGAGATGATCGCCGCCGGTCGCGTGCGCGTGAACGGCAAGGTCGTCACCGAGCTGGGCCGCCGCATCCACCCGGACTCCGACCTGATCATGGTCGACAACGTGGCCGTGCAGCTGGACACCAGCCGCCGCTACGTGATGCTGAACAAGCCCGTCGGCGTGGTCTCGTCGATGCAGGACGAGAGCGGACGCCCCGACCTGCGCGAGTTCACCGACCAGTTCGAGGAGCGCCTGTTCAACGTGGGCCGCCTCGACGCGATGACGAGCGGCCTGCTGATTCTGACCAACGACGGCGATCTCGCGCATGTGCTCGCGCATCCGTCGTTCGGGGTTCTGAAGACCTACATCGCCAAGGTCGAGGGTCGCGTGTCGCCGCAGACCATCCAGCTGCTGCAGAACGGGATCGAGCTGGACGACGGCCCCATCTCCGCCGACAAGGCGCGCCTCCTGACCAGCCCTCCCGGCGACGGTTTCAGCCTGGTCGAGCTCACCCTGCACTCCGGCCGCAACCGCATCGTGCGCCGCATGATGGAGGCCGTCGGCCACCCCGTCGTCGACCTCGTGCGCCGCCAGTTCGGCCCGCTGCACCTCGGCACGCTGCGCGTGGGCGATGTGCGCGACCTGACCAAGGCGGAACTCGGCCAGCTGCTCACCGTGTCGCGGGCCGAAACGAAGATCTAGTCCAGGAGCTCCACGTGGTTGAATCTCGCCTGATCGGGCCCGTGCGCGTCGTGGGTGCCGGCCTGCTCGGCACCAGCATCGGCCTGGGCCTTCGCGCGCGCGGCATCGACGTCATCCTCGCCGACGCGTCACCGACCAACCTCAGCATCGCCGTCGACTACGGCGCCGGCCGGGCCGGGCGACCCGGTGATGCGCCCCAGCTGATCGTGGTCTGCGTGCCGCCCGACGTGACGGCCGAGATCGTCGCGCGCGAGCTGGCCGCCTTCCCGCAGGCGATCGTGACGGATGTCGCGAGCGTCAAGCTGGCCCCGCTGCAGGAGCTCCGAATGATGGGGGCCGACGTGTCCCGCTACATCGGCGGTCACCCGCTGGCCGGCCGCGAACGCGGGGGACCGCTCTCCGGCCGCGCCGACCTGTTCGTCGGCCGCCCCTGGGTGGTTGCCGCGCACGACGCGATCAGCTACCAGCAGGCCACCGCGATCGACGACCTCATCCTCGACCTGGGCGCGACCCTGGTGGAGATGAGCCCGGAGGAGCACGACCGCGGCGTCGCGCTGATCTCTCACGTGCCGCAGGTCGTCTCCACGATCATGGCCCGCCGGTTGACGGATGCCCCCGGCTCGGCCCTGAACCTCGCCGGGCAGGGTCTGCGCGACGTGACCCGCGTCGCCGCGAGCGACCCGGATCTGTGGGTGCAGATCCTCGGCGCGAACGCCGAACCCGTGCGGGACATCCTGCTGGCCTACCGTGACGACCTCGACCGGTTCATCGACGCGCTCGCCGACCCGGCCGCGCCCGGAGCACGGCGCAAGGTGGCCGAGGAACTCACCGGCGGCAATGCCGGGGTGGCCCGCCTGCCCGGCAAGCACGGCCAGGACCGCCGCTACGCCTCGTTCATCGTGATGATCGACGACCGGCCCGGCCAGATCGCCCGGCTGCTGCACGAGATCGGCGAGCTGAACGTGAACATGGAAGACCTGCGCCTGGAGCACTCTCCGGGCGCCCAAATCGGCCTGGCCGAAATTTCTGTACTCCCTGAGGCCGTAGGTCGCCTCACCGAAGAGCTGGCCGCCCGCGGCTGGCGGATTGCTGGTTAATCATGGGTCGTCACTCAAGCCCCCACATCGTCGCGATCGACGGACCGGCCGGCAGCGGCAAGTCCAGCGTCAGCCGCGCCGCCGCCCGCCGCATCGGCTTCGACTACCTCGACACCGGCGCTGCCTACCGGGCCTTCGCCTGGTTCGTCAGCGACCGGGGGATCGACACCGAGAACACCGACGCCGTCGTGGCCGCCCTGGGCGACTTCGTCTACTCCATCGGCATCGCCCCCGACGAGCACGTCGTGCGGGTCGGCGAAACGGATGTCACCGACGCGATCCGCGATCCCGCCGTCTCCGCCCTCGTCTCCTCCGTGGCCCGCATCCCGGAGGTGCGCACGCACCTGACCGAGCTGTTCCGCAGCATCGCGGCGAGCTCCCAGCGCACCGGAATCGTGATCGAAGGCCGGGACATCACCACAGTGGTGGCCCCCACCGCGGAGATCCGCATACTGCTCACGGCTTCCGAGGAGGCTAGAATGGCTAGGCGCTCTGCGGAAATATCGACCCAATCGGCTGAAACCGTGGCGGAACAGATGCGATCGAGGGATCGCGCTGACTCACAGGTAGTCGAATTCATGAGCGCCGCAGACGGTGTGACCACCGTCGACTCCACCCATCTCGACTTCGAACAGACCATTGACGCGGTCCTCGACGTCATCAATACATACCGCGAGGCCATCGCATGACCAACAACAACGACTTCGACGACACGATCCCCGACCTCGACTCCGAGCTGGTAACGCGCTTGGACGACCTCGATGACGATCTGGTGACGCAACGCGCCGCCGCGCTTCGCACCGGGCTCAATGAGTACGATCTCGCCGACGAGGACTTCGACGTTCTCGACTCGGTGACGGAAGACCCCGACGCCATCCAGTACCTGCCGGCCCTGCCGGTCATCGCCATCGTCGGCCGCCCGAACGTGGGCAAGTCGGCGCTCGTGAACCGTATCCTCGGCCGCCGCGAGGCCGTCGTGGAGGACACCCCCGGGGTGACCCGCGACCGCGTGACTTACAAGGGTGAATGGCACGAACGCCGCTTCAGTCTCGTCGACACCGGCGGCTGGGAGCCCGACGCCAAGGGCATCGACGCCTCCGTCGCCGCCCAGGCCGAACTGGCCATCGAACTCTGCGACGTCGTCATGTTCGTCGTCGACGCCAACGTGGGTCCCACCTCCACGGACGAAGCCGTCGTGCGCCTGCTGCGCAAGGCCGGCAAGCCCGTCTTCCTCGTCGCCAACAAGGTCGACGACATTCGCCAGGAGCCGGAAGCCGCGAGCCTGTGGGCGCTCGGCCTCGGCCAGCCCTGGCCCGTCTCGGCCCTGCACGGCCGCGGCGTCGCCGACCTGCTCGACGCGATCCTCGAGGAACTCCCCGAGATCTCCGCCGTCGCCAAGCAGGAAGTCGGCGGACCGCGCCGCGTCGCGATCCTCGGCCGCCCGAACGTGGGCAAGTCGAGCCTTCTGAACAAGGTCGTCGGCGAGGAGCGCGTTGTCGTCAACGAGCTCGCCGGCACCACGCGCGACCCGGTCGACGAGCAGGTCGAGCTCGGCGGCAGGGTGTGGCGCTTCGTCGACACGGCCGGCATCCGTCGTCGCGTGCACCTCTCTCAGGGCGCCGACTTCTACGCGTCGCTGCGCACCAGCGCCGCCCTCGAAAAGGCCGAAGTGGCCGTGGTCCTGATCGACGTGACCGAGGTGATCAGCGAGCAGGACGTGCGCGTGATCGACCTGGTGCTCGAATCCGGTCGCGCCCTCGTGCTGGCGTTCAACAAGTGGGACCAGATCGACGACGACCGTCGCCGCTACCTGGAACGTGAGATCGAGCAGGACCTGGCGCACGTGTCCTGGGCCCCGCGCGTGAACATCTCGGCCAAGACCGGCCGCCACATGGAGAAGCTCGTTCCGGCCCTCGAGACCGCTCTCGAAGCCTGGGACACCCGCATTGCCACCGGCAAGTTCAACGCGTTCCTCGCCGAGCTGGCCGCGTCGCACCCGCACCCCGTGCGCAGCGGCAAGCAGCCCCGCATCCTGTTCGGCACCCAGGCGTCCAGCCGCCCGCCGACCTTCGTCATCTTCACCACCGGGTTCCTCGACCCGGGCTACCGTCGCTACATCCAGCGTCGCCTGCGCGAGGTGTACGGCTTCGAGGGAAGCCCGATCAACATCAGCATGCGCGTGCGCGAGAAGCGCAAGCGCTAAGCAGTCGCTCAACACCAGACCCCGGACAGGCGTGGAACTCCACACCCCCCGTTCGGGGTCTTTGGTTTGTCCGGGGGCGCGTCTAAATTTATCGTGAGTCAATTTCAGAGACTCTCACAGCAGTCCCAGCCCGCATGCCCGACGGCACTGGACCCGAAATCCGCTTCGCCTGAACACTCCGGGACCTCTCCCGACGATCCGCCGATTCGCCTGACCCGATATCTCGCGAATCGATTCAATCCCTGGCCCTAACCGAGGATTCTCCATGCTCACGAAGCCGAAAACTTCGCCTGCCCGCAAACGTCAATTCGGTGCCGAACGCAGCACCACACCGCTCCCGATCGTGCATGACCGGCCCAGTGACGCCAAGATCACCTGGGGTCGGGTGGCCATCCTGGTCACCGTTCTCGCCTGGATCGTCTACCTGGTGTACACGATCATCCGTGAGTTCCTGAACAACGGAACCCAGAGTTTCCGGTTCACCACCGAGGCCATCTCCTATGTGGTCGTCGTCACGTTCCTCACCTTCTCCGCGCTGATGTACCTGATCATGCGTCAGGGTGCCCTGCGCCGGTTCCGGGACCACGTGCGTGTGCCCCGCGCCGAGCTGGACAGCCACTTCGCCGTGAATCAGGGTTCGATGACCGTGCTGGTGCCGTCCTACAGCGAGGAGCCCGGCGTCGTGCGCGGCACCCTGTGGTCGGCCGCCCTGCAGGAATACCCGTCGCTGCGGGTGGTGCTGCTCCTGGACGACCCGCCTCACCCGGCCGACCCGGCCGTCGCCGCGCAGCTCGCGGTGTCCCGGGCGATCGCCCAGGGCATTGCCGACGCGCTCGAGGAGCCGCGGTCCCGCTTTGCGAACGAGCTGCTGATCTGCGAGCTCGAACTGGCGGCGAACCCGGAGGTGAGCGCCGACGCCGTGCGCGAGCTCGCCGGCGACTACCGCTGGGCCGTCTCCTGGCTCGACCGGATGGCCGCCGCGGAGACCGTGGCCGACCACGTGGACACGTTCTTCGTGGAGCAGGTGCTCGGTGGGCTCGCCGCCGAACTGGCCATCACCGCCACGGCCCTGCACGCCGCGGCCGACGAGAACACGGCCCCCACCGGGCAGCGGATGCTGGAACTGCACCGCCGTCTGGTCTGGACCTTCTCGGCCGACCTGGCCACCTTCGAGCGCAAGCGTTACGCCTCCCTGTCGCATGAGGCCAACAAGGCCATGAACCTCAACGCCTACATCGGGTTGATGGGCGGCTCGTACCGCAGTGAAAACACCCCGGCCGGCACCGTTCTGCGGGCGCTGACCGGCCGGGACGCCGCCGGCGCCGACGTCGTCGTGCCCGACAGCGACTACCTGCTCACCCTGGACGCCGATTCGCTGCTGTTGCGCGACTACTGCCTGCGCCTGGTCTACTTTCTCGAGCAGCCCGACAACGCCCGCGTCGCGGTGACGCAGACCCCGTACTCGTCGTTCCGCGGTGCGCCCACCCGCATCGAACGTCTCGCCGGGGCGACCACCGACATTCAGCACATCCTGCACCAGGGCATGTCGTTCTACGGCGCCGCCTTCTGGGTGGGAGCCAACGCCGTCATCCGCAAGCGGGCGATGGAGGACATCGTCGAGGTCGAGACCGTCGGCGGCTTCGAGGTGCGCCGCTACGTGCAGGACCGCACCGTGATCGAGGACACCGAATCGAGCATCGACCTCGGCACCCACGGCTGGACGCTCGCCAACTACCCCGAACGTCTCAGCTACAGCGCCACACCGCCGGACTTCGGTTCGTTGATCGTGCAGCGCCGCCGCTGGGCGAACGGCGGGCTGCTGATCCTGCCCAAGCTGTGGCGCCAGGTGCGGGAGCGCAAGCGTCAGGGGCACCCGGTGCAGCTGACCGAGCTGTTCCTGCGCATCAACTACATGACCTCGATCACCTGGGCCAGCTTCGGCCTGGTGTTCCTGCTGGCCTACCCCTACGACAGCAAGCTGCTCAGCCCCGTCGTGGTGCTCGCCGCCCTGCCGTACTTCCTGGCCATGGGCAGCGACCTGCGCTACTGCGGCTACAAGTTCAGCGACATCTTCCGCATCTACGGGTTCAACCTGGTGCTGCTGCCGGTGAACCTCGCCGGTGTGCTCAAATCGCTCGAGCAGGCGCTGACGAGCAAGAAGATCCCCTTCGCCCGCACCCCGAAGGTGAAGAACCGCACCGCCGCTCCGCTCCTGTTCGTGCTGGCGCCCTACCTGATCGTCGCGTTCTCGGCGCTCACCCTGTGGCGTGACCTGCTCGCCGAGAACTGGGGCAACGCGGCGTTCGCGGCGTTCAACGCGGTGTTCGCGCTGGCGGCGATCCTGGCCAACATCGGCCTGTGGAGCTCCGTCGTCGACGTGTGGCTGGGCCTGACCCAGTGGATGTACGTGGACCGCAAGCCGCGGGCATCCGCCGAGCAGGCGACCGCCGGTCGACCGGATGCCGCGCTGGACTGGCGTGCGGTGATCTACCATGGGTATGCGCCGGGCGAGGTTCCCTCGGGGGTGCGGTCGGCATCCGTTGCCGGCGCTGACCTGCACAGCATTCGGAGCCGTTCATGAGCGCAGCGACCGCGAAGGCACACTCGACCGGACGTACGCGCCGGCTGTCCCCGTTGCGGGTGCTGCTGTCGATGGTGCTCGTGGCCATCCTCAGTGTCAGCGGCTATTTCGGTTTCCAGCTGTGGAGCAGCGCCCAGGCGGCCGACGCCTACGAGCCCTGGTTCGCCGGCTACACCGACCTGACCGCAACCCCCGTGTACAACTTCGAGACGCCCGATTCCGAGGCCGGCCGCGACGTGGTCTTGTCGTTCATCGTGGCCGATAAGACGGATGCCTGCACGCCCACCTGGGGTACCTACTACACCCTGGACGGAGCGGCGGAGGGGCTCGACCTCGACCGGCGTCTCGCCCGGGCCGAGCAGCTCGGCGGGCAGATCGTGGTCTCGTTCGGCGGGTTGCTGAACGACGAACTGTCGACCGGCTGCACCGACCCGGCCCAGCTGGTCGAGGCGTACACCGCGGTGATCGACCGCTACAAGGTGACCACGATCGACCTGGACATCGAGGGTGGCAACCTCACGGACACCGCGGCCGGTGAGCGCCGGGCCGCCGCCATGGCGACCCTGCAGGAGAAGCGCAGCGCGGCCGGGCAGGACCTGGCGGTGTGGCTCACCCTGCCCGTGTCTCCGGCCGGGATGACCGCCGACGGCGCGGCATCCGTCAGCCAGATGCTCGAAGCCGGTGTGGACCTGGCCGGCGTGAACCTGATGACGATGGACTACGGCGCCAGCCGGGCCGAGGGCGACAGCATGGCCGAGGCGTCGATTCAGGCGTTGCAGGCCGCGCACAAGCAGTTGGGCGGGCTCTACAAGCTGGCCGGCATCGACCTCACCGCGGCCACGCTGTGGACGAAGATCGGTGCCACGCCGATGATCGGCCAGAACGACGTGGAGGGGGAGATCTTCAGCCTGAAGGACGCCGCCGAGTTCAGTGCGTTCGCGCAGGAGACCCGGATCGGGCGCATGTCGCTGTGGTCGCTCAACCGCGACCAGACCTGCGGCTCGAACTATGTCGACCTCAAGCGGGTGTCGAACTCGTGCAGTGGCGTCGACCAGGGCGACACCCGGTTCGCCGACGTGCTCGCGAAGGGCTTCGACGGTCGCCCCGAGGCCGGGGCGTCAGCCCAGACGACGGATGAGGCGGACCTGATCGGTGACCTGACCGATGACCCGGCGACGAGCCCGTACCCGATCTGGGCCGAGGAGTCGTCGTACCTCGCCGAGTCCAAGGTGGTCTGGCACCGCAATGTGTACCAGGCCAAGTGGTGGACGCGCGGCGACCTGCCCGACAATCCCGTGCTGAACTCGTGGGAGACGCCGTGGACGCTGATCGGTCCGGTGCTGCCGGGGGAGAAGCCGTTCGAGGCGGCCACCCTGCCGGCTGACACCTATCCTGCCTGGGACGGTGCCGCCACGTACGAGAAGGGTGCGCGCATCCTGATGGACGGTGTGCCCTTCGAGGCCAAGTGGTGGAACCAGGCCGAGAGTCCCGAGGCCGCCTCGTCGAACCCCGACGGTTCCCCGTGGACCCCGCTCACCGCGACGGAGATCGCCGCCCTACTGAAGTGACCCGTCCCGGTCTCGACAGGCTCGACCACCGCTCGCCCCGGTCTCGACGGGCTCGACCACCGCTCACCCCGCTGGTCGAGCAAACCGGTGGTCGAGCTTGTCGAGACCCGGCGACCCAACCTCAAGACGCGCGCACACTCTCCTCCAACTCGCTCTCCGTCTTCTCACCCTCGCCGCTCTCAACGCCCGACTCCGCAGCATCCGTAACAGGCATCACCGTCACTCCCACCTCGTCCTCAAACTCCTCCTCATCGTCAACAACAACGACGTCCTCCACAACACTCGCCACCACGGCACCCCGCACCCGCACCTGCGACGCGAGCGCCAGCAGCATCCCCACCACTCCCGCCCCAATCAACACGCTCCCCACCGTGCTCCCGGACTGCGCGGCAAAGTACCCCGCGTAATCCTGCGACGCCGAGGTGTAAAACTCGGCCTGAGCGCTGTTAGACGAGCTCAGCACCAGCCACCCCACCACGGTGACAATCACGCCGGCCACCCACAGCGCCACCAGGGGAAGGTTGAGTTTGGTCAGGATGCCTGCAGTCTTGTTCGCCATAATTCCTTCTCTCGTGATGCGACCCGTTCGGCCGATTGCCAAGGTACGTTCGCAACCTATGAGCCCGCTATCAACGCGCGCGGGAATCCCTGAACGCCACCTGCGCGCCCCCGGTGAGCCCTGCTCCACCCGATTCATCGCCCGGATTTGCCCGCTGAGGCCCCATACTGTGCGCGAGTGCTCTCCGGACGCGGTAAGCTATTCGAGTTGTCTCCTGTTGGTTCTGTTAGTCGGAATCGCGCAGGAGCGGCGGGCTGTGGCGCAGCTTGGTAGCGCACTTGACTGGGGGTCAAGGGGTCGCAGGTTCAAATCCTGTCAGCCCGACCAAATGTCCCGGAAACTCAAGGGTTTCCGGGACTTTTTTGGTTAAAGAATTGACTACCCCAACACAAACCCATCTTTTACTCCTCACTGGAGCCGCTGAGACGGCCTTCCCATCCGGGGCGGTGACGTCGCTCTCGGTCCGCTCCGATCGTGCAGGATTGTGGCGCGCACCTTCTGGGTATGAGCATCCACAACGAATACCCAACCTCCTCCGATACCCCCGCCACCGACGCGTGGGGCCTGGAACCCCTGATGGACGTCGCCGAGTTGGCGTCCTACCTGGGCATCCCGATCTCCACGGTCTACGACTGGCGTGTGCACGGCAAAGGCCCAACGGCGTACCGGTTCGGCAAGCACCTGAAGTTCGCCATCTCCGACGTGCGGGCCTGGATTGCCGAGCAGCGCGAACCCTCCAGCCCGCCCCGACGCACCGATCGGCGGTGAGCTGACATGTCGCGGCCACGGTTGACGATCAGCACCTTCGGCGACATCACCATCCGGGTGACGCCGTCTGGCCGGTTCGAGGCTCGGACCCGCTACCGGGACTGGGACGGTCAGACGCGCCAGGTTCAGGCCACCGGAGACACCGCCAGGGCGGCTGAGCGATCGCTGAAGAGCAAGCTCACGACGAGATACCTGCAGCAGCCGACGAACACGTCGCTGACGCCGGACAGCTCGTTCGGAGACTTGGCGACGTACTGGCTCGAGGACATCGACATGGAGAATCGAATCTCGAGGACGACCCGGAATCTGTACGAGCGCAACATGCGCACTCTCGTACTTCCGGTGTTTCGCAGTCTCACGCTGCGAGAGATTGGCGTCGCCCGTTGCGATCACTTCATCAAGCAACTGGCTAAGCTCTCCCACAGCCGGGCAAAGCAAGGTCGTGTCGTTCTGCGGCTGGCGCTTGAGCTGGCAGTGCGGCATGAGATTCTCCCGAGCAATCCGATGGACCACGTGTCCCGCCTGTACCGTGAACCGCATCTCCCCGATGCGCTGACGGCACCGGAGGTGAACGTGATCCGCGCGGCGATCGCCCGGTGGGAGAGCGCCGCCGACCACATCTCCGGCCCCAAGCCCGACGGTCAGCTCAGTGCGATCATCGAGGTGATGCTCGGCACATCGGCCCGAATCGGCGAGGTGCTGGCCATCCGCCGCCGGGACATCGACATCACCAGCGCCATACCGTCCATCCGCCTGGCCGGCACCATTATCAGCCGCAACGGTGAGCAGACCTTCCGGCAGGACCACCCCAAGACCGCCAAGTCGCGCCGCGTTGTGGCATTGCCCACGTTCACCGCCGACGCGGTCCGCCGGCGTCTTGCCAATGCCGGGAGCATGGGCCTGGATGATCTGCTGTTCCAATCCAGGGACGGTACACCGCTGACCACCGCGAACGTGCGTCGTCAGTTGCGTCACGTGCTCGGGGGAGCAGGGATCGAGGGTGTGACCCCGCACATGTTCCGCCGCACAGTTGCGACCGCGGTCAACGCCAACGCCAGCATCGAACTCGCCGCAGAGCTGCTCGGCCACACGGACACGAAGATCACCGTGCAGCACTACACCCAACGGAGCGAGCTGGTGAACCCGGCGACTGCTGCGCTACTCGACCGGGCCTTCGCGAAGGATGAAGACTGAGCACGGTCCTGGCGCTGTGGCAGCATCATCCGAACTTCCGTATGTAGTCTCTGGTTCGCGACCCTGAACGATTTGCTATAGCGATTACATTCTCACGAGAAGCCCCGACCGATTTTCGTGGTGGGCCCCTGACTAAGCATGGTTGGATATCCAGATGACGGACATTTCCACCTCTATACCGCCGTGGAGTGATGAGTCGCGTCCCAGAACCGATATCACTGGTCGCGCTGAGTTCGCGCGCGTAGTAGCTGATCGCATCGATCACTGCGTTGACGGACAGGGATCGACTGTATTCGGGGTCCTCGGGCCCTGGGGAAGCGGCAAGACCACCCTTCTAAGAGAAATTACGGGGCAGCTCTGCGAGTGGAAATGTGTTTGGTTCAGTCCATGGTCGGTTGCAGATGTCGGGTCCATCACGGCAGAATTCATTTCTGCTCTGTCGGAAGCATTTCCTCAGTCGAAGACATTGAAGGAGAAGCTCGCTTTTTACTCACGCTTTGGCACACCGGCACTCAAGGTAATCCCTGTCGTCGGAGATGCTGTAGCTACCGTCGCCGAGCAAGCGATCGCATCACTGACTGAGCGCCCTGCGTGGCATACGGAATTCGGCAAACTCAGCGCCGAGATCGCCGCCCAACACGAGCGGGTCCTGGTGATCGTTGACGACGTCGACCGATTAGATGCCGACGAGCTGCGTTCCCTTCTGCGCGTAGTTCGCCTACTCGGGCGGTTCACTAATGTGCACTACCTCATTGCTTATGACCAAACCACGATCGACGAGATTCTCGATTCAACGGCCATGAACGGCGGAAGCTCGGAGTTCATGGAGAAGATTGTCCAATATCCCTTCGAAGTACCTCCCACCCCAATGGTTGTCCGACGTCGCTGGAGCAGGGCGATTCTGGATACTCTCGGTGCCCAACCCGAAAACTCCGGTGGACTGTTTGCGGAGGACCATGAGCAACTCGTCGGAATACTAGCATCCGGCCTTGAAACGCCTAGAGCGGCCGAGCGTTTACGCGAACAAATGCTGAGCCTTGCGACACTCGTAGTGGGAGCGGAAGTTGATTTTCTCGATTTCACGGCGTTGACCTGGCTCCGGATTGCGCATCATTCGATCTGGGACAACATTCGCCTCAATCCAGACGAATACCTCTCATGGCGGGAGAACGATTCCGACGAGATGAAAGCGGAGAGAATGCTTCGAATCGGCAAGCTCGTGCAGCGCGGGCACAGGAAGCCGGCAGAAGATGCAGTCCGTTTCTTGTTCGACCCGCAAGGTTTGACTGCAGCTTTCTCCGGCCGGCGGTGGCGGATGCAGATGGCCCGCTGTTTCGACCGATATTTCCAGGTCGGGCTTGCCGACGATGACGTAAGTGAGCGAAGGACAAACGCTGCACTGCTTGCACTTGTCAACGGCCACGCTGACGGCGACGAGGGCGCGGAACTGAGAGCGATCATCCTCGGGGATGATCAGGAACGTTCGGCGCTTGCGTTGGAGATCGCCGGGAAGCTCCGAGGCGGAAGCTCGATCACATCGCTTGCCATTCTCGACTTCGTAGAAAGTATTCACACGAGCCTGCAGTCCGTATCGAATGCGCATCTATTCCAACGCTCTGGGTCTGATCGATGGCTCGCTAGAGAGATCTTCCTGGCGCTTGAGACAAGGCTTGTGTCAGAAGGAGCCCTAGTCGCTCGATTTGGGTATCAGATACTCGCGGCTAGTGCGTACGCGGCCAATCGATCTCGAGAACATGAAGGCGTTGTTGTGAAAGGTCTCTATAGCGCGGTAGCCCGACGATGGATCAATGAGGTGCGCACAGAGGCCTTGGGTGCATCTCTCGCAAGGGAAGAGCTTCTCCCGATGACAAGTTTCTGTCTGTGGCTCCAAAGCGTCGAGGACCACCGCGGCTTCCTCTCCGAACGCATCGGGGGAGTGGAATCGCTCATCGACGTCGCAACCTCATATGTTTACTACAACGAGTGGGTCGGAGTCGGCATCGATTACGACGTAGTCTTCCGCAGCGAGGAATTTCGGTTCGCTGTTGAAGGTGTCATGACGGCCCCTATGCTGGCGGAACTTCCGACTGCCAGCATTAGCCCCGATTATGACGTGTCGGACCGCACCAGCCCCGACCTCACGGAGGCGCAACGTCGGGATTTTGCGGTGCGCAGCCTCCACGAAAACCTGGCGTAGTGCGAGCATCCGATCGAGAAGTGTCCCTACCAAGGTTCTCGTTCACGATCGCCTTCCCCAGGGCGGTAGCCAGTTCCGCAATGTGTCCTCAGAAAAGCCTTTTTCCGAGCAGGCGCAGGGCGAGACATGACGACCTAGTTTGATCGCCATCATGGCGGGCCCCATCTACTTTCCCGAGGCTCCGACAAGTCGCACTTGGCAGGACACTCCGTCTGCTGCAATGGCAACCCTCACAGGCAATCACGCCGAGCCGGACGCCAAAGCGGCCCCGTGGACCACCCGTCGGAGACGGAGACTCTGTGAGCGCGCCGCCAAGCAAGATATGAAGGTTGATGAGGTCTGGAAACCGCCGGTTCATAGGAGCTGGCGCGCAAATCAGGATCGGCGCGCGTGCAGGATCACGTCAGCAGCAGCATGCAGGATCTCTGTCGCCGCGGTGAACACTCGATCGCACTGGGCTGTTGTCTCAGCGACCGAGCGGTGGACGCGCGCTCGGCTGGTGGGATTGGAAACCTGGTCATAGTCCATGCTGTGCACGATGCTGTTCCGTGCCTTGAAGAATGAGTCGAGTGCCTTCAGATCGGTCTCAGGGACCTGCTTGTCCGAGATCCCAAGTGCACGGCACGCTCGCGTTCTCAAATCTCCACTGCCTTGAAAGCTAGCCTTCGTTCGTGCGGCGAGATAATACTTGAGAAGTTCTCCGGTAGCGTCGTCCGTACTCACGGCGTTCCTCAGATTGGCGTCTATTGAGTCTGCCGATAATTCCTGTTTGAGAAACTGTCGGTATTGAGCTTGGGCTCCTGTTCCCGCTTTCGGGATCAGGTACCGGCCGACGTCGTTGACAGCCCGTTTCATCGATGCGTCTAGTCCGCTCGAGGTGAAGACAATAGCTGAACGCAGTACGTCCACTTCCTCCTCCGCCATGCGTCCCGATCCAGACCCATTGCCGGCCCGCCGGAGGTCCGAAAGGGATTGAGCGACGTCGAGTAGCCCGCTCACGCTTCTGTGTGCGCCGCGGAGGTATCGGTAGGCGTTGGCCAACTCCGGCACCCCACCTCTTGGATATGCGCGAAGTTCTTTCAATGGCATTTTGTGAACCTATCGGGTTCGGACCGTTCACGAGCGCCGCCGCGCGCATTTCGGAATTATAAGATCCTGATCGCGCTTGCAATTGCTCACCCCGCGACGAGGCAATCGAGGTCGCCGACGATGACTGGCGCGACGTGGTTGCCCCGTCCAGCATCAGCTCCTGGTTGGAATTGACGCCCGCACCACATCGACATTTGACCGATTATCAGTTGTGGACACTGCATGCGCATTCCGATGCTTGCTAACAGTTGGCACGGTGTCAGGTTGCGGCTAAAGGGCCAGTGTCAACACTGGATACCCTGAATTTCGTGAACTACCCCGCTGGGTAGAGATTTGAATCGATGCGCCACCTGGAGCGGGCTGCCAAGCCGTCATAGTCTCGCCGCGGACCCTGGGGAGGGCATCTGCTGCTAGTCGAGTAAGCACTGATGAGTCGACGAATCAATGAGATCCGGCGCGTGCATAGAACTTAGTCTCAGCATCACGCCGCCTGGCGACGTCATCCACGACGAACTGCACGAAGTCCTCGTCGCGATCGTTGATCACCGCCTCGTCAACGGCATCCGCAGCCGGTTCGCCCGGCCAAACCGTCTGACGCGTCGGCCGGTCTCGGTCCAGGCGCGTCCCCGATGTCGCAACCCAGTCGTGGAGGCGCTGGCGAGCGTCGGCGAAGTCGCGGTGCCATCCGTATGGGGCCGAGCCGTGCTGGTCGGGGTCGTATGCGCAGAGCCAGTGCAGGTGCAGTGCGGAGAGTTCCCAGACGAGTTTAGGGTGGCGATGCCAGAAGGGAGGCACGACGGATGCCGGGAGCCCGTAGGTCCGTCGTAGCCAGTTCACCCACCGGTTGAGTTCGATCCACTCTGTTTCGGCGTCGTCTGCGCTGAGGAGATTCCAATTGATGGGATGCGGCGGCTCTGCCGAGAGTGGCCCGTCGAGTTCATCTTCGCCGAATGAGGCACCCTGGTCGCCCGATGCCCAGTCGACCAGGGACGCTGCCATCGTTGGCCTCACATTCCGAGCACGGCGGAGCCGGCGCGAGCGTGCTCAGCCTCAAGCAAAACTGCCTTCTTGGCGGCTAGAGCATCCCGTTCGGTGCCTGCAACTGAACGGCGGGTCCGGTCGACGTCACAGTTGGTGCGTGCAAGGTCGTGGCCGATCTTCTTCGCGACGAATTCCTCGCGATTGACGACCTCACCGTCGCGCCCAAACTGAAAGTTGCGCACGTAGCCCTCGGCGACGAAGCTGTCGCCCTTGGCAAACCGTGTCAGTGCCCGGTCGGCGCGGGAAACAGCGGAAGGGCGTTCTTCCGCAGAAGCGCGCGTGCGTCTTGAGCGTTCACTTTGCGCAGCTGACCGGCGACGATGTCGTCTTAGAGCCATCGGATGACGGCATCTCAGTCCGCCTTTGGGCGGAGGCCGGGGTTCTTTTCCGAGCGACGTCGACAGCAAGGTTGGACCTTCCGTCTTCATCGCCGGCAGTGAAGGTGTTCAGGTTGTAGTCTTCATGCAGTCGCTAGAGGACGTCTGGGGTTATGTCCGCCCTAGCCGCTCGGCGTGGCCACCGCCACCCATTCGCATTGCTAGCCTGCACATATGCAGCATTGCGTCGTTGGTTTTGAATTCACGGGTGACCCTTTACTCGAAGGAGCGTTCCTTCCGTTTTGCGAGGGTCTGACTGTCCTGTACGGCCTAAACGGAGCCGGGAAGACTCGCCTAGCCGAAGGCATGCGTGCCGCCCTCACTGGAGTGAAGTCGCACATTGACGTCAGCATGATCGTGCGATTGCAGGTGCCCACTGAACTGGATCTGAAACACGATAGGTCCCAGGACGAGCAACCAACTCCCGGCGCAGGGCTGCTGGTGGCCATTGCCGAAAGATTCGCAGTGCCTGCTGACTTCGAGTTTTCAATGGAGAATCGCCAATTCATTACCGTCAGCAAAGCAAATGAAGTCACTGACCGGTTTATTCGGGCTCAGTTTGACGCGCGCAACGAACGAGCAGAGCTCCGTGACGAGGTCGCCGCAGACCGCCTCTTCCTGATGCATCCCGCCGGCACCTCGGCCGATCCCAGTTGGGATGTCTGGCCCGTGGCGGACCCAACCGGACCAGAGGTCCGTGAATCTCTAGAACGGTTGAACCGCGCGGGCGACGAAATCGAAGCGCTGGAATACTCCGACGAAGGCATGGATGTGTTCCAAGAAGCAGTATGGAACACACCGCTCCGAGGTAATAAGGCGGACCACCTTCTCACGCGAGAGCGCCGCCGATTCTATACAACGACATTTATTCCGTACTCCGGCGATGCATCATCCTTCGAACCGTTCCATGCCTTCCCGATTCAAGGAGCGCTCGATCTCGGTATCGATGTTCTCCTGGCGACTGGTGATCCGAATGCGGACACGATCGATTACCTCGGCGAGATCGTGATCCGTGCTGCCTCTATTGCAAGGACTTTGGAGGACAAGTCGGCCCCGGGAGAAAGCGTTCGTGATGCTCTTTCGGGCGGATGGGATTTAGAGAGTGCGCGGAGACTCATCGAACACAAGTTGCGCTCGCGTTCCGGGGGTGATGACAGCTCACACGACGTGGACGAGATCGCCGTGCTGACGAGGCTCGTCGATCGATTGGCGGGGGAGGTCTCGCTTGAACTGGAGGTGCGAGCGAAAGCAGCGATTGAGCAGATGATGATCGACGCACCGACGCCAGTGCTTCAGCTGACCCCCGCCATCACGCGTTTTTCCAATCCAGCGGCGCAATGGCTATTTAGACGCGGGGAAGGCGGTCAGCTGGTCAACTTCGAAAACCTTTCTCGAGCCGAACGAATCTGGGCCGGTGCAGCCGTTGACGATGCGCTCTACTGGCATCGACGGGAGCACACATCCCGGCCCGGCGACGAACTTCGACCCGTCGTCACGATCTTGGACGAACCGGAAACCGCACTCCACCGATCCGCCGAGGCGCACACCGCTCGCGCCCTGGTCGACCGAGCACGGGATCCACGCAGAATTATTGTTGCCGCCACTCACTCCCCGGAATTGCTCGATGCGCGGGAAGCACGCATCATCGAAGTCAAACGAGGCGGTGGAAAGAATGGTGCTTCTGTGGTCCGCGAGCTTAACCTTGCTGACAAGGCAGCACTTGGTGAGCTCGGGTTGTCGCCGAGTGACCTCTTGCGATGGCCGCGAATCTTCCTACTCGTGGAAGGTGCGCATGATGAAGCGCTGCTCGACGCCTTCTTCGGAGATCGACTGCGTGCGGCCCGGGTCCAAATATTGCCGCTGCGCGGGGCCACGAAGCTCCCCGGGACGATCGATAGCAGGGTGCTGTTCGACTTCACCGGCGCGCACCTCGTTGCCCTTGTCGACAATCAGGACCTACAGCAACTTGGGGCGGCGTGGGCGCAGGCGCTCGAAAATCGAGCATCCGGCACCCTCGAAGCAGCGACCGCCGGTCTGGCCGACGCCGTCCTCGGCGATGGGGACGAAGCCCGATTCCTCCGTGAGTGGCTCACCGCAGCGCTCCGGACGGGGGTCGAGAGTCGCGTCACACCGTACAGCTTGGAGGCCAAGGACATCATCGAGTACGTTCCGGTCGGCTCCCTCATCGCCACGCACGCATCCTGGGACATCCTCCGGGTAGAGCATGCGGGCGCTCTCGCAGCCCGCAACGGGTCGCCCAGAGACTTCAAAAAGTGGCTCGAAGCGACCTACAAGGTCGTCATCAACCCGGACCTGCTGCGGGAGGCCGCCCGGGGTGTGGACCGCGCACCGCAGGAACTCGAGCGGCTGATGAAGACTCTGGAGGCGATCGCGCACCAGCGATAGCGAGGCCAGTAGGACGAGGGGAGGGCTCCAAATACATGGCGACCGCATAGTTCCGAAGTTACATGGTCGCCGCCGGGCGATAGCCAATGTCTGGGCACCGTCGCCGATGATGGCGCGTTTCGGTCCCGCGGACATATGAGCCCTTATCGGCACAACTTCGCCTTCATTCCACTCGAATTGAGGGGCCGGCGGGTAAGTCTTAGCCGAGTTCGCACAACGCTTGAAATCGGTCACTCCCGATCGGAATCTCCGCATTGATCTCCCGGGACCACGAGGAGTGGGCGTGCGACCAGTTCTTGACGGTGACCGGTCCGTTTTGGGTGAAGATTCTTGCTTTCAACGGGTATGTGGAGGGCCACGTCCCAACTGTTACAACGAGGTCGCCGGCAAGCTCGCCGCTCGGGCCGTCACCGCTCCATGTGCACGTGTATCGACCGCCGGGGAACGCGTTCGCATTGCTCAAAATAAAGACAGCGGCGATAGTGATGGCGACCCACACCCAGGGCCTCTTGAGGAACGGTTTTGGGGGTGCATTCGTCGCAGATTGGACAGACATGGGGTTCCTCGCGGTCAGTGGGTGGACGTACTCAGGTTGGTGATTCTCTCGGGCGAGATCAGTACAGCGGCGAGCACTACTCGTAGATCGATATCAGACTTGGGTCTTCGAGTTCGATCTGGGCGACCCCGTTGTACACGGTAATGAGGCCCGACGTGCAGAGCCGCGAACCGTACGCGATGGGTTCGATTCCACCGACGTCCCAGACCACGATCTGGAAGCGCTCTGGATCGGGGTAGTCGAGCCCGAGGTTGAGGAAGAGATCGTCCTCGGAGTAGCCGTTTCCAGCGAGCGGTCCGCAAACGCGCTGCTCGGTTCCGGCGTAGCTGACCGCCTCGTTCCACGCGATTCCGCCGCCAGGCTGTTCGACGGGCGCGGGCGTAGCGGCTGCAGCGCTTCCGCTTGTGCAAAGTCCGTCGGCGCGCAGCAGGTCGATGGCTTCCAGCACGAGGTACTGGTTGAGTTCGTCGCAGGCGTCAGGTCCAAGCGTCCCCTGTGCTGAGACTCTCGCCGACGTGTAATCGACGAGGATGTTGTATTCGTACGAGCAGTTCTCGGTTAGCCATTGAAACATCGAGTCGGTCGCGCCAGAGGTGTCATCGATACGCACGCTCTGCAGAGCGCTCGCAAGTACCTCGTCGCACTCGGGCATCTGGTTTGACTGGCTACTGCTTCCGTAGCTGCAGCCAGTGAGGAGGAGCGCCGATGTAAGAATGCCGACGGCAATCCATCGCGCAGCGCGCAGTGTCTGGGCCACGGCTCTCCTTAGTTCGGCTTTGGACGGTTCAAGTAGGAGACTAGGCCCTCGGACGTGGCCGGCAGTGGACCGAGACGTACCCCCGTTCTGGCGGCAGACCGGCTTCGCCACAGCCGACTTCTGGGGCATCGACTGAGTCGAACGGCGACACCGGGCGGACGCTCGATTTCAGGAGACTGCCCTGGTGCCGGCCACGGCATGCAGGGCGGGCTTGACCGTCGGCGCCAATGTGTTCGGTTTTCGGATCCAACCCGGTGTTCGGTTTGTGGCCCGCCGACGCGCTCAGCGAGGAACGTCGGTCGCTCACCAGGCTCGCGCACGACGACATACACGCCGTGCCCCGGAGGCAGGTCGCCCCGTTCGACAGATCCAAATCGCTTCCAACCCCTGAAGTCGAGGCGATCGAATCCGACGCGCGTCCACTCAATGTCCACGCGCAGGCGTACGGTACGGTCATCAGTGATGCGTCAAACGACAGTGCGTGTAAAGACCCCGGCCGCGCCTCGGGTGCGCGCAAAGTCGAATGTCGGTGGTGCCACCGACTATGTCGACGGGAAGTGTTGAGGGGGAAGCCGAATGTCAGATGTCATCTCTGCCACGGTGGGGTCCGTCACTGGGGCGCTCCTTGAGTTCATCCACGGGAGTCATCGCGATCGCGCACGCGACCGAAGGGACAGACGCCGAGCAAGCGCGGAAAGCCTCCTGAGCGACCTTCGACCGCTTCATCGACGGATGCGGAAAATTGACTTCTCGCGGAACCCCGTCAAGTGGTCGCAAGACATTGAGCGCGCGCTGCAAGGCATTGAGGCCAACCAGTCGTTGCTTCCCCGTGAGTGGCGACACCTATACCGCAGTGTTCGCGCGGCCGTCGGCGAGGCAACCGGGCTCGGGTGGCGCGAGGTGCTCGGCGGAAGACCGTCCAAGGTTGCTTCTTTCGATGCGCTCTGGATCGAGCACGGTGCTGGATACGTGGGCTACGTCATCGCCAAGATCGAGCGATGGCAGGATGCGTATCGTGACGCATCCGCGCGTCGCGTGCGTCTCGTTGACTTCGACGCCTGGCTTCGGCTCAACGGCAAGACTTCGCGGCTCTGAACGTGGCGGGGTTGGGATGTCCCGTCCTGTGCCGTATGAGTGATGCTGCTTGCGGGCACGTGTTGTGTGCGCCGTCGGCGACCTCGTGATCTATTCGACCCGCCTCAGGGTGCTTCGTCCCGACATCGTCGACCTTGAGACATTCGACGCAGACCTCACGTCCGTGCCGGGTGTCGGAGGTAAGAAGCGCTGACCCCCCCCCCCCCATCCATCGCGGCGTTGCGGGGAAGCTTCGAGAGCACAATGGCTAAGCCATATTGCGCTTAGGCGCAGCCCATTGCCGTACAGCCTCCTCGTCCTCGTACGATCCCTGAACGTGCAGTCTCGAGACACACATCGAGCGGGTCAACTGAGAGGTGGTCGCCGGTCGTTCATCGCAGATATCGATTCGTTCAGCTTGACGAATGCACCGTCGAACCATTCCTCGTCGATCCAGAAGCGCGTGCCGGTGGTTTGCCTGTTCGTCGTTTCCGCACGCAGCAGAAGCTGACTGCCGTTTGGGTGTGTGGCGGGGCGGGCATGCAGTACGTCGTTCCTAATCGCGGCCGCCGCGTAGAGCGCTCGGTAAACCGCCACCGAGTATTCCTTGACTGGTCCATCTGTCATCTCAGCGGTCGCCGCCTTGATCTTGGTCGCTATACCCGACGTCATGTCCGGCTCTAACTGCTTGAGCGACATGCTGTCAGGCAGGATGTCGGCCAGCCGATGGAGATCACCGAGAATCATCCATTCCATCGAAGACACGGTGTACGCAACCTCTCCAATACGAGCAAGGTAGCTCGGCTCGGGAATTGCAACTCGTGAATGTTCCATACCGGCAGCATAGGGCCGCCATTTTGCGACGAGGCCGCCAGCGCACTGGGAAAGGACTCGACGCACGGGCGGTGACGACGAACTCAGATAACGCAACGTGCTCTTTATGACACTTACCTTCGCTCCCAATCGTGGTTGGCGCGTCTGGGGCGTTGGAGGTGCGGTCTGCCGGGACGAAATGCTGTTTCCCGCGGGGACGTTCGATGCCGACCACGGCGACCGAACTGTCCCTGATTCACTGCCGGTGTCGTGCTGGTACCACCCTCCCTGAAGTCAGCGCGTTGGTGGCAGGACCGCCGAAATTCTTAGACATCGTGGGTGGAAACGCCGGAGGTGAAGTTCGACCTTTCCCGGCGAAGTTGAAAATCGTCCGCGTTCGGGCAATTTGCGGGTTTCGGCCCTGCTGACATAACCGGTCCTATCGGTCAGCTCGACTCACGTTGTTGGTGGAAGGCGCCTCTGTTTCTCACCAAGAGTGATCGTGCCGCTCGGCGTTGTTACCTCGTATGGGGGCCTGGACGACACAAGGGCGAAGTGGCCTTGACTAGGAGGGCGGACAAACCTCACAAGAGAGAGTGATCACGTCGGGCTTAGCTCGTGAGTACTACGACGAGGCCGTGAAGTTGGTGTTGGCCACTGGCAGGGCGTTCGCGACCGTCGCCCGAGAATTCAGAATCAACGAGGCCACGCTGGGCCGGTGGGTGAGTGCGTTCAGGCCTGGCAACGAGACCAAGCTGTCGAGGTGACGGAGTCCGATGGTGCCGAGCTACTGCCGCCTCAGGAATCCGGTTAATGCGCAGGCGTCAGGGACCACGCTGGCCAAGCTTCCACGCATGGCGGCCGAACGCGACGGCGGGGATCGGGAGTAGACCAACCGCGCACGTCGCGATCCCTCGGACCTCCTCGGGGTCGCCCGAGACGGAGACGACGCCGGCAATGACCGCACCGCCCAATAGGGCCAGGCAAGCCAGCGTGGTCGCAGTGACCGCCGCTATGTGAGGCCCCCAGCGTCGCGCCCAATTTGAGTCGATCGTGTTGACCCGTGCCGTCACCGCCCGCAATAGCTTGGCGGCGTACAGCGAATCGGTGATGCTCTTGCGCCCCGTTGCCATCGAGACGGGGGCGCCGTGCGCGTGCACGGCCTGGCTTAACAGGTCGCACACGTCGAAAATCTGCCTCTGTCGCGGCATCCGCCGCAAGACTCCGGCGGCGAGGGCCCACGATACGATGTAGTGCACCGGGAACGTTGCGTAATGGTTTTCTGTGCGGCCACCGCTACGGGGGACCGCGTAGAAGCGGGGTTCGGCGCGCGGCAGATCTGCGATGCGGTTTCCGCGCAGACGGCTCCTCAAGGTTTTCTGCAACTCGCGCACCAGCTTGTCCGCCGGCACACCCAACACCGCCGGCTCACCAAGAAACGTCTTGGCGGCGAGCAGAGTGAGCGCCCATGCGACGGGGGACGAGTCGGCACCTGAGATCACCTCAGCAGCGGCCCAGCGCATCGCGTAGGCGATCCGACGGTTCACCGCCTCCTTCTCCGTCGCGGGCACGCGTAATTCGACACGCGCAGAACGTAGGGCCAGTACGACATGCACCGTCGCCAACACGTCTGCACGCACATCGTGGAAGTCCACGGCCGCGTACTTCGTGGCGAAGCCCCACCCCATGTATTGGCCGGCGACCGATGCGGGCACGGGTTGCGACAAGTCAGCGTTGCCGATAAACGATGCCAGCACCACCTGCTCGACGCGCGTCAGCGTGGTCGACGGTCCCGCCGAGGCGCGTGCCTCGATGATTGAGCAGCACTTTAGTGTGAGAGCCAGGTCGTCATCGTTAAACGCGTTGCTCAAGTCAGTGAGGTCAGTGCCGGGAAGGGTAGGCAACGCGTCATTTGCGCTCGCGCCTCCGAGCGAGGCATTCGTCAGGATCTGGATGGCGGATGAGGTGCCGTAGATGCCTACCTGCCCGTTGCTCGCCGGGACGTCTAGAAACTGTCCCCACGCAGGACGCGCACCGAGTAAGCGCTGATTTTGCGCCACTTCCGTCGTAATTGCCTGCAGGGCGGTACGCACGCGAGTTGCTCTGCTGCCGGTAGGTCTTGTTGTTCCTGTGTCCCCCCAGGTCATGATGTGAGCCTCTCCATCGATTCCCGCCTACGCGGTACCAGCTTCAAGTACCATACTGGAGGTACGCTCGTTCTGCCGAGTGGTCCGGCTGGCGAACACAGGGAGGGGACGCGTGCGACTTCTGGCTTCGAGTAGAGAACGTCTGGATGAGGTGCGCGATGCCTACCAGGAATCGCACGCCGAGTACCTTGAAACGACGCCCACCGTCGTCTTGGGTGCAATGAAGGAATGGATGGACCGTACGGTACTCGAGGTTCCTACATGGGCCCGCATACTCGAGGTGGGTTCGGGTAGCGGACGCGATGCAGACTACTTCGAGTCGCTCGGATACCGCGTGCAACGCACCGATGTTGCTCAGCCCTTCGTGGATCGGCTGCGTGCGCAGGGCAATTCGGCCGAGTACCTTGACGCCGTTCGAGATCCGTTCCCCGTCGACCTCGACGTAATCTTCGCGAACGCGGTCGTCTGCCACTTTGAGAAACCCCAATTCAGCCAGTTTCTAGCCAGGGCGCGCTCCGCGCTCCGCCCCAACGGCGTGCTCTCCTTCTCCACGAAGTTCGGTGAGGCGTATGAGCCGACTTCTAAGCAGTCCCGCCTGCCCGCGACCCGGAAGTTCTCGCGGTGGCCGACCGGGGAGCTCCTCCAGTTCCTCGACAATCACGACTTCGACGTGGTGTGGCACTCGGTCAGCGGCGGCATCCGGAGTACCAGCCAGTGGATCAACGTCGTCGCGACGCGGCGTCGCGCCATCTTCGAGTTCTGACCCCGGACCGAGCAATCTATGGAGCCGCACGACTGCGAGATATGCGTTGAGTTCGACGCCGCGCATGCCCCCGAGCACTACCTCTTTCGCGGAGTGCCATCGGCAGGGCGTGTCCTTGCACAGACTGAACATTTTGTCCTTGTTCCTGACTTCGCGCCGCTTATATCGGGCCACCTTCTGCTGTTTGCGCGCAGGCACGCGTTGAGCATGGCCGACTACCTCTCCGTGGGCGACACCCGTGCCAACGAAATTCCCCAGTTCCTGAGCCGCTACGCAAATCAGTACGGCGCCCCCGCGGTCATTGAGCATGGAAGCACCCTCGAGGTCGAACGGGAAGGTCCGTGCATCGCGCATGCTCATTTTCATCTACTGCCCCTCGCCGCCGACGATCTCAAGTCCGAGTTTGCCCGAGACTCGGGGAACGCGGCGACGACGGTGACCTGGTCGGAAGTCCCGGGGGCGTCGGGACGCGAGTACGTGCTCGTCGGAACCAGCGAGTCCGTCACCATGGCGGTGAATTGGCGTCCACCGACGCGCCAATATGCTCGTTCGCTGGTCGGGCGAACGCTCGGACTCTCTGCATCCCAGACTTACTCCGACACGTGCATCATGCCGAATATCGTGGCCGCCACCATCTCGGAGTGGGACGCAGACAATGTCGCATAAGCACTCAACAGAGCCGGAGCGCGTGCGTCAGATCACGTCGGGGCTGTTCGCCGGCCAGAGCGGGAGCACCTGGCGCCAGCCTGACGCGGAATTGACACTGCTCGGCGGCGCCGATCGAGCCGACGACGCAGCATGGTTCCGGTTTGACGGGTCGGCTGAGATCGTCGTGGCCTCCGACTACGTACGCGGCAGCGAGTTTCTGCTTTTTCAGCTCGGAATCCTGGATCACTACGACATCGGTTATTACCTCGCCGCCGCCAATATCAGCGACATCGCAGCCATGGGCGCTCAACCTGTCGCGCTAACCTCGGTCGTGCGGTACCCGAAAGATTTGTCTGATGACAACTTCTCGGCAATCATGCGCGGAATCCGCGACTGCTGCCAGCGTTACGGCTGCCACAACGTCGGGGGCGATATTGGCACCGCTGAGCGGATCATCCTTTCGGCGTCGGCGATCGGACTGACCTCGGTCGGTGCAACGCTAACCCGCGCTGGCGCGCAGGCTGGTGACGCCGTCGTGCTCAGCGGAGCGACGGGAATCGCTCTCGCGGCGATGATTTACTTCGAAGGTCGTTCGATGCACGGCTGGCAACTCGATGCCGAGCATGAGCGCCGCCTAGCTCGCGCATGGAAACGGGTTGAACCAGAGGTGGCCCTCGGGCGCCTTCTATCCACGGGCGGGTTCGCCACCAGCTGTCAGGATACTTCGGACGGATTGCGCGCGACGGTGGAGCAAATTGAGACGGCGAGCAGGGTGCACATCGATCTCGACCTCCAGGCTGTTCCCGTTGACGATGCGGTCGTGGCGGTCGCCGAGTTGGCCGGGATCCCCGCCCTTGACATCGTGTTCGGCGGGTCGGTCGACTTCAAGCTGCTTTTCACCGTGAGACCTGACGCGGTCAATGACATCCCCGGCGCCGCGCGCGTCATCGGCACAGTCGTGTCTGCGGGAAACGGCGGCGATCTGCTGCCGGGAACAGCTTGGGCGCATCAGGCCGATCCGCTCGCCGGTTATCGTCGGCACGACAGTCCGGAGTCACCCAAGCAGACGTAGACCCACAGAATTCACCACACTCTGAATCGTCGGTGCCCACCTCTCGCGGCCGTTACGGGCAGCTTGGGCGCGACATTCGGGGGAGAAGCGCTTCGGCTCGTCTCGCAGATCCGCGAACGAAGCGATTGTCCTATCCCATCTCAAACAAGCTGCACTGGTCGTCGACACCGCTGAGTGGCCACTGAATCCGCGTTTCGCGCTTGGGTCGATCTGTGTCAGTGGTCAGGTCCCGGAAATGCCGGAGGAAAAGAATGAGAGCTGCGGAGGAAATCTGAGTTCCAGAGTCACGGACAATCCGCGCCCTACTGGCTTCCGCGAATGGCTCGCCAGATGTCCCGGAGACTCAAGGTTTTTCGGGACTTTTGGGTTAGAGATTTGATGTTCCCGTGACTGGCCCATCACTTTCACCTCTCTGGACAATCCCAGGCGTTGTCTCGTCGGACGCATGGGGCTTCGTGCAACGTCTACCGTGGTGCCCGAAGATCTTCCGGCCGCCCCGTTTTGTTGTGCGCCGGGCGAGCACGACGGGCAACATTTTCTGAGGACCTTTAGCGATTCATCGATGTCTCAGAAGTTTGCCCTGGAGAAACCGCTGGCCAAAAGCGTTTCACAGAGACCTTGTGATTTCACCTTCCGACCTGCGGGCCAAGTAGGCGGCGCGATTCAGTACGGCCGGAGTCATTCCGCGGGAGTGGAGCATTACACGTTCCCGTTCACGAGCCATATACGACCGGATGAGCGGTCGTGCGTCTTCGTGCAGCGCGGTCATATCGATCTCGTCACCGCTGAAGCCCACACCGTGGGCGTTCTCGACGACGAATGCGGTTCTGGTGCCGGCTAGGGCATCGATGAGGCCAGAATCATCTGTAACGAACGCGATGGGCAATTTCCAGTCCTTGCGGAACATCGGCTGAGTCATCACCGCGGGGATGCGCGAGTACATCAGATCCCATGTGGCGCCCCACACCGAGTCGCGAATGTCTCGGCCTCCGGCCACCTTGAGGAGTCGCCTGGCGCGATCTGGGTAGTCACCGGTACCAGCAAGGAGGAGGAACCCGATCCAGGCTTCCCGGCTCGCCGACACCTGTAACTCATGCTCAAGCCAGAACCTAAACCGGTCGAGTCGTTCTGTGCGCGACAGACCCTCCTCGCGGTCAATGACGATCGCCTTCAGAAGTGCGGCGTACGACACCATGAACCAGGAGCGAAGGCATTCGCGCCGGCGCCAAGCACAGCCATCGTCGCATTCTCCGCAGTGGGCACCCCAGATCAACGGGATGTTTCCCGGACGCTCTGGGCGGCCCGGTCGAGTATCTCTTCAGGCATTTCGTTATGAACCTGCATGTGAAGGGATGCGCGGCCCTAGGGTTGGACCTCGGTAAAGTAAGGCCCGTAGTAGCGCGGCAGATTCCCTGCCCGGAAGCACCCTCGAAGGAGAGACGTGGGATTCTTTAGCAGTTTGTTTGGTGGCTCCGCGGCCAGCGACAAGGACAGTTCCAGCAGCCCGCTGACGACACTTACATGCGACTCGTGCGGCGACGACGTCGACGAAGAGGATATGCAGGAAGGCCAGTGTGAAAACTGTTACTCCGACTACACGGGCCCCAAGTACTGCTGCGGAATGATTTACGAGGAGGGGGAGGACACCTGCATGAGTTGCGGGGAGTCGCTCTAGCCCCTGCGTGCAAGCCAACAGCGCTCGCTCATCGCAGCCGAGCCGATCGACATCCCGGCCAAGCCCGACGTCGATGTAGTCAATGGTCCTGGAGAGAAAGCCCGCTTAGCTTGGAACGCCCTGCCCCACGCCGCAAAAGCCACCAGTCATAGCAAGGGTTGTGGGATTGCATGAAACCCCCACAGAGGACCAAAGGGCCGTTCGCGAAACTCTTCACGAAACGGTCCGGTCGAAATAAAGAAATCGCTCCTGAGACTTCTCAGGAGCGATTCCTGGTTTCTGATGTTGTTGGGTGTGTTCGCGGGAACGATTCTTGAGGTGCCGCCGCGATTTGGCCGGTTCCGCACGGTTTCGGGCGCGTCAGGTTGGGGCAGGGCGCATGAGCAGCTCACGCCGGGGACGACCGAGGTAGCCACCGGCAGCCCGGCCGGGTCCGCAGATCAGGACAACCCGACGATCTCGCCATTCTCGTCGATGTCGATGCCTTCGGCTGCCGGTGCGGACGAGAGACCGGGCATGGTGCGCATGTCGCCGCAGAGGGGATAGATGAACCCGGCCCCGATCGACGCACGCACCTCACGCACCGGCAGTCGCCACCCGGTGGGTGCTCCCTTGATTTTGGGGTCGGCCGACAGGGAAAGGTGTGTCTTGGCGATGCACACCGGCAGGCTGCCGAAGCCTGCCCGCTCGTACTTGTCGAGTTGCCGAGCGGCCAGAGGCGAGAGGTCCACGCCGTCGGCGCCGTACATCTCGCGCGCGATCACATCGATCTTGTCGACCAAGGGAAGATCGTCGGGATAGAGCCGGTGGAAGCTCGACGGTTCAGCGCAGGCCTCCGCAACCGCCTCGGCCAGCTCGACCGCACCCCTGCCGCCTTCGGTGAAGTGGTAGCTGATCGCCGCGCGCACACCTTCCTCTGCCGCGACGTGCATGATCGCTTGATGCTCACTGTCGTAGTCGGTGGGAAATGCGTTCACCGCAATGACCGGCGTCACTCCGTGACGGCGGATGTTGGCGATCTGCCGGCGCAGGTTCGCTGCCCCGGCGATGACGTCGTCGGGATTCTCGGCAAGCATCTCCGGTGGCAGAGGCCGGCCGGCGACGACCCGGTACTTGTTTGAGTGAGTTTTCAGGTCACGCACGGTCGCGACGATGACGGCGGCATCCGGTGCCAGCCCGGAGGCACGGCACTTGATATTGAAGAACTTTTCCGCGCCGATGTCTGCACCGAACCCCGCCTCGGTGATGAGGTAGTCGCCGGCATGGATGCCGATCAGATCGGCGAGCACCGAGGAGTTACCGGTGGCGATGTTCCCGAACGGACCGCTGTGCACGAGCACTGGGGTCTGCTCCACGGTCTGCATCAGGTTCGGCTTGATGGCATCCTTGAGTATCGCGGTCATGGCGCCGGCCGCCTTGAGCATCTCGGCGGTCACCGGTTCGCCGCCGCGGTTGTAGCCGACGACGATTCTTCCCATCCGTTCACGAAGATCCCGCAACGACGTGCACAGCGACAACAACGCCATCACCTCGCTGGCTGCGGAGATGTCGAAACCGGATTGGAGCGGATTGCCGTCGTCAGGACCGCCGAGCCCGGTGATGATGGTGCGCAGCTCGCGATCGTTGACGTCGAGGACACGTCGCCAGGTGATCTCATGGGGGTCGAACCCGAGACGGTTTCCCTTGTGGATGTGGTTGCCGATCATCGCCGACAAGAGATTGTGGGCCGCGGTAACGGCGTGCGTGTCGCCGGTCAGGTGCAGGTTCAGTGCCTCCATCGGGACCACCTGAGCGTAGCCGCCACCAGCGGCTCCGCCCTTGATGCCGAACGTCGGCCCCATCGACGGCTGCCGTATCGCGACGATCCCGAGCTTGTCGATGTGCCGGAAGCCCTGACCGAGCCCGATCGCAGTGGTCGTCTTGCCCGACCCGAGTGGAGTCGGTGTGATTGCGGTGACGACGACATACTTGGCCCGTGGACGGTCACGGAGCTCATCGATCGCATCGAGGGAGATCTTCGACGCCGCACTTCCGTACGGTTCCAGCAGGTGTGGACCGATGCCCATTTCGGCGGCAACCTCTTCAAGCGGGCGACGGACCGCAGCGCGCGAGATAGCGAGATCCGACGGCATGGCCGTGGTGATTGATCGAGATGGCTTGAACATGGTGCCTCCTCAGCGATTCAGCGCCTCTGGGGCCTGGTGACCCAAGCGTACTGTCAGGCCCCGGGCTCGTGACTAGGTCAGGCTCAGCGTTTCCTCGTCGGCCGCAACATCCGTCTGCACGGCGAACTGGGTCCGGTGCAATTCCTCGTACCGCCCACCCACAGCCAGCAGTTCCTCGTGCGTACCGCGCTCCACGATCGAGCCGTCCTCAACCACGAGGATCAGGTCTGCACTGCGGATGGTGGAGAGGCGGTGTGCGATCACCATCGCCGTCCGTCCCTCGAGCGCCTCGCTGAGCGCCGCCTGCACGGCGGCCTCAGACGTCGAGTCCAGCGCCGCCGTGGCCTCGTCGAGGATGACGACGCGCGGCTGGGCGAGCAGGAGCCTCGCGATGGTCATCCGCTGGCGCTCACCCCCGGACAGCCGGTAGCCACGCTCTCCGACCATGGTGTCCAGCTGGTCCGGCAGGGACCGGATGAGCGGCTCGAGCCGCGCACGGCGCACGGCGTCCCACACCTCGTCGTCGGACGCCTCCGGCCTCGCGAGGCGCAGATTGGAGAGGATGGTCTCGTGGAACAGGTGGCCGTCCTGCGTCACCATGCCCAGGCTGTGCCGCATGGAGGCGAAAGTGACATCGCGGACATCCGTCCCCGCGAGGCGCACAGCGCCGCTGTCGACGTCATACAGGCGCGAGAGGAGCTGCGCAATTGTGGACTTGCCGGCACCGGATGTCCCAACGAGGGCAACGGTCTGCCCCGGTTCGATCCTGAAGGATACGCCGTGCAGCACCTCCTCGCCGCCGCGGGTGTCCAGCGTGGCAACCTCCTCGAGAGAGGCGAGGGACACTTTGTCTGCGGACGGGTAGGCGAAGCGGACATTGTCGAACTCGACGGCCACGGGGCCTTCGGGAACGGCGACGGCGTCGGGCTTCTCCTTGATGAGCGGGTCGAGGTCCAGCACCTCGAAGACGCGCTCGAAGCTGACGACCGCGCTCATGATCTCCACCCGTGCGTTTGCGAGGCTGGTGAGCGGCGCGTAGAGGCGGGTGAGGAGGAGCGCCAGGGTGACCACGTCACCGGTATTCAGCTGGCCGGCGAGTGCGAGGAAGCCGCCGAGCCCATAAACGAGGGCGAGGGCGAGAGCGGAGACGAGCATCAGTGCGGTGAAGAAGACGAACTGCAGCATCGCGGTCCGGACTCCGATGTCGCGGACGCGGGCGGCGCGGACGCGGAACTCCTCGGCCTCCTCGTCGGGCCGGCCGAACAGTTTGACGAGGGTGGCGCCGGGCGCTGAGAAGCGCTCGGTCATCTGCGTGCTCATGGCGGAATTGTGATCGGCGGCCTCGCGGCGCAGCGCGGCGAGGCGGCTGCCCATGCGGCGCGCGGGTATCAGGAAGATGGGGAGCATGATCATGGCGAGAACCGTCACGAGCCAGGACGTGTTGAGCATGACGATCAGGGTGAGGGTCAGCGCCACGAGGTTCGTGACCACGCCGGACAGCGTGCCGCTGAAGGCCTGCTGGGCGCCGATCACATCGTTGTTAAGGCGGCTCACGAGGGCGCCGGTCCGCGTGCGGGTGAAGAATGCGATCGGCATCTTCTGCACGTGGTTGAAGACGGAGGTGCGGAGGTCCAGAATCACGCCTTCGCCGATCCGCGCCGAGTACCAGCGCGTCACGAGTGACACGGCGGCGTCGGCCACGGCCACGAGGGCGATGACGACGGCGATCCAAACGATCGTGGTGACCTCGCCCTGGGCGACGATGACGTCGACCACCTGGCCGGCGAGTACCGGCGTCGCGACCGCGAGGAAAGCTCCCACGATGGAGAGGGCGATGAAGATCAGCAGCTTGGACCGGTAGGGCACCGCGAACGTCATGATCCGCCGCACGGACTCACGGGAGAAGCCGTGTTTGCCGTCCCTGGCGGTAGAGATCTTGTACAGCGAGCTCCAGGCCGCGCCTTCCATGCTCATTGAGGTTCCTTCCGTGGGCAACAGTCCAGCTTAGATGGCGAGTTGCCCGAGCTTGGCGACGCGGCTGCCGAGGTGACGCGCGGTGCGCCGGTCGGCGTCATGGACCACGTCGGGTCCGCGGTCAATCCACGACTGTGCACCGGCTGACACATTCATTTGGTGCTGTGGCTTGTCACAAGGGTCATCGACATGCCGGTACTCGGTCAGAGGTCCTCACTGGCTTGGCACGCCCTTTTCGATCTATCCGAGAAGGTGCCGAATAACTGGTGCCTGGTTGGCGGCCAGATGGTGCACTTCTGGTGCGTCGAACGCGACACCACGCCGAATCGGCCGACCGACGACGCGGATGCTGTTTTGGATGTGCGCGCGCAGCCGACCATCCTCCATCAGGTCACCAAAGCCCTCGTTGACATTCGCCGTCCTCAGCACCCTGGTCACCCGTGAAGACCAACTGGCCGTGCAGATGAGCAAGCGGGACCGCCAGCTGCTCGGTAACGCGATCGGGGCCATCCGCATAGATGGGACAATCATCCCCGCCATCGACGGGGCTGACCGTGGAATCGAACGGCTGACAATCGCGCTGAACGCGTAGCTCGGCCGCCGGTGGCCGGATGGCCGGCTGGCCGGCTGAGTCCTTGCTCAAGTTTCTCGCCCCTGACGGCTGTGCTCGCTCTGTCCGAGTCTGTTGTGGCAACTCTCGGGGCTGACTGGGTGGATTCATCAGCAACGCTCAGTCGATCTAGCTGGACGACACATGAGGCTGTTGGCACCGCCGACCGGGGTATACGTTGTGGCCACGAGAAAGGAGCCAGACAATGATTCTGTTTTCTGAACCTTGGGCATGGTGGGCCATCTACGGGATCACGATTGGCGGTGGTGCAATCGGTGGGTTCGTCGCAGAACTGCTTTTGAGGGGCGCAGCCGGTCAAATCGAGAAGCCAAGAAAGGTGAAGGGGTTCTTCGATCTCGGCGTCTGGGCCAACGTGATTGTGGGCTCGGTTGCCGCTTCGGCTGCGCTCCTATTCTTTCAGCCCGGTGTCTTTGAACTTGGCGGCGCAAAGATTGAGGGCTACGAGCTACGGACACTCGTGGGTCTTTCCCTAGTAATTGGTTCGGCGGGTGGTGCCGTAATCGCAGCGATGCAGGAACGAGTAACCGCCGCGTTGAAGACCAAGGAAGCGCGTGACATCGCCGATATGGCTAAGCAGAACATCAGCGAGATTAGAGAGCAGCAGAAGCAAGGCACGGTCACGGACAAATCGTTCACCGATGCCGTCCGCAACATCGAAATGTTGACCACGTAGAAGCCCAAGAGCAGAACGGCACCCCGCAGACCACCGCGAACGCGCGTCGAAAATTGCGTCACGTGCTCGGGGGAGCGGGCGCCGAGGGTGTGACCCCGCACATGTTCCCCCGCACTGTTGCGACCGCGGTCAACTCCAACGCCAGCATCGAATTCGCGACAGGGCTGCTCGGCCACACGGACACGAACATCACGGTGCAGCACTACGTCCAACGGATCCTACGGCTCGTTCCATCGCGTCGTTGATCCCTCACATCAGGACACGGCGCTTCTCCGTTCGCGCCCAACGTGGAGGCCCGTAACATCGTCGATCTGCGCGACCAGGCGGTCCGCCTTTCAGCGGGCATAGACCTTGCGGGTGCAGTCGAGATGCTCTCCTCGTCGTGATTGTCGGTCCTCATGTCGTCGTGCCTGTCGGTATGGTCGGGGCATGACCATCGAACTGCGCACCGTATCCGCCGACGACTGGCGGGTCTGGCGGCCGGTGCGGCTCGCGGCGCTGACCGACGCGCCTGGCGCCTTCGGTTCACGCCTGCAGGAGTGGGCACACGCGTCGGATGACCGTTGGCGTGAGCGGCTGTCGATCCCGGGAGCGATCGATATTCTGGCTGTCGATGTCGACGGGAACACCCCCGTCGGCATGGCCACGGGGATCCCGTGCACGGATGCCGCCAGCCGCGCCGAGCTCATCTCCATGTGGGTCGACCCCGCCGTTCGTAGTCGTGGTGTCGCCACGGCGCTCATCACCGCGATCGCACGTTGGGCGGCGAGCGCTGGAGCGACGACGCTCGCTCTGTCCGTGATGCCGACCAATGTCGCAGCCCGACGAACCTATGAACGAAACGGCTTTGCCGCGTCCGATGAACCCGGCGATCTGCTGCCGGGTGGCCAGCACGAGCTCGTCATGCTCCGCGATCTCAGCCCCGAGCGCACCTAGAGATACTAGAAACGTGTTGCCGGACGAGACCGCGGGGACTCTCGTGTCGGATGCTTTTGCGATGGCGAAAGGGCTCGCTCCCAATCGCCGATGACCAGATTCCACGGCGCAAGATCGTTGTGGCGCCCTCACCGGGAGCTAGACACTGCTTTGGTGCCTGATTTCGTCAAGAACCCTGCGTAAGCGGTGCTCAAAGTTCACAGGCACGTTGTCGGGCAGTTCTGTTACTGGCCACCAAGCGACATCCTCGCTCTCAGTGCTGGTGGACGGGGTTAGGTCTGTTCTCGCGATTGCGCCGAAGCCGATGTCCCAATGAACGCTGCACCGTGCAAAGCCTGCACCCAGGGCGTGACGGTCGACATCAAGGATGGCGCCGACCAGACGGATGTCGTTGATGCCGCCTTCCTCACGGGCTTCGCGGAGGGCCGCCGCGGCAACTGATATGTCCGTTGCCTCAACGTGACCGCCAAGCTGCACCCAGAATCGGCCCTTCCTATGGAAGCAGAGCAAGACCTGGTCCAGATCGGGGGTGAAAACGAAACAGCTCGCAGTCACGTGCTCCGCACCCCCGTCGCGATCCAGCGCAGATCCAGGAAAGGCACCGACGAAGGAGACGTACTCATCACGCAGCGCGCCCTGGGTGTGCCCTAGGGGTTTCCAGGCGTTGAGCGTGTCAGTCAAATCTGCAGAGACGACCGGGTAGGTACCTGCAGCGTTGACCATGACCCCACCCTACTGAGACACCGGCACGTGGGCTCATAAACCCAACGGTCTCCGGGCGTGTGTTTGTTGGTAAGTGGCCTGCGAGCTTGGCAGTCTTGCCGAGTGCTTGTTTCGGAGCCGGAGCCGGAGACTTGGGTTGGGTATGCGTGGCCGCGGCAATAGGCTGTGGCTAACCGAGGGGGACATCGGGGAATCGCTTTGGGTCCTCCGCTCGCATCCCACCTGTTCAAAACAGTTACGTGATGTGGCCGGGACGGAGCTCAAGAAAGGATCCTCGCAGTGGAGATTGTGACCGCATTCGCTGGGGCCGTGCTCTCACTGGTCGTCCTTGGAATCGTGCTCTATGCGGTGATCCTGGCAGCCAAGCTATTCAGATATTGGCGACAGACTCGCTCTGCGGAGCGGGCGCGGAGAAGGCAAGAGCTTTCCGATTCGCGGATTCGCGATTCGCTTCAGGTGGCTGGATTCAAGGACTCGGAAATCGAAGATGCTCTCCGCAACTCCGGGAGCGTTGGGCCACCGACAGCTCAGGAGTGAGACGCTGACGGGAACGGTCTCCGGGCGTGTGTCCTTGTTCTATTGCGACATTGTGAGGCTGAGCCAGCGTTCTTCGATGGCATAGCCGAGATGTTCATTCATGCGGATGCTGCCGGCGTTAATTTGAGCACCCCCGGTGCCGAAGATTCTGACTCCCTCGTCGGCTAATGCCGTGATCGATGCGGCCTTCACAGCAACGGCGAGCCCTCTGAGGCGGTAGGAGCGGTGGACGGAAGTGAATTCGGTTTCCGCGCGCGTGGCCGTCAGGCCAATTACGCTGACGGCCGCGAGTTGCCCGTCAGTGATGGCACCAAAGAGGCGATACCCCGATTTCCACAGTTCGCGCATGTCGGACTCGTCGCGGTGCGGCACGGATGTTGTGGGCGTAAACGGGTAGTCGGCGTGGTTCAAGGCTTCCAGGACCGTGACCTGAGGCGCCCAGCCGGGATCGAGTTCCTCGATCAGGAATCCTTGTTCCGTTGCCGCGACGACCGCCGCGCTCAACACCGATAGGTCGGGTGGATCGCTGAGGCGTAGGCGGGCGCCCCACGATTCGCCGACAACGACGTACCCCGCGTCGGTTAGATGCTGCAGGCGTGGATCGTTGAATTGGACTACCTCTATATCCGCGGTCACGAGGACAGTTTGTCAGAGTGACTGTTGGCGAACGCCTTCGGGGCGCTCCCGTAGGGCGGAGTGCTTTCAGGGTAGGTGGTACATGAAATTGGTCTCTCGGCGCCGACCTCATTTCGGTCACGACCGGACCAGGCGCACGCCGGTCGCGAGCAGCCAGACGAGCCAGGCGGCGAACCCTAGGAGCCCGACGAAGATCAGCGTCGAGCCGTCGGCGATCGCGAGGCTGCCGAGCCCCGCGGCGAGCAGCAGGCTCCCACTCACCAGGCCCAGCAGGCGCTGCCAAGCCGGAGTCAGCCCGCTCGCGTGCGCGGCGAGAGTCACGCCGAAGCAGGTGGTGGCGATCATCGGCAGCGCCAGCGCGAACGCCGCCGCGTGAATCTGCCAGACGAGCTCGAAAGCGGGCGTCGGCTCGGCGAGCCCGCCGGCGGAGAGCGCGAGCCCGATCTGCGTGACGTTGAACAGCACGAAGATCGCCGCCAGCGTCGCGCCAGCGGCCAAGGCCAGGCGCGACCAGCCGACGCCCGCTCCGCCGCGCCGCTCCACGAGGCCGTGCAGGCCCGTCACGAACACCAGCAGCAGCGGCAGGTACAAGGCCACCAGACCAGAAATGATCGCGATCGCGTCGCGGTTGGTCGCGTAGTAGGCCAGCACTTCCTCGATCGGATCGCCATAGCCCGGAGCGCTCGTTACCGTGAACAACACGTTCTCTATCACCACCAACACCGCGAAAGCGATCGCCGCGGCACCGACGAACCGGCCTCGAGCGAACCCAGTGCGGGCTGGCTTGGTGGCGGTGTTCTTCGGTGATTTCATTTTTCTCTCCTTAGATGCGGCCGGATGACCGGCGGGATGTCGAGGGGGTTCATGATGTGAGCGCGCCACGCCTCGCACGACCGCGCCTCCGCCGGCTGGTCCGTCGCAGGATGAGTAACTCCGCCACGACACTGTTGATCACGAAACCAGCGGCGACCAGCCATGCCTCGCCGGATGCGTTGACCTCACCGACATTGAGCGTCCACAGTGTGACGACGAGCGCCTGGGTTCCGCCGGAGACAGCGATCGCGTAGGCGCGCGTCATCCATGCTCCGTGCGCAACGAAGTCGCGACGCGTGATCGCGATCACGGCGAGCACAAGAAACACTGTCATTGGTACGGCGAAGACGAGTCGAATTATCGCGAGTGCGAATTCATCAGGGGGTCCACCGAAGAAAACTGCGAGCCAGATGCTTGACAGTGTCGCGATTAATCCAGCGGGGATCAGTGCACGGCCGGCCGTACGGTGCCAACCGCGCCGAATTCGCAGTGCTGGTGAGAACTGGAATGCGCCGAGAATGCAGAACACGCTCATGGCCACGATGTGCGCTACGACCGCTACGGATGTGGCCACCATCATTTCGCTCTCGGGCTCAGCGATCCCGTCCGTCAGGCGAAGCACACCGCCGAGTACGGGAAGGGCACTGAGGATCACGAGGCCGGTTATGGCAAGCCATCCGCTCCTCGGTCGCTGCCGCTCGCCCTTCTGCTGAGCAATTGGGCGGGTGGCCGTCATCTCTTGGTCGATCGAGAAGCTCTTGTCGAGGGGGTTCATGATGCCTCTCCTGGGGTGTCGAGGGAGCGAATCGCGCGCCCGTCGCGGATGAAGAGCTGGCGGCCTACTCCCTGGTGTTGTTCAGGCTGGTGACGTTGATGGTGACCTTGCCCCTGGCGTGCTCCTCAACGAAGTAGCGGATCGCCTCAGGCGTCTCAGCGAGCGGGTAGCTGCGGTCGACTGGCGGCGTGATGGTGCCGGCGTCGATGAGCTCCCGAAGAACTTCGAGGTCGGCGCCGCTCGCGGCTGCGGAGAGGGGTCGTAGGTTCTGGGTCACGAACATGCCCAGCAGCATCGCTGCAAGCATCCGTCGGATCGGACCGAGCACGCGTCCCCCGTTGCCCGACGCCAGCACCAGAGTTCCGCGACGGGTGAGGGCCCGCCTGCACTCGGCGATCGATCGGTTGCCGACGAGGTCGATGATCACGTCGTAGCGAGCCTCGCCCAACGCGAAGTTCTCAGCCGTGTAGTCGATCACGTGGTCTGCGCCCAACGTGCGCACGAACTCGAGATTTGCGGTGCTGCAGACGCCAGTCACTTCGGCCCCGAACGCCTGAGCCAACTGCACGGCGAAGGAGCCGACTCCGCCGGACGCCCCGTTGATCAGCACCTTGTCGCCTGGCTTGATCTTTGCAACATCCCGCACGCCCTGCAGCGCCGTCGTTGCGGCGATCGGCACGGCAGCCGCCTCGCTGAAGCTGATTCGCACGGGTTTGTGAGCGAGGTGCTTCTCGTGGGCGACGGTGTACTCGGCGAAGCTGCCGGCATCCACCTCCGCATAAACCTCCTCGCCAACGCTGAAACGGCGCACGTTGTCGCCCACAGCCTCGATCACGCCGGCCACATCCCGGCCCCGCGTCGAGACCGTGGGCCGCCGCAGGCCGAACGCCAACCTCGCAACGAAGGGTTCACCCTGCATGAGCAGCCAATCGGCCGCGTTGACGGATGCTCCCAGAACCCGGATGAGGACTTCGTCCTTCGCCGCGACGGGCCGGGCAACAGTCACGTATTCGAGAGTGTCCAGTCCGCCGTAGCGGTATTGGGTTATCGCCTTCACCGTTCTCAGCGCCCCTCGGGGTCGAGCCCGTTGACCGGCTCGTGGAGGATGTCGCCACCCCGGAGCTTGTCGATTTCGCCGGGCTGGTACCGGTGGTGGTAGTCGATGTAGAGGACGAGGAACATGAGGCTCGTCCAGGCTGCCGCAGGCTTGGCTTGCACGGGCATGCGCAGATCTTGCAGCGTGTTCTGGGACGGCGGATTCTCTAGTGCTGTGTGGGATCGAGGCGTTCTCATCACAATGCTCCTTGGCGTGATTCGTCGAATCATGACTTACGACTGTAAGGACTGATCGCCAGAGTAGCCTTACGAGCGTAAGTGCGCAAGGATGGGTGGATGACGCCGCGCACACCGCTGAGCAGGGACAGCGTTATCGGCGCGGCCGCCGCAGTGGCCGACCGCGCGGGTGTTGCCGCCGTGAGTATGCGCAGTGTCGCGAAGGTGCTCGGCGTTGAGGCGATGTCGCTCTACCATCACGTGCCAGGCAAGGAAGCGCTGCTCGACGACCTTGCCGACTGGGTGTTCGAGAGGATCGAGCTGCCCGAGGTCGGTGGAACCTGGCGGGAGGCGCTGACCGCCCGGGCACGATCAGCGCGGTCGGTGCTCACGGCTCATCCGTGGGCGCTGGGGATGATGGAATCGCGCCCTCACCCCGGCCCGGCACTGCTGCAGCACCACGACCGGTTACTGGGCGTGCTGATGACCGACGGCTTCAGCGTCGCGCTCGCGATACACGCGTTCTCCGCCATCGACGCCTACGTGTACGGGTTCGCGCTGACCGAGACGAGCCTGCCGTTTGAACCGGGGGATGGCGCCGAGGAGGCGTTCGCCGTCACGGTCGCGGCGCCGGCGGAGCTGTATCCGCACATTGCGCGCTCGCGAGCCGAGCTGTTCGGCGCTGGCGGTTACGCGTTCGCGGACGAGTTCGACTACGGCTTGGAGCTGCTGCTGGAGAGCCTGGAACGTCGGGTCGCCGACGCGAGCCCCGCGCTACGCGAGCGTTCCAATCCAGGCACCAAGCGAAAACCGTAAGAACCAACGGAACGTCTAGGCTCCTGAGGTCATCCGGGCCGCCCCGCCCGGCGGCGGTTGTGGGTTCTCTGGCTACGCGCCCAAGGGTGACAGCTAGTTCTTCTTCATTTCCACGGTCGCAGACTCGCCTTGGATACTCACCGTGAAGCTGATGACGCCTTCCTTGTAGATGAACTCCTTGGCGTCGTCTGTCGACGCCATGACCGCCGTGTCAGTCGCCGCAGCGTCTCGTTGCGAGGTCCAGGCGTGAGGTTCGGTCGCATCGGCCGGGGCCTCGAACGTGCCCACCCAGTAGACGGCGGTGATGTCTTCGCTCCCGAGCTCCCAGTCGATGCTGATGACGCCATCGGTGATGGCGGCCGTCATGAAGTCGGTCTCGCTCCGCGAATTGCTCTGCTTCCAGTCGCCCGCCAGGTCGGGAGCCTTGGGCGCTTCCTCGACGGGCGCTTCCTCGACGGGCGTGGCCTCAGCAGCGGCGGCAGGGGCGGTGCTGGCAGGTGCGGCGTCCGCCGCACTGCAACCGGTCAAGGCAAGAGCGACGACGAGGACGAGAGGCGCGATGATCTTCTTCATGGGATCCATCGTGGCAGACATGGTCGAGGCAACCTCGCCATCTCGAGACCGCCGCCTTCTGGCGCGCCGGCCAAGGCGGACAGGACTGCAACGCTACGTTCGGGCATCGTCTGGAGGTGCGGCAAGAAGTGCAGTGCCGCACGAGGTCGGTGAGGGACTGCTGCGGTCTCGGTCAGGCCGAGCCACTCCACGGCGCGGGCACGATGATCCACAGCACGACGGCCGGCTCGCCACCCTCGACCTGCCAGGTGTGCGGCTCGCGACCGGGGAAGGTCAGCGCGTCGCCGGCGTGGACGGCCACGGTTCGACCGGCGAATCGCACGGTGAGTGATCCCGAGACGACGTGGAGCGCTTCGACGTCGCAGTTGATCGTGTAGAGATCGGCCCCGCCGTGCGCGTCGGGCTCGAGTTCTGATCGCAGCAGCTGAACCCGCTCCTCGCCGCGCGGCGACATCAGCCGCTCGTCGGCGCGCACTCCGCCCAAGTTGATCCGCGGAGCGTCGGCGTACGCGACATGGTGGATTTCGGGTTCGGCGAAGAGCGCTCCGACGGGCAACGAGAGCACCTGACACAACTGGACAAGCGTTGCCACGCTCGGTGACGTCTCGTCGCGCTCGACCCGGCTGATGAAGCCCTTGCTGAGGCCCGTCGTCTGAGCGACCTGGGCGAGTGACATGCCCTGTGCGGTGCGCGCGGAGCGCAGCTTGGCGCCGATGGGTGTCGCGGTGCCTTCGGCGGTGGGATGGATGGCTCGCACAGGTCCTCCTCGAAGCTGCTCACACATTCGTCCTTGACGATCCGCGCGGGGCAGCATACGGTTAGCGCAGTAGTTGTCTACAGCGTACCGAAAGTTGTCAAATATGCAACCGTTCAGCAAAGATGCGACGGATAAGCCCCGCGGGCCGGTGGACGCAAGTGTCGTGCCCCGGTTCGCCGGAATCGCGACCTTTGCGCGACTCCCGCGGCTCGACGAGGTCGAGCGGGCAGACATCGCGATCGTCGGCATTCCCTTCGACAGCGGGGTGAGCTACCGACCCGGTGCTCGCTTCGGTCCCGCGCATGTGCGCGAGGCCTCGCGTCTACTGCGACCGTACAACCCGGCGCAGGACGTCTTCCCGTTCGGCGCCCAGCAGGTTGCCGACGCCGGTGACATCGCCGCGAACCCGTTCGACATCGCTGCTGCCGTGGCCGAGATCGAGGCGGGTGCGCGCCAGCTCAGCGAGCACGCCGACCGATTAGTCGCCATCGGCGGAGACCACACGATCGCTCTGCCGCTGCTCCGTGTCGCGCACGCGCAGCACGGGCCCGTCGCGGTGTTGCACTTCGATGCCCACCTCGACACGTGGGACACGTACTTCGGGGCGCCGATGACTCACGGGACCCCCTTCCGTCGGGCGTCCGAAGAAGGCCTCATCGACCTGACCGCGAGCATGCACGTCGGCATCCGCGGCCCCCTGTATTCGAAGGACGACCTCGAGGACGACGCCCGGCTCGGCTTTGCGATCGTCACGAGCGAATTCGTCGAAGAGCACGGCGTCGCGGCCGCCATCGAACGCATCCGCGCCAGAGTCGGAGATGCACCGCTCTACATCTCGATCGACATCGACGTACTCGACCCCGCCCACGCTCCGGGAACAGGAACTCCGGAGGCGGGCGGGCTCACGAGTCGAGAACTGCTCCGGATGCTGCGTGCCCTGGCCGACCTGCGCATCATCGGCGCCGACGTGGTCGAAGTCGCCCCCGCGTACGACCATGCCCAGCTGACTGCTGTCGCGGCCAGCCACGTCGTCTACGAGTTGCTGAGCGCGATGGCACCTGGATGACCTACCCCGAGCGACACGGCCCCGACCCGACGTAGAAGTCCCGAACCCGACCGATTAGCCCGACACAGGAGACGCCCATGACACTGCCCACCCCGACGGACGAAGCAGTCCATGCCGCGGCATCCGCCATCGTCGAGGCGTTCGCCGCCACCGACGGCCCGCGCTACTTCTCACTCTTCGCACCCGACGCAACCTTCGTCTTCCACACCGAACCAGCGCGAATCGAGGACCGGGCTGCCTACGAAGCCATGTGGGATGAGTGGGTGGGTGGCGGTTGGAGTGTGGAATCCTGCGCATCGAGCGCGGCCGCAGTGCAGGCGTTTCCCGGCGGAGCCGTCTTCACCCACTCCGTCAGCACAAGCGTGATCACCGCGGACGGACCGATGTCGTACCGGGAGCGAGAAACGATCGTCTTCCGGTCTGATTCTGCCGGCCTCATTGCCGTCCACGAACACCTCTCACCCCAGCCCTGACCCGACCCCATTCATCGAGGAGCCCAAAGATGTCGCTCTACACCCGTATCGAAGGCCGACTGGACACCAATTCAGATGACGCGGGCCCGGTTCGCGGAACCTACTCGCTCGGCCGCGTGCTCATGATCTGGCTGGCCGCGAACCTTGTGGTCACCACCCTTCTTACCGGCACGCTCTTCGTGCCGGATGTGCCGTTCGGCCTTGTCATCGCCCTGATCGTGGGCGGAACGATCGTCGGCGCAGCAGTGCTCGTGACGGTCGGCGCGATCGGAACGCGCACCGGCCTGCCGACGATGGCAATCACGCGCGGACCGTTCGGGACGCGCGGGAGCCTGCTGCCGGTGGCCGCCAACGTGGTCATCCTCATGGGCTGGAGCTGGGTGCAGGCGATGCTCGCCGGGATCGCCCTCAACTACATCGTCGCGTCGATGACCGGGTTCTCGAACCCCGTCATCTTCGCGGTGCTCTGCCAGACGATCGTCGTGATCCTCGCGATCTTCGGCCACGCCGGAGTCGCTCGGGTGGAACCGTGGTTCGCCGCGGTCATCCTCGCGATCGCCGCCTACATCTTCGTCGTGGCATTCTCTACGTTCACGCCGGCTGAGTTCTCGGCCATCCCGGCGTCGCTCGAGCCGTTCTACTCCCCGGGACTGGCGTTCGATGTCGTGGTCGCGACCGCCATCTCGTGGACGGTGCTCTCGGCCGACTTCAACCGCTTCGCATCGTCGACCCACGCGGGCGTGGTCGGCTCGGGAATCGGTTACACGCTGTCGACGGTGATCTCGATGTCGCTCGGCGCGAGCGCGATCGGCTACGTCGTTCTAGGGGGCGGCGACGCGATGCCGTTCGACCCTGTGACGATCATCGAACCCTTCGGCGCCCTGTTCGCCGTCGCGATCTTCCTCTCCGTGATGGCGACGAACACGATGGTCGTCTACGGCATGGTCACAAGCGTGGTCAACGCGCTCCCCGGCCGGCGGGTGAAGTTCCTGCCCACCGCGATCGTCCTCGGGCTCATCTCGATCACCGGTTCGACCTTCTTCGGTCTGCTGGCCCAGTTCACGACCTTCCTGGTCACGATCGGCGCCCTGTTCGCACCGATCTTCGCGATCATGATCGTCGACTACTACATCGTTGCCCGCGGCAGCTACAACGCCGACATCCTGAAGGCTCAGGGTGGTCGCTACTGGTACACCGGCGGCATCAACTGGCTCGCTGTCGCGTCATGGGTGGTCGGCGCGACGTCCGCCTACGTGTGGGCCTACGTGTGGCCGCTTCCGTTCGGTGCGACCATTCCCGCCTTCCTCCTGACCTTCGCCATCTACCTGGCCTTGTCGCTCGCGCGCCGCAGCAGGACGCCTTTCGAGCCCAGCCAGCACCTCGCCGATGTCGACACCTCTCGCTGACGGCCCTGGAGCGCCGCCGCGCACGGCGCTCCGGGACCTCAGCCACCCGATCACCGACGGCATGCCGGTGTATCCCGGCGACCCGGCAGTCCACGTCGAAGCCGCGCTGGACCTCGACCGTGACGGGGTGGCCGTGACGGGGCTGCGAATGGGGTCTCATACCGGGACGCACATTGATGCGCCGTCCCATACCGTCCCCGGTGGCCGGACAATGGCCGATGTGGCCCTCGACGAGCTCCTCGGTGATGCGCTGGTGGTGCGGGTGCGAGCTCTCGCCGAGGGCGAGGTATACGGGTGGGACCGGCTGAATGCGGAGCATCCGCTACCGGATCGACTGCCCCCGATCGTCGTGATCGACACAGGCTGGGCGCGGTGGTTCGGCGACACACACGCCGTGCGGCATCCGGCCCTCGATGCCGGTGCTGCGAGCGAGCTCGTCGCCCGCGGGATGCGGATCCTCGCGGTCGACACGCTGAGTCCCGACCCGACCGGTACGTCGTCGGCCGACTTTCCCGTGCACGAGGTCGTGCTGGGCGGTGGCGGGCTGATCGTCGAGAACCTCTGCGGACTGGATGACCTGCCCTCACGGGTGCGGATCGGCTTCTTCCCCCTGCGCCTCGGCGGCGACGGGGCGCCAGTGCGCGCGGTCGCCTTCCTCTGAGGCCGGGCAGGAAACGATCCGGTCGAGATGTCCGTTTTCCCACCCGCTTCGAATGCAAGCAGGGGGGAACGCTCGCCTTTCCAGCAATCAAGAACCCCCATTGAACCGGGGGTGACACTACTGTTGCCGTATGTTCACGAACGAGCCGCTGCCCAGCCACCCCGCTCCGGATAACCCGTCAGGGAAGCTGATTCTCTTGCGTCACGGTGAGACGGAGTGGTCGAAGGCTGGCAAACACACTGGGCTCACCGATATTCCGCTCACTGCCCGGGGGGAGGAACTTGCCCGCGGCGCGGGCAGGTTGGTAGCCGACTATGATTTCTCGCTCGTGCTGACGTCGCCGCTGCAGCGTGCGCGACGCACTGCTGAGCTCGCCGGTCTTCATGCCGAGGTCGATCCGTTCCTCGTCGAATGGGACTACGGCGGGTATGAGGGGCGTACGACGCGGGACATCCGCAGCGAACTCGGCTACAACTGGAGCGCATTCACCCACGGCGTGATTCGCGGTGAAACGCCCGGCGAGACGGTCGAGGAGGTTGCCGCCCGCGCGTCGCGGGTTCTCACACGGGTGCTGCCTGCGATGGTCGAGGGAGATGTCGCTCTGATCGCGCATGGCCATTTCCTGCGCATTCTGACCGCCGTGTACCTGAGGATGGCCCCTCGATTCGGTGCTCAAATCACCCTGGATGCCGGGTCAGTCTCCGTGCTGAGCTTCTACCGTGAGCAGCCGGCCATCTTGTCGTGGAACTACGGAGACGAACTGCCGTTGGTGCCCTCAGAGTCCTAAGTCGTGACCCACGTCGTCGAGGTCTGATCTCAGCGCACGCGTTGGGCGGTGAACTGCAGGCGCGGATGAGCGTAGAAGTTCTGAGCCTGCACCAGCTGCAGTTCTCGCTCACCCGACTGATACGTCAGCTCGATGAGATCGAACACGCTGGACGCTGTCCGTGCCAGCGCTTCAGCGGCGTCACCGGTCGCGCGGTAGTGCGCCGAGAATAGAGCCGCAGTAACGTCACCCGATCCGTTCGCTTTGAAAGGCAGATGGGGAGTCTGCACGATCCAGGCGCCCGCAGCATCCACTGCCAGCATCTCGATGGTGCCGGGCTCGCGGTCGGGGCGCTCCACGCTCGTCACGAGAACGGTGCCCGGTCCCATCGCCCGGGCGAGGTCGACGGAGTCGAGCGTCGAGTCCAGGGTCGTCGGCTCGGTTCCGGTGAGGAATCCCAACTCGAACTGGTTCGGAGTAATGATGTCGGCCACGGGGACCACACGATCCCGCAGCAGGTCGGGGATCTCGGGCGCCACGAAGCACCCGGACTTCGCGTTGCCCATCACAGGGTCACACGCGTAGATGGCCGCGGGGTTCGCCGCTTTCACCCGCCGCACCGCATCCACGATGACGTCGCCGATCCCGGTGCCGCCCTGGTATCCCGAGAGCACGACGTCGATCTGGGGGAGCACGCCACGTTCCTCGATGCCGAGGATCACATCGTGCACATCCTCGGGCGCGATGAGGGATCCACGCCACGCGCCATACCCCGTGTGGTTGGAGAAGTTCACCGTGTTGACCGGTAGCACCTCTACCCCGATGCGCTGGAGGGGGAACACCGCCGCTGAGTTGCCAACGTGGCCGTGAGCGACGGCCGACTGAATCGAGAGAATCTTCACGACCTCAATCTTCCTCTCTTCGAGCAGTCCGGGCTGCCGAGGAGCACGACGGTGGGCTCGGGGCCGCTGCCCTGGCTCAATGACGACTACGCACAGTGACGCGATCTCCGAAAATTCGGCGTGCTGCGTGCAAGACTGACGGTGGAAGCGACATATTCAGTACGTGAGCATCGCCGACACCCCAGCCACCGCCGACATGAGCGAGGAAGCGGCGATGCCCGACAGCGCAGACCCACCCAAGCCGGCGGCCGACATCGACTGGTTCACCGAGGTCGTCCGGGAGCACTCGACTGCGCTCGTGCGCTACTTCGCCCGCCGCGGACCGCGTCAGGACGCCGAGGACCTGGCCGCTGAGGTCTTCGCCACAGCCTGGCGACGCCGCAACGACCTGCCACGGGAGGCGGTGCTGCCGTGGCTGTATCGCACGGCGGGATTCACCCTCGCGAATTCGCGCAGGAAGCACCTCGATCTTCCCGTCGACGCGGTGCCCGAGTCGGGTTCGGTGCGAGTCGACGGCGATCCGGAGCTGAACCTCCTGTTCGATGCGGAGCTCCGCGGCGCGCTTGCCAGCGTGGGGGAGCGCGACCGGCACATCCTTCTCCTCCATGCGTGGGAAGGTCTCGACGGAGCCGAGCTCGCCGACGTGCTCGGCATCTCCCGATCCGGGGCGGACGCCGCGCTGTCGCGTGCGCGCAAGCGACTGCGAGAAGCCTGGGGCGAGCGGATGTCGTTCTAGGCTTCTGCAAGATTCGGCGGCTTCTGCAAGATTCGGCACGCTCCGCACATATCCCAGGTGAACCGAAATTCCGGAGGCTGATCGACATGAACGACGACGACGAACAACGAGACCCGGTTGCCCGGCTGCGTGCCGCCGACCCGGCGGGGGATATCGAAGCGCGTGCCGGGTTCGCCGACGAGGTCGTCGCGCGCATCACCGGTTCTGAGGCTGAACCGATGGTCGACTCGGCACCCGTGGCCGACCTGGGCACGGAACGAGCACGCCGCAGGCCACGCTGGCTCCCGTTCGTCGCGGTCGCCGCGTCGATCGCGATCGTGGGTGGCGCGGGATACGGGATCGGAGCGACCACAGGCGGGCCGAGCAGCCTCGCCGACGGCGCTGCTCCGCCCATCACTCTGCAGTCCAACGGGGGCCCCGAAAGCGTCGTGCAAGGCGGCATCGAGCCATCCGTTGGCGCTGGCGCCGCTATCGACCAGAAGATGTCTCCCTTGACTTACCCCTACGGATCCGGCCGGAACGCCTTCAGCGCCTCCGGTCTGGGCACACAGGCGGGCACCGCTCAGTCCTACGCTTACGACCCCCGTTCGGCATCCAACGCAGACAAGGTCGCCGCGCTCGCCGCGGCGCTCGGCATCGGGTCATCAGTGGAACTGCGGGATGGCAGCTGGGTCGCCGGCCCGTCGGACGGCAGCGCCCCGAGCCTGTCAGTGAGTCTTGACGGCATGCTGTCCTTCTACTTCCAGAACCCCGAGCTGAACCCGTGGCAGTGCGAGGCCGACCAGGCCTGCGAGCCGACCGGGCAGCCGCCCAGCGAAGACGCTGCGATCGGGGCACTTCGCAATCTCCTCGCCGCCGCCGGTCGGGACCCTGCCGCGTTCGAATTCACCTCTCAGGTGTGGGAGGGCTCTCCCACACGAAGCGTCGAGGCACGACCAGTCATCGACGGGCAGCAACTCGACCAGGGGTGGGCATTGGAGCTGGCAGAAGATGGTGTCGTCAACGCCACCGGAGCCCTCGCCGACGTCGTCGATCTCGGGACGTACCCGGTGGTCAGCGAGCAAGAAGGCTTCGAACGACTCTCAGACCCGCGGTTCAGCGCAGCGGCGACGACTCTGCCGATCGCCCTCCGCGATCAGGCGACGACGACCGAGGAATGGGTGGCACCGACGGAACCGCCCGAAACACCCGTCGCCGGGACCTCCGTCTCCTGGCCGGTGACCAACGTCGAGATCGTCAGCGCACGCCTCGGTCTCACCAGCCAGTGGCAGCCGGACGGGAGCGTCCTGTTAGTCCCCGCGTACGCGTTCACGGATGCCGAGGGCGGCACCTGGTCGGTTCTCGCCGTGGGGGAATCGATGATCGACTTCCGGGCCTTCTAGACCAGCTGGCGGTGACGTGCATAGTTTGCAGTCATGACGGTGGGATCGCGCGACGAACCACACTGGGGGAGTCGTGGCGCCAGCTACGGAACGACGGCTGATAGAAATCGCGGCGGGCCAGAACCAGTAGGTTGTGGCTATGCGTATCAGGGGGTTTCGAGGGGCGAGTGCGGTTCTGGCGGCGGCTTGTTTGGCGGTGGCAATGAGCGGATGTTCTGGGTCGTTACCGGAAGCTGGAGGGCCAGTTTCTGCGCCGACGGTGACCGTAACCATGACTCCGACTCCGACGCCGACCCCGACTCCGACGCCAGAAAGCGATACATGCGACAACGCTTTCACCGCTGATCTGAATTCGAAAATGGCGACGGACGGACTCACTTTTCGTGATGACGGCCCCCGCGGAGACCTGGATTCACTGGTCGGAGCTGACGGTCTGCGCTGCGAGTGGACGAAACCGCAGACGGACCTGACCGTTCGGTACGCGAACTGGACGCGGGATATGCCTGCTTGGGATGTTCTGAGAGCTCAGCTTCTGGCCGACGGGTATACCGAGACCGGCCCGTGGGCGGTTAGCCGGCCGACTCCGGAGTTCGACTCCGCGTACAGCTACCGCGACGGCGTCATCCATTATTCGAGCCCAGCCCGTTTCATCGGGTGGGTAACTGCACTGCAATAGGCCGTGGCGCTCGCGGATGGTGACCGCTCACCGCACCTAACGGCCAGCGTCCGGAACCGGCCTGGCCGTAGGAGCCAATCGAACCGATATTCGCCCCATGCTAGGTGACGGGGACTCGGCCGCGCCCCTCTTGTTCCCCGTTCTGGGGTGAGCGCCTTGTCTCCGACCACGCCCCGCCTCCAGTACGTTTCGATCAGGCGTGTGTGCACTCGGTGTCGAGCGCATTGGAATGGGGATCAAATGACGAATTTCGGCGAGCAACAAGAGCAACCAGCGACGGCTCAAGCGGGCGACGAAACGCCGTTCTTCACCTTTGCCTCCGACATTGACGGCAAGAGCGCCACCGTCTCGGTCTTCCGGGATCGAATCGAGTGGAACAGGCTTCCTGGTGCGTCCGGTGGCACGCTCACGGCCGGTCTAGTGAATCTGGGCACGTCGCTCTTCGCGTCAGCCTCAACGAACGGCAAGAGCGCGACAGGGAGGATCCCCGTTGCGGACATGTTGAGCGTCACCACTTCGCGAGGCCTTCGCAAGACGAAAGTCTCGCTGGTCGCCGCAGGCACCACCGTCGACTTCCGCGTGTCCCACGCCGATGCCGTCCGGGTCAAGAGCGTGCTCAAACAGCTGATCCTCGAGGCACACCCGCCGATGATGGCCCGACTCGGGAAATCGTTGGTCTCGAACTTGACGGGGTCCCAGCCGACTCTCAGCACCTGGATTCTTGGCGGTCTGGTCGCTTTCTTCGCCCTGATGTTTGCGATCGTTGGTGGATTCCCGGCAATTCTCGTCATTCTGGGAATGGCCGCCCTGGTGACCGGTGTGTATGCGATCGCCGGTCGCCGGCCATGGGCATCCCTTCCGGCCCGCCAGACCGTTGTGGTCGCGCTGGCTGCCAGCCTCGTGTTCTTCATTTCGGGTGGGGTCGTTGCTGCGGCGCCAGGTGCAGGTGATATTGCTGTTGCAGAGCAGCCCACGGCTAGTGCGACACCGAGCGCAAGCCCCACCCCGACACCGACACCGGCGCCGACTCCTGGCCCGGAGTTCTCCGAAGAAGCACCGGTCGACCCCACGACAGTCTCCGCTCCGACCGAGGCCGCATCGGTCGTCGCAATAGACACAGGCTCCACCAACACGACGGCCCTCGAGCTGCTCGCAACGATCCCCGTCAAGGGCAAGGCCGCAAAGACCGGCTACGAGCGCACCGGCATGTTCGGCTCCGCCTGGATAGACGTGGACCAGAACGGATGCGACACCCGCAACGACATCCTCGCCCGGGACCTGACCACAATCACCCTGTCCGGAACCTGTCGGGTGATGACCGGTTACCTGGTCTCGCCGTACACCGCCTCGCCAATCGCCTTCGTTCGGGGTCAGGACACGTCAGCGTTCGTGCAGATCGACCACGTCGTGGCTCTGTCCAATGCGTGGCAGACCGGAGCTCAGCAACTCACTCAGGCTCAGCGCGTTTCCCTGGCAAACGATCCCATCAACCTCCTCGCCGTCGATGGTCGCTCCAACGCTCAGAAGGGCGACGGCGACACCGCAACCTGGCTGCCATCGAACAAAGCGATCCGCTGCGGCTACGTCGCCCGTCAGGTGTCGGTCAAGGCAACGTATGGCCTGTGGGTCACTCAGGCCGAGCACGACGCGATGACTCGCATCCTCGGCTCCTGCACGGGTGAAATGGCGCTGACCTCCTCGTTCACTCCGGCGCCCGCTCCGGTTGTTGTCGCTCCTCCGGCGCCGGCTCCTGTCGTGGCACCGGTACCGGACCCGGAACCGGCACCAGCAGCCCCGGCCCCTGCCCCTGCACCAGTCGACGTTTACTACGAGAACTGCGATGCTGTGCGTGCCGCGGGAGCGGCCCCCATCCAAGCTGGATCGCCGGGCTTCCAGCCCAAGTTCGACCGTGACAAGGACGGCATCGGCTGCGACGCCTGATGAATCGCGGCCAACGGCCTCCAATTTTTGAACGAACACCGCACTGCTAGGTTTGCGACATGGTCGAAATTTCAGTCCGCGACGAAATCGCGGCCTTCGTCGCCGAGCGTGATTGGGCGCAGTTCCACAGCCCCGAGAACCTGGCGAAGAGCATCGCCATCGAAGCCGGCGAACTACTCGAGTGCTATCAGTGGAACGCCGATGCCGACACCGATCGCGTGCGCGATGAACTGGCCGACGTGCTGACCTACTGCATTCTGCTTGCCGATCGCCTCGGGGTCGATCCGAACCAGATCGTTCTCGACAAGCTGGCCAAAACCCGCCAGAAGTATCCGGTCGACAAAGCCCGGGGGCGCAGCGTCAAATATGACGCACTTTGAGATCGAGCGGCTCGACTTCACTAAAGAAGCGGTACGGGCCTGGGCACCGCGCGACCACCGCAATACCAATTGGCCGGTCGTCTACGTTTTGGACGATGCTGAGGCGGGCGGCAAACCTGCGGTCAAGGGTAGCCTCAACGATGTCTACGTGGGCGAGTCGCGCAACGCGGCCAGCCGCATGCGGCAGCACTTCGAGTCGGCCGGCAAGAAGCACCTGAGCACGGTGCGTGTCATCGTCGACGCCACTTTCAACAAATCGGTGTGCCTGGATCTCGAGTCCTACCTGATTCGGATGCTCGCCGGCGACGGTTTCTACCGCGTGCTGAACCGCAACGACGGAATAACTGAGGCGGACTACTACGATCGCGGTCGGTACCGTGAGACCTTCCGCGAGGTGTTCGACGAGCTCCGGCGTGACGGGGTCTTCACCCGGAGCATTCCCGAGATCGAGAACAGCGATCTCTTCAAGCTGTCCCCGTTCAAGGCGCTCTCGACCGATCAGGCCGTCGCCGTCGATGGCATCCTCGAGGGGCTCTTCGAAGATCTGAGGGAAGGCACCGACAGCACGATCGTCGTGCAGGGTGACCCGGGCACCGGCAAGACCGTGGTCGCGATTTACCTGCTCAAGCTGCTCGTCGACATTGCGACCTCGGCTCCTGACGATGATGTAGACAGTGATTCCCTGTTCTCCGAGTTCTTCGTGCCGGGTTACCGGGAGCTTCTCACGGACATCCGGATCGGCCTGGTCGTGCCACAGCAGTCCCTGCGTGAGTCCATCAAGAAGGTGTTCCGCAAGACGCCCGGACTGCGCCCGGACATGGTCATGACCGCATTTGACGTTGGTTTCGCAGAGGATGACTTCGACCTGCTCATCGTCGACGAATCGCACCGGCTGAACCAACGAGCCAATCAGCCCTCGGGTGTTCAGAACAAGAACTTCAGCGAGATCACCCAGAAGCTCTTCGGGAGCGACGACAAGACGAAGACCCAGCTCGACTGGATCACCGCGAAGAGCAAGCATCAGATCTTCCTGCTGGACGCGGCGCAGAGCGTTCGCCCGGCCGATGTGCCACCCGAGTTGTTGACCGGTCTCGTGCGGCAGGCGAAAGCCTCGAGACGTCACCATCCGTTGATGTCGCAGATGCGTGTGCAGGCCGGGGCGGACTACGTCGGCTATGTCAGGCGCATCCTCGACACGACGACCACGACCGGCACCTCGCCGGCAGTGACTACCGAGGTGTTCGACGGCTACGACTTTCAGATGTTCGACAGCATCTCAGGGATGCGGGCGGAGATCCTTCGCAAGGATGCCGAAGTCGGGCTCTCGCGCCTGCTCGCCGGGTATGCGTGGGCCTGGAAGACAAAGACCGACAAGACCGCCTACGACATTGAGATCGGCGGTTGTCAGCTGCGCTGGAACAGCACACAGACCGACTGGATCGCGTCGCCCAAGTCGGTGGACGAGGTCGGATCGATCCACACCGTGCAGGGATACGACCTCAACTACGCGGGTGTGATCATCGGCCCGGACCTTCGCTTCGATCCCGTGGCGGGCAAGCTGATCATCGATCGCGGGTCGTACTTCGACAAGAAGGGCAAGGAGAACAATCCGGTCCTCGGCAAGACGTACACCGACGACGACCTCCTGCGGTTCATCACCAACATCTACGCGGTACTGCTCACCCGCGGAATCCGGGGGACCTACGTGTATGTCTGCGATCCCGCGCTTCGCGAGTACCTGCGTGGATTCATCCCGATCGCTGTGTAGTCGACCTGACCCGGGTGCCTGACCGCAACGGCCCCACCACCCCCAGGCAGTAGTCTGTGACGAGCGCAGCACACCCGGGGGGAAGAGCCGCATCGTGAGTATGACGAATGTTTCAGTGTCGAGCGCTGCTCGTCAACGCATCCGTTCGTTCTCGGTCTGGGTGTGGGTTTTCGGCACCGTGGTGCTTTTCGTCTTCGCGCTGAACACGTTCGGCGGAGGCGGCGAGAACGAGTTGGCGAACGGCGACGCATTCAGCCCGTGGGAAGTTGCGGACCCACCTGTCTTCGAATCAAACGGAGTCACGTATTCGGGTGAGGCCAGCGGCCTGATCAAGATTCCCCTCGAGGATCACGACCAGGCCCCGTATCTGGTGAGCCTGGTCACCGGCGGCTACGTGAGCCTGTACGTGACCGAAACCTACGATATCGGTCAGGATGCCGACAACCGTGCCTACCCGACCAATGTGGGCGCGGTCGTGGGCCCCGAGGAGTTGCTGTTCATCCCGCCCGACGCCGATCTCGAGCTGTGGGTGGAGACCGACGTCCCCTGGGAAATTACGCTGAAGCAGCCCCGGGTCACCGAGATCGCCGGCGGCTTCGCCAGCGGGGCGGGCAACGACATCCTCGTCTACCGGGGCGACGCGGCCAGCGCCCGCTTCGTGCACAAGGGAACGGGTGTGTTCTACGTCACCTTCACGACCCTCGGCAGGCCGGTCGGCGGGTCGATCATCAGTAACGGCGAGGTGGACGTGCGCCAGTCCTGGCCTCCGAGCGACGCCGTCTACTTCTCCGTCGAGTCCGACGGTTCCCCGAACGCCTGGTCCGTCGATATCGACGAACTGGCGACGGATGCGCCTACGCCCGACCCCCAGAAAGGAACGCAATGAGTTTCGCCCAGACGCTCGACCAGGCCTTCAAGGCCCGCCTGCCGCTGCTGTACATCGAGACCAGCGAGGAGGTGCGCGCGCTCGAAGGAATCACTCGCGCCGCCCAGGCGCTGCGGCGCCCGCGCGAGGTCTGGACCTGGACCAGCGCCACCGGGCTGATCGGCCCCGACGGCAAGGGCGTCATCAACACGGCCACCCCCGCCCGGGCGCTCGACCATGTCGTCGGCATCCCGGAGAACGCGGTCTTCGTCTTCTGCGACCTGCACGCCTACTTCGGCTCCGAACAGCGCCCCGGCGACCCGGTCATCATCCGCAAGGTGCGCGAGACGGTGCTCGAGCTTCGGCACGCGGATGCCGCGCGTGCGCTGATCGTGACGGCCCCGGTGCGCGCCATCCCGCCGGAGCTGGACAAGCTCGCCCACCTGCTCGAATTCCCGCTGCCCAACACGACCGAGCTGCGTTCCATGCTCGACGCGATGATCGAGAACAACTCGTCGGGCAGCGGCCGCATCAGCGTGAAGGCCGACGAGAAGACCCTCGAGGCCCTCGTGCAGGCGGCGCGGGGCCTCACCATGTCGGAGGCCGAGAACGCCTTCGCCCGGGCCATGGTCGACGATGGCCAACTCGCCGCGGGCGACATCACGGTCGTGCTCGACGAAAAGCGCCAGATCGTGAGCAAGTCGGGTCTGCTCGACTTCGTCACCAAGGCGCTCGACCTCGACTCCGTCGGCGGCCTGAACAACCTCAAGCGCTGGCTGTCCCGGCGCGACGGCTCCTGGCTGGGCGAAGCCGAGGAGTTCGGCCTGCCGGCCCCCAAGGGCGTGCTCATCACCGGCGTGCCCGGCTGTGGCAAGTCGCTCACCGCAAAAGCGATGGCCGCCTCCTGGGGGCTGCCGCTACTGCGGCTCGACATCGGCCGGATCTTCTCCGGGCTCGTCGGCTCGTCGGAGCAGAACCTCCGCAACGCCCTCGCCACCGCCGAAGCCGTCGCCCCGTGCATCCTCTGGGTCGATGAGATCGAGAAGGGCTTCTCCAACACCACGGGCACCGGCGACTCCGGCACCACCGCCCGAGTCTTCGGCTACTTCCTCACCTGGATGCAGGAGAAGCAGCATCCGGTGTTCGTCGTCGCCACGGCCAACAACATCGACTCGCTGCCGCCGGAGTTCATGCGCAAGGGCCGTTTCGACGAGATTTTCTTCGTCGACCTGCCCACCGCTGTGGAGCGGCGCGCGATCTGGACCATCCAGCTCTCCTCCAACGCCACCGGCGGCAACGGTCTCGCGGCCTTCGGCGCCGCCGACGTCGAGAAGCTCGTCGCCGACAGCGAGAACTACTCGGGTGCGGAGATCGAGCAGGCCGTGATCGTGGCCCTCTACGAGGCCTTCGCCGAGCGCCGCCCGGCGACCCTGCGCGACCTCACCGAGGCGATCACCAACATGATCCCGCTCGCCGTGACCCAGTCGGAGGAAGTGCAGACCATCCGCGCCTGGGCCGAGGTACGCGCCGTGCGCGCCACCGGCAGTGAAGACATCGACCCCGAAGAAGACGCCCTGGTCGGCGCCGTCGACACCGCTGCGGGGCTGTCCAGCCGTCGCGGCGGACGCACCGTGGATTTCTAAGGACTCCCCATGACAGACAAGCAGCTCATCGTGCAGGTACGCCCCGACGGCAGCGTGCACGCCGAAACCCTCGGCATGCACGGCAACGAGTGCCTGGACTACATCGCCGTGCTCGAGAACATGCTCGACGCCGAGACCACCGCGTCGTCGTTCACGGATGCCTATGCCCAGGTCGCGGCGCAGCAGGAGACGACGGCCGAGAACTGGGACGGCGCCCGGTGACCCTGCTCGCGACACCGCGCGTGCGCGGCGCGAGCCCCGCGCTGGGCACCGTTGAACCCACCGAACGACCCGGTGGTGAGCTGCGCTGGTCACGGTTCCTGCCCGCGACGACGGCCGAAGGCCCCGGCCTGCGCGCGGCCCTCTGGGTGCAGGGCTGCAGCGTTCGCTGCCCCGGCTGCTTCAACCCGCAGCTGTGGGCCGAGGCCGGCGGCCGGCTCGAGAACACGGCCGATCTGGCCGCGAGCTGGGTGACGGATGCGCTCGGCGCGCACGCCCAGGGAATCACCCTTCTCGGCGGTGAACCGTTCGATCAGGCCGAGGGCCTGGCGACGGTCGCCGAGGCCTTCCGAGCCGCCGGACTCAGCGTGATGACCTTCTCCGGCTACCCCCTCGAGCGGCTCACCGAGTGGTCGGCGGCACGGGTCGACGTGGCCCGGCTGCTCGCTGCCACCGACCTGCTCATCGACGGGCCCTACCTCCGCGACCAGCCCGATGCCGTGCGCCCCTGGCTCGGCTCGACCAACCAAGGCATCCGAGCGCTCACCCCCGTCTACGCCGACGAGGTCGCCCGCATCGAACAAAACGGCGGGCTCGACCGGCTCGAGATCCGCATCCGCCCCGACGGGCAGATCGACGTGAATGGCTGGGCCGACGACGCCGCCCTCGAGCAGCTTCTGCACGACCTTGGCCCACGCCAGGACCGTCCCCAATCGCACCGGCCCGGAACGAAAGCGAGACTCGCATGAGTGTCACCCTGATCCTGCTTCCCATCGCCCTGGCCGCTGCCGCCGCGGCCGGAGGAGTCGGTGTTCTCGGCGCCGCGGTCACGGCGAAGGGCGGGAACGACTCCGGCCCGGCCGCAGAGATCCGGGTGCGCACCCGGATGAAGGACAGCACGCTGCTCGCCGACGCCCTGACGAACCTCGGCGCCTCTGCGATCGACGTGTCGCGCACCCGGGTCACCGCTGAAATCGACGGTGTTTCGCTGACCATGACCCTCACCGACGACGGCGTGTGGGAGGCCCATGTCGAAGGCCGGGACGGGCACGAAGTCACCCTCGCCAGCGCGACCGAATTGCTGCAGCGACTCGACGGCGAGTATGCCGCGATGGTGCAGCGGGCCGTCGCGGAGAAGATCCGCGCACGCGCGGAGAGCTCGGGCTTCGACCTCGTCTCGGAGACCAGGGAAGCGGATGACACCGTGACCATGGTGCTCAACGTTCGCGCCCAGGCGTGATGAACCGATGACGAACAGGGCGAACACTGCGTCCGCGACGGGACCCTCGATCGGCTGGCGCCTGGGCGCGAGCTCCTGGTTGCTGCTCCTTTTCGTCGGTAGCGGCGCCCTGGCTGCGCTGGCGTTCGGGCTCCTCGCCGGTGTCGCCCGGCGTCGGTCCTGGACGATCTTCGCCGGGGTGTACGCGGTGGCCGCCATCATCGCGCGGATTCCAGAGGGGAATCTGGGGCAGATCACCCAGGGCAGTCTGTTCCTGGTGGTGATGCTGCACGGCCTGATCATCAATCAGAGTTGGCTTCTGCTGCTCTGGGGCCGCAAGGAGAACGGCCTCACGTTCATCGGCACTCCACGCCGCACCCCACGCCGCAGGAAGTCCCGTGGCCGGACTGCCGCCACGCCCCGCCGGCGCGCGGCGGCGGTCACGAAAGAAGCAGTCCCGCAGGAAGCCGAGAAGCTGCTCAGCGGCGGCGGCACGTCGAGGTCTGATTACGTCGCCGATACGCCGGCATCGACGCGTTCGGCGCCGGTCGCCACGGTCGCCGCCGCCGAACTGGTCGACGTGAACACGGCGAACCAGCGCACGCTCGCGAAGCTCCCCGGCATGGACCGCTTGCTGGCGAAGGCGGCGGTCACCGAGCGCAGCAAGCGCGGCGGCTTCGCCTCCCTCGACGCCTTCGCCGCGTCGGCCGGGCTGCAGCCGCACGAAATGGTGCGCCTGGGCAGTGAGGCCTTCTGTTCGGCCCGCCCGCGGGCCCCCCGCAGCTTCGGCCGCCGCGTCGACTACTGAGCCGGCAGCTGCCTTCAACCCGCGCGCTTAGAACGGTGGTGGTTCGTCCGGCTCCGGCGGCCCCATCGTGGCGTCAGTCGGCCGCACCGGAGCCGGCCCGGAGTCATCCGTCGACCTGGGCCGCTTGTCAGGCGGGCGGATGATCGTGGCCGGCTCGCTCAAGAAGGTGCGCCCCGTCGGGGAAGTCCACTCCAGTGTGCCGTCGGCACGATGCACGTAGCTCCACCGGGTCTCCGACTTCAGCGCGTGGTCGGCCGGGCACAAATGCGCGAGATTATCGTGCGCCGTCAGACCTTCGAACTGCCAATCGAGAGTGTGGTCCAGGTCGGAATGGGCCGCCGCCCGGCGGCAGCCCGGCCACCGGCAGGTTTCGTCCCGCACACGGAGGTACCGTCTCAGGTGTTTCGGCACCTTGTAGCGGGTTCGGCCGACCGAAAGCACCACCCCGGTTTCCGGGTGGGTCAGGATTCGGATGAAACTCGGCGCCCGGGCCGCGATCTCCCGGGCGGTGTCGGGGTCGATCGGTCCGTATCCCTCCAAATGGCCGGGTTCCTCCGAGCGGCCGAGGAGGGTCATCACCGGGACGGTAACGTGAACGGTGCCCCGGATGCCCTTGCCGACACCCGACGCGGTGACCCCGTCGAGGATCAGGTCGGCGAACGTGTCCGCCCGCAGTTGAGTCAGCGTGCGGGGCTCCTCCGGGCACTGAGAACTCATTGCCGTCACCGTGAGCCGGTCGTACGCGGCTTTCACTCTTTCTGCCGAGTCGACCCAGGACAGTGACGCCATCCCGTCGGCCTCGGGTTCAAAGACCACCCGCCGGTCCGCGACGGATTTCTGGTGCCGAGCGATGATCGTTTCGGGGTGCAGCTGTTCCCGCAGCACGCGCGCCTTGTACTTCAGGTTCGCCACGGTCAGATGGGGTGCGGACTTCAGGAGGGCCTGTTCGAACCCGGTCAGTGCCTCCGCGGGCAGCGACCACGCCTGGTGCATGATCGCCTGCGCGTGCCGGTATGTGATCGATCCATCGAGCAGGGCGGCCCTCGTCGCCGGCAGTTCGTGCATGAGGGCCTGGCTTTCGGCGATCAGGGTCTCCGTGGACCGAACCGGCAGCCGCAGGGTGCAGGCCAGTTCGGTCACGAACTCCCGTTCGGCGATCATTGCGGCGTCCCACCGGGCGAGGGGCACCTTCGCGGCCAGCGCGACCTTCGTCGGAACCATGGCTGCTTGCCGAGCCGCCGTCTCGGCGAACCGGCGGGCCTCATCGACCTGTTCGACGAGGCGTGCGTGCACCCGCGCGGCCTCGGCCTGCGTCTCCCGGATCGCGTCGAAGTGACGACCGAGGGTCTCCGTCTGCTCCACAGCTGAGGGCTTCATGAGACACACGTTACGGGCACCCACTGACATTCGACGTCGCATCCGGGCACCCTCCTGCACCCTGTGGATAACCTGATCAAACCTGGTTTGTGGAGGAGGGAACGACGGCGGAGGGCATGCTGAATTTCGGTCAGGAGGCCGCCCCGGCGGGCGTTCGTCACGAAGGGACGGTGGCGGGTGAGAGACTGGCCAGACACAGTCAGCCCGGCGGGCGTACCCCGCACCAGCTGTTCCCACCAAGGAGTTCAACGATGAACATGCCCGTCGCAGCATCCGTAACACTGCCCGTCGCCGGCCTCGCGCCCCGCGAACAGCGAGCAGGCCTCGATGTCGCCGCCTCGTTCGCCGCGTTCGTGGAGAATGAGGCGCTGACCGGCACCGGCATCGCCGCGGACGCCTTCTGGCAGGGGTTGAGCGCGCTGATCAGCGACCTCACGCCCAGAAACATAGAACTGCTCGGCATCAGGGATGACCTGCAGGCCCGGATCGACGCCTTTCACCAGGCTCACCCCGGCCAGCCGGACCCGACCGAGTACCGCGCCTTCCTGACCGAGATCGGGTACCTCGCGCCCGAACCCGGAGACTTCACCATCACCACCTCGAACGTCGATGCGGAGATCGCGTCGCAGGCCGGGCCGCAGCTTGTCGTTCCGCTGCTCAACGCGCGGTTCGCCGTCAACGCGGCCAACGCCCGCTGGGGTTCACTCTACGACGCGCTCTACGGCACCGATGCGATCCCGGACGACGACGGCGCGGCCCGGGGAGACTCCTACAACGCCGTCCGGGGCGCACAGGTCATCGCCCGCGGACGGGCTCTCCTCGACCAGGCCATCCCGCTCGAGAACGGTTCGCACACGGATGCCGTCGCGCACCGGGTCGAGAACGGCAAGCTGGTCGTCGCTCTGGGGGACGGGTCATCCGTCGGACTGGCCGACCCCTCGTCGCTGGTCGGCTACCGGGGCGAGCCGTCGGAGCCATCGTCTCTGCTCTTCGTCCATCACGGACTGCACCTCGACGTGATCATCGACCGGGCCGCACCCATCGGGGCCACGGATGCTGCGGGCATCCAGGACATCGTGCTCGAGTCCGCGGTCACAACGATCATGGACCTCGAAGATTCGGTGGCCGCAGTCGACGCCGACGACAAGGTGCTCGGCTACCGCAACTGGCGCGAGCTCATGCGCGGAACGCTGAGTGAGACCGTGCGGAAGGCTGCCGGCGTCTTCACCCGAACCATGAACGGCGACCGTGTCTACACGGCTCCTGGTGGCGGCGAGTTGACGCTGCCCGGCCGCAGCCTGCTGCTGGTGCGCAACGTCGGGCACCTGATGCAGACCGACACCGTGCGTGACGCCTCCGGCGTAGAGGTCTTCGAAGGCATTCTCGACGCGGTGGTGACCGTTCTCGGTTCGTTCCCCGATCTGGTCGGCGAGACCCATGGTGGCAACTCACGCACCGGCTCGGTGTACATCGTCAAGCCGAAGATGCACGGCCCCGACGAGGTGGCGTTCACCGTCGACCTGTTCGCGCGGGTGGAGCAGCTCCTTGGCCTTCCCCCGCTCACCGTGAAGGTGGGGATCATGGACGAAGAACGGCGAACGACGCTGAATCTGCGGTCCTGCATCGCCGTAGCCGCTGAGCGCATCGTCTTCATCAACACGGGATTCCTCGATCGCACCGGCGATGAGATCCACACCTCCATGCACGCCGGGCCGATGGCCACCAAGAGCGAGATCCGCTCCATGCCCTTCATGGCCGCCTACGAGAACGCGAACGTCGACGCCGGTCTCGCGGCCGGTTTCCCCGGCCGGGCTCAGATCGGCAAGGGCATGTGGGCCATGCCCGATCTCATGCACGACATGCTCGAGAAGAAGGTCGCACATCCGCTCTCGGGCGCAACCACGGCCTGGGTCCCGTCTCCCACGGCGGCGACGCTGCACGCGACCCACTATCACGCGGTCGACGTGGCCGCCCGCCAGCACGAACTGGCCGGGCGCACTCGCCAATCGCTGCAGCCGATTCTGGTCCTCCCACTCGCCGAACGAGAGCTCAGCGATGAAGAGCGCCAGACCGAGCTCGACGACAACGTTCAGTCGATCCTGGGCTATGTCGTTCGCTGGGTCGATCAGGGCGTCGGGTGTTCCAAGGTGCCCGACATCCACGGCGTCGGGCTGATGGAGGACCGTGCAACACTGCGCATCTCCAGCCAACTCCTCGCGAACTGGCTCACCCACGGCGTCATCAGCAAGACGGATGTCGACGCGAGCCTCGGGCAACTGGCGGCGGTCGTCGATGCGCAGAATGCCGGTGACCCGACCTACGAAGCACTGATCGGCTCGACCGGGCCCGGGCTCGCGTTCATGGCTGCCCGTCGACTCATCCTTGAGGGCGCATCCTCGCCCAACGGATACACCGAGCCGATCCTGCACCAGGTGCGGAGGGCCAAGAAGCTGCAGTAGGGCAGGATGGATCGATGAAGATATATAGCCCACCACGTACGAACCTGCAGGCGTCGAATGTCATTCTCGGCCTGATGAGGATCTCGGAAATGGGGGATGAGGAGATCCGCACTCTCGTCGGCACCGCCCGGGATGCCGGCATCAACTTCTTCGATCACGCTGATATCTATGGCGGGGCGCACGGATGCGAGAAGCGCTTCGGTGACGCCGTCACGTTCACGGAGGCCGAGCGTGAGTCGGTCATCATCCAGTCGAAGGTCGGCATCCGCCAGGGTTTTTTCGATTTCTCGAAGGAACACATCCTCCGCTCGGTCGATGAGTCGCTTGCGGCGCTGAACCTCGACTACCTGGACATCCTGCTGTTGCACCGTCCGGACACCCTGGTCGAGCCCGAGGAGGTCGCGTCGGCGTTCGACGTGCTGCACGCCACCGGGAAGGTGCGCAACTTCGGTGTCTCCAACCAGACGCCCGGGGTGATCGAACTGCTCAAGCGCTCGGTCAACCAGCCGCTCGCCTTCAACCAGGTGCAACTGAGCATCACCCATGCGCCGTTGATCTCTCAGGGAGTCGCGGCCAACATGGCCGGGCTGGACCAGTCCGTTGTCCGGGACAACGGCCTTCTCGAGTACAGCAGACTGAACGACATGACCCTGCAGGCCTGGTCGCCGTTCCAGAGCGGCTTCTTCAACGGGGTGTTCGTGGGCGACCGGGTGAATTACGGTCCGCTCAACGACGCGCTCGAGGAAATCGCCGCCACCCACGGCGTCACGCCGACGGGGATCGCGGTCGCCTGGATCACCCGGCACCCGGCCAACATTCAGGTGGTCCTGGGCACGACCACGCCCGCACGAGTGGTGGAGTCTGCTGCAGGGTCCGAGATCCCGCTCAGCCGTGAAGAGTGGTACCGCCTCTTCACAGCCGCGGGACACGCCCTCCCGTAAACCCGAGCGGTCCGGCCCGGGAACGAAGCAGCGTCGGCTACCGGCTGACCAGGTGAGTGCGGGGGAGGTCTCCGAACGCGACGTTCTGATCGATGTCCAGGGTCAGCGCGTCATCCCCGAACTCGAGGGTGAACGTGCGTGAGAACGGCGTGCCCACGTCGTGCGCCCGCACGACCAGAGTGGCGGGGGAGACCCACGCGCCGCTCGCCAGAACCATGACGTTGCCGGAGGCCACCCACTCACCGTGGCCGAAGGCCAGCGCCGTGCTCACGCCGCCACGGATGATCGTGAGCAGCCCCGGCTCGAAAGTCACCTCGGTCACCTCCGCGTCGTCGAAGCCGAAATGGATGCCTGCCACCCGTGCCGCCGTCGGTGAGGACGGTTCGCCGTCGACGGTCGGCAGGGTGAGGGACGCCAGCGTTCCGGCGAGACCGCTCTCCAGCTCGGTCATCTCGGCCAGCTCGGGGAGCGGCCGGTCGGTGAACGCGGGCAGCAGGTGCTCCCAGACGAGGTCGAGGGCGCGCTGCGCGGTCGGGAGCGCCGCAGTCAACACGATCACGGCATCCGTTTCCGGCAGCACCAGGCAGAACTGGCCGAAGGCGCCGTCGGCGCGGTAGCCAGTGGGCCGGTTACGCCAATACTGGTAGCCGTAGCCCTGACAGCCGTCGAGATCGTGTTCGCTGCCCGACGTGTCCACCTGCACCGCGGTGGCCTCATCGATCCACGCCGCCGGAACGAGCTGCGTGCCGTTCCACCGGCCGCGCCGCAGCAGCAGCTGGCCGAAGGTGGCGAGCTGCTCGGTCGTAAGGGACAGTCCCCAGCCGCCGGCGTCGATTCCGCGCGGGCAGGTCTCCCACGTGGCGCCGACGATGCCGAGCGGGGCGAACAGTCGAGGGGTGAGGTAGTCGAACAGCCGCTCCCCGGTGAGCCGCTGCAGCACCGCGGAGAGCAGATAGCTGGCCCCGCTGTTGTAGACGAAGCGGGTGCCCGGCGCGAACTCGAGAGGCTGGGCCAGTATGGCCCGCGCCCAGTTGTCACCGGGCGCGTCGTCGGCCAGCGACACCGTGTCGGTCGCATGCCCGGTGGTCATGGTGAGCAGGTGGCGCACGGTCAGCGCGGCCAGGTGCGGGTCGATCTGCGCGGGCAGGTCATCGGGGAGCAGGTCGACGATGAGGCTGTCGAGCGTGAGCCGGCCCTCGCCGATGGCGAGCCCGACGGCGGTCGAGGTGAAGCTTTTGCTCACCGAGAACAGGGAGTGCGGATGCTGCGCCGCATACGGGCTCCACCAGCCCTCCGCCACCACGCGGCCGTGACGCACGACCATCAGGCTGTGCAGGCTCTCGAGTTGTTCCTCCGCCGCGGCGACGAAATCGGCAATGGCGGCGGAGGAGATGCCCTCGGCTTCGGGGGTGCTGCGGGGGAGCGGAGTCATGGGTCAATTCTGCCGGGTGGAGCGGACGCCCACCGTCAGTGCCGCAGCTGCGCCTCCGCCGTCGGGTCCGGAGAGTCGTCAGCAGGCACGGACTCGTTCTGGCCGAGGTACTGCGCTGAGATGCGGCGGTAGGACGTGGTGAAGAACGCACCGATGGCCGCAAGCACCATCAGGATGCCCGCGATGAGGAAAACGAGAGCGATGCCCCGCGCCTCTCCGTCGCCCAGAAGCCAGCCGAGGCTGTCTCGTCCGGCAGCCGAGTTCATGAACGGGATGATGATGAACTCGGCGATCGGCGCGATCAGAAACGCGGTGATCGGGGCCGCCGCAGACTCGAATGCTGCAGCGAACCCGAACACACGGCCCTGCTCGCGGAACGGCACCACCTTCTGGATGACGGTCTGCTCTGACGCCTCGACGGCAGGGATAAGCGTCATGTAGAGCCAGATGCCCGCAGCGTACAGCCACCACCACTCACGGATCGTGAACAGCGCCCCGAGCACGCCCATCAGGATGACGAGCAACAGCATCGTGCGGATCGGGTTGCGCCCGAGTCCGAACTTCGCGATCAGCAGACCACCGATGATGAAGCCGGTCGACGTGACACCGAGCACGATTCCCCAGATCTCGACGGGAAAGAGCTCGAGGCCGTAGGGGTCCATGAGCGCCATGTAGACGCCGCCGATGAAGTTGTTGAACGTCGAGAAGATGATGAGCGCGAAGAGCCCGGTTGCCGCCCGCACCGCCGTGATGCTGCCGCGCAGGTCGATCAGCGGACGCCGCTCGCCATCCTGCTGGGGTTGGTCCTCGGGGATGCGCAGGAACAGCAGGTGCAGGAGGGCCGCCGCCGACAGCACGATCGCGATGAGGAGCGTCCACCCCATGCCCAGAAACCCGATCGCGAGGCCGCTGAAGACACTCGTCACCATGAAGGCAAGCCCCTGCACGGTGCCCACCAGCCCATTCGCGTTCGCGTGTCGCTCGGTCGGGATCAACAGCGTCACGACCGTCGACAGGGCGATGTTGCGCATGTTCTCGATGACGGCGCCGAAGAGGATGATCCCGCTGAACAGCCAGAACATCGGCCCACCGATGTCAAGCAGCGTGGACTCCGGGAACAGTAAGTACAACCCGCCGCCGATGCCGAAGGCGATCAGGGTGACCAGGCCCGCGAAGACCATCACGAGGTGCTTGCGATGCCGGTCCACGATCGTGCCGAACGCCATCGAGAACACCGCGACGAGAAGCATGTACGCTCCGCCGATGACACCGGTGGCGAGCACCGAGCGTGTCTCCAGGTAGACCCAGAAGGTGAGGGCGAACCAGAGGAAACTCGTCGTGACGTTCGCGACCGCCGTGTTCACGAGCACCTGCGCGAACGTGCGCGAACCACCGGGCGGCGGTTCGGTGTGCGACTGGGATGCGGCGGGTGCGTTGTCCGTGCTGCCCATATGATCGTCCTCCCCGGGTGCGTTGAGAGTCTCGACATCATTCTAGGGAGACGCAGTGAGCCTGTCGCGGGTGATCTTGGGGGTCGTTGCGGGTCCTCGCACGCTCGGGCCTACACTGGCGGGCATGGCCGACTCCTCACGCGTGACGTTCAGAATGAGATCGGCGTGAGAGCCGTCGTCTACGACCGGTACGGCCCGCCCGACGTGCTGCGGATCGAGGACACACCGGTGCCGGCGCCGGGCGCGAAGCAGGTGCTCGTGGAGGTTGTCGCGACATCCGTCAACCTCTCGGACTGGGAGGGGTTGACGGGGTCACCGTTGTACGCCCGGATCGGGGGACTCCGCGCCCCCCGGCGACGGGTTCTCGGTTCCGATATTGCCGGACGTGTCGCCGCGGTCGGCGACGGTGTGACCCGGTTCCGTGTCGGGGATGAGGTGTACGGCGACAATCTCGCCCTGATGGGCGGTTTCGCTGAGTACGCCGTGGTGCCTGACGCGATGCTGGCGCACAAGCCGGAGGGGTTGACGTTCGCCGAGGCCTCGACGCTGCCGCAGGCAGGTGCGATTGCGCTCACGGGCACAGCTCGGATCCATTCGGGGCAGCGCGTCCTGGTGAATGGCGCCGGTGGCGGATCGGGCACGTTTGCGATCCAGCTCGCCGCTCTCGCCGGAGCGCATGTGACCGGTGTCGACAACGCCGGCAAGCTCGACTACCTTCGCCAGCTCGGCGCCGATGAGGTGGTCGACTATCGCCGAACGGACTTCACGAGGCTCGAACCGTTCGACGTCGTGCTCGACCTCGTCGCCCGCCGCTCCCTCTTTGCGTACCGGCGGGCGCTGGCTCCGGGCGGCCGCTATTCCTGCGTCGGCGGAGCCGTGCCGACGCTGCTGGGGGTCGGCACGATCGGCGCTGCGCTCGGCCTTCTCACCGGGCGCCGGATGGGCGTTCTCGCCGTCAGACAGGGACCGGATCACTTCATGCCCGTAGCCGAGCTGTGTGTCGCCGGCGACCTCCGCATCCGAGTCGACCGCACCTTCACTCTCGACGAAGTGCCGCAGGCCCTCTCCTGGGTGGGGGAAGGGCGTGCGCTCGGCAAGGTGGTCGTCGCCCCGCACGGAACATAACTAGGCTGAAATCCCGGCGAACAGTCGCCCCGCGATGGAGCCGCTATGCCTAGTGATGAACGAACCCGTGCACGCCGGACCCCGTGGGCAGACCTGTTGCGGAGCATCCCGATCTCCTGGCGTGATTTTTCTCTGGCCGGTGAGCGGTTCGCGGCACGCCGCGTGTTCTCCCCGGGCCTGCACCTGATCATGCCCGTGCTGGCCGTGCTCAGCGCGCTGGTGGGCTATCTCGCTTTTCCGGTCGGCCGCGGTACGGACAGCTGGGGTCTGTATCTGGGGACGCTCGCCATCGTCTGCATGTCGTGGACCTTCATTCTCGCGTCACGCCTGAACGTGGTGCACGCTCTCTTCGGCGGCTTCGACCGCAGCTACATCTGGCACCGCTGGTTCGCGATCGTCGCCGTGGTGGCGCTCCTGTTTCACGCCGACGCTGACAACGACGCCCGCGTTGCACTGCTCCCGTTCGGCGAAAACCTCGAAGACATCGGCAAGGACCTGGCCGAGGTCGCCGAGATCCTGGTGATCGCCCTGATCATGCTGTCGATTTTGCGGGCACTGCCGTACGGGCTGTGGAAACTGACCCACAAGTTCATGATCATTCCCTACGCGTTCTCGTGCTTTCACTTCATCACCGCGGAAACAACATTCCCCTGGGTCTCCGGCTGGGGCCTGTGGTTCGGCATCATCATGGCCGCGGGAGTGCTCTCCTACCTCTACCGGCTGCTCTGGGTCGACCTTGCTCTGGCGGATTTCCGCTACCGGGTGAGCCGGTTGGAGACGACATCGGATACCTTCACAGGGCTCCACCTGACCCCGGTCGGCCGCCGGCGCCTGCGCGCGCGGGCCGGCCAGTTCGCGTTCGTGCGTTCCTCGGTGTCGCCGTGGGCCGAGCCGCATCCGTTTTCCATCGCGTCTACGCCGACGGATGCCGACCTCAGCTTCTTCGCGCGCGTCACCGGAGACTGGACCGCCACGCTCGGCTCGAGCCTCTCCGTGGGCGATCTGGTCACCGTGTCCGGTCCGCACGGCAATCTGGAGGTCGTCGCCGGGCGCGATCGCGCCCACACCTGGGTGGCGGCCGGTTCGGGTATCACCCCGTTTCTCAGTGTGGGTGACGTGTTGGCGACCCTCGCGACGCCCCCACGCCTGATCTACAGCTTTCGCGGTGCGGCCACGGCCATCGGCCTCGACACGGTGCGGGCCTGGCGTGACCGGGGTCTGATCGACCTGATCGAACACGATTCACGCACGCACGGCCGCCTGACCAGGGCCACCGTGCACGCCCTCATCGCCGGCGACCTCGCCGCCGGCACACCGCCACGTCGTCTGCACGTCGCCGCCTGCGGCCCGTTCGAGCTGATCCGCGGGGTGCAGAAGACAGCCCGGGGCTTGGGCATTCGCTCGGTGGACTTCGAAGTGTACGACTACCGCTCGGGTTACGGCCCGAATCTGACTCCCGTCACGCGAGCGGTCCTCGACCGGCTGACCGCAGCGCTGAGACGGTGATCGCCGGCCGCGCTGCGCTCACCAGGACCAGCTGACCCATGACGTCAGTACCGGCGACCTCCGCACGCTACCGCGGTGCGATGAGATCGGCCGTGGCCCGAAGGAACGCGGCGACAACCGCCGCCTGGTCACGTTTCTCGTCGGCCTCCGCAACGGGGATCGCGGGGGTCGGCACCGGTGAGACGGGACGGGAGTCCGGGGTCGCCGTGATCACCGCGAGGGTCGCCGGCGGGGTGGGAGGGACATCGGCGAGCGAGGCGAGAAGCGTTCTCTCGAGCAGTGCCGGGGGCTTCACGACGGGTGTCTGTCGTGGATCGTTGCCGAAAGCGGCGAGCACTGCCTCGTGAAAGGCTCGGTTGGTCGACGAGCCGATCGCCTCGCGGAAGAGCGGTAGTGCCCGGGCCGTGAAGTCACCCTGCGAGCCGGTCTCGTAGGCGACCTGCGTGGCCAGGCAGGCGCCGAAGAACACGCCGCGCTCGTTGTCGCGGGCCGTCGAGCGCGCGAGGGAGCCCCGCTTGGCCTTGTAGGCCGTGATCTGATCGCGGCCCAGGCTCACCAGACGCTTGCGGGATCCGGGGGCGGACAGGGTGTGTGTGTTGATATCGCGCTGCCCGCCTCCCGAATGGCAGGAGTCGAAGAAGATGGTGAGGTTGACACCTGCCGGGAGCAGGTCCCAGATCTCGCCGAGGTCATCGTCAATGATCAGGTTCCCCTCGCGGAAATCCACCGGGCAGAGCGCCTCATCGACGAGCTTGTGCTCGGGATCTCCACCGTCACTGTTCCCGTGTTCGCCGGCATCCTCCAACAGCTCATCCTGGTTGAGGTCTTCGACGGTGGTGCCGTGGCCCGAGTACTGCAGGGCAATGACATCACCGGACCTGCTGGAAACGACCAGTTCGCGGATTGCGTCCAGCATGCGCTGTTGAGTGGCCTGTTCGTTCAGCAGCGTTTCGGTCACGAACCCGGCTGCAGAGAACGCCGCCTGCCAGGCGAGCGCATCCGAGACACAGCCGAGCAGCGCATCCGTGGGATAGCTGTCGATTCCGATGCACAGGGCGCGCCGCCGCGGCGAGACAGTCGCCGCTTCGGCTGTGTCACTCGTGTCCTGTTCGACATAGTCGAACACCTCCTCTTCACTCGGCCAGAGGGGATCAATCGCACGGGTCGCCGAGAACGGGAGGATGCTGTCGCGATCGAGCACGCGGCGGGCGACGCTGTTCATGGTGGGCGCGTCGTTGTCGAAATCCCCGTGTGCGCGGGACTGCGAACTCGAACGAGGACCGGAGTCTGACTTCGACCAGACCACCTCGACGCGTGAGCCGGTCCCGGGGCGCTGGAAGAGTTCCGACATTTCCGGGTCGGCGGTCAGACTGACCTCGAGTCCGAGAATCTTCGCTCCGGGTTCGGATTCAAGAGCGCCGCGGATCAGGTACAGCAGCGACTTCTTGTAGATGCCCAGGCACGTGTCCTTCTGCTCGATCTCATCTTCCATGGTGAACATCGTGAGCGCGTCGATCCTGCCGAGCCGGGGCACGATCTGCGTCTTGAAGGTGTCGATGCGGACGGCCGGTGCCAACAGGCTGAGGCTGTCGATACGCGGCACACCGGCGGTGAGCAAGGCCGGAATCAGGTAGGAGTGCACGATCGATCCGGCACTGTGGCCGATCAGGTGCACACTGATCTGGCCCGGATGCGCACGCATGTAGGCACTGAGCAGGGTGGCAAGAGCCGTACCGCCGCCGGTCGGGCCTGACGCGTGCTCGGCATCGCGTTTCATCGCACTCCAGACCACATCGCCTCGGGCCGATCGCGCCGCAGCCTCGATGATGCCGTCAAAGAAATCACCGAGGTTGCGCTGCCGGCCCGGAAGAGAGCCCTTGACCGCGTCCCAGAGCGAGCCTGCGAGACCGCTTTCCCACACCAGATGAATCGGGTACGCGCCGTTGTCCCTCCACCACTCGACCTGCTTCTCGGCGATCTTCAAACCGGAACCCTTGTTGACCAGGCCACCGTGCGCATAGATCACCAGCGGAACGGGCCCCGGTCGTGCCTGGTCAGCGATGAAGGCCGGCAGATGGGTGCGGAAGACTTCCGACAGGTCGGCCTGGGTGGTTCTGAAGTCGGCGTCACTCGTCGGCGGGACGCTGGGCCCCTTCGCCAATTCGCCGTCCGTCAGATTGACGACGTGCGGCTGCAGGGCCAGCAGTTGGGCTGCAGAGAGCCCGGAGTCTCGGGGGATGGAGCGGGTTGCGTCAGAGGTGGACATTGCGCTGCCTTTCGGTGGGAGTCGGTGAGCATCGAGAGTGCCGGGCGTGATGGAGTCCGTGGCCGAAGAGGCGACGGGCGACTCGACTCCCACCACTTCGACGCGAGCGTCCGGGTGGGCGTAGACGGTGTAGGCGAGCCAGGAGGTGTCGCCGGACTTGCGCGCCTCACGGCGGGCGTCGATGGTCGCTTCGGCGATGGTCTTATTCGCACGGAGTCCGGCATAGAAGGCGCGCACGAAGTCCCGTGCCGGCTCGTCGCCGACCGACCACAGGCAGCCGACGAACGCCGCGGCCCCTCCGCGCAGAAAAGCTTCGGCAAAGCCTCCTTGCTCGGAGTGCTTCGAGGGAGGGCGCCCGAGCCGGCAGGAGTTGAGCACGACCAGGGGACCAGGGTCGTGAAAGGCGAGCGGTGGGCGGTTGGGTAGGTCACGTCGCAGGTCCTCCAGCGAATAGGCATCAGGGGAGTCGGTGGCCGATCGCACGAAGTTCGCCAGGAGCAGCTGTTGCAGCGGCGGGTCTGCTGCGTCGTCGGTGAGGCCGTGTCCTCCGAAGTGCAGCAGGTCGATGTCTCCGTTCGTGAGCAGGGTACGGATGCTGTCGGCGTCCCCTGGCGCCAATTCTGTGGCAGCGAAGTCGGAGATGAGGTAGTCGAGTTCGTGTTCGGCGTCGATCAGCGCCAACTCCGTATCGGCGTAGCGAGGACACAGATACCGAGCGCGGCCGGCTGAAATTCTGAGCGTCTCCGGATGCGGCGTGTTGTAGATCCATCGCACCAGGCCGGCGCGGCCGAGGAAGCCGGATTCGTCCTTGGCGTCGTCGTCGATGTCGGGATCGGCGATGTAGACCAGCTCCCACGGGATATCGGTCTCCCCGCTGGTCAGGATCGTGAGTTCATCGATCTGTTCCGGGTGGGCTGCGAAGAACGATCGCAGGTCTGCCGGGAGAACGTCTTCAGCCAGCTTCACTCCGAGTTGCTGCAACCGGGCACGAAAGGCGAGGCTCCGTTCGCGCGCGGTCGGCAGCGCCTTGAAGTCCTCCCAGGCAGCGTCGATCGCGCCGTAAACCGCGCCGACAAGGGCCGGTTTGTCTTCGATGACCCGCTCGAATCTTTTTCGAGTGCCCGGGAGAACGAGTTCGAAGCTGAGGCGCGAGTGAGCGCCGACCCGGTTCTCGTCGATCGTGAGTGTCTTCGGGGCGAGGAATTGACGGACCCTCGGTGAGAGGAAGCTTGTAATCAGCGCCGCATCCGGTCCTTCGGTGGTGGGGGACACCGGGCCTCGTTGCACGGTCGCGTTCAGCCAGAGCGTCGCGAGGGGCATCGGTTCCCCCTGGCGCACGACAACCTGCACTTCGCCCTCACCGATCTCGAGGCCGACCACGGTGAAAGTGACCACCGATTCTTCCAACGGCGGCGGCAGGTACAGGTCGCGGTTGTCGGGTGCGTTCTCAGACACCGAGAAATTACGGCAGAACAGTGCGATGTTCACGGTCTGGGCAGGGTCCACGACGATCACATGCTCATCGTGGGTCTGGCTGGAATCGATGGTCACCTCGCCCCGCGACAGCCGCACCGTCACGGTGACGGGCGTGTTCAGTTGAACGAGCGGCGGCATACTCGCGCCGACCTGGGCGAACTCGAACCGGCCGCCGTCCAGCGGTTCAGCGTGCGGTGCCGCCCCGACAGCCGCCGGCGCAAAGCCCACCTGATCAGCGACGACTGCCTGTTCAGCTGCGGCTTCAGCGGCGACGGCGCCCTGCACCAGGCGAACATCCGTCAGGTCGAAGTCGACCTCGGCCAGGCCGACAGCTCGCACGACCAGTGCCAGTTCTCGGTCGGTGTCGCACTCCAGCACGAACACGTCGACGTGTTGGTGAGACGATAACGTCACCGCGAAGCTCTGGATGCCGGGGGTCGACTCGTTCGGTTCGACGGAGCGAACGTCGCCGGACGCACTCCGCTCCAGCACCGCCGAAACCCGTCCGGCGTGTGAGCGCACCGTGATGTGCGCTGTTCCGGATTCGTCGCTGGATGACACGGTCAGAGCGGCCAGAAGTGAAGTAGCCGGTGACTGGTCAAGGGCGTGGCTCAGAGCCGGGTCGGGCTGGTCGACCTGCTCCAGGACGAGACCTGGGCTGGCCTCGGCGCTGACCCGCCCGTCGATGCTGATGATCCTGAAAGACCCGGCCACAGTTCCTCCTATGAGGATGCTCATTCATGGGTTCTGAGCGGACTATATGGTGTGCTCACCAGCCGGACAACCGCTCGCAATGACTGCCGGCGCCGAGAGAAAGTTGCGGGCACTGGTCCGACGTGCGGCCGGCTAGACAGGTGGGACCTGGTGCATCGTTGTCCTACACGTTCAGAACTTGCCCCACCGTCGCACCGCCGTCGGCGATGAACTCGGTGCCCGTGGAGTAGGTCGCATCCGCGACCAGGTACAGAATCAGCTTGGCCACTTCCTCCGGCTCACCGATCCGGGGGATCGGCTGCCCGGCGTACATCGCCGAACCTTCCATACCGGCGGTCATCGGGGTGCGGATGCCGCCCGGGTGAACCGAGACCACACGGATGTTGTCCTTGCCGAGATCAAGGGCCGCGGCTTTGGTGAGTCCGCGTACGCCCCACTTGCTGGCAACGTAGGCGCTCAGGTTGGAGTAGCCCATGATTCCCGCGGTGGACGACACGTTGACGATGACGCCTCCGCCGGCGGCTTTCATCGACTCAGCGACGGAGCGGATACCGAGAAAGACGCCGGTCAGGTTGATGCCGATGACGCGGTTCCACTCCTCCAGCTCGGTGGTGGCCACCGGGGTGAACGCGACGATTCCGGCGTTGTTGATGAGGATGTCGATGTGACCGACGGTGGTGTCGACGTCGGCCACCACGGCCTTCCACTGCGTCTCGTCGGACACGTCGAGGTGCCGGTAGAGTCCGCCGATCGAGTCCGCCAGCGCCTGGCCCGCGTCATCCGCCAGGTCGGCGACGATGACTCGAGCTCCCTCTGCTGCCAGCAGCTTCGCATCCGCCGCTCCCATGCCCGAGGAACCGCCGGTCACGAGCGCGATTCTGCCGTCGAGTTTTCCCATGATTCGTCTCGATTCTGCTTTTCTCGCCCCGCTCCAGTTGCACGACGAACGTTTCGCCAGATTAGCCACGTTCCCCGGATTGGACAGGGCTGCGCCGGGGGCAACGCATGATAAATTCGAGTGTTCCGGTATCGGGGCGTGAGAGCACGTACAACATCGTCGAGAGGCTCAAGCATGAGCGAGCAACCGAGCATCCGAGTCCGACGTCTGGGCAAAGGGCATCGGGCAGCGTTTGTCACGTTGTTCGCCGAGAACCCGCAGGCCGAGATCGACGACGCGCCGGAGACCTACTTCGACGACACCATCGAACTCCAGATGGAGTCCATGGCTCTCGCCCTGGTCGCCGAATCCGAAGACGGCCGGCTCCTCGGCGCCGTCGTCACCGAGCCCGACAGCTACGTCGACGAGAATCAGCTCAACGAAGACTCCACCGACGACGACATCGACGACGCCATCGTCAGCGACCACGGCACCGCCGTCATCGAACTGCTGATCACCGATGGATCCGCGGAGGTGTGCCGGGCGCTCCTCAACACTCTCGCGCCGGCCCTCACCACCCGCGGTTTCGCTCAGGTGCACGCCAGCATCGCACCGGACCTCGCCGAGGTGTTCCGCGGCCAGGGCTGGGTTGTTCTGCCCGAGAACACGGGCATCGCGTGGATGGGCATGGACCAGTCCGACGAGCAGGTCCGCGACTACGAAGCGATCCCGCACGGGTCGCTGTCCGCCTACCTGATCATCGACCCCAATGTGTACATGGCCTGGCCGTATGACGCGCCTCGCGACCCGGAAGACGACGAGACTCGCCAGGAGAACATCGCCAGCGGCATGGAGGAGTTCGCGGCCCGGGTCGAGGCGGACGCATCCTCAGAGGGCCCCTCAGGCAACTGAACGAGACGCCGAGCCTGCCGATCGTCGCTGTCGGATGTCGTAGGTCACCACCATCATGTGCGGCACGGTGAGTCCGGCCAGACCAATGAACACCAACTGCAAGATCTGGTCGCTCACAACGGCGCCGGACCCGAAGACCGCGAGGATGGCCCCCGCTGTCAGGAGGGGCACCACGGTGTAGACCGTGACCAGGACGGCTGTCTTTCTTCCGCCGCCCCGCTCCTCCTGGAAGCCTCCCAGCAGGTGCCGGAAACTGTGCAGTGCGCAGAAGTAGAGCAGGAAGAAGATAAGCGGTTCGGTGGCCAGGCCGAGGGCGGTGGCGAGAACGATTTCGATGCTCTGGCTCGGTCGGCGCCGCAGCGCGACCACGGCCGCGACCAGCAGACCGGCCACGGCGAGCGGCCCGAGCCATTCCTGCACGGCGGCGACCGATGCGCCTCCCTCGCCGGACAGCACCACGTAGATGGCGCTCACCTGGTCGGGATGCGACAGCGCCGGCAGCGTGAGCAGACCGAAACCGGCGAGAAAACGCAACCAGACCGGCCGATCGGCATTCCAGTCGGATCCGAAGTGCAGAGCCGACACCAGGAGGAACGCGACCAGGCTCAGCACCGGCGCGACCAGCCAGAGCAGCACCACGGCGACCACGACGAGAATGTAGATCGCGTTGAACCCGGCGAAGCCCAGCGGAGTGCGCCACAGTCCGGCCCGGCGCGCGATCAGCGGATCGAGGGCCCCGTGGGGCAGGCCCAGCACGCCGCCGAGGATGCCCAGCAGAATGATCTGAACTGTGGGCGATGGCATGGGAAGGCCCAGCGCGACGACGAAAAGAGTGATCAGGGCCAGGCTGGAGAACACCAGCGTTTCAACGGGCACGCGCCGCCACCGTGGCGTTACCCGGGCTTCTGCTTCGCGGGGAGGAGCGGTCTGATCGGTCATCGCTGCACGCTGGTTTCTGTTGTCGGCGTCGGCTTGGCGGCCGGCAGAGTCTGTGCCGGGCTGAACGTCGCGGGCGCGGCTACCTGGGCAAGAAAGGGGGTCCACGGCAGGCTCGAGATGATGCGCGCATAGTCCGCGGGCCGAGCGCCGTCACTGAGAAAACGCACCAGCGCGGCCGGTGCGACGCCGCGGGCCAGGGCGAGAAAATACTCCGCGGTGCGTTCCGGATGCGCCCGAACGGCCTGCAGGAAGATGCGATCGAAGGTGCGCCGCACCCGGGGCTCTTCCGGGTGCCCCACTGCCCCCTGGCCGGCAAGCAGGCTCTCCGTACAGAGCCGGGCCCAGCGCTGAATGCGCAGAAACCCGTAGCCGGAGGCGGCCCGCAGCGCCCCGCCGGCATTGCCGGCGTACACAACCCCGGGTATCGACTCCGCGGTCTGCTTGCCCAGCCCCATGGCCAGCACACCGCCCTCGGTGCGCACCCGGCGGGCGTCGGCCAGGCCGAGCCCGGTGAGCACCTCGTCGAGCTCGCCGACCAGGCGCTCCCGCTTGATCGGAGCCATGCCGAAGCGGGTCCATTCCACGATCGCGCGGTTCGGGCCGAGCGGCAGGGTGTAGACGAACCGCAGGCCCTCGGCATCCGCGGTGAGCGATCCCATCAGCGTGACCTCTCTCGGATCGAACGGGAACGGATGCTCCCTCTCCAGTTCGAAGCCCACGAAGCTCTGGTACAGCATCGACTCGGTGGCCCGTGGCCGGGTGTCGACCACCTGGCGCGCCAGCAGACTGCCCGCGCTCGTCTCGACCCGCACACCGCCGGCGACTGCGGTGACCGTCTCGGCACTCACTCCGAGGCGCAGATCGACGCGCGATGACAGGGCGATGTCGGCCTGCATGCTCGCGTAGAAATCACGGGCCCGAATGTACTGGTAGGTCAGGCCGGGCACCTGGTGCCGAAAGGTGCGGCCCGCCGGATCCGAAAAAGTCCAGGTTTTCCAGCTCTGCGAGACCAGATGCGACAGGTCGTTCTGCTCCGGTCGCCAGAAGCACCAACTGCGGTCGTCCTGGTAGACCGTGCGCGGTTCCAGCACCACGACGCGCAGACCGGAACGTTCTCGTGCCAGACGGGCGGCCAGCGTGAGCCCGGCCAGTCCACCGCCCAGAATCACCAGGTCAGCGTCCAGCGCAAACGTCATCTGTGCTCCTTGCGTTCGATCACATCCGGAGGGCTTACTGGGTATTTTCGAACATCCTAGCTGCCCCGGATGTGCATTTTCCGTGCGCTCACCCAGCGTCGAAAACCAGAGCCAACCAGTAGTTTGGAGCCCTCAGTGGATGACGGCGAGCAGCACGCCGACGGCCACGAAAAGCACGCCGAAGACGCGGTTCAGCATCTGCTGACCCCGAGCGTCGCGGGTGAACCGCTGGAATGAGCGCGCCGTCCCTGCGAAGAAGAACCACATCACCAGAATGTCGATCACGACGACGGTGGCGGCGACGATCAGGTACTGGAACGGTAGCGGTCGGTCGACCCGGATGAACTGGGGGAGAAAGGCCAGGAAGAACACAATCGCCTTGGGGTTCAGGATGTTCACCCACAGCCCGCGCCGGAACATCGACCAGCGGGGCTCATTGCTCAGCGCGCTGACGCTCTCGGCATCGAGTTGCGGTTTGGCGAGGAACTGACGGATGCCCAGGTAGACCAGGTAGGCGGCACCCGCGTAGCGAATCACGTTGAACGCGATCGGCGAACCGGCCACGAGCAGGCCGACGCCGAGCGCCACGATCACGATGTGGACCAGCAGCGCGGCCTGCTGGCCGAGGATGCCCCAGATGGAGCGGCGGAAGCCCGCGTTCAGAGCGTTGCTCATGGTGTTGATCGCCCCCGCCCCGGGCGTGAAACTGATCAGGGCGCCCGCGCCGACCAGGGCCACCCACAGGGAGAACTGCATCGGACCATCCTCGTTTCGTTCTGTTGACGCGCCCGGCAGCGGGCAACGGGGTCAGGCAGCTATGCGTTCGGGCTGCTGGCGCTTGCGAAGGCGCGACACCGCGGCCAGGATGACGACGATGATCAGGCCGAGGATGAGACCGAACACGAGCGACATCGCTGTGTCGGTGACCCAGACGATGACGGGTCCGGCGGATTCGACCGCATGCGTGACTGCGTGCACGACGTCGTAGGGGCTGCTCCAGATCGTGTCGTTGAGGTTGGCGATCACCAGGTGGCCGCCGACCCACAGCATGGCGACCGTGCCGACGATGCTGATCACGCGGAACACGGCCGGCATCGATCGCACGATGCGCGCACCGGTGCGTCGCACGCGTCGTACCGAGTGCTTCATCAGCGCGAGCCCGATGTCGTCGATCTTGACCAGCAGGGCCACGGTGCCGTAGACGAGCACCGTCATCCCGAGACCGATCACGACCAGGGCGCCGAGCGTCATCCAGATCCCGAAATCGGGATCGAGACCCGCCAGTGCGATCAGCATGATCTCCGTGCTCAGGATGAGGTCGGTACGAATGGCGCCGAAGACGAGTTTGCGCTCGTCCCGAGCTTCGGTCTCGTCAGCGTCGTGATGAACGCCGAACCACTCGGTGACCTTCTCCGCACCCTCGAAGCACAGATAGGTGCCGCCGATGATCAGCAGCCACGGCAGCACCCCCGGCGCAAAGGCCGAGAGGAGCAGTGCGAGCGGAATGATGATGACGAACTTGTTGAACACGCTGCCGAGTGCGATCCGCCACACGATGGGAAGCTCGCGCGCCGGTGACAGACCCTGAACGTATTGAGGGGTGACGGCCGCGTCGTCGATCACGACGCCCGCGGTCTTGGCGCTCGCTTTGAGAGCGGCGGTCAAGATGTCATCGACAACGGCGAGCAAGCCGACAGACATGTGGTTCTCCTCAGAGTCAGGGGTGTCGTCCTGGTGCGAGGCGACGACAACGGGGTCCACATTACCGCGTGGCCGAGTCGGTACAGGCGCTTCCCAGACGACGGAATCAAGATGGAATTTGTTTCGCCATCAGGTTGCGAGCGATATATCGTTAAGTATCGCCGAGTCGTGGTGGCTCGAGCACTGAGGAGGACATCATGAGCGGTTCATTTATGGGTGACGGGTTCGGGGCGCGCCGGAATGGCGCCGGTGACGGTTGGCCCAGCGGCATGTGGGAGGCGATGGAGCAGCTGCGCGGACAGTTCGACCGCAAGGTCGGCACCCGGATGGCACGAGGGGATGTGCGTGCGGCAGTGCTGGCACTGCTCGCCGAGATGCCCATGCACGGCTACCAGATCATCCACGAGATCGAGGAACGCAGCAACGGCACCTGGAAGCCGAGCCCCGGCTCGGTCTATCCCACGCTTCAGCTGCTCGCCGACGAGGGGCTCATCAACGCCGAGGAGTCCAACGGTCGCAAGACCTACTCGCTCACCGACGAGGGCCGAGGTGTGGCGGATGCCGCCGCCGGTCAGGCGGCCCCGTGGGAGGCTCAGAGCACGCGGGACAGCGGCCGGGCGACCGCGCTGCCCAAGGCCGGCATCGACCTCGCCCAGGCCGCAGCCCAGGTCGGGCGCTCCGGCAACCCGGAGCAGGTGAAGCAGGCTGTCGCCATCCTGGATGAGGCGCGTCGTAAGCTCTATTCCATCCTCGCCCAGGACTGACCGAGTGCCCGCAGCACGTCGGCATCAAGGAGAACAGATGACCGACGTCAGGAACATGCGCGCCCGCTCCCGCAGGATCCTCCGGTTCGCAGCTCGCTATCTGGTGCAGTCCTGGTGGTACGAAGTGTTCCTGCCGCGGGTCGGGCTCGCCCGGCTCGCGGCACGAACCAGGCCGGCGCGCCTGCAACACATCGCGAAGCGCTTCCACGTGCTCGCGGTCGACCTCGGCGGACTCATGATCAAGGTCGGCCAGTTCATGTCGTCGCGCCTCGACGTGCTGCCGCCGGAGATCACGAAGGAGCTCGAAGGTCTGCAGGATGAGGTTCCGCCGGTGCCCTTCCCGGCGATCCGCGCCCTCGCCGAGGCAGAGCTGGGGGTGACCCTCGAGCGTGCGTTCTCCTTCATCGATCCGAACCCGCTGGCGGCGGCCTCCCTGGGTCAGGTGCACCGCGCGCGGCTCTCGGCAACGGATGCGGCCGACACGGGCCTGCTCGACGTCGTCGTGAAGATTCAGCGGCCGGGGATCGGCGCCATCGTCGACGTCGACCTCAGCGCTCTGCGCCGGGTCGCCCGCTGGCTCAGCCACGTGCGCCTGGTCTCGGATCGCGTCGACATGCCCGCCCTGGTCGAGGAGTTCGCCTTCACGAGCCTCGAGGAGATCGACTACCTGCACGAGGCGGCCAGCGCCGAGCGGTTCGCTCAGGACTTCGCCGACGATGAGAGGGTCAGCGTTCCCGAACTGGTGTGGGAGCGAACCACCCGGCGCGTGCTGACCCTGCAAGACGTGACCGCCATCAAGATCAACGATGTCGACGGGCTGCGGGCTGCGGGAATCGACCCCTCCGAGGTGGCCGATGCTTTCGCATCCGTCATGTTCGACCAGCTCTTCGTGAACGGCTACTTCCATGCCGACCCGCACCCCGGCAACATCTTCGTCACGCCGCTCGGCGGCGACGGCGCGACCGGTGGTCGGGCCTGGAAGTTCACCTTCATCGACTTCGGCATGATGGGCGACGTGCCCGACGCCCTGCGGCAGGGACTCGTGAAGCTGCTCATCGCCGCCGCGGCCCGTGACGGCAAGGGGATGGTGGACGGCATCCGTGCCGTGGGCGTGCTCCTGCCCTCCGCTGACACCGCGGAACTCGAGCGGGCGATGACGAAACTGTTCGCCCGGTTCGGCGGGATGGGCTTCGCTGAGTTGCAGGATGTCGACCCGCGCGAGTTCCGCGCCTTCGCCCTCGAGTTCGGTGATGTGGTGCGCTCGCTGCCGTTTCAGCTGCCGGAGAACTTTCTCCTCATTGTGCGCGCCATGTCGCTGACCTCGGGCATGTGCAGTTCGCTGGACCCGGCCTTCAACATCTGGAATTCCGTCGAGCCGTATTCCGCCCAGCTGATCCGCACCGAGGGCGGAAACGTGGTGCAGGCGGTCGCCAAGCAGGCCCTGTCGGCGGCGGGCGTGATCGCGCGGCTGCCCCAGCGGCTCGACAACCTCACGACACGGTTCGAAGAGGGCGCCGTCTCGGTGCAGACACCGCGGCTCGAACGCCGCCTGGTCGTCCTCGAGCGAACCGGGCGGCAGATCATCTCGGCCATCCTCTTCGCCGCCCTGCTCATCGGCGGCATCCTGCTGCGCACCGACGATGCCGCGATCGGAACGGTGCTCGTGGTCGTGTCTGCGCTCCCGCTGTTGCACGCCCTCTTCGCGGGGATGCTCGCGCGGCGCGGCCCCCTGCCGTAGTCCCGTCCGGGCGGAACACCTCATTCGTTACTGTATTTATATGACTAGTCAGCATAAGAAGCAGGATCCGGAGGGGCCGTCGGCCTCGCGGTCACGACGGGCGACCGACGACGAAGACCACGCCACGGAGCGGCGGGAACACCTGTGGAGCAGCCGACTGCTTCATCGTGTGGGTGACGCCACCTCGCTGGCCACGGTGGGGCTCGGTGTGGGAGCCGTGACGGCGCTCTGGCTGGTGGGCGGCTTCTTCGTTGAATTTCCGACGTGGTGGAACAACGTCCTGTACACGGTGACGTCCTCGATCACGCTCGTCATGGTGTTCGTGCTCCAGCACACCCAGGCCCGGCAGCAGGCCGCGACGCAGCGCAAACTCGACGAGGTGGTGCGAGCACTTCCCACCGCGAACAACCGACTCATTGCCGTCGAGGAGGCCGCCTCCGATGGGGAACTGGACGATCTGGCGCACACGAACCTCGATCACCGCAAGGAGGCGGAAACCGAAACCCAACTATAAACCGGGTTTGATCACGTGTTTTTCTCCGGAGAGCCGGTCGGCCTGACAACTCGTGGCGGCCATTCGGGGGTGGCCGTGCGACACTAAGCTTCTACCCTCACCCAGGCTTTCAGCCTGCGTCCCCATCAAGTTCGACATCTGCGCCTCCAATTGCGCCCCTGCCGGTGGCGGTGACCCGGTGTGTTATCGACCCGAAGAGGTTTTGATGTGTGGGATTTTCTAGGTGCTCAGTATGAGCAAATCCTGTTCAGCAGCTGGCAACATTTCAGTCTCGTCGTACAGTGCCTTCTTCTGGCGACGGTCATCGCCGTTGTGCTGGCTGCCCTCGTCTACCGCAATTCCACGCTGACCGGGATCGCCAACTCGGTATCGGCCATCGGCCTGACCATCCCGTCGTTCGCCTTCATCGGACTCCTCATCGCGCCGCTCGGCTTCGGCGTCGTTCCGGCCGTCATCGTCGTGGCGTTCTTCGCCACGCTGCCCATCCTGCGGAACGCGGTCGTGGGCCTGTCGGGCATCGCCCCCTCCATCGTTGAATCCGCCCGCGGGATCGGCATGAGCCGGTTTCGCACGCTGCTTCAGGTGGAACTGCCGATGGCGTGGCCGATCATCCTCACCGGCATCCGGGTCTCCGCACAGATGGTGATGGGTATCGCAGCGGTCGCCGCGTACTCCCTCGGCCCGGGTCTGGGTGGGTTCATCTTCTCCGGCCTCTCGCGCCTCGGTGGCGCCAATTCCCTCGAGTCGGTGCTGACCGGCGTCATCGGCGTCGTCGTGCTCGCCCTCATTCTTGATCTCCTTCTCGTCGGCCTCGGCCGCCTGACCACACCTCGAGGTATCCGTGTCTGAACGCATCGCATCCACCCCCGCTGACTCAACCAGCACCGACGGTTCCATCAGCATCTCAACCGGAATCACCGGTGCGAGCATCCTGTTGGACCATGTCACGAAGCGATTCCCCGGCCAGGCGCGCCCTGCCGTCGACGGTCTCACCATGGAGATCCCGGCCGGCAAGATCGTCATGTTCGTCGGTCCCTCGGGCTGCGGCAAGACCACGACCCTCAAGATGATCAACCGGCTCATCGAACCGACCGAGGGCCGAATCGTCGTCGACGGTGACGACGTGACGGATATGAACAGCGACACCCTGCGCCGAGGCATCGGCTATGTCATCCAGGCTGGGGGACTCTTCCCGCACATGACCGTCGCCACCAACATCGGCATCGTGCCGAAGATGCTCGGCTGGGACAAAGCCCGCATCGCGGCCCGCGTCGACGAACTCCTCGAACTCGTCTCCCTCGACCCGGCGCTCTACCGCGACCGCTACCCCAAGGAGCTTTCCGGCGGCCAGCAGCAACGCGTCGGTGTGGCCCGCGCCCTCGCGGCCGACCCACCCATCCTGCTCATGGACGAGCCCTTCGGCGCCGTCGACCCGATCACCCGACTGCGCCTGCAGGACGAACTGCTCAACATCCAGGAAGAACTGCAGAAGACCATCGTCTGCGTCACCCATGACTTCGATGAGGCCGTCAAACTCGGCGACTGGATCGCCATCTTCAACGAGGGTGCCCAGCTCGAGCAGTACGACACCCCGGAGCGCATCCTCGGCGACCCGGCCAACGAGTTCGTCGAGAATTTCATCGGCTCCGGCGCCGGCCTCAAACAGCTCACCCTGACCCGGGTGACGGATGTCGCCCTCAGCGACGCCATCACCGGCAACCCCGGAGAACGGGCAGCGGATGTCCTCGCTCGCATCGTCGAGGCGGGCCACGGTCACGCGGTCATCATCGATGGGCGTGGCCGGCCCATCCAGTGGCTTTCGCGCCGCAAGCTGGGGCGCCTCGACGTCATCAGCGACGTTCCCGACCCGAAACTCCCGGTGGTGGGCAACCGGTCCACGCTCAATGACGCGCTCGACACGATGCTCGTCTCGAGCGCCGGGGCCGCACTCGTCACCGGCCGCCGCGACATGTTCAAGGGCGTCATCGACGTGAAGACCGTGATGGACGCCATCACGCGGTCACAGGCTGCGGCCGTGCTCGTGTCAGACCAGGCGCCGGTCGGCCTGAACACCGGCCTGTTCCAGGCGCAGACGTCTGCGGCCGAGGCTGAAACCAGTGACGCGGTTCCGAGCGAGACGGCCCCGAGCGCCACGGGCCCGGGCGAGTCCGAGGGCAGCGCCACCGACACGAGGACCGTTCAGTGAACACCCGCACGAAAGCGGAAGCCGGCATCGCCGGCGGCGACAGCGCCGTCGAACCGCCGGGCGACCCGGCAGCGCCCGCCATCCCGGTCACGCGTGCCCGGTTGGTCTGGCTGTCCTGGCGAGGACTGGTCTACCAGCTGGCCGGCATCCTGCTCGCGTTCCTCGCTCTGGTGATCTGGCTGCTGACGGCGAACCTCTCGCCGATCGAGCTCACCACCCTCGCCCCGTCCGCGCTCTGGATCTACACCCTGGAACACATCCAGCTCACACTGCTCGCCGCGGTGATCGTGTTGGTCATCGCGATTCCGCTCGGGATCGCCCTGACCCGCAGACCCCTGCGGTTTCTGACCGCTCCGGTGCTCGCGTTCGCCAACGTCGGCCAGGCCGCCCCCGCGATCGGCGTCGTCGTGCTGCTCGCGTTCTGGGTCGGCTTCGGCTTCTGGGCCGCGACACTGAGCCTCGTGCTCTACGCGGTGCTCCCTGTTCTGCGCAACACCATGGTCGGCCTGCAGCAGGTCGACGCCCGCCTCGTCGAGGCCGGGCGGGGCATGGGCATGAGCTCCGCCGCCGTGCTGTTTCGCGTGGAACTCCCGCTTGCCGTTCCGGTCATGCTCTCGGGCGTGCGCACGGCTCTCGTGCTACTGGTCGGAACCGCCGCCCTGGCGACATTCGTCAACGGTGGGGGACTGGGCATCCTGATCACCACGGGCGTGAATCTCAGCCTCACTCCCGTGCTCGTCACCGGAGCCCTGCTCGTTGCGCTCCTCGCCCTGCTCATCGACTGGATCGGCCGTGTTGTGGAACACGTTGCCCGCCCGAAGGGACTCTAGATGTTTCGCTCCTCGTCTCGCATCCGTCGCACGCCCCTGGGCCGCTGGGGTGTGGCCACCGGTGTTCTCGCCGTCTGCGCCCTCGCCCTGACCGGCTGCGGCCTGAAGCCGGCGACCTCGTACGTTCCCGCGGTGGGACCAGGGTCGATCACCCCCCTCGACGGGGCCGAGGGCGTCGGCCTCACGGTCACGTCCAAGAGCTTCACGGAGCAGCTGCTGCTCGGCAAGATCGCGGTGCTGGCCGGAACCGCGGCGGGATTCGACGTCACCGACCTCAGCAATCTGCCCGGCAGTCAACCGACGCGCGAGCTGCTGCTCTCCGGACAGGCCGATGTGCTCTGGGAATACACGGGAACGGCGTGGCTGACCTACCTCGGTCAGGAGGAGGCGATCGCCGACCAGGCCGAGATGTGGCAGGCCGTGTATGACATCGACATCAAGAACGGTGTCACCTGGGGCACGCCGGCACCGATGAACAACACGTTCGCCCTCGCGGTGCGCAGTGAGGCGATTCCGGAGCTCGGCGGCATCACGACCATGTCCGAACTCGCCGCGCTGCCGGTCGAGGATCGAACCTTCTGCGTCGAGGCCGAATTCAACTCCCGGCCGGACGGCATGAACCCCATGCTGGCCCACTACGACCTGGAGCGTGGCGCCGCCGCCGGCGTGCCCGACAGCAACATCGGCATCTACGACACCGGCGCGATCTACAGCGCGACCAACGACGGCGCGTGCAACTTCGGCGAGGTCTTCACCACCGACGGCCGCCTCGACGCGCTCGACCTCACGGTTCTGATCGACGACCGCGCGTTCTTCCCGGCCTACAACGTCGCTCCCGTCTTCTACAGTGAGACGCTCAAGGCCACCCCCGGTCTGGAGGAGATCTTCGCAGAGATCTCGCCCCGGCTCACCGATGAGGTTCTGCGCGGGATGAACCGGCAGGTGGACGTCGACGGTGCCGACCCGGCCGATGTGGCCTACGCCTGGATGATCGACGAGGGGTTCATCACCGACCCGGACGACTAGGAGTACCCGGCGCCGGGGCCGGGGCGGGCGCCGGCGCCGGCGCGACGGCATCCGTCGTCACGCAAAAGAGGAGATTTTCGCGAAACGCCGGTCGTGGTGGCCGGGCGAGCGGCGTGTTGCGAAAATCTCCTCAGTTAGCGCGACTTGATGTCGACGGATGCCCGGCTCAGCGCACGGACTTGCGCTCGTAGAGCGCCGTCGACCAGACGAAGCCGGCGGCCGCGATCACGACGCACCATCCGATGGCCAGCACCGGGTTCCAGCCGAGCGGAGTGCCGAGCAGGAGCCCGCGCAGGGTCTCGATGAACGGGGTGAACGGCTGGTACTGCGCAAACCACTGCAACCCGGCCGGCATCGACGCGGTGGGCACGAAGCCACTGCCGAGCAGAGGAAGGATGGTCAGCAGGAGCGGCAGGTTGCTGGCGGTCTCGACCGACTTCGATTGCATCCCCATGCCGACCGCGAGCCAGCTGATCGCATAGGAGATGAACGCGATCAGTCCGGCGGCGGCGAGCCAGTCCACCGGTCCGGATGTCGGGCGGAAGCCGATCAGCAGCCCCACGGCGAGCACGAGGGTGACGGCGATGATCGCCTGGATGGTGTTGCCGAGCACGTGCCCGGCGAGCACCGCCGTGCGCGAGATCGCCATCGTGCGGAACCTGGCCGTGATGCCCTCGGTCATATCCATCGCGACCGTCGTGGCGGTGCCGCCGGCTGTGCCCGCGATGGTGATCAGCAGGATGCCCGGCATCACGTAGGCAAGGTACGCCGCCCGTCCGCCGGCCGGGTCCACACCGGGCAGGCCGGCCCCGAGAGTGCCGCCGAAGACGAACACCAGCAGCAGCAGAATCACCACGGGCCCGCCGATGGTGAACATGGACAGGCCCGGGTAGCGCACCATGTGCAGCAGGTTGCGGTGCAGCATGGTGATCGAATCGGCGATGACGTGCGAGCGCCGGTGGGCAGGCGAGCCGCCCGGGGCATCCGGTGCCCCCGGGGACGGGCGCCGGGTGGTGATGGTGGTCATGTCTCCGTTCCTTTCGTCTCGACCCGGCCCGTGAGCGCGAAGAACACGTCATCGAGATCCGGGGTGTGGATGCTGAGGTCGTCGACCTCGAGATGGGCCGCGTCCAGGCGGGCCAGCACGGTGCGCAACGCGCCCACCCCGCCGTCGGCCGGCACGGTGAGCGTGAGCCCGGGGTCGTCCCGGTCGGACTCAGGGAGCAGGCGGGCGGCGGCGTCGAGCGCCGCGGCATCCGTGAACCGGAGCCGGAGGTGACCGCCAGGCACAAGGCGTTTGAGTTCGTCCGGCGTGCCCTCGGCGACGATGCGGCCGCCGTCGAGCACCGCGATGCGGTGCGCGAGTTCATCGGCCTCCTCGAGGTGCTGGGTGGTGAGCAGCACCGTCGTGCCGTCCGCGACCAGGCCCCGCACGATGTCCCACATGGTGCGGCGGCTGCGCGGGTCCAGACCCGACGTGGGCTCGTCGAGGAAGAGCACGCGCGGTGCCCGCACCAGGGTCATCGCGAGGTCGAGGCGGCGGCGCATCCCGCCGGAGTAGGTGGCCAGCGGCTTGCGGGCGGCCTCGACCAGGTCGAACTGCTCGAGCAACTCGGCCACGCGGGTCTTCGACCGCTGCGACCCGAGGTGGCGCAGCCGGGCCATCAGCAGGAGGTTCTCTTCGCCCGTGAGCAGGCTGTCGACCGCGGAGAACTGGCCGGTGAGGCCGATTGCGGCGCGCACGCCGTCGTGGTCGCGCCAGACGTCGCATCCGTTCACGAATGCGGTGCCGGCATCCGGTTTCAGGAGCGTGGAAAGGATGTGCACGGTGGTCGTCTTGCCGGCGCCGTTCGGGCCGAGCAGAGCGGTCATGGTGCCCGCCCTCACGGTGAGGTCGACGTTGTCGAGCACGACCTTGTCGCCGTAGGACTTGCGGAGCCCGTGGACGTCGATCGCTGGACTGGTCATGGGTCGTTCCCTTCGCTCAGGCGCCCTCGGTCATCGCGAGCGCTGGATGCTGATGTTGCCGAACTGGGTGCGTGCACGCACGGCGACGGTCTGCTCGGATTCGGCGGGAGCGGTGTCGCCGTCGAGTTCGTTGCGCACATGCCCGTTTTTCGAGGACAGGTCGAGCCAGGCAGGCACCCCGGGGCGCACGCCGATGGTGACCTGGCCGAAGCCGCTCTCCACCTGGATGGAACCGCTGGAAACCTCGTGCAGCTGGATGCTGCCGTAGGCGGTGGCGGCCGAGACGGAGGAAAAGGCCCTCACGATCTCGAGGTCGCCGTAGGAGAGCTTCGCGTCGAGCTCACCGCCGGCGTCGCCGACCGTGATCGAGCCGTGCGACGCCTTGAGGAGCGCGTCGCCGGTGACCGTTCCGATGCGGATCTGCCCGTGATCTGCCGTGATCTCGACCCCGCCCTCCGCGGTGCCCAGGGTGGCGTTGCCGTGGCCGGCCCGCAGCCACAGGTCGCCGGTGGCGCCGACCTCCACCGGGCCCGTGGAGCTCTTGATCCGGGTGGCGCCGAGGCGTCCGATGGAGCGGAGGCCGCCGACGGCGATCTCCGCAGTGAGCCGAGAGCCGGTCGGCAGCTCGACCTGGATATCGACCGATTCGGTGGGGCCGATGAAGCTGATCCGCGGTCGCGGACCCGTGATCGTGAGCCGCTCGCCGTCGAAGGCGACCTGGGTCTCCTCCGCGCCCCGGCGGTCGACAGCCTTGGCGGGGTTGGTGGGGGACACGGTCACAACCGTGTCGGCGCGGTCGCCGGCGACGACCACGATTTCGCCGACCTGCAGGTTGATGGCCAGGTCGATGGGGGTAGGGGTGTTGTAGGTAGGCATGCTGGCGCGTCCCTTTCTGCGTTCGTGCGTGAAAGTGTGGAGGTACGGTGGGCGGACCCCGCGGCTGGGCGGGGCTGGTGCGTCTGATGGAGCCGAGCGGTTTAGCGCGCCCAGCCCGCGAAGTTGTCGCCGGTGCGCAGGGTGCGCTGCGCAGAGCGTCGTTGTTTGGGCTGGAGTGCGGCGGCGACCGCACGCACCAGCCAGGTGTTGACGGACAGGCCGTCAGCCGCCGCCGCCTCGTCCACTCGCGCCTTGAGGGCGTCCGGCAGGCGCAGCGTCGTGCGCGAGGTGCTGGCGTCGTCCAGGTCGACGGATGCCGCGGGCCGCTCCTCGCTGTCCGGTTCGGTGTTCGGGAGTGCCACCACGAACTCGATCTCACGCCCGCGCAGGCGCAGGTCGACCGATCCGGGGGCAAGGTCACGGGTGATCTCGCCGGCCGCGGCCGACAGCACGTCGAGGAGCACGAGCCGTGCGGCGGCATCCAGCCCGGCGGCGATGCGCTCGGCGGCGACGCGAGTGTCCTCGGCGCCGTTCGCCGCGGCATCCGTCAGGTGTCGCTGCAGGTCGCTCACGTACTGTCCGAGTTCCATGTCACCATAGTGACACCACGGTGGTGTCACGTCAAGCGATTATGGTGTCACTCGGGTCGAATTGTTCCGACGGCGGACAGCGCCCACCTGCCTGTCTAGGCTGGACCCATGGCCACAGTCATCCTCGTGCGGCACGGCCGCACCACCGCGAACGCCACCGGCCTGCTGGCCGGACGCACCCCCGGGGTGCGCCTCGACCAGATCGGCCAGGACCAGGCGGCCCTGATGGGCAAGCGTCTGGCCGTGGTGCCGCTGGTCGGCGTGGTCACAAGCCCCCTGGAGCGCTGCCGGCAGACCTCACGGTTCATCCTCGACCACCAGTCCGGCTCGCTCGTGACGCCGGTGGAGGAGGGCATCACCGAGTGCGACTACGGCGACTGGCAGGGCAAGGCCCTCGGCGACCTCGCGAAGGAACAGCTCTGGTCGACGGTGCAGGCCCAGCCGTCGGCCGTCACGTTCCCGGGCGGTGAGTCGATGGCGACCATGCAGGCCCGGTCGGTCGCCGCCATCCGTCGTCATGACGCGGTGTTCGAGGCCGAGCACGGCCCCGGAGCGGTATGGGTGGCGGTCAGCCACGGTGACATCATCAAGTCCGTTCTGGCCGACGCGCTCGGCATGCACCTCGACCTCTTCCAGCGCCTGGAGGTGGGCCCGGCATCCGTCTCGATCGTGCGCTACGGCACCAGCCGGCCGAGCGTGCACGCCATCAACACGGATGCCGGCGACCTCTCCTGGCTCGGCGCCGCCGCCCCACCGACCGACGCGCCCCTCGGCGGCGGTGCCGGTCAGGCGCCGCACACCACCGTCGCCTAAAATACCGACATGCCCACAATCGTCCATGAGTTCGCCTGGCCGGATCGGATCGTCGTCGGCACCATCGGTCTGCCGGGTTCACGCACGTTCTACCTGCAGGTGCGCACCGGAGCTCAGATCGTGAGCATCGCCCTGGAGAAACAGCAATCCGCCCTGCTCGCCGAGAAGATCGACGAGATGCTCGACCAGCTGATGAGCCACGAGGGCAACCCGTTCAGCATCCCGACCAGCACTCCCATCGAGCTCGTCGACAACGACCCGCTGGATCAGCCGGTAGCCGAGGAATTCCGCACCGGCGGAATGAGCCTGGGCTGGGACCCGTCGACCGTGCAGGTCGTCATCGAGGCCTATCCGCTCGTGGAAGTCGACCCGGGCGCCGAGGATGTGCCGGACGAGGACCTGCTCGATGCGATCATGGTGGAGCCGGAGGAGATGCTCCTGGTGCGGATGCCTGTCGGCACCGCCCGGGCCTTCGCGAAGCGCACCCGCGAGGTGGTGGGTGCCGGCCGCCCGCTCTGCCCGTTCTGCGGCGAGCCCATCGATGTCGAGGGACACGTCTGCACCCTTCCCGGCAGCCTCTGATGATGGCCGATGCGCCCCTCGGCGACGGGGAGCGCAGCAGCGACCTCGACGGCGAGCTCGAACTGACGGGCCGCATCACCACGGCCTCGAACGCGACCTTCCTGGGCAGCATCGGCGACGTCACGGTGGTCTACAAGCCGGTCGCCGGCGAGAATCCGCTCTGGGATTTCCCCGACGGTGACCTTGCCGGCCGGGAGGCGGCGGCCTACCTGGTCTCCCAGGCCTTCGGCTGGAACGTCGTGCCGCTCACCTGGCTGCGGGACGGCCCGATGGGGCCGGGGATGGTGCAGCTCTGGCAGGACTCCGATCCCGATCAGGCGGCCGTCGACCTGGTCCCCTGGGAGGCCGCGCCGTCACCGGGCTGGTGCCGGGTCTTCGACGGGCGGGACGAGCACAATCGTGCCGTCACCCTCATCCATGAGGACTCGGCCGCGCTGCGCCGGATGGCCGTGTTCGACATCGTGGTGAACAACGCCGATCGCAAGGGCGACCACATCCTCGCGATGCCGGACGGCCACCGGCACGGCGTCGACCACGGACTCACCTTCCACGCCGAGCACAAGCTGCGCACCGTGCTCTGGGGCTGGCTGGGGGAGGAGCTCACAGCGGAGGAGCTCGACGGGATCGACCGGGTCAGCGCGCAGCTGGCCGGTGAGCTCGGCGCCGCGCTGGCCGGGTTGCTCACCGAGGTCGAGATCGCCGCGCTGGCCGCACGCTGCGACCGGCTCCGCGCCGACGGCTGCTTCCCGGCCCCGCGCGGCGACATGCCCGCCGTTCCCTGGCCGCTGTTCTGAAGGCTAAATCAGGGCCCGCTTCTCGATCTGCTCATAGCGGCTGGTCGCATCCTTCAGACTGCCCCACAGCGTCACCTGTCCGGAGCGCAACGACGCCTTCACGTCGATGATCCGCTGGTTGCTGCTGCCCCGGAACTGCAGGCCCGGATCGCGCCTGGCCTGCTCGAACCGGCCGTCGACCAGGATGTCGATGGAGCCGAGCAGGGCGAGCTTGTCCTCACTCTCCAACAGCAGCTCCTCGAACGTGTAGCCGGTCCAGCACCACACGTCCTTCGACGTGCCGAGTTCCCGGTGCACCCGGTCGAGCAGCGCCAGGCACACCCCGGTGTTGAGGAACGGCTCCCCGCCCAGAAGCGTGAGGCCCTGCACATATTCCTGGCCGAGGTCGGCCAGGATCTGGTCCTCGAGCTCCTCGGTGTACGGCTGCCCGTAACGAAAACTCCAGGTGGCCTCGTTGAAGCAGCCCTCACAGGCGAACAGGCACCCGGACAGGTACAGGCTGCACCGCACCCCCTCGCCGTCGACGAAGACGAAGGGCTTGTAATCGCCGACGTGCCGCTGACTCAGCTTCTCCGAGAGCCACTCGCCGGGCTGGGGGTTACGCATCCTCGGCGACGGATGCGGAGGCATCCGCCCCACGGATGCCGGTCGCCCCGGCCATGTGCTTGACCCGGGAGGTGATCTCCGTGTGCCGGCCGTGCACCATGGGGCGGGCCTGCGGGTTGCCGAGGTACCCGCAGGTGCGCTTGACGACGTCGCAGGTCATCGGGTCGGAGTTGTGGCATTCGGGGCATTCGAACCCGCGCTCGGTGGCGTCGAAGTCGCCCGAGAAGCCGCAGGCGTAGCACCGGTCGATCGGAGTGTTGGTGCCGAGGTAACCGACGCGGTCGTAGGAGTAATCCCAGACGGCCTCGAGGGCCTTGGGGTTCTGCTGCAGGATCGGGTACTCGCAGTAGTGGATGAATCCACCCGAGGAGAACGTCGGGTAGACCTTCTCGAAGTCCAGCTTCTCAAACGGCGTCGGGTTCTTGCGCACGTCGTAGTGGAAGCTGTTGGTGTAGTAGTCCTTGTCGGTGATGTTCGGCACGGAGCCGAACTTCTCGGTGTCGAGGCGGCAGAACCGGTCGGTCAGGCTCTCGCTCGGCGTCGAGTACACGCTGAACTGGTAGCCGTACTCGTTGCTCCACGCCGTGGTGCGCTCGTGCAGGGTGCGCAGGATGTCGATGGTGAAGTCCCGCGCCTCGGTGTTCGATTCCCAGTCGCCGCCGTAGAACGCTGCAGCCACCTCGTACAGGCCGATGTACCCCAGGGACACGGTGGCGCGCTTGTTCTTGAAGAGGGTGTCGACGGGCTGGCCGGCATGGAGATGCTGGCCGAAGGCACCGTAGACGTAGAGGATCGGGGCGTTCTGCGGGGTTGCCTCCTTGCACCGCTCGATTCGGAAGAGCAGGGCGTCGCGCGCCGTGCTCACCCGTTCGGCGAGAATGCTCCAGAACCTGTCCTTGTCGCCGGCGGCCTCCAGGGCGATCCGGGGCAGGTTGAGCGTCACGACGCCGAGGTTCATCCGGCCCTCGGAGACGTCGTTGCCGTTCTCGTCGGTCCAGCCCTGCAGGAAGGAGCGGCAGCCCATCGGCACCTTGAAGCTGCCGGTGAGTTCGACGATCTTGTCGTAGTTGAGGATGTCCGGGTACATCCGCTTGGTGGAGCATTCCAGCGCCAGCTGCTTGATGTCGTAGTTCGGGTCGGTCGAGTCGAGGTTCAGGCCCCGCTTGACGGTGAAGATCAGCTTCGGGAAGATCGCGGTGCGCTTCTCGCTGCCCAGCCCCTCGATCCGGATCTGCAGAATCGCCTTCTGGATCTCGCGCTCGAACCAGCTGGTGCCGAGTCCGAAGCCGAGCGAGGTGAAGGGAGTCTGACCGTTCGAGGTGAACAGGGTGTTGATCTCGTATTCGAGGCTCTGCATCGCATCGTAGATGTCCTTGAGGGTCTTCTCCTCGGCGTAGGACTGGTGCAGCGTCTCGTCCGCGATCCACTTGCGGGCGTCGGCCAGGTGCTTCTCGAGGTTTCTCTCGGCGTAGGGGGCGAGGACCTCGTCGATCCGGTTGCCCGAGCATCCGCCGTACTGGGTTGAGGACACGTTCGCGATGATCTGGGAGATCTGCGCCGTCGCCGTCTGGACCGACCGGGGCGGGTCGACGTCGGCGTTGCCGATGCGGAAACCCTGGCTCAGCATCGTCTTGAAGTCGATGAGGCAGCAGTTGGTCATCGGCGCATAAGGGTGGTAGTCGAGGTCGTGGTAGTGCAGGTCGCCCTTCTGGTGGGCGTTGGCCACGTGCGGGGGCAGCATTTTCAGGCCGATGGCCTTGCCGACGGCTCCGGCGGTCAGGTCGCGCTGGGTGTTGAAGACATCGCTGTCCTTGTTGGCGTTCTCGTTGACGACCGACTGGTCTTTGCTGATTAATTTGACGATCGAATGGTTAATGTCCGTGGCTTTGCTGCGTGCGAAGTCCCGCTGGATGCGGTAATTGATGTAGGCCTCGGCGGCGTCGTATTCCTTGCTGTCCAGCAGGGCGTGTTCCACGATGTTCTGCACCTCGTAGATCTTTATATCGACCGTGAAGCGGGAGGCTATCTCACGATTGACACGAGCGACCAGATCGCGGATGGTGCGGTGCGTGAGCGGGGTCAGTTCGCCGTCGACCTCCGTGAAGCTCTTGGCCAGTGCCGCGTAGATGCGGGCGTCATCGAAGGCGAGCCGGCGGCCATCCCGTTTGGCCACCATGAGCGTACTCAGAGTGTTCCCCGTCGTGAGGGTTCCTGCGCCGGGATCATCCATTTTCAACACTCTGTGCCATCTCCTTGGGTCAGCACCCACGACATTCGGGCGGGGGGTTGAGCCGGGCGAAGGAACCATATCTAGTGGTTGGGGTGTGATCTACATACTACCTGTGGTGGTTGGCGGTCATTCGCTGCGGCTCGCCGTCAACACGTCCCCGTTGGCGGGCCGGCTGCGGGGCGACGTACGATCAGTGCATGCCACCGCCGTCCCCGTTGCCCCGGCGCCACGGGCTCGAAGCCGCCTGGGTGTGCACGCCGGAGCGGGATCGCGAGCGGCCGCATCCGTGGCCGACCATGGGAGCCTGGCTGCTCGAGCGTCTTGCCGGGTTCGTGGACGTCGCCGGGTTTCTGGCCGACGAGCGCTTCGTCTATCAGTCGGGTACGCCGGTCGTCGGCGACGACCCCTACGGCCCGTACACCTTCATCTGGTTTCACCGCGATCTCGCCGAGGAGACAGTGGTGCCCGGGATCATCCACGTGGTGCATCAGGATGCCCGCCTCGTCGTGATCGACAAACCCGCCTTTCTCTCCAGCATCCCGCGCGGCCGGCATGTTGTGCAGAGCGTGGTGGTGCGCCTGCGCGCCGAGTTGGGACTGCCCGAGCTTTCACCGTTGCACCGCCTGGACCGGGTGACGTCGGGACTGCTGGTCCTGGCGACGGAGCGACGCTGGCGCGGGGAGTATCAATCGATGTTCCAACGCGGTGAGATCGACAAGACCTATCGTGCGCTGGCTCCGCTGCGGCCGGATCTGGAGTTCCCGGTCACTGTGCAGAACCACCTCGTCACCCGGCGGGGTCAGTGGCAGGCCGAGGTGACCGACGAGCCGGCCAATGCCGAGTCGCTGATCGAGCTGGAGACCGTTCTGCAGGGCACGGCCGTCTATCGGCTGACGCCGCGCACCGGACGCACCCACCAGCTGCGGATGCACATGCTGGGCCTCGGCATCCCCATCGTCGACGACCCGCTTTACCCCGTCGTTCTGCCCGTCGCGATCGACGATTTCACCCGGCCGCTGCAACTCCTGGCCAGTGCGGTGGCCTTCACCGATCCCGTCGACGGGGGAGCGCGCCGGTTCGAGAGCGTGCGCACGCTGCCGCTGCAGGCCGAGGTGCGCGCCGGTGGTTGAGCCTGTCGAAACCCGGTGGTTGAGCCTGTCGAAACCCGGTGGTTGAGCTTGCCGAAACCCGGTGGTTGAGCCTGTCGAAACCCGGTGGTTGAGCCTGTCGAAACCCGGTGGTTGAGCCTGTCGAAACCCGCCCGAACGCCTGGTGCTCGCGAGAACGGATGTCCGCGCGCGCCGCGCGCACGTCGACGCTCAGAACAAATTCCTTTCGATGTCTATTCGAAAAGTATTGACTCTAGTCTCGAACAAGTTTACTATTGAGGCATGGCAGGAGCCCCCACTCCGCACCACCCGACCACCTCGACCCAGGTGGCAGCCTCCGCTGTGCAGCTGCAGCCATCTGTCGTGGAACAGCTCCAGCAGGCGCGTGACCTGGCCGCGACTGTGCTCGACTCGGTCTCCTTCTCCTTGCTGAATGAGGCTGATGCGATGGCGGTGCTCGGCACGGTCGAAGATCTGGGGCGTCGGGTTGATGCTGCGAGGGTCGCCTCCGCCGCCGACATTTCGGTGCGGTCCCGCCGCGTCCTCGGCCACGACTCGTTGGCCTACAAGAACGGGGCCTCCAGCGGTACTGACCTGATCACGCGTCTGACGCGCATCTCCGCCCGGGAGGCGACCCGGCGGGTGCGGCTGGGCGACAACGTCACCCCGCGCCTGGCCGGCACCAGCGTGTTGCCGCCGTATTACCCGGCCGTGGCGGATGCCCTCACCGCCGGTGATCTCGGTGTCGACGCGGCCGAGAACATCGTCACGGCCCTCGACAAGATCGCCGCCCGGGTCGCACCCGACGACCTCGGCACCGCCGAGCGGGCTTTGGTCGGAGCGGCGACCGGGGCCGTCACCGAGGAAACCGTCGGGCTTCCCGGCGAAGGCTTCGCGTTCCCCGCCGATCTGGTGCGCGGCATCGCCACGCAGTGGCAGGCCCGCCTCGACCCTGACGGTACCGCCCCGAACGAGCCCGTCGCCGAGGCCCGCAGCACCGTCGGGTTCGGGCTGTTCCGTGACGGCCTCTACCCTTTGCGGGGCGGGGTCACCCCCGAGCTTCGCGGCATCATGAACGGCATCTTCGACACGTATCTCTCCGCCCATGCCGCGCCTGCGTTCCCCACGGCCGAGGAACAGGCGCGGATGAATGCCGGGGAACTCATCCCGGGTGCGGAGGCCGCGGCCCTGAGCGACGATCGTAACGGCGGCCAGAAGCGCGCCGACATCCTCCGCGGAGTGTTCGAGGCCGCCACCCGCGACGCGGGAACCCCGACCATGGGCGGTGCGGCCCCCACGGTCATGATCCACGTGAACCAGGCCGACCTGACCGCGGGCCGCGGTGTGGGCTGGATCGACGGCGTCGACGCTCCCGTCTCGCTGAAAACCGTGAAGCAGGCCCTCTGCGCGGGCGGGTTCCAGGAGGTCCTGTTCGGCGAGAACAACGAGGTCCTCACCCTGAGCACCGAGAAGCGTTTCTTCAACCGGGCCCAGCGCCGCGCGATCGCCGCCCGCGATGGGGGCTGCGCCATCACGGGCTGCACCGTGCCCGCAGCCTGGTGCGAGGTGCACCACGTCATCCCCTGGTATCGCGGCGGGGAAACCGACATCGGCAACGGGGTGTTGCTCTGCTGGTACCACCACCACAGCATCGACACGTCGGGCTGGGAAATCCGCATGATCCGCGGCAAACCCGAAGTCAGAGCACCGTACTGCTACGACCCGACCCGAACCTGGCGGCCCGGGGGAGCACATCGGGCGGGGTCTGGTCCCGGGTCTCGACAGGCTCGGTCTCGACAGGCTCGACCAGCGTCGACGTGAGTTCTTGGGGTCGGGTCGCCTTGGTCTCGACAGGCTCGACCAGCGTCAGCGTGAGTCCTTGGGGTCGGGTCGCCTGGGTCTCGACAGGCTCGACCAGCGTCAGCGTGAGTTCTTGGGGGCGGGTCGCCTTGGTCACGACAGGCTCGACCTCGGGTTGGTCCACCGCCTGTCCGGGCGGCTCAGGCCGCCACTGCCAGTGGAACGTGCCACTCTGGTCACATGGATCTGGAGGTGTCGCCCGCGCTCACCATCCCCGAGCGCGAACTCGGCTGGAGGTTCTCACGGTCGTCCGGACCGGGCGGCCAGCACGTCAACACCTCCGACAGCCGCGTCGAACTCTTCTGGAACGTCGCCGAGTCGTCGACACTGTCCGACGACCAGCGGATGCGCCTGCTCGCCCGCCTCGCCAAGCGTCTTGTCGACGGCGTGATCACCGTGACGGCATCCGAGCGGCGCTCCCAGCTGCGCAACCGTGAACTCGCCCTGGCGAAACTCGCCGATCTCGTGGCTGCGGGTCTGGCTCCCGACGCGCCTCAGCGCCGCCCGACCAAACCCACCCGGGGTTCGGGCCGGCGGCACCTCGCTGCAAAGCAACAGCGCTCGGCCACCAAGAAACAGCGCCAGCGGCCGTCCGCCGAATAGCCGCGCTGCCGCGCAGCTGCGAGGCCGAGTAGCCGCGCAGCCGATTAACTAACCTCCCTGTGCAGTACAGCTAGCGCAGCACCAGCAGCATCTGCCGGAAGAAGGCGGCCAGCTCAGCGGTCGCCGTCAGAGGCAGAACGGCCGCCACGTACATGTCCGGGCGCACCACCACGACGGCACCCCCGCGGTCGATGCCGCGCAGCTCGAACACGTCGCTCTCCGGGTCGGTCGCGTAGAGCTTCTCGTAGTCGATCAACTCGTACGGGCCCGTTATCGGCAGGAACGCGCGGGGCACACGACCAAGATCCACGCCGGTGTGCTCCTGCTGGTACACGACCTTCACGTCGAAGACACTGTCGATGTCGGTCCCGCCGGGGGTGTGCGCGAGCAGCGGCGACTCCGGCGACGTCTGGATCCACTGGGCCCAGTCGGACAGCGCCGATGCCTCACCGGATGCCGCGGCATCCGCGAACGCATACACGCGCCACCGGCCGTCGGCCCGGTGGTGGTGCCCGAGTTGCACGGGATTGGCGTCAGCGACGCGCACCACCGGTGCGGACTTGAAGCGCTTGCCGAGCGGGAACCCGGTCGCCAGACCCTGGTGGGTGGCCTCGCCGATCAGCATCGACGGCGGGTACTGCGTCATGAAACCGGACGGGAACTCGGCGGTCTGCGTGTAGAACTCCTCCAGCGGAACCTCGAGGTCCTCCGACTTCGTCGCCATCAGGGTCGACCAGGTCTTGTCGAAGTCGATCAGGTTCTTCGCGATCACCTGGCGCTCGGCCGAGTAGGTGCCCAGCAGGGATTCGGGGCTGCGGCCCTCGAGCACATGGCCGAGCTTCCAGGCCAGGTTGAAGCCGTCCTGCATCGACACGTTCATGCCCTGGCCGGCCTTGGCGCTGTGCGTGTGGCAGGCGTCCCCGGTGATGAAGACCCGCGGCATCCGGGTGCCGATCTCTGCGGGGAGGACGTCGTCGAACCGGTCGGTGAGGCGGTGGCCCACCTCGTAGACGCTGTTCCAGGCGACATTCTTCACGTCGAGTGTGTAGGGGTGAATGATGCCGTTCGCCTTGGCGATGATCTCGTCGATCGTGGTCTTGCGCACGGCGCCGTTGTCGTCGGCGGCCACCTCGCCCAGGTCGACATACATGCGGAACAGTGATCCGCCCTCACGCGGAATGAGCAGGATGTTGCCGCCCGACTCGGACTGGATGGCGCACTTCAGGCGGATGTCCGGGAAGTCCGTGACCGCGAGCACATCCATCACGCCCCAGGCATGCCGGGCCTGGTCGCCGGCGAGCGTGCAGCCGATCGACTCGCGCACGGCACTGCGGGCACCGTCGGCACCCACCACGTACTTGGCGTGCACGACGCGCTCCTGGCCTGCCCGCTCCCCGGTGGTGTGCACGAGCGTCACCGTGACGGGGTACTCACCCTCATCGGTGTTCACCAGGCGGCGGAAGTCGTAGCCGAAATCCGGTTCCATGCGCGTGGAGGAATATGCCATGACCTCGGCGAAGTAGTCGAGCACGCGCGCCTGGTTGACGATCAGGTGCGGGAACTCGCTGATGCCGGTGGGGTCGTCCACGGCGCGGGCCGAACGGATGATGCGAGTCACGTCCGTGGGATCCGGCGTCCAGAAGGCCATCTCCGTGATGCGGTAGGCCTCGGCGATGATGCGCTCCGCGAAACCGAAGGCCTGGAAGGTCTCGACGCTGCGCGCCTGGATGCCGTCGGCCTGCCCGATCGCGAGGCGCTCGCCCCGGCGTTCCACGATGCGGGTCGTGATCCCGGGGAACTGGGAGAGCTGGGCGGCGGTGATCATGCCGGCCGGTCCCGTGCCGACGATGAGCACGTCGACGTTCTCGGGCAACTCGTCGGGGCGGTCGATTCCCACGCCGGCGGCGTCATGGATGCGGGGATCGGTGGACACGTATCCGTGGTGGTGGAACTGCACGGCTTCCTCACTTCTTTGTGGGCTGCGTTGGCGCGAGCGTGTTCGATAATCGAACACGAAGTTCTATTATCGCTTGTTGGATCATATATCATCCTGACGTCCAGGACCAGATCCTCCGGAGGGGGACTTACCGGGCGTTCACCGGCTCACCCTGCAGGTGCGGGAGGGCGGCGCGGATGCTGCTGACCACGCCAGCCTCCGAGGAGGGCGGTGCGATGTTCACGGCACGCGCCAGGATGCTCGGGTGGCCGTTGGCCATGGCGTAGGAATGCCCCGAGGCGTCGAGCATCTCGGCGTCGTTGAGGTAGTCGCCGAACGCCATCGTCTGGGCCCGGCTGATTCCTAGCTGGTGCTGGAGCCGCTCCAGCGCGCGGCCCTTGTTGGCTCCGTGCCGCATGACATCGACCCAGTTCTCGCCCGAGACCACGATCTCCGAGGGAAGGTCGAGTTCGCGCAGCGCCGGCCCGCTTCGGGTCTCAGCGAAGGAGGGGTCATAGATCGCCAGTTTCAAGATCACGTCGTCGAGCGCGGCGGCCTGAACATCCGCGACGACCTCGACCGCCGCGTAGTACTGGCGCACCTGGCTCACGAAGTGCGCATCGCTGCGCTCGATGTAGGCGCTCCGTGCGCCGCAGACGACGAGCCCCAGGTCGGCACCCGTGGCGGCGGTGGCGCGCACCCAGTCCACGATTGGGGCGATGATCGCGGACTCGACGGGTTCGACGTCGATGCTGATGCCGTTCTGCACCACGTTGGTGCCGTTCTCCGCGATGTAGATCAGCCCCTCGTGCTCGCCGAAGATGTTGTGCAGGGTCTGGTACTGGCGTCCGCTGGCCGGCACGAACAGGATCCCGGCCCGATGGAGGTCTTCCAGGAGAGGCCAGAACGCGTCGGGCACGAGGCCGTCATCGCCGAGAAGGGTGCCATCCATATCCGACACGATGAGACGGATGTCGGAGGGCTCTACGGGGTGGTTCACTGCGCCGGCTTTCGGTCGTTGTTGGTTCCCGGGAATAACGAGTGTTCGCTCGCGCACTCGGGCTGTGACGACGACGCTGTCTCTCTTGATGATGTCATCCCTGCCCGCCGGTCTCTGAGTTGCGCACGAAGTGAGCGTTGGGCACACAGAACGGGCGGCCCTGATGGCAAACTGGCAGGATTCACTGCATCATCTGCGAGGAGCGTCGACGTGCCTGGTTTTGATTTCTTCAGCGGAGAAGGACTCGTGCGCCCGGATATCACCGCGGCAGACGCCGAATCGATGGCGGACTCCCTCTTCGGCGTCACAGGCACGGCCCGCGAACTTGGCAGCCAACAGGACCGCAACTTCCTGATCAGCACCGCCGGCAGCGACCAGCGCTACGTGCTCAAGGTCGACAACCCTGCCTTCTCCGCCACCGAGCTGGCCGCGCAGGACGCCGTGATGGTGTTCCTGTCCGGGCGCGGCATGCGGGTGCCGCAGCCGGTGCCGGGGCGAAACGGCAGCAGCCGCCAGCACTGGTCGGCAACGGATGCCGCGATCCTCCCCGTGCGCCTGCTCACCTTCCTCGAGGGTCCGTCGCTCGAGGCGCAGGGCTACCTGGCCCCGTCGGTGGTCAGTGCTCTCGGTCGGCTCTCAGGCACCACGGCGCTGCACCTGCATGACTTCGCGGCGGAGGGCCTCGACCGCACCCTGCAGTGGGACCTGCGCAACGCCAAGGCGGTGATCGACCTGCTGCTGCCCTGGGTGCCGGCGGAAGAGACCCGGGCGCAGCTCCGCTTCATTGCCGCCAGCGCCGCCGCGCGCCTCGCGACCGTGATCCCCACACTGCGGCTGCAGACGATCCACGGGGACGTGACCGACGACAACGTGATCTGCCGGGTGCTGCCGAACGGGCACCACATGCCCGAGGGTGTGATCGACTTCGGCGACCTCGGCACCGGATGGCTGGTGGCGGAGCTGGCGGTCACCGCGGCATCCGTTCTGCACCACGTTCACGGCAATCCGCTGGCGGCACTCGAGGCGATCGTCGCCTTCGATGCGGTCGTTCCCCTGACCGATGACGAGATTGTGGCGCTCTGGCCGCTGATCGTGCTGCGCGGAGCGGTGCTGGTGGCCAGTGGCGAGCAGCAGGTGCAGATCGACGCGGACAACGACTACGCCCGGCACCGGATGGACGCCGAGTGGCGGGTCTTCGCCGCGGCGAGTGCGATCGGCTGGGAGGAAGCGGAAGCGGCCATCCGGCAGGCGCTGGGCCGGCCGGCGGTGGCCGGAGCCGACCCGCGCCCAGCTGACCCGCGCACAGCTGCGCCCGCACCCTTCGTCCCGATGATCCCGGCGCTCGCCGGCGGCGACGTCGAGCTGCTCGACTTCTCCGTGACCAGCCCGGCACTCGCCGACGGTCTGTGGCAGCACCCGGACGCCGAGCGGCGACTGACGAGCGCCGCCCTCGCCCGTCACAGCGTCGTCGTCGCTCCCTACGGCCAGTTCCGCCTGACCCGCACCGCGCCGCTTTCCCGAAGAGAACCGGACACCTTCGCCCTGTTCACCGAGGTCTTCCTGGCTGCCGGATCGGCGATCGTCGCGCCCACCCACGCCGTGGTCGCCGAGGTCGACGAGCTCAGCCTGGTGCTGACCCTGGCCGCCGGAGAACTGCGCATCGGCGGGATAACGTCGAACCTCTCGCCGGGGATGTCGGTCGCCGCAGGGGATCATCTGGGGTCCGCGAGGCAGGACGACGACATCCACGCCGCACGGGTGACCGTGCAGGAGGTGGCCCGACCGGGGCTGCTGCCCCCGCAGTTCACCCGGGGTTCCCGCGCCGCCGCGTGGGCGAGCGTGGCACCGGACCCGGCGCGGTTGCTCGGGCTGGTGCCGCAGGCATCCGTCGCCGATCCGGCCAACGAACTGGCGCGTCGCGGCGCCGTGATGGCCGCGGCGCAGGAGAAGTACTACGACCGGCCGCCGCAGATCGAACGCGGTTGGCAGGAGCTGCTGATCGACACCCGGGGACGCTCCTACGTGGACATGGTCAACAACGTCGCCGTGATCGGGCACAGCCACCCTCGGTTCACCCGGGCCGTGAGCGAGCAGTTGGCGCTGCTCAACACGAACTCCCGCTTTCTCTACTCGGCGTTGGCCGACCTCTGCGAACGCATCGTGGCGAAATCGCCGGACCCGTCCCTCGACACCGTTCTGCTGGTCAACAGCGGCAGCGAGGCGGTCGACCTGGCCCTGCGCCTGGCCCGGATCCACACCGGGAGGCGCAACGTCGTCGCCCTCCGCGAGGGATACCACGGCTGGACGATGGCCTCCGACGCGGTGTCGACCTCCGCCTTCGACAACCCCCACGCGGCCGCCTCCCGGCCCGACTGGGTGCACATCACGGATGTCCCCAACGCCTATCGCGGCACGCACCGGGGCGCCGGGGCCGCGGCGGAATACGCGGCCGACCTGGCCCGGCTGCTGGCCGACCCGACCGGCCCGGGGGAGAGCCTGGCCGCGTTCATCTCGGAGCCCGTGCTCGGCAACGCCGGCGGCGTCGTGCCGCCGCCCGGCTACCTCGCGCTGGTCTACGACCAGGTCCGGGCCCGCGGCGGGCTGTGCATCGCCGACGAGGTGCAGGTGGGCTACGGGCGTCTGGGCAGCCACTTCTGGGGGGTGGCGCAGCAGGGCGTCGTGCCCGACGTGATCACGGTGGCCAAGGCCATGGGCAACGGCTACCCGCTCGGAGCGGTGCTCACCCGCCGCGACATCGCCGAATCCCTGGCCCGGGAGGGCAACTTCTTCTCCTCGGCCGGCGGCAGCCCGGTCAGCTGCGTGGCGGGGCTGGCCGTGCTCGACGTCATCCGGGACGAGTTCCTGCAGCAGAACGCGGAGGCCGTCGGCCGGCACCTGGCAGGCCGGCTCGCCGAACTCGCGCAGCGGCATCCGCTGATCGGAATGGTGCACGGCGTGGGTCTGTACATGGGGGTCGAACTCGTGCGCGACCGGCACACCCGGGAGCCGGCGACCAGCGAGACCGCCGCGATCTGCGAACGGATGCTGGAACTCGGCGTCATCGTGCAGCCCACCTCGGAGCGCCAGAACGTGCTGAAGATCAAGCCGCCGCTCTGCCTGAGCCGGGAGAGCGCCGACTTCTTCGTCGACGCCCTCGACGAGGTGCTGCGGGACGGCTGGTAGCGAGCACAAGACCCGCCGGACACCCTGCCGGTCACCGCCCGACGTAGGTCGCGAGATACTGCCCGGTCAGGGTGGAGCGGGCGGCGACGAGATCGGCGGGTGTGCCCTCGAACACGATCCGGCCGCCGTCGTGGCCGGCTCCGGGGCCGAGGTCGATGATCCAGTCGGCGTGGGCCATGACCGCCTGGTGGTGTTCCACGACGATCACCGACTTGCCGGAATCGACCAGCCGGTCGAGCAGGCCGAGCAGCTGCTCCACGTCGGCGAGGTGGAGCCCGGTGGTCGGCTCGTCCAGAACGTAGACGCCGCCCTTCTCAGACAGATGGGTGGCCAGCTTGAGGCGCTGGCGCTCGCCGCCGGACAGCGTGGTGAGCGGCTGGCCGAGGCTGAGATAGCCCAGCCCCACGTCGACGAGCCCGCCCAGGATGGTGTGCGCGGCGGGCGTCCGCGCCTCGCCGGCGCCGAAGAAGTCCCGGGCCTCGCTGACCGACAGGGCGAGCACCTCACTGATGTCGCGGCCGCCGAGATGGTAGTCCAGCACGGATGCCTCGAACCGCTTGCCCTCGCAGACCTCGCAGGGAGTGGCGACGCCCGCCATCATCGCGAGGTCGGTGAAAACAACGCCGGCGCCGTTGCAGTTGGGGCAGGCACCCTCGGAATTGGAGCTGAACAGGGCCGGCTTCACCCCGTTTGCCTTCGCGAACGCCTTGCGGATCGGGTCGAGCATGCCCGTGTAGGTGGCCGGATTGCTGCGCCGGGAGCCACGGATGCCGCCCTGGTCGATCGACACCACGCCCGCCCCGGCGGGGATCGAACCGTGCACGAGCGAGCTCTTGCCGGAGCCCGCGACGCCCGTCAGCACGACCAGCACGCCGAGCGGCACGTCCACATCCACGTTCCGCAGGTTGTTCTTCGTCGCGCCGCGAATCTCCATTGTGCCGGTGCGGGTGCGCACAGCGGGCTTGAGCGCGGCCCGGTAGTCGAAGTGGCGCCCGGTGAGGGTGCCGCTCGTGCGCAAGCCCTCCACGGTGCCCTCGAAACAGACCGTGCCGCCCGCCGAGCCGGCGCCGGGGCCGAGGTCGACGACGTGGTCGGCGATCACGATCGACTCCGGTTTGTGCTCCACGACGAGCACCGTGTTGCCCTTGTCCCGCAGCTGCAGCAGCAGCGTGTTCATGCGTTCGATGTCATGGGGATGCAGGCCGATCGTGGGCTCGTCGAAGACGTAGGTGACGTCGGTGAGCGACGAGCCCAGGTGCCGGATCATCTTCGTCCGCTGGGCCTCGCCGCCCGAGAGCGTGCCGGCCGGCCGGTCGAGAGACAGGTAACCCAGCCCGATCTCCACGAACGAGTCCAGGATCTGCCGTAGCGCCTGCGTCAGCGGACCCACCGATGGTTCGTCGAGGCCATGAACCCAGGCGGCCAGGTCGCTGATCTGCTGCGAGCAGGCGTCGGCGATGCTGATCCCCGCGATCTTCGACGAGCGAGCCGCCTCGCTCAGGCGGGTGCCGCCGCACTCGGGACAGGGAGCGAACGCGACCGCGCGCTGCACGAAGGCGCGGATATGCGGCTGCAGTGCGTCGACATCCTTGGACAGGAACGACTTCTGCAGCTGCGGGATCAGTCCCAGATAGGTCAGGTTGATCCCGTCGATCTTGATCTTGGTCGGCTCCTTGTAGAGCAGGTCGTCCAGTTCTCTGGCCGTGTACCGGCCGATCGGCTTGTCCGGGTCGAACCATCCGCAGCCGCGAAAGATCCGGCCGTACCAACCGTCCATGGTGTACCCGGGGATGGTGAGCGCACCCTCGTTGAGCGACTTGGACTCGTCGTACAGCGCGGAACGGTCCACGTCGTTGACCGTGCCCATGCCCTCGCAGCGCGGGCACATGCCGCCGGTGATGCTGAAGCTGCGCCGCTCCTTCACCGTCTTCCCGGCGCGCTCGAGCGTGACCGCTCCGGCACCGCTGATCGAGGCGACATTGAAGGAGAACGCCTGGGGCGAGCCGATATGCGGCTGCCCGAGCCGGCTGAACAGGATGCGCAGCATCGCGTTGGCATCCGTGGCGGTGCCCACGGTCGAGCGCGCATTGGCGCCCATCCGTTCCTGGTCCACGATGATCGCCGTCGTGAGGCCGTCAAGCACGTCGACGTCGGGTCGCGCCAGCGTGGGCATGAAGCCCTGCACGAAGGCGCTGTAGGTCTCGTTGATCATGCGCTGCGATTCCGCGGCGATGGTGCCGAACACCAGCGAACTCTTGCCGGAGCCGGAGACGCCCGTGAACACCGTCAACCGGCGCTTTGGAAGATCGACGCTCACGTCCTGGAGGTTGTTCACCCGTGCGCCCTGCACGCGGATCAGATCGTGGCTGTCGGCCAGGCGCGACTCGCGCGGGGCATCCGTTCTCGTGGGGGTGCTCATCGTGTCTCCCTCGGTTCAGCGTGCCACCGGTGCGCACACCGACGGGCAGTTCGATCTAACCAGCTTCGCGCCGACGGGCCACAAGCAACAGGTTCTTTTTGCGTGCCGCTGTCAGGCTTTTCCCTCGCGACTGCGTCAGACTGTACCGCAGGCATGCGTCCTGCGCGGCAGGGCCCGTTCCTTTTTTCGATCGGCGTTTTTCGACACCTACGGAGAGAACATGAACAAGTACGCAGTCACGAATCCCGCGACCGGGCTCAGCGAAACCAGCTTCCCCCTGGCAACGGATGCCGAGGTCACCGACGCCATCGGGGCTGCGGATCGGGCCCACAAGGAGCTGGCCCGAGGAACGTCGGTTGCCGAGCGGGCCGCGCTCATGCAGCGGGTCGCGGATCTGCACTCCGAGCGCCGTGAAGAGCTGGCCGCCCTGATCGTGCGGGAGATGGGCAAACCCCTCGAGCAGGCCCTCGGCGAGGTGGACTTCTCGGCGGACATCTACGCGTACTACGCCAGCCACGGCGAGGCGTTCCTCGCCGACGAACCGATCGAGCTGCTCGCCGGTGAGGGTTCCGCGTTCATCCGCAGCGCGTCCCTGGGCGTGCTCCTGGGGATCATGCCGTGGAACTTCCCGTACTACCAGGTTGCCCGCTTCGCCGGCCCGAACATGGTGCTCGGCAACACGATCGTGCTCAAGCACGCCTCGCAGTGCCCCGAGTCCGCCGCCGCCATCGAGCAGATCTTCGCGGATGCCGGCTTCCCCGACGGTGCCTACCGCAACCTGTACGCGTCCAGCGCCCAGATCGCCGACATCATCATCCCCGACCCGCGCGTCTGCGGCGTGTCGCTGACCGGTTCGGAGGGCGCCGGTGCGGCGGTCGCCGAGGTCGCCGGTCGCAACCTCAAGAAGGTCGTGCTCGAGCTGGGCGGATCCGACCCGTTCATCGTGCTCAGCACCGACAACCTCGAGGAAGCCGTCGACGCCGCCGTCGCGGCTCGCATCGACAACTCCGGCCAGTCCTGCAACGCGGCCAAGCGTTTCATCGTGATCGACGGCCTGTTCGACTCCTTCGTGGAACTCTTCACGGCGAAGATCGCCGGCAACGTTCCGGCAGACCCGACGTCACCGGAGACGACCCTGGGACCGCTCTCGTCGGTCGGCGCCGCCGAGAACCTCGAGGAGCAGCTGCAGCGCGCCGAGACGCAGGGGGCGACGGTCACCCTGCGTGGGCGCCGCGACGGTGCCTTCTTCTCGCCGACCGTGCTCACCGGGGTGTCCCCGCAGAGCGACGCCTACCGGGAGGAGTTCTTCGGACCGGTGGCTGCCATCTATCGCGTGCAGAACGAGGCCGAGGCCGTCGAGGTGGCCAACGACATCCCCTACGGTCTGGGTTCCTACCTCTTCACCACGGATCCGGAGCAGGCCCTGCGGGTCGCGGACCAGATCGAGGCCGGGATGGTCTTCATCAACGGCTCGCTCCTGGACGGCGCCGAGCTGCCCTTCGGCGGCGTGAAGCGGTCCGGTTTCGGCCGCGAGCTGGGACGCTTCGGCATCGCGGAGTTCGCCAACAAGAAGCTCATCCGCATCCTCAAGTGACACCGGGTGGCGCGCCGACCGTCCAGAACGGCGGCGCGCCACCCGCCTGCAGCACACTGGGGCATCCGTCGCGGCCAGCGTGGTCTCGGGTGCCCCGCCTCGAACCAGAACAGGAATCACCATGCGGTATCGCACACTCGGCAACAGCGGCGCGGTCGTATCGACCTACGCCCTCGGCACCATGACGTTCGGCGCGGAGGCCGATCAGGAGACGGCCCACACCCTCCTGGACTCCTATGTGGAGGCCGGAGGAACTTTCGTCGACACCGCGGATGTCTACAGTTCCGGCGTCTCGGAGGAGATGATCGGGTCCTGGCTGGCGTCGCACCCGACCGAGCGAGAGCAGATCGTTCTCGCGACCAAAGGCCGGTTCCCCATGGGCAGCGGCCCCAACGATCGGGGAACCAGCCGCCGGCACCTGAGCCGGGCGCTGGACGATTCGCTGCGCCGGCTGGGCACGGATCACGTCGACCTGTACCAACTGCACGCCTGGGACCCGGTGACGCCGCTGGAGGAAACCCTGCGCTTCCTCGACGACGCCGTTCGAAGCGGCAAGATCGGCTACTACGGGTTCTCGAACTTTCTGGGCTGGCAGCTGACGAAGGCCGTGCATGTGGCGCGGGCGCTGGGTTTCACGCCGCCGGTCACCCTGCAGCCGCAGTACAGTCTGCTCGTGCGTGAGATCGAATCGGAGATCGTTCCAGCGGCGCTCGACGCCGGTCTGGGGCTCCTGCCGTGGTCACCGCTCGGCGGGGGGTGGTTGTCGGGCAAATACCGGCGCGACACGGACCCCACCGGGGCCACGCGTCTCGGCGAGGACCCCGCGCGCGGCATGGAAGCCTGGGCTCCCCGCAACAGTCAGGAGCGCACCTGGCGCATCATCGACGCCGTTGCCGGGATTGCCGCGGAGATCGGCGCCACGAGTGCGCAGGTGTCCCTCGCCTGGCTCGAGGCGCAGCCGGCGGTGACCTCGGTGATCCTCGGGGCACGTAGTGTCGAGCAGCTCACGGAGAACCTGGCAGCGGCACAGGTCCAGCTCAGCGCTGAGCACCTCGAACAGCTCAACGCGGTGAGCGCTCCCGTGGTCTCCGACTACCCCTACGGTGAGGCGGCGCGCGGCCAACGATCCCGCACGGCCGGTTTCTAGGGCGACCTGCTCTCGACCACCGGGGTAGGCCCGGTGGTCGAGCTCGTCGAGACCCTCTAGTGGTGCTTCTTAGCAAGAAAAATGCTTGCATCGGACCTGGAGCCGGGAGTAAAGTGCAACCAAATGGTTGTATTTAATCTGCAGGATGACGAGGTCGACCGCATCTTCCAGGCGCTCGCCGACGCGACGCGCCGAGACATCGTGGTGCGCGTCACGCAGCGGGAACAGTCGGTCTCGGCGCTTGCCGCGAGCTATGCGATGAGCTTCGCCGCGGTGCAGAAACACGTGGCGGTGCTCGAGCGGGCACGCCTCGTCGTCAAGGAGAGGCGGGGGAGGGAGCAGATCGTGCACCCGAACCCCGGCACCGTGCGCGAGGCGGCTCGCCTGCTCGAGCATTTCGAGGAACTGTGGCGCTTTCGCGCCCAGAGCATCAGCGACATCCTGTCGGAAGACCGAGAAGAAAACCGCGAAGACCGAGAAGACCGAGAAGGAGAGAGATCATGACCGTGATCAGTTCGAACAAGGACATCGAGGCGCTGACCCTCACATTCGTGGCCGAGTTTGACGCGAGTGCCCAGCGGGTGTGGCAGCTCTGGGAGGACCCGCGCCAGCTGGAGCGTTGGTGGGGTCCACCGACCTGGCCGGCGACCTTCGAACGGCACGACTTCGTGCCCGGCGGGCGGTCGAACTATGTGATGACCGGGCCTGAGGGCGAGAAGGGACCCGGCTGGTGGGTGACCACGCTGATCCAGCCGCCGTCCCGGTTGGAGTTCGAGGACGGCTTCGCCGACGAGAACGGCGACCCGGTGGTCGAGATGGGGTCGGTGCGCGCCGTGGTCACCCTGGAGGAGACCGAGGGCCGCACCCGGATGACCACGGTGTCGACGTTTGCGAATCTGGAACAGATGCAGCAGATGTCCGCGATGGGGATGGAAGAGGGCATGCGTCTGGCCATGGGGCAGATCGACCTGCTTCTCGCTGAAGACGACAGCGCCTGACGGGTGCGCGGCCGCGACCTCGCGTGCAGGTGTGACGAATTCGGCCTGGGTTACGTCTTAGAGGTGTAGGCCACCGCCTACACGACACCGACGCGAATCGAGAGTCCAATGAGTGCATCCGACAAGATCCAGAACGCCGCTGAAGACCTCAAGGGCAAGGCCACCGAGGCGGTAGGCAAGGCGACCAACGACGACTCCAAGGTCGCCGAGGGCCAGGCCGAGCAGCGGTCCGCCAGCGCGAAGAAGGCCGGCGAGAACGTCAAGGACGTCTTCAAGCGCTAGTTCGTCAACTCGACGTCACATCAACGGATGGCGCGGCGCCCCCAGAGGGCTGCCGCGCCATCCGTTTGCGTTCGGCCCCGTTCTCAGCCAGAAGCGCCGCATTCTGCAGTGCACACCGGGAGTCGGGGAGCCCCGGTGCTAGTGGCCGCCGCCCAGGTTGCCGGCCAGGCGGCTACGAGAACATTATTCAGGGGATCCGCGAACAGTTCAGCTGACACCACGAAGCAGCGTTCACGGGGTGAACTCCGACTCGGTGGGGAGTTCTCCCCATCGACCGCACGCGCCCGGTGCCGGTAGTCTTCAGGGGTTGCGAACAACTGGGGGGCACGCGTTGGCTGATCATCTTGGAATGAACCCGGGGGAAGTGCAGAGCAGGGTCTCCGTGCTCCGCTCCCAACTGGCTTCTCTCGACGAAGCGGTGGTGACCCTCCGGCGTGCCAGGGACCTGTCCATGAATCCCCTTGCCCACGGCATCCTGCCCGGCCAGATGGTTCTCGCGCCGTGGTCCTTCGCGGGTGTGGCGCTGGCCCTGGTCGCGGTGGAGAGGGCCCGGACGCACGCGGATGAGCTCATCCGATCCCTGTCCGGCGAGGTCACCCAACAGATCGACGCGAGTGGATCGGGCGGTGCGGCAGGATCGGCCGTCGGCCCCACTGTCTCCCGACGCGGCGGTGGCGGCACGTTCCCGGCGGGAACCCCAACATTAGATAGCAGCGCGTCGGGCTTCGCCGGCGGAAAGGCCGACAGCCATTCGCGCTACCGCGTGGGCACGGACGGTGCGTTTTTCGATGCCGGTGCGGAGGCTAGCTATGGTGCCGAAGGGGAAGCATCGGTGGAAGCTTCCGCGTTCGGAATGGTGGGCGCGGCCAAGGCGGAGGGTTTCGCTGGTGGCAAGGCAAACGCAGCCGCCACGTACAGTCTGGACGAGAACGGGGTCAAAAACGCCTTGAGTGCCCAGGCCATGGTGGGTCTTGAAGGATCCGGCCACGCACAGGCGACCGTCGGCGAGGTCACCATCGCGGCCGAAGCTTCCGCCTACGCCAAGGCTGAGGCGAGCGCCGAAATGGTCTCTCAGATCGGCCCAACCGGCCTGAGCGTGAAGGCCGGCGTCACTCTTCTGGCCGGAGTGGGAGCGAGCATCGGCCAGTCACTCACCACGGACTACGGGACCATGGGCATCGAGGTGGGCGCCGTGGCCGGTGTCGGTGTTGATGTTCACGAGGAACTCAGCCTTACCTACGACAAGCTCGGCGCGAGCGTCGACCTCGGCGCCGCGCTGGGTGAGGGTGCGTCGCTCCAGGTGGACCTGTTCATCAACCCGCGGGCGATGGTCGATGACGTGCGCGAGAAGTTCGGTTTCTAATGCTCGACAACAAAGATCCAGGTGAGAAGAGAATGACTACATTCCAGTTTCCCAGCGCGGAATTCCCCGCTCTGCCGACGATTGCGCTCGAAAGCCCCGACGGGTGGGAGCCGATGGATGTCGGTACGGCCTTGCTCGCGATCGGCCGCATCGTGCCGGCGGGACTCTTCCGCCCGAACGTCTGCGTCACCATGGAACGCTTTTCCGGCGTTGTCGGCATCGCCGAACCGGCGGATGCCCTGATCGCCAAGTTCGCGAGTCTGGACGAGTTCGCGGAGGTCGGGCGGGAGCTCCTGACCGTGTCCGGGTTCGACGCTTTCCGGATGGAGGGCGGCTTCCACTCGACTGAGGCGGGAACGATCTTCCAGGCCGTGTACCTGATCTGCGTCGTACACGGTGACTTCACGGATATCGTGCAGGCCGTTGCGTCCTGCACGGCCTCCGAAACGGACACGATGATTCCGGAGATCCGGTCGATCCTAACGAGCATCCAGGTGTCACGCGGCGGGCTGGATACACACTAGTGTTGCGTTCAATTGCTGATCGACCATCCGGCACGACCAACCACAGCACACTCAAGCGGGGGACAGAATGACCACTCAGACGGAAACGGGAAACACGGCCGGATTCCCGGGCCAGAACCCCACTCCTGCCACGACCGGCAACGGAATGGCCATCGCCGGACTCATCCTCGCGATCCTCCCGATCGTGAACATTGTCGGACTCGTCCTGTCGATCATCGGGCTCAGGGCGGCTCGTCGGGAGAAGCGGTCCCCGGTGATCGGCATCCTCGGAGTCGTGATCAGCTCGGTGACTATTGTGATCAGCCTGATCTCGGTCGTGGTTATGGTCGTCGTTCTCGGCTATGCCGTCGCACAGTGCGGCGACCTGGGCCCCGGCACCCACCTCGTCGACGGCGTCACCTACACCTGCGGCTAACCGGAGCCGGCGAAACCGGGCGCGTCAGCGCATCCGGTTCAGCCGCACCTGGGCGATTCTCGCGTTGATGGCGATGAACGAGCCCAGGCCCGCTGCGGCGATCGAGCCGATCACCAGCAGCGGGCCGCGGGCCGTGGACAGCCAGTGTCGGTCGGTGGCGCCCAGCGAGCCAATCGCGGTGATCAGGGACGCCAGCAGCATGCCGGCCACCAGCCGTTCGCTGATGTCTTCGACGCGCCGCACATAGGGCTCGAGCTGCACCGGGTCGATGCTGACGCCCATGCCCTCCTGCTCGTAGCGATCCAGGATGCGGGACAGCCGCTCGGGCAGCGGCAGGCCCAGCTCCAGCGTGTCGAGAGAGAAGCTCAGCAGTCTCCGGGCGACGGATGCCGGCATGAACCGGTGTGCCAGCAGGTCCAGCGCGTAGGGCCGGAGTGCGCTCGTGATCCTGAACTCGGGGTCGAGCACGCGTCCGGTGCCCTCGCTCATCACGAGCATCTTGGACACCATGGCGACCGCGGCGGGAACCTGGAGATGGAACCGCCGCATCAGGTTCATGACAGCGGTGACCAGCTCGCCCGCGGGCAGGTCCCGCAGCGTGAGTCCCGTGTACTGCTCGATGATGCGGCCGAGCGCCTCGGTGAACCGGGCACGGTCGACGTGGCCGCGGGGCGGGGCCAGCCGCAGCAGCATCGCGGCCAGCCGGTCGGACTGCTGCATCGACAGGGCGAGCACCACGTCGATCAGCTGGTTGCGGAGGTCGTCGGTGAGTGAGCCCACCATGCCGTAGTCGAGCAGCCCGATCACGCCGTCCTGCTCGACCAGCATGTTGCCCGGATGGGGATCGGCGTGGAAGAAGCCGTCGCGCAGGATCATGTCGAGGATGACGGTCGTTGCGCGAGCCGCCAGCGCCGAGCGGTCGATTCCGAACGTGTCGAGCGCATCGACATCCGTGATCTTGACGCCGGACAGTCGCTCCTCGGTGAGCATTCGAGCGGTGCTGCGCGACCAGTCGATGCGGGGGACGCGCAGCCCCGGGCTCTCGGCGAAGTTCGCCCTGATGCGTTCGGCGTTGCGGCCCTCGGCCTGGAAGTCCAGCTCGCGGCGCAGCTGTCGGCTGAATTCCTCCACGAAACGCGGCACGCCGAATTCGGTGACGGATGGCGACCGTCGCGCGAGTTCGCGCACGACGTTGCCGAGGATCTCAAGATCGGCGTTGATCGTGCGTTCGATGCCCTCGCGCTGGATCTTGACGACCACGCGGGTTCCGTCGGGCAGCACGGCGCCGTGGGTCTGAGCCAGTGATCCGCTGCCGACCACCCCGTCGTCGAACGAGGCGAAGGCCTCCTCGATCGGGGCGTCCAGCTCCTGGATGATCAGGCGACGCGTCTGCTCGATCGGCATCGGTGGGTCCTGGTCCTGGAGCAACGCCAGCTGGGCTGCGACGTCGGGGTGCACGAGGTCGGGGCGGGTCGACAGGATCTGGCCGAGCTTGATGAAGGTCGGGCCGAGTTCCTGCAGCGTGCGCCGGATGATCTCGGGGGAGTTGAAGGCGTCGTCGATGTTCAGCGCCTCCGGCATGAGCGCGTCGAGGAACCCGGGCTTCCGGATGCGCCGGGCCAGTCCCGAGTGCGCGACGAGCAGGTGGAAACCGTTGCGGGAGAGAATCCGGACGATCTCTGCCTGTCGATCAAGGTGGAGGGCCATGCCCCGAGCTTGCTGGGATTTCGCGGGAGACGCAACACCTCCGTTTGCGCGGGCATCCGTCGTCGTGACACAGAAAAAGCCCCGGCCAGGTGACCGGGGCTTCTTCTGGTGACGGCTCGGTTACGAGTGGCTGAGAGCCGGTTCCTCGAACTGGTTCATCGTGTTGTTCGTGCCGCCGGCCTTCAGTGCGGCCTCGCCGGCGAAGTACTCCTTGTGGTTGTCGCCGATGTCGGAGCCGGACATGTTCTGGTGCTTGACCGTTGCGATCCCCTCACGGATCTCGCGACGCTGCACGCCCTTGACGTAGGCGAGCATGCCCTGGTCGGCGAAGTAGCCCTTGGCCAGGTCGTCGGTGGACAGCGCGGCCGTGTGGTAGGTCGGCAGAGTGATGAGGTGGTGGAAGATGCCGGCCTCGGCCGAGCCGTCGCGCTGGAAGGTGCGGATGCTCTCGTCGGCGATCTGAGCGAGCTCGGTCTCGTCGTAGCTGACGCTCATGAGCTTGGCGCGGTCGTAGGCCGACACGTCCTTGCCCTCGGCGAGCATGTTGTCGTAAGCCTGCTGACGGAAGTTGAGGGTCCAGTTGAACGACGGGCTGTTGTTGTAGACCAGCTTCGCGTTCGGGATGACCTTGCGCACCTCGTTCATCATTCCGGCGATCTGGGCGACGTGCGGCTTCTCGGTCTCGATCCAGAGCAGGTCGGCGCCGTTCTGCAGCGACGTGATGCTGTCGAGCACGCAGCGGGCCTCGCCGGTGCCCTGACGGAACTGGAACAGGTTGCTGGCGAGACGCTTGGGGCGCAGCAGCTTGCCGTCGCGCTTGATGACGACGTCCCCGTTGCCCAGCTCGGCCTCGGTGATCTCGTCGACGTCGAGGAAAGAGTTGTACTGGTCGCCCAGGTCGCCGGGCTGGTACGTCACGGCGAGCTTCTGGGTCAGGCCGGCGCCGAGCGAGTCGGTGCGCGAGACGATGATGCCGTTGTCGATACCGAGCTCGAGGAACGCGTACCGCACGGCGTTGATCTTCGCGATGAAGTCTTCGTGGGGAACCGTGACCTTGCCGTCCTGGTGACCGCACTGCTTCTCGTCCGAGACCTGGTTCTCGATCTGGATGGCGCAGGCGCCGGCCTCGATCATCTTCTTGGCCAGGAGATACGTGGCCTCGGGGTTGCCGAAACCGGCGTCGATGTCCGCGATGATCGGAACGACGTGGGTCTCGTAGTTGTCGATCTGGTCCTGGATTGCGGCGGCCTTGGCGTCGTTCCCGGCGGTGCGGGCGCTGTCGAGGGCGGTGAAGAGCAGGTCCAGCTCGCGGGCGTCGGCCTGGCGGAGGAAGGTGTAGAGCTCCTCGACCAGCGCGGGAACGGCGGTCTTCTCGTGCATGGACTGGTCGGGAAGCGGGCCGAAGTCGCTGCGGAGGGCGGCGACCATCCAGCCGGACAGGTACAGGTAGCGCTTGTTCGTCGTCTTCAGGTGCTTCTTGATCGAGATCATCTTCTGCTGGCCGATGAAGCCGTGCCACACCCCGAGGGACTGAGTGTAGACGGAGGAGTCAGCGTCGTACTCGGCCATGTCTTTGCGCATGATGTCGGCGGTGTACTGCGCGATCTCGAGGCCGGTCTTGAAACGGTTCTGGGCACGCATGCGGGCGACCGACTCCGGGTTGATCGCATCCCAGCTGCTTCCGGCCGCGTTCTTGAGAGCTTCGACGGCCTTGGTGTCATCTTGATAGAGGGTCATGTGCATTCCTTCGACGTTGAATTGTGCAGAGCTGGTGTTGTGCAGGGCTTGACGTGCAGAGCGCTGGACGGCTGTTCCGGCGGCCCGTTTTCGGCTGCTACATGAAGACTGACGCAAGAACAGGGGCTCTTCTCCGGGATTCGGTGCAGAATTTTGGCGATTCTTCTTCTTTTGAGAAGAAATCCCCGTGCGGGCCGAATTGTGACCCGGAAGTAGCCGTCATGGACGGCTGGACGGGCGCAGACACAGCCGCCGCGGTCGAGACGGGGACTGCGCGACTAGGCTTGTCCGCGGAAGAAGTCATCTTTTTCGCCAGGAGGAACAGTTGAGCAGCCAGAGAGACGACCTCGAGGTTGCTCCGGATTCCCTTCCGGCCGCCGGAGCGGCTTTGAGGAGGGCGCACCACAGGGTGCTGACGCGACTCGTGGTGCTCGCGGTCTTCGTCGTCGTCGCGATCATCGTGGCGATCGTGGTGCCGGTGCCCGGCCCCGAGCAGATCCGCGCCATCGCCGACAGTGCCGGAACCGCGGGAGGCGTCGCTTTTCTCCTGGGCTATGCGGTACTCACGCTGACGCCGCTGCCGAAGAACGTCCTCGGCATGGCGGCCGGACTGACCTGGGGCTTCGCCGGCGGCTCACTGCTCGTCTACGCAGGCTCCCTGCTCGGCGCGACCCTTGCTTTCGTGATCGGACGCTCGCTCGGACGAGACGCGGTCGAACGTTTCACGGGGGCGCGGGTGGCCCGGGCCGACGAGCTGCTTCGCCGTCACGGACTCGCCACGGTGATCGGGGCCCGGCTCATCCCCGTGCTACCGTTCACCGCCATCAACTACGCCGCGGGCCTGACCGCCGTGCGGCGCGGTGACTACGCGCTCGGCACGGCCATCGGCATCATCCCGGGTACCCTCGCCTACGTCGCCCTCGGGGCCGTCGGGCTGGAACTGGGCTGGCCGTTCTGGATCGCCGTCGGCGTTCTCGGCGGCCTGACCGTGCTCGGATTGTTCCTCGCCCGCCGGGCGCGGCGCACCACCCACTCCCGGTGATCACCGCAGGCGTGCGCGCCGCAGCCGGCGCAGGGTGCGGGTCGCCGCCAGAAGGAAACCGGACTTGAGCCGGTGCCGTACATCGGCCACAGCCACGTTCCACAGGCCGTCGTTGTAGGTCGGGTAGGCGTGTGTCGTGGTCGCGATATCGCTCGTGGTCAACCGGTTCTTCACGGCCAGGGAGATCTCGCCGAGTGTTTCACCGGCTCGCGGACCCACCACGGTGCCGCCCAGCACCCGACCGCGTTTGTCCACGACCAGCTGGGTGTAGCCCTCCGTTTTCGCCTGCGTCACGGCCCGGTCGACCTGGTCGTGGTCGTGGGCGACGATGCGGTAGCCGCCGGCGGCAGCATCCGTGGACTGCAGGCCGACGGCACCCACTTCCGGGTGCGTGAACGTGACACGGGGAATCGCCGCACGGTCGAAGCGGCGGGTCAGGCCGAGGATCGCATTGGTGGCGGCGACGCTGGCGTTGACTCCGGCGATGTGGGTGAACTGGGGCAGGCCGGTGACGTCGCCGGCGGCCCAGACGCGCGGGTTGGACGTGCGCAGGCGAGCGTTGACGACGACGTTACCGTGGGAGTCGAGTCGCACGCCCACGCGCTGCAGTTCGAGGCCGGCCGTGTTCGGGCGGCGGCCCAGGGCCGCGAGCACCCGGTCGAACGGAACGGTGCCTCCGTCGCTGAGGGTGATCGTGCCGGAGCGGCGATCAATGGAGGAAACACCGCTCACGGTGGAGTTCGTCCGCACATCGACGCCGTCCGCGATGAGGGCGGCCTGGATGATCGCGCCGGCCCGTTCGTCCTCCCTGGGCAGGATGCGTGGCCCACGGTGCACAAGCGTCACTGTCGAACCCAGGCGGGCCATCGCCTGGGCGATCTCACAGCCGATCGCCCCGCCGCCGAGCACGACGAGTCGCGCGGGGAGGATGCGCAGGTCCCAGAAGGTCCCGCTGGTCAGCAGGTCGACCGCGCCGATTCCGGGAACGTCCGGCAGCGAGGGTGAGGCTCCGGTGGCGATCAGGGCCTGCCGGAACCGCAACTCGCGGCCATTCACATCGATGGTGTCGGGGCCGGTGAAGCGTGCCCGGCCGATCACCACCTCGATGCCGTCCCGTGCGAGCGACTCCGCGGAATCGACCGGGGCGATGACGTGCATGGCGGCCTGCACGTGCTCCATCACCCGGGCGAAGTCCACGACGACATCGCTGACGCTGACGCCGAGGCGCGCCGAGGCGCGCGCTGTTGTCGCGGCATCCGCAGCGGCGATGAGCGACTTGGATGGGACGCAGCCGGTCCACAGGCAATCCCCGCCGAGACGGTTGTCTTCGATCAGAGCTGCCCGCGCCCCGAAGTCGGCGGCGGTGCGGCTGGCCACGAGACCGGCCGTTCCGCCGCCGATGACGACCAGATCCCAGGCGTTCGTTTCCCTCATGACTGCGAGAGTAGACGGTCTCCCGGTGCCGGAGCCGGTTAAGTCGTCTGGGTGGTGCACAAGATACCCTAGGGGGTATATTGGGTAGCATGAAGAACCTCGTCGCAGCCCTCGTCCTGGCCGGTGCCGCCCTGTTCGGCCTCACCGCCTGCTCCGCCCCGGCGGCCCCCGCCGCTCAGTCGGCCATCTCCGCCGACGCCGTCGTGATCGACGTGCGCACCCCGGGGGAGTACGCCGCCGGGCACCTCGAGGGCGCGATGAACATCGACGTGCAGTCCTCCAGCTTCGACAGCCAGGTGTCGACACTGCCGACCGACGGCGACTACGTCGTGTACTGCCGGTCAGGCAACCGTTCGGCGGCCGCCGCGGCGCGTCTGGCCGATCTCGGGTTCACCTCGGTGACGGATGCCGGCGCCCTGTCCTCCGCCGCCGTCACCACGGGCCTCCCGGTCGTCACCACCCCGTAGTCCCCGCGGCATCCGCATCCGCATCCGTATACGGCGAAAGGCACCCACGTTCGTGGGTGCCTTTCGCCGTATGACGGCGCTTAGCCGCCGAAGGCGACGAGGTGCTTCTCCGAAGCGGCCAGCAGTCGCTCGTAGACTGTGAGCACATCGGGGGCGGTGACGTCCTCGTTCGCCGTCGTCAGATCGGCGATGTCGGTCTCCTCGACCGTGCGTCCGACCTCCATCGCGGCGTCCAGGCTGACCGAACCCTCGGCGAGCAGGGTGTCGTAGAGAGCCTGGGTGTCGTCGGTCACAAACTCGCCGGCCGCCAGTCCGACGGTCGGGTCGGTGAGCTCGTACCGTTCGAGCAGGATGCGCACGGCGTCCAGGTGCTTGGTTTCCGACTTGGCGATGCGGGTGAAGACCGTCGCGTCGTACTGCTCGTCGAATGCGACGTACAGGTCGTGCGCGAGCTTCTCTTCCTCGGCCATCGCCGCCAGCTCTGTCTTCTGGTCGTCCGTCAGGGTGCCGCTGGCCACGTCCGTGAGACCGGTGCCGCCGCCGGTTCCATCGCCGGCACCCATCTTCTGGCCGCCCATTTTCTGGCCTTTCATCTGCTGGCCGCCTGCCTGCTGGCCGTCCATCTTCTGGTCGCCCGTCTTCTGGCCCATTTTCTGGCCCATGCTGCCCTGGCCCTGGCCCTCGCCCTGGGCGTACGGCTGGCTGGTGTGCATGGGCTGACCGGCCTCCGGGGCGTCGGACGGACGGGCAACTGCGGCGAGTGTCGGCGTGGCGATGAGGGCAGCGACGACGGCCGCAGTGGTGATCGCCGAGGTGACGACGGTTCTCTTGTTCATGGTGTGCTCCTTGAGCTGGTGATTCGGCTTGTGGATCGTGCTGATTACAAGCTGCCGCCCCGGAGTGAAGGCGCTCTGCGGAGCGTGTGGAGATTGCGTGGAGAACGGGAGCGGCGGCATCCGTGCCCGGTCCGCGTCGTTAAGGTGAAGTATGGCCAACGTGCTGGTAGTCGAGGACGAGCGTGACATTCGTGATGTGCTGCGCCGCTATCTGGAGCGGGCCGGCTTCTCCGTGCTCACCACCGGGTCGGGTGCCGAGGCGCTGCGCCTGCTGGCCTCGGCCGATCTCGTGATCCTCGACCTCGGTCTGCCCGATATCGACGGCACGGATGTGCTCCGTGAGATCCACGCGCTGGGGAACCTCCCGGTCATCGTGCTCACCGCGCGCAGCTCGACCGATGATCGCATCCACGGACTCGAACTGGGTGCCGATGACTACGTGACCAAGCCCTTCAGCCCCGCCGAGGTCGTGCTGCGCGTGCAGGCGGTGCTGCACCGCTACAGCGGGGTGCCGGTCGAGCCCGGACCGGTGACCTACGGCCATCAGCGCCTGCGGATCGACGAGAGTGAGCACAAGGCCTGGCTCGACGGCGTTCTGCTCGACTTGACGCCCACCGAGTGGGGGCTCCTGGCCGCGGTGACGGCCGCACCCGGCCGGGTCTACTCACGGTATGAACTGGTCAACCGGGTGCGGGGTTACGAGTACGCCGGCTACGAGCGCACGATCGATTCCCACATCAAGAACCTTCGGCGCAAGCTCGGCCCCGACGGCGCCGACGTGGTGGAGACCGTGCTCGGCGTGGGCTACCGGCTCGGGTTGCGGCAGGACGATCCCCGATGAGCTCCGGCGATCAGAGTCCCGTCAATCAGAGTCCCGGCAATCAGAGTCCCGGCAATCAGAGTCCCGTCGGTCAGGTCCCGGGCGGTCACCGTCCTGGTTTGGGACTCGGGTCCCTTGGACGTCGTCTCCTGCTGGCGTTCGTGCTGGTGGCGGTCTCGTCGGTGCTCGTGCTCTCCGGGGCTGCCCTGGTCGGGGTGGATCGGGGCGTGCAGGTCGCGCAGCAGGACGACCGGGAACAGATCGCGGCTCGAGCGGCGGCAGCGGCCGCCGACGCGTACCGTCAGACCGGCGGATGGGAGAAGGTCGATCTGAGTCAGACCCTCTCCATCGCCGGCGTGGCATCCGCCCGCGTGGCCGTGCTGGATGCCGATGGTGAGACGCTCGCGTCCAGCGGCGCCGGCAACGGCAACGGCAACCCCGAGGGGCAGGGCGGGGGCCAGGGCCCCGGTCAGGGGGCCGGCCAGAGCGAGAATGTCGTCACCACGCCGATCCTCGTCGACGGCGCCGAGGTCGGTTCGATCCGAATCAACTTCGGGGGCACGGCCGGCACCCGGGTGATCGACGTGGCCTGGGCCTGGATCGCGGTGGCCGCCGCCGTCGCCCTGACCGTGGCGCTCGCCGCGAGCTGGCTGGTGACGCGGCTCCTGGTGCGCCCGATCCGCCAGATGACCGATGCCGCCCAGTCGTTCACGGCCGGGGACCGGCAGTCGCGTGTCTCCGGCCGGGCGCCGGGGGAGCTGGGCGAACTGTCGGTCGCGCTCAACGACATGGCGGACGCCGTGGTTCGTTCCGAGCGGGATCGCCGCAACATGACGGCCGACGTGGCCCACGAACTGCGCACGCCGCTGGCCGCGCTCCAGGCCGGACTCGAGGAACTGCGCGACGGGCTGGTCCAGCCCACGCCCGAAGGCCTCGCCGGACTGCACGACCAGTCCCTGCGGCTGGGACGGGTGGTGGCCGACCTGGCCGAACTGACCGCGGTCGAGACGGCCGGGCTGTCACTGCGCCTCGCATCCGTCGACCTGACGCAGGTCGTGCGGGAGGAGTCGACGGTGCGCGAATCGGAGCTGCGGGCGGCGGACGTGAACCTCACCGTCGATGTGGGCCGGCCCGTCCACGTGCGGGCCGATGCCGACCGCCTGCACCAGGCCGTCGGCAACCTGCTGGCCAACGCGGCCCGGTATTGCCGACCGGGAGACACGGTGAATCTGAGCGTCACCGCGGAAGGCGATCAGGCCGTGCTCAGGGTCGCCGACACCGGTCCCGGCATCCCCGCCGACGAGCTGCCGTACATCTTCGATCGGCTGTGGCGGGGTCGCGCCGCGGAGCAGGTTGCCGGGTCGGGGATCGGGCTGGCCCTTGTGCGCGAAATCGTGGGCAGTCACGGTGGAACGATCGAGGCGGCATCCGTTCTCGGGGCGGGGACCGTGATCACGATCCGACTGCCGGTCGACGCCTAGGGCGACGCCTCGGGCGACCTCTACGCGGTGGTCTCGCGGGCGGCGATGCTGGCGTGCACCTCGTCCATGTCGAGGCTGCGCACGGCGGTGATGACCTCTTCCAGGGAGGTGGCGTTCAGGGCGCCGGGCTGCGAGAACACGAGCACCTTGTCGCGGAAGGCCATCAGTGTGGGGATCGAACGGATGCCGGCGGCGGCGGCCAGGCTCTGCTCTGCCTCGGTGTCGACCTTGGCGAACACGATGTCGGGGTGCTTCTCGGACGCCGCGGTGAAGGTGGGCGCGAACATGCGGCAGGGGCCGCACCAGGCAGCCCAGAAGTCCACCAGCACGATGGAGTTGTCGGTGATGGTCTGGTCGAAGGTTTTCTCGGTGGTGTCAATGGTTGCCATGAGACCAGAATATACCCCATGGGGTATTTTGGTCAAGCGGCGACGAGGGCGGGTGATCGGTTGGCAGGTTGCACTCAGATACCCCTGGGGGTATCGTGTCCAACGTGCAATCCGATCCGCACGCATGACTTGGAGGACTTCGAACCATGGACGTTATCGTTATCGAAACCCCGCAGCTGGGAGACCGCAGCTATCTGGTGCATGACGGCGCCGTCGCGCTCGTCATCGACCCGCAGCGCGACACCGACCGCGTGGAGAACACGGCACGCGCGGCCGGGGTCACCATCACTCACGTCGCCGAGACCCACCTGCACAATGACTATGTGACCGGCGGTTTCGAACTCGCCCGGGTGCACGGCGCGAAATACCTGGTCAACGCCGCCGACCCTGTCACCTTCGAACGGGAGCCCGTCACCGACGGCCAGGTCATCCAGGTCGGCAACCTGAGCGTCACCGTGGTGGCCACGCCGGGTCACACCCACACGCACGTGTCCTACATCGTCAGCGATGGCACCGACGAGGCGGTCTTCTCCGGCGGCAGCCTGCTGTTCGGCTCGGTCGGACGCACCGACCTGGTGGCCGCGAGCGACACCGTCGGCCTCACCCACGACCAGTACGCCTCGGTGCGTCGACTCGTGCACGAGGCTGAGCACGACGCTGCCCTCTTCCCGACCCACGGGTTCGGGTCCTTCTGCTCCAGCGGCCCGGCAACCGGCGCCGGCGCATCCACCATCGGCGAGCAGATCACGGCGAACCATGCCCTGACCGACGCCGACGAGGAGCACTTCGTGCGCGACCTGATCGCCAATCTCACCGCGTACCCCTCGTACTACGCGCACATGGCCCCCGCGAACACGCAGGGTCCCGGCCCCGCAAACCTGCAGGTGCCGGAATCCCTCGACGCCGTCGAGCTCACCCGCCGCCTGGCCGAGGGGGAGTGGGTCGTCGACCTGCGCAACCGGGTCGCCTTCTCGAGCAACCACCTGCAGGGTGCCGTGAGCTTCGAATACGGCAACGGCTCGAACTTCACCACCTACCTGGGCTGGGTTCTGCCCTGGAATGAGCAGCTCACGCTCGTGGGCGACCGGGCGGATGTCGAGGACGCCATCCGCGACCTGTCGCGCATCGGCATCGACTCCCCGGATGCCGCCATCGGCACCGAGCCGCACGCCCTGGCGCCGGACGCCCCGGTCGCGTCCTACCCGCGCGTGGGCTGGGACGGACTGCTGATGGGCCGGGCCGAGGCCGACGTTCTGCTGGACACGCGCCGCATCGACGAATTCGCCGCGTCCCACCTGCTCGGTGCGGTGAACGTGCCGTTGCACGAACTGCTCTCCCGGATGGGTGAGATCCCGGCCGGGAAGATCTGGGTGCACTGCGGTTCCGGCTACCGGGCCGGCGTCGCCGCCAGCCTGCTGCAGCGCGCCGGGCGCGACGTGGTGCACGTCGACGGGAACTTCGACCAGGCCGCGGCCGCAGGCCTCACCCTGGCCGAACTGACCGTCTAACCCCATGACGGGGAAGCGAACGGCCGTCCACCCGGCCGAGAAGCGCAGTCTTCTCGGCATGGGTGCCGCCGTGGTGACCCTGCACGTGGTCGGCTGGGGCACCCTGTTCCTGCTGGTGCTGCCGCAGCTCTCCGGTGCTGGCGGCAACACCGCGGTCATGCTCGGCCTGGCCGTCAGCGCTTACCTGCTGGGGGTGCGGCACGCCTTCGACGCCGACCACATCGTCGCGATCGACAACACCACCCGTCGCCTGGTCGCGGCCGGCCGTCGCCCGGTGTCGGTCGGGTTCTGGTTCGCCCTCGGGCATTCGTCCGTCGTCGTGGTGTCCGTGGTGCTGCTGGTGCTCGGCATCAATGCCTTCGCCGGCAGCCTTGCGGATGACGGCTCCGCCCTTCGGCAGATCACGGGCGTGTGGGGTGCCGCCGTCTCCGGCGTCTTCCTGATCCTGATGGGCGCGCTCAATCTGTCCTCTCTGCGGGGGCTGCGGCAGGTGGTGAAAGACGTGCGGTCCGGACGCTTCGTGCAGAGTGAGCTCGACGGGCACCTGGACAATCGCGGCGTGATCAACCGGCTGCTCCGGCCGCTGTCCCGTTTCGTGGACCGGCCGTGGAAAATGCTGCCGATCGGTCTGCTCTTCGGTCTCGGTCTCGATACCGCTGCCTCGATCAGCCTCTTCGTCTTCGCCGGGGTGCTCACCCCGGGGCTGCCCTGGTATGCGGCCCTGGTTCTCCCCGTCGTCTTCACCGCCGGCATGACCCTGTTCGACAGCGCGGACGGGATCCTGATGAACCACGTCTACCAGTGGGCCGCCACCGACCCGCTGCGGAAGGTCTATTACAACCTGATCGTCACCGGCGTATCCGTTTTCGTCGCGTTCTTCGTCGGCGGGATGGGCCTGATGTCCATGCTCACCGACCTCGGAATCGGCGGTGGCGCGCTCGACTCACTCGCCGCCGTCGACCTCACCTACCTGGGAGTGGTCCTGTTCGGCGTATTCGCGCTCGGCGGGCTTCTCCTGGTTCTCTGGAGGCGCTTCCGCCCCAACCTGTCCCTGGAAAGGAACCCATAATGGAACTCACCCCGCAGCAGGTCTTCGGCCGCCTGGCCGAGGCTCAGATCGTTGATGTTCGGGAGACCCCGGAGCTTCGGGGCGGCATGATCGCCGGGGCCCGGCACATTCCGCTCAGCACGATTCCGGACAACACCGCCGCTCTGGACCGGAACCGGCCCGTGATCCTGGTCTGTCACAGCGGGCGTCGCAGCGCCAGCGCAGCCGACTACCTGGCTGCCGCGGGATTCGACGCGCACACGATGACGGGCGGCATGCTCGAGTGGACCGCCGAGCGGCTGCCCACTGTCCTGCCCCAGCACCCGTGATCGTCGCAGCCCTCGTTCTGGGCCTCGTCGTCGGGGCGCTGCTCGGCCTGGTCGGCGGCGGCGGGGCGATCATCGCTGTGCCGGCCCTCGTCTACGGGGTCGGGATGCCGTTGGACGAGGCGATCCCGACCTCCCTGATCGTGGTCGGAGCAGCCTCCGCCGTTGCCGTGCTGCCGCGGCTTCGTCGGGGCGTCAACTGGCGCCTGGCCCTGATCGTCGGCTCCGCCGGTGTGGCCACGGCCTACCTGGGCACGATGGTCAATCGGCTGCTCGACCCCGGCGTTCTGCTGCTGGTTTTTTCCGTGATCATGGTGATCGCCGGCATCCGGATGTTCCTGCCGATCCGGGCCGGAGGGGGACCCTGTGCGCTGCCCGGTGGTGGCGTCAAGTGGCGCAGCTGCCTGCCCCGGGCCCTCGCCACGGGCGCGGTGGTCGGTTTCCTGACCGGTCTGCTCGGCGTCGGTGGTGGTTTCCTCATCGTGCCCGCGCTCACCCTGGTGCTCGGGCTGCCGATGAGTGTGACCGTGGGAACCTCGCTGGTCATCATCGTGATCAACTCGATCGCCGGGTTCACCGCACACCTGGGCGCGGTGGAGATCGACTGGGCCGTGACCGCCGCGTTCGCCGCGACGGCCATGGCGGCGTCACTGATCGCCGGCCGGATCGCCCGCGGCCTGTCGGACACGGTGCTGAAACGCGGATTCGCGGTTCTCGTGCTGATCGTCGCGGTCTACGTGGCCGTGCAGGCCGTGATCGCGTTGTCCGCGTAGGACCGCCGTCTAGGACAGCGCCAGGAACAGCTTCTCGAGTTCCTCCACCCGGAGGGACTTCTTGCCTCCGGTGTTGTCCGGGTCGGTGCCCGGCTGGTCGGCGAGGCACTCCTTCATGGCGGAGGAGATGATCGTGAAGCCGGCCCGGTCGATGGCGCTGGAGACGGCGGCGAGCTGGGTGACGACCGCGCGGCAATCGGCACCGGATTCGACGGCGGAGATGACCGCGGCGAGTTGCCCCTGGGCACGCTTCAACCGGTTCACGGTCTTGCGCAGATCGTCCTGCTTCGTCGGTTCTGGCTTCATGTGTATAAAATACCCCATGGGGTATAAACTCTCAATCGCAATCAAGGAATCAGTCAGACCATGAGAATTTCAGGAATGCTCACCGAGCTGCGCACCTGGCCGGGCCGCCGACGGATGATCGCCGCCGGCGTCGCCGTGACGGTGTTCGCCGGGCTCACGGTCGCCTCGGGCTCCGCGGCCGTGGTCGCGGCATCGCCGGTGTTCCCCGGTGCGTGGTGGGCCTACCTGGTCACGGCCGTCGGGGCCGGTCTGATCGGACTGGTCGTCGCCAGCTATTTCGACGCCCCGATCGGCGGGGAGGCCACCCGGTGTGACGTGCGCTGGCCCGTGCTCGGTCTGATCGCGCTCTTCCTCACCACCGAACTGCGTGAATCCGTGCCACTCATCTCTTCGGGCGTGCGCCCGGTGGTCGCCGTCGCCGCGCTGGCACTCCTCCTCTGGGCGCTGCTCGAGCGGCTGGGGAGTGAGCACCGTGCCGTCGCCGGCCGCAGCGCGGGCAGCGAGGACGGCGAGGTCTGCACGACCTGCAAGCCGCTGTTCCCGGCACCGCGGAGGAGTCAGGGAACCAGCGAATCCACCCAGCCGGCCACGCGCAGGAACTCGAATCCCTCATAGTGGAACCGGCGGTCCAAGGCGCGGAAGACCTTGGCGCTGAGCAGATCGCGCTCCTGCTCGCTCAGCCTGCCGAGTTCCTCCGCGCTGAGAATCCCCTCCGCGATGATCTCAGACACGAGCTCCACCTTGTACTGGGTGAGCAGCACCTCGGCCCACGGCAGAAGCGACAGGATCTCCGTGCGATTAGCCAGTTCTGAGACGCCCAGCATCGCCAGCGTCTGCAGCCGCCCTGCCCCCAGGTAGTCGCCGAGCTCAGCCCGGCTTCCGACGAAGGTCGCCAGATGGAGCGGGCTGGTGATCCCCACTCCGGCGAACCGGGTGCGGTAGGGCTGCAGCGGCTCCAGGTCCCAGAAATCGGTGCGGGGCTGACCCGCCAGCTTCTGAAAACGGGAATCGGCGTGCAACTGGGTGAGCATCGGGTCCTTCCAGACGAAGGACCGCGCCCGCGGAGCGATCATCGCGTACTCGAGATGCCCCAGGGCGAGCTCGCGCAATTCCGCCTTCCGGGTCGGGTTCGTCTGTTCCTGACTCTGGGCGTAGAACATGCACCCCAGGTCGTAGCGCACCCACGGCGAGGCGGAAATGCCGGCCTCCTTGATGCGTCCGCCGATCTCGAGCAGGTCCTGCGTGCCGCCCAGCGCCACATAGCCGGTGGCGGCCACGAGACGCATCTTCTGCTTGAGCAGGGAGACCTCGCCCTGCTCCGCGTCCCGTTCGCCTGCGCCGGCATCGATCAGGCGCACGAGTTCGAGGGCGCTCTCCCGCGCCCGGTTCGCATCAGGGCTGGTGCTGATGTCGGCGGGATGGTCGGCGACGGAGACGAGGTTCTCGACCGTGATCACGTAGTTCAGGAGCACACGCTGGTAGTGCAGGGTGAAGTCCGCATTCTGCGTGGGGGAGTGCTCCGATTCCAGGTGCGCCGCCTCGGCGCTGAGCCAGTCCGCATAGCGCCGGAGTTCGTCGAACTCGGTGCCGTAGCGGTGCAGGCGGTACTGCAGCATGAGACTGGCCGGATGATTGCCGGGGTCCAGATCCACCGCGTGGCTCAGAACGGCGATGGCGCGGGCGTCGCTGTCGTCGTCGCGCAATTCGGTGGAGGCCACGAAGTGGAGGCCCAGGGAACGCCACGATCCCGTGCCGGCCAGACCCTGGACATCCGTGTACTGCGTGGACAGGACCATGAGTGCGAACGCCGCAACGAACTTGTCGAGATCCACGTGGTCTCCACCGTCCAACCGGGACAGTCCCAGGTCCAAGCGGTTGATGGTCGCCGCATCGATCTGCCGGCCGTGCCGGGACATGCTCACGGCGAGATTGTCCGAACTCGTCGTGTCGACCGACAGGCGCCAGGGCGTAGTTCCGATCACGAAGGTCGCGATGGCCTGCAGTGCGGCCAGCACCCTGTTGGGAACGACGCCCGACAGTGCGGCATCGGACAGGAACTCGACGTCGCTCCCGATGGTGAAATACAGTCCCTTGGGTCTGCTCCCGGCCAGCGTCGTCAACAGGACCATGACATTCCTGGTGTGCGTCTCGGCCGGTTGACCCGCAGCATCGCGCACCTCAACAGCAACCCTCCGGTCGGTGGCCAGGCCTCGGGAGAAGGCGACCACACCCGCGCCGATCATGATTGCACCAGGATAGGCCAGCACCCACACCACTCCGGGGCCTCCCGCGAACAACACGAACAGCGCCGAACCGCCGAGGATCAGTCCCAGTCCCCAGCCTTTCAGCCGATCGATCGTCTGCTGCCTGGTCTGGCCGCTCCACATCAGCGGCACGAACGCGAGGAGGCGGGCCAGGATCAGTGCCGCCAGCGCCAGGCCGAGGATGGCCAGGCCGGTGGACTGCAGCGGCGCCAGCCAGTTCGAGTAGAAGCCGTCCCAGCTCTCCGACCAGCGTTCGGCCCATGTGGCCTCCGCATTCTCAACTGCAGAGTGCATGACTATCTCCCGCCCTGAGCCCCCGTTACACGGATGCCGCAACAACGGCGAGCACGTTGCCGGCCGGGTCGGTGAACCAGGCGATTTCCGCCCGGTTCTCGTCGCCGCGCATGATGCCCTTCGCGTCGTTGGGCGGCATGTCGGCCAGGTCGTCGTCGCCGTAGATCTTCGTGGTCACGCCGCGGACGTTGAGCTCGTCAACCGTCTTCTCCACGTCGTCGGTCACGAAGTTGAGCACGGTGAAGGTCGCCGGAACGTGATCGGGCTTGGCGTAAATGAACACCTGCGCGCCGTTGCCGAGTCGCACCTCGAGGTTGCCCATCATGCCGTCCCGCACATCGAGGCCCAGGGTCTCGTCGTAGAAGCGCTTCGCCTTGTCGATGTCGTCCACGGAGAAAGAGCTGAAGGCGTCAGAACTGGTGAACATGGCAGTCTCCTTCGTCGGGAACCATTCGGTTCGCCTACGACGATTGCACGCTGCACCGGAGTCGCATAGCCCTACGGCGCACCGGGGAGCGGATGCCTCCCCGGTGCGCCGTAGGCGTTTACTAGTAGCTGCGCGGCTGGCGCGGCGGGCGCTCGGTGCGGCCCTCGCGGCGCACGGGTCCGCCGCCGTCGGCGCGGATCTCGATCAGCTTGCCGCTGATGCGGGTGTTCTCGAGACGTCCGAGAACGTCGCCGGGCATATCGGCCGGCAGCTCGACGAGCGAGTACTCCGGGTTGATCTGGATGTGACCGAAGTCCTCACGGCTCAGGCCACCCTCGTTGGCGAGAGCGCCGACGATCTGGCGCGGCTCCACCTTGTGGCGCTTGCCGACCTCAATGCGGTACGAGGCCATGGCCCGGTTGTTGTCGCGAGGGCGTCGTTCCACCCGCTCCACGCGTTCGCCACGTTCGCCGCGGTCGTCACGGCGGTCGCCACGACCGGCGTCGGCGCGAGCGCGCTCGGCACGGTCGCCGCGGTCGGCGCGCTCGGGGCGCTGCGCGCGGGCATCCGCCTGGGTGAGGAGCAGGGGAGTCTCACCCTGGGCGACGACCGCGAGGGCCGCCGCGACATCCGCTTCGGGCACGTCGTGGTGTGAGACGTAGTGGCCGATGATGTCGCGGAAGGCGCTGATCCGTTCGGACTGGCCGAGGGCCTCGGTGATGGCGTCGTCGAAGCGTGCCAGGCGGGTGACGTTGACGTCTTCGAAGCTCGGCAGCTGCATCTGCGTCAGCGGCTGGCGGGTCGCCCGCTCGATCGCATTGAGCAGGTGGCGTTCACGGGGCGTGACGAAGCTGATCGCTGCACCGCTGCGACCGGCGCGGCCGGTGCGGCCGATGCGGTGCACATAGGACTCGGTGTCGATCGGGATGTCGTAGTTGACGACGTGGCTGATGCGGTCGACGTCCAGGCCGCGCGCGGCGACATCCGTTGCGACCAGGATGTCCAGCTTGCCGGACTTGAGCTGGTTGACGGTGCGCTCACGCTGCACCTGGGCCACGTCGCCGTTGATGGCCGCCGCGGAGTAGCCGCGTGCGCGCAGCTTCTCGGCGAGAAGTTCGGTCTCATTCTTGGTGCGCGTGAAGACGATCATGCCCTCGAAGTTCTCGACCTCGAGGATGCGGGTGAGGGCGTCCACCTTCTGCGGGTACGACACCATCAGGTAGCGCTGGGTGGTGTTCGCCGAGGTCGTGGTCTTGTTCTTGATCGTGATTTCTTCGGGGTCGTTCAGGTACTTCTTCGAAATCCGTCGGATCTGGGCCGGCATGGTCGCCGAGAACAGGGCGACCTGCTTGTCGTCCGGGGTGTCGGCGAGGATCGTCTCAACGTCTTCGGCGAAGCCCATTTTGAGCATCTCGTCGGCTTCGTCGAGCACCAGATACTTCAGCTGCGACAGGTCGAGGGTGCCCTTTTCGAGGTGGTCCATGATGCGGCCGGGCGTACCGACGACGATGTGCACCCCGCGGCGCAGCGCGGAGAGCTGAACGCCGTAACCCTGTCCGCCGTAGACGGGGAGCACGTGCACGTTACGCATGTGGGCGCCGTACTTCTCGAAGGCCTCACAGACCTGGAGCGCGAGTTCACGGGTGGGGGAGAGTACGAGTGCCTGCGGGGTCTTCTGCGCCATGTCGAGGCGCGCGAGGATCGGAAGTGCGAACGCGGCAGTCTTGCCGGTTCCGGTCTGGGCGAGGCCGACGACGTCGCGCCCGGCGAGAAGCGGGGGGATGGTGGCGGCCTGGATGGCGGAGGGAGTTTCGTACCCCACGTCCTTGAGCGCCTTGAGCATCGCGTCATTGAGCCCGAGGTCGGCGAAGGTTGTCGTCTCGCGGGCAGTATCTGCCTCGCTCTGCGTGGTGGTGTCAGGGGTGTGCATACTACAACGGTAATCCATCGGAGAGCGCCCCCCGTTCGTGCGCGAAGATAAGAGCATGTCGACTACTGAGCAGCAGCCCTGGGTGAAGAACTATCAACCGGGTGTCCCGGCCGAAATCGACCTGCCCACGGAGTCCCTCGTTGCGATGCTCGAGCGCTCGGTGGCCGAGGCCGGCGACCACCCGGCGCTGGAATTCTTCGGGCGCCGCACGACCTACACCGAGCTCGGCGACCAGGTCGACCGGGCTGCGGAAGGTCTGCGCCAACTCGGCGTTCGGGCGGGGGACCGGGTGGCACTGATCCTGCCGAACTGCCCCCAGCACGTTGTCGCCTTCTACGCGGTGCTGCGCCTGGGCGGTGTCGTGGTGGAACACAATCCGCTCTACACCTCCCGCGAGCTCCGCCACCAGTTCGAAGACCACCAGGCCCGTGTCGTGATCGCCTGGGACAAGTCCGTGGCATCCGTGCGCGCCTTTCCGGCCGACGTCGAGATCGACCACATCGTCTCCGTCAACCTGCTGGCGGCGTTCCCGGCCATCAAGCGCCTGGCCCTGCACCTGCCGGTGAAGAAGCTGCGCGAGTCCCGCGAGGCGCTCTCGGGTTCCGCGCCGGGCACCATCCCCTGGAAGGACCTGCTCAGCCACGCCCCGATCGACCCCGAGCACCCGCACCCGTCGGTCGACGACCTGGCGGCCCTGCAGTACACCTCGGGCACCACCGGGCAGCCCAAGGGCGCCATGCTCACCCACTTCAACCTGTATTCCAACGCCCTTCAGGGCGAGGCGTGGATGCACGGGGCCGAGTACCGCAAGGAGATCTTCTACGCGATCCTGCCCATGTTCCATGCCTTCGGCATGACTCTGTACCTGACCTACGGCATCCGTAAGCAGGGCCTGCTTGTTCTCTTCCCCAAATTCGATCCCAACCTGATTCTCGACGCCATGAAGAAGTCGCCCGCGACGGTCTACTGTGCGGTGCCGCCGATCTACGAGCGCACGGCCGTGGTCGCTAAGGAGCGCGGGATTTCGCTGCGCTCCTGCAAATACTGCATCTCGGGCGCCATGAACCTGCCCGACCACGTCGTGGAACTGTGGGAATCGGTTTCAGGCGGGCTCCTGGTGGAGGGCTACGGCATGACAGAGTCCTCGCCGGTGGCGCTCGGCAACCCGTTCCACCCCACCCGCCGTCCCGGAACGGTGGGAGTGCCGTTCCCCTCCACCCTGATGAAGGTCGTCGACCTGGACGACCCCACCACCCTGGTGGCGCCGGGTGAGCCCGGTGAGTTGTTGTTGAAGGGACCGCAGGTCTTCCAGGGCTACTGGAACAATCCGGAGGAGACCGCGAAAACCCTCCTGCCGGGTGGCTGGCTGCGCACCGGTGACATCGTGACCGTCGACGCCGACGGCTTCACCACGATCGTGGACCGGGCCAAGGAACTCGTGATCACCGGCGGCTTCAACGTTTCGCCCTCGGAGGTGGAGGCGGTGCTGCGACTGCACACGGATGTCGTCGATGCGGCCGTCATCGGCAAGACTCTCGAACGGGGCGGGGAGATGGTCGTCGCGGCGGTCGAACTCAAGCCCGGGGCGGCACTCGACGAGGAGGGGTTGCGGGCGCACTGCCGCGATCAGCTCGCCGCGTACAAGATCCCGCGACGGATCGTGAAGGTCGAGGAGATGCCCCGCTCGATGCTGGGCAAGATCCTGCGCAAGCAGGTGCGCGAGCAGGTTCTGCCGCTGCTCTGAGTCGGCGCTGGTCGGTGGCCGGCATACCTCAGCCGACGTGCGATTTTTCGGGGGGCACTCGTACTGGGGGTGCCATTGCGTCTGAATGGATCCTTTCCCTGTGGAAACGTCTTAGACATGTCCATTTCACAGCCGCCCGCAGCGCCGGCACAGCAGAATTCAGTCCCGCCCTACATCTCCGACAGCCCTACCCCCGTGAAGACCCGCAACGGTCTCGGCCTCTCGGCTCTGATCGTCGGCCTCGTGGCGCTGGTGTTCGCCTTCATCCCGGCCATCAGCATGGTGGCCGGCTTCATCGGCTTCGTCGGCCTGGTCCTCGGCGTTATCGCCATTTTCCGTAAGGGGAGGTCGCGGGGGGTCGCGATCGCCGGAACCGCGGTTTCGCTTGTTGCGATCATCGCTGCGATCATCATGTCCATTGTTTACGCGGCCGTCTTCATCTCCGCCGTCGATGATGCGATACAGAGCGACGCCAGCGTTTCGGAATCCACCGACGCCGCAGCCGGTGACGCAGCGGAACCCGCTGAGGCGGGCGACGTGGGCACACGTGCCACACCGGCCCCCTTCGGGTCGACGATAACCATTGAAGAGTTCGGTACTCCGACGTGGGAGGTTACTCTCGGTGCTGCCACGTTGAACGCGTTGGATCAGGTCAAAGCGGCGAATGAGTACAACCCCGACCCGCAGGCGGGAAACGCTTATGCGATTGTTCCCGCGACGGTGAAGTACATCGGAACGGAATCCGGTAACCCGAACTTCAGCCTCGATTTCACTTACGTGTCCGCTGATGGTCTTTCTTACGATGACGCATACGTCATCATGGACGGCCAGATGTCGGATGTCGCTGATCTGTACACGGATGCCAGCGCAACCGCGAACCTGATTATCGAGGTGCCCGCGACCGCGCCGGAGGCAGGCCTTTGGGCCGTGTCCTACATCGGCGGCGACCCGGTCTTCGTTGCCCTGCAGTAGTTAGTTCGAGCACTACTTCGAGGGAGGTCCCGGTTCGCCGGGACCTCCCTCTTCGGTCCGGGTTCGCGCAGTCAGAGGTGCGGCTCGGATCGCCCTGTCGCCAGGAGGGCGGCCCGGCGCAACCATCTGTCGGTGTCGCCGGCCCAGCGTTCGAGCACGGTCTCTGCCCGGGCCCGGCCCGGCGCATCCAGACGCTCCAGCAGCGGACCCACCACGTTGACCGCGAGCGGATCGACCAGTTCCCGCAGCCCGGCACTGCGCACGAAACCCTCGATCCGGGTCAGATCGGAGTTGTCCAGCCGGCGCACGTTCGATTGCAGGAGCACGACGGCCGCGAGTCGACGCTCGAAGACCGGCACCGCCCACAGCTCCGAGCACAGTGCCGTCACGTCGTCGTGCGTCAGGCCGGGATGCCGGCGGGCGACGTCCCGGATCGTGCCGCGCACCGCGCCGACCGAGGCACCGTAGAACTGCAGCTCGCTGCCCAGGCGGGCCTTGTCCGCCGCCGCCCGGTACGGGTCCCCTTCGGCCTGCAGGGTCGCGTCCACAAAGCTGCCGGCGTCACTCACCCCTTCATTCTCGCCCCTTCAACCACGCGTCTCCACGAGCCGTCGGCGCACCGAGGCCAGTACGCTGAACGCATGATGACGGCCCCCCAGAATTTCGTGACGGATGCCCAATTCACCCGCCTGCGTACCGTGAACCTCGTCGCCGGCCTGGTGCTCAGTGCACAGGCCGTTCTGGTCTCCGTGGTCGTCCTGGCCCGAAAAACCCCGGTGCTGCTGCCTGTCACGGCCGGGTTCCCCACAGGACCTGTCGGTGCCACGGCCGAACCGCAGTCCGTGGCGCTGGCCGACGTCGACCTTGGTCTGGCCGTCGTCATCCTGCTCGCGTTCTCCGCCGTCCTGCGGTTCACGTGGCTCCTGCCCGCGGTCGCCGGCTGGTACCGGAGCGGCCTTGACGCGGCACGCAACCCCCTGCGATGGGTCGAGTATTCGCAGGTTTCCGCGATCACCGTGTTCCTGATCGCCCAGCTGAACGGCGTCACGGAGGTCGGCACGCTGGTGGCGCTCTACGCGATCACGGCGGGCGCAACGCTCTTCCTGGCCCTGCAGGAGCGCGAACCAGCCGGCGGCTCGCTCCGGCCGTTCGTCTTCGGGGCCATGGTCGGCATCGTTCCGTGGGGCATCATCGCGTTCTACCAGATCGGTGCCGGCGTTCTCGGCGACGTTCCGGAACTTTTCGTGCGCACCGTCACCCTCGCGCTGCTCGCTGCGGCCACGCTCATCTGGGCCAACGCCTGGTTGGGCAGGAGAGGCCGTGGCGGGTGGGTGCATCCGCAGCGCCAGGAGATCGTCCAGATCACCCTGGTCACGCTCGGCACCACCCTGCTGGCCGGGCACGTGCTGTGGGGTGCGCTGCTCTAGCGTGAGGCGGGTGCAGGTGCGGGTGCGGGTGCGGGTGCGGGTGTGCCCGAGCCCGAGCCCGAGCCCGAGCCTAGAACGGTGCCGGTTCGTCTGACTCGGGCGGCCGCGTCTGCGGCTTCGCGGGTCGCGGTTGTTCCGGTGCACGGATGATCGTGGCCGGCTCACTGACGAACGTGCGCCCCGTCGGCGAGGTCCACTTCAACGCCCCGTCGGGCAGGTGCACGTAACTCCACCGGGTCTCCGATTTCAGTGCATGGTCGGCCGGGCAGAGGTGCGCAAGATTGTCGTGCGCGGTGATCCCTTCGAATTGCCAGTCGAGGGTGTGGTCGAGGTCGGAATGCGCCGCCGCGCGGCGGCAGCCCGGCCACCGGCAGGTTTCGTCCCGCACTCGCAGGTACCGTCTCAGGTGTTTCGGCACCTTGTACCGGGTGCGGCCGACAGACAGCACGACCCCGGTTTCCGGGTGGGTCAGGATTCGGATGAAGCTCGGCGCCCGGGCCGCGATCTCCCGGGCGGTGTCGGGGTCGATCGGCCCATACCCCTCCAAATGGCCGGGTTCCTCCGAGCGGCCGAGGAGGGTCATCACCGGGACCGTGACATGCACGGTGCCGCGGACACCTTTGCCGACACCCGACGCGGTGACCCCGTCGAGGATCAGGTCCGCGAAGGTGTCCGCCCGCAGCTGGGTGAGGGTGCGGGGCTCGTCGGGGGCCAGCAAGCTGATCCCCATCACGGTGATGCGGTCGTACGCTGCTTTCACTTTTTCTGCCGAGTCGACCCAGGACAGTGACGCCATCCCGTCGGCCTCGGGTTCGAAGACCACCCGCCGGTCGGCGACGGATTTCTGGTGCCGGGCGGTGATCGTTTCGGGGTGCAGCCGTTCCCGCAGCACGCGCGCCTTGTACTTCAGGTTCGCCACGGTCAGATGGGGTGCGGACTTCAGGAGGGCCTGTTCGAACCCGGGTAGTGCCTCCGCGGGCAGCGACCACGCCTGGTGCATGATCGCCTGCGCGTGCCGGTACGTGATCGACCCGGCCTGCAACGCGGCCCGCGTTGCCGGCAGGTCCTCCATCAGGGTCCGGCTTTCGGCGATCAGAGTCTCCGCCGAACGAACCGGCAGCCGCAGGGTGCAGGCCAGCTCGGTCACGAACTCCCGTTCGGCGATCATCGCGGCGTCCCACCGGGCGAGGGGCACCCCAGCGACCGGCGCAGCCCGCGCGGCCTGGGCCGCGCCGGCCTCGGCGCAGCGTCGCGCCTTATCGACCTGCGCGGCCAGGCGTGCGGCCACCCGTGCGGAGTCCGCCTGCGTCTCCCGGATGACGTCGAAGTGACGCCCGAGGGTTTGCTGCTGCTCGCTGTACGAGGTCTTCATGAGGGACACGTTACGGGCGACCACTGACATTCAGAGGCCCCGGCCGACACCCCGCGGCGCCCTGTGGATAACCCGATCAAACCCGGTTTGTGGAGGAGGAGAAGTGGTCACCGTGGGGAGGCGCGGGGCATCCGTCGCGGCGCCGGGCGCGGGCATCCGTCGTCACCTAACGGAGGAGATTTTCGCGAAACGCCGGTATTCGTGGCCGCCCGTGCGGCGTGTTGCGAAAATCTCCGCGATTGGCGCGACGACGGATGCCCAGGGGCGGCCTCCAGGCAGTGGCGCACCGGGTCTCGACAAGCTCGACCACCGGGGGGCTCGACCAACGGGGCTCGACCGCCGGGTCTCGACAGGCTCGACCACCGGGTCTCGACAGGCTCGACCACCGACAGGCTCGACCAACGGGTCTCGACAGGCTCGACCACCGGGTCTCGACAGGCTCGACCACCGCCGGGGCTCGACCGCCGGGGCCAGACCAGCGGCGGTGCAGTCGTAGGCTTGTTCTGTAGTTCCACGCACCGCCCACACAGAGGAGTCCCGCATGAAGATCGTTGTCACTGGTGGAAGCGGAAAGCTCGGCCGGACCGTGGTGAAGTACCTGGTCGCCGAGGGTCATGAGGTGCTGAACCTCGACCGGGACGGTGCCCGCAGCCACGATCTGGTCGTCGTGGACCTCACGGACTACGGCCAGGTCGTCGACGCGATCCTCGGTATCGACGACCGTCACTCCGGCTTCGACGCCATCGTGCACCTGGGCGCGATCCCGGCCCCCGGCCTGGTTCCGGACGTGGCCACGTTCCACAACAACATCCTCTCCACCTACAACGTGTTCCAGGCCGCCCGCCGTGCGGGCATCAAGAAGCTGGTCTACGCCTCCAGTGAGACCGTGCTCGGCCTGCCGTTCGACATCGACCCGCCCTACATTCCCGTGGACGAGGAGTACCCGGCCCGCCCCGAAAGCACGTACTCCCTGGTGAAGCACCTCGAGGAGACGATGGCGATCCAGCTCACCCGGTGGGACCCCGAACTCAGCATCACGGCGCTGCGCTTCTCGAACGTCAAAGACCCGGAGGACTACGCGGCCTTCCCCGCTTTCGACGCCGACGCCACCCTGCGCAAATGGAATCTGTGGGGCTACATCGACGGCCGTGACGGCGCCCAGGCCGTGTTGCGGGCACTGGAGAACGCGAAGCCCGGCTTCGAGGCGTTCATCATCGCCGCCGCCGACACCGTGATGAGCCGACCCAACGCCGAGCTGGCCGCCGAGGTTTTCCCCGGGGTGGAACTGCGGGAGGTCGGCCCGAACGACACGCTGCTCTCGATCGACAAGGCCCGACGGATGCTGGGCTACGCGCCCCTGCACAGCTGGCGCGACCACGTGGCGTAGCCGCCGCGCAGAGCGGGCCTGCGCCCGTTCGGACCCACCGGCGTTTTCGTGGTCCGCACTGGAACGGCCGGGCGTAGATAGAGTGGTCCCCGAGGCGTGTGCTGCGCCTCGGGGGCAGTGCAACGCATGTATACAATTCGGGTCGGGGGACACGCGGTGAGTCGTCATTCCTCTGCGCCCCGATCCTGTCCGGCTGGTCCTCTGCGTGGCCACTCGGTGCCGGCGTTTCGCCCGCCTGTGGGCCGGCGGAGTGCCGATCGCGCGCCCGCGGCCCCGATCGGCGAACGCTCAGCACGATGACCTGCCTGAAACCGAGAACCACGACTCTACGAAAAGAGCGCACACCGTGAGCGACATCGACAATCCGATCCGCGAGGCGGCCGACCCGCAGACTCCCCAGGCGCGCCTGGCGGAGATTGCGGCGGCCCATCCCGAGCTGCATCCCGTGATCGCCACGAACCCGGCCTGCTATCCAGGCCTGCTGGACTGGATGCGCGCAAGCGGCACGCTCACGGATGCCCCCACGGATGTCTCGGTTCCCGCCGACCAGGTTCCCGCCGACCAGGTTCCCGCGGCCACCCCCGCGCGGCGCAAGCGGGGCCTGATCATCGGCGGCTCGATCGCCCTCGTGGCGGTCCTCGTCGGCGGCGCCGGCATCTGGGCCTACGGGGCCGTCTTCTCCAAGCTGGGCGGCGCCGCGACGCCGGAGGCCGCCGTGGAGCAGCTGCTCACCGGTGCGGCCGACCTGGACCCCATCGCCGTCTACGGCGCCCTGTCGCCCGCAGAGATCGAATCCCTCAAGGCCCCGCTGGAACGCCTCGGCAACGTGAAGCTCGATGCGGATGCCGATGACGACACCGACTACAAGGCCCTGACCGAAGAGCTGATCGCGGAGATCACCATCTCTGTCACGGACCTGGAATTCAGCGTCGAGGAGATCGCCGACGGCGTGGCCGCGGTCAGCGTCGAGAGCGGCGAGCTGAAGATGGACGGCGACCCCGAGACCATCGCCGGACTCTACGTCGACCTGGTTCGCCCCCAGCTGACGGCCCAGCTGACCGACTACGGCTACTCCAAGTCCGAGATCAAGCAGGAACTGGCCGACGCCAGGGACAGCGCCGAGGACGAGCTGACGGACTTCCTGCCCTACTCCCTCACGGCCGGCGAAATGGCCGACGATCTGGGCCGGGACCCGAGCATCGTGGCCGTTGAGGAAGACGGCGACTGGTTCGTGAGTCCCCTGCTGACCCTCGGCGAAACCCTCTACCAGACCCAGAGCGAGTCCGACTCGTCGGTCACCCGCGGCAGCCTGATCGCCCCGAGCGACGCCGACTCCTTCGCCACGCCGGAAGAGGCCGCCGAGGGCTTCGCCGAGGCCATCGCCGCCTACGTGGGCGACGGTGAGGCCAGCGGGCTCGCCGCAGCCCTGCCCCTCCCCGAACGCCGTCTGATGAGCCTCTACGGAGACCTGTTCGAGTACGACGGCTACGGCTCGCTCACCCTGGCCGAGTTCTCGGTCACCAGCAAGACCGACGGAGACCGGGCCCGGATGATGATCGACGAGGCCATCTTCGAGGGCGACGGCAGCTACCTCCCCGATTCGATCGAGATCGCCGGCGTCTGCGGCACGATCAGCGCCGCCTCCTCGTCCAGCCAGACCGGTTGCCTCGACGAGATCCCCGGCCTCGACGAGCTCGGTGTCGCGGACATGCGCGTCATCGCCGTGCGCGAGGGCGACGGATGGTTCGTCAGCCCGCTCGAGACCCTCTTCGACGCCACCGCGATCGCCGTCGACAACGCTGCCCGCCTGAGCGACGAGGGCAAGCTGACCGACATCTTCGCCTCGGCGGAGTGACCCGGCGCTGACCCGGCGCTCAGCGTAGGAAACAGCTCAGCGCAGGAAACAGCTCAGCGCAGGAAACAGCTCAGCGAACGAAACAACGGATGCACCCGCCCAGCCGGGCAGGTGCATCCGTTGTTTGCGTTCCGGAGTGACCGGGCTACGAGGTCGCGGCCACGAACGCCCGGGAGTACGACCACTTCGGGCTGCTCACCCCGGAGCACATGTAGGCGGGGATGCCTCCGGTGCAGGGCTGGTCCCGGGTCATTTCCCACCAGCCGACGTAGTTCAGCGCGTTCGCCTTGGCGAAGGCGCTGACCTTGTTCGTGTCGGCGAGCGTGAAGATCTCACCGGTGTCGTTCAGCCCGATCATCGGCGTGATGCCGATCATGGACAGGCGCTGGACGTTGCTCAGGCCGGCGTACGCCGGGAGCTCGCCCAGCTGCTTCGCGGTGGAGTTGGCCGCGCTGATCGCCGCCGTGCCCATGTCCACCGTGCCGTCGCCGTAGTCCATGGCCATGACGTTGACGGCGGAGAGCTTCACCCCGGCCTCGGCGAACTCCTTGATCGTGCGTTGACCGCTCGCGACCAGGCCGTAGGGCATCACCGGAAGGGTCAGGGACACCTGCAGAGGGCGACCTGCTGCTGCCCGCTGCTTCTGAAGCTCGACGATCGCGACCACGCGACGCTTGTTGGCGGCCGGGTCGCTCACGTCGGACCCTTCGATATCGAAGTCGATCCGGTCGACGTTGTACCGATTGATGACCTTCGTGTACGCGGCGAGGAGAGCGGCCGGGTCGGTGCAGACCCGGGCGAGCTCGTTGTTCGCCATCCCGCCGAACGAGACGACGAACGTGCCGCCGCCGTTCTGGAACGTCGAAATCGATCCCACGAAGTCCTGGGTGCCGCCCACGGTGTAGGCGGTGTAGCCGGCCCAGGTCGGGCTGCAGTTGCTGGTGCGGTCGGCGACGATGAACGCCCCCGTGACGGCCTTGACTCCGGTGGCCGTGGCGAAGGCGGAGAGGTCAGCGCTCGGCCACAGGCCCATGTCCACATAGGGGGCGACGAGCAGGCTGCCCGCCGGTGTCGGCGTGGGAGTCGTGGTGGGAGTGGGTGTCGGTGTTGACGTCGGCGTGGGTGTGGGTGTGGGTGTCGGCGTCGGTGTTGACGTCGGAGTGGGTGTCGGCGTCGGTGTGACCGTCGGCGAGGGTGACGGAGACGGCACCGGGGTGGTCGTCGGTGTCGGCACCGGTGTCGGCGTCGGCGTCGGCGTCGGAACAGTCGACCCGGCCCCGTTCACGGAACACGGGATCGACGCGGCACCGGCCGGAAGGCCGATCACGGCGCAGGCGGTGGGGTACAGCGGAGCGGTGCCCACCTTGTACGACGTGAGGCCGAACGAGGTGGCGGCGCCGGGGGCGAGCTTCGATGCCCAGGTCGGCGCCTTCACGGCGAATCCGCCGCTCGACGCCTGCAGCGTCCCGTTCCACAGCGTGTTCACCTTGTTTCCGTAGGTGAAGGAGATCTGCCACGGCTGGAGCGCCGTCGTCGACGCGTTCTTCACCCCCACCTCCGATTGGAACCCGGTCGTCCACACGTTCGTGTTCTTCCAGTTCACCTCGACCCCGGACACGGCCGCCGCCGCGGGAAGCGCGGTGGCCCCCAGACCGAGTATGAGCAGAGCGGATGTGCTGATCGCGATCGCCAGCGGTCGCAGCCGCCGGGAGGTGGAAACTGTCACTCTGTGTCCTCGTATCCTTGTCGTGAATGCGGTGGAGTGGCCGGGGCCGTCACACATCAGCGGGAGCTGAACTCCAGTCACGACTATCGTCCGGAGAAGACCTCACGTTAGGCAGCGACCTGGGTTTTCGGCTCCGTCGACGTAGTGTCGTAACCATGACCCCCGATGACCTCGTCGACTTCTGTCTGAGCCTTCCGCAGGCGATCGAAACGTTCCCCTTCGGTGAGGAGACGAGCGTGTTCAAGACCAGCGGAAACGGCAAGATCTTCGCCCTCAGCGCCCTCGCCGCAGAGCCCCTCGCGGTCTCGCTCAAATGCGACCCCGAGGAGGGCAGGGCCCTGCGCGAGGAGCTCCCGGAGCAGATCACTCCGGGCTACCACCTCAACAAGAAGCACTGGATCACGATCGTGCCGGGCGGGCCGGTCGACGACGACCTGGTGAGGCAGCTGCTGCGGGACAGCCATGCCCTGGTGCGCCCCAAGGTGCCGCGGGCCCCCGAGTCCTAACCGGCCAGAAGCTGCGGCCCGCCCGGTGAGCCCACGCTGAGTCCCGCCCACGACACGAGGGTCCAGCCCCCGGCGGGGGAGCCGGACAGTTCGACGACTCCCGTGTTCTCGAGGTCGGTCGTGCCCGCGAACATGGGGGACACATTGTTGGCGCGGGCGGCGGTCCACACCCGGATCGCAGCACCGTGGCTGAACACCGCCGCCGTGTCGGCGCCGGCGGCCGCAGACGCGATATCGGCGTCGAACCGGGTGAAGAAGCTGTTGCCGTCCAGGCCGCCGGGCATCCGGGTGTCGAGGTCCCCGGTCACCCAGGCCAGCACGGTCTCGAAATAGCTATGAATGGATGCCCGGTCGCTCCTGCCTTCGAGGTCGCCCGCTTCGATCTCGTGCAGCCCGGTGCCCACCTGCACGTCGAGCCGCCGGTCCGCCGCCAGAGGCCGGGCGGTCAGCTGGGTGCGCACGAGCGTCGACGCGAAGATGGCGTCGATGGGCTCGGTGCGCAACGCCTCCGGGATGACCGAGGCCTGCCGTGATCCGAGCGCGGTCAGACCGGGGCCCGGGTGCGCGGTGTCGAGCTGGCCGAGAACGTTGGCGGGCGTCTGCCCGTGGCGGATCAGAAAGAGTCGCATGGTTCACTCAGCATAGGCATCGGGGCTGGGTGGGAGACTCAGCGCGACCGGCGCATCCGCCATTTGAAGGCCGCGTCGGCCAGAATCAGCAGCACGGCCGCGAGAAGCGGGAAGATCCAGGCCAGCGCGGGCGGCCACGCGCCGCCGAGCAGGCCGCTCACGAAGGGGACGCCCAGGAAGACGGCCAGCAACGCCAGCTGCGCGGCAACGGATACGACGAGCGCCCGATTGCCCATCAGCGGCAGCCGCCAGGCCGGCACGGACTGGCTGCGGCACGCGAAGGCGTTCGCCATCTGGGCCACGGTGATGGTCGCGAAGGCGGTGCCGGACGCACCGGCCAGCAGGTCGGGGGCAACCGGTTCACCCCAGCCCCAGCCGCCCGCGAGCAGGACCGCGGCGAACCCGGCCAGCGTGACCACCGCCTCGACCGGACCGAGAACGCCGAAGGCCCGCCAGAGCAGCAGTCGGTCGATCAGCGCGCGCGTTTTCGCCCGACCCTGCATCACCCGCTTGCTCGGCGGCTCCACGCCGAGCGCCAGGGCAGGCAGCATGTCCGTGCCGATGTCCAGCGCCAGCACCTGCAGCACCCCGATCGCCAGCGGGAACTGGCCGCCGGTCAGCGCCCAGGCCGCGAACGGCGCCAGCTCGGCCACATTGTCGGTGAGGTGATAGGTGAGAAACCGGCGCGCGTTCGCGAAGGTCGCCCGGCCCAGGCGCACCGCCGTCACAATGGTGCCGAAATGGTCGTCGAGCAGCACCAGGTCGGCGGCCTCCCGCGCCACATCGCTGCCGCTCAGGCCCATCGCGATCCCGACATCCGCCTCCCGCAGGGCCGGAGCATCGTTGACGCCGTCGCCGGTCATCGCCACCACATGCCCGCGCGCCCGCAGCACCCGGGTGATCCGTAGCTTGTCGGCGGGCGTCACCCGGGCGACGACGGCGCCGGCCGGGTGGTCCAGCAGCTCACCGAGCTCGTCGTCGGAGGCCGGGAGACCGGCCCCCAGCACCACGCCTCCCGGGCGCAGCAGGCCGACCTCGCGGGCGATGGCCTCGGCCGTGTTCGGGTGGTCGCCGGTGACCATGACCACCCGGATGTCCGCGTCGAAGCAATCCTGCAGCGCCTGGTGCACGTCGGGGCGGGGTGGGTCCTCCAGCCCGAGCAGTCCGAGCAGCTCCAGCCCCGTTTCGACCAGCCCCGTTCGAGTGCTCGCGTCACCTGGCCCCTCCGCCCAGTCCCGGCCGGCGACCGCCAGCACCCGACGGCCGAGGGCCGTCATCCGTTTCAGTTCCTCGTGCGCCTCGTCGGACACCGCCAGGCAGCGCTGGAAAACGCTCTCGGGGGCGCCGAGGGCCGTGACGCGGCCGTCCTCGATGGCCGAGCTCATCATCCGTTCGGCCGTGTAGGGCAGGCGGGTGGCGACCTCGCCCGGGTCGTCGGTCCAGCCGCTGCGCGTGGCGAGGCAGGCGATGGCGGCGTCCAGGGGTGCACCCTCGGCCTGCCACCGCCCGTCGTGCAGCACGGCCCGGCCGGTGACGCAGCGCACGGCGGATGCCGCCACCCGGGGAACGAGTCGCTGCGCCGCGGCCGATCCCTCGAACACCGCCGCGGGCTCGTAGCCGGAACCCTGCACCCTCACCGTTCCGCCGGGCGTCCACACCTCGACCACGGACATCCGGTTCTGGGTCAGAGTCCCGGTCTTGTCGGTGCAGATGAAGGTGGTCGCGCCCAGCGTCTCCACGGCGTCCAGGCGGCGCACCAGCGCATGCTGCTTCGCCATCGACTGGGCGCCGCGCGCCAGCGACAGCGTCACGGTCGGCAGGAGCCCTTCGGGCACCAGAGCCACGGCCACTCCGACCGCGAACAGGAACGCGTCCACGGGGCGCAGCCCGATCAGCACCCCGGCCACACCCAGCCCGATGCCCGTCGACACCGCGATCACGGCCACCGTCCTGACCACCTTGCGCAGTTCCCGGGTCAGCGGGCTGGGCGGTCGCTTCGCCGAGCGGGCCAGCTCGGCGATCGCGGCCAGAGTCGTCGCGGAACCGGTCTCGACCACCCGGGCCTGCGCCTCACCCTGCACCACGAACGTGCCAGCGCGTAGCCGGTCTCCCTCACCGCGTCGCACCGGCTCGCTCTCCCCGGTCAGCATCGACTCGTCCGCGGCCAGCGCCTCCGCGTCGAGCACCTCCATGTCGGCGGCGATCCGGTCACCGGAGCGCAGCAGCACCAGGTCCCCGCGCACAAGGTCGCGGGCGTCGACCGTGCGTACGCTGCCGCCCCGCCAGACGCGGGTGTCACTCGGCAGCAGGGTGCGGAGCCGTTCGGAGGAACGGTCGGCCCGGTAGTCCTGGGCGAACGCGAAGACCGCGTTGAACACGATCACGACGACGATGGCAATGGCCAGGGCCGGTGTCCCGGCCAGCAGGGCCAGCCCGCTCGCCGCCCAGAGCAGCACCGCGAGCAGATGCGTGAACTGGCGGGCGAGGGCCCGCAGGGGCGAGGCTCTCGCCAGCCGGGGGAGAGAATTCGGTCCGTCCTGGGCGAGTCGGGCCGCGGCTTCCTCGGCGGTCAACCCTCCCAGCTGCGCCATATGCGATCACCTCGACACGGAAACTACACCTGCCGGGCAGTGGACCGGGCTCGCAGCCGGCAGTGACAGCATGGAACAGAAGTCAACGCATCCAGGAGAGGGACAAACCCCATGACGATCATCAAAATCAACGCCATCACCGTGCCCGGCGACAACGGCGACGAGCTGGCCCGCCGCTTCGCCGCCCGCGCCGGCGCGGTCGACGACCGGCCGGGCTTCGAGGGCTTCGAGCTGCTCAAGCCCACCGACGACCGCAGCACCTGGCTGGTCGTCACCCGCTGGGCCGACGAGGAGTCCTTCCAGGCCTGGCTGACCTCGCCGTCCTTCGCCCAGGGCCACCGCGGCGACGCCCCCACGGAGGGCGACGCCCCCGCTCGACCCGTGGGTATCAGCAGCGAGCTGTGGTCCTATGAGATCGCAGGCGGTTCGCAGGCCTGACCGGCACGCCCACGACGCCCCCGGCCACGGCGCGTTGAGCGGGATGCGCCGGGTCGGAGGCGTGGTGTCTGCCGGTCATTGCTGGTCATGGCTGGCCGGTCATTGCTGGCCGGTCACTGCTGGTGGAACGTGCGGCTGATCACATCCATCTGCTGCTCGCGGGTGAGTCGTACGAAGTTCACCGCGTAGCCGGACACGCGGATCGTCAGCTGCGGGTAGTTCTCCGGGTGCTCCATGGCGTCCTCGAGGGTGTCCCGATTGAGCACGTTCACGTTGATGTGGTACCCGGTGGCCGACGTGTACGCGTCGATCAGCCCGACCAGACTCGTGATCTGCTCGTCCCGGGTGTGGCCGAGACCACTGGGCACGACCGTGCTGGTCAGCGAGATGCCGTCCTGCGCGTCGCTGAACGGGAGCTTGGAGACGCTGAGCGCGGAGGCGAGGATCCCGTGCGTGTCACGAGCGTTCATCGGGTTGGCGCCGGGGGCGAACGGCTCGCCGGCGCGGCGACCATCGGGTGTGTTGCCGGTGGCTTTGCCGTAGACCACGTTGGACGTGATCGTCAGGATCGACTGGGTGGGGATGGCGTCGCGGTAGGTCGGGTGGCTGCGGATCATGTTCATGAACCGCTCGACGATGTCCACCGCGATGGAGTCGACCCGGTCGTCATCGTTGCCGAAGAGGGGGAACTCGCCCTCGACGTCGTAGTCCACGACCAGGCCCCTCTCGTCGCGCACCGGGCGGACCGTGGCGTACTTGATGGCCGACAGGGAGTCGGCGACCACGCTGAGGCCGGCGATGCCGCACGCCATGGTGCGGATGATGTCCTTGTCGTGCAGCGCCATTTCGAGACGCTCGTAGGCGTACTTGTCGTGCATGTAGTGGATGCAGTTCAGCGCGTTGATATAGGTCTCGGCGAGCCATTCGAGCGTCTCCAGGTAGGCCGGGAAGACGGTGTCGTAGGAGAGCACCTCGTCGGCGTTCGGCACGGTCTCCGGGGCGACCTGCTTGCCCGACATCTCGTCCCTGCCGCCGTTGATCGAGTACAGCAGTGCCTTGACGGCGTTGACGCGGGCGCCGAAGAACTGCATCTGCTTGCCCACGCGCATCGGCGAGACACAGCAGGCGATCGCGACGTCGTCACCCATCGCGGCCCGGAGGATCTCGTCCGACTCGAACTGGATCGCCGAGGTATCGATGGAGACCTGGGCGCAGAAACGCTTGAAGCCGTCCGGCAATGACTGGCTCCACAGCACGGTCAGGTTCGGCTCGGGGGCCGCGCCGATGTTGTACAGCGTCTGCAGGAACCGGAACGTGGTCTTGGTGACGAGCGGACGGCCGTCGTTTCCGACCCCGCCCAGCGACTCGGTCACCCAGGTCGGGTCACCGGCGAAGATCTCGTCGTATTCCGGGGTGCGCAGGAAGCGCACGATCCGCAGTTTGATCACGAGGTCGTCGATGAGCTCCTGGGCGGTTTCCTCGGTCAGTACTCCGGCGGCCAGGTCGCGCTCCATGTACGCGTCGAGGAACGCCGCGTTCCGGCCGAACGACATGGCTGCGCCGTTCTGCTCCTTGACCGCACCGAGGTAGGCGAAATACAGCCACTGCACGGCCTCCTTCGCCGTGACGGCCGGCTTCGAAATGTCGAAACCATAGCTTGCAGCCATCTGGACGAGTTCCTTCAGAGCCCGGATCTGCTCGGAGTTCTCCTCGCGGGCGCGGATGACGTCCTCGGTCGAGGGCTCCATGTCGAACTCGGCCCGGTCGTTCTTCTTGGCCGCGATCAGGGCGTCAACGCCGTACAACGGCACCCGGCGGTAGTCGCCGATGATCCGGCCACGGCCGTACGCATCCGGCAGACCCGTGATCAGGTGGCTGTTGCGCGCACGGCGCACCGCCGGCGGGTAGACGTCGAAGACGGCGGTGTTGTGCGTCTTGCGGTAGTCCGTGAAGATCTTCTCCAACTCGGGCGAGACGGGGTAGCCGTAGGTTTCGAGCGAGGTGGCGACCATGCGCCAGCCACCGAAGGGCATGATCGCCCGCTTGAGCGGGGCATCCGTCTGCAGGCCGACGATGACCTCGTTGGGCCGGTCGATGTAACCGGGGGCGTGAGCGGTGATGGAGGCCGGCGTGGTCGCATCGACGTCGTAGACGCCCTTGCGGCGTTCCTCGGGGAACATCGCGGATAGCCTGTCCCAGATCCCCGTCGTGCGGTCGGTGGGTCCGGCGAGGAAGCTCGCGTCGCCCAGATACGGTGTGTAATTGCGCTGGATGAAATCGCGCAGATCGATCGAATCCTGCCAGGGGCCGGAAACGAAATCCGGTCGGACAGGCTGGGGCCCGCCCTCGGTGTTGCTGACGTCCTCTGTAGTGGTCATCTGGAATACTCTCCTTTCTGCCAACCACGCTACTCGCCGGGGTAGCCGGAAAACAGATGGATTTCCGCGATCGTCCGGGGGGAGTGTGCCCGAGGCCCTGAGGCGGAAGAAGCCCGGCGTAACACGGGACAGGCCCGCGCGCCACGCCTCTAAACTGGCCGGATGACGCAACCCCGTGCCCACGACGCCCTGCTCCCCGACGCCGCCGCACCGGGCTTCGTGAACGCCGAGCGACCGGTCCGGGCCCAGGCCCTGCTCGACGCGCTCGCCGAGCGGGTCGTCATCGCCGACGGCGCCATGGGCACCATGCTGCAGGAGCACAACCCCAGCCTCGACGACTATCAGCAGCTCGAGGGCTGCAACGAGATCCTGAACGTCACCCGGCCCGACATGATCGAGGCCATCCACGACGCCTACCTCGACACCGGTATCGACGCGGTGGAGAGCAACACGTTCGGTGCGAACTGGTCGAACCTCTCCGACTACGACATCGAAGACCGCATCGAAGAGCTCGCCCGCCTGGGGGCGGAGATCGCCCGCCGGAGCGTGGAGGCCTTCGAGGCCCGCGACGGCCGGATGCGCTGGGTACTCGGCTCGATGGGGCCGGGCACGAAACTGCCCAGCCTCGGCCACACCACCTACGCCCACCTCAAGGCGACGTTCGCCGAGCAGGCACGCGGACTCATCCGCGGCGGCGCCGACGCCTTCCTGATCGAGACCTCCCAGGACCTGCTGCAGACCAAGTCCGCGGTGAACGGGTGCAAGCAGGCGATCGCGGAGACGGGCATCCGTCTGCCGATCTTCACCCTGGTCACGGTCGAAACCACCGGCACCATGCTGATGGGCAGCGAGATCGGCGCGGCGCTCACGGCCCTCGAGCCGCTCGGCATCGACGCGATCGGCCTCAACTGCGCGACCGGACCGACCGAGATGAGTGAGCACCTCCGCCATCTCTCCACGTACTCGCACGTGCCCGTCATGTGCATGCCCAATGCCGGCCTGCCGCAGTTGACCGCCACCGGGGCGAGCTACCCGCTCACCCCCGACCAGCTGGCCACGGCGCACGAACAGTTCGTCAAGGAGTTCGGCCTGGGTCTGGTCGGCGGATGCTGCGGCACCACCCCCGCGCACATGCAGGCGGTCGTCGACCGGCTGCGGGGCACGCCCGTGCGCGCCCGCCGCATCGAGGAGGATCCCGGCGTCGCCAGCCTCTACCAGCACGTCAGCTTCGACCAGGACGCTGCGTTCCTGGCGATCGGGGAACGCACCAACGCCAACGGGTCCCGGGCCTTCCGCGACGCCATGCTCGAGGAACGCTGGGACGACTGCGTCGACATCGCCCGCGCCCAGGTGCGCGACGGCGCCCACCTGCTCGACGTCTGCATCGACTACGTCGGGCGGGACGGCGTCGCCGACATCCGCCAGGTGGTGTCCCGGCTCGCCAGCGCCTCCACCCTGCCGCTCGTGGTCGACTCGACCGAGCCCGCGGTGCTGCAGGCCGGCATGGAGCTCATCGGCGGCCGCCCGGTCGTCAACTCCGTCAACTTCGAGGACGGCGAGGGCCCGGGCTCCCGCTTCGGCCGGATCATGCCGCTGGTCACGGAGCACGGCGCGGCCGTGATCGCGCTGACCATCGACGAGGAGGGCCAGGCCCGCACCGCGGAGCACAAGGTGCGCATCGCCACCCGGCTGGTCGAGACCCTGGTGAACGAGTGGGGTATGCGGGTCGAGGACATCATCGTCGACGCCCTCACCTTCCCGATCGCCACCGGTCAGGAGGAGACTCGCCGGGACGGGATCGAGACCATCGAGGCGATCCGCCGGATCAAGGCCCTCTACCCGGGCATCCACACCACCCTCGGTGTCTCGAATGTGTCCTTCGGCCTGAATCCCGCTGCCCGGTCGGTGCTCAACTCGGTGTTCCTGCACGAGGCCACCGAGGCCGGGCTCGACTCCGCCATCGTCAACTCGGCCAAGATCGTGCCGCTGGCGTCGGTGCCGGACGACCGGCGCAAGGTGGCTCTCGACCTGGTCTGGGACAAGCGCGAATACGACGCCGAGGGCAACCTGAGCTACGACCCCCTGGCGGCCCTGCTCGACCTGTTCGCCGGGGTCGACTCGGCCGCGCTGAAAGACGAGCGCGCCGCCGAGCTCGCGGCCCTGCCGGTGGGCGAGCGCCTCGAACGCCGCATCATCGACGGTGAGGCCAAAGGGCTCGAGGGCGACCTCGACCTCGCGCGGGCCGGCGGGCAGAGCGCCCTCGACATCGTCAACGTGCACCTCCTCGCCGGCATGCAGGTGGTGGGCGCGCGCTTCGGCAGCGGCGAGATGCAGCTGCCGTTCGTGCTGCAGTCGGCCGAGGTGATGAAGACCGCGGTCGCGCTGCTCGAACCCCACATGGAGAAGTCCGCGGCGGCCGGCAAGGGCACCATGGTGCTGGCCACGGTGCGCGGCGACGTGCATGACATCGGCAAGAACCTGGTCGACATCATCCTCACCAACAACGGCTACGACGTGATCAACATCGGCATCAAGAAGACGATCACCGAGATCATCCAGGCGGCCGAGGAGCACAATGCCGACGTGATCGGCATGAGCGGGCTGCTCGTCAAGTCCACCGTGGTGATGAAGGAGAACCTGCTCGAACTGAACACCCGCGGGCTGGCCGAAAAGTGGCCGGTGATCCTCGGCGGGGCCGCCCTCACCCGGGCCTACGTCGAGGAGGACCTCGCCGAGCTGTTCGGGGGCACCGTGCGCTACGCGCGGGACGCCTTCGAGGGGCTGGCCCTGATGGAGCCGCTGGTCGCCGTCGCACGCGGCGCCGACCCGGCATCCGTGGGTCTGCCGCCGCTCAAGAAACGCATCCACAAGCGCAGCCTGCTCACCGTCACCGAGCCGGAGGCCATGCCGGCCCGCTCCGATGTCGCCGCCGACAACCCCGTGCCCGTTTCGCCGTTCTGGGGCACCCGCATCGTCAAGGGGATCGCGCTGGCCGAGTATTCCGCTTTCCTCGACGAGCGGGCCACCTTCATGGGGCAGTGGGGTCTGAAGCCCAGCCGGGGGGAGGACGGCGCGAGCTACCAGCACCTGGTCGATACCGAGGGTCGCCCCCGGCTGCGCTACTGGCTCGACCGCATCCTGGCCGAGGGCATCCTCGACGCCTCCGTCGCCTACGGCTACTTCCCCGCGTACAGCGAGGGAGACGACCTGGTCGTGCTGCACCATGGCGACGACCCGTCCGGCGTGCTGGGTGTGCCCGGCCTGCTCGCCCCCGACGGCGGGTCGGGCGCAACCGTGGGCAGCGAGCGCCTGCGCTTCTCCTTCCCCCGGCAGCGCCGGGACCGGCACCTGTGCCTGGCCGACTTCGTGCGGCCACGAGACTCCGGCCAGACGGATGTCGTCGCCCTCCAGCTGGTCACGGCCGGCGCGAATGTCGACACCGTCACCGCGAAGCTCTTCGCCGAGAACAAGTACCGCGACTACATGGAGCTCAACGGCCTGACCATGCAGCTGACCGAGGCCCTCGCCGAATACTGGCACTCCCGGGTGCGCGGCGAGCTCGGCCTGGGTGCGGAGGACCCGGCCGAACTGGCCGGCATGTTCAAGCTCGAATACCGCGGTGCCCGCTTCTCCCTGGGCTACCCGGCCTGCCCCGAGATGGAGGACCGCCGCAAGGTGGTCGAACTGCTCAGGCCCGAGCGGATGGGCGTGATCCTGTCGGAGGAGCTGCAGCTGCACCCGGAACAGTCGACGGATGCGTTCGTGTTCCACCACCCGGAAGCGAAGTACTTCTCGGTGTAGCCGCTCGGGCGGGCCTGCCCGGCCTGCCCAGCTTCGCCCGGCGCAGCGCGGCGAGGGCGGCCGGGCCCACCAGCAGGATCCCGACCGTGGTGGTCACGGCGCGCACGGTGTCCCAGGTGAGGGTCGAGGTCACCAGGGTGTACAGGGCGAAGGATGCGACGTTCTCGCCGAGCGGGGCATCCGCCGCATAGGACACGTCGGTGCCCGTGCCCACGGCGAACGGCCAGAACCAGAGGTTCATCACCAGGCCGAACAGGTAGGACGCCGCCACACCGTAGGCCACCAGCGCCGCGATCTCCAGACGCGGACGACGGATGCGCGGCAGCAGCGCCGCCCCGGCCCCCACCCAGCCGCAGGCGAACATCTGGAACGGCGTCCACGGGCCGAACCCGCCCCACAGCACCGAGGACACCGCGATGGTGAGCAGGCCGAGCAGGAACCCGAAGCGGGCGCCGTAGGCGCGCCCGGCCAGGATCAGCAGGATGAACACGGCCTCGACGCCGCCCACACCCATGCCCGCGATCCGTACCGCCGCACCCACCGCGGAGAGCACGCCGAGCAGGGCAACGGTCTTGGCCGTGTACATCTCCCGGTCGAGGGTGAGGGCGAGGGCGACGAGCAGGGCCGGAACGAGTGCGAAGGCCACGATCGGGGCCGCGGCCTGGGCGTGCTCCGGCAGGGCCGCGGCGAAGAGCGGCCAGGCGAAGCCCGCGGCGGCGAGGAGGCTGCCGCCGCCGAGCACCCAGCCCGTCCAGCCTGTCTCGCGGGGGTGCCTCACGGTCGCACCGGTTCCGGTTCGGCGAGCAGCCCGGCGGCCATGACGACCGTCCGGGTTGCCAGGCACCGGGCGAAGTCCCGGTCGTGGGTGGCGAACAGTACCGCGCTGGTTTCGCTGGAGGCGCGGAGCAGCGCGGCGGCCACGAGCACCCGGGCCTCCGGATCGAGTCCGCGTGTGGGTTCGTCCACCAGCAGCAACCGCGGCTCGGCCGCCAGCTGGATGGCCATGACCAGGCAGAGGCGTTCTCCGGCCGACAGGTCCCGCGGGTGCCGCCGCATCAGTTGCGCCGCCTCCGTGACGGAGCCCAGCCCAAGCAGGTTCGCGAACCGGGCCGCGGTCCCGGCACCGGCCGCGGGCCGCAGCCGGCGGTCGGCCCGGCGGCATTCTTCGGCCACCGTGACGGCGAAGAGCAGATCGTCGAAATTCTCCGGAACCAGGGCCACGGCGGTTCGCCGATCCCGCCGGCGCATCGCGGCCACGTCCCGCCCGGCGACTATCACGCTCCCGGGGTTCGACGGCAGAGCGATCGCCCGCAGCAGGCTGCTCTTGCCGGCGCCGTTCCGCCCTTCGAGCGCCACCAGGTCGCCGGCCCAGAGCTCCAGCGAGACGTCGTCGACCGCCCGCTCGCTCCCGTGCAGCACCGTGAGGTGACGGATGCCGGCGAGCCGTTCCGCAGGCCCGGTGGCTGTCGCCCTCGACCGCGTCCTCGATACCTCCGTCGACTGCGCCGTCGCTGCCGACGCCTGTGCGGTCTCTGCTGCGACCAGCGCACTCGGCCGTTCCCCGGGACCGAGCGCGTGCACGCGCGCGCCGCGCACCTCGAGCCAGGCATCCGCCGCGCTCTCCCACTCTCGGGTGTTGTGCTCGGCGACCACGACGCAGACCCGGGCCTCGTGGGCCAGGCGTTCGAGCACCTGCACCACGCGCTCCCGGGCCGGGGTGTCCAGATCGGCCAGCGGCTCGTCCACGAGCAGCAGGATCGGCCGGTTGATCAGGGCGGCGCCGATGGCCACCAGACTGGCCTCGCCGGCCGAGAGCGCGTCGATACCCCGGGCGAGCAGGTGCTCGATCTGCAGCCGCTCGGCCACCTCGCGCACCCGCTGTTCCACGATCACGGCGGCGACTCCGCGCACCGCGAGGGCGAAGCCGATTTCATCCCGCACGGTTTCGGCCACGAACGAGAGCCGCACGTTCTGGCTGACGAGCCCGACGAAGCCGGCCGTCTCGCGCGGGGGAGTGGCGGCGCGGTCGACGCCGCCCACCACGACCCAGCCGTGCTGGGTGCCGTCGTCGAAATGCTGGAAGAGCCCGCTCAGACTGTGCAGCAGGCTGGTCTTACCCGACCCGGTCGAACCGACGATCACAGTCAGCGTGCCCGGGGCGAGATCGAGGGTGAGACCCGTCAGCTGCCAGCCGTGCTCGTTCTCGCCGGGGCCCTCGAAGCCGAGGAAGGCATCCGTCATCACCACGGGCTTCTCGCACTCGGCGGGGGCAGTGCGGTTTGCGGCGAACCCCCGTACCTCCATCGATGCGGCCAGGCAGAGGGCCCGTTCCACGGTCTGCTCGAAGACGGGCACCAGCAGGGCCGGAGCCGAGCGTTCGCCGCGCAGGGCTCCGGCCGTGCGCACGCGGCGCACGGATTCGATCAGTGCGGGAAACGTCGCCCAGGCGATCACGAGCGACCGGGACAGGGCGCGCAGCGGGCCCCGGTCGGCGCCGCGGGCGAAGAGGCGCCGCACGTCGATCAGCGCGTTGAGCAGGCCGAACGTGAGAATCACCAGGGCGAAGGGCAGCGCACTCAATGCTGCGTTGCCGAGGCCGCCGGTGGTGACGGGCCCGAACAACGCCACGTGGCTGAACGGCCCGCCGAGCGGCAGGCGCGGCAGGTCGACCAGCAGCTGCCCGCCGCCGGACGCCCCGCCGAAGGCCACGCGGTACATGACCCGGATGCCCACGAACGCCCCTGCGAGCAACGCCGCCGCGCGCAGGGGAGCGATCCGGAAACGCAGCACTAGTTTCCGGGAGTGGGCGTCTCGGTGCCGGTCGTGAACACGAGTCCGACGGACTGGCCCGGCTCGAGCGCCAGGGTGCCGATGCCCTCCTGGGCGTACTCCCACTCCGCGTCGGCGGCCGGTTTCACCCAGAGAGCCCAGTAGGCGGCCGCGGCGGGCATGGACTCGCAGGATTCGGTGAACGGGGTCTCGCCCGCCACCTCGATGGTCTCGTCGGCGGACGGGCGGTCGTTCACGCGGCAGACCACCTGGTCGCCCCACTCCACGGTGCCCTCGGTCGTCACACCGGCGGTCTCCATCACCGTGCTCGCCGCGATGGTCTCAGCTGCGCCGGTGTCGACGCAGTCCGTGATCTCGGGGGCGTCGAGCGCGCCGAAATCGACGACGACGCTCACGCCGGTACAGGAGCCGTCGCCCGGTGCGGCCGTGGCGGAGGCGGTGGGGGTGGTGCCGGTCTCGGGAACAGTGCTGGCGCATCCGCTCAATGCCAGCGCCCCCACGAGAGTCAGGGTGGCGAGTGCAGTCAGCTTCATGCGCTCAACAATAGCGAGCGCCCGGCACCGGCCCGGCACTGTTACGCGCCGCGACGGGGCACCCGGAATTCACCGGGTGGACACCCGCTGGACGCCGTTCGACCATCGCCCGCCAGACGGCCCGATTACGGTCGATGGCGATTCACCCACACCTCACGAAGGAGTTTCGCCTTGCGTAAGAAGATTGCTGTTTTCGCCCTCACCGCCACCGCCACTGCCACGGCAGTCGTCGGCATCGCCCCCGCCGCGCTCGCCGCGAACGGCGCCTTCGATTTCGTGCCGCTCGCCGGTTCCGCCTACAACCTCGGCAGCACCGACTGGACGGTGCCCTATTCGGTTCCGGAGGGCTTCACCCAGACCCTTGTGCAGGACGAGACCGTGCTCGACGTCTACCCCGGTACCGACGACCTGCACGATATGAACACCCAGAACGAGACCGGTCACCAGGCCGGCCGTTACCTGTACAACACCCACGAGGTCGGCTCGAACGGCGCCGTCTCCGTGACCGACCTGAAGACCGGCGCGGTCAGCGTCATCGCGCAGCGCGCGGACTGGGAACACCTCGACGGCATCCGCTGGACCCCGTGGGGCAGCCTGCTCATCACGGAGGAGACCGCCGGCGGCAAGGTCTTCGAGCTGTTCTTCGCGAAGAAGGACCCGACCACGGTTGAGCGTATCGAGGAGCGCACCGAACTCGGCGCGCTCCGTCACGAGGGTATCGACGTCGCGGCCGACGGCTCCGTCATCGTCATCGACGAACTCGACGGCGGCTCGATCTTCAGGTTCGTGCCGACCGTCCGCGGCGATCTTTCCTCGGGCCAGCTGCACGCTCTCAAGATCACCGGGTTGACGGATGCCGCACAGACCTGGAACCCGGCCACCTTCACCGAGAAGGTGGGCGCCTTCGAATGGGTAGCCCTCGACCAGGAACAGGTGCGTGTCGACGCAGACGCTGCGGCCAATGCCGTGGGCGCCACCGAGTTCGGTCGTCCGGAGGACGTCGAGATCATCGGCCAGACCCTGTACGTGGCCAACACCTCCGAGGAGCGCGTGATCGCGATCGACCTGAAGAAGCGCACCGTCAGCAGCTTCGTCGAAGCCGGCGTGAACGTGCCGGTGGAGGACAAAGCCGCCGGGATCAGCGGGCTCAACAACCCGGACAACCTCGCCGAGGGACCCGACGGCGCCCTGTGGATCGCGGAAGACAACACCTTCAGTGACATCTACCGGGCCGACAAGGACCGGAACCACGACGGAGCGTCCGACAGCGTCGAACTCTTCGCCTCGCTGACCGACGCCGGCGCGGAGACCACCGGGATCTACTTCGGCAAGAACCCGAAGGAACTGTTCGCCACGGTGCAGCACCCCGACAAGGACCTCGCCGACGGCATCTGGAAGATCACCCGCGACTAGGCACCAGCGCAGGCAGGCTACTGCAGGGCCGAGGTCAGCCGGGCGAGGCCGTCGAACACGGTCGCGCTGCGCGGCTCCCGGTTCCACTCCGCCAGGGTCAGCTCCCGGCTGACCTCCCGGTAGCCTGCCTCGACCTCCCGCATCCGGTCGACGAAGGTTCTTCCGCGCACCATCAGACAGGTTTCGAAGTTGAGGATGAACGAGCGGATGTCCATATTGCTCGACCCGATCACGGCCACATCGTCATCGATCGAGAAGTGCTTGGCGTGCAGAATAAACGGCGCCGGGTACAGCCAGATCCGCACGCCCGCGTTCAGAAGCGCCCCGTAATAGGAGCGCTGGGCGTGGTACACCGACGCCTGGTCGCCGATCTCGGAGACGAAGAGCTGCACGTCCAGTCCCCGCTGGCGCGCCGACGTGATCGCGTACATCATCGCCTCGTCCGGCACGAAATACGGGCTCGTGATGATGATGCGCTCCTGCGCGGAGTACAGCAGCGCGAGGAAGAGGCGCAGGTTGTTCTCACCCTCGAAACCGGGGCCGCTGGGCACGACCTGGCAGTCCAGGGCGTGCAGTGACGTGTCCCGCCAGACGGTGTCGGCGGGAACGAGCTCGTGCAGGAGCTCGTCGGTTTCGCTGTACCAGTCCGAGAGGAAGATCGCATTGATCCCGCCGACCACGGGCCCGGTCACCCGGGTCACCAGTTCCTGCCATTGCAGCCCGCGCTTGAGGTTCTTCTCCGCGAGATAGCTGCGGTCGATCAGGTTCTGCGAGCCCATGTAGGCCACCCGGCCGTCGACGACGACGATCTTGCGGTGGTTGCGCAGGTCCGGGCGCTGATACTTGCCCTTGAACGGCTGCACGGGCAGCAGGAAGTTCCACGCCACGCCGATCCGGTCGAGTTCGGCAAAGGCCTCCCGGTGGCCGACGGTGCGAATGGATGCCACGTGGTCGAGCAGCACCCGCACCCGGACTCCGCGTTTGACGGCGGCTTCCATGGCCGCGAAGAAGTGCTTCGTGGTGTCGTCGAACGAGACGATGTAGAACTCCACGTGCACGAAGTCCCGCGCGGTGTGGATATCGGCGGCCATCGCCTCGATGGAGGTGTTGTAGTCCCCGATCAGTGTCGCGTGGTTACCTCCGACCATGGGCACGGCGCCCAGATGGCGGTTGAGCTCCACGACCGAGGCGAACCACGGCGGCCAGGAGTCCCGGTCGTCGACGAGGTCCGTGGTCGGAGAGCCCTCGGCGATCATCCGGTTGATCTCCGTCTGCTTCTCCCGGCGTTTCCGGGGCAGCTTGGGGCTGCCCAGGAGCAGGAAGAAGAAGATCCCCACGAAGGGGATGAAGAAGATCGCCAGCAGCCAGGCCATCGCCGCGGTCGGCTTGCGGTCGCGGGGAATGATGATCAGCGCTGCGATACGGATGACCAGGTCGACCAGGAGCAGGCTTGATCCGACCAGGATGGTGGTCTCTTGTGGGTTCATGGTCTGCACACTCCCCGTGCCGTGGTCGAAGACGCTGGCATGAATGTAGCGCGGGTGAGGCAGGGCGGCGCGGACGGTGTCAGGACTGCGAGAACCCTCGGGTTCCCGGGAGCTCGTCGGTCGACACCGAGCTGAGCAGCAGGCTGGTCTCGCTGTTGAGCACACCCTCGATGGAGCGCACCTGCCCGAGCAGGCGGTCGAAGTCGGCGAGGGTGTCGGTGCGCAACTCGGCGACGAGGTCCCAGCCGCCGTTGGTCGAGTGCAGGGCCTTCACCTCGGGAAAGCCGCGCAGGGAGTGAATCACCTTGGTGATCGCGCGCCCCTCCACCTCGATCAGGGCGATGGCCCGGATGGAGTTCGGGTCGCGATCCTCCCGGATCCGCACGCCGAATCCCACCACGGTGCCCGAATCGGTCAGGCGTTTCAGTCTGCTGTTGATGGTCGACCGCGTGACGCCGAGGTCGCGGGCGAGGCCGGCCACGGGCTCGCGGCCGTTCACCCGGAGGGCGGACAGCAGGCGGCGGTCGAGGTCGTCGAGGACATACATTGCTCACAGTGTATATAGACGCTGAGCATAATGTGAGATCCTCTACGCAGATTGCGGCAGAAAACGAATGGCGGCTACACATCGCCCATGTCTAGGGTTGGAAGCCTGATCGAGGGGAGTCGCACGTGGTGCGCTTTGTAGACGTAGGAAACATCAACCGCTGGGCCGCCGAGACGGGGGTCGAGCGCATCCTCACCGACATGGTCGAGTACCTGGAGCGGGACTTCCGGCGCTGGCCGATCTTCGACAAGGCGCCGCGCGTGGCCAGTCATTCTCCGCTCGGCGTGATCGAGCTGATGCCCACGAGCGACGGCGTCACCTACGGCTTCAAGTACGTCAACGGACATCCGTCGAACCCGTCGCGGGGCCTGCAGACCGTGACCGCGTTCGGTGTGCTCGCCGACGTGCAGAGCGGCTACCCCACCTTCTGGTCCGAGATGACCGTTCTCACGGCCTTCCGCACCGCCGCGACCTCGGCCATGGTCGCCCGGGCCCTGGCCCGCCCGGACGCCCACACCATGGCCATGATCGGCACGGGCACGCAGTCGGAGTTCCAGGCCCTCGCCTTCCGCGGGCTGCTCGGCATCAACCGTTTGCGCGTCTGGGACACCGATCCCGAGGCCATCGCCAAATTCGTGCGCAACCTGGCTCCGCTCGGTTTCGAGATCGTCGTGGCCACGGGGGCGACGGATGCCGTCACCGGCGCCGACGTGATCACCACCTGCACCGCGGACAAAGCGAACGCCACCGTGCTCACCGACGCCATGGTCGGCCCCGGCGTGCACATCAACGCCATCGGCGGCGATTGCCCGGGCAAGACCGAACTGGACGCGGGCATCCTGCACCGCGCCGACGTCTTCGTGGAATTCACCGCGCAGACCCGGATCGAGGGTGAGATCCAGCAGATGCACCCCGATTTCCCGGTCACCGAGATCTGGCAGGTCCTCCTCGGCGAGGCCGCCGGCCGCACCTCGGCCGAGCAGATCACGGTCTTCGACTCCGTCGGTTTCGCCATCGAGGACTTCTCGGCGCTCCGTTTCCTGCAGGATGCCGTCGATCAGACCCCGTTCTACACGGACATCGACCTGGTCGCCGACCCCGATGACCCGAAGGACCTCTTCGGACTGGTCACCGCCGGCGCGCCCGTTCTCGTCTGACCCTGGTGTCCGTTCAGGCTCCGTCAGCCGTTCTCCTGATCAGGCCTCACTTCTTCACGCCGAATCCGGAGACGGCGCACGATAACGCCTTCCAATCCCGGGATGCCGGGCACGACGCCGCGCTGGTGGCCGAGGCAGCCTACGCCGAGGTGACCGCGGTGGCCGAGAAGCTGGAAGCCCACGGCATCGCCGTGCACCTGTTCGACGACGACGGCCCGGGCCGCCCGGACAGCGTGTTTCCCAACAACTGGATCTCCACCCACGCCGGGGGACACGTGGCGCTCTACCCGATGCACGCGCCGAGTCGGCGCACGGAGCGCCGGGGCGACATCGTCGAGATGCTCAAACAGCGCTACCGCGTGCAGGACGTCGTCGACTACTCCGGGCTCGAACTCGACGACGTCTTCCTCGAGGGAACCGGTGCGATGGTGCTCGATCATGCGGCGCGCATCGCCTACGTGGCCCGTTCACGACGGGCCGACCCGATCGCGCTCGAACGCTTCTGCACGAACTTCGGCTACGAGCCGATGGCCTTCGACGCCCTCGACAGCGCGGGCACCGCGATCTACCACACCAACGTCATGATGTGCATCGCCACGGATTTCGCACTGGTGGGTCTGGGCCTGATCGAGTCGGCCACCCGGCGCAGCCAGGTGGTCGAACGCCTGTCTGCGGAGGGCCGCGTGGTGATCGACCTCGGGCCTGAACAGATCCGCAACTTCGCGGGCAACGCCATCGAACTGCACGGCAGAAATGGCCGGATGCTGGCACTGTCCGAGCGGGCGCTGGCCAGCCTCACGGTCACGCAGCGGCGCACCATCGAGCAGAGCTGCGCGATCCTTCCGCTCTCCGTGCCCACCATCGAGCTCGCGGGAGGATCCGTGCGGTGCATGGTCGCGGGCATCCACCTCGATCGGCGCTCGGTGCTCCTCAGCCCGGCCGCCGCGGCCTGAGCCGGATCGGGGGACTCCGGGCGAAGGCTCTAGACGAGTTCGTCCGGATGAATGCTCCGGGTCTCACGCCGCCGGTTCCGGCCCGGAAGCCATTCCAAGGGGTGCAGCTTGGGCAGGATTTTCGCGGCCGCGAGTGCCGCGTACATCACGGTGTTGATCGCGACGAATGCCGTGAGGATGGCGAACTCCTCCGACTGCAGCACCGACGAGGGAAGAATCAATCCGGTCGGAACCAGGTGGGAGAGTGCGTTCATCATCGGGATCAGGCCGTCCGCTGCAGTTGTTCGGTGGGAGCGTCGCGGGCGACGTGGACCCACTCCGCCTGTCGGCCGAAGGTGATGTCGAAAATGCTTTTGAGGTAGACGAAGTCGAGGAACACGTCGAAGAGAAGCTCGGGCAGCAGGGTCAGCGCCAGCAGCCGGGCACGCGGACCGCCCGCCCAGACCGTGACGACCCGTTCGGCGAGGAAGACACTACCGAGGCCGAGCCAGAACGGGAACCAAACCCAGGAGTCAATGGCCAGGATGGTCACCAGCAGCAGGAGCAGGAACGAGCCGAGGGCGATGACGCTGTAGCCCAGGCCCAACTGCTGGGCCCAGTACCGGAACGTGGGTGGCGATATCCCATAGGCGCCGATGTTCTCCAGCGCGCCACGCTGCCACCGCAGGCGCTGCATCCACAGGGTGCGCAGGGTCGGCATCACTTCGGTGACGACCGTGCATTCCGAGGGGGAGATGATGAGCGCGCCGAGCGACTTGAGGGCGATGGTGAGCTCGTTGTCTTCTGTGAGCGCAGCCGTGTCGTAGACGTCCCCGTTGAGCCCGGGAATGCTGACGCCACGGCTTTCCGCCACCGTGCGCAGGGCGCCGGAACGAAACAGCGAGGCGGTGCCGGTCAGCACGAAGACCTGGCCGCGGCGTCGGCTGATCTCGCGGGAATACCGGATGTACTCATTGCGCTGGCACTGGCCCAGCAGTCCGGACCCGTCTTCGCCGTAGAACAGCCCGCCGACCGCCATGAGCGCCCGATCGCTGGTGAACCGAGCAACGGCGGCGGCGAGGAAGCCGTCGTCGAGGGTCGTGTCGGCATCCAGCACCATGATGAGGTCGTTGTCGCCCTGGCCGGGAAGCACGGTTTTCAGGGCCTGATTGAGCGCGCCGGCCTTCTTGTAGGTGTTCTCGCGGGATTCGAAGATCTCGACCCCCAGCGAACGAGCGATGGCGATGGTCCCATCGGTGCAATTGTCGGCCACGACCACGACCCGTTCGGGGCGGTGTGACTGGGCCAGCAACGAGGACAGCGTCGCGAAGATCGATGCCTCCTCGTTGTGGGCGGGAACCAGCACGGTCACTGTCACCGGGCCGGCGAAGACCCCCCGCGTTCGCTCCATCACGATTCCGGCCGAAAGGGGAGTGGTTCGACGGTTGAAGGAGCGGCGAGCCTTGCTCAGGGCGGTTCGTTCCAGTGCGGCGATCCCCGCGGCGAACAGGACGGCAAGGGCGATGGCGGCGAGAATGACCCGCGGCGTCGGAGCGGCGAAGTCGTAGAAGACCCGCCACCGGTCGAGGAACAGCACATCGGAGGGCGCCTCGCCCGCGATCGGCGAACCAGACGCCACGACGAACCACAACAGGGTGGCCGCACCACCGGCGACCAGCGCGATGACCAGGCCGACGCCGCGTTCAAAAGTCTTTGCCCCCATGAGCAAAGGATATCAGTCGAGCGTTACCGTGCCGGTGCTGCCACTGCCGCTGCTCCCGCCGCGGAAGAACCCGATCGCCGCCTCCCGGAACGCGCGTGACGTCGGGGCGTTGACGTGGTTGCGTCCGGGAACCTCGAAGAACTGGCCGTTCGGTGTGGCCGCGGCCAGCGCCCGTGAAGCCTCGAGGATGCTGTCCTTGCTCCCGGTGGCGAACAGCACCGGCTGTGCGGGGGCGTTGGCGGCACCCGGCTGGGGGCCGCCACGCATGCCCTCGACCAGGGCCACGAGGGCCGTGAGGTCGTTTCCGGGCAGTGCGCGGGCCATGGTCAGGTAGGCGCCGGTGAGACGGTCGTCGACCTCGGTGCCGTGCTCGATGTGAGCGCGGGCATCCGTGACTTTGAAACGTTTGAGAGGGTCATCGTCGGGGATGCCGCCGAGCACGGCCCGCGTGATGCGGCCCTCCAACTCGCGGGCGGCCTGCCAGCCCACCCGGGCGCCGAGCGAGTAGCCCGCGTCCAGCCGGTCACGTGCCAATTGGTGATCCCGCTGGAGGCGAAGCCGTGCACGGCGAGCACGGTGGGGGCGGTCGGATCGCCGAACTCGTAGGTGGCCAGGTTGACCCCATCGGTCGAATAAACGAAGCGGTGCGATGGTGCGGTGCGGATTGACATCACCGACCATTGGACCACGAAGTCACGCACTGCACGCCCACCCCAGGCGCCCACCGAATCGGTAAAAGGGCAATCCCACCACCCCGCCCTCTCAGTACTTTGCCAGCTTTAAATGAGGATTTATCCAGTAACCGCGTGAAGTATTGCAACTTCGCCCGGCCGGGACCCCGACCGTGGAACGTCGAACAAGAACCGTGAGCGCAGCCGCACGAGCGATTCGCCCTGTGAAAGTTATGCCAAACTCTGATTCGTCTTCTCGCCACACTGACCCACTCTCCGACCTTTTTCCCAGTTCAATGGGAGATTCTGACGCACCTGCCACCGAGTCGATCGCCATTCTGGGTACCGATATCGGGTTCACTCGCCACCGCGAAACGCACCGGCGGCGCTTACGCAGCCGCCTTCTGATGGCCGGCTCGGTCCTCGCCGTCGGTGCTGTCGTTGTCAGCGGATTCTCCGCCCAATCCGCCGCGCAGGCCGCCGCAGCCGAAGAAAAAGAGCGCCTCGCCGTGACCGCCGTGCTGGCGAAGGCCACCGGGCCTCACCCCGAGCAGGCCGGGAGTCTCGCTGGCGTCGTCCCGGCCCATGCGTCCGCAAGCGCGCGCACCACCCTGGCCGGTGCCGGCGGCGTGATCGCGGCCGCCCAGGGCAAGACGGATGCGACGGCTCTCTCGAGCACCGTCGCCTCACTCAGCGAGTACACGCTTCTGGCCCCCGAGCGGGTCTTCGATCTGGTGGAGCAGGTCAACGCCGAAGCCGAGGTCGTGAAGGCCTCGACCGCGGAGGCCGACCGTGTTGCCGCGGAGCAGGCGGCCGCGGCCGCCGCAAAGGCTGCGGCGGATGCCGCGGCCGCCGCCCAGGCGCAGGCTGCGGCTGCCGCCCGGGCCAGGGCTGCCACACCGCCGCCTTCTGCTCCGGCCCCGAAGCCCGCCGCTCCGGCTCCTGCCCGCCCTGCCGCCCCCACCAACCCCAGTGGGGCCCAGGCCATCGCCCGGGACATGATGGCGGCCAAGTACGGTTGGGGGGCCGACCAGCTCGGCTGCCTGGTGAGCCTCTGGAATAAGGAGTCCGGCTGGAACGTGAATGCCTACAACGCGTCCAGCGGCGCCACCGGCATCCCGCAGGCGCTTCCCGGCAGCAAGATGGCCTCGGCCGGAGCCGACTGGGCCACCAACCCGGCAACCCAGATCTCCTGGGGTCTGGGCTACATCGCGGACCGCTATGGCAACCCCTGCGGGGCCTGGAACAAGTCGGTGGCCTCTGGTTGGTACTGAGGTCGGGTCGCGCTCGCGCCGACCGGTCAGTGGCGCACTGACCGGTCAGTGCGCCACTGACCGACGGGACTTCAACCATCCGTCGATAGCGTTCCAGAGGGACACTCCGACCACTCCCGCTCCGAGCAGAATGGCCAGGATGCGGCCCACTTCCGACGGTACATTCCCTCGGCCGAGGGTGTAATCCACGAATTCCGGGTTGAACAGCTGACTGGTGATCAGCAGGTACAGGATCACCGTCGAGAAGACGACGGCGAGCACCGTGTTCAGCCACGCGAAGCCGGTGGTCCAGCCGTGGCGCGCGTAGACCGCGATCGCCAGGGCTGCTTCGAATGCGATGAGGATGAGCATTCCGCCCGGCCACCACGGCCACAGTTCGGAATTGAGCACCGGCATCGCAGTGGTCTGCGATCCGAGGCCGACGCCGATGTCCACGCCGTTCTCGGCGACGAGGACGAATCCGATGGATCGGTCCCAGAGCAGAGCGCCCGCGGCGAGGCCGAGGAACGCCAGCGAGGCGATGAGGTCGCCACGCCCGGCACCGGTCTCCTGCGGCTCGGGAAGCGCATCGAGCGTCCATCGTTCGCCGGTGTCGGCCCCGGTGCGCTCCAGGATGATGAAGACCAGGGTCGTCCAGAAGCCGACGTGCACGATCGTTCCGATCGCGACGGAGAACAGGGTGCCGATGGTCTCCGCGATGGGCGCATCGGCGATGAGCTGCGCAATCAGCACGCCCACGACAGCCGTGACGGGCACGATGGTCCAGAGCAGTTTCAGCAGCCTCCACTAGGTGAGGTAGTACCTGGGGCCGATGAGCTGCAGGGGGCGGTCGGCGTAGCTGGCGGCCAGCACATCCGGATCGCCGAGGGCCGTGAGCACGGCGCGCTCGGCGTCCTGCCGCACTTCGCCCTGCTCAAGGCGTGCTTCGATGTCGTCGGCGATGGCGGCCGAGAGCTCGGCGCGAACATCCGCCTGTGCGTCCTGTCGAAGAGTGCGCACGGTCGCGGAGATATAACGGTCAGTCAGAGTGGCAGTCATTCAGTTCTCCCATGGGTGAGGGACGCGATCGCTTCGGTCAGCGCGGCCCATTCGGTTGTGAGAGTGTCGGCCAGTCGGAGGCCGGCGGCCGAGGTGAGGTAGAACTTGCGAGGACGTGATTCCTCGGTGTTCCATTCGCTCGTCAGATAGCCCTGCTTCTCCAGACGGCGAAGCAGGGGATAGAGCGTGTTGGCGTCGGCGGCGAAGCCGTGCCGGGCCAGATCCTCGAGCAGCCCGTACCCGTAGCCGGCATGGCGGAGAAGGTGCAGGCACGCGAGCACGATCGTGCCGCGCCGCAATTCAAGGAGTTGCGGGTCGAAGTCGTCACTATCCTTCATGCAGCTCACAATACTGTGCACCGCACACTATCGTCAAGAGTCAGGTGGTTTTCCTGGATCCGGTTGCCCCGTTCGGATGCGCAGGCCTGAGATGAAGTAACTTCGATGAAATTAGAACTTAGTGTCTTCTACTCTAGAATATGCATTCTAACAGTGCTAAACTTCTGATATGGACAACCTGGCCGATCTCAGCGACATCGAGGCCTTTGATAGTGGGCGTGTCGATGTCGAGAGCATTGATATCGAGGAGCTCGACGACGGCGGCGCGTTCGGCATCGTCACGGCCGAATCGTCCGGCGACGCTGCCTCCCTCGATCGGAGGATGCGCGTGCTGGCGGAGCTGGTTTCCGCGGCCGCTGCCGCCGATCGACTGCTCGCGTCGGTGGCGGCGGCGCGGGCCGAGGCGGTCGACCAGGTGCGGGCCTGGTGCCTCGCCAACGAACTCGCCGCCGAACGTGATCGGGCCCGCCGGGCCACGCTGGCCCAGGCCGCCGAGCGGGGGCTCGCGGCCGATCTCGACAGCACGCTCGACAGCACGCTCGACAGCACGGTCGACAGCACGGCAGAGAGCGCCGCCGACAGCGAGGCCGTGTCGGCGGGCGTGGCCGGCACCCGGTGGGACGCCCTCGAAATCGCCTACCGCACCGCGGTTTCCGAGCTTGCCTGTGCGCTGCACATCTCGCAGGCCTCGGCCTCCAACCTCATATCGCAGAGCGAGGCCCTCACCGGCACGTTCACGGCCGCTCGCAATGCCCTCGCCACCGGCCAGATCAGCTACGCGCACGTGCGGCTGCTGATGGAACATGCAGCGTCCCTGCCCGAGGCAGCCCGGCCCGAATTCGAGGCCAGGATGCTGCCCGAAGCGAAGCGGCTCACCGTGGCCCAGTTCGACCGCACGGCCCGCCGGGTGCGTGAGAAAACCCACCCGGAGTCGATCACCGCCCGCCGGGCGAAGTGCCAGTCCGACCGCACCCTCGTGTTCGAGCCCGCCTCCGACGGCATGGGCTGGCTGCACAGCTACCAGCAGCTGCCGGTCGCCCAGGCGATTTTCCACCGCGTCAACGACATGGCGGCCAGCCTGCAAGGCCCCGACGAACCCCGCACCCTGGCCCAGCTCCGGGCGGATGCCTTCGCGGCCCTCCTGATCGACGGCGTCACTCCCGCGGGGCTCGGCCGGGGCATCCGCGCCACCGTCAATGTGACGGTGCCCGTGCTCACCCTGCTGGGCCGCAGCGACGAGCCGGGTCACCTCGAGGGATGCGGTCCGATCGACCCCGAGACGGCCCGCGAGCTGGCTGCAGGAGCCCCGAGCTTCACCCGCATCCTCGTTCATCCCGAGACCGGGGTGATGCTGTCGGTCGGCCGAAATCAGTACCGCGTGCCGAAAGACCTCCGGCGGCTCCTGGTGATCCGAGACGAAACCTGTCGATTCGCCGGCTGTAACCGGCCGGCGGCCCGAGCCGAGATGGACCACACCCACGAGTGGCAGGCCGACGGGATCACCCGCTACGACAACCTCGCCAGCCTCTGCGCGCCCGACCATCGGTTGAAGACAGAAACCAACTGGGCGGTGACCCAGTCGCCAGGCGGCGAGCTGCACTGGACGGCGCCCAGCGGCCTGCACTACCGATCGGAACCCGCGATCCCGTTCGAGCCTCCGGGCGACGTGGCCGATCCGCCGCCCTTTTAGGCCGTTCTGCACCGGAGCGGTTGGTTGGGGTCACAATGTCTCGTGAAATTCCCTCATCGATCGTCACGGCCGCCTGGTGTGGTCACCTCGGTGTCCGTGCGCTCCAGAACCCCGACGAAGACGCGGTAGAGCACGAGTCCGAGGGCAGCGACCCCGGTCAGGATCAACAGAATCGACCCGTAGGAGGATGCCTGGTCGGTGCCGGTGATACCGCCCAGGAGGTTGGGCTGCAGTTTCATCAGTGCTGCCGTGTAGGCGATCCCGACCGGCACGGCGATGTTGATGGTCAGGTTGTAGAAGCCGATGGCGATACCGGTGTTCTCGACCGGTACCCGCATGACGGCGGTCGACACGAGCGGGCCGTACATCAACGCAAACCCCATCCCGAACAGGATCATCGAGATCACGAAGATCCCGATCCACTGGCCCACCAACAGAGCCGGAATCAGCATCGCGATGACGATCACGATCAGGGCGATGGTGATGGCCTGCTTGGAGGTGAGGAACCGGGCGATCTTGCCGGTTGCGGTGCCGACGATCACCGCGGCGATGTATCCGGGGATCAGCAGCAGGGAGACCTCGCCGAGGTTGTAGTCGTACACGTCGGAAATCAGGAACGAGAACAGGAAGGTGTAACCCAGCTGCACCGAGTAGGTGACGAACACCACGATGATCATGAGCGAGTATTGGGCGTTGGCGAAGAACGCGCTCGTGATCACGGCGTTGTCATGGGTCCGGATGTGCCAGATGAAGAGAATCAGCCCCGCGCCGACGGGCAGCAGGTACAACGCGTTGAAGTTCTGCATGAACAGGATGAGCCCGGTGGAGAACACCGCGATCAGGAAGAGGCCGAACACATCGACGCGTCCGCCGCCCGTCGTCTCCGTGGAGACCGTCCGCAACACGACCGGGATGGCCAGCAGGGACAATAACGCGACCAGGAAGAACGCAGCCCAGCCGATGTAGGTGGCGATGAACCCGCTGCCTACTGTGCCGATCAACAGGGACAGCTGGAAGGCAGCGGTGCTGAAGCCCAGGTACTTCTTCTGCTCGTCGCCCGTGAAGTGCTTGGTGACGTAGATCACGTAGAGGGTCTCGGCGGCCGCCAGGCCGGCGCTCTGAATCAGCCGGCCGACCAGGATCAGCCAGAAGTCGCCCTGGAAGACGAAGCCGATCAGTGACCCGATCGTCATCACGATGATCGCGAAGATGATGAGTCTCCGGATACTGATCGAGTCGGCCAGCGCGGCGTAGACCACGGCCCCGATACCGATCAGGATTCCGGCCAGGGTGGCTTGCAGGCTGACGGTGTTGACCGGGAGATCGAGGCTCTCTGCCAAAGCCGGGGACATGAACTTGAAGCCGTTGTCCAGCACCAGCGAGAAGACGAAGAGGAACAACAGGACGGGGACGGCACGGCTCGGCGTGAAGACCCGGGCCGGGGCTGTGGTTTGGGTTGCGGTACTCATCAGGCCAATTCCAGCGCGATCTCGATCATGGCGGTGAAGGCGGTTTGCCGTTCTGCCGGGGTGGTCTTGGCGTTGGTGACGATCTGGTCGCTGACAGTGAAGATGGCGAGCGCATCGACGCCCGCGGCCGCGGCGTTGGCGAACAGCCCGGCCGACTCCATCTCGACGGCCAGGATGCCCATCTTCATCCACTTGCTCAGGGCGTCGGGATCGGCGCTGTAGAACACGTCGGATGAGAGGACGTTGCCGACGTGGGTGCGGTGACCGCGCTCGTCGGCGACTCGCTTGGCCTGCTCCAGCAGCCGGAACGACGAGAGTGCCGCCCAGTGGCCGGGCAGGTTGAACTGGTCCAGATAGTTGGAGTCGGTCGATGCGCCCTGGGCGATGACCACATCGTAGAGGTCCATGTTCTCCTGCAGGGCGCCGCAGGTACCGACGCGAATCAGGTTCTTCACCCCGAAGTGGTGGATCAACTCATAGCTGTAGAGCGAGATGGAGGGAATGCCCATCCCTGTGCCCATGACGGACACAGGGCGTCCCTGGTAGGTGCCCGTGAAGCCCAGCATGTTGCGAACCTCGTTGAAGCAGCGGACGTCATCGAAGTACGTCTCAGCGATGAACTTCGCTCGTAGGGGATCGCCGGGAAGGAGGATGGTCTCGGCGATCTCCACTCCCTTCGGATCAATGTGCGGTGTGCTGGTCGTGGTCATGGTGACTCCTTCGTCTGGACTGCAGTATGAAGTTACACCTCTCAAGTACTATGTGAAACGTGATAACGTCAGAGTGACAAGGAGGTCTCGTGACGACCCGTTTGGATCCCCACACGTTCTTGGGACAGCAGCTCCAGCTCGCCGCCGGGCAGCCGATTCGAGTCGCTGTCTACACGCGGCTCGCCGAGGGGATCCGCACTGGCGTGTTCCGGCTCGGCGAGATGCTGCCCAGGGAAACCGAGCTCTCCGCACTGCTCGGCGTCAGCCGCACACCTGTGCGCGAGGCGCTGATGCTCCTCGAAGAAGACGGGTTGCTGGTCACCCGTCGTGGAGTCGGGCGATTCGTCACGGACTCGATCCCGCACGGCGGTCTGGAACAGATGCGGCCATTTGAGATCGCCTTGGCCGAACCGAATACGACGATGACCGTGCAGCCGGTGCGCTTCGAGTTGGAGGGCTTCACCGACTTCGTGTCCAGCCGGCTCGCGCTCGACCCGGCTGCCAACGCCTGGATCCGCGAGAGTGTCCTGCTGCAGGACGGTGTTCCCCTGGCCCTCGTTCAGGAACATCTCCCCGCTGGGCGCTACCTCAGCGATGTGAGCGCGCGCATCGCATCCGAACTCCCGGAGATGGCCGCGGCACCCCGCACGCTCCTCGCATCCATGCAGGCCGACGGCCACGTTTTCACGAATGGAATGTGTCAGGTCGTCGCAACCAACGCCGGCCCTACGCGAGCGAAACTGCTGAACATCGACCCGTCTGTGGCGGTCCTCATTCTCACCCAGACGGCGGGTCTGGGCGGAGTGCCGCTCTACGCCGCGAAATGTGTCATCGCGCCTGGCCATGGGGCGCTGTCGATAATGCAGCACAACCCGAACTAGTCGGCGACCGCGACCGCGACGGCGCTGCCGCCTGACACCGGTGACCGGCGCCGGGGCGTAACCTCGAGCCATGAAACGTGCGCTCGCGGTTGCCCTGGTGTCGGCCCAGTTCGTGCTTCTGCTGGCGCTGGCCTTCCTGCCTCACAGCACGTTGTGGCCGGTGAGTCCGGGCGTCGTCGTCGTCACGATCCTGCTCGCCCTCGCCGGTGCGGTCATCGCCGTTCTCGGAGTGCTCGGCCTCGGCCCGGCCCTCACGGCGAGCCCGATCCCGCGGGAACACGCGCCCCTCGTCACCGGCGGCGTCTACGGCCTCGTGCGCAGCCCCATCTACACCGGACTGATGACCGGCGGCCTCGGCCTGGCGTTGATCGGCGCCTCGGCCCTGCACATTCTCACCTGGCTCGCCCTGGTGCTGCTCCTGGCCGGCAAAGCGCGCTGGGAAGAACGGATGCTCGTGTCCGAGCACCCCGATTACGCCGACTACGGCGCCCGCGTCGGGCGTTTCCTGCCTGGTGTCGGCCGGCTGAAGTCGTGACGCCGTAAGCAATCCGTAAGACCTGACGGACACTGGATCGGCAACGATGGAAGCACTAGACACAAGCCCCTATCGGTGAGAGCCGTGGCCAAAGGAACCCCATGAACATGCACAGGAGCGCTGCCGCACTGGCACTGACCGTTGCGGTGGTCGTCGGCGTGAGCGGCTGCGCAAGCAGCACCGCCGGCACGCAGGTTGAAAGCCAGGCCGACAACCCGGCAGGCACGTCTGCCAGTCCGGCCACACCGGCGGCCGGCGAGGCCCCCACCCCGGCGACGGCAGCAGGCGCCTACATCGACTATTCCGACGGAATCATCGCGAAGACCGAGGGCACCAAGGTGCTCTTCTTCCACGCCTCCTGGTGCCCGAATTGCCGGGCGCTGGAGAAAGACATCAACGCGGGCCCGCTCCCGGCCGGGCTCACCATCATCAAGGTCGACTTCGACAATGCCGTCGACCTGCGTCAGCAGTACGGCGTCACCCTGCAGACGACCGTGGTCTACGTCGATGACGACGGTTCCGAACTCGGCAAGACGATCCTCGCCGAAGACCCCAGCGTCGACGCACTCGTCGCGGCTGCCCCGTAGTGGACGGTCTGCTCCTGGTCAGCCTGGCCGCGGGCATCCTGACCGTCGCGGCACCCTGCGTGCTGCCGCTTCTGCCCGTGATCGTGGGGGGATCGATCGTGAGCGAGGAGGCCGATCCGCGTCGGGCGCGCCTCCGCCCGCTGGTCATCGCGGCCTCCCTCGCCGTCAGCGTGGTCGCATTCACCCTGCTGCTCAAGGCGACCACGGCTCTGCTGGGTATTCCGCCGCAGGTGTGGCAGGTGATCGCCGGCGGCATCGTGGTGCTGCTGGGCGTGAACCTGCTGGTCCCCACGCTCTGGGAGCGGGTGTCCTCGGCCCTCGGCCTGCAGAACCGCAGCAACCGCGCCCTGGACGCGTCGATCGGACGCCAGAGCCTGGGCGGAGACATTCTCACAGGGGCGGCGCTCGGGCCGGTCTTCAGCAGCTGCAGCCCGACCTACGCGCTCATCGTCGCGACCGTGCTGCCGGTCTCCTTCGGCGAGGGTCTGCTCTACATCGTCGTCTATGCGGCCGGTCTGGCAGGCACGCTGATGCTCGTGGCGTACCTCGGCCGGTCCTTCGCCAAGCGGCTGGGCTGGCTGGCCGATCCCGCAGGATGGTTCCGCCGGACCGTCGGCGTGGCCTTCATCCTGGTCGGGATGGCCGTTCTGTTCGGGCTCGACAAGACGCTGCAGTCGTTCATCCTCGATCTCGGCTGGTACGACCCGATCGCCGGGCTCGAGGAGCTCCTGCGCTCCTGACCCTCCCGGCCAGGCCGAACCGGCTAGAGAAAGATCAGAACCAGACGCACCGCGACAGCTGCAATCGCGACGCCCGACAGTGCAAGCGACGCCAGCACCAGCCCGCGACCGCGGGCGCCGGCCGGGATGACACCGTAGGCCCGGAGGGAGAGGGACAGCCCGATCAGAGCCACGAACAGGGCAGGGAGCGGCAACAGGACCGCGAGGACGACGCTGACGACCGACACCCAGAAACCCGGCACCCGTCCCGGCGTCTTCGACCAGTCCAGGTGGGGTGCCCCGAGACCCAGCAGATTGTTGCCCTCCATGTTCGCGCGCGGGTCGTCCACTTGTCGCTCCTTCAGCTTGTCGTGACAGTCTCACACGTCAGGGCCGGTCAGACTGCGTCCCTGCCCGTGCGCGGGGGCGGCTACCCTTGAGGAGGCCCGGAAAGGAACTTCTATATGAGCGAGCTTGCGGGCGAACTGGCGCGGGTGCGCGAAGCGTTCGACAAGCCCACCCTGCGCCTGCTGGACCGCAAGTGGGCGCCGTTCGTGCTCTTCGTGTTCAAGTCCTCCTTCAGCCGCGACCGGCGCAGCGTGCAGGCCGACCTGCTGCACGCCCAGGTCGACGCGTACCTCGCCGACCTGCGGTCGGTCGGCAGTGACGTCCCGGGAAAGACCGGCCGCGCCCTCTGCGTGCAGTGGATGAACGATCAGTGGCTCTACCGCGAAACGGGGGAGGGCGATGAGGAGCACTACTCGCTCACGTCGCACGCCCTCGAGGCGCTGTTGCTGGTCGAGAGCCTGTCCCGCGATCGGGCGTTGATCAGCGAATCCCGTCTCACCACGATCGTCGACACGGTGCGCCACCGCGCCACGCAGGCCAACCCTGACCGGGAGGAGCGCATCCGTCGCCTCGACCAGGAGATCGCCGAGAAAACGGCCGAGCGTGACCGCCTCGCGGCCGGCGGCGAGATCGCCGCTGCCTCGAACGAGCAGATGCACGAGGGCTATGTCAACCTGATCGACCTGATCAATCAGCTGCCCAGCGACTTCAAGCGCGTCGAAGAGTCCGTTGCCGCCATGCACCGGCAGATCGTCAACGACTTCCGCGGTGAGGAACGCCCGATCAGTGAGGTCCTCGACGAGTACCTCTCCAAAACGGATGCTCTGATGACGTCGACCCCGGAGGGCCGGGCCTTCGAGGGAGCCTTCGCTCTGCTCCGCAACGACGACCTCCTGCAGGAACTGGGCGACGACCTCGAGACGATCCTGCTGCACCCCTTCGCCCTCGAGCTCAGCTCCATCGAGCGTCGCGGCTTCATGGGCACCGTGCGCCTGATCCGGAAGGGCATCGACGCTGTGCTCACCCAGCGCAACGGGCTCACCACCACGTTGCGCGAGCACATCGTCAACCACGACGTGGTCAAGGACCGTGAGCTCGAACGGCTGCTGCGCGAGATCAACAAGGAACTCGCCCTCTGGATGGAGACCGCCGGGCCCCGCTCCACGGTCACCGCCGAACTCATGCCGGGAACCCTCGACGTGGAGCACCTCCGGGAGCGGTTCTACGATCCGGGTGCCCACCGGGCCCCGCCTGCGCTGCAGGATGTCTCCGACGACGCCCCGCTGCCGCCGAGTCTCGACGAGATGCGCCAGCAGGGCGGCCCGCTGCTGGGGGAGCTGCGCGACGCGATCGTGACGGCCTTCAGTCACGGCGAGGCGGCATCCGTCGGCGACGCGTTCAACGAGCTCGACCCTGCCCTGCGCAGGCCGGTCGAAATCCTGGGGATGCTGCAGATCGCCACCCAGATCGACGCGGTCAGCCGGGCTCAAACCCTCGAGCGCTTCGAAACCGTCCGGCCGGACGGCTCCACCCGCAGCTTCGCGGTGCCCCGAATCATGCTCAACGACGACGAAACCGCGGCGCTGTCCGCCCTGAACTACGGATCTGACGATGACTGACGAGCACACTGACGAGCCCACCGATTTCGACTCACCCAGCTTTTCCCTGTTCGAGGGCGATGAGGGCGGGCTCACGGTGGAGCAGCGCCGCACCCTGGTGCTGCTGCTGAAGCACCGCTACATCTCCGCTGCGCTGCAGCCGGCCGAGTGGCAGACCCTGCTGCGCTCCGAGAGCCTGCTCACGTCGCGCCTGAACGACATGTTCCTCGACCTGCACATCGACCGGCACTACGAGGTGGCGTTCAAACGGCAGGCGGTGGCCGAGGGCGGTGACCGGTTCCCCACCCTGCTGCACGACGTGTCCTACACGCGCGAAGAGACCATTCTGCTGGTGCTGCTGCGCCAGCGCTTCCGCAGCGAACGGGCGAACGGCCAGGACATCGTCATCGTGGACCGCGTCAACCTGGTCGAGAACGTCGGGCATTTCCGGCCCGAGCACGCCACCGACCGCTGGGGCGACGCACGCCGGGCCGCGGCAGCGGTGGACGCACTCGCCAAGGCACGGGTGCTGCTGAAGACGAGCGACCCCGACCGGTTCCGTGTCTCCGCCGTGATCGAGGTGCTGCTGCCGGTCGAACGCCTGAGTGAACTGCTCGAATGGCTGGTCAGCCACAACGCCGATCCCGGCTCTTCGGCGCAATTACCGGAGCACGCCGACCTCGACCTCGCCGATCTCACCGCTCTGCCGGAGGCCCTCGCATGACCGACTCCCCGCTGTTCTTCGTCGACGGTCTGACCGAGGGCACCACGCAGTGGCGCGCCGAATCGTTCCAGATGGTCAACTGGGGCGGATTCCAGGGCCACCACGAGATCGCCTTCGCGCCGACGGCCACCCTGGTCTCCGGGGCCTCCGGAACCGGCAAGAGCAGCCTGCTCGACGCCTACCTCGCCCTGATGATGCCCTCGGACACCCCGTTCAACGGCGCGTCCAACGACGCCGGCTCGGGGCGTGCGCGCAGCGCCGACCAGCGCAGCCTGATGACCTATCTCAAGGGTAAGACCGACGCCAACCGGGAGGCCGGCACGGGGGAGTTGCAGGACCAGGTGCTCCGCGGTGCCAACGAGTCCACCTGGGGTGCGGTTGCCATGACCTTCATCGACGACAACCAGCGCCGGTTCACCGTATTGCGGGCCTATTTCGTGCCTCGCGGCGGCACCCGGTTCGCCGATATCACCATGAAGATGGCCACGATCGACGGCTACCTCGACCTGCGCGACCTGGCCGAAGTGACCGAGTCCCGGTTCGACAAGCGCGCCCTGAAATCCCGGTTCCCCGAACTGGATGTCTTCGACACCTACGCGGCGTTCGCCCAGACCCTCTACACCCGCCTCGGCATCGGCGCCAACGGCGAGGGCGGCAAGGCCCTGCGGCTGCTCGCCCGCATCCAGGCCGGCCAGCAGGTCAAGACGGTCGACGGGCTCTACAAGTCGATGGTGCTGGAGGAACCGGCCACCTATGCCGCCGCCGACAAGGCCGTCGCCCACTTCGAAGACCTGGAACGCTCCTACGGGGCCATGGTCGCCGAGGCGCAGAAGGCCAAGGTGCTCGAACGCCTGCCCGATCTGCACAACGCCTATGAGACGGCCACCGACAAGGCCGACCTGATCGACACGTTCGGCGTGCACCGCTCGGGCGACACCCCCTTCGTGCTCTGGCAGCTGCGCACCGAGCACACCCTGCTCGAGGGAGCCGCCGACGCCAACCGGCTGCAGCGCCGTGAAACCCAGGTGCGGCAAACGGCGGCGCGGGATGCCGAAACCGAGTTGAAGGTTCGGGTCGCCGACCTCCAGCGTCAGCAGCGCGAGAACGGCGGAGACGTTCTCGTCAGCCTGCAGAACGAGCTCGGACAGCTGAGAGACAAACGTGACGACGTGGCCGCCGAACGGGCGAAGTTCGACGAGCGGATCCAGCCGCTCGGGCTCTCCATCGACTCCGCCGACGACTTCGACCGGGCCCGCGCCGACGCCGACGCGTTCCTGGCCGGCTTTCCCTCCGCGGAGACCGACCTGGAGGATGAGCGCACCGCGGTGCAGCGCACCGCCTACCCGATCGAGGAGAACCTCCGCGTCCTGAAACAGGAGCACACGTTCCTCTCGGGCCGGGCCAGCCTGGTCCCACAGCACCTGCACAGCGCGCGGCTGCTGATCGCCGAGGCGTCGGGTATCCCCGCCGAGGAACTGCCGTTCCTGGCCGAGCTGATCGATCTGGCCCCCGGCGAAGAGTCCTGGCGGCAGGCGGCCGAGGTCACCCTCGCCTCCGTCTCGCGCGTCATGCTTGTCGACGAGACCCGCCTGCGTGCACTCAGCCTGGCCATCGACCCTTTGCGCATCCCGGTGCGCATCCACTTCGAGGGGGTTCCCCTGCGGGGCCATCAGGAGATCGACGGCGACCCCCGCTTCGTGTCGGGCAAACTCGTCTTCACGGACTCGCCCTTCAGCGGCTGGGTGCAGGATCGGGTGCAGGCCGCGAACCTCGACGCGGAGTGCGTCGCCACGGCGGCCGACCTGGGCGGGAACGGCCCTCGGGTCACGCCGAGCGGGCAGACCCGCAACGGCTCCCGCGGCGCCCACGGCTGGAACAGCGACCAGAAGTCGATCATCGGCTTCTCCAGCCGCACCCGCCTGCAGGACATCGACGGGGAGCTGGCCCGCCTGCGGCTCACGGCCGACACCCTGGCACGGGAGGCATCCGGTCTCGGTTCGCGCCTGGCCGACCTGCGAGCCCGCAACGCGGCGCACCGGGTCGTCGCCGACGCCGTCTTTTCGGTCATCGACGTGGCCGCCGCGGACGCCCGCATCACCGACAAGCAGGCCGAACGGGAGAGGGTCCTCGCCGACAGTGACGTGCTTCGCGCGCTGAAAGACGAGGAAGAGCGGCTGGCGGCCGAGCTGGAGGCCGCGCAGAAGCAGAAGCACGCCACCGAGGGAGCGCTGCAGGCCCTCGTGACCGAGCAGGGCCGGATCGTGGACCGGCAGGATGCCGTCACCAGCCGGCTCGATCGCATCGACGGTGACCCGGAAGCCGCTCTGCAGCTGTCCGAGGAGCATGCCACCCACCTCGACGCGCAGTTCGCGGCCGTCGCCGACCAGCACGATCTCGACGCGTTCGACGGGGCCATCAAACGCCTGCGTGAGCGCCTGACCGAGCAGTCCAGCCAGGACCGGGACAGCGCCGCCGGCGCCCGCAACACCCTGATCGGCATCTTCGAGACCTTCCAGAGCCGCTGGCCTGACCCCAATATCGGCGTCTCGCTCGATTCCTACCCGAGCTACCGGGACATCCTCGACGCCGTCTACACGCTCGGACTTCATGAGCGACGCCAGGAATGGAAACGGCGCCTGGCGCTCTGGAGCGGTCAGGACCTGGTTCCGCTGGTCGGGGCCTTCACCACCTCCATCGAGGAGATCGAGGATCGGCTTCGTCCGATCAACGAGATCCTCACCACCCTGCCGTTCGGCGCCGGGCGCGACCGGCTCCAGATCAGTCTGCGCCGCCTGCACCGCGACGATGCCACCGCGTTCCGCAAGGAGCTCAAGGCCCTGTCCGGGGGATCCACCGTCGCCCTCACCGACGAGCAGACCGAGAGCCGGTTCACCCGGCTGCAGGCGTTCATGGGGCTGATCCGCCGTCCCGCCGACGGGTCCCGGCAGGACACGCAGCGCGACCTGCTGCTCGATGTGCGCCGGCACGTGGAGATCACCGCCGTGCGTACCACCCCCGACGGTGTGGAGGTCAGCACCTACTCCTCTCTCGGCGGCAAGAGCGGTGGCGAGTCCCAGGAGCTGGTGGCCTTCGTCGTCGGAGCCGCCCTGCGGTTCCAGCTCGGCGACGAGAGCCGCACCCGCCCGCGCTTCGCCCCGGTCTTCCTCGACGAGGGATTCGTGAAATCGGACTCCGAATTCGCCGGCCGGGCTGTGGCCGCCTGGAAGGGGCTGGGCTTCCAGCTCATCATCGGTTCCCCGCTTGACAAGGTCACGGCGCTCGAGCCGCACATGGAACTGGTGCTCTCGATGACCAAGAACAACACGACGGGGTTCTCGTACATCACCCCGCTGTCCTCGCCGCAGCCGGTTCCGCAACCCACACGGTAGGGCCTTGCGCGTTGTCCGCACCGGGCGAAAACTGGGAATGTTCCACCAACACCTTGTGTACCAACAAATGTGGTCCTAAGGAGGCCCGCAATGACTAGTTCCCTCAACCGGATGTTCGGAATCGTCCTCGGAGCACTGTTCCTCCTCCTCGGCCTGCTCGGCTTCACTGCGACAGGCAACGTCGGCTTCGTTGCGACGGAGGGTGGCTTGCTCCTTGGCACCTTCGAGGTCAACCCGATGCTCAACGTGGTCTACATGCTCCTCGGAGCGGCCCTGCTGATCGGCGGGGTGGCCAGTGTCCGGGCGGCGAAGATCGTCAACGGAACCGTCGGTGGCATCCTGCTGCTGATGGGTATCATCGGCTTCTTCATCGTCGGCACCGAGTTCAACTATCTCGCGCTGAACACGGCCGATCACGTCCTGAACCTCGTGACCGGAGTGGCACTGCTCGGAGTCGCCCTGGCGGCGGAGAGGCGTGCGACACCGGCGATGACAACCACCGCGCAGAAGCAGAGCACCTACACCAGCGACACCGAGTGACACGCACCGGATCAGGGCCTTCGTCGAGGAGGAGGGCCCTGGTTCCAGCGCGTCTGCCCGCTAAGATTTTGTAGCGTGACCGCTATCAAGCTGATCGTCGATGAGGGGCTCACAATCGCGCTCTCCGCCGTTCGCATGGCGGTCAAGAACGACATCATCGTGGGTGCGCTCGGCGAGCATTCCGACTACGACCCCGAGCACTATGCGGCGATGGCGCGGCACGAGTTGCACCTGCTCACTCGTCAAAACGAGGAATACGCCCTGCGAGTGAAGCAAATGCGCAGGGCGCTGATCAAATCACGGTGGACCGCCGACCTTTCGGAAGACCAGATCCACGACATCAGCCAGCTCAAGCTCCGCCGGCGCGTGCACGAGAAGCTGGCGGTGGCTCTGGAGGAAGTGGCCGCGGACGACGATCGGGTCGCGCGTCTCGTGCGCCGGGCCCAGCGCGCCGCGAGCGACGAGGTCAGCGACGCGGTGTCCTCACGCCTGATCAAGTTGAACATCGACTGGCGGGATCCCGACTACGAGGAACGCCGGGCGGCACGCACCGAAGTGTTCCTGCACATCGACCTGGCCCTGCTCAAGCTGAAGCACGATGCGGCGATCGGCGCCGACGCCAGCGACTACTGACGCGGCCGCCGGCGCCGACGGCCGGACGGAGCTCAGCTGCGGGAGAAAAGCCGGGCGAAGAAACCGGGGGTGGGTGCATCGTTCTCGTGGCCGCGGCACCGCTGTGCTCCCGGAACGCCTCGCATCACCTGGTCGACGTGCTGACCGCACCCGGCCCAGGTCGTTTTTCCGCACTTCTTACACGTAACTTGACGGCACATCTGTTGATCCCTTTCGTTGAACTCGTCTGCTCAACATACCCCATGGGGTATCGGATTCGCCGCATGGATCCTGAATACGTGGCTGAATCAGTCGCGAATCAGTCGCGAATCAGCCGCGCGTCAGGAGTCCTTCCGGCTCGCACGCCAGGCACGCCACGCTCCGGTCGACCACAGTGCCCACAGCACGAGCACCGGCTGGAACAGCAGGCGGATGCCGCGGGCGACGTCCGTGTCCAGGCCGAACGAATCCGTCTGCGTCACGAACTGGGAGATATTGCCCGGGAAGATCGCCAGGAAGAACACGGCCACGACCCAGCCCACCTGAACCTGGCGCCGGGCCAGCAACAGCAGCGCCAGGCCCAGGGTGATCTCCACCACTCCGGACGCGAGCACGACGAAATCGCCCTCGAGCGGTAGCCAGGTGGGCACCTGGGCGAGGAACGCCTGCCTGTTCCAGGCCAGGTGGCTGATCCCGGCGAAGAGCAGGAACAATCCCAGGGCCAACCGGGCGATCAACCGGGCGATCGAGGTCACGGTACGACCGGTTCCAGGTGCTCCGCCAGCGGTCATGCGGCGACCTTCGCGGCGATTTCGGCGTCGGTCCGGGCGTTGAAGACGCCCCACATCATGTGTGTCGGGCCGCTGCCGTCGCTACCGGGCGCCGCGGGGCGGCTGACCCAGCGCTCGGCTGCGGCGGTGGCGCCGAGCGCAGCCAGGGACGGGGCGATGCGAGTCTTGCGCAACGTGCCGGCCATCACCCTGCCGTCGGCGGCGAGCCGCCACCCGCGGCTGGCGGCGAGCACCTGCCCGACCTCCTCGTCGGTGAGCCAGCGGGAAAAGCTGCGGCTGGGCGGATCAATCGCGGTGAGTCTCATGCGAGCGCCACCAGCTCGGCTTCCAGCCGCTCGACGTCGGCACGGTGGCAGAGCTCCGTGGCCGGGGTCATGGCGGTGGCGCTGCCGGCGGCGACGGCAGCCCGGAAGGCCCGGTCCACCGGGTGCCCCTGCGCGATCCGCAGGACGAAGGCGCCGAGAAAGCTGTCGCCGGCCCCGACGGTGCTCTTCACCTCGACCTGCGGCACCCCGAGACGGATGATCCCGCTGGTCGTGGCGAGCACGGCACCCGCTCCGCCGAGCGTCAGGGCGACGATCTGCGCCGATCCGCGGGCGACGAGCTCGGCGGCCGCGTCGATCTTGCTCTGCTCGGTGTCGAGGGTTGCACCGACGAGCTCACCCAGCTCGCGTCCGCTGGGTTTGACCAGGTAGACACCCTCCGCGAGCGCCGCAGCGAGCGCCGGGCCGGACGTGTCCACGACGCAGTGGGCGCCGCGCTCGTTCGCGAGCCGGGTCACCCGGGCATAGAAGTCGTCCGGCACTCCCGGCGGCAGGCTGCCGCTGGCGACCACATAGCCGCCCACCGGTATCGCCTCTTCGACGACGGAGAGACAGGCCCGCCACTCGGCTTCACTGAGCTCGGGACCCTCCAGCACGAAGCGGAACTGCTTGCCCGTTCCCGTCTCATCGACGGTGAAGCTTTCGCGGGTGCTTCCCTGGATCGGCACCGCCAGGGTCGGGATGCGCTCGGCTTCGATCAACCGGCGGAAGGCCTCCCCGGTCGGGCCGCCGGCGGTGTAGACGGCGAGGGCCTGCCCGCCGAGCCGTTGCACCACCCGGGCCACGTTCACGCCGCCGCCGCCCGGGTCGAGGCGGGACCGGCCGCAGCGCATCTTGTGCTCGCTGACCACCTGCTCGGTCGACGTGCTCACGTCGAGTGCGGGGTTGACGGTGAGGGTGAGAATCGGCCGCACAGTAGCGGCCCGGGAGACGTCCATGTCCCCAGCGTAGAAGACTTCCGGGCGTGCCTCGTGCTGGCGCGGGGTCCGGCTCATAATCGGAGCATCCACTCACCGATGCCAGGAGGTTCACCATGACGACACGGCTCAATCCCTACCTGGGATTCCGCGACAACGCCAGGGAAGCGATGGAGTTCTACCAGAGGGTCTTCGGCGGGGTGTTGACCCTGAGCACCTTCGGCGAGTTCCAGGCCAGTGATGATCCGACCGAGCAGGACAAGATCATGCACGCCATGCTCAGCACCGACGACGGCCTGGTGCTGATGGGCTCCGATACGCCGAACCGGATGGAATATCGGCCGGGGACCAACTATTCCGTGTCGCTCAGCGGCGACGACGAACCGGTGCTGCGCGGCTATTGGGACAAGCTTTCGGCCGGCGGCACGACCGTCATGCCGCTGTCGCCGTCGCCGTGGGATGACAGCTTCGGGATCTGCGTCGATGAATTCGGCGTGACCTGGATGGTCAACATCGCCGCACCCGCGTAGATCCGCGGCGGATGGAGATCAAGCTGCCCCGCCTCGCGATGAACGATGTGGCCTACATGCGGGAGACCGTGTTCTACGAGGGGCCGCGTTTTCGCGAGCGGGTCAGCCGGTTCTGGATCCTGCTCGTGCTGGCATCGGTCATCGCCGCTGCCGGTGTCGCCTCCGATTCCACCGCGACCGTGATCGGGGCGATGATCATCGCCCCGCTGATGATCCCGATCCAGGGCACCATGCTGGCCACGGTCCTCGGCGACCCGAAGAACCTCAGCCGGTCGATCGGCCTGATGCTGGCGGGGGCCGCCGCCGCCATCGGCATCGCCGTGCTGGTCGGGCTGCTGCTGCCCGTGGACGTCCTGGCGGAGAACAACTCGCAGGTCGCCGCCCGGGTTCATCCGCGCCTGATCGACCTGCTCGCTGCTCTCGGCACCGGGGTGGTCGGTTCCATCGCCCTGGTCCGCCGGGACATCTCCGACGCACTGCCGGGCGTGGCCATCGCGATCTCGCTCGTGCCGCCCCTCTCGGTGGTGGGCTTCACCTTCGAAGCCGGTGCACTGCTGCAATCGCTCGGTGCACTGCTCCTCTTCATGACGAACGTTGCGGCGATCCTCGGCACCGGCATCGTCGTGATGGCGCTCTACGGAGTCAACCGTTTGGGTGAGGCCCCGGCCACCCCGCGGGCGCGACGCACGCACCGGCGCAACGGCATCCTGGTCGCCGTCGCCATGGGCGTGATCGTGCTCGTGCCCCTGAGCGTCTCGAGCGTGAGCGTGGCCCGCTCGAACCTGTTCGAAGCATCCGTGCTGTCGGTGTCCCAGCGCTGGGCGACGGATGCCGGCTGGCGGCTGGACAGCGTGACGACCGACCCCGACAATACGGTGGTCGTCAGCGTGGAGGGTTCCCTCCCGCTGCCGGACACCACCGTGCTGGAGCAGGAACTGCGCGCCGGCGGACTCGACCCGAAGCAGGTGAGGCTCGTGCTGGTTCCCGCGTACACCGTCGACTACTGACGTGCAGGCCGACGCTACGATGAGGCTGTGAAGCCCTTCCTGCTGCTGGCCACCCGTTCCGAGGACGAGGCCGCCGACGACGAGTACGCCGGTTTCCTCGAGGCCGGGGCACTGCTGCCCGAGCAACTGCACCGGGTGCGACTCGAGGCCGGTCCGATGCCGTCGATCGACCTGGACGCGTACTCGGGCATCATCGTGGGTGGCAGCCCGTTCAACGCGAGCGATGCTCCCGCGGTCAAGTCGCCCGTGCAACGCCGCGTCGAGAGCGAGCTGGCCGAACTCCTCGACCGGGTCCTCGACCGGGACTTCCCGTTCCTCGGCGCCTGCTACGGGGTGGGGCTGATCACGAGCCACCTGCGCGGCACGCTCGACGGCACCTGGTCGGAGGAGGCCGGCCCGGCCTGGATCTCGCTCACCGACGCGGGGGCATCCGATCAGCTTTTCGCCCGGCTCGCGCCGAGCTTCGAGGCCTTCGTCGGACACAAGGAGGCGTGCTCGGCGCTCCCCAAGGGTGCCGTGCTGCTGGCCACCGGGCAGAACTGTCCGGTGCAGGCCTTCCGGGTCGGCCGGAACGTGTACGCGACGCAGTTCCACCCCGAGCTGACCAATGCGGGAATCCTGACCCGCATCCGGATCTACCGGGAATACGGCTACTTCGATCCCGACGCCATGGAAGACGTCATCGCCGCCATCGACGCGTCCATCGTCACCGAACCGGCCAACCTGATGAAGGCCTTCGTCGAGCGCTTCGGTCGGTGAGGCGACAGCCGGTCCGGGGCAGGTCCCGCACCTAGAGTGGTTCCATGGAACTTGAACCAACCGACCGTTCTGCGGCGGCACTGCTGGAACTGGCACGATCCCTCGGCGTCGACACCTCCGTCACCGGCTGGGACGGCGCCTCGAGGCCCGTCGAGGCCGGAACCCTGCGCGCCGTTCTGGCTGCCCTCGGAGTGGCCGCCGGCACACCCGCCGAGATCGACGCCTCGCTGACGGAACAGTCCCAGGCTCCGCGGCGCCGCCTTCTGCCGCCCGTCGTCGTCGTGCGTGCGGGCAACGCGGCCGACGTCCCCGTGCACACCCACCCGGGCTCGACGGCACGGGTCTGGGTCATCGCCGAGGACGGCACCCGGCACGACGTGGCGCAGCAGGGCACCCGGACCACGCCGCACACGGTCGACGGCGTCCCGATCAGCGAGGCGACCTTCTCGGTTCCCGCCCGGTTGCCCCTCGGCTGGCACAGGCTGCACGCCGCGGCCGACGGCCGGGAGGCGGACTGCGCCCTCGTCGTGACCCCGCCGATGCTGGAAACCACCCGTGCCCTGGCCGGGCGCCGCGATTGGGGTCTGATGGCGCAGCTGTACTCGGTGCGCTCCTCGCGGTCCTGGGGGATCGGAGATTTCGCCGACCTCGCCGACCTCGCCACCATCTCCGGTGCCCAGTACGGTGCCGGCTTCGTGCTGGTCAACCCGCTGCACGCGTCCGAGCCGGCCCCGCCGGTCGAGCCGTCCCCCTACCTGCCGTCGAGCCGGCGTTTCTTCCACCCGCTGTACCTCCGTGTGGAGGACGTGCCCGAGTACGCCTACCTGACCCCGGAGGCGCGGGCCGTCGTCGAGTCGCTGGCGACCCGGCAGCATCCGGCCAACCTGGAGCCCGACCACCTCGACCGCGACTCCGCCTACTCCGCCAAGCTGACCGCGCTGGAAGCCGTGCACCAGGTGCGGCGCAGTGCCGCGCGCGAACACCGGTTCGAGACGTTCCGTGCCGAGCAGGGCCAGGGCCTCGCCGACTTCGCACTCTGGTGCGCCCTGTCCGAGCTGTTCCCGGCGGATGCCCCGGAATGGTCGATCGAGCCTCGAGGCCCCCGCGGCCCGTTCGCCGCCGAGCATCGGGAGCAGCTGGCGGACCGCGTCGAATTCCACTGCTGGCTGCAGTGGCTCTGCGACCAGCAGCTCGAGACCGCGCAGCGTGCGGCGACGGATGCCGGGATGACCATCGGCATCGTGCACGACCTTGCGGTCGGGGTGCAGTTCACCGGATCCGACGCCTGGACCCTGCGTGACGTGCTCGCGCCGGGCATGACCGTGGGCGCGCCGCCGGACATGTTCAACCAGCAGGGCCAGAACTGGTCCCAGCCGCCGTGGCACCCGGGCCGGCTTGCCGAGTCCGGTTACGCCGCCTACCGGGACATGCTCCGCAGCATCCTGCACCACGCCGGCGGGATCCGGGTGGACCACATCCTGGGACTGTTCCGACTCTGGTGGATCCCGGTCGGGGCCGGCCCGGGGGAGGGCACCTATGTTCACTACGATCACGAGGCCCTGATCGGCATCCTCGCCCTCGAGGCCCAGCGGGCCGGAGCAATCGTGATCGGCGAAGACCTCGGCGTGTTCGAGCCGTGGGTGCGGGACTACCTCGCCGAGCGCGGCATCTTCGGTACCTCGATCCTGTGGTTCGAGCGCGAGAACGACGTGCCGCTGGCCCCCGACCGCTACCGGCAGGCGTGCCTGACCAGTGTGAACACGCACGACCTGCCCCCGACGGCCGGCTACCTCGCCGGTGACCACGTGGCCCTGCGCGAGTCGCTCGGGCTGCTCGGGCGGCCAGTGGCCGAGGAGCGCGCCGCCGACCACGCCGAACAGTCCGCCATGCTGGCCGCGCTGCGCGAACGCGGACTGCTGTCGCCGGTCGGCACCGAGCCGGCGCCGACCGTGCAGGAGACGGTCGAGGCGCTGTACGCCTACACCGCGCTGACACCGTCGTCGCTCCTCGGCGTGGCGCTGGTGGACGCGGTCGGCGAGCGCCGCACGCAGAACCAGCCCGGCACCACGAACGAGTACCCCAACTGGCGCGTCCCGCTGGCCGGCCCCGACGGCGCGAGCGTCCTGATCGACGACCTGGCCGCCAACCCGCGCCTCGCCGCTCTCGTGAAGGCGATCCGTACCGCACCCTGAGTCGCTCCGGCGGAGTAGGTTGGCGCCATGGTCGGCGCAGCAGTCCTCCTCCCCGTGCCGGGGCCAGAGGGTATCCGCGAGATCCGGATCTCGAGTCCGGACCGCATCCTCTGGCCCCTGCCGGGCCTGACGAAACTCGACCTCGCCCGGTACATCGTGGAGGTTGGCGCCCCCTTCGTCGCTGCCAACGGGGACCGGCCGATCTCGCTCCAGCGGTTCCCCGGAGACATCGCGGGGGAATCCTTCTTCTCGAAGAACCCGCCGAAAGGGGCTCCGGACTTCGTGCGCTCGGTGAGCGTCGTCTATCCCAGTGGGCGCTCGCATCCGCAGCTCGTCATCGACGAGCCTGCTGCGGCCGTCTGGGCCGTTCAGATGAACACCGTCGTCTTCCACCCGTGGCCGTCGCGGGCCGGAAACCCCGACGATCCCGACCAGCTGCGGATCGACCTCGATCCGCAGCCCGGCACCGACTTCGATGATGCCGTCCCGGTTGCGCTTGAACTCCGCCGTGTGCTGGCCGAGGCCGGCCTGACGGCGTTCGTCAAGACGAGCGGTCACCGCGGCCTGCACGTGGTGGCGCCGATCGAGGCAACGCACGAGTTCCTTGCGGTGCGCCACGCGGTGATCGCGGCTGCCCGTGAACTCGAGCGCCGCCTGCCCGGCTCGGTGACGACAGCGTGGTGGAAGGAGGAGCGGGGCGCCCGCGTCTTCGTCGACTACAACCAGGCGAATCGGGATCGCACCCTGGCGGGGGCGTACAGCCCGCGGCCGCTCGCGCACGCCCCGGTCTCCTGCCCGCTGGAGTGGTCCGAGCTGGAGCGCGTCGACCCCCGGAGCCTCACGATCGGCACGGTCCCCGGGAGACTGGCGCTCGGCGGCGATCCGTGGGCCGACCTGTCCCGGCACCCCGGCAGCATCCGCACCCTGCTCGACTGGTGGCAGCGGGATCTGGCCGCCGGCCTGGGCGAACTGCCCTTCCCGCCCGACTATCCGAAGATGCCGGGGGAGCCGCCGCGCGTGCAGCCCAGCCGGGCACGCAACCGACAGGGGGACCCATGAGTGCGGTAGAGGTCAGCGGTCTGCGCAAGCAGTACGGAGGGGTGAGCGTGGTCGACGACCTCTCCTTCAGCATCGAGCAGGGGGAGATCTTCGCCCTGCTCGGCCCGAACGGCGCCGGCAAGACCACGGCGGTGGAGATCCTGGAGGGGCACCGTCGCCGTGACGGGGGAACGGTGGATGTGCTCGGGTTCGATCCCGAGACCGGTGGGCGCCCGTTCCGGGAGCGGATCGGCATCGTGCTGCAGGAGGCCGGCTTCGACGAGGACTTCACCGTCGCGGAACTCGTGCGCCTCTACCGGGGCCTGTACCCGCGCCGGCTGGCCGCCGACGCCGTGATCGAGCAGGTGGGGCTGGCCGACAAGGCGAAGGCCCGCGTCAAGACCCTGTCCGGCGGGCAGCGCCGCCGCCTCGATCTCGCCCTGGGCCTGGTCGGAGATCCGGAGCTGCTCTTCCTCGACGAGCCGACGACCGGGTTCGACCCGTCAGCGCGGCTGCGAGCCTGGGACCTGGTGCAGGGCCTCCGCCAGCTGGGCAAGACCGTGCTGCTGACCACGCACTACCTCGACGAGGCCGAGCATCTGGCCGACCGGGTCGCCGTGATCGTGCGCGGGCGCCTCGTCGCGCTCGGTACGCCGGCCGACCTCGCCGCCGCGCAGCAGAGCGCCGTCGTGTCCTTCCGGCTTCCGCCCGACGCGACCATCGGAGACCTGCCGGTCCTCGGCCCCCGTCCGATCGCCCACGGAGCCGACTGGGAGGTGGCTACCGACCATCCCGCCGCGATGGTGCACACCCTGACCGGGTGGGCGCTGGGGCGCGGCAGCGAGCTCCCCGCCCTGAGCGTGCGCCGGCCGTCCCTCGAGGATGCCTACCTCGCCCTGATCGAGCAGGCCGCGCCCGCCGGGACGCGGCCGTGAGCGCGGTGTCTGGCCCCTCCGCCGCCCGGTTGATCCGGCACCAGCTCTGGTACGCGCTCGTGGCGCTCTGGCGGTCCCCGACGGTGCTGATCTTCACCTTCGCGATGTCGCTGGTGTGGCTGGTCGTGATCGGCATCGTCGCGGGCAACGAGGCCGTCGATCCGGTGGCCGGCGTGCGGGTGATGCAGTACGCCACCCCCGTCGCCATCGCCATGGGCACCTTCTTCGCCACGTTCCCCACCCTGGGCACGGCCCTGTCGGAGGCCCGTGACGCCGGCATCCTGAAACGACTTCGGGGAACTCCGCTGCCGGCGGCGGCCTACCTCGCCGGGCAGATCGGCGCCGCCATGATCTTCGCCGCCGTCTCACTCGTCGTCACGCTCGCGGTCGCCGTCACGTTCTACGAGGTGCGGCTCCGGGGCGAGGTCCTGCCGGCCCTGGCCGGGACCCTGATCCTGGGCATCGCCACCTTCGCCGCGCTGGGCCTGGCGATCGCGGCGGTGTCGTCGACCGCTGCACTCGCCCAGGCCCTGTCGATCGGAAGCGCCATCGTGCTGGCCTTCATCTCCGGCCTGTTCTTCGTGGGCGGCGACCTGCCGGCCTGGCTGACCCGGGTGGCCTCCGTGTTTCCGCTGAAGCCCTACGCGGACGCCCTGAAGGACCAGTTCGACCCGGCTGCGACCGGCTCCGGCTGGGACGTCCGGGCACTCCTGATCCTGGCGGCGTGGGCACTGGCCGGCGTGTTCGTGGCCACCCGGGCCTTCCGCTGGGAGGCGCGGGCACACCTGTCTCGTCGCGGTCCGCGCGACGCATCGCCGACACGCACGACTGCGCCGACACGAACGACAGCGACAACCGCGACGAGCATGACGACCGTTTCGATTCTCCGGCGTCCCTCCACGGCCCGGCTGGTCCTCGGCCAGGCACGCGCTGCGAACCGGGCCACCTGGCGCGATCCGGGATCCTCCTTGTTCGTGGTCGTGCCGGTCGGTCTCTACGCGCTGCTGCTGGCGGTGCAGGGCAACGTGGTGTTGCCGAGCGGGATACCGTTCGCGACCTTCTACGCCGCCGGCATGATCACCTGGGGAGCCGGCACTGCCGTGTTCATGAACCTGCCCGAAGCCCTCGCCCGGGCGCGCGACCGCGGCCTGCTCAAGCGTCTGCGCGGCACGCCGCTCACTGCCGGCAACTACCTTGCCGGCAGCACGGTCGCCGGCCTGGGATTGACCTTCCTCGTCGCAGTGCTGGTCCTGTCGGTCGGCGCACTCTATTTCGGCCTGCGCATCCCGGTGGCCGGCCTGGCCCTCGGATTCGGGGTGATCGTGGTGGGCACACTGTCCTTCGCCGCCTGCGGATTCCTTCTGGCCGCCCTGGTGCCCAATTCGCGGGCCGTCGGGGCTGTGGGCCTGATGATCCTGTTCGTTCTGGCATTCTTCTCCGACGTCTTCCTGGTCGGCATCGGCCCGGACTGGACCGGCGTCGTCGGCTCCGTCTTTCCCCTCAAGAACCTGCAGAACGCGCTCACCGCAGCCTGGGACCCGTCCGGGCCCACCGTGGCCTGGGGCAACCTGGCGGTGCTGGCCGCCTGGTTCGCCGGCGCGGGCACGCTGGCCGTGCGCTTCTTCCGCTGGGACCCCCACCGCAGCTGACCGCTGACGTATGCCGTTTCGGGCATCCGTTCCGAGGAAAATGGATCGGATGACCACCCCATCGAGCACCACACTCTTCCGAGGCGCGCGCGATCGCCTCTTGCAGCTTCGCGACGGTCATGCGCGTGCCGCGGCCGAATTCGAATGGCCGGATGTCGGTGCGAACTTCAACTGGGCCGTCGACTGGTTCGACGTCATGGCCGAGGGCAACGACAAGACCGCACTGTGGATCGTCGAGGAAGACGGCCGGGAGCTGAAGGTCACCTTCGCCGAGATGTCGGCGCGTTCCGACCAGGTGGCCACCTGGCTGATCGCGCAGGGCGTGGGGCAGGGCGACCACGTCATGCTGATGCTGGGCAACCAGGTCGAACTCTGGGAACTGATGCTGGCCATCATGAAGGTGGGCGCGGTCATCCTGCCTACCTCCACGGTGCTCGCGACCGGCGATCTGGCCGACCGTGTTCTGCGCGGTGGGGTGCGCCATGTGATCGCCAACGTCGGCGACGCCGCGAAATTCGACGAGGTCCCGGGCGACTTCTCCCGCATCTGTGTCGGCGCCGCCACGGACGGCTGGGCCGACTACGCGGATGCCGCCCTCGCACCGGCCGCGAAGCCCGGCGTGGTCGTCTCCTCCGATGACGCCTCGCTGATCTACTTCACCTCGGGCACCACCAGCAAGCCCAAGATGGTGGTGCACACGCAGACCTCCTATCCCGTGGGACACCTGACCACCATGTACTGGATCGGGCTCCGCCCGGACGACGTGCACCTGGCGATCAGCTCGCCCGGCTGGGGCAAACACGCCTGGAGCAGTTTTTTCGCGCCGTGGATCGCCGAGGCCACGGTCTTCGTCTACAACTACGCCCGGTTCGATCCCCACGCCCTCGCCGACCAGCTGCACCGCGCGAAGGTCACCACGTTCTGCGCCCCGCCGACGGTGTGGCGCATGCTGATCCAGTCCGACGTGGGGGAGAAGCCCGGGGGGCTGCGCGAGATCCTCTCGGCCGGGGAGCCTCTCAACCCGGAGGTCATCCACCGGATCCAGCGGTCCTGGGGTCTGACGATCCGGGATGGCTACGGGCAGACCGAGACGACGGCGATCGTGGGCAACGCCCCGGGGTCCACGCTCAAGGCCGGTTCGATGGGACTGCCCCTGCCAGGCGTTGCGATCACGCTGCTCGACCCCATCACCGGGGAGGAATGCGATGAGGGTGAAATCTGCCTCGACCTGTCCCGCACCGCGGTCAACCTGATGTCCGGGTACCACGGCGATCCCGAGCGCACCCGGGAGGCGGTCCGCGGCGGCTACTTCCACACCGGCGACGTCGCCAGCCGCGACGCCGACGGGTACATCACCTTCATCGGCCGCACCGACGACATCTTCAAGTCCTCCGACTACAAGGTCTCCCCGTTCGAGGTGGAGAGCGTGCTGCTGGAGCACCCCGCCGTCGCCGAGGCGGCCGTCGTGCCCGCGCCCGACGACACCCGGCTGAACATCGCCAAGGCCTACATCGCCCTGGCCGCCGGCTGGGAATCCGACGCCGCGACCGCCCTGTCGGTGCTGCGCCACGCCCGCACCGGCCTGCCTCCCTACATGCGTGTGCGGCGGGTCGAGTTCTTCGAGCTGCCCAAGACCAGTTCCGGCAAGATCCGCCGGGTCGAACTGCGCCAGCGTGAGGATGCCGCGGCCGCCGGGAAGCACACCCTGCCCGATGAATGGCGAGACGACCAGTTCCCCGAGCTCAAACGCTGACGGCCGCGACCAGGCTCCGGACGGCGGCGAGCGGAATCGGCAGCCACGACGGCCGGTTGAGGGTCTCGTACACGGCCTCGTAGACGGCCTTGTCGAGTTCGAACGCGTCCAGCAGTGCTTCCTGTCCGGCCAGGCTCTGGCCGGACCGCTCGGCATAGCCGTCGAGGAATCCCTGACGGCAGGCGGCGCCCCACGCTGCGGCACCCTGGTGGCGGCCGGGCGGGTGGTTCCCGGGCGCGGACCGCTCCACCGTTCCGGCCACGTAGGAGAACGAGCGCAGCATCCCCGCCACGTCCTTGAGCGGGACGTCGGGCCCGGTCCGGTCGGCCAGGGGACGCAGGGGCTCACCCTCGAAGTCCACCAGAACCCAGCCGCGCCCGGGAACCTCGAGCGCCTGGCCGAGGTGGAGGTCGCCGTGGATGCGCTGCAGGCCGGGCCAGTACGCCGTCTCCGCCCGCAGGAAGACCGCTTCGACGGCCGAACCGTAACCGGCCAGCGCCGGAACGTCGCGGACGGCGCCATGGAAACGCTCGCGCATGCGTTCCACTTCGGCGGCGATGACTGCCGGAGTTGCCTCCCGGGTCGGCATCACGGCGGCCAGATCGGCATGCACCGCGGCGATCGCCTCACCGAGCGCACGCGCCTGTTCACTGAAGTCCTCGCCGGCTCGTGCCGAGGCCAGCGCTGCACGCCAGGCATCCGGGGCGCCCGGCAGGAACTCCTGGGCGAATGCGAGGTGTCCGGTCAGGCGCACACCCGGCAGCTCCGGATCGACCCACTCGCCGACAACGCAGCCCACCGGCTCGGGCACGAACCGTGAGCCGGCCCGGGCCAGCGCCGATTGCACGGAAACGTCCGGGTTCTCGCCGGCGTGCAGCATCCGGAACACCTTGCAGATCACGGGACGCACGACACGTCCGGCGGCGTCGACGCCGTCGAGGATGATCGAGGTGTTCGACTGCTCACCGCTCAGCACCCGGCTGGAGACCACCACGGCCGGCCGTTCACCCGGAACGGCGTCGACCAGGAGCTCGCCGCGTGCGCGGGCGCCGGCGGGCCCGGGAACGGTGGAATCCTCGTTCAGGATGAAGGTGAGCAGGGCCCGGCCGTAGGCCGGGTCACCGGGACCGTCGTACAGGTAGCTGCCGCCGCTGTCGCTGATCAGGGCGGCGTCGCCGCCGGGCAGCGGTGCCCGGCGCTCGGTGAGCGGCAGCTGATAGAGCGTGCGTGTCGGGGCGGCAGCATCGAAGATCAACTCCGTGCGGATGCTCACGCCCGGCTCCGTTGCCGGCAGCGCCCAGCGGCCGATGCTGACGAGGCGGGGGACCTCACCCCGCCCGGCGAACCATCGCTGCGTCGCGACCCAGTGGTTGAGGTGGTCCGGGAGTGCGATTACGCGACCGTCGTCAGTCATAGCGTCAGAGTACGCCCGGGCCGGCCACGGGAGCCGCCAGAAGGGAGACCACAACCGTGTCGCCCTTCGTGGACTGCTCGCCGATCGGCACGAAGCCCAGTCGGGAGTGGAACGCCAGGGACCCGGGGTTCGCCGGTTTGACGTTCACCTCGCAGAAGACCTCGCCGACCTCGGACTCGCCGGCCGCGGCGAAGATCGCGGTGTAGAGCAGCCGGCCCAGACCCTGGTTCCGGGCCGTGTCGGACACCACAATGCGGTCGACGTAGAGGAAGGCGTCGGACCGGGCCGAGAACCACCGGTAGTTCTCGCTCGCATAGTCGGCGCCGGCGCCGAAAAGCACGGCGAAGCCGAGCACCTCGTCCGGAGCGGCGTCGTGCACCACGCAGAGGGCCTGACTGCTGACCGCGAGCAGGGCGGTCAGGCTGGTCGCGTCGTGCGGATTGACGGCCGGTACAGCCGCGTTGTTGAGCCGGAGAACGGTGTCGGTGTCGGTGGGGCGAAGGCGTCGGAGCGAATAAGGCATGGGATGACGATAAACCACCCGGCGCACCCTATTTCGCGGGGCTGCTCCCGCGGAGCCCGACGGCGACCAGGGCGAGGCAGACGGCGCAGACCACGAACAGTCCGCTCAGCAGCGCCGTATAGCTGGCCAGGGCGTTGAGCGACGCGAAAAGAACCGGCAGCAGGAAGCCGAGATAGGTCAGGCTGTAGTAGACGCCGGTGATCCCGGCGAGGTCGGCGGGCGTCGAGATCTTCTGGATCTCGACGAGCCCGGCGACGATGCAGACGCCGTACGCGGCGCCGAGAACGATGGCGCTGATGAGCGCGAGCACCGGGGACAGCACGATGGCCGTCGCGGCGCTGAGCGCCACCCCGACCAGCATCACGCTCATCCCGACGGTGAGCGCCCGGCCTCCGGTGAGGCGGTTGATCCGGGCCACCTGCGGCTGCACGAACGCTCCGGTGCCGAGCGTCACGACCGTGAGCAGGGTCGCGTAGGCGAGGTTCAGGCTGCCGAGCTGGTCTTCGACCAGCTTGGGCATGATCGCGTAGGCGATGCCGGCGGCGCCGAATACCCAGGGGGCGGACGGGGCGATCACGCGAACGAAGCGGCGGTGCCCGGCCAGCGGAACCGCCAGGTCCCGCCAGAACGGGCGGTGGGCCCGGTAGCGCGGAACAGTCTCCGGAGCCTTCACCAGTCGGGGGAGCACCAGCAGGCTGATGACGATGTGCACGAGATAGGGCGACAGGGTGGGCATGGGCCCCCACTGCGCGAGCGCACCGGCCACACCGGCCCCGAGTCCGAAACCGATGGTGAGGGTCAGGGCCGGCCGCCGGGCACCGGCCGTCGGCCCGGCCTGGCGGTCGAACGGCGGGCTCGACAGTTCCTTGAGCCAGGCCGTCCCTACCGACATCGCCACACCCACGCTCAGGCCGGCGAGGAGACGCCCGGTTCCGAGCATGACCGCACTGGAAAATCCCGCGCCGAGCAGGATGCTGGCGAGAATGCCCAGGAGCACGCCCGCCACGACCAGCGGCTTGCGGCCATAACGGTCCGAGAGGGCCCCGGCCAGCAGCAGTCCCGGCACCAGGCCCACCACGTAGAAGCCGAGGAAGAGATCGGCCATGACCGCGGAATAGTGACCGAGGGATTCATACATGTGCAGGAGCGGGGTGAAGTGGTTCCCGCCCCAGGCCATGACGAACATGGCAGGTGCGGCGAGTTGCCAGGCGGGAACGGTGCGACGGAAAATCATGGGTCTTTTCTGAACAGGAGCTGGAGGCGCGAGGAGATGTGGGGGGAGTCGGGGAGGAGGGTCAGGGCGTCAGGAAGGCGTGGTGGCCGTCTTCCACGTGCTGACGCAGGGCCACCTCATAGGAGAGAGTGTCCCCGCCGCGCAGGTGGTGGGCAAGGATGCGATGTTCCTGAACCAGGCGGGTGAGGCTCTCCGGATCGCGCAGGGCCACCCGGTGCACGAGGCGTTCGAGTCGTGGGCCCAGCCGCGCGTAGATCCCGTCGATCACCCGGTTGTGGGTCTCGTCGACGATCCGGGCATGGAAGGCGTGGTCGGCGCGGGCGAACGTGAGCAGGTCACCGGCCTGTGCGGCGTCCTCCTGGATCCGGATCAGGTCCTGGAGGGCGGCATCGACGCGCGGTCCGTCGGCGGGCCGCGCGCTGAGAAGGGTCACCGCCGCGTTCTCGAGCATCACGCGCACCTGCAGCAGCTCGGCCGTCTCGGTGTCACCCAGTGCGGTCACGACCGCACCCTTCTTGGGGAAGAGCGTCAGTAGCCCATGGGCCTCCAGGGCCAGGAACGCCTCCCGCACGGGAGTGCGGCTGATGGAGAGGGCTTCGGCAACCTCGCCCTCGGTGATCAGGGAGCTGGCGGCCAGGGTGCCGGTGATGATGGCCTCGGCGACGTTCGCGTACACCCGGTCCACCGCCGAGGGTGCCGCGGCGGACGTCGTGCCGCGGGGATCCCGGAGAAAACTCATGAACTCATCCTAGCCATAGATGCATCAATAGATGCAATTGAGAGCGCCGCCCGATTCTCCCCGGTTCGCCCCGATCCGCCCGCAATAGAATTCAGCGGTGACCATGACAGCACCGCAACCGACCACCGCCCTCGCCCAACTGGCCCTCGCCCTCCCGGCCGCCCAGCTCCTGACCGGCCCCCGTGCCGACGCTTATCTGCGTGACCAGTCGGACAGCACCCCTGCCGGCACGCCGCTGGCGGTCGTGTTCCCGGCCAGCACCGAGCAGGTTGCGGCCGTCGTGCGGGTCGCCGCGGCCCATCGCATCCCGATCGTGCCCCAGGGTGCCCGTACCGGGCTGGCCGGCGGCGCCAACGCGATCGAGGCCGGCATCGTGGTGAACCTCACCAAAATGAACACCATCGTGACCGTCGACACGGTCGACCAGACCGCCACGGTGCAGGCCGGCGTGCGCACCTACGCCCTGGCCCGCGCTGCCGCGGCCGTCGGATTGTTCTACCCGCCGGACCCTGGGTCCTGGAAGGGCTCGACCCTCGGCGGCAACGTCGCGACCAACGCAGGCGGGATGCGCTGCGTCAAATACGGGGTGACCGGCAACTTCGTTCGCCGACTGACCGTGGTGCTCGCCGACGGCTCCATCGTTCACACCGGCCAGCGCACCATCAAGGGCGTCTCCGGGTATGACCTCACGGCGCTCCTGGTCGGCTCGGAGGGAACGCTCGGCATCATCACGGAGATCACGGTCGGGCTGCTGCCGGCTCCGGCCGACGCCTCCGGAGTGTCGGCCACGTTCGCCACGACGGAGGCGGCCCTGGCTGCCGCGGCTGTCATCGTCGCCTCCAACCGCCGCCCGAGCGTGCTCGAATACCTGGACGGACCCTGCATCGCCGCGATCAATGACTTCGACCCTGAGTCCCGGCTGCCGGCCGATGCCGCCGCGCTGCTGCTCATCCAGTCGGACCAGGCCGGTCAGGCGCACGCGGACGTCGAGGAGTATGCCCAGATCCTGAAGGCCGGGGGAGCGTCCACGGTCTCCGTCGCGCACGACCCCGAGCACCTCGACGAGCTGATGAGCGCCCGCCGGCTGCTCCAGCCCGCACTGCAGGCCGCCCGCGGGTCCAGCCTCAACGAAGACGTGACCGTGCCTCGGTCCCAACTGCCGGCACTGCTCGCCGGGCTCACCGAGATTTCCCGCGAACTGGCGGTGCCGATCGGCACCGGCGGACACCTCGGCGACGGAAACCTGCACCCCGTGATCGGTTTCGACGCCGCGGTGCCGGCGCAGGTCGATGCGGCCCACCGGGCGTTCGCCCGGGTGATCGCCCTGGCCATCACGCTCGGGGGCTCCGCATCCGGCGAGCACGGCATCGGCCTGCTCAAGAAGGATCACCTCGATGACGAGCTCGGTCCGGTGCTGCTGGACTTGCAGCGCCGCGTCAAAAAAGCCTTTGATCCGGACTCGATCCTGAACCCCGGAAAGAAACTCTGAGAGGATCGCATCCTTTTAACCGCGCGTGCGTGACACGCGGAAAAACTCCGCAGAGCCAGAACAGGGCCAATTCGCGTTTGGCCCTGCAAGACCGGAGTAGTGTTGAAAAAGAGGGCAAGTCACGGTGCATCGTCGCATTAGCCGGAGCCTCGTGGTCCTGCTCTCTCGGCCCGACTGTGGGAGAGACACTCTCGCGGAGGGTGTCTCGATCCACGAGGAGAGCAATCTACATGACCATAACTGAAGGTGTTCGCAGCGGAACGGATGATGCCGGCCGGACTGACTTCGTTTCCGGCCCCTGGCAGGATTCGATTGATCTGCGCGATTTCATCCAGCGCAATTACACGCCCTACCTGGGCGACTCAAGCTTCCTCGCCGGCGCGACCGCACGCACGACGGGCATTTGGGACAAGCTGTCCGCGATGTTCCCCGAGGAACGTCGTAAAGGCGTCTACGACGTCGACGCGACCACGCCGTCGTCCATTACTGCCCACGCCCCGGGCTACATCGACAAGGCCAACGAGGTAATCGTCGGACTGCAGACGGATGCGCCGCTCAAGCGCGCCATCATGCCGTTCGGTGGCTGGCGCATGGTCGCCACCTCCCTCGAGACCTATGGCTACCCCGTGTCGCCCGAGCTCGAAACGATTTTCACCGATTACCGCAAGACCCACAACACCGCCGTCTTCGACGTCTACACTCCCGCGGTCCGCCGTGCGCGCAGCAGCCACCTGATCACGGGACTGCCCGACGCCTACGGCCGTGGCCGTATCATCGGCGACTACCGCCGCGTTGCCCTCTACGGTGTCGACGCCTTGATCGCCGCCAAGAAGAACGACCGCGCCGAAATCGACATGGAGCCCTCGACCGAGGACGTCATCCGCGCCCGCGAGGAGAACTCGGAGCAGATCCGGGCCCTCAAGGAACTCGTCCAGATGGCGGCGACCTACGGCTCCGACATCTCGAAGCCGGCCACCACGGCCCGCGAAGCAGTGCAGTGGCTCTACTTCGCCTACCTCGGTGCGGTCAAGGAGCAGAACGGTGCGGCGATGTCGTTCGGTCGCAACGCGGCCTTCCTCGACGCCTACATCGAGCGCGACATGGCCGCCGGCATCCTGAACGAAGAGGGTGCCCAGGAGCTCATCGACGACCTCGTCATCAAGCTGCGGATCGTGCGCTTCCTGCGCACCCCGGAATACGACGAGATCTTCGCCGGCGACCCGACCTGGGTCACCGAGTCGCTCGCCGGCATCGGTGAAGACGGCCGTCCGCTCGTCACCAAGACCACGTTCCGGTTCCTGCAGACGCTGTACAACATCGGCGCAGCACCCGAGCCGAACCTCACCGTTCTCTGGAGCGACGCTCTGCCCGAGGGATTCAAGCGCTTCTGTGCGCAGGTCTCCATCGACACGTCCGCCATCCAGTTCGAGTCGGACGAGATCATCCGCGCCGAGATGGGTGACGACGCCGCGATCGCCTGCTGCGTCTCGCCCATGCGCGTCGGCAAGCAGATGCAGTTCTTCGGTGCACGCGTCAACGCCGTCAAGGCACTGCTGTACTCGATCAACGGTGGCCGGGACGAGGTGTCGGGCAAGCAGATCGCTCCGGAAACCGTGCCGAACGCCGACGAGGTGCTCTCCTACGACACCGTCTTCCCGGCCTACCTGGAAACGCTCGAATGGCTCGCCGAGACCTACGTCACGGCCTTGAACTGCATCCACTACATGCACGACAAGTACGCCTACGAGCGTCTCGAAATGGCGCTGCACGACAAGGAGATCATCCGCACGCTGGCTTGCGGCATCGCCGGCCTGAGCGTGGTTGCCGACTCCCTGTCAGCCATCAAGTACGCCACGGTCCGCCCGGTGCGCGACGAGACCGGCCTGGTTGTCGACTACACGATCGAGGGCGAATTCCCCCAGTTCGGTAACGACGACGACCGTGTCGACACCATCGCCGTCGACGTGATGGAGCGGTTCATGCAGATGATCCGCAAGCACCCGACCTACCGCGGCGCCATCCACACCCAGTCGATCCTGACGATCACGTCCAACGTGGTCTACGGCAAGGCCACCGGCAACACGCCGGACGGCCGTCGTGCCGGCGAGTCGTTCGCACCGGGTGCCAACCCGATGAACGGCCGCGACACCCACGGAATGCTCGCGTCGGCGCTCAGCGTCGCCAAGCTTCCCTACAGTGAAGCGCAGGACGGCATCTCGCTGACCAACACGGTCGTTCCCAGTGGTCTCGGCCACACCAAGGACGAGCAGATCACGAGCCTGGTCGGCCTCATCGATGCGTTCACGTCGGCGACCGGTTACCACATCAACGTGAATGTGCTCAACCGCGAGACGCTCGAGGACGCCATGGCGCACCCGGAGAACTACCCGCAGCTGACGATTCGCGTCTCCGGCTACGCGGTGAACTTCGTCCGCCTGACCCGCGAGCAGCAGATGGATGTCATCAGCCGCACGTTCCACTCGCACTAATTTCCACTGATATCAACGCGGCGACGCTGAGTAGGACGAGACAATGCCAGCAGTAAACCTCGGCCTACCCAGCGCCGGCGTCGCTACCTCCCTGATGGACGGCTCATCCGTGAGCAGTGAGCAGGCCGATCTGGCCAAACTCCACCATCTCGAGATGGAAGCCATCCACAACGGAACAGTTGCCAGCGTCCACTCGTGGGAACTGGTCACGGCCGTTGACGGTCCCGGCACGCGGCTGACACTCTTCCTTTCCGGGTGTCTCCTGCGGTGCCAGTACTGCCACAACCCTGACACCTGGAAGATGAAGGACGGGCTTCTCACCACGCTGGACGACCTTGTCGCCCGGGTCAAGCGCTATAAAGGCGTCTTCGACTCGACCGGCGGCGGGTTGACCATCTCGGGTGGGGAGCCGCTCATGCAGCCCGCCTTTGTGACACGCCTCTTCGAGGAATGCCACAAGCTCGGCGTGCACACCACCCTGGACACCTCCGGGTTCCTGGGCAAGAGCGCGCCGGACAAGCTGCTGGACAATCTCGACCTCGTGCTGCTCGACGTCAAGTCGGGCCTCCCCGAGACGTACAAGGAAGTGACCGGCCGCGAACTCGCACCTACGATCGCGTTCGGAGACCGCCTCAGCGAACGGAACATTCCCGTCTGGGCGCGTTTCGTTCTCGTCCCGGGTCTCACCGACGCCGTCGACAACGTCGACGCCGTCGCTGAGATCGTGTCGCGCTGGCCGAACGTCGAGCGCGTCGAGGTCCTGCCCTTCCACCAGATGGGTGAAGACAAATGGGACCGGTTGAACATCCCCTATCCGCTGCACGGGTCGAATCCTCCGGATGAGGCACTGCTGGAACGGGTGCGAGGCCAGTTCGCAGCTCGCGGGCTGACGGTCTTCTAACCCGTCCTCTCACCGGGCACATCACCGCGAATCAGACGAGGCGTGGCATCTCCCCAGATGCCACGCCTTTTCTGCGCATTAAACCAGAGGATGCCTCCAGCCAAGCTGGGAAAAACCTTCGAATCCCCTAAGCTGAGATACATACAAAGACATGAATCGTGTCTCAACGAAAGGCAGCACAATGACCACCGTCACGGTAACCTCCCCCGACACCATCAGCACCAGGAAAGCCGGAGTGGTTCGCCTGATCGGGCTTCTCGGCCTCATTGGCGGCCTTGCCTTTCTGCTCGTCGGCGGCGTGGGCTGGGCCACCGTCAGCAGCCAGCTGGGTGAAGAGAACATTACGGTCGCTGAGGACGCCTCGTTCCTGGGCGGCGCCCCCGTCGTCGGCCCCTTCTCCGCTTACGCTCAGGCCGACATCATCAACCACCACGCCATGAAGGCCAGCGGCGGCAAGACCTATGCACAGCTCGAGCAGGACGACCCGACCCGCCCCACCGTCATGACAGCCTCGCTCCTGCGTGCGTCTCTGTTCACGTCGATTCTGGCCTTCGGCGTCTCCGCCTTCGCGATGGGCGTCGGCATTCTGGTCGGCCTGTTCGGCTGGGCCCTCCTCACGCTCGCTCCGTCGGCGAAGACGACCAAGCCGGCAGTCGGCACCACCGTCTAGTCACGGCTACTGCGGCCCGGCGGCGTTTGGCTGCCGGGCCCTTTTTTCGTTTAAGCAAGCCCCTAGCCCTTGAGGGAACCTCAGGTTTGCATGCCATGGGACCCATTTTCTGGGCCCCTGGTTCAGGGGTCCCCTTCGGGATCCGATGAGGGTAGGGGTGATGCAATGGGCACGTCGGGATTCACCAAACGCAGATCCGTCGGCGGGGTGCTCACAGCCCTCCTGGGCATCACGGTGATGAGTGTGGTCGCCGGGCTCCTCGTCACCGCCGGCGTGACCCCGGTCGTTGCGCTGACCGGCCTCGGCGCGACCAACGCGATCACGGTCTTCGAGAACCTGCCCGGCTACCTGGCCATCGACAAGCTGTCGCAGAAGAGCAACATCTACGCCACCCAGAACGACGGCACGCCTCTGCTGCTGGCGTCGTTCTACGATCAGAACCGGATCGAGGTGGGCTGGGACGAGATCAGCAGTTACGCCAGGGACGCCGTCATCGCCAGTGAGGACCCGCGCTTCTATGAGCACGGCGGCGTGGACGCCCAGGGAACGCTCCGGGCGGCGCTGACGACCGCGGTCGGCGGAGTGACGCAGGGGGGATCGTCGATCACCCAGCAGTACGTCAAGAATGTGCGGGTGCAGAAATGCGAACTCGAAACGGACATCCTGCTGCAGAAGCGCTGCTACAACGCCGTGACCGAGACGAGCCCCGACCGCAAGATCAAGGAGATGCGTCTCGCGATCGGAGTCGAGAAAAAGTTCCCCAAGAACGACATTCTGCGCCAGTACCTCAACATCACCGGCTTCGGCGGAACCGTGTATGGGATCGAGGCCGCCGCGAACTACTACTACAGCACGACCGCGGCCGCTCTCACTCTGCCGCAGGCCGCCAGTCTCGTGGCGATCGTGAACAACCCGGCCAAGTTCCGCCTGGACAACCCTGCAAGCGAAACCAACGGAGCGGCCAACGGCTACGCGGTCAATAAGGCCCGCCGGGATTACATCCTGCGTGAGATGCTCCGTTACCAGAAGATCACGGCCGAAGAATTCCGGGCCGCCCGCACCACGCCGGTCGAGCCGGTCATCCAGGAGCCGAGCACGGGCTGCCAGACCGCCCGTGGCGCCGCCTACTTCTGCGATTACGTGACAAACCTGCTCCGGAACGACCCGGCGTTCGGCGCCGACGAGGAAACCCGCCTGCTCAACTTCCGGCGGGGCGGCTACGACATCTACACCACCCTCGACCTGGACCTTCAGCGAGCGGCGGAGGAGACCATCGCGGCGAATGTCCCGATGGAGTACCCCGGCTGGGATGTGGGCAGCGTGGTCACGAGCGTGCAGGTGGGAACGGGGCGCGTGCTGGCGATGGCGCAGAACAAGCTGTACAGCCAGGATCCGGTCGTCACGGCCACCAGTGCCGCCTACACCGGCGTCAATTACAACACCGACTACGCCGAGGGCGGTTCGCGGGGGTTCCAGCCCGGCTCGACCTACAAGGTATTCACGCTCGCCGAATGGCTGAAGACCGGGCACCGGCTCGACGAGCGCGTCGACTCGGCCCGCAAAGCCAACTGGGGAACGTTCAACGACAGTTGCCGGGGACCGCAGAACTATGACGCCCAGAACTGGAATCCACGAAATGACGCCGGGGAGAGTGGCGGAAACTACAGCGCGCTCGAGTCGACGCTCGGCTCCATCAATACGGGGTTCATCGGGATGGCCAAGGTGCTCGACCTGTGCGGCATCCGTCAGACGGCCGAATCATTCGGTGTGCATCGCGCCGACGGTGACCCGCTGGCGCAGTCGGCGGCGTCCGTGATCGGAACGAACGAGGTGGCGCCTCTGAGCATGGCCGTTGCCTTCGCGGGTATCGCCAACCGCGGGGTGACCTGCTCGCCGGTCGCGATCGACCGCATCGTGGGCGCGGACGGCGACGAGGTGCCGCCGCCGGAGTCGGCATGCTCCCCGTCGGTGGCCCCGTCGGTGGCCGCCGGCATGGTCTTCGCGATGCGCCGGGTGATGACCGACGGCACGGCGCAGCAGTCCTGGGGTGCCACGGAACCCCGGGTGCCGCTGATCGGGAAGACCGGGACAACGGATGGCGGCAAGGACACCTGGATGGTCGGCGCCAGCTCCAAGGTGGCGACCGTGGCGGCCGTGGTCAGCGTCACGGGGGAGGCTCGTCAGCGGTCGATCAGCTTCGCAAGCGGCCCGGCGGCCACGGCGCGGCACCGGATGTGGCCCTTCGTGATGTCGGTCGCCAACGCCAAGTACGGCGGGGATGAAATGGAGGAGATCGGTCCGCCCCCGGTCGTCGTGCCGGTCTCGGATGCCGGGGATACCGATGACTCGACGGATGATGCCGACGACTAGGACTCGGCGATGACGACGAGTGCTTCGTTGTGCTTGAGGAAACCCGGCTTCCAGGGTGGGTCGAAGCGGGCGAAGTAGGGCTGGCCGGCCGGGAGGAGACCCTCACGGCGCACGGCCTCGATGAGGAGGGCGCCGTTCTGCGTGAATCGCTCGTCACTCCAGCCGCCGCTGAAGCGACGGGCGGCGACGGTGCGCTCGGCCACCTCCTTCGTGCTGACCTGCGCGTTGCGGGGCACGGGAACCTCCGCGGCGGGCATCCCCGCGGGGAGGACGAAGCTGATCGTGTGGCTTCGCGGGGTCGTGGTCTCCTGGATCACCGGCGCGGTCATCGCGATGCGCGTGGAGGTGTCATTGTTGCCGCTGATGTACTGGAAGAGCGGTGCGAAGCCACGATTGCCGGCCCCGGAGAAATCCCCGGCAACCTCAACCTGTACGAGCACGGTGCGGGGGTAGTGGCGCAGTTCGAAATCGGCGTACTGACGCAGCACGTCGTAGCGCTGGTTCTCGGTCATGCACATCAGTTTAGGCGCGCATCAGGCGGTGCGCCGGGGCCAGAGGTGGTGAACATTCGTGGTGGCCATGGCGGCCAGTTCCGCGGCCAACTCGTCGGCCAGATCGTGCGCACGGTCGGCATGTCGGGCGGCCGCTTCGGCGGCGTGACGCGTCGCGACCCGGCGGGAGACATCCGTGAGGTCCCAGAGGTTCTCGCCCGTGACCGAGACGCCCTTCGCGCCCGACCGGCGGGTGCGGCCGCGCACCAGCATCTGGTGGGTGTGGAACACCGGGCCGCCGATGCGCTCCTGAGCGTCGTGGAAGAAGACGACATTGGACACCGGTCCGGAGCCGTCGTCGAGGCTGACGAAGACCACCCGGCGCCCGCCCCGCATCGGCGGTGTGTTCGTGGCTCGGCGAACCCCGGCCAGGAGCACCTCGGTTCCGCCGGGCAGATTGACCAGCTCGGCAGCGGGTGTGACGCCCAGTTCGGTGAAGAGCGGGTAGTAGCGGGCCATCTGATGCCCGGCCACCGCGAGGCCGAGGCTCTGCAGCTCGAGGTCGGACTGGGTGCGCCCGCGCAGCTCCAGAGAGGTCACCGCGGTGAACCGGGAGCCCTCGTATTCGAGCACGGGCAGGGGCACATCGAAGGCGAGCTGGTCGTCGTGGATGGTGACCGCGGTGCCGCGCAGCGACTGGATATGCGCCAGCAGCTCGTGGCGCCGGGCGCGGTCGTAGCCGATGAATGAGTCGAGCGCCCCCACCCGGGCCAGAGCCTCGAAGGTGCTGCGCCGGGGGCGAACCCGATCGCGAAAGTCCTGCAACGAGGTGAACGGCTGGTGGCGAACGATGCGGGCGCGTTCGGCCGCCGTGCAGCCGGCCAGTTCGGGCAGGGCCAGGCGGATGCCGCGTTGCCCGCCGCCGTCGATCTGCTCCACCCGGTAGTCCAGTGCACTGCTCTGCACGTCGAGACCGAGCACGGGCACGCCGAGGTTGCGCGCCTCGGCCACGATCAGGTCCTTCGGCCACATGCCGGGGGCGTGCGTGAGCAGGCCGGCGAGGAACACCGCCGGATGATGCGTCTTCAACCAGGCGGACTGATAGGTGGGAAGGGCGAACGCGGCGCCGTGCGCCTTGGCGAAACCGAAGCTGCCGAACCCGGCGAGCACCGTCCAGACCCGGTCGATCACGTCGGGCGCGAAGCCGCGCTCGGCGGCACGCTCGCGCACGAACTCCTCGATGCGGGGAAGCTGCTCGGGCTTGCCCAGGTGACGGCGGAAGACGTCCGCCCGGCCGAGCCCGCACCCGGTGAGCTCGTTGAACAGGTGCATCACCTGCTCGTGGAAGATCACCACGCCCTCGGTCTCCCGCAGGAACGGCTCGAACCGAGGGTGGATGTAGTCGGGGGCAACCTCGCCGTGCCGGGCCTGAAGGTATTTCAGAGGCATGTTGTTCTTCATCGGGCCGGGCCGGAACAGGGAGATCTCGACGGTCAGGTCGTTGAAGACCCGCGGCTGCAGTTTGCCGACCAGCTCCATCTGGCCTGGCGACTCGATCTGGAAGATGCCCAGGGTGCGGGTGGAGCGGATCAGCTCGAAGGTGGCCGGGTCGTCGAGGGGAATCCGGTCGAGGTCGATGCTCTCGCCGGAGAGACGATGGTGCTCCTCGACGGCGTGGGCCATGGCCGACTGCATGCGCACGCCGAGGATGTCGAGTTTGATCAGGCCCATCGGGTCCATGTCGTGCTTGTCGAACTGGGACATGGGCAGCCCCATGCCGGACGCCTGCACGGGCGTGCGGTCGAGCAGTGACGCGTCGGAGAGGATGACCCCGCACGGATGCACCGAAATGTGCCGGGGCAACCGGTCGAGTTTGGCGGTGAGGTCGACGAGCAGCTCGAGCTGCGAGGACGCCCGCACCTCGGCGGCGAAGTCGGCCAGTTCGGGTTTCTCGGCCAGGGCCCGCCGGAAGTCCCGGGCGTTGAACCGCCAGATCTGCTTGGCGACGGCGGCGACCTCTTCGTGGTTCATGCCGAGGGCAAGGCCCGCATCCCGCACCGCGCCCCGGCCGCGGTAGGCATTCGTCATGGACATCAGCGACACCCGGTCGCTGCCGAAGGTGTCGAAGAGCGTTCGGTAGATGTCGTGGCGGCGTGCCGATTCCACGTCGATATCGATGTCGGGCAGGGTTTGCCGTTCGGGGGAGAGGAAACGTTCCCAGAGCAGGCCGTTGGAGATGGGCTCGACGGAGGAGGTGCGCAGGGCGTAATTGAGGACCGAACCCACCCCGGACCCTCGTGCCTGGATGCGGATGCCCATGCCTCGGATGATGTCCGCCACCCGGGCGACGGTGAGGAAATACCCGGCGAATCCGAGCTGCTCGACGGTCTTCAGCTCATGCGCCAGGCGGGCATGTGCCGCCTCGCCCAGCGCGGAGTGGGAGTACAGGCCGTCGATGCCGGCGCTGGCCCGGGCGCGCAGCTCGGTGAGCGGGTCACCCGTGACCCCGATGATGCGCGCCTCCGGCATGCGGGGCCGGCCGAGCCCGATGTCGGAGTCCGGGTCGAGGCTGCACCGGTCGGCGAGCGACTCCGTGTCGCGGAAGAGCCGGTCCACGGCGCCGTCGTCGTGCAGCCCGGCATCGACGACCATGCGGGCCACCTGCCGCATGGCGCCCTCGGGCTTCAGCCAGGCCTGCCCGTTGCTCTGCAGCTGCTCGAGGTCCGCCAACGCCGTCAGAGTGCGGGCGGCGTCGGCCAGGTCGGCGGTGACGGCCTCGTCGGGGGTGCCGTACCGAACGGCGTTGGTGAGCACAGCAGGCACGGCGGCGTGCTCGAAGAGGGCGAGCATGCGGGTGGCCGGCGTCACGCTGCCGGTCGTGCCCGGCTCGGCCAGGTGGCAGACGATCTCGCCGGCCACCGACTGCGGCGGCATGGTGCGCAGCCAGGTGCTGAGGCAGGATCCGGCTGCGTCCGTGTCGCGGCGCTCGACCGATTGGCCCACATCGGAGGCAGGCCCGAGCAGCACCGTGAGGCAGCTGAGCCCGGCCAGCTCGGCCAGCCGGGTGCGGGCGATGCTGGGCTGGCCCGGTGAGCGGTGGGCGGCGCTGACCGCGCGGCAGAGGGCGGCGTAGCCACGGCCGTCCAGGTTGCCATGGGCGAGCACGACGACCCGGCCCAGCGGCTGCCCGTCGTCGTCGTGCACCGCGAGGTCGGCGCCCAGCCCCGGCCGGATGCCCTCCGCCACGCACGCACGCACATGCTTGACGGCGCCGTAGAGGCCGTCGCGGTCGGTGAGGGCGAGAAAGGAACCGTTCTGCTCCCGCGTCTGCTCGGCCAGCGCCTCGGGGAGCGTGACCCCGAAGTGGGTGGAGTAGGCGCTCGCGACATGGAGGTGCGAAAACATGTGTGTACTCCTTTGGCAGCCTGGTCGAATGCGCGACTTAGAACAAGTGTTCGATGTAGGGAGTGTACGTCACACGGGCGACACGCGCCACCGTCAGTCTGGTTGAGCCGGCTCTCTGGATAGGCTGGGGAACTCAGTTGCCGTTCCCGGTTGCCCCGCCCTCGTGTATCGCCTCGTTTGGAGATCCCCATGACAACCCCCACTTCGTCCTGGACGGATTACCTCGGCCGGGCTTCCATCCGATCCGGCCAGGCCCTTCTGGTGCTCGCGCTGCTCGTGGTGGCGATCTTCGGGATCACCCAGCTCAAGCTGGTCTTCATCCCGCTTCTGCTCGCGCTGATCGTGGCGTCGGCGCTGCGCCCCGTCATGAGGTTCCTGCTGGCCCGCGGGGCGAACGAGTCCCTCGCCGCGGCGATCACCCTGATCGGGAGCGTCGCGGTCTTCGGCGGCGTCGTCACCCTCGTCGTGTTCGGCATCCGTGGTGAGTGGAACACCCTGTTCACCTCGGCCAATGAGGGCCTGGACGCACTGCAGGATCTCCTCACCAGCGGCACGCTGCCGATCGATTCCGCCCAGATCGATTCGGTGCGGGAGTCGGTCATCGCGTTCGCCACCAGCAGCCAGTTCGGGTCCGGTGCTCTGGCCGGGGTCTCCGTGGCCGCCGAGATCGTGGCCGGCCTGGTGCTCGGCCTCGTCGTGCTGTTCTACTTCCTCAAGGACGGCCCCCACATCTGGAGCTTCCTGATCCAGCCGCTCGCCGGCACGCGGCACGCGCGCGCCGTTCGGATCGGCCTGCGCAGCGTCGAGGTGTTCGGCAACTATGTGCGCGGCACGGCGATCGTCGCCTTCGTCGACGCCCTGTTCATCGGGATCGGACTGTGGATCCTGCAGGTTCCGCTCGCGCTGCCGCTCGCCGTCATCGTGTTCGTCGGCGCCTTCATCCCCATCGTCGGGGCGACGGCCGCCGGCATCCTGGCCGCCCTGGTCGCCCTGGTCACGAACGACCTGACCACCGCCATCATCGTGGTCGCGATCGTGGTGGGTGTGAACCAGCTCGAGGGCAACTTCCTCTCCCCGGTGGTGCTCGGCAAGTCGCTGCGCCTGCACGGCCTTGTCATTCTGCTGGCCCTGACGGCCGGCACGATCCTGGGCGGCATCGTCGGCGCGATCATCTCCGTGCCGATCGCCGCCGTGGGCTGGGCCGTCATCAAGGCCTGGAACGCGCCCACCCTGCCGCCCGTTCCCGTACAGCCGGTCGCGTCGGCCGAATCCGTCCCGCCTGGACTCTCGATCGGGGCGGCCGGCGCGACGGTCTAGCCGCCCGCACCGGGCGATCAGTCGAAGGCGGACAGGCCCGTCACGGCACGGCCCACCAGCAGGGCGTTGATCTCGTAACTGCCCTCGTAGGAATAGATCGCCTCGGCGTCGGCGAAGATCTTGGCCATTTCGTACCGGGTGCTGATGCCGTTGCCGCCGAGCAGCCCGCGACCCAGGGCCACCGTTTCGCGCATCCGGGTCGTGCAGGCGGCCTTCGCGAGGGCCGCCTGGTCCATCGTGAGCCGCCCGCTCTCCTGCAGCCGCGCCAGCTGCACCATCAGCGACAGCGACAGGGTCGCATTGCCGATCATGCGGGAGAGCTGTTCCTGCACCAGCTGAAAGGATGCGATGGGCCGGCCGAACTGGCGTCGCTCCAGGGCGTAGGCGCGGGCCACGTCGAAGGCGGCGAACTGCTGGCCGACGGCCTGCCACGACACCCAGACCCGGGAGTTGCGCAGCAGCACGTTCGTGTCCTGGAAGCTCCGGCTGCCCGGCAGCCAGTTCGTGAACGGGATCCGGACATCCGTCAGGGTGATGTCGGCGTTCTGCACGATCCGCACCGCGATCTTGTTCTCGATCGGGGTGGCCGTGAACCCGGGCCGCTCCTTCTCGACGATGAATCCCTTGATCTGCCGGTCAGCGGTGTCCCGGGCCCAGACCAGCACGTAGTCGGCCATGGCGCCGTTGCCGATCCAGCGTTTGGTGCCGTTGAGCACCCACTCGTCGCCGCACCGGGTGGCCGTGGTCTCCATCATCCGGGAGATGTCGGAGCCGTGCTCCGGTTCGGTCAGGGCAAAGGCGCCGATCTTCTCCAATGCCAGGAGGCCCGGCAGCAGACGCTCGCGCTGCTCGGGCGAGCCGAGCTCGTCGACGGCCGCGGCGAACAGCTCGTGGTGCACACCGTAGAACGTGGAGATCGAGGTGTCGGCCCGGGTCAGCTCCATCTGCAGCAGCCCCGTGAGCAGGTGGCTGGTCGGCGCAGCACCGGTCGCGGCGAGGTTCTGTGCGGCGAGGCGGGGCAGCAGCTCGAACGGGAACTCGGCCCGGTTCCAATAGTCCACGGCGAGCGGGCGCACCTCGGTCTGGTAGAACGCCCGTGCGGCGGCCAGCCGCTCGCGCTCATCCGGCGTGAGCAGATCGGTGACGAAGATCAGGTCGGCGTCGACGTAGGGTGGGGCCTGATCCGGTACCGGCCCCTGGCCGAGACCGCCACCGAGCCCGAGCTCCTGCTCACCCAGGGGCGCGAAGAAGGCGTCGACGGATGCCCGCGTCACCTCGCCGAGGCCGGCCGGCGACCACCGGGGGCTGCGGTCCTTGTCGATCACCTGGGCCCGGATGCCCTCCTGCAGTTCGCTCCGCTGCAGGAAGCGCAGCGTCACTCGGTATTCCTGGTCGAGCACCTCATCCAGGCTCGGGAGCCGCCGGGCTCGGCGGAGCGACGCCAGCGTGACCGTGAGGGCGGTCGGCGACCTCGTGAGGATGAGGGCGGCGGTGTCCCGCGCTACTTTCTCCGGAGAGTTCTGCAGGGCCACGACGATCTCGCCCACATCGTCGAACGCATAGCACTCGTCGATCCAGTGCCGCTGGGCGAGGAGAGCGGACGGCGGGGGAGTCTCGGCGAGGGCGCGCACCGCCTCGGCCGCGCCGGTCCGGGTCAGGGCGCGGGCGAGATCCGGGAGCCGGGCGCTCGGCACGAAATGGTCCGCCAGACCCAGCGCGATGGCATCGGCCCCGGAGGCCGTCGCGGCGGTCAGGGCAAGGTGGGTGCCGAGCTCGCCGGGAGCCCGGGACAACAGCCAGGTACCGCCGACGTCAGGCACGAAGCCGATCGCGGTCTCCGGCATCCCCAGCCGTGTGCGCTCGGTCACGATCCGGGTGTTCGCGTGGCCGGAGACGCCGACCCCGCCGCCGAGCACGACGCCGTCCATCACCGCCACATAGGGTTTGGGATACCGCTGGATCTCTGCGTTCAGGTGGTACTCATCGGCGAAGAAGCGGGCGGCCTCGGCGTCGGCGTCCGCGCGCGTGTCCGCCGCCACGTCCCCGCCGCCGCGGTAGATCGCCACGATGTCGCCCCCGGCGCAGAGCCCCCGGTCGCCACTGCCGGTCAGGAGAACAGTCTCGACCTGGTCGTCGGCGGCCCAGCCGGCCAGCACCGCGGACATCCGTGTGATCATCGCGTGGGTGAGTGCGTTCAATGCCGCCGGACGGTTCAGAACGATCTCTGCGAGCCGTCCGTCACGGCGCAACAGCAGGTCCGGCCGGTCATCGATGAACTCGAGCATGGCCCCACGCTACCGGCACGGGCTCGGATCGCTCGGAAGCGGCTCGGAAGCCACTCCGCGGCGACTCAGAAACGGGCGAGCAACTCCGTCTTCTTGGCATCGAATTCCGCGTCGGTGACGATCCCCGCGTCGCGCAGCCGGCCCAGCTGCAGCAGCTGGCCGACGGGTCCGGCCTCGATCGCGCGGGTGTCCGCAGCGGGTCGCGGCGCAGCCTCGAGCACGAGCGGCTCCGGGCCGGGACCGGCGGGCAGTTCGGGCATCGGTGCCGGAGCGTGGGCGGCACCCTGCGACATCCGGTCGATCCCGGCCAGGGCGATGGCCGAGACGATGAACACCATGTGGATGATGACCTGCCAGAGCACGCCGTCCCAGGTGTAGACGTCGCCGGTGATGCTCTCCTGGCCCGCCGTCGACGTGGAGCCGCGGGCGGCGAGGTCGCCGACCTCGATGAACGTCTTGAGCAGGTGGATCGATGAGATGCCGACGATGGCCATGGCGAGCTTGACCTTGAGCACGTTCGCGTTGACGTGGGAGAGCCACTCGGGCTGGTCGGGGTGGCCGTCGATGGCGATCTTCGACACGAAGGTCTCGTAACCGCCGATGATGACCATGATCAGCAGGTTGGCGATCATGACGACGTCGATCAGGCCGAGCACGCCGAGCATGATGGTGACCTCTTCGATCACGATCCCGTCGGGGCCGGGGTGCGTGAACGCGTGCAGCACGCCCTCGCCGAGGTGGATGAGCTCGACCATGATGGGAGAGCGCTGTATCCGGGTGTCGGGGTAGCGTGGTGCTCGTGAGCGGGAAGCCGGTGAAGGCCAGGGCGACCGGGGGTACCCGGCGGCTTCCTGTCCCGTCGGTGCGCGTGCGCATCCTGGCGACGATTCTGCTGGTGGCGGCGGCAGGCATGTTCGCCGCCGCCACGACCGCCTATGTCGTGCAGCGCGAGAGAACGCTGGCCGCCGTCGACGCGTCGCTGACGGATGCCGTCGACGACGCCCGCTTCGTCGCCGCCGATGCGGGGGAGACGACGCTGAACGGGGTGCTCGGCCAGGTCGTGCAGAGCATCCGTCCCGGAACCAACGAGACGACCCTCGCGATCATCGACGGCTCCGCGGCCCTCGCGCCCGGCGGCGACGTGGACTTCCGGCTCGAAGACGATGCGGCGTTCGTCGCCCGGGTCACCGCGGAGACCAGAGACGGGAATGTCGTTCTCGGCACCGTCAGCAGCCCCGGGCAGACCGTGCGCTATGTGGCCGCGCCGGTCAGTGTCGCGAACGATCCCGGCGAGGGGGTCTTCGTGGCCGCGTTCGACCTCGACGCCGAGCTCGGGCCGGTGACGGATGCCTGGTCCACCTCCCTGCGGGTCACGCTCCTCGCCCTGGTGGTGCTGGGGCTGGTGGGCTGGTTCGTCTCCGGTCGGCTGCTCGCACCCATCCGTTCGCTGCGCGAGGCCGCGGCCCGGATCACCGCCTCGGATGTGAGTGAGCGCATCCCGGTGGAGGGCCGCGACGATGTGTCCGAGCTGACCCGCACCGTGAACGACATGCTCGACCGGCTCGAAGGTGCCCTGACCGGGCAGCGCCGGTTGCTCGACGACGTGGGGCACGAGCTCAAGACCCCGATCACGATCGTGCGCGGGCACCTCGAGCTGATGGACGCCGACGACCCCGCCGACGTGCGGGCCACCCGGAGCCTCGCGATCGACGAACTCGACCGGATGAACGGTCTCGTGCGCGACATCTCCGCCCTGGCCGAGCTGCAGCGGCCGATGCGCCTGACCCGCACGCCCGTGGACATCGCGGCTCTCACGGAGCAGGTGCGCACCAAGGCCGCCGCACTGTCAGGCCAGCGCTGGGTGAGCACCCGGACGGCGCACGTCGTGGCGCCGGTCGACGCGGAGAAACTGACGCAGGCCCTCCTGCAGCTCGCGGCGAACGCCGCCAGCCACGGTGCGGCCGGCGGCACGGTCGACGTCGGCAGCTCCGCCGACCGGGACGCCGCCGGAGCCCCGCGGCTACGCCTGTGGGTGCGTGACGACGGCCCCGGGATCGAAGTCGACACGCAGGACCACCTCTTCGAGCGCTTCCACCGCGGCGGCGGCGGGCGCGGCACGGCCGGCTCCGGGCTCGGCCTCGCGATCGTACTGGCCATCGCGCGTGCCCACGGCGGCACCGTCTCGGTCGATTCGGCCCCCGGGGCCGGCGCCACCTTCACGATCGAGTTGCCGCTGCTGCCGATCGAGACCAGCCCCGAAACGATGGAGACCTGACCGTGAGCCGAATCCTCATCGCCGAAGACGAACTGCGCATCTCCTCCTTCATCGAGAAGGGCCTGGCCGCCGCCGGCTTCACCACCGTCACGGTCTCCTCCGGGCTCGACGCGCTGGACTACGCGCTGACCGGCGGGTTCGACCTGCTGGTGCTGGACATCGGCCTGCCCGGCATCGACGGCTACGAGGTGCTGCGCCGGCTGCGCGCCGAACCGTCGACGCTGCCGGTGATCGTGCTCACGGCCAGGGACTCGGCCGAGGACACCCTCGCCAGCCTGCAGGGCGGGGCGAACGACTACATGGCCAAGCCGTTCCGCTTCGACGAGCTGCTGGCGCGGATCCGGTTGCGACTCACGGATGCCGTGCGCGTCGCCCCGGCCCTGCTCGCCGTCCCGGGGCTCGAGCTCGACCTGCGCACCCGCCGTGCCATCGTGGGTGACCGGCAGGTCGACCTGTCAGCCCGGGAGTTCGCCCTCGCGGAGGAGTTCCTGCGCAATCCGGACCAGGTGCTGAGCCGCGAACAGCTGCTCAGCCGGGTGTGGGGCTACGACTTCGACCCCGGCTCCAACATCGTCGACGTCTACGTGGGTTACCTTCGGGCGAAGTTCGGCGCCGCTCGGATCGAAACGGTCAGAGGTATGGGCTACCGGCTGCGCTGAGGGGAGAGCGCGGCCGATAGCCCGGTGGGGGTGTGGAAGTCAGTCGTCGCTGTCGTCGTCGTGGCTGTCGTCGCCGGAGTCGTCGTGACCTGAGTCGTCAGAGTCGTCGGAGGCGTCAGAGTCGGCGGAGTCGTCGTAGGCGTCAGAGTCGGCGGAGTCGGTGGAGTCGTCGTGGCCTGAGTCGTCGACGCGTCCGTCGCTGTCGTCGGGGGCATCGTTGACGTCGTCGGCGCCGTTGCCTCCGCCGACGCGTCCGTCGCTGTCATCGGGCGCGTCGCTCACGTCATCGGTGACTCCCGGGAACACGAGCGGAGTGGGGACATCCGTGGCGGTATCATCGCTCGACACGCCGGAGACCGGCGTCGTGGGCGTCACCCCGGTGTCGGCCTGGGCAGCCAGAAGTCCGATCGACAGGAGACCGGCGATACCGACGGCGGAAAGGGCGATGGTGTGCTTGGTGCGGATCTGGAACATGGCCTGACCTTTCATCTGCGCCGACTTCGGCGGGGGCTTCGGTGGGAATCACCTGGCTCTCACTCTTCCGCGAGGAGATGAGGCCCGAACCAGAGGGTTGTGAGAGCTCTCTCATCCGGGGTGCTGCGTCAGTCGTCGGGCCGGTCTCCGCCGTTGTCATCGCCGCCATCGATCGCGTCGTCATCCCCGTCGTCGTCGACGACCAGCGGCGCCGGGGCCGGCACCAACGCGGGCGACCCGGGCTCTGACGGGGGGGAGACCGGAGCAGGTGTGGAGGGCGAAGCCGGTGAGGTCGGGCCCGGTGCGGGGTCCACCTCCACGACCAGGGCCGGCACGTCCACGGCCTGCCCCGGCTGATCCGCGATGGCAAGACCGCTCACCAGGGCGAGGGCGCCGGCCGACGCCAGGAGGACGCCGATGCCGGCTCCGATCAGCAGCAGCGAGCTCCGACGCGGGCGGGAGGGGCGCGAATCGCTCATGGTCTTCTCCGATCGACGAATACGGTTCAGTCTGGACCGTGTGGATGAGACTCAGGCACGCGTCGGATGAGAACTCTCTCATCTCCGCCGCAGCCAGGTTGCCTTCCACTGAGTGGGAACAACCGGCCCGGTCGGCACCGTGACCCCGCAGGATGACACCATCACCTGTCACCGTCGCTAGGAGAAACCCGTGTCCCCAGAAAACACCCGTGTCGCCATCATCGGCGCCGGCCCTGCCGGTCTTCTCCTGGCCTGGGCCCTGCGCGACGCCGGCATCGACTCGATCGTGGTCGAGAACCGCTCCCAGGACTACGTGCTCGCCCGCATCCGGGCCGGCGTGCTCGAACAGAGCGCCGTCGAAACCCTCACCCGGCTCGGCCTCGGCGAGCGCCTCCACGCCGAGGGGCTCGAGCACGACGGCATCTACCTGCAATTCGCCGGCGAGCGCCGCAACGTCGACTTCAACGAGCTGATCGGTCGCACGGTCACGGTCTACGGTCAGCAGGAGGTCGTCAAGGACCTGATCACGGCGCACACCGCCGCGGGCTCGACGATCTACTACGAGGCGGCGGATGTCCAGGTGCTGGGTCTCGAGTCGAAGACCCCCCGGGTCACGTTCGTCCACGACCGGGAAGCCCACTCGATAGCGGCCGACTTCATCATCGGCGCCGACGGTTTCCACGGCGTCTGCCGGGCGTCCATCCCCCCGACGGCGCTCACCCTCTACGACCGCAGCTACCCGTTCGCCTGGCTGGGCATCCTCGCCGACGTTCCGCCCTCGACCGACGAGCTGATCTACGCGCTGCACGAGGACGGCTTCGCCATGCACTCGATGCGCTCGCCGCAGGTGTCCCGCCTGTACCTGCAGGTCGACACCGCCGACTCCATCGACCAGTGGTCGGATGAGCGCATCTGGGAGGCGCTGCAGACGCGGCTGGCCGTTCCCGGCTGGACGCTGAACGAGGGTGCCATCACCGACAAGTCGATCACCCCCATGCGCAGCTTCGTCGCCTCCCGGCTCTCCTACGGCAACCTGTTCCTTGCCGGGGACTCCGGGCACATCGTGCCGCCCACCGGCGCGAAGGGTCTCAACTCGGCCATCGCCGACGTGACCCTGCTCGGCGCCGCCCTGGTCAGCCACTACGCGGGGGACGACGCGCCTCTGTCCGGCTACGGGGAAACCGCGCTCCGCCGCCAGTGGCGGGTGCAGCAGTTCTCCCAGTCGATGACCGAGATGCTGCACCGAGACCCCAGCGACCTGCAGTCGGCGGCGTTCAACTACCGCAGCCAGCTCGGCCGGCTCGACTACCTGACCGACTCCGTGATCGCGCAGCGGGAACTCGCCGAGCAGTACACCGGCCTCCCGTTCTAGCTGCCCAGGAACAGAGAGGAATGACCATGAAAGACCACACCTCGCAGTCCGAGATCAACGACGAGATGCGCGCCATCGAAGCGGAGGCGCGCGCCCGCGTCGACGACGGTGGAGCACCCGAACTGCACCCGCGGCGCAACTACCCGCCGTACCGCAGCTCGATCCTGCGCCACCCGACCCACGAACTCGTGCGCGTCGACCCGGAGGAAGTCGAACTGTTCTCGCCGGCGTTCGGCCACACCGACGTGAACGTGCTGGAGAGCGACCTCACGATCCAGCACCGCGGCGAACCCCTCGGCGAACGCATGACGGTTTCGGGCCGGGTGCTCGACGGCGAAGGCCGCCCGGTGCGTCGGCAGCTGATCGAAATCTGGCAGGCGAACGCGGGCGGACGCTACGTGCACAAGCGCGACCAGCATCCGGCGCCGCTCGACCCCAACTTCACCGGTGTCGGCCGCGTGATCACAGGCGAGAACGGCGAGTACTCGTTCACCACGATCAAGCCGGGACCGTACCCCTGGCGCAACCACCTGAACGCCTGGCGGCCCGCGCACATCCACTTCTCGCTGTTCGGCACCGCGTTCACCCAGCGCCTGATCACCCAGATGTACTTCCCGGGGGACCCCCTGTTCGCGCTGGACCCGATCTACCAGTCGATCACCGATCCGGCCGCCCGCGCCCGTCTGGTGGGCACCTACGACCACGACCTGAGCGTTCCCGAATGGTCGCTCGGCTACAACTGGGACATCGTGCTCACCGGCCCCAAAGCCACCTGGATGGAGAGCGAGGAAGCCCATGACTGAGCCGAAGCCCACGGAGTTCATTCAGACCCCGTCGCAGACCGTGGGTCCGTTCTACGGTTTCGCGCTGCCCTACGAGCGGGGCCCCGAGCTCGTGCCGGGCCGGCACCCGCACGCGATCCGCCTGCACGGCACCGTGACGGATGGCGCGGGCGACCCGGTACCGGATGCGATCCTCGAGCTGTGGCAGGCCGACGAGACCGGCGCCATCAGCCGGGAACAGGGAGCCCTCGACCGCGACGGCTTCACCTTCACCGGATTCGGACGTGCGGCGGTGGACCAGGCCGGCCACTTCACCTTCACCACCGTGAAGCCCGGCTCCGTCGGCGGGGGTGCCCCGTACATCGTCGTCACCGTCTTCGCCCGGGGACTGATCCACCACCTGTTCACCCGCGCCTACTTCCCCGAAGACGCCGAGGCGCACCGTCGCGACGCGGTGCTGGGCGCCGTGCCCCCCGCCCGCCGGGCCACCCTGGTCTGCGTGGCCGACGGCCACCCGGGCGGAACACCGTCCTACCGGTTCGACGTGAGGCTGCAGGGCGCCGACGAGACCGTGTTCCTGGACTTCGATGCCTGAGCGAGCCGGCGAGGGGGCCGGGTCCTACGACGTCGGCCTGCTGCACCCGCTCGGCCCCGGCAGCCGCGCCGACGAGCTGACCGGCGACGCAGCCTGGCTGCAGGCGATGGTCGACGTCGAGCTGGCCCTGACCCGCGGGCTGGTCGCCGCCGGGCTGGCCCCGGACTGGATGACCACGGTCTGCGACGAGCTGTCGGATGCCGGACGACTCGACCTGGCCCGGATCGCAGTCGAGGGGCAGGGTGGCGGCAACCCCGTGATCCCGCTGGTGACGCACCTGGCGGCGGCCGCCGAGAGCCGCCGGCCCGGGGCATCCGACCACCTGCACGTGGGCGCGACGAGCCAGGACATCCTCGACACCGCCGCCATGCTCGTCGCACACCGGGTGGCCGGCGAGCTCGCGGCCGGGCTGTTCGATCTGGCCGGCAGCCTCTCGGCGCTCGCCGACCGGCACCGCGGCACGGTGATGGCCGGGCGCACCCTCGGCCAGCAGGCCTCCCCGACCAGCTTCGGCTTCATCGCCGCCGGCTGGCTCGACGCCGTGCTGACGGCCGCCGAGCAGCTCGATCGGGTGCGGGCGAGCCTGCCCGTGCAATTGGGCGGCGCCGTCGGCAACCGTGCCGTTCTGAGCGATATCGCCCGGTCCCGCCTGCCCGCAGTGCCGGCCACGCAGACGGTCGATGCGGTCACGACGCACCTGGCCGCCGAGCTCGGACTCCGCGTGCCCGGAATCGGCTGGCACACCAACCGGTTGCACGTGACCGGGCTGGCCGCGGCGCTCGCCGCCGTGGCCGGGAGCGTCGGCACCTTCGCCCTCGACGTCACCGTGCTCTCCCGCACCGAGATCGCCGAGGTCGGTGAGCGGCTGGCGGCCGGCCAGGGCGGATCCTCCGCGATGCCGCACAAGCGCAACCCGGTGACGGCCGTGCTGGTGACGGCGGCCGCCCGGCAGACTCCCGCGCTCGCCGCCACCCTGTTCGGCAGCCTGCTCGCCGAGGACCAGCGTCCCGGCGGAGCCTGGCACGCCGAGTGGCAGAGCCTGCGACTGCTCGAGCGGCTGACCCTCGGCGCGGTCGCCGGCGCCGCCTCGCTGGCGGGCCGGCTCGACGTGGACGCGGAACGGATGCTGCGCAACCTCGACCTGACCGACGGCCTGGTGTACAGCGAACGGGTGACCACCCTGCTCGCCGAGGCCCTCGGCAAGGCCGCGGCGTTCGCCCTGGTGCAGCGCGCGGCGGAGGAGGCCCAGCGCACCCGTCGCCCGCTGCGGGTGGTGCTGGCCGCCCTGATCACCGCCGGCGGTCACCCCGAGGAGCTCCGGTCGCGGGTGTGGACCGCGTTCGACGACGACCTCAGCCTCGGGCAGACCGACGCCGGCATCGACCGGGTGCTCGCCCGGTACCGTGGAGCCACAGAGACGAAGGGGACACCGTCATGACCCAGCCCACCATCCGCGGCACAGTCGCACCGGCGCCGGCCGCGGGCACGCTGCCGCTGCTCGTGCTCGGCCCGTCGCTCGGCACCACCACCGCGCTCTGGGACGGTGTGGCCGCACGGCTCTCCGCCTCCTGGAGGGTGCTCTGCTTCGACCTGCCCGGCCACGGCGTCAGCCCCGCCACCCGGGAACCGTTCACCGTTGCGGAGGTCGCCGATGCCGTGATCGCCCTCGTCGACTCGGTCGGCGGGGGAGCCTTCCACTACGCCGGGGTGTCGTTCAGCGGTGCCGTCGGACTCGAGCTGGCCCTGCGCCACCCGGAGCGCCTGCAGAGCCTCGCCGTCATCTGCTCCGCGGCCCGGATCGGCACTGTCGCCGGCTGGGTCGAGCGGGCCGCCCGGATCCGTGGCAGCGGAACGCCCTCCATCATCGCGGGCAGTGCCGAACGGTGGTTCGCGCCCGGGTTCCTCGACCGCGACCCGGCCGCCGGCTCCGCCGCGCTGGACCAACTCCTCGACGTCGACGACGAGTCGTACGCGCTCTGCTGCGAGGCCCTCGCTGAGTTCGACGTGACGGATGCCGCGGCGGGCATCCGTGTTCCCACCCTCTGCGTCGCGGGTGAGTTCGACCGGTCCACCCCGCCCGCCCAACTGGCCGCCCTGGCCCGCCGCATCCCGGGGGCCCGGCTGGAGACCATCGACGGGGCGGCACATCTGGCCCCGCTCGAGCGGCCTGCCGAGGCGGCAGCCCTGCTGGAGGCCCACCTGGGCCGTCAGGCGGCGCGCTCCCGCACCGCGGCGGAGACCTACTCCGAGGGAATGGCCGTGCGCCGCGCGGTTCTCGGTGACGCGCACGTTGACGCTGCGACCGCCGCGATCACCCCGGAGACCGCCGACTTCCAGGACTTCATCACCCGCTACGCGTGGGGGGAGATCTGGAGCCGGCCCGGCCTGGACCGGCGCACCCGCAGCTTCCTCACCCTGGCCTGCCTGGTGAGCGGCGGGCACGAGAACGAACTGGGCATGCACGTGCGCGCGGCCCTGACCAACGGGCTGACCCGCAGGGAGATCAGCGAGGCCATCCTGCACACCGCGATCTACGCAGGGGTGCCGGCGGCGAATTCCGCGCTCACCGTGGTGCGCGATACCTTCACGACCATCGACGCGCAGCGCTCGAACTGACGGACCAAAGGACTGTTCCATGGATAAGACGTTCACTTCTGCCGCGGCCGCCGTCGCCGACATCCCGGATGGCGCCTCCCTCGCCGTCGGCGGGTTCGGCCTGGTCGGCGTGCCGATCGTGCTGATCCGCGCTCTCCTCGCGCAGGGCACCACCGACCTCCGTGTGGTCTCCAACAACTGCGGCGTCGACGGCTGGGGCCTCGGCGAACTGCTGCGGGAGGGGCGGATCAGCCGGGTGATCGCCTCCTACATCGGCGAGAACAGGGACTTCGCCCGCCGCTACCTCGGCGGCGAGCTCGAGGTCGAACTGACCCCGCAGGGCACCCTCGCCGAGCGGCTCCGGGCCGGCGGCAGCGGCATCCCCGCCTTCTTCACCGCCAGCGGCGTCGGCACCATGGTCGCCGAGGGCGGACTGCCCTGGCGCTACGGGCCCGACGGCCAGGTGACGGTGTCGTCGCCGCCCAAGGAGACGCGCACCTTCGCCTCGCTCCGCGGCGGGGAGAAGGAGTATGTGCTCGAGGAGGCGATCGTCACCGACTACGCCCTCGTGCGCGCCGCGAAGGGCGACCGGCACGGCAACCTCGTGTTCGAGAAATCCGCCCGCAACTTCAACCCGGTCGCCGGCATGGCCGGACGCCTCACCATCGCCGAGGTCGACGAACTGGTCGAGCCGGGGGAGCTCGACCCGGACGCCATCCACCTCGCCGGCATCTACGTGCACCGCATCGTCGAGCTCTCCGGCGCCCTGGCCGCCGACCTGCCGATCGAGAAGACCACCACCCGGCCGCGGCCCGCCGCATCCGTCGCAAAGGACCGCTGATCATGCCGTTGACCCGCAATGAGATGGCCGCGCGCGCCGCGCAGGAACTCACCCCCGACAGCTACGTCAACCTCGGGATCGGGCTGCCCACGCTGATCCCCAACTTCCTGCCGGAGGGGGTGCACGTCATCCTGCACTCCGAGAACGGGGTGCTCGGTGTGGGCCCGTACCCGTGGGAGGGCGAGGAGGACCCGAAGCTGATCAACGCCGGCAAGGAGACCATCACGGTCAACCCCGGGGCCAGCTACTTCGACTCGGCGCAGAGTTTCGGCATGATCCGCGGCGGCCTGATCGACGTGGCCGTGCTCGGCGCGATGCAGGTCTCCCGGTCCGGCGACATCGCCAACTGGGCCGTGCCCGGCAAGATGATCAAGGGCATGGGCGGCGCCATGGACCTCGTGCACGGCGCCGACACCGTCATCGTCGTTATGGAGCACACCGCGAAGAACGGCGACTTCAAGATCGTGAACGAGTGCACGCTGCCACTGACCGGCAAACGCGTCGTCACCCGCATCATCACCGATCTGGCCGTGATCGACGTGACGCCGGAGGGGCTCGTGCTGCGGGAGATCGCGCCCGGCCTCACCGTGGCCGAGGTGCAGGCTGCCACCGAGGTGCCGTTGCTCGTGCCGGAGACGCCCACGCTCATCCACACGCGTCTCGCTGCGTCCGAACCCGAACCCGAACCCGGCTCCGGTCCCGCGTCATGAGGGAAGTCGTCATCTGCGAACCGCTTCGCACCCCGATCGGCCGGTTCGGCGGTGTCTTCGCGGCCGTCGCGCCCGCCGACCTTGCTGCGACGGTGATCGCGGCGCTGCTGGAGCGAACCGGAATCGACGGGGCCGTGGTCGACGACGTGATCCTCGGTCAGGGCTACCCGACCGCGGAGGCGGCCTCCGTGGCACGTGTCGCCGCCCTGAACGCCGGCCTGCCCGTGACCGTCGGCGGCGTGCAGGTGGACCGGCGCTGCGGCTCGGGGCTGCAGGCCATCCTCGACGCGGCCATGCAGGTGCAGACCGGCGTCAGCGACGTCGTCGTCGCCGGCGGCGTCGAATCGATGAGCCAGGCCCCGTTCTACACCGTCGACTCCCGCTTCGGCGTGGGCGGCGGCGCCGGAATCCTGCTGCGGGACGCTCTCAGCCGCGGCCGCGAGACCGCGGGCGGTCGCCGCTACCCGGTGCCCGGGGGCATGCTCGAAACCGCCGAGAACCTGCGCCGCGAATACGGCATCGGCCGCGCCGAGCAGGATGACCTGGCTCTCCGGTCGCAGGCGCGGGCATCCGTCGCCGTGGCCGAGGGCCGGTTCGACGACGAGATCGTGCCGGTGACGGTGCCGGGCCGGAAGGGACCGGTCGTGGTCTCCGCCGACGAGACCCCGCGGGCCGACAGCAGCCTCGAGGTGCTGGCGGGCCTCCGCCCGATCCTGCTTCAGACGGATGCCGACGCCACCGTCACCGCCGGAAACGCCAGCGGCCAGAACGACGCCGCGGCCGCGTGCATCGTGACCACCCCGGAACGGGCGGCCGAGCTCGGGCTGACCCCGCTGGTGCGGCTGGTCACGTGGGCGCGTGCCGGGGTGGAACCGTCGCGGATGGGGATCGGGCCGGTGCCGGCCACGGCCCGGGCGCTGCAGCGTGCGGGGCTGAGCCTGGCCGACATGGACCTGATCGAACTCAACGAGGCCTTCGCCGCGCAGGTTCTGGCGGTCAGCCGGGAATGGGAATTCGCCGAGGCGGACTGGGCACGCACCAATGTGAACGGGTCGGGCATCTCGCTCGGGCATCCGGTGGGAGCGACCGGGGCGCGCATCCTCGCCACCGGCGCCCGGCACCTGCACCGCACCGGTGGGCGCTACCTGCTCGAGACCATGTGCATCGGCGGCGGTCAGGGACTCGCCGCGATCTTCGAACGGGTGTAACGAGCGGCCGTCGCAACCTTTCCCGCATCCGCGCGTACTCTGAACGTGTGAATTCTGAAGGAACGACCGACCGACGCGACGCGAACCGTGACTCGAGCACCATCAACCAGGTGACCGTGGCGCCGCTCGACCTGGCCGCGCACGTCGCGGACGTGTCGACGGGATCCTGCGGGGCCGTCGTGACCTTCATCGGCCAGGTGCGCGACCACGATCCCGACGCCGCCGGGCAGGTGACCGGCCTCGATTACAGCGCGCATCCGGATGCCGGCCGCATCCTGTCCGAGATTCTCGCCCGGGTCGCCGCGGAATACCCGCAGGTGAACCTGTCGGTCAGCCATCGGATCGGCCACCTCGACGTGGGTGACCTGGCCCTGGTCGCGGCCGCGGCGAGCGCCCACCGCGCCGTCGCCTTCGAGGCCTGCGAGCGCCTGGTGGAAACCGTCAAGCTCGAGGTGCCGATCTGGAAGAAGCAATACGAGGTCGACGGGTCCACCGCCTGGGTCGGGCTGACCTGAACCGGCGTACGGATTAATAAAACGGACGTGTATCCTTTTTATTAGCGCACGGCTCGGTCGTGCCCCTGAGGAGGATCCATTCCATGACCGCCGAACCCATCACCCTGACCACCGCGCACACGTGCACCTGCAACCATGACGAGGCCGAGACCATCGTGCTCGACGGCCGCACCATCCCGCACGCGGTTCGTCACGCGGCCATCTTCGGTGCCCTGGAATCCATCCAGCCCGGCTTCTCGCTCGACCTGATCGCCCCGCACGACCCGCTGCCGCTGCTGGCGCAGTTGGAGAAGGCCCGACCCGGCGCGTTCACCGTGTCGTACGTGGAGCGTGGCCCGGAGGCCTGGCGCATCCGCTTCACCCGCGTCGCCTAGCCACCCGAGATCAGACCAACCGTGCACGGCAATGGGCGACTGGCGTTTCTGCTGCTCGGCGGGCTCGCCCTGCTGGCCGGCCTCGATGGGGCGCTGCTCCTGCTGGGTCTCTCGGCGCCGGTTCTCACTGCGCGACTCGCGGATGTGCACGGACCCCTGATGGTCTTCGGGTTCGTGGGCACCGTCGTCGTGCTCGAGCGGGCCGTCGCGGTGAGGAAGACCTGGGCCTACCTCTCACCGGGGCTCCTGGGCCTGGGCGGTCTGGCTCTCGTGTCTCCGCTTCCCCTGCTGGTCGGTCAGGTTGCCTTCGTGGCCGGGTCGGCCGTGCTGCCGGTCATCTACCGGGCGATCTGGCTCCGGCAGCCCTCCACGTCCACCGCCGTGCAGGCGCTCGGCGCCCTGCTCGGCCTCACAGCCACCGTGCTCTGGCTCGGCGGTGTGCCCGTTCCACGACTGGTGCCCGCGATGACGCTCTACCTCGTGCTCACGATCGCCGGCGAACGCCTCGAACTCGCCCGCATCTCGCCCTCCGTCGATCACCGGGCCGAAATCCGGATGCTGGTCGCCGGCCTGGTCCTGACCCTCGGCACCGTTCTCGCTCTTCTCTGGCCGGCGCTCGGCTACCCCGTTCTCGGGCTCGGGCTGCTCGGGCTCGTCGCCTGGCTGTTCCGGCACGATGTGGCGTCCCGTCTCATCCGCAGCACCGGTCTGCCGCGGTACATGGCCGCGTGCCTGCTGGCCGGCTACGGCTGGTTGCTCTCGGTGGGCGCGAGCTGGGTCATCGTCGGCCCGAGTTTTTCCGGTCCCGGCTACGACGCCGTGCTGCACGCCGTCTTCCTGGGGTTCGTGATGTCGATGATCATGGCGCACGCCCCCACGATTCTGCCGGCCGTGCTGCGCCGGCCGCTGCCCTACCGGCCCGTGCTCTACCTGCCCGTCGTGCTGCTGCACGTCTCCCTGCTGGTGCGCATCCTGCTCGGTGACGCACGCGGCCTGCCGGCCCTGGTGCAGTGGGGCGGCGTGGCCAATATCGTCGCCGTGCTGCTGTTCGTTCTGCTGGCCGTTGTCTCGGTACTCCGCGGAACGCCGCGACGCCAGGCCCCGCCCCGCCCGCTCACCCCGCCCCGCCCGCTCACCCCGCGCCGCCCGCTCACCCTCGAACCGAAAGTCAAACCATGAGCCGTCGGCTGTGGCACATTCTCACCGGACTTCTGGTTCCGGCCTGGCTCCTGCTCACCCTCGTCGCCGTGCTGATCCACCGTTTCCTGCCGGTCGCGCCCTGGCTCATGGTGCACCTGCTGTTCCTGGGGGCCGTGAGCACCGCGATCCTGATCTGGAGCCAGCACTTCGCCGACACCCTGCTCCGGCAGCCGGCTCCCGGGGGGCGGACCGGGCTCGGCGTGCGGCTCGGCGCGCACACCGTGGGCGCGGTGCTCGTGGTCGTGGGGATCGTCGGCGGCTGGTGGCCCGTCGTGCTGGCCGGCGGCATCCTGGTCGGCGCGAATGCGCTCGTGCACGCGCTGCTGCTGTTCCGGCAGTCGCGCGGTGCGCTGCCCGGCCGGTTCGCGCCGCTCGTGCGGTACTACATGGCGGCCGGAGTCTCGCTGGCGATCGGCGTGGCCCTGGGTGTGCTGATGGCCCGCACGGACTCGGGGAGCGAGACCTACGAGCGCCTGTTCATCGCCCATATCGGGCTCAACCTGCTCGGCTGGGTCGGCCTGACCGTCATCGGTACGGTGGCCCTGCTCTGGCCGACCGTGCTGCACGCCCGGGTGCAGACGACCCGCGCCTCGAACCAGGGCACCCTGCCCCTGTTCCTGGCCGGCCTGACCGTGCTCGGGCTCGGCTCGCTGATCGATCAGAGGCTGGTCGCCGCCGCGGGCGTGCTGCTCTATCTGGTCGCGCTCGGCCTGGTGCTGGCGGAGGCCGTGCGCCTGGCCAGGCAGTCGCCGGCCGTCACCTTCGCCGGCTGGAGCCTCGGCGCCGCCCTGGCCTGGTTCTTCGGTTGTGTGCTCGGGTTCGGCCTTCTCGTCGCGTTCGCGCCCAGCTGGGTTCTCGCGGCGGACCGGCTCGAGCAGCTCGTGCCGGTGTTCGCGGTCGGTTTCGCGGCTCAGATCCTGCTCGGCGCCCTGACCTACCTGCTGCCGGTCGTACTCGGCGGGGGGCCGCGGGTGTCCAAGGCCACGACCCGTGAACTCGAGCGCGGCGGCCTGTTCCGGGCGATCGTCGTCAACGGTGGACTGGTCCTGTACCTGCTGCCGGTGCCCAGCCTGGTGAAGGTCACCGTCTCCCTCCTGGTCGTCGGTGCGCTCGCCTCCTTCCTGGTGCTGATGACGAGGGCCCTACGGCAGAATCGTCGGCTGCGCCGGGCGACGGATGCGACGGTTCCGCCGAGCCCGGCGTCGCCGCCGGTCGCCGTGTCACCGCCACGACGCACCGGCCCGACCGTCACGGCCGTCGGCGCCCTGCTCCTGGCCGTGACCCTCGGGATCGCCCTGGACCCGTCCGCCGCCGGCATCCCGAGCATCGGGGCCACCGGCGCCGCGGCATCCGTCGACGTGGCGGCGACCGGCAGGACGACCACGGTCGACGTCGTCATGAAGGACACCCTGTTCAGCCCCGACACCATCGAGGTGCCCGCCGGGGACACCCTGGTGATCAACCTGACCAACGCCGATGACATGGTGCACAACCTCGTGCTCGCCACCGGCGTGGTCTCCGGTTCCATCGCCCCCGGCGCCAGCGCGCAGGTTGACGTCGGGGTCGTGGCGGCCGACGTCGAGGGTTGGTGTTCGATCGCCGGACACAAGCTCCTGGGCATGGTGCTCACGGTCGTGGCCGTCGGGGGAGAGTCTGCCGACCACGGGGATACGGGCCACGGCTCCGCGGCCCCCGCCGGCTCGGCCGGCGCGGCGGACGACCTCAACCTGATGCGGGAACCCGACGCCGACTTCACGGCGCGGGAGGCGGCGCTCGGAGCGGCGGGCGCAGAGACCGTGCACACCCTGACCATGCGGGTGGAGGACGTCGAAATCGAGGTGTCGCCCGGCGTCACCCAGACCCTGTGGACGTTCAACGGCACGGCTCCCGGCCCCACTCTGCGGGGGAAGGTCGGCGACGTCTTCGACGTGACCTTCGTCAACGACGGGTCGATCCAGCACTCCATCGACTTCCATGCGGGTGCCCTCGCGCCCGACCGACCCATGCGCAGCATCAACCCGGGGGAGAGCCTGACCTACCGCTTCACCGCGACCCGGTCGGGGATCTGGCTCTACCACTGCAGCACGATGCCCATGTCGGTGCACATCGCGAACGGCATGTTCGGGGCCGTGATCATCGATCCACCCGGGCTCACCCCGGTCGACCGGGAGTACGTGCTGGTGCAGTCCGAGTTCTACCTCGGTGTGCAGGGCGGGGAGGCAGACGCCGACAAGGTGGCGGCGCAGTTCCCCGACCTGGTGGTGTTCAACGGCATCGCCAACCAGTACGGCGCCCGCCCGCTCGCGGCGAAGGTCGGCGAGAAGGTGCGCATCTGGGTGCTCGATGCCGGGCCGAACGTGGGCAGTTCCTTCCACATCGTGGGCGGCCAGTTCGACACCGTCTACAAGGAGGGCGACTACCTGCTGCGGGACGGCGGCAGCACCGGGACGGGTGGTTCCCAGGTGCTAGACCTGGCCGTGGCGCAGGGCGGCTTCGTTGAGCTGACGTTCCCCGAGGCCGGCAACTACCCCTTCGTCAGCCACGTCATGTCCGACGCCGAGAAGGGCGCCCGGGGGGTCGTCCGGGTGGTGCCCTGAGATCGGAGCGGCCGTCCGGTCCCGCTCCCGGTCCCGCTCCCGGTGCGGTTGTTTTTACGACATTGATAAGGAAAACTAGTCTCGTGCCCACCGAATCGCTCGACGCCCGAACCCACCACGCCCTGTCCGGCATCAGCCGGGTCGCCATCCTCGAACTGCTCCGTTCCAGCGATGAGCCTCTGGACGTTCCCGCCCTTGCCGCGCGGGTGGGGTTGCATCCGAGCACGGTGCGTTCGCATCTGGATCGCCTGGTGGCGGTCGGACTGGCCGTCGAATCCGTCGAGGCACGGTCCCGACCGGGCCGCCCGAGACTGTTGTACAGTGCCGCCGCGCCCGTGGGCGAGGTCCCCGACGACTCCTACCGTCTGCTGGCCGGCGTCCTCGCGGGCAGCCTGGCGGCGAGCGGGAACTCGGGCGTCACGGCGGCGACGGCTGCCGGGCGCAACTGGGGAAGCGAGTTGGTCCAGCGCGGTGACGCGCGCCCTGCCGCAGACTCCGCCGCAGGCTCCGCCGCAGACTCCGGGCCGGCCGCGCCGGTGGACGGCGGCACCGCGACCCTGCGCGTCGTGGAGATTCTCGACGAGATCGGGTTCGCGCCGAAGCTCCAGGTGCCGGGGCCTGGGCACACGGCCGGAACAGACCCCGCTCATACCGTGATCGAACTCCACCGCTGCCCGTTCCTCGACGTGGCGACGGAGAACAGCGACGTCGTCTGCTCGGTGCATCGCGGACTCATGGAGGGTGCCCTCGAGCGCCTGCACGCGCCTGCTGTCAGCGTCAGACTCGAGCCGTTCGCCCGGCCCGGCGTGTGTCTGGCGCATCTCACCCGCGCGGTGGAGGCATCGTGACCGGTGCCCGGCGCACCGTGCCGTTGCGCAGCACCTGTGCGCAGCCGCATCCGTGCGGTGCCGCCATGCGGCTCACCATCCTGGGCCAGATCCCGATCTTCCAGGATCTCTCGGCCGAAGCGCTGGCCGACCTGGCCGACCGGATGCTGTCGCTCTCCTGGGGCCCCGGGGACACCCTGTTCGCCGCCGGTGAGCCGGCCGAGCACGTGTACCTGCTCGCGGCCGGCCAGGCGAAGGCGTTCCGATCGACGTCGACCGGGCAGTCCACCAGTCTCGACTTCCTCGGCCCGGGAGACGTGCTGGGTTCCCTGACGGCGCTCGACGAGGGCCGGTACCCCGAGACGGCCGTCGCGCTGGTCACCACCTGCGCCCTGCGCCTCGAATCGGCTGCCTTCCGGGAACTGCTGCTCACGCATCCATCGGTGGCGCTGCGCGTGCTCGACGTCGTCGTCGAGCGTCTGCACCGGGCCCGGTCGATGGAGGCCGAGCAGGCCTCCGTCACCGTCACCACGCGGGTGGCAGCCACCCTGCTGCGCCTCGCCGACACCTTCGGTGTGCCGGGGGACAGCGTTGGAACGACCCTGATCCAGCTGCCCCTGACCCGCGCCGACCTGGCCGCCATGACCGGCACGAGCGCCGAGTCGGTGTCCCGTGCCATGAGCGGCCTTCGCCGGCACGGGCTCATCGAGTCCGGGCGGCGGTGGACCGCCGTGCTCGACCGTCCCGGCCTGCTTGCGGCAAAGTGACGCGCGTCATGGTTGCCTGCGCCCCGGGTTCGTAACGTCGTAGACATGACAACACACACTGCAACCCCGGCATCCACCCCGACATCCACCCCGACATCCACCCCGGCCACCGTGCACACCATCCTGCGTGCCGACGGCTTCTCCTGCCCGTCCTGCGTCGCCAAGATCGAGAAGCAGATCGGCCGCCTCGCCGGAGTCACCGGCGTGACCGTGTTCTTCGCCACCGCCCGGATCGAGATCGACCACGACCCGGCCGTCGTCAGCACGGATGCCCTCATCACCGCCGTCGGCAAGGCCGGCTACACCGCCCGCCTGGCCGCGTTCTGACCGCCGGTCCCGGGGGAGTGACATGACCATCCTGCGCCGCTACCTGATCCCCATCGCCTCCGGCGGTTTGATCGCCGTCGCCTGGCTGCTCGGCCTCCTGCCGGTGCCGCCCATCGTCGCCGACGCGGCGATGGTGGCGGCCGCGGTCGTGGCCGGGACTCCGATCCTGCGGACCGCCGGGCGGGCGCTGCTCGCCCGGGTGGTCGGCATCGACCTGCTCGTCTCGGTCGCTGCGGTCGGCGCGATCGTGCTCGGCGAATACTGGGAGGCCGCCGCCGTGACCTTCCTGTTCGCGATCGGGCACGCCCTCGAAACGGCCACCCTCAACCGCACCCGCTCCGCCCTGACCGCGCTCGTGGCCCTGGCCCCGGACGTCGCCCTCGTGCTGCGGAACAATGAGCAGCTCGAGGTCCCGGCCGGGTCGGTGCTGACCGGGGAGACCGTGCTGATCAAGAACGGCGCCCGGGTACCCGTCGACGGTACCGTGGCGCAGGGTGCCGGCACCCTCGACGAAGCCTCGATCACGGGGGAGTCCCTCCCGGCCGAGAAGACCGTCGGAGACCGCGTCTTCGCCGGCACGATCTCCACCGGCGGCTTGCTGCAGGTGCGGGCCACCGCGGTCGGCGCCGCCACCACCCTGGCCCACATCGTGCACCGGGTCGAGGAGGCCCAGGAGGCCACGGCCCCGACCCAGGTCTTCATGGACCGGTTCTCGGCCTGGTACACCCCCGGCATCCTGGTGCTCGCCCTCGTGGTCGGCCTGGTGACGGGCGACGTGTTCCTGGCGCTGACCCTGCTCGTGATCGGCTGCCCTGGTGCCCTGGTCATCTCGATCCCGGTCGCGATCGTCGCCGGGATCGGCCGTGCCGCGCAGCTCGGAATCCTGATCAAGGGCGGCGAGTTCCTCGAGACCGCCGCGAAGATCACGGTCGTCGCGGTCGACAAGACCGGCACCCTCACCCGCGGCCGCCCGGTCCTGACGGACGTCGTGGTGCTCGACCCCGCCCTGACCCGGGCCGAGCTGCTCGACTGGGCCTCCCGGGCGGAGGCCGGCTCGGAGCATCCGCTGGCCGGAGCGATCGTGCAGGCCGCCGCGCGCGAGGGATCATCGGGGCTCGTCCCTCTGCCCGAACACGTGCTGAACGTGCCCGGCCAGGGCATCGTGGCCGGCGTGGCCGGCCGCACCGTGCTGATCGGCAACCCGGCCCTGCTCCGCGCCCACTCCATCGCGGGCACGGATGCCGCCGCGACGGTGGCTGCCGGACTCGCCGCCCGCGGGCGCACGCCGCTGATCGTCGTTCTCGACGGCATCATCGCCGGTGTCCTGGCCGTGGCCGACGAGGTGCGCCCCGACGCCGCCGACATGGTCACCCGGCTGCACGCGGCCGGGGTCACCCGGGTCGTCATGCTCACCGGCGACGGTCCACTGGTGGCGCAGGCCGTGGGCGACGCCGTCGGGATCGACGAGCTGCGCTCGTCGCTGCTGCCGGAGGACAAACTCCACGTCGTCGCCGGACTCCGGCGGGACGGCCACGTCGTGGCGATGGTGGGGGACGGCGTCAACGACGCCCCGGCCCTGGCCACCGCGCACATCGGCATCGCGATGGGCGCGGCCGGTTCGGCCGTGGCGGTCGAGACCGCCGACATCGCGCTGATGGGCGACAATCTGCTGATGCTCCCCGCCGCCATCGACCTGGCCCGCCGCACGGTGCGCGTGATGCACCAGAACGTGGCCCTCGCCCTGATCACGGTGGCCCTGCTGCTGGCCGGGGTGCTGCTGGGCGGCGTGACGATGGCTGTCGGCATGCTCGTGCACGAGGCCTCCGTGCTGATCGTGATCGTGAACGCGATGCGCCTGCTGCGCCGGCCCGGGCAGCGCGCACAACTAAAAATGCTGGATAAGTCAGATAAGTCAGAGAGAAGAGAGATGATGGCCTGATGACGTCTTCCTACCCCTCATCGAGCTACCGCACGCTCGCGTCGTTCAGCAGGATCCAGCTGCTGTACTTCCTGCAGCAACGCGGGACGATGACGGTTGGAGACCTGGCGGAGGCCACCGGTCTGCACCACAACACGGCCCGCGAGCATCTGCAACGCCTGATCGGGGATGGTTTCGTCACCTGCCGGCCGGAACGAAAGGACTCCAAGGGCCGGCCCCGGATGCTGTACAGCGCCGCCGCCGGCCCGGACTACGCCGACGGTTCCATCCGGGCGGCGAAGGCGGAGGCCGCCGAGCGCCACGGCGATCAGGTGCGACGGATGCTGCGGGTCGAGGCCGTCATCCACTCGCCGCTGCAGCGGCAACTGGACGCCCTCGACGACCACCTCGACGGGTCCGGCTTCGACGCGCGGCTCGAGATCGACGGTGCCGAAGGGGACCACGTGCACCTGCACGAGTGCCCGTACAGCGAGATGGTCAAGGCGCACCCGGAGGTCTGCCGGGTGCACTTCGGGCTGCTGAAGAGCCTGCTCGAAGCGACCGAGGGCCCGCTGAGCGCCGACGCGCTGCATCCGCTGGTCGAACCCAACACCTGTGTCCTCGACCTGCACCGCTCCGACGCCGAACCCACCCCCGACGTGCAGCCTCAGTCGGCAATCATTTGTCACGGTGTTTCCGGCTTGTAGCGTTTTTTCCCGCCCCTGAGACTGGACTGCGAGGGTGGTTGCCGGCCATGGCGACCCCGGGCAGTGCAAGGGGCACGTTGTGAAGACACTCAAGAATTCGGCCTTCTCGAAGCCGTCTAAGACCGTGCCGGCCAAGCCCGGCATCGACGGCCCGATCGACGACACGATCCTGAAACTCGGGCGCTTCCTGCGCCGCGGCAAGGCGTCGCCCGACCTGCGCTCCGTGTTCCTTGAGGGCGGCCGCGACGCCGACTCGTTCTACCGTGACCGCTGGACCCACGACAAAGAGGTGCGGTCCACCCACGGAGTGAACTGCACCGGCTCCTGCTCCTGGAAGGTGTACGTCAAGGACGGCATCATCACCTGGGAGACCCAGCAGACCGACTACCCCTCCGTCGGCCCCGACTCACCCGAATACGAGCCCCGCGGCTGCCCCCGCGGCGCCGCCTTCAGCTGGTACACCTACTCGCCGACGCGCGTGAAATACCCCTACGTCCGCGGGGTGCTGCTCGACCTGTACCGTGCCGCGAAGGCCCGCACGGGCGACCCGGTGCTCGCCTGGGCCGAGGTCACCGGTGACCCCGAGAGCGCACGCGCCTACAAGAGCGCCCGCGGCAAGGGCGGTCTGGTGCGTGCCAGCTGGGACGAGGCCGCCGAGATCGTCGCGGCCGCCCACGTGCACACCATCAAGAAGTACGGCCCCGACCGCATCGCCGGCTTCTCGCCGATCCCCGCCATGTCGATCGTCTCGCAGGGGGTGGGCAACCGGTTCATCTCCATGCTCGGCGGCACCATGCTCTCGTTCTACGACTGGTACGCCGACCTGCCCGTCGCCTCCCCGCAGGTGTTCGGCGACCAGACCGACGTGCCCGAATCGGCCGACTGGTGGAACTCGTCCTACCTGATCATGTGGGGCTCCAACGTGCCCGTCACCCGCACGCCCGATGCGCACTTCATGGTCGAGGCTCGGTACAAGGGCCAGAAGGTCATCACCGTCTCACCCGACTACGCCGACAACTCCAAGTTCGCCGACGAGTGGCTGGCCGTGCACCCCGGCACCGACGGCGCTCTCGCGCTGGCCATGGGCCACGTCGTGCTCAAGGAATTCCTCGTCGACCGCCGCACGCCCCGCTTCGTCGACTACATGAAGCGCTACAGCGACTCTGCCTACCTGATCAGCCTCACCAAGCGCGGCGACGCGTACGTGCCCGGCAAGTTCGTGACCGCGGATGCCCTGCCCGGCCTCGACCCGACGGTCGCCAGCGCCGCGTTCAAGCCGGTGCTTCTCGACCAGAACGGCCAGGTGGTCGTGCCCAACGGTTCGATCGGGCACCGCTTCTCCGAGACCGACGCCGGCAAGTGGAACCTCGACCTCGAGGGAGTCGACCCGCTCCTGTCCATCGCGGACGCCCCCGACTACGACCAGGCCTCCGTCGCCATCGACATGCCCCGGTTCGACGTGGCACCGGAGAGCGACGAGATCGGCGAGCAGCACGCCGGCGGCGCGGGCGTCATCCGTCGCGGCGTGCCCGTGCGGATGGTGGCCGGCCGGCTGGTCACCACCGTGTTCGACCTGCTGCTCGCGCAGTACGGCGTGGGCCGGCCGGGCCTGCCCGGCGTCTGGCCCACCGGCTACGACGACGCCACCTCGCCCGGAACCCCGGCCTGGCAGGAGGGCATCACCTCGGTGCCGATGCAGGCCGCCGAGCGGATCGGCCGCGAGTTCGCGCAGAACGCGGAAGACTCCGGTGGGCGCTCGATGATCCTGATGGGCGCCGGAACCAACCACTGGTTCCACTCCGACACCATCTACCGGGCCTTCCTCGCCCTGACCACCATGACCGGTTGCCAGGGCGTCAACGGCGGCGGCTGGGCCCACTACGTCGGTCAGGAGAAGGTGCGCCCGCTGACCGGGTACGGCCAGTACGCATTCGGCCTGGACTGGGTGCGCCCGCCCCGCCAGATGATCGGCACGGGTTTCTTCTACCTCGCCACCGACCAGTGGCGTTACGACGGCCTCTCCGCCGACACCCTGTCCAGCCCGCTCGGCGTGGGTACCTTCAAGGACCGCACCACCGCCGACTGCCTGGTCGAGTCGACCAAGCGCGGCTGGATGCCCGGCTACCCCACCTTCAACCGCAACTCGCTCGACCTCGTCGACGACGCGGTGGCCGCGGGCGTCGACCCGGCCCAGTACGTGGTCGAGTCCCTCGGCGACGGCACCCTGGAATACGCCATCGAAGACCCGGACGCGCCGGAGAACTTCCCGCGGGTGCTCGTGGTCTGGCGGGCCAACGTGATCGGCTCGTCCGGCAAGGGCAACGAGTACTTCCTCAAGCACCTGCTCGGCACCAAGAACGCCGTGCGTGCCCCCGAATCGCCGCCGGAGAAGCGACCGAAGACCATGAAGTGGCACGAGACCGCGCCCGAGGGCAAGCTCGACCTCATGGTCACCAGCGATTTCCGCATGACGAGCACCACCATCTTCAGCGACGTGGTGCTGCCGCCGGCCACCTGGTACGAGAAGAACGACCTGTCGACGACCGACATGCATCCATTCATCCACTCGTTCAACCCGGCGATCGCCCCGCCGTGGCAGGCGAAGACCGACTTCGACATCTTCCACATCCTCGCCGAGAAGATCTCCGAGATGAGCGTGGAGCACCTCGGGGTGCGGAGCGACCTCGTCGCCGTGCCGCTGCTGCACGACACCCCGGATGCGATGAGCGCCCCGCACGGCATCGTCGAGTACGACCAGGTGCTGGTGCCCGGCGTGACCATGCCCAAGCTCGTCGTGGTCGAACGCGACTATCCGGCCTTCGCCGCGCGGCTCGGGGCCCTCGGGCCGCTGACCGAGAAGCTCGGCATGGTCACCAAGGGCGTCAAGTTCAACCCCGACGTCGAGGTGGCCTACCTGGCGAAGAAGAACGGGCTGGTCGAGAGCGGCCCCGCCGCGGGCCGGCCGCAGCTGAAGACCGCCATCCAGGCCTGCGAGATGGTGCTGGCGCTCTCCGGAACGACCAACGGCCGACTCGGCACGCAGGGCTTCCGCCAGATGGAGGAGCGCACCGGCATGAAGCTGGCGCACCTGGCCAGCGACAACGAGGGCCGCCGCTTCTCCTACCCGGATGTGCAGGGAGCCCCGGTGCCGGTGCTCACCTCCCCGGAGTGGTCCGGCAGCGAGCACGGAGGCCGCCGCTACAGCGCGTTCACGATCAACGTGGAGCATCTGAAGCCGTGGCACACGCTCACCGGGCGGCAGCACTTCTACCTCGACCATGACTGGATGATCGAGCTGGGGGAGACCCTGCCGATCTTCCGGCCGCCGCTGGACATGCACCGTTTGTTCGAGGATTCCATCGTCGGGTCGACCTCCGCCACCGGGGCGACCGGGTCGAAGGGCCGCGCCGAGGTGGCCGTGCGCTACCTCACCCCGCACTCCAAGTGGTCGATCCACTCCGAGTACCAGGACAACCTGATGATGCTGTCGCTGTCCCGCGGCGGACCCACCATCTGGATGTCCCCACTCGACGCCGACAAGATCGGCGTGCGCGACAACGAGTGGATCGAGTCCTACAACCGCAACGGCGTCGTCGTGGCCCGGGCGGTCGTGTCGCACCGGATGCCCGAGGGCACCGTGTACATGTACCACGCGAAGGACCGCACCATCAACGTGCCCATCGCGGAGACGAGCGGCATGCGCGGTGGAACGAACAATTCGCTCACCCGCATCCTGCTGAAGCCGAGCCACCTGATCGGTGGCTACGCGCAGTTGTCCTTCGCTTTCAATTACCTCGGCCCGACCGGGAACCAACGCGACGAGGTCACCGTGATCCGTCGACGCAGCCAGGAGGTTGAGTACTAAATGCGCGTAATGGCTCAGATGTCGATGATCATGAATCTCGACAAGTGCATCGGCTGCCACACCTGTTCGGTGACCTGCAAGCAGGTGTGGACCAACCGCACCGGCGTCGAATACGTCTGGTTCAACAACGTGGAGACCAAGCCCGGCGTCGGCTACCCGCGCCGTTACGAAGACCAGGAGAAGTGGAAGGGCGGTTGGCAGCGCAACAAGCGCGGACGCCTGAAACTGCGCTCCGGCGGCCGGATCAAGCGCCTCGCCACCATCTTCAACAACCCGGACCTCCCGGTGATCGACGACTACTACGAGCCGTGGACCTACGACTACGACATGCTGACCAAGGCTCCGCTGAGCACGGAGAGCCCCGTCGCCCGGCCCAAGTCGCTGCTCACCGGCCAGAACATGGACATCAAATGGTCCGGCAACTGGGACGACGACCTCGGCGGCTCCCAGGAGACCGCGGCCGACGACCCCATCCTCGCCACCATGAGCGAGCACGTGAAGATGGAGTTCGAGAACACCTTCATGTTCTACCTGCCGCGCATCTGCGAGCACTGCCTGAACCCTGCCTGCGTCGCGGCCTGCCCCTCGGGCGCCATGTACAAGCGCGAGGAGGACGGCATCGTCCTCGTCGACGAAGACGGATGCCGCGGCTGGCGCATGTGCGTCTCCGCCTGCCCCTACAAGAAGGTCTACTTCAACCACAAGACGGGCAAAGCGGAGAAGTGCACGCTCTGCTACCCGCTGATCGAGCAGGGCAAGCCCACCATCTGCTCGGAGACCTGCGTCGGCCGGCTCCGCTACCTCGGCCTGATGCTCTACGACGCCGATGCGGTTCTCGCGCAGGCCTCGGTCGAGAACGAGCACGACCTGCTGGACGCCCAGCGCGCCTGCTTCCTCGACCCGTTCGACCCGGAGGTCATCGCCGCGGCGAAGGCCGAAGGCATGGAGGACGACTGGATCCTCGCCGCCCAGAACAGCCCGATCTACAAGCTCATCTCCGAGTACAAGGTGGCTCTGCCGCTGCACCCGGAGTACCGCACCATGCCCATGGTCTGGTACATCCCCCCGCTGTCCCCGGTGGTCGACGTCATCTCGACCACCAACAACGACGGTGAGGATGCCCGCACCCTGTTCGCCGCGATCGACAAGCTCCGCATCCCGGTGGAGTACCTCGCCGGACTGTTCTCGGCCGGGGACGTCGTGCCCGTCGAGGACTCGCTGCGGAAGCTCGCCGCCATGCGGTCCTACATGCGCGACATCAACCTGGGCCGCGACCGTGACGAGTCCATCCCGGAAGCGGTCGGCATGACCGGCACCGAGATCGAGGCCATGTACCGGCTGCTGGCCATCGCCAAGTACGAGGACCGGTACGTCATCCCCAAGGCGCACGTCGAGACGGCGCGTGAACTGGAAGAACTCGCCTGCTCGCTCGACACCGACGGCGGCCCCGGTATGGGCGGCCCCACCGCCGCCACGGCGGCCGGCCCCTACGGGAAGACCCCCGGGATGCCGCTGAACGCGACCGTCGACAACTACAACCAGATGGTCGGCAAGGGCGGCGAACGCACCAAACCCACCACCCCGGGCCGGGTCAACCTGCTCAACTGGACCGGCGGAGGCGTGCCCGACGGCATGTTCCCGCCCCGGACCATCGATGGCGCCACCGGGAGTCCCGCATGAGACTGAAGCTCCCGACCCGGAAGATCACCGCACTGCCCCTGTCCGCGGAGGACGGCCGCCTGGCGCATATGGCGGCGTCCATTCTGCTCGACTACCCCAACGAGGAACGACGGTCGCGCTTCGCGGCCGTCGCCGCGTCGGTGGCTCTGCTGCCGGATCCGCTCCGCCACGCCTTCGAGGCGTTCCTCAGCGCAGCGGATGCGATGACGCAGCAGGAGCTGGAGATCCACTTCACGGCCACGTTCGACCTCAAGCGCAAGTGCTGCCCGTACCTGAGCTACTACGCGGCGGGCGACACCCGCCGTCGCGGCATGGCGCTGGTGCGCTTCGTCGAGGCCTACCGCGCTGCCGGCTGGGAGGTCGCGGCCGATGAACTGCCCGACTACCTGCCGATGGTGCTCGAATTCTCCGCGTTGAGTGACTCACCCATCGCCCAGGAGCTGCTCGCCGCACACCGGGACGGGATCGAGGTGCTCCGCACGGCACTCGAGGCCGTGCCGAGTCCCTACTCCCATGTCGTCGAGGCGGTCTCCCTGTCGCTGCCGAAGATCGACGAGGAAACGCGTCAGCGCTACCTCAACCTGGTGAACGAAGGTCCGCCGACCGAGACGGTCGGCATGACCTTCCTCGGCAATCTCAAACCGTTCTCGCCCTCCGGCGCGAACACAGAGGACGTACGAGTATGAATCCGCTCGACATTCTGCTCTGGGTGGCGTTCCCCTACGCCGCCGCCGGGGTCTTCATCGTCGGCCACCTGCTGCGCTACCGGTTCGACCAGTTCGGCTGGACGTCCCGGTCGAGCCAGACCTACGAGAACAAGTGGCTCCGCTGGGGCTCGCCCCTGTTCCACTACGGCATCCTGATGGTCTTCGGCGGGCACATCGTCGGACTCTTCATCCCCAAGCCGTGGCTCGAATTCTTCGGCGTCACCGAGCACATCTACCACCTCGGGGCCACCTGGCTGGGTAGCATCGCCGCGGTGCTGACCATCGCCGGCCTGGTCATCCTGCTGGTCCGTCGCCGCCTGGTCGCCCGGGTCAAACTGGTCACAACCGTGATGGACAAGGTCATGTACCTGTTCCTCACCGGCACGATCGCGTTCGGCACGACCGCGACCGTGCTCTACCAGGTGCTTGGGGCCGGTTACGACTACCGCGGGTCGATCTCACCGTGGATCCGCAGCCTCTACGGCTTCCAGCCGGACCCGGCGCTGATGAGCGACGTGCCGTTCTTCTTCCAGCTGCACGTGCTCTGTGCGACCAGCCTGTTCCTGCTGTGGCCGTTCACCCGCCTGGTGCACGTCTTCTCGGCGCCGCTCGGCTACTTCGTGCGGCCCTACATCGTCTACCGCTCGCGCGACGGCCACCGCGGCACCGGCGCCGTGAAGGCACGCCGGGGCTGGGAGAAGAGCGAGTTGCCGCGCGGCACCCGTGACAAGGAGGGCAGCCGCCGGTAGAAGCCCGGCCCGGAGACGTTGACTCCGGCGCGCGGCCGGGCAATCGTGGAGGCGTCCTCACTCCTCGCTTGCCCCGCAGCAGAAAGGTCGCCGATCATGACCGCACCCAAGGTCCAGCACCTCAGCGTCGCGGAGCGGAAGGCGCGCGGCAAGGGCGCGCGCGAACACACGCCCCTCACCAGCCACCGAGGCTGGGTCCCCGCCGCCGACCGCCCCGACCCGGTCACCGTGCTGGAGGCCCAGAACATCACCCGGGAGCAGGACCTGGTGCCGGTGCGCCACGGCCGGATGCTGGTCTCACCCTTCACCTTCTATCGGGGATCGGCCAAGGTGATGGCGACCGACCTGAAGGACACCCCGCGGGCGGGCCTGATCACCCAGCTCTGCGGTGACGCCCACCTGTCGAATTTCGGCATATTCGCGTCACCCGAGCGGCTGCTCCTCTTCGACCTCAACGACTTCGATGAGACGCTCCCCGGTCCGTTCGAGTACGACGTGCTGCGGATGACCGCCAGTTTCACGATCGCGTCCCGGAACAACGGGTTCAGCGCGTCGGACGCACGGGATGTGACCCTCGCGGCGGTCCGCGCGTATCGGGAGACCATGGCCTCGTTCGCCCAGATGCGCACCATGGACATCTGGTACGCAAGGTTGTCCCAGGAGGACCTGACGAAGGCCCTCCAGCAGTCTGTGGGCACCGGGACCGGCAAGCAGCGGAAACTGAACCGGACCATCGAGAAGACGATGAAGCGCAACTCGGCGAAGGCCCGCACCAGGGACAGCCTGCAGGCTCTCTCCAAACTCGCCGAGTTCGACGACGGGCAGTACCGGATCGTGAGTCAGCCGCCGATCGTGATCCCCGCCCGAGAACTCCTCGACGCGTTCGGGATGTCAGCCGAGGAGACCCGGCGCGCTATCCTCGACCAGTTGCGCGCCTACCGGGCCACCCTTCCGGACGACCGCCGTCATCTGCTCGAGCAGTTCCAGCTGGTCGACGTGGCCCGCAAGGTGGTGGGTGTCGGCAGTGTCGGCACCCGCTCCTTCATCGCCCTGCTCCAGGGGCGAGATCAACAGGACCCGCTCTTCCTGCAGATCAAGGAGGCCACGGCATCCGTTCTGGAAGACCACCTGCCGAAGAGTCGTTACAAGCAACCGGGGGAGCGGGTCGTACAGGGCCAACGGCTGATGCAGGCCGCCAGCGACATCTACCTGGGCTGGACGAAGGGCGTGCAGGAGAACCGCTTCATGTACTGGCGGCAACTGCGCGACATGAAGGGGTCTGCCGAGGTCGAGTCGATGAAACCGGCCGGGCTGTCGCTCTACGCCCACGCCTGCGGCTGGACGCTCGCCCGGGCGCACGCCCGCTCGGGCGACCCGATCGCGATCGCGGCGTACCTCGGCAAGAGCGACAAGTTCGACACGTCGGTCACCGACTTCTCCGAGCGCTACGCCGACCAGAACGACCGGGACTATGCCCGGTTCGCCGAGGCGGTGCGTTCCGGCCGCCTGCAGGCGGTCGAGGGCGTTTAAACGAGCCGATGAGGGAAGGCTGCACTTCGTGGCGGGGTGCGGTAACGGTGCCTAGCATTGCAAATATGCAGGCTCACCTCCGTGTCTGCCCGGTATACCCTCGCAGGGAGTCCCATGTTCGAAGCGTTACTCGACACCATTGCAGGCCTGCCCGTGCACCCGCTCGTGGTGCACGCGACCGAGGTCGTCGTTCCCACCGCAGCCCTCGTCGTCGTCGTCGCCGCCCTCTGGCCCCGGTTCCGAAAGTGGGCCAAATTCCTGCCGCTGCTCCTCGCCCTGGCCGCCGTCGTGCTCGTGCCGCTGGCCACCGAATCCGGAGAGGCGCTCGAAGAGCGGGTCGCCGAGACCGCCCTCGTCGAGACCCACACCGAGATGGCCGAGGGGCTGCTGCCCTGGGTGGCCGGACTGGTCGTTGTCGCCGCCGTGCTGCTCTGGTGGAATTACCGGGAGATCGTCGGCCGCTCATCCGTTGCCCGCGCCCCGAAATGGGTTGCCATCGTGCTGGCCGTGGCCGCGCTGGTCGCCGCCACCGGCACGACCGTGCAGGCCGTCCGGATCGGACACAGCGGGGCTGCCTCCGTCTGGTCCGAGGTCGGGGGAGTGCCGGCGCCCACGGACGGCGGAGACGAGGACTAAGACGAGCACCGGGCCGCGCTGAGCTCAGTCGGTCACGGAGCTGCCGGTGCCCAGACCGGTGGCGACCTCGCGGGCCCACTCGGCCGCCCGTTCGAGTTCGCCGTCCACCAGCGGGCCGCCGTAGCCGTGCACGTGGAAGCTCCTCTGCCTGGTCACGATCTCGAAGCCGAGGCTCTTCAGCTCCTGCTTCGCCGCCCGCGCCGCCGAGCCCGGCAGGCGCGGCGCGTTCGTGCGGGTGTCGAAGGTCGCGGCCTTGACGCCCGGTGCCGGGGCGAGCTCGTTCAGCCATTCCCGGATGCCGTGGGTCGGTATCCGGGGTGCGTCGTGCTGGCGCACGGCATCCTCCCGGGTACCCGGCCGCGTCATCGAGAAGGCATGTGTCGGACCGCCCACCAGCACGAGATCGAAGCCGTCGACGGATGCCGGTGCGGCGTCGGAATCGACGATCTCCACCTCCATCGTGGTGCCGAGTTCCGCGGCGATCGCCTGGGCGACCTTCTCCGTGTTGCCCCATTGGGATTCGTAGACCACGAGTGCACGCATGACGACCTCCGGCTTTTCGACCCAGAGTACGTCGACGAGGCTGACGGAGAAAGCTCTAGTCGGCGGTCGAGGCGCGTTCCTCGGCGAGTTCGGTGAGCCGGGCGAGGGCACGAGGCCATTGCGCGGCGAACATGGCCGTGAACTCTTCGTCGGTGTCGACCTCCACCACCAGGGTCGTCACCCCGTCGGACTCCCTGAAGGAGTAATCCTCGTGGGCGCCCGCGAATCGCTGCGCGTGTGCGCTCGTGGTGTCGTTGATGCCCCCGGAGACTTCGCCCAGGTATTCCAGAGAGATGAACTCGTCCGGCCGGAGGTCGACGACCCTCGCCACCAGCCCGCTGAGGGTGCCGTCGTCGCCCGGGGCGAGGAAACGAATCACCTGCCCCGGGTTCCAGCTGCCGACGAAGTGGGAACCGTCGTGGAACAGCCGGGTCCATTCCCGGTAGGTCGACTGGTCCAGCATGGTGGTCCAGACCGTGTGCACCGGAGCGTCGATCCGGGTCGTGAAGTGCAGCTTGTCCATGCCGGGATCGTACAACTAGCTGGGGAAGGGTGCATCCTTGCGGGCGTAGTAGAACCAGGCGAGCCAGGTGCAGAAGACGCAGAACACGGCGCAGCCGGCGAAGAACGCGGTCGGGCTGATGACGGTGAGCGAGATTCCCACCACGAACGGTCCGAAGGCGGCGATCGCGGATGTCCAGGCGATGGCGCCGCCGGCCTGGCGCTTCGGGAAGATCATCGGCATCTGCTTGAACGTGCCGGCGTTGGCCAGCCCGGCGAAGAAGAAGATGATCAGCATCCCGGTGAGGAAGCCCCAGAACTCATCCACGCTGGTCGGGGTGAGGAAGAACGCGGTGAGGGTCGTGCCTGCCACCATGCCGAGCCCGCCGATGAAGGTGAAGATCGCACCGCCCCACTTGTCGCAGAACGGGCCGCTCGCCGCTCGCACCAGGGCGCCGAGGACGGGGCCGATGAAGGCGAAGGCCAGCGGGTTCGGGGCATCCGGGAAGTCGCCGTAGACGTTGAGGATGATCAGGCCCATCTGCGCGGCCAGGCCGCTGTAGGCGCCGAAGCTCATCAGGTAGATGGCCGTCATGATCCAGGTGTGCTTGACCCGGAAGATGTCCATCTGCTGGCGGAAATTCGCCGTGATGGGAACCCGGCGCAGGTAGACGACGGCCAGGACCACGGCCAGCAGGGCCCAGGGGATGAGCACCAGACCGCCGTTGTGCAGCCAGACGAGGTCACCCTCGGCGCTGCTCTGCGGGGTGAGGGCGGCGGTGCCGAGCAGACCGAATCCGACCACCCAGGGCAGGATCAGCTGCATCAGGCCGATGCCGAAGTTGCCGAGGCCAGCCTGCAGGCCCAGGGCCGTTCCGGCGAGGCGCTTGGGAAAGAAGTAGCTGGTCGAGGCCATGAAACCGGAGAATGTGCCGCCGCCGATGCCGGCCGCGAAAGCCAGGGCGAGGAGCACCCAGTAGGGCGTGGACGTGTCCCGGGCGGCGAGGGTCCAGCCGAGCATGGGGATCACGAGGAGGGCCGACGACATGGCGACGAGCGATCGGGTGCCCATGATCGGCGGCAGGAACATGAAGACCAGGCGCAGCAGCCCACCCGCGAGGCCGGGGAGGGCGACGAGCCAGTACAGCTGGCTGGGCTCGAGGGAATAGCCGATGTCGTTCAGGCGCGGCGCGATCGCACTGACGAGGTACCAGGCGGCGAAGCTGAGCGTCAGGCTGAAGGTGGTGATCCACAGGGTGCGCCAGGCGAGCTTCGGATCCCAGGTCTCGTCGTTCTCCGGATCCCAGTTGGACAGATCCGGCTTGAGCTTCGAGGCGAACTGCGGTGTCGTGTCGACTGACATTGTGTTTCCTTGGCCTGGGTGGGCTGCCGGGCACACGGCCCGCGTAGCTTCCACCCTCGCGGTGCGGCCGGATTGCGACAACGCGCGAACGCCGTGACAAATGAATCGGCTGGATTCGAACCCGAACCGCCGGGCTCAGCCGGTAAGGATCAGCCGCCGGCGAAGGGCGGCAGCACGTCGACGGTGTCGCCGCCGGAGAGGGTTACCGTGTCATCCGTCGCCCGCGTGCCGTTCACGAGCAGGGAGCACCGGCCGAGGATGCGCTCGAACTCGGCGCCGTAGAGGCCGGTGAGCTGGGCGCGCAGGTCGCCGACGCTGGTCGCGTCGATCGCGGCCGCGTCGGCGGCGGCGGCCTCGGCGGCCGCGGCGAAGAAACGGATGGTCGCCATCAGCGGACCTCCACCGGCTGGTCGGGCGGCCAGCTGAGCGCGAGCTGGGTGGCCAGTGCGCTGGCAGCCTCGATGTCGGCGGCCGTGCCGCCGTTGCGGGCCGCGGCCAGCCCGACCAGAAACGTGCTCAGCGGGGCGGCGGGCCGGGCCACGTTGTGGGCCACGTCGCGAGCCACGTCGAGCAGGGTGCCCACGGGCACGTCGGCCGGATCGAGGCCGAGTGCGGCGGCGAGGGCGGCAAGCCACTCGTCGAGAGCCTCGGGGGGAAGCGGGGTTGAGGTGCTCATTCGGTATCACTCCTCGGGGGGATGCTCCGCGGTGGGGTGCTGGTCAGCAGTGCGGAACTCCTCTCCACATCCTGCCATGTGTCCACGTCGGCGCCGGTGCCGCCTTCGTCGGTGACGCCGCGCAGCTCGAGCGGGGCGAGCAGCGCGCGCATGCTGGCGCCGTGAGCGTCGGCCCCGAGTCGTCGGGCGGCCGCGCCGAGGGGTGCCTGCCGATAGATCCCCGCGAGCCACTGCGCGCGGCCCCCCGTATCGATCAGGTGCAGGCCGTCAACGGATGCCGGCAGCGCCGGGTCGGTCGCCGCCGGCACCAGCAGACGGGCGGCATCCGCTGCCCAGGGAAGGTCGCAGGCCAGTACCAGCACCCAGCCGGCCGGGGCGTCGGAGGCAGAGACGCGCTCGAGCGCGGCGAGCCCCGCTACGATCCCGGCGACCGGGCCGCCGAACGGCGGGTCCTCGAGGGTCCAGGTCGGCTCGGCCCGGTGGCCGGCCGGGACGGCCGCCCGGGCCTCCTCCGGCCCGACCACGACGACGTGCCGGGCGAGGCTCCGGGCGTCCAGCACGCGGGACAGCAGGGTGCGGCCGGCCACCTCGACCGCGGGTTTGACCGCGCCGTCGAGCCTCCGGGCGCGGCCGCCGGCCAGCACGATCAGGTCGATCAGGTCGATCGGGTCGATCGGCTCGATCGGGTCGATCAGTTCGGTGGCCACGACCACGGCTACGCGTTCGGGCGGTGCCAGTCGCCGGACTTGCCGCCCGTCTTGGTGATCAGGCGCACGTTCTCGATCATGACGGACTTGTCGAGACCCTTCACCATGTCGACGACGGCGAGGGCGGCCACCGACACCGCAGTCAGTGCCTCCATCTCGACGCCCGTGCGGTCGGCGGTGCGCACGGTGGCCGTGACGCGCACGCCGGTGTCCTCGATGACGAGGTCGACGGCGGCGCCGTGCACCCCGATCACATGCGCGAGGGGGAGCAGGTCGGCGCACTTCTTGGCACCCTGGATGCCGGCGATCCGGGCCACGGCCAGCACATCGCCCTTGGGGGTGCTGCCGTCGCGGAGCGCGGCGATGACCTTCGGGCCGCAGGCCACGAAGCCGGCCGCCGTGGCGCTGCGCACGGTGGGCTGCTTCTCGGTCACGTCGACCATGCGAGCCTGGCCGGCGGAATCGAGGTGCGTGAAGGGGTGTGCGGTCGGGTCGGGAGCGGTCATGACAACAGCATGACAGTGACCCGGTCGCCCTCGGCAATCCGGGTCACGTTCTCCGGCACGATGGCCAACCCGACCGCCTGGCCGAGGCCCGCGACGAGATGCGATCCCGAGCCGCCCGCCGCGGCGCGGCGCACCACGCTCCGGGTGCCCTCGCCCTCGAGGGTCACCGGCATGTACTGGGCGCGTCCGAGCGGGGAGTTCCAGCTCTCCGCGGTGGTCGCGGAGATGGTGGTGCGGAACAGGTCGGTGTGGCCGCCGAGCCGGCGCAGGGCCGGCCGCACGAAGACCTCGAACGAGACGAAGGCACTGACCGGGTTGCCGGGAAGGGCGAAGATGAGTGGCCCGTCGACTGCCGGAGCACCGTCGGCGGTGGCCGGGGCGGCCGGCCACCGGCCGAAGCCCTGGGGCTTGCCCGGTTGCATCTTCACGGGGCCGAACCGTACGGTGCCGAGCGGGGCGAGCACGGCCTTGACCACGTCGTAGGCTCCGACGCTCACCCCGCCGGAGAGCACGATGGCGTCGACGGTGCCGGCCAGGCCGGCCAGCAGGCTGCGGAGCGTGCTCTCATCGTCGGGAACGGCGCCGAGCCGGATCGGCACCCCGCCGGCGGCGGCGACGGCCGCGGCGAGGAGATACGAGTTGGAGTCGGGGATCTGGCCGCGCCGGGTGGGCTCACCGGGGGTGACGAGCTCGCTGCCGGTGGAGATGACGGCCACGCGGGGGGCCGGATGCGCCAGCAGCCTCGACGTGCCGGCGCTGGCAGCGGCGGCCACCCGGGTCGGCCAGAGCACGCAGCCGCGGGCGAGCACGGTGTCGCCGGCGTGGGCGTCTTCGCCGGAACGACGGATGTGCGCTGCCGGAGCCGGTGCCCGGAGGATGGTGACCGTGACGGTGCCCTGATCGGTGTCCTCGATCGGCACCACGGCGTCCGCCCCGTCGGGCAGCGGCGCGCCCGTCATGATCCGGGCGACCTGACCGGTCTCCAGGTGCGGATTCTGGCTGGTTCCGGCCGCCAGGTCGGCGACCACCGTCAGCGTGACCGGATGATCCGGAGCAGCCTCGAGCAGGTCGGCGCGCATCACGGCGTAGCCGTCCATGGCCGAGTTGTCGAAGGGGGGAGTGTCCGTGGCGCTCCGCACGTCGTCGGCGAGAACGAGGCCGAGGGCCGCGTCGAGCGACACCAGCACGGGCGGCAGCGGGGCGACCGCGGCCAGCACGAAGGCGAGCTGGTCGGCGACGCTGCGGGCCGAGACGGGTGGGGCGCAGGCGTCAGCGGCCGTCCCGGGCTCGGATTCGTGCCGGTGCTCCTGCTGGTGCGTCGTCCCCGTCATGGTCACGTCCTCGCTGTGGTCGTCGATTCGCTGGTGACGGCGTCACCGTGCCATTTACGGCCCACTCCGGGAGCGGTGCCGTCGGCTACGGCGGCGTCCCAGGCGATCATGCCGCCGTCGAGCAGGGTGAGGTCGGTGAACCCGGCGGCGGTGAGGGCCGCCGCGGCGCGTTCGGCCCGCGGGCCCACGTGGCAGTGCAGGACCAGCGGCAGATCACGCGGCAGGGTCGCCGTTCCGGCCTCGGTGAGGAGCTCGCCCAGAGGCAACAGCACGGCATCCGGGATCGCACTCTCGGCATGCTCGTCGGGCTCGCGCACGTCGACGACCACGAACGGGTCGGTGCCCGCGGCGCGGGCGGTGAGGCGCGTGACAAGCTGCACCGGGGTGAGCGACGGCCACGCCTGTGCCTGCGCGTGTGTCTGCGCCGCGGCGAGCGTCGCGGCCGGGTTCGGGTCGGTGGCGGCCACGCCGGTGCCGATCAGGGGAACCTCGGTGAACCGGCCCGAGAGGGCGTCGATCACGAGGATGCGCCCGATCAGCGGGGTGCCGATCCCGGCGATCAGCTTGATCGCCTCGGTGGCCATCAGCGAGCCCACCTGACCGCAGAGCGCACCGAGCACGCCGGCCTCGGCGCAGTTGGGCACCTCGCCCTCGGCGGGCGGGGTCGGGAACAGGTCGCGCAGGTGCACCCCCGTCACTCCGCTTCCGGCGGGCGGGTCGGCCCAGAACACCGACAGCTGCGCGTCGAAGCGCAGAACGGATGCCCACACCAGCGGCAGGCCGAGGGTCGCGCAGGTGTCGTTGACCAGGAACCGGGTGGGGAAGTTGTCCGTGCCGTCGATGATGACGTCGTACCCGCCGAGGATCGCGGCGGCGTTGCCCGCATCGAGGCGTTCCGCGTGCTGCACGACAACGGCTTCGGGCGCGATCCCGGCGATCGTCTCGGCGGCGCTGACCACCTTGGGCCGGCCGACATCCGCCTGGCCGTGCACGATCTGTCGCTGCAGGTTGCTCGGCTCCACGTCGTCGCTGTCGACGATGCCGATCGTTCCGACGCCGGCCGCGGCCAGGTAGACCAGGGCCGGCGAGCCCAGGCCGCCGGCGCCGAGCACGAGCACCCGGGCATTGGCGAGGCGGCGTTGGCCGAGCTCGTTGAGCTGGGGCAGGCGGCGCTGGCGTGCGGTGCGAATGGATTCGGCGCCGCTGAGGCGGTCGATGGGCTCGACGAGAGGGGGAATGGCCATGGTTACCACGCTAGGCGCTGGTGGGGTCCGGCGGGTACCCATCCCGGAGTGCCCCTTGAATTCCCAGCCGGAATGTAGTCCAGTAGGAACGCACCAAGGAACCAACTAGAGAAATCCATGCAGTCTCGCGCGGCCGGATCGGCCGCGCTTTGAGGAACGCAATCAGGAACTAGGAAGGTACTTTCATGACAGGGAACAGGGCAGTTGCCTACAAGAGCCCGGGCGTCGTCGAGGTCATCGACATCGACTACCCGACGTTCGAGCTGAAGGACGGGCCGGGTGTGAACCCGGCGAACGTGGGCCGCAAGGTGCCGCACGGGGTCATCCTCAGAACCGTGACGACCAATATCTGCGGCTCGGACCAGCACATGGTCCGGGGGCGCACGACCGCACCGTCGGACCTGGTGCTGGGCCACGAGATCACCGGCGAGGTGGTCGAATGCGGGCCCGACGTCGAATTCATCAAGGTCGGCGACATCGTCTCGGTGCCGTTCAACATCTCCTGCGGCCGGTGCCGCAACTGTAAGGAGCGCAAGACCGGGATCTGTCTCAACGTCAACCCCGACCGCCCGGGCAGTGCCTACGGCTACGTCGACATGGGTGGCTGGGTGGGCGGCCAGGCGGAGTACGTGCTGGTGCCGTATGCGGACTGGAACCTCCTGAAGTTCCCGGACCGGGACCAGGCGCTGGAGAAGATCATGGATCTGACCATGCTCTCCGACATCTTCCCGACCGGCTTCCACGGAGCGTACAGTGCCGGCGTCGGCGTCGGATCGACCGTCTACGTCGCCGGAGCCGGCCCGGTGGGTTTGGCTGCGGCGGCATCCGCTCAGTTGCTCGGGGCGGCCGTCGTCATCGTGGCCGACCTGAACGAGGAGCGGCTGGCGCAGGCCCGCAGCTTCGGCTGCGAGACCATCGACCTGCGAAACGGCGAACCGCAGGACCAGATCGAGCAGATCCTCGGTGAGCCCACCGTCGACTGCGGCGTGGATGCGGTCGGCTTCGAAGCCCGCGGCCACGGCAAGGACGCCGGTCAGGAGCGCCCGGCCACGGTGCTGAACTCGCTGATGACGGTCACGGCCGCCGGTGGAGGACTGGGTATCCCGGGGCTCTACGTCACCGGTGACCCGGGCGGGGTCGACGAGGCGGCGAAGGTCGGCTCGCTGTCCATCCGGCTGGGACTCGGCTGGGCCAAGTCCCTCTCCTTCACCACCGGTCAGTGCCCGGTGATGAAGTACAACCGGGGGCTGATGATGGCGATCCTGCACGACAAGGTGCAGATCGCCAAGGCCGTCAACGCCCAGGCGATCAGCCTCGAGGATGCCCCGCGCGGGTACGCGGAGTTCGACGCGGGCAAGTCGGTCAAGTACGTGTTGAACCCGAACAAGTACGTCAAGTAGCCGAATTCGACCAGTAACAGCACACCCGGCCGGCGGTTCGCCCCGGCCGGGTGTGCTGTTCTCCCAGGGGCCTCGGCATTTGTCACCGTCCCCGGGACTTTTGCCGCGCGGGGCGGCGGTTAGTGTGGAGAGATGATTGATCAGTTCCAACGCCCGCTGCACGATCTGCGCATCTCGGTCACCGACCGCTGCAACTTCCGCTGCGTCTACTGCATGCCCAAAGAGGTGTTCGGCAAGGACTTCGCGTTCATGGAGCGTGATGAGCTGCTCTCGTTCGAGGAGATCGCCCGGCTGGCGCGGATCAGCGTGGCGCACGGGGTGGAGAAGATCCGCCTCACCGGCGGTGAGCCGCTGCTGCGCAAGGGGATCGAAGAACTCGTGGCGATGCTGGCCGCACTCCGCACCCCGGACGGCCGTCCGATCGACATCGCGATGACCACCAACGGTTCGGTGCTGGCACTGAAGGCGCAGGCTCTGAAAGACGCGGGGCTGAAGCGCGTCACGGTGTCGCTGGACTCGCTCGACGACGCCACGTTCCAGGCCATGAATGACGTGAAGTTCCCGGTCTCGAAGGTGCTGAACAGCCTCGACGTGGCCCACTCGGTGGGGCTCGGCCCGATCAAGATCAACATGGTGCTCAAGCGCGGGCAGAACGATCAGGACGTGGTGGCCATGGCGCGTCACTTCAAGGGCACGCCGTACATCCTCCGGTTCATCGAGTACATGGACGTGGGATCGAGCAACGGCTGGGAGATGGCGGACGTCGTGCCCTCGAGCGAGGTCGTGGCGCGCATCAACGCCGAACTGCCTCTCGACGAGGTGGCCCCCAACTACAATGGCGAGACCAGCCGCCGGTGGCGGTACCGCGACGGCGACGGGGAGATCGGCGTCATCTCCAGCGTCACCCAGTCGTTCTGCCACTCCTGTTCGCGGGCCAGGGTGTCCACCGACGGCAAGCTGTTCACCTGCCTGTTCGCGACCGAGGGGCACGACCTGCGCGCCCTGATGCGCGGCGGCTGCACCGACGAGCAGCTGTCCGCCGTGATGGCCCGGATCTGGAGCGAGCGCACGGACCGGTACTCCGAACTGCGCAGCATTGAGACCGGCAAGCTGCGGGCATCCGGGAAGAAGAAAATCGAGATGTCGTACATCGGTGGGTGAATCGAGATGAGCAGGATCACGGCGCGACGCAAGGTCGTGCGGATGACGGTGGGCAGGGCGCCCACCACCCGGGAAGACGTTCTGGCAGTGGAAGAGCCCCTCGAAATCCGCGTGAACGGGCGTTCTCTCGCCGTCACGATGCGCACGCCCGGCAACGATTACGACCTGGCCGCCGGGTTCCTGGTGTCCGAGGGCGTGATCACCCGGGGCGAGCACTTCTTCGCGGCCCGGTACTGTGCGGGCGCGACCGTCGAGGGGCTGAACACCTACAACGTGCTCGACGTGTCGCTTGCCCCCGGCGTCACGCCGCCCGACCCGAGCCTGGAACGGTCGTTCCTGACGACGAGTTCCTGCGGCCTCTGCGGTAAGGCGAGCATCGACGCCGTGCGCACCAAATCGGCGTTCCCGGTCGTGGACGACCCGGTGCGGGTTGATGCGGCGCTCCTGTCGACCTTCCCCGACACCCTGCGCGACGCCCAGGCCGTGTTCGAGAAGACCGGCGGCATCCACGCGGCCGCCCTCTTCGACGGCGCCACCGGGCGGATGCTGGTGCTGCGCGAAGACGTCGGCCGGCACAACGCGGTGGACAAGGTGATCGGCTGGGCGGTGAAGGAAGACCTGCTGCCGCTGGCCGGCACGGTGCTGATGGTGTCCAGCCGGGCGAGCTTCGAGCTGGCGCAGAAGGCACTGATGGCCGGGATCCCGGTGCTGGCCGCCGTGTCGGCGCCGTCGTCGCTGGCTGCCGAGTTCGCGGACGAGGTAGGCATGACGCTGGTCGGTTTCCTGCGCGGCGACTCCATGGTGGTTTACGCCGGGGCCGAGCGCATCGAGAGCGGCGAACCGAGCGAACCGAGCCTGGCCGGCGTCACGGGCTGACGCGTGCCTGGGGCTCGACCACCCGTCCGGCGTGCCAGGTGTCGACCGCGATCACGCTACCCACGACCACCAGGGAGATCGAAACGGAGGCCAGGGCATCCGTGGCGAAGTGGTAGCCGAGGTACAGGCGGCTGATGGCGGCCAGCACGATGCCGACCACGGCCAGAATGAGGCCGACGGCGGTGTCGCGCGCGCTGAGACGGCGCGAGAGCACGAGGTAGGCGGTCACCAGCAGGAAATCGGACGCGCCCAGCACGTGGCCGGACGGGAAGGAGAACGTGAGGTCCGTGCCGTGGAGCATCAGGTCGATCGGCGGCCGCTCACGGCCGACCGTGCGCCCGATCAGCTGGGCCAGAACCACGCCGGTGGCCATGGCGCCGGCGAGGAGCAGCGGACGCCAGGCGTGCCGGGCGCCGAAGCCCCAGCCGACGCAGACCGCCAGCACGATCACGGGCAGAGCGATCGGCCCGAACACGACCGCCAGCACGATCATCACGGTCGTCAGAACGGGGGAACGGGACTCCAGCAGCCACTCCAGCACGGGAAGGTCGATCGCGGTCACACCGCTATCGCTGAGCACACTGACCAGCATGAGCGTGAAGACGACGGCACCGGATCCAACGCAGGCGATCGCGATGACTCGAAACCGGCGGCGGGAACCGGCATCCAGCTCCCGCGTCTCCACGACGTACCGGTCGTGGAACGTGCGCCACGGATGCGCCGCGCGGCTCCGTCGGCGTTCCGCCGCGAGTCTCGCGGCCAGGGGAGCCCAGACCGCCACCGCGATGCCGATCACCAGTAGTGCCGCCCCAATCGTGTCGGTCAGCCAGTGCGCGCCCAGATAGGTGCGGCTGAGCATCATGGTGACCGTGTAGAGGGCCCCCGCCAGCCACACCCACCAGAACGGGAAGAGCACCGCCAGAACCATCGCCAGCACCGCCGCATTGGCGACATGGCCGGAGGGGAACGACCCGAAGTCAACACTGACCAGGAGGTCTTCGAGGTCCTGTGGGCGTGCCCGGCCGAACAGCCACTTGAGCAGGCGCACGGCGGCCCCGGACAGGACGATCACCAAGAGGGCGTACCCCGCGGCCCAGGGGCGCTTCAGGAACAGGAGCAGGCCGATGAGCAGACCGGGCACGACGACGGAGGCGACGAGACCGCCGCCCAGGCTGTTCATCACCAGGGCGAGGGAATCCCACACCGGTGCCCGGTTTCCGGACACCAGTGTCAGCCACCGCGTGTCGAGGGCGAACGGCTGGCCGTTCCTGGCGATGATCGCCCCCAGACCGACCGCGAGCACCACGGCGACCAGGCCACTGAGTAGCGGCCACCAGCGCGTGACGCGCCGCAACGCGGCGCCCGGTTTCACACCCCGGCTCACGTCAGCGGTGCTGGATTCACGGTCTCGTGCGGGATGAATCGCACCGCCATGGCCTTGTAGCCGGGAGTGTTCGACTCCCGTGCCACGAGCTCACGGTGCATCAGCGCGTTCGCCTCGGGGAAGTACGCGGCCGCGCAGCCCCGCGGGGTGGGGTAGACCACCAGGCGGAACTCGTCGGCGCGACGCTCTTCACCCTGGAAGGTGCTGATCACGTCGACCATGTCGCGGTCCGCGAAGCCCAGCTCGGTGGCGTCGTCCTGGTGGATCAGGATGACCCGGCGGCCGCCGGAGATGCCGCGGTAGCGGTCGTCCAGCCCGTAGAACGTGGTGTTGTACTGGTCGTGGCTGCGCATGGTCTGCAGAATCAGGTGGCCGGCCGGCGGGGTGAGGTATTCGAGCGGGCTGACCGTGAACCGGGCCCGGCCGATGTCGGTGGCGAAGCTGCGGGTGTCCCGGGGCGGGTTGGGCAGCACGAAACCGTTCTTCGTCTTCAGGCGCGTGTTGAAATCGGTGAAGCCCGGCAGCACGCGCGAGATCCGGTCACGGATGACGTCGTAGTCGTCGGCCATGGCCTTCCAGTCGATCACGTGGTCGTCGCCGAGAGTGGCGGCGGCCATCCGGGCGACGATGACGGGCTCGGCGAGCAGGTGCTCGGAGACCGGGTCCAGACGCCCCTGCGTGGTGCGCACGACCGACATGGAGTCCTCGACCGAGAGCACCTGGCGGCCGCCCGGGTGCTTGTCGTCGGTGTCGGTGCGCCCGAGTGTGGGCAGGATCAGCGAGATCTTGCCGTGCATCACATGGGAGCGGTTGGGCTTGGTCGACACGTGCACGGTCAGGCCGACGCGCTGCATGGCGGCCTCGAGTGCCACGGTGTCGGAGCAGGCGAGGGCGAAATTGCCGCCCATCGAGACGAACACGTCGACGTCGTCGTTCTCGAACGCCTCGACGGTGTCCACCGAGTCGAGGCCGTGCTTGCGGGGGGACTCGATTCCGAATTCCTTGTCGAGGGCGGCGAGCATCGGCTCCTTGGGCTTCTCCCAGACGCCCATGGTGCGGTCGCCCTGCACGTTGGAGTGGCCGCGCACCGGGCAGGCGCCCGCGCCGGGCTTGCCAAAGTTGCCCTGCAGCAGGAGCAGGTTGATGATCTCCTTGAGCGTGTTCACCGAGTGCGGCTGCTGCGTGAGGCCGAGCGCCCAGCAGATGATGGTGGCCTTGGAGTCGACCATCATCCGGGCGACGGTGGAGATCTCCAGCGGAGTGAGCCCGGTGGCCTTCTCGGTCTCGGCCCAGTCGATGGTCTTGCGGGCGGCGCGGTACTCGTCGAGTCCCTGGGTGTTCTTCTCGACGAACTCCGCGTCGACGACGGAGCCGGGAACGCGCTCCTCCTCCTCGAGCAGCAGGTGACCGAGGGCCTGGAACAGGGCAAGGTCGCCGCCGACCTTGATCTGCAGGTACTCGTCGGCGAGGGCGGTGCCGTCGCCGAGCACGCCGGACACCGACTGCGGGTCCTTGAAATTGAACAGCCCGGCCTCAGGCAGCGGGTTGACGGCGACGACCCGGCCGCCGTTGTCCTTGCATTCCTTGAGGGCGGACAGCATCCGCGGGTGGTTGGTGCCCGGGTTCTGGCCGACGACCAGGATCAGCTCGGCCTGGTGGATGTCTTCGAGCGAGACGGTGCCCTTGCCGATGCCGATGGTGGCGTTCATGGCCGAGCCCGAGGACTCGTGGCACATGTTCGAGCAGTCGGGCAGGTTGTTCGTGCCGATCGAGCGGGCGAACAGCTGGTACAGGAAGGCCGACTCGTTGGCGGTGCGGCCCGAGGTGTAGAACACCGTGCGGTCGGGAACGGTCGCGCGGATCTGCTCACCGATCAGCTCGAAGGCGTCGTTCCAGGAGATCTGGGAATAGTGCGTGTCGCCGGGACGGATGACCACCGGATGCGTGATGCGTCCCTGGTTGCCGAGCCAGTACTCGGTCTTGGTGGCCAGCTCCTCGATCGAGTGCTCGGCCCAGAACGCCGGGGTCACGGTGCGCTTGGTGCTCTCCTCGGCGACGGCCTTGGCGCCGTTCTCACAGAACTCGGCCGCCTTGCGGTGCCCCTGCGACTCCGGCCACGCGCATCCGGGGCAGTCGGTGCCGTCGCGCTGGTTGAGGCGCAGCAGCGCCTTCGCGGTGCGGGCGACGCCGGCCTGCGCGAACCCGCGATCGAGAGCCACCAGAACGGCCTCCACACCGGCCGCGGACTTCTTCGGCTTCGTGACGACCAGATTGTCTTCGTTGATGTCCTTGATCGGAGCGCGTCGTGTCATACCCCCATCCTGCTCCCTTTGGCCGGGCCTGCCGACACGGGGCGAGTGTATGTTCCGAGTGGACGCCGGCGGATGCCCGGTGGATGCCCGGTGGATTCCCAGCCGGATACTTCGCTGTTGGTCAGGGATATGGCGTTGGATGAGAGGGCACGATGCCGTGCTCGACGCAGAAGACTTCACGATGGACAACTGCTTGATTCACTACAGAGAGGGCACCGTGGGAACTCACACGACGCTGGACACGATGCGGCAGACCCGATCGATTCTGGACGGCATCCGTTGCGCCGACGACCTGACGATCGCGGCGAGCCGCGACGGCGGCGTGCGCGCCGTGCGCCTGCTTGCCCAGGCGGCGACCGACCCGGGTGACCAGCTGACTGCGATCGCCGCCATCCACTCGCTGGGGCAGGTGTTCGACGAGTCCGCGGACGACGTGCTCGTGTCGCTGCTCACCCACGGCTCACTCTTCATCAGGGAGCACGCGGCCTGGGCCTTCGGCGCCCGACTGCCCCGGTTCGAGGCGCTCTCCGGGCTTCTGAGCATGGTCGTCGACGGAGGCTTCTCCGGGATGATCGCCCAGCGCACCCTCGAGCAGTGGAGCTCGTCGGTGCCCGATCATGTGGCGCTGGCCATCGAGGGTGCCCTGATCGGCGTGCACGAGTGCGGCGCCCGCGCCCGACTGGTGGAGACGATGGGGATCATCCCCGGCCGCATCCCCGAGCGGCTGCTGCGCCGCGTCGCCGTCGACGAGGCCGAGGCGGTCGAGGTTCGCGCGGCCGCGATCGCGGCCCTCGGCGATCTCGGGCCGAACGACGCCAGCATCCGGATCGTGAGCGATCTGGCACAGGAGGCCGGCGTGCTCGCCGACGTGGCCCGTCTGGCCCTGATCGACCTGACCGTGCCTACCTATCCGCGCCCGCCGTGGAGCCAGGGACTCACGGTGGCCCAGCTCTTCCTGCACGCCGACATCGACCGCGAACTCAGCCAGGTCGGGGCCGGCGACAACGGCGGCATCGCCACACTGCTGGTGCGGCTGGGCGACGCGCTCGTCGCCGGCAGCGGCGCGAGCGCGAGCGCCAGCGGCAGCGTGGAGCGCGTGCTGACCCTCTCCCGGGGCAGCTTCGCCGGGGCGCTGACCTGCCTGCCCGAGGTCGGGTCCACCCTCGCGGGGCATGCCTTCGCGACCGTGCCCTTCCTCGGCGATCCGGTGGCGTCGGTCGACGCGTGGCCGAGGCGCATTGCGACGCAGCGCGGCATCCGTCGCATTCTGCGTGCCGCGGGAACGGTCGACGCGATCCACCTGCGCATGGCCGACATCGGCACTCTCGCCGCCTCCACGGTGGCCCGCGAGCTCGACATTCCGATCGTGTTCACGGTGGCTCCCGACCCGCACAGCGTCATCCACTCCCTGGACACCTCGAGGGCGCTCACCCGGGAGAACTTCGGCACGGTCGACGAGACCGAGCACTTCTGGTTCCGGGCCCGGCTGGTGCAACGGCTGGCCGCGGATGCCGCGCACACCGTGCTCTTCCCACGCCCCGACCTGCAGCGCGACATGCGCGATCTCGTGGGCATCGACATCGAGCAGCACCCGGAACGCCACTCCGTGATCGCGGAGGGCATCGACCTGGCCGTGATCGAGCGGGCCCTGGCGGATGCGCGCGCGACGTCCGGCGCCGAGCCGACCGAGCCTGCAGCAGAGATCAGCCCGACCGGCGCCGTGGCGCTGGCCGAACTCGACGCCCTGCTCGCCACGCTCCCGCCGAGCCGGCGCGGACTGCCGCTCGCCGTCACGGTGGGACGGCTGCACCGGGTGAAAGGCATGGCGGCGCTCACTCAGGCCTGGGCAGCGGATGCCGGCCTGCGCGCCCGCTGCAATCTGCTCATCCTCGGTGGGGACCTGCTGAGCCCCTCCCTCGACGAAAAGAGCCAACTCGACCAGATGGCGCAGGCCGTCAAACTCGACGACGCCGCGAACGAGGGGCTGCTGCTCGCCGGGCACCGCACCAACGACACCGTCGCCCACTGGCTCGCGGCGGCCCGGTACGGTCGGCCCGGTCTGGCGGCCCCGAGCGGCGCGTATGTCTGCGCGAGCATGAAAGAGGAATTCGGGATCGCCCTGCTCGAGGCCATGGCGACCGGGCTCACGGTCGTCGCACCGAACTCCGGGGGACCGGCCACCTATGTGGAGCACGGAGTGACGGGCTTCCTCGTCGACACCGGCAACCGGGCAGCCCTGGCCGGGGGGATCAGCGCCGCTCTGGATCTGGCCTCCGGGCCGCTCGGCCCGGACTACGCCGAGCGGGCGGGGGAGATGGTGGCGCGATCCTTCACCATCCAGGCCATGGCGAACACCCTGACCCGGGTCTACCGCGACGTCGCCAGCGCGAACGAGACCAGCGCGTGGATGGTGAGCGTCTGATGACCCTGTTGATCATCAGCCCCGACTATGCGTCGCACCTGTTCCCGCTCGCGACGCTCGGCACCGCCTGGCTGGAAGCGGGGGAACGCGTCGTCGTGGCCAGCGGCCCCGCCACCGCCGACATCGTCGCCGCCTTCGGATTCGAACGGGTCAACCTGCAGCTGGGCCGCGGGTCCAACCCCGGCACGATCCGGGCCGAGGACCAGCCGACGGGAGAGGACGACGCCCTCCGCGGGTTCTTCGACGCCACCCGGCTGGGCATGGTCGAGACCCTCACGTTCCAGGCCGAGGCCCGCAGCAATGACCTGCTCTGGAACCCGGTGGAGGTGGCCCGCGCGGTGCAGCAGATCGTGGCCGACGTGCAACCCGACCACGTGATCGTCGACCATCTCGCGTTCAGTGCGCGGCTGGCGCTGATCAGTGCCGGCATCCGTCACGCCGATGTGGTGCTCGGTCACCCGTCGGCCCTTCCGGTGGGCCTGGAGGTCTACGGCTACCCGCCCGACTGGCCGGATGCGTTCGCGCCCGCCGGAGACGACCTGGTCGCCCTGATGGGGATCTGCGAGAACGTGCGCGACTCCTTCACCGGCCAGTGGAACGCCGCCCTGCAGGTTCTGGACCCGACCGCCACGCCGAGCGCGGACGCGTTCATGGAGTGCGGGGACATCCTGCTGCTCAATTACCCGGCGGAACTTCACGACGCGGCGCGCGGCGAGCTGCTTCCCCCGCACGCCTTCCTCGGCTCGGCGGTGCGCGACGAGGCCGCCGACGCCGACGTCGACCGTTGGCTGGCCGACGGCAGTGACCTGCCCATCGTCTATGTCAGCTTCGGCAGCTTCCTGTCGGTGCGCGGGGACGTGCTGGCCCGGGTCGCCGAGGCCCTGCGCGGACTCGACGTGCGGGTCGCCATCGCCACCGGGGCCACCGACCCGGCCGAGCTCGGCACGATCCCCGACTCCTGGCTGGTGCGCGCGTTCCTGCCGCAGGTGACCGTGCTGGAGAGGTCCGTCCTGGCCGTCTCGCACGGTGGCAACAACAGTGTCACCGAGGCGATGACCCACGGGGTGCCGCTGCTGCTGCTGCCCTTCTCCACTGACCAGTTCGCCGGAGCAGCCGCGGTCGAAACGGCCGGTTTCGGGCTGTCCCTCGCGCCGAACACCGCCACGGCCGCCGAACTGCGCGTGGCCATGGCCGCGCTGCTCGCCCTCGGCGGCGATGCCCGGCAGAGCCTGGACCGGCTGGGTGCATCGCTGCAGGGCGGCGCCGGGCCGAAGCGGGCCTACGCGGCCCTTCTGGCGGTGCCGGTCGAGTTGTAGGGCGCCGGTTTCGGCAGGCGGGGTGGTCAGACGTCGATGGCGTAGACGAGTGATTCCTGCACCATGCCGAACCAGTCGTAGACGTCGTGCAGGAACGGCGCCTCGTCGTCGCTGAGCCGCGGCACACCGTCGGGCCCGATCTCGAGCCGCTCGGCGAGCGTGAGGCGCAGGTCGGTGAGCGTGCGCAGCCAGGATTGCACGTCGTCGGGGTCGAGCGCGATGGTCACCGGCTGCTCGGCGGCCGCGGCCGCGCGCAGCTCCGCGTCTCCGGGCTCGTCGGCGATCTCGTCGAGCGGTTCCTCGCCGAGGCTGGCGAGCACGCACCGTGCGTTTCGCACCTTGCGCTCGAGCAGGTCGTCGGCCGTGAACCGACGGAATTCCGCGGCGGCCGCCGGGTCATCCGTGTAGGCGTCCGGCAGCAGCCGGCGCAGGGCCGGGTCGTCGGAGGTGCCGAGCGCGTGCGTCTCCGCGGCTTCGAGCAGGTCGATCAGCTGGCTCGCGGCCAGGCGCAGCAGACCGATCTCCACATGTTCGAACTGTGCGCTCACGGTGCCGGCGCTTTCGCTGCCCGCACCTTCGCTGCCCGCACCTTCGCTGCCCGCGCCCGCGCGCTCGAACTGCATCACGAGTCGGCCTTGGCGAGGGTGGCCCACAGCCCGTAGCCGTGCATGGCCTCGACGTGGCGTTCCATCGCTTCCCGGTTGCCGGTGGCGACGACAGCCTTGCCGTTGTTGTGCACCTGCAGCATCAGCCGCTCGGCCTGCTCGGCGGAGACACCGAAGTAGCTGCGGAACACGTAGGAGACGTAGGACATCAGATTCACCGGGTCGTCCCAGACGATGGTGATCCAGGGGCGATCCAGGGACACGGCGTCCCGCAGATCGAGTCGTTCGTCAGTCTTGGGCACGGATCAAGCCTCACATGGAGTCGGCACAATTCCAACCGTGTGCCGGGTGCCGGGCGCCGGGTCAGGGCGCGTGGTGCGGTCGCCCCGCCGCGTGGCCGATGGCGGTCACGCAGAGGGTGATCACTGCCGAGAGGGCCACACCCCAGGCCACGCCCTGCGTCAGCAGCAGCGCCCCCACACCGGCTCCCACCGAGATGAGCACAATCGCGGCCAGTCTGCGAAACCAGGGCTGGCCCTTGCCGCCGCCGAGCCGGGAATCCGCGGCGAAGCCCGTGATGGTCGAGGTCACGACGACCGTCGTGACATCCTTCACTCCGATATGGCGGGCCACGGATGCCTGCAGCCCCATCACGGCCGCCAGCGAACCGGTGATCGCGAGGTCGAACGGTGCGGGCGGCACGCCGCCTCCCGCGAAGAGCACGAGCGCCAGCGCCAGCATGATCAGGCCCTGGGCGCCGAACAGAACGGTGGCGTGCGTGGTCCAGCCGATGGCGACCGGGCGCAGCACGCGTCCGCCGACGGCGGCACCGAGCATGAAGGTGAACAGAGCCAGCAGGGGGCCGACCACGGGGAGTCCGGGGGCGCCGGCGATGGCCATGCCGAGGATGACGACGTTGCCGGTCATGTTGCCGGTGAAGACCTTGTCCAGGCCGAGGTAGCCCACGGCATCCGCCACGCCCGTAGAGAAGGTGAGGGCCAGCATCAGGCCCAGGTGCAGGTTCGCGGGATGGCGGCGGAGGAACTCGAGCACGGGGGTCCTAACGGAGGGCACGACTGCGATGTGGTGCTGCGTGGGGGCAGGTGGTGGTGCTTACCCGGGTGCCGGGCACGTTGGTCCATGATTCCACGGATGCCGGTCGCGACGGCGCAGGCTCGGGCTTGCTCCTCGGTCAGTCGCGGGTGTCGACGTCGAGCCCGGTTTCAAGGTCGGTGCAGTCGACCAGCCGGGTGTCATGGGCTTGCAGGTAGGGACGTGCGCCGGTATCGCCGGCGGCGGAGTCGATGAGCGCGGCCCAGTGTTCTCGCCCGATCACCACCGGGTGTCCCGGACGTGCATGGAAGCTCGCCTGCCGCAGCGTGTGCGGGCCGACGGATGACGTGTCGGAACCCGTCGCGCCGGAACCTGCCGCGCCGGACACACTGCCGATCAGTCGCGCGACAGTGCTCGTGCGCAGGCCCGGCACATCGACGGGAACAATCGCCACAGCGATGGGAGCCGGCGGCAGTCCGGTGGTGGGGAGTGCAGTGGCCTGGCGGAGGCCCGCACGCAGGGAGGCCGAGAGCCCTTCGGTCCAGTCTTCGGCGAGGGCGATGACGACCGACGGGGTGAGGCCGAAGTCGTCGAGCAGGGCTCGAGCTTCAGCGGCCTGGGCGCCGAGCACGACGATCACGGGGGTGCATCCGGCATCCGTGAGGGTACCGATCGTGCGCACCAGCCAGGGGGTGCCGTCGTCGTCGCGAGCGAGTGCCTTGGGCATGCCGTAACGGGATCCGGCACCGGCCGCGAGCACCAGGCCGGCGATCGGCGCGGAAGAGGTGTGCATGCCTGCCATCGTAGGGCGGTGTGGGTCGCCGGTGGCCAACCCGGGCGACCGACCCCCGGGTTGGACACGTTGACGGTGGTCGAGCCTCACGCTACCGAGGAGATTTTCGGGACACACCGGGATTACTGACGACGGACACGGCGTGTCGCGAAAAACTCCGCAGTTAGCGACGGGCACGGATGCCGCGGCGCGGGTTCAGGCGATGGCGCGCCGGGTTTCGGCGGGCTCAACCACCGGTTTCGGCGGGCTCAACCGCCGGGTTTCGACAAGCTCAACCGCCGGTTTCGGCGGGCTCAACCACCGGTTTCGGCGGGCTCAACCACCGGGTTTCGACAAGCTCAACCACCGGTTTCGACGGGCTCAACCGCCGGGTTCGGCGGGCTCAACCGCCGGCGGGGGCGAGCACCCGGCGGCCGCGCACGAACACGGCGGAGATCGCGGGCTGACGGAGGGCCAACAGCAGCGCGAAGAGGGTCTGGTCGGTCGCCATCTCCTCGTCATCGGCCCGGATGCCGCGCTCGAGAACGGTGGCTAGGGGCTCCCAGCGGTCCGGCTCGATCAGCAGGAAGTCGGCATCCTTGCCTACGTCGAAGTTGCCGAACCGGGCCTCCATGTCGAGGGCGCGCGCCCCGGCCAGGGTGCCGGTGAACAGCAGGGCGGCCGGGTCCAGCGAGAGGCCGGCGTCTCCGGGCTCGGAGAGGTGCACCTTGAAGCAGTCGTTGAGCACCCGGGAGATGAGCCACTCGTCGCCCGCGCCGACATCCGACCCGATCGCCACGTTCACGCCGGACGACGTCGTTCGCAGCCACGGCATGGTGCCCGACCCCAGGAACTGCTGCGAGGTGGGGCAGTGCGCCACACTCGTTCCCGTCTCGGCCAGGCGGGCCAGCTCGCTGTCCTCGCAGTGCACGGCGTGGGCGAGGATGCTGCGCCGCCCCAGCAGGCTCGACCCGCCCCGGGTCGACCCCGGCAGGAAGCGCCCGTCGTAGGTGTCGAGGTAAGTGTCGACCTGGTAGACCGATTTCACGGCGTCGATCTCGCCCGTGCCGGGCCGGTTGTTCTCGTTCAGATGACTGTGGAAGTAGACCCCCCGGTCGCGCACGTCGTCATAGAGCTCGCCGAGACCCGCCAGGGTCGTCGGGGTGACCGACAGGCTGAACCGCGGCACCACGGCCACCTGGAGCAGCGCGGTCGCGGGGTCGCCGGTGTCCACCGCGTGCCAGCGGTCGATCTCGGCTGCCACCAGCTCCAGAGCCCGGGCCTCAGTGGTGAGCAGTGGATGCGACGGCTCCGAACCGACGGTCTGGATGCCGCGCCCGCTGACCAGGCGCAGCCCGGCCCGCTGCGACTCCTCGAACAGGGCGTCCTGCGCGTGCGGGAACGCCGAACCGAAGACCAGGGCGCTGGTCGTGCCCGCGGCAACCCGGCGGCGGGTGAAGTCCCGGGCGATCCGCTCACCGAATTCGGGGTCGTGCAACCGGGACTCGGCCGGGAAGACGCAGTTGTCCAGCCACTCGAGCAGCTGGCCGCCGCCGTAGGCGTCCGTGGAATAGGTCTGCGGGAAGTGCACGTGCGTGTCGACGAAGCCAGGCAGGATGAACCCGCCCCGGTTGTCGACGACCGGCAGGCCCGGGTAGATGGCCGGGAGGTCGGCGAACGACCCGACCCAGGCGATCTGGCCGGCCGCGGTGGTGACGAGGGCGCCATCGGGAAGGGACACGAGGTGCCGGTGGGCGGTCGCCACGGTGGGGGAGCCGGCAATGTGGAAGATGTGGCCGCGGTAGACCCGGCTGGACGGTGTCACGACTGGTCAGGTTCCTTCGTCGGTGCCGCCGGGCTTGAACTCTGCCCAGCGGGGTGCAGCAGCCGCCAGATCCGGTCGCGGGACATGGGCAGCTCGGTGGGACGGATGCCGATGGCGTCGCGCACCGCGTTAGCCAGCGCCGGCGCCACCGGGTTGTAGGGTGACTCGCTCATCGACTTCGCCCCGAACGGGCCGAGCACATCGCTCGTCTGGGCGAAATACACCTCGGTCACGGGCAGGTCGGCCAGAAGAGGGATGTGGTAGTTGCGCAGCACACTCGTGGTCACGGTGCCCGCGCCGTCGAGGATGACCTCCTCGTAGAGCGCGGTGCCGATCGCCTGAGCGACCCCACCCTCGATCTGCCCGCGGCACTGCTCCGGGTTCATCACGACCCCGGCATCCGCGGCCTGGATCGATTGCAGGATGCGCACCTCGCCGGTCTGCGTGTTCACGGCCACCCGGAAGGCGTGCACGTTGAACGCCACCGAGCGGCGGGCGCCGTCTTCCGCGCCGACACCGCGCAGAACGGATGCCTCGGCCAGCTCCGCCAGCGTCACGAACGTCTCCGCGCTGCGGAGACCGTCGGGTTCCAGCGTCCAGGAGCCGGCGGGGATCTCCCCGTGCCTCTCCGTGGCGGCCTGCCGCAGCGTGTCGGCGAGGTCGTTGGCCGCCGCGAGCACGGCCTTGCCGGCGATGACGACGCCCGCGGAGCCGAACGCGCCGGTGTCGTAGCCGATCGCATCCGTGTCGGATTGCAGGATCGTGATCCGGTCGGGGGTCGTGTTCAGGGCCGTGGCGGCCAACTGCGCGTGCACGGTGGTGGTGCCGTTGCCGAACTCGGCCGTGCCGACGCGCACGGTGTAGCGCGCATCGGCATTGTGCAGGGCCGCGGTGTGCAGGGCCGCGGTGTGCAGGGTCGCGGTGTCCAGGGTGACGGAGGCCTGAGCGTAGTGCCCGCGCGGCGGGGTGGTGGCGATCATGGCGGTGGCCATGCCCTCGCCCACCGTCCAGTGCGCGCCCGGCGGCACGGGGGCGTCGTTGCCGCGGGCCAGGGCAGCCTGGGCGAGGTCGAGGCACTGGTCGAGGCCGTAGCTGCCGAAGATCAGGTCCGGGCCCTCCTCGTGGGTGACCACGAGCGGGTCGGTCGGCCCGACCGAGTTGAGCCGGCGCAGGTCGAACGGGTTCTGCCCGACCGTGCGGGCGAGCTCGTCGAGCGCGGATTCGATGCCGAAGATGACCTGGCCGAGACCATAGCCGCGGAAGGCGCCCGACGGGAGGTTGTTCGTGTAGACGCTCTGGGCATCCACCCGCTTGTTGGGCACCCGGTACAGGCTGACCGACTCGGAGCTGCCGTGGAACATCACCCCGGGTGCGTGGTTGCCGTAGGCGCCGGTATCGGCGAGCACGCCGAGCTTCAGCGCGGTGAGGCGTCCGGCGTCGTCGGCGCCGAGGGTGACCTGGATCTGCATGGGGTGCCGGGCGGGGGAGAGGGTGAACTCGTCGGAGCGGCTGAACTCGTACTGCACAGGGCGCCCGGTCTTCAGCACGGCGAGGGCGACGACATCCTCGGTCAGGATCTCCTGCTTGCCGCCGAAGCCGCCGCCGACCCGCGCCGTGAACACGCGCAGCCTGGCCGGGTCGAGGTCGAACAGGCGGCAGATCTCCCGGTGCACCAGGAAGGGCACCTGAGAGCTGGTGCGCAGGATGAGCCGCTCTCCGGTTTCTGCGCCATTGTCGGTGCCATTCTCTGCGCCATTCTTGGTGCCGGGCTCCAGCCAGCCGATGGTGGCGTGCGTCTCCAGGTGGGTGTGCGCCACCCGCTGGGTCTGCCAGCTGCCGGTCACGACGTGGGTTGCCTCGGCCAGCCCGGCCGCGACATCGCCGTATTCACCGTGCAGCTCGGCCACCAGGTTGCGGGACGGGTCGGCCAGCCGGCTCGCGGCCGCATCCTTGTCGCCGTGCACGAGGGGAGCGCCGGGCCGGAGGGCGTCGTGCGGGTCGAAGACGGCGGGCAGCGGTTCGTAGTCGATCTCGATCAGCCGGCAGGCGGCCTCGGCGATGGCGAGGGTGTCGGCGACGACGGCCGCGACCCGCTGACCACGGAAGCGCACGACCGAATCGAACACGAGGGTGTCGTCGGGGTCGTCGAGGCGGTCCTCGTGTCGGGCGGTGGAGTACAGCGTGGCGGGGGAGTCGGCGTGGGTGAGCACGCTGTGCACCCCGGGCAGGGCGGCGGCCAAGTCGGTCTTCATGGAACGGATGCGCGCGTGCGCCTGCGTGCTCTGCAGCACACTGAGGTGCAGGAGGCCCGGCACCTCGACGTCGAGGGTGTACGGCTCCTGCCCGCTCACCACGCGTTCGCTCGCCGGGGCCGCCAGGGAGGTGCCGACCGTGCCCGGGCGCGGGGTCGTTCGCGGCGCTGTCCTGGGTGATGTCCTGGGCGACGTCGTGACGACCGGCCCCATGCCCGTGCGGCAGGCGTCGGAGCCGGCCGAGCCGTCCTGCGGGGTGTGCGTGCCCCGGATGGCGTCCGCGATGGAACGGTAGCCCGTGCAACGGCACAGGTTGCCCTTGAGCAGGCGGGGGAGGTCGTCCAGGTCGGTCTCGGTCAGGGTGGAGGCGGTCACGATCATGCCGGCGGTGCAGAACCCGCACTGGAATCCCGCGGCGTCGACGAATCGCTGCTGAATAGGGGCCAGGTCGCCGGGGAGGCCGATCCCGGCCACCGTGGTGACCTGCGTGCCCTCGGCCCGGAACGCCGGGTAGATGCAGGAGTGCACGGGGGTGCCGTCGACCAACACGGAGCAGGCGCCGCAGTCGCCGGTGTCGCAGCCCTTCTTGACCTCGAAATGCTCCTGGTCGCGGATGAAGGAACGCAGGCACTGCCCGGGGGCCGGGGAGGCGTCGATCGGTTCGCCGTTGATCTGCAGTCTCATCAGAGGTCTCCGGTCGGGTGTTCGGTGGCGTCGAGTGCGGTGGGTTCGAGTTCGGTCCGGATCTCCTCGCCGAGCACGCCGCTCACGGCGCGGCGCCAGTCGGCGGCGCCGTGGGCATCCGTGAACCAGCAGTCGATGCCGGCCACGTCCCGGGCCAGGGTGCCCGCGTCGGGCACGGAACCGTAGCGCAGCTGTACCGGGCGAACCGTGCCGGCGGTGACGGTGAGCACGAAGCGGAGATCCCGGTCGAGCCGGCCGATCAGCACAGCGCCGGAGCGGCCCAGCGGGGAGAGGGAGATCTTGCGGTACGCCGTGCGGGCCGCCAACGACGACGCGGGAACCTCGATCGACCGCAGCACATCGCCCGGGCCGAGCACGTTGGTGGTGTTGCCGGTGACGAAGGCGCTCGCGGGCATCCGTTCGTCGCTGCCGTCGCGGCGCCAGATCAGCACCTCCGCGTCGAGGGCGGCGGCCAGGCTGGTCATCGGGCCGGCCGGCAGGGACGCGCAGAGGTTGCCGCCGACGGTGGCGACGTTCCAGATCTTGAACGAGCCGTAGAGGGCGGTGGCGCACTGGAAGAACAGCGGATGCGCCGCCCAGCCGGGCGCGGCCGGCAGCCGGGAAAGTTCGGCGATGGTGCAGGTGGCGGCGATCGAGAGGCCGGGGACGGCGGTCGTGCCGGCATCCGCGGTCAGGCTCTCGGTCAGCGTCTCGGTCAGCGTCTCGGTCAGGGTCAGGGCAGGCCAGCCGAGCGTCTGCAGGTCGACCAGGCCGGTGAGGTGCGTCTGCGGGTCGCCGAACAGGTCGGAACCGCCCGCGAGCGGGGCTACCTGGGGGCCGAGCAGTGCCAGGTCGTCCCGGTGACGGGCGGCGGTGATCGTGAGCACGGTGTTGAGGTCCATTGTTTCCCTCACTCGACCGCCCGGTGCAGGTCGCACCACAAATTATCCGCGTACCGGGGTCGCCCCGCGAGTCGACGCGCTCGCTCGCGGCATCCTCACGGCAAGTCGAAGTGGTTCGGGCGGAGCTAGTGGTCCACGCCGTGGAGCTGGTCGAGGATGTGGTTGACGACCTCGTCAAGGAGACCCAGGCCATCCTTCACGCCGTTGGGGGAGCCGGGGAGGTTGATCACCAGGGTGCGCTCGCGGGCGATGCCGGCGTGGCCGCGGGAGATGAGGGCCAGGGGCGTGGAGGCGGCGCCGCGGCGACGGAACTCCTCCATCAACCCGGGAAGGAGCCGGTCGAGGTGTGGGAGGGTCTGCTCGGGGGTGAGGTCGTGGGGGCTGACGCCCGTGCCGCCCGTGGTGATCACCAGGTCGACGCCCGCGTCGAGGGCCGTCCGCAGGGCGGCGCCGACCGGGTCGCCGTCGGGCACCACGCGGCGCTCGCCGAGGGTGAAGCCGCGCTCGCCGAGCCACGCGTCGATGACCGGCCCGGTGCGGTCGGGGTAGACGCCGGCCGCGGCTCGCGTGGAGGCCACGATGACCTGCGCGGTGCGGGGCGCACGCGGCCCGTTCGGAGCGGATGGCCCGGTCGGCGGGCTCGTCTCGGTCGTCTCGGTCGCCCGGTGCGGTTCGCCGGGGTGGGACGGATTCGACGGATGGTTCGCTGCGGCACTCACGCGCTCCATCCTGCCGCACTGCGGGCTGCGCGCCGGTGTGTGACGCGGCCGGTGGGCAACGCCCGGGGGAGGGAATACGCTGGATCAATGACGTCTCCCGGTTCATCGTCCACCCGTGCGATCGCTCGCCCGCTGACGGACGAGGAAGTCGCTCGCATCCGCAACGACTTCCCGATCCTGGATCAGCTGGTGAACGGGCATCCGCTCAACTACCTCGACTCGGGTGCCACCTCGCAGAACCCGCTCAGCGTGATGGAGGCCGAGCAGGAGTTCTACGAGCAGCGCAACTCGGCCGTGCACCGCGGGGCGCACACGCTCGCCTTCGGCGCCACCGAGACGTTCGAGGCGGCGCGGGCCACCGTGGCCGCGTTCATCGGAGCCGAGGCCGACGAGATCGTCTGGACCTCGAACGCGACCGAGGGCATCAACCTCGTTGCCTATTCGTTCTCCAACGCCTCCCTGGGGCTCGGCGGCCCGGCCGCGCGGCGGTTCGCGCTCGGCGCGGGGGACGAGATCGTCGTCACCGAGATGGAGCACCACGCCAACCTGATCCCGTGGCAGCAGCTCGCCCTGCGCACCGGCGCGACCCTGCGGTTCATCCCGGTGCAGGACGACGGCACGCTCGACCTGGCCGCGGCGGCGGGTGTCATCGGAGCCCGCACCCGCCTGCTCGCGGTCACCCACGCGTCCAATGTGCTGGGCACGATCAACCCGGTCGCCGAACTCGTGGCCCTGGCCCGCGGGGTGGGCGCCCTCGTGCTGCTGGACGCCTGCCAGTCCGTGCCGCACCTGCCCGTGGACGTGGCCGCCCTCGATGTGGACTTCGCCGTCTTCTCGGGCCACAAGATGCTCGGCCCCACCGGAATCGGCGTGCTCTTCGGCAAGGCCGAACTGCTCGCCGACATGCCCCCGTTCCTCACCGGCGGATCCATGATCACCACCGTGGACATGCACACCGCCGAGTTCCTCGCCCCGCCGCAGCGGTTCGAGGCCGGCACCCAGCGCATCTCCCAGGCGATCGCCCTCGCCGCCGCCGTCGACTACCTGACCGAGACCGGCATGGCGCGCATTGCCGCGCGCGAGGCCGAACTGGGGCAGCGCCTCGTGGAAGGGCTGGACCAGATCCCCGGTGTGCGCCTGCTCGGGCCGCCCGCCGGAGTGGAACGCATCGGGCTGGCCAGCTTCGACCTGGCCGGGGTGCATGCCCATGACGTGGGTCAGTACCTCGACGAGGCCGGCATCGCGGTGCGCATCGGACACCACTGCGCCCAGCCGCTGCACCGCCGCCTCGGCGTGACCGCGTCGACCCGCGCGAGCACCTACCTCTACACGACCACCGACGAGGTGGACCGGTTCCTCGCCACCCTGGCCGAGGTAGCCCCGTTCTTCGGAGTGACGACATGACCTCGACCGCCATGCAGCAGCTGTACCAGCAGATCATCCTGGACCACGCCAAGGCCCGCCACGGCGCCCCGGCGGAGGGTCTGCCGCCGCTGGAGGCGGCCGGCAGGGTCGATCCGGCCGCTGCCGGCCTGCGGGTGACCGAGTCGCACCAGGTGAACACGACCTGCGGCGACGAGGTGACCGTGCGTATCGGCCTGCGCGCCGCCGGCAAGTCGGTCGGAGAGTCAGCCGGTGACGCGATCGGTGACGCGGTCGGTGACGAGGCCGGCGACGCCGTGATCGAAGAGTTCGCCTGGGCCGGCGACGGATGCTCGATTTCCATGGCCTCGGCATCCGTGCTGCACGACACCGTGCGGGGCGAGAGCGTCGCCACGGCGCGGGCACTGCTGGACACCTACCGCGAGATGCTGCGCTCCCGCGGCACCATCGAACCCGACGAGGAGGTTCTCGGCGACGCCGCCGCCTTCGCCGGTGTCTCCCGTTACCCGGCTCGCGTCAAATGCGCCATGCTCGCCTGGGTGGCGTTCGAGGCGGCCCTGCTCGCGGAGTAGCCGACGCGGTTCCCTCCCGCGGCCCGTCCGCGAGTTCCGCGAGTTCCGCGAGTTCCGCTATCTCGCGAGAGCGCACAATCTGCCCCTTGGCGTGCGCCGAAGGGGCAGATTGTGCGCTCTCGCGGGGGGTGGGGTCCTGGAGTCGGGCTGCTGAGGTCTTGCTCAGGATCGACCGCTACGGTGGGGGCAAGTCGCCAGAGGCGGCTCCGGACGACGGTTCAGTACCCGGCACGCGACAAGACTGGCCACGGGAGTCGTAGTCATGTCGTGGATCATTCTCATTCTGTCCGGGGTTCTGGAAGCCGTCTGGGCCACCGCCCTGGGCAAGTCGGAAGGGTTCACGCGACTGTGGCCATCCGTCGTTTTCGCGGTGGCGCTCGTGCTCAGCATGGGCGGGCTCGCCTTCGCCATGCGGGACATCTCGACCGGCACCGCCTATGCCGTGTGGGTCGGGATCGGCGCGGCGCTTACCGTGCTCTACGCCATGGTCTTCGGTGCGGAGCCGGCCTCTCTGATCAAGGTGCTGCTCATCGTCGGCCTGGTGGGCTGCGTCGTCGGTCTGAAATTCGTCGACGCCTCGCACTGACCTCCGGTGCCGTGCGCCCCGCGGCGTGCGCCCCGCGCCACGCGCCGCGGCGCACCTTATGGAAGCCGGCGCACGGTACAACATGCGCCCGCTTCCACAGGGTGCGCCGCGAGGTGGTGAGGCGTATATTCGACGTGTAAAAAGCGAATAGTCACCGAGGAGTTCCGGCCACGAATCGCGCCCACCGCTTCGCCTGCGGTCGGCACTCCGCCTCGGAAGCAGTCCAGATCGTCATCCGTCGGGCGCGGGATCCTCGACCCTGGCCGCTTCCAGATCTGCACTCCACCAGCGCCTACAAGGAGGCGTTTCACAATGCTCAAGGAACTGCACACTGTGTTACCGGCGGCGGACCTCAAGCGAGCCCAGTCGTTCTACCATGACGCGCTCGGCCTCGACCCGGACGAAATCCACGAGGGTACCCTCGTCTACCACGTCGGGTCGGGTTCGGTCTTCGAGATCTACGAGACCAGCAACGCCGGCACGGCCCAGAACACCCAGATGGGCTGGATCACGGATGACCTCGATGCCGAGATGAGCGGGCTCCGCGAACGCGGGGTCGTGTTCGAAGAGTTCGACATCCCGGGAATGAAGACCGAGAACGGGGTGGTCACGGCCGAGGACATGAAATCGGCCTGGTTCCGCGACACCGAAGGAAACTTCATCTGCATTTCGCAGACGATCTGACAACGGATGCGGCCGGCCAGGGCCGGTTCCGGGCGGTGCGTGAGCATCGCCCGGACCTCTGATCGGCCGAGTCGACCGCCGACAGCCGGCTCAGGCCGAGCGGGCACCCAGCTCGGCACGCAGCGGCCAGTCCTGGCCGTCGAGGATGATCTGGGCGCAACGGCCGGTGCCGGAGTTGACCACGATCGGGGCCATCAGGTTCACGGTGGTGCCGTCTTCGCCGGGGTTCGTCACCACGAGCAGCAGGGCGTCCTCCGGACCGGCCAGGTCGAGGGCCGCCGCATGGTCGTCACTGATCACGGGGGAGTAGTCGGGCAGGTAGACGGAGGCGTCGAGCACGAACATCCGGGTGCGCTGGTTGTCGGCGGACTCGAGGGTGAACAGGCCGTCCGCGCCGGAAATCTCGGTGAGCGCGAACTCGGTCAGCGGGTCGAGACCGGGCGGCGGGGACACGAAGCTCAGGGCGACGGAAACCGGACCGGTGGACACGGCGGCCGTCATCGGAGGAAGTCCATCAGTGTCGGCTGCAGCACCCGGGCGGTGACCGAGAGGGCCGCCTGGTAGCTGACCTCCTGAATTTTCAGGTCCAGGATGGCCTGGCCGAGGTCCACATCCTCGATTCCGGCCCGCTGGGCCTCGAGGTTTCCTTTGTGCTGCACGAGAGTGTCCCCGGCTTTCTGGATCTGGGCCTGGCGCACACCGACATCGGTCTGCGCCGTGAGCACGGTTTTCATTCGCAAGTCTAGGGCGGCGAGGTGGGTGCCGACGTTCTGGGCTCCCGAGCGCAGGTCCCCGGCGATGGTGTCGATCAGGGCGAAGACCGAGGCGGCGCCCTGGCCGAAGACGGCGGCACCGTCGGCGTCGACCTTCACGGTGGTGTCGGCGCCGATGCGGCGGTCGACGCTGGCGGTCGGGGTGCCGGTGAACGTGAAGCCGGGGGTGAAGGCGACACCGGCATCCGAGTTGCCGGCGAAGACGGTGCGACCGAGGAAACGGGCGTTCGCCTGGGCGAGCATGCTGTCCTTGAGGCTGTCGAGGCGAATCGCGAGGGCCTCCGTCGCGGCGGGGGAGAGGGTGCCCGTGTTGGCACCCTGCACGGTCACGTCGCGCACCTGGTTGAGCAGGTCGGTGACTGCGGACAGGGCCGTGTCGGCCGTGGTCAGCCAGCCGTCGGCGTTGTCGGCGTTGCTGATGTACTGCGTGAGCGCCCGCTGCTCGGCCCGCACCGTGAGGGAGTCGGCCGTGCGCGCCGGGTCGTCGGAGGGCCGGTTGATGGCCTTCAGCGACGTGGCCCGCTCCTGCAGCTCGGCCATCCGGGCCAGGTTGGTCTGCAGGTTGGCCTGCGCGGTGCGCATCTGCGTGTGGGTGGTGACTCGGTTCAACATGGTTACCTTCCGACCAGTCCGGTGCGGTTGATCAGGGTGTCGAGCATCTCGTCCACGGCCGTGAGTACCCGGGCGGCACCCTGGTAGGCGTGCTGGAACATCAGCAGGTTCACGTTCTCCTCGTCGAGGTCGACCGAGGAGTTCGCCAGCTGCGCGTTCACCGCGGTGGTCGCGGTGACATCGGCGAGGGATGCCTGGCGCAGTTCGCTCTTGGTCTTCACGGCCAGCGAGGTGACGAAGTTCGCCCAGTCGGTGCTGGGGGACCGCACCGGGTTGCCGGTGCCGTCCACGGCCTTGCCGGCGCCGAGCTGGGCGATCTGGTCGGCGATGGAGCCGTCGAGGGCTCCGTTCGCGCTGACCCCGGTCGTGAGTTCGGCGGCGGTCGTCGGGATGACGGACAGGCCGAGCGCGGCCGGACCGGTGGCTGCCGTGCCGAAGAAGGCGCCCGGAAGGGAGGAGTTGTCGCCGGCGGAGTAGATCGTGTTGACCTTCGCCGCCAGGTTCGTCGCGAAGGTGTTGTAGGCCGTCGCGGCTTCGGCGAGGGCGCCGCCGGTGCCGCCGGCATCCGCTCGGGCCAGCAGGGAGAGCGACCCGGCGAGCTCGCCGCCGTCGATACCGATCGCACCGGCGCGGTCGGCCCACTCCACGCGCACCGCGCCGGAGGTTGCGGCCGGGTCGGTGAGCCCGTTCGGGCCGTCGAGGGTGCGCGGACCGCGGGCCACCAGGGCCCGGGCGGAATCCCCGGCGACCAGGGCGTTGCCGCCCATGAGCACGTCGACGGTTCCGTCGGAACGGTCGACGACGCTGCCGCCGGTGAGGGCCGCGAGGGTCGTGGTGAGCAGGCTGCGCTGGTCGATGAGCTCGTTGGCGTTGCCGCCGCCGGCGACCGTCTGACGGATGCGCGCATTCAGCTCGGCCACCTGCCCGGCGGCTCCGTTGATCTCGGCGACCATGGTGTCGGCGCTGCCGCGCTCGGCGGACCACTGGGCTGCGACCGCCTGATAGCCCGTGCGGATCTGCGCGGTGAGGAGCCCGGCCTGGCCGAGCAGCACCCCGGCCGGGGCGGAGTCGTCGGCGGAGTTCGCCACGCCCTGCCAGCCGGCCCAGAACTCCTGCAGTTGGGCGGAGAGCCCGTTCTCGCCGGGTTCGTTCATCGAGACCTCGACCGCGCTCAGCGCGTTGGCCCGCACCGCGGAGTAGCCGGCGACGGCGGCGCTGGAGCGCACCTGGGCGTCCAGCGAGGCGCTGCCGAGGCGGGCGATCCCGTCGACGGAGACACCCTGGCCGGGGCGCACGCCGGCGCTCATCAGGCCGAGCCGGGCCGCGGCATCCACGGCGGATGTCGTCACGCGCTGCCGCGTGTAGCCGTCGGTGTTGGCGTTGGCGATGTTCTGGCCCACGACCTCGAGCCCCTGGCGGGCGGCAACCAGGCCGGTGTACGCGGTGTTGAGTCCTCCGAAGGTGCTCATGGGGGCGCTACACCGTCTGGTCGAACAGTCGGGACCCGGTCGTGCGCAGGTCGGCGGTGCCGTGGGCGTCGTAGGTGTGGGAGTTCGTGCGCACGTCGGCCAGGGTCTCCTGGCTGGAACGCGCGGCGGAACGCAGCAGCTGCTCGTTGGCGTCGCGCAGCTCCTTGATCTGGCTGGTGAGTTCGCCCATGGCCTTGAGGTGGGCCGCCATGATCTCGGTCCAGGGGCCGGCGGGGGCGTGGGCCACGAGTTCGCGCAGCGTGGCGTCTTCAGTGGTGCCCCAGCCGAGGGCGACGGCGGCCACCTCGACCGAACGGGCCAGGCCGGCCTCGCGCACATGGCCGAGCACCTGCTCCACCTCGCGGGTGCCCTGCTGCAGCCAGCGGGTCTTGCCGTTGGTCAGGAGCAGCTGTTCCTCGTCGAGTTTGAAGACGAGCAGTTCGAGAAGCTCTCGCTCGCGCCACAGCAACGCTGATAGTTCATTGGCGCCCATGTGTCCTCCACCTGCCCTTCGTCTGGTGCGGCGGCCTCTCGCGCGGAACGCGCACGCCACCGGTTCACAGCATGACTATCGACCGGTGAGCGCGCCCGGTAAGGGGCCGTATCGATTCAGCCTGTCAGCCGGGCCTGTGCGTGTCCACTGAAAGGGGGACAGAAATCGGTGCAGATTCGCGGTCGTTCGACGAAAATCGCGGGTTTGCCCCGTTCTGGGGGTTCATTTGCCCCGTTGTGGGGGCGATCCGGCGCTGACCGCTCCCGGAGGGGCCTCTATTTTTAACTCAGGCAGATAAGTAAGTTTTTTGCCTGGGGCCCCGAAACCCCGTCACACCTCCCTGTTTTCTGTTCATGCGTTCCCGTGCTTACCCGGCAATTCCGAGAGTCGAGGCCCCCGCCTCACTGTCGGCACAACGTAGGTATCAAGCACCCAGGGAGTTCGCAGTGAATCGGGCAGAACGCAATCAGCTGGTGATCGAGAATCTCCCGCTCGTGGGCTACCTCGTCTCCGAGACCTGGGCCAAGGCCCGCCATCTCTCCCGCGACGACCTGGCCTCGGCCGGAGCTCTCGCCCTGGTCACCTCCGCGGATGCCTTCAACGCCGACCTCGGCGTGCCCTTCGGCGCGTTCGCACGCCGCCGCATCATCGGCGCTTTCGCCGACGAGATGCGCTCCAACGACTGGGCCACCCGGATGGCCCGCCGCCGCATCAAGGAGACCCGCGCCGTGCAGCAGACGCTGGCCGGCGCCCTCGGCCGGGCGGCATCCGTCGATGAGGTCGCCGCCGCCCTCGGCGTGGACCGGGAGACCGCCATCGCCGGTCTCACCGACTCCGAGCGCACCGTGTCGACCCTCGACGACGCCACCGCCGAGTTCCTGGTCTCCGACGCCGAACTTCCCGGCGACTCGCTGCTCTCCGCCGAGCGCCTCGCCTACCTGCACGCCGCCATCGCGGCGCTGCCGGAGAAGATGCGCGTGATCGTGCAGCAGGTGTACTTCGACGACCGCACGGTCAAGGAGATCGCTGCCGAGCTGGGGATCACCCACTCGGCGGTGTCTCAGCAGCGGGCGGAGGCCATCCGTCTGCTTCGCGACGGTCTCGGCACGCACTACGCCGACGACGCCGAGGTGGAGTACGTGCCCGAGTCCCGCATCGCGCCGGCCCGCCGCAGCGCCTACCTGGCCAGGCTCGCCGACCAGGCCATGCTCGGCCTGGCCACCGCGAGCGGGGCGGCGTACGCCGATTCCGAGGGCGTCGATTCCGCCGGTTCGGAAACCCGCAAAGTTTTTTCGGTCAACGGCTAACGCGGTCTCGTCAGAGGCCGATAGCTCTCAACGTCAGGCCATGGATGGCCAGACGCTCACCACCCAATCACGGAGGATTTCATCATGGGTATGCAGATCAACACCAACCTCGCGGCCAACAACACGTACCGCAACCTGGCCGCCACGCAGAACGACATGTCCAAGTCCCTGGAGAAGCTGTCCAGCGGCCTCCGCATCAACCGCGCAGCGGATGACGCGGCCGGCCTGGCCATCTCCGAGGGCCTCAAGTCGCAGGTCGGTGGCCTCACGGTCGCCAGCCGCAACGCCCAGGACGGCATCTCGGTCATCCAGACCGCAGAAGGTTCCTTGAACGAGGTGCAGTCGATCCTGCAGCGCGTTCGTGACCTCGCCGTTCAGGCCGGTAACGACTCGAACAACGCCGAGTCCCGCGGAGCGATCCAGACTGAAGTCACCGCGCTGTCCGACGAACTCACGAGAATCGCCAAGTCCACCAACTTCAACGGAACGAACCTGCTTGATGGAACTGGTGGAACAACCGGCACGCTGACCTTCCAGGTTGGCGCAGGTAGCGACGCGGCCGCAGACCAGATCGACGTCAAGTTCATGAACTTGACAACGGCAACCACCGGCGTGAACGCTGTCGTGGCCGGCCTCACGTTTGACACTTCTGCCAACGCCTTGCTCTCGATTGCCGCGCTCGATACGCAAATCGGTGCTGTGTCGACTGCACGCGCCGAGCTGGGTGCCAACCAGAACCGGTTCGAGTCCGTCATCAAGAACCTGGCCGTCTCCAAGGAGAACCTGTCGGCAGCCGGCTCGCGTATCCGCGACACCGACATGGCCGAGGAAATGGTCAAGTACACCCGTTCCAGCATCCTCTCGCAGGCCGGTACCGCCATGCTCGCGCAGGCCAACCAGTCCAACCAGGGCGTGCTGCAGCTCCTCCGCTAAACCGGTGAGCTGAACCTTTCGGGAAACCGCGCGGTGAACTATGGCTGGTGGTGAGCGAGAGATGAACTGGACCTCATCCCTCGGGCGCCACCAGCCATTCACGTTTCACCAGCCACACCCAGCCTGACCCAGCAGTATCCAGCACGACCCGGCACGAGAAGGAGGTGACGACATGGTCACAGCGATCGACGGCCTCGTCAGCGGCCTCGACACCACCAGCCTGATCAACTCGCTGATGCAGGTCGAGGCGGTTCCGCAGACCCAGCTCAAGGCCAAGGTCTCGTCGGCCCAGACCATGATCTCGGCACTCCAGGGGCTGAACACCCAAATCGCCACCCTCGCCGACTTGGCCACGAAGGCCGCCAAACCGGCCGCCCTCGACGTCTACTCCGCCACCAGCAGCTCCACCGGCGTCACCGTGGCCACCTCGGCCGGCGCAGCCGCCGGCCAGCTCGACCTCGTCGTCGGCAAGCTCGCCCAGACCCAGGTCACGGTCTCCGGCCCGGTCACGGTCTGGCCCGACACCAACCTCACCTTCACCAAGGCCGACGGCACCGTCACCACAGTCACCGGGGCCTCGACCTCGCTCGACGACATGGTCTCCGCCGTCAATAAAGCCGGCGCCGGCGTCACCGCCACCAAGGTCGCCGTGGGCGCCGACGGCTTCCGGCTGCAGTTCACGGCCACCGCACCCGGTGCCGCCGCGGGCGTCGCGATCTCCGGTACGACCGTGCCGATGACCCCGACCAATGCCGCCCAGGATGCCGAGGTCACGCTCTGGGCCGGAACCGCGGCCGAGCAGAAGATCAGCTCCGCGACCAACACGTTCGCCGGCATCCTGCCCGGTATGACGCTCACGGTCTCGGCCGTGTCGGTCGACCCGGTGAGCGTGACCGTGGCCCGCGACGACGCCAGGATCAGCACCACAGCCTCGGACCTTGTCACCTCGCTCAACGGCATCTTCGCGGTGATCACGAATCGCTCGGCCGTGAGCACCACCACCAACTCCTCCGGGGTGACCAGCACGACCGCCGGGATCTTCTCCGGCGACAGCACCATCCGCGACACCAGGCAGCGCATCCTCTCGGCGGCGTCGATGCCCGTTAACGGGCGCTCCCCGTCGGAGTACGGCATCAGCATCACCCGCTCGGGCACCATGGAGTTCGACGCGGCCAAGTTCGCGGCCGCCCTGGCCAAAGACCCATCCACGGTGAAGGCCGCCGTGACGGAGATCGCCAGCCGGGTAGCCGCCGCCGCGACTGCGGCCTCCGACAAATACGACGGGCAGCTCACCCAGAAGATCACCGGGCAGCAGTCCACCGTGCGCAACCTCGGCGACCGCATCGCCGACTGGGACCGCAGCCTGGCCACCCGCCGGGCAACCCTGCAGAGCACCTACACCGCACTGGAAACCCAGCTCGCCGCCCTGAAAGCCCAGTCCTCGTGGCTGAGCGCCCAGGTTGCCGGGCTCCCGACCTCGAGCACAGGATGATGATGGCAGTGATGAGCATGATGGGTGGGGCCCAGGCCCGACGCGCACAGTTGAACCGCGAAGCAGTGCTCTCGGCCACGCCGGTGCGCCTGCTGACGATGCTGTACGACCGGCTGCTGCTCGACCTCGGCCGCGCCGAGATCGCGCAGAACATCGAGGACTGGGCGGTCGCCTCCGAGAACCTGCTGCACGCCCAGGCGATCGTTGCCGAACTGTCGACCTCGCTCAACGTGGACGCCTGGGAGGGCGGCGAAGGTCTGTTCGCCCTGTACACCTACGCCTCGAACGCGTTGATGAGCGCCAACATCCATCGGGATGTCGCCCGCACCCGCGAGGCGATCGCCCTGCTCGAGCCGCTGCGGCAGACCTGGCACGAAGCTGCCGGCCTGCTGCCGGCCCAGCCCATGCAGCGTGCCGGCGGGGAGTACGGACTTGCCTAGGCAGGTGGTGCAGATCGGCGAAGGGACGAACGCACGCCGGGCGTGGCTGGAGGTTCTCGACCAGCTCGAGTCCAGCCTCGGCTCCGGTGCCCGCGACGCCGTGCTGGCCGCACCGGGGGAGCGGTTCTCCACCGGGGTGCAGTGGCGCGCCCCCGATCACCTGGGCCAGTTGCCTGCCGATCTGGAGAAGCGCGCCCGGAGCCTGATCGCCGGCCAGATCGCCCTGATCGCCACGATCGAGGATGCCCGGCGCTCCGCCGGTCTGCACCTCGCCGCCGTGCACACCATCATCTCGGCGCAGCACACCGACCAGGCCGTCTACCTCGACGTGGCCGGCTGACCCTCGCCCGCGACCGTAACCACGTTCCAACTGTTCCCCGATCGGACAAGTGTTGCCCGTGCGCGGGCGACACTCGTCCGATTCGGCGACAGTTGCGGGGTTCGGGCCGGCGGCGTGCGGCAGGGCGTGCGGGAGAAAGTTTCGCGAGAAACTTCTAACGCAGCGCGGCCACCGGCCGATAGCTAGGAACGAGCAGGGATTGCTCGACCACAGGCCACGGATCGGCCGCCCTCGTTTTGCCGACGAATCGGGTATCCGTGTTCCAATCCGTGACCGCCACCGCCATTGTCAGTGCCCTGGACGGCCTGGCGCTGCGCCAGCGCACCATCGCGAACAACATCGCGAACGTCAACACCCCCAACTACCAGGCCAAGCGCGTGGCGTTCGAGGAGGCCCTGGCCAAATCGGTCGAAGCCGGCAGCGGCAGCACCGTCGCCACCACGGCGAGCTCGCTCGAGCCCACCCGCCTCGACGGCAATAACGTGAATCTCGACACCGAGACCCTCTCCAACATCGACACCGTGCTGCGGTACCAGTTCGCGACGCAGGCCGCCAACGGTCCGTTCACCTCACTGCGCTCCGCGATGCGGACCAGCTGATGACCTTCGACGCGATCGGGATCGCCGGCTCCGGCCTCACCCTGCACCGCAAGTGGCTCGACGCCGTCGCGGACAACATCGCCAACGTCAACACGGTCACCGCCACCGACGGGGATGCCTTCCAGGCGCGCTACATCGTGGCCCAGGCCGGCCAGGGCACCACGGGCGCCTACGTCGCCGGCGCCGCTCTCGGCGACGCCGAGGGGATCCTGACCTTCGACCCGAGCAACCCTCTCGCCGACGAAGCCGGCTATGTGCGCCGTCCGGACATCGACCTGGCCGAGCAGATGAGTGCGCTGATCATGGCGCAGCGCGGCTACCAGGCCAACGCCGCCGTCGTCGACCGGGCCAAGACATCCTATGAAGCCGCACTCCAGATTGGACGCTCCTGATGACGATCGGATCGATCAACCCGCTCCAGGCCGTGAGCGGAACAGGCTACCTCTCCGGCGTGCAGGGCGTGCAGGGCGTGCAGGGTGCACCGGGCGTGCAGGGCACCGACGGCTCGGGCTTCGGCAGCGCGCTCGTCGGTGCGGTCGACAACCTGCAGCAGCTGCAGGCCACGTCCAACACTCTCGCGGTGCAGGCCGTCACCGGTAACCTGACCGACATCCACTCCGCCACCCTGGCGTCCACCCGCGCGCAGGTCACCCTCGAACTCGTCGCCGCCGTGCGTAATAAGGGTGTCGACGCGTTCAACGAGATCATGAGGATGCAGGCCTGATGCCCCGTCCGATCACGTCGGCGTTCGAACGCCTCGGCCGCGGCATCAGCTCGTTCTCCGTCGCGCAGCGCACAGTCGCCATCATCGGGGTCGCCGTGCTCGCCCTGGGCATCGCCGCCCTCAGCATGTGGGCCACCAAACCGGCCTTCACGCCCCTGTTCTCCGGCCTCAGCGGTTCGGACGCGAGCACCATCGTCGAGCAACTCCGCACCGACGGCGTCGCCTACGAGCTCAGCGACGGCGGCGGCACCATCCTGGTTCCGCAGGAGCACGTCTACGACGAGCGCCTCAAGGCCGCCGCGGCCGGCCTGCCGTCCTCCAGCACGAGCGGCTACGGGCTGCTCGACAGCATGGGCGTCACCTCCAGCGAGTTCCAGCAGTCGGTCACCTACAAGCGGGCGCTCGAGGGCGAGATCGCCAACACTGTCAAGGCCATGAAGGGCGTCAAGAACGCCTCGGTACGCCTGGCGATCCCCGAGGAGACCGTGTTCGCGTCGGAGCAGAGCGACCCCACGGCATCCGTCTTCGTGGAAACGGCCACCGGCAGCACCCTCAACACCGAACAGGTGCAGGCCATCGTGCACCTGACCTCCGCTTCGATCGAGGGTATGGCCCCCACCGATGTGGCCGTCATCGACTCCGCCGGCGTCGTACTGTCGGCCGTCGGAGTGGGTGCCACCGGTTCTGCCGACCAGCAGGCCGGCGCCTATGAGGACCGCGTGCGCGGAGCCGTGCAGGCCATGCTGGACAAGGTCGTCGGGCCCGGAAACGCCACCGTCGTGGTGGCCGCCGACATGAGCTACCAGTCGGCCCAGCGGGTCGAGGAATCCTTCACCACCCCCGAGGACGCCCCCGCCCTCAACGAGGCCGTCAAGACCGAGTCGTACTCGGGAGCCGGCGGCGCCGGCGGTGCCGCCGGGGTTCTCGGCCCGGACAACATCGCCGTTCCGGCCGCCGCCGAAGGAGACGGCACCTTCACGTCGGAGGACACCACCAAGAACAACGCCGTCAACAAGGTCACCGAAACCCGCACCATCCCGGCAGGGGAGATCAACCGGCAGACGGTGTCCGTGGCCGTGAACGCCGACGTCGTCGGCAATCTCAACGTCGCCGACATCACCTCGCTCGTGGCCTCCGCAGCCGGCATCGACGCCCAGCGCGGCGACGCCGTCACCGTCGAGGTCGTCGGTTTCAACGGTGGCGCGGCAGCGGATGCCGCTGCCGCCCTCGCTGCGGCGGAGGCGGAGGCCGCCGCCGATCGGTTCGCCGAGATCGTGCGCATCGCCATCATCACCGCGGGAATCGTCATCACCCTCGTGCTGGGCCTCATCCTGTATGCGCGCCGTTCCCGCCGCCAGAGCCGCGAAGCGATCGAGCTCGACGAGCTGATGGAGGTGCGGCCCGCGTTGAACGCGCCCGGGATGCCGTTCCCGCTGACCGCGCCGATCGCACCGATCATGATCGATCCCACGCCGACGGTGGCCTACCAGCCGCCCGCGGCCGACCGGATGCGCGTCGAGATCGATTCCCTCGCCCAGCGCGACCCTGCGAAAACAGCGGAGCTCCTGCGCGGCCTGATGGATGACCGGCAGCCCGCATGATCGACGCCCAGCCGGCCCTGACCGGCACGCAGAAGGTGGCGGTCGTTCTGATGAGCATGGAACATCAGCGTGCCACCGAGGTGATGAAGCAGTTCACCGAAGCCGAGGCGGCCGACATCGCCGCAGAAATGGTGCAGTTGCGCCGGGTCGACCCCGACGTGACCGAGACCACCGTGCTCGAGTTCCACGAACTCACGGTCAAGGGCAACCGGGCCGGCCGCGGCGGGCACGCCTACGCGATCGGCCTGCTGGAGGCATCCTTCGGGGCGGAGAAAGCCGCCGGGGTCATGGTCAAGGTGGCCTCCTCGATGGCCGGCAAGGCCTTCGAGTTCCTGGACGCCACCGAGCCGCTGCAGATCCTCACCCTGCTCGACGGCGAGTTGCCGCAGACCATCGCCCTGGTGCTGGCGCACCTGCGCCCCGGGCACGCCTCAGCCGTGCTCGGCGGACTGGACACCGATCTCCGCGCCGAGGTAGCCCAGCGCATCGCCGGCATGGGCACCACCACCCCGGAAGCCGTTCGCGTGGTCACCGAGACGCTCAAGGCCCGGGTCGGCGCCGTCTCCTCGACCCGCGACTCCGTCGAAACGGTCGGCGGCATCCAGCCGCTGGTCGAGATCATCAACCGGGCCGATGTGGCCACCGAACGTGCCCTCCTGGAGGCCCTCGACGCGCGCGACCCCGCGCTGGCCGAGGACGTGCGGTCACGGATGCTGACCTTCGCCGACATCGTCAAGCTCGAGAACCGTGATGTGCAGCAGGTCCTCCGCGGCATCGACGCGGCGGTCCTGGCCATCGCCCTCAAAGGCTCGACCGACGGCGTGGTCACCACCATCCGCACCAATCTCTCCGAACGCAACCGCGAGATCCTCGACGACGAGGTCAAGGCCCTGGCGCCCGTGCGGGTGTCGCAGGTCGAGGAGGCGCGCGCCACGATCGTGCGCGCCATCCGCGACCTCGAGGCTCAGGGCAGCATCACCGTGCAGCGTGCCGAGGAGGACGACTATGTCGTCTAGTGCGCAGTCGATGCCGTTCTCCGCCGTGAGCTTCCCCAGTCTGCGCAACGAGCGAGGCGCCGGGGACGAGTCCTCGCGGGCCCGCGGCCACGCCGCCGGGTACACCGCGGGTCTGCGGGCGGCAGCCGCCGAAATCGACGCCCGGATCGCCCTCCACGATGCCGAGCACGCCGCCGCGATGCTGCACCAGCAGACACGGGTGGACCGGGCGGTCGCCCTCCTCGGTGCCGCCGCCGCCGCACTGCACCAGCGCACCCTCCCTGTGCTCCAGGACGTGGAGGACACCCTCGTCGCCACCGCCGTGGAACTGGCTGAAGCCATCCTCGGGCACGAACTCGGCGACACGGAGACCTCCGCCCGCGCCGCCCTGAGCCGGGCCCTGATCCCCGGCACTGACGCCATCGCCGGCAGCGGTCGCCCGCATGCGGTTCGGATGCACCCGGCCGACCTTGCCCTGATCGACCAGATCACCCGAACGGATGCCGGCGTCGACCTCATCGCCGACGCGGGCCTCGCCCGCGGCGACGCGATCGCCGAATTCCCGGACGGGTTCCTCGACGCCCGGATCGGCACGGCCCTGGCCCGCGCGAAGGCCGCGCTCGGGAGCGCAGCCTCATGACCCTGCTGCAGACCCCGTCCGCCTCCGCCACGGCCACTGCTACCCGCGCTCCGGGCTGGCGCCCGCAGGCCGGGAAAATCCGTTCCGCGGTGGCCGCGTCCCGGCCCGAACGGGTCGGCGTGGTGTCCTCGATCGTCGGACTCGGCCTCGAGGTGCGCGGGCTGAACTCCGCGATCGGCGATCTCGTCACGGTCGGCGACGGCGGGGAGGTCGACGCCGAGGTCGTCGCCACGACGCGCGACGGCATCCGGTGCATGCCCCTCGGCCGGATGACCGGCATCCGGGTCGGAGCCCCCGTGCGCTCCGGCGGAGCCCCGCACCTCGTCCCCACCGGTGCGGGCCTGTTCGGACGCGTCATCGACGGTCTGGGTCGTCCCATCGACGGTAAGGGGCCACTGATCGTCGAACGGTTCGTCGGCATCGATCACGACAGCCCGTCGGCCATGGCCCGCGCCCGGATCCTGGAACCGCTGCAGCTCGGCGTGCGTGTGCTCGACACCCTCACCACCGTCGGCAAGGGGCAGCGGATGGGCCTGTTCGCCGGTTCCGGCGTGGGCAAGTCCTCGCTGCTGTCGATGATCGCCCGCGGCACCGAAGCGGAGGTGTCGGTGATCGCCCTGGTGGGGGAGCGCGGCCGTGAAGTGCGTGAATTCCTGGAGGACGACCTCGGCCCTGCCGGGCTCGCCCGCTCGATCGTGGTCGTGTCCACCTCCGACGAACCGGCGATGATGCGCCTGCGGGCCGCCTTCCTGGCCACCCGGATCGCGGAGTCCTTCCGCGACGACGGCGCCGACGTCATGCTGATGATGGATTCGCTCACCCGGGTGGCGATGGCGCAGCGGGAGATCGGGCTGTCGGTGGGCGAGCCCCCGGCCACCCGAGGCTATCCGCCGTCGACCTTCTCCCTGCTCGCCCGACTGCTCGAGCGGGCCGGCACCGATGAAACCGGGTCGATCACGGGCATCTACACGGTGCTCGTCGACGGCGACGACCACAACGAGCCCATCGCGGATGCCGCCCGTTCGATTCTGGACGGACACGTCGTTCTCGACCGCAAACTGGCCGTCCTCGGCCATTTCCCATCCGTCGACGCGCTCTCCTCGATTTCCCGGGTGGCGTCCCGGGTCAACAGCCCCGCGCAGAACCAGGTCGCCGGACTGCTGCGCCGGGTGCTCGCCGCCCGCCGCAACGCGCAGGACCTGCTCGACGTGGGAGCCTACCGCCGGGGCACCAACCCGCTGGTCGACGCGGCAGTCGACCATGAGGGCGCCATCAACGCATTCCTCCAGCAGCGCATGGACGACCAGACCTCATCCCGGCACGCCTGGGACCACCTGACCACACTCACTCGAACGCTGGGGGCCCTCTGATGGCACGCACTTTCGCTCTCGCCGGCCTGTTGCGCCTGCGGCACCTGCAACAGGACCAGGCGGCCGGAGACCTGGCAGCGGCCAACGCCGTCGCCCAGGCGAACGCGGCCCGACGCGCGGATGCCCGGGCAGGCCTCCAGCGGATGCCCAGCACAGCGAACGGAGCCGACATGCTCTCCACCATCGCCGCGGCCCGCGCCTCGGCCCGCAGCATGCTCGCCGACATGGAGGCTCTCGGCCGCAACTACCAGGTTGCCGTGGGCGAGGCCCAGGTCGCCTTCGATGCGACACGAGCCGACTCGGTGCGGCTCGAAAAGCTCGAGGGGCGGCACGGAGCCCTGGTCGTCGCCGAGGATCTGCACCGGGAACAGACCGTGCTCGACGAGATCGCCGGGGCGGGCTGGCACCGTAACCGTTCAGTGGACGGTGGCCCGCGATGACGATGATCGCGGCGATGAGCCGGGTCAGCGAGATCCAGGCGACGCTGGTGCAGCTCTCGGCCGGGGCGAGCTCCCAGAAGACGGCTGCGACGACGACAGCGGCGTCGGCGAACACCTTCGCCGACGCTCTCGCCACCGCGTCGAGCGCTGCCTCGGGTGCCGCCGCCGTCACGCCGGCGGCCCCGTCGACCGGCGGTGCCACCGGCACCGACGTTGTCGACGGCGCGAAGAAGTACCTCGGTGTGCCCTACGTCTTCGGCGGCGAAGACGCCAGCGGCATGGATTGCTCCGGGCTCGTCCAGACCGTGTATGCCGAACTCGGCATAGACGTGCCGCGCCTCGTCTCCGGACAGATGAAGATCGGCACCGAGGTCGGCTCCCTCGCCGAGGCCAGGCCCGGCGACCTCATCGTCACTGCTGGTGGCGACCACATCCTGATCTACGCCGGCGACAACAAGGTCATCCACGCCCCCTACGAGGGACGCACGGTCTCCCTGGTCGAGGCCTACATGGACGACTCCGAGATCACCACCATCCGCCGCGTGATCCCGGATGCTCCGGCAGCCACCGCAAGCACGGCCGCCGGCAGCCAGCTCAGCGCCGCACTGGCCTCCTTCATGAACGGAGCAGCCCGGTGAACGCCCTGCTCGGCCGGATGGCCGCCACGATGCCGGCGGGCCCGGCCCACGCCGTCGCGCCGGCTCCCCGCACCGGCCGCTCCGACACGTCCGGCGTGTCCGGAGCGGGGTCGTTCGCCGCTGTGCTGCAGGGCACGCTCGACGCCGCACCGGCCGAGAGGCCGGCTGTGCCTGCCGAGAAGCCCACGGGGCCGGCCGAGCCGACGACGGATGCGGGGACGGACCGCGTTCTCGACGCAGGTTCTGTCGCGGGGGAGCCAGAACCGGGCACCGAGCCGGGCACGGAGCCGCACTCGGTGCAGAACCCGGCGGCGCACCCGCTGACCGCCCTGCTCGCGCCCGCCGGAACGGCTCTGTCGGCGATGCTGTCCGGCACCGGCACCGGCACCGGCACGGTCGTGGCGGATCCTGCCGCGGCCGACGCCGGGACGGTTCCTGTGTCCGCCGCCGCTTCTGCCCTCGAGGGCGCGGCTCCCGCCGCCGGCATTCAGGGTGTCATCCCGGGTGCAGTCCCGGGTGCCGTCCCGGGAACCCCGGCGACGCCCGCCGCCGGGGGACCGGCGACCGTGCCTGCCGCCTTGCCGGCGCCCGCCGAGCAGCTCGGGAACGCGCCGGTCGTGTCCACGCAGCCGCCTGTCGCACTCCCGGCTGCGGTCGCCGCCGCCGGCGGAGCCGCGCGGCCCGGGCCCGGCGTTCCGGTCACCGTCCGCCCCGGGGACTCCGCCACCGACGTGACGGCCCCCGTCGGCCTGCTCGTCCCGGTCGGCACTCCGGCACCGGCTGCGGCGCCCGTCGCCGGCATTCCGGCACCGGCGGCGGTCGTGCCCACCCCGCACGTTCCCCTCACCGGCCAGGTCTCCCGCCCCCTGTTCACCCTGGTGGGTGCGGCCAACGGCGACCATGTGATGACCATCAGCGTCAGCCCCGACAACCTGGGACCGGTCACCGTGCGCGCCCATGTGAGCGGTGACGGCATCCGGGTCGAACTGTTCGCCCCCACCGACCTGGCCCGAGACGCGCTCCGTGCCATCCTGCCGGACCTGCGCCGGGATCTGACCGGCGGCGGGCTGAACGCCCAGCTCACCCTGTCGGCCGACGACCAGGCGTCCGACTCCGCCGCGCAGTGGCACGACCGCACCGGTGCCGGGCGTGATCGGGAAGCCGGCGAAACCGGGGAAACCCGACCCGACGCGTCCGCTGCCGGATCTCGGACCGCCGTGCTGCGGACCGCCGGCTCGCACACCATCGACGTCTTCGCCTGACCCGCACACCCTGACCCGCAGCCCCCGACCCGCCACCACCAGAAGAGAGAACCTTGTGACCATCGACGCAGTGGCAGCAGCCGCCCCGGCCGGGATGTACTCGACCACTCCCGTGCGCACCCCGAAACAGTCCCTGGACTCCGAGGCCTTCATGTCGCTGCTGGTGACCCAGCTGCGCAACCAGGACCCCAGCTCTCCCATGGACACCAACCAGATGATCTCGCAGACCACGCAGCTGGCCATGATGGAGAAGATGGCGGCGCTGTCGACCACCGCCGACGAGAACTTCTCCCTGCAGATGCGCGTCGCCGCGGCCGCACTGGTCGGCCAGGACGTCACCTACACCCGGGCCGACGGCACGACCGGCACCGGCACCGCATCGAGTGTCTCCTATGCCGGGGCCGTGCCCCAGGTCACCGTGGGCGGCACGACCATCGCGCTCGACCTGGTGACCGGCGTCACCTCCGGCACCACGCCCGTCACCACGCCCGGCGTCACGCCCGGCGTCACCTCCGGCACCACTCCCGGCCTCTCCGCGTAAATCCTGCTTCTCCGCCCGTCTCGCATCCACCGAAAGGCAGCACCCATGCTTCGCTCCCTGTACTCCGGAATCTCCGGCCTCCGTTCGCACCAGACCATGCTCGACGTCACCGGCAACAACATCGCCAACGTCAACACCACGGCGTTCAAGGCGTCCGCCGTTCAGTTCCAGGACACCCTGTCGCAGCTCAAGCAGGGTGCCGGCGGACCGCAGGCGGAGGTCGGCGGCACAAACCCGGCCCAGATCGGACTCGGCGTGCAGGTGGCCGGCATCTCGACCAATTTCTCCCAGGGCTCCGCGCAGTCGACGGGTCGGGCCACCGACGTCGCAATCTCCGGTGACGGGTTCTTCGTCACCCAACTCGGCGGCGAGACGCTGTACAGCCGTGCGGGCGCCTTCGACTTCGACGCCGAGGGTCGCCTGGTCTCGCCGGACGGCGCGATCGTGCAGGGCTGGAACGGCGTCAACGGACAGATCAACGAGGGTGGCCCGGTGGGCAACATCACTCTGCCGCTGCAGGCCATGATCCCCGCAGCAGCGACGAACACGGCGACCATGGTGGGCAACCTGCCGGCCGACGCCGCGGCGGGGGAATCCCTCGTGCGCGACATCAAGATCTACGACGCTGTGGGCGCCGCGCGCACGCTCTCCCTGACCTTCACCCGCTCGGGCTCCGGTTGGGACGTCGCCGGCAGCGACGGAATCGGCACCGGTTCCACCGCCCTGACGCTCGACGCGGCGGGAAACCTCACGCCGACCGGAGCGCTGACGGTGAACGGGGTCAACGTCGACCTGACCGAGCTGACCGGACAGGCCGGTCTCACCACGGCGACCGCCAGCAGCCAGAACGGCTCCGCCGCCGGAACGCTGCAGTCGTTCACGCTCGGCAAGGACGGCACCCTGGTGGGCCTGTTCAGCAACGGAAGCCAGGCATCCATCGCCCGCATCGCCCTCGCGACCTTCACCAACCCGGGGGGCCTGGAGAAGGCCGGCTCGTCGGCCTACCGGGCCACGTTCAACTCGGGGAACGCTGCCCTCGGCGCCCCCGGCGACGGCGGCTTCGGCTCGCTCAGCGGCGGAACCCTGGAAATGTCCAACGTGGACCTGTCGCAGGAGTTCACCAATCTGATCGTCGCCCAGCGCGGCTTCCAGGCGAACGCGCGCATCATCACCACCTCCGACGAGGTGCTTCAGGAGCTCACCAACCTGAAGCGGTAGCCGCCGGGCGGATGATCAGCGTCGGCATCGTGTCAGGCGCCAGATTTCTGCGCGCATACTGGAATGACCGACGTTCAACTGAGGAGCAAAGATGCAAATCCTGGTCAACACCGACAACAACATCAAGGGCACGGAAACCATCCGCCAGGAGGTTGAATCGTCGGTCGAAACGGTCCTGGCCCGGTTCGACTCCCGGTTGACGCGAGTGGTGGTTCACCTCAGCGACCAGAGTGCGGGCCGGGAGACGACCGACGACATCCGTTGCGTGCTCGAGGCGCGTCCCGCCGGAGGGAATCCGCTCGCGGCAACCGGCAATGCGGAGAGCGTGAACGCGGCCGTCAACGGGGCACTCCACAAGCTGGTCAGCGTTCTCGAGACCGAATTCGGTCGGTTGGACGAACACAAGGGTGCCTCTGCCATGGGTGACGAGCCCATGCCGTGAACCGGCGGCCGGCACGGTAAAGTTGGCGATCCGCCTCGCCCGGGGCTTGAACCCCCACCCGAGAGGACGGCCGCAATGAGCCTGATCAGGCTGAACGACGTCAGCATCCGTTTCGAGAACACCCAGATCCTGCGCGAGGCCTTCTTCCGGCTCGAACCGGGGGACCGGGTGGGCCTGATCGGCCGCAACGGGTCCGGCAAGTCGACCATCCTGAAACTGGCCCTCGGCCAGGTGACAGCGGATGCCGGCACCGTCACCCTCGACCCCGGGATCCGGGTGGGCTACTTCTCCCAGTTCTCCGAGCTGAACGGGGAATCCACCATCACCGAGGTGCTCGACGGCCTGTTCGCCCCGATCAAGGCCATCGAAGCGGAGCTTTCGTCGATCGACGCCCGGATCGCGGCGGATTCCTCGCAGAGCGCCGAACTGGACCGGCTGATCCACCGCCAGGCCGAACTGTTCGAGGACATGGACCGCCTCGACGGGTGGGACTATCCCCGGCGCATCGACACCGCGCTGACCACCCTCGGGTTCGACGAGGCCCACCGCGTCTGCGCCATCGACGAGCTGTCCGGAGGCTGGCGCAACCGGGCCGCGCTGGCCAAGATCCTGCTCGAACAGCCCGATGTGCTGTTGCTCGACGAGCCCACCAACTACCTCGACGTGGCCGGCGTCGAGTGGCTCGAGGCGTGGTTCCGCAGCTTCCGCGGCGCGGCCATCATCGTCTCGCACGACCGACGGTTCCTCGACGGGGTTGTCACCCGCATCATCGAGGTCGAGAACTACCACCTGCACGAGTACCCCGGCAACTTCGGCGAATACGTGGTGCAGAAGCAATTCCGCCTGAAAACCCTCGAGCAGCAGTTCCTGCACGAGTCCGAGCTGCTCGCGTTCGAGTCCGAGGGAATCAGCGACCGCCGTGAAGCCGCGAAGGCCGCCAGCCGCAGCCTCGACAACCAGCTCGCCCACATCAAGAAGACCCGCAGCCCGCGGCCCGTCGACACGATCATCACCGAGATCTACGGCGGACTGCACGTGAAGGACTCGCTCTGCCGGATCGAGTCGCTCAGCAAGTCCTACGGCGACAAGGCCCTGTTCACCGACCTCACCTTCGAGATCCGCCGCGGCAACCGCATCGTCGTGCTGGGCTCCAACGGCAGCGGTAAGACCACGCTGCTGCGGGTGCTGGCAGGGGAGGAGACGGCCGATTTCGGCACCGTGGCCTGGGCGGCCGGCGCCGCCGTGGTCTCCTACAACCAGGTGCTCGACGGCCTCGACGACGACGACACCGTCAGCCACTCCGTCAATGCCATGCCGGGCAGCCTCGCCTTCACCGCGACCCGCAAATCGGTCAACCGCTTCCTCGCGATGTTCCAATTCTCCGAGGCCGACCTCAAGCAGAAGATCGGAAACCTCTCCGGCGGGCAGCGCGCCCGCGTCGCCATGGCACAGTGCCTGCTGTCCGGCGCAGCGGTGCTGTTGCTGGACGAACCGACCAACCACCTGGACATGGCCAGCACCCAGGTGATGGAGCGCGCGCTGATCCACTTCCCCGGTGCCGTGGTCGTGGTCAGCCACGACCGGTTCTTCACCGACAAAATCGCCACCCGGCACCTGGTCTTCGGCAGCGACGCGGCCGAGCCGGGCGAGATCGTGGTGCGCGCGGCGTGACCGGGAAGGGGGGTCTGTTCCCGCCGGCAGCTAACGCACCCGGCCTCGCGGCCGACAGTGGGGCGTGACGGTTACTCGAATCGTTCTGAACCCAGGGTGGACGCCATGATCGTTGTGACGAGGCTGAACGACAGCCAGTTCGCGATCAACCCGGACCTGATCGAACGCATCCATGCGAGCCCCGACACCACCCTGGTCATGGTCGACGGCGCCAAGTTCATCGTGACGGAAAGCCTCAGCGAGATCATCGAGAAGATCGCCCGCTTCCGGGCCCATGTCATCTCACTGGCGTACCTGACGCGGGATGCCGACTATCGGCCCGGCCTCCGCTCGCTTGAAATCGTCGACGGTCCGCATGCGATCGACGAGATCATCGAGCCCGGCAGCACGGTTCCGTCCCGCCCGCGGAGAATCTGATGGATCCGGCAACCCTGGTCGGGATCGCAATCGCCTTCGGCTCCCTCTTCGCCATGATCACCATCGAGGGCGGCCACATCCAGTCGATCCTCCTGCCGGCCCCGATGATCCTCGTCTTCGGCGCCACCATCGCGGTCGGGATCGCGGGCGGCACCATCCGGGACGCGATCTCGGCGTTCAAGGCCGTACCCGGGGCTTTCATCGGCAAGACCGTGCCGCCGCAGCAGGTCATCGACCAGGTCGTCGGACTCGCCGAGAAAGCGCGCAGCTCTGGACTGCTGGCCCTCGAGCAAGAGGCCGACAACGTTTCCGACCCGTTCCTGCGCGGCGCCCTGCAGAACATCGCCGACGGCACCGACGGCGACGAACTTCGGATCCTGCTGGAAGACGAGCTCGCGACCGCCACCAAGGAGAGCCGCAACGCCGCCAAGTTCTTCACCACCCTCGGCGGCTACGCGCCCACGGTCGGCATCATCGGAACGGTCGTCTCGCTGACGCACGTGCTGGAGAACCTCGACACGCCGTCCACCCTCGGCCCGATGATCGCCGCCGCCTTCGTCGCCACTCTCTGGGGGCTGCTCACGGCCAACTTCCTCTGGCTGCCGATCGGCAACCGTCTCAAGCGGCTCAGCGACATCGAGGTCGAACGGATGACCCTGCTCCTGGAGGGCGCGCTGGCAGTCCAGGCAGGCAGCCAGCCCCGACTCCTCGGAGAGAGATTGCGCGCCATGGTTCCCGCGCCGGCGACGGCCAAGGCCGGCAAGGCAGGCAAGCCGGGAAAGGCCGGTAAGGCGGACAAGTCCCTGTCGGAGGCAGCATGAGCGGGCACGGCCGTGGCCGCACGCGGGGACGGGGGCTGGAGGAGGAGCACGTCGAGCACGTCGACGAGCGGTGGATGGCGTCCTACATGGACATGGTCACCGTGCTGATGTGCATGTTCATCGTCCTGTTCGCGATGTCCTCCGTCGACCAGGAGAAGTTCCTGCAACTGAAGAACTCCCTCGCGACGGGTTTCGGCGTCACGGATGTCGGCAAGATCGACACGGCCAAGGGTGTCGTCGTCACCGCGGACAAGGTCGCCCAGTCCGAGATGACCGGGTTCACCGACATCCAGGTCGCCGCCGCGGAGGTCAAGGACCTCACAGCGGTGAAGGATGCCCTGCAGGCCGCGGTGGATGCCAAGGGCGTGGCCCAGCAGGTGCAGTTCACGATCGACGAGCGCGGCCTGATCATCGGGCTGATCGGCTCCGAGGCCTTCTTCGAACCCAACCTCGCCAATCTGAGCAGCCAGGCCGTGCAGGTCCTGGATGCCGTCGCCCCGATCCTGTCCGGCAACACCCGGGAGATCAAGGTGGAGGGCCACGCCGACCGGCACGGCGTGACCACGAATTACCCCACCGACTGGGAGCTGTCCTCGGGCCGGGCAACGGCGGTGCTCCGCCGGCTGGTCGAGTCCGGCGGTGTCGGACAGGAACGCGTCTCGGCGGTCGGCTACGGTTCGGCCCGACCCGTGGCCGAGGGTGCCGATCTGGCGGCGCAGGCGCAGAACCGACGGGTCGACGTCGTGCTCCTCTCCAGCCAGCCGGAAGCGGTGCGCCAGCTGATTCCCGACATCGTCGCGGGGGTGACGCCCGTCAGCCCGGAGCCGGCGGTGAAGGCCCAGACCGCGGAGTCTCCCGTGACCGCCGTGGTCAAAGAGGAAAAGAAAGGTCACTGAGCTGCTAACCATCGGCTCGCTCTGACCGATAGTCCTCACCGTGACGGTCCAGGAACAAGCAGTGATTGGTGTGCCCGCTTCGGCGGAGCGCACGGTCGAGGTGTACGACTTTCGTCGCCCGACAACGCTCGCGCGCGAGCACTCCCGGGTGCTCGAGCTTGCCTTCGAAACCTTCGCCCGTCAGTGGGGCACTCAGCTCACCGCCAAGGTGCGGGTCATGTCGCAGGTGAAATGCGATCACGTGATCATGCGAACCTACGACGAGTACGCATCCTCGCTGCCGGCCACGACCGCCATGGTGCTGTGCCCCGTGGGCGGCATCACGGCCAAAGCCGTCGTGCAGTTCCCCACCTCCGCGGCCCTGTCCTGGGTCAGCCACATGCTGGGCGGCACCGCCGGCACCACGTTACCGGAGCGTGCCTTCACCCAGATCGAACTCGCTCTCGTGCGTCGCCTGATGGATGACGCCCTCGAGGACCTGCGCTACTCGCTCGGTTCCCTGTTGGTTCATTCCATTGCCGTCGGCGCGATCCAGTACAACTCGCAGTTCGCCCAGGCCGCGGCCACCGCCGACCTGATGATCGTCGCCAGCTTCACCCTGCGTATCGGTGAGGGCACCGCCGCCGCCACCGTCGCTCTCCCGGCGGAGGCGCTCCTGCCGCAGCTGGTCGAGGCCGTTCCGCCGACCGGGAGCGCCGATTCTGCCGACCTGCTGCGCGCCCAGCTGTCCCAGGTGCCGGTGGACGTGTCCGTTCGCCTGACGCCGGCACTCGTGCTGCCCAGCGTCGTGCTGGGTCTGGCCGTCGGCGACGTTCTGCCCCTGCCGCACCCTCAGCACCGGCCTCTCGACGTGGTGGTCGACGGCCACACTCTCGCTCGGGCCGCCGTCGGTTCCAACGGCTCCCGCCTGGCCTGCATCGTCACCGACACCGAGGAGTCCTCCCCATGATCACCACCCCCACCGCCGCGCAGACCGCCGCCGTCGAGGCCCTGCTGGATCTTCTCCCCACCACGACCCGCCTCCGCGCGCAGGTCTGCTCCGGGGCCGCCCTCGCCGGTCGGGTCGGGGATGCCGCGCTGGCGTCCTTCGTGGGGGTCTCCTCCGCCGATCTGGCCCTGGTGCTCGCCGACCCGGCTTCACTGGATTCCGCCTCCGGCACTGATTCCGCCCTCGTCTCCCGCCAGGATGTGCTGCGCCCCGCCCTGGAGAGCGCCGCGAGCGTGTTCGGCGTCGGGGTCCTCGGGGAGACGCGGTCGGGCGATGCCACGGCCCTGTTCGCGGATGACGCCACCAGCGTTTTCGAGCTGACCGGTGACGGACACGTCACGGGCTGGTTCGCCGTGCGGCTGCGCGACAACGGCGTGTCTGCCGGCGCGCCGCGCTCTCCGAAGTCCGTGGCCGGCAAACTCGGACGGATCAACAGCGTGCAGATGGCCCTGACCGTGGAGATCGGGCGCACCCGGATGTCCGTGCGCGACGTGCTCACCCTCGAACCGGGTGCCGTCATCGAACTCGACCGTTCCGCCGGGGCTCCCGCCGATGTGCTGCTGAACGGCCGGCTGATCGCGCACGGCGAGATCGTCGTGGTGGACCAGGACTACGGGGTGCGGATCACCCAGATCCTCGACGTGGCCGAGAGCCTGACCTAGGTGGACACCGTCCTCGTCGCGCTCCGGGTGGCGCTGTCCCTGGCCGCCGTGCTGGGGCTGCTCTGGGTGCTGCAGCGCAAGCTGACGAAGGGCTCCCTCGGCGCGCGCACCCCGAACCTGGTCACCGTGGTGGGCCGGCAGGGTGTGGGTCAGAAGGCATCCGTCGTCGTCGTCGACATCGACGGCCGGCGCTTCGTGCTCGGCGTGACCGAGCAGTCCGTCAGCGTTCTGCACGGTGGCGACGCACCCACGGATGCAGCGGCCCCGCACGCCGGGGACGACTTCGCCCGCGAGCTCGACGAGGCCGTGCACGCCGATTCCGGCACCGGCGGCGAGGTGCTCACGCCGCCCCTCATCCTCCGGCCGCGGCGGGACCGGACCACGTCGGGCCGGATCGGCGGGTCGATCCTCTCGCCCGCCACCTGGCAGCAGACCGCCGCCGCACTGCGGCAGGGCCGGTGACCACGTCGGCCGTGCGCCCGGCCGTGCGCCCGGATCGGCGGCGAGAGCTGGCCCGGTACCTGGTGATGGCGGCCCTCGTGCTGGTGATCGTCATCGCCGTTCTGATGCTGGTGGCGCCTGCCGGCCATGCCGCACCGACCGATCCGGTCGGTCCGACCGACCCGGTCACGCCGACGGATCCGGGCGGCGGCGGGCTCAACGTGCAGATCAACGGCCCGAACGGCGAGCCGTCCTCGGCGATCGTGACCCTGATCGGGATCACCCTGCTCTCGGTGGCGCCGGCCCTGCTGCTCATGATGACGAGCTTCACGAAGATCTTCGTCGTTCTCGCGATGACCCGGAACGCGCTCGCACTGCCGTCGATCCCGCCGAACCAGGTTCTGGCCGGGCTGGCCCTGTTCCTGTCGCTGTTCATCATGGCGCCCATCCTGACCGAGATCAACGACGGCGCCCTGCAGCCGTACCTGAACGGAACGATGAACTTCGACGACGCGGTCACGCTCGGCTCCGCGCCGCTCCGCACCTTCATGCTCGCGCACACCCGGGAGGAGGACCTGGCCCTGATGACCCGGGCCGCGGACCAGGCGAACCCGGAAACCCGTGACGCGGTGTCGCTGCTCACCCTGATCCCCGCGTTCATGATCTCCGAGCTTCGCGCCGCGTTCATCATCGGCTTCGTGATCTTCGTGCCGTTCCTCGTGATCGACCTCGTCGTGTCCGCGGCCCTGATGTCGATGGGCATGATGATGCTTCCCCCGGTGATGATCTCGCTGCCGTTCAAAATCCTCCTGTTCGTGCTCGTCGACGGCTGGGGTCTGATCATCACGACCCTCGTCTCCAGTTACCGGGGTGGCTGATGGATACCAACGCCGTCCTCGACATCGGGCTGCAGGGCATCCTGATCGCCGGCAAACTCTCCGCACCCATCCTGATCACGGCCCTGGTCGTCGGTTTCGCGATCTCCCTGCTGCAGTCGATCACCCAGATCCAGGAGGTCACGCTGTCGTTCGTGCCCAAGGCGATCGCCGTGGCCGTGGCCATGATCATCTCCGGACACTGGATGATCTCCGAGATGGTCTCCTTCACGCACATGCTGTTCGACAAGATCCCCGGCCTCATCGGCGGCGGCTGACATGAATATCACCCTCGATTTCGCCTGGATCGAAGCAACAATGCTGGCCGGCGTGCGCATGGTGGCGTTCCTTGTCGTGGCGCCGCCGTTCTCCTACAACGCGTTCCCGCTGCGGATCAAAGGCATGCTCGCCCTCGGCCTGGCCCTCGCGGTCTCCCCGCGGGTCACGCCCGGCTACCTCTCGCCCGACACGGGCGGCTTCATCACGGTCCTGATCCTCGAGATCGTGGTCGGCGGGTTGCTGGGTTTCCTGGTGCTCGTGGTGTTCTCCGCCATCCAGTCCGCCGGCAACCTGATCGACATGTTCGGCGGCTTCCAGCTCGCCCAGGGCTTCGACCCGCAGGCCATGGTCAACGGCGCCCAGTTCACCCGGCTCTACCAGATGACCGCGTTGGCCCTCCTGTTCGCCTCCGGCGGCTACCAGCTGATCATCGGCGGCGTGACGCGCGCATTCTCGGCCCTGCCGATCGGCGGGGGGATCGATCTCGCCATACCGATGCAGACCGTCACGGCGGCGGTCGGCCAGATGCTGCTCGCGGCTGTGCAGATCGCCGGCCCATTGATCGTCGTGTTGTTCCTCGCCGACGCGGGCCTCGGCCTCCTCACCCGGGTGGCCCCGGCCCTGAACGCCTTCGCGCTCGGCTTCCCGCTCAAGATCCTGATCACCTTCACGCTCGGCGCAGCCGGCTTCGTTGCGCTGCCGCGCATCGTCGCGTCACTGACCGATGACGCCGTCGCCACCATGCTGGGGGTGAAATAGATGTCCGACTCCGGTGAGAAGACCGAACAGGCGACCGATAAACGGATGCGCGAGGTGCGGTCCAAGGGCCAGCTCTCCAAGTCCCAGGACCTGACGGCGTGGATCGGCATCGGCGCCGCCGCCGCGATGACCCCGGTCACGATCGGACTGGCCGCGAAGGCCGGAACCGACCAGATGATCAGCATCCGTTCACTGGTCGCCAACCCGCAGCCGGACCTGGCCGTGCAAATGCTGGTGGACTCACTGGCCTCGATGGGTGCCATCCTGACCCCCATGCTCGCCACCGTCTTCGTCGTTGTTCTGGTGGGCGCCGTCGTGCAGGGTGGGGTTCACTTCAAGAAGGTCGCCGGCAAATACGATCAGTTCAACCTCGTGACCGGTCTCGGCCGCACCTTCGGCGGCCAGGCCGTGTGGCAGGGCGTCAAGGCCCTGCTCAAGACCATCGCCGTGGGGCTCGTTCTGGTGCTCGTGGTGCAGGGGCTCACGCCCCTGCTGATGACGGCCGGGGGGCTGCCCGTCTCCGTGCTGATCGGTGCGGCCAGCGGAGGGGCGACCGCGCTGGTGCAGTCGGCGGTGATCGCCGGCCTGGTGCTCGCCGCCGCAGACGTGTTCGTGGTGATGCGGCGCAACCGCAAGCGCACGCGCATGACGAAGAAGGAAGTCACCGACGAGAACAAGAGTTCCGAGGGCGACCCGATGGTGAAGCAGCAGCGCCGGGCCCGGCAGCTCGCGATGAGCCGCAACCGGATGATCGCCGCCGTCGCCACCGCCGACGTGGTCATGGTCAACCCCACGCACTTCGCCGTCGCGCTGCGCTACGAGCCGGGCAAGTCCGCACCGCGGGTGGTGGCCACGGGGGCCGGCGTGATCGCGGCGCGCATCCGGGAACAGGCCGAGACCGACCGGGTGCCGATCGTGCGCGACATTCCGCTCACCCGTGCCCTGCACAGCGCCTGCAAGCTGGGCGACGAGATCCCGGTCGAGCTGTACAACGCCGTGGCCCAGGTGCTCGCCTTCGTGCTCGCCCTGAAGACCCGCGGCTCCGGTGCCGGCTCGGGTGTGCACATCATGAACGATCGCGTCCTGACGGCCGGAGGCCACCGATGAACAGCAATCTCGCCAAACTCGCGGTGCCGGTCGGAGTGGTCGGCATCATCCTGCTGCTCGTCGTGCCGGTGCCCGCCGTGATGCTCGATGTGCTGATCATCGTGAACATCCTTTTGGCGCTGGTCACGCTGCTGACCACGATGTTCGTCAAGAAGCCCCTCGACTTCTCGGTGTTCCCGTCGCTGCTGCTCGTCGCCACCCTGTTCCGGCTGGGCCTGAACGTCGCGTCGACCCGGCTCGTGCTGGGCGAGGGCTATGCCGGGCAGGTGATCGCCGCGTTCGGCCACGTGGCCGTCGGTGGGTCGATCATCATCGGCGCCGTCATCTTCCTGATCCTGGTCGTGATCCAGTTCGTGGTGGTCACCAAGGGTGCCGAGCGTGTCGCCGAGGTGGGCGCGCGGTTCACCCTGGATGCCATGCCCGGCAAGCAGATGGCAATCGACGCCGACCTGAACGCCGGCCTGATCACCGATGTGCAGGCCAGGGAGCGCCGTGCCGAGGTGTCCGCCGAGGCGGACTTCTACGGTGCCATGGACGGCGCGTCGAAGTTCGTCAAGGGTGACGCGATCGCCGGGATCATCATCATCATCATCAACCTGGTCGGCGGTATCGCGATCGGCATGATCCAGCGCGGGCTGTCGGTCTCCGAGGCCATGACCACCTACTCGCTGCTGACCATCGGCGACGGCCTCGTGACGCAGATCCCGGCCCTGCTGATGGCGGTCTCAACGGGCATGATCGTGACCCGTTCCAACGCGGAGTCCGACATCGGTGCGGCCGCCTCGGGTCAGCTCACCCAGTCCCGCATGGCCCTGACCATCGCCGGCAGTGCCGCCCTCCTGATGGCGCTGATCCCGGGTATGCCGATCCTGCCGTTCGTGGTGATCGGGCTGGGCCTGATCCTCTTCGCCCGCCGGATCAAGGCGGGGGAGACCCGGGACCAGGCCGGTCGGGATGCCGGCGTCGCCGCCGAGGCGATGGCACCCCGCTCCGATACCCCGGAAGACCTGATCGAGACCATGCGGGTGCACGCGCTGGAGATCCTTCTCGCTCCCGACCTCGTGGATCTCGTCTCCGGGGTGCAGGACGACCTCCTGGCCCGCGTGCGCGCCCTGCGTCGCAAGGTGGCCGTGGACCTCGGTGTGGTCGTTCCGCCCGTGCGCACCCGGGACAGCGTCGACCTGCCCTCGTCGACGTATTCGATCCGGATCGCCGGGGTGGAGGCCGGCCGCGGGATGGCGCCGTCCGGCAAGGTGCTCGCGCTTGGTGACGCGCTCGATTCGCTGCCGGGTCAGGCCACGGTGGAGCCCGTGTTCGGCCTCGTCGGCAAATGGGTGCCGAGCGAGATGCGGCACAGCGCGGAGATGACCGGGGCCACGGTCATCGACCGGGTTTCCGTTCTGGTCACCCACCTGTCCTCGATCATCACCGGAAATGCGGCGCGGCTGCTCACCCGGGAGGATGTGCGCGTGCTCACCGACGGCGTGCGGCTGGTCAACCCGTCGGCCGTCGAGGACCTCATCCCCGGACTGTTGTCCCTCGCCGAGGTGCAGCGCGTGCTGCAGGGTCTGCTGGTGGAGATGATCCCGATCAACGACCTGCCCCGCATCTACGAGTCGCTCTCGCTGCGGGCGAAGGTGTCCAACGACCCGGAGGGACTGATCGAGGCGGCCCGTCAGGCTCTGGGCCCGGCCCTCACCGCCCAGTACCTCGACGAGGGGCTGCTCCGGGTCATCATGATCGAGCCCGGCCTCGAGCAGTCCATGCTCGAGGGGATGCGTCCGTCCGACCAGGGCACGCAGATCATGCTGGATCCGAATCGGGTCGAGGCCATCCTGGGTTCGCTCAAGGAGGCTCTCGCGAACGTCGAGGCGGCCGGGTTGAGCGCGGTGCTGGTCTGCGCGCCGGCGCTTCGCCCTGCCGTCCGCCGCCTGGTCTCCGCGCAGTCCGGCGGCATCGCCGTGTTGTCCTATCAGGAGGTCACGTCCGCGAACGTGGCCATCGAGACGGTGGGGGTGGTGCGTGGAACCGAATCGATTTCTGCTTGAGGGTTCGTCGCTGCCGGAGCTGAAGGCGCGCATCCTGGCCGAGCACGGCGCGGAGGCGCGCATCGTCGCCGCGGAGCAGGTGACCGTCGGTGGCATCCGGGGTTTCTTCGCGAGGCGGCACATCGAGGTCACCGTGGAGGTGCCCGCCCGTCGGAGGCGAGCGGCCCACTCCCGGAGCGATGTGCAGGTGCGGCTCGGCATCGCCGCGCTTCTCGACGACGCCGACGCGGAGGAGGCCAGCCTGTACACCGCGGCCGAGCCGCGCATGTCGACCGTGTCCGAGGGGTTCGCCGATCTGATGGATGAACTCACCTTCGCAACGCGCGAAATGCCGGACCCGGTGCTGCTCACCCCCGTCGCGCCGACGGTCGCGTCCCCGGCTGCTCCCATGGGCGGCGAGACGACGGCCGAGGAGCAGACCCCGGCCATGGCTGGCGTCTCTGCCGCGCCGACCTTCACTGAACGGGCCGCGGATTTGCTGTCCGAGGGCACAGCTGCCCCGCGGGCGAGTGGGCGCCGAGCCGCCCGCAGGCAAATGACCCGAGCGGGCGCGGACGCCGCCGTCCCCCGTGCGCTCACCGGCGCGGGGGATCTTGTCATCGTCGTCGGCTGGCAGGATGCCGCGCTGCCCGTGACGCGGGAACTCGCCCCGGCAAACGGTACGGCCGTGGTTCTCGTGGCCGGCGCCATCGATGGCGGGCTGGCCGCGGAGGCCGGGCTGGACCGCGTCCTGGATCGACGTACCGCGCTCGAGGCCCGGGCCAGGGGAGTGGAGCTCGGCCAGACCAGTTTCGTCGCCTTCGGGTTTGACAAGAATCCGGCGACGGCCGCCATTCACGCGTCTCTTCTCGGGTTGATTCGCCCGGATCAGGTCTGGGTCGTTGTGGATGCCGGCCGCAAGCCCGCGGATACCGCACGCTGGGTCGCCGAAGTCGCGCGGAGCCTGGACATCGATGCGCTGGCGGTCACCGGGTATGCCACGACCGGTTCACCGGAGACCGTTGACGAGCTGGGCATCCCGGTGGGGTGGGTCGACGGTGTCCCGGCGCCGGCCGGCACGGTGGCCGCAATGCGGCAGAGCCTCAAGCTAGGCTGAACGGGTGCTGGTACTAACGCGGAAGCAGGGGGAGAAGATCCTCATTGGTGACGACATCGTCATCACCGTCCTCGACGTGCGTGGCGACAGTATCCGGATCGGCGTCGACGCTCCGCGAGGAGTGCGCATCCAGCGTGATGAAGTGCTCCGCGCCGTGACCGAGGCGAATATCGCGGCGAGCGAGTCCGGTCAGGGTCACGACGATGCCGAGGCCCGCCTCAAGGCCACCCTGGGTCTTCTTCCCGTTCCGCCAACGCCCGCCCCGTAGCCCCTCAACAGCAAAGCCCACGGCGGTCGAGCCACGGCGGTCGAGCCCCGGTGGTCGAGCCTGTCGAGACCCGCGGTGGTCGAGCCTGTCGAGACCCGGTGACCCGCCCTCCAGAGGCTCCCGCGACGGTGGTCGAGCCTGTCGAGACCCGGCAACCCACCCGCCCGAGGTTTCCCGCCCCGGTGGTCGAGCCTGTCGAGACCCGGCGACCGCCCTCCAGAGGCACCCACGACGCTGGTCGAGCCTGTCGAGACCAGGGGCCACGCCTACGAAGTGGCCCGCTTGCTGGGCAGCGCGATCAGGGTTTGTTCCGGGTCGACGTCGACCGGTGGCCGGAGCCAATAGTCGTTTCCGGTGCGAATGATGCTCCAGTGCTGGTTATGCAGCAACAGGTGATGCGGATGGCACAGCAACACCCCGTCGGCGAGGTCGGTGTAGCCGTTGTCCGCGAGCCATTCGTTGATGTGGTGGGCTTCTGACCAGGCGGGTGATCTATCGCAGTCGACCCAACGGCAGCCGCCGTCCCGCACTCCCATCGCGGCGCGTTGTGCCTCGGTGAAGAGGCGTTGGTCACGGCCGACGTTGATGATCTGCCCGGTGTCGTCGACCTGGAAGCCGCGGGTTCCGGTATCGCAGAGCAACCGGTCGATGGTTTCCTGTGAGATGGGAACAGGGTTGCCCTCGATCTGCCCGTGGGCGGCGGATTCGGGGGAAACCGGGCCACCCTGGGCAGCCTGGCCGGGGGCCGGCTGGCCCGTCTGACCGGCCGGCTGGCCCGGCTGGCCCGACTTCAGGGCCTTCTCGGTGACGATGACCCGCACCGAGGGGCGGCGGCCGCCGAAGACGCGGCCCTGGTCGGCCTCACCGGCGATCTTCAGCAGCTGCACGAGGGCGTCGGCGGCGATCTGCTCCGTGGTGCGCGGGTCGTCCTGCACACGTTTCGCCCAGGCGGCCTTGTCTTTGTCGACGAAGCGCACCCCGCCGCGGCGGGGGCTGGTCACGGAGTCGAACACAGAGAGCACGAACTCGCCGTCTTCGGGAGCGAAGAGGCCATTCAGGCGAACCTTGCCGTTTCCCAGCCGGTAGACCCGCAGGAACCGGTCATCGTGGGCCTGCTTCTCCCGGGCGGCGATACCGGCCTCGTCGAGCTGGTCACGGAAGCGGCGGGCGAGCTTGAAGACCTGATCTGCGTTCAGTGACGCCGCCTCAACGAGGAGCGCCTCGAGGGCGGTACCGAGTTTCTCGGCGGTGACCGCGGCGTCGATCTCGCCCAAACCCGCGCGGATCGACTCGGCCGCATCGACCGAGAGGGTGCCGTCGGTGACGGCCCGGGCGATCGGCGCCTGCCACGGAACCTTCGCCACGAACGCCGCGACAAGACCGGGATCGGTGTCGGGCGACTCCACGGCCGCCTCGACCAGCTTCTCCGCCGCCTCGGCGTCAGCCATCATCGTGCCGACCGCGACGAGCTTGAACGCGTCGTTCTTGGTCGAGCCGGTCACGGTCTGGATGAGAGCCTCGGGCGAGAGGAACCCCTGCTGCGCGGCGAGACCGGAGTGGCCGAGCTCGGGCCGGGAGCGATGGGCGATGGTTGCCGCCATCCAGGCGGAGCGGGTATCCAAGAGGCGGCGCGCGGCCGCGATCTGCCTCTGACCGGCCAGCACCTCGGCGTCGGGCAGGGCCTCGTAGTCGGCGCAGGAGGAGCCCAGGCGGGCGACGGCATCCGTTGCCGTTCTGAGGTCGTCTGCGGTGTTGGTCATGCGTCGAGGATACCAGAACTAGTACGCGTAGTCGAGAGTTGGTCACCTAATTGTCGAAGGATTATCGAAGACATATGCGAGTACACCTCGCTCGGATCGAGCGCCTCAGCTGGGCCCGTCCTCGCGGCGCAGTGAGTGGAAGCGGGCGCACGTTCTAGCGTGCGCCCGCTTCCACGGCCTGCGCCGCGAACGCACGAGGCGGTCCCGCCGGGAACGACCCCGGCACGACCGCCCGTGCAACGAGAAGGCCCGAGGGCCTACGCTCCCACGCGATCCAGGCGCGCGACACCGATCTTCGAGTCAGCCATGCCGTAGAACACGAAGAGCTGCCCCTCGATCTCCTCGATCGCGGTCGGGAACACCACGTTCGGCACGATTCCGCTGATCTCGTCGGGCGTCTCCGCCTTCAACAGGGGCTCCGAGGTGCGCTGCAGCACGATGGTGGGGTCGTTCGCGTCCAGGATCATCGCCCCGGCCGAGTAGTTCACCTTCTGCTGCTGAGAGAACGCACCGTTGATGGTTCCGGTGACGCCGTGATGCATCAGCAGCCAGCCCTCCGGTACGCGCAGCGGTGCAGGGCCGCCGCCGATCTTCAGCTCCTCGAAGGGGAATTCCGGCCCCGCGAAGAAGCGGTGGCCGCTCCAGAAGGTGAGCTTCGTGATGTCGGCGAGCACATCGGCGACCGGCACGTAGCTGATCCAGATGCTCTGCCGGGTGTCGGTCACGCCGGCGGGAACACGGATGCCCTCACCCGGCTTGACCTCGCCCAGATCCCACATCGGACGGTGCAGCACGGCGAAGCTCTCCACTCCGTTCGGGCCGGCGACCGGCTCGGGGAAGAACACGGTGTCCTTGTTGTGGAACAGGTTCAGGTCCATGTCCAGGGCGTCGTCGAAGGCGAACAGCGCCGGGCCGAGCCGGCGCCACTCGCGCAGGTCCGAGGACACGGCCACGGCCGTGCGGGGGCCGAGGGGTCCGTACGCGACGTACGTCATCACGTGCAGTCCGAGCCGGGGGATGAAGGTCACCCGGGGGTCTTCGACACCGGCGTTGTTGGCGCCGCGTTCCCAGCCGCGGTCGGGCTCGAGCACGATTCCCTCGCGTTCGACGCCGGTGGGAACACCGTCGGTGATGATGACCTTCGCGATTCCGACGCGGGAGACGTTGCCGGTGGCGACGAGGCGCGGAAGCAGATACAGCGTCCCATCCGCAGTGTGGCCGGTGCCGGGGTTCAGCACCCCTTCGGCCTCGAGGTCGTTGCCCTCTTCGGGTGTCATGATGACGCCCATTCGGGTCAGGGTGTACGGGAATTCGGTGGGGTTGGGCATTTCTAACCTTTCACGCCGGAACCGATATTGTTCGACACGAAGTGTCGCTGGAAGAGGATGAACAGGATCACAGCAGGACCGGCCAGGACGCAGGCCCCGGCAAGGACCGCCCCGAACGGGTTCGCCGCGGTGGCCGCGACGTTGCTGAGGTAGTTGGCCAGGGACACCGCGAGCGGCTGGAGGGACGCCTCCTTGGTGATCAGGAACGGCCAGAGGAACTCGTTCCACGGGCCGATGAAGGTCAGCAGTACGACGGTCAGCAGGGCCGGCCGCACGAGCGGGAGGGCGATCCGCCGCAGGATCCGCAGTTCACCGGCACCGTCGATGCGGGCGGCGTCGAACAGCTCCTTGGGGATCTGCAGGAAGTACTGCCGGAAGATGATGACGGCCGTCGAGTTGATGGCGAACGGCAGGATCATGCCCAGGTAGTTGTCGGCGAGGCCGTAGTCCCTGGCGATCATCACGTAGAGCGGGATCATCAGCAGCTGGAACGGCACGACCTGCACCAGCAGGGCGAGAGCGAAGGTGACTCCGCGTCCGCGCCACTGCAGCTGGGCGAGGGCGTAGCCCACCAGAACACCGAAGACCACGGTGCAGAGGATGACGCCGCCCGTGAAGATCCCGGAGTTGAGCAGCCCCTGCAGCAGGTTGATCCGGCTGTTGATGTCACCGTAGTTGTCGAGCGTCAGGTTGGCGGGGTTCGGGAACGCGCCGGCGACGGTCGGGTCCGGTGTCGCCTGCAGCGAGCCGATGACCATGTAGTAGAAGGGGAAAAGGAACACGAGGGCCCCGACCGTGAGCACCACGCCCCGCAGGATGTTCTGCCCGCGGCTCATGATTCGTCACCGCCCGCAAGCTTCCGCTGGATGAACGCGAGAATCAGGACTCCGATCACGAGGATGACGCCGATCGCGGCCGCCGTGTCGGGGGAACCCTGTTCGATCCCGCGCTGATACATCATCAGCACGGGCGATGAGGATGCCCCGTTGGGGCCGCCGCCGCCGGTGAGCAGGTACGGCTCCGTGAAGAGGTTGGCGCCGGTGACCGTTGAGAGCAGCAGCACGAGCACGGTCGCCGGGCGCACGCCCGGAACGGTGACCGAGAAGAAACTGCGGATCTTGCCCGCGCCATCCGTCGACGCAGCCTCGTAGAGCTCCTCCGAGACGTTCTGCAGGGCGGCCAGATAGAGCAGGATGAAGAATCCGAGGCCCTTCCAGGTGACGAAGATCGCGATGGTGGGCATGGCCCAGTCCTCGTTGATCAACCAGGCCGGATCGGGGGCGAGCGGCCCGAGAATCTGGTTCACGAGGCCGTTGCCGCTGAACAGGAAGATCCAGACGCCGACGACGGCGACACTCGCGGTCACATACGGCACGTAGTAGGCCACGCGAAGGAAGGTGCGGAACCGGACGGCCTTGTTCAGAGCCGTCGCGAGCACGAGCGAGAGCACGACGGTCAGAGGCACGTTGATCAGCAGGAAGATTCCCACATTGCCGAACGAACGGATGATGGCCGGGTCGGCCAGCACTTCCCGGAAATTGTCCAGGCCGACGAAGGGCCGGTCCACGTCTGCGCCGGGGGCGGCGAAGAAGTAGTCGTGGAACGACATCCAGAAGGCGAAGACCAGCGGGTAGGCGAAGACCGCCAGGACGAAGATGAGGTACGGGGCGCTGAGCAGGAGCCCGAACGGGTTCTTGCCCAGAAGCGGTCGTTTGCGTCGGGGGGAGCCCCCGCCGGGAGGAGTCGTGCTCCTCCCGGCGGCGGTCCGGCTCTTGGTTGCGAAAGCCATTGGTTACGGCTTGGCGATCAGGGTGTTGATCTTCTCGGCGGCGGAGTCGAGGGCGGCGGGGATGTCACCCTCGCCGGTGATGACCGCCTTCGTGTACGCATCACGGAATGCCTGCCAGGCGGCGACCGAGCTGGAGACGTTCGGCACCTCGACCATGCGGGATGCCTGGTCGCCGAACTGTTCGTAGGCGGGGTTCGCCGCGAAGTACTCCGAGTAGACCGTGGGGAGGTCCTGGCGGAGCGGCATCTGCCCGGTCAGGTCGAGCAGCTGGCCGTCCTGCTCCTCGCTGGTGGCGAATTTCAGCACGTCCCAGGCCGTGGCCTGGTTCTCGCAGGCCGTGAACATTCCGACGTTCTTGGCGTCGCTGAACGTGTAGGTCTCCTCGGCGGCGATTCCATCGCTGGTGGGAACGGGAACCGCACCCCAGTTGACGGCGTCCTTGTACACCGACACGGCCCACGGGCCGACGATGGACATGGCGGCCTGGCCATCGGCGAACGAGTCACCCTGGTACTGCTCCTTGCCGGCGAGACCCTCGGCGTAGAGGGTCTTCCAGAATTCGGCGACCTTTTCGCCGTTTTCGTCGTTGAAGGTGGATTCGCCGTCTTCGATCAGCTGCGTGCCACCGGTTTCGGCGGCGTAGAGCGGGTAGAAGTCGAACCAGCTCTGGAAGAACTGGCTGGTGGGCGCCGGGTAGATGGCGTTCGGCGCTGCGCCGCTCTCGACGAGGGTGCGCGAGGTGGCGAGGAATTCGTCATAGGTGGCGAGCTGCGGGTTCTCGGCGTCGAGTCCGGCGGCGGTGAACATGTCTTTGTTGTAGAAGATCATCACGGGGTTGGACTTCCACGGCATCTGGAAGTACTTGCCGTCGGCGCTCTGGTACTGCTCGGCCGTGGCTCCGCTGCGCTCTTCGATGTAGGCGGTGCCGTCTTCGAAGCTGGACAGGTCGACGAGACCGCCCTGCTTCTCGAACTGCGGCACGGCGACGGGAGCCGTGTTGAAGACGAGGCACGGTGCGTTGCCGGCCGTGATGGCGGCTCCGATGACTTCCTCGCTGCTCTTACCGGCGGGGATCTCCTGGGCCTTCACCTTTTCATCCGGGTTCTCGGCGTTCCAGGCTTCCACCATCTGCTTGCCCCAGGCGATCTCGGTCTCATTGTTCGAGTACCAGATGGTGATCGGCCCGCGCTTGGTGGCGGCATCCCCTGAGGTCCCGCCGGACGCGCAGGCACTGAGGGCCAGGACGACGGTGGCGGATGCCGCCGTGACGACGAGAAGGCGCCTCGCCAATCCGTTTGTGTGCATGTTGTACTCCATTTCCTTGAAACCCGCAGCAGCTTTGCCGCGGTAAGACTGTTACCTGTCGCTCGGCGGGGCGGTCGAGCCGCGCACCACGAGGCGGGCGGCCGGGAGGTCCACGTCGTCCGCCGAGCCGTTCTCCATCAGAGTCAGGAGCGTGCTCGCCGCCGAGCGGCCCCACACCATGGGGGCGGCGCTGACCGTGGTCAGGGGCGGGTAGACGTACCGGCAGAAGTCGATGTCGTCGTAGCCGGTGATGGAGAGCTCGTCGGGCACCCGAACGCCCAGCTCGTGCGCCATGCCGAGGCCGGCGATGGCCATCGGGTCGTTGGCATAGACGATTGCGGTCGGCGGGTGGTCCTGGGTGAGCAGGCGGCGGGTGGCGTCCGATCCGGCGGCCACGGAGAAGTCCGTCTCGACGGTCTGGCCTGCGGGCAGGCCGGCTGCCTCGAGGGCGGCGGCGAAGGCCGCCCGGCGACGCAGACCGTGCAGGAGGGTTGAGCTGCCCGCGACATGCGCGATGCGGCGGTGACCCAAGGTGGCCAGGTGGGTGACGGATGCCATCACGCCCGGGGTGTCGTCCACGGTCACCGCCGGGAAGGGGCTGGGGCCGTCAGGGCGTCCGAGTGTGACCGCCGGCAGGCCCAGCTCGGCGAGGAGCGGGATGCGCGCGTCATTGTGGCGGAGGTCGCTGACGAAGACCCCGTCGACCCGGCCGTCGGCCACGAGCGAGCGGTAGGTGTGAAGCTCGGTTTCCTCGTCGGGGACGACGCTGAGCACGAGGGCGCGGCCCTCCGGGGCGAGGATGCTTTCGACGCCCGCGATGAAAGAGGGGAAGAACGGGTCGGACGCGAGGACATCCGGGTTGCGGGCGATCACGAGGCCGAGCGCGTAGGACCGCTGAGTGCTGAGTGACCGAGCGCGAAGAGACGGCTTCCAGCCGAGTTCTTTCGCGACCTCGAGGATGCGCACCCTGGTCTCCGGGGAGACGCCGGGGCGGTTGTTCAGGGCGAAGGAGACCAGACCCTTGCTGACGCCCGCTTTCTTCGCGACCACCTCGATGGTGACCTTCGGGGCGGTGGACTTCATGGCGGTGCTGGCAGGAAAATTCGCGGGAATGTTCACCGGGCCTCCTCATTGACAGCCGATTCCCACTGAACCGGTTTAGAAAAGGCTATACCGGTTTAGTCCCCGCCGTCAAGCGGACCCTGGACTTCTCGGGGCACCTGATCGGGCACGCTGATTGAAGGCGAGCCGGGGGAGGCCTAGATTGAGCGGAATGGAGTGGTTCGGGGCCGCAGACTACGAGTTTGCGCGGCAGGTGCTGCAGCGCGGGGTGGCAGCCTGCTACCTGATCGCCTTCATCTCGGCGGTCAATCAATTCCCGGTCCTGCTGGGCGACCACGGGCTGCTTCCGGTTTCCCGCTTCACCGCGCACGTACGTTTCCGTCAGTCACCGAGCGTCTTCCACTGGTACTACTCCGACCGGGTACTCCGCATCCTCGCCTGGACCGGCGCCACCCTCGCTGCCGCCCTTGTGGCCGGACTGCCCCAGCAGGGCCCGCCCTGGCTGCCGATGCTGGCCTTCCTCCTGCTCTTCGCGGGTTACCTCTCCATCGTCAACGTCGGTCAGACCTTCTACTCGTTCGGCTGGGAGAGCCTGCTGCTGGAGGCAGGGTTCGTGGTGGCCTTCCTCGGCTCCGAGCAGGTGGCCCCGCCACTGTTCGTGATCCTGTTCTGCCGCTGGCTGCTCTTCCGGCTGGAATTCGGCGCCGGCCTGATCAAGATCCGCGGCGGACGGGAGTGGCGCGACCTGACCGCCCTCTATTACCATCACGAGACGCAGCCGATGCCGAATCCGCTCAGTTGGTTCGCTCACCACCTGCCCCGCTGGTTCCATCGGTCCGAGGTCGTCGGCAACCACTTCGCACAGCTGGTCGTGCCGTTCTTCCTCTTCGCACCCCAGCCCATCGCATCCGTCGCCGCCCTGATCGTGATCCTGAGCCAGTTCTGGCTGGTGCTCACCGGCAACTTCGCCTGGCTGAACGCGGTCACCATCGTGCTGGCCTTCTCGGCGGTCGACGACGGCGCGCTGCGCGCCCTACTGACGTGGCTCCCGGCCGGGCAGGCCGCACCGGATGCCCCCCTCTGGTTCGTTCTCGTGGTCAGCCTGGCCACGGGGCTGCTGGTCGTGCTCAGCTACTGGCCGCTGCGCAACCTGTTCGCCCGCCGGCAGCTGATGAATGCGAGCTTCAACCGGTACCACCTGGTGAACGCCTACGGCGCCTTCGGCACGGTCACCCGGCAGCGTCACGAGGTGGTCGTCGAGGGAAGCGACGCCGCCGACCCGGCCGATGAGACGGGCTGGCGCGCCTACGAGTTCCGCGGCAAGCCGGGCGACCCTGTGCGCCGGCCCCGCCAGTTCGCGCCGTACCACCTGCGGCTCGACTGGCTGATGTGGTTCCTGGCTCTCGGCGCCCGCGACACCCGGTGGTTCGAAATGCTCCTGGTCCGCCTCCTCGAGGGTGACCGGCCCACGCTCCGGATGCTGCGGGCCAATCCGTTCCCGCAGGCTCCTCCCCGGTACGTGCGTGCCCGGCTCTACCGCTACCGCTTCTCCACTCCGGCCGAGCGCCGCGAGACCGGCGAGTGGTGGGTGCGCACGGACGTGGGCCTGCTCGTGGCCCCGATCACCCTGTCCTGGAGGTCCCGTGCCTGATGTGAATGTGGTCGGAGCGGGACCCAACGGGCTCGCGGCGGCGGTCGTGCTGGCCCGGGCCGGTCTGAGCGTGCACGTCACCGAGCGGGAGAGCCGGGCCGGCGGCGCTCTGCGCACCGAGCAGCTGACCCTGCCCGGGTTCCGGCACGACGTGGGCTCCGCGGTGCATCCGGCGGCCCTCGCGTCCCCGTTCTTCCAGGCGTTCGGCCTCGCGAGCAGGGTGCAGTTCATCACCCCGGACATCTCCTATGCGCATCCGCTCGACGACGGACGCGCCGTTCTCGCCTGGCGCAGCGTCGACCGCACGGCCGACGGGCTGGGCCGGGACTCCCGGGCCTGGGCCGAGGTGTTCCAGCCGCTGCTGAACCGGCTCGACGGCGTCGTGGCGTTCACCGGCAACCAGCTGCTGCGCTGGCCGGACGACCCGCGCGCGGTGCTCGATTACGGCACCCGGGCGGTCGCCCTCGGCACCGCGCTGGGGCGCCTGGTCTTCCGCGGCGAGGAGGCCGCAGCCCTCTTCGCGGGCGTGGCGGCCCACGCACCCGGCCGGCAGCCCTCCCTCGCCACGGCCGGCGCCGGTCTTCTGCTCGCCGCGCACGCCCACGCCGGCGGCTGGGCGTACCCGGTCGGCGGGTCGCAGGCCATCGCTGACGCCCTCGTCGCCGACCTGCTCGCCCACGGCGGAACCCTGCGGCTGGGCACGGAGGTACAGTCCCCGACCGATCTGGAGCCGTCCCGGGTCACCGTGCTCGACACCTCCCCGGTGTTCCTCGAGCGGTTCGCGGGGGCGTCCCTGCCGGCCCGTTACCGCCGGGGCCTCCGCCGCTACCGCTACGGCAGCGGCGCGGCGAAGGTCGATTTCGCACTGTCCGGGCCGGTGCCGTGGGCGAACCCGGAGGTGGGCCTCGCTCCCACGGTGCACCTCGGCGGCAGCCGGGCCGAGGTGCGCGCGGCGGAGCGCCTGGTGGCCCGGGGCCGTCTGGCGCCGTATCCGTTCGTGCTCCTGACTCAGCCCGGCGTGCTCGACCTCAGCCGGGCGCCACACGGACGGCAGACGCTCTGGGCGTACATCCACGTGCCCGCCGGTTCCGACCAGGACCCGACCGAGGCAGTCGTGCGGCAGATCGAACGCTTCGCGCCGGGCTTCCGGCAGACCGTGCTGGCCAGCTCGGCGCAGAGCGCGCGCGGTCTGGCGGCTCTCGATCCGAACCTCGTCGGCGGCGACATCCTCGGTGGTGCCGTCACGCTGCGCCAGCTGGTCAAGCGACCGGTGCTGTCGCCGACTCCCTGGAAGACCCCGGTCACGGGACTCTACCTGTGCTCCGCGTCGACGCCCCCGGGGCCGGCGGTGCACGGCATGAACGGCTGGTACGCCGCCACCCTGGTCCTGCGCGACGAGTTCGGCATCGAGTCGCTGCCGAGCCTCGCGCCCGACGCCGCGCTGGCCTGACCGTCCCGCGCCCGACGCCGCGCTGGCCTGACCGTCCCGCGCTGCCCAGCCAGTGCCGAACGCAGGAGCCGGCGATCTGGCCAGGTTGGGGCCCCGCCTTGTGCATAACTCCTGCAATTCGCCGACGGCGGCCGTGTTAGGCCCGGAATCACGGGGGAGTCCGATGGCACCGGCAGAATGTGCAGGAGTTATGCACGCCGGTGGGCGGCCAATGCACCCCCCTGGGCGGCCAACGCGGACCCACGGACGTCAGGGCGGCCCGACCGGCTACTCCTCGTCGGGGTCCGGCGGCAGCGCCGCGGGCGCCCGAAGCTTGTCGATCTCGCGGCGTTCGCGTTTGGTGGGGCGGCCGGCGCCGCGGTCCCGCATCGGAAGCAGTGCAACCTCCTCGCGCGGCGGCGGCGGGGGAGTCTTGTCAACGAAGCACTCCGCGGCGACGGGCGCGCTGACCCGCTTGACCATGATCTTCGCCACGATCAGGATGCGGTCGAAACCGCTGATCCGCACCCGCACCTCGTCGCCGATCCGCACGGTCTGCGCGGACTTGGCCCGCTCGCCGTTCACCTTCACGTGACCGGCCCGGCAGGCGGCGGTGGCCTGGGAGCGGGTCTTGAACATCCGCACGGCCCAGGTCCAGCTGTCGACGCGGGCGGAGGTCAACGGTTCCATCCCTCGACTCTACGGCCCGCTGGCGGGAACGGCCCGCAGGCTAGAACGGTCCGAGCAGCACCCAGGCGATCAGCAGCATGGTGACCAGGAAGCCGGTCAGGAAGTTGAGCCACAGAAAGCGCTTCCAACCGGCGTTGGCGGTCTCGGCCAGCTCGTCGCTGACCGATCGGAATGGCCAGGCTGCCAGGATGTACGGTACCGCGAGCACCGAGGCCAGCAACCCGGGCCAGCCGGTGAAGAGCATGAGCACGCCGGCCAGAGCCCAGAACGTGATCGCGAGGCGCACGGTGCGGGCGGCACCGAGGGCGGTCGCGATCGAGGCGATGCCGCCTTCCCGGTCGGGCACGACATCCTGCACCGCACCGAACGCGTGGCTGGCCATGCCCCACAGGAAGAAGGCGGCGAGCAGGGCCGCCAGGCCGGGGGTGACGACGGCACCGGCCACCGCGAGCCCGTAGACGGCGGGGCTCACGAAGTGCGTGCTCGAGGTGATCGAGTCCACGATCGGGCGTTCCTTGAACCGCAGTCCCGGAACCGAATACGCAGCCACGGCGAACAGGCTCACCGCCAGGATGAACCACGACGACGGATGCTCCGCGCCGGCCAGCACGAGCATCGCCACCAGCAGGGGAAGTGCCGTCACGATCCCGGAGACCAGCACCGTGCGGTGCAGGCCCGGGTCGAGCATGGCTCCCTCGACGCCGCCCTTGCGCGGGTTGCGCAGGTCGGATTCGTAGTCGAAGACGTCGTTGATGCCGTACATCAGGAGGTTGTACGGGATCAGGAAGAACAGGGTGCCCACCACGAGCAGGGCGTCCACTCGTCCGGTGGTCACCACATACGCGGCGGCGAAGGGGAAGGCCGTGTTGATCCAGCTCAGCGGCCGCGACGAGAGCAGCACCTGCCGGGTCTTCCAGAACGGCGGGGTGCGGGTCTCAGTCATTCGGTTTTCTTTCCTAACAGTGCCCAGAGCGCCGGCAGCAGGAGCGCCGCCGCAACGGGATAGGCGAAGTCTTCGATCGGGGCCAGCCCGATCCGCAGTCCGAAGATGCGACTCGGGTCGTAGTCGACCAGCCCGACCCCGATCATAATGCTGTCGAAAACAGCTGTGAGCACCAGCACGGCAGCCAGGGCGATCGCGGCGGCGGCGATACGGCGCCGGGACAGCCGGCCGCGGCGCACGGCCACGAGGAACACGCCCCCGGCGAGCACGAGAAAGACGGTGTTCAGGAGCAGGTACGTCATCCGTCGCTCCCCTCGTCGACGCCGCCCCGGGTTGCCCTGGCCGCGAGGAGGAGGTGCGCTCCCTGCACGGCATTCATTGTGAGATAGCAGAGGAAGGTGAGGAAGAAGAACTCCTCCACGGGCAGCTCCGGGGCCAGCAGCAGTCCGGTCATCAGCGTGGTCTCGCCGCGGTAGAAGATGCCCAGGCCGATACCGAAGAGGTCCCAGGCCAGGAAGAACACGAGCCCGGCGGCGAGCACGATGGCACCCCGCCCGGGGTTCCGCCAAAAGAACAGCCGGAAGCGATGGTCGAGCAGAACCATCGCCCCCAGGCTCAATAGCAGCGTCAGCAGGTAGGCGAACGTCACAGTGCTTCCGGCAGCGGTGCCCGCACGGAGTTCGGCAATGGTTCCGCCAGCGGGCCGGTGGAGGTGTCACCGTTGATGCGCTTCAGCAGGATTTCAGCGCTGATCAGGCACATCGGCAGGCCGATGCCCGGGATCGTGGTGCCACCGGCGTAGAACAGGCCGTCGACCTTCGCGGAGGCGTTGGAGCCGCGCAGGAACGCGCTCTGACGCAGGGTGTGTGCGGGGCCGAGGGCCCCGCCGCGCCAGGAGTTCAGGCCGTCGGCGAAGTCGCCGGGTCCCACGGTGCGGCGCACCACGATCCGCTCGGCGAGGTCGGGGATGCCGGCCCAGTCGCTGAGCTGCTTGATGGTGTCGTCCGCGACCTTCTCGATCGCGGCCGAGCCCGTCCCATTGATGCCGCCGTGGCCGAGGCCCGGATCGGCGGGGATCGGCACCAGCAGGAACATGTTCGTGTAGCCGTCGGGGGCGACGCCCGGGTCGGTGGCACTGGGCATGCAGGCGTAGAAGGAGGCCGGGGAGGGCACACTGGTCTTCTTGCCGAAGATGCGGCCGAAGTTCTCGGACCAGTCCTTCGTGAAGAACAGGCTGTGGTGCTGCAGCGCGGGCAGGTCGCCCTTGATGCCGAGCAGCACGAGCACGGCGCCGGGGCCGGACACGCGCTTCTGCCAGTAGCTCTCCGGGTAGGTCTGCGCGGATGCCGGCAGAAGTTCGGTCTCCGTGTGGTGCAGGTCGGCGGCCGAGACGACCGTGTCGGCGTCAAGGGTGACGATGGTGCCGTCTGCGGTGCGGTAGCTGACGCCGGCGACGGCGGTCGCGGCGCCCGGAGTGGTGTGGATCGCCGTGACGCTCGCCTCGGTGATCACGGTCACGCCCTGGGCCTTCGCGATGTCGGCGATGCTGTCGATCAGCCGGGTGAACCCGCCCTGCGGGTAGAGCACGCCGTCGGCCATGTCGAGGTGGCTCATCAGGTGGTACATCGACGGGGTCTGGTCGGGGGAGGAGCCCAGGAAAACCGCCGGGTAGCCGAGGATCTGGCGCAGCCGGTGGTCCTTGACGTAGCCGGCCACGAACTTGTCGAGCGGCTGCAGCAGCAGGCGGGCCAGCCGGCCGAGCCGCTTGAGGACATCCGGAACCAGCAACGGCTTGAAGGAGGCGAAGCTGGTGTAGAGGAACCGCTTGACGGCCATGTCGTAGGTCTCTTTGGCCGAGACGAGGTAGCGGTCCAGGGCCGCGCCCGCACCGGGCTCGAGGCTTTCGAACAGACGGATGTTGTCGGCCCGCTCGGCCGCCACGTCCACCGGCGCCGTGATGCCCTCGAAGAACACGCGGTAGCCGGGGTCGAGGCGGGTCAGGTCGAGCTGCTCCGCGGAGGACGTGCCGAACAGGCGGTAGAAGTGGTCGAAGACCTGCGGCATCAGGTACCAGGACGGCCCGGTCTCGAACCGGAACCCGTCGACCTCCCAGAAGCCGGCGCGGCCGCCGAGGGTGGCATGCTTCTCGAGCAGGGTGACCTGGTGGCCGTCCCGCGCCAGCAGGGCGGCGCTGGCCAGCCCCGCGATGCCGCCGCCGATGACGACGGTGTGCTTGGCGGGGGTGCTCATCGCTTCCACGCTCCGGGACCGAACGACGCGGTGAGTGCAATCATGATTTTCTCCGGATCCGGCACCCGTACCCGGGCGCTCATCAATGCTCGTGCAGGGGTGACTCGCAGCTTCGCCGACAGTCGGGCGAAGAGGTGGTGTGCGGCGGTGACCGCGCGGCGGCTCCCCACCGGAAGCATGGGCAGCACGCGGGCGGCCGCGTCGAGGTCGGCGTCCATGTCGTCGAGGAGCTCGTTCTTCTGGGTCTCGGTCATGGTCAGCAGGTTCACGCCGGGAAAGTAGTTGCGGCCGAGGGCGTCGCGGTCGGCGGCGAGGTCGCGCAAAAAATTGACCTTCTGAAAGGCCGCGCCGAGGCTCCGCGCGCCGGTTTCCAACACCTGGAGTTCGTCGGCGCTGCGGTGCGTGTCCTGCACGAAGCAGCGCAGGCACATCAGCCCGATGACCTCGGCCGAACCGTAGATGTACTCGGCCACGCCGGCCGCGTCGAACGGTGCCGGGTCGAGGTCCCGGCGCATCGAGGCGAAGAAAGGGGCGGTCAGGCTGGTGTCGATTCCGGCTTCCCGGGCGGTCGCTGCGAAGGCGTGCACGACCAGGTTGGTACTGAAACCGGTGACGATGGCCTGGACGGTCTCCCGTTCGAGGCCGTCGAGGAGTTCCCGTTGGCCGTCAAGACTGACCCCGGCCTGGCTGGCGGCACCGTCGACGATCTCGTCGGCCACCCTGACAAGGGCATAGATCGTGCGCACCTGGCTGCGCACGCGCGGCTCGAGGAGCCGGGCGGCGAGACCGAAGGAGGTGGAGTAGTGACCGATGACCGTGGCGGAGCTGGCGCGCGCCGCGGCGTTGTACTTGGCGATTCCGGTGTGATCGGTTGGGCGGTCGCGCTTCATCGGGTGCGATTCACGGCGGTGCCGGCCAGAACGGTGAGCATCTCGCGCAGTGGAGCCGGCACGGCGGCCGTGTCGAGCGCGGCCACGGCGCGATTGAGGTGGTCGGTGGCCAGCTCATCCGCTGCTTGCAGGGCGCCGCAGGCCCGCAGCAGGCCCCGCACGGTTGCCGCCTCCGCCTCGGTGAGGTCGGGCTTGCCGATGTAGGGTGCGATTTCGGGCCAGCCGGTGGTGGTGCCCGCGTGGGCGATCAGGGTGGTCTGCTTGCCCTCGCGGAGGTCGGTGAGCACGCTCTTGCCGGTCTTCTCCGGGTCGCCGAACACTCCGAGGATGTCGTCGGTCAGCTGGAAGGCCACGCCGATCAGGCGGCCGTAAGAGCCGAGCACGCCGATCGCCTCGTCCGAGCCGCCGGCCAGGATGGCTCCGGCCTGCAGGGGCGCCTCGAACGAGTAGACCGCGGTCTTCTGCTCCAGGGTGGAGACGACCTGGGCCACCGTGAGCGGATGCTTCGATGCGGCATTGGTGACGTCGGCCAGTTCCCCTGCGGCCGAGATGAAGACGGCGCGGTCGAGGAGGTCGAGCAGTCGGCCGCGCAGTTCGAGCTCGACGGGGAGCATCGCGAGGGCGCGGTGGGCCTCGCTCAGCGCGAGGTCTCCGGCCAGGATCGCGGCCGTCGCGGCCCACGCCCCGGCCTGGTCGCCGGCGCCGTGGGCGAGGGCTCGCTCGGCGAACCGCCCGGCGATGTTGGCCACGCCGCGGCGGGCGAGATCGTGGTCGATCACGTCGTCGTGAATCACGAAGGCCGTGTGCAGCAGCTCGAAGCTGACTGCGACCGGGGTGGCCAGAGTGAGATCGGTGCCGCCAAGGCCGGTGAACGCAGCCAGGACCAGCGCTGGGCGCACGCGCTTGCCGCCACTGCTGGCGTGCTCGAGGGAGTCCCAGAGCGCGACATAGTGATCGCCGTAGTCACTGGCACGCAGGCGGGCGGCAGCAAAGAAACGCTGCAGCTCCGTCCCTACCCCGACCGTCTGGATTTCATGCATTGAAGCTGGTCAATTCCTGGAGCTGCAGCCCCAGCCAGGGGCTGAATGCCCACGGGGCGTCTCGCACGGACCGTTGCAGGGCGGCAGGCTCGACCCAGGCGAACTCCATGACCTCGTTTGGATTGGGCTGCGGGTCAGTGGCGGCGTTGGCGACGTACACCGGGCAGATCTCGTTCTCGACGATGCCGCTGCTGTCGACGGCGCGATAGCGGAAGTCCGGCAGAGTGACGCGGAGGTTCGTGATCTGAAGGCCCAGCTCGTACCGGGCGCGGCGTTCGATGGCGTCCGTGAACGACTCACCGGGCAGCGGATGTCCGCAGAAGGAATTGGTCCAAACGCCCGGCCAGGTCTTCTTCGCGAGGGCACGTCGGGTGACGAGAACCTCGCCGGCCGAGTTCAGCACGTGGCAGGAGAAAGCGAGGTGCAGCGCGGTGTCCGTATCGTGCACGCTGAGCTTCGGGGCCGTGCCGATTTCGCGGCCGGACTCGTCCAGCAGGACCACCAGTTCTTCGAGCACTTCGACCGGCCGCATTAGCCATCCCTTCGGTGATGCAGTCACGATACCGGATAAAGTACCTAACCTTATTAGCTAAATCGAGGCTAGCACGGAGGCCTGTCCGAACCGTCCATTCCCGCCCTTCGGGAGGCTCGTCCGGCAGCCCTCGGTCGAGCGCTTAAACTCAAGGGGTGCCAACACCCGCTGCAGCCCATGTCAACTCTCTCCTCGCGTCCTACCCGGACTTCCCGCAAGCGGGCATCCTGTTCCGCGACCTCAACCCGGTGTTCGCCGACGCGAGCGCATTCCGCTCGCTGATCGATGAGCTCACCGGGCGGTTCCGGGGTGAGTTCGACGCCGTGGCGGGCATCGAAGCGCGCGGGTTCCTGCTGGCCGCGGCCATCGGCTACGCGGCGGATGTCGCCGTTCTGGCCGTGCGCAAGGGCGGCAAGCTCCCCGGCACCGTGTTGAGCGAGGAGTATGACCTGGAATACGGCTCCGCCTGCCTTGAGCTCGAGGTCGGTCAGCTCGCCCCGGGCGCCCGGGTGCTGGTCGTCGACGATGTGCTGGCCACCGGCGGAACGATCGCCGCGACCTCCCGGCTGGTCGAGCGCGCCGGCTACCGTCTCACCGGCGTCGGCGTCGTGCTCGAGCTCACCGAACTGGTCGGTCGCACCCGGCTCGGCGACGCCCCCGTGCACGCCATCGTCGCCCTTTAGCCTCCCCCTCCGTCCACCCGTCGTGGCGCACCCTATGGAAGCCGGCGCACGTTGTACCGTGCGCCACCTTCCACAACCTGCGCCGCGAGCCGCATGCTCGCCGGAACACAGTGTGTTTTCCCGGGGACGTGGCGCATGCTTGAGCCATGAGCACTAACGGCGACAGGTGGGTGTACGGGCCCGACGGCCGCAAATTCTGGGGGCTCTACGGCGCTGCCGGCCTGCTCGTGCACCACACAGAGCTGGGGGTGCTTCTCCAGCACCGCGCGCTCTGGAGCCATCAGGGTGACACCTGGGGGCTGCCCGGCGGTGCACGCCATGAACACGAGAGCGCCCTCGAGGCGGCGCTCCGGGAGGCCGGCGAGGAGGCCGGCGTGCCCCCGGAGCTGGTCTCCGTGCAGTTCAGCTCCGTGCTCGACCTCGGTTTCTGGTCCTACACGACGGTCGTGGTGCGTGCCACAGAGCGTTTCGAGCCCGTGATCAGCGACCAGGAGAGCATCGCGCTGCGCTGGGTGCCCACCCACCAGGTCGACGCGCTGCCGTTGCATCCGGGCTTCGCCGCCAGCTGGCCCGCCCTGCTCGCCCGACTCGGCGGTTGAGCCTGTCGAAACCCGGTGGTTGAGCCTGTCGAAACCCGGTGGTTGAGCCTGTCGAAACCCGGTGGTTGAGCCTGTCGAAACCCGGTGGTTGAGCCTGTCGAAACCCGGTGGTTGAGCCTGTCGAAACCCGGCCCCCCTAACCCCGCACCACCTCGGCCGGTGACTTGTCCGGCCGCCAGCCGCGCCAGACCGGATGCCTCAGTCTCCCCGTCACCGTCCACTCGGCGAATTCCACCTCGCCCACCAGAATCGGGCGCACCCAGACTGCATCCCGGGAGTCGGCATCCTGAATGTCCGTGAAGGGGTTCTCCGCGGCGGCGATCGGGTCGAGCCTCGTCCGGAGGTCGTCGAGGTCACGGTCCCGGAACCCGGAGCCCACCCGGCCGATGTAGATCAGTGCGTCACCGTGCGGAATTCCCAGCAGCAGCGATCCCAGGGTTTCCCGTCGCCGCCCATTGCCCGGCCGCCACCCGCCGATCACCACCTCCTGACTCCGATGATGTTTGATCTTGATCCAGGACCGGGACCGCCGCCCGGCCTCGTAGCGCCCGGCCTGGGTCTTGGCGACGATCCCTTCAAGGCCGAGTTCGCGGCTGGCCGCCAGGGCCTGGGCGGAATCGCCCGTGAAAACCGGCGGTACCTGCACCGCGCCGGTTCCGGTCACGATCTCCTCGAGCACGCGGCGCCGTTCCGTGTACGCCAGGTCCAGCAGCGGCTGACCGTTGCGTTCGAGCACGTCGAAGGCCAGGAACTGCACCGGTACGGATGCCTCGCTCGCCTCGATCTGACGGCGATCGGTCAGTCCCAGTCGCGTCTGCAGCAGACCGAAGTCCGGCCGTCCGCCGGCGTCCAGGGCCACGATCTCTCCGTCGAGCACGGCCGAGTCGGCCGGTACAGCCCCCGGCAACGCCCGCACCAGCTCCGGGTACGCCTGCGTGACGTCGTTGCCGTTGCGGGTGAACAGGTGCACGGCCTGGTCGGGATCGTCGGCCGCCAGATAGGCGAGCGCGCGGATGCCGTCCCACTTCATCTCGTAGCTCCAATCGTCCTCGGCGGGCAGGGCGGCGATGGAACCCGGCGTGGCGAGCATGGGCCCGTAGCGGGTGCGGGGCCCGGTCCGAGCGGTGGTCCCCGCCGCCGCCCCGGTGCCCACCGCTCCGGCCGGCCTGGCAGGTCGTGTCTTCATCAGATGGATCAGCCAACTCCGGTCGCCCCTGCCGGAGCCCGCCGTGCGGATCAGTGCGAATCGGCGCGTGCCGCCGAGCCCGCCGCCTGCTTCACCGTGCAAGACGGCGATCACCTCGTCGTCCCGCCATTTCTCCAGGTCATAGTGGCCCTGGTCCCAGATGCTCACGCTCCCCGCCCCATATTCTCCGGCGGGAATCTCGCCCTCGAATGCTGCATATTCGAGCGGATGGTCCTCGGTGCGCACCGCGAGCCGGTTCCGGGCCGGATCGGTGGGCACCCCGCGGGGCAGCGCCCACGAGGCCAGCACCCCGTCGTGCTCGAGCCGGAAGTCGAAGTGCAGGTTGCGGGCGTGGTGTTCCTGAATGACGAATGAGGAACCGGCGGATGCCGACGGCGCACCCGTCGGCATCGGCTCCGGGGTGCGGGAAGCGTCTCGTTTGCCGAGATAGACGGCCAGCGCTCCGGCATCCGCTCCCGCCCGGTCAGCGGCGCCGCCGGCATCCGTGGCCCGGCGTCCGGAATGGGCCTCGAGCAGCGCGGCCAGCGGGTCACCGCTGCGCTGCACCCGGTGCATCGCCTGCTTGTAGTCGACCTGGGCCAGCCCGGGGGAGGCGAGTTCGCGCCAGGTCCGCGGCATGGCCACCATCGGATGCAGCGTGCCGCGCAGCGAATACGGGGCGATGGTCGTCTTGCTGGCGTTGTTCTGGCTCCAGTCCACGAACACCCGCCCGGGGCGGAGCGCCTTCTTCATATCGCTGACGATCAGGTTCGGATGGTCCGCCTCGAGCGCCCGGGCCAGTTCGTGCGCGACCTGGGATACCTCGGCAGCGGTGTGCGTGAGGTCCAGCGGGGCGTACAGGTGGATGCCCTTGCTTCCGCTGGTGACCGGCAGCGGGTCCAGGCCCATGCCCCGCAGGATGGCCCGGGCCAGCCGGGCGACCTCCGCGCACTCGTCGAGGGTGACCCCTTCCCCGGGGTCCAGGTCGAGTACGAGCCGGTCCGGGTTGCGCGGGGTTCCGCCGCGGCCGAACTGCCACTGCGGAACGTGGATCTCCAGGGCGGAGATCTGCGCCAGCCAGGTCAGAGTCGCGAGATCGTTGACCAGCGGATACTCGTTCACGTGATTCGCATGCGTGATCGAGCGGCGCTTCACCCAGCTCGGCGTCGACTGGTCCAGGTTCTTCTGGAAGAAGACGGGTCCGGGTTCGTCGCCGGTGCCCACGCCGTGCACCCACCTTTTCCGGGTTGCCGGGCGGTTGGCGGTGTGCGGAATCATCACGTCGGCGATGAAGGCGTAGTACTGCAGAACATCCGCCTTCGTGGTTCCCGATTCGGGGTAGAGCACCTTGTCGAGGTGGGTGAGCGTGATCCGATGGCCGCCGACGCTGACGACCTGGCGGGAGTCCAGGGAGTCCGGCCTCTCGTTCATGGCACCAGCATGCTCTTGCCGTCACAGCGTGCCTAGCCCCCTCGGCGCGCCGGGTGTGTACTGGAGGAATGAGATCGATCTGGAAGGGCGCGATCACGTTCGGTCTCGTCAACGTGCCCGTCAAGGTCTACAGCGCGACCGAAGACCACGACGTCGCCCTGCATCAGGTGCACGACGCCGACGGCGGGCGCATCCGCTATCAGCGCCGGTGCGAGCGCTGCGGCCGGGTCGTCGACTACGCGCACATCGACAAAGCCTGGGACAGCGGCGACAAGACAGTCGTCATCACCGACGAGGACCTGCGCACGCTGCCGGCGGAGAGGAGCCGGGAGATCGAGGTCGTCGAGTTCGTGCCGAGCGACCAGCTCGACCCGATCATGTTCGAGCGCAGCTACTTCCTCGAACCGTCCGGCTCGTCCAAGGCCTACGTGCTGCTGCGCCGCGCCCTCGAGGCCACCGACCGCACCGCGATCGTGCGGTTCGCTCTGCGGCAGAAGACCCGTCTGGGCGCGCTCCGGGTCCGCGGCGACGTGCTGCTGCTGCAGTCGTTGCTGTGGGGGGACGAGGTGCGGGCCGTCGACTTCCCGATTTTGGAGGAGTCCGTGCGCATCTCCGCCCAGGAACTGGAACTCTCGGCCGCCCTGGTCGATTCCTTCGCCGCTGATTTCTCTCCGCAGGACTTCCGGGATGACTATCAGGACCAGCTCCGGGAGCTGCTCGAGGCGAAGCTCGCCGCAGGCGACGCCGTCGACACGGAGCTCACCTTCGGCCGGGAACCCGGGGCAGGGGAGGAGGGCGGTGGAGAGGTCCTCGACCTGATGGATGCCCTTCGGCGCAGTGTGGAGCGCAGCCGCAGCACGGCGGGGGGCGCAACAGCGGAGAAACCCGACAAACCCGCCGGCAAGAATCGAAAACGGGCAGCGGGCCGCTGACGAGGCCGCATTCCTCTTCGGGCGGCGCGTCGGTAGACTCGGGGATTGTGACAGGGGCAGAGAGCACGATCGTCAGTTCGAAAGTGCTCACCGTGCCCAATCTGCTCAGCATGCTCCGACTGGCGTTGGTCCCCGTCTTCCTGGTCGTCCTGGTTCAGGGCGAGGATGCCTGGGCGCTCCTGGTCCTGGCGGTCGCCAGTCTCACCGATTTCCTCGACGGCTTCCTGGCCCGCCGCTTCGGCCAGATCACCCGGCTCGGTCAGCTTCTCGATCCGGCGGCGGATCGGCTGTACATCTTCGCCGCCCTCCTCGGCTTGGCCTGGCGCGACCTCGTTCCATGGTGGATCGTGCTGGTGATCGTGGGCCGCGACGTGTTCCTGCTCGGCCTCGGCGTGGTGCTCGCGAACTACGGATTCGGGCCTCTTCCCGTGCATCAGCTCGGCAAGGTCGCCACGTTCTGCCTGTTCTATGCGCTGCCGATGATCATGTTGGGGGAGGCCTTCCCCGCGGTGTCGTGGTGGTCCCTCCCGCTGGGGTGGGCGTTCGGACTCTGGGGCGCTTTTCTTTACTGGTGGGCGGGCATAATCTACGCCGTCGAAACAGCCCGGGTTATTCGTCTCCCGCGGGTAAATCCGCCCCGTCCATCCGATACGCTGGAGTAGTAGGAGGTGTACGGTGATTGATTCCAAAAAGACGAATGAACCCCAACGCAAAGTCGCGCCCGAGAACTATTCCAACACCGATACGACGATGACGTTCGGCCAGGAGTTCGCTGCCCAATTGGCATCGATCGACGGCGACGTGACGGTCGAGGAACAGGAAGCCATCGCGGCTCTCCCGTCCGGTTCGGCTCTGCTTATTGTGCGTCGGGGCCCGAATTCGGGTGCCCGGTTCCTGCTCGATGCGGACGTGACGACGGTCGGCCGGCATCCCAACGCGGATATCTTCCTTGATGACGTCACGGTTTCCCGTCGGCATGCGGAGTTCCTGCGCAGCGGCACGACCTTCGAGGTGAAGGACCTGGTGTCCCTGAACGGAACGTACTTCGACGGGGTGCGGATCGACAAGGCGCTGCTGCACGACGGAGCCGAGGTCCAGGTCGGCAAGTTCCGGCTGACGTTCTACGCCTCGCGCCACGACCTCAAGCTTCTGGCGAGCGAGTAGTGCCCGCGTCCGCCGCCCAGGCCAGAGCGACGGGCGCGACGTCACTTCTCAGCATCGGTCAGGTTCTTGCGCGCCTGACGCCCGAATTCCCGGATCTTACCCCCTCGAAACTCCGGTTCCTCGAAGAGCAGAGGCTGGTCTCTCCGGCGCGCACGGAATCCGGGTACCGCAAATTCTGCGCCGGCGATCTTGACCGCTTGCGCCTGGTCCTGTCCATGCAGCGCGACCACTACCTCCCGCTGAAGGTGATCCGGAGTTACCTCGACGACCTCGACGCGGGTCTCTCGCCCACGCTGCCCGGGGGAGTGACGCCGGGACCGTCGATGCTGTCCACTGTGCGCCGCCTCGACCGCGACGAACTTCTGCGCGAAGCCGACGCCTCAGCGTCGCTGCTGCACGACGCCGTGTCCGCGTCGATCATCCTGCCGGCCGAGTTCTACGGAGAAGATGCGCTCAGCGTGCTGCGAGCCCTCGTCGAGTTGCAGCGCAGCGGCATCGAGCCCCGGCACCTGCGCGGATTCCGCGGTGCCGCCGAACGTGAACTCGGTCTGATCGAGAGCGCACTTGTTCCCCTCTCCCGCCGTAAGGATGCGTCGAGCCGGGCCAAGGCGGCCGAGATGGCCGTCGAGATCGCCGGGCAGCTCGAGGTGATCCGCGGTAGCCTGATCAGGTCGGCCTTGGGTCGCCTGACCAGGTAGACGAGCCCGACACGCCAATTTGCTCGACCGGATGTCGTTGATCGGGGCCGTGACCTCGGTAGCGTAGATGCAGCGATCATTCGAATCGCAGTCCCACCCGAGAGGCAAACGTATGAGCGAGCTCAATCAGCGTGACGATGCCGCTCGCTACGGACTCGGCTTGCTCTTCACCGACGGGATGCCCGAGCTCGATGATAATTCCGGCTATCGCGGTACCGTGGCGGCTCGGGCCGCCGGAATCAGTTACCGTCAGCTCGACTACTGGGCCCGCACCGAACTCGTTCAGCCCACCGTGCGTGGCGCGGCCGGTTCCGGTTCCCAGCGTCTCTACGGCTTTCGGGACATCCTGGTTCTGAAACTCGTGAAGCGTTTGCTCGATACGGGCATCTCACTGCAACAGATCCGTACCGCCGTGAACCAGCTGCGCGAATCCGGTGTCAGTGACCTGGCCCAGACCACCCTGATGAGCGACGGTGCCAGCGTCTACCTGTGCACGTCGAACGATGAGGTGATCGACCTCGTCAGCCGGGGCCAGGGTGTCTTCGGCATCGCCGTGGGCAAGGTGCTCCGCGAGGTCGAGACCAGCCTGGTCGAACTCGACACTCTGCCCGTCGACCCCACAGACGAACTCTCTGTGCGCCGAGGCAATCGCAAGGTGTCCTGAACGCTCCGCCGTCGCTGAGCGTCCGGCCGGGCTCAGCCTGCGACCGGCGTTGTGCGACCGAGGGCGACTAGCGCTGTTCGGCGTACTCGCCGATCCGGGCCGTGCGCAGCACGCGTTCGAGCAGCTGGTCGAAATAGCGGGCCATCTCCTGGGCGCTGTCGCCGGGCCAGGTGTGCAGCGGCTTCGCGGCGCCCTGAGCCTGCTGCAGTGAGGTGCGCTCCGGCAGCTGCGGGCTGAGTACGAGGGGTCCGAACATGTCACGCAGTTCCTTGATCCGGAACTGGTGCTCGAGGGACGCGACCCGGGCGCGGTTGACGATGATGCCGAGCGGCTGGAGCCGGGGGCTCAGGCCACGCCGGATCTCCTCGATCGCGCGCAGGGCGCGGTCGGCGGCGGCCACGGAGAACAGGCCGGGCTCGGTGACCACGGCGACCCGGTCGCTGGCCGCCCACGCCGTGCGGGTGAGGGCGTTGAGCGAGGGTGCGCAGTCGATCAGCACGAGGTCGTAGTCCTTCTCCACCGTCGAGAGGGCCTCTTCGAGTTTCCAGATGTCGCGGATGCTCGGGTGCGGGCCGTCGAAGTTGATGGCTGAGGGGCTGCCGATCATCACGTCGATGGTTCCGGGGCGGCCACGTGTCCAGCCGCTGGGCACGATGGCGGCGCGCACGACCTTTTCCTTGGGGGAGGCGAGGACATCGGCGATGTTGAGGTGGCCGGAGACCTCGATGTCCATCCCGGTGGACACATCCGACTGCGGATCGATATCCACAACCAGGGTCCGTACGCCGCGGGCGAAGGCAGCAGACGCCAGACCCAGGGTCACTGTGGTCTTGCCTACTCCTCCCTTGAGGGAGCTAACGCTTAGTACGTGCACAAGTAGATACGTTACCTTCACTAGTCTTGGAGAACCTAACCGTCGGCTGCGCGCGGCGTCACGCTTGAAAGGTCTGCATGTTCACGAAAATACTTGTTGCCAACCGCGGGGAAATCGCGATCCGGGCTTTTCGGGCTGCCTACGAGCTGGGTGCTAAAACCGTTGCGGTATTCCCGTTCGAGGACCGCAACTCCCTGCACCGGTTGAAGGCCGATGAGGCCTATCAGATCGGTGAGCCGGGGCACCCGGTGCGTGCTTATCTGACGGTGAGTGAGATCATCCGGGTCGCCCGGGAGAGCGGTGCCGATGCCATCTATCCCGGTTACGGCTTCCTGTCAGAGAACCCCGAGCTGGCCCTCGCGGCCCGCCAGGCGGGCATCACCTTCATCGGGCCGGGCGAGCACGTGCTCGAAATGGCCGGCAATAAGGTCACCGCGAAGGAGCACGCCATCAAGGCGGGCGTTCCGGTGCTCAAGTCCAGCGCCCCCTCTCGCGATGTCGACGAACTGATCGCCGCGGCCGAGGACATCGGCTTCCCGATCTTCGCCAAGGCCGTCGCCGGCGGCGGCGGGCGCGGCATGCGCCGTGTCGCCCAGATGAGCGAACTGCGCAGCTCGCTCGAGGAAGCCATGCGCGAAGCGAACAGCGCCTTCGGCGACCCGACCATGTTCCTCGAGCAGGCCGTGCTGCGGCCGCGTCACATCGAGGTCCAGATCCTCGCCGACGCCACCGGCGAGACCGTGCACCTGTTCGAGCGCGACTGTTCCGTGCAGCGGCGCCACCAAAAGGTCATCGAGATCGCTCCGGCCCCCAACCTCTCCGACGAGATCCGTCAGCGCCTCTACGCCGACGCCGTCGCGTTCGCCCGGTCGATCGGCTACGTCAACGCCGGAACCGTCGAGTTCCTGCTCGACACGATCGGCGAACGCGCCGGTCAGCACGTGTTCATCGAGATGAACCCGCGCATCCAGGTCGAGCACACCGTGACCGAAGAGGTGACGGATGTCGACCTCGTCCAGTCCCAGATCCGCATCGCCGCGGGCGAGTCCCTTCGCGACCTCGAACTCACGCAGGACAAGATCGTGTTGCGCGGCGCGGCCCTGCAGTGCCGGATCACCACCGAGGATCCCACCATGGGGTTCCGTCCGGACACCGGCAAGATCACCACCTACCGCTCGCCCGGCGGCGCGGGCATCCGCCTCGACGGCGGCACGATCAACCCCGGCGCCCAGATCAGCCCGCACTTCGATTCCATGCTCGCCAAGCTCACCTGCCGCGGCCGGGACTTCTCCTCCGCCGTGACACGGTCCAAGCGCGCCCTGGCCGAGTTCCGCATCCGCGGCGTCTCCACGAACGTCTCGTTCCTGCAGGCCGTTCTCGATGACCCTGACTTCGCGTCCGGCAACCTGAGCACCTCCTTCATCGACGAACGACCTGAGCTGCTCCGCGGCCGCGCGTCCAAGGACCGCGGCACGAAGATCCTCAACTGGCTCGCCGATGTCACCGTCAACAAGCCCAACGGTGTGCCGATCACACTGCTGAACCCGGCCGAAAAGCTGCCGAAGCTCGACCTCTCCGTGCCGGCCCCGGCCGGCTCCCGCCAGCGGCTCCAGTTGCTCGGCCCGGCCGGCTTCGCCGCGGACCTGCGCGCGCAGACCGCGCTGGCGGTCACGGACACCACCTTCCGCGACGCCCACCAGTCGCTGCTGGCGACCCGGGTGCGCACCCGCGACCTCGTGGCCGTGGCCCCGTATGTGGCCCGGATGACCCCGGAGCTGCTCTCGATCGAGGCCTGGGGCGGCGCGACGTACGATGTGGCGCTGCGCTTCCTCGGCGAAGACCCCTGGGAACGCCTGGCCTCGCTGCGCGAGGCCCTGCCGAACATCAACGTGCAGATGCTGCTCCGCGGCCGGAACACGGTCGGCTACACCCCGTATCCGACCGAGGTGACGGACGCATTCGTGCGCGAGGCGTCCACCACCGGCGTCGACATCTTCCGCATCTTCGACGCCCTCAACGACGTCTCGCAGATGCGACCGGCCATCGACGCCGTCCTGGCGACCGGCACCTCCGTCGCCGAGGTCGCCCTCTGCTACACCGGGGACCTGCTCGACCCTGCCGAGAAGTTGTACACCCTCGACTACTACCTGCGGCTCGCCGAGCAGATCGTGGACTCCGGCGCGCACATCCTCGCCATCAAGGACATGGCCGGCCTGCTGCGCCCGGCCGCAGCCGAGAAGCTCGTGTCGGCGCTGCGGGAGCGATTCGACCTGCCGGTGCACGTGCACACGCACGACACTCCCGGTGGCCAGCTCGCCACCCTGCTCGCCGCCAGCCGAGCCGGCGCCGACGCGGTCGACGTCGCCAGTGCCCCGATGGCCGGCACCACCAGCCAGCCGTCGGCGTCCTCCCTCGTCGCCGCCCTCGCCCACACGGACCGGGACACCGGTATTTCACTGCAGGCCGTCTGCGACCTGGAACCGTACTGGGAAGACGTGCGTCGCGTGTACCACCCCTTCGAATCCGGGCTGCGCGCGCCCACCGGTCGTGTCTACAAGCATGAGATCCCCGGTGGCCAGCTGTCCAACCTGCGCACGCAGGCGGTCGCCCTCGGCCTCGCCGACGATTTCGAACTCATCGAGGACATGTATGCCGCAGCCAACGACATCCTCGGCCGGGTGCCGAAGGTGACGCCGTCGTCGAAGGTGGTCGGTGACCTCGCCCTCTACCTCGCCGCCGTGCGCGCCGACCCGGTCGACTTCGCCGAGAACCCCGGGAACTACGACGTGCCCGATTCCGTGATCGGTTTCATGGCGGGGGAGCTGGGTGACCTGCCCGGCGGGTGGCCCGAGCCGTTCCGCAGCAAGGTGCTCGCCGGCCGCACCGTGCGCGTCGGCGTCACCGAGCTCACGACGGAGGAGCGTGCCGCCCTGAACAGCGACAGCCTCACCCGCCGGGCCATGCTCAACCAGCTGTTGTTCCCGGCGCCCACGCGCCAGTTCGAGCAGATCCGGGAACTTTTCGGCGATCTGTCCGTGCTGGACACGGTGGACTACCTCAACGGTCTCCAGCAAGGCATCGAGCATGCCGTCGAAATCGACAAGGGCGTGCGCCTGTACGTCGGACTCGAGGCCATCAGTGAGGCAGACGACAAGGGCATGCGCACCGTCATGACCACCCTCAACGGCCAGCTCCGTCCGGTGTTCGTCCGGGACCGCAGCATCACCGTCAGCACCAAGGTGGCCGAGAAGGCGGATGCGAACCGGCCGGGCCAGGTCGCTGCGCCCTTCTCCGGCGTGGTCACCCTTCAGGTCGAGGAAGGGGACACCGTCGAAGCCGGTCAGGCCGTGGCCTCGATCGAGGCCATGAAAATGGAGGCCGCCATCACCTCGCCCATCGCGGGCTACGTCGAACGGCTGGCGGTGCCGCGCACTCAGCAGGTCGATGCCGGTGATCTGCTCGTGGTGGTGCGTCCACGCTAGGCTTGACGCGATCTATCGACGAAGGGACTGATCTTTTGTCCGATAAGCGCACAGGCGCCGAGGTTCCCGGTCGGGAACCCGCCGAGAATCTTGTCCCGGCGGGCGACGAGTACCACAGTGAATTGCCACCCCACACGATCGTGAACCTGGCGGCGGCCCTGCCGGAGAACCTGAGTGGCCGGAACGACGCACCAGCCCGCACCCTGCCCGGTACGGCGGGGGGTGCGTCCCACCGTGCCGGGTCCGGATCGTCGGTCACGCACACAGTCGAGATCAGGACTCCGGCCGTGCCGCGCGCCGACCGGTCCTCCGCCGCCGTCACCGGCGCCGTGCGGTCCCTCACCGGGTCGGGTGCAAGCGATGCCGCCGGTCAGTCCCGGCGGGAGAGCCTGCGCCTGAATGCCGGCCCTGCTCCGGAGTCCGCTTCACAGCTCACTCCGGACCGCCTGCTGGCCGTCAACCGCCGCACCAAGCCGCCGCCCCGCGGTGCCTGGAACAGCTTCGTGTTCGGGGCCACCCTGCATCTGGTCAACCTCGGCGACTCAGCCAGGGTGCGTGCGCACAAGGAACTCGACGAACGCATTCGCAAGGAATTCGCGGGCGGCACCCGGTTCGTGCCGATCCTCACGCGCAAGGGCGGGGTCGGCAAGACGACCGTCACGGCGCTCCTCGGGATGGCTCTCGCGGACGCGCGGGAAGACCGTATCATCGCGGTCGATGCCAATCCCGACCGTGGCACCCTTTCCGAGCGGGTGCCGAAGCAGACCCGCTCCACCGTGCGCGACGTGGTGACCAAGGCCGCTGCCATCGGCGGATTCACCGATTTCTCCGCGCTCGTGTCGCGGGACGCCACGCGGCTCGACATCCTCGCATCCGACACCGACCCGCTCCTGTCCGAGGCATTCGACGAGAACGACTACAACGTCGTCGCCGACCTGGCCGCGCGGTACTACTCGATCATGCTCACCGACTGCGGCACCGGCATCGTGCATTCCGTGATGCGGGCGACCCTGCAGCGAGCCGACTCGATCGTCATCGTCTCCGGCGGCAGCATCGACGAAGCCCGGCTGGCCTCCGAGACCTTGACCTGGCTCGAGGCCAACGGCTACGGCGACCTGGTGCAGAACGCCATCGTCGCGCTCAACACGGCCACGCAGGGCACGAACCTGGTGAAACTCGAGGAGATCGAGTCGCACTTCCGGTCGCGGGTACGGGAAATCGTCCGCATTCCCTGGGACCCGCAGCTCGCCGCCGGCAGCGTCATCTCCTTCGACGACCTCAAACCCATCACCAGGCTGGCCGCCCGCACCCTGGCCGCCCTGGTGGTCGAGGGGCTGCCCGCTGACCGCAGCATCTGATCGAACACCGGTTCCCGCTGCACCGCAATGCAGCGCGCCCTGTTTCACCCCCGCACCACAGACTTGGAGTTGCCACTGTGCCTGAGCGCCAGATCCGTCTCTTCGGAGATCCCGTCCTCAAGACCGTCTCCGACCCGATCACCACGATCGACGCACGGGCAAGGAGCCTGGTCGAGGATCTGGTCGACAGCGTGCGCCTGCCCGGGCGGGCCGGCGTTGCGGCGTCCCAGATCGGCGTCAACCTGCGCGCGTTCAGCTACAACGTCGACGGAGACATCGGGTACATCCTCAACCCGGTGCTGGTGGAGGTGTCGGGCGAGCCCGAGCTCGTGGACGAAGGCTGTCTTTCGGTGCCCGGACTGTGGTACCCGACCCGCCGCTACCCGTTCGCCCGGGTCGCCGGCACCGACCTCGACGGCGCCCCCGTCGAGCTGTCCGGTACCGGCATCATGGCCCAGGCCCTGCAGCACGAGACCGACCATCTGGACGGCCTGCTCTACCTGGACCGGCTTGACAAGGAGAATCGCCGGTCCGCCATGAAGGAGATCCGCGAGTCCACCTGGTTCTGATCCGGGTCGCTCACGGTGGTCGAGCACGCACGGTGGTCGAGCCTGTCGAGACCCGACCACGCACGGTGGTCGAGCCTGTCGAGACCCGACCACGCACGGTGGTCGAGCCCTCACGGTGGTCGAGCCTGTCGAGACCCGACCACCACTCCCGACGACTAGCCCTTGACCGGATTCACCCCGGTTACCGGGGCGCCGAGGTACATGGCCTCGATGACACTGGCGAAGTCCCGCAGGATCACGTCCCGCTTGATGCTCATCTTCGGCGTCAGGTAGCCGTCATCCTCGGTCAGCTCGGTCGTCAGCACCGTGAACTTGCGGATCGACTCCGCCCGCGAGACATGGTCGTTGGCGTGGTCCACGGCGCGCTGCACCTCGGCGAGCACCTTCGGGTTGACGGATGCCTCGGTCAACGACATTCCCGCATCCTCGCCATTGTTATTCAGCCAGACCGCGAGCATGTCAGGGTCCAGGGTGATCAATGCGGCGATGAACGGCTTGCGGTCGCCCACGACGACCACCTGGCCGATCAGCGGGTTGGACCGGATCGGGTCCTCCAGCGCCGCCGGGGCGACGTTCTTGCCGCCGGCGGTGACGATGATCTCCTTCTTGCGTCCGGTGATCGTGAGGAAACCGTCGCTGTCCATGGCCCCGATATCACCGGTGCGAAGCCAGCCATCGTTGAAGGTCGCCGCGGTGGCCTCGGGGTTCTTCCAGTACTCCTTGAAGACGTTGACGCCCTTGACCTCGATCTCACCATCGTCCAGCACCCGAACGGAGACGCCGGGGAGAGGCGGTCCGACGGTACCGATCTTGAACTTGGTGGTCAGTCCCACGGTCGTGGGGGCGGTGGTCTCGGTGAGGCCGTAGCCCTCGAGGATCTTGATGCCCAGGCTGTGGTAGAAGTGGCCCAGGTGCATGCCGAGTGGTGCGGATCCGGAGACCGCGTACTTCACGTTCCCGCCCATGGCCGCCCGCAGCTTGCTGAACACGAGCCGGTCGAAGAGCGCGAACTTGATCTTCAGCATCAGCGGAACGCTCTTGCCCTGGTCGATCAGCATCGAGTGGTCGACGGCGGCCTGCGCGGCCGCCTCGAAGATCTTGCCGCGGCCCGCGGCCAGAGCCTTCTGCTCGGCGGAGTTGTACACCTTCTCGAAGACGCGGGGGACCGCGAGCAGGAACGTGGGCTTGAAGGTGCCCAGCGACTCGAGCAGTTTGCGCGTGTCCGGCTGGTGGCCGACACGCACGCCGGCGTGCACGCAGAGCACCGAGATGAACCGGGCGAACACGTGCGCCGTGGTGATGAACAGCAGCGTGGAGGCGCCGTTCTTGTCCGTGAGGACTTCGTTCAGAGCGACCGCGGCGTTGCGGGACGTCTCGACGAAGTTCGCGTGGGTGAGCACACAGCCCTTGGGTCGACCGGTGGAACCCGAGGTGTAGATGAGGGTCGCGATGTCCGACCCGATCGCGAGGGCACGGCGGCGCTCGATCTCGTCATCAGGGACATCGGATCCAGCTGCCACGAGCTTGTCCAGATCACCCAGGTCGATCTGCCACACGCTCTGCACGGTGGGGAGCTCGGGGTGCACCTCGTCGAAGCGGGAGAAGTGCTCGGCGGTCTCGACGATCACACCCACGGCGTCCGAGTCGCCCAGGATCCACTGGATCTGTTTGGGCGAGCTCGTCTCATAGACCGGAACGAGAACGGCGCCTGCGAACCAGGTGGCGAAGTCGATCAGCGTCCACTCGTAGCGGGTCTTGCACATCAGACCGATTTTGTCGCCGGGCTGGATACCGGCTGCGACGAGACCCTTGGCCAGTGCAACAACCTGGGCGTGGAACTCAGCTGTGGTGACGGGGATCCAGGCTCCGTTTCTCGGCAGTGAGAAAAGCACGGAGTCTGGCGTCTCGGCGAGGCGATCGACCAGGAGGTCGGTGACATTGGCTTGCGGGTCTGCGGGAACAATTGCGGGCAGATCGAACTGTTTCACGGTAACTCCTCTGGTACCGGGCGGGCATTTTGCCCCACTCTATCCACGTTGGTACGTGGGAGCGTACGTTTCGCCTGGCGGTGCTGTGATTCACTACACTCTAGAGGGGTCGCACCGGCTCGGTTGTACGCCCGGTAGCGCGATTCCTCCAGCCCCTCAACGAAAGAAGTCTGCCGTGCACGCCATTGGGATCGACATCGGCGGCACAAAAATCGCCGCGGCTCTGGTTGACGAATCCGGCACGATCCTCCGGTCTGACCGGCGGCCGACCACCGCCACCGATCCCCGTGGCATCGAGGACGCCGTCGTTGCGATGATCACGGACCTCGCCGCCGGGGAAGAGGTCGTGGCCGCCGGTATCGCCGCTGCCGGATTCATCGACGCAGCGCAGTCCACCGTCTACTACGGCCCCAATGTCAACTGGCGGCACGAGCCGCTCCGGGCCACTCTCGAGGCCCGGCTCGACATGCCGATCCTGATCGAGAACGATGCCAACGCCGCCGGCTGGGCCGAATTCGTCTTCGGTGCCGGCCGTGGCTACAGCGACATGGTCACCCTCACCATCGGCACCGGCGTGGGCGGGGCGATTGTGTCGAACAGCCGCCTCTTCCGCGGAGGGTTCGGCTGTGCCGCCGAACTCGGGCACCTGCGTGTGGTTCCGGGTGGCCGTCTCTGCGGCTGCGGCGCACACGGCTGCATCGAACAATACGGTTCGGGGCGCGCCCTGCTTCGGATCGCGACCGAGTTGGCGGATGCCGGTGGAATCGGCCTGGGCCTCGCCGCGGCTCGTGAGCGCAAGGGCAAGCTCACCGGCAAGGAGGTCGGCCGCCTGATCCAGGAGGGCGACAACGGAGCCCTCGCCGCACTGCGCCAACTGGGCAGTTCGCTCGGCGCGGCCTGTTCGAGCCTCGCAGCCGTGCTCGACCCGCAGATCTTCGTTTTCGGCGGGGGAGTGGCCGCTGCCGGCGACCTGCTGCTCGAGCCGATCCGCGCCGCTTACCTCGAAAACCTGCCCGCAAGGGGCTACCATCCGGAGGCGGAATTCGCGATCGCCCAGCTCGTCAACGACGCCGGAGTCGTCGGCGCGGCCGACCTGGCGCGGAAACACGTCTTCGCGCAGTAGGCTTTCCGGGTTACCGAGGGAGCAACGATGTTCTACTGGCTCATGAAAAACATTGTCATCGGCCCTCTGCTGTTGGCAATTTTCCGACCCTGGGTGGTCGGGCTCGAGAACATCCCCAAAGAGGGCGGTGTGATTCTGGCGAGCAACCACCTGTCCTTCATCGACTCGGTTTTCCTGCCCCTGGTGGTGCCGCGGCGGGTCGTATTCCTGGCCAAGAGCGAGTACTTCACCGGTAAGGGGCTGAAAGGCTGGGCGACGCGCCAGTTCTTCAAGGCCACCGGCCAGCTGCCGATCGACCGGTCGGGCGGTAAAGCCTCCGAGGACTCCCTCAACACAGGCCTGCGCGTACTGGGCTCCGGCGGGGTGCTCGGCATCTATCCGGAGGGCACCCGCAGCCCGGACGCCAGGATGTACCGCGGCCGCACGGGCGTGGCACGGATGCTGCTCGAAGCCGAGGTTCCCGTCATCCCCGTCGCGATGATCGACACGGAGAAGGCCATGCCGACCGGCACCCGGATTCCCAAGGTGCGCCGGATCGGCATCGTGATCGGCCAGCCCCTCGACTTCAGCCGGTTCGACGGCATGGAGGGCGACCGGTTCGTGCTCCGGTCGGTGACCGACGAGCTGATGTACGAGTTGCAGGAGCTCAGCCGGCAGGAGTATGTGGACGTCTACGCGACGAGTGTGAAAGAAAAGCGGGCCAGCCTGACCCGATAGAATCAAGGGGTTGTCCGGGGGCCAGCAGGCCCCAGCCCCACAGTGCGGTTCGCGGTATCTTGCGTGCCGCACCAGAAAAAAAGGAATAGTCCCGTGGTAGACCCCACCGAACCCGTCGTCCTCGCAGATCGATCTGTGGTTGCCGGCCTGGACTATTGGCGCACCCTCCCGATCAAGCAGCAGCCCACCTGGCCCGATGCGGACGCGGTTTCCGCGGCATCCGCGGAGTTGTCCACGCAGCCTCCGCTCGTCTTCGCCGGCGAGGTCGACATCCTGCGCGACCGCCTGGCCGAGGCCGCCAGCGGCCACGCCTTCCTGCTTCAGGGCGGTGACTGCGCCGAGACCTTCAGCGGGGCCACGGCGGAACAGATCCGCAACCGGGTCAAGACCGTACTGCAGATGGCGGTCGTACTCACCTACGGCGCGTCGATGCCCGTGATCAAGATGGGTCGGATGGCCGGCCAGTTCGCCAAGCCGCGCTCCAGCGACTTCGAGACCCGGGGCGGCGTCACCCTGCCGGCCTACCGCGGCGACATCGTCAACGGCTACGACTTCACGCCCGAATCACGGGAGGCCGACCCGGCCCGTCTGGTCAAGGGTTACCACACGGCTGCGTCCACGCTCAACCTGATCCGGGCCTTCACCCAGGGTGGGTTCGCCGACCTGCGCCAGGTGCACAGCTGGAACCAGGGATTCGCTGCCAACCCGGCGAACCAGCGCTATGAGAAGGTGGCCAAGGAGATTGACCGCGCGATCAAGTTCATGATCGCGTGCGGAGCGGACTTCGAGGCCATGCGCCGCACGGAGTTCTACACCAGCCACGAAGGTCTGCTGATGGACTACGAGCGTCCGATGACCCGGATCGACTCCCGCACCGGCACGCCCTACAACACCTCCGCGCACTTCATCTGGATCGGGGAGCGCACGCGTGACCTCGACGGCGCCCACGTCGACTTCCTCTCCCGGGTGCGCAACCCGATCGGGGTCAAGCTCGGCCCGACCACGTCCACCGACGACATGCTGCGCCTGATCGACAAGCTCGACCCGAACCGCGAGCCCGGCCGCCTCACGTTCATCACGCGGATGGGTGCCGGCAAGGTGCGCGACGCCCTCCCGCCGCTGCTGGAGGCCGTCAAGGCCAGTGACGCCAAGCCGCTCTGGGTCACGGACCCGATGCACGGCAACGGCGTGACCACCCCGACCGGCTACAAGACGCGTCGCTTCGACGACGTCGTCGACGAGGTGCGCGGCTTCTTCGAAGCCCACCGCAGCGTCGGCACGCATCCCGGCGGCGTTCACGTGGAGCTCACCGGTGACGACGTCACCGAGTGCCTCGGCGGGTCCGAGCACATCGACGAGGCGGCTCTGGCCACCCGGTACGAGTCGCTCTGCGACCCGCGCCTCAACCACATGCAGTCGCTCGAGCTCGCCTTCCTGGTGGCGGAAGAACTCGCCGCCCGCTAAACCGCCTGACCTCCGTACCCGTTCCGGCCCGGAGTGCCCGTTCCGGTCGAGTGTGACCGTTCCACTGGTCACTCTGGGCCGGAACGGGCACTCTCGCGTCGTGCAGGCTGGTGTGGGCCGGCACTCGACGCCAGGCGCTGCGCGGCAGGCACTGGGCGCCAGGCGCTGCGGAGCAGGCGCTGGGGCAGGCGCTGGGGTCAGCCGAAGGGGTTCGTCGGTTTGAGGGTGATGGTGCTGCCCTTTTCGACGGCGGTGCCGGCCACGGGATCCGTGGTCGCGACGTTGAGGAGCGCGGCGATCGCGTCCGCTCCGAGGTTGTAGCTCAGTTTGAAGCCGAGATCGGTGAGCGCCTGTTTGCCTTCGTTCCACGGCAGGCCGACGACGTCGGGGATGACTACCGGTTCCGGGCCTCGGGAGATCGTCAGGGAGTACGTGTCGCCGACCCGCACCGGTCCCTCGTTCACGGGAGCGGCGCGGATGACGTCGCCGGCGTCGACGGAATCGCTGTAGAGCTCCTCGCCGGAGGTGGCCAGCAGCCCCTTGTCGGACAGGATCGCGGTCGCATCGTCTACCGTCTCACCGGAAACGTCCGGCACGGGTCCGAGCGACACCACGAGGTTGACGTTCATGCCCTGGAAGTAGTCACCACCCTGGGAGACGTCGCCACCGTCCGATTCGCGGCTGGCCGAGATGACCAGGCCGGATTCCACGGTGTCGTCGAAGATGGAATCGGTTGCGCCGATGCCTGCCGACAGATCTGTGACGGCCGCGGCCGCGGCGTCGCTGGACAGCCCGGCCAGAACGGGAAGCGTGATCGGCTGGGGACCCTGAGAGACGAGGAGGGTCACCGTGCTGCCCTTGTCGACGCGGGTGCCCGAGTCGGGATCGGTGCTGGAGACCAGGCCGGCGGGGATGGTTCCGCTGAATTCTGTGCCGAGTGCCACCTCCAGCCCGAGCGCCGTCAGTTGGCTGGTGGCGTTCTCCGGGGAAGACGAGGTGAGGGACGGAACGGGAACGTCCGAGCCGGGTCCACTGCCGAAGTACCAGCCCGTTCCGCCGGCCAGTGCGGCCAGGATGAGCACGAGCGCGAACAGCAGGTAGCCGCGGTGCTTGCGCTTCCGTGCGTTCTCGGTCAGGACGGTGCTATTGGCCGGGGCCTCGGCCGGGGTGTCGTTCACCCCGCCGGCGGGAATGAGCGGAGCGGCACCGAGGATCTGTGTGTCGGCCTCGGCCACCGCGGTGGTCAGCCCGCCGGGCATCACCATGGTCGACGCGAGGCCGCTTGCGGCGGGGGCCGGGCGCACCAACGTGTCGAGGTCGAGCAGTTGGTCGAGCATGACGCGGGCATCGCGCGGGCGCTGTTCCGGGTCGCGCGCGGTCGCCCACAGCACCAGCTCGTCAAGTTCGTGCGGAATCGTCGGAACGCGCACGCTCGGCATCGGCACCGTGTCGTTGGCGTGCTGGTAGGCGATCTGCATGGGTGCTTCACCTACATAGGGCTGCTCGCCGGTGAGCATCTCGTAGGTCATGATGCCGAGGGCGTAGATGTCGCTGCGGGCATCCGCGATGCCCCGCGTGACCAGCTCGGGGGAGAGGTAGGCGATCGTGCCGAGCAGGGCCTGGCCGGTCGCGGTGTTGTTGTTGACCGCACGGGCGAGACCGAAGTCGCCGATCTTGATGCGGCCGTCGTCGGCGAGCAGCACGTTCTCCGGCTTGAGGTCGCGGTGCACGATCCCGGCCTTGTGCGCGGCGGCGAGTCCGGAGAGCACGGCCTCCAGGATGTCCATGGTCTGTTCGCTGGTGAGGCGGCCGTAGTCCTTGAGCAGGTCGCGCAGGGTGATGCCGGGCAGGTACTCCATCACCAGGTAGGCCATGTCGGCGTCCTGGCCCTGGTCGTAGACGTTGACGACGTTGGGGTGCGCGAGGCGGGCGGCCGAACGGGCCTCCTGCACGAACCGGGCCTTGAACGTGTTGTCGTCGGCTAGGTGGCCGTGCATGATCTTGATCGCCACCCGGCGCTCGAGGCGCAGGTCGGTGGCGAGGTAGACCGTGGCCATCCCGCCGCGGGCGATTCGCGAGCGCACCTGATAGCGGCCGTCTATCAGACGGCCGACCATCGGATCGGCAGGGGTATCGCTCACTAGTCGATTCTAGGGATCGTCGAGCCGTTCCTCGCGCCGGGACACCCGAAAGTCAGGGTTTTCGGGGTCGAACGGATGCCGATGAGCCTCAGCCGAGTTCGTCCAGCCACGCCCGCGCGGACGTTTCCCACTTGGCGTAGTGGTTCGGATAGGCGGAGATCTGCACCGCCTGGGCGGCCTCGGTCACCGTCATCGACTCCCATCCGGGCACATCCAGGAGCCCGCGGGTGACGCCCGGGTTCGGGTTCACGGGGCCGCCGAAGAAGGCGAGGCTGGCTCGCACCGGGTCGAGGACCTCGTCGCGGGAACCCCAGCCGGAGCTGGGCCGCTGCTGGAACAGCCCGAGGGAGTCGCGGTCACCGTGCTGGACGTTGCGGAGTCCGGATTCCTGGGCCGCGGCGGCCAGGGCGATCACGATGCCGGCGTCGGCGGCACCCGCTGTGCGTCCACTGGCGATGATGATCTCGGCGTGGCGCCGCATCTCCTCGGTGAGGGGCGTGACCCGGCCGACCTCGGCCGACGGCGACGGCGCCGGCGCAACCGGTTCGATCAGGACTGCCGGATCGATCGGAAGAGCCGCGGGGGAGGATCCGGACGGCATGCTGAGCACCTGCCCGGGGTAGATGATGCTGGACCAGCCGAGGCCGTTGGCGTCGAGCACGGACTGCACCGACACCCCCGCAGCGGCCGCGAGGCCGCCGATGGTCTCGCCGGCCATGATCGTGTGCGTTCCGGCACTGCTCTGCACCGCCGCGACCGCCGCGACCGCGGCGACCGGGGCGGGCTCTGCAGCGTTGCCCGGCGGCAGCACCACGGCCTGACCGGGGAAGATGATGCTGCTCGCGTCGAGGCCGTTCACCTGCAGCAGCGCGGAGAGGGGCAACCCGTGGGCGGCGGCGACACCGGAGAGCGTGTCACCGCTCTGGATCAAATACCGGGTGATCTCCGCCGCAACCGGTGCGGGGGCCGGCGCCGGTGTGGCCGCCTGCGCCGACAGGGTCAGCGTCTGGCCGGGAAAAATGACCGCGGACCAGCCCAGTCCGTTGAGGGCGAGCACGGATGCCGTGGAAAGGCCGAACCGTCCGGCAACGGCACTCACGGTGTCGCCTTCGACGACCTGATACTGGGTCGGCGCCGTGGCGGCGGACACGTTCGTCGGGAGCACGGCCGGAACGGCGCCGGGCAGCAGACTCTTGCTCTTGAGCGGTTTCTTGGCACTGGTGGCCGCATCCGCCGGCGAGGCCAGGTTCAGGCTGATCGCGATCGTGCTGATCAGAACGAGCGGCACCGTGACCAGCAGGCCCAGGCCGCGCCGCTCGGTCGATGCCGTGTGACGGTGGCGCCCCTCGGTGGTCGATGGTGTGGCCCTGCTGCTGTTTCTGCTGGATCGTGCCGACATTCAGCTCCCGTCGAGTGCGTGCGACAGCGACGCTGACACAGTTGACCCCACCAGCTAATCAGGTGGCCCCCGTTCTGGGCGACACCACGCGCGAAACCGGGCCAGGAGTTTGTCCAGTCTCCGGAATCATGGGAGGCTGGAATCGTGACCGAATCGCTTTCAGATCAAGAGTGGCTGTCCATCCCCGACCTCGTTCGGCTGCTCGGCGTCAGCCAGAGCCGCGTGCGCCAGCTGATCGACGACAAGCAGTTGCTTGCCATCCGCCGTGACAACGGCCCGCTGCAGGTTCCGGCGTCCTTCATCAGGGACGGGGTCCCGCTGCCCGAACTCCGCGGCACACTGATCGTGCTCTCCGATGACGGCTTCACCGACGAGCAGGCGATGCGCTGGCTCCTCGAGGTCGACGACAGTCTTGGTGTGCCCCCGGTCCAGGCTCTCCTGGCCGGACGCAAGGCCGAAGTACGCCGGGTGGCTCAGGCGCTCGCCTGATGCCGACGGCACGTGCGCGCTGAGGTGTGCGCGTTAGAACGTGCGGCGGGTCACCGTCTCGGCGAGCTCTTCCAGTTTCGCAGTGACGGCGTCGCTGATCGGTGAGCCCTCCAGTGCGTCGAGGGCCTCGGCCACGCTTGCCACGATCAGTTCCTCGATCCGGTCGACGGCACCGCTCTCAATGATCGTCTGCTGCAACACGCCGATCTGCGCCTCCGTCAGCTGAGGGTCGCCGAGCAGTGCGTCCAGTTCGGCGCGCGCCGGGTCCGACAGCTGCGGACGGGCCAGCGCGATCAGCACGGTGCGTTTGCCCTCACGCAGGTCATCGCCGCTCGGTTTCCCGGTGACTGCGGCGTCGCCGAACACGCCGAGAAGATCGTCCCGGAGCTGGAAGGCGACTCCGAGCGGCAGCCCGAAGGCGCGCAGGGCGTCGAGGTGCTCCGGTCCGGCGCCGGCGAGTGCCGCGCCGATCAGGAGCGGCGCCTGCACGCTGTACTTGGCGGATTTGAACACGATGACGCGCAGCGCCCGGTCGAACAATTCCGCCTCGGGCTGGGTCAGCCAGGCGCGTTCTTCGAGGATGTCGAGGTACTGGCCCACGGTGACCTCGGTGCGCATCCGGTTGAATTCCGCCCGCGCCCGGAGTGCTGCCGACGCGTCCGGGGCTGCCGCAAGGCCTTCGTCGAGCAGTTCGTCGCTCCAGCCCAGGAGAAGGTCGCCGAGAAGGATGCCGGCGGCCCGCCCGAACTCGATCTGGCTGCCTGCCCAGCCGCTCTGGCCGTGCATGCCCTCGAAGAGCTTGTGGGCGGAGGCGGCTCCGCGCCGGGTGTCGGAATTGTCGATGATGTCGTCGTGCACGAGTGCGGCCGCGTGGAAGATCTCCAGGGCCGCGGCGGCAGAGATGATCGGCTCCGAAACGACCGTGGAAACACCGGCATCACCGGCCGTGACACCGGCTCCGACGCTCTGCCAGCCCCAGTAACAGAACAGTGCCCGGAAGCGCTTGCCGCCACTGAGAAACTGCCGTGAGAAGTCCACCAGTGGCGTGAGATCCGCGCCGATAGCGGTCACAATTGGTTGACGGGTTTCGAGGAATTCGTCGATGCGGGAATGAACCAGATCGATCACTTGATTGCTTTGCGCCACCTGCCTAGCCTAGCCATCTCGGCGGGGTTAGACTCGGTGTAGCACAGCGCGATCCCAAACAGGAGGAATGAGATGCCGCTTTCGGAACAAGAGCAGCGACTCCTCGAAGAGATGGAGCGCGGTCTCTATCACAACGACGCAGACTTCGTGGCGAACGTCGGAGGGACCTCCCTGCGACCCAACTACCGTTCGATTTCTCTCGGGGTTCTGGCCGCGGTAGCGGGTATCGGCGCACTCATCGCCGGCGTGGCCATTCAGCAGCTGTGGCTGGGTGTTCTGGGCTTCATCATCATGTTCGCCGGCGTGCTGATCGCGACCACTCCGAGCAAGAACGCCAAGCGGATGTCCGCAGCCCCCCGCGCGCGGCCCACTCAGCAGCGCTCCCCGGACCGTGGCTTCATGGATCGCATGAACGAACGCTGGGATCGTCGCCAGGACGGCCAGCAGTAAACCTCCACTTCGCACCACCTCGCTCCACCCGTCACTGACTGTAGGGCCGATCATCCGATCGGCCCTTTTTTTGTGCCCAAAAACAACGCGGATCAACCTCAAGTGACGAATTTCCCTCCACTTATGCTTCCCAGTGTTTATAAGGCGTTCAAGAGAATGTTTCTCGAGTTTTCTCGCTATTTCCTGACTGAGTGGATCAAAGTGGAGTAAAGTGGAGCACAATCTGGACCTTGGCCGGAAGAGAGGGGGGATAGATGTTTTTCGGCACCTATGCTCCCAAGCTCGACGAAAAAGGGCGCGTCATCCTTCCCGCGAAGTTCCGCGATGAGCTGTCTCCGGGAATCGTCATGACCCGCGGCCAGGAGAACTGCCTGTACGTGTTCACGACTCAGGAGTTCGAGGCGTACTACACGCAGTTCTCACGGGCACCGCTCACGGACCAGGGTGCGCGCTCCTTCAACCGGCTGATCTTCTCCGGTGCGAGCGCCGAGATGCCGGACAAGCAGAACCGGGTGACCATTCCGGCGAACCTGCGCAGCTACGCCGGGCTCGACCGGGACCTGACCGTCATCGGTGTGGGCACCCGGGTCGAGATCTGGGACACCACCGCGTGGGAAACCTACCTTGCCGGGCAGGAAGACTCATTCGCCAACATCGCCGAGGAGGTGATTCCGGGACTCATGTAGCTCCTGACGCCTGACTCCCAGCCGTTCCGCCTGACACACTTCCCCGGTGCCAGAGACGAATGGATGGGGATCAGGAATCAGGAACCACCCGGGACTATGGACATCAACGACATCCACACCCCAGTACTGCTGGACCGCTGCGTCGAGCTGCTCGCTCCGGCGCTGGAACGACCGGGCGCTGTTCTCGTCGACGCCACGCTCGGAATGGCCGGCCACGCCGAAGCGTTCCTGCAGCGATTCCCCGAGTTGGTCCTGGTCGGACTCGACCGGGACCTCGACGCTCTCGCGATCGCCGAGGAACGGCTGAAACCGTTTCGCGACCGGGTTCACCTGGTGCACACCGTGTACGACGGCATCCAGGACGCTCTGGACGGCCTCGGCATCCCCGAGGTGGCCGGCGTGCTGTTCGACCTCGGCGTCTCGTCGCTGCAACTCGACCGGGTCGAGCGTGGATTCTCCTACTCCAAGGACGCACCGCTGGACATGCGCATGGACAACACCAGCGATCTGACGGCCGAGCGCATCCTTGCCACCTACAGTGAGCAGGAACTGCGACGGATCTTCCACGAGTACGGCGAGGAGAAGCTGGCGGCACGCTACGCCAAGGCCATCGTCGAGGCGCGGGAGACCACCCCGTTCGTGCGGTCGGCCCAGCTCGTCGCCGTGATCACCGCCGTGACGCCGGTCGTCGTGCAGCGCGCCGGGCACCCGGCGAAGCGGGTCTTCCAGGCCCTGCGCATCGAGGTCAACCAGGAACTCGCGGTTCTGGAACGGGCCATCCCGGCCGCGCTCGAGTCGGTCGCCGTCGGCGGACGCATCGTCGTGATGGCCTACCAGTCCCTCGAGGACCGGATCGTCAAGAAGACCCTGGCGAAGGCATCCGGCTCCACCGCCCCCGCCGGCCTGCCGATCGAACTCCCCGAACACAAACCGCTGTTCAAACTTCTGATCCGGGGTGCCGAACTGGCCTCGGACGAGGAAAAAGCACTCAACCCGCGCGCAACGCCGGTTCGTCTTCGCGCCGCCGAAAGACTCAGGAGAGCCTCATGAGCGACAACCTCGCCCGCGTCCTACGACCCACCTGGGAGAACATCCCGGGCCCAGCCGCGGCGGAGCCGACTCGTCACATCGAGATCGTGTCCCCGCGCAGTCAGCAGAAGGCGCGTCCGAAGATCGTCTACGCGCTCTCGGCCGTCACGGGCGTGGCTGTCATCGTCATCGCTCAGCTGCTGCTCAGCGTGGGGATCTCCCAGTCCGCGTACGAGGTGTCCCGGCTGCAGGCCAGCCAGGTCGAACTCGGTCGAACGGCCGAAAGCGTGACCGAAGACCTCGTCCGGGTGTCCTCGCCGCAGAGCCTGGCTGCCAACGCTGAAGCGCTCGGCATGGTCACCAACTCGAACCCGCTCTTCCTGCGACTTTCGGACGGCGCCGTGCGCGGCGCCCCGGCCTCGGCCATCGGAAGCCAGGCCGGCACGGCGAGCCTGGTGCCGAATGCGCTGCTCGCCGGCGTACCGTTGATCACAGAACTGCCGCAGAACACCGGCCAGGGCGCCAGCCTCGGCGGGTCGGCCGCCAGCCAACCGGCGGAACCGGTCGCCGCGGCATCCGTGCCCACTGTCGTGCCCGAAGCTGTGCCCGACGCTCTGCCGACACCCACGACCCGCTAGCCGGTTCGTTCCCCGGGTGGCGTCCACCACCCGATTCGTCCCGTCACGTCCGTTCCCAGAACGTTCCACACCCGCGGCCCAGGCCGCAGTCAGGATTCGCAGGTGACGAGCAGCAGCCGGCCCCCCAGCACCCGGTCGAGCCGGCGCCGAAGTGCAGCGACGATGGTCATGCTGCTTCTTTTCGTGACGGTGTTCGTGGTACGGCTCGTCGACATCCAGGTGGTGCGTGCCGATACCCTCAGTGCCGATTCGCTCGGCAATCGCTCGGTCGAGCAGCCCGTCTACGGTTCCCGCGGTGACATCGTCGACTCCAACGGGGTCGTCCTGGCCGGCACGGTGATGCGCTACAACATCACCCTGTCACCGCGGAACGCCAAGGAATTCGAACGCACCACCGACACCGGCGACGTGACCGTGACTCTCGCCCAGGCGGTCGCGGAGGTGGCTGCCCTGACCGGGCAGACCGGCGATGAGATCCTCACGATCATCTCCGACGCCCTCGCCGCCGACAAGGACTCCGACTACGCGGTCGTCGTGCGGGCCGTGGACGTGTCGGTGTTCCGTGCCATCGACGCGCTCGACATTCCGTGGATGTACGCCGAGAAGAACCCCAGCCGGGTCTACCCCGACGGCGCCGTGGCCGGCAACCTGGTCGGCTTCGTCTCGTCCGGGGGAGAGGCGCAGGCCGGAATCGAGCTCGGCCAGGACTCCTGCCTGGCGAGCACCAACGGCACGGAGACCTACGAGAAGGGTGCGGACGGCGTGCGCCTGCCGCAGAGCACCGTCACCACCAAGACGGCCAAGGACGGTGGTGACGTCGTCACGACCATCGACTCCGACCTGAACTGGTTCGTGCAGCAGGCGCTGGCCAAGCAGGCGATCGCGACGGGCGCCGCCTGGGGAAACGTGGTGGTGCAGGAGGTCAAGACCGGCAAGCTCGTCGCCGTCGCCGACTACCCCTCGGTCGACCCCAACAACGTCAACGGGACCGCCAACCCCGATGACCGCGGGTCCCGGGCGTTCACGGCCTCCTTCGAGCCCGGTTCGACGTTCAAGGCGCTCACCACGGCATCCGTTCTCGACGCGGGCGCGGCCACCCCGCTCAGCCGTGTCGTTGCGCCGTACCGGTACCTGCCGCCCAACGGCGCCAACGTGAACGACAGCTCCGGCCACGCCGACCTGAACCTCACCCTCACAGGTGTGATGATCGAATCGTCGAACACGGGCATGTCCAAGTTCGGCGAGTTGATCAGCGACCAGCAGCGCTACGACTACATGACCAAGTTCGGTGTGGGGTCGACCACGGAATCCGGGTTCCTCGCCGAGGACTCCGGCATCCTGCATCCCTATGAGGACTGGGACAACCAGACCAAGTACGCCACCATGTTCGGTCAGGGTCTGACAACCACGGCCATCCAGGTGTCGAGCATGTACCAGACCCTGGCCAACAACGGCGTCCGGATGCCCGTGCAACTGATCGCCGGTTGCCGCCACGCCGACGGAACCATGACCGATGTCCCGGAAGCGGTCGGCACGCCGGTCGTCTCGGCCACCGCGGCCCGCGACACCGCCGACATCCTCGAGATGGTCTACCAGAAGGCGTGGCTGGCCAAGACGTGGGAGATTCCGGGCTACCGGGTCGCCGCGAAGACCGGAACGGCGCAGATGCCCGACGGTCAGGGCGGCTACACCAAGGGGTACCTGGTGTCGGTCTCCGGCTTCGCTCCCGCCGACGATCCGCAGTACGTCGTTTCGGTCAGCCTCGCCGATCCTGTTAAACTAAATTCTTCCGCCGCATCTGCTCCGATCTTCCAGGAGGTCATGAGTCAGGTGCTGAAGAAGTACCGGGCAGTTCCTTCGGGCGCCACCGCGCCTGCGCTCCCCGGTACCTGGTAAGAAAGCGAGCCCCGTGACCGAAGTGGCACCCTCGGCTCTCCGTCCTCAGCATCCGGTCCCCAGATCGTTGTCGGGACTGGTCGATGAATTCGAACTGTATGTGCACGGCGACGTTGATGGCCTCGAGGTCACCGGCGTGAGCCTGAGCTCCCGAACCGTTCAACCCGGAGACCTGTATGTCGGCGTTCCCGGACGGGCCAGCCATGGCGCGTCCTACGCCGCCGGCGCCCGTGAATCAGGCGCCGTCGCGATCCTGACCGACGAGGCTGGCGCGATCCTGGCGGTCGAGTCCGGCCTGCCGATCCTGGTGACCCCGGACGCCCGCGCCGCTCTCGGAGCCGTCGCCGCGTGGATCTACCGCACCGACGCGAACCCGGCCACGCTGTTCGGCGTCACCGGCACCAACGGCAAGACCAGCGTGGTCTACCTGCTCTTCGCCCTGCTGAATCAGCTCGGCGTCGTGTCCGGTCTCACCTCCACGGCCGAGCGCCGCATCGGCGACCTCGCCGTGGTGAGCTCCCTGACGACCCCGGAGGCGACCGAACTGCACGCCCTGCTCGCCCGCATGCGGGAAGCCAAGGTTCGCGCCGTCGCCATCGAGGTCTCGGCCCAGGCGCTGAGTCGCCACCGCGTGGACGGCCTCGTCTTCGACGTCTCCGGGTTCACGAACCTCAGCCACGACCACCTCGACGACTACGCGAGCCTGGACGAGTACTTCCAGGCCAAACTCGAGCTCTTCCAGCCCGACCGGTCCAAGCGCGGCGTCATCACGGTCGATTCCCACTGGGGCCGTCGGATCGTCGACGAGTGCCGCATCCCGGTGACCACGCTGAGCAGCGATCCGGCGACCCCAGCCGATTGGCACATGTCCATCGTCTCCGAGAGCGCCCTGTACACCGAGTTCCTGCTCGAGGGACCGGAGGGCCGCCGGCTGCAGACCCGGGTGCCCCTGGTGGGCTGGTTCATGGCCGCCAACGCGGCCCTGGCCATCCTGCTGCTGGTCGAGTCCGGTTACGACCTCGAGGCGATCGCCCATTGCCTCGACCGCGACGGTGGCATCGACGTGTACATCCCCGGCCGTGCCGAGCGCATCTCCGGGGACACCGGGCCGCTGGTCTACATCGACTACGGGCACAGCCCGGACGCGTTCCTGAACACCCTCGCCGCCATTCGCAAGTTCACCCCCGGCCGCCTGATCATGGTCTTCGGCGCCGACGGCGACCGCGACACGACCAAACGGGCCGACATGGGCGCCATCGCGGCCCGCGGAGCGGATGTCGTCGTCGTCACCGACTTCCACCCCCGGTTCGAAGACCCCGCGGCCATCCGTGCGACCCTGCTGGCCGCGGCCAGGGAGGCCGTTCCCGATGGTGAGTTCCACGAGGTGCCGGACCCCCGGACGGCGTTCCGAACGGCGCTCTCCCTAGCGAAAGAAGGCGACGCGATCTTGTACGCGGGACCAGGCCATGAAAATTACCACGAGGTTGCCGGCGTGAAGATTCCCTATTCCGCCCGGGACGATTCCCGTCAGGCGCTGCGAGACGCGGGGTGGCTGTAGATGATCACTCTCACCCTCGAACAGATCGCCCTTGCCGTCAACGGCACCCTGCACTTGCAGGGCAGCGACCTCACGGCTGACTCGGTCACCGACGGCATGGTGCACACCGACTCGCGTGACACGGTGCCCGGCTCGATCTTCGTCGCCAAGCCCGGCGAGGTGACCGACGGTCACCTCTTCGCCCCGGCCGCCGTCGACCGCGGCGCCACCCTGCTGCTCGTCGAACGCCACCTGGACCTCCCTGTGGCCCAGATCGTGGTGCCGGATGCCGTCACCGCCCTCGGCGACCTGGCCACGTTCGTCGTGGCCCGCGTCCGCGCGGCCGGCAACCTCAAGATCGTGGCCGTCACCGGGTCCAACGGCAAGACCACCACAAAGAACCTGATCCGGGCGGTGCTCGAGCGGGTGGGACCCACCGTCGCCGCGCGCGCATCCTTCAACAACGAGGTCGGCGCACCGCTGACCATGCTCGAACTGACCCAGGACACCCGGTTCCTGGTGGCCGAGATGGGTGCCAGCGGCAGGGGCGAGATCGCCCGGCTGATCCGCATGGCGCGGCCCGACGTGGGCATCGTGCTGAAGGTCGGGCTCGCTCACGCCGGCGAGTTCGGCGGCATCGAGGCCACAGTTCTGGCGAAGACCGAGATGGTCACCGACCTGCTCGAGACGGATGTCGCCATCCTGAACACCGACGACCCGCGCGTCGCCGGTATGGCCGCCCACACCGCGGCCCGGATCGTCTGGTTCGGCCAATACGGCGATGAGGGTGTGCGCGCCACCGAGGTGCACGCCTCGGCGCGGGGCACCACGTTCACCCTGCAGCTGGCCTCGGGGGAGAAGCGTCCGGTTGCGTTCCGTGTGCTCGGCGAGCACCACGTGATGAACGCCCTGGCCGCCGCCGCCGCGGCCGAGGTGCTCGGCGTCGGAATCGACGACATCGTCTCGGCCCTCGAATCCGTGCAGACCGCCGAACGCTGGCGGATGCAGGTGCTGGGCGGTCGTGACGGGGTGACGGTGATCAACGACGCCTATAACGCCAGCCCCGACTCCATGACGGCGGCGTTGAAGACCCTCGCCCAGATCAACATCCCCGGCCGGCGCACGATCGCCGTGCTCGGCGAGATGAGCGAACTGGGCGAACTGGCCGGTGAAGAGCACGACCGCGTCGGGCTGCTCGCCGTACGCCTGAACATCTCCCAGCTCATCGTGGTCGGGCGGGCGGCGCGGCGCATGCACATCAGCACGATCAACGAGGGGTCCTGGGACGGAGAATCGGCATTCGTCGAATCTGCGGACGAGGCCTTCGAATTGCTGCGTGACACCGTGCAACCGGGAGACACTGTACTCGTGAAATCATCGAATTCCGCGGGCCTGCGCTTCCTGGGCGACCGTCTGGGAGAGTGGTTCTCGTGAGAGCGCTTCTGATGGCGGGTGCCTTCTCCCTCGTCTTCACCCTGACCCTGACGCCGCTGTTCATCCGGCTGTTCCACAAGTTGGGCTGGGGACAGTTCATCCGCGACGACGGCCCGCAGAGCCACCACGCCAAGCGCGGAACCGCCACCATGGGTGGCATCATCATCATCGTCGGAACCGTGGTCAGCTACTTCTCGGCCATGTGGATCACCGGGACGCACATTCCGATCTCGCCCCTGCTGGTGCTGTTCATGATGGTCGGCCTCGGCCTGGTCGGCTTCGTCGACGACTTCCTGAAGACCCGCAACCAGCGCAGCCTCGGTCTCGGCGGCTGGGCGAAGGTCACCGGCCAGGTCATCGTCGCTGGCTCCTTCGCCCTGCTCTCGATCCAGTTCCCGAACGTCAACGGCGTCACTCCTGCGTCGACGCAGATCTCCTTCCTGCGTGACCTGCCGCTGGACTTCATGAAGCTCGGCACGATCGTCGGCATCTCGCTCTTCGTGCTCTGGATCTGTCTGATCGTGACCGCCACCTCCAATGGCGTCAACGTCACCGACGGGCTCGACGGGCTCGCCACCGGGTCGTCCATCCTCTCGATCGGCGCGTTCATCGTGATCGGCTTCTGGCAGTCCAACCAGGCCCGCTACGGCGGAGCCGACGTGGCGGACCTCTACCGGTCCTACGACGTGCGGGACCCGCTCGACCTCGCCATCGTCTCCGCCGCCATCGTCGGAGGCCTGATCGGCTTCCTGTGGTGGAACACCTCCCCGGCGAAGATCTTCCTCGGCGATACCGGGTCGCTGGCCATCGGCGGCGCCCTCGCCGCGCTGGCCATTCTCAGCCGCACCGAACTGCTGCTGGTGCTGATCGGTGGCCTGTTCGTGATCGAGGCCGGGTCCGTCATCGTGCAGCGCGCCTACTTCAAGGTGACCCGCGGCAAGCGCATCTTCCTGATGAGCCCGATTCACCACCATTTCGAACTCAAGGGCTGGGCCGAGGTCACCGTGGTGGTGCGCTTCTGGATCATCGGCGGTCTGCTGGTGGCCGCCGGCGTCGGCACCTTCTACCTGGAATGGCTGACGAGCCAGTGACCGACGGTCACTCCGTGCGCCTGGACTCTCTGACCAGCTGGCACGCCGACTGGTCCGGCCTGCGGGTGGCCGTCCTCGGCCTGGGCGTGACCGGCTTCGCGGCAGCCGACACCCTCGCCGAACTGGGCGCAGACGTGCTCGTCGTGGCCGGCAACGCCCCCGCGGATACCATCCGTCTGCTCGACGTGATCGGGGCCGGACTGGTGCAGGACGCCGCGGGCGTCGTCCCGGACGAACTGATCCGTCACCGCCCCGAACTGGTCATCGCGTCGCCCGGCTACCACCCCGACCACGCCCTCCTCGTCTGGGCCGCGGAGACCGGCATACCGGTCTGGGGCGATATCGAGCTGGCCTGGCGGCTGCGCGACAAGGTCGGCCCGGCCGCCGAGTGGATCCTGGTGACGGGAACCAACGGTAAGACCACGACCGTGCAGCTCACCGCCACCATGATCGCCGCCGCCGGCCTGCGTGTCGCGCCGTGCGGCAACATCGGTGTGCCCGTTCTCGACGCCGTCCGCGATCCGCAGGGTTGGGATGTGCTGGTGGTCGAGCTCTCCAGCTATCAACTGCACCACCTGCCCCGCACCGGACCGGGCTCCCTCACGCCGTTTTCCAGCGTGTGCCTCAACATCGCCGACGACCACCTTGACTGGCACGGCTCTGCCGAGGCCTATCGTGACGCGAAGGCCACCGTTTACGCCAACACGAGGGTGGCCTGCGTCTACAACAAGGCGGACGCCGTGACCATGCGGATGGTCGAGGACGCCGACGTGGCGGAGGGTGCCCGGGCGATCGGTTTCGGGCTCGGCGTGCCGGGTCCCAGCGACTTCGGCCTGGTCGAGGACATTCTCTGCGACCGTGCCTTCCACGAGGATCGGTTCGAGACCGCGGTCGAGATCACGACCGTGCCCGAGCTGCGGGCCCGCGGGCTCAGCGCCCCGCACCTGCTGGCGGACATCCTGGCGGCCAGCGCCCTGGCCCGGTCGTTCGGCGTCTCCCCGGCCGTGATCCACGATGCGTTGGATTCCTTCCGTCTCGACGCGCATCGGATCGAGGTCGTGGCGGAGTCGGCCGGCATCCGCTGGATCGACGACTCGAAGGCCACGAACCCGCATGCGGCGGATGCCTCGCTCACCGCCTTCGATTCCGTCGTCTGGCTGGTCGGCGGCCTGCTGAAGGGCGTTGACGTCGACGACCTGGTGGCCCGGCATGTCGGTCACCTGCGCGGGGCCGTCATCATCGGCCGGGACCGCTCGGTGCTGCGGGACGCATTCCGGCGACACGCGCCCGAACTGACCGTGTTCGAGATCGAGTCCGACGACACTGGACAGGTGATGCCGGGGGCCGTGCGTCGTGCGGCCGGCCTGGCCGAAACCGGTGACGTGGTGCTGCTCGCCCCGGCTGCGGCATCCATGGACCAGTTTCGAGACTATGCAGAGCGGGGCCGGCTGTTCGCCGACGCCGTGCACGAACACCTGGGAGGTGAGGCGGATGAAGACTCCGCCCAGGCCCCCGGCGCCTAGGCAGGTCGCGCCGAAGCCTGTCGCGCCGAAACCGGTTGCGCCCCACACGACTGGGCCGCGTTCGGTCGATTCCGTGGCAGACCCGTCCGCGGAAGCGGGCGCGGTCGCCGGCTCCGCGACCCGCATCCACTTCGGGCGCGTGTTCAAGGTCGAATCCACGAGCTACTTCCTGCTGCTGGGCACAACACTGTTCCTCGTCGTCTTCGGCCTGATCATGGTGCTGTCCTCGTCGTCCGTCGATTCCTACCTGGAGAACACGGGATTCTTCGGCACGGTGCTGCGGCAGGGTGGATTCGCCCTGATCGGCGTTCCCCTGATGCTGATGATCAGCCACCTGCCGCTGAAGTTCTGGCAGCGCGTGGCCTGGCCGATGCTCATCGTCGCCTGCCTGATGCAGGCCCTGGTGGTCTTCACGCCGCTGGGGTACGAGGTGGCCGGCAACACCAACTGGCTGTCGATCGCGGGAGTCCAGTTCCAGCCGTCCGAAGCGATCAAGCTGGCCCTCGTCGTCTGGCTGGGCGTGATCCTCTCGCAGAAGCAGAACAAGCTCGACGACTGGCGACACGTGTATATTCCGGTCTTCGGCGTCGGCGGCGGCGCGGTGATGCTCGTCCTCATCGGCGGGGACCTCGGAACGGTCATGATCATGGCCGGAATCCTCTTCGGTGCTTTGTTCTTCGCCGGGGTGCGCCTGCGCATGCTGGCTGTTCCCCTCGCCGTGGGAGCGGTGCTCGCGCTGCTCATGGCGGTGACCAGCTCGAACCGGATGACGCGCATCCTGAGCTTCATGGGCGCCGGGTGCGACGAACTCGACGGTCCCATCTCGGCGGCGTGCTGGCAACCGCTGCACGGCACCTGGGCACTCGCCAGCGGCGGTGTCTTCGGGGTGGGGCTCGGCAATTCCAAGGCGAAGTGGTCCTGGCTGCCCGCCGCCGACAACGACTACATCTTCGCGATCATCGGCGAGGAACTCGGACTGATCGGCGCCATCGTCGTTCTGTTCATGTTCATCCTCCTGGCCGTCGCCTTCCTGCGCATCATGCGCACGAGCACCAGCATGCAGGCCCGCGTCTCGACGGCCGCCGTCCTGGTCTGGCTGATCGGCCAGGCTTTCGTCAACATCGGCGTTGTCCTGGGGGTGTTCCCGGTCCTGGGCGTCCCGCTCCCGCTGGTCTCCGCCGGAGGAACCGCCCTGCTCACCACGCTCGGCGCGATCGGGATCGTCTTGTCGTTCACCCGGGGCGACCGACCGACCACCGCGCGCCGCACCGCACCATCTGGAGACGACGAATGACCACCTATCTGCTCGCCGGCGGCGGCACCGCCGGCCACGTGAACCCGCTCCTGGCGGTCGCCGACACCATTATGAGCCGGCAACCGGATGCCACGGTGATCGTTCTCGGCACCCACGAAGGCCTCGAGGCGCGGCTGGTTCCGGCCCGCGGCTACGAACTCGTCTTCACGCCGCGATTGCCGTTCCCACGCCGGCCGAACCGTCAGGCGCTGACCTTCGTGCCCCGCCTCAACCGGGCCGTCGGTGATCTGGTCACCCTCATCCGCAACCGGAACGTGGACGTCGTCGTCGGCTTCGGCGGCTACGTGTCGACACCGGCCTACCTGGCGGCTCGGCGTGCCGGTGTGCCGATCGTGATCCACGAGGCCAACGCCCGGGCAGGTCTGGCGAACCGGCTGGGTGCCTGGCTCACCGGACACGTCGGCGTGGCCTTCCCCGGCACCCGGATCCGCCACCCCCACGTGGTGGGCATGCCGCTCCGCCCCGAGATCGCGGGGTTGGACCGGGCGCAGGCCCGCCCGGAAGCCCTGGCCTTCTTCGGCCTCGACGCCGACCGGCCCACCCTGCTGGTCACCGGCGGCTCGCTCGGTGCGCGCCGATTGAACAACACCATCGTCGGGTCGGCCACGCACCTGATCGACGCCGGCTGGCAGGTGCTGCACATCACGGGAGACCGGTCGGAGGTGCAGGACCCCGACCTTGCCCACTACCGCGTGGTCTCCTACTGTGACCGGATGGACCTGGCGTTGGCGGTCGCCGACTTCGCGGTGTCGCGAGCCGGGGCCGGCACGGTCTGCGAACTGAGCGCTCTCGGCATCCCGGCCGTATACGTGCCGTATCCCGTGGGCAACGGCGAGCAGCGCTTCAACGCAGCGGACGTCGTCGGCACCGGGGGAGGGATACTCGTCGACGACGCGGACTTCCTGCCTGCCTGGGTTCAGGCCGAGCTCATCCCGGTGCTCACCGACCGGGATCGCGTGCGCCGGATGGGCGTCGCCGCTGCATCCGCCGGCGGTCTGGACGGCTCGGCCAGGATGGCCGACTTCATCGCTGCGGCTCTACCGCAGCGCCAGCGGCTAACGTAGGAGCGCACTCGCGTGCGCACACCAGCATTTGTCTCCAACTGAGAAGAGCCAGCAACCGTGATCAAGCCCGACCTGAACCTCACCATTCCCCGTGACCTCGGCACGGTGCACTTCGTGGGCATCGGCGGTTCGGGGATGAGCGGGATCGCACGGCTCTTCCTCGCCGCCGGTCACACCGTGACCGGGTCGGATGTGCGCGAATCCGACAATGTGCTGGCCCTACGGGAACTGGGCGCACACATTGCCATCGGCCACGCCGCCGAGAATGTCGGCACCGCCGACAGCCTGGTCGTCACGGGGGCACTCTGGCAGGACAATCCGGAATACGTCCTTGCGAACGAACGCGGGCTTCCTGTGCTGCACCGATCCCAGGCCCTGGCCTGGCTGATCGAGAAGCACCGGCTCGTCGCTGTCGCCGGCGCCCACGGCAAGACCACCTCGACCGGCATGATCGTGACGGGCCTGCTCGGTCTGGGCACGCACCCCAGCTTCGTCAACGGCGGCGTGATCGAGTCCCTCGGCGTGTCCGCGGCCGCCGGCACCGACGATCTCTTCGTGGTGGAAGCCGACGAATCCGATGGCTCGTTCCTGCTCTACAACACGGCTGTCGCCCTGGTCACGAACGTCGACCCCGACCACCTGGACCACTACGGATCGCTCGAGGCGTTCGAGGCCGCATTCGTCGAGTTCGCCCAGAAGTCCACCGAATTCGTGGTGATCTCCTCCGATGACGCCGGGGCGGTCAGCGTCACGAAGAAGCTCACCGCCAAACGGGTCATCACCTTCGGCGAGGATGCCGCGGCGGACGTGCGCGTGCACTCGGTCGTCACCGACGGACCCGTTCGCTTCGGCGTGGCCTGGGCCGGCCACGACTATTTCGCCACCCTTCGCATCCCGGGCCGCCACAACGCCGTGAACGCCGCCGGCGCCTTCGCCGTGCTGGTGGGACTCGGATTCGACCCTGAGGCGTCACTGGCCGCCATCTCGGAGTTCGGCGGCACGGAGCGCCGGTTCGAGCTGCACGGCACCGTCGGCGGGGTGAGCGTCTACGACGACTACGCCCACCACCCGACCGAGGTGGCGGCGGCGCTGACCGCCGCACGCACGGTGGTCGGCACCGGCCGGATCATTGCCGTGCACCAGCCGCACCTCTACAGCCGCACGCGCCTGTTCGCGCAGGAGTTCGCCCAGACACTCGAGACCACGGCGGACCAGACCATCGTCCTCGGCGTCTATGGCGCTCGGGAAGACCCGGAACCCGGCGTGACCGGCGCCTTGGTCTCCGAGAAGTTCACGGACGCCTCCAAGGTCGTCTACGTGCCGGACTGGCAGGAAGCCGCCGACTACGTGGCGCAGATCGCCCGCGACGGCGATTTCGTCGTCACCCTCGGCTGCGGTGACGTGTACCGGATCGTGCCCCAGCTCCTCGCCTCGCTCACCCAGGCGCGCGGATGACCCGCAGCCGCGCATGAAGCGGCCCCAGGGCTACGACGCTCAGTCGCGGGGTCCGGCCCAGCCGACCCCCGCGGGGACGTCTGATCCCCAGACGGGCGCGGCCAAGACGGGCGCGGCCAAGCCGGCCGCGGCCAAGCCGGCCGTACCGAGAATCGGAGCCGCCAGGACGCGCGCCGCGAAACCCGGTGCCGCGAAACCCGGTACCGCGAAACCCGGTGGCGCGAAATCGGTCGACCAGACGACCACTGAGCCGATCACTCTTCCGGCACACCCTGGATCCGTCGCGCCCGTATCGCCGTTACGAGCGCCGTCCACGACGCTGCCGCCCGAGCCGCTTCCGGCGCCGCTGACCCCGGCCGGGGCGAGGCGCAAGCTTCGGGCGGCGCGCCGTGCTCGCAAGCTCTACGAGCGTGAGGAAGTGCGGCGCTTCACCTGGCGGTCCCGCCGCCGTCGCAACGTCTGGTTGGGCTCCCTGGGCATCGTGGCCGCCCTGGTCGCCTTCGTGCTGCTCGGCACGTTCTCGCCTCTGATGGCTCTGCGCACCATCGAAGTCGTCGGAGCGAATCGGGTGCCGGCAGAGCAGATTCAGTCTGCACTCGACGGCCAGCTCGGCACCCCGCTCCCGCTCGTCGACTTCGCCGAGGTGAAGCAGGAACTGTCCGCCTTCACACTGATCCAGAGCTATGTCACCGAGAGCCGCCCGCCGAACACCCTCGTCGTGCGCATCGTCGAGCGCGAACCCATCGGCGCCCTCGTGACCGCCTCCGGTTTCGACCTTGTCGACGCTGCCGGGGTGGTCATCCAGAGCAGTGCGGAACGCCCCGCCGGGTACGCGACCATCGATGCGCGGGCCGGGGTGGGCAGCGCCGGCTTCCGGGCGGCGACCGCCGTGATCGCCGCCCTGCCGGCGGACATCCGTTCGTCGCTGGACACGGTCACCGCCGCCACGAAAGACGACGTGACTCTGACCCTGGCGGGTGGGGCGCGCGTCGTCTGGGGGAGTGCCGAGCGGAGCGACTTCAAGGCCGTCGTGCTCGCTGCCCTGATCGTCACCAATCCGGTCGGCAGCGTGGGCGAGTACGACGTGTCGTCACCGGACAGTGCCGTTCTTCGCTGAGAACTTGGCGGATCTTCGCGACACGCGGGCGCGCCTCCCCAAGCCTGATCGGCTGGCGCATAACTTTCTAAACAGGAATTGCATACTCAGCATAACTTTAAACTTCGAGTAGAGGTTTAGGGTTCCACCGGAGGCCGGACGTGTCAACAACAAATCAGAACTACCTCGCAGTCATCAAGGTTGTTGGAATCGGTGGCGGCGGTGTCAACGCCGTCAACCGCATGATCGAGCTCGGCCTCCGCGGCGTCGAGTTCATCGCCATCAACACGGATGCCCAGGCGCTCCTGATGAGCGACGCGGACGTCAAACTCGACGTGGGCCGCGACCTCACCCGCGGCCTCGGCGCCGGCGCCGACCCTGAGGTCGGCCGCCGTGCCGCCGAGGATCACGCCGAGGAAATCGAAGAGGCCCTGGCCGGGGCGGACATGGTCTTCGTCACGGCCGGCGAGGGTGGTGGAACGGGCACCGGCGGTGCGCCGGTCGTCGCCCGCATTGCCAAGTCGATCGGCGCACTCACCATCGGTGTCGTCACCAAGCCGTTCGGCTTCGAGGGCAAGCGCCGCCAGGCGCAGGCCGAAGCCGGCGTCGCCTCGCTCAAGAACGAGGTCGACACCCTCATCGTCGTGCCGAACGACCGGCTGCTGGAGATCAGCGACCGCGGAATCAGCATGCTCGAGGCCTTCGCCACCGCCGACCAGGTGCTGCTCGCCGGTGTGCAGGGCATCACGGACCTGATCACCACCCCGGGCCTGATCAACCTCGACTTCGCTGACGTCAAGTCCGTCATGCAGGGGGCAGGTTCGGCGCTCATGGGCATCGGTTCCTCCCGCGGCGCCGACCGGGCCATCAAGGCGGCCGAGCTGGCGGTGGCCTCGCCGCTGCTCGAGGCGTCCATCGACGGCGCCCACGGAGTGCTGCTCTCGATCCAGGGTGGCTCCAACCTCGGCATCTTCGAGATCAATGACGCCGCGCGCCTGGTGCAGGAAGCCGTGCACCCCGAAGCGAACATCATCTTCGGTGCCGTCATCGACGACACCCTGGGCGACGAGGTGCGGGTCACCGTCATCGCCGCCGGATTCGACGGTGGTGAGCCCGGCGCGAAGGCCGTCGAGGTTCGTCGTGCCGACCTGGTTGCCGCCGGCGTTGCTGCGGGCGCAGGCGCAACGGGCGCTGCGGCGACCGGTGCTGTCGAAGCGGTTCCGTACACGGATGCCTCCGCGTCGTCGGTCTGGTCCGGCGTCGAGCCCGGTGCGGCCGTCGCCGACCCGGCCTTCGAAGAAGACCCGGACGATCTGGACATCCCGGACTTCCTGAAGTAATCGCTGCACCACGATGAGTGATACCGTCCTGCCCGACGCCCAGCCTGCCGGTGGCGGACTCCCGGAGCGACTGAGCACGGTTCGTTCCGGGATCGCTGCCGCGGCTGCGGCGGCCGGGCGGGACGTATCCGAGCTCACCATGATCGTGGTGACCAAGTTCCAGCCGGTCTCCCTGATCGAGGAGCTCGCAGCCCTCGGCGTGCAGGACTTCGGCGAGAGCCGGCACCAGGAGGCGCAGGGGAAAGCCCAAAGCCTGGCCGGGCTCGACCTGACCTGGCATTTCGTGGGCCAGGTGCAGGGCAAGAAGGCCCGGCAGGTGCGGGCCTACTCCGACGTCATCCATTCCGTCGATCGCGTCTCGCTCGTCGATGCGCTCGCCTCGGAGGACTCCGGCATCGACTGCTTCGTGCAGGTCAACCTGACGGAGGACCCGGCCCGGGGCGGCGTGGTCCCCGCAGAGCTGGATGCGCTGGTCGAGCGGGTGCTCGGCACGAGCGGGCTGCGTCTGCTCGGGCTGATGGCTGTCGCTCCGATCGGCATCCCGCCGCGTCGCGCCTTCGCCCTGGTCAGAGAACTGGGCGAGCGCACGCGGCGTCTGGCGCCTGGCGCCACGTCCCTGTCCATGGGCATGTCGCAGGACTACGCGGAGGCGATCGCCGAGGGAGCGACACACCTTCGAATTGGCACAGCAATCACCGGGAATCGCCCGGTATCCGGTTAATCTGAATAAGTAGAATCACCAACACGGAGGTCGAGATGTCCAACCCGCTCAAGAAAACCATGGTTTACCTGGGTCTGGCAGACGAGGAACTCGAGTACGAGGCGCCTGCTGCTGCGCCTGCGTCGACGGGCCCCCACTCGACGGTGTCCAACGCTGCGGCGTCCAAACCGGCCGCTCCCCACTCCGCTGCGACCCCGTCGCACACTTCGTCTTCGCACTCCAACGGCGCATCCGCTTCGACCGGTCGCGCCCCGGTGACACCGCTGCGCAAGACCTCCGCTCCCAAGAATGTGGCTGCCTCAGACATGAATGAAATCCTCACCGTCCACCCGCGCCAGTACAAAGACGCCCAGGTGATCGCAGAATCCTTCCGTGACGGGATCCCGGTCATCATCAACCTGTCCCAGATGAGCGACGCCGACGCGCGACGCCTGATCGACTTCGCCAGCGGCCTGTCGCAGGGTCTGTACGGCAAGATCGAGCGCGTCACGGCCAAGGTGTTCCTGCTCTCCCCGTCGCACGTTGTCGTGTCCGGCGACAACGCCGCGGAGGACTCCGACGCCGAGGCGTCCTTCTTCGCACAGTCGTAGCCCCCACCGTGTTCCTCGTGAACGTGATCGGAACGATCGCCTACTACGCGCTCCTGCTCTATTTCTTCGTGATGTGGGGGAGGTTCATCATCGACCTCGTGCGCAGCGTCAACCGGTCCTGGCGGCCGCAGGGCTTCCTGCTGGTCCTGATCGAGCTGGCCTACTCGCTGACCGATCCGCCCATCAAGTTCTTCCGTCGGCTGTTGCCGCCGTTGCGTGTGGGGCCGATCGCCTTTGACTTCGGCTGGAGCATCACCATGCTCTGTGTCATCGTCTCGATGTCGATCACCGGGTTCATGCGCCTGTAGATACCGTTCGTCCCGGGCTTGGCATGTATTCTGGTCCGACGGCGTGCTGGGCTGACGCGGTTCGACTCGTCGTCGGACCTTGATAGCGTTGGTTGAACGCAAACAAATGTTCGCAATCTAAGTTTTAAGGGTGGAAAGCCATGGCGCTAACTCCGGAAGATGTAGTCAACAAGCGGTTCCAGTCGACTAAGTTTCGCGAAGGATACGATCAGGACGAGGTCGATGACTTCCTCGACGAGGTCGTCGTTGAACTTCGGCGACTGACTGCGGAGAACGAAGAGCTCAAGGCTCGCGTTTCCTCCGGTGGCGGCGCAGCTGAGCCTGTTCTCGAGTCCGCACCGGTCCCTGAGGCCGTCGTGGAGCCCGTTGCGGCTCCCGTCGTCGTTGCCGCACCCGTGGCCGCTCCGGTCGTCGCCGAGCCGATCGACGAGACCGCCGGCACGACGAACCTTCTCCAGCTGGCGCGCCGCCTGCACGAGGAGCACGTCAAGGAGGGTGCCGAGAAGCGCGATGCACTCATCGCCGAAGGCCACGCCACCGCAGCCCGTCTCGTGGCCGAGGCCGAAGCCAAGCAGCGCGCCCAGCTCACCGTTCTCGACCAGGAGCGTTCCGTTCTCGAGACCAAGATCGATGACCTGCGCACCTTCGAGCGTGAGTACCGCCAGAAGCTGAAGAGCTACATCGAGACCCAGCTGCACGACCTCGACGCCACGTCGCCGGTCGAGGCGAGCAACGCCTCGAAGCCGAGCTACCAGAGCTTTGGCGCCTAGGGTTCCAACGAAGAAGCGCCACGGTGCGTTGATCCTCCTGGCCGTGGTGGCCATGGGGATCTACGCTCTGGATCAGATCAGCAAGTACCTCGTCGTCAGCACGCTGACCGAGGGTGACATCGTCCGGGTTCTGGGAGACGTGCTGCACATGCACTTCGTCCGGAACCCGGGCGCCGCCTTTTCCATGGCTTCCGGCATGACCTGGATATTCTCCATCATCGCCGTCGCGGTGGTGGGACTCCTCGTCTGGTTCGCCGGGCGCATCCGTTCACTGACCTGGGCGGTGGTCTTCGGGCTGCTGCTCGGTGGGGTTCTGGGAAATCTGACCGACCGGCTGCTGCGGGAGCCGTCCTTCGGTCTCGGGCATGTCATCGACTTCATCTCCACGCCCTGGCTGATCCCCGCCATCTACAATGTCGCCGATATGGCGATCGTGTCGAGCATGATCATCTTCATGTACCTGACCATCCGCGGGATCGGTCTCGACGGGCGCCGCGCCGACGCGTCGGACTCGTCCGAGGCCACCCCCACCCAGATAGCACCCTGATTCTCCCCATGGAAACACGCTCCCTTCCTCTCCCGGACGGCCTCGCCGGAGTTCGCGTCGACGCCGGAATCGCCAAGCTCCTCGGCTTCTCGCGCAGTTTCGCCGCTGATGTCTGCGAGGCCGGCGGGGTCACCCTCAACGGTGTCGTGGTCGGCAAATCCGACCGGCTGCACGGGGGAGCCTGGCTGGAAGTGTCCTGGCAGCCCCGGGAAGCCCTGGCGATCGTGCCTATCGCGGTCCCGGACCTCACGATCGTGCACGACGACGAGAGCATCGTGGTCATCAACAAGCCGTCCGGGGTCGCGGCCCACCCGAGCGTGGGCTGGACCGGTCCCACCGTGGTGGGTGCGCTGTCCGCCGCCGGCTACCGCATCGCGACCTCCGGGGCGAGCGAGCGGGCCGGGGTCGTGCACCGCCTCGACGCCGGTACCAGCGGCCTGATGGTCGTCGCCAAGTCGGAGACCGCGTACACGGCGCTCAAGCGTGCTTTCCACGACCGCGAGGTCGAGAAGATCTATCATTCCGTCGTCCAGGGGCACCCCGATCCGAGCACGGGAACCATTGACGCCCCGATCGGCCGCCACCCACGGTCGGATTGGAAGTTCGCGGTCATCGCGGGCGGCAAGGATTCCGTCACCCACTACGAGACGCTCGAAGCATTCCCGTCGGCGTCGCTGCTGGAGGTACACCTGGAGACAGGACGCACCCATCAGATCCGGGTGCACATGGCCGCCCAGCGGCATCCGTGCGTCGGCGACGCCATGTACGGCGCCGATCCCTCCATCACGGCGCGTCTCGGCCTGACGCGGCAGTGGCTGCACGCCAAGCAACTGGCCTTCCACCACCCGGACACCCGGGAGTGGGTCACCTTCACCACCGACTACCCGACCGACCTCGCGCACGCCCTCGACGTGCTGCGCGACGCCTGACCCGTAGCGACCAATTCCAACACCACGGAGCCGTTTTGTCCTCTCAGAATAAGTCGGGCGGATCGAAGGATTCCTTCGTGCACCTGCATGTGCACAGCGAGTACTCGATGCTCGACGGCGCGGCGCGGGTCAAGCCGCTCATCAACGCGGCCATCGAGCAGGGGATGCCCGCGGTCGCCATCACCGACCACGGCAACATGTTCGGTGCGTTCGATTTCTGGCGCACCGCCACCGAGGCCGGCATCAAGCCGATCATCGGCACGGAGGCGTACATCACCCCCGGAACCAACCGGCGGGACAAGACCCGGGTGCGGTGGGGCACCAGCGGCCAGAACCGCGACGACGTCGGTGGCGCCGGTTCCTACACGCATATGACGCTGTTGTCCGAGACCACGGCCGGCATGCACAACCTGTTCCGCCTGTCGTCGAAAGCCAGCCTGGAGGGGTACTACTTCAAGCCCCGGATGGACCGGGAACTGCTCTCGGAGTTCTCCGGGGGACTGATCGGCACGACCGGGTGCGTGGGTGGCGAGGTGCAGACCCGACTACGCCTCGGCCAGTACGACGAGGCGAAGAAGGCCGCTGGGGAGCTGCAGGACATCTTCGGCAAGGAGAGCTTCTTCTGCGAGATCATGGATCACGGCATCGACATCGAGCGCCGCACCATGACCGACCTGCTCAAACTCGCCGGTGAGCTGAAGATGCCGCTCGTGGCCAGCAACGACCTGCATTACACCCACGCGCATGATGCGACGGCTCATGCGGCCCTGCTCTGCGTGCAGTCGGCCTCGACACTCGACGATCCCAACCGCTTCAAGTTCGACTCCAACGAGTTCTACCTGAAGACCGCCGCGCAGATGCGGCACCTGTTCCGCGACCACCCGGAAGCCTGCGACAACACCCTGCTGATCGCTGAGCGGTGCCAGGTGGAGTTCAACACCAAGGCCAACTACATGCCCCGGTTCCCCTGCCCCGAGGGGGAGAACGAGGAGAGCTGGTTCGTCAAGGAGAACGAGATCGGGCTGGCCAAGCGCTACCCGAACGGCATCCCGGACGAGGTGCGGAAGCGCGCCGACTACGAGATCGGCATCATCATCCAGATGGGGTTCCCGGGCTACTTCCTCGTCGTGGCCGACTTCATCATGTGGGCCAGGCAGCAGGGCATCCGGGTGGGTCCCGGGCGTGGTTCGGGCGCCGGCTCGATGGTGGCCTACGCCATGGGAATCACCGACCTCGACCCTCTCGTGCACGGACTGATCTTCGAGCGGTTCCTCAACCCCGACCGCGTCTCCATGCCCGACTTCGACGTGGACTTCGACGAGCGCCGCCGCGGCGAGGTCATCCACTACGTGACCGACAAGTACGGCGAGGAGCGCGTCGCGCAGATCGTCACTTACGGCACGATCAAGGCCAAGCAGGCACTGAAGGACGCCTCCCGCGTGCTCGGCTTCCCCTTCGGCATGGGCGACAAGCTGACCAAGGCCATGCCGCCGGCAATCATGGGCAAGGACGTGCCGCTGACCGGCATGTTCGACAAGGACCACGCGCGCTACCGTGAGGCCGCTGACTTCCGCGCCGTGATCGAGTCCGACCCGGAGGCCCGCACCGTCTTCGACACCGCCCTCGGCCTGGAGAACCTCAAGCGCCAGTGGGGCGTGCACGCGGCGGGCGTGATCATGAGCTCCGACCCTTTGATCGACATCATCCCGATCATGAAGCGCGAAGCTGACGGCCAGGTCGTCACGCAGTTCGACTACCCGGCGTCGGAGGCCCTCGGCCTGATCAAAATGGACTTCCTGGGGCTGCGCAACCTCACCATCATCGATGACACGCTCGACAACATCGCGGTGAACCGCGGGCACCGCCCCGTGCTCGAAGAGCTCGGCCTCGAAGACCCGGCCGCCTATGAACTGCTCGCCCGCGGTGACACTCTCGGAGTGTTCCAGCTCGACGGCGGTCCCATGCGATCGCTGCTGCGGCTGATGAAGCCTGACAACTTCGAGGACATCTCGGCCGTTATCGCGCTGTACCGGCCCGGCCCCATGGGCGCCAACTCCCACACCAACTACGCGCTGCGCAAGACCGGGCAGCAGGAGATCATCCCGATCCACCCGGAACTCGAGGAGGCGCTGAAAGACGTCATCGGCACCACCTACGGCCTGATCGTGTACCAGGAGCAGGTCATGTCGATCGCGCAGAAGCTGGCCGGGTTCTCCCTCGGCCAGGCCGACCTGCTACGCCGGGCAATGGGCAAGAAGAAGAAGTCGGAGCTGGACAAGCAGTTCGAGGGCTTCTCCGGCGGGATGGTCGCCAACGGGTACTCCATGGAGGCCGTGAAGACCGTCTGGGACATCCTGCTGCCGTTCTCCGACTACGCCTTCAACAAGGCCCACTCGGCCGCCTACGGGGTGCTCTCCTACTGGACGGCCTACCTCAAGGCGAAATACCCGGCCGAGTACATGGCCGCGCTTCTCACCAGCGTCGGCGACTCCCGCGACAAGCTGGCGCTGTACCTGAACGAGTGCCGACGGATGGGCATTCAGGTGCTGCCGCCCGACGTGAACGAATCGATCGGGTACTTCGCCGCCGTGGGCACGGACATCCGGTTCGGGCTCGGCGCGGTGCGTAACGTGGGCTTCAACGTGGTCGACGCGATCCGCGCCGCCCGCACCGAGAAGGGCGCGTTCGAGTCATTCCACGACTTCCTGCGCAAGGTGCCGATTCCGGTGGCCAACAAGCGCACGGTCGAGTCCCTGATCAAGGCCGGCGCCTTCGACTCGCTCGGATCGACCCGCCGGGCCATGTTCGAGATCCACGAGGGCGCGGTGGAATCCGCGGTCAAGATCAAGCGCGACGAACAGCACGGCATGGTCGGTTTCGACTTCGACAGCCTGTTCGACGACCCGCAGGAGACCGAGCAGGTCCCTGACCGACCCGAGTGGAGCAAAAAGGAAAAGCTCGCACTCGAGCGCGACATGCTCGGCCTGTACGTGTCCGACCATCCGCTGGCCGGGCTGGAAATCCCGCTGGCCAAGCACGCCAGCACGACCATCGTGGACCTGGTGGGGTCGGAGCAGACCCAGGATGCCGACACGGTCACCATCGCCGGGCTGATCACGAGCGTGCAGCACCGGATCGCGAAGAAGTCGGGCAACCAGTACGGCATCATCCAGGTCGAGGACTTCGGCGGCGAAATCGCCGTCATGTTCATGGGCAAGGCGTACCAGGAGTTCTCGCCCGACCTGATCAGCGACTCGGTCGTGGTCGTGCGGGGCCGGGTGAGCCTGCGCGATGACGGCATGAACCTGCACGCGTACAGCATCTTCGCACCAGATCTGGGCCAGGCCGCCGATACGGGAACGCTGACCATTACCCTGGCCGAGTCGCGGGCGACGACCGACACCGTGACGGCGTTGGGCGAGGTCATCACGCGCCATATCGGAGAGTCGGAGGTGCGACTCAAGCTGGTGAAGGGCACTGTGGCGCGGGTCTTCGAACTGCCCCACCAGGTGAAGGTCAGCGCCGATCTGTTCGGGGAGCTCAAGAGCCTGCTCGGGCCGAACTGCCTGACCTAGTTTCTTGCCCGAACTGTGCGGGGGCTACCGGAGGATCTCCACCACGAGGACCCAGGCCTCCAGCATCGAACCGACACGGTGTGCAGGGCGATCACCGGCGACACCGCGACGATCAGTTCGGCACCGAGGACTGGCGCGGCCTGCCCTGGCACGAGGAGGAGACCGGGGGTCACAACGATGAGCACGAGGGAGTCGACCGCCGCCATGGCCACGGCGAAGTCGCCCCAGTCCCTGATCAGCTCGGGGTCCATGCCGCTCCTCGCATTGTCTTGCGTGGATGCGGACACGATAGCCCGCGGGGAGCCCGTGGGTCGCGGCGCAGGTTGTGGAAGCGGGCGCACGTTAGAACGTGCGCCCGCTTCCACAATGTGCGCCTCGAGAGGAAACACGTGGAAAGTGCGGAACCGCGTGGATCGCGTCGGGGAAAATCGCGCACAGGTCGTAGCCTTGAGGTATGAGCACAGGCACGCGGGAACCTCTGTACGCAACGGCGATTCTGGCGGGTCGGACCGTCTTCGGGCTGCTCCGGCTGAAGCCGTCCGTCACCGGGCTGAAGAATCTGCCTGACACCGGGGGAGCGGTGCTCGCCATCACCCATTTCGGCTACATGGATTTCGCCCTGGTCGAGTGGATGCTGTGGCACAAGAACCGGCGCCACATCCGCTTCATGGCCAAAAAAGGCGCTTTCGACCAGAAGCTCGTCGGCGTGCTGCTGCGGGGCATGCGGCACATCTCGGTCGATATGAAGGCCGGCGCCGCGGCGTACGCCCAGGCTGTGGCCGCATTGAGAGAAGGAGAGCTGCTCGGGGTCTTCCCGGAGGGCGGCGTGAACGCGTCCTTCACGGTGCGTGAGCTGAAATCGGGTGCCATCCGGATGGCCGCCGAGGCCGGGGTCCCCGTCATCCCGATCGCCGTCTGGGGTGGTCACCGCGTGCTCACCAAGAATCACAAGCCGGCCCTGCGCGAGGTGTTCGGCGTGCCGGTTCGTTTCGCCGTGGGCGAGCCCTTCACGGTTGCCGAGGGAGAGGACCCACAGACTCTGACCGCGGCGCTGCACGAGACGTTGCAGGGGCTCGTCGACGGCCTGCAGAAGGCCTACCCGGTGGATGGGAGCGGCCAGTGGTGGCAGCCCCGGCACCTGGGCGGCACGGCCCCCACGCCGGAGGAGGCCGCCGTGGTCGAGGCCGAGCGACGCCGCCTGCGGGACGAGGCCAAGGCGGAGCAGGCCGGAAGCTAGACCTCGGCGCCGGGCACGCGGTAGGTGCGGTCGTAGTACAGCAGGGCCTCATCGTTCTCGCCCAGGCCGCCTTGCTCGATCTTGACCACAACGACGGCGCTGGTGTGGACGAGGGTGCGCTCGATGATGCGCCCGACCATCCACGAGGTGACGCCCCGGAGCACGGGGAGACCGTGCGGCCCCGGTTGCCAGTGGTCGCCGACGAAGCGCTGGTCGGCGGGACCCGACATGACCTCGGCCACGGCGCGGCTCCGCGCCCCGAGGATGTGGATGACGACCCGCTCGCTCTCGGCGATCGCCGGCCATGTGCTGGCCGACCGGGCCATATTGAAGGTGGCCAGCGGCGGAACCGACGACAGTGACGCCAGGGAGGTTGCCGTGAATCCCACCGGGATCCCGTCCGGCCGCAGCGCGGTGATCACCGCGACACCGGCGGCGTGACGCCGGAAAGCGTGTTTGAAAGCGGCCAGATCCAGGGGTGCGTTGGGATCTTCGGCCAGGGGTACGGCGCCGGTCTGGGGTACTTCGGTGTCACTCATCTGAATGGATCAATCTCCTCGACGTTCAGCCTATTCCCGGCCAGTGCGAGTTGATGGCTAGGCTGGAACGCGATGATCCAGATTATTGACCTCCGAGGGACCCGGCCCACTCCGGCGGAATTGCTTGCAGCCGTACCCCGTGCGCTCACCGACGTGACCGCCGCGAGTGATGTCGCAGCCGAATTGATCGATGACGTACGGGCCAGGGGCGAGGAAGCCCTCCTCGACCAGGCGGAACGTCTCGACCGGGTTCGTCCGGCCCAGGTGCGTGTTCCCGCGTCCCACATCAGCGAGGCTCTGGCCGGGCTCGACCCGGCCGTGCGCACGGCGATCGAGGAGACCATCCGTCGCGTGCGCATCGCCAGTGCCGCCCAGGTTCCGCCTCTCTGCACCACCACCATCGCGGACGGCGCGACCATCACGCAGCGCTGGCAGCCGATCAACCGCGTCGGCCTGTACGTGCCCGGTGGCAAGGCCGTCTACCCGTCGAGCGTCGTGATGAACGTCGTTCCGGCCCAGATCGCCGGCGTCTCCTCCATCGCCCTTGCGTCGCCGCCGCAGAGCGACTTCGACGGCCGCGTGCACCCCACCATCCTCGCGGTGGCGGGCCTGCTCGGCATCGACGAGATCTACGCCATGGGCGGTGCCGGCGCGGTCGGCGCGTTCGCGTACGGCGTCCCGGGTCTGGGCCTCGATCCGGTGCAGCTCGTCACCGGCCCCGGCAACGTCTACGTCGCCGCCGCCAAGCGTCTCGTACGCGGTGTGACCGGAATCGACTCCGAAGCCGGGCCCACGGACATCCTGGTGATCGCGGATGCCTCCGCCGACGCGCGTTTCGTCGCGGCCGACCTGGTCAGCCAGGCCGAGCACGACGAACTGGCCGCGGCCATGCTGGTCACCGATTCGGCCGAACTCGCCGACGCGGTCTCCCGGCACCTGGTCGACCTGATGCAGAGCACGACCCACAGCATCCGGGTCACCGCCTCCCTGAACGGACGCCAGTCCGGGATCGTGCTCGTGGACGACCTGGCCGCCGCAGCCGCGTTCAGCAACGCGTTCGGCCCCGAGCACCTCGAGATCCAGACGAGCGACCCGGATGCCGTACTCGCCCTGATCGAGAACGCCGGCGCCATCTTCCTCGGCCCGCATTCGCCCGTGAGCCTCGGCGACTATGTTGCCGGCTCGAACCACGTGCTGCCGACGGGGGGTCAGGCCCGGTTCTCCTCCGGACTCGGCGCCTACACGTTCCTCCGCCCGCAGCAGGTCGTCTCGTACAGCCGGGAGGCCCTGCGCGAGGTCGCCGACCACATTGCCGCCCTCTCCACGGCCGAGGCGCTGCCCGCGCACGGTGACGCCGTCACGGCCCGCTTCACGACAGCGCTGTAGGCTGGCCACACCATGTTCTGCCCGTTCTGCCGCCACCCGGATTCCAGAGTCATCGACTCGCGCACCAGCGACGACGGACTCTCCATCCGGCGGCGTCGGCAGTGCCCCGAATGCGGCCGGCGTTTCAGCACCACCGAGACCGCCAGCCTCAACATCGTCAAGCGCAGCGGGGTCGTCGAACCGTTCAGTCGCGATAAAATCGTGGCCGGCGTGCGCAAGGCCTGCCAGGGTCGCCCGGTGACGGATTCGGACCTGGCCCTGCTCGCTCAGAGGGTGGAGGAGACCATCCGGCAGACGGGTTCGTCGCAGGTGAAGGCGAACGAGGTCGGGCTCGCCATCCTGCCGCCGCTGCGCGAACTCGACGAGGTCGCCTACCTGCGATTCGCGAGCGTCTACCAGGACTTCGATTCACTCGAGGACTTCGAGGCGGCGATCGCCGTGCTGCGCACCGAGCACGGTTCCCGCACCGAGACGGCCTCCGACGCCGCCCCTGCGGCCGGCGCCGTCCACTCGACCGAACTGTAGGAGCCCCGGTGTACCCGCTCGTTTTCAGGATCGTTCTGACCCGCCTCGATCCCGAGCGGGCGCACCACCTGGCGTTCACCGTGATTCGGGCGCTGCCCGCGCTCGGGGTCGGCAGGCTGGTCCACCGCTTCACGCGACCGCGCACGGACCTGTCGGTGCACACCCTCGGCCTGCGCTTCGAGTCTCCCTTCGGTGTCGCCGCGGGGTTCGACAAAGACGGCGAGGCCGTCATCGGGCTGGGTCAGCTCGGTTTCGGGCACGTCGAAGTCGGAACGATCACGGCCGTCGCCCAGCCCGGCAACCCGAAACCGCGACTCTTCCGCCTGGTCCCTGACCGTGCGGTGATCAATCGGATGGGCTTCAACAACTCCGGTTCCCGTGCCGCCCGGGTGCGTCTGGCGCACGTTCGTTCCGTTGCCGGTCGGCCCGTCCTCGGCATCAATATCGGCAAGAGCCGCGTCACCGCGGTCGAGGACGCCACGGCCGACTACCTGGTCAGCGCCGCACTGCTGGCCCCCCTGGCCGACTATCTGGTGGTGAACGTCAGCTCGCCGAACACCCCCGGCCTGCGAGGACTGCAGGAACTCGACCAGCTGGCTCCGCTGCTGCGGGCGGTGCAGGCCGAGGCCGGCGCCACACCGCTACTCGTGAAGATCGCCCCCGACCTGGACGACGACGAGGTGACGCGCATCGCCGCCCTCGTCGTGGAGCTGGGCCTCGACGGCATCATCGCCACGAACACCACCGTGTCCCGCGCGGGCCTGACGACGGATGCCGCCACGGTCGTGGCCGCCGGCGCCGGCGGCCTTTCCGGCGCACCGCTGCGAGAACGTTCGCTGGCCGTTCTGCGGCTGATCCGCCAGGCCGTGCCTCGCGAGCTCTGCGTGATCTCCGTGGGCGGTGTGGAGACCGCGGAGCACGTGGCCGAGCGCCTCTCCGCTGGCGCTACGCTCGTGCAGGGCTACACCGGGTTCCTCTACCGCGGGCCGCTCTGGGCGCGCCAGATCAACCGGGGCCTCGACCGCATCCTCTCGTCCGCGCCCTAGCCTCGACGCTGCATCAGATCAGGCCCTGTTCGGCGAGCTGGCTGGCCAGTGCGGAGCCGTCCGGACCGTACATCCAGCGCTCACGCGGTTCGCCCGGACCGTCTTTCATGCGTCGTCCGGCCAGCACGGCCTCACTGGGCGAGAGTTGCCGGATCGCGACGGCCTCCACGCTGCCCGGGAACTCGCGCTGGAACTCGCTATAGATTGCTTCGTCGTGCTGGCCGTCGTCGCCGATCAGGATCCAGCGGATGTCTGGGAACTCCAGTGCCAGCCGGCGCAGGTTCGCCCGCTTGTGATCCTGGCCGCTGCGGAACCAGCGGTCGTGGGTGGGACCCCAATCGGTGAGCAGAAGCGCGCCAGCGGGGTAGAGGTTGCGGGACAGGAACCGGGTCAGCGTCGGCGCGACGTTCCACGCTCCGGTCGACAGGTAGATCATCGGAGAACCCTCGTTCTCCGCCGCGAGGCGGTCCAGCAGAACCGCCATCCCGGGCGTGGGAACGCGGGCGTGCTCGTCGAGGACGAACGTGTTCCACGCGGCCAGCAGCGGGCGGGGGAGCGTGGTCACCATCACGGTGTCATCGACGTCGGAGAGGATGCCGCGGGTCACCGCAGGGGCCACGATGAACACCGGCGCCTCGACCGGGGCGGCGGTGTCGTCCGTGTGCAGCTGGGCCGTGTGCCAGCCGGGTGTGAGGCTCACGGCGATGACCGTGTCGACGACCCCGCCGCGGTCGGCCTGCACTCGGTGCGAGAATCCGTTGATCTCAATGGTCACCGTCACGTCGTTGACCGGCACGCTGGTGAAGCTGCGCCAGCCGCGGATGCTTCCGTCCCGACGGTCCGAGCGCCAGTGCCGGCGAGTCAGGGCGGGCGTGGCCTTGGTCGGCTTGGCCAGGAGCACCCGGCACAGGATGCGCACCCACTCGGTCGACCCATAGCCCGCATACGGGATGACTGTGGGCAGGTACCCGCGCTTGCGGGCCGCCCGTTCACGTTTGAAGTGCAACCAGTCCTCGATCCGGGCGGCACGGTGCATCATCTTTGCTGGCGTGCCCGGGGGCAGTATTCGAGGAGACTTCGACTTCGGCACCCCCCTAGTCTGACATGCGCGCGCGGGTGGTCGGCAGCACGTGTGCGCCGGAGAGCGCCCGGGCCGGCGACGCGCCCGGCCTCGAAACGGGTTTTTCCCGCCAGTCCGGGCCGAATCGCGCGCCGAGAACCGGCGAGGCCGATTCGCACCCTAGTATTAGTCACTTACTCTCAAGGAGGACAAGTGTCACTCAGTGACCTTTTCGGTGGGGATCCTTTTGTGCCGGCCCAGCAGGTCCGCATCGAGCCGATTCAACAGCGCAGCACAGCACGTCTGTCCGGTCTGCTCGACGCAGCCGCCATTGTCGTAGACGAGGTGGGCTTCGACCGCATCACGACCGCCATGGTGGCCGAGCGCGCGGGAGCGTCGATCGGCACCGTGTACCGGTATTACCCCGACCGCGTTGCGGTGCTGCAGGCCTTGCGGGAGCGGGCCGTGCTGCGCTTCCGTCGCCGCGTGTCCGAGCAACTCACGCTCAGCGCTTCGAAGGACTGGTCGGCGATCGTCGACGTGGCCATCACCGCCTTCGTTGATCTGTACCGCTCCGAGCCGGGCTTCCGCATCATGCATTTCTCCGACCGCGAAGGCGCGACCAACGTTGAAGATTCCGAATCGGGCTACTTCGCCCGCCGGGTGGCCGGAATGCTGGTGGAAGAGTTCGGTCTGGTCGGCGGTGACGAGCTGATTTTCCGGCTCGAGGTCGCCGTGGAGATGGGCGACTCGATCCTGTCCCGCGCGTTCCGTTCCGATCCTCAGGGCGACGAGCGCTTCATTGCGGAGTGCCGCGTCGTCACGCGCGACTACCTTGCCGGGTACTACGGGCCGAACGTTCGCTAGGAATACCGGTATCCGGTTGGTCGGCGCCGCCGGGTGATGGTTGGGTGGTGTACCGCCCCGTGTCGACTGCCGTCGAGGAATGAGCCATTTCTATGATCGAGTTCCGCTCGGTGAGCAAGCAGTTCCCGGATGGCACCCTCGCTGTCGATGATTTCAGCCTGACGTTGCCCTCGCATCAGACCACGGTGCTGGTGGGGTCGTCCGGGTCCGGCAAAACCACGCTGCTGCGCATGATCAACCGGATGGTCGACCCGAGCGCCGGAACGATCGAGATCGACGGGTCCGACATCGCAGCGCTGGAACCGGTGAAGCTGCGGCGCAGCATCGGGTATGTGATGCAGAACTCCGGCCTGCTCCCGCACCGCACCGTGATCGACAACGTCGCCACCGTGCCCCTTCTGCGCGGGGTACCTCGGAAGACGGCCCGCACGGAGGCTCTGTCCCTGCTCGATACGGTGGGGCTGGACCGTACCCTGGCCGATCGTTACCCGAGCCAGTTGTCCGGCGGGCAACAGCAGCGGGTGGGCGTGGCGCGCGGGCTGGCCGTCAACCCGAACATCCTGCTGATGGACGAACCCTTCGGCGCCGTCGACCCGATCGTGCGGGCCGAGCTGCAACAGGAGCTGATCCGGCTGCAGAGCGAGCTCGGCAAGACGGTCGTGTTCGTCACGCACGACATCGAGGAGGCGTTCCTGCTCGGCGATCAGGTCGTCATCCTCCGCGACGGGGGGCGGATCGCCCAGGTCGGGTCGCCGTCGGACATCCTCTCGAACCCGGCCGACGACTTCGTGGCCAGCTTCGTCGGCGCGGACCGAGGCAAGCGAGCCCTGCACGTCGAACGGCGCGGCGGCTCGGACATCCTGGTCGACACCGAGGGTCGCCTGGCCGGCGTGCTCGTGGCGCCGACCGGGCGCGAGGCTTCGCCGGACCACCGAGCGCCGCAGTGACCTGGATCTGGTCGAACCTCGACCTGCTCTGGGATCGCACCCTGGATCACCTGGTGCTCAGTGTGCCGCCCATCCTGCTCAGCTTCCTGTTCGCGGTGCCGCTGGGCTGGCTGGCCAACCGGTACCGGCTCAGCCGCGGTGTGATCCTGACGTCCAGCGGACTGCTCTACGCGATCCCGTCGCTGCCGCTGTTCTTCGTGATCCCGGCCGTCGTGGGAACCAGCCTGCGGTCCCCGCTCAACCTGATCATCGCCCTCACCCTCTACGGGGTTGCACTGATGGTGCGCGTCGTTGCCGACGGCCTCGCATCCGTGGACAAGGATGTGCGGCAGTCCGCCGTGGCCGTGGGATATTCCGGCTGGAGCATCTTCTGGCAGGTGGAGCTCCCGATGGCCGGCCCCGTGCTCCTGGCCGGTCTTCGCGTCGTAGCCGTCAGCACCGTCAGCCTGGCCACGGTGGGGGCCGTGATCGGTGCGCAGAGTCTGGGCAGTCTGTTCACGGATGGCTTCCAGCGCGGCATCCAGGCCGAGATCATCGCCGGAATCGTGCTGACGGTGGCACTGGCGCTGCTGCTCGACGGGGCGCTCGTTCTGCTCGGCCGGATTCTGCTGCCCTGGACCCTCCTCGCGGCGGCAGGGCGTCGTGCGCTCCGCGTCGCCCGTGCCGCGGAGGTGTCGGCGTGAACCTCTTCGCGGACGCCCTGAACTGGATCCTGGACCCAGCCAACTACGTCGGTCCCGGCGGCATTCCCGTGCGCCTCATCGAGCACCTCGGGTTCACGCTCGTGGCGGTGTCGTTGGCCGCACTGATCGCGGTGCCCATCGGGTTCCTGATCGGGCACACGGGCCGCGGCCGCGGTCTGGCCGTGGCCGTTTCCGGAGGCCTTCGAGCCATCCCGACCCTCGGTCTGCTCACTCTCGTGGCGCTGTGGGTCGGCATCGGACTCGGGGCGCCGTATGTGGCGCTCACGATCCTGGCCATCCCGCCGATACTCGCGGGCGCCTATTCCGGATTCGAGGTCATCGATCGGGCCGTGATCGATTCGGCCCGGTCGGTGGGGATGTCCGAGGCGCAGATCGTGCGCACGGTCGAGGTGCCGCTGGGGTTGCCCCTGCTGATCGCCGGCATCCGCTCGGCCACCCTTCAGGTCGTGGCCACAGCGACCCTGGCTGCCTATGTGGCGGATTTCGGTCTCGGCCGATTCCTGTTCGCCGGGTTGAAAACCCGCGACTACGCGGAGATGCTGGGCGGGTCGCTGCTCGTCATCCTGCTCGCCCTCACCCTCGAGGGAATATTCACCGTCGTGCAGCGACTTGTCGTTCCCAGAGGCGTCGCAGCCGGACGCCCCCCAGTCGACCGTTCCAGGTCAGCCCGACCTGGACCGGGGATGGATCCCGCCATCACGAAAGGAACCCACTAATGTTCACAGCTAGAAAAGGCCGGCTCGCGGCAGTCGCCGCGGTCGCGGTTGGGGCCGTCATAGCCCTTGCAGGGTGTGCGTCCGGTGACCCGCTGGACAGCGGAAATACTGACGAGGGCTCAGCAACCCTGGTGATCGGTTCGCAGGACTACTACTCGAACGAGATCATCGCCGAGATCTACGCCCAGGCGCTGGAAGAGAACGGCTTCACGGTCGAACGCGACTTCAAGATCGGTCAGCGCGAGGTGTACCTGCCCGAGATCGAGTCCGGCGCCATCGACGTCTTCCCCGAATACACCGGCAGTCTGCTGCAGGCCCTGAACGCAGACGCTGCCGGAGGCACCGCCGACGAAACCTTCGAGCAGCTGAAAGACCAGCTGCCGGACGGACTGAACGTGCTGGACATGGCCGAGGCGACCGACCAGAACTCCTGGACCGTCACGCAGGCCTTCGCCGACAAGTACAGCCTGACCGACATCGCCTCGCTCACCAACGTCACCGAGCCGATCACCGTCGGCGGCCCGTCTGAACTCGAGACCCGCCCCTACGGGCCGACAACCCTGACCGAGAAGTACGGCATCCCGATCGCCGGCTTCACGCCCATCGAGGATGGCGGTGGCCCGCTCACGATCAAGGCCCTGGTGGACAACGCGATCCAGATCACGAACGTCTACACGGCCAGCCCGAACATCAAGTCGGACAACCTCGTCGCCCTGGACGACCCCGATGGCCTGTTCTTCGCCGACAACGTCGTGCCGCTGGTCTCCGACAAGGTCGACGCCAAGGCCGGCGAGGTACTCAACGCCGTCAGCGCCGCCCTGACCGCCGAGGATCTGGTCAGCCTGAACTCCGAGAGCGTGAATGACGAGCTCTCGGCCGAGAAGATCGCCACCGCCTGGCTCGAGCAGGCGAAACTCTTCTAGAGCGCGGTCCGCCCTCAGCCGAGGAGCAGGAGCAGCGTCGGCAGCAGCAGAAGCGTTGCTGCCGACGCCGCAACCGCCAGCACCGCCTCTGCGGGCAGAGGCGGCGGCGGCGAGATCAGCCGGCGCACACGGGGCGTGACGAGATCGAACGGATGGTCCGGGCCGTCGGCGAGTTCGACATCCGTTCCCAGCGGGTCCACCTGATGTGCCGACCCGACCAGCGCGATCGCGGTGGCCAGCGTTCGGTCGTCGACCACGCGCCGCGCCTGATCGTCGGCGAGCATCTCCACCAGCAACGCAACCGCATTCTCGGCCCGATTGGCGATCGGGAACCACGGCAGCGCACTGTGCCAGGATTTGAACGCGAGCAGCACCAGGTGATGCTTCTGGATCAGGTGCGCATGTTCGTGCGCGATCACCGCCCGAAGTTGCTCGGCGTCGAGCAACTGCAGGAGCCCGCGCGACAACACCGTCGCCGACCGCGTCGCGCCGGGCAGGCAGTAGGCCACCGGAGCGTCGTGCTCGATCACGCGAGTGCCGGAATGGTCAGCCAGCGGTTGGCTGAGCAGACCGATCAGGTGCCGATGCCGTCGGTGCTGCCTCTCGGCGCGGGAGAAAGTCGCGGCCAGGTTCAGCAACAGGTGGCTGCCGAGAATCATGGCTGAGCAGAGCATGAGGACCGCGACGAACGACGGTTCGTCCGGCAGCGTGCCGGCCACCAGATGCCCGCCCAGCGACCGGATGCCGTCGAACAGGTTCACCCCGAAGGGGATCAGCCCGAAACTGAGCAGCGAGCCGATCATGGACAGCCCGCCGGCCAGGGCGATGGACTGCCACAGCACCAGGGCCACGGCGGGGGAGCGGGCCGGCCAGGCTGCAGCGGAGAGCCAGATGGGGACCGGGCCGGCGAGCAGCACGGCCAGCACCCCGAGGATTACCGCCGTGGCGAACACGACGCCTCCGACCGGTTTCCCTGCGGACGGCGTCTCACTCGTGAACGACGGGCGCGGCGTCAAGGAGCCGGCGCAGCGTCGCGGCCTCCTGCGGGGTGACGTCTCCGATGAAGCGGGCCAGGGCGGCCTGTCGGTCGGGAGCCGAGCCGAGCACCTCGTGCATCAACTCGGCAGTGTGCTCGGCCCGGGTCGACATGGCCTGGTAGCGGTGCGGTCGACTCCCACGGTCACGGCTGACGAAGCCCTTGATCTCGAGGCGGGACAGGACCGTGAGGACGGTCGTGGTGGCGAGCGGTTTGCGCCGCGCGGCGGCCGCGGCGGGGGTGAGCAGCCGGTCCCGGAGGTCGGTGGCGGCGAGAGGCTCCTCGGAGTCCCACAGCACATCCATCAACAGCCGCTCCAGCGCACCCAAACTCCCCATAAGGGGGAGTCTAGCGGGCGATTCCGCGCAATTCTACGGTCTGTAGAAGAGTAATGTTCTACACAGTGTAGAAACCCGATGACGCTGGAGGGCGCATGAACGAGTGGCTGGATCCGTTACTCCTGTCGAGATGGCAATTCGGTTTGACCACCGTGTACCACTTCCTCTTCGTCCCGCTCACGATCGGCCTGGCGTTCACGGTCGCCCTCTTCCAGACCGCCTGGGTGCGCACGGACAAGGCGAAGTACCTGCAGCTCACCCACTTCTTCGGCAAGATCTTCCTGATCAACTTCGCCATGGGCGTCGTCACGGGAATCGTGCAGGAGTTCCAATTCGGCATGAACTGGTCGGACTACTCCCGCTTCGTCGGTGACGTGTTCGGCGCGCCTCTCGCCTTCGAGGGAATCACGGCGTTCTTCCTGGAAGCCACGTTCATCGGACTCTGGATCTTCGGCTGGGACAAGTTGCCGCGCGGCCTCCACCTGGCCACCATCTGGCTGACCACGGCCGGCTCGATCGCCTCCGCCTACTTCATCCTCGCGGCGAACGCGTTCATGCAGAACCCGGTCGCCTTCCGCATCAACGAGGAGCGCGGACGGGCCGAGCTGACCAGCATCGGCGAGCTGCTGACCAACCCGATCGCCCTGGCGTCCTTCCCGCACACGATCTTCGCCTGCTTCATGGTGTCGTCGGGCCTCGTCATCTCGGTGGCCGCCTGGCACCTCCTGCGCAAGCAGAACGAGGACACCATGCGTCCGGCGCTCAAACTGGGCATGTGGATGATGGTGGTCTCCGGTGCGATCACCACCTTCTTCGGCGACTCCCTGAGCCTGGCCATGACGGCGGCGCAGCCCATGAAGATGGCCGCGGCCGAGGCGATGTACAAGACGTCGACAGGTGCCGAGGCATCCTTCTCGATCTTCACCCTCGGCACCCCCGACGGTGTGAGCGAGCTGTTCTCGATCCGCATCCCGTACCTGCTGTCGTTCCTCTCGACCCACACCCTCAACGGCACCGTCGAAGGCATCAACAACCTGCAGGCGCAGTACGAGACCCTCTACGGTCCCGGCGACTACACACCGACCATCTGGATCACCTACTGGGCCTTCCGCTGGATGATCGCCCTGGGCATCGCGCACATCATGGTTGCCGTGGTCGGCCTCTGGCTGACCCGCAACGGGCGCAGCCCCAAGGCCACCTGGGTCTGGAAGATCGCGATCTGGAGCTTCCCGTTCTCGCTGATCGCCATGAGCGTCGGCTGGATCTTCACGGAGATGGGGCGGCAGCCCTGGCTCGTCTTCGGACTCCTGCGCACCCAGGACGGCGTGTCACCCAACGTCAGCGGCCTCGAGATCCTGATCTCGCTGATCGCCTTCACGCTGATCTACGGCGCCCTCGCCGTCGTCGAGTTCAAGTTGATCCTGCAGGCCGTGCGGAAGGGGCCTGCCCCGCTGGCGGAACCCGACCCGGTGTCCGGCAAGATCAAGCCACAGGTCACGGTCTACTAGGAGCGCATGATGGATCTCACAATTCTCTGGTTCTGGGTCATCGCCGCACTCTTCATCGGCTACTTCGTTCTCGACGGCTTCGATTTCGGCGTCGGTATGTCCCTGCCCTTCCTGGGTAAGGACGACCTCGACCGCCGGGTCATCATCAACACGATCGGGCCCGTCTGGGACCTCAACGAAACCTGGCTGATCGTGGCCGGGGCGGCTCTGTTCGCCGCGTTCCCGGAGTGGTACGCCACCCTGTTCAGCGGTTTCTACCTGCCCCTGCTGCTGATCCTCCTCGCGCTCATCCTGCGCGGGGTGTCGTTCGAATACCGGCACCAGCGGCCGGAACCGGAGTGGAAGAAACGCTTCGACCTCATGATCGTGATCGGGTCCGCCGTTCCCGCCCTGCTCTGGGGCGTGGCGTTCTCCAACATCGTGCGCGGCGTGCAGCTGGACGCCGACTTCAACTACATCGGCTCCTTCTTCGACCTGCTGAACCCGTATGCCCTCCTCGGCGGCATCACCACGCTGCTCCTCTTCTTCACCCACGGCGTGGTGTTCATCTCCCTGAAGACCGAGGGGGACATCCGTCAGCGCGCCCAGAAGCTCGCCGTGAAGAGCGGGGTCATCACCATCGTGGTGGCCGCCTCGTTCCTGGTCTGGACCACGTTCGCCTACGGCAGTCTGGCGACCGCGGCCCTGGCCGCCGGTGCCGCCGTCGCCCTGATCGCCTCGTTCCTCGCCAACCTGCGCGGGTTCGAAGGATGGGCGTTCACCCTGATGGCCGCGACCATCGCCCTCGCGGTGCTGGCGCTCTTCGCCTCCCTGTTCCCCGACGTGATGCCGGCGAGCAATGACGCGGCGAACAGCCTGAACATCGAGAACGCCTCCTCCTCGCCGTACACGCTGCAGGTGATGAGCTGGACGGCCCTGTTCGCCATGCCGGTCATCTTCCTCTACCAGGGGTGGACCTACTGGGTTCTCCGTAAGCGCCTCAGTCGCACGACGGTCTCGGCCGACGTCGAGTCCGCCGTACACTGAACCAGATGCGCCCCTTCGATCCACGGCTTCTCCGCTATGCGACCGCCGCCCGGTGGTTTCTCTCGGTCGGTGCCCTGCTCGGACTGGCGCAGACCGTCACGATCATCGCGTTCTCCTGGCTGCTCAGCCAGAGCGTGACCCTCGCGCTGACGGGTGCCTCGCTGGACACGCTGTCCCGCACCATCGGCACCCTGGCCGGTGTCATCGTGGTGCGGGCCGTGCTGGTCTGGCTGCTCGAGGTGGCTGCCACCCGCGGGGCGGCCCAGGTGAAGAGCCAGTTGCGACGCCAGGTTCTCGACCGGGTTGCCGAGCGGGGTCCGGATTGGCTCAGCGGCCGGGCCAGCGCCGGCGTCTCCACCCTGGTCACCCAGGGGTTGGATGCCCTCGACAACTACTTCGCCCGCTACCTGCCCCAGCTCCTGCTGGCGGGGATCAGCACACCTCTTCTCGTTCTCGTGATGCTCTGGCAGGACCTGCCGAGCGGCATCACGGTCATCGTTGTGCTGCCGCTCATCCCCGTCTTCATGGTGCTGATCGGCCAGGCCACTCAGGCCGTGCAGCGCAAGCAGTGGGACTCCCTGCAGCGACTGTCGACCGGGTTCCTCGACCTTGTCGGCGGGCTGGGCACCCTCAAGATCTACGGGAGGGAACGTCGCCAGTTCGCCCGCGTGCAGAGCATCACCGAGGACTACCGCACCCGCACCATGAAGGTTCTGCGGGTGTCGTTCCTCAGCGGCTTCGTGCTCGAATTGGCGGCCAGCCTGTCGGTCGCCCTGGTGGCCGTGTCGATCGGCCTGCGGCTCGTCGACGGCAGCCTCGCCCTCGGTGTGGGTCTGTTCGTGCTGCTGCTCGCCCCGGAGGCCTTCCTGCCCGTGCGGCAGGTCGGCGCCCAGTTCCACGCCGCTGCCGATGGCCTCGCTGCCGCCGAAGAGGTGTTCGCCCTGCTCGAGGATGACGGCGCGGCACCATCGGCGCCGGCGCCGTCCTCGGCCCCGGCTGCCGCTGCCTCGTTCGGTCGTGCGGATGCCGGTGCGCTCCGGTTCGAGCACGTCACGATCCGGCGTGGCACGGATGTCCCGGTGCAGGGCTTTTGCGCCGTGTTCCGTCCCGGTGAACTCGCCGTGGTCGTTGGCCCGAGCGGTGCCGGAAAATCGACGCTGGTTGCCGCCCTCCAGGGATTCGTTCCGTACGACGGGCGGATCCTGCTGAACGGTGCGGTGCAGACCCCGGGCGCACCGCGACCCTGGCTGGCGTGGGCCGGGCAACGGCCGGGGCTGTTCCAGGGAACGATCGCCGACAATCTGGCGCTCGGCGACGCATCCGTTGACCTGGGTACCGTACGACGCTCTCTGGAGAGCGCCGGTGCCGGCGACCTCGACCCGGCCACCGTTCTGGGAGTCGCCGGCCAGGGGCTCTCCGGCGGGCAGGCCCAGCGGGTGGCGGCCGCCCGCGCCGTCTACCGTGCCACGACCCATGACTGTTCCGTGCTGGTCCTCGACGAGCCCAGCTCGGCCCTCGACGAGGCGGCGGAAACCGCTCTCGTGGCCGGCCTGAGCCGGCTCGCGCGGGAGGGTCGGATCGTGATCGTGGTCAGCCACCGGCCGGCCCTGCGGGACGCCGCCGACCAGATCGTCGCCCTGAACGAGGTTGCCCATGTCTGATGACCGTCCCGGCGCCACGCAGAGGGCGGTCGCGGCCCCGGATGAGGTGCGCGCCGTGCTGCGCCTGGCCCAACCGCCCGCCCGACGCTTCGCGCCCGGGCTCGCCGCGGGCGTGCTGAGCGCATTCTTCGCGGTGGCTCTGCTGGCGTCGTCGGCGTGGCTGATCACCCGTGCCGCGGAGCAACCGCCGATCATGTTCCTCTCGATGGCGGTCGTCGGCGTGCGTGCGTTCGCGCTCGGTCGGTCCGCGTTCCGTTATCTGGAACGGCTGGCCAGTCACGACGCCGCGTTCCGCCAGCTGGCCGACCTGCGTCTGGGCGTGTTCGCCCGCATTCTGCCGCTCGCCCCGGCTGGCCTCGGGGGTACGAGCCGCGGCGATCTGCTCAGCCGGCTGGTGCGCGACGTGGACGACCTGCAGGACTTCCCGCTGCGTGTGGTTCAGCCGCTGGCCACGGCGGGGATCCTGGCGATCGTGAGCGTGGTCGGCGTCTGGTTGGTGCTGCCCGCCGCCGGCGTCACCCTCGCGCTCGCGCTGCTCGCCGGTGGACTGCTCGCCACCATCGCCTCCACTGTGCTGTCCGCCCGGTCGGAGCGGCAGCTCGCACCCCTCCGAGGGACGCTCGCCGACGAGGTGCTCGAGGTGGTGGAGAACCTCGACGTGCTGACCGCGTTCGGTGCTCTCGACGCCCGTCTCGCCACTCTCGCGGCCGCCGACGACCGGCTGCGCCGGGCCTCGCTCCGACGGTCCCTCGGTGTGGGCGTGCAGGGTGCGGTGCTGTCGCTGTTCGCGGGCCTGGCCACGGTTGGCGCACTCTGGGTCGGCATCCCGGCTCTGTCCGGTCCGGCCGGCATCAGCGGACCGGGTTTCGCCGTGGTGGTGCTCGTGCCCATGGCCGTGTTCGAGGTGTTCGCCATGATCCCGCTCGCGCTCGGTGTGTGGCGCCAGGTGCGCTCCAGCGCCCAGCGCGTCGCCTCGGCCGTGCCCACCGTGGTGCCCGCGGAGATCCCGGAAGAGGCGGCTGTCGGGGCGACGGATGCGGCGGTCGTCGCGGCCATCGGTGCGCGCCCCGTTCTCGAACTCACCGACGTCGGGGCGCGCTGGCCGGGTTCCCCGACCCCGGCGGTCTCCGGCGTGACACTGAGGCTGGCGCCGGGGGACCGCGTGCACCTGGCCGGCCCGAGCGGGGCCGGCAAGACCACGCTGGCCCAGACGTTGGTGCGGTTCCTCGACTACACGGGCTCCTACCGGCTCGACGGCGTCGAGGCGCGCACGCTGGCCCCGGCCGAGGTGCGCAGCCGGGTGGGACTGTGTGAGCAGAGGCCCTGGCTCTTCGACGACAGCATCCGTCAGAATCTGCTCTTCGCTCGCGAGACGGCCACCGACGAGGACCTGCTGGACGTGCTCGACCGGGTCGGGCTGGGCGAGTGGGCCAGCCGGCGCGGCGGACTCGACGCCCGGGTCGGCGAACGGGGCGCCCTGGTCTCCGGCGGTCAGGCGCAGCGGATCGCACTGGCACGGGCCCTGCTCGCGGACTTCCCGGTGCTCATCGTCGACGAGCCCACCGCCAACGTCGACGAGGCGCAGGGCGACCGGCTCGTGCGGGACATCCTGGTCACGGCCCGGGAGGACGGCCGAGCGGTGTTGCTCATCTCGCACACGCCCGTGCCGGACGACCTGATCACCGCACGGGTTTTCGTGCCCGGCCCGGCCCACTGACCGAGCGTGCCTGACCCGTGGCGCACGGTCAGCCGACCGGGGGACCCGGCTGTTCCATGTGGCGTTCCTCACGCCGGTGCAGCCACCGCTTGACCAGGAAGACAAGCAGCACGAAGACGGTGATCGCACCGACGAAGAGGTACCCGGCGAAGTGCAGCCGGTCGGAGAGTTCCCGGTAACCCTCGGCGGCGGCCGATCCGATCGAGACGTACGCCACCGCCCAGATCACGCAGGCCGGCACGGTCCACTTCATGAAGGTGCGATAGGGCATCGGACTCATGCCCACGGTCAGCGGGATCAGCGAGTGCAGCACGGGCAGGAACCGCGACAGGAACACGGCGATTCCGCCGCGCCGCGCGAGGTAGACCTCGGCCCGGGCCCAGTTGCGCTCCCCGAGCCGGCGACCGAGACGGCTCATCCGGATCCACGGTCCGAAGTGGCGACCGAGCATGAAGCCGATGCTCTCCCCGATCAGGGCACCCACGATCACCGCCACGACGAGCCCCAGGAACTCGGCCACGTTGCTCACCGCCGTGCTCGCCACGATCACGATGGAATCGCCCGGCACGACCAGGCCGACGAGAACGGATGTCTCCAGCAGCATCCCGAAACCGGCCAGCAGCGTGCGCAGAACGGGGTCCACGCTGGAGACCGTATCGAGGATCCAGCTGAGGATGTCGTTCACGTGTCACAGCCTAGGCCAGCACGTCCGACCGACCCTGAGCGCCCGCGGCGACGCCACACCTACTGGAGCGGTGCTTCCATGATGGCGACGTCGATGCTGTAGTCGGTCGCGGTCAGGCTGGTCACCACGACGTTGGCTGCGTGCCGCACACCGTCGTCGGTGGTGGCGACGCAGGTGATCCGGGCGTCCAGGTAGATCGGAATGGGCTCGGTCCCGCAGTCGATCGCCGGCTCGTAGCCCAGCTTCTCTCCGAGGGCCGGTGCGGCGATCCCGGCCAGAGCAGCTCCGGTCACGGTGGGTGCATCGGCGCCGGTGACGGGCTCGTCGCCGTCGGTGTCGGGCGTGAGGGGCGATCCGGTGACCACCGAGACGGTGTACTTGCCGCCGTCGATCGTCTTCAGGGTCACGGTGGCCGGGTAGTCCAGGCCTGATTTCGGGTTGAAGGCCGTGCACTCCACTTCGGTACCCTCGACCGAGTCGACGCTGCCGTCACCGCAGTCCATGGTGGCGACGGTGTCCCACTGGGTGCTCAGCGCCTTGGCCCCGACCGTCGCGATATCCTCGGCGGCGACGGTGAGATTCGCGCTGGCGGTGCAGCCGGACAGCAGGACGGCGATTCCTGCCACAACCGAGAATGCGCCGAGGCGCGCGGTGATCGTCGATGTGCGCATGTGTGAAATCCCCCTGGACGTCTGTCGACGCCGACAACCACGGACGGCGTTCGGCAAGCGTATCGGCCGGGGCGGCGGACCGGTGCACCGGCGGCGGAATCGGGGCATCTAGGCTGGGACCGTGAACGGGTCGATCCACAGCATCCCCCTGCCCGGGTGGTGGGACCCGGCCCGGGTCTTCGGCGCCCTCTACCGGGACAGCCCGTACGCCTTCTGGTTGGACGCGGGCGACGGCGCCGAGACCGGACTCAGCTACCTCGGCGCTGCCTCGCCCGGGTCTCGGTTCGTGACCGCCTCGGTGCAGGAGGGGACCGTGACGGTCTCGTCCGCCGTGCACCCGTCGCAGCCGGCCCAGACCTCACCCGGCACGATCTTCGACTTCCTGCACGCGGACCTCGCCGGTGCCCGCGCCGACACCTCCACCCCCCTGATCACCGCCGACGGCGTCCGGGCGCGCAGCAACGCCGGCGGCTTCCGGCTCGGCTGGATCGGCTGGCTCGGCTACGAACTCGCCGCGCAGACCCTCGGCACCCCGGTGCACCCCTCGCGCTACCCGGATGCGGCCCTGCTCGAGGTGCACCGGGTGCTCGTGTTCGACCATGCGGCGCACAGCGTGACGGCGCTCGTGCGCCGCGGTCCTGACGAGGCGACGGATGCCCCGCAGGCCTGGGTCGACTCCGTGCTCAAGGCCCTCGCCGCGGCGCAGCCGGCACACCCGACAGCCGTCAGCCGACCTGTCCCGCCGCAGCCTGCGGTCGCAGCCGGCGGTATCGGCGCGGCGCGGTGGCGGCACGACGCGCACCGCTACGCCGCGCTGATCGACGACTGCCAGAGCTTCATCCGGGCCGGCGACGCCTACCAGCTCTGCCTCACCAACGAGATCCTGGTCGACGTGCGGCCGCACCCGGTCGACGCCTACCTCGGCCTCCGCACCGGCAGCCCCAGTCACCACGGCGGGCTTCTCCGCTTCGGGGAGACGGCCCTGCTCAGCGCCTCACCCGAACAGTTCCTGGCCGTGACGGTCGACGGCCGGGTCACCACCAAACCGATCAAGGGCACCCGGGCGCGGTCCTCGAGTGTGGTGCGCGACCGCCAGCTGCGCGACGAGCTCGAAGCCAGCGAAAAAGAGCGCGCCGAGAACCTGATGATCGTCGACCTCATGCGCAACGACCTGGGGCGGATCGCCGAACTCGGCAGCGTGCAGGTCACGAACCTGCTGGCCGTGGAGAGCTACGCGCACGTGCATCAGCTGGTCAGCACGGTCGAGGCGCGCCTGGCCGCGGGGTTGACCGGGGTGGATGCGGTGGCGTCCTCGTTCCCGGCCGGTTCCATGACCGGCGCCCCGAAGATGAGTGCGCTGACCATCCTCGACGCGCTGGAGGGCGGTCCGCGCGGCCTTTACGCCGGTGCCTTCGGCTATTTCGGGCGGGACGGCGCGGTCGACCTGGCCATGGTCATCCGCAGCATCGTGCTCAGCCCGGACGGGGCGTCCATCGGCACGGGCGGCGGCATCACGGCGCTGTCCGACCCGCTCGAGGAGATCGAGGAAACCCGGCTGAAAGCGGCGGCGCTCCTGGCCGTCCTCGGCGTGCACCCGGCCGGCGCCGACACGGGCCAGGGCCAGGTTTAGTAACCTAGGGAACGGACGCCGCCTCCGCGCGGCCCTGTGCCTGCTGGCGCAATCCCCACTGCAACGAAGAGAGTCACGTGGCACACGAGTACGAGCACAACCGCACCGGCCAGGACAGCGACGAAGAAGTCTACGATTTCGCCGCCATCCAGGCGAAGTGGCAGCCGATCTGGGAAGAGCTCGAACCCTTCCGCACCAACGATCCCGGCGACACCCGCCCGCGCAAGTACGTGCTCGACATGTTCCCGTACCCGTCCGGTGACCTGCACATGGGGCATGCCGAGGTCTACGCGCTCGGCGACATCGTGGCCCGCTACTGGCGCCAGCAGGGCTTCAACGTGCTGCACCCGATCGGCTGGGACTCCTTCGGGCTGCCCGCGGAGAACGCCGCGATCAAGCGCGGAATCGACCCTCGCGGCTGGACCTACGACAACATCGCGCAGCAGAAGAAGAGCATGAAGCTCTACGCGGCATCCTTCGACTGGTCACGCGAACTGCACACCAGCGACCCCGAGTATTACAAGTGGAACCAGTGGCTGTTCCTGCAGCTCTACAAGAAGGGCCTCGCCTACCGCAAGGACAGCTGGGTGAACTGGGACCCGGTAGACCAGACCGTGCTCGCCAACGAACAGGTGCTCGCCGACGGCACCTCCGAGCGCAGCGGCGCCGTGGTGGTCAAGAAGAAGCTCACCCAGTGGTACTTCAAGATCACCGACTACGCCGACCGCCTGCTCGATGACCTCAACCAGCTCGAGGGCACCTGGCCGGCCAAGGTGCTGAACATGCAGCGCAACTGGATCGGCCGCTCCATCGGAGCCGACGTCGACTTCGTGATCGAGGGCCGCGAAGAGCGCATCAGCGTCTTCACGACCCGCCCCGACACCCTGTACGGCGCGACCTTCATGGTCGTCGCCCCCGACGCGGACCTCGCCGCCGAGCTGGTGGCGGATGCCTCACCCGCCGTGCAGGAACGGTTCCGGGACTACCTGGTGAAGGTTCAGAACAGCACCGAGATCGAACGTCAGGCCACCGACCGCGAGAAGACCGGCGTGTTCCTCGAGCGCTACGCGATCAACCCGGCCAATGGCGAACGCCTGCCGATCTGGGCCGCTGACTACGTGCTCGCCGACTACGGCCACGGCGCCGTGATGGCCGTGCCGGCCCACGACCAGCGCGACCTCGACTTCGCGCGCCGCTTCGACCTGCCCGTGATCGTGGTCGTCGACACGACCGCACCGGTCACCGGCATGATCCCCGTGATCACACAGGACATGATCGACGGCACGGAAGAGCTCCCGTCGCTCGACCCGGCCCGCACCGGAATCGCGCTCACCGGGGAGGGCCGCCTGATCAACTCGGGCACGCTCAACGGTCTGAGCAAGAACACCGCGGTCAAACGCATGATCGAGCAGCTGGCCGCCGCCGGAACCGGGCGCGCAGCCAAGAACTACCGGCTGCGCGACTGGCTGATCTCCCGGCAGCGCTACTGGGGCACGCCGATCCCGATCATCCACGGCCAGGACGGTGCGGAGATCCCCGTGCCGGAGGACCAGCTGCCCGTGCTGCTGCCGCCCACCGACGGCCTCGACCTCAAGCCCAAGGGAACGTCGCCGCTGGGCGGCGCGACCGACTGGGTCAACGTGCCCAACCCGATCGACGGCACCCCGGCCCGCCGGGACGCGGACACCATGGACACCTTCGTGGACAGCTCCTGGTACTTCCTGCGCTTCCTGAACCCGACCGACGACACGAAGGCGTTCGACCCGAAGGAAGCCGAGAAGTGGGCGCCGGTCGACCAGTACGTCGGCGGCGTTGAGCACGCCATCCTGCACCTGCTCTATGCCCGGTTCATGACCAAGGTGCTCTTCGACCTCGGCTACGTCAGCTTCACCGAACCGTTCACGGCCCTGCTGAACCAGGGCATGGTCATCCTCGACGGCGCCAAGATGTCCAAGAGCAAGGGCAACCTGGTCTACTTCACCGAGGAGGTCGACCAGTTCGGCGTCGATGCGGTTCGCCTCACCATGGCGTTCGCCGGCCCGCCGGAAGACGACATCGACTGGGCCGACGTCTCCCCGGTCGGATCGGCCAAGTTCCTGGCCCGCGCCTGGCGCGTCGCCCGTGACGTCACCAGCGCGCCCGGCGTCGAATGGAAGTCCGGCGACGCCGCCCTCCGCCGGGTCACGCACCGGTTCCTGGCCGACGCACCCGGCCTGGTCGAGTCATTCAAGTTCAACGTCGTCGTGGCGCGCCTGATGGAACTCGTCAACGCCACCCGCAAGGTGATCGACACGGGCGCCGGCGCCGCGGATGCCGCGGTGCGCGAGGCCGCGGAGGTCACCGCCATGGCCCTCAACCTGTTCGCGCCGTACGCGGCCGAGGACATGTGGCAGCACCTCGGCTATGAGCCCTGTGTCGCCCTCGTGCAGTGGCGGAAGGCCGACCCGACCCTGTTGGTGGAGGAGTCGGTCACGGCTGTCGTGCAGGTCGACGGCAAGGTGCGGGACCGTCTCGAGGTGTCGCCGAAGATCTCGGGTGAAGACCTGGAGCGCCTGGCGCGCACGTCGGCCGAGGTCATCCGCCGGATCGGGGACCGCGAGATCGTGAACCTGATCGTGCGGGCACCCAAACTGGTCAGCATCGTCACCCGCTCCGTCTAGCCTCGCCTCCCCAGGGCGGCGCCCTCCGGCGTCGCCCACAGCGGGCCCGGTCGTGCCGGAGAACAGGCGGGCACCGGCCTAGCCTGTCCGGATGGAGCCTGACCCGGTTGTCGCGGCGCTCGACCGCCTCGCCCCCGGCGCACGGGGGCGCGCACCCGTGCGCATGCGCATCGGGGTGGGCGCCGCCGTGCTGCTGTTGATCCTCGCGCTGGCCGCGGCCGTGGTCGTGTCAGCCGTCGGGCAGCAGTCCGGGCATCGGATCGTGGCGCCGTCCGACTCCGGGGAAGCACAGACAGGCGGTGCGGAGGGCGATGCCGACGCCGGTGGCCCGTCCGATTCCCTGGCGGCTCCGGAGTCCGCTGCGATCATCTTCGTGCACGTGCTCGGCGCCGTGCGGCGCCCGGGACTCTTCGAACTCTCCACCGGGGCCCGGGTGATGGACGCCGTGGCCGCCGCCGGCGGTTTGACCGAGACGGCCGATCCCTCGGGGGCGAACCTGGCCCGCAAACTCACCGACGGGGAACAGCTTTATCTGCCGCAGGTCGGCGAGCTGCCGCCGGGGCCGCCTGCCGGCGCCGGATCTGGCGGCGGTGCCGCCGCCGGCGGTGCCGCCGCCGGCGGTGCCGCGACCCTGGTCAACCTCAACACGGCCACCCTGGCCGACCTCGACACCCTGCCGCGCATCGGCCCGGCCATGGCGCAGCGCATCCTCGACTATCGCGAGGCCAACGGTCCATTCGCATCCGTCGACGACCTTCGGAATGTCACCGGTATCGGGGAGAAGACCTTCGAGGGTCTCAGCACCCTGGTCACGGTGTGAGCGTGCACTCGGCGCCACGGCGGCGACCTGACGCATCGGTGCGGCGAGCGTATCGTGTGCGGCATGACGGATGGCGCCCTGATCGGTCCGGTGACCGCACCCGACCTGCACGTGATGACGTACAACATCCGTCGGCGCTTCCCTCCGCTCCGGCCGCGGAGTCCCGACCGCTGGGGTGACCGGAAGCAGCTCCTGCGACGCCTCCTCGACGCGGAGCAGCCGACCCTCCTCGGCGTGCAGGAGGCGCTGGCCGACCAGGTCGACTTCGTCGCAGACGCCCTTGGATCGCACTATCGGTGGGTCGGCCACGGCCGCAATGCCTCCGGCGGCGATGAGAGCTGCGCGGTGTTCTACGACGCACGCCGGTTGGAACTGACCGATTGGCGGCAACGGGCTCTGTCGAAGACGCCGCACCTCGCCGGCTCCCGATCGTGGGGCAACCTGGCTCAGCGCGTGGTCGTGTCGGCCGAATTCACGGACACCGCAACGGGCGCGCGGCTGCACGCCTTCAACACTCACTTCGACCACCTCTCGTGGCGGTCGAGGCGAGAATCGGCGAACTTCATCCTGGACCTCGTCGACGCCTCCCGGGAGGCCGAGCCGGAGGCCGCGATCGTCGTGACCGGTGACTTCAACGCGGATGCGCGTGCGGCCGTCTACCGCCCGCTACTGGCCGAGGGAGCGCTGCGGGACTCCTGGGAGGCGGCGGAAGAGCGCCTGACACCGCAGTGGGGTACCTTCTCGAACTACCGGCGGAGCCGCGAGGGAGGCAAGCGCATCGACCTCATCCTGGTGGGTGGTGGAGTCGACGTGATGACTACGGGCATCAATGCCGCCCGGTTCGAGGGGCGTGCCGCCTCCGATCACGAACCCGTGCAGGCGGTCCTGCGCTACGCGTCCGTCCGGCCGGAGGTGCGGCCATGATGCGTGCCCTCCTGCGCGCGCCGTCGGGAGTGGCCCAGGTGGTCGCCGACGGGCTGCGGGTATTGGCACTGCTCGGTATCGTCGTTGCCGGCCTCGGCTGGGGCACGATCGCCGGGGTCAGCCTCGCGGTCGTGTCGGTCGGCATGTTCCTTCCCCGTCTTCTGGATGTTCGTCCGAGCGTCGACATAATCTTCGGCGTCGTTGTGCTCCTGGCCGTGTGGAGCAGCGTGCTGCAGATCTACATCTCGACCCGGTGGTGGGACCTCCCCATGCACTTCCTCACCAATGGGCTCTGCGCGGCGCTGTGCTACCTGCTGTTTGTGAGGGTTGGAGTCCTGGCCGACGCCGCCACCCTCCCGCGCCCGACGCTGACGGCCGTCGTGATGACAACCGCCCTGGGATTGGCCCTCGGAGTGCTCTGGGAGATATTCGAATGGTTCGGTCACACCTTCATCGACGAGGAAATCTTCGTCGGTTACGTCGATACGATCGGCGACCTGGTCTGGGGCGGCGCCGGCGCCCTGCTCGCCGGGTTCACCGTGTCGTTCCTGAGGGGGCGGTCCGTCGAGCAGGGCGCCCTGCCCCACTGACCCGCGTTGAGCAACTCCGCCTCCCCACCCTGTCGGATTCCGGACGTGGGCACAGGCTGCGGGAGACCCCGGGACGCGCCGCGCCTGCGCATCTAACCTCCACCCATGGAGTCCATGACCGGGATCGACCTGCGCCTCGTGCTTCCGGCCCTGTCTGCGTGGCTGGCGGCCTGGCTGCTCATCGCGTTCCCGGAATCGGCGCCCGGCAGCCAGGCCGTCCTGTGGGCCGGAGCGGGGTGCCTGGGGCTGGTGACGTGGCGAGCAAGCTTTCACAGACGACGAGGTTCACGTCGAGGCGGCGATTCCCGGTGGTCGGGCCTGGTCGGCCGGCCACCGATGGGGGCACAGGCACAGGCACAGGCACAGGTACAGGCACTGGCAGTGGCTCTGGTCTGTTGTGCGGCCGCCGCCCTCGTGGCGTCGACCGTCACGGTCGCGGGCGCCAATCGCCTGCCGCCGACCGTGCGCGAGAGCGCCGCCAGTCAGGAGGCTCTGACGGTGATTCTCACCGTGTCGTCAATCCCCGTGCAGACGCAGTCGTTCGGCGCTTCATCCTTCGGACCGGCAGGTTTCGGCTCCGCTGAGTCACCGCGGGTACGCTTCCGGGGCACCGTGACCGGCATCGAGCCGGCCGGGGCCGAGAGGCAGGCTGGTGCGGGCACGCTGTCTGTTCCGGTCGTTGTATTCGCGGAGGCTGCGCATGGCGAGGCCGCGACCCTGCAGATCGGCAGCGTCGTGCGGGTGGACGCCACCCTCCGGCTCACGGCGGCCGGGGACGCGGCATCCGCGCTCGTGTTCGGCAGGGGACCACCCGAACTCGTCGCGCAACCGCCCTGGTGGCTCGGCTGGGCCGGTGGGCTCCGCTCGGGCTTCACCGCCGCCGCCACGGCGTTGCCGGGTGACGGCGGCGATCTGCTGCCCGGACTGGCAATCGGCGACACGAGCGCCGTGGGCGCGGACCTCGACACGGCGATGAAGACGAGTTCGCTCAGTCATCTCACGGCCGTCTCCGGCGCGAACTGCGCCGTCGTGATCGCGGGTGTCATGCTGCTGACCGGATTTCTGGGACTGCGCCGTGGCATCCGGATCGGGTTGTCGCTGCTCACCCTGCTCGGGTTCGTCGTACTCGTGACGCCCGAACCCAGCGTGTTGCGCGCCGCTCTGATGGCCACGATCCTGCTGCTCGGGATCGCGTCAGGACGGCCGGGCCGCGGCGTTCCGCTGCTCGCCCTGGTCGTGATCCTGCTGCTGGCGGCCGATCCGTGGCTGGCCCGCAGCTACGGGTTCGCCCTCTCGGTGCTGGCCACGGCCGGCCTGCTCGTGCTGGCCGCGCCGCTGACCCGGTTACTGAGCCGCTGGCTGCCGATCTGGCTCTCCGCGGTGATCGCCATCCCGCTGGCGGCGCAGCTGGCCTGCCAGCCGGTGCTCGTACTCCTCAGCCCCACCCTGCCGCTCTACGGGGTGCCCGCGAACCTTCTGGCCGGTCCCGCGGCTCCGGCTGCCACCGTCGTCGGTCTGATCGCGTGCCTGCTGCTGCCCTGGCTGCCCACCGTCGCCGGGGGAGTCCTCTACCTGGCCTGGCTTCCCGCCGCCTGGATTGCGGCCATCGCCCGCACGAGCGCGGAGTTGCCCGGCAGCCGACTGCCCTGGCTGGGTGGGGTGCTCGGCGTGCTCGTGACGACGCTGCTGACCGTCGCCGTGGTGGGGCTCGTGCTGCGCGGGCGCACGGATGACCGCACGCACGGTGGCACGCAGGGCCCTGCGCTCTGGCCGATGGCGGCGATCACCGTTCTGGTGTTCGCCACCGGCAGCTACGCCGGCACCCTGCTCGGCTCGGGTGTGGGCCGGGCGGTGGCCTTCCCGGAGGACTGGCAGATCGCCGCCTGCGACATCGGGCAGGGCGACGCGGTCGTGGTGCGCGACCGCGACCGTTACGCGCTCGTCGACGTGGGACCGGACCCGGCCCTCCTCGCAGCGTGCCTGGACACGCTCGGCATCGAGCGGATCGACCTTCTCGTTCTGACCCACTACGACCTGGACCACATCGGCGGGGCCGCGGCGGTGATCGGCCGGGTCGACCGGGCGTTGGTCGGTATCCCGGAGAACGCCGACGATGAGCGCCTGCACGTGGCCCTCCTCGAGGGCGGGGCCGAGATCCGGGAGGCCGCTCGCGGGGACACCGGCACCCTCGGCGGCCTGCGCTGGGAGATCCTCTGGCCGGTGCGCGGGGCACCGTCGATGCAGACCGGCAACGACGGCAGCGTGACGATCGGCTTCGACGGGAAGGGCATCCGTTCCCTGTTCCTGGGTGACCTCGGTGCGGAATCCCAGGATGCGCTCCGACGGGTGTCAGGGCCCGGTTCGGTGGACGTCGTCAAGGTTGCCCATCACGGCTCCGGCGACCAGAGTCCCGAGCTCTACGCCGACCTGAGGGCCACGGTGGGGTTGATCTCGGTCGGGCGCGAGAACGGCTACGGACATCCCACCGACGAGATCCTCGCCACCCTCGAGGCGGCCGGCACGCAGGCTGTGCGCACCGACCGGCAGGGGATGCTGGTGGTCGCGCCGGCCCCGCAGGGCGGCGGAACGCTGACGATCTGGAACGAGCGGGTCGAGGGCGGGGAGAAGGGAGGGGAGAAGAACGGGGCGGTCGCCGGCCCCGGCTAGTCTTAAGCAATTCCGCACAGCCCTAACCGAAGGATTCCCGAGTGGCCGCACGAACCGCCTCATCCGGCCGGGCCGCACCCCGCAGCGCCTCGAAAGCGGTCGCCATTCCGCAGTTGGCCTGGCACCAGGTTCGTCCGGCGCCGATCGTCCTGGTGTCCGGAACCGAGGTCTTCCTGGCCGAGCGTGCCATCCGGCAGTTACGCGATTTCCTCAAGCTCGAAGATCCCAGTCTGGAAATCAGTGATGTGCAGGCCGACAGTTATGCGCCCGGAGAGTTGCTCACCATGGCCAGTCCGTCCCTCTTCGGCGAGCCGCGCCTGATCCGCGTCAGTTCGGTGGAGAAGTGCAGTGATACCTTCCTCGCGGAGTGTCTGGACTACCTGCAGAACCCGGCCGAGGACACCTACGTGGTGCTCCGGCACGGCGGTGGGGTGCGCGGTAAGAAGCTGCTCGACACGATCCGTTCCGGCGTCGGCGGCGCCGTCGAGGTCGTCTGTGCGGAACTGAAGAAGGACACCGACCGGCACGACTTCGCCTCCGCCGAGTTCAAGACGGCCGGCAAGCGGGTCACGCCCAGTGCGCTGCGGTCTCTGGTCGCCGCGTTCTCCGGCGATCTGGCCGAACTCTCCGCGGCGTGCCAGCAGCTCATCGCCGACGTCGGCGCCGAGGTGACCGAGACGACCGTGGACCGCTACTACGGCGGTCGGGTCGAAGCGAACGCGTTCAAGGTGGCGGACGCGGCGATCGCCGGGCATCAGGGCGAGGCGCTCGTCATCCTGCGGCATGCGCTGTCCTCCGGCGCCGACCCGGTCCCGGTGGTGGCGGCGTTCGCCATGAAGATCCGCACCATGGCCAAGCTGTGCGGTGTGCGCGGCGGTTCGGCCCAGCTGGCGTCCCAGTTCGGTCTCGCCCCGTGGCAGGTCGAGCGGGCTCAGCGTGACCTGCGCAACTGGACCGACGAGGGTCTGGCTCGCTGTGTCGTGGCACTGGCCGAAACGGATGCCGCCGTGAAGGGTGCCGAGCGCGACCCCGTTTTCGCGCTCGAGCGGCTCATCGGCGTGATCGCCCGTCGCGGCGAGAGCTGACCCGGCGCCTATCCGCATCCGTTGCGGCCCGGCACGCCTGCGGGCACCATCGAGACATGACCAAATACCTGATCTCCTTCCCGAGCGGCGCCATGGTGCTCACCGACGATGAGTTCCCGATCGTCGTCGCTGAGTCCCACGCGGTGATCGAGGAGGCCAAGGCTGCTGGTGTCTATGTGTTCGGCGGCGGGATAGACGAGGGAATCGATCCTGTGCTGGTCTCCGCCGACGGGACAGTGAGCAGGAATCTCTATCCGGGGAGCGACCTCACGGGTGGGTTCACCGTGTTGGAGCTACCCACGCGGGAGGCCGCGGTCGAGTGGGCGAGGAAGATCGCGCAGGCGTGCCGGTGCTCGCAGGAGCTCCGCGAGTTCGGGTTTGACCCGGCGAGCTAGAAACACGGCCCGGACGCACGAAAGCCCCCACCGAAACGGAGGGGGCTTGCGCGTGTACGCGGGTCAGGGCCGGTGAATGGTCCTGAGCCAGGTCAGGCGGTGACTAGACGAGGGCGTTGACCGACTTGGCGATCGCGGACTTCTTGTTCGCGGCCTGGTTCTGGTGGATGACGCCCTTGCTGACGGCCTTGTCGAGCTTCTTCGAAGCAACGGCGAGGCTGGCAACAGCCTTGTCCTTGTCGCCCGAGGCGATCGCGAGGCGCGTCGCACGCACAGCGCGCTTGAACTCGCTCTTGACCGACTTGTTGCGCTCCTGGGCCTTCTTGTTGGTGCCGATACGCTTGATCTGCGACTTGATATTTGCCACGTTTATACGCTTTCGTTAGGTTCTTGTTCGGATGGGCCGCGTGGCGGTAGAGGGCGCCGTACGGCAATAATCGTGTGGGGTGGGACCCAACACGCAAGCCAACAGGAAACGATACCAGTTATTCGCTCAGGTCGACAATCGGTCCGGGGCGGTCGGCGGTGACGTGATCCAGGATGCCGGTCAGCACCACGGCAAACCTCTCCGGTTGAGCCAGGCTGACCAGGTGCGACGCCCGGGGGACAATCACGAGGTGGCCGTTCCGGCAGGCGGCGAGGAAACGCCGCTCGTGCAGCCGGAACTGGTCGAACGATCCGTTGACCAGCCACACCGGGCCCGGGTATCGAGCCAGGCTGTCGAGCGGGCGGAGGGTGCCGGTGGCGCCGAGGGCGGCATCCATCACCTGCAGGGGAACGCCACCGGCCAGCGTGTCGGCGGCCCCCTCTGCCGGCAGGAGCAGTCGCACGAGGGTGGTGTGGAGCCACAACCCGTGGTCGGGAAATCGGCGGATCAGCCGGGCCAGGCGACGATAGGCGTCGAGCGGCCAGCCGGCCGGTCGCGCACAGCTGCCGGCGGCGACGAGCCCGGCCACCTTCTGCGGGTGGCGGGCGGCGTACTCGATGGCGTAGTAGCCGCCGAGGGAGAGCCCGACCAGCAGCACCCGGCCACCGAGGGCGTCGACGCCCTCATCGACGGCGGCCAGGGCGCCGGCCACGGTGAACGGTTCGTTCATGCGCGAGCCGTGTCCCGGCAGATCGATCGCGAGTGCCGGACGCCCGGCCTCGCCCACCAGGGCGAGCTGTCGCCGCCACATGGTGCCCGACGTGCGGATCCCGTGCACGAAGAGAACCGGGATGGGGCGTGACATTCGTTCCTCCTCGGCGAGCGGCGGCTCTAGAGAGTGACGGCGATGCCGATGATAGACACGAGCGGGTTACCGCACCAGATCAGCAGCGACAGCACACGGTTCGCGCAGATCAGCCGCCACGCTTCGACCAGGCCTCTGCACCGCTTAGAACGGCGGCGGTTCCTCGAGGGGAGGCCCGGTAGGGAGCAGGTTCGCCGGTTCGGTGATGAAGTCCCGCCCAGTTGGTGAGGTCCAGGTGAGAATGCCGCCGGGCGTTTGGGCGACCGACCACCGGGTCTCGGATTTGAGGGCGTGATTGGCCGTGCAGAGGTGTGCAAGATTGTCGACGGCCGTTTGGCCGAGAAGATGCCAGTCGTGGGTGTGGTCGAGGTCGGCCCCGTGCGCCGACCTATTGCACCCGACGAAACGGCAGGTCTCGTCTCGGAGCCGCAGGAACCGGCGCATCCGTTTGGGGACCTTGTATCTGTCTCGTCCCACGGAGAGCACTACGCCGGTCTCCGGGTGGGTCAGAATCCGGGTGAAGCTCGGTGCCCGCGACGCCAGGTCCCGGGCCGTCTCGGGAGAAATCGGCCCGTAGCCCTCGAGGTAGCCCGGTTCCTCGTTGTGGCCGAGGAGCGTCATCACCGAAACAGTGACCTGAACGGTGGCCCGCACCCCCTGGCCGACTCCGGTGGGCGTGACCCCGTCGATGAGCAGATCGCTGAGAACGTCGGTGCGCAGCTGGGTGAGTGTGCGCTGGTTCTCCCGGCACTGCTGTTTCTCCAGGCCCTGCAGGCTGGCCGCGAGGTCATTCGCACGGGTGAAGATCGAGCGCACCATTTCGGCTCCGGTCGTCAGGTGCAGGGTCGCCATGCCGTCGGGTTCGGCCTGTACCCATGAGGTTCGGTCGAGGATGGACCGGGCTCGCCGTTTCGTGATGGTCTCGGGGTGCAGACGTTCTCTCAGCACCCGCGCCTTTTGCTTGAGCTTGGCCACGGTGAGATTCTGCGCAGCGGGCAGCAGGGCCGCTTCGAAGTCGGGCAGGCCCTCCGCGGGGATCGACCAGGCCTGCCCGACGAGGACCTGCGCGTGCCGGTAGCTGATCAGGCCCTCCTGCAAGGCTTCGCGCGTTGCCGGCAGCTCCTCGGCCAGGGCGCGGCTCTCGGCCAGCAGATTCAGGGCCGTAGGCTCCGGCAGGCGCAGGGTGGCGGCGAGTTCGCTGGAGAGCTCGCGGCTCGCGATCTCATCGCGGTCCCACCGGGAGCGGGGGCTGAGCGGAATCTCCCCGGCGTGAGCCTCGCTGAACCGGCGGGCCTCGTCGATGGCCGCCGACCGCATGGCGAAGGCCCGTGCGATCACCCGGTCGGCCGCCGCAACGGCGTCGAAAAGGAGTCCGAGCTGCTCCTGGGTGGTGCCAACCGAAGTGGACATAGCAAAAGGTTACGGGCGACCATCGACATTCCCTCCGACTGCTTCGACGGGCCCGGCCGCGCGCGGCGAAACCGGGACCCAGCCAGCTATGGGAGAATTGCCGGACCATGTCACCGAGACCCCTCACGTCGCTTGAACCGGCCGCCACCCCGCCCGAGTTCATCCGCAACTTCTGCATCATTGCCCACATCGACCACGGCAAGTCCACGCTGGCCGACCGGATGCTGCAGATCACCGGCATCGTGGACGACCGTTCGATGCGCGCGCAGTACCTCGACCGGATGGATATCGAGCGCGAGCGCGGCATCACGATCAAGAGCCAGGCCGTGCGCATGCCGTGGGAACTCGACGGCCAGACCTACGCCCTGAACATGATCGACACCCCCGGGCACGTGGACTTCACCTACGAGGTGTCCCGTAGCCTGGCCGCGTGCGAGGGAGCCATCCTCCTCGTCGACGCCGCCCAGGGGATCGAGGCGCAGACCCTCGCCAACCTCTACCTGGCGCTGGAGAACGACCTCACCATAATTCCGGTGCTGAACAAGATCGACCTCCCGGCCGCTGACCCCGACAAGTACGCGAAGGAGCTCGCCAGCTTGATCGGCGGCAGCCCCGACGACGTGCTCCGGGTCTCCGGCAAGACCGGTGTCGGCGTCGCCGAACTGCTCGACCGGGCCACCAGCCTCATCCCGGCCCCGGTCGGCGACCCGGCCGCCCCCGCCCGGGCGATGATTTTCGACTCGGTCTACGACAGCTACCGCGGCGTCGTCACCTATGTGCGCATGATCGACGGCAAGCTGAACCCGCGCGAGAAGATCCAGATGATGTCGACGCGGGCCACGCACGAGATCCTCGAGATCGGCGTCACGTCTCCCGAACCCACGCCCAGCAAGGGCCTCGGCGTCGGCGAGGTCGGCTACCTGATCACGGGCGTGAAGGATGTGCGCCAGTCCAAGGTCGGTGACACCGTCACCACCGCGCTTCGCCCCGCGACCGTCGCCCTGCCCGGCTACACCGAGCCCAAGCCCATGGTCTTCTCGGGTCTCTATCCGATCGACGGCAGCGACTACCCGGCCCTCCGTGAGGCCCTGGACAAGCTCAAGCTTTCCGACGCGTCCCTCGTCTACGAGCCCGAGACATCCGTCGCCCTCGGATTCGGTTTCCGCTGCGGTTTCCTCGGCCTGCTGCACCTGGAGATCATCACCGAGCGTCTCGACCGCGAATTCGGCCTCGACCTGATCACCACCGCGCCCAGCGTGATCTACGAGGTCACCACCGACGACAAGAAGTCCGTCACGGTGACCAACCCGAGCGAGTTCCCCAACGGCAAGATCGCCAAGGTCGAGGAACCGATCGTGAAGGCGGCCATCCTCGCGCCGAAGGACTACGTCGGCGTGATCATGGAACTCTGCCAGAGCCGCCGCGGCACCCTGCTCGGCATGGACTACCTGGGTGAGGACCGGGTCGAGATCCGCTACACGATGCCGCTCGGCGAGATCGTGTTCGACTTCTTCGACAACCTGAAGAGCCGCACGGCGGGTTACGGCTCGCTCGACTACGAGCCCATCGGCTCGCAGGAGGCCGACCTGGTCAAGGTCGACATCCTGCTGCAGGGCGAGCAGGTCGACGCGTTCAGCGCGATCGTGCACCGCGACAAGGCCTACGACTATGGCGTGCTGATGACCGGGCGCCTGCGCAAGCTCATCCCCAGGCAACAGTTCGATGTGCCCATCCAGGCCGCGATCGGTGCCCGCATCATCGCGCGCGAGTCGATCAGCGCCATCCGTAAAGACGTTCTCGCCAAGTGCTACGGCGGCGACATCTCCCGCAAGCGCAAACTGCTGGAGAAGCAGAAAGAGGGCAAGAAGCGCATGAAGATGGTCGGCCGGGTCGAGGTACCCCAGGAAGCGTTCATCGCAGCACTGTCCGGCGACGAGCCCCCGAAGAAGAAGTAGACGGATGCGTCGCTCCACCTTCACGGATACCGCCGTCACCTACGCGTCGATCGGTGGCACCCTCGCCCCCGACCTGCTCCGCTACCCACCCAAGGGCTACCGGCCCATCGAACGCACCGTGCGCCTCGGCAGCGGTGAGGAACGCTTCCAGCTTGCCTCCAAGTCACTGATGACGTGGGGTGTGCAGCGCGGCAGCGGTATGACCGTCACCGATCTTCTGGACGGCACCGGCCAGCAGTACACGGGGCTCGTCTTCGACGCCGACGGTCAGGCAGTCCGTGACCAGAAGTCGGCCCCGGACGAGGCCATCTTCGCCGAGGACGGCACGCCCTACATTGTGAACGGCATGTCCGCCCACCTCACCACCAAGTTCGGACCCTTCACGATCGACGCCCCCGTGCGCGTGGTCTACGTGGTCGACGAGCCCGACCGCGTCGGCTTCGCCTACGGCACCATGGCCGGGCATCCCGCCAGCGGCGAGGAAGCCTTCGTCGTCGACAAGCGCGACGACGACTCGGTGTGGCTCACCGTCCGCGCGTTCTCCCGGCCCAGCACCTGGCTCTACCGCCTCGGCTGGCCGCTCGTGCGCCGGCAGCAGTCCAAGATCACCGCCCGCTACCTGCGCGCCCTGCACCCGATTGGCGCGGTCTAGCCGGATGGGCAGTGCCCTTCCCCTCGGCGACCCCGCGCCCCGCGACGGTCTGCTGCCGGCATCGGCCGCCGTCGGAGCCGCCGAACGCGACTTCGGCGTCTACCTGCACGTGCCGTTCTGCCGCGTGCGCTGCGGGTACTGCGACTTCAACACCTACACCGCCACCGAGTTGCGCGGCGCCTCCCAGCACGACTACGCCGGTCAGGCGATCAGCGAGGTGGAGGGTGCCGGCCGCATCCTGGAGCAGTCAGGCGTGCCCGCACGCCCGGCGGCGACCGTCTTCTTCGGCGGCGGCACCCCCACGCTGCTCCCGGCCGACGACCTGGTGCGCATGCTGCACGCCGTGCGCTCCACCTGGGGGATCGCGCCCGGTGCCGAGGTGACCACCGAGGCGAACCCCGACTCCGTCGACGCCGCCTACCTCGGCCGCCTCGCCGAATCCGGCTTCACCCGGGTGTCCTTCGGCATGCAGTCCGCCGTACCGAGCGTCCTGGCCACCCTCGAGCGCACCCACGACCCCGAGCGGGTCCCGCTGGTCGTGCAGTGGGCCCGCCAGGCCGGCCTCGACGTGTCCCTCGACCTGATCTACGGCACACCGGGGGAAACCCTGCTCGACTGGCGCACCAGCCTCGAGCACGCCATCCGCCAGGCTCCCACGCACATCAGCGCCTATTCCCTCATCGTCGAGGAGGGCACCAAGCTGGCCCGCCAGATCAAGCGCGGCGAGTTGGCGCCCGTCGACGACGACGTGCAGGCCGAGTTCTACGAGCTGGCCGACGACCTGTTGTCTCAGGCCGGCTACGGCTGGTACGAGGTCAGCAATTGGGCGACGGATGACGCGCACCGCTCCCGGCACAACCTCGCCTACTGGCGCAGCCAGGACTGGTGGGGCGTGGGCCCCGGGGCGCACAGCCACATCGGTGGAGTGCGCTGGTGGAACGTCAAGCATCCGTCGGCCTACGGCGACCGGATCCGCGCGGGCGACTCACCGGCCGCCGGCCGGGAGACCCTTGATGCCGCCACCCAGGAGGTGGAGCGGGTGCTGCTGCTCACCCGCATCCGCGAGGGCATCCGCATCGACTCGCTGAGTCCGCTCGGGCGCCGTGAGGTGGCCGGGCTGATCGCCGACGAGCTCATCGACGCGAGGGCAGCCCTCTCCGGTTCGGTCGAACTGACCCGAAGAGGACGCCTTCTGGCGGATGCTGTCGTGCGGCGCCTGCTCGCCGACTGATCGCGGTCGAGCCGCCGCGGTGGTCGAGCCGCCCCGGTGGTCGAGCCGCCGCGGTGGTCGAGCCGCCCCGGTGGTCGAGCTTGTCGAGACCCCTAGTTCACGAACTTGATCGACAGCGGATACGTGTAGTACTCACCCCGGTTTGCGGCCAGAGCGGCCATGATGCTGAACACGATCGCCAGTACCGAAGCAGCCGCCAGGATCAGGAAGCCGACGAAGACGATGACCAGGACCCCGCCGACCACGTAGGCGATCAACAGGGTGAGCTGGAAGTTCAGGGCGGTTGCGGCGTGCGCGCGGATGAACGGGCCACGGTCCTTGAACACGACGTACCCGATCAGGGCCGGCAGGAACGAGAAGACAATCCCGCCGATGTGGATCAACGTGGCCCACAGCTTCTCATCCGACGGGTTCAGCGGGGCCGGCGCGGAATACGGAGTGGCCGGGGGTGGGGTGGAATTGGACATCGGAGCTCCTTCTGAGTGAAAAGTGTTGAGTGCCGGGGTTAGCTGACGAGGCGCAGCGCGAACGGGTACCGGTAGTGGTTCCCGTCCTTGGCCTGGAGGTAGCCGAGCACCGAGAAGACCACGCCGACGATGTACAGCACCCAGCCGAGACCGCCGAGTACGCTGCCGATGCCGAAGGTGAGAAAGCCGATGATCGTCGACACGATGCTGATGCCGACGTAGCCGATCAGAAGCGTGATCTGGAAATTGAGTGCCTCTTTGGCCTCGACGCTGGTCAGAGGTCCGCGATCTTTGAACACCAGGTACAGCACGAGCGCGGGCGCGAACATAAGGATGCCGCCGAGATGGGCCAGAGACGCCCACTGGCGATCCTCGGCCTGCGACAGGGGAGCCGACGGCCCCGGGGCCGCGGGCTGATACGGCGGCTGCGGCGGTCGTTGACCCTGATTCGGATCGTCGGATCCGGGACCGGTGAAATTGCTCATGATCGTGCCTTTCAGTGCACAGGGGGAGGGGTGCTACACACCTAAGCTACTGCTCCAAAACAGCGGCGAGCAATGGGGAACCTCAGCCGGTCGCGGTATGATTGGCAGTCACATACTTCGAGTGCCAACCGGTGACGCACTCACGACGCACGGAGGAGGCGAGAGTCATGGTGTCCGACCGCAGTCTCGAAGTCCTTCGTGTGATCGTCCAGGACTACGTCGCCTCCCGCGAACCCGTCGGGTCCAAGTCCATCGTCGACCGGCATTCCTTCGGTGTCTCAGCGGCCACCATCCGCAACGACATGGCGCTGCTCGAAGAGGAAGAACTCATCGCGGCCCCGCACACCTCGTCGGGCCGGATCCCGACCGACAAGGGCTATCGTCTCTTCGTCGATCACCTCGCCGATCTCCGACCGCTATCCGCAGCCCAACGCCAGGCGATCGAAACCTTCCTCGGCCAGTCGGCCGACCTCGACGAGGTTCTGGCCCGCAGCGTACGGCTGCTCTCCCAGCTCACCCACCAGGTCGCTCTCGTGCAGTACCCGTCGCTGTCCCGCGCCAAGGTGCGTCACATCGAACTGGTGCCCCTGTCCGAAACGCGCCTCCTCTCCGTTCTGATCACGGATGCCGGACGGGTCGAGCAACGCGTCGTCGACCTGCCCCGCCCGCTCGCTGAACCCGTTCTGGTCGAACTGCGGTCCCGGCTCAATTCGGCCCTCGTCGGCCTCGCCATGTCCGAGGCCGCCAGCGCCCTGACCGGCACCTCCGGCACCGGCCCGTTCGAGCAGCAGGAGACCGTCGACCTGATCACGGGAACCCTTCGCGACCAGGTCGGCGCGAACCGGCAGGACCGCCTCGTGATGGCCGGGGCCGCCAACCTCGTGCGCACCGAGGAAGACTTCACCGGCAGCATTTTCCCGGTGCTCGAGGCCATCGAAGAACAGGTCGTGCTCCTGCGCCTGTTCGGTGAGATGGCTTCCGACCAGCACGGCGTCTCCGTCAGCATCGGCCGGGAGAATGCCCCCTTCGGGCTGGCCGAGACCTCCGTGCTCACCAGCGGATACTCCTCCCAGGGAGGCAACCTGGCCCGCCTCGGCGTGCTCGGCCCCACCCGCATGGACTACTCGAACAACATGGCGGCCGTTCGCGCGGTCGCCCGCTACCTTTCACGCCTCCTCGGCGAGAATTGACCAGGACCACCGGCCCCAGCGGCCGTGGAATCACCACGTTTCCAAACACACCTAGGAGAGCCAGCTTTGGCTGACCATTACGAAGTACTCGGCGTTGCACGCGACGCCTCGACCGACGAGATCAAGAAGGCGTACCGCAAGCTCGCCCGGCAGCTCCACCCCGACGTCAACCCGGGGGCGGATGCGTCGGAGCGCTTCAAATCGGTCACGCACGCCTACGACGTGCTGAGCGACGCCAAACAGCGCGACAACTACGACCGCGGCGGCAACGGCCGCTCGGGCGGCGGCGGGGGAGGCGGCTTCGACGGCAACTACGGCAACTTCGGCGACATCTTCGAGACCTTCTTCGGCGGCGGAGGATCCACCCGTGGTCCCCGGTCCCGCCGCGAACGCGGCCAGGACGCCCTGATCCGGGTCGAACTCGACCTCGATGAGATCATTTTCGGCACGCACCGCGACCTCGAGGTCGATACGGCCATCGTCTGCAGCACCTGCAGCGGCACCTGCTGCCAGCCCGGCACCGCCCCGGTCACCTGCGACATCTGTCACGGCACCGGCAACATCCAGCGTGCCGTCCGGTCGCTGCTGGGCAACGTGATGACCTCCAGCCCGTGCGGTTCCTGCCGCGGCTACGGCACCATCATCGCCACACCCTGCGTCACCTGCCAGGGCCAGGGCCGCGTGCGCGCACGCCGCACGGTCCCCGTGGACATTCCGGCGGGCGTCGACACCGGCCTGCGACTGCAGATGCCCGGCAGCGGCGAGGCCGGCCCTGCCGGCGGCCCCAACGGCGACCTCTACCTCGAGATGAAGGTGCGCCACCACGACGTCTTCAGCCGTGACGGCGATGACCTGCTCTGCACCCTCGAGGTACCGATGACGGATGCCATCCTGGGCACCACCGCCACCGTCAAGGCTCTCGACGGCGACATCGACGTGGAAATCAAGGCCGGCACGCAGAGCGCCGAGGTCATCACCGTCAAGGACCGCGGAGTCACCCGCCTGCGCGGGAACGGGCGCGGCGATCTCAAGATCGGCGTGCACGTGGCCACGCCTGTGCGTCTCGACCACAAGGAGCGGGAGCTGATCGAGGCCTTCGCGGCCCGGCACAAGGCCCCCGCGCCCGCGCTCAGCGCCTTCCAGCAGGGACTGTTCGCGAAGCTGCGCGATCGGTTCCGCGGCTAGACGTCAATGGCACATTTCTTCATCGATGAAGCGCTCCGCGCCGCCGATTGCGTGGCCGGAGCGCAGGTCGCCATCGGCGGTGCCGAAGCGCGGCATGCGGTCACGGTCAGCCGGGTGCGCCCGGGCGAACACCTGCAGATCGGGAACGGGGCCGGGCTGATGCTCTCCGCCACCGTCGTCGGCGCGGAGCCGACCCAGCTCACCCTGCGGGTGGACACGGTGACCGTGACGGCACTGCTGACCCCGCGCATCAGCCTGGTCCAGGCTCTCGCCAAGGGAGACCGGGACGAGCTGGCCGTGCAGGCCGCCACCGAACTCGGCATCGACGGGGTCATCCCGTGGGCGGCGTCCCGGTCGGTGACCCGCTGGGAGGGTGCCAAAATCCAAAAGGGCCGTGACCGCTGGTCCAGCATCGTGCGCGAGGCCTCCAAACAGTCGATCCGCGCCTGGCTGCCCACCGTCGGCGAACTGGCCAGCACGAAAGCGCTGGCCGCCCTCGCCGGCACGACCCGGATGCTGCTGCTGGAGCCCACGGCGACCGAACGCCTGACCTCGCAGGCTGCTCCCACCGACGACCGGGAGATCCTGCTCGTCGTCGGCCCCGAGGGCGGCATCGCCCCGGCGGAGCTCACGCTGCTCGAACAAGCCGGGGCCACCCGGGTGCGGCTCGGCGACAACGTGCTGCGCACCTCCACCGCCGGCCCGGCCGCCCTGTCCATCCTGAACGCCACGCTCGGCCGCTGGTAACGCGCGCTTAAGATAGAGACATGTCTTCCACCGGAGAACCGTCCATCTTCAGCCGCATCGCCTCGCGCGAGATCCCGGCGACCATCGTCGCCGAAACCGATCGCGTGATCGCCTTCAACGACATCGCCCCGCAGGCCCCCGTGCACGTGGTGATCACACCGAAGACCTCCGAGTACGCCAACGTGGTCGAGCTCGCCGCGGGGGACCCCGGCCTGCTCGCCGAAATCGTCGCCGTGGCCAGTGGCCTTGCCGCCACACTGTCCAACGGCCAGTTCCGCCTGGTTTTCAACACCGGTGAAACCGTCGGCCAGACCGTCTTCCACGTGCACGCCCATCTGCTCGCCCCGCAGGCAGCGGGCGGCACCCTCGAGGAGGGCACGCTTGGCTTCCGCTGAGTCCCAGCTCCCCGGTTCGAGCGAGCCCGGCCAGGCCGAGGCGCGCATCACGGTCGACGGCGTCGCCATGGTGCGCCTGCTGGGAGCCGATGACCGGCTGCTCGCCACCGTCGAGAAGGAACACCCCGGCGTCAGTGTGCACGTGCGCAGCAACGAGATCACCCTCACCGGTGCGACCGAGCACGTCGAGGCCGCCCGCCGCCTGATCGAAGAGCTGCTGCTGATGGTGCGCGGCGGCCGTGACCTCGCCGAATCCGAGGTCAGCACATCAGCACGGATGCTGCACGAGGACAGTTCCACGAGCCCGTCCGAACGCCTCGGCCCGGCCATCCTCAGCTCCCGGGGCAAGAGCATCCGGGCCAAGACCCTCGGCCAGAAGCAGTACGTCGACGCCATCGACTCCGACACCATCGTGTTCGGCATCGGGCCGGCCGGCACCGGCAAGACCTATCTGGCGATGGCGAAGGCAGTGCAGGCGCTGCAGCGCAAAGAGGTCGACCGCATCATCCTCACCCGTCCGGCCGTCGAGGCCGGGGAACGCCTCGGCTTCCTGCCGGGCAGTCTCACCGACAAGATCGACCCGTACCTGCGCCCGCTCTACGACGCCCTGAACGAGATGATGGACCCCGAGCTCGTGCCCAAGCTGCTGGCCGCCGGAACCATCGAGGTGGCCCCGCTGGCGTATATGCGCGGTCGCACGCTCAATTCGTCCTTCGTCGTGCTCGACGAGGCGCAGAACACCACCCCTGAGCAGATGAAGATGTTCCTCACCCGGCTCGGCTTCGGCTCGAAAATGGTCGTGACCGGGGACGTGACCCAGATCGACCTGCCGGCCGGCTCCAGCGGGCTGCGCCTGGTGAGCCGCGTACTCGACCAGGTCGACGACATCCGTTTCGTGCGCCTGACCAGTGCCGACGTCGTGCGGCATTCTCTCGTGGGCCGCATCGTCGACGCCTGGACCGAGTACGACGCGCAGAAGCAGGCCGACCGCTACGAAAGCGATCAGGCGCGTGAATTCGCCAATCGCGGGCCCGGTCGCCCCAACACTCCCCGCGAACGCCTTCCGAAACGGAGATCCTCTTGAGCATCGAAATCAACAACGAATCGACCATAGCGGTCGATGAGGCCACCATCCTGCGTCTCGCGGCCTACGCTCTGGACTCCATGCATGTGCACCCCGACGCGGAACTGGCCATCGTGCTCGTCGACGAGGGTGCGATGGAACAGCTGCACGTGCAGTGGATGGACGAGCCCGGCCCCACCGACGTGCTCAGCTTTCCGATGGATGAACTGCGGCCGGGCACCGAAGACGCCCTCACCCCTCCGGGCCTCCTGGGCGACATCGTGCTCTGCCCGCAGGTGGCTCAGGGGCAGGCCGAAACCGCCGGGCACAGCACCCTCGAGGAGCTGCTCCTGCTTACGACGCACGGTGTGCTGCACCTGCTCGGGTTCGATCACGCGGAACCCGACGAAGAGAAGGAAATGTTCGGCATCCAGCGCGACATCCTGATCGGCTTCGCCCTGCAGGAACGACTTCGCGACCGATGATCGGGTGGTTTCTCACGTCGGCCGTCCTGTTGGTCGCCTTCGGCGGTCTGATGGCCGCGGTGGACTCCGCCATCACCATTCAGTCCCGGGCCGACATCTCGGACCTGGCCGCGAAGTCGCGGGCCAGACGCTCCCTGACGGCGATCGCCGCGGACACCGGGGCGCACCTGAACACGATCAGCTTCGTGCGGATCATCGCCGAGACCACGGCGGCCGTGCTGGTCACCCTCGTCTTCGCGACCACGATCGAGGAGCTGTGGCTGGCACTGCTGCTGTCCTCCCTGCTGATGACGGCCGTCTCGTTCGTTCTCGTCGGCGCCAGTCCGCGCAGCGTGGGCCGGGCTCACCCGGTGGAGCTGCTCGCCGCGACCGCACCTCTGGTGCATTTCCTCCGGGTGCTGCTCGGGCCGATCGCGAACGCGCTCGTGGCTCTCGGCAACCGGGTCACGCCCGGGCGTACCCGCCTGGCCACGTTCACGTCGGAGGACCAGCTGCTCAGCATGGTCGACGAGGCGACCGAGCTCGACGTGCTCGAGGAGGACGACCGGGAACTGATCCACTCCATCTTCGAGTTCAACGAGACCGTCGTTCGCGAGATCATGATCCCGCGCACCGACATGGTCACCATCGAGGCCGACTCATCGCTCGGTGCGGCGATGGGGCTCTTCCTGAGCAAGGGTTTCTCCCGGGTGCCGGTCATCGACGGTGAGGTCGACGACGTCACGGGCATCCTGTATCTGCGTGATGTGGCCCGTCTCGTCTACGAACGTCCACCCAACGTGGAAAGCCTCACGGTGCGCGAGCTGGAGCGCCCCGCCGTGTTCGTGCCCGAATCGAAGAAGGCCGATGCCCTGCTCCGTCAGATGCAGCTCGAGTCGAACCACCTCGCCATGGTGGTCGACGAGTATGGTGGGATCGCTGGACTTGTCACCCTCGAGGACCTGATCGAGGAACTCGTGGGGGATATCTCCGACGAGTACGACCGCGACGTCGTGGAGGTCGAAGACCTCGGCAACGGTCGCTTCCGGGTGAGCGCCCGGCTCCCGGTCGACGAACTCGGCGAACTGTTCGACCTGGAACTGGACGACGACGAGGTCGACTCGGTGGGTGGCCTGCTGGCCAAGGCGCTCGGCCGGCTCCCGGTCGCGGGCTCGGTCGCGAAGACCAGCGGGTTGATCCTCACCGCCGAACGAACCGAGGGCCGCCGCAAACGAATCAGCACCGTGCTGGTTGAACGAGACCAAGCGCTGATTGACGCGCAGAACGCATTCCTCGGAGTGTCGGACGATGAGAGAGTGAACGGTCATGACTGAACAAGATGGATTCCGAGCGGGATTCGTGTCCTTTGTCGGACGCCCCAACGTGGGCAAGTCCACCCTGACGAACGCACTGGTGGGGGAGAAGGTCGCGATCACGTCGTCGAAGCCTCAGACCACCCGGCGCGCCATCCGTGGCATCGTGCACCAGAAGAACGGCCAGCTGATCCTGGTCGACACCCCCGGCATCCACAAGCCGCGCACCCTGCTCGGCGAGCGACTGAACAGCCTCGTGCAGTCCACCCTGTCCGGTGTTGACGTGGTGGGCCTGTGCATCCCGGCCAACGAGCCGATCGGCCCGGGCGACAAGTTCATCAACGAGCAGCTCGACAACTTCCCGCGTGCCAGGAAGGTGGCCATCGTCACCAAGATCGACATGTCCTCCAAGACCAGCGTCGCGAACCAGCTCCTCGCGGTCTCGCAGCTGCGCGACTGGGAGGCGATCGTGCCGATCTCGGCGACCAGCCGCATCCAGCTCGATATCCTCAGCGCGGAGCTGCTGCGCCTGCTGCCCCTGTCGGATGCCCCGCTCTACCCGGCCGACGCGGTCACCGATGAGAGCCTCGAGTCGCGCATTTCCGAGTACATCCGCGAGGCCGCGCTCGAGGGCGTCACCGACGAGTTGCCGCACTCGATCGCCGTGACCATCGACGACATCATCGAGCGCGACGACCAGGAACTCGTGGAGATCTACGCGAACCTGTTCGTCGAGCGCGACAGCCAGAAGGGGATCATCATCGGCAAGTCGGGCAGCCGGCTGAAGGATGTCGGCATGCGCGCCCGCAAGCAGATCGAACCTCTCGTGGGCAAGCGGGTCTTCCTCTCCCTCCGGGTCAAGGTCGCCAAGGAATGGCAGCGCGATCCGAAACAGCTCGGACGCCTCGGCTTCTAGAAGCCAGGGGGTGATCCTCCCGGCGGAGGGTGGTAGCCTGCACTTATGTTTTTCGGTGCGCTCCTTCTTCGCTGCCGCGACGAGTCCTAATCTGAGGCCTCCCTCGTCGCGGAGTTCGTCGTTGGCTACCCACCATTCGCGAGGAGATCACAGATCATGAAGAACAACCAGACCGCATCCCGGATGCCGATCCATAAGTACCGCCCGTATCAGGAGCAGTTCCGGGTCGAACTGCCCGACCGCACCTGGCCGACCAAGCACATCACCGCGGCGCCGCGCTGGTGCGCCGTCGACCTGCGCGACGGCAACCAGGCGCTGATCGACCCGATGAGCCCCGAGCGCAAGCGCATCATGTTCGACATGCTGGTGCGGATGGGTTACAAGGAGATCGAGGTCGGCTTCCCGTCGGCCAGCCAGACCGACTTCGACTTCGTGCGCAGCCTGATCGACGACAACGCCATCCCCGACGACGTGACCATCCAGGTGCTCACCCAGGCGCGCGAGCACCTGATCCGGCGCACCTACGAGTCGATCGCCGGCGCCAGGCAGGCCATCGTGCACCTGTACAACTCCACCAGTGTGCTGCAGCGCGAGGTCGTGTTCCGCGAGGACAAGCAGGGCATCATCGACATCGCCCTGGCTGGTGCACGCCTGTGCCGTGCGGCCGAGGCCACCGTTCCCGGCACCACGGTCTACTACGAGTACTCCCCGGAGAGCTACACCGGCACCGAGCTCGAATTCGCCGTCGACGTCTGCAACCAGGTCCTCGAGATCCTCGAGCCCACCCCCGAGCGCAAGGTCATCATCAACCTGCCCGCAACCGTCGAGATGGCCACGCCGAACGTCTACGCCGACTCGATCGAGTGGATGGGCCGCCACCTCGCCCACCGCGAGAACGTGCTCATCTCCCTGCACCCGCACAACGACCGCGGCACCGCCATCGCGGCCGCGGAGTTGGGCTACCTGGCCGGCGCGGATCGCATCGAAGGCTGCCTGTTCGGCAACGGCGAACGCACCGGCAACGTCGACCTGGTCGCTCTGGGCGTGAACCTGTTCACGCAGGGCATCGACCCGCAGATCGACTTCAGCAACATCGATGAGGTCAAGCGCACGGCGGAGTACTGCAATCAGCTGCCCGTGCCCGAGCGCAGCCCCTGGGCCGGCGACCTGGTCTTCACGGCGTTCAGCGGTTCGCACCAGGACGCCATCAAAAAGGGCTTCGAGGCCATGGCCGCGGATGCCGCCACGCAGGGCTGCAGCGTCGATGACCTGGTCTGGGCGGTCCCGTACCTGCCGATCGACCCGAAGGACCTCGGCCGCAGCTATGAAGCGGTGATCCGGGTCAACTCACAGTCGGGCAAGGGTGGCGTGGCCTACCTGCTCAAGACCGACCATGCGCTCGACCTGCCGCGCAAACTGCAGATCGAGTTCTCCGGCGTCGTGCAGTCCAAGACCGACCAGGAGGGTGGCGAGGTCACGAGCGAGCAGATCTGGGAGATCTTCAACGACGAGTACCTGCCGGCCAGCCAGACCACGCCCGATGCGAAGTGGGGCCGATTCGAGCTGCACGCCACGCGCACGTCGAGTGACCTTTCCGGTTCGGTGGAGCTGTCCGTCGACCTGCGCGACGACACCAGCGTCGCCAGTGCGGTCGGTTCGGGCAACGGTCCGATCGCCGCATTCCTCGGCGTCATGGCCGAACGTGGAATCGCCATCACGCTCTACGACTACGTGGAGCACGCCATGTCCGCCGGCGGCGACGCCCTCGCCGCGGCCTACGTCGAACTCGACGTCAACGGCAAGCGCTATTGGGGTGTCGGCATCGACGCGGACATCTCCACGGCGTCACTCAAATCGGTCGTCTCGGCGGTCAACCGCGGCATCCGTGCCGAGTCCGCTGCACGCACCCTGGCCGACGCGACCGCCTGAACCCTCCGCACCTGAATTGAGAATCGCCCTGAATTGAGAATCGCCGTTCCGGTTGAGTGTCACCCCTGGGGGAGACACTCGGCCGGAACGGCGATTCCGTGTTGCGCCCGGACGATGCTCTGATCAGAGTCGCGCCGTGTCGGTCGCCCGGGTCCGTTGCGCCGGAGCGACGTGGGTCGGCTTCGCGGTCGGCAGGGCCGGTCGGGCCTCGGGCATGGGGTTCAGCACCATCGTGCAGTCGTCGATCGCACCGGCGAGGAGGTCATAGAGCTGGCCGTCCGGGTCGGGCACGCACGCCTCGGCGATGCCCTGCACCGACACCCGGATGATGGTCTCCGCCGTGCGGTCCGTGAACTTGCTCCGCGACCAGGACCCCATCGAAGCGATGAACTCCCGCGCCCAGCGCTCGGTGTCCGGCGCGGAATCGAAGGAGACGCGGATGCGTTCGGCCACGTCCTCGGGGATCGTCCCGTCGGGAGCGGTCAGGTGACGTTCGCAATTGAGGATGCCCACGGCCAGAGCCCGCTGGTGGTCAGCGCTGGTCACCGGAAGGGCTGATGTGGCCGCGCGCAACGCGATCAGCAGTCGCACGCGCGCGTCGTCGCCGCGAAGCCCGATCACTGAGGGGATCAGCGGGACCAGCCGGGCCCGGGCGGTGTCCGAGGTGCAGTCGTTCACCATCCGGGCCACGGAGGCGAGAAGGGGATGCGTGCAGGCCGGATGGTCGCTCCAGGCTTCACCGGACAGATAGGAGGCGAACTCCATGAAACAGGCGCCGGAGCGCGGGTTCCTGTGCTTGCCTCGGGACAGGACCGGCATCACATCCGGCATCGAATCGGGCACGTTGCCCTTCAGCATGTTCATGAGGATCCTCCAAATGACGTGAGTTCTTCTCATTAGTCTCACCCGGGAGCGAGTGAAAGGCGAGTGCAGAATCCGTCGTTTGTCGCACCAGTTTCAGGCTGCCTCGAAGGTCACGCCCCGCGGCCCCGGCGCCGCCGGAAGGCGACGATATTCTCGCGTCGCCACCGCGGCCAGCTGCCGATCGCGCGCTGTTGCGGCAGGCTCCAGCCGTACCGCGCGGCCAGTACCCGGATGACCGTCGTCACCACGACGCAGGCGATCCCGGCGATGGTGATGGGCACCTGCAGCAGGAACAGCACCACGAGCAGGCCGCTGCCGACTCCGGCCGCCACCGCGTAGAAGGAGCCGACGTGCATCACCGCGATCGGCACGTTCAGCATCATGTCCCGCAGGGCCGACCCACCCACGGCGGTGATGACCCCGACGAACAGGGCCGGGATCTCCGGCAGGCCCGCGGCCAGCGCCTTGCTGGTGCCCAGGGCGCCGAACAGCCCGATCGTGACCGCGTCGAGCGCGATGATGAACGGGCCCAGCCGGTTGAACAGGCTCTGCAGCAGCATCCCGAGCAGAGCCGCCCCTGCGCAGACCGGCAGATACCAGTTGCTCTGCAGCGCGGCCGGCACACCGCCCAGCAGGATGTCACGCAGCAGTCCACCGCCGAGCCCCACGGTGACGCCGATCAGGGCGATCCCGAGCAGGTCGAAGCGACGGTCGGTGAACCGTCCGGCGAACATGGCCCCCTGGATCGCTCCGATCGCGACGGCCGTGAGGTCGAGCCAGAGGGGAATGAAGAACGAGGTGGAGGGCACCCCTAATGAAACCACTGAAACGGGCGACCGTCGGCGCGGAGGACGTCGCAGGGCCCTCCGGGTGGGAGAATCCTAGGGTGCCTGTTTACCGTGATGAAGTCGTCGTGCTGCGCACCCAGAAGCTGGGCGAAGCCGACCGTATCGTCACCATGCTCACCCGCCAGCACGGAAAGGTGCGGGCGGTCGCCAAAGGGGTGCGCCGCACCGCGTCCAAATTCGGGGCTCGCCTGGAGCCGTTCATGGTCGCTGATGTGCAGCTCTACGAGGGGCGCAGCCTCGACGTGATCACGCAGGCGGAGTCCATCGGCTCCTACGGCGCTCTGATCACCGCCGACTACCCGAGCTACACCGCGGCCAGCGCCATGGTCGAGACGGCCGACAAGTTGACCGAGGCGGAGGGGTCGCTGCAGCAATACCTGCTTCTCGTGGGTGCCCTGCGGTCGCTGTCCCGCCGGGAGCACGGCGCCGGCCTGACGCTGGACTCCTACCTGCTTCGAGCCCTGTCCATGGCCGGATGGGCCCCCAGCTTCCAGGACTGTGCCCGGTGCGGCGCCGTGGGAGCCCACTCGGCGATGGTCGTGCAGGTCGGCGGGATCGTCTGCGACGACTGCGCCGCCCCCGGGTCGCCCCGGCTCGATCCCGCAACCATCGCCCTGCTCGGCTCCCTCCTGACCGGGGACTGGGAACACGCCCAGTCCGCCCCCGACCGAACCAGAGCACAGGCCACCGGAGTCGTCGCCGCGTACACGCAGTGGCACCTCGGGCGCGGCCTTCGATCATTGGAGCACGTGAGTCGATGAACCCCAACCCCTTCGGCCAGAAGCCGTTCACCCATAAGGACGCGGTCCCGTTCAAGCCCCTGGACTGGACGGGCCTGTACCCGCCGGCCCTGCCGAAGAAGGTCGTGCCCGAACACGTGGCCGTCGTGATGGACGGCAACGGACGCTGGGCGAACGCGCGCGGACTGCCGCGGGTGGAGGGCCACAAGGCTGGGGAAGCCGCCCTCCTCGATGTGGTCGCCGGCGCCATCCAGATGGGCGTCAAACACCTGAGCGTCTACGCCTTCTCCACCGAGAACTGGAAGCGCTCACCCGACGAGGTGCGCTTCCTGATGGGCTTCAACCGTGATGTGCTGCACCGCCGGCGCGACCAGCTCAACGAGTGGGGGGTGCGCGTGCGGTGGGCCGGGCGCAAGCCGCGGCTGTGGGCATCCGTCATCAAGGAGCTGCAGTTCGCCGAACAGCTGACCAGGGGCAACGACGTGCTCACCCTCACCATGTGCGTGAACTACGGCGGGCGCACCGAGATCGCGGATGCCGTTCGCGCGCTGGCTGAGGACGTCGCCGCGGGCAGGCTCAAGCCCTCCGGCATCACCGAGAAGTCCATCCAGCGTCACCTGTACACGCCGGATCTGCCTGACGTGGACCTGTTCGTGCGCAGCTCGGGGGAGCAGCGCACCAGCAACTTCATGCTCTGGCAGAGCGCCTACGCCGAGATGGTGTTCCTGGACACGCTTTGGCCGGATTTCAGCCGCGTCGACCTGTGGCACGCGATCGAGCTCTACGCGTCCCGCAACCGCCGCTACGGCGGCGCCGTCGACACCCCGACGCTCTGACCGCCACGGTGATCGAGCGCCCGCGGTGCTCGAGCGCCCGCGGTGATCGAGCGCCCGCGGTGCTCGAGCGCCCGCGGTGATCGAGCTTGTCGAGATCCCGGGAATAGACCCACACCCTCCGCCGGTTGCCCTCACCGTGAGCGAAACAATCAAAGTAGACATCTGGTCCGACGTGCAGTGCCCCTGGTGCTACATCGGAAAGCGCAAGTTCGAGGCCGGGGCGGCCCTGTTCGACGGAAACGTCGAGGTCGAATACCACAGCTTCGAACTCGCACCCGATACCCCGGTCGACTTCGACGGCAGCCCCGTCGACTACCTGAGCCAGCGCAAGGGCCTGCCGGTCGCCGAGGTCGAGCTGATGCTCGAGCGCGTCACCGGTATCGCCGAGAGCGTCGGCCTGCACTACGACTACGACTCGGTGCACCAGACCAACACCGTCATCTCCCACGAGCTGCTGCACTACGCGAAGGCGCACGGACGTCAGCTCGACATGAAGGAACGCCTCCTCAAGGCCTACTTCGTCGACGGCCGCCACGTCGGCCGGATCGACGACCTCGCCGACCTCGCCGCCGAAATCGGACTCGACCGGGGCGACGTCGTGCGCGCCCTGACCGCCCACGACTTCCTCGCGGACGTCAAGGCCGATGTCGCCCAGGCCACCGCCTACGGCATCCAGGGGGTGCCCTTCTTCGTCATCGACGGCAAGTACGGCATCTCCGGCGCCCAGGACCCCGACACCTTCGCGCAGGCACTCCGCCAGGCGCACACCGAAAAATCCGAGGAGAAGAACAAATGAGCACCGTATCCGACACCACCACCATCACCCCCGCCACCCCGGACGCCCCCGCCGAGGCATCCTCCGTTCCCACGATCGAACTGCTCGGCCAGCCCGACGCCGGCGGCTGCTGCGGCGGCGGCTCCTGCGGCATCTGACTGAGCCGTTCGCAGGGCGTGCCGACGTGGGGGAGAATTGAGCGGATGACTTCTGTAACCGATACCCGCCCGGCGCCCCTCAAGATCGGCCCGCTCACGCTCGACGTGCCCGTCGTTCTCGCGCCGATGGCCGGAATCACCAACACGGCGTTCCGCAGATTGTGCCGCGAGTTCGGCGCGGGCCTCTACGTCAGCGAGATGATCACGTCCCGCGCCCTGGTGGAACGCACGACCGAGTCGATGCGCCTGATCAACCACCACGAGAGCGAGAAGACGCGTTCCATCCAGCTCTACGGGGTCGACCCGAAGACCGTCGCCGACGCCGTCACGCTGCTGGTGGCCGAAGACCGTGCCGACCACATCGACCTGAACTTCGGCTGCCCCGTGCCCAAGGTCACCCGGAAGGGCGGCGGCGCCGCCCTGCCCTGGAAACTGGGACTGTTCCGCCAGATCGTGGAAGCGGCCGTGACGGCCGCGGGGCCCGTGCCCGTGACCGTGAAGATGCGCAAGGGAATCGACTCCGACCATCTCACCTACCTGGAAGCCGGCAAAGCGGCCGAAGGCGCCGGTGTCGCAGCCATCGCCCTGCACGCCCGCACGGCCGCCGAGTTCTACTCCGGACAGGCCGACTGGTCCGCCATCACGACCCTCAAGAACACCATCACCAGCGTGCCCGTGCTCGGCAACGGCGACATCTGGTCCGCCGAGGACGCCCTGCGCATGGTCGCGGAAACCGGATGCGACGGCGTCGTCGTCGGCCGCGGCTGCCTGGGCCGCCCGTGGCTGTTCGGCGACCTGGCCGCCGCCTTCCGCGGCGACGCATCGGGTACCCCGGCCGCCAAGATCGAGCCCACCCTGGGACAGGTCGCCGATGCCTTCCGCCGCCATGCCGTTCTCCTGACCGAGTTCTTCGAGAGCGAGGAGCGGGCCTGCCGGGACATCCGCAAGCATGTGGCCTGGTATTTCAAGGGCTACCCGGTCGGCGGTGACCTGCGGGCCAGCCTGGCCTCGGTCGTCTCCCTCGCCCAGCTCGACGATCTGCTCGGCACGCTCGACGGGGACCAGGAGTACCCGGGCGTCGGCGCCGAGGGCCCGCGCGGTCGCGCGGGAACCCCGAAAAAGACCTCACTGCCTGAGCACTGGCTCGATTCCCAGGAGCTCGTGTCGGCGGAGCGCGCCCATCTGACCGAAGGCGAAGGGGACACCAGCGGTGGCTAACGAGACCGGCTACACCAGTCACGATGAGGAACGCTGGCTGCCTGAGGAACACGACTCCCGACGCAGCGACTTCGCGCGCGACCGGGCCCGCCTGCTGCACTCGAGCGCCCTGCGCCGTCTGGCAGCCAAGACGCAGGTGCTCAGCCCTGCCGCCGGGCTCGACTTCGCGCGCAACCGGCTCACCCATTCCCTCGAGGTGGCGCAGGTCGGGCGCGAACTGGCCCTGCGGCTGGGCCTGGATCCGGACATCGTCGACACCGCCTGCCTGGCGCACGACATCGGGCACCCGCCTTTCGGTCACAACGGTGAGAAGGCGCTCAACACCTGGTCCGCTGACATCGGCGGGTTCGAGGGCAACGCGCAGACCCTGCGCCTGCTCACCCGCCTCGAGCCCAAGGTCTTCGGCAGGGACGGACGCAGCTACGGGCTGAACCTCACCCGGGCGAGCCTCGACGCCAGCTGCAAGTACCCGTGGCCGGCCGACTCCTCGGTGGCCGATCCGAGCGGACGCGCCAAGTACGGTTTCTACCCCGACGACCGTGGGGCCTTCGAGTGGATGCGCACCGGCGCGCCCGAACGCCGTCTCAGCATCGAGGCCCAGGTCATGGACCTCTCCGACGACATCGCCTACTCCGTGCACGACTTCGAAGACGCCGTCGTGAACGGCTACATCGACGTGGCCCTGCTGAGCAGCCGAGCCGACCACGACGAGCTCCTCGCCACGATGACCGAGTGGACCGGCGACGGCTTGACGGAGGACGACCTCGCGGACGCCTTCAACCGACTCGATTCCCTCAACGCGTGGCTGGAGAGCTGGACCGGCAGCCGGCACGACCAGGGCCGGCTCAAGAACCTGACGAGCCAGCTGATCGGGCGGTTCAGCGGAGCCGCCGTGCGCGCCACCCGGGAGGCGAACCCGGGAGCGCACCTGAACCGATTCGGCGCCCACGTGGAAGTGCCCCGGGAGGTGGAAGCGGAAATCGCCGTGCTCAAGGGCATCGTGGCGACCTTCGTGATGACCCGCCAGACCCGCAAACCCATCTATGTGGAGCAGCGCCAGGTGCTCACTCTTCTGGCGCGCACCCTGCACGCCACCGGCGACCAGCATCTCGACCCGGGCTACCAGGAGGACTGGCACGCGGCCGCCGACGATGCGGCCCGCAAACGTGTCGTCGTCGACCAGGTCGCCAGCCTCACCGACCAGTCGGCGCTGGCCTGGTACGAACGACTGGTGAAGCGCTGAGGCCTGCACCGAACGACAGCACCGCACAGAACGACAGCACGGCACCGAATACCGACACGGGCAGGACTAACATTCAGCTATGGCAGGCCTGATTCGACAAAATGACATCGAAGAGGTCAAGGCCCGCACCAACATCGCCGACATCGTCGGCGACTACGTGAGCCTCAAGTCCGCCGGCGTCGGCTCGATGAAGGGTCTGTGCCCCTTTCACGACGAGCGCAGTCCGAGCTTCCACGTGCGTCCGCAGGTCGGTTTCTACCACTGCTTCGGCTGCGGCGAGAGCGGCGACGTCTACTCCTTCCTGCAGAAGATGGACCACGTCAGCTTCAGCGAGGCCGTCGAACGACTGGCCGGACGGGTCGGCATCGAACTGCACTACGAGGGCGGGGCCGGAGAGGCACCCGACCACACCAACCGGGCGCGCCTGTACGCCGCCAACCAGGCGGCCGCCGACTTCTTCGTGGAGCGCCTCGGCAGCCCCGGCGCGCTGGTCGGGCGCACCTTCCTCGGCGAGCGCGGCTTCGATTCCCTGGCGGCCGCGCGGTTCGGCGTGGGCTTCGCCCCGAAGAGCTGGGACGAGCTCACCAACCACCTGCGCGGCAAGGGGTTCTCCACCGAGGAGCTCACCCTGTCCGGCCTGGTCTCCAGTGGCGACCGTGGCGTGTACGACCGTTTCCGGGGCCGGCTGGTCTGGCCGATCCGGGACATCACCGGTCAGACCATCGGCTTCGGGGCGCGCCGCCTTCTCGACGACGACAAGGGACCCAAATACCTGAACACCCCCGAGACGCCGATCTACCACAAGGCTCAGGTGCTGTACGGCCTGGACCTGGCCAAACGGGACATCTCCCGCGGACACCAGGTCGTCGTCGTCGAGGGGTACACCGACGTCATGGCCTGCCATCTCGCCGGGGTGACGACTGCGGTCGCCACCTGCGGGACATCCTTCGGGGTCGACCACATCAAGGTGCTCCGCCGGGTGCTGGGTGACGACAGCGGGGTCGGCGAGGTCGTGTTCACGTTCGACCCGGATGCCGCCGGTCAGAAGGCCGCCATGCGCGCGTTCAGTGAAGAGCAGCGTTTCTCCGCGCAGACGTACGTGGCCGTCGCCCCCGAGGGGCTGGACCCCTGCGACCTGCGGCTGCACCGCGGCGATGACGCCGTGCGCCGGCTGATCGACTCGAAGAAGCCCATGTTCGAGTTCATGATCCGGCAGCTGCTCGGGCAGTACAACCTCGACACGGTGGAGGGTCGTGTGGCTGCCCTCCGCGCCGCGGCGCCGATCGTCGGAGACATCCGCGACCCGGCCCTGCGCCCCGGCTACACGCACGAGCTGGCCCGCATGCTCGGCATGGAACTCGGCGAGGTCGGCAAGGCCGTCTCCGCCGCCGTCTCACGCTCCCGCTCGTCAGGTACCACCACAACGACCCGGCAGACCGGCGCCGACGAACCCGCGCCCCGGGAGCAACCGTTCTCCATGCTCGACCTGGCCACCGACCCGGTCACCCGGATGGAACGCGACGGCCTGATGGCCATGCTCCAGCGCCCGACGCTGGTCGGCGTCGACCTGATCCAACGGGCCGTGCAGACCACGTTCGCGAACACCACTCTGGCCCTGGTGCGTGACGCCATCGCGGCCACCGTGCCGCACCACGATGCCGCCGACTGGCTCGACCGCATCGTCGCTGAGGTTCCGCCGCCCGTGGAGAACCTGGTCAAGGAGCTGGCCATGGCGTCCCTGCCCGAACGCTCCGAACGCGAGGTCGCCCGGTACGTGCGCGACATCACGGTGGCGTTGATCCACAGCGACCTGCTGCGCCAGAAAGCAGAGCTCCTGGGGCGCCTGCAGCGAGCGGATGCCACCAACCGCGAGGTGTACGTGGCGCTTCAGCGGGAGCTGGTGCGGGTCGAGGCCGAACGCCGCAATCTTCGCGAGGAGTAGGGCGCCCAGCGTTCGCCCACCGGGCCGGCGCACGTTGCAGCTCGATAAAGATGCCTGTCATTGAGCCGGTCGACCGGGCATTCTGTGCTAATTCTTTTCCTACAGCAATGCGGGGCCGTGCACGATTCGTGCGTCCCGGCATCGGTTTCCTAGAGGAAGAGGCTCACGGCTATGGCATTCTCATCCACTTCACGCGCGAGAGGGCTCAGTGCCGCAGCGGTCGTCGCTGCCGCCGCATTGACCCTGGCGGGTTGCTCCGCCGGCGGGACAGACGGCGAGACCACCTCGGGTGGCGACGCCATCACGATCGGCACGACCGACAAGATCACGTCGCTCGACCCGGCCGGTTCCTACGACAACGGTTCGTTCGCCGTGCAGAACCAGGTCTTCCCGTTCCTGATGAACACGCCCTACGGAAGCCCCGACGTGGAGCCCGACATCGCCACGGCCGCCGAGTTCACCAGCCCGACCGAATACACCGTCACCCTCAAGCCTGGCCTGAAGTGGGCCAACGGCAACGACCTGACCTCCTCGGACGTCAAGTTCACGTTCGACCGCCAGCTCGCCATCGCCGACGACAACGGCCCCTCCTCGCTGCTCTACAACCTGGACAGCGTCGCGGCCCCCGACGACACCACCGTCGTCTTCACGCTCAAGCAGGCGGACGACCAGATCTTCCCGCAGATCCTGTCCAGCCCGGCCGGCCCGATCGTCGACGAGGACTCGTTCTCGGCCACCGAGCTCACGCCCGACCAGGACATCGTCGACGCGAACGCGTTCGCCGGCCAGTACGTCATCACCAGCTACGACTTCAACAACCTGGTCGGCTACAAGGCCAACCCGGACTACGAGGGTCTCCTGGGCGCTGCCAAGACCGACGTCGTCAACGTGAAGTATTACGCCGACGCCTCCAACCTGAAGCTCGAAGTGCAGCAGGGTGACATCGATGTTGCGTTCCGCAGCCTGTCGGCCACCGACATCGAGGACCTGCGTGGAAACGACCAGGTGAAGGTCGTCGACGGCCCCGGCGGCGAGCTCCGCTACATCACCTTCAACTTCGACACCCAGCCCTACGGTGCGAAGACCGCCGAGGCCGACCCGGCCAAGGCCCTCGCCGTGCGCCAGGCCGTCGCCGACCTGGTCGACCGCGAAGAGATCGCCAAGCAGGTCTACAAGGGCACCTACACCCCGGTGTACTCCTTCGTGCCCGCCGGACTCACCGGTGCCACCGAGTCCCTCAAGACCCTCTACGGCGACGGTGAGGGTGCCCCCGACGTCGACAAGGCGAAGGCCACCCTCGACGCCGCCGGGGTGACCGGGCCGGTCGAGCTGAACCTCCAGTACAGCAACGACCACTACGGACCCTCGTCCGGCGACGAATACGCCCTCGTGAAGGACCAGCTGGAAGCATCGGGCCTCTTCACTGTCAACCTGCAGACCACCGAGTGGGTCCAGTACTCCAAGGACCGCACCACGGATGTCTACCCGGTCTACCAGCTCGGCTGGTTCCCGGACTACTCCGACGCCGACAACTACCTGACCCCGTTCTTCCTCGAAGGCGGCTTCCTGAAGAACCACTACAGCGACCCCGAGGTCGACGCCCTGATCCTCAAGCAGGCCGTCACGACCGACCCCGGTGAGCGCACCGCGATCATCGAGGAGATCCAGGACAAGGTCGCCGCGCAGCTGTCGACCGTGCCGCTGCTCCAGGGTGCCCAGGTCGCCGTCACCGGCACCGATGTGACCGGAACCGAAGACACGCTCGACGCGTCGTTCAAGTTCCGGTACGCGGCGCTGGCGAAGGGTTAGAGCATCCTTCGTTAGAGTTTCTCTAATCTGACAGCCGGGGGCATCCAGCAGCGTGCGCGCTGGGTGCCCCCGCTTAGTGCATTCGTTAGGCAGGAATGACCTCTGTGACCACGCGATCCGCGCCCCCTCGGGCGCCGGGCCGCAAGAAACGCCCCGCATCGGACGGCGGGATCGGTCGGTACATCCTGATCCGGTTCCTGCTGATCTTCCCCACCATCTTCATCCTGGTCTCCATGGTGTTCTGGCTGATGCGCACGACCGGCGACCCGATCACGGCCGCCCTCGGCGGCCGACTCGGTCCGGAACAGCTCGCGGAACGCATCTCGGCGGCCGGCTATGACCGGCCCATCTTCGTGCAGTACGTGGAATACCTGGGCCAGATCTTCACGGGTAACTTCGGCACCACCATCAGCACCAACCGTCCGGTGTCCGAGATCCTGCTGACCTACGGTCTCGCCACGCTGGAGCTCGTCTTCTACTCCCTCCTTGTCGCGTTCATCGTCGGGATCCCGCTGGGCATGGTCGCCGCGTATTGGCGCGACAAGTCCCCGGACGCCTTCCTGCGCGTCTTCGCGATCCTCTGCTACGCCACCCCGGTGTTCTTCTCCGGGCTGCTGTTCAAGCTCGTCTTCGCGGTCTGGCTGGACGTTCTGCCCGTCTCCGGCCGAGCCTCCACCGGTGCCGAACTGCAGATGCAGCTGCTGCCGAATGAGACCGGCCTCTACACGATCGACGCCATCATGACCGGCGATCCGGCCGTGCTCATCGACGTGCTCGAGCACGCGGTTCTACCCGCCCTGGCCCTGGGGCTGCTCACGGCGGGCGTTTTCCTCCGCCTCGTGCGCACCAACGTCATCGGCACTCTCGGCACCGACTACGTCGACGCCGCCCGCTCCCGGGGGGTCAGCGAGTTCCGTCTCGTGCGCAAGCACGCCTACCGTCCGGCGCTGATTCCGATCATCACCGTGATCGGTCTGCAAATCGCCCTGCTGCTCGGCGGCGCCGTGCTGACCGAGACCACCTTCGAATGGAAGGGCCTGGGCTTCATGCTCTCCGAGTTCCTCAAAGCGCGGGACTTCGTCGCCGTGCAGGGAATCGTCGCGCTGCTCGCGGTGATCGTCGCCCTGACCAACTTCGTCGTGGATATCATCGCCGCGCTGATCGACCCGAGGGTGAGGTACTGAGATGAGCGACCTCACATCCGTCGCGACCACGCCCAAGCGCAGCCTGTGGTCCCGCGTCCCGGTCGTGCACCAGCTCCGGCAGAGCATGGGACTTCAGCGCGGGATGCTGATCGCCGGGCTGATCATCACCACCCTGTTCGTGCTCACGGCCATCTTCGCCCCCGTGCTGGCCCCCTACGGGTACAGCCAGCTGCGCGACGCCGACGGCGCCTTCGGGGCCCAGCAGCCACCCGGCGGATCGCATCCGCTCGGTACCACCGTGAGCGGCTACGACGTGCTCTCCCGCGTGCTGTGGGGTGCCCAGACCGCCCTGTTCGTGATCATCGTCGCCGTGGTGCTGTCGATCTTCGCCGGAGTGTTCCTCGGACTGGTCTCGGGCTACTTCGGCGGCTGGTTCGACCGCATCATGGTGGTCGTCTCCGACGCCGTCTACGCGTTCCCGTCCCTCCTGCTCGCCATCGTGATGTCGATCGTCATCTCCGGCGGAAAGTCGAACCTGATCGGCGGCGTCTTCGCGGCGGCCATCTCCATCACCGTGGTGTTCATTCCGCAGTACTTCCGGGTGATCCGGGCCGAGACGGTGCGCATCAAGGCCGAGGCCTATGTGGAATCCGCGCGCGTGCTGGGCGCCAGCAACACCCGCATCATGTTCCGCCACGTGCTGCGCAACGCCACCCGCACCCTTCCGCTGATCTTCACCCTGAACGCGTCGGAGGCGATCCTGACCCTCGCCGGTCTGGGCTTCCTCGGCTTCGGCATCGAACCGACCGCCGCCTCCGAGTGGGGCTTCGATCTGAACAGGGCGCTCTCGGACGTGACCAGCGGAATCTGGTGGACGGCTCTGTTCCCGGGCCTGGCCATCGTTCTCGTGGTGCTCGGCATCACGCTCGTGGGCGAGAGCCTCAACGACCTGGCCGACCCGCGGCTGCGCGGTCGCCGCGCCGTCGCCCAGGCGGCCGGCGTCGTCGCCCAGACCTCGGTCGTACCCGGCGGCACCCTGGCGGCAGGCCCCGGCGGCCTCAACGGCCTCGAAGGCGCCGCCACCCATCCCTCCGACGGACTCGAGGCCGGATCATGACCGACGTACTCACCATCACCGACCTCGGCATCTCCTTCGCCACCGACGCGGGGGCCGTGCGCGCCGTCGACGGTGTGACCCTCCGGGTTGCCCCCGGAGAGGTGCTCGCCATCGTCGGTGAGAGCGGCAGCGGCAAAACCGTGACCGCCAAGACCATCCTGGGGCTGTTGCCGGAGACGGCGACCGCGTCGGGCGCCGTCATCCTCAGCAGCAAGGACGGCTCGAGCGAGAGCGACATCATCTCGCTGAGCACCAAGCAACTGCGTCAGGTGCGCGGCTCGGACGTGTCCATGGTCTTCCAGGAACCGTCGACCGCTCTGAACCCCGTGTACACCGTGGGCTGGCAGATCATGGAGGGAATTCGCGCGCACGGCCAGGTCGGGCGCCGGGAGGCGCGTGCGAAAGCCATCGAGATCCTCGGCCGGGTCGGCATCCCCGACCCGCAGACTCGTGTCGACTACTACCCGCACCAGTTCTCCGGTGGTCAGAAGCAGCGCGTTGTGATCGCCATGGCCCTCGTGCTCGACCCCGGATTGATCGTCGCTGACGAGCCGACCACGGCCCTCGACGTGACCGTGCAGGCCGAAATCCTCGACCTGCTGCGCCGGTGCCGGGACGAATTCGGTGCGGCCATTGTGCTCATCACGCACAACATGGGCGTGGTTGCCGATCTCGCCGACCGGGTCGCCGTGATGTACCAGGGCAAGGTCGTCGAGGAGGCGGAGGTTCAGACGCTCTTCAGTTCCCCGCAGAACGACTACACGAAGAAGCTGCTCGCGGCCGTGCCGCACGTCGGCCAGGGCGTCGTTCACGCCGCTGCCCGGGCGAGCGCCCGCACGCGTGACTGGGAGCAGCAGGCCCCCGTCGTCGTCGCCGACCGGCTCTGGGTCGAATACCCCGGCCGGCTCGGCCGGGCCGGTTTCACAGCCGTTGACGAGGTGAGCTTCCTGATCCGTCCCGGGGAGGTGCTCGGCCTGGTCGGGGAGAGCGGGTCCGGCAAGACCACGATCGGCCGGGCCATCGCTGGTCTGACCCGCGTGACGGGGGGATCCCTCACCGTCCTCGGCCACGAGATGAACGGCTTCAAAGAACGCGCGTTCAAGAAGTACCGCAGTGATATCGGCTTCGTGTTCCAGGACCCGGCGTCGAGCTTCAACCCGCTGCTGACCATTGCCGACTGCGTCGCCGAGCCCCTCGTCGTGCACGGCCGGGCGAAGAACGCCGTCGCCGCCCGCAAGCGCGTCGACGAACTCCTCGAGGCCGTGCAGTTGCCGCGCGCCTACGGCGACCGCTACCCGCACGAGCTCAGCGGCGGCCAGCGTCAGCGGGCCAGCCTGGCCAGGGCGCTCGCCCTGGAACCGCCCCTGCTCATCGCCGACGAGCCCACCAGCGCACTGGACGTCTCCGTGCAGGCGCGGGTGCTGGAGCTCTTCGCGGAACTCCAGCGTGAATTCGGCTTCGCAGCGCTGTTCATCAGCCACGACCTGGCCGTCGTGGACCTCGTGGCGGACCGGATCGCGGTGCTCTACCGCGGCAAACTGGTCGAGGAGGGCACGAGCGCCGAGGTGCTCGGCGCGCCCCAGGATCCGTATACCCAGCGGCTCCTCGCATCCCTGCCCGTTCCGGACCCGGCCGAGCAGGCCCTGCGTCGGGAGGGGCTTCGCCGGTTGCGTGCGGCAGGATAGACATCATGACCCGCGGCGCCGCACCGATACCTGCTTTCTCCACGAGCGACCTGACGATCGAATACCCGCCCCACGGTGCCAGTGGCGCGTTCGTGGCAGTTCACGGCCTCACCCTGCGACTCGAACCCGGTGAGGTTCTCGGTCTGCTCGGCCAGAGCGGCTCGGGTAAGAGCACGCTGGCCCGGGTGCTGTCCGGGGCCGCGTTCACGGGGCGCGGCGGCGGGGATGTGCGGCCTCAGATCACCGGGGGAGAGGCGACGGTGCAGGGGTACCGGATGCGCGGCATCCGTCGGCGCAAACTGTCCCGGCTCACGTTCGGGGTCGGGCATCTGGCTCAGGACGCCGCGGCCACGCTGCCGTCGACCCTGACGGTGGCGGAGATCGTGGCCGAACCTGTTCTCGACCGGGACCGACGGTACGACCGGGCTGAGCTGGAGACCCTGGTGGCCACCATGGTCGACTCGGTGCGCCTGCCGTTGACGGTGCTCACCAAGTTCCCCTATGAGCTCAGCAACGGGCAGCGCCAGAGGGTGGCCCTGGCACGGGCGCTCGTGTTCGGTCCGGCGCTGCTGATCGCGGACGAGCCCACGGCCGGCGTCGATGCCACCGTGCGGGACGCCGTCGTCGACCTGCTCGGCGAGTTGCAGCGGGAGCGGGCCTTTTCGGCGCTGGTGATCAGCTCCGATCTCAACGTCCTGCGCCGGGTGGCTGACCGCATCGCCGTGCTGCACCAGGGAATCCTGGTGGGGCTGGGCACGATCGACGAGGTGTTCGACGACCCGCGGCATCCGTATGTGGCCGGCCTGGCCGCAGCGCTTCTGGGAGACCCGGCGAGCGACGAGGACGAGAGCGACGACGACGACGAGTACGACTATGAGAGCGAGCCCGGTGAACATGTCAGCGAGAACTGAGCCCGTGCAGCACCAGGCCGTGCTTTCGGACGAGGTTTCGGCGCTGCCGGCGGGGCGCCGGCCGGCCCCGGGCCCGATCACGATCCTCCCTCGGCCCGGCGACGCCTTCGCTCGTGCCGTGCATGATGCCGGTGGAACCCTCGCCGAGCTCTCCGGCGACACCCGCGGGTTGATCTGGCTGGACTATGGCCGGGCCGAGGAACTGCGGGCCACCCTGGAGAAGCATCCGGGCATCGGCTGGGTCCAGCTGCCGTGGGCCGGCGTCGACGCCTTCAGTGAGGTGCTGGGCGGAATGGACCGCACCGACCTGCTCTGGACGAGCGCGAAGGGAGCTTATGCGCAGCCCGTGGCCGAGCATGCCCTCGCCCTGACCCTGGCTCTGCTGCGTGTGCTGCCCAAGCGTGCGCGAGCCTCCACGTGGAGCACCCGTTCGGAGGGCCGCTCGCTCTACGGTCTGAACGTGACCGTCATCGGCGCCGGAGGGATCGCCCGTGAACTGATCCGGCTGCTCGCGCCTTTCGGCACCCACGTGACAGTCGTTCGGCGCAGCAGCGAACCGGTGCCAGGCGCCGAACTCACGGTGGAGACTGCGGACCTGCCGCGCGTGCTCCGAACGAGCGACGTGGTTGTGATCGCGGCCGCGCTGACGGGCGGCACCCGGCACCTGATCGGCCAGGTCGAGCTCGAGTTGATGCGCCCCGACGCGGTGCTCGTGAACATCGCGCGCGGCCCACTCGTCGACACCAACGCTCTGGTGGCCGCCCTCGCTGAGGGGATGATCGCGGCGGCGGCACTCGACGTAACCGATCCGGAGCCGCTGCCGCCGGGACATCCGCTGTGGACCGAGCCGAGGTGCCTGATCACGCCGCATTCGGCCGACACGCCCGAGATGACCGCACCGCTTCTGGCCGAGCGGATTCGACTCAATGTGGGTGCTTTCCTTGAAGACGGGCGGTTCGTCGGGGTCGTCGACCCCCGACTCGGCTACTGACGACCGGCCTCGATTTGGCAGATCGCCAACTTTTGATAAAGTAGCAGAGTTGTAAACGCAGCATTCCTCGATAGCTCAATTGGCAGAGCAGCGCACTGTTAATGCGCAGGTTCTTGGTTCGAGTCCAAGTCGGGGAGCGAAAGGCCACCAAGGGCTCCACCCCTGGTGGCCTTTTTTGTATCCCGTTCATTCCCGTGCGACGTGGCAGCAGCAAAGGCGGCATCCGTGGAGTCCTGGCTTAATCTGAGCAACGTTCTGATCGCCCTCGTCCTGGTATTGCTGGCCCTCTGGCTGGTCACCATGTTCCGGGCCCGGCGCGTGGTCTTCGACCGCACCGCGGCAGAGCGGATGCGCATCGACCTTCAACTGTCCCTCGCCGAGCAGCAGGGCCGGCTTGGCATCATCCGGGAGTTGCAGGATGTCGCCGTACTCTCCGTGGCCCGCCTGGTCACCCGTGCCGAGGGTGCCCGGTATACGGCCGAGAGCGACCCGTCCAGCGCCGTTCGCGTGGCGACGGCGATGGTCGAGGACGGCCGGGTCGCCCTGGCGGACATGCGCCGCGTGCTGACGATCGTGCGCGAGGGCGAATCCGGTGCCACACCGCAGCCGGGCCTGCAATCGGCGCGCGACCTGTTCCGGGTGATGCGCGATGCCGGCGTGACTGTGGACTTCACCGAGACCGGTGAACGGTTTCCGCTCAAACCAGGCGCCGAATTGGCGATCTTCCGCATTCTGCAGAATGCGTTGGCCAACTCGCTCACCCATGGCGGGGTGGGCACGGAGGCCCGGGTCACGTTCACCTGGACCCAGGACGGGCTGACGCTGCTGGTGGCCGATGACGGCATCCGTGCGGCCGCCCGCCGCAACAGCGCCGACGCCGCGGATTTCGCCGCCCGCACCGCGTACACGATCGACGACGACCTCAAAGCGCTCAGTGGCAGCATCTCCGGGGCAGGCATCACTCAGATGCGCGAGCGCACCGAGATGTTCGGGGGCATCTTCAACGCGGGGACCGTGCCCGGCGTGGGCTTCACGGTCTCGGCGATCTTCCCGTCATTGCGCTTTCACAACGGCATCCACGGCGTCGATCTCGCCCGCGGCTGACCTGGTGACCCTGGTGATCAGTCTTCGAGGTTGTCGACGCCGGGCATCCAGCCGAGTCCGGGAACGCCCCAGCCCCGCTTGCGGGTGATCTTGGTGGCGATCTTCGCATAGAAGTGCTCCAGCCGGTCCACGTACAGGGTGCCGTCCAGGTGGTCGTACTCGTGCTGGAAGATGCGCGCGAGCCAGTCTTCGGCGTGGATCTCGAATGGCTTCTGCTCGAGGTCCACTGCACGCAGGATCGCGGACGGTGAGCGCAGGAGCGGGAAGCGCTCGCCCGGGTAGGACAGGCAGCCCTCGACGTCCTCGTCCTCGTCGGCCTCACCCGCGGGAACCGGGGTGATCCACAGTTCGGGGTTGATCGCAACGCCGCGCCACAGGTGGTCGTCGTCGTCGAGGAAGTTGTAGGTGAACAGCCGAAGCGGCACACCCACCTGCGTCGCCGCCAAGCCGACGCCAGGCGCGGTGTCCATCGTTTCGTACATGTCCTGCACGAGTTCTCGCAGGTCATCGTCGAAATCCACGACGGGAAGAGCGGGGGAGTGGAGAACGGGATCTCCTGAAATAACTATCGAACGAACGGCCATTCACCAAGGATATCGGGCTGGTTCTCGATAGGGTCGTTGGGTGACCCCTGACCTGACCGACCTGGCAACGGAAATCGCCATCAACCCGCGTCAGGCCATCGGGATTCCACTTGCTCTGGTGGGCGCGGTCTTCCTGTCGCTGGGCGCTCAATTCCAGCACCGCGGGGTGACCAAAGTCGAAGCGAATACCGTGGAGGTCACCGGCGGGCTCAATCCGCGTCAGCTCATGCTGTTGCTGGCCCGGCCATCCTGGGTGTTCGGCACGCTCATGCTGGGCCTGGCGATCGTGTTCCAGCTCTCCAGCCTGGCCTTCGCCCCCATCATCATGGTTCAGCCACTCGGTGCCGTGGCTCTGGTGATCACATCGATTCTCAACGCTCGGATCACGCGGGTCCCGGTCAACCGGGCATCGAAGATCGCAATCGCCATGTGCGTCGGCGGGGTCGGCCTCTTCGTCACCGTGGCCGCTTTCACCGCCGTGGACAAGCCCGTCACCGACCGAAAACTGATCACCATCCTGATCGTGCTGGGCGTCGTTCTGCTGCTCTTCGCGGCCGCCTTCGTCTTCCTGCGCAGCCGGTTCAAAGCCATGTTCTACATCGTCGGCGCCGGCGTGCTCTACGGCTTCGTCGCGACCCTGGCGAAGGTCGTCATCAACCGTACCCAGAACGGCAATTTCGAGTGGCTGACCCTGATCTGCGTGCTGGGTTTGCTGTTGGCTGCGGCTCTCGGTGCCTACTTTGTGCAGAATGCCTACTCGTCCGGCCCGCCCGACCTGGTGATCGCCGGGCTCACCGTTATTGATCCGCTGATCGCCGTCGGGATCGGCATCATCGTTCTGGGCGAGGTGGAACAGGCTCCGGCCTGGGCTGCCATCGCCTTCATCGTGGCCGGTGTCATCGCGATCGTCGGGGTGTTCTTGCTGGCCCGATACCACCCGCTCACCACCGACTGACCAATCACCTGACCGCCCCAACTGGCATCGGGGCTGGCGCGCCGTTGCCGCAATGGGGTTTGTGGGAACGGTTTAGAATAAGGTGCTAGAAGACCTCGTCAGCGTACGCGCCGTCGAAAACATGAATACCTGCCGGATGACGAACTCCGGCTCACATACGTTGGGACAGTGTCTTTTGTCAGATTCGACCGATTTGCCGAGCGAGTCGACCCTCAGTGCGCCGGTGTCCAAGAAGCCGCTCCGGATCCTGATCGCGGCGGACACCTTCGCCCCGGACGTGAACGGTGCGGCGCGCTTCGCTGAGCGTCTAGCGGCCGGGATGGTGGCCCGCGGTCACGAGGTACAGATCATGGCGCCGGCCGCATCGCGCAAGTTCGGCACCTGGACCGAGGTCCACGAGGGCCAGCCGATGGTCGTGCACCGTCTGCAGAGCTGGCGCTGGTACCCGCACGATTGGCTGCGTTACGCGCTGCCGTGGTTCATCCCGCGGGAGACCCGCCGCATCCTCGACACCTTCAAGCCGGATGTCGTGCACTTCCAGTCTCACATCATGGTGGGCCGTGCCGTAACGATCGAGGCGGCGAAGCGGGGAATCCGTATCATCGGCACGAACCATTTCATGCCGGAGAACATGCTCGAGTTCACCCTGGTGCCCAAGGGGTTGCACGATCGGATCATCAAGGGCGCATGGCGTGCGGCTCGGCGCACCTTCGGCCGGGCCGAGGCCGTGACGACGCCGACCCTGCGCGCCGCGCAGTTCCTCGAGCGTTACACCGGTCTCGAGGGCGTGCTGGCCATCTCCTGCGGCATCAATGCTCACAACTATGTGCCGAGCTTCGCGCCCCGCTCCGAGAATCGCATCCTTTTTGTCGGCCGCGTGACCGGCGAGAAACAGATCGATGTGCTGCTTCATGCCATTGCTCTGCTTGCAGCCGATCTGAACGTCAAGGTCGAGATCGTGGGCGGCGGGGACCAGAAGCGCAACCTGGAGAACCTGTCGCAGACCCTGGGGCTGAGCGGTCGGGTCACGTTCACCGGTTATGTGACGGATGCCGAGCTGGCGACCGCCTACACCCGCTCAACTGTTTTCGCGATGCCATCGATCGCGGAACTGCAGAGCATCGCGACCATGGAGGCAATGGCCTCGGGCCTGCCAATCGTGGCGGCCAACGCCATGGCTCTGCCGCATCTTGTGCACGACGGCCAGAACGGTTACCTGTTTGAACCCGGTAATGCCCAGGATCTCGCGGACAAGCTGACGACCGTGTTGACTGCCGCACCGGACGACCTGGACGCCCTCAAACGCGAGTCACTTCGCCTTATTGGTGCGCACGACATCAACCGCACTCTGAGTACCTTTGAGTCGCTGTATCGCGGTGAGCCGACGATCGACGCTGTGGCATCAGAGGCTGCCGCGCAGTCGGGGGAGTAGCTGCGCAGTCGAGCCATTCGCGGGCCTGTATCGTGGGACCCGGTGATCTCCTCGATCACCGACAGTTGTTCTGCGCATCTACCAGATGCGCGTTTGGGGCGGTAGCTCAGCTGGTTAGAGCAGCGGACTCATAATCCGTCGGTCCCGGGTTCAAGTCCCGGCCGCCCTACATTAAAATATGCGTTGATCGGCACTTTCAAATTCGCATGCGTTTCGAGATTCGAATCGTTTTGTACTTGGATGTGGGTTCAAGTCTCTCGGCCCGACAGGGAAACACCCACTGAACAGGGACTCTTGTCTTCGCGGCTTAGGCCCGACTCCATGGTCCCCACGTACATGCACCGTTTATTGATTGGGTTATGGCCGCCAGGACCTCCTGTCGGATCCTGCGTTGGCTGTTTCGCATGGGGCCGCGCAGCATCCGCCAGCCTGACGTTCCGGGAGTTCGCCGCCTGGGGGGATCTGGCGAGGATCGTGGGTGGCCCCGAAAACTTGGGCGTTCTCGGCCAAAACGCACTGTTTGTTGTTGAGCGGCGCCTGCTGATGTTCCTCAAGTAAACGAAATTTCGTTGGTATTGGTGCAGGTCGGCGAGTCAAGAATTCCTGAACCCACTGAGGCGGCAAGCGCACAACGTTTATGTGACGTTTGTTCGGCCGCGCCCGACGGATCTGGCCGCTCGTCGATGACATGCACGACCCGGTTGGGGTGGTCGGGGATGCCCTAGTGTGCTCTCGGCCCGTGAATGGCTCATCTTGCTTGATCTCGAGCTCCGTGAGTTGAGGTCGGTAGCCAGGTGCACGGCCGCAGGATTCACCAGTTCGGCAGGGGGCTGGGCGGAGCAGTTGGAGCCAGGTCAGGGCGTTTCATCAAACCTTCACACTCTCGGAGGCTGGAGCTTCATGCGCGGTCTGCATGCTGGTGTGTAGACACCAACTTGGTGGCTGAACGTGAAGGGTGTTGAGACTGATGAAATTGAATCGGAAGAACATGACCGCTGGTATTGCAGGACTCGGGCTTGTCGGGGCGCTTGTCACTGGTGGTGTTACCGCCGCGCAGGCCTCAACCGGTGATGAGACGATTCCCCAGGCGTCATCGACGACCGCGTCAACAGTTGGCGACCACGAGACCGGTCACATGGCCGGCATGGGATTCGGACAGAGTTCGCCCATGATCGCAGTCGCTAGTTACCTCGGTCTGAGCCAGACGGAGCTGCAGGAGCGGCTGCAGTCGGGTGAGTCCCTCGCGGATGTCACCGAAGCTCAGGGCAAATCGGTTTCTGAACTCAAGGACGCGATGGTCTCGGAGCTCAGGACCAATCTCGACTCCGACAGCACTCTGTCCTCTGATGACAGGGCGGCAGCCGCGGAACAGATGAAGAGCCGCATCGACACGATGCTGGACGCGACCCACACCCCAGGTGAGGGGATGGGCATAGGTTCGGGAATGGGCATGCACTCGGGAGCCGGAACGGGTTCAGGAATGGGGTCTGGAATGGGCCCTGGAATGGCGACGACCTGACCGCCACGGATTGCCTCAATGTCCAAAAGTGAACAAGAACTGAAGGAGCAGAAGAAATGATGTGGGGAAACGGTTACAACATGGCGTGGGGGTGGCCGGTAGGGCTGCTCATGCTCGTCGCAGTCATCCTCCTCGTTGTCTGGATTGTGCGGATTTTCGCTGGTGGAACGGATCGCAGTGTGTCGCGCGGAGGTTTTCCGGCAGGCCGAGGGGAAGGCGAGCGCAGTCAGGCGCGTCAAATTCTCGATGATCGCTTCGCGAAGGGTGAATTGAATGAAACGGAATATCGAGAGCGGTTGAAGGTCCTCGAAAGGTAGGGCCTGCGGGGGGGCTCTCGCCGAGTTTCTGGGCGCAATGCGGAGACAGTGCCTGTCGGCAGCGATAATCAGGGGAAAGAGGTGAGCGATGCAGAAAGTCCTGGTAGTCGATGACGAGGCACAGATCAGGACCGTCCTGCGTGGCTACCTGGAAGCGGAAGGGTATGAGGTCGCGGAGGCTGCGGACGGCACCGAGGCGCTTGCGAGACTCCGCAAAGACCCTCCCGTTCTCGTGCTCCTGGATGTGATGCTGCCGGGGATCGACGGGCTGGAGGTGCTTCGTCAGTTGCGCGGGTTCAGCGACGCGTACGTGATCCTCGTCACGGCCAGGGCGGAGGAGGTCGACAAGCTCGTGGGGCTCGGTGTGGGTGCGGATGATTATGTGACCAAGCCGTTCAGCCCGCGCGAGGTGACGGCCCGAGTGAAGGCGATGCTGCGTCGTGACAATCGAGGGGACCGGACCGATGGAGATGCCCTGCTTCGTTTCGACGGGTTGTCCATCAAGCCGGCCCACCGAGAGGTCGAGGTCAATGGAGCCTTAGTGGGGCTGTCGAGCCTGGAGTTTGACCTTCTCGCCGCACTCGCCACCGAGCCCGGGCGAGTGTTTTCCCGGGCACAACTGCTTGAAAAAGTCTGGGGCTACGATTTTTACGGCGACGAGCGCGTCGTCGATGTCCACATCCGCAGTTTGCGCGCGCGACTCGGCGACGATGCCGGCGATCCACACTTGATCGCCACCGTGCGGGGCGTGGGCTACAAGTTCGTGGCTGGGCCCCGATGAAGATGCGCCTCTCGCTGCGCCTGTTCATCTCCTATGCCGCTATTGCCGTGGTCGGCGGGCTGGTGGCCTATCTGACCATCTCTCTGCTTGCTCCTCGACTATTCGAAGACCGGCTGGGCATGATGATGGACAGTGACGGCACCGGCATGTCGATGGGGGCGATGGACGCGACCAGCGTGCGCTCCGCCTTCCTGTCCGCTCTCACGACCGCGCTGATAGTCGGGGTGCTGGCCAGCGTGATCGCCGCAGGTTTTGTGGCCGCGGCAGTCACGGGGCGCCTACTTCGCCCCCTCAACGCGGTGCGGGCCGCGACGACGCTGATCGCCGCCGGAAAGTATGGGGGCAGGGTTCCCGTCCCCTCCGAGCCGGAACTGGCCGCGCTGGCCACCGACGTCAACACGCTGGCTGCGGCCCTGGCCGATACGGAGGCCCGGCGAACCCGGCTGCTCGGTGAGGTCGCGCATGAGATGCGAACCCCCCTGACCGTCCTGGACGGCTACGTCGAGGGGCTGATCGATGGCGTGTTCCCCGCCGGCCCCGACACGTTCGCTTCCCTCAGTGACGAGCTGCGCCGCTTGCACCGCCTCTCCGATGACCTGTCCAGCCTGTCGCGCGCTCAGGAACAGCGGCTCGACCTGCATCCAGTCGATGCGGACCTTGCCGATCTTGCTCGCCGCACGGCCACCCGGCTCGCACCGCAATTCGACGATGCGGGCGTGGCGTTGACACTGAACGTTGACACGCCACTGCCCGTGCACGTGGACCAGGACCGGATCACCCAGGTTCTGACCAACCTTTTCGGCAACGCCTTGCTTGCCACCCCGGCGGGCGGTGCCGTCACGATCACTGCGCAGGGCTCCGGGGGTCGTGGTGAGGTTGTCGTGGTCGATACGGGAGTGGGCCTGGCCGAGGAAGACACGGAGCGTGTCTTCGAGCGTTTTTACCGGGTACCAGGACAGGCTCGCCGCTCCGCCGGATCGGGGATTGGTCTCACGATCGCCCGTGAGGTCGCGCGTGCGCACGGCGGGGACGTGACGGTCTCATCGGCAGGGACGGGACGGGGAGCCCGCTTCACGGTCGTGGTGCCCCTGAGTTCCACCGCCAGATCAGACTGACCCTGCTGTCTCCTTCCCGGCTCCATCAGCCAATGTGGCATGGACAAGCTGTTTCCATTTGGTGTGGACCGACTGGGATACGTGCAGGTACTCACGGTGCTCGGGGAACTCACGCCGTCAAACGTCGGGCTTGGTCGTACCACTTCGTAGGCGTAGTACCCGGTCATAACGTTTAGCAACTAAACTAAATGGCATGACAGTGATTGCTTTGTTCGGTGCAACCGGCAGGACCGGGCGTCGCGTGCTGACACGTGCTCTTGCCGCGGGATTTGAGGTGCGGGCTCTGGTGCGTGATCCGGCCAGGCTTGCAACGACGTCGCCGGCTCTGACGGTTATTCGCGGTGACGTGTTGGATTCGGCTGCTGTGGATCAGACGGTGGCGGGCTCAAACGTCGTGCTCAGCCTGTTCGGGCAGGTGAAAGGTTCGCCGCCGACGCTGCAGGCCGAGGGCACCCAACTCATCGTGGATGCCATGGGGCGGCACGACGTGAAGCGGATCGTCACCCTGTCCGGCGGCGGTCTATCCGCTCCATCAGACCGACCTGGTCCCGCCGATCGCATCATCAGGTTCTTGCTGAAGACCCTGTCCGGGCATGTCCTCGCCGACGCAGAGCAGCACCTTCGGGTGCTCACGGCGTCCGGGCTGGAGTGGACGGTCGTCCGCGGTCCGCGGCTGACCGAGAAAGCTGGCACCGGCACATGCCGGGTGGGCTGGGTGGGTGTTGATGCCAGCACCCAGATCAGTCGAGATGATCTCGCAGACTTCATCCTCACCCAAGCGGAAGACCGCACCTTCATCGGGCAGATGCCGTTCATCAGCGCATGACACAATCCGCGCCCGTGCTCACATCTCACCGGTCGAGTCAGGTCGGGGAGGTGTTGGCGGCGGTCATTCGGTTGTCACGGTCGCTGGCGAACCCGCGGTCAACTCCGTTCGGCAGCACGGTCCTTACTCGCACCCAGCTGGATGTCCTCTTCTTCCTCGCTCACGCGCCGGACTCTGTAACACCGGGTCAGCTCGCCGCACTGTTGCAGGTCACCCCAGGTGCCGTCACGCAACTCCTGGACCAGCTTCGTGAGCATGACATGGTGGAGCAGTTCGCTTCCGACCAGGATGGGCGGGTGCGGCTCCTTCGGCTCACCACCTCTGCGCGAGCCCAGATCGAGACGTTCGAGAGCGTTGCTATTCAACGCTGCGCGCCCTGGTTTGACACGCTGACGGACGAGGCACTGACCGACCTTGCCGGGCTGCTCGCGCAGGTGAAAGGCGGCTCCTGATGGGTGCGGTCTTCGTGACCGGGGCGACCGGAACGGTCGGCTCGGCCGTGATGGAACATCTGCTCCGGCTCGGGCAACCCGTGATCGCCGGCATCCGCGATCAATCCGATTCCGCCCGGATCCCACACCCGGCAGTAACCCGGCAATTCTCTTTCGACGCCGACCCCGCGCAGCTGGACGACGTTTTGGAGGGAGCGGACCGCCTCTTCTTGATGCGACCGCCGGCGATCGCCGACGTGCAGCGGACATTGTTCCCGGTGATCGACGCGGCCAACCGACGCGGGATTCGGCAGATCGCCTTCCTGTCCCTGCAGGGCGTGCAAGCCAACCGCAAGACACCCCACCACGCGGTTGAGCAGTACCTGCGGGAGACTCGGAGCCCGTACACGTTTCTGCGCCCGAACTTTTTCATGCAGAACCTCGCCACCACCTATGCCGGCCCGATCCGGGAACGCGGTGAGATCTTCGTTCCCGCGGGACGGTCGAGAACCGCTTTCATCGATGCGCGCGACGTCGGGCAGGTCGCCGCCACGACCCTGTCCCAGCCCGGCCACGTCGGAAAGAAGTACACCCTCTCCGGCGAGCAGAGCCTCACCTACCGAGAGGTCGCCACGATCCTGACCGACGTGCTCGGCCGACCGATCAGGTACGCCAGGCCCAGCGAAGACCAGTACCTCGCTCAGCTGGCTGCGGAGAACCTCCCCGAGGATTACATCGCGGTGCAGAAGATGATCCACCGCGTGGTGCGGCTGAACATCTCCGCGTTCCCGAACCACTCGATCCGCAAGCTGACCGGACAACCGGCCATCACCCTCCGTCAGTTCGCCCTCGACAACAGGTCGGTGTGGGGGTGATCGAATGGAGTCGAGAAACCCGTTTCCTTCTGAACCATTGCCTCCCACCGAGAGACGGCTTCCTGCAACGGCCCGATGGCCAAGCCCTGGACAAGAGCCGCGCGCGAAGGAAAATGGTGGATCAGTCCGCCCTTTGACACTCGCGCAGCGGCGTTGAGGAAAAGTGACCGACAATCCATGCAATTTTTCTATATGAAAACCGACCGGTCGGTCTGACGCGCTAGCGGCTACGGATGGGGTTGACGGGGGTACGCGGTGCTCGGCGGGGCGGTCTGCTGCCGCTGGCGAAAGCGAGGCGGATGACGCGGTAACGGTGGGGACGGTATGGCTCCAGCAGCTGAAGCATCCGCTCGTCGTCGCCGCGCCGTTCGCCGGCGAGGAGCCAGGTGACCAGGGACGGGATCCCGGCATCGCCCGTGATGACGGTGTCCGCTGATCCCCAGGTGAATGTCGACAGGCAACTCCGTGTCCAGGGACCGACGCCGCGCACCATCCCCAGGCCAGTGAGAGTGGTTTCCTGGTCCGGCCACGGTGCTTGGTGCATGCGGTAGGCGAAGCGCGCCGCCGCGATGAGGTTCTCCGCTCGCTGGCGTTCGATGCCGAACTGATGCAGCCGGTCATAGGTCAGCCGGCCGATGACGGCGGGCGAGGGCGGAATATTCAGGTCTGCCGACCCTGGGGCGGGGGAGCCGAGGGTGTTGACCAGTTGAGACCATGAGGCTGCGGCTTCGCCGCGGGTGACTCTTTGCTGCACGATAAACCACGCAAGGTCGTGCCACAGGGTGCCGGAAGCGGTGACCCGGTCGCCTTGGTGGCGGCGCCACAGGGTTCGTAGCGGGTCGGTCGTGGGGGCGAAGCCGGTGACATCGTCGAGCAGGCCGAGCATCGCGGGGGCCTGGCGCTGCAGCCACCCGGCCCCGTCGCCGTGGGTGCGCACGACAGCTTCGGGCCGGGCAGGGTCCCAGGTGACGGCGATCGTCCCCGGCCCCTCAGGAGTGAGGGTGGCCCGCTCGAACAGACCAGGGGAGAGCCGAACAGTGGGGTCGCGGGCCAGCATGAGGAACGGTGCGAGGGAGGTGGCGAGGTTCACGTCTCCCGTGGGCAGGGTCAGGTCGGTCATGGGGAGGGTGCGTTCACGAGGCGGACGCGTTGTGGGCTGCTGCCTGGTACTCGTTCGACGAGTCCACGTGCTTCCAGGTCGACCTTGGTGTACGTGCAGTAGTTGCGCAGTCGACCTTTGGGAAAGGCGCTGTGTTCGCCGAGGTGGTCCTGGGTGGATGCCACCAGGTCTTTCAGCAGGACGGTGCCGTCGGAGCGGTCCGGGGTGGCGAGGACCGCCAGGATGTGTGTGCGCACCAGTTCGTACTGCTGCAGGTCCATGGTCCAACCGTCCAGGCCGCCGGGGCGGGTGGCGTTGAAGATCTCCACCCGGCCGCGTTCACGGGCGAGATCGTCAGCCAGCCAGGCACTATCCGGGACCGGGGCGGAGTGGGGGTCGGAGCTCATAGTTCATCATTTACGCACTCTCGCCTGTACGACAACAGGATCCAGGAATGTGCCCCGGGAAAGGCTTCCCAGCGATGCCATTCACGAACGTCCATGGGCGCAGATTCGGCGTCGATTCGCCTAAGTTTAAGAGTCTCTGGGGGTGGCGTTTGGGAACGTCGACAGGGCTCGGTTTTGAGCCTGTACTGACGACAAGCGAACTCGCCGAGTATCTCGGCGTGCAGGTGCAGGCCATCTATGACCTGCGTACCGACGGTCGCGGTCCGTCCGGCATTTGAGTTGGACGGGAGATCCGCTATCGAGTCTCCGACGTGCGCCGATGGCTGGACGGCCTCCACGAGCCCGAATTATCCTTGAGCAGTCGAGGGGGCGAGCACTGATGGTCGGACGACCACGACTTCCGATCAGCACGTTCGGTGCCATCAACTCACGTCACCGGCTCGAGGACCACCACGGCCGTCTCTGTTGGGCGACGACGGGCGTATCCGTCGAGGTCCTTGTCCAGAGAACGCCACCGGTCCCACAGCCGGTCCCGTTCCGCACCGGTTGCGGCGTGGGCGACGACCTGGCGGGTCCCGTCGGAGAGCTGGACCCAAGCTTTCGGATGCGTCTGGAAGTTCAGCCACCATGCGGGCTCCGCTTCGCCCCAGCCGTTCATCGCCATGGTCACCAGGTTCGGACCGTCCTCGTAGTACCCGACGATCACGGATCGCTCCTGGCCGCTACGACGCCCGATCGTAGTCAGCCTCAGTGCGCCCCAGGTCTTGTCGCGCGGCCGCCACAGGCCGCGGCGCCCCCCGGTGACCCGGACCAGGGCCCGGTGCGCCTTCCAGAAAAGTACGATGAACCATCGGGGCTGCAAGCGCGGCGTCCGCCTGCTCGCTCCCGGATAGTTGCCGCTGATCTCCAATTCGTTGGCCGCCTTTCGTCGAGTGTTCCCGCTCTCCCTGGTCGCTTCATAAGAATCGGACCTGCTGCGCGTGACTGTAGACCCCGCTTCCGTGCGGTGAAAGTGTCTTGTGTCCCAGCCGCAGTGGCCGAAAAACGGGCTCGATCCTCGCGACAGGCCGGTCGTTCGTGTGTATGCCGGGGATGCAGCAATGGAACCTGACCGGTCGTCGACGGATGTCTGTGGCCGGCCATCGGCCCGTCCGGGCCCGGTCTGCGGCTGAGCTCAGAGCAGGAGCTTCAACACGATCGTGACCGGGTCTCCGGCGCCGACCCCCTCGGCCTGACGGATCGCCTTCTTCACGAAGAGGATGAACGTACCATCGTCGCTGTTGAAGAAAAGCGATGTCGCCCAGTGCGATTCGTTGATGGCCACCGCGATTTTCACCGATCCGAAGCCAAGTACCACGCCCGGTCCGCTACTTACCGGCAGTGGGCCCGTGACCTTCCGCGGGTTGGCCCGCCTCAAGAATGGCGCTCTTGCGCCGTCCCCAGCGGATGAAAAGCCCCAGAGCCACGACGACCCCAACCACAACGAGAACCTGGACAACCACCCAGAAGTTCCACCAAAAAAGAGCACTGAATTCCATGTCGACCACCCCTCGATTCGCGGACACCTGAGGGCCCTACGTAGCGCGAGCCTACGACCGCGTGGTCGGTCGGGGCAACACGCCGTCGATTGCCTGGCCAAGAGGGAACATCCGGAGCAGCTCGCAAGACGAACCCCGAACGCGATTGTGCACTGCCCGGCAGAGCACAAACCGAAGCCTCCGGGACATCCGGTCAACGAGTTCGGGATGTCCAAGCCGCCGCCCGGCTGACGCCCCGGCGCGCAGGGTGGAATCTGAACGGCGCTGGCCGCAGGCCGGGACCGGCCGTCGGCAGGTTCCTCGGGTGCGGCGGAGCTCGTCGACCAGGGCAAGCATGGGGCGTCGCAGCGGTTGCCCTCGTCCAGGCCGACGGTTGACCGCTGTCCCGGGATCTCACTGAGAAGGAGTCAAGAAACTCCGCCGGCGGGCGGCAGCGCGGCGGCCGCGCCGCTGGGGTAATGGAAGACATCCTCCAGCCCCACATCGAAAACCCGGGCGATCTTGAAGGCGACCTCGAGGGAAGGGGAGTACTTCTCCAGCTCGATGGCATTGACCGTCTGCCTGGTCACGCCGATACGGGTGGCCAGCTCGCGTTGGCTCATCTCTCCCGCCCGGGCCCGGAGGTCCGCGATCCTATTGGACACGCGCGTCGGTTTCGTCATCAGGCGCTGCGCCGGTAGAGGACCAACTTGCTGACACCCTCGGTCAACTCCGCCAGCACGAGGCCGCCGAGCAGGACCTGGGCGATCCAGAATGTGTCTGCCTCCACCATGGCAAGGGTGAGCCCACAGACGCAGCCGACGGCGAGGACATACCCCGCGATCCGGCCGCCACGAAGCCCGATGCTCCGGTCTCGCTCGTCGTTTGCGTCGGCGTCCGCCGGAGCCGTCGCCGCGATCACCGCGTGCGCCACCGCTGTCAGGACCACCAGAGCAACGACCACGGGGACCATCAGGCCCTTGTAGGTGACATCACGGAGCGGTGAGCGGGAGACCTCGCCGAGCACGAGGGCGAAATAGCATCCGAAGACCGCGAGCAGGATCCCCGTCATCGCCAGAGTGCTTTTCTCTTGGAAGCTCATGCTGCCAACCGCCATTCGTGTCAATAATCTTTGACTTTGAGAATAGCGGCGCGAGCCCGACGAGTCAATAATTCTTTACATAGTGCGGAGCCCGTACCTGATTGTGCGCACCTAGGCAGGTCGGACATCATAGGGCCGCGGGGCATGGGAACGCGACAGCGCCCACCGTCCCGCACGGCATCTTCACGCGGTGCAAATTCAGTGCGGGAGGGGCACTAACCGGCGGCTGATGTCTCGATGACGTTGAGGTCGCGCACACAGAACTGATGGTGCTCGAACTCCTCAGAGAACACCGTGCCTAGGCACTGCCGCAGCCAGGAGGACGGCGGCGGCAACGCTGATGTTGATCTTGGTGATGGTCTTCACGGGGCCGGTGCTTTCTCTCTGGGCCGAAAATGGCCTAGCTGCGTCGGTCGCTGACGCTGTTTTCGTGTTGCTCGTCGTTGTCATCGTCATCCTCAACCATTTCGCTGAGAACTTCGAATGGTGACTCGACGTCACCGCGCCACGCTTCGAAACCTTCCCGGATCGCGAGAACAGCAACGACGAGGGCCGCGATGGAATCGGCCCACTCCCATCCGAACAGGCTGTTGAGCAGCAGACCGATAAGAACGGTGCCGGAGAGGTAGATGCACAGCACGAGTTGCTTGGCGTCGGCCATGACGCTCTTGGAGCCGAGTTCGCGGCCGGTTCGGAACTCGAACCAGGCCAGCAGGGGCATGACCAGCAAGCTGAGGGTCGCAATGCCGATACCGAGCGGGCTGTGGTCGACGTCCTGAGCCCCGGTGAGCGAGAGAACGGAGTCGGTGATGACGTACGCGGCTAGGGCGAAGAACGCGATCCCGATCGCGCGCACGGTCGCTTTTTCCCAACGCTCCGGGTCCTTGCGGGTGAACTGCCACGCTATGGCTAGAGCCGAGAGCACTTCCACGATGGAATCGAGACCAAACCCGATCAGTGCAGCGGAGGATGCCAGCGTGCCGGCCCAGATTGCCACGACCGCTTCGATCACGTTGTAGGTGATCGTGAAGGCGACGATGAATCGTACTCGGCGGTGCAGGACCGCTCGGCGGGCGTCGGTTACTGTGACGGTCATCGGGTCGTCTCCGCGGAGCATCCGGCGATCGAGCAGGCCGGGTCGACGCAGGCTGCGCTTTCGTCAACGGCCAGCGTCACGTCCACCAGCGCTGTCAGCGCCCGCCCCAGGTGAGGGTCTGCGATTTCGTAGCGAGTCTGGCGCCCCTCAGGTGCCGCCACAACGATGCCACAATCTCGCAGGCACGTGAGGTGGTTGGACACGTTTGAACGGCTAAGGCCGAGGTCGCGGGACAGCACGGCCGGGTAACTCGGCCCGTCCAACAGGGTCATGAGAATGCGCGAGCGAGTCGGGTCCGCCATTGCGCGACCAAGCCGGTTCATCACATCGATACGAGTAGCAATAGTCAGCATGTGATGACTATACATCGCACGCTGTATTGAGCAGGTCCCAGAATCAGCCAGATGTGTGAGGAGCGCCTTCCCTTGCTTAAGGCAACTGCAGTGAAACAGCTCAGCGTCCTGGCTACGTTGCTGGATCCCGAGCCAGAAAGCAATTCCATGCGCCGCTTACCCTGAAAGCACCTGGCGCTGCGGTAGCGCCCCAAGCAGCTGGGCGAATACAAATGCGCAACGGACCGTTGCACAGTTACCGTGCTTCCTCGACGAACACCTGGGCACGTCTGCTGCGGCGTTGAGGGTTACTGTCCGATACGGGATCGCTGCGGCCACCACTCGTCGGATCGTCGACAGGCAATCACTGTCCGGCGGCATGAGCCTGTGAGGCTGTCATCTATCCACCTCGCCGGTTGTGCAGGCGTGTACTGATATCTGCGTAATCGTGAATGGAAAATGACAACCCGAAGCCGGGCTACGCGTTGCGCATCGCCCGGGGCAGGTTCTGAATTGCGGCGACCTCCGCGGCCACTTGCGCTTCAATCATCCCTCGCACAAACTTCATCACGCCTTGTGGCTCAAGCTCGATCTTAAATAGGACCCGGCATGAGGCAGATGAGACAGTGGTGATCGTGAACGACCCTCGAGGCCGGGCCGGTCCGGCGGTGACCTCGAACTCAAGCAGGGTCGGTTCCTTAGACGTGACCACGCGGTAGTTCGCACGCATTGTTCTTCCACCCGGACCGGTGAGAAGCTGCTCGAACTCAGCGCCCACTCCCCGTCCACGAACGTGACGGATCGCGTGCACGCCGCTTCGCCACTTGACGTTATTGGTGCCGTCTGCCAGAAAAGCGAAGACATCCTCTGCCGAACGCGGCACCTCAACGCTGGACTCTGATCGAATCATCGAGTTCCTTCCTCAAGCTGATCGCAGGACCCGGCTGAACGGTACAGTACGCCGGCACCGTCGCGGTAGTCCGGCCGTGGCCATGGCCCACCAAAGCTCATTCCGGTTTACTCGCTTCCCGTGGAGATCCCTGACGGAGATTTCTGATGAACCTCGGACTTCGTGAGGTCCCAACTCACCCTGATCTTGGAGACGCTGGTCGCACGCAGCCAACCCCCGTGTCATCGGGGCGAATGCTCAGCGACGCGAGCTAACTTCGCTTAGAACGCCATGGTCGGTGTGGCTCCGTTCTATTTCCCAGGGAAGGCCTCCTCATGTCAGACGACACCCTCACAGGTCGCCGAATCTCTACCTCCGTGCTCGTCATCGGCACCGGCGGTTCGGGCCTCCGTGCCGCGATCGAGCTGTCCGAACGCGGAGTTGACGTTCTCGCCGTCGGTAAACGCCCAAAGAACGACGCGCACACATCGCTGGCGGCGGGCGGGATCAACGCGGCCCTGGCAACGATGGATGCCGAGGACAGCTGGCAGCAGCACGCTGCAGACACCATCCAGGAGAGCTACTTTCTCGCCAATCCTTACACGGCCGAGATAGTGACGAAGAACGCGGGCCGCGGCATCCAGGACCTCGAGCGATGGGGAATGCCCTTCGCGCGGGAGAGTGACGGGCGTATCAGTCAGCGTTACTTCGGCGCCCACAAATACCGTCGCACCGCCTTCGCAGGAGACTATACCGGGCTTGAAATCCAACGGACCCTTGTGGCCCGTGCCTCCCAGCTTGAGGTCCCCATCCTGGATTCGGTGTACATCACCCGCATCCTCGTGCGTGACAACGTGGTGTTCGGCGCCTATGGCTTCGACCTGCGCGACGGCAGCCGGGTGACGGTCATCGCCGACGCAGTCATCATTGCTGCCGGCGGACACAACCGCATCTGGCGCCGCACATCGAGCCGCCGGGACGAGAACACGGGCGATTCCTTCAAATTGGCAGTGGATGCCGGCGGTCGGCTGCGTGACGCCGAGCTGGTTCAGTTCCACCCAAGTGGCATCCTCGAACCGGAGAATGCCGCAGGCACCCTGATCAGCGAGGCCGCCAGAGGCGAGGGCGGGGTTCTGCGGAACGCACTCGGCGAGCGGTTCATGGCCAACTACGACCCCGAGCGCATGGAACTGTCCACCCGCGACAGGGTCGCCCTCGCCGCGTACACCGAGATCAAGGAGGGACGCGGCACCGCGAAGGGCGGCGTGCTGCTCGACATTTCCCACTTGCCCCGCGAGACAATCATGACGCGCCTGCCCCGCGTCTACCAGACCATGCTCGAATTGCAGGTACTCGACGTCACTACCACCGCCATCGAGATCGCTCCGACCGCGCACTACTCCATGGGCGGAGTGTGGGTGCGACCGGATGACCACTCCACCGATGTCGTCGGGATGTACGCTATCGGCGAGGCGTCCAGCGGGTTGCACGGAGCCAATCGGCTTGGCGGCAACTCGCTCATTGAGCTGCTCGTGTTCGGCAGGATTGTCGGCCAGGCTGCGGCCGAGTACAGCGCAGGTATCACCTCTCAGAATCGATCACAGGACGCCGTCCAGGCAGCCGAGCGGGAGGTGACTGACACTCTCGCCTCGGACGGACAGGAGAATGTGCGCGCCTTGCAGCGCGACATCCGCAACACCATGACGGATTTCGGCGGAGTGGTGCGCCACGAAGCGGGGCTACTGGAAGGACTGCGCCAGTTGGACGACCTCGACGATCGTCAGACCCGAATCGGAGTGCATCCGGATGTCGCGGGCTTCTCTGGCCTTGCACACGCATTCGACCTGCGTGCCTCTCTCATGGCCGCGCGCGCAACCCTCGCCTGTGCTCTGGAACGTCGGGAAAGTCGCGGCGCCCACAACCGAAGTGACTACCCGCACATGGATTCCGCCTTGCAGGTGAACCTGGTGTGGTCGGCCGACGGCTCGATCGCGCACGAGCAGATCCCGCCGGTGCGAGCAGAGATCGCGGCCCTCATGGGAGACGTCACCCAGGTCGGCAAGTTGCTGGAATAGAGGAACCCTCATGGCCGCAGAGCTAAAGTCTTTCTGTGGCGGGAGTGAGTTGCTCGCCGATTGCAGACATGCCCTGGGGCCGGTGCGCCGGGTTCGGCCGTGAATGATGGCGTACCGGGTGCGGAACACGGGTGCCTCAATGTGAAATTGAGGGTCGCAGGAGATCACCACGCTGAATGCCGGCCTCTCCTGTTGCTGGGCGACTCCGAGTTCTATGAGGGGGTGTTGAGCCGGAAGAGGTCGACATTGCACGCTCAGGGACGATGCGGAGTACACCCGTTCAGCTGGCACCAGACGGTCCCAACGGGGCACTGGCCCGATGCCTCGATCCACACGACCTGTGTGCCGCGAAGCTGGTTCGCGGTGACGAAAAGGACCTGGAGTTTGTGGATGCGCTAGTCGAAGCCGGGCTCATCGATCCCGTCTCCCTCATGCGGATCTGCAAGAATCTCCCGGTCACCGATACGCGACGCAACATCACGATCCAGCGCGCGCAGGCCTTCCTCCGTGGATAGTTCGTCATCGACCGTAGATCCAGGAAGCAAAGAGCCGGCCAATTCGCCACCAAAGTCGAAAAGGCCATATTCCGGACGGATGCCGCTTATGCTGCAGCGATCGCTTCGCGCAGTTGCTCCAGCGTCGGGGCGCCGGCCAACCCGTTGGGGGTGGCATAAATACGGCAGGCGAGTCCCGCCGCGGCCGACAAGCCCGGAAAGAGGTCTTGTCCGTCGACCAGGATGCTTGGCGATCCCCGGAAGCCGATCGCCTCCGCGTCCTCCACGCTCTCGATCAGCTGCCGGCTCACGATGACGCCGGGGCGCTCTTCCGCGATCACCGCGAGCCGCTCGGCCGCGATTGTCCAGTTCGGGCAACCATCGAAGTACTGCAGTGTGATATCCATGTGTTCACGGTAAACGTTGCACCACGCTGCAAGGTCAAGTGGTGGAATGGAAGGATGCAGATCAGGGACCTTGCCAGTGCGAGCGGCGTGACGCCGCAGACCATCAGATACTACGAACGCCGCGGCCTATTGCCTCCCGCCGCGCGTGATCGGAATGGCTACCGCCAGTATGACAAAGCGGCGCTCTCTCGCCTGCAATTCATCCGCTCCGCCCAGACGGCGGATTTGACGCTAACCGAAATCGGCAGCATCATCACCGTTCGGCAAGCAGGTGACGTTCCCTGTAAGCACGTCTCCACCCTTCTTGCCACCAAACTTGAGGACGTGCACCGAAGGCAAGAAGAACTCGTGCTGCTCGAGAAAGAGCTGCACCACCTGCTCAGCGCCAGCAAGGACCTCGACCCGGCCGACTGCGAAGCAGGCAGCGTCTGCCACATCATCGCGCGGGGTCGGTCCTAGAATTCGCGCCGGAATGGCGCGGATCGAACGTGACGCTCTTCGTCCGACGAGGCCCGTTCGGAGGAACGCTCGGACTTTGATGCACGCACGTTCCAGTGCGACATTGACGCGGTCACCGCTTATTCGGTCGCGCCCGACTGACCTGGTCGTCGACAGCCCCGAAATCGACCGAGATAGACAAACTACATTGTGTCGGCACAGATCGGCCGGACAGTGCGATTTCGGGTTCTTGGCCGTCGGCGTCGGCTAAATCTTGAGAAGAAGAGTTGAGATGGAGTCAAGAGCCCCCGGTACCAGGCTGTAGTAGGACCAGGTTCCGCGTTTTGCGCGGTGAAGGATGTCCGCTTCCACGAGGACTTTGAGGTGGTGGGATACGGTTGGCTGGCTGAGTCCGAGCGGCTCGGTGAGATCGCACACGCAGGCTTCGCCTTCCGGGCTAGCGGAAACCATGGATACGAGACGTACCCGGGTCGGGTCCGCGAGGGCCTTGAACGAGGCCGCGAGTCTGTCGGCGGTGTCAGCGCCGATCGACTCGCGGGGATGCGCCGTTGAACAACCGCAGGTCGGGTTCGGAACGTGGTGGGTTAGCGACATGCAACCATTATCCGCGCATAAATTGACATCCGTCGATGCATTGGGAAGACTTGTATCGATGCACGTCGATTTCATCGTCGCGGATCCACACGTCGCGAATATCTACGGAGCCTTATGTCTACCCATGAACCACAGACCACGTCACCGGCGCGACTCGGCTTCACGGACCGGTACCTGCCGGTGTGGATCATTGTTGCGATGGGCCTCGGACTCCTGCTGGCCGTCTTCGCACCCGGCGTCGGCGAAGTGCTCGGCGCCTTCACGATCGGCTCGGTCAGCGTGCCCATCGCGATCGGGCTACTGGTGATGATGTACCCGGTGCTGGCCAAGGTGCGCTATTCGGACGCCCGGGTAGTAGCCGGAGACAAGAAGCTGCTGGTCTCCTCGCTGGTGCTGAACTGGCTCGTGGGCCCGGCCCTGATGTTCACCCTCGCCTGGATCTTCCTGCCTGACCTGCCCGAGTACCGCACCGGCCTGATCATCGTGGGTCTCGCCCGTTGCATCGCCATGGTGCTGATCTGGAACGACCTCGCCTGCGGCGACCGGGAGGCCGCCGCATTCCTCGTTGCCGTCAACTCGGTCTTCCAGGTCATCGCGTTCGCTGCGCTCGGCTGGTTCTACCTGCAGGTCCTTCCGGCCTGGCTCGGCCTGTCCACCACCAGTGCGGAGTTCTCGATCTGGGCGATCACTGTGAGCGTGCTCGTCTTCCTCGGCATCCCCCTGCTGGCCGGCTACCTGTCCCGCCGGGTCGGCGAGGCCACCCGCGGCCGCGACTGGTACGAGAGCCGGTTCCTGCCGAAGGTCAGCCCGTTCGCCCTCTACGGTCTGCTGTTCACGATCGTGCTGCTCTTCGCCCTGCAGGGCCAGCAGGTGATCGATCGCCCGTTCGACGTGGCCCTGATCGCCCTTCCGCTGCTCGTCTACTTCGCGGTCATGTTCGCTGCCGGGTTCGCCACCGGCAAGCTCACCGGCCTCTCCTACGAGCGCACCACGACCCTCGCTTTCACCGCAGCGGGCAACAACTTCGAGCTGGCCATCGCGGTGGCCATCGGCACCTTCGGTGCCACGAGCGGCCAGGCCCTGGCCGGTATCGTGGGCCCGCTGATCGAGGTTCCGGCGCTGGTCGCCCTCGTCTACGTGGCGCTGTGGCTGCGGCCGCGCCTGTTCCCGGGGGCCGCGCCGCAGGCATCCGTCGCCGCCGACCAGCCGGTCACGAACCGGATTTAGTCTCCTATCACCACATCCATCCGCGTCACCGTGAAGTAAAGAAAGAAACCTCGATCATGACCGAAAAGCCCACCGTTCTCTTCGTCTGCGTGCACAACGCGGGCCGCTCCCAGATGGCCGCCGGCTTCATGACGGCCCTGTCCGAAGGCCGCGTCGAGGTGCTCTCCGCCGGCTCGGCGCCCAAGGACCAGATCAACCCCGTCGCTATCGAGGCCATGAACGAGGAGGGCATCGACATCGCGCACAACGTGCCGAAGATCCTCACCACCGAGGCCGTGAAGGAATCGGACGTCGTGATCACCATGGGCTGTGGCGACACCTGCCCGATCTTCCCCGGCAAGCGCTACGAGGACTGGGAACTCGCCGACCCGGCCGGCCAGGGCATCGAGTCCGTGCGCCCGATCCGCGACGAGATCAAGGCCCGCATCCAGGCCCTGCTCGCCGAGATCCTGCCCGCCCAGGCATAGGTTCGCACACGACGAATGACCTCAACGCCTGCGGCGGCTGGGCCGGGACCTGACCGTGAAGTTCTCGGGTGTCTTCGGTGCCGAAACGCGACGTCTGCCTGATCTATCCCGGAAAGACTTACCAGGACTGGGCCCTGACGGCCACGGCCCGCCTGTCCCTCGAGGACGTTCGCACGATTCGGGACGAAAATCGAGACCTGGTCGAACGGCTACTCGAAACCAGAGAACCAGAGCGTAGAGAGCATCTCTTGCTCTGGCCGGGTCAGCTACTTCGCGAACCTGGTGACGTGGTCTGAACCACCCTTATCGGGTTTCGGGCGGAACGGCGACCAGGGTGCCATGCACGTCGCAGACCGCGTCGAGGGTGTTGAAGACGGTGCCGAACTGGCTCAGGTTGCGGTGCAGCAGTTCGACGCGGCGCTGGACTTCGGAGGTGACGATGCGGACTTCGTATTCGATCTCGACGAATTTCGGCGGGGAATCCTGGCGCCTGGATTTCACGTCGACTTCGGCGCTCTCGTAGTCGAACGGCATCATGGAGCTGGCCCGTTCCAGGTTTTTGAGCAGGCAGGCGGCGAAGGCTGAGGCCAGCAACTCAGCCGGCCCCGGAAGCCCGGACGGCTCCACGACACCCCAGGTGGCGTCGATCGGGATGGTGTGGTTGCCCGCGTTGATCGAGGCGGCAACCCCGGATACGCTCTGGCCGTGCACTCGGTAGCTCGTTGGTGGGGTTGTCATGCTCTTACCTTTCTCGTTCCTGTTCTGTGCCTAATCTCTCACCCTCCAGGCGCTTGTGGTGGGTGGCCGGGTTAGCGAATGAAAAAGAATGAGAAGGCGATAGTGGCCAGGATCGCCCAGAGCGAGTTCTTCTTCAGGATGGCGATGAAGATGAAACTGGCGAGGAAGATGACCCATTCCTGCCAGGACAGCAGTGATTTGAAGGCGAACTGGACAGCGACGGAGAGGATCAATCCGATGAACCCGGCCTGGAGCCCTGTGATGACGGCCTGGACGGCCCGGTGTCCCTGGACTTTACCGTGGAGGTCGGCGAGGAGGATCATCGCTGTCAGGGAGGGGAGGAAGACCCCCAGCGTGGCGACGATGGCCCCGATCACGCCGGCGACGTGGTACCCGATGAAAGTTGCGGTGATGAATACCGGCCCGGGGGTGATCTGTCCCAGGGCGATCCCGTCCACAAATTCCTTGGTCGTGAGCCATCCGTGGGCGTCAACGACCTGGCTCTGGATGAGTGGGATGCTACCGAAGCCGCCACCGAAGGCGGTGGCGCCGATTCCGAGGAATGTGGCCATCAGATCGCGGGTGTATGGAACGATCAGGGCGATTGCGACGATGGCGGCGACCACAGCGGCTGGCCCGAGGCCTCGGACAGAGAGTCGCTCGGGCTGGGAAACTGCAGCGGGTGCCGGTCCGGATTTCAGGGTCGGGTTCAATTCCGGGGTTTTTGCGCCAACGGAGAAGAGGAGAAAGCCCGCCGTGGCCACGCCGAGGACGATCCACAGAACGTTGATATGGAATAGGTAGGCCGCGGTGAAGCTGCCCAGGGCGATGAGGATTCTCCTCCAGCTGTGCCAACCGATTTGTGGAAACACGGCTTTCCCGAGTACGAGGAAGGCATTCACGAGCAGGGCCACGACCAGTGCGCCGAGCCCGGCGAACAGCGACTTCACGAACGGTAGCTCGCCGTAGGTGAAGTAGGCCCAGGACAACAAAATCATCAGGATGGTGGGTGGGGTGATGAATCCCAGCGGTGCGAGCAGTCCTCCCCAAACCTTCTTCAGTTTGAATCCGGCGTAGCCGAGAACGGTGACGCCGGTGGCTCCGGGCAGCGCTTGGGCCAGGCTCAGCGCGTTCATGAAGTCCTGCTCGGTGATCCAGTGTTTCTTTGTGACCAGCGTCTGCTTCATGAGGGCGAGGATCGCGGGGCCGCCATAGCCGATCGCCCCCAGGTGAGCGGTGGTCATCACCAGCTCGCCGAGGGTGGGCACGGTCAGTTGGGCGCCACAGCCGCGGGGTGGCTCAGCATTGTTCGACGGCTGGTCTGCCGTGCTCGGAGCCATGTCGTTGTTCTCTTTTCCGGGTGGAACGATTGGGAGGGTTTTGAGGCATAGGCGCCTCGGAACCCGGGCGGCCGGCATCCTCGCCGGATGCCGGCCGCGGGTTTCAGTGACGAGCGCTGCGAAGTTTGCCGTATCCGCGCATCAGTTGGGGTACGACGAGGTAGACGGAGAGGGGAACGACGATGATCGTCAGGACGAACGCGCGCAGCACTGGATTCCAGTCGGCGGAGAAGGGGGCCATGGCGAAGAACGCCAGCGTGGCGAGGGGGAAGATCGCAGTCCAGGTGATCAGGGCGCGAACGTGAACTGAGGGAGGTTGGGGCATCGTGGTTTTCATTAAGTGACGGCCGCTACCAGGTGGCGAGCTGGTCGAGGAGGGGCTCGCTGTTGCCCATGACCCGGGTGGCTTCGGCGAAACGGGCGATCTTGAAGGTTTCGAGGATTTTGTCCTTGTCGATGCCGGCGGCGCGGGCTTTGCCCATCATGGCGTCGATGCAGGCGTGGCTGCCGGTGGCCAGGGCGATGCCGAGGTAGATGAGGGTGCGTGCTTCGTTGTCGAGGGCACCGGATTCGTCTTTGGGCATGGCGAATCCACTGTTGCGGGCGTGTTCGAGCACCAGGTCGGGCATGACGGTGGCGGCCAGCTGAACGGAGCGTGGCAGCGTGCCGCCCAGGGAGGCGGTCATTCCGGCGAGGACCTGGTCGAGTGTCGGCTGAGAGGTCATGAGAGGACTCTTTTCTGTTCGGTTTGTTTCTGAGTGGTGGTCGGAATGCCCGGGGGTGGGCATTCCAGTTCGAGGGTGACGTGGGTGAGGTTGAAAGTGTCGGCGAGAGCGGCCCGGATCTGGGTCGCGGACTGTTGGGCTTGATGGAGGGTGGGGTCTCCGGTGATCACGACGTGTGCGGACAGGGTAGGGACATCGGAGGCCAGGTTCCAGAGGTGGAGGTGGTGCACGTCTTCGACGTTGTCCTGGGCGAGGATGCTGGTGCGAACCTGGTCGGTGTCCATCCCATGAGGGGTACCTTCCATGAGCACGTGGATGGTGTCGCGGAGCAGTTTCCAGCCGGCCCAGAGCACGAGGAGTGCGGTGGCGATGGAGACGACGGAGTCGGCTTGTAGCCAGCCTGTGCTCAGGATCACGAGGCCGGCGATGATCGCGCCGAGGGAGCCGGCGGCGTCGGTGGCGAGGTGCACGAACGAGGCCCGCATATTGAGGCTCTCGCCCTGGGCGCGGTGCACCAGGAGGGCGCTGCCGAGGTTGACGACCAGGCCCACGGTGGCGACCAGGACCAGCCCGCCCCCGTTGACGGGCTCGGGTTCGAAGAACCGGCTGACGCCTTCGAACAGGATCCAGCCGCCGGCGGCCAGGAGGAGCAGCGCGCTGAGTTGAGCGGCCATGACCTCGGCCCGGGCGAAGCCGAAGCTGTGCCGGGTGCTGATCGGGCGAGCGGCCAGGGTCAGCCCGGCGAGGGCGATTCCAAGCCCGGCGACATCGGAAAGCAGGTGCGCGGCGTCGGCGATCAATGCCAGGGACCCGAACACAATCCCGCCCACGGCCTCGACGATCAGGAATGCGGCGTTGACGCCCAGCGCAAAGACCAGGGCACGGCGTTGATTGAGCTGGACGGGATTTGTGCCGTGTTCAAACTCGTGACCGACGGTCATGGCCGAGCGTTCGAGGGGTCCAGAAGCTTTCGGAGTTCAGCGGATGTCGGCACCCGGCCCACGGAGACGACCTTCTCGTCGATGACGAGGCCGGGGCTGCTCATAACGCCGAAGCCGAGGATGACGGCGTAGTCTTCGACCTTTTCGACGGTGGCGTCGAGGCCGAGTTCCTGCACGATCTGGGTGGTGACACGGTACAGGGTCACGCACTTGGTGCACCCCGTGCCGAGGATCTTGATGTTCATGGTCTGGCGTTTCCTGTTCAGGATTGGGGACCGAGGCGGGCGCTAGGCATCCTGCCGCGACGGGGTTCTCGGTGGTGCTACCGGCTCGCTGCGGTGAGGAGGGTGCGCACCTCGGCCACGTTCGGTACACGGCCGGAGACGACGACCTTCTCGTTGATCACGAGGGCGGGGGTGCTCATCACGCCGTAGCCGACGATGGTTGCGTAGTCTTCGACCTTTTCGATGGTGGCGTCGAGGCCGAGTTCTGTGACGGCGGTGGTGGCGGCTTTGGTGAGGTTGATGCAGTTGGCGCAGCCGGGGCCGAGGATCTTGATGATCATGGGATTGGTTCCTTTCAGGGGTGGTGGGTCAGGCGAGGATGGCGTTGAAGAGGTAGCCGACGGCGATGATGCCGAGGCCGGTGGTCGTGATGAAGATCGCGAGCAGTTGGGGCTTGAGCACTCGGCGCAGCAGGATCATTTCCGGCAGTGACAGGGCGACGACGGCCATCATGAAGGCGAGCAGGGTTCCCATCGGGAGGCCCTTGTCGTAGAGGGCGGCGACGAGCGGCATGATGCCGGCGGCGTTGGAGTAGAGCGGGATGCCGATGAAGACCGCGATCAGCACGCCGAAGGGGTTGTCGGGGCCGGCGTAGGTGGTGAAGAACTCGGCGGGCGCCCAGCCGTGGATGAGTGCGCCGAGGCCGATGCCGACCAGCAGGTAGATCCAGATCTTCCTGATGATGGATTTGACCTCTTCGACGCCCATTTGCATCCGCTGCCCGAAAGTGAGACCGAGGGAGGGGTCGATCAGCTCGCCGCCGAGTTTCACGTCGAAGACGAAGGGTTCCACCCATTTTTCGACGTGCAGGCGGCCGAGGATCCAGCCGGACACGATCGCGATCGTGAGGCCCGACCCCACATAGAGGGCGGTGATCTGCCAGCCGAAGAGGGTCAGCAGCAGGCCGATGGCGATCTCGTTGACCAGGGGGCTGGCGATCAGGAAGCTCATCGTGACGCCGATCGGCACGCCGGCGGCGACGAACCCGATGAAGGCCGGCACGGCGCTGCAGGAGCAGAACGGGGTGATCACGCCGAGGCCCGCGGCGAGGATGTTGCCGACCCCTTCGCGTTTGCCGCCGAGGAAGGTGCGGGTGCGCTCGACGCTCATGAAGGAGCGGAGCACTGTGGAGGCGAAGATGATGATGGCCAGCAGCAGCAGGATCTTCAGCGAGTCGTAGATGAAGAAGTGGATGGTCTCGGTGATCCGGCTCTCGGGATCCATACCGAACGCGTCGTAGAGCACCACGTCCCAGAGCCATTCGTTGACCCAGTAGGCCAGTGCCCACAGGCCCGCCCCTGCGGCCAGGATTCCGACCCGGCCACGCGTGGTGACCGGTATCCGTTCGGCGATGCTCACAACTGCTCCTTGAATCATTCGACGTTCATCTAATTCAAAGTATGGCGACCTCTTTGATATCTGTCAAGAAGGTGCCAGACTGTTCCCATGCCCAAAACGCTTCCGCTGCTCGATGACGTAACGCCGATCTCTTGCGGCACGCTGGGGAACAGTGCCACCCTCGACCTGCCCCGGTCGTGAAACTGTCGGAGCCCACCGTCAGTCACCACCTCAAGAAACTGCAGGCCAGCGGCATCCTCACCAAGGAACGTCACGGGATGAGCGTGCACTACCGCGTCATGCCTGAGGCCATCCACGCCATCGCCCGCACCCTCGACACAGGAGCCTGGGCGCAACCGCCTCTGGCTCAGGGCGTTCGCTCCTGCGCAACGCGTATCAACTGAACCGAAGGACCGGGAGCGATCTGCATGCATTGACATCCATCGATGTAACACTCATACTGAATACATCGACGCCGATCGATTTAGCTGCTTGACCGCCGCACCGGATCACTTTTCGGTTCAGTTGGGGCACCGCGAACTCGAGCTCGCTGGACGCCGAGAAAGAATCTGAGGAACACCATGAACGCATACATCACCACGGCCACCAACCACGACGATGACCTAGTCGGTACTTATGTGACCGAAGAACACCCGCACGCTCTCATTCGGAATGGGTACGTGAGCACCGTTCAGTCAGACCGGGTCGAGGGCGAATACGTGTCCACGGCCGACACGCAGCTCACGCAGAACGGGGTGCCCGTTGTAGTGACCGGCCTGGCGACCGCAGTCGCTCATTGAGAACGCCCAATCCACCGCACCAGGTCACCTGAGGCAACACAGAGAGGGACACCGCCCAAGCGGTGCCCCTCTCGTTTCGCATGCCGCCGCCATGACCTCGGCATCGGTCCTGGGTTCAAGTACTCTTTGCCGCGCTTGAAGCGCCAGGTGATCAGTAAATCTTGCATTCACTGGATGGGCGAGCACTCAAGACGCTCACCCTTATTCAACGTTCACTTCGCCGCGCTGGCCTGCTCCTGTTGTTTTTTAACTGACTGCTCAATCCAGTTGGTATGGCCTGGGGTGTCCTCGAGAGACCACGTGAGGGGCTTGGTATCGAGCGTCTGGCTCGGCGACAAGGGAAAATTGGGGAAGTGCCGAAGCCGTCAATCACGGCTTCAGGGAAGGAAACGCAACATGACACAGGGACACATCACCGCCGATGGAATCACAGGTGCCGCCATAGAGAGCACTACGGGACACGTTCTTCTCGACCGGGTCTTCGATGCGGTTCTCTTCGATATGGACGGCACCCTGGTCGACTCGACGCGGGCCGCGAATCGCTCGTGGTTGCGTTGGGGTGCGGAAGCGGGCCTCGGGCCCTCGTTCACCGGCGTGGAGCACGGCGTGCCGGCACGGCAGATGGTCGCCCGCCACGTCCCAGAGGACAAAATCGAATGGTCCATCGCTCGCGTCCTCGAACTTGAGCTCGGCGACCTCGAGGGCGTCGAGATCCTGCCCGGGGCAGCGGAGCTCATGCGGTCCCTGCCCGAAAACCGCCGGGCCATCGTCACCTCCTGCTCCCGTGCTTTGTGCCTGGCCCGGCTCGAGTCCGCGGGCTTTGCCATCCCGGCGACTGTCGTGACCATGGATGACACGCCCCGCGGCAAGCCGTTCCCCGAGCCGTTCCTCAAGGCGGCCGCTCGACTGGGCGCGGATCCGCGCCGGTGCGTCGTGGTCGAAGATGCCCCCACCGGCCTCGCAGCCGGCCGTGCGGCGGGCTGCCTGACGATCGGTGTCGTCGGAACGTACGCGGCCGACCAGCTTGACGCTGACCTCGTGGTGCCCAGCCTCGACCGTTTGCGCATTAGAGTGCTGGACACCGGCGTCATGTTCGAGTTGCTCCCCGAGTAGTCCCAGGGCGGAGATGACGGGGCCAGTGATCGGTCGCAAGACCTAACCCTTACGTTACGGTAGAGTTAGTGGATCGGGTTGGTTGGCATTTATTGCAAGTCAACAACCTGACAATTATCAAGAAAGCTCGTTCGCGCGCTCTCGAGCGATCCACGATCGCTGACGCGTTGAGCGGTCTGCAACTTTGCAAGGAGCACAGTGAATTCAAATTCCTACGTATCAACAACCACTCGCATCGACGGGGTCGGGGGCTACGTCACCTTGGCGTCCCGTCAGACTGTGGAGGCCACCGGCTATGTCAGCCACGCCGAGCCACGGCACCGTGTAGGCCGCTTTATCTCGGATGCGCCGAGAGTGTCCCCGATCCGGGCTTAGAGCTCACAGGGGAAAAGACGAGTGGCCCCGCCAGCTGGCGGGGCCACTCGTCTTTGTTGGGATCGGGGCTCAGTGGCCGCCGCCGAGGTTCCCGGCCAGGCGGGTGTGCATCGTGGAGCTGGCTTCGTTCATACCCACGATGATGACGCGCTTGCCGTGGCGCTCGTACTTGTTGGTGATCGCGTCGAGTGCGGCGACGGTGGAGGCGTCCCAGATGTGCGAGTTCGACACATCGATGACAATGCGTTCCGGGTCGTCGGCGTATTCGAACTGGGTGGTGAGGTCGTTGCTGGAGGCGAAGAAGAGGGCCCCGGTGACGGTGTAGCAGGCGGTGGGCACGGTTTCACCCTCGGGCAGGGTGCGCTCCACGTTGACGAAGTGGGCGACGCGGCGCGCGAAGGCCACCATGGCGACGATGACACCCACGATGACGCCGATGGCGAGGTTGTGGGTGATCACGATGACGATCACAGTCGAGACCATGACGCTTGTTTCACTCTTGGGCATGCGCTTCAGGGTGCTCCAGCGAACGCTGTGCCAGTCGAAGGTGAGGAAGGCCACGATGATCATGACCGACACCAGGGCGGCCATTGGAACGACCGCGAGCACATCGCCGAGGCCGACAACCAGGACCAGCAGGAACACGCCGGCGAGGAACGTGGAGATGCGGGTTCGGGCGCCGGAGGCCTTGACGTTGATCATTGTCTGGCCGATCATGGCGCAGCCGCCCATGCCGCCGAAGAACCCGGAGAGCATGTTGGAGACGCCCTGGCCCCAGGCTTCGCGGGTCTTGTGAGAGTGGGTGTCGGTGACCTCGTCGACGATCTTCGCGGCCATCAGTGATTCGAGGATGCCGACCAAAGCCATGCCGAGGGCGAACGGGGCGATGATCGTGAAGGTCTCCCAGTTCAGTGGAACGTTCGGGATGAACAGCTCGGGCAGGCTCTTGGGAAGGTCGCCCTGGTCGCCGATAGTGGGCACGTTGATCGCGATAACGACGGTGGCGATGGTCAGCACGACGATCGACACCAGCGGCGCGGGAATGACCTTGGTGATGCGCGGCATCACGATCATGATGATGATGCCGACTGCGACGAGCGGGTAGACCATGAAGGGCACGTTGAGCAGCTGCGGAAGCTGGGCCGTGAAGATGAGGATGGCCAGGGCGTTCACGAAGCCGACCATGACGCTGCGGGGGATGAATCGCATGATCTTGGCCACGCCGATCACGGCCAGGATGATCTGGAAGACGCCGGCGAGGATGACGGTGGCGATGAAGTAGTCCAGCCCGTAGTCACGGGCGACCGGGGCGATGACGAGGGCGATCGCGCCGGTGGCGGCAGTGATCATCGCGGGGCGGCCGCCGAGGAAGGAGATGGACACGGCCATCACGAACGAGGAGAACAGGCCGACGCGGGGGTCGACGCCGGCGATGATCGAGAACGCGATGGCTTCGGGGATAAGTGCCATGGCGACGACGAGGCCGGCGAGTACTTCCCGGGTGAGGATGCGCGGTGTGCGCAGCGCGGTCATCACCGTCGGCTCGGCCTGATAACGATTGGGCGTGGGGGTTTTTTGGAGCAGGGCCATGGGGCCTCCAGTGCGTGGGTCTCTGAAAGAAACCGGGATGGGCAGAAAAAAGGGGGAGGGGGCGCCGCGATGCGCACGCCGACACTGTCACAGGTGACAATAGGGGGTGGGCTCACACCGTAGTGTCAGCCAACACTCGCAACACTACTCTAACGTTAGGGTTGGGTGTTAGTTGATGAACGAAAGGATCCCAGATGACCGCGGATACAGCGACCGGAACGATGCACATCGGCGAGCTGGCCGAGAAGACCGGATTGTCGTTGCGAACGATTCGCCACTACGACGAAATCGGCCTGCTCAAGGCGTCGGGTCGCACTGAAGGTGGGTTCCGGCTCTATACCCAGGAAGACCTGTCGCGGCTGATTCTCATTCGCCGGATGAAGCCGCTCGGGTTCTCGCTCGAGGAAATGATCGAGCTGCTGAAGGTCATCGACATACTCCAGGGCGGAGAGTCGGGCTCGGACAACCCGGAGGTGCGCGAAGAGCTGGGCAACTTCATCCGCCTCGCAGTCGAGCGGCGCGAGAAGCTGCAACAACAGCTGAAAATGGCAGACGAGTTCCTGGACCTGCTACGCCGCCAGTAGTCGGGCGTGCCGTGGCGACTTCACGAAGAGCGCCAGGACGGCCACGCTGATCGGAATCAGCGCCAGCGCCATCGCCGGAACGGTGAACCCTCCGGTCGCGTCGAATCCCAGCGAGAAGGCCACCGGCCCGAACGCCGTCGACGCCAGCCCGATCGACATAGCCACACCACGGATGCTTCCGATATGCACGGTGCCGTAGAAGCGTACGTAGGACGCCGCCTCCATCCCGCGCAGGCTGCCTCCCGCTGCGCCGAGCACCAGGCCGTAGACGACGGCGGTCCAGCCGGATCCCACGAGCGGCAGCATCAGGAGGGTCGCCGTCAGCGTCCCCATCGCGAACACCATGATCAGTTTCGGGTTGACCCGGTCGACGAGGCTGCCCGTGAGGACGGTCGCCAGAATTCCAGTGATCGTCTGGGGGAGGAAGTTCGTCGCGGCTTCCAGCGGGCTGAGCCCCTGCTCGCCCAGGAGGGCGATCTGGTGGAAGGCGAGCCCGGTGGTCAGCATGCCCGAGGTGGCCAGGCTAGCGGCGAGGAGCCAGAACATTCCGGTTCGGATGGCCTCGGGCAGCGTCCAGACTGGACCCTGGATGGTGATCTGGGCCGTCGATGGCACTGTCGGTGCCGTTGGTACAGCGCGGCGGCTGCGGCGAGGGAAGGCGAAGGCGAGTGGAATCACGATCGCGGCCACCGCAGCCGCTTCCCACCGCCAGGCGTTGTGGATTCCGACCAGGGCGATGAGCCGTTCCAGGCCGATCGGGGCCAGGGAGATCCCGGCTGAACCGATGGCGCTGGTCAGACCCAGGGCGAGGCCCCGCCGGTGGTGGATGGCGCGGGCGACCGCGGTGGTCGTGGCGAGGGTCAGAGCCCCCTGTCCGACCATGCGCACGCCCACGAACCCGGCGGTGAGGCCACCGATCTCACCGACGAAGCTGAGCGAGAACAGGATCAGGGCGAAGGCGACCCCGAGGGCGATTGTGACCGGGCGGGCGCCCCACCGGTCCAGGGCTCGGCCGACCACGGGTTGGGCGCTCGCGCCCAGGAGCGTTCCGATCAGGTAGCTGACGGAGATGTCGGTGCGAGAAACCCCCAACTCGGCAATGAGCGGATCGGTGAAGACCGACAGCCCGGCCGTTTGGCCGGGCGCCGTCATGACCGAGATCAATCCGGCCGCGCCCACGAGGCTCAACCAGGTCCATGGGACCCGCCGCCGAGAGCGGGACTGGCCCGCCGATGCCCTGTCACTGAGCGGCAGGTGCGAGGCTTCGGCCCTGGGGGGTGCTGCGGGAGAAGACACGAGACCTTTCACTGTAGGGGGAACGCACGGGGGGCGCTGTGGCGCGTATGCGACCGTTTTACCTTACTCTCACGTAAGAGGAGGGTCGAACGTGATGTTCGCTCCGGGCCGTAATCGAATACGCCACCCATCCCTTACGTTACGGTAGAGTTGAGATGTGGGGGGCAACTCGCCACTCGCGCTCTGGAGAGGAGCAACTCATGTTCGTTCATCCGCTGGCCCGCACCGATCAGCACCTGATCCAGGACTTCATGCTCACCAAAATCGCTTTGCTCCTGGCCCGGCACGCCGAGCGCTCGGAGTGGATCTTCGAAATGAGAGCCATGGACGAGAAGGCGCGCGAGGGCAGCTCCGGCGGCCCGGCGTTTTTATTCGTCTATACCGTCGCGCGGTACTACATCGCCGTGACGCGCACCCAGCCCGAGGTTCCGGCTGACACCGGTCGGTTCGGCAAACCCCGTTCGACGTTTGTCGATGACTTCACGGATGCTGTCGCCGCCAACGATCCGCAACGAGCCCTGACCCTCTGGGTGACGTCACCATTCAGCGTTGAAACCGGTGTGGCCGCACCAGCAACCCAGGAGCTCGCTTTCGGCTTCATTGATCGGCTCACCGATTCCGAGCCGGCCGTCACCGCGAACAACGTGGCGGACTTCCTTCCGGACCCGTTCGTCCCCGTTTTCCTCGGCAACGAGAAGCCTCAGCCCTAGCCCTCAGGGTTCCCCCGATTTTGATACACCCATCACCAGACACTGCCTAATGTGGGCGGCACTGAATATCGAGACCGGCACGCTGGTATGCGGCCGGCCTCGCACCAAGAAATGAGTCACTTTGACCAAGCACCAGCTCGACCTGTCCACCCCGCCGCCTCTGCCGAAGCGCGGCCTCCGAGTGACGCCCCTCGGCGGTCTCGGTGAGATCGGTCGCAACATGACCGTCTTCGAACATCAGGGCAAGCTCCTGATCGTCGACTGCGGGGTGCTCTTCCCGGAGGAGAACCAGCCCGGAATCAACGTGATTCTGCCTGACTTCTCCTCCATCCAGGACCGGCTGCAGGACATCGAAGCGATCGTGCTCACCCACGGCCACGAGGACCACATCGGCGGGGTTCCGTACCTGCTGCGTGAGCGCAAGGACATCCCGATCATCGGGTCGGAACTGACCCTGGCCTTTATCAGCGCCAAGCTCGAAGAGCACCGCATCACGCCCCGCCTGATCGAGGTCAAGGAAGGCCAGCGCCGCAAGGCCGGCCCGTTCGACCTGGAGTTCCTGGCCGTGAACCACTCCATCCCTGACGGGCTCGCCATCGCGATCCGCACCGAGGCCGGCCTGGTGTTGCACACCGGTGACTTCAAGATGGACCAGTTCCCCCTCGATCACCGTCTCACCGACCTGCCCGGTTTCGCCCGGCTGGGCACCGAGGGAGTCGACCTGTTCCTGGTCGACTCGACCAACGCCGACGTGCCTGGGTTCACCACCACCGAAGGCGACATCCGCCCGGCCATCGACGCCGTGTTCCGCACGGCGCCGCGCCGCATCATCGTCTCCAGTTTTGCGAGCCATGTGCACCGCATCCAGCAGGTCATCGACGCTGCCGCCCGTCACGACCGTAAAGTGGCCTTCGTCGGCCGGTCGATGGTGCGCAACATGGGCATCGCCGCGAAGCTCGGCTTCCTCGACATCCCCCAGGGACTGCTCGTGGACGCCAAAGCTTTGGAGCGGATGAAGGACGACAAGGTCGTGCTCATCTGCACCGGTTCGCAGGGTGAGCCGATGGCGGCGCTGGCCCGGATGGCCAACCGCGAGCACACCATCAAGATCGGCGAGGGTGACACCGTGCTGCTGGCCAGCTCGCTGATCCCCGGCAACGAGAACTCGATCTACCGGGTCATCAACGGCCTCACCCGCTGGGGTGCCAACGTCGTGCACAAGGGCAACGCCAAGGTGCACGTCTCCGGCCACGCCTCGGCCGGCGAGCTCACCTACTGCTACAACATCGTCAAGCCCAAGAACGTCATGCCGGTGCACGGCGAATGGCGCCATCTCACCGCCAACGCGAACCTCGCCATCCGTACCGGTGTCGACGAGGAACAGGTCCTGGTCGTGGAAGACGGCGTGGTCGTCGACCTCGTCGACGGCGTCGCCAAGGTCACCGGCCGAGTCGCGGCCGAGCTCGTGTTCGTGCACGGGATGACCGTGGGCGGCGAGGGGTCGGATGAGGCCCTCGCCGACCGTGTCCAGCTCTCCGAAGACGGCGCGCTGACGATCCTCGGCATCCTGGACACCCGGACCGGCCTGCTCGTCGAGCCGGTGGAATTCATCGCGCGCGGCTTCGTGCAGGATGACGAATGGATTCGAGGTGCGACCAAGTCGATCGACGAGGCACTCGCCGCCGCGAACAAGGTCAAGATCGTCAACGGGTCCGAACTCGAGGACATCTTCACTCAAAGCGTGTCCCGGTGGATGCAGCGCAAGTACCGCCGCCTCCCGGTCATCACTTCCGTCGTCGTCGACGCCTGACCGGCCCGGCGTCACCTGCACGTCGAACGGGCGGCCGCGTAATGCGGCCGCCCGTCTGTGTATCCGGTGAGAAGTGCGCCTAGTAGTCGGTGTGAACCGCGGTGCTGCCCGTGGCGAGATCCTCAAGAGTCAGCTCGGGGTGGTCTCTGACGGTGTTGCGCAGCCGCCACGGGGTGCTGAACAGGGCCAGGAGGGTGCCGTCGGAGCGCAGCAGCACTTCGACCTGGCGGTCGTGCCCGAGGATCTCGGCGCTTTGCCGATCGGTGCGCCGGGCGAGCTGGTAAGGAAGTGTTTCCAGGCGGATGGCGGCGCCGAAGTCGTGTGTCATTCGGTCCTCGACGACTTCGAACTGCATCGGTCCGACGGCGCCGAGCACCGGCGCCTGGTCACCGCGCAGTTCTGAACGCATGACCTGGATGACGCCCTCGTGGTCGAGCTGGTCGATCCCTCGCCGGAACTGTTTGTGTTTGCTGCTGTCTGCCGGGTGTGCCACTCGGAAATGCTCGGGTGCGAACAGGGGCATGGGTGGGAATTCGACCGGGTCCTGGTCGTAAAGGGAGTCACCGACGCGCAGGGATGCCGCGTTGATCAGGCCGACCACGTCGCCGGGCCAGGCTTCGTCGGTCGTTTTGCGTTCCTGGCCGAACATCTGCTGGGCGTACTTGGTGGCGAACGGCCGTCCGCTGGCGGCGTGGGTGACGACCATCCCGCGGTGGAAGACTCCGGAGCAGACGCGGACGAAGGCGACGTGGTCGCGATGTGCGGCGTTCATTCCGGATTGGACCTTGAACACGAATCCGGAGAAGGCGGCGTTGACGGGGCGGCGGCGGCCGACGATATCGGCTCGCGCTTCGGCCGGTGGGGCGGATTCGACCAGGGTTTCCAAAAGCTGCTGCACGCCGAAGTTCAGCACGGCCGCACAGAACAGCACGGGTGTGGTCTCCCCGGCGAGGAATCGGGCCTCGTCATGGTCCTGGCCCTCGACCCGGAGCAGACTGGATTCCTCGGACGCTGTCACCCAGGCATTACCTTCTTCGGTTTCAGCATCGGCCGGGGTGAAGCGGTCTTCGACCGCGGTCGTGGCGCCGCCGGGCGTGCGCGTGTACCGCACGTAGTCGCCGGACCGGCGATCGAGTACCCCGCGGAAATCTCCTGAGATGCCTACCGGCCAGGTGAGTGGGGTGGGGATCAGGCCGGTGCGGGCCCGGATCTCGTCCATCAGGGCGAGGGCGTCTTCGCCGGGGCGGTCCCACTTGTTGATGACGGTGATGACGGGCAGGCCGCGCTGCCGGCACACGTCGAAGAGTTTCATTGTCTGTATCTCGAGGCCTTTGCTGGCGTCGACGAGCATGACGGCGGCATCGACGGCGGAGAGCACCCGGAATGTGTCCTCGGAGAAGTCCGCGTGGCCAGGGGTGTCGACCAGGTTGATCACGGTGTCGCGATAGTGGAACTGGATCGCGGCCGAGGTGACGGAGATTCCGCGGGCCTGCTCCATGGCCATCCAGTCGGACACTGTTCCTCGTCGGCCGGCCTTGCCATGCACTGCGCCTGCCTTGTCGATCGCGTGGGCGTGCAAGAGCAGCGCCTCCGTGAGAGTGGACTTGCCGGCGTCGGGGTGGGAAATCACCGCGAACGTGCGACGGCGGAGGGCCTCGGACAGAACGTCGAGATTGGATACCTCGGGGGGATGGATCATTGATTCTTTCCTCGGGAAGGGACGGTGACACGGCATCTGTTGCCGGGGGAGTCAGAGGGCGCGGAGCATCTCCACGAAATCGCTGGCCACACCGATCCGTTCACGCAGGGCGTGTTCGCGGCGTTCGGCGTCGGTCAGTATTGCCGCCAGCTCCCGGCGATCGGCCGGTGTGGGTGTGGAGGAGGCGGATTCGACCCGGTCCAGTATCGCCAGGTCGTCCCGGATCTCGGTTGTGCTCAGCGATAGTGCGCGCATGGCACGGATGACCCGGGCCCGGTCCAGGTCTGCGGGAGCGTAGAAACGGTAGCCGCACTCACTGCGCCCGGAGGCCTGAAGCACTTTGATCTCGTCATAGTGACGGACGGTGCGTTGAGAAAGTCCGGTCCGGTCGGCGAATTCACCGATAAGCATGACAGCTACCTCTTTTCGTGCAGAAAGAACCGCACATATCTACTCTAACGTAAGAGTAGTGTTTGTGGTTGAGACAAAGATCTGAGGACTATGAACAGTGGAACCAAGCAACATCCGTGGTCACGTTATGTGGCTCTGGGCGATTCCTTCACGGAGGGCATCGGCGATCCGGAACCGGGTAGCCCGGGCGGGTATCGAGGGTGGGCCGACCGCATCGCGGAAGTGCTCAGCGCCGGCACAGACGACTTCGCCTATGCGAATCTCGCCGTTCGAGGGAAGGTGCTCCGGCAGATCGTCGACGAGCAGATCGAGCCGGTGCTCTCATTGCGCCCGGACCTGATCACGATTTCGGCCGGCGGGAATGACGTCATCCGGCCGCGCAGCGACCCGGACGAGGTTGCGGTCCGGTGCGAGGCCGCCATCGAACGGCTCAAGCGGGACAACGCCACGATCATTCTGTTCACCGGTCCTGACCTGGGTTTCTCCCCGGTATTTCGCGGTGTTCGCGGCAGGATTGCGATCTATAACGAGAATCTGCGCGCCATCGCGGTCAGACAGGAGTGCGTTGTCGCCGACCTGTGGGCCCTGACCGAGATTCAGGATCCCCGCATGTGGGCGCCCGACCGGCTGCACTTGAATGCCCTCGGTCATCACGCGGTGGCCCGCAGCGTGCTCTCGGCGCTCAACGTCGCGAATGTACTCCAGGCCTATAAGCCTGAAGCGATGCCGGACGGAACCTGGCGTGGTGCCCGCACCGAGGATCTCGTGTGGGCTCGCACCTATCTGGCACCATGGCTGCTTCGACGGGCCAGGCGGCAGTCCTCGGGCGACAACCTGCTCCCCAAACGGCCCACTGCCCTCTCCCTGAACGGGCCTCGGGCCTGAGCTGTGGCGGTCGCGGCCATCGCCTCTAGAGCTCGAGCGCCCCGATGACCTCGCTGTAGCGGGTCTGGCCGACGTCGGTGAAACCGACACGGTGAAAGAAGGCCTCCGGCCCGGCGGCCCCGGGTTCCCAGATCACGGTGACGCGATCGAGTCCTCGGCGGCGGGCTTCGTCGGCGAGGGCGGCGACGGCGAACGTCCCGACGCCCTGACCCTGGGCGTCCGCGTGCACGCTGATGCGCCAGAGGCATGCCCGAAATTCTTCCTCTTCGGCGTTGGGGTCGAAGTTGCCGTGGACGAATCCGACAACGTGGTCACCGTGCAGCACCACTCGTTGCCAGGAAACGGCCGGATTTGTCGCTGCGGCTGCCACCGAATATGAAACGGGGGTGATGAATTGTTCCTGCCCCGGCTTCAGACTCAGGTTGTTGGCCGCAACTACGTTGCCGGCGGACAGCACTTCCAATCGCAGTTCAGTCATACGAATCGATTAGCCTTTCTGGTCTTCGTTCTCTGGTCTTCGTTCTCTGGTCTTCGTTCGCTGGTGAAACAACGGCGCCCGCATCGATGCGGGCGATGCGGCCGCCGCTGGTCGGGTGGGCGGCGTCAGCCGAGTGCCGCCATCAGATGGGTCAGGTTCGTTTCCGGTGTCGGCAGGTTCACTGTGATGACGGGGAGTCCCTGGTCCAGGAGGTCCTGGGTGTCACCGGCGGCCTGGGCCGCCAGAAGCTGCTCGAACGTGAACGGGCGACCCGGGATGAAGAGATCCGTGGATCCGGTTGTGGTGATCTGCAGGAACACACCCTTCGCCGAGCCGCCTTCCTGGTAGAGGCCGGTGGAGTGCAGGAACCGAGGACCCCAGCCCAGGGTCACCGGTCGTCGGGCCTTGGTGGCCAGGCTGTCGCGCAGATCTGCCAGTTGGGGGAGGGCCTGGCGGTTGGCGTAGACCTGCACGGCCACATAGCCGTCGTCGCCGAGGTATGACAGTAGGGAATCCACGGCCTCCTTCAGCGTGTGGGAGTCGTTGACGATGTCGGCGGAGCCGCGCACTTCAATTCGTTCCGAGGTCAGGGCGGGGGGCACGGGTTGAGATCCCATCCGGACGAGTGCGCGCGTCGCCATATCCGTCGCTTCGATGTCGGGCTGTGCGAACGGGTTGATGCCCAGAATCCGGCCGGCCACCACGGTCGCGTACTCCCACAGGAGGATCAGGCCCCCCAGCGAACCGCTGACGATGATGTCCCCAGGCCGGGAGTCCTCGTCGGAGTCGGTGTCATCGACCAGACGTACGATCTGCAGATCGGGTAGGTGCATGGCCTCCCGGGCGTCGAGCTCCGGTGCGTTCGGAGCGAGCGTGAAGGGGAAGAGACCACCCGCTCGCTTGCCGATGGACTCGGTGATCAGCTGTTCGACCCAGAGGTCGAAGCCGACGGCACTGGTCCCGGTGACGATGAAGCCGAGTTTGTCCCTCAATGGGTTGGTGGCCGCGATTGCGGCACCGAGAATGAACCCGGGATTCTCGATCGCATCCACGGCCAGGTCCGGGGTGATCGCCTCCGCCTCGTCGAGGAGCTGCTGGATATCGGCGCCGGCCAGGCCGGCCGGAACCAGGCCGATGGCCGTCAGTGCCGAGTATCGGCCGCTGATGCGGGGGTCAGTGAGGAAAACGTGGTAGCCAGCGTGGCGTGCGCTGCCTTCGAGCGGGGTGCCCGGGTCGGTGACGACGATGATGCGTCCTCGAGGATCGATGCCGGCACCGACGAAGGTCTTCTCGTAGGCGCGGAGTTGGCTGTTTGTTTCGATGGTTTCGCCCGACTTCGAGCAGATGACGAGTGCCGTGCTGCTCAGGCGGTCGTGGAGGGCGGCGCGCACCCGGCCGGGATCGGCGGTGTCCAGCACGGTGAGCTCGACCCCGGCGGTGCGGGCGATCATCTCCGATGCCAGGGCGGATCCGCCCATCCCGCCCAGCACGATGTGGCTGATCCCCGCGGCGGCGAGTTCACCGCGCAGGGCGAGGATCTCAGGAATGAGGGGCCGTGCGGCGGCGACTGCCGGTATCCACCCGAGACTGATTCGCGCGGTCGCCTCCGTGGCGGCTCCCCACAGGGTTGCATCCTGGGCGCAGAGGCGCGTGGCGACGCTATCCGCGACAAGCAGGGGGACTGCGCGTCGCACAGCCGATTCCGTGTCGCGGCTGCGGCGGATCGTGACGCTCATTCGGCTGCCTCCAGGGCCACACGCACGGTTTGGAGGAGGTCGTTCCAGGACGCCCTGAATTTGTTCAGGCCCTCCGCTTCGAGGTGGTCGGTCACTCCGGCATAGGAGATGCCGAGGGCGGCGATCCTGTCAAGGATCTTTACCGCGGCCGGGTATGAGCCGGTGATCGTGTCACCCCGAACACAGGCATGGTCGTGGGTGGCCTCGAGTGTTTGTTCGGGCATCGTGTTCACGACATCACTGGCGGCGAGCTCGACGACGTACATCGTGTCGGGCCTGGTCGGGTCTTTGACGCCGGTTGACGCCCAGAGCGGGCGTTGTTCGTTGGCTCCGGCCGCGATCAGTTCCTGTGCGCGCTGGTCAGTGAACGTTTCCTGGTAGACCTCGTATGCGAGCCTCGCGTTGGCGATTCCGGCTTGTCCCCGGAGGGCGTGGGCCTCGTCCGTGCCAATGGCGTCCAGGCGGCGGTCGATTTCCGTGTCCAGTCTGGACACGAAGAAGGATGCAACGGAGTGGATGCTGGACAGGTCCAGTCCGGCTCTCTTCGCCCTCTCCAGCCCTGCCAGGTACGCTGCGATCACCTCGCGGTAGCGGTCCAGACTGAAGATGAGGGTCACGTTGACGCTGATCCCGGCACCGATGACCGCCGTGATGGCCTCCAGCCCTGCAGCGGTAGCGGGAATCTTGATCATCACGTTGTGCCGGTCGATTCGCGACCAGAGGGCCTTCGCTTCGGCAATCGTGGCATCGGCCCGATGGGCGTTCACGGGCGCGCACTCGATCGAGACCCGTCCGTCGAACCCCTGGGTCTGCACGAAGATGGGCCGGAGAATATCCGACGCCAAGGCAACATCCGTGGTCGTGATTTCAAAGACTGCATCAGCCGCGCTTGTGCCTTTGCCCGCCAAATCCTTGATCTGCTCGGCGTAAGACTCACCGTGGGCGAGGGCCGCCGCGAAGATCGTCGGGTTGGTTGTGACCCCGACCACATTGCGTGTCTTGATGAGTTCTTTCAAACTCCCGGACTGGATTCGCTCCCGCGACAGGTCATCAAGCCAGATGCTGACTCCCGCATCGGAGAGCCTTTGCGTGGGAGTCATTGTGGACGTGTGGGTCATAGCTGTTATCTCCTTGACGCTGGCAGTAGTCAAGGCCAGCTGGTTTCGTCGCGGTGATCACGGCAAGGTCGTTGCCTGTTGCAAAAGTGGGGGAGGGTTCAGCGTCTTTCGCTACCGGATCACAGCACCCCAACTCTACACTTACGTAAGAGTATATTTTGAGGATTAGGTCGTGGTGACGTAGACGGTGTTGGTCGACCTGCCGCCCGTGATCCCGTTGTCGAAGGAGATGACGTGGGCGGTGGACGTCACGAAGACGCTGGCCAGGCTCGCCATGAATTCGTCATCGGGCGGATCGTCCGACCACAGAGCGAACGTGCCGCCGACGCGGAGGTGACGCGCAAGCGCCTGTAGACCTGACACGGCATAGAGATCGGCATGACTGGGGTCCAGCTGATGGCGAGGCGAGTGATCGATGTCGACCAGGATCGCGTCGTAACGCGGGGAATCCGTTCGCGGCTCAGCACGCATCAGAGCGAAGAAGTCGTCGACCTGCAGTGTGGTTCGAGCGTCACCGGTGAGGGTGCGCGACGTGGGCAGCAACCCTCGCTGGTGCCAGTCGATCACGGTGGGAAGCGCGTCGACAACAGTGAGTGCTTGCACGCGCGGCTCGGCCAGCGCGGCGAGTGCGGTATAACCCAGGCCGAGTCCGCCCACGAGCACGGCCAGTTCGTCGCCCTCGGTGGCGGCGAGGCCCAGGTGCGCCAGCTCTTCTTCCGCCACGGTGAAGAGGCTGGACATGAGGAACTCGTCCCCCAGCTTCACCTCGAAGACCTCAACCCCCAGCGTGGGCTCGATGCGACGCCGAAGAGTCAGGTCACCCATCGGCGTCGGCTGCCAGTCCAGTTCCTCGAATCTCGCGATCATCGTCGGCCTCTTTCGTTGAATGCCTGATACCGGTGCACGGTTACTCGCCGCCGAGGTTGCCGGCGAGACGGGTGTGGATAAGGGTGCTGGCGTCGTTGAGCCCCACGAGCACCACACGCTTGCCGTGGCGCTCGTACTTGCTGGTGATGGCGTCGAGTGCGGCGACGGTCGAGGCATCCCAGATGTGGGAGCGGGTCATGTCGATCACGATGCGGTCGGGGTCGTCCGCGTATTCGAACTGGGTCGTGAGGTCGTTGCTGGAGGCGAAGAACAGTTCGCCGGTGACGGTGTAGTACGCGGTGGGCACAGGCTCGTCCGCGGGCAGGGTACGTTCGACGTTGACGAAGTGGGCGACGCGGCGGGCGAAGGCGACCATGGCCACGAGCACGCCCACGATCACGCCGATCGCGAGGTTGTGGGTGAGCACGACGACCGCGACGGTGGCGACCATGACGGTCGTCTCACTTTTCGGCATCCGTTTCAGGGTGGACAGACGGATGCTGTGCCAGTCGAAGGTCAGCACCGACACGATGATCATCACGGCGACCAGGGCGGCCATCGGGATGATCGCGACCAGGTCGCCGAGGCCGACGACGAGGACCAGCAGGAACACGCCGGCGAGGAACGTGGAGATGCGGGTGCGGGCGCCGGAGGCCTTCACGTTGATCATGGTCTGGCCGATCATGGCGCAGCCGCCCATGCCGCCGAAGATGCCCGACAGCATGTTGGCGACGCCCTGGCCCCAGGCCTCGCGACTCTTGCGGGAGTGGGTGTCGGTGATCTCGTCGACCAGTTTCGCCGTCATCAGGGACTCGAGCAGGCCCACGAGCGCCATCGCGACGGCGTACGGGGCGATGATCGTGAAGGTCTCCCAGGTGAGTGGAACGTTGGGGATGAACAGTTCGGGAAGGCTCTTCGGCAGTTCGCCCTGATCGCCGACGGAGGGCACGTTGATCGCGGTGACGACGACGACCACGGTGAGCAGCACGATCGCGACGAGCGGGGCGGGCACGATTTTGGTGAGCCGGGGCATCACCACCATGATCAGCAGTCCCACGGCGACCAGCGGGTAGACCATGAACGGCACTCCGAGCAGGTGGGGGAGCTGGGCCATGAAGATCAGGATCGCGAGGGCGTTGACGAAGCCGACCATGACACTGCGGGGGATGAACCGCATCACCTTAGCGACGCCGAGCACCCCGAGCACCACCTGGAAGACCCCGCCCAGGATGACCGTGGCGATGAAATAGTCCATCCCGTACTCGCGGGCGACGGGGGCGATCACGAGCGCGATCGCGCCGGTCGCCGCGGTGATCATCGCCGGTCGACCGCCGAGGAACGCGATCGACACCGCCATCACGAACGACGAGAACAGCCCGACCCGGGGATCGACGCCGGCGATGATCGAGAACGAGATCGCCTCCGGGATGAGCGCCATCGCCACGACGAGGCCGGCGAGCACCTCACGGGTCAGCAGGCGCGGAGAACGCAGTGCGGTCAGCACCGAAGGGTCGGCCTTGTAGCGAGTGGATTTGGGCAAACTCGTGAGAACAGCCATGAGGCCTTCCGGCAGGGAACGAAGCCGGACCCGGGAGGACAGCCGACAGGGAAACGCTACCCTAACGTCAGGTTAGGGGTGCTCAGGAGGTGGCATTCCGACGCCAATAGCTGGGCCTGGGGCCGTCAACCTAACACATACGTTAGGGTTGAGTTGCGACGTTTGGCCGCCTCTGATGTGCCTCAACGCCGCGATCAGCCACGCCGTGATCAGTCCTGATCCGATCAGTTGACGCGATGCACGCATCCGGAGTGCACCTCCGCAGGAGAAACACATGACAGAGATCCTTTCCACCGACGAAGCAGCCGAACATCGTTACCTCGCGAAGACGCTCGAGCTTCTGGAATCGGCGCACGCGAATATGGTCGATTCGATCGACCGCACGGCCATCTCGATCGGTGAACAGAAGCGCCAGATGTGGGAGCATCAGCGCGATATGGATCACGCCGAGAAGGCGAATGCCCGCATGGAGGTCTCAACGACGATCACGGTCGGCAATTACGCGGTCAAATCACGTGACTCCCTCGAGCGGCTGAGAAACTCGCCCTACTTCGGGCGGGTCGACTTTCAGCACACTGACACGGATGCCTCACGGCCGTATTACATCGGTGTGCACGGTTTCTGGGACCCCGAGACGCAAGACCTCCGGGTGCACGATTGGCGCGCACCGGTTTCGAGTCTCTACTACGACTACGAGACCGGTTCGGCGTCGTTCCTCGCGCCTGAGGGTGTCGCCGAGGGCGAGATCACGGGCAAGCGTCAGTACAAGATCGAGGGCGGACAGCTGCAATATCAGCTTGAGAGCTCGATCAATATCGGTGACGAGGTGCTGCAGCGCGAGCTCAGCGAGTCAGCCGATGACAAGATGCGCAACATCGTCGCGACGATCCAGCGTGAGCAGAACGCGGTGATCCGCAACGAGACGGCCAATGTGCTCATCCTGCAGGGCGTTGCGGGCTCCGGCAAGACCTCCATCGCATTGCACCGGTTGGCGTTTCTGCTCTACCGGTTCAAGGACACGCTGTCGTCCAGCAACGTCATGATCCTGTCTCCTAACAAGGTCTTCGCCGACTACATCGCCGACGTCCTCCCCGAGCTGGGCGAGGAACAGGTCGCGGAGATCGACCTGGACCGTATCGCCGCGCGCTTTCTCACCAAGATCGTGCAGCACCAGACCTTCAGCGAGCAGGTCAGCGGCCTCCTCGACAATGTTGACCAGGCTGCCGCCGAACGGATGCGAGCCAAGGCGACCCCGGAGTTCGTCGAGACCCTGAACGAGTGGATAGCCGCCCGGGCAGAGGACTTCACGCCCGATGGGATTCTGCAGCATTCAGAGCGGGTGACCGCCGACTGGGTCGCGGAGACCTACGCGAGCGGACACACCTCTCCCGTCTTCACCCGACTGGATCGCGTTGCCGACAGCGCGATCCACCTGATGAAGCAGCGCGTGCTGGACCGAGACGGCAAATGGAGCGCCGCCGACTCGACCGGTGTTCGCAAACAGGTTCGGGCGATGTTCCCCTACAGAGACGCGCTAGCGCTGTACCGGGCGTTCTTCGATCAGCCGTCGCGCCATGCACAATTCAAGATGCTCGACCGGAAGCGCATCGAGCACTCGGACGTTGCACCGTTGATCTTCACGATCATTACGACGGCGCGCCATGACAGCTACGAAGACATCCGTCACCTGCTCGTCGACGAGATGCAGGACTACACCCCCATTCAATACGCGGTTCTGCGGAAGCTGTTCGCCTGCAACATGACGATCCTCGGCGATTCCAACCAGTCCGTGAACCCCTTCAGCTCCTCGAACCTCGAGACGATTTTCAGCATCTTTCCCGAAGCGGACTGCCTCGAGCTCTGCAAGAGCTACCGCTCGACCACCGAGATCACCGAATTCGCTCAGAACATCTCCCGCAACGACAAACTCGTTCCAATCGAACGCCATGGCCAGCCGCCGCAACTCGTCGGCTGTGACACTCCGCAGGACGAGACCGCGCTCGTTCTCGACATCATCGCCGCGCACGAGCGAAGCGAATACCGATCGCTCGGGATCGTCTGCAAAACTCTCAATCAGGCGGAGCAGCTCTATCGAGCTGTCGCTGCGGAGGGCATCGAACTCACCCTCCTCGATTACGACAGCACGACCTTCACCGGTGGGATCATCATCACCTCGGCCCACATCGCCAAAGGGCTCGAGTTCGACGTCGTCATCGTCCCGCACGTCAATGACGCCACCTACGCCACCGATATCGACCGCAGCATGCTCTACATCGCGTGCACCCGGGCCATGCACCAGCTCCACCTCACCCACACCGGCACTGCATCGGAGTTTCTGCACTTCGCACTCGAGCTCAGGCACCAGGAAACGCAATGAGCCGGTGGCACCCGCGCCGACCAAGTGGCCTGGCCTCGGCCTGGTCCAGGTGTTGTGCCTTGTTTCCAAAATTGCGTGCATTCAGCGTGGGCTTTGTGCCCACGTCGTGGGTGATGACTCACCCCGGAACCAATGGGTACCTTTCCAGCTGGGGTGCCATTCTCGCGGGTTCCTCTCCCGCACAGATCATCGTCTAGGCGTCGAGCCGAGGTCACCGCGCGTTGCGCGGGTGAGCCGCTTCCTTCCCGGTTCGGTGCGGTTTCTCCGCACGACGACAGGCTGCCGCATGTGCGGCGGCCCGAACCCCCACCACATCACCCACCCATCACGGACTCGTACGCAGAGTCGGGGACGCGGCTTCTCCCACCCCTTTCGGTGGCCGATCCACGTTCCCAGAAAGGTGCTCCCTTGAGCGTCACCACCCTCCCCACATCGCCGGACTCAACATCGGGAATACCGGCACCGCCGCACTCTCAGAGTGCAGAGGATGTACTCACCGCTCTCGTCACCAGCCGTGAAGGACTCAGCACCGCGGACGCGGCTCAGCGTCTGGGCACGCACGGTCTGAATGCGCTGCCCGTTCCGCCAAAGAAGAACCCGATACTGCTCTTTCTCGGCCACTTCAACGACGTGCTGATCTACGTCCTCCTGGGTGCCGCTGTCCTTACTGCCGTTTTCGGTGAGTGGGTTGACTCCGCCGTCATCCTCTCCGTCGCCGTCATCAACGCCGTAATCGGTTTCCTCCAGGAGGGTCGTGCCGAGAAAGCCCTCGACGGCATTCGCAAGATGCTGTCCCTCAACGCACAGACGAGAAGGGGTGGATCCTGGCTCAACGCCGACGCGTCGACCCTGGTCCCTGGCGACATTGTTCGAGTGAAATCTGGCGACAAGGTCCCCGCAGACGTCCGCCTCGTCGAAGCCAGCAACCTCAGGGTCGAAGAGTCTGCTCTGACTGGGGAATCTTCCCCAGCGGGCAAACTAACCGACCCCGTGCCCGTCGATTCGGGCATCGGCGACCGTCACGGAATGCTGTTCTCCGGCACCCTCATTGCTACAGGGAGCGGCGTCGGCGTCGTCACCGGAACCGGTGCGAACACCGAAATCGGGCGCATCCAGTCGATGGTTGCCGAGACCGGCCGGCTCGCCACACCGCTCACCCGTCAGCTCGAGGCCTTCAGCAAGAAGATCTCACTGATCATCCTGGGCGTCGCAGGACTGATGCTCGTCGTGGGCCGCCTCATCCATGAACGCGACTTCGGCGACCTGTTCTCTGCGACTGTCGGATTCGCCGTTGCGGCGATTCCCGAGGGACTACCTGCCTTGGTGACCATCACGCTCGCCCTCGGCGTTCGCCAGATGGCGAAACACCAGGCCATCGTCCGCAAGCTCACCGCGGTGGAGACTCTTGGTTCGGTCACCACAGTCTGCACCGACAAGACCGGCACCCTGACGCGCAATGAAATGACTGTTCGCACCGCCGTCACCGCACGGGGAGCGTTCCAGGTCGGTGGAATCGGTTACGCGCCCACCGGCGAAATCACCCACAATGGCGCGGTCGCGGCGTCATCTGAATTTCCCGATCTGGGCAAGCTGATTGAAGTACTGGCCGTATGCAACGACGCCCGTGTCAGTGAAACCGAGGGGGTCTGGCATGTCGTCGGTGAGCCCACCGAAGGTGCCCTCCGCACTCTTGCCCTCAAATCCGGCTTTGACGATGCGGGCCACGAGCGACTCGGCGTCATCCCGTTTGAATCCGACAACAAATTCATGGCAACCCTCAATCAGCTGGCCGACGCAAAGCCGCGCATCCTGATGAAGGGGGCCCCGGATCGCCTCCTCACGCGTGCCACCAAGCAACTCGGTGTCGGCGGTGAAGTCGAGCCCCTCGACGAGGCGTACTGGACGCAGCACATCGACGACCTCAGCGCGCAGGGTCTGCGGGTGCTCGCCGCCGCAATCAGTGACGCACCTGTGGGAACGGGCGCGCTGCACGTCTCCGATTTGGACACAGGCCTGGTGTTTCTGGGAGTGGTCGGAATTGTCGATCCGCCGCGGCCCGAAGCGATTACGGCCATCGTCACAATGCATGGCGCGGGTATTCGGGTGAAGATGATCACGGGCGACCACCCGGGCACCGCGCTGGCGATCGCCCGAGAGATGGGCATCGCCCAGGCGGACTCTCGAGTGCTGACGGGCAGCGAACTGGAAGCCATGTCGCAAGACCAGCTCGCGAAGGTTGTCCGCGACGTCGACGTGTTCGCCCGCACCAGCCCGGAACACAAGCTCCGAATCGTCAAGGCGCTCCAATCCCACCAGGAAGTGGTGGCGATGACCGGAGACGGCGTGAACGATGCCCCGGCACTTCGGCGTGCGGACGTCGGAGTCGCGATGGGAATCAAAGGAACCGAGGCGACTAAGGAAGCCGCTGACATCGTTCTCGCCAACGACAACTTCGCCACCATTCAGCGGGCCGTCAAAGAGGGGCGCCGCATCCGTGACAACCTTCAGAAATCTATTGTGTTCATCCTCCCGACGACCGCAGCCCAGTCCCTGGTGCTGCTGCTCGCCGTGTTGTTCGGGTTCACGCTGCCGCTGCAACCCACCCAGATCCTCTGGGTCAACCTCATCACCGCTGTCACCCTGTCTCTGGCGTTGGCGTCAGAACCTGCGGAGGCCGGCATCATGCTCAGGAAGCCGCGCGCCCCGGGAGGATCCATACTGGACCGCGCCTACATTGGCCGGATTGTCTGGGTCTCTTTGTTGATCACCGCAGCGACAATTGCGGTCTTCTTCCTCGAACAAGGGCTCGGGTCCACCACAGCGGAAGCACAGACGACCGCGGTCACGATGCTCACTTTCAGCCAGCTCGCGTTCCTGTTCAACTCACGCTTCCTCCGGGCATCGAGCCTGACCGTGAAGGTCTTTCGGGGCAACCGTGCGATCTGGATCTCGATCGGCATTCTGCTGGTCCTTCAACTCGTATTCGTCTACGCGCCATTCATGAACGTGTGGTTCAGCTCGACGGCCGTGGGACTCCGCGAGTGGGGCTACACACTGGGCCTTTCCGCGGTCATCTTCCTCCTCGTCGAAGCGCAGAAGGCTATCGGCCGGTTACGCGTTCGCCGCGCCTGAGAGTCACCAATCGCCCTGTATGCGTGATCGTTGGTGTCACATCCGGCCAGCCCGATGTGGTTGTTCTGAATGCGGCTGGCGCATCGCCAGCACCGCCCCGTGTACAACAGCGTGATCTGCGGAATCCAGGCTGCCACCAAGGCGTTCACGGAACTCGGACACGGAGGGAAGATCATCAGTGCCGCGTCCCAGGCCGGCCACATCGGCAACCCCGGCCTGACGTTGTACTCGTCGACGCAGTTCGCGATTCGTGGTCTGTCCCAGATCGCAGCTCGCGACCTCGCCCCGCTGGGCATCACGGTCAACAGCTTCGCCCCCGGCATAGTGAGGACGCCCCTGATGGAGAACCTGGCGAAGAAGCTGGCCGCCGACAACGGCCAGCCGGAGGCGTGGGGTTGGGAACAATTCACCAAGGGCATCGCTCTGGACCGCCTCGCCGTGGTGGCCGACGTCGCGGGCGTCGTCTCGTTCCTGGCCGGACCGGACTCCAACTACGTCACCGGCCAGTCGATTCTGGTTGACGGCGGAATGGTCTTCAACTAGTCACCCCTCTGTGCTTCAGCCGAGGAGGCCGAAATTGGCAAGAATGAGCGTAGAAGTGGAACTGGAGAAGGGCGAACTCACGAAGTATCGGCGTCACGAGAATGGGCGCGGACTGGTGTCACATCTCGCTGCGTTCGGAACAGGATCGCGGCGCGCACGAGGCGATCTAGCTCGTTTTGGCCACGGTCATTAGGACCGTGGAGTCCTCGACTGCTTCCAGGCTGTGGCGTGCGTCCGGAACGATCAGGAAATCACCGGTTCGCCCCTCCCAGACGTCGTCGCCGGCTTTCAGCCGCACGCGTCCGCTGAGAACATAGATCGTCGCTTCGCCCGGATTTTCATGCTCGCTGAGGGAAACCCCGGTCAGCAATGCGATGACGGTTTGACGCATCACTCTTTCGTGGCCGCCGAAGACCGTCCCGGCGGCGCGACCACTTGTGCTGGCGGCGGCGGTCTTCAGATGTTCGCGGGCGAAGGCTTCGATCGAGATCTTTTGCATAGTTCCATTCTCACTGTCCTGGTCTGTCGACGACAGGTGGGACCGCTATTCGGCCGCGCGCTCACTACCCGGTTGGAGTGACCTGGGATGCCCTAGTGCACTCTCGGTTTGTGGCCATTTACTGACTCGATGTGCTTGATCTTGAGCTCGAAGCGGCTTGGGGCATCGATCAAATCGGCCGAGGTGTGCCTGTCACTGTGAATTGAGGGGCGTTTCATCACACCTTCATACTCTCGGAGGCTGGAGCTTCACGCGCGATCTACCTGCTCACCGGGTATACCCGCGGAACCCTCGTCGGCTTGGCCGACGGCGCCATCTGGTGGGGTCTCGGACCGCTGGTGATGATGCCCCTGATGCTGGGGATGCCCCTCGTCGTCCTGGACATGACCAGCGTGTTCTCTCTGATGGGGCATCTGATCTACGGGGCTACTCTGGGGCTGACGGTCGTGCATATCCTCACGAGCCGTGCGTGAGAAATTGCTTGAGAAGTGCGGAGACGAAATGGGTGTGCACGAGCAGCTGGCCGGGCTGCTCGGCGCGACCCGGGAGGCGACCAGCAAGACCATGGCCGATTTCACCGCCCGTAACCTGATCCGGCAGTGCCGGGGACGCATTGTCATCCAGGATGCCTCCGCACTGCGCGTTGTCGCCCGGCGCACGGCGTGACCGACCAGCGAGGTTGCACGACCGGCACCACCCGCACTGACCAAAGGAACCCGTTATGACCAGCACGCCCTCAGTGATCGTGTTCGACGTCAACGAGACCCTCTCCGACATGTCCCCGCTGAGCGCCCGGTTCGTGGAGGTCGGCGCTCCGGCCTCCCTGGCCCGGGTCTGGTTCGCCACGCTGCTGCGGGACGGTTTCGCCCTGGCCGCCGCGGGCGGCACCGCGAAATTCTCGATGATCGGATCCGAGATCCTGCGCGGGGTCCTCCGCGACGTCGCCCTGACCCGCGGCCACGACGACGCGGTGCGCCACGTGATGGACGGCTTCGAAACGTTGAGCCTGCACCCGGACATCACCGACGGCATCCTCGAGCTGAAGCGGGCGGGGTTGCGCCTGGTGACGTTCTCCAACGGATCCGCGCAGGTGGCCGAGTCCCTCCTCACCCGGGCGGGTCTCCGCGGCGACTTCGAGGCCCTGCTCACGGTGGAAGACGCCCCGGCCTGGAAGCCGGTTCGCTCTGCCTACGAGTACGCCGCGGATGCCTGCGGCGTCCAGCCGTCCGACCTGCTCCTGGTGGCCGTGCACCCCTGGGACATCCATGGGGCAGCCCAGGCGGGCCTCCGCACCGCGTGGCTGAACCGCACCGATGAAACCTACCCCAGCTACTTCACGGCACCGGACCACACCATCACCGCCCTCGGCGAATTGGCCACCCGGCTCGCCCCCGACCCTCGCACGATCAACAAGAGAACGGACAACGCATGATTAGGCACAGCGAGAGACTGGCGTTCCCCGGCTCCCAGGGGTCGGCGTTGGCGGCGCGTCTGGACCTGCCGGAGTCGACGCCCCGGGCCTACGCACTGTTCGCGCACTGCTTCACGTGCAGCAAAGACGTGCTCGCGGCCGCCCGCATCTCCCGCGCCCTGACCGACTTCGGAATCGCGGTGCTCCGGTTCGACTTCACCGGCCTGGGCCAGTCCGGGGGAGACTTCGCCAACACCAACTTCAGTTCCAACATCGAGGATCTGGTGCACGCCGCCGATTATCTGCGTCAGCACTACGCGGCGCCAACTCTTCTAATCGGGCACTCGCTGGGCGGGGCCGCCGTGCTTGCCGTCACCCACCGCATCCCCGAGGTGCGGGCCGTGGCGACGATCGGGGCGCCGGCGGACCCGAATCATCTTTCGCACCTGTTGAGTGAGAGCCGCACCGAGATCGAGGCGTGCGGCGAAGCCGAGGTTGAACTCTCCGGCCGTACCTTCCGCATCCGTCGTCAGTTCCTCGACGATATCGCCGCCCAGCCTCAAGCCCAGCGCATTGGCAGCCTGGGCGCGGCCCTGCTCGTGATGCACTCTCCGACCGACGCCATCGTCGATGCCGACAACGCGCGGCGCATCTACGAGGCAGCCCGGCATCCGAAATCGTTCGTGGCGCTCGACGGGGCCGACCACCTGCTCACGAAGCCGGCGGATGCCGCCTACGCGGCCGCTATGCTCGCCACCTGGGCCGGCCGCTACGCATTCGCCGCGCTCCCGGAGCCGGCTGCATCCTCCACGCCGGACGACCCGGCTGAAGGACTCGTCGTCGTGGCCGAGACCGGGACCGGGGCCTTCGCCCAGCAGATCAGGATCGGTCGGCACCGGCTGACCGCGGACGAGCCCGCTCCCATCGGTACCGACAGCGGCCCGTCGCCCTATGATTTCTTACTGGCCGGCCTGGGTGCCTGCACTTCGATGACGGTGCGGATGTATGCCCAGCGCAAGAAGTGGCCGCTGGAGAAGGTCACTGTTTCGCTGCGGCACTCCCGAATCCATGCGCAGGACTGCAGTAACTGCGAGACCGAAACCGGCCAGGTGGACCGCATCGAACGGGTCATCCGGTTCGACGGTGACCTCGACGACGAGCAGCGTCAGCGGTTGCGCGAAATTGCCGATAAATGCCCCGTGCACCGCACCCTGCACTCGGAAATCGTCATCGACACGACGGTCGCCGACGGCGATCGAGGTTCCACAGCAATCAGAGATGACTTGGATGTCGGAGTCCAGGCCGGGTAGCACTCCCGATCGCCGACCACGCACAGTGTCGGACCGGCATTGCGCCGCCCTGGTGTCCCGGGATGGTTGCCGGGCACTGGTCGGTCCAGCCGGGCTGTCTAGGCGCAGGGGAACCACTCCGCGGCGCGGTCGGCCGCGCGGCGGTGTTCGACGAACCGGCGGGTGATCTCTGCGATCGCGTCGGCAAGGGGAAAGATGTCGCGGGTCACGAACTGGTCGTCGTGATCGGCTGCGACTGGATGCCAGTACACACCGTCGGCTGTGATCGTTACCTCGGGGATCAGCGAGTCGACCGTGAGCTCGATGCCGGAGTCGGACACGCCGCGGTGCGCGAGCGCGCGAATAACCTGATCCTCGCGTGAGATTCCGAGGGTGTCGAGGAAGTCGTGGAATGGGTCGAGTTCGTGGATCTGATCGGCGGGGAGAGTGGCCGCGACCTTCACGCGGAACCCCTCATCGTGTGCGATGCGGATGCCGGTGACGGCCTTCGCCCACGACCCGGTTCCACGGTGACTGTCGTGGATGGCCGGAGTGGCTGAGTCGACGCTGACCTGGAGGGTGAGCCGGGACCGATCCATTCGGCGCAGGCGTTCGAGCCGTGCTCCGCGGAACAGCATTCCGTTGGTGAGCAGTGTCGTGGGGAGTTGGTCGGTGCACGAGTTCACGAGATCATCGAGGTCGTTCAGGAGGAAAGGCTCGCCTCCCGTGAGGATGAGTTCGCTGACGCCCGCGTCGGCGGCCTCACGGGCGATCTGCTGGAGCCGGTCGGCTCCGATCGCCCGCCGTTCTGCTTTCGGTGACGAGCGAACGCAACAGTAGTCGCAGGCGAGGTTACAGTCGAAGTTCGTGTAGACCCACACCCGCGATCCTGGTCGTTGCGAGGGGTCGAGTTGCGCGAGCGGGTCGGGAGTGCGCCCGTGACGAACGGTCACGGATAATTCCTCGGCCACGACGATTTCGTTGCCGCTCGCGGCACACCAAGCCGCAATGAGGTCCAGCGCGGCAGCAGGGTGTGCTTGCCGAAGTTCGACAGTCGCCGTTCCGCCAGTGGGTACACGCCTGATGCCTTCGATGAGGTCGAGCACGACGCCCATCGCGGTGCGTTCGGCCCCAGGGAGGCTCACAGGTGAGGTCGGGGTCACCATCTCGGGGCGATTCTCTGCTCGCTCACCGCTGCGACGAGGGACGCGTAGCCCTCGAGCCTCGGAGGCACCCAGGCCTGCAGTCCCTCCATCTCCATGATCGGACGATGCTGCGGATTCGTCCAATCCATGGCGAGCAGATTCGCGACCCATGGATCCGCGCGCTCAACCGTGAGCGAGGGCATCGCGGTGAAGGTGCAGTGGCTGTACTCGGGCGAAGTCCAGAACGATTCGAACGCCCCGGGCAGCAACTCGCCTCGCCCGATCGCCTGCCACGTGTTGATGCCGATCGCGGCGGCATCCGCGCGATCATCGAGGACGGCGCGCAGAGCGTCTAACTCACTTCGACCGGTGTCGCCGTGCTTTCCCACGTCGCTGTCGATCCGGGTGAGACTGACGTCTCCCTCGCTGAGGCCGGCCTCGCGCAGGAAGTGTATCGGCAGGATCGCCGCCTGTGCCGAATCACGCGATCCCAGAACCAGGCGGCGGCCCCGAAGGCTCTCGAGTGACGTGAATCCGCTCCCTGATCGAGCCACGAACACCGTCTTGAAGATGAGATCCGAGTCGCGCGATGCGAGTGCGCGGCAGGCGCCATCGGTCTGGGCGACGGTGCGCACCCAGGCGAGATTGGTGTTCCAGGCGAGATCGAGCGACCCGGAGATGAGAGCATCGACTTGTCTGCCGTAATTGGAGAACAGCACGAAGTCGATCGGTGTCGTGGTCTCGGCGAAGTAGTCCCGCAACCCTTCCCAGATCGGTACGACGTTGGGCGAGTAGGCGACCGAGCCGATGACGAGTGGAGCGGTCATGCTGCGGCCCCGGCCGTCTCGGACTGTGGGGCCCCGGAAGCCGCCTTCGGCGCATCGAAGAGGGGTCTGCCGGTGATCGCCCGACCGTAGAACTCGTAGAGCACGTCGGATGTCGGGGCCATCACGTGTCCCGCTCGAGCGTCGCGGAAGTAGCGGTCGATCTGCAGGTGCTCAGAGAACGCCGCCCCGCCGCAGACGCGCATGGCGACATCCGTGACACGCAGTGCAGCATCGTTTGACGATGCTTTGCTGCCGAGCACGAAGAGAGGCGTGTCATCTTCGGGAGCGGCGACCTTTCCCGCGGCCACGTCGAGATAGGCGCTCGCATTGGCGAGATCGATCGACATCTTCGCGAGCTGGGCCCGGATGGTCGGCAATGACGACAGGCTCTGATCGAGATGCTCGAGCCGCGCCCCCATCGTGTGCCGCACGGCGGCATCGACCGCTGCCCGGCTGAGACCGATCGACACGGCAGAGTTACCCAGGTTGAACCACGGCAACACATGCCCCATCATCAGGTCGAACCCCCCACCGGCCGCGCCTAAACGGAAGCCCTCGGTCGTGTCGACGTCGACGGTCATCGGGCTCGAGCAGTTCCCACGGAAGCCCATGCCCTTCCACGGGCGATCGATCGACAGGCCGGTCGACCCGGCGGCGATCGCGAAGAGGTCCACACCGTCCGCATCCGGTGTGCCCGTGGACATGACGTAGACGTCGGCGTGGCCGGCCGACGTGACCCAGCTCTTCTTCGCGGAAACCCGGATGCCCTCTGGTGTCGACGTCGCCCGCGAAACGGGCGCCCAGAAATGCGAGCGCGAACCCGCTTCGGAGAAGGCCAGCGAGGCAAGCGAGCGGCCGCTGGCGAGGTCGGCGAGCAGTCCCGGCATCCCCGTGGGCGGCGCTGCAGCGATCGGCATCGCGGCGCTCACGTGCATGAGGTAGATCATCGCGGTCGATCCGCAGGCGCCGGCGAGGGCGCCGGCCACCAGGACCAGCTCCCGAGGTCCTCGGCCCAGCCCGCCGACCTCGGTCGGAAGAGTCAGTCCGAGCAGTCCCGATGACCGCAGCGCGGCGACGGCTTCCTCGGGAAACCGGCCCTCAGCATCCACGTCGTGCGCATGTTTGCGGGCGATCTCCACAACGGGCTCCAGTTGTTTGACAACGTCGATCACGGTCTGCCTTTCGTCGGGTTGTGCGGCTGGGCTGGGGAAGGTGGTGAAAACGAGAGTGCGAGGAGTCCGATGCCCAGGCCGCCGGCCACCGCCATCGCAGAGGCGTCCCCGCCGAGAGGCCGGACCGAGAGGGCGAGCCCCACGAGCTGGAGGAGGGCGGCCCCCGTAAGCAGCGCCCCTGCAATCAATCGCAGCAGCCGGCTCCGGATGATGCCGCTCACGATCGAGAGAATGCCGCCGGCCACGAGGATGCTTGCGCCAACCGGTCCCATGTTCACGAATCGAAACTCAATCGGGAGCGAGGCGCCGAACACGAAACCGGCGAGGATGATCGCGGCGGCACCGATCACATTCGCCCCGCGGTCGTAGGCACTCGATGTGCCGGATACGACCGTCATGACACCCTCAGCATGAGCCGTGAGACGCGTCCGGAAGACGCAGACCACGCCGTGCGCAGGACCCCGTCGACTCCGTAGCAGCGCCCGGCTGCGGTCGCGAAGATCGCGAGATGAGCCAGCCCCATCAGGTAATACGACCACTGCCACTCATGGGGCGCGAACAGAACCGAGAGGGTGATCGCCAATGTTTGGCCGATACCGACGATGGCCCAGAATCGTGTCGCGAGGCCGATCAGCAGGAATGCGCCCAGCCCGCCCTCGATCAGAAGCGTGAACCATCCGAAGACCTCAATGTTCGGCAGCACGACCACGTCAACGAACGTTGAATACGGCGCAAACACCGGATGCGACACCGCCAGGCCGGCCCAGAAGAACAGGCCCTCGTTGTTCGCTCGGCCAAAGTCCGGGGGAATCTTCCACGCCACATTCTGGATCCACATGAGGGCGACGCCGCATCGGAGCGCAGCGATCATGATCCGCGAAGCGCGCGTCATCGCCGGGGTGTCGACCAATGCGCTTGCCGTTGTGGACATGGGTTCCTCTCGACAAAATTTAGTCAAGCCACATCAAGCGCCGAGCACAACGACGAAAACATTACGAGATCCTGACGGATCGGAGATCCGCCAGGATCCTGTTCGGTCGAGACTGACGCATCCGCAATGTTTCAGGCCGTTTCACCGGGACGACTGCCCCCGACACGTATTAGCCTCTCGAGGAGGCCCCACCGGGTGTGTGAATGAGATCTGATCAGGCCCTCCGCCTGATCTGGTCGTTTCGTTCACTCTCCGGCCAATCGAGTAGCCAGATCGGCTCTGCCACGAAGGTTTCAGAGGGCTCTCAGCGCGGCGATGGCGTCGTCTGCCGCGTCGTCGAAGGGCTCGAGAACGAGATTGACGATTTTCTCGTCAATCTCCCTGCTGAACTCGGCCGCTTCCGCTTCGCGGTGGACCGTCACCGCAATCGGGGCGGTCGCGCCGTGATCTCGGAGGGAGATGGCCAGAACTTTATTGATCTCAACGTTCGGGATTGTGCTGACAACCCACTTTGCTGTTCTCAGGGGAAGGCTCGCTGGAAATTCGATATTCCTCGCGTCCCCGTGAACCAGTGACACGCGATCCGCAATCGCCGCATTGTCGAGGCCGATCTTCGCGTAGGGGTCCCAATCAACCACCAGAACCGAGTAGCCGAGGATTGCGAATTCCTCGATCAGGCGCCTTCCGAACCGCCCGTTGCCGAAGACGATCACGTCGTACGCTTTCGGCTCGGGTAACGAAACGTTGATCGTGCGGCGGCGCTCGAATATGCCGAGCACGGGCTCGAGCACGGCGAACAGTTGTTTTGAGTACAGGATCATGTAGGTGGATGTTCCGATTGTGATCATCCCGACGAGCGTCACGAGTCCGACGGTGTCGTTGTCCACATGGCCGAGGTCGCGGCCGAGGGCAACCAGGATCAGCGAGAACTCGCTGATCTGCGCGACGGCGAGGCCGGCCAGGAACGAGACGCGTTTGGGGTACCCCATCACCCCCATGATCACGAGAACGATGAGCGGATTGCCGATGAGGACGAACGCGGAAAAAGCCAGTGCGGCCGGCACCTGCTCGCCGATCGAGGAGAAGTCGAGCTGAGCGCCGAGCGCGATGAAGAAAAACAGCAGCAGGAAATCGCGGATGCCCGACAAGGACGACGCGATCGACTCCCGGAACCGGGTCGATGCAAGCGCGAAGCCGGCAAGGAACGCGCCTACTTCCACGGAGAAGCCCAGATAGTCGGTGAGAGCGGCCACCGCCACAGCCCAGGCGATCGAGCACACGATCAATAACTCGGGCGAGTTCGCAACGAACGTCAGGAGGCGGGGGAGAACCCAGCGCATCGCGACGGCAAGGCCACCGATGAGTCCGATTGCCGCGAGCAGCACGAACAGAATCTGCTCCATCAAAGAGCCATCGCGCTCACTGCCGAAGCTTGAGAGGACGATCATCACCACGATAACGACGATGTCCTGCACGATCAGGAATCCCAGGGCGATCCTGCCATGGAGTTCATCGAGTTCGCGCTTGTCCGACAACAGCTTCACGATGATGATCGTCGACGAGAAGGTCAGCGCCACGGCCACGTAAGCGGCCACGACCACGGGCATCCCGAAGAGAAGCGCGAGGCCGAAGCCGACGAGTGAGGTGAACAGTACCTGGCCGAGCCCGGTGACAAGCGCCACACGCCCGATCGACTTGACCAGCCGGATGTCTAGCCTGAGACCCACAAGGAAGAGCAGGATCGCGATGCCGATCTCGGCCAGTAGTTCAAGAGTGCCCTTCTCCTCCACCCAGCCCAAGAGCGATGGGCCGACGATCACACCCACGAGTATGAAAGCCACGATGAGCGGCTGACGCGCACGGTGCGCGATGAAAGCGACGATCGCGGCCACCGTGAGCACGGCCGCCATTGTGGCGAACGGGTCCAAGCCGACCACCATCACCCGTTCAGGTGTCGACCGTATCGGGCCAGTGCGTGCCACTGCCCTCCACCGACCAGCCGGTCCCCGACCTGGCCGGCTCCGCCCATCACCCGGGTGCCGGTGTTCGGGGGTAGAACGGAGGGACCCGGCTCGGATGCGGTCACGATTCACTCCTGCGTCAGATGCCACGGATGGGGTGTGCTCACAACCTAGGTCATCGCCGACGCGAGCGCCAGCCGTCTGCGATCGCGGACTGTACCGCGCCGCTCCACGAATGGGCTCCCGCTGGACGGCCGACCCGCGCTTTCCGACCAGTTCGTTCGGCTCGATCACGATGACAGCCCACCACGTCGCAACGGCGACGTATATGGGCTTTCTATGCAGGCTGCCACCCCCTGGACCTGCCCCGTACGCATGTTGTCTGGGCAGGCACCTGCTGCCCGACCCGGGGTGATTTTGTCTCTTGAGGAGGCTCGGCCCGGTGTGTATTCTCAATGATCAAATATCTAAGCAGGTTAGAAATGAAAAATAGTGATCAGACCTCACTCGCGCATGCTGGTGTCAGCGTCAATGAGCTCTCTCCGACCGCCTGGATGGTTCAGGGGCGCAGGCGACCCGACGATCAAGTCTCGGTTCTGCTGGGTTTCTTCCAGCAGCCCGGTCACGTTGTTGAGGCGATGGATGTGACACGGCCGCTGAAGAGAACGTATGTGCCCTCGGTAACCAGCGCGGTGGCAGATATCACGGGTGGGACGGTCAGCCAGTGAGTTCATCGGACCAGGACTCCATGGCTGGCGAATGGGAGATGCCTGACTCCGAATCGGCCGAACCTCTGTGGACCGCAGCCCCACCGGCTTCCGTGCCTCGTCCCACGTCGGCACGATACGGTCGGGGGCCGACGGACACGTTCGGGTCGTACCTGCGAAAGATCGGCAGGGTGGAACTTCTCACCGCGGAGGAGGAGGTTGATCTGGGCCGGCGGATCGAGGTTGGGCTGTTCGCGGCCGCACGTCTTGCCCGAGGCATGGCCGATCCGGTTCTGACCCGGGACCTCACCTGGCTTGCCCGTGACGGTGACCGGTCGAAGACCCGGTTCATTGAGGCTAACTTGCGCCTGGTGGTCAGCGTCGCCAAACGGTACTCCGGCCGTCGGATTCCGATCATGGACCTGATCCAGGAAGGCAACCTTGGCCTGCTGCGTGCTGTGGAGAAATTCGATTACACGACCGGGTACAAGTTCTCCACCTATGGAGTCTGGTGGATCCGACAGGCCATCCACCGGGGCATGGTTGGCGCCGGACGAACCATTCGGATCCCGTTGCACGCCGTGGAGAAGCTGAACAGGGTCAAGCGCATCCGCAGTGACCTCATCGGAACTCTGTATCGCGAACCCACCCTGACGGAGCTGGCCGAGGCCTGCCGGGCTCCGATGGCCGACGTGAGGGCATTGCTCGACTGGGATGTCGAACCAATCTCCTATCAGACCCCACTCGGTGAGGGCCTGGCCGACATCTCTGAGCTGATCATGGACGATGATCTGCCCCAGCCGGAGGAATACGCGGCCCTGGCCTTACGCCGGTCTGACATCACGTTTCATCTCGATGCGCTACCCACACGGGAGCGCATGATTCTGGAGGCCCGGTTCGGGTTGAACGGCGACCAGCCTCGCACCCTCGAGCAGATCGCCGTCCGGGAGGGTGTGACCCGGGAGCGCATCCGCCAGATTGAGAAACGGGCTCTGGCGATGATGCGCACGCCGGCCCTGGAGCTCTACCTCCGAGAGTGACCCGATACGCGCCGCACAACCTCGCCGGCCAGTCCGCCCGGCTCAGTGAATTTCGCAACCGGCTGCACCGGGCATTGTCAGCAGTCATACGCCGCTCGGGGTTGAATCCGTCGGGCGGCTGAACAGCTGGCAAACTACGGCGGGTCCAGATGGGTCGGAGGCCACGGTCGGGTACTCATGAAAGATGAGTTCCATCCGTGACACCGTTCTCGACCGCGCCGACCGGGTCGGGTCTCTGGCTGACCTTGCCACCAGCGTCCAGCAGGTGTCCGCCACGACGCCGGTGACAGAGATCGACCGTGTCTTTCGTGCGGACCAACAGCTTCGTTCCCTCGTCGTGCACGAAAACGGAATCTGCTTCCTGCTGACTCGGGAACAGGTCGAGTTCACGTTGACCGGCCGGTTGGGGTTCGGTCGCGGTCTGCATGCCCGGTCAACGGCCATCCAGATGGTGCCGGAGAACTCTTTCGCTCTGCCGGGGCAGATGAGTCTGGCGAACGCGGCGCAGCGCATCCTCGAGATGCCGGAGGGCAACCGGTACCGGGACGTGCTCGTGCTGACCGACGAGGGCCCCCGGGTCGTCTCGGTGTCCCAGATTTTTGAACGGTTGTCGGCCGAGTTTCGTTATGCCGCTCTGCACGATCCGCTGACCGGCCTGCCCAACCGGCGACAACTGGAGGAGAGCGGTGCCGCGTCGATTGAGGGCACAGAGGATATGACCCGCATTGCGGTTCTCTACATCGACCTCGACGGTTTCAAAGCCATCAATGACACCTTCGGCCATCAGGCCGGGGACGAGATCCTGATCGGATTCGCCGACCGGCTGCGTCACCTTGTCCGCCCCACCGATGTCCTCGCCCGCCTCGGCGGTGACGAGTTCGCGGTGTTGCTGGTCGATGTGGATGATGTGCAGCTCCTTGCCATCGCGGACCGAGTCGTGCTCGGGGCGTCGGTGCCGTTCGTCTGCGACGGCCACCTGCTGCACGTTTCAGCATCCGTCGGCATCGCGACGGTCGGTGATGTCGCGGCGGAACGGGAGCTGAGCAGGCTTGACGCGCTTCTCCGCCACGCCGACGGAGCGATGCTCAAGGCCAAGCAGGCCGGTAAGCGCCAGGTCGCGCGGCTCGACGGGCACGGAGAGGCTGCTCCGATCGTGCGGAACGCACTCATCCGGCGGCGCCTGCCGGAGGCCTTCGAGACTCGTGCCTTCACGTTGCACTATCAACCGCAAATGGACCTGGCCAGCGGCGACCGCTCGGCCGTGGAGGCGCTGCTCCGCTGGACCGACCCGGTGCTGGGCGCCGTGTCTCCCGCGGAATTCATTCCGATCATGGAACTGTCCGGCGACATCCTTCGCATCGGGCAGCGAGTCATCAACGAGGCCTGCGCCCAGGCCAGGACGTGGTTGGATGCGGGAACCCCGCGCCGGATCGCAGTGAACGTGTCTCCACTCCAACTCGCAGCCCGAACCATCGTTCCCGACCTCGTGTCCGCACTCCACCGCCACAACGTGCCCGCGCACCTGATCGAGGTAGAAATCACCGAGGGTGCCGCGATCACGGATCTGCCACGGGCGATCGGCCAGCTCCAGCAGCTCCGGGAGGCCGGAATCAGTATCGCCTTGGACGACTATGGCACCGGTTTCTCTTCCCTTGCGCTGCTGCGCAGCCTGCCGCTGACCACGGTGAAGATCGACAAGACCTTCGTCGACAACATCGATTCCTCGCCCTCGGACGCCCTTCTCGTGGGCGGGATCATCGACACCGCTCATGCCATCGGGCTCTCGGTCACAGCCGAAGGTGTCGAACGCCCGAGCCAACTGCAACTCCTGCGCGATTTGCGCTGTGACACGGTGCAGGGCTACCTCGTTTCGCGGCCCGTCGCCCCGGAACAACTGTCGCAACATTGCGACAGGGCCTCCGTTATGAGCGACAGTCGGTCGATACGGGGTGCCAAGTAAATTCGGGGTGTGCGCAGGAGGGACGCCGCATTGCGCCTCATCGACACCGCGGACGCGCCGAAGTCGCCCAATGCCGTTCACAGCGCGGCCGGGAGGAAGAATGGAGGCTTCTTCGGCAGGCGGGCGCACTGCCAAACCCTCGAAGAAGGAGCATATAGCCTACTTTCGTCTCGAACAGTGTGTATTCTCGATGATTATGACGAATCTGCGGTTTAGCGAAGTTGCGTCACTGCTGCGTGTGAGCGACGATACCGTTCGGCGCTGGGTGGATCAGGGTCGGCTCACGGCTCTGCAACCGGACGTTGGCCGGATGGTTATTCCGGGTTCTGAGGTCGCGAAGTTCGTTCGAGAACGCCGCGATCAAGACGGTCCGGCCGACACTCATAGTTCGGCTCGCAACCGCCTGGACGGAATCGTCACGAATGTGCAGCGGGAGGGGCTCATCGCCCTGGTGGAGATCCAGGCCGGGCCTTTCCGGGTGGTGTCCATGATGACCCGGGAAGCTGCCGATGAGTTGGGTCTGGAGCCGGGCTCGTTGGCGACAGCCGTGGTCAAAGCGACCACGGTCCTCGTCGAGACGCCCTCTTCGGATCGTTCATGAGCAGCCGCTTCGGCCGCATGCTGGCTCTGGGCGCATCGCTCCTGCTGCTCGCGGGCTGTGCCACGGGTGCCGCACCGGCAGCGCAACCCGATTCGTCGGACGTGCGGACGGGCTCGGTGGTCGTGACGGTCGCTGCCGCGGCTGATCTCAAATTCGCCCTCGACGACATTGCCGCACTGGCCGAGAAAGACGATCCCTCACTCAAAGTCCAGATCACCTACGGATCGTCGGGGACTTTCCTGCAGCAGATCCAAAACGGGGCGCCGTTCGACATCTTCCTGTCCGCCGATCTGACCTACCCACAGCAGCTCGTGGATGCGGGACTGGCCGACGAGAAGGATCTGTTTCCCTATGGCGTCGGTCGGCTGGTGCTCTGGGTTCCCGGCGGCTCCGACCTCGACCCCGGCGAGGGGCTGCGCATTCTCGTCAAGCCCGAGGTCAAGCGCGTGTCCGTTGCGAACCCGGAGCACGCTCCCTACGGCAAAGCCGCTGTCGCCGCGCTCCAGACTGCCGGACTCTACGACAAGGTCGCCTCCAAGCTCGTTCTGGGCGAGAACGTCGCTCAGGCGGCTGAGTTCGTGCAGTCCGGTAACGCCGATGCCGGGATCGTGGCCAAGTCGTTGGTGCTTTCAGACCCCCTCCGCCAGGAAGGCACCTGGGCGGAGTTGCCGCTGGATTCCTATCCTCGGCTCGATCAGGGCGGTGTCATTCTGGGGGATGCGTCCCAGGCCGCGGGTGCCCACACGCTCAAGGACGTCATGCTCAGCGATTCCGGGTCAGAAATCCTCGCCCGGTACGGTTTCTCCTTCCCGGGGATCTGACCGGTGGACTGGCAGGCGATTGGCGTGAGTCTGCGGCTTGCTGTGCTGACCACGGCGATCCTGCTCGTCATCGCCGTGCCTCTCGCCTCTTGGTTGGCTTTTTCGCGTCGCCGTTGGACCGTGGTGGTGGAGGCGATTGTCGCCCTGCCCCTGGTGCTGCCGCCGACCGTCCTCGGCTACTACGTCCTCGTCGCGCTGGGGACGGCGTCGCCGTTCGGTCGCTGGTGGAAGGAGCTCACCGGGGCGACACTCGCGTTCACCTTCACCGGGCTGCTCATCGCATCCATTCTCTACAGCCTGCCTTTCGCCGTTCAGCCGCTGCTCGCAGCATTCGCCGGCGTCGACCGACGACTGCTCGACGCCTCCACGATGCTGGGCCGGAGTTCGGCCGCCACACTGTGGAAGATCACTCTTCCCCTCTCACGCGCCGGACTGACCACGGCGGGTGTTCTCACCTTCGCCCACACGATCGGTGAATTCGGTGTCGTCCTCATGGTCGGCGGCAATATCCCTGGCCAGACCCGCACCGTCTCCATCTCCGTCTATGACTCCGTGCAGTCCTTCGACTACGCAGCCGCCGGTTTGACCAGTCTGGTGCTCCTCATCTTCTCGCTCCTTGTCCTGACCGCGACCTATGCAGTGCAACGCCGTGGTGCGCTGCTCTGGGCGCGGACATGATCTCGGGGGAGAGCGTCCTGTCCATCCGGATGCGCCGCCACATCGTTGATGCCGATTTTCAGGTCTCCTTGGACGATCCCGGGGTGACCGTTCTGTTCGGTCCCTCCGGGTCGGGGAAATCGACCATTCTGCGCTGTGTCGCGGGCCTGGATCGAATTTCGACGGGTCGGCTGACCCTGGGCGATGACGTACTCGACGACGGCGAACGCCAACACGTTCGCGCGCAGGACCGCGGTATCGGGTACATGTTCCAGGAGTTGGCTCTGTTCCCACATCTCGATGTCGCCCAGAACGTGAGTTACGGGCTGGGCTCGATGTCCCGGTCGGAGCGGGTACTGAGGGTCCAGGAGGCGCTCCGGAGCGCCGGTGTCAGTGGCTTCGAGCACAGGAAGATCCGGGAGCTCTCCGGCGGTGAAGCCCAACGTGTCGCTCTCGCCCGCACCCTCGCTCCCCGGCCCCGCTTGCTGCTGCTGGACGAGCCGCTTTCTGCCCTGGATGCTCCCACTCGGCTCAGCCTGCGCACGGAGCTGCGCCAGCTCATCCTGAACGCCGGGATCCCCGCGATCATCGTCACCCACGACCGCGACGAAGCCCTCTCTCTAGCCGACCAACTCGTGGTCCTGATCGACGGAAGCGTTCGGCAGATCGGAACTCCCACGGATGTCTTCGAACGCCCCGCCGACCGGGATGTCGCCCGAGCGGTAGGAATGGAGAACACCGTCTCCGGCACCATCGTGGGAATCTCCCGTGGTGGACTGCGGATTCGCAGCGGCCACGCTGAGCTCCTGGCCAGCCCCGACACGGTCCACGACCAGCACCCTGCCGGGCGGGGCGTCGTCATCTGCATTCGGGCGGGGGACGTCGGTCTTGACGTGGCACCCCCCGACGCGCCGGGCCTGCCGACGACCAACCGCATTGCCAGCAGGGTTACGGCGGTGACCGAGGAATCCTCCATCGTGCGCATCGACCTTGACGCGGGGTTTCCGCTGATCTGCTTCGTGACCCGCCGCGATCAAGCTCTCGCCGGATTCCATGTCGGTATGCCGGTCACCAGCGTCATCGCCCCGTCTGCCCTGCACCTGGTTGTTCCCTAGCAATGGATCGTTCTGGCGGAATTACCCGATATCCTGAGTCCTTCTACCGTTCAGACAGTACTTCGAGAGGCGTTGACCGCAACTGTGGGCTCACCAGCCATGGCCCTTTGGGCTATCGACCGGCCATGCACGACTCCCAACCGAATGCGATCGTTCCCGCCGCAGCGTGACGGGATGACGTTCTCGTGATTGAAACCCTGCTCCTGTTATTGCTCGGAATCGTCATCACACTTCTGATCATCGCGGCCAACGGCTACTTCGTCGCCCAGGAATTCGCCTACATGTCGGTGGACCGCAACCGGCTCGGCGCCCGCGCGGCAGCAGGGGACGCCGCAGCGGTACGCGCACTCGGTGTCACCAAGCGGACCTCATTCATGCTCTCCGGGGCGCAACTGGGCATCACCGTCACCGGTCTTCTTGTCGGCTTCGTCGCCCAGCCGCTCATCGGTGAATCCCTCGGCACGCTGCTCGGCGGAGTCGGCGTGTCGATGGCCGTCAGCGTCACGCTGGGCACTGTTATCGCTTTGATTCTTGCGACAGTTGTGCAGATGATCTTCGGCGAGCTGTACCCGAAGAACCTCGCCATTGCCAACCCCGAACCCCTCGCGCGCGGCCTGGCTCGGTCGACCACGATCTACCTTGCGGTGTTCGGATGGCTCATCGCCATCTTCGATTTCGCGGCCAACGCGCTGTTGCGTCTTCTGCGCATCGAACCCGTGCACGACGTCGACTCCAGCGCCACGGCACAGGACCTGGAGCGCATCGTCTCGGACTCCCGCAACAGCGGCGACCTGCCCGCCGAACTGTCCCTGATGCTCGATCGCATCCTTGAATTCCCCAACCAGGACGTGGAGCACGCGATGATTCCCCGTTCACTCGTTGCGACGGTCCGTCCGGACACAACGATCGGTGAGGTGCGGGAACTCATGGCGCGTGCCCATACCCGCTATCCGGTGGTGGACGACGAGAGCCAGCCTCTCGGGGTCGTGCAACTCGCTGACGTTCTCGGCTCGACTCTTTCTGAGCACGCCCCCGTAACCGCACTCATGCAGCCAGCGGTTGTGCTGTCGACGCTGATGAAATTGCCGGATGCCCTGGCCGAGATCACCCGTGCGCGCAACGAACTCGCGTGCGTGATCGACGAATACGGCGGCTTTGCCGGTGTGCTCACCCTCGAAGATCTCGCGGAAGAGATCGTCGGCGAGATCACCGATGAGCACGACGCAGAGTCAGCGCCCTCGGTCGACTCTGACGGCGACGCAGTCTGGCTGATGGGCGGTGACGTTCACGTCGATGAGATGCACCGCGCGATCGGGTACGAGTTGCCCGTCGGAGACTTCGAGACCGTCGCGGGGCTCATCATTGCCGAGCGTGGTGGGTTGCCCCTCGCGGGTGAGACCATCCGTGTTTCCTTGCCCGATGACCCTGCCGATCTCGTCCGAAACGACGACGTGCACAGGTCACTCGAGATCGAGATCCTCACCGTCGAACGTCACGTTCCGCACGAGGTGCGGGTGACCCTCATTGAGGCCCTCGGCGACGATCGGGAACCGCAGATCGGTTTCGAACCGGGTGCCGACGACACGACGGGGGTTGACGGATGAGCGATGGGCTTATCGTGGCGATCGTCACCGTCATCCTGATTGCACTCAGCGCGTTCTTCGTGATCATCGAGTTCGCACTGCTGGGCGCACGACGTCACCGCCTCGAGGCGACCGCGGCGACGAATCGCTCTGCCCGAGCAGCCCTCAAGGGCGTGAACGAACTGACTTTGATGCTCGCCGGTGCTCAACTGGGGATCACGGCCTGCACGTTCGCACTCGGCGCCGTCACCAAGCCGGCGCTCGACTACTGGCTTGGGCCCGTACTCTCGGCATGGGGGCTCCCCGAGTGGGCTGCCGGCTTTCTCGCCTTCTCCCTGTCGCTGTTCATCGTCACCTTCCTGCACCTCGTGGTGGGCGAGATGGCGCCGAAATCGTGGGCTATCGCCCACCCTGAGACTGCGGCGAAGGTGATCGGCATCCCGTCCCGCATCTTCATCTGGCCCTTCCGTCCCCTCCTGATGTGGATCAACAGCATCGCCAACAAGCTCGTGAGTGCGTCGGGTGTCGTCCCTGTGGAGAGTGCCGCCGTGGGTGGTCAGAACGCCGAGACGATCCGCCACCTTGTGGAGATGTCTGCCCGCACGGGCATGCTCGACAGCTCCTTCCAGCAGCAGCTCGAAGGGGCGATCGAAATGGAGACGCTGCGCCTGGACGCGCTCGTCGGCGCCCGAGCCACGCCGACCGTCGTGCCCCTCGATGCGACGGTGGCCGACGTGCAGCGGGCGGCGGCTCAGTCCGGCCACATGCGTATTCTGGTTGGTGACCCGCACTGGGGCATACCCGCCGTCGTCCACGTGCGGGATACCCTGCTCGAGGCACTCGATGCTCCCGCCGCCCCCTTCGTACGCTCCGCCCTGGCGATCGCAGGCGAGACACCTGTCTACGAGGTCCTCGCCCGCATGCGTGCGACGAGCCAGCAGCTCGTCGTAGTGGTCGACGACGGCGTCTTCCGCGGGGTCGTGACCCTGTCCGACGTGCTGCCGCGACTACTACCGCGCGACGACGGGACGGCGGCATTGGTCGTCAGCTGACCGTTACGCGTCGTCGAAGACGGCACCGGCCCTCTCGGACCAGGCCAGGGATACCGGCAGCCCGAGGAACTCCCCGTATTGCGCGACCGCCGCTGCGAACGCCTGCTTTGCGGCGTCGTCCAGCGGGACGAAGGGTTCGGCGGTGACAGCCACCTCGTTCCGCCGCACGGCCCGCTGCCAGGTGCCGATGACCTGGCCACCGGACACGATGGTCGGAAGAAAGATGCCGTTCTTACCCGGCACGACCAGCCGGGCGGCTTCGGCCGGCAGCGCCTGAGACCGGTCCTGGTAGCCCAGAAGGTACTCGTCGAAACCGGGCAGCGCATGCACCGGACCGGCGGAACCGCGGGAGTCAAGCGCCTCCGCTGCCGAAATGGTTCTGAAGTAGCACTGGTCCCCGTACCGCATCTCGACGAGCTGCCCGCGAATGGCGGCGAGCGCAGCGCGCGCTTCGGTGAGCGTCACCCTGGCCCACCAGGCGAAGTCGCGAATTGTCGCCGGGGCGTGACCGGCGAGGTACCGCGAGAGAAAGCGTCCCAGGGCGTCCGCGGGGGGAAGGCGCTCACCGGCATCCGGCGCCCACTCATCGAGCAGCACGAGCGCCTGCTGGCCCGCCAGCGGCGGACCCCAGACCACGATCCCGGTGATCGCCAGGTGAAGGATGAGGTGGTAGCCGCGCTGCCCGGTCGTCGGTACGCCCGCGGCCTCCAGCTCGCGCTGGAATTCCGCCCGGCCGATCCGTCGTCCCCCGGAGAGCACAGCTAGAGCGACCGCCCTGGCTCGGTCGAGCGTCGGCTGGTCGAGGCCGAGCTCGTGTCGGCGGGTGTCGAATTGTGCGAGCATCCTCGGCCGGGTGACCTGAAGCATCCACCGCAGGTCGGGGGGTGCCACGAAGTGCAGGGTGCCGCGCATGGTCCACGAGCGCACGACCTCACCGCGCTCCAGTGCCGCCTCGACCGCCGCACGGGTGTCACCGGAGCGCAGGCCGAGAGCCCACACCGCCTGCGGAAAGTCCTGCGCCTGCACGGCGAGCAAATGACGAACGACATCGGCCGCGGCGTCCGCGCCGGCCGAAGCAGAAAAGGCAGGCCGCTGGATGCGCTGGGTCACCAACCGCATCGCCAGCAGCTCGCGCAGATCCACACTCTCGCCCATCCGCACAGTATGCCGCCGTCGCGGTCGCCGGGCCAGCAGGCGAGGCGCCGACCTCGTCCGGCCGTCTCGATGATGCCCTCGATCGGATCTGTATGCTGTGCACATGACGGCGCCGCAGATCTATGTCACTTTCCCCGGTACAGCGCGTGAAGCTCTCAGTTTCTACGCGGATGTCTTCGGTGGAGAGCTCTCATTGCACACCTATGAGGATTTCGGTCGCATCGACGGTCCGCCGAATGCCATTGCTCACGGTGTGCTCGACGGGGTTGTTGCCGTGATGGGATCCGATGCGGCACCGGGCGAGCCGAGTGTCCGGATTGAAGGCGTCAGGCTCTCGCTGCTCGGGACCGCGGATGCACAAGTCCTGCATACCTGGTTCGACAAGCTCGCCGCCGGCGGACAGATCGTCGACAACCTCAGTCCACAGCCCTGGGGTGCTTCTGACGGCCAGGTCATCGACCGCTATGGACTGCACTGGCTCGTCGGATACGAACCTGAGCCGGAGTGAGACGCACCCGCTCGATCCGCCTGGCACCGGTCTACCGGGTCGTGCGACGGGTGAAGATCAGGTGGAGGACCCCGCGTGGAGACGTGGTCGCTTCGATATCGAAGCGTCGTTCGAGCCCTTCGAGTCCATCCCAGAGCCGTTCGCCCCGACCCAGAATGATCGGCACAGTAACGAGATGCATGTGGTCGATCAGATCGGCCTCGAGGAACTGCCGAATCGTGCTGACACCGCCACCGATCCGAACGTCGAGGTCCCCGGCCAGGGCGCGAGCCCGCTGGAGTGCGGACACAGGATCGGCGTCGACGAAATAGAAGGTTGTTCCGCCTTCCATTTCAAGTGTCGGACGAGGATGGTGTGTCAGGACAACGACCGGGGTGTGGAAAACAGGGTTGGCGCCCCACCATCCCTTCCACTCCTCGCTGCCCCAGGGACCGCGCTTCGGGCCGAACTTGTTGCGCCCCATGATCTCCACGCCGATCCCGGGCCCCCACTGGCTGGCGAACGCCTCGTCGACGCCGAAGGAACCCTCCGACTCTCCGTGGAAGCCCATCTCGCGAAAGGTACGCGTCTCCATCGCCCACTCCATGAGGCGTTGGCCGGCGTGACCGAATGGAGTCTCGAGTTTCTGGTCGTCCCCGGTGCCGAAACCGTCCAGTGAGACCGAGAAATTATGCACACGGACGAGGGACATGTCATCTCCTGAAGCACTTGTCGTTCGCCGAACTCCGGGGTGATCGAACCCCATGACCTTAGACCGGCGAGGAAAGAATGTACACGGGCAGGGAGGCCTTCGCCCTTGTCACGGCCGGGAGCATCGAAAGCGCCCAATCAGATTACGGATGACTTTGCCAGCCAAAACTGAGGATTCATTCAGTAAGAGGGTGCATGGTGGGAGCTTCGCCCGCGCGGCTGTTCTGTGCCGCGAGTCCGCCGATCAAGATGCGCCGTGGATAGCGATTGTCCGGCCGCATCGCTTTTGGAAGTCATGCGCTTTGCTCTACCCCGTTCCCCCCTGTCCCCGCGCCGTGAAACCGGCGCCCACCGAAAAAGCACCCGCTCCCGGAAACTCCTTCTCGGCACCGGATCGGCCCTCGCCCTCGCCGGCCTGATCGTCGGCGTCGGCGCCGTGGCGCAAGCATCCGTGGACAGCAGCGCCAGTATCGCCGCCACCGCGCAGCTCTCCGAGAGCACCGGTCTCCAGCACGAGCAGCTGAGCGTCTATGCCACCATCGCCACCAAGACGGCCCATCAGCACGCGGAGAGCACCCTCAGCGAAGCCGGAGAGGTGATCGGAAGCATGGCGGACAAGGTGGATTCGACCCCGCTGGCAACATCCGTTGCCGCATTGTCTGACTACAAGGCTCTGGAGACGGATGCCGTCATCGAGTTGACCGACCAGACGCAGAAGGCGACGGACGCGGCACGCACTGCCGTGGCCGAGGTCGACCGGGTCGCCGCCGATACGGCCGCCGCGGCGGCCGCGGAATCCGCCCGCGTGGCGGCTGAGGCTGCGGCTCAGGAAGCGGCCCAGGCGGCAGCGGCCGAGTCTGCTCGCGCCGCGGACGCGGCTGTGTCCGCGCCGGCGGTCGCCGGCGGCAACTCGCCCGCCGAAGCCCAGGCGACGGCGCGGGCCATGGCCTCCTCGCAGTACGGCTGGGGTGAGTCGGAGTTCTCCTGCCTCGTGCAGCTGTGGGACAAGGAGTCCGGTTGGTCGTACACGGCGTACAACCCCAGCGGCGCCACCGGCATCCCGCAGGCCCTGCCCGGGAGCAAGATGGCGACCGCCGGGTCCGACTGGGCCACGAACGCAACCACCCAGATCGCCTGGGGTCTCGGCTACATCAAGGCCGGGTACGGCAGCCCGTGCGGTGCCTGGGCTCACTCCGTGGCCAACAACTGGTACTGACCAGATCCCTGACCGGCATCGGGCCCGGGCCGGGGACGGAACCCTCCCTCAATCGGAGTGCGCCGTCCGCGGTCCCGGGATCCGGCGCGCCACCTCGGGCGCGAGCTGGTTGTCATCAATGGCCCTGCCCGACTGGTCAGCCGAGAACGCCCGGCCGCTTTCGGGCGAGGAGATACGGCCGGATCGACACCAGGTAGAAGGCGACGATGGCGGCGAGAAGTCCCGAGGCGGAGGCCCCGGCGGCGACCGCCCAGAGCAAACGTGGGCCGTCGCCGGGATCCATCACACCGGTCAGATCCGCGGTTGCGGGCGGCTCCGGGGTCAGAACCGCCGGGGTCGGTGTGGGACTCGCCATCGGTTTCGGCGGGGTCACCGTTTGCTGAGCCGGGACCGGTGCCGGGGCGGGCGTGACAACCTCGTCGGGCGGCTCGCTCGGTGCCGGAGCGGCCGGAGGCGGGAGGACCACCGCCGGTGCGGGCTCCGGATCGGCCGTCGGGGTCGGTACCGGTGAAGGGTCGGTACCGGGCTCATCGGTCGGCGGGGGTGGCAGGTCGGTCGGGCTCGGTGTCGGCGTCGGCTGCGGGGTGGCTGCACTGTCGGGGACGGGGGCGCACTGCTGATTCCCGTCGACGGCGCCGGTCGGTACTGTCCCCTCCGGGCAGCCGGCCGCGAAGGCTGGGGGAGCGCTCATCGTCCATGTGCCGAGGGTGAGCAGAAGGGCGGTCCCGGCCGCGATGCAGGTCTGGGCGATGAGGGTGGAGAGTGGTCGATACACAGCAGGTCCAGGTCCCGTTCGGTGATGCCGTCAGTGTTCTGGTGCAATCGAGTGTGCCATCGCCGCGTTGACGCGTCCAGTGGGTTCGCACTCGTGGCGTCAGGTTCTCCGATTCTGATTGGAACGTCATTCCATAAATTGGAATGGCGCTCCAATCACCCTGTTTCAGCGGGTTACGCCGACGGCGGCTCACGATCGCGGAACCCCACTCGACAAAGGCAGAGCCCGGCGGCAGAATCGGGCGCAGGCGGAGCCCGGACGAGGCCCGCGGGGCGGGAGTGGCATGTTCACGAATCGCAGTGAGGCCGGCCGGCTGCTGGCGGATCGACTGGCGGACCGCCTGGCCGAAGTCCATGTGCTGGATCCGGTGGTGTACGCGCTGCCTCGGGGAGGTGTGCCGGTGGCGATCGAGGTCGCCCGTCGCCTGCGGGCGCCACTGGACCTGATCCTGGTGCGGAAGATCGGTGCGCCGGGCTATCCGGAGGTGGCGATGGGGGCGGTCGTCGACGGGGCCAGCCCCCAGCTCATCGTCAACGAGGATGTGTTCACCGCCACCGGCGGCGACGCCGTTGGGCTGGCCCGGGCCCGCCGCCGGGAGCTGGCCGAGATCGAGCGCCGTCGCATCCGTTATCTCGGGGACCGGCCGCAGATCAGCCCGCGCGGACGTGTCGCCGTGATCGTGGACGACGGGCTGGCCACCGGCGCCACGGCCCGGGCGGCTCTGGCCGCGGTGAAGCGGCAGGGTGCCGCCATGACGGTTCTTGCGATACCCGTCGCGCCGGCGGATCTGGTGGAGGAGATGCGGCAGTACGCGGATGTCGTCGTGGTGCTGGAGGCCCCGCGGGAGTTCTGGGCGATCGGCCCGTTTTACACCGACTTCCACCAGCTGTCCGACGACGAGACGGTCGCCCTGTTGCAGGAGACCTGGGCCGCGGCCGATGCGAGTCCGCCGTCCGGCGGCGTCACCGAGTGACGGCAGAATGGTCAGGTGTACCTTCTGGTGAACCGAACGGGAAACGGGGACATCCTCGTGCTGCCGCTCGACCCGGACGGCCGTGCAGCCGGGACCGGGCGCCGCCTGACGAAGCAGGAATTTCCCGCCTACGCCCTCGCCCGGGAACCGGGGCTGCCCCGCTGGGTGTGGGAGGACACCTCTCGTATCTACCCCCTGTTGCTGACTGCCGGGGTGCGGGTGCACCGGGCCCACGACCTGCGCCTGTGTCACGCCATCCTGCGCCAGTCATCACTGACCCGGTCGAGCACCCTGGGTCGTGCCGAGGACAGCCGGTGGGACCGGGCGCCGGCCTCGGAACCCGACCCTGGCGCATCCGGTTCGACCCTCTTCGACCTGTTCGACGACGCCGACGACGAATCCGGAGTCATTGACGAATTCGAGCGCCAGCTTGCCGCCGTCCGCAACAGTGCGGAGCCCGGCCGCCTCCGGCTACTGCTGGCCGCGGAATCCGCCGGGGCGCTCATCGCCGCCGAAATGCAGTTCACGGGACTGCCGTGGCGAACCGACGTCCACGACGCCCTGCTGACCCGCGAGCTCGGTCCCCGGGTGGGGCCGGGCCTCCGCCCCGAACGCCTGGAACGCCTCGCCGACAGCATTCGGGCCGCCGTCGGGGAACCCCGGTTGAACCCAGACTCGCACCCGGATCTTCTGCGGGCACTGAACCAGGTCGGCCTGCGGGTGACCTCCACGCGCGCCTGGGAGCTCCAGGAGCTCGCCCATCCCGTGATCGAGCCACTGCTCGAGTACAAGAAGCTGGCCCGGCTGCTCAGCGCCAACGGGTGGTACTGGATGGACACCTGGATCGTCGACGGACGGTTCCACCCCGAATACATTCCCGGCGGCGTGGTCACCGGGCGGTGGGCCACCCGGGGCGGAGGGGCACTGCAGCTGCCGAAACAGGTGCGGGGAGCCGTTGTCGCGGATGCAGGTTGGAAGCTGGTTGTGGCGGATGCCGCACAGCTCGAACCGCGCATCCTCGCTGCACTCTCGGCGGACACGGCCATGGCCGCGGCAGGCCGTGGCACCGACCTCTACGCGGGCATCGTGGCCGGCGGCGTCGTGGAGTCCCGCGACCATGCCAAAGTCGCCATGCTGGGGGCCATGTACGGCGCGACCAGCGGCGAGAGCGGCCGGCTGCTGCCGCGCCTGGCGAAGGCATTCCCGCGCGCGATCGCACTCACCGAGACGGCCGCGCGAGCAGGGGAGCGCGGCGAGAGCGTGGCCACCCGGCTCGGACGGTCCTCCCCGCACCCCGATGAGCGCTGGCAGGCTACCCAGGCGCAGGCGTACGACCCCGGCGCGACGGAGGCCGACGAGCGGCGGGCCCGCAGCCAGGCGCGCGAGTGGGGCCGCTTCACCCGCAATTTCATCGTGCAGGGCAGTGCCGCGGAGTGGGCACTGTGCTGGATGGCGGAGATCCGCCGGGAGCTACGGATGCTGCCTCTCGCCGGCACTGGGGACTCCGGCTCGGAATTCGACCACGCCCCGCACCTCGTCTTCTTCCTGCACGACGAGGTGATGGTGCACACTCCAGCCGTGCTGGCCGGTGCGGTCGAGGAGATCGTGCGATCCGCTGCGGATACGGCAGGCCGGCACCTCTTCGGGGATTTCCCGGTGGACTTCCTGCTCACTGTCGCAACGGTCGACAGTTACGCGGAGGCGAAGTAGCACAGGCACCGACCGTCGACGACAGTCCTCAGGCCGCGCTGGCCGGTCGCCGACCGCGTTTCGGGCGCACGTCGCTCAACCCGTGCTGGAATGAGTCCTCCGGGCTGTCAGCGAGCTTCCTGGCGGCCTCGCCGAGCCAGGCCAGCGCCGCCCCGGCCAAGGCCGCACGGGCAGCAGCAGCCAGAGCGTCCTGACCGCGGATTCCGCCCGCGGTCACGCCGACGGCATCCGCCTGGCCCTGCCACCATTCCCGGTACCGGACGATGACGCGCGAAACGTCGACTCCCGGCGGGAGCGGGAGGGGAAGCGAGGAGACGATGAGCACCCGGTCGACCAGGTCGTTCCACTCGTCACCGGGTGTGCTCTCGGTGTCGCACAGCCAGGCGATCGCCTCGGCCTCGCCGCGGGCCGTGACCCGGTAGAGCGGCAGACCGTCCGCGGTGGTGCCGGCCGACTCAACGGCGTCCTGTTTCACCAGTCGTTCAAGAGTCCCGTAGATCTGGCCGACGTTGACGGCTCTCCGCCCGGCCGTGCGGGAGTGCAGCTCGCCGTGCAGCTGAAAGCCGTAGGCAGGGCCGATCGTGAGGATGGCCAACAGGCAGCAGCGCACAGACATGGAGCCTCCGAGAGGAACGTAAAAACCATACTCAGTATAGCGAGCGTGCCGCCCGGAGCGCCGCAGTCAGCCTTGTGAAGGCACGTCGTGCTGAGGCATAATTCAGTGGTGCAACGCCTGGCGCTGCGGCTCCATCCGGTTCGTCTCGTTTCGTTTCGACAAGTTCACAGTTCACCGCATTGTTTCGTTCAGAGGTCGTTGGGGAAGACGCATCTCAGAGAACGGGAGAAACAATGGTGGCTTCACACGCTCGGCAGGCAGCGACTGCGCAGGGCTTCATTTACGTGCACTCTTCACCCCGCGCGTTGAGCCCCCATGTGGAGTGGGCGGTGGGGCACGCCCTCGGCGAACCAGTCAGCTTCGACTGGACCGAGCAGCCGGTCCTCCGCGGCTCACAGCGCACCGAGTACTACTGGGAGGGCGACCGCGGCACGGGAGCGGTGATCGCCTCCGCACTGCGAGGCTGGGACCATCTCCGGTTCGAAGTCACCGAAGACGCGGGCTTGGGTACCGACGGCGGGCGCTGGCTGCACACGCCGGGCCTGGGCATCTTCTTCGCCCAGACGGATACCGCCGGTAACGTCGTGGTTCCGGAAGACCGGCTGCGGCACGCCATGGAACTCGCCGGGTCGAATGCTCTCGAATTGCACCGGCAGTTGCGGGTCGCGCTCGGGCAGGCCTGGGACGACGAGCTCGAACCGTTCCGTCAGGCCAGTGATTTCAACTCCGTGGTCTGGCTGCATCAGGTGGGCTAGAGCGGTCTCGCCGGCCTGGGCCGGCGACCCGGGCCCCGAGTCTCTCGACAGAAAGGACCCCGACCGATACCGGTCGGGGTCCTTTCTGGTTCCGGGCGGGTACCCGACGAGGTTAGATCGACCGGAAGGCGACGACGGCGTTGTGGCCGCCGAAACCGAACGAGTTGCTGAGTGCCAGCAGGTCGCCGGACGGCAGCGTGCGCGGCATGGTCACGACGTCGAGCGGGATGCTCGGGTCCTGGTTCGCAAGGTTGATCGTCGGCGGGGCCATGCGCTCCGCCAGGGCGAGTACCGTGAACAGCGCCTCGATCGCGCCCGCACCACCGAGGAGGTGGCCGGTGGACGCCTTGGTCGCCGACACGGGGATGCCGTCGAGCAGATCGCCGAAGACGCGCCGTAGAGCGTTGTACTCGGCAATGTCACCCACGGGCGTGCTGGTTGCGTGCGCGTTGATGTGGGAGACATCCGCGAGGCTCGCGCCGGCATTGTTGATGGCGGTGAGCATGGCGCGTGCCGCCGCCGAACCCTCGGGGTCCGGAGCCGTGATGTGGTACGCGTCGCTGGTCACGGCGCCGCCGAGGAGTTCGGCGTAGATGCGCGCGCCGCGGGCCTTGGCATGCTCTTCCGTTTCGACGACGAGCGCCGCAGCGCCCTCGCCCAGGACGAAACCGTCCCGGGTGATGTCATAGGGGCGTGAGGCGGTGGCCGGGTCGTCGTTGCGCTTGGACAGGGCCTGCATGGCTGCGAAGGATGCGATCGGCAGCGGATGGATCGCTGCCTCGGATCCGCCAGCGATGACGACGTCGGCGAGTCCCGCCTGCAGACGGTTGTAGGCATTCACCAACGACTCGGTGCTCGATGCGCAGGCCGAGACGACGGTGGTGATGCCGGCACGGGCATGCAGGTCCATTCCGATGGCCGCGCCCGGGCCGTTCGGCATCAGCATGGGAACAGTCATCGGCAGGACGCGGCGCGGACCGCGCTCGCGCAGGGTGTCCCAGGCGTCGAGGAGGGTCCAGACACCGCCGATGCCCGTGGCCCAGTCGACGGCGAGACGTTCGGGGTCCGCCTCGGGCGAGCCGGCGTCAGCCCAAGCTTCCCGCCCGGCGATGAGCGCGAACTGGCTGGAGGGGTCGAGACGCTTGGTCTCGTGACGGGCCAGGACGTCAATGGACGGCACTCTGGCCTGAGCGGCGAAGGTCACCGGGAGCTGAGTCCGTGCCACCCATTCGTGGTCGAGGGTGCTCGCGCCCGATTCACCGGCGAGCAGGGCGGACCAGCTGTCGGCGGCCGTGCCGCCGAGAGGGGAGGTCGCACCGATGCCGGTGATAACGATTTTTTTGGTCATGACGTTAACTCTCCGTAAGGCATGCAAACGTGGGCATCACCCACAGATCAGGCCGGCCGGGGCTGCCGGCCGGCCTGTTCATTTGTGGATTAGACCTGAGCCTTGACGATGAAGTCGACGGCGTCGCCGACGGACTTGAGGTTCTTGACCTCTTCGTCGGGGATCTTGACGTCGAACTTCTCTTCAGCGTTGACGACGATGGTCATCATCGAGATGGAATCGATGTCCAGGTCATCGGTGAATGACTTCCCCATCTCAACCGTGTCGGTTGCGATGCCAGTCTCGTCGTTAATGAGTTCGGCCAGGCCGGCAAGAACTTCTTCGGTGGACAATGCCATTTTTTTCTCCTTGGGGGTGTCTCTCGTATGACCGAGATTCAGTTTAGAGGGGGTTGGGTGAAATCTAGGGAAGTACGACGACCTGCGCGCCGAACACCAGCCCGGCACCGAAGCCGATCTGGAGCGCGAGGCCGCCACTGAGCTCCGGGTGCTCCTCGAGCAGGCGGTGGGTGGCCAGCGGGATTGACGCCGAGGACGTGTTGCCGGTCGTGGCGACATCCCGGGCGATCACAACGGACTCCGGCAGCTTGAGCTGCTTGGCGAATTCGTCGATGATGCGCATATTGGCCTGGTGCGGGATGAAAGCGGCAAGCTGATCGCTCTCGACACCCGCCACCTGCAGAGCTTCCTTGGCTACTTTCGCCATATTCCACACGGCCCAGCGGAAGACCGTTTGGCCTTCCTGGCGCAGGGTGGGCCACTCGGATTCACCGCGTCGGTATTCCTGCAGGGTGTGATTCATGGTGATGGCATCGGCCTTGGAGCCGTCGGATCCCCAGACGGTGGGGGAGATGCCGGGATAGTCGCTCGGGCCGATGACCACGGCGCCGGCGCCGTCACCGAGGAGGAACGAGATGCTGCGGTCCGTGGGGTCGACGAGGTCGGACAGTTTCTCCGCACCGATGACGAGGGCGTAGTGGGCCGTGCCCGTGCGGATCAGGGAGTCGGCCTGCGCGACGGCGTAGGTGTACCCCGCGCAGGCCGCGTTGACGTCGTAGGCGGCAGCGGGGTTGGCCCCGACCCGATCGGCAACCACGGCGGCGATGGAGGGCGTCTGGCGGCCGTTGCTGATGGTGGCCACGATGACGGCGTCGATCAGGTGCGGCTCGATGCCGGAGCGTTCGATGGCTTCGCGGGCGGCGTCCGTCGCGAGGTCGACGGCCTGGACGTCCTGGCTCGCCCGGGTCCGGGTGATGATGCCGGTACGCTGCTGAATCCATTCGTCAGACGAATCGATCGGCCCGACCAGGTCGTCGTTGGGAACGACGAGGTCACCACGGGCGGCGCCGATGGAGAGAATCCGGGTGTACTGCGGGCCGTGCGACTGCTGGAGTGTTGGCTTGGACATATTCTCTTTCGGTCAGACTAGGTTCTGCTGGTCGATCAGGTCGAACGCAGCGGGCAGGTCGTCCGGCGTCTTGATCGCGACACTGGGCACACCTTTGAGTGCACGTTTGGCAAGGCCGACAAGGGCCCCGGCCGGTGCGACTTCGATAATTCCAGTCACATCGGCATCGGCGAATGAACGCATGCACATATCCCACCGTACCGGCGAGGACACCTGATCAACCAGCAACTCCACGAACCGGGCACCGCTGGAGACCACGCTGCCGTCCCGGTTCGTCCAGATCGGAAGGGAAGGATCCCTTGGTGTGAGCTGCGCGGCGACCTGCGTGAGGTGCTCCACGGCCGGCTGCATATACCGCGTGTGGAATGCTCCGGCGACCTGAAGCGGGATCACACGGGTTCGCGCCGGCGGCTTGTCGGCGAGAGCGGCGAGGGCCTCGAGGGAGCCTGCAACGACGATCTGTCCTCCGCCGTTGAAGTTCGCCGGTGCGAGGTCGAGTTCGTCCAGGCGGGCCAGCAGTTCGGCCTCGTCGCCGCCGAGAACGGCACTCATTCCGGAGGGCTCCAGCGCCGCGGCCTCCGCCATTGCGTTGCCGCGCTCACTCACGAAACGGACGGCGTCGGTCACACTGAGAATTCCGGCGCCGGCGGCGGCCGTGATTTCGCCCACGGAGTGCCCGGCGATGCCGGCGATCCGGTCCCGCCGACCATCCGCCAGGAGCGCGTTCAGGGTGAGGAGTCCGGCTGCCACGATCAGTGGTTGGGCGATGCGGGTGTCGCGGATGGTGTCGGCGTCACTCACGGTCCCGTGCCGCACGAGATCGAGTCCGCATGCGGCGGAGATCTCGTCCAGACCGGCGGCGAAGGTAGGGTTCGTGAGCCACGGCACGAGAAAGCCGGGGGTTTGTGAGCCCTGACCGGGGCAGACGACAATAATCATTGAACCAGTCTCCCAAGCTCGTCTGCCCCCGCCGTGTCGGACTTCCACTAACTATCCGACGGGTGTTTGTCGGATACCGCCAGTTCTGCCGGTTGAGGCAGCCCCGGTGACGGTGGAACATTCAGCGGCGGCGGGTGGACCCGTCGTGGTCGCTGATCGATCCGATGATGAGGGCTGCCTGCAGGATGAGCGCCTCCCGGGCCCCGGTCGCGTCGTAACCGATGACCTCGGACACCCGCTTGAGGCGGTAGCGCACGGTGTTCGGGTGCACGAACAGCTCGCGCGCGGTGGCCTCCAGCGATCGCCCGTTGTCCAGGTAGCACCAGAGCGTCGTGAGGAGCTCCGTCGAGTGCGCCTGCAACGGCCGGTAGATGCGGTGGATCAGGGTCGCCCGGGCAAGGGGGTCGCCGGCCAGTGCGCGTTCGGGAAGCAGATCGTCGGCCTGCACCGGGCGCGGGGCGTTGCGCCAGGACCGGGCGACGGCGAAGCCGGCCAGGGCTGCCTTGGCACTCTTGGAGGCGTCGACGAGGTTGGGCACTTCGTGACCGAGCACCAGGTGCCCCGCACCGAAGCTGGGTTCGAGTTGCACGGCGATCTCCATGAAACTGAGAGCGGATGCCGTGCCGATCGCCTCGTCGGGATCAGTCGGCGTCGGGTGGGCGCGCCCGATCACCAGCACGAGGCGGTTGCCCTGCACGCCGATCAGAACATCAGCGGCCATGTGGCGAGCCGAGCGGCGCAGCTGGTCGACATCGAGCATCTTGGGAGTCGTGCCCACCAGAACGCAGACCTCGCCGTGGCCGTGCCAGCCGAGGGCCGCGATCCGGCTGGGCAGTTCGTCGTCGTACTCGCCGCTCAGGATCGAGTCGACGACGAGGGCCTCGAGGCGCACATCCCAGAGACCGCGAGCCTCGGCCGCCCGGGCGTAGACATCCGCCGCCCCGAAGGCGATTTCGCGAGAGTAGAGCAGGATGGCCTCGCGCAGGATCTCGCCGCCGTCCTTGACTCGCTCCTCCACCACCTCGACGGTGACGCGGATCAGCTGCAGCGTCTGCTGCAGGCTGATCGAGCGCAGAAGCTCACGCGGGGCGGCACCGAAGACGTCGGCAGCGATCCACGGGGTGGACCGAGGGTCGTCGAACCAGGAGATGAACGAGGTGATCCCCGCCTGCGCGACCAGACCCACGGCGGACCGCCGCCCAGGCGGCATATCGCCGTACCAGGGCAGCGTGTCCTCGAGACGTTTCAGCGTCGCCGTGGAGAGCTCGCCGGAAATCGTGCGCAACCAGCTGAGCGTCTGTTCCTTCGTCTTCGGTGTCGGTGCCACGGGGGCGGTTAGCTCTCGCCCCCGGCGGAACCGGTGGTTCCCGCCGTCACATCGTGCAACCGGTACTTCGCGATGGCCTGACCCACGACACTGCGGTCGACCTCGCCGCGGCGGGCGAGGAGTTCCAGCGCACGCACGACCATCGACGGGCCGTCGATCTTGAAGAAGCGACGAGCTGCCGGGCGGGTGTCGGAGAATCCGAACCCGTCGGCGCCCAGGGTCGCGAAGTCGCCGGGCACGAACTGTCGGATCTGGTCCGGCACCGCGTGCATGAAGTCGGTGACGGCGATGAACGGCCCGGCGGTTCCGGCCAGTTTCTCTGTCACGTAGGGGATCTTGGGTGCATCGTCGGGGTAGAGGAAGTTGTGCTCCTCCGCGGCGATACCGTCGCGACGCAGCTCGGCCCACGAGGTGACCGACCACACGTCGGCGGACACCCCCCAGTCCTCGGCCAGCAGGGCCTGCGCCTCGAGCGCCCAGGGCACGGATACGCCGGAGGCCAGCAGTTGCGCCTTCGGACCGGCCACGTCGGACACGCTGACGCGGTGGATGCCGCGCACGATGCCGTCCACGTCAACGTCCTCGGGTTCGCGAGGTTGCACCTGCGGCTCGTTGTAGACGGTGATGTAGTACATGACGTTGGGGTCGGTGTGGGTTCCGCCGTACATCCGCTCGAGGCCCGAGCGTACGATGTGGCCGATCTCGTAGCCGTAGGCCGGGTCGTACGACACCACAGCGGGGTTCGTCGAGGCCAGCAACGGCGAGTGGCCGTCGGCATGCTGCAGTCCTTCACCGGTGAGGGTGGTGCGGCCGGCAGTGGCGCCGATCATGAACCCGCGGGCCATCTGGTCGCCCGCCGCCCACATGGCATCCCCCGTGCGCTGGAAGCCGAACATCGAGTAGAACACGTAGACCGGGATGAGTGGCTCACCCTGCGTGGCGTAGGAGGTGCCCACGTTGGTGAAAGCGGCCATCGCGCCGGCCTCGTTGATCCCCACATGCAGGATCTGGCCTTGCGGGCTCTCCTTGTAGGCCAGGAGCTGTGCATGGTCGACCGAGGTGTACTGCTGACCGTTGGGGTTGTAGATCTTGGCATTCGGGAAGAAGGCATCGATGCCGAAGGTGCGGGCCTCGTCCGGAATGATCGGCACGATGCGGTGGCCGAAGTCCTTGGCGCGCAGCAGCTCCTTGAGCAGGCGCACAAAGGCCATCGTGGTTGCGATCTCCTGTGTGCCGGAGCCCTTCTTGGTGGGGGCGTACGTCGCGTCGTCGGGCAGGTTGACCTGGGTGTACTTGCTGCGCCGTTCGGGGACGTACCCGCCGAGCGCACGGCGACGCTCGTGCAGGTACTGGACGGCCTCGTCGTTCTCATCCGGCTTGAAGTACGGCGGGAGGTAGGGGTTCTCCTCGAGCTGGGCATCCGTGATCGGCATATGGGTGCTGTCGCGGAAGGTCTTCAGGTTGTCCAGGGTGAACTTCTTCATCTGGTGGGTCGCGTTACGGCCTTCGAAACTCGGGCCGAGGGCGTAGCCCTTGACCGTCTTGGCCAGAATGACGGTGGGCTGACCCTTGTGCTCGGACGCCGCCTTGAACGCCGCGTATACCTTGCGGTAGTCGTGGCCGCCGCGCTTGAGGTTCCAGAGGTCGTCGTCGGTATAGCCCTCGACGAGCTTGAGCGCGCGCGGATCCCGGCCGAAGAAGTGCTCACGCACGTAGGCGCCGCTCTCAGCCTTGTAGGTCTGGTAGTCGCCGTCCGGCGTGGCGTTCATCAGGTCGCGCAGCGCGCCGTCGGTGTCGCGGGAGAGCAGTTCATCCCATTCGCGGCCCCAGACGACCTTGATGACGTTCCATCCGGCGCCGCGGAAGAAGCTCTCCAGCTCCTGAATGATCTTGCCGTTACCGCGCACCGGGCCGTCGAGGCGCTGGAGGTTGCAGTTGACGATGAAGTTGAGGTTGTCGAGACCCTCGTTGGCGGCAACCTGCAGCTGCCCGCGGCTCTCGACCTCGTCCATTTCGCCGTCGCCGAGGAACGCCCAGACCTGCTGGTCGCTGGCGTCCTTGATTCCACGGTTGGTGAGGTAACGGTTCGTCTGCGCCTGGTAGATCGCGTTGATCGGGCCGAGGCCCATCGAGACGGTCGGGAACTGCCAGAACTCGGGCATCAGGCGGGGGTGCGGGTAGGACGACAGGCCGTTGGCGGCGTGCGACTTCTCCTGGCGGAAGCCGTCCAACTGGTCTTCGGTCAGACGGCCCTCGAGGAAGGCCCGAGCGTAGGTGCCGGGGGAGGCGTGGCCCTGGATGAAGATCTGGTCTCCGCCGCCCGGGTGGTCCTGTCCGCGGAAGAAGTGGTTGAAGCCGACCTCGTAGAGGGCTGCGGACGACGCATACGTCGAGATGTGGCCGCCGACGGAGATCCCGGGGCGCTGTGCGCGATGCACGAGGACCGCGGCGTTCCAGCGGATCCAGGCACGGTAGCGCCGTTCGATGTCTTCATCACCGGGGAAGTCGGGCTCATTGCCCGCGGCGATGGTGTTGATGTAGTCCGTGGTCGGCACCATGGGCACGCCCAGGTGCAATTCCTTGGAGCGTTTCAGGAGCGACAGCATGATCTCCCGACCGCGCTGGTGGCCGTGGGCCGCTACGAGCGAGTCCAGCGAGTCCGACCATTCGGCCGTCTCCTCCGGGTCCGCATCCGTGCTGTTAACCGAATACGGGTCCTGGTCGTTGACAGTCACACTCGACCTCTCTCTGTTGGGCAGACCAGTGAAACGAATCTGCCGGGTTAGCGGTGCCGGTTCTCTCGCGGTCGGGTGACGACGGCTGGCACCACGCAAGCCTACAGATTATGCCTCCGGTCTGTGCGCGAACGGTGAGCGCGGGTCGCGGGGGTATTCGGTTTTGCGCCGGCAGGCCATCTTGGTTCCGCGCCGTCGGCGGGGCTAGGCTGTGGCGTCGCCTTGCACTGCTCCAGTGGGCGCACGAAAGGAAGCGCTTCATGGCTTTGGAAAATGACACGCAGGCTCCGGATTTCGAGCTCGTCAACCAGTTCGGCGAGCGGGTCCAACTCAGCGAGTTCCGCGGAAAGAAGTCGGTCGCCCTGGTCTTCTTCCCTCTCGCCTTCTCAGGGATCTGCAGCGGCGAATTCTGCGAACTGCGCGACAACCTGTCACTGTTCGCCGCCAGCGGAGTGGAACTTGTCGGTATCTCCGTCGACTCGCGGCACACGCTGCGCGCCTGGGGTGAGCAGGAGGGCTATACCTTCGACCTTCTGGCCGACTTCTGGCCGCACGGGGCGGTCGCCAAGGAATACGGGGTCTTCCTGGAAGGGAAGGGCTTCGCGAACCGGGCCACGTTCCTGATCGACCCCGAGGGCATCATCCGGGCCAGTTTCATCACGGCCCCGGGTGAGGCACGGTCGATGGACGCCTATCGCGCCGCGATCGGCGACCTCCAGCCGGCCTGAGCAGTGTCGCGGGACGGCTTTGCCCTCGATCGGCCCGCAGAATCGGTATAGTGGTGCACAGCCTTCACCGGCCGTTGTGTCAGGGGCCTTTAGCTCAGTTGGTAGAGCGCCACGTTTACACCGTGGATGTCATCGGTTCGAGCCCGGTAGGGCCCACAAATCACACCCCCCTGACCCGCTCCATGAATCCACGGGGGTGATCTGAGTCTTGTCCCGGTCTGACCGGTCGCCTTTTGGCGCCGCCGCCCTGGAGCTGTCCAATGCGCACCTGACCCGGGCCGATCTGTGCGCGCCCTTCCTGCGCGTGCTGCCGGTCACGGGTGTGGCGATCTCCACCCTCGGCGCTCCCTTCGGAACCGAAACCGTCTGCGCGAGCGACGCCTCTGCGGCCCGCCTCGACGAGCTGCAATTCGATCTGGGCGAAGGACCCTGCTGGGATGCCGTGGCGGCCCCTCGCCCGATCCTGACCTCCAATATCCGCCAGCATGGCAACCCGACCTGGCCTGTTTTCCTGCAGACACTCGACGAGACGGACATCGGCGGCCTGTTCGCTTTCCCGATGCGCGTCGGGTCCCTCGACATCGGAGCCGTCGACCTCTACTCCCACCGACCGCGCAGTCTGACCGGGGCAGAGGTGGCCGATGCCACGGCACTGGTCGGCATCGCCGCGCGGCAGGTGCTCCGACGAGTTCTGCTGTCGCATACGATAAAGCCGGACCTTGGCGCCGACGAAGGATATTCCCGTCGCGTCGTGCACCAGGCGACCGGAATGGTGCTTGCCCAGCTCGACCTGTCGGCTTCGGATGCCCTGCTCATCCTCCAGGGATATGCCTTCTCACATGGGCGCACAGTCCGGGAGGTCGCGGACGACGTGGTGTCGCGAAAAATTGATTTTACTTCAGAATTAGACGGGTCTTAGGATGGAAATATGGTGACCAGGACACGTGAAGGTCAGCTGGTAGAGACCTTCGTCACGCTGGCTGACACGCTTGTCGTCGGGTACGACGTCGTCGACCTGCTGCACACTCTCGTGGAGACGTGTGCCACCCTCTTCGAAGCCTCCGCGGTCGGGATCATCCTGTCCGCGGGAGGTGACAACGACCTCGAAGTCGTTGCGTCGACCAATGAGCGCAGCCGCCTGATCGAGATCCTCCAGTTGAGGGCCGGAAATGGGCCGTGCGTGGAGTGCTACACGAGCGGTAAGCCGGTGGCCATCCCCAACCTCGACGTCGTCGCCCCGGCCTGGCCCCGCTTCCGGGCGGGCGCCCTCGAGCTGGGCTTCAAGTCGATGCACTCCGTTCCTCTGCGGTTGCGGGCCACGACCATCGGATCGCTCAATCTCTTCTGGGACCATCTCGGCGGTCTCGGGATCGAGGACCTGCGCACCGTGCAGGCATTGGCCGACACGGCGACGATCGGCATCCTTCAGGAACGCGCCATCCGTGAGAGCGACCTTGCCCGCGTCCAACTGCAGCACGCGCTCAGCAGTCGTGTGCTGATCGAGCAGGCCAAGGGCGTCGTCGCCTTCACCCACACCGTGAACATGGAGGAAGCCTTCACCCTCCTGCGTCACTATGCCCGCAACAACGGTATGCCTCTGGTCGAGGTCGCGGAACAGGTTGTGAACCGCACGCTCGCCCTCTGAACCCGGTCCTCTGCGCCCGATTTCCTGACCCCGGTCTTCCCGAGACCTGGCCGCCTGAATATTCTGGCCCGTTCAGGCACCAGGCGGTCTAGAATTGGGGTGCGCCCCGGACCCTGGCAGCACGTGTTTCTTTCGTGACGAGGCAAGGGTTCCCCATGAAGCGTATTTCCCATCCTGGCGGGTCGGTCGTGACGGGCGATGAACTCGCAGACGCTGTGATGCATTATGCCGAAGCTCTCGCCCGCCGCAGCCAGGTTGATGTCGTCGACCTCCCGATCATCGGCGAATCCGGAACACTCACGCGGACCCAGATCCTGATCGGTGCACCGGGCGGGATGACCTGCGTAGGCGCCGAATCCGTCCACCCGGACCTCGTCGAAGCGGACACCGTGCACACCTTTCGCCTCAAGGCTCTCGCCGGTACCGCCTCGGGGCGCGCGTCGTGGACGGGCGACGGTCTGGACTCTCCTCAGTTCGACGAGTTCGACTACTGAACCTGCCACAACGCCGTGGCGGCAGCGGTGACATCGGTACCGGAGAACGGTGTGTCAACCGGGACTTTCGGCCCTACCTGGACGGGCGGTCGCGCGTCACGCTGAACCTCGATCTGCCCGCTGTGCCGGGGAGCGGAGGAGGCCGTCGTGGACAATCGTGTTGTGGTCGGGATGAGCGGCCGCCCGGCCGGCCGGGCGGCCCTGCGCTGGGCCATCGACTATGCGCGTCCCCGGCGCCTCGAGGTCGAACTGGTTCACGTCGTGGACGCGACGTTCGGCACTTCCCCGGCCGGTTTCCTGCGCACGGCGCGCGAGCAGGCCGAACTCCTCCTGGCCCGGGAGATTGAGAAGGCTGCCGGCATCGCCCCTGAGTTGACGCTTCACGCCACGGTGCTCGAGGGCTCACCCACCGGGGCTCTCACTGACTGGGCCGTCGGCGCCGAGCTTCTGATCGTGGGCTCGCATGCCCTGGGCCGATTTCGGGAGTATGTCTTCAGCACCCAGTCGGCCCAAATCGCCGCCCACGCCGCTGGGTCCGTCGTCGTCGTGCCCGAGCGCGACGACCCGCCCGGCACGGGCGTCGTCGTCGGGGTGGACGGGTCGGAGGCTTCCCTGGCCGCCGTGCAGTTCGCTGCCGAGCAGGCGGACCGGTTGGGGCAACGCCTGACCGCGCTGTACTGCTGGAGCGCGCCGGCCCCCTGGACCGAGGACAGTGCCATGATCGACTGGCCGATGGAGCCCGACGAGGCTGACCGCCTCGTTCTGGCCGAAGCGGTTGCCGGTCTGGCGGAACGCTACCCCGACCTGGATCTGAACCTTCGGCTCGACCTCGGGCTGCCAGTGGATGCCCTGGTCACCGCCGCAGCCGGCGCGCGACTCCTGGTGGTGGGCAGCCACGGACGACACGGATTCTCCCGCTTCTGGCTGGGCTCGGTCAGTCACGTGATCGTTCTGACCATGCCGTGCCCGGTCGCCGTCATCCGGGTGGAGCCCCAGCCTGGTTCTGAGCCTTCGTAGACCGGTGTCTTCGTAGACCGGTGCCTTCGTAGACCGGTGCCTTCGTAGCACCGGCTGAGTCAGGGGTCGCGGATGCGAGACACCGAGCACGGGGAGCGATCCGTCCGCTCCGACTTAGATGGGTGCTCACTGCTGCGCACCGGCGGCGGCCGATTCCGGCGCGGGGATCTCGCCGGCAGGCCGGGGGATCACCGCGACCGGGCAGGGCAGGTTCATGAGCACGTCGTGGCTGACCGAACCGAGGAAGAGGCTGCCCAGGGTGCCCCGGCCGTGGGTGCCCACGACGAGGAGGGTGGCCGTTCGAGAAGCGTCGACGAGTACGGATGCGGATGACCCCTCGTGAAGGATTTCACTGATGTGCAGCCGGGGGTGGGCGTCTCGGACTCGCCGGGTCGACCCGGAGAGGATTCGTCCGTGGGCGTCTCGCATTTCGTCGTAGGGCAGAACCGCGCCGTACTCGACCGCGACGGTGGCGGGGATGGACCAGGCGTGCACGATGTCCAGCGGCAGGTCGAATCTTTCGGCCTCACGCGCCGCGAAGTCCACGGCAACCAGGGCTGTGACGTCATCTTCCATCCCCACCACGATGTGGCCGCTGCGCGCCTGCCAGTTCGTGGGGACGACGACGACAGGACAGGCGGCGTGCGCGGCGAGGCGAAGGGGCAGGGTTCCGAAGACACTCCCCGTGAGGACGCCGGTCTTCCGGGTTCCGATGACCAGTAGGTCGGCGGTCGCGGACGCGCGCACCAGCTCGTCGATCGGCACCCCATGGCGGATGTAGCTGGTCTTCCGGCACGTGGGGGCCACCTGCTCGACCCGGCGGACGGCGTCGGCCAGTGCACGCTCATAGGCAGGCTGGATGTCGTAGCTCGGCCCACCCGCGGGAGACCAGCCCAGTTCCACCACGGCGGTCAGCTCCAGGCTGACGGGAGTGCCCTGAGTCCGTTCGATCGTCTGGACCCGATCGAGAGCCCATTCCAGGGCGGCCTTGCTGGCCGCGCCTCCGTCAATGGCGACGATCACTTTTTCGACCATGACAAGGAACTCCTGCTCTCTGGGACATTGCACCGCACCGCTCGACGTCCGTCAGGTTGCCAGTGTCGGCGGCGTCTGGACAGGGCCGAAGGTCCTATCCGGGTACACTCGCCGCTATCAGACGAGAGGCGGACACCGGCCATGCCCCACAACCCTATTCTCACCGTGCAGGACCACGGGCACGACGGCAGGGAAAGCGCCCTCCATGCAGTCCCGAGTCGTGAAATGCGGGTGCGGTGGGCCGCTGCGGCGGCGCATCTGGTCGACGCACTGTTGGCCGAGCCGGGTGCTGACCGGCTGGGGGTGCTGACAGATTGCATCTCAGGGGCATCCGATGCCGCACTGACCTGCGCGATCGTGCCGTGGTGCGGCGACTCGGAGAATGTGCCGGAGACCGGTGCCGACATCCGGGTTGGTGCCGCGCGAGGCCCCCGAGCCCGGAACATGACCGGTCTGGTTCTCTCGTCGACGCGCAGAATATCCGGGCGCGCGTTCGACGGCGGTCGACCGTTCCTGATTGACGGGCCCGACGGCGATGCGAATGACGGTGTCTGTCCCGGTGAACCGGTGATCAGGGATTCCGCCGTCGTGATCGGACCGACGATGGTCGTTCCTCTGGCCGGGCAGGAACGCCCGGTCGTGGCCGTCACCGCCTCCCGAGCTCGCGGGGCGACGCCGTTCACCGTCGCTGAACTCGCGGCAGCCTCGGAATTCGCCCGGCTGGCCGGCAGGGCGCTCCGCCTGGACTCCGGGTACGCCAACCGGGAGCGCCGGGCGATCCAACGGGATCGGGACCGGATCGGCCGTGACCTGCACGACCAGGTGATCCAGCGCATTTTCGCGGCCGGACTCGGCGTGCAGGCCGTCGGTCGGCTGACCGAGGATCAGGCCCTCCGTCAGCGCCTGATGAATGAAGCGCGGGCCCTGGATGTCGTCATGGCGGAGATTCGCACCGCCGTCTTCGGATTGACGGCACCGGAACGCACCGGGCGGGCGTCCGTCCGCCGCGGCATCCTGGACCTGCTCGAGGAACTCCGACCCTTGTTCCCCCGGCCGCCGATGCTGGCCTTCTCCGGTGCGATCGACCTGCTCGTTCCTGACGCGATGGCCGACGACGTCCACGCCGTCGTGCGGGAGGGGCTCACCAATGTCCTCCGGCATGCCCGGGCCGGGGAGACGTGGGTGAGCGTGTCGGTGACCGCGCGAACGCTCAGGGTCGAGATCAGCGACGACGGGGTCGGCCTGACCGGTTCGACTCGGCGCAGCGGTGTCGCCGGCCTGTCGGTGCGAGCGGAGCGGTGGCAGGGGATGCTCTCGCTCACCGACCGCAGGCCGCGCGGCGCCCGCCTGATCTGGACGGCGAGCCTCGCCGACCTGTCCGACCTGTCCGACCTGTCCGACCTGTCCGACGGGTCCGTCCGATGATCCGCGTATTCCTGGTCGACGACCACGAAATCGTGCGCCGCGGTCTGGCTGACCTGATCGGGGCCGAGGGTGACCTGGAGGTCGTGGGGGAGGCGGCAACGAGGCGGCAGGCGGTGGCCAGGGTGGCCGCGACACGACCGGACGTGGCGGTTCTCGACCTGCGGCTGCCGGACGGCAGCGGCGTCGACGCCTGCCGGGACATCCGTTCCCGAAATGCCGTTGTCCGGTGCCTGATCCTGACGGCCTTCGACGACGACGAGGCTGCCCGTGCGGCGGTTCTGGCCGGTGCCTCCGGGTATGTGCTCAAGGACATCCGCGGTGATCGTCTCGTCGACGCCATCCGCCGAGCGGCCCGGGGGGAGTCGCTGTTGATCCCTCTGATGGCCGACCGCGTGGGTGCCTCGCCGGGGGTGCGAGAAGGGGACCCGGCCGCCCGGGACCTGACCATGCGGGAGCGTCAGGTCCTCGATCTGATCGCCCGCGGACTGACCAACCGGCAAATCGGCGAGCGCCTCGACCTGGCGGAGAAAACCGTGAAGAATTACGTCTCCAGTGTGCTCAGCACGCTCGGGATGAAGCGCCGAACCCAGGCCGCCGTTTTCGGTGCGGAGTTGCATCGCCGAGAGGTCGAGTCACCGGCCCCGATTCGTCCGGCTTCACCCGGTACGCTGGCCGGATGAAGCCGCGTCACATCGGCCGGGTCGTGCCCGGCCCCGGTCAGGAATCCGTGTGGGACTATCCGAGGCCGCCCCGGGTGGAGAAGAGCTCCGACCGGGTCGTCGTCTCGCTCGGCGGTCTGGTCATCGCCGACACCACTGACACGGTGCGGGTCCTGGAAACGAGCCACCCGCCCGTCTACTACCTGCCCCGAGCAGCGTTCCGGGCCGGCAGCCTGGAACCTGCCCCGGGCCGCTCCTATTGTGAATACAAGGGCGAAGCGTCTTACCTGAGCGTTGTCGTACCGGGACGTATCGAGGAATCCGCGGCCTGGTATTACCCGTCTCCGACGCGTGGCTTCGAGGAGCTCGTCGATCGCATCGCCCTGTACCCCGGCCGGATGGATCGGTGCACGGTCAATGGGGAACGGGTGGAGCCGCAGCGGGGAGACTTCTACGGCGGCTGGATCACGTCCCGGGTGGTCGGACCGTTCAAGGGGGCCCCGGGCAGCCTGGGATGGTGACGGCGACGCCGCGTGCGCCCGCCCGTCAGGCGGGCGTCGTCCCGATCCTCCTGGCCGGACTGCTCTGGGGCACGACGGGTACGGCCGCGCACTTTCTGCCTGCCGACGTCAGCCCCCTCGCGACGGGGGCAGCGACGATGGCCGGCGGTGGAGCCCTGCTCTGGCTGTTGTCGGCCCGAAGCGCCCGGCAGGTCGTGCGGGACCGCTCCATCCGTTCCTGGCTGGTCGCCGGCATCGCCGGCATCGTCGTCTACCCGCTCGCGTTCTACAGCTCGATGCACCTGGCCGGGGTCGCGGTCGGAACCGTCGTCTCTCTCGGGTCGGCGCCAGTGTTCGCAGCCGGCATCGACTTCCTGGCGGAGCGACGGGGCGTCACGAGGCGCTGGGCCCTGTGCACTCTGGCGGCGCTGACCGGCACAGCCCTACTGGTCGGCGGGCACGCGACCGGCCCCGGGGCCTCCGATGCCCCGCTCGGAGTGCTGCTCGGGCTACTGGCCGGACTCAGCTACGCGCTGTACACCCATGCGTCGCACCGGGTGATCGGTGCCGGGCACAGTGCGCGGGCCACCGTCGGAGCCCTGTTCGGGGTAGGGGCGGTGTGCCTGGTGCCCGTCCTGGCGGTCACGGGTGCTCCGCTGCTCCAAAGCGCGGGCAGCCTGGGCGTGACCGCGTACCTCATCATCGGCCCCATGTTCGTGGCCTATCTGCTGTTCGGCCACGGTCTGCGTACGGTCCGCGGCAGCACGGCGACCAGCATCACCCTGATCGAACCGCTCGTGGCCACGGTACTGGCGATCCTGGTCGTGGGCGAGCGTCTGGCCCCGTCCGGCTGGGCGGGTCTCGTTCTGGTCCTGCTGGCCGTGACGGCGCTCTCGGTCGCACCGAGGCCGAAATGATGGTCTGGTAGCCAGGTATTGCGCCGGGTCCGGCCGGGGCCCCAGGAGGATGCAGCGCCCAGTCACCGGTAAGCTTGCGAGGTGCCCGTCTCGCTCGCCGATGTAACTCGGATCATCCATGAATTGTGGCCGCTGTCCGGTGCCGAAGACTGGGACGCCCCTGGACTGGTGACCGGCAACCCCGCCCAACCGGTCGAAACGATCCACCTGGCCGTTGATGCGGTGACCGCGACCGTCGACGAAGCGGTTGAGCTCGGTGCCGACCTGCTTCTGGTCCATCATCCGCTGCTTCTTCGCGGAGTGACGTCGATCGCCGAGGACAGGTACAAGGGCGCCCTGCTCGCCCGGCTGATCCGAGCCGACTGCGCGCTCCTGGCCGCCCACACCAACGCGGACGTCGTGGTGGACGGCGTCTCAGACGTCTTGGCCACCCGCCTCGGCCTCGTCAACGCCCGCCCGATCACCGCCGGTGCCACGCCGGGAACCGGGATCGGCCGCGTCGGACGGCTGGCGCAGCCGATCACTCTGGGCCAGCTCGCCCACCGTGTCGCCGAGATCCTTCCGGCGACCGCATCGGGAGTGCGCGCCTCGGGGGAGTACGGCAGCCTGATCGAGACCGTGTCGCTCTGCGGCGGTGCCGGGGACTCCCTCCTCGCGCATCCATCGGTGCGGGCATCGGATGTCTACATCACCGCCGACCTCCGACACCACCCGGCGTCGGAGGCACGCGAACAGGCCGGGCTGAACGGTGGCACGCCTGCTCTGATCGACGTGTCGCATTGGGCCAGCGAGTGGCTGTGGCTGGAACCGGCCGCGGACCAATTGCGGGCGCTCCTTCCCGGTGTGCGCGTGACCTGCAGCTCCCTGCGCACGGATCCCTGGGACTTCCTGATTGTGCAGTAGCCTGCCGATGGACTTCGGATCCACCCCCAACGCTCGTTCATTCTCACTAATCGAAAAAAAGGTCAGGACATCGTGAAGGCATCTCCCGTAGCACAGAAGGAGCTTCTCCGGCTTCAGGCCCTCGACATCAAGCTGCAGCAGGTCGAGCACCAGACGAAAGCGCTTCCCCAGCACACCGAGCTCCGGGAACTCTCGAAGCTGCTTGACACCACCCGGATGACACTGAGCACACGAGCGGGCGAACGCGACGACGTCCGCACCGAACTGGCCCGGATCGAGTCCGACGTCGAGGTGGTCGAGAAGCGCATCGCGCGCGATTCCGAACGGGTTCAGCACACCTCCTCCGTCAAGGATGTACAGGCGCTGGAAACGGAACTGACCTCCCTGCGGAAACGCCTTCTCGCCCTCGAGGAGATCGAGATCGCCGTGATGGAACGGCTCGAAGAACGCGAGGCGGCTGTGGCTGCGGTCGAGGCGGAACGAGACGCGATCGGGGAGCAGATCCAGTCGGCGGAACTCTCGCGTGACGAGGCTCTCGCCGATCTGACCCGCCAGCTCGGCGAACTCCGCCGGGACCGGGCGGCCGTCGCGGGCAGCATCACCGAGGACCTCGCCGTTCTCTATGAGAAGCGCTTCGTGACCGGGCGGGGCAACGCCGCAGCGCTGCTGCGTGCGCGCACCTGTAGCGGCTGCACGATGACGCTCACCGGCAGCGACCTCGACGCAGTGCGCTCCTCACCGGCCGATGACGTGGTGTTCTGCCCGGACTGCGGCGCAATTCTGGTGCGCACAGAGGAGTCCGGCATCTAGGTGGAGCACGGCCCGCCCCACGGACTGTATTCTGGACTGTGGAATGGGTCGGCAAGACGGTCGCGTCATCCGGTGCCCTTCGGGTCAGCGGATGCCGAGGAACGTCCGGGCTCCGCAGAGCAGGATGGTGGGTAACACCCACCCGGGGCAACCCGCGAGACAGTGCCACAGAAAGTAGACCGCCTCCGGTTTCGGCCGGAGGTAAGGGTGAAACGGTGGTGTAAGAGACCACCAGAGGCCAGGGTGACCTGGTCGGCTAGGTAAACCTCGTCCGGAGCAAGGTCAGACAGGAAACGATAAGGCGGCTCGCCGAGTTTCCGGGTAGACCGCTAGAGGGCTGCGGCAACGTAGTCCCGAGATAGATGGCCGTCCAGGGTGCTTCGGCACCGGGACAGAACCCGGCGTAATAGCCGGCCCATTCCCCAGCAGACACAAAAAGATCCTCCGGGCGGCACCTGCCGCCCGGAGGATCTTTTTGTACCCTCCCCGTCGTGGCGAATGATTCGAGCGAACTCAGACCCCGTGCTTGACGGCCAGGGCGGCGGCGCCGAGGATGCCGGCGTTGTTCCGGTGTACGGCTGGAATGATGGGCGTCTTGAGTCGGAGCAGCGGCAGGAACTCCTGGTGGTGCTTGGACACTCCGCCGCCCACGATGAACAGGTCCGGGGAGAACAGCGCCTCCACGGTGGAGTAGTACTTCTGCAGGCGGCCGGCCCACTTCTCCCAGCTCAGGTTCTCGCGCTCCTTGGCGGAGTATGCGGCCTTCGTCTCGTAGTCGACGCCCTCGATCTGCAGGTGGCCGAGTTCGGTGTTCGGCACGAGGACACCGTCGTTGAGCAGGGCCGTTCCGATGCCCGTGCCGAGGGTCGTCATGATGACAACCCCGTCGACCCCCCTCGCGGCGCCGAACTGGGACTCGGCGTAACCGGCGGCATCCGCGTCGTTAACGAAGTGGATGGGGTGGCCGAGGCCCTTCTCGAACAGTTTCTCGGCGGCGAGGCCGATCCATTTGTCCGACACGTTGGCGGCCGACATGGTGTGACCGTTCTTCACGATGGCGGGGAAGCAGATGCCGACCGGCACAGCGCCGGCGCCCTCCTCGGCGGACACCGTGGCCAGAAGGGCCCGGGTGGTCTCGATGATGTCGGCCGGGCGGCCGCCCCTGGGTGTGGGCAGCTTCACCCGAGCGGACAGCAGCTTGCCCGTGGACAGGTCCACCACCGCCCCTTTGATGCCGGTGCCGCCAATGTCAATGCCGATGGCCATGGTTGAACTCATAGTCAAAACCTACCGGTTGTCAGGGAAGGGTGAGGATCTCGGCGCCACGCTCGGTCACCACGAGGGTGTGTTCGAACTGAGCCGTGATGCTCTTGTCCCGGGTCGTCACCGTCCAGTCGTCCGCCCACATGTCCCAGTCGGTCCCGCCGAGGGTCAGCATCGGTTCGATCGTGAAGACCATGCCGACCTCCATCACGGTGTCGTAGACGGGAGCGGAGTCGTAGTGCGGAATGATCAGGCCGGAGTGGAAGGCTTCTCCGACGCCGTGGCCGGTGAAGTCGCGCACGACCCCGTAGCCGAACCGCTTGGCGTAGGACTCGATCGTGCGTCCGATCACGTTGACCTGACGCCCGGGTGCGACGGCCTTGATGCCGCGGGCGAGGGCTTCCCGGGTGCGCTCGACCAGGAGCCGCACGTCATCGGGGGCGTCGCCGACGATGAAGGTGGCGTTCGTGTCGCCGTGCACACCGTTCTTGTAGGCGGTGATGTCGATGTTGACGATGTCCCCGTTCTCGAGAGCGGTGTCGTCGGGGATGCCGTGGCAGATCACCTCGTTCACGGAGCTGCACAGCGATTTGGGGTAGCCCCGGTAGCCGAGCGTGGACGGGTAGGCGTCGCGTTCGATCATGAACTCGTGACCGATCCGGTCGAGTTCCTCGGTCGTCACACCGGGGCGGATGGCCCGTCCCACCGCTTCGATGGCCGACGCGGCGATCCGGCCGGATTCACGGATCAGCGCGATGCGCTCGGGGGGATACACATCCGATCCCGTGAAGGGCGCGGGCATCTCCTTCCCCACGTACTCCGGGCGCACGATGTGGCGGGGAACGGAGCGGAGAGGTGAAACCGTTCCCGGGAGGAGGTGACCAACTGAATCCTTAGGCATAGGATCAAGCCTATGTCCCAAGACACCGAGCACCAGTACTGGTACAACATGCGCACGGGCGCGGTCGAACAGGGGATGCAGTCCCCGTCCGCGGACCGGGTCGGTCCATTCGCCACCCGTGACGAGGCCGAGCACGCGCTGGAGAAACTGCGCGCGAACAGCGCCAAGTGGGCGGCCGAGGAGGCCGAGGACGACCGGTAGTCCCGGCCGCCTCCGCGTTACTCGTAGCTGTGCTCAGGGCCGGGGTAGGCGCCGGAGTCGACGTCGTCCTTGAACCGGTGTACGGCATCTGTCAGCACGCCGCGCAGGTTGGCGTACTGCCTCACAAACCGGGGCACCCGGCCCTCGGTCATGCCGGCGAAGTCCGTCCACACCAGCAACTGCCCGTCGACGTCGGGCCCTGCACCGACACCGATGGTGGGGATTTCGAGCCGAGCGGTCACCAGCGCCGCCGTCGACGCCGGCACCATCTCGAGCACGACCGCGAACGCGCCGGCGTCCTGCACAGCGAGGGCGTCTTCGATCAGCTGGTCCGCGGCCGTGCCGCGGCCCTGGATCATGTGCCCGCCCAGGCCGTGCTCGCTCTGCGGGGTGAAACCGACATGACCCATCACCGGGATCCCCGAGGACACGATGCGTTTGATCTGCTTGTGGCTGCGCACCCCGCCCTCGAGCTTGACCGCGTGTGCCTGAGCTTCCTTCATGAAACGCACGGCGGTGTGCAGGGCCTCCGTCTGGCCTGTCTCGTATGAACCGAACGGCATGTCCGCGACGACGAGCGCGCGGGTGACAGCGCGCGCGACGGCCCGGGTGAGCGGAATGAGCTCGTCGACGGTGACCGGAAGGGTCGTCTCGTAGCCGAACACATTGTTTCCGGCCGAATCGCCCACGAGCAGGAAGTCGATGCCGGCCTGGTCGAAGATCTGGGCCGTGAGCATGTCGTAGCTGGTGAGACCCGTGATCGGGATGCCCTGCTGCTTGGCGTTCTGAAAATGACGCGTGCGCACCCGTTTGGGTCCGGATGGAACAGGAATGAAGGGATTCAGATCTGTGGCGGGCTGGGGGGCATCCGGAACGGTCGACTCTGGCATGCCCCAAGTGTAGTCAAGGCCGGTACGCGCCGATCGGCGGCTCGTTTCGCCCGAGAGTCGACGCCAGACAGTAGCCTAGGGAGCGACAAGAAAGGGCGTGAATGGACAAGCAGCGCGACTTCGTTCTCCGGACCATCGAGGAGCGGGGAATCAAGTTCATCCGACTCTGGTTCACGGATGTCGTCGGTACCCTGAAATCGGTGGCCATCGCCCCGGCCGAGGTGGAGGGCGCGTTCGCCGAGGGGCTGGGATTCGACGGCTCGGCCATTGAGGGCCTGACCCGATCGTTCGAGGCGGACGTGCTCGCGCATCCGGATCCGACCACGTTCCAGATCCTGCCCTGGCGCGGGGAGATCGACCCGACCGCTCGCATGTTCTGCGACATCATGACGCCGGACGGGCAGCCCGCCGTGGCAGACCCACGGAACGTCCTCAAGCGCACCCTCGCCAAGGCGGCGGATCGCGGATTCACGTTCTACACGCATCCGGAGATCGAGTTCTACCTGCTGAAGTCGTCCAAGTACGGCAAGAACGGCCCCGTGCCGGTGGACCATGCCGGCTATTTCGACAACGTTCCCGGCGGCACGGCCCACGACTTCCGCCGGCGCTCGGTGCGCATGCTGGAAGACCTCGGCATCTCGGTGGAGTTCAGCCATCATGAGGCAGGCCCCGGTCAGAATGAGATCGACCTGCGTTATGCGGACGCCCTCACCACCGCCGACAACATCATGACCTTCCGCACCGTCATCAAGGAGGTCGCGATCGAGCAGGGCGTCTACGCGACGTTCATGCCGAAACCGATGTCGGAGCATCCGGGTTCCGGAATGCACACGCACCTGTCGCTGTTCGAGGGTGACACCAACGCCTTCTACGAGGCCGGTGCCCAGTACCAGCTCTCCAAGACCGGACGACAGTTCATCGCCGGCCTGCTCAAGCACGCTCCGGAGATCACCGCGGTGACGAACCAGTTCGTCAACTCCTACAAGCGCCTCTGGGGCGGGGACGAAGCTCCCAGCTTCGTTTGCTGGGGCCACAACAACCGTTCAGCGCTGATCAGGGTCCCGCTCTATAAGCCCAACAAGGGCCAGAGCGCCCGCGTCGAGTACCGTGCCATCGACTCGGCAGCGAACCCGTACCTCGCCTACTCGCTCATGCTGGCCGCCGGGCTGAAGGGCATCGAAGAGGGCTATGAGCTTCCTCCCGAAGCCGAGGACAACGTCTGGGGTCTGAGCGACACCGAGCGGCGCGCGCTGGGTTACCGGCAGCTTCCGGCGAGCCTCGACCACGCGATCCAGTACATGGAAGAGTCCGAGCTGGTCGCCGAGACACTGGGCGAACACGTGTTCAACTACGTGCTGCTGAACAAGCGTCAGGAGTGGAAGGAGTACCGATCCCAGGTCACTCCCTTCGAGCTCGACAAGAACCTCGAGATGCTCTAGCCGCACTGGAAACGAGACCCGATGGCGCGGGAACAACTGACTCTGACCGAGCTCGCTCGGGTGGGCTTCGTCGAGCTTCGCGAAGTGCGGATCCGACTGGAGGAAGTGGTGGACCTGGGGGGCCCCGAACCGGGGATCCTCCTTCCGCTGCTGGCCAAGACGGCGAACCCGGATGCCGCCCTCGCGGCACTCGTCTCGTTATTGCGCCAGGCACCTCGTGAGCTGCGAGCGTTGCTGGGCCAGCCGGATCCGACCCAGCGGCTTCTGCGCGTCGTCGGTGCGTCAAGCGGCCTGACGGAGTTCTTCCTGCGCCATCCGGAGGAATTGACCGTCTTCGCGAAGCGACGCACGATTCTGCCGGATCTGGCCGAGCTCACCGCCGACCTGCTCGACTCGGTCGGCAGCCGGGACGGCTTCGCCACGGTGATCGACGACGCGGGCTGGGTGGCGCTGCGGGTGCGGTACCGCCGACGTCTCGCGGAGCTCGCCGCATTCGACCTCGAACAGGTCGACCCGGTTGCCGGCCTCGACTCCGTCGCGCGCACGCTCGCCGACCTCGCGGCGGCCGCGCTGGAGGCGTCCCTCGCCGTCGCCCGCAGCATGACGTCCGGTGAGGTGGCCGGTCGGGGTGTCTTTCCGGTGGCCGAGGTGCGCGCAACCCGTCTCGCCATCATCGGCATGGGCAAGGCCGGAGCCGGCGAGCTCAATTATGTGAGTGACGTCGACGTGATCTTCGTCGCCGAAGGAGACCCCGAAGCCGGGTTGGACGCGCCCCGTGCCGTCGACATCGCCACCCGCCTGGCCATTCTCCTCATGCGCGGCCTGAACCAGCCGACCATCGAACCCGAGCTCTGGGAGGTTGACCCCAACCTCCGGCCCGAGGGCAAGTCCGGCGCCCTCGTGCGCTCGCTGGAGTCACATCTGGCCTACTACGACCGCTGGGCGAAGAGCTGGGAGTTCCAGGCGCTGTTGAAAGCCCGTCCTCTGGCCGGTGACCTCGAACTCGGCGGCCGTTATGTCGCGGCCGTCTCCCCGAAGGTCTGGACCAGCGCCAGCCGGGAGAACTTCGTCGAGTCCGTGCAGCGGATGCGGGAACGCGTCACCAAGAACATCCCCGACGACGAAGTCGCGGTGCAGCTCAAACTCGGTCCCGGCGGGCTGCGCGACATCGAGTTCACCGTGCAGCTTCTTCAGCTGGTTCACGGTCAGACCGACCCGACCGTCCGTCAGGCGGGCACCCTGCCGGCACTGACCGCACTGGCCGAGAGCGGCTACGTCGGCCGCGCCGAGGCGGCGGAGTTCGCCCATGAGTACCGGATCCTCCGACTCATGGAGCACCGCTTGCAGTTGGAGAAGCTTCGGCGCACCCACCTGGTGCCGCGCGACGAGGCGAGCCTGCGGGTCCTGGCCCGTGCCACCGGGCTGGCCCCCAACGCCGCCCAGCTGACCACACGCTGGGTGAACACCAAACACCGCGTGCGCGGTCTGCACGAGCGCCTGTTCTACCGCCCACTGCTATCCGCTGTGGCGGCGCTGCCGGCCGAGGGCCTCAACCTGACCAGTGCTCAGGCCGAAGCGCGACTCGCCGCGATCGGCTTCCGCAACACGAAAGGGGCCCTCGGCCACATCGCGGCGCTCACCGGCGGGGTATCCCGGCGTGCCACCATCCAACGCAACCTTCTGCCCGTGCTTTTGCAGTGGTTCTCCGAGGGCGCGGACCCGGACTACGGGCTGCTGGCCTTCCGGCGGCTCAGCGACAGTCTGGGCACGACCTACTGGTTCCTGCGCATGCTGCGCGATTCCTCCGGGGCGGCCGAGCGGCTCACCCGGGTTCTCTCCTCGTCCCGGTTCGTCGGAGAGCTCCTCGAGACGATCCCCGAGTCCGTGGCCTGGCTGGAAGACGAGGACGACCTGCGCCCGCGCAGTTCCACCACACTCCGTGAGGAGGCCCGCGCCGTCCTGGCGCGCCATGAGAGCCCGGACGCCGCCGCGTCGATCCTGCGCACGGCCCGGCGTCGGGAGATGCTTCGGCTGGCAATGTCGGCGATCCTGGGCCAGGTCAGCATCGACGAGTTAGCGACCGGGCTCACCGACGTCACCGCCACCGTCATCCAGGGAGTGCTGGCCGCCATCCGTGGGACCACCCTCGAGGGCGCCGTGGACGGGCCGAGTTCGGACGGCATCGAATTCGCCGTGATCGGTATGGGCCGCTTCGGCGGTTCCGAGTTGGGGTTCGGTTCGGACGCCGACGTGATGTACGTGTTCCGACCGGGGACCCTGACCGGCGAGGCTGCCCATGACCGTGCGAAGTTCATCGTGAAAGAACTCTCCCGGCTCACCGACGACAACCGCCTGCCCCTCGATCTGGATATCGGGCTGCGCCCGGAAGGCAAGAACGGCTCCGTTGCTCGTTCCCTCGAGTCGTACGAGGCCTACTACCGTCGCTGGTCGCTGACCTGGGAGGCGCAGGCGTTGCTGCGGGGGAGAGGAGTCGCGGGCGACCCCGCACTCCTGGCCGACTTCGAGGCCGTTGCCGACGAGGTGCGGTATCCGAAGGCGATCAGTGACCAGGCGGTCCGTGAGGTCAAACGTATCAAGGCGCGCGTCGAGAACGAGCGTCTCCCGCAGGGGGCCGATCCCAACCGCCACCTCAAGCTGGGCCGGGGGTCGTTGAGCGATGTGGAATGGTTCGTGCAGTTGATGCAGCTCCAGCATGCCGCCGATGAAGCGGCTCTCCGCACAACGTCGACGCTCGGCGCACTGCGCTCCGCGGTCGCTGCGGGTCTGGTGGGGGAAGCGGATGCCGACACCCTCACTGCGGCCTGGATGTTCGCGTCCCGCTGCAGATCCGCGATCACGCTCTGGACCAACAAGACCGCTGACGTGCTTCCGACTGACCGTGTGCAGCTCGAGGGTGTCGCCCGCGTTCTGGAATACCCGCCCGGCTCGGCCAATCAGCTCGAGGAGGAATATCTGTCGGTGACCCGCCGGGCTCGATCGGTGTTCGAGCGTCTGTTTTACGGGCCCGTGGAACGCACCGGCCCCTTCGGCGGCTGACCAGGCCGGGAACCACAGAGGGCCGCATCCCCGAAGGAATGCGGCCCTTTGTGGTCGTTGCCGGTGTCGGCTCTGGCTTAGACGCCGTAGTAGAGCTCGAACTCGAACGGGTGCGGGCGCTGGGCCAGCGGCTTGATTTCCATCTCACGCTTGTAGTCGATCCAGGTCTCGATCAGCTCGGGCGTGAAGACGTTGCCGGCGAGCAGGAAGTCATGGTCGTTCTCGAGCGCCGTGAGGGCTTCTCCGAGGGACGCCGGAACCTGCGGGATGTTCTTGGCCTCTTCGGGCGGGAGCTCGTAGAGGTCCTTGTCGACCGGCTCATGCGGTTCGATCCGGTTCTTGATCCCGTCGAGGCCGGCCATCAGCTGGGCGGCGAAGGCAAGGTACGGGTTGCCCGAGGCGTCCGGCGCGCGGAATTCGATGCGCTTGGCCTTCGGGTTGGTGCCCGTGATCGGGATCCGGATGGAGGCCGAACGGTTGCCGGCTGAGTAGACCAGGTTCACCGGGGCTTCGAAACCGGGAACCAGACGGTGGTACGAGTTGACGCTCGGGTTCGTGAACGCGAGCACGGCGGCAGCGTGCTTGAGCAGGCCTCCGATGTACCAGCGAGCGACGTCGGACAGCCCACCGTAGCCGGCCTCATCGTAGAAGAGAGGCTTGCCGTCGGCCCACAGCGACTGGTGCGTGTGCATGCCGGAACCGTTGTCTCCGAAGAGGGGCTTGGGCATGAAGGTGGCGGTCTTGCCCCACTCGGCCGACGTGTTCTTCACGATGTACTTGAACTTGAGAAGGTCGTCCGCAGCGTGGACCATGGTGTCGAAGCGGTAGTTGATCTCGCCCTGGCCGCCGGTGCCGACTTCGTGGTGGCTGCGCTCGAGGATGAGCCCGGCGTCGATCAGCTTGAGGCAGATGTCATCGCGCAGGTCGGCGTGCTGGTCAACCGGGCTGACCGGGAAGTAGCCGCCCTTGAACGGGGTCTTGTTGGCGAGGTTTCCGCCGACTTCTTCCTTGCCGGAGTTCCAGGCGCCTTCGCTGGAGTCGACGGAGTAGAAGCTGGAATGCTGGTTCACTTCATAGCGAACGTCATCGAAGATGTAGAACTCGGCCTCGGGGGCGAAGAAAGCCGTGTCGGCGATGCCGGTCGACGCGAGGTACTTCTCGGCCTTCTTGGCCACCTGACGCGGGTCCTTCGAGTAGATCTCACCGTTGCGCGGGTTGTAGATGTCGAAGAGCATGATGAGCGTGCGCTCGGTGCGAAACGCATCGATGTAGGCCGTGGTGACGTCCGGGATCAGCTGCATGTCTGACTCGTGGATCGACGCGAAACCGCGGATCGACGAACCGTCGAACATCTGCCCGACGGTGAAGAACTCTTCATCGACGGTCGACGCGGGGATGTTGAAGTGCTGCTGCACACCCGGCAGATCAGTGAAACGGATGTCAAGGAACTTGACGTCGGTGTCCTTGATGAATTTGAGTACCTCTGACGAATCGCGGAACATGCGGTTTTACTCCAAACGACGTGGGCGTTGATCGTGACAGTCGCGCACTGCGGCTCCATTGAGGCTACTGGCGTGCCATTACCCGGCAGTGACGCTTATGTTTCACACATGTTACAGCGAGGCCCGCTCGGTAGACTCATCGTGTGTCTGCCGCAGCCTCGAATTCAACCACCTTTGGACAGCTTCCGCCGAGCCGATGGCCGGGGGAGCGTCTCGGTCTACCGAATGAGGGTAGCCGCTCGGTGGGCCGGGTCGGGCGCAGAATCGGGGCGCTCGTGATCGATTGGGCCCTCGCCTACGGAGCCGGCGTCCTGTTCTTCAGTCCGGATGGTGTGGTCAACGGTTTCGCCGTGTCCGGACTCTTCGTCGCACTGCAGATCGTGTTCATCCCGACCATCGGCGGCAGCATCGGCCACCGGCTGTTCGGTCTCCGGGTCGTGCCGCTGCAGCGCGGATGGGTGGGCCTGTGGCGCCCGATCGTGCGTTCTGTACTACTGGGTCTTGCGATCCCTGCCCTGGTCTGGGACTCGGACCAGCGCGGTTTCCATGACAAGGTCGCCGGGACCGTTCTCATCCGCAGCTGACTCCCGCCCGAACGGGCGAGAGTCACGAACCGAGAGTTCCGAACCGAGAGTTACGAACCTGGCTAGTTTCCGCGCTGGGGACGGGCCTTCATCGGGTCGACTCCCTTGGGAATCGGCAGCTTCTTGGTCATGGAGTTCAACCGGTTGTTCACGGCGAGCACCTCGGCCTTGGTCAGCGTGGGCTTGATCCGCGTGAGACGGCGGGCCAGCTTGTGCAAGGGGACGGCGTCGGTGTCTGGACCGACACTGATGACCGTGATGGCGATGCTGCCACCCAGCCGGGTGACCATACGTCGTTCTTCCTCGAGCATGCGCGCCGTGCGGGTCCGCGGGCCCTCGCTGATAAGCACGACCCCGCCCCGGCCGACCGCGCGGTAAACGGCGTCCTGGGTCTTGCCGTTGACGGCTACGGGCATTTCACTGCCTACCCAGCCGCGCTTGAGCGAACTGCGCAGCACGGCGCCCACGGCTCCGGGCTGCCCTTCGATCTGGGAGTACGCGGCCTTCTCGGCACGCCGTCCCAGGATGATCAGCATGGCCAGGATGCCGGCGAGCACGCCCGAAATGGCCCACAACACGAGGTTGAGTATGTTGCCGGGGGACAGAATGAGGGCGAGTCCGACGGCGACCGTGACGGGCACCACGAACGCGAGAATCATGAACAACACGATTTTCGAGTCGTAGCGCCGCGTCATCTGGAACACCTGCCACATTTGCTTCAGGCGGCCGGGCTGTTTGGGGGGGCGGGGAGTCTTGTCCTTGCTGCGTGCCATGGTTCCAAGACTACCGAGTCACCCGCCTGGAGGGTGACCGATTTCGGGTCAGGAGACCGCCTGGGCGAACCCGAGGGAGGCATCCGCCAGGTGGCGCAGTTGCGGCGGAACCTCCCGGCCCGTCGCGAGCATGGACTGCGCCCAGAGGCGGCCCGCCCGGTAGGAGGATCGCACCAGGGGACCAGAGAGCACGCCGAGGAACCCGATGGCCTCCGCCTCCTCCTTGAGCTCGACGAACTCCTCGGGCTTCACCCATCGGGCAACAGGCAGATGACGTGCGCTGGGCCGCAGGTACTGGGTGATCGTAATGATGTCGGTGCCGGCATCGTGCAGGTCCTGCAGGGCCTGGCTGATTTCCGATCGCTCTTCGCCCATGCCGAGGATGAGGTTCGACTTCGTGATCAGGCCGGCCTTGCGACCCTGGGTGATGACGTCAAGCGACCGGTCATACCGGAACGCGGGGCGGATACGCTTGAAGATGCGTGGAACAGTCTCGACGTTGTGCGCGAACACCTCGGGGAGAGCGGAGAATACCTCTTCCAGATGGTCTGGATTGCCGGAGAAATCCGGAACCAGGATTTCAACACCCGTTCCCGGACTCTGACGGTGGATCTGGCGGATGGTTTCCGCATAGAGCCAGGACCCCTCATCAGGCAGGTCGTCGCGGGCCACGCCCGTCACGGTGGCGTACCGGAGGTTCATCTTCACGACGGATTCAGCAACGCGGCGAGGTTCATCCGTGTCGTACTCCGCCGGCTTACCGGTGTCGATCTGGCAGAAGTCGCAACGTCTCGTGCACTGTGATCCACCGATCAGGAACGTTGCCTCGCGATCCTCCCAGCATTCGAAGATGTTCGGGCAGCCGGCCTCCTGACACACGGTGTGCAGATTCTCACCCTTGACGAGGTCCTGGAGCTTGCGATATTCGGGCCCCATCCGCGCCACCGTTTTGATCCAGGCGGGCTTTCGCTCGATCGGGGTCTCCATATTGCGAATTTCAAGTCGGAGCATCTTGCGACCCTCGGGTGCCGCGCTCATGCCGTCACCGCCAGGCTGGACTGGAAGCGCGACGTGATGGGGGCGATGAGTTCGACGGGGCTCACGTCGCGGCCGATGACGGCCGAAACCGTTGTGACTCCGGCATCCGTGATTCCGCAGGCGATGATGTGCTCGTAGGGCTCGAGCGAGTTGTTGCAATTGAGGGCGAAGCCGTGCATGGTCACTCCTTCCGCAACGCGGATTCCGATAGCGGCGATTTTGTTCTCCTGTCCGACCGGGCCGACCCAGACGCCGGACCGGCCTGGAACCCGGCGGCCGACGACATCGACGTCGCTCAGCGCGTCGATCAGGATTCCCTCGAGGCGGCGCACATAGCCGACCACGTCGACCGGCTCCTGGAGGCGCAAAATCGGATAGCCGACGAGCTGGCCTGGCCCGTGCCAGGTGATCTTGCCACCGCGGTCCGCGTCGATGACAGGGGTGCCGTTGGTGGGTCTCTCGTCGGGAGAGGTTCGCTTCCCCGCGGTGTACACACTCGGATGTTCGAGGAAAATGACGGTGTCCGGCCTCTCTCCGGAGACGACGGAACGGTGGACTGCGCGTTGGAGCTCAAGGCCCTCAACATACGGCACGGAGTTGGCGCTTAGCCCCGCGACGACAAAGTCGAGCATGCAGCCATCCTAATCCCCGGCCCCTCCTCCCCACGGAGATCGTGGCCCGGGTGTCCCCGCACGGAACCCCGGGCCGGGCCGCAGACGATTCGGCCCGTCCAGTATTCCTGCATGAGAACTCGGCCACGACGTCCACGCAGCCCCACCAGACCTTCAGCGTCCGCCGATCCGACGGACACCCTGACGCTGATCGCCGGGTACCGGGTGCTGCGACGTCTCGCGTCCAGCGACCTCGCCGATCTCTACGTTGGCGTTGCCCCCGAGCGCATAGCCGCCACGGGCACCGGCGAGGCCGCGCCGGAGCCGACGGACCGCTGTGCTCCCGTGGTCCTGAAGGTGTTCCGACCCGTTTCTGACCAGTCAGGGGTCGAACGCGAAATTCTGGCGTTGACGAGGTTGAGCACCGGTCGGCTTCCCGCCCTGCAAGACCTGGGAACCCTTCCCGACGGCCGCACCGCTCTGGTGCTCGAACATGTCACGGGCGGGACACTCAGCCGGCACCTGCGGGACCATCCCTGGATCCAGCCGGGTGAAGCGGTCACGATCCTGGCGCCGATCGCTGCGGCCCTGTCCGAACTGCATGCGAACGGCCTCGTGCATAGCGGCCCGAACCCGTCGACGATTCTCTTCGACGCCAGCGGCCGTCCGGTGCTGATCGGACTCCGTGCGCTTCAGGACCTGCCCGGCCCGGGTTCGCTACGCGCGGAGGTTCTCGACTCGGTGCAGGGGCACGTTGGGCAGCTGGTGCGCGCCGTCCTCGATCAGGTGCATCCCGATACCTCGTCCGGACCGGCACGACGTGCGGTGGAACGATGGTGCGGGCCGCACGGCCGAGGCGAACCGGCCGGTACCGTCGACGAACTCGAACATCTCCTCTTCGCATGGGCTGATGCAGGACCGGTGCGGCTGGACCGCGCCCGCGGCCCGGCCGACGGCAAACGGAGTGAGGTGTCCGGTGAGCTGCTGCGGCGGTCGCTCCCGGACCCGGTCACGAACAGTGCTCCTGCGGCGACGGTGCACGGCCATGCGGAGGAGTCCGGTTGGGAACGGATGGTCGGCGCGTCCTCCGCCTGCGCTCGCGCCGTCGTCGGCCGGGTTGGAGCGTTGAAGCCTCCCGCGGCCCTGGGCGGATTCATCGGCGCCGTCCGCTCCGCCCGTCGCGGCCCGCTCGTGCTCGCAGCCGCAACGGTAGTGGTTTCGACCGGGCTGTTGCTCACCGCCCTCGACGCTCCCGGCACCATGAGCGCACCGGAGGCAACGCCGCCGACGACGATAGCCTCGTCCGCGGACGCCGACCCAGCGGATACGTCCGACGAGGTGATCACAGGCGACGACCCCGTTCTCGCTGTTTCGGTCCTGCTGCGCCTTCGGTGGGGTTGTCTCCAGGACGTCTCAGTAATTTGCCTCGATGGCGTTCATCAGGCTCAATCGGCTGCCCTGGCCGCAGACACGCATGCCCTGCGCATGGTGCAGCAGGGCGGCGGGGCACCCGTGCTGGAACCGCTGGAGACGTGGTCCGCTGCACTTGTGGAACGTACCGGGGATGCCGCGCTGGTCTCGCTCCACGCACCAGACCCGGAACGACAGCCGGCCTCGGTCCTTGTGGTCAAGGGCGAGGCCGGCTGGCGGATCAGAGAGGTTTTCGACTACTAGTCAGGGTGTCCGGTTCAGTTCTTCCTGCTGCCGAATCGGGCGCCCTGCGACTAGATGCCGAGGTTGGCTTCGAAAGCGCCGGCCTCGAGACGCTGCTTCATGGTGACGAGGAAGCGTGACGCATCCGCGCCGTCGATGATGCGGTGGTCATAGGACAGTGCCAGGAACACGGTCGAGCGGATTGCGATCGCGTCGAGGCCGCCCTGCGTCACGACGATGGGCTTCTTGTAGACGACCCCGGTGCCGAGGATGGCGCTCTGCGGCAGGAACACGACGGGCGTGTCGAACAGGGCACCGCGCGAACCGGTGTTGGTCAGCGTGAACGTGCCACCAGACAGTTCGTCGGGCTTCAGCTTGTTGTCGCGAGTGCGCTGAGCGAGATCGGCGATCTGCGCCGCGAAACCGGCCAGATCGAGGTCTCCCGCGTTGCGCACGACCGGGGTCAGCAGTCCGCGCTCGGTGTCGACCGCGATGCTGATGTTCTCCTGGCTCGGGTACACGATCGTGTCGCCGTCGATGGTGGCGTTGATGATCGGGTTCGCCTGGAGTGCCTCGGCGGCGGCCAGAGCGAAGAACGGCAGGAAGGACAACTTGTTGCCGGTCTTGGCGTGGAAGTCGGCCTTCACGGCGTCGCGCAGGATCGCGATCCGGGTGACGTCAACCTCGACAACGGTCGTCAGCTGGGCCGATGACTGCATCGAGATGACGGCGCGCTCAGCGACAACCTTGCGGAGGCGGGACATGGGCTGCGTGGTCCCGCGCAGGGCGGAAACCTCGACGGTTGGCGCGGCTTCCGCTGCGGTGCCGGCCGGAGCTGCGGCCTGGGCGAGCGCGATGTCTTCCTTGCGGATGCGGCCACCCACGCCGGTACCGACAACTCGGGACAGGTCGACTCCGGCCTCATTCGCGAGCTTGCGCACGATCGGCGTGACATAGCCGGAGGTTCCGGCGTGTGACCCGCGGGACGCGGTCTCCGCAACGGGCTCCGGAGTGGCGGGCGCCGCAGGGGCAGTGGCAACGGGAGCCTGGACCACGGGCGTCGGCGCGAACACCGGTGCCGGCGCGGTCACCGGAGCGGCGACGGGTGCAGGTGCCGCAACCGGCGCTGCGACGGGTGCCGGCGCTGCGACGGGTGCCGGAGCCTCGACGGGTGCCGGAGCCTCGACGGGTGCCGGCGCCTCGACGGGTGCCGGCGCCTCGACGGGTGCGGCCGGGGCGGCAGAACCGTCACCGATGGTGACCAGGGGGGTGCCGACCTCGACGGTTTCGTCCTCCTGAACCAGGATCGCTTCAATCACGCCGGCGATGGGGGACGGGATTTCCGTGTCCACCTTGTCGGTCGAAACTTCCAGCAGCGGCTCGTCGACTTCGACGCGGTCTCCCACGTTCTTCAGCCAGCGGGTGACCGTACCCTCTGTGACACTCTCACCGAGTGCCGGGAGGTTAACGGATTCGCTCATGCGATTGTCTCCTTCAAAGCCATTTGTCTGTATGTGGTGTTCTGAATGTCGTGATGCCGAAACTCGGCGGTTAGGCGTGCAAAGGCTTGCCGGCCAAGGCCAGGAAGGCCTCGCCGAGCGCCTCGTTCTGGGTGGGATGCGCGTGCAGGAACGGGGCGATGTCCTCGGGGTACGCCTCCCAGTTCACGACCAGCTGTCCCTCGCCGATGAGTTCGCCGACACGGGCGCCGATCATGTGGACGCCGAGGATGGGGCCGTCCTTGACCCGAACGAGCTTGATCGAACCGCTCGTGCCGAGGATGGAGCTCTTGCCGTTCCCACCGAGGTTGTATTCGAAGGTCGAGATCTGGTCGGCGCCGAACTTTTCGGCGGCCTTGGCCTCCGAGTAGCCCACGGACGCGATCTCGGGGTCGCAATAGGTCACCTTCGGGATGTTGAGATCATCGACGACGATCGGGTTCAGGCCCGCGATCTCCTCGGCGACGAAGATGCCCTGCTGGAACCCACGGTGCGCGAGCTGCAGGCCGGGGACGATGTCACCCACGGCGTAGACGCCGGGGATGTTCGTCGCGAGGCGCTCGTCGGTCAGGACGAAGCCACGGTCCATGGTGACGCCGACCTCTTCGAAGCCGAGCCCTGCCGTTGACGGGCCACGGCCGACGGCGACGAGCAGGATCTCGGCCTCGATGACAGTGCCGTTCTCCAGCGTGATGACGACGCCGTTCTCGTGCTGGGTCACGCTCTGGAATCGGACTCCGAGCGAGTACTCGATGCCGCGCTTGCGGAACGCGCGCTCGAGCTGCTTGGAGATGGATTCTTCCTCGTTCGGGACCAGGTGGGGGAGTGCCTCGATGATGGTCACGTCAGCGCCGAAGGACTTCCACACGCTCGCAAACTCGGCACCGATGACGCCGCCGCCGAGCACTGCAACCTTCTGGGGAACGAACTCGAGTTCGAGGGCGTGTTCGCTGGTCATGACGCGGCCCCCGATGGCGAGCCCCGGCAGCGAGCGGGAGTATGAACCGGTCGCGAGCACGACGTTCTTGCCCACGATGGTGTCTTCGCCGACCTGAACCGTGTTGGGTGCGACCAGGCGACCTTCGCCTTCGATGACGGTGATGCCGCGCGACTTGATCAGGCCCTGCAGCCCCTTGTACTTCGACGCGACAATGCTCTTGCGGAACGCGTTGACTGCCGGCATGTCGATGCCGTCGAACTGCGTCTTGACGCCGTACTTAGCCGCTTCACGACTGACGTCGGCAACTTCGGCGGAGTGCAGGAGCGCCTTGGTCGGGATGCAGCCGAGGTGCAAACAGGTGCCACCGAGCTTTCCCTTTTCGATCAGGCCAACGGTGAGGCCGAGCTGAACGGCACGCAACGCGGCTGCGTAGCCGCCGCTTCCGCCGCCGAGAACGACAAGGTCAAAATTCTGTTCCGACACCCAGATACTCCCTTATGCATCATCACCACCTGGACCGCCCAGTGCGAGAAGACGCCTCCGGGCAGGCAAAGAGTGGGCGAGATTTGTCGCCCACTCGACTGTACTACGGGCGCGAAAAGTCCTCCGCCAGTCGCAACAGTGTCCGAACCGAGATTCCGGTCGGACCTGCATTCGTGAAGCCCCAGGCGCTGCCCGTGTTGTGCGCAGGACCAGCGATGTCCAGGTGCGCCCACGGGATCGTCTCGGCGGCGTCACCGTCGCCGCGCGTGCCGATGAACTCTTGAAGGAAAACGCCGGCGAGGAGCATGCCGCCGTGGGCGCTGCCGATTTTGGCGTTAGCGATGTCGGCCACGTCCGAGTTGAGCAGGGGGCGGAGTTCCTCGGGCAGCGGCATCGGCCATACCAGCTCACCGACCGACTTGCTGGCAGTGAGTACCCGGGCGACCAGGGCGTCCTCACCCATGGCGGCGTAGTACCGGGTGCCAAGGGCTACCAGAGCGGCGCCGGTCAGGGTGGCGACGTCGACGATCGCGTCCGGGTTCTCTTCGCCGGCGGCGACAAGCCCGTCGGCCAGGACCAGACGTCCCTCGGCATCCGTGTTCAACACCTCGACCGTTCGCCCCCCGCGGATCCGTAACACGTCGTTGGGCCGGATGGCCGAGCCGGAGGGCATGTTCTCCGCGATGCAGAGCCAGGCGGTGATCCGCACGTTCAGCTTCAAACGGGCGGCCGCCAGGGTCACGGCCAGGACGGTGGCCGCCCCGGTCATGTCGTACTTCATCCCGACCATGGATGCCGGCGGCTTGAGAGAGAGTCCGCCGGTGTCGAAGGTGATGCCTTTGCCCACCAGAGCGAGGTGCTGCGTCGCTCCCTCGGGTGAGTAGCTGACCTTGACCAGGCGAGGAGGCCTCGTCGATCCCTGTCCGACGCCCGCGATGCCGCCGAAGCCGTCGGCGGCGAGCTGCACTTCGTCCCAGACCCTCACATCGACGGGGAGGCCGACCGCGGCGTCGACGGCCTGGCGGGCCAGAGAGTCGGGGTACAGGTCGGACGGGGGCATGTTGACCAGGTCCTTGACCAGGTTGACCGCGTCTGCGATCACGGTGACGCGCTCGGCGGCCCCGGACGGCTCATCGGCTGCGTGAACAGTGATCTCCTGAGCCGGCAACTTTGTCGCGGCAAGTGAGCTCTGACGGTAGGCGGTGTAGGAGTAAGCGCCGAGTGCCGCACCCTCCAGCACTGCCTCAACTTCAGCATCCGAGGTTGTGGGGAAAGCGAAGGCGACCGAGGTGACCCCGGTGAGCTGGCGGACGGCGGACCCGGCAGCGTGGCGCAGGGTGTCGATGGTGGCTTCCTTGCCGATTCCGACGACGGCGATGCTCCGAGCGGCGCCGATGGAGGCGGTGAGGCGCACGACCTGGTCGCGTCCGCCGGTGATCCCCAGCGGAGCGAGCTGGCCCGCGAGGACAGCGAAGGCCGGGTCGGCGAACAGCGTGGCGGAATCACCGGACTGGAGAGCGCCGACGATGAGAACGTCCACCTCCGATTCCAGGGCGGGTCCAGCGGATATGGTCAGGCGAGGTGCAGTCATCCCCTGATCGTACGCGCCGGGCCTGTTCGCTCTGGGCATCACGGTGTGGGCGCCGATTCCCGCACACGGCCAAAATTGGCGCTTACAGTTAATGACATGCGCGATCCCGGTGACATCTACGAGCTGAGCACGGACGCCTCGAACGTCCCGGAAGGGCTCCACCTTGTCGCGGGTTTGACCGGGTTCGCGGATGCGGGCGGTGCGGTTTCTCAGTTCACCGAGTATCTCCTCGCCACCCTCGAGCACACCGTCGTCGCGTCCTTCGACGCTGACGTGCTTCTGGACTTTCGGGCTCGACGTCCGATCATCTACTTCGACCAGGATCATCTCACCGACTATCAGCCTCCGGCATTGCGACTGTATTTGGCCAGAGACGAGATCGGGCAGCCTTTCCTGCTGCTCGCCGGGTTCGAGCCGGACTTCCGCTGGGAGCAGTTCACCGCGGCGGTTCAGCAGATCGAGCGGCACTTCAGAGTGGCCTCGACCACCTGGGTGCATGCGATTCCGATGCCGGTTCCGCACACGCGCCCCATCGGCGTGACCGTCAGCGGTAATCGAACCGATCTGATTGAGAACATGTCCGTGTGGCGTCCCCACACGCAGGTGCCCGCGAACGCTCTTCACCTGCTTGAATTCAGGCTTCAGGAGAGCGGTGCCTCTGTCGCGGGGTTCGTGCTCCTGGTCCCTCATTATCTGGCGGACACCGAGTTTCCCCTGGCTGCCCTGGCTGCACTGGACAGCACGAGCGCCTCCACGGGACTGATCTTCCCCACCGACCATGTGCGAGAGCAGAATCGGGACTTCGTTGCCCGCATCGACGAACAGGTTCGCGACAATCCTGAGCTGGCCAAGCTGGTCACCACACTGGAGGAGCGTTACGACACCTACATGGAGGGCAGCACGCTGCACTCACCGCTGACGGATGAAGACGGCGAGTTGCCCAGTGCCGATGAGATCGCCGCCGAGCTGGAAAATTTTCTGGCCACCCGGCGGAGCAGGGACGACGGTTCGCCGGCCTGATCAAACCCAGGGTTTGACGCCTGCATAGCGGCGTCGTGAATCCGGCTCCAGTGACACGCGAGTAAGTTGGGGGCAATGAACTCGCGCCGGTCCTGGTTGATCTTCTACGTCGGGTCGTTCGCGTACCTCTCTGCTGTCCTGCAGCGCTCATCCCTCGGTATCGCCGGCGTCGCGGCGACCGAACGGTTCGGCGGTTCCGCCGCGCTGCTGTCCAGCCTCGCGGTGGTCCAGCTCGCGGTCTACGCTGCCGCCCAGATTCCGGTGGGCGTTCTGATCGATCGATACGGCGCGCGCGTGCTGATCATCACGGGCACGTCGCTCATGGTCCTCGGGCAAATCACGTTGGCCTTCGCCCCGGATATTTCCGTCGCCGTGATCGGGCGCATCCTCGTCGGGGCCGGGGACGCGGCGCTGTTCATCTCGATGATTCGGCTGATCTCATCCTGGTTCACCGGTCGGATCGTCCCGCAGCTTTCGCAGTGGCTCGGAAACATCGGTCAGCTCGGTCAAGTCCTGTCGGCCGTGCCGCTGGCCTGGGTGTTGCACACCTGGGGCTGGACGACGACGTTCCTCTCCGCCGCTTCCGTCGCGGTCGTGGCTCTCGTCGTTGTGATCGTGGTCGTGCGTGATCAGCCGGACCGGGCGTCCATCGAGAACCGGCCCAACAGTTGGCGTTCCGCGCTGGTGCAGCTCAAGCACAGTTTCAAGCGCCCGGGCACCCAGCTCGGCTTCTGGTCGCACTACGTCACCCAGTCCTCGGGAACGGTTTTCACTTTGCTCTGGGGTTTCCCCTTCATGGTCTACGGGCTCGGTTACGATCCCTCGCTGGCCGCCGCGATGCTCATGGTCCTGGTGGGCGCAGGGATGATATGTGGGCCGATTCTGGGCATTCTGACAGCCCGCTTCCCGCTGCGCCGCAGCAACATCGTGCTCGGTGTGGTCACCATGATGGGTACCGCTTGGGCTGCCGTCCTGCTGTGGCCGGGGGAACCGCCGTTCTGGCTCATGGTTCTTCTGTTGATCGCTCTCGGCGTGGGCGGTCCTGGATCGCTCATCGGCTTCGACTTCGCGCGCACTTTCAATCCCCAACGCAACCACGGGTCGGCGAACGGTGTCGTGAACGTGGGCGGCTTCACCGCCAGCTTCGTGATGGTCTATCTCATCGGGCTCCTGCTCGATCTGCAGGAATCGTGGCGGGTTGCCGGGGGAGCGGAGTCCGACCTCTACTCACTGAGCTCCTTCCGGGTCGCCTTCTCCGTGCAGTTCCTCGTGGTGGGAATCGGGGTGGTATTCCTTCTGCGTGCCAGAACCCGCACTCGCACCAAGCTTTCCCGCGACGAGGGACTCGAGGTCGCTCCGCTCTGGGTCGCCGTGGCGCGCGCATGGCGTCGGCGGCAACGACCGGAATAGTCCTCCGCCTGGCTTGTCTCATACACAAAGCATGCAATAATTGTCAATAGGGCCCGTTCTGGACCTGGGAGCACCGGCCGTGATGCCGGTGCGAGTATCCCAGGACTTGACATGGGTCCTAGTACTGCCCAAAATCCACACTGCTCAGGCTCACCTCCCGCCAGACCCACTCGGTCGGGACCGGTCTGGCAGCGCCGCCGGCGTCCACGCCCCGGCATGAGAGGTGTTCGAATGGCAACCCGTACAAAAATCGAGCAGACCGAAGAGCCCACCGTGAGCACAAAAGACGCTCCGGAGGCCGTTGCGGCGCCGCCCAAGGCGGCCGCCGCCAAGAAGCCGACGAAGGCCGCTCTGGCCAAGGCTGCTGCGGCAGCCGCCGCAGCGGCGAACGGCGAAGAGAAGCCCGCGCCGCGCAAGCGCGCCGCCAGCACGAAGGCCAAGGCCAAGCCGGCGTCGGACGACCATGATGAGTCTGCTCACGGCGACGACACGGATGCCGACGACGACTCTGATGAGGCCAAGAAGAAGAGAGCGGCTTCAGCCGAGGCTCTTCCGAGCGGTGCCCTGGTTCTCTCCCTGGTCGACGACGACGACGAGGTGCCGGTCTACTCCAGTGCGATCACCGGCGCGACGGCGGACCCCGTCAAGGACTACCTGAAGCAGATCGGCAAGGTTGCCCTGCTGAACGCCGCCGAAGAGGTTGAGCTGGCGATGCGAATCGAAGCCGGACTCTTCGCTGAAGACAAGATGTCGCAGATGACCGACGCCGAGAAGAAGAGCGCCCTCGGCCGGGAGCTCATGTGGGTTGCCAAAGACGGCGCCCGCGCCAAGAGCCACCTGCTCGGCGCGAACCTCCGCCTGGTCGTCTCGCTTGCCAAGCGTTACACGGGCCGCGGAATGCAGTTCCTCGACCTGATCCAGGAAGGCAACCTGGGCCTCATCCGTGCCGTCGAGAAGTTCGACTACACCAAGGGCTTCAAGTTCTCCACCTACGCCACCTGGTGGATCCGTCAGGCGATCACCCGTGCCATGGCCGACCAAGCTCGCACGATTCGTATCCCGGTGCATATGGTCGAAGTCATCAACAAACTCGCCCGGGTGCAGCGCCAGATGCTTCAGGACCTCGGCCGGGAGCCCACGCCCGAAGAGTTGAGTCGCGAACTCGATATGACACCGGAGAAGGTCGTCGAGGTCCAGAAGTACGGCCGCGAGCCCATCTCCCTGCACACTCCGCTCGGCGAGGACGGCGACAGCGAGTTCGGCGACCTGATCGAGGACACGGAGGCCGTCGTCCCCGCGGATGCCGTCGGATTCACCATGTTGCAGAAGCAGTTGGAGAGCCTGCTCGACTCCCTCTCTGAGCGCGAAGCCGGCGTCATCCGCATGCGCTTCGGCCTCGGTGACGGCATGCCGAAGACCCTCGACCAGATCGGCGACACGTTCGGGGTGACGCGTGAGCGCATCCGTCAGATCGAGTCCAAGACCATGGCCAAACTGCGTCATCCCTCCCGGTCGCAGTCCCTACGCGACTACCTCGAATAGAGAGCGGTTTGCGCTACGCGCCGGCGATTCTCCTGGGACGAGTCGTACGGAAACTGGCCCGATGGAGGAAGCCTGGGGGCGGTTCCGCCGTCCCGGGACTCGTCGTCAACAAGGTGGCCCCCGGCTTCCTTTCCCGAACCCTCAACAGCTTCCCCGGCGGCCTGATCATCGTCACCGGTTCAAGCGGCAAATCGACCACCACGAAAATGTTGGTGGCGGCGTTGCGCGCGCACGGATCGGTGGTCTTCACCAACCAGTCCACGGCCAACATCAGTCAGGGACTGACCTCCGCCCTGCTCGAGCAGGCGAGCCTCAGCGGGCACATCGCGGGGGATATCGCCGTACTCGAAATGGATGAGGGACACGGGGCCCTCATCTCCGGGACGCTGACTCCGCGGATCGTCGCGCTCACCAACGTCATGGTCGACCAGATTGATCGGTTCCACGACTCGGACATGGTCGCGGCCATGCTGGTCAAGATCGCGGCCCGGGCAACCGGGACCGTGGTCATCAATGCTGACGACCAGTACTTGACGAATCTCGTCGCCCAACTCGACGGGTCCGCCGCCGTTGCACGCTATGGCGTCTCCGCTGAAGTACTCGCGGCCAATCCCCGGGGCCTGGGCTACAGCGCCACGACGGTCGACCGTCTCGAGGCGGGGGAGGGCATGCTCCTCACCCAGGTACACGGTCGGAACGCCACGGTGAGCATTTCCGGTCGGGAACTGCCGCTGCGGTTGCCGGCACGCGGCACCCACTACGCCGTGGACGCGCTGACGGCACTGTGCACCGCGCAGGCTGCCTTGGGTGACCGTTTCGACGCAGGTCTTGCAATCGATGCCATCTCGGCGATCCCGCCGGTGTTCGGCCGCGGTGAGATCGTCACCGTTCGCGGCCAGGAGGTTGAATTTGTTCTCGTCCAGAATCCGGCCAGTTTCCAGCTGAACGTGGACAGTCTCGAATCAGGAACAGAACAGATCCTCATCGCGATCGGATCCGATGTGCGTGACCCGTCCTATTTCTGGCCGGTCAACACATCCGGACTCGGCCGGGTCCGGATCGCCTCCGGGTCGAAGGCACAGGACATTGCCCTGCAGCTGACCTACGACGACGTTGTCGTCGACCGCATCGAACCAGACCTCGGTCGGGCACTGGATGATTTTCTGGCCCTCCCCGAACCATCGACCGGGATGAAGACGATCATCTTTTCCGCAGATTCGATGCGCCGCACTCGGGCCCATCTGGGTCTCGCCACGAACAGTGAGGCCTAGGAATGACCCGTCCGCTCGCGATCATCTCGCTGCTGCCTGACCTTCTGAACACCAATGGGGACGCTGCCAATGCCCGGGTTCTGGCCCAGCGGGCCCGATGGGCGGGAATCCCCGCCAACGTCATCGACGTTCGCACGGCAGGCGAGGTACCCGAGCACGTGGATGCCGTCGTGATCGGGTCAGGGTCGGACTCTGATCTGATCTCTGCACGCGACATTCTCGCGACGATGGCTGCCGACATTCGCGTGTGGACCACCGCCGGCGTTCCCGTTCTGGCAGTCGGCACAGGGTGGGAATTGCTGAGCTGGGGTATCGAGCTCGGTGACGGCACCGTCATCGAGGGGTTGGGCATAGTAGCCGGCCGCGCCGTTCCGATGCAGGAGCGGGCCACCGACGACATCGTGGTCGACTCACGCCACGGCCGGCTCATCGGCTTCGAAAACCACGCCCGCAACTATGTGGGGGCCGAGGCGTCGCCGCTCGGCCAGGTGCGGGCGGGCACCGGGAACGGAGCCGGAACAGAGGGCCTCGTGATGGGAACCCTCATCGGCACGCATTTGCACGGACCAGTGCTGGCCCGCAATCCCGGTTTGGCGGACCATGTGCTTCGGACCGCCCTCGCCCGGACTGGTCAGGACTATCTGCCCGGTGTGCGCACGCACGCCGCCGATGACATAGCAAAAGCCGCACGCAATCAGATTGCCGTGCGGCTGACCCTTCCGACAGAGTAACGGGCCGAACCCCGAACAGTGTGGGGCAGCCGTGGCTGCCCCACACCCTCACGCGGTGAAGAGCTTCAACTAGGAGCGCTGGTCCTCGAGGAGGCGGCTCGACTCGTCGTGCCAGCTTTCGGCGATGGCGGCGAGCTTCTCCTGATGCTTGCGGCCGTGGTGCGCACAGAACAGCAATTCGCTGTTGTTCACCACGACACGGATGTAGGCCTGAGCGCCACAAGCGTCGCAGCGGTCTGCCGCGGTGAGCTGGTGCGGCGCCTTCTCTTGGTCGATGGCACCATTTTCGGTTGCGATCTGGGACATGGTTTCCTCCTCCAGACTGATACCAACTGATACCAATTTAACCTGAACTCAATGTAAACACGGTCCGCCCCCGTTATCGAGTCGGTTGCAGGCTATTTCGCTCACCGCGTAGCGCTCTTCGCTCGAGTGTCGGTGAGAGAGCGCGGCCCGGCGATCGGTATCCTTGATCGTTGTGAGTTCTTCTGATTATTCTGCCCGCCATCTGTCGGTCCTCGAAGGCCTGGAAGCGGTTCGCAAACGCCCGGGCATGTACATCGGATCCACCGATTCACGCGGTCTGATGCATTGCCTGTGGGAGATCATCGACAATTCGGTCGACGAGGCACTGGGCGGCTTCGGCAGCAGCATCGATATCGTCCTGCACCCGGACGAGAGCGTTGAAGTGCGGGATACCGCCCGTGGCGTACCGGTTGACATCGAGCCGAAGACCGGTCTCACCGGTGTCGAGGTCGTCTTCACCAAACTGCACGCCGGTGGAAAGTTCGGCAGCGGATCGTATGCAGCGTCCGGCGGACTGCACGGCGTCGGCGCTTCCGTGGTCAACGCCCTGTCGGAGCGTCTCGACGTGGAGGTCGACCGCGATGGCAAGACGTGGGCCATGTCGTTCCACCGCGGTGAACCGGGTATTTTCACGGACGCGGGAGAGAAGAGCCCCGATGCACCGTTCACACCCTTTGAGAAGCAGAGCGAACTGCGGGTCATCGGCAAGGTGAAACGCGGCGTGACGGGGACCCGGGTGCGGTACTGGGCTGACCGCCAGATCTTCACCAAGGGGGCCGCCTTCCAAACCGAGGAGCTACTCGCGCGGGCCCGTCAAACGGCATTCCTGGTGCCCGGCCTGACCATCGAGATTTCCGACCGGCGCACCGACGTCGCCGTCCTGGAATCCTTCACCTTTGAGGGCGGGATCTCAGAATTCGTCGACCATCTCGCGACCGACACCCCGATCACCGATACGTGGCGCCTGACTGGGAACGGATCCTTCTCGGAGACTGTTCCTGTTCTGACCAGCACGGGTGCCATGGTTCCGACCGAGTTGGTCCGGGATTGCGCCGTGGACATCGCCCTTCGCTGGGGCACCGGCTACGACACTGTCATTCGCAGTTTCGTGAACATCATTGCGACGCCCAAGGGCGGTACCCACCAGGCCGGTTTCGATGCCGGCCTGCTTAAATTCCTGCGCGGCCAGGTCGAATTGAACGCCCGTCGCCTCAAAATGGGGTCCGACAAGCTGGAGAAGGATGATGTGATGGCCGGCCTGACTGCCGTCCTGACCGTTCGCCTGCCCGAGCCGCAGTTCGAGGGCCAGACCAAGGAGGTCCTCGGCACTCCTGCTGTCCGTGCGATCGTCGCCAACGTCGTGGCTCAAGCCATGAATGAGCGTTTCGTGTCGACGAAGCGAGACGACAAGGCGCAGTCCGCAGTGGTGCTCGACAAAATCGTGGCCGAGATGAAGTCCCGTATCTCCGCACGGGCACACAAGGAGACCCAGCGGCGCAAGAATGCCCTGGAGAGCTCTTCACTGCCTGCCAAGCTGGTCGATTGCCGCAGTAACGACGTCTCCACAAGTGAACTCTTCATCGTCGAGGGCGATTCCGCTCTGGGGACGGCGAAGCTTGCCCGCGACAGCGAGCACCAGGCGCTGCTTCCGATTCGGGGCAAGATCTTGAACGTGCAGAAGGCATCTGTGGCCGACATGCTCTCGAATCTGGAGTGTGCGTCCATCATTCAGGTGATCGGGGCCGGATCCGGCCGAAGCTTTGACCTGTCTGCTGCACGGTATGGCAAGGTCATCATCATGAGCGACGCGGACGTCGACGGCGCGCATATCCGTACGCTTCTGCTCACGCTGTTCTTCCGCTACATGCGCCCGATGATCACCGAGGGACGTGTCTTCGCGGCTGTGCCACCGCTCCACAGGGTCGTGGTGATGCATCCCGGCACCAAGCCCAACGAGACCATCTACACGTATACGGAGCAGGAACTGCAGGCCGTGCTGGCCGGCCTCAAGAAGAGCGGCAAGCGCTACCAGGATCCGATCCAACGGTACAAGGGTCTGGGCGAGATGGACGCAGATCAGTTAGCGACGACGACCATGGAGCGCGCGCACCGCACGCTCCGCCGCGTCCGGGTCGCCGACGCCGAGATGGCGGGCAACGTGTTCGAACTCCTGATGGGCAATGATGTCGCGCCTCGCAAGGAGTTCATCATCGAAAGCTCTGACAAGCTCAGTCGCGAGCGCATCGACGTGTGACTTCCGGCTCGAGCGCCTAAACGTGGAACGACGTGCTCGGCAGGTCGCGTTCACCGGTGACGATGGCAGCCACGATGCGTTCCGCGACGGCGGCCGGGCGGTAACCGGTCGGCAGGCGCGGTGCCGTGCCCGCAATCGGGTGAGTCGACAGATCCGTTTCGGTGTGGCCGGGCCTGGCGTCGAGAAGGCGGATGCCGCTGCGGCGTAGTTCTCGACCTGCGGCCTGTCCGAACGCCGCGACGGCGGCCTTCGACGCGGAGTAGGCGGCCAGGTTCGCGGTGGGGCTTTCGCTGACGACCCCGCTGAGGGTGAGTACGAAGGGTTCGCGGCCCTGCTCGGCGGATTCGGTCAGGGCCGCCCGGGCGGCCCGGAGCAGGCGGATGGGGGCGAGGGTGTTCAGGGTGAACAATTCGCTCAGGGTTTCGTCGGTCACCTCGAGTGCGGGTCCGAAGGCGACGACGCCCGAGGCGTTGACGATACCGTCGAGCCGGCCGTTCACTCTGACCGCCTCGGCGATGAGAGCGGTGATGGCCGCGGGGTCCGTCAGATCGGCGGCAATCGCCGTTCCCGGGACCGACAGGGCGTCGAGCTTGGCCTGGCTGCGACCGCTGAGGATGAGGCGAGCGCCGCTGTCCGCCAGGAGCCTGGCGATCTCACGTCCGAGTCCGCCGGAGGCACCGAGGACAAGAATGGCCGAATCTGCGAGGTGTGTCATTCGGCCACCCTAGCCCACGAATCTGCCCGGCTCAGAGTCAGGCGATCTGGGAACCGATGGTGCCGATCACCGAGTCGAGCATGGCCCCTGAGGCGTCGCGCCGGGAGCCGGATTCGGGCAGCGAACGCGGAGTACCGTCCGCCCCGACCGCGCGGGCGGGCAGTGGGCCCACCCAGGCGATCGAGACTATGTCTTCGCCTTTCAGGAAACGGTGGGACCGCACTCCGCCGGTTCCTCGCCCCTTCGCCGGGTATTCAGTGAAGTCGGAAACCTTGGCGCTGCCGGGGTCCGTCCCGGGAAGGGTGTAACTGCCCGTGGCCACAGTGGCTACCACCAGGGACGTCTCGCTGGACGAGGGCACACTGGTGAAGTAGACCACATGGGCATCGGGGGAGAGTTTGATGCCGGCCATTCCGCCGGCTGTGCGGCCCTGGGAACGCACGGAACCGGCAGGGAAACGCAGCAGCTGGGAATCCGAGGCGATGAAGACGAGTTCATCGTCTTCAGCACCTTGAATCGCACCCACGACCACGTCTCTGGGCTTCAGCCCGATGATTTCGAAATCGGGTTTGTTGGCCCAGTCGCCGGCGGTGACCCGCTTGACAATGCCTTGGCGGGTGCCGAGGGCGATCGACCGGTCGGAATCGAGGGCGACGAGCGCGAGAACCTTCTCCGCCTTGTTGGGAAGCGACAAATAGTCGCCGACGCCCACGCCGGCGGCAAGTTGGATGGACGTCGGCGGCATCACGGGCAGGTCGACGGGGGAGAAGCGGATGAGCCGGCCCAGGCTGGTGACCGCACCGATTTCGGTGCGGCTGGTGGTGTCCAGAACGGATAGGACAGCGTCATGCTTGTTGCGACGCTGCGCCGGCGTGATCCTCTCGGGCAGATCTGCACTGTCGGCCGGCAGGTCCACCCGGGCGATCTTTCCGGTTGTGCTGAGGTAGACCCTGGTGGGTGTGTCTGTCACCTCGAGGATGGCCGCCTTCCGCTTGGCGGCGGCGCTGTTCGCACCCGCAATGCTCGGCTTGGCCTCGGTCAGCAGCGTCCGCCGGGGTGTTCCGAATCGCTCGGCTGTCGAGGCGAGTTCGTCGGACACCAGGGTGCGGATGGCCGCTTTGCTGCCCAGCAGCTTTTCCAGGGCAGCGATCTCAGCCAGCAACTGGTCGCGTTCTGTCTCGAGTTCGATCCGGGAGAAGCGGGTCAGGCGACGAAGCCGAAGCTCGAGGATGTACTCGGCCTGGATCTGGCTGAGGTCGAAGACGTCGATAAGCCGGGTCCGCGCCTGCTCGCTGTCGTCGCTGGCGCGGATGACCTGGATGACCTCGTCGATGTCGAGGATGGCGACCAGCAGCCCCTCGACCAGGTGCAGGCGCTCCTTGCGCCGGGCGAGTCGGTAGGCCGATCGCCGGGTGACGACCTCGATACGGTGCCCGATGTAGACGAGGAGCAGTTCCCGGAGACCCAACGTCTGAGGACCGCCGTCGACGAGCGCGACGGCATTGATATTGAAGGAGTCTTCGAGCGGTGTGTATCGGTAGAGCTGTTCGAGGACGGCTTCCGGGCTGAAACCGGTCTTGATGCCGATGACGAGACGGAGCCCCTTGGTGCGGTCGGTCAGGTCGGTGACGTCGGAAATCCCGCTCAGCTTCTTCGACGTGACGCCGTCCTTGATCTTCTCGATGACCCGCTCCGGTCCGACCAGATAGGGGAGTTCGGTGACCACGAGACCTGCCTTGCGGGCGGTGATCGCCTCGACGGTTACGCGCGCCCGGGTCTTGAAGCTCCCTCGGCCGGTCGCATACGCGTCTTTGATCCCCGCGAGCCCGACGATCGTGCCACCGGTGGGCAGGTCGGGACCCGGGACGAACTCCATCAGGTCGTCCAGGGTCGCATTGGGGTGGGCCAGCAGGTGCCGGGCAGCGCCGACGACCTCGATCAGATTGTGCGGGGCCATATTCGTGGCCATGCCCACAGCGATTCCGCTTGCGCCGTTGACCAGCAGATTTGGGTACGCCGCCGGGAGGACATCCGGTTGGGTGAGCTGGTTGTCGTAGTTGGGCACGAAATCGACGACGTCCTCGTCGAGGTTCTCCGTCATGGCGAGGGCCGGTGCGGCCAGCCGCGCCTCGGTGTACCGCGGGGCGGCCGGACCGTCGTCGAGCGAGCCGAAGTTGCCGTGCCCGTCGATCAGCGGAACCCTCAGCGTGAACGCCTGCGCCATGCGGACCAGCGCATCGTAGATGGCCGTGTCGCCGTGGGGATGCAGCTTGCCCATGACTTCGCCCACCACCCGAGCCGACTTCACGTGCCCGCGATCGGGACGCAGCCCCATTTCGCTCATCTGGTAGAGGATGCGCCGCTGCACCGGCTTGAGCCCGTCGCGGGCGTCCGGAAGGGCACGGGAGTAGATGACCGAGTAGGCGTACTCGAGGAACGAGCCTTGCATCTCGGTCGAGACATCGACGTCCTCGATGCGTTCGGTGAACGTGGCGGGCGGAGTGCTGTCTGAACGGCTCATTCGTGAATTCTGCTGAGGCGCGCGTTGCGGCACACGCGCTGTCGGGTAGGCGCTGATCGATCCGGCCGGGTCTATGTCAGACTTGGCGCGATGCCCTCCATGCTACCGGCCCGCCAATTCAGCACCCTGCGCCTTGCCGATGTCCTCTCAAGTTCCCTCTCGTCGATCCAGGGTCTCCCGAACACCCTGGGCCTCGGCCCGGCGAACAGGGCGGTCGTCGTTCTGGCGGACGGCCTCGGCGTCAGTGCCCTCCGTGCTCGGGCCGGCCACGCCCGGTTCCTGAATTCGCTGCTGACCAAAACCAGCGTCGTCGATGGCGTCTTTCCGTCCACCACGGCCGCAGGGATCACAACCCTCACGACGGGAGTCGAACCTGGGCTGCACGGTCTCGTCGGCTACCGGGTGCTGGACGCAGAGCGGGACCGCGTCGTCAACCAACTGACCGGCTGGGATTCGGACATGCGCCCGGAGCTCTGGCAGCGCACACGAACGGTCTTCGAACAGGCCGCGGATGCCGGCGTCCCCGGGTTCGCAATCGGCCCACGCCGCTACGCCGCCTCGGGCTTCACCCAGGCGGCACTCCGTGGTGCGCGCTACGTTTCCGCCGAGAGCGTCTCCGACCGGTTCGCCGCCGCACGGCACCTGCTGGACACCGAGCCGCGTGCTTTGGTCTATCTCTACGTCCCGGAGTTGGATGTGGCCGCGCACGCGCACGGTTGGGAGTCCGACCGCTGGCTCGCCGCCCTGGAGTCCCTGGACGCCGCGGCCGGACGGTTCGCAGGCGGGCTGCGAAGCGACGAGGGGCTGCTGCTCACGGCCGACCACGGCATCATCGACGTCCCGGCGACCAGACATGTGCTCTTCGACACTGTGCCGACGATCGTCGACGGAGTCCGCCACATCGGTGGGGACCCTCGGTGCCTGCACCTGTACCTTGAGCCCAACTGCGGCGCCGACGCCGCTGACGACCTTGCCACCGCGTGGCGCGAGGTCGAGGGCCACCGGTCCTGGGTGTTCACGCGCGCGGAAGCGGTCGAGGCAGGGCTGTTCGGGACCGTCGACCCTGAGGTGCTGCCACGAATCGGCGACGTCATCGTCGCCGCGCGCAAATCGATCGCCTACTACGACTCCCGGGAACCGAACCAGTCCGCCCGATCGATGGTCGGTCAACACGGATCGCTGACCGACGAGGAGCTGCGTGTGCCGCTGATCCGTTGCGGGGCCTACAACCTTTAACGCCCCGCGCCGGCGGGATCAGGCCGGGTACTGGCCGCGCTTGACCTGCGGCTTCGGCAAACGCATGGGGCGCAGCTGCAGTGCCCGCATGGCTGCGTACCAGCGCACCCGTTCCACCTTGTCGGCTCCGAACTTGGCGGTCAGCTTGCGGGTGACCGTGAAGCCGAGGATGACGCTGTCGACCACGGCAACGAGAAAGAACGCCCACAGGGCGAGGATGCCGTAGGTCTGTACCGACGGGTCGGGAAAGAATGTCAGCAGGATCACCAGGAACATCACGGGGATCATGAACTCACCCACGTTGAACCGCGCATCGACGTAGTCGCGCACGTACCGCTTCTGCGGCCCACGTTCACGAACCGGGAGGTACTTCTCATCGCCGGCGGCCATGCCGACGCGTGCGCGGTCGCGAGCCTCGGCAGCCTTGCCTCTGGCCTGCTTGGCAGCAAGCTTGCGGTCGTCCGGAACGAGGGGACGCTTGTTCAGCGCCTCCTGCTGTTTGCGGCTGGGCGTCGCCTGTCCTTTTCCGGCAGGCTGAACGGCCGCCAGGCGAGACTTGGTCTCCTCCGGGGTCTCCATGGATGGTTGTGCGTCTGGGTTCACAGGCTTAGCCACATCAGTTCCTTGCAATTGGTTGGCTTAAGATTACCCGATGACCGATATTCGAGAAACAGAGCCCGCGGCAATCACTCCGGCTGCCCAGGAACTTCGCGCCGCCGTCGAGGGGGGCCTGCCGACGACACTTGCGGACCTGTGCGCGCTGGTGCGGATTCCGTCCGTTTCCTGGGACGCCTTCGATGCCGATCAGGTTGCCCGTAGCGCGGATGCCGTCGCGAATCTGGTGCGCGGTCTCGGTGTGTTCGACTCGGTGGAGATCAAGGCGGCCGGGATCCCGGGCGGGGCCGAACTCGGTCACCCCGCGGTACTCGCAACCCGAGCGGCCCGCCGTGGACGCCCGACGGTTCTTCTTTATGCGCATCACGACGTCCAGCCTCCCGGCCAGGACGAAGATTGGGAATCGAACCCGTTCGAGCCGACCATTCGCGGCGACCGCCTCTATGGTCGCGGTGCTGCCGACGACAAGGCCGGCGTCATGGCCCACATCGCCGCGATCCGCGCGCTGGTCGAAGCGGAAGGGCCGGATTTCGACCTGGGCCTCGCCCTCTTCATCGAGGGAGAAGAGGAGTTCGGCAGTCGTTCATTCTCCACCTTCCTCGAAGAGAACCAGGAGGCCCTTCGCGCTGACGCCATCGTCGTGGCGGACTCGAACAATTGGGACGTATCCACCCCCGCGCTCACCACGGCTCTTCGCGGCAACGTCACTTTCCGCCTCACGGTGCGCACGCTCGACCACGCGTCGCACTCCGGCATGTTCGGGGGAGCGGTTCCGGATGCCATGATGGCGACCGTCCGCCTGCTGTCCTCGCTCTACGCCGAGGACGGATCGGTCGCCGTGACCGGGCTGACGAGCATCGACGTCCCCACGCCCGACTACTCCGTCGGGCAGCTTCGCCTGGAGACGGGCCTTACAGCGGGCGTCAGCCCGATCGGCCACGGCACGGTCCTCAGCCGGATCTGGTCTCAGCCTGCCATCACCGTCACGGGTATTGACGCGCCATCCGTGGCCAACGCCTCGAACACGCTCACCCCGGTCGTCACCGTTCGAATCAGCACCCGCGTCGCACCGGGCCAGCCGGCGGCTGAGGCCTACCTGGCCCTTCAGGCACACCTTCTCGCACACGCGCCCTTCGGCGCCCGTGTCGACATCGACGATGTCGACACGGGGGAGGCCTTCCTGGTCGATACGGAGGGCTGGGCCGTGGCCGAGACCCGCAGCGCCATGGCTGAGGCCTGGGGGGTCGAGCCGGTGGACATCGGAGTGGGTGGGTCGATTCCGTTCATCGCGGACCTGGTCCGGGTTTTCCCCGATGCTCAGATCCTGGTCACCGGCGTTGAAGATCCAGATTCCCGTGCGCACAGCCCCAACGAATCGCTGCATCTCGGAGTATTCAAGCGGGCCATTCTCAGCGAAGCCTTCCTGCTCGCGCGTTTGAACCGGCGTTCAGAGAGCTGACAACCGCCAACGAACGATCGCAGGGAATGCAGGGGGTGCATTCCCGGTTGTGCTCGGTAGAATTCCCCGTGGAATCCACCGGTGATGTGGTCGCAGAAACGGACCGAGCGAGCACCCGACGAACAATGAGGAGCACCATGACCGACACAGCAGCCACCAGCACCGCCGCCCATGGCGTTGGTCTGAGTGCCACCGCCGCCGACAAGGTGCGGAGCCTTCTCGCCCAGGAGGGCCGCGAGGACCTCCGACTTCGCGTCGCCGTTCAGCCCGGCGGTTGTTCCGGCCTGATCTACCAGCTTTACTTCGACGAGCGCGTCCTGGACGGGGACGCTCTCGTCGACTTCGACGGTGTCGAGGTCATCGTCGACAAGATGAGCGTGCCCTACCTCGATGGGGCGTCCATTGATTTCGAGGACACCATCCAGAAGCAGGGGTTCACCATCGACAACCCCAACGCGGGCGGCAGCTGCGCGTGCGGAGATTCGTTCAGCTAATCCGCGCGGGCCGATTCACCGGCACGCCAATTCCCTCAGAAACTGTGACTGGCGGCGAATTCGTTACCTTCACCGGCACGTTCCTGCACAACGGAACGCGTCCGTCGCAGTAGGCTGGGAATCTATAAAAGCACTTCCAGCGAAGTGTGTCGTCGAGTCCCACCGAAAGGTTACTGGTGCGCAAAAACCATCGTCTCCGATGGGCTGCAATTCCGATCGCAGCGTCGTTGGCCATTGTTCTAGCGGGGTGCTCTCAGGCCCAGCTTCACGGCTATCTCCCCGGCTTCGTCGAGGGGCAGCCGGCGGTGACCAACCAGACCGAACGGGTAGCAGGTCTGTGGACCACCTCCTGGATCGTTCTCATGATCGTGGGTCTCATCACGTGGGGCCTCACCATCTGGGCCGTGGTCGTCTACCGGCGGCGCAAGGGCCAGACCGGATTGCCCGTCCAACTGCGGTACAACATGCCGATCGAGATTTTCTACACGGTCGTGCCGCTGATCCTCGTGGTGGGTTTCTTCGCCTTCACGGCGCGGGACCAGGCCGAGATCGAGGCCCGGTTCGATTCCCCGGACGTCAAGATCCAGGTCATCGGCAAGCAGTGGGCTTGGGACTTCAACTACATCGATGAGGACGTCTACTCCGTCGGCATCCAGGGTCAGCCTGACGTCGAGGGTCCTGCGGGCTCACTGGTGCAGTCCGAGATCCCGACGCTGGTGCTGCCGGTCGGAAAAAAGATCGAGCTGGCACTCGACGCCCGCGACGTCATCCACTCTTTCTGGGTCGTCGACTTCCTGTACAAGAAGGACATGATCCCGGGCAAGACCAACTACATGTCGGTCATCCCGGAACGTATCGGCACCTATGCGGGCAAGTGCGCTGAATTGTGCGGTGAGTACCACTCTCTGATGCTCTTCAACGTCGAGGTCGTCTCTGAGGCTGACTACGACGCCTACATCGAGTCCCTGCGCGCCGCAGGCAACGAGGGCCAGCTCGGCCTCGAGTACGAACGCAACCAGAATCTGCCGGGCACATCAGCTCCGACCGAGCAGGAGGGCAACTAGGCCATGAGTACTGCTACCGCGGCACCCACCGCACCCACAACGCCCTCAGCACCTCGTAAGCCCACCGGCGTCGAGAGCAAGGGCAACATCATCGTCCGGTGGATCACCTCCACCGACCACAAGGTCATCGGGTACATGTACCTGATCACGTCGTTCGTATATTTCTGTCTCGCCGGCGTCATGGCCCTGGTCATTCGTGCCCAGCTCTTCGCACCGGGTCTCGAGGTCGTGCAGACGAAGGAACAGTACAACCAGCTGTTCACGATGCACGGAACGATCATGCTGTTGATGTTCGCGACACCGTTGTTCTTCGGTTTCGCAAACTCCCTCATGCCGCTGCAGATCGGCGCCCCCGACGTGGCGTTCCCCCGGCTGAACGCCTTCTCGTTCTGGGCGTTCTTCTTCGGCAGCCTGGTCGCCGTCGGTGGGTTCCTCACTCCGCAGGGTGCTGCATCCTTCGGCTGGTTCGCCTACCAGCCCCTGGCAAGCACGACGTTCTCCCCGGGCGTCGGTGGCAACCTGTGGATGGTCGGCCTCGGGCTCAGCGGATTCGGAACCATCCTCGGAGCAGTGAACTTCATCACCACCGTGATCACGATGCGTGCACCCGGAATGACCATGTTCCGGATGCCCATCTTCACCTGGAACACGCTGGTCACCTCGCTCCTCATTCTCATGGCCTTCCCGGTCTTGGCCGCAGCCCTCCTGGCCGCTGCCTCGGACCGCATCTTCCTCTCGCACATCTACGATCCGGCGAACGGTGGGGCCATTCTCTGGCAGCACCTGTTCTGGTTCTTCGGTCACCCTGAGGTGTACATCATCGCCCTGCCGTTCTTCGGCATCGTTTCGGAGGTCTTCCCGGTCTTCAGCCGCAAGCCGATCTTCGGTTACAAGACACTCATCTACGCGACCATCTCGATCGCCGCCCTGTCCGTCGCGGTCTGGGCACACCACATGTACGTCACCGGCTCTGTCCTGCTGCCGTTCTTCTCACTGATGACCATGCTGATCGCCGTTCCGACGGGGGTGAAGATCTTCAACTGGATCGGCACCATGTGGCGAGGTTCCCTGACGTTCGAGACCCCTATGCTGTGGGCCCTCGGATTCCTGGTCACCTTCACCTTCGGTGGTCTCACCGGAGTTATTCTCGCCTCTCCGCCACTCGACTTCCATGTCTCGGACACGTACTTCGTCGTCGCCCACTTTCACTATGTGATCTTCGGCACTGTGGTGTTCGCGATGTTCAGCGGCTTCTACTTCTGGTGGCCGAAGTGGACCGGGAAGATGCTCAACGAGAGCCTGGGCAAGTGGCACTTCTGGATCCTCTTCATCGGGTTCCACACGACCTTCCTGGTTCAGCACTGGCTGGGAGTCGTCGGCATGCCGCGCCGCTACGCGTCGTACCTGCCCGAGGACGGCTTCACCTGGATGAACCAGTTGTCCACGATCGGCTCGGTCATTCTCGCGATCTCGATGATTCCGTTCTTCCTGAACGTGTACATCACCGCACGGAACGCCCCCAAGGTCACCGTGAACGACCCGTGGGGATTCGGCGCCTCGCTGGAGTGGGCCACGTCCTGCCCGCCGCCGCGGCACAACTTCACATCCATCCCGCGCATTCGGTCCGAGCGTCCCGCGTTCGACCTGAACCATCCGGAAGCGGCCATGACCGTCGGCATCGGCCCGGGCAAGGATGCACCGGACGCCCCCACGTACGACGCAGCGTCACAAAGGACGAAGTAAATGAGAGCCAACGTCAATCTCCTCTGGATTCTCAGCGGATTCTTCGTCGTCGTCACGGTGGCGTACGTGGTCTGGGGACTGCTCGACCCGACCCAGAACAGAATCGAGTGGGCCGGCACGTTCGCGCTCGGTTTGTCGGCGATCTTCGTCAGCTTCGTGGCTTTCTACCTCAGCCGGGTTCACCTGGCCCAGGGCGGGGAGCTCCCGGAGGACCGCCTTGACGCGAACATCGATGACGGAGACCCCGAGGTCGGCTTCTACAGCCCGTGGAGCTGGTGGCCGATCCTCCTCGCCGCCAGTGCAGCCCTGCTCTTCATGGGACTGGCTGTCGGTGTCTGGATTTCGATCATCGCCCTGGGCATCGGAGTGATCTGCCTCGTCGGTTGGGTGTACGAGTACTACCGCGGTAACTTCGCCCGGTGATCTGACCAACAGCGCACCTCAGAGCGCACGGCGGCGTCCAGGACCTCAGGTCCCGGACGCCGCCTTTTTGTCGTACCCACCTCGGGGATCGATCTTCTAAGGGAGGATGCCGGCTGCGCCGGGCCCCGGGGATCGCAGCTCGATTGCGGCCCGCCCCGCGCTCAGACTGTGGGCAACGTCAGGGGAGTTACACCGAGGTCAGAGTGACCGGGATCACAGTGTGCGGCGGCGGAAGCCGAGGACCTCGAACGACGCTGTAACGGTCTGTACGGGGCTCAGGTGGCCTGCAACGTCCTCGGCGTCGGTGTGGTGGGAAGAAGGCCCCATCCCGATCAGAGCGGCGGCCTGTTCCGGGTTCAGGACCAGGGCGGCGGACAGCTCATCGCGCGATTCCAGATCGAAGCCCTGGGTGGCCAGCGTCTGCGAGAGATTCTCCGCCTTGTTCGCCGGAACGTCCAAAGCCAGCCCCGCCGCTCTGAGCTCCTGCAGATGAGTCTTCTGGGGTACCACCACCATCAGCATGCCCGACGGGCGCAGCACCCGATGGAACTCCGCCGGGTTGCGCGGCGCGAAGACGTTGAGGATGACGTCGGCCGCTGCGTCCCGCACCGGGAGAGCTGACCATACGTCGGCGACGAGCCCATCGACGTTGTCGTGGCCGGCCACCGTGCGCGCCACGGCGACGGGGGAGAGGTCCATGCCCAGGGCCTGGGCTTCGGGGATGTGATCGAGCACCCCCTCCAGGTAGTACCCGGTACCGCAGCCGACGTCGAGGATGCGGGTCGGTTTCACATCGGCAACCCGCTCGGCCAGACGCTCACGTAACGGGGCGTACCAGCCTGCGGAGAGGAAGAGTCCCCGGGCATCCACCATGGCGACGCTGTCGCCGATCAGCCGTCGAGCGCCGCCGGCGAGTGAGATGTACCCGCGCTTGTTGGCATCGAAGGAATGCCGGGACGCGCAGCACAGCGTCAGGGGACCGGACGGAGTGAGGGGGAGAAAACAGTTCGGGCACCGAAGCCACTCCGACAGGGTCTGGAGTGACATCGATGCCCGTTCTGCTGTTGCGGCGAAATGCCTAGTGGTGGTCGCCGTGCGTGCGCTCGAGTTCGGTGCTCGACACCGGTTCGATCCGGTCCTCGAAGAACCAGCGGGACAGTCCGGCTCGGGCCTTCTGGCCGACCGTGATCTTGCCCTTCGCGTTCGGACGAATCATGAGCGGCTTGTAGTCGTTGTAGCTGACCAGCTTCCAGCGCTCGTACTCGTCCACTGGCTGGTGGACCTCGATGTACTCGCCGCCGGGCAGTCGCACAATACGCCCGGACTCGTAGCCGTGAAGAACGATCTCCCGATCCTTTTTCTGCAAGGCCAGGCAGATCCGTTTCGTGACGAAGAAGGCGATGAAGGGACCCACGATCACCAGGAACTGCATGGTGTGGATCACTCCTTCCATCGTCACCTTGAAGTGCGTGGCGATGATGTCGGAGGACGCCGTGGCCCACAGCGCCGCATAGAAGGTGACGCCGGCGGCACCGATGGCGGTGCGTGTCGGGGCGTTCCGCGGGCGATCAAGGATGTGGTGCTCACGCTTGTCTCCGGTGACCCACGCTTCGATGAACGGGTAGATCAAAACGACGAGGATGAACAGTCCGAGTGCCACGAGCGGGATCAGGATGTTGAACGACCAGGTGCGGTCGAGCCATACGAACTCAAGTCCCGGCGGAATGAGTCGCAGTGCGCCGTCGGCGAAACCGATGTACCAGTCCGGTTGAGTTCCGGCAGACACGGGGGAGGGATCGTAGGGACCGTAGTTCCAGATGGGGTTGATGGTGAACAGTGACGCCATCAGCATGACGATGCCGAAGACGATGAAGAAGAACCCACCGGCCTTGGCCGCGTACACGGGAAGCACAGGGTATCCGACCACGTTCTGGTTCGTGCGACCGGCGCCCGGGTACTGCGTGTGCTTGTGCACGACGACGAAGAGCAGATGCATGGCGATCAGTGCCACGATGATGGCCGGTAGCAACAGGATGTGGAGCGAGTAGAGCCGTCCGACAATCTGTTCGCCCGGGAATTCTCCGCCGAAGAGCAGGAACGAGATCCAGGTTCCCACGACGGGGATACCCTTCACCATTCCGTCGATGATGCGCAGTCCGTTGCCGGAGAGCAGGTCGTCGGGGAGGGAGTAGCCGGTGAAGCCCTCAGCCATGGCGAGGATGAACAGGATGAAGCCGATGACCCAGTTCAGCTCGCGGGGCTTACGGAACGCACCCGTGAAGTAGATGCGCAGCATGTGCAGACCGATGGCGGCCACGAACAGCAGAGCCGCCCAGTGGTGGACCTGACGCATCAGGAGCCCGCCGCGGATGTCGAAGGAGATATCCAGCGAGGATGCCATCGCAGCGGACATCTCCACACCCTTGAGAGGCAGGTAGGAGCCGTCATACTCGACCGGCGTCATCGAGGCGTGGAAGAAGAACGTCAGGAAGGACCCGGACAGCAGGATGATGACGAAGCTGTAGAGGGCGACCTCGCCGAGCAGGAAAGACCAGTGGTCGGGGAAGATCTTGCGACCCAGCTCCTTGACGGCCGTCGAGATGCTCGTGCGTTCGTCGATGTAGTTCGCGGCTGCCCCGGTGAGGCCGCCCGACTTCTTCGTTTCGACTAGCTCAGTAGTCGTAGTTGCAGTGCTCAATTCCGCTCCCAGAAGCTCGGCCCGACGGGTTCAGTGAAATCGCTCTGTGCAATGAGATATCCCTCGGAGTCTACTGTGATGGGCAGCTGGGGGAGTGGGCGCTTGGCCGGCCCGAAGATGACCTCACACTGATTGGTGACGTCGAACTGGGACTGGTGGCAAGGGCACAGAAGCGTGTGCGTCTGCTGCTCGTAAAGTGCAACGGGACATCCGACGTGCGTGCAGATCTTGGAGTACGCGACGATGCCGTTGTACGACCAGTCCTTCTTGTCGGCCGGCTCGTTGATGTCCTCGGGCTTGAGACGCATCAACAGAACGGCAGCCTTCGCCTTTTCCTCGAGCTTGCCGTGACCGAGGTCCTGAAGGCCTTCCGGAATGACGTGGAAGGCCGAGCCCAGGGTCACGTCCGAGGCCTTGATCGGGGTGCCCGTCGGGTCGATCGCGAGCCGGGTGCCCTTCTTCCACATGGTGTGTTCGAGGAGCGCGGACGGGTTGGTGTCCTGCGGTCCAAGGCCGCGAAATAGAACAACTGCCGGCAACGGGAAAGCGATCAGGGCACCGATCAGGCTGTTACGGATGAGCGTGCGACGACCGATGCCGGACTCGACATTGGCCTCGTGGAAGATCTCGACTGCACGCTCACGGGTCTCATCGGAACCGCGGACGGGGTGCCGTTCGTCGACGCCCTCGTGGTCGAACATGAGTGCCTTGCCCCAGTGCACGGCACCGATGCCGATGGCCAGGAGCGCCAGCGTCAGTCCAAGGCCGATGAAGAGGTTGTTGAGCCGGACGGAGCTCGGGTCTTCCTCAATGATGGGAAAGGCCATGTACGCGATGATCGCGAAGACGCTTCCGACGATCGACAGGTAGAACAGCGTGTAGACGGCTCGTTCCGCCTGCCGTTCGGCGCTCGGGTTCAGGTCGGTGACACGGGGGCGGTGCGGGGGGAATCCCGGGTTGGCCACGGCATCGCGTACGACGACGGCGGTGCCTGCGGGAGCCCCCTCATGCCCGACGGTCGACGAGTCAGCAGCGGTCAGGTCCTTCCCGCTGTTATCGTCCTTGGCCATTGTTCTCCTTCATCGGAATTCTCATAGAAATAAGTTCGTTTCGAACGGGGCGACGGTCAGTTCGACTTCGCCGTGATCCACACCGTCAAGGCGACGATGGACCCCAGGCCGAAGATCCAGAGGAAGAGACCTTCCGAGACTGGTCCGAGGGCACCCAGGGCGAATCCACCCGGAGACGGGTTGGTGTCGAGGTACTTGAGGTACGTGATGATGTCCCGCTTGCTCTCGGGGGAGATGTTCATGTCGTTGAACACGGGCATGTTCTGCGGACCGGTGACCATGGCCTCGTAGATGTGCTTCTCCGTAACGCCGGCCAGAGCAGGTGCGTACTTGCCCTGGGTGAGGGCACCACCGGCACCGGCGACGTTGTGGCACATCGCGCAGTTGATGCGGAAGAGCTCGGCACCGTTTGCCGCATCGCCTTCGCCGTCGAGAAGTGACGCATCGGGAAGGGCGGGGCCGGGAGCCAGAGAAGCGACGTACGCGGCGAGGGCTGCGGTCTGCTCTTCCGTGAACTGAACAGCCTTCTTTTCTGCCTGCGGGCCGTTGAGCTGCATGGGCATGCGCCCGGTGCCGACCTGGAAGTCGACCGAGGCCGCGCCGACACCGATCAGGCTGGGACCGCTTCCGGTTCCTTCCGCCGCCAGTCCATGGCACGTCGCGCAGTTCGCAGCAAAGAGCTTCTGCCCTTCGCCGACGGTCTGCTGTGACGCGGCGGTGGTTTCTGCGCTGGCGGTGCTGGTGCTGAACGCGGCGTATGCACCGCCTGTGAAGAGGAGGCCGATCGCGATGAGGGCGACGCTGGCAAGCGGGCTGCGGCGGCCGGCTTTGCGACCGCCGGACTGCTTGGGTGTGCTAATCGTGGTCATACGTGGTGTCCACTCCGACTTTCTATTTAAGAACGTAAATGACGAGGAACAGCCCGATCCAGACAACGTCGACGAAGTGCCAGTAGTACGACACGACGATGGCGCTGGTTGCTTCCTTGTGGCCGAAGTTCTTGACGGCGAAACCACGCCCGATGACGAGCAGGAACGCGATCAGCCCGGCAGTCACGTGAATCCCGTGGAACCCTGTGGTGAGGTAGAACGCGGAACCGTAGGCATTGCTGGTGAGCGACACGCCTTCGGAGACGAGAGTCGCATACTCGAAAACCTGCCCGGAGACGAAGATCGCACCGAGGGCGTAAGTCAGGAAGAACCACTCGACCATGCCCCACTGGCTGGGCTTCCAACCGGTGGACCGGGACTGGAGGCGCTCGGCCGCGAAGACACCGAACTGGCAGGTCACGGACGATGACACCAGGATGAGCGTATTCACCAGAGCAAAACTGAAGTTGTGCTTGTCCGCCTCGAACAACCACAACTCGGGCGACGTAGACCGAAGCGTGAAGTAGATGGCAAAGAGCCCGGCGAAGAACATGACTTCGCTGCCCAGCCAGACGATAGTGCCCACAGCCACGCTGTTGGGCCGGTTAACAACGGGCGCAGTGGCCGTATAAGTAATTGATGGGCTCGTCACCGTTCCATTATGGCCGATTTCCTGTCGTGTTTTTCGCATCCGGGCGAGCCTGTCGCTCATTTGCCGGAATGACTACCGGATTGAAACAAACGCGCCCCCGGAAGCGAATTCGGGCCCGACAGTTGAACTCGCTAAAATCGTCTCATGCTTGAAATTCAGTCCTGGCCCAACGTCATCAGCGCGCTACTTTCCGGTGAGGACCTGAGCGTGTCGGATGCGGCGTGGAGCATGGAGCAGGTGATGCTCGGCCAGGCCACTCCGGCTCAGTTGGCAGGGTTCCTGGTCGCGCTGCGGGCCAAGGGGGAGACCGTGGACGAGATCGTCGGATTCCGGGACGCGATTCTCGACCATGCCGTGCCCCTGATGGTGAACCCCATGGCGCTCGACATCGTCGGCACCGGGGGAGACCGGTTCGGAACAGTCAACATTTCGACGATGGCGTCGATTGTGTGTGCCGGCGCGGGCGTTCCGGTGATCAAGCACGGTAACCGGGCCGCGAGCTCCGCGTCCGGATCGTCCGACGTCCTGGCGGCTCTGGGCATCGACCTGACGCTCTCCGCCGACAAGGTCGCGGCCATCCTGGATGCGGCCGGGATCACCTTTGCGTATGCGGCTGCGTTCCACCCCGGTTTCCGTCATGCAGCTGCTGCCCGTTCGGAGCTCGGCATCCCAACGGTTTTCAACTACCTTGGCCCCCTCTGCAATCCGGCCCGACCCGAAGCGTCGGCCGTGGGCGTCGCGAACCTTGATCGCGTCCCGCTGATCGTCGGGGTCTTCCAGACTCGCGGAGCCACTGCCCTTGTCTTCCGCGGGGACGATGGCCTGGACGAGCTGACCACGACCGGGCACAGTCATATCTGGGAGGTGTCGCGCGGTCTGGTCACGGAACATGACATCGACCCGCGCGATCTCGGTCTGCGCCGTTCCTCGATCGGCGAACTCGTCGGCGGTGACGCTGACCACAATGCCGGCGTCGTTCATTCCATGCTGGCCGGCAAGGTTGACGCGGTCCGGGACATCGTGCTTCTGAACGCCGCCGCCGGGCTGGTCTCCTTCGACCTCGCCAATGATCCGTCCCAGGCCCAGCTGAACATCCTCGACCGTTTCCGCGACAAGATGGCCGTGGCCGCGGAGGCAGTCGACTCCGGTGCGGCCACGGCCAAACTCGCGGAGTGGGTCGCAGCCAGTCGGCTGTAGTCCACTCGGACGAGGACGGGCCTGCTAAACGACGTCTTCGTCGACCCAGCCGAAGGTCTTCGTGACGGCCTTCTTCCAGTTGCGCAGTTGCCGATTGCGCTCCTCCTCGTCCATCTTCGGAGTCCACCGGCTGTCTTCCTGCCAGTTCGCACGCAGTTCCCCGAGGTCGCTCCAGAACCCCACCGCCAGGCCGGCTGCGTAGGCCGCCCCGAGCGCCGTGGTTTCGGCAACAACCGGACGCACGACCGGTACTCCGATGATGTCCGCCTGGAACTGCATGAGGGTGTTGTTGGCAATCATGCCGCCGTCCACTTTCAGTTCGGTCAGGGGCACTCCCGAGTCGGCGTTGACCGCATCCAAGACTTCACGGGTCTGAAAAGCCGTGGCCTCCAAGGCCGCGCGGGCGATGTGACCCTTGTTCACGAACCGCGTCAGGCCGACCAGTGCGCCACGGGCGTCCGAACGCCAGTATGGGGCGAACAGGCCAGAGAAGGCCGGCACGAAGTAGGCGCCGCCGTTGTCGTCGACGGTCTTGGCCAGCGTTTCGATCTCGTCGGACGTACTGACCATCCCGAGGTTGTCCCGGAGCCACTGCACGAGGGCGCCGGTGACGGCGATCGACCCTTCCAGTGCATAGTGCGGCGCCGCGTCGCCGAGTTTGTAGCCCACGGTGGTGAGCAAACCGTTCTTCGAGTGCACGATCTCTGTGCCGGTGTTGAAGATCAGGAAGTTTCCGGTGCCGTACGTGTTCTTCGCTTCGCCCTGGTCGAAGGCGGCCTGGCCGAAGGTGGCGGCCTGCTGATCACCGAGGATTCCGGCGATCGGAACCTCCCGGAGCAGGCTGTGCTCATTCACGATGCCGTAGACCTCAGAGGAGGAGCGGATCTCGGGCAGCATCGACTTCGGCACGTTGAAGGCCGCAAGGATCTCGTCGTCCCACTGCAGAGTGGCAAGGTCCATGAACATGGTGCGGCTGGCATTGGTGACGTCAGTCGCGTGGACGCCGCCCTCGAGGCCGCCGGTGAGGTTCCACAGCACCCACGAGTCGGTCGTCCCGAACATCAGGTCGCCGGCGTCGGCTTTGGCACGCGCTCCCGGCACGTTTTCAAGAATCCAGACGATCTTCGTGCCGGAGAAGTATGTCGCCAGGGGGAGTCCGACCTTCGCCTTGAATCGTTCGACACCGCCGTCGGCGGCGAGCCGGTCCACGATCGGCTGGGTGCGGGTGTCCTGCCAGACGATGGCGTTGTAGACGGGGATGCCGGTGTGCCGGTCCCAGACGACGGCGGTTTCGCGCTGGTTCGTGATGCCCACGGCTTCGATGTCATGACGGGTCAGGTTCGCCTTGGACAGGGCTTGTCCGATGACCTCACGGGTGTTGTTCCAGATCTCCATCGGGTCGTGTTCGACCCATCCGGCGCGTGGAAAGATCTGCTCATGCTCATGCTGGCCGACCGCGATAATGGATCCTGCCTTGTCGAAGATGATCGCTCGCGAACTCGTCGTTCCCTGGTCGATTGCGATGATGTACTTGGCCATTGAAATGCCTCCTTGAAATGAACGATCTGAGTGAAAATGTGTTCTCGATCTTCGGGTTGCCGTCTTTTCGACAGCACAAAGTGGGCCGATTCAGACTCTGAACCGGCCCACTGACGGGGCTAGGTGAGGATGGGCAGAAGGAAGAGCGATGCCCAGCCGGCGAGAACGCCGCCGATCACCGGTCCGATCACCGGGACCCAGGAGTACGCCCAGTCGGAGGACCCCTTTCCCTTGATCGGCAGGACGAAGTGGGCGATACGCGGTCCCAGGTCACGAGCGGGGTTGATCGCATAACCGGTCGGCCCGCCGAGCGAGGTGCCGATAACGAGAACGAGCAGCGCGACGGGTAGCGCCCCGAGAGCAGCCAGACCCCCGCTCTCTCCCTGACGCCCGCCGCCGAAGGCCAGGACCACGAAGACGAGCACGAAGGTGCCGATGATCTCCGTGATCATGTTCCAGGCGTAGGAGCGAATGGCCGGGCCCGTGGAGAAGACCCCGAGCTTGTTGGCCGGATTGGGTTCCGCGTCGAAATGCTGTTTGTAGGCCAGCCAGCAGATGATGGCTCCGATGAAGGCGCCGACGAATTGGGCTGAGATGTACGTGAGGACGGACAGGAAGTTCACCGGAACGCCCGAACCGAACTCCGTAGCCCCTGAGGCAACGAGGCCGAGGGTGACGGCCGGGTTGAGGTGTGCACCGGAGTTGTAGGCCACGATGACACCGACGAAGACAGCGAATCCCCAGCCGACCGTGACCATGAGGAACCCGCCGCCGAGGCCCTTGTTCTTGGCCAGTGCGACGTTGGCGACCACACCGGTTCCGAGGAGGACGAGCATTCCGGTTCCTAGAACTTCCGACAGAAATACAACTCCAATATTGTCCACGTTGACCTTCCTTGGTGAGGCTGGAGGTGCCGGAGCAACCCGTCGCGGTGAGCGATCGGCAACACCATAGCGCGGCCATTTCGTAATCGGAATGGGCAGGTAGGCGCGCAAATATCAGGCCCCTTTACCGGGACCGGGCCGCGAGCGTAAGTTGAGCACCGAATCTGCTCACTCCGGCCCGGCCCGTCGACCGCGCCGTTCATTCACCCCGATCGAAGGAAGAGCCATGAAGAAACTCGTCAATGATCCCAAGAACGTCGTCGCTGAGGCCGTAGCCGGGTTCGGTGCTGCGCACGCCGACATCGTGCGGGTCTCGACGGACCCGGTCTACATCGTGCGCGGTGACGCACCCGTTTCCGGGAAAGTAGGTTTGGTCAGCGGTGGAGGCAGCGGGCATGAGCCGCTGCACGGCGGCTTCGTCGGTTTCGGCATGCTGGATGCCGCGGTTCCCGGCGCCGTGTTCACGTCGCCGACGCCGGATCCGATCCTGGCCGCGACGAAGGCCGTCGATGGGGGAGCCGGGGTGCTCCACATCGTCAAGAACTACACCGGGGACGTCCTCAACTTCGAGACGGCCGCCGATCTCGCAGCAGCGGAAGGCATCGACGTGAGGTCCGTCATAGTCAACGATGACGTCGCGGTGAAAGATTCCCTGTACACAGCAGGACGACGCGGAGTGGCCGGGACAGTACTGGTCGAGAAGATCGCCGGCGCCGCGGCGGAGCGAGGAGACTCCCTGGACGCGGTGGCCGCGGTTGCCGAGAAGGTCATCTCCCAGGTGCGTTCGATGGGTGTGGCTCTGACCCCCTGCGTCGTGCCGCATGCAGGCGAAGGCAGCTTCACCCTCGCCGACGATGAGATCGAGATCGGGATCGGCATCCACGGCGAGCCGGGACGTGCGCGGATCAAACTGGAGCCGGCCGACGCCATCGTCGATCGTCTTCTCGGTCCGATTCTGGAAGACATCCCGTTCGTGCGCGGGGACCAGGTCCTCCTCTTCGTCAATGGGATGGGCGGCACGCCGCAAATCGAGCTCTACATCGTCTTCCGCCGTGCGGCCGAGGTGCTCGCCGAACAGGGGATCACCGTGGTCAGAACGCTGGTCGGCAATTTCACCACCTCCCTCGAGATGCAGGGCACGTCGATCACGGTCCTGAAACTCGATGACGAATTGACGTCTCTGTGGGATGCGCCCGTCCAGACCGCCGCGCTACGGTGGGGACGGTAGTAGAAGGAGAACCCATGAACTTGAACGCCACCTGGGCGAAAGCCTGGATCCGGAGCAGCGCGCAGGTCATGAGCGAGCACCGAGTCGAGTTGATCGATTTGGACCGCGAGATCGGCGACGGCGATCACGGCGAGAATATGGATCGCGGATTTCAGGCGGTCCTGCACAAGCTGGATGACCTACCCCCGGAGGCCGGACCGGGCGACGTCTTCAAGTTCGTTGCGACCACTCTCATCTCCACGGTGGGCGGTGCCGCCGGACCGCTCTACGGAACGGCCTTCCTCAAGGGAGCCGTCGCGATCTCAGGGACGATCGAACTGGACGGCCCGGCCCTCGTCGCCTTCCTGAGGGCTGCGCGGGACGGCATCGTCCTGCGCGGGAAGGCGGAATCGGGGGACAAGACCATGGTCGACGCCTGGACCCCGGCCGTCGATGCTGCGGAGGCCGCCCTCGCTGGGGGCGCGGACGATCGGGCAATCCTGTCTGCCGCTGCGGACGCTGCGGAGGCAGGAGCACTCGCGACGGAGCCGCTGATCGCAAGGAAGGGACGGGCCAGCTATCTCGGCGAGCGGGCCATCGGTCACCGGGATCCGGGTGCGCAGTCATCCGCCCTTCTGTTGCGCGCCGCGGCCGCCACCGCGACGACGGCCTGAGGTGGCCGCGGCAGCAGGTCGAGTCGGCCTGGTCTTCGTGTCTCACAGCTCGATGATCGCAGAGGGCCTGGTCGATCTCGCACGCCAAATGGCACCCCATGCGCGCATGATCGCGGCGGGAGGGACGGATGACGGTCAGATCGGGACCAGCTTCGCCAAGGTGGTCGGCGGCATTGAGCAGGCTGACCTCGGCGAGGGTGTCGTGCTGCTGTGCGATCTGGGATCGGCGATCCTGACCTCCGAGACCGCCCTGGACTTCCTCGACGATGACGTGCGTTCTCGAGTGCGCATTGTGGATGCTCCTCTTGTCGAGGGTGGCGTCGCGGCTGCGGTCGCCGCCGAGGTCGGGGGAGACCTCGAGTCCGTGGTGCGCGCAGCACGCTCAGCCGCCGGCGCGGAACCCGCGCCTTCGACAAACGCGGCAGAATCGCCACCACCGTCACTCGTCACCCGCACGGTGACACTCGTCAATAAGGACGGGCTTCATGCCCGTCCGGCAGCCGACTTCGCGAAGCTGGCCAGTACGTTCACAGCCAGGGTCACCGTGAACGGCAAGGATGCCTCCAGCTTGCTGGCCGTGATGTCGCTCGGACTCACGCGCGGAATGACCGCGCAGATTTCGTCCGCGGATCCAGACGGGGCCGCAGCCGTGGCCGCCCTCGGAGATCTTCTGGAGTCGGGCTTCGGAGAAGAGTAGCCGTGGCGGCGACGTGGTCGTTCGGGTGTCACCTGCCGCAAGCACCGCTGCCTCGAAAAGCTCCGCCTGTGTCAGGAAGGGGTCATAGACGACGGAGAAATTCCCTACGGGGGCATGCTCAAGGTTCCGGTGTACCTGATGACCCACATGCCTCGATCTCGGACTTGTCGATGAGATCCAGCTGCACGTCGTGCCGATCCTTCTCGGAGAAGGGATCTCGCTCTTCACCGGGCTGAGCAAGCGCATCAAGCTAGAACGTGTCGACACATCGGCATTCGCCAGCGAGACTCACCTCCGGTACCGCGTTCTCGCATAGAGACACACGAGTCGGGGAAATTTGCAGAATCTACCGGTTCCCGATTTACGAACTGACATAATGTGCATTATCGGTCACATCGAGTCGGGGCTGGACGACACGTTCGGCGCCGACTACGGTGTGCTGAACAGGCTGCCGGCGCCACCGTGTCGGTGTCGAACGCCACCCACCCGAGAGGCGGCTGCAATGCCCGATAGTGTCACGACTTTCGATCTCTCAATGGATTCGAGAGAACTCAGCAACTCGGAGATCACCGGGGTCCGTGTGGGAATCGCTGGAACCGGGCTGCTCGCCCTCGTCGTCGGCATCCTGATCCTGGCCTGGCCGAACACGACGGTTGCCATCCTCGGCGTGTTGTTCGGCCTGTACTTCCTGATCAGCGGAATCGTGCACGTGGCCCGAGGATTGTTCACGAAGGGAGCCTCCGGAAGCCGGGTCCTGAACATCCTGCTCGGCGTGCTGCTGATCGTCGGCGGGATCGTGGCCATCCGGAATCCTCTGGATTCCCTTGCCATCCTCGGGATGCTCATCGGCATCTCCTGGATCGTGGAGGGAGTGGCCGGGCTGGTGGAAGCGGCGCCGGATTCCAGCAGATGGTTCGGCATGGTCTTCGGTGCCATCGCCATCGTCGCCGGCGTCGTCGTGCTCTTGTCCCCCGTCGAGTCGGTTACCGTACTGGTCGTGATCGGCGGCGTGTTCCTGGTCCTGTCCGGAATCTTCCAGCTCGTCCAGGCCTTCACGTTCGGCCGCGGTCGGCGGGCCACGTCGGATACCGTGTAGCCGGGGGCCGCGAGCGATCACCTCAGCTGCGGTCGGCGGCCTCGTCCACATAGTCCGCGATATCGCCGACATAGCGGGTGTTGTTCGACGGAACGGCCTCTACAGCGGCCAGGGCCACCTCGGCGCCGAATTCGCTGACGTTGTACAGCCGCCCGGCCGCATCCTTGCGGGCGTTCATGGTGCCCGGGCTGGCGCGTTCGAGCAGGACAGCCGTGACCGTTCCCTCGATGATGTCGCCGGAGACGACGACGAAGCCGATCCCGGCCTCGGTCAGTTCCGGGATGAGGGCGCGCAGCGCGTCCTCGCCGGCGCGCTTGGAGCGTGCAACAGGCTCGTATTCGGCCATGGTGACCGTCGTCTCCACGAAATGCGCCTGGTGACTGGTGACGAAGACCACTCGAGCACCCGGGGCCAGTAACGGTCGGGCCGCGTTCAACAAATTGACCTGAGCGTCCCTGTTCAGTTGCATGGCGTAATCCTCGGCCATGCCGCTCTCCATGCCCCCGGACGCATTCATCACCAGGATGTCGAGACCACCGAACTCCGCACGGATCGTCTCGAACATCGCCGAGACGGACGCAGCATCCGTCAGGTCCGCACCGACCGTGATGGCCGTGCCGCCCGCGGCGACAATCGCGTCGGCGACCTTGATCGCGCGTGCCTCTTTGTTACGGAAGTTGATGGCAACACGGGCACCCGCCTCAGCGAAGAGACCGACAGTCGCCGCTCCCACACCACGGGACGACCCCGTGACGAGCGCGCGTTTGCCGGTGAGAGAGCCGGCGTCAAGGATGTTTTTGGGTGCAGTACTCACAGGACGCAAGCCTAGCAACATGAGCGGCCTGCCTGGACTCCCCCTGACGAGCAGGTGATAGCTTCGAGGGGAACCGTGATGTGAGGGGCGCAAGAATCAATGGCTGACCTGACCGATTACCTGTGGATCGTGTGGCTTGTTTTCATCCTTGTCTGCGTGATCATCGAGTTACTGTCCCTGGAATTCACCTTCCTGATGATTGCAGTGGGCAGCCTGGCCGGACTGGGTGCGAACCTGCTGGGAGCCGTGTGGTGGCTCCAGATCGTGACCGCCGCCGTTGTGTCGGTTCTTCTGATCCTGCTCATCCGGCCGGTCCTCCTGCGGATGATGAAAAAGGGTGCGGATCAAGTCCCGAGCAATGTGGCCGCGCTGCTCGGCATGAGCGCGCAGGTACTCTCCACCGTTCGCACCTCGGGCGGGATGGTCAAACTGGCCAACGGTGAAACCTGGACCGCTCGCCTCTCCCCCAATACCAGCACGCAATCCGCCGAACCCGGTGAGATTGTGCACGTGGCTGCGATCGAAGGCTCCACCGCCGTCGTCCTCCCCTCGGAAAGGAACATCACATAGTGCTCTCCACCGGAGAATTCATTGGGCAGATCTTCATTGCCGCGCTCCTCCTCGTTCTGGGGGTGTTCGTGGTCGTCGTCCTGGTGCGTGCCATCAAGATCATCCCCCAGGCCAATGCCGGGGTCGTGGAACGTCTGGGCAAGTACCACAAGACGCTCGAGCCGGGACTGAACATCCTGGTCCCGTTCATCGACCGGGTGCGGCCTCTTCTCGATATGCGCGAGCAGGTCGTTTCGTTCCCTCCTCAGCCGGTCATCACCGAAGACAACCTCGTGGTGTCGATCGACACCGTCGTGTATTTCCAGGTGACGGATGCGCGCGCGGCGACCTACGAGATTGCCAACTACCTGGGCGCCGTCGAGCAGCTCACGACGACAACCCTGCGGAATGTTGTCGGTGGTCTCAACCTCGAAGAGGCGCTGACCAGTCGTGACAACATCAACGGGCAGCTTCGGATCGTGCTCGACGAGGCGACCGGCAAGTGGGGCATCCGCGTCGGCCGGGTGGAACTGAAGGCGATCGACCCGCCCCTGTCCATCCAGGACTCGATGGAGAAGCAGATGCGAGCCGAACGCGACCGCCGCGCCGTCATCCTGACCGCCGAAGGCACGAAGCAGTCGGCGATCCTCACGGCCGAGGGAGCGCGCCAAGCGGCCATCCTCTCGGCGGAAGGTGATGCGAAGGCCGCAGTCCTGCGTGCCCAGGGTGAGGCCGAGGCGATCACAACGGTATTCAAGGCGATCCACGACGGTGACCCGGATCCGAAGCTCCTGGCCTACCAGTACCTCCTGACGCTCCCGAAGCTCGCGGAGGGCAGCGCGAACAAGCTGTGGATCGTGCCGAGCGAACTCACGGCGGCGATGAACGGGATCGGTGCGGCATTCGGTCATGCCGCCGCCGGCTCGGTCGTCCCCGCGCCTGTCTCCCCAGCCGGTCAGGCCCCCGCCACCACCGGGCCCTAGGTACGCATGTTCCTCGAGGGGGTCAGGCCGAGGGTGTTCGCCCATCGCGGCCTCTCCCTCGGCGCACCGGAGAACACCCTGCTGGCCTTCCGACATGCGTTGGAAGCCGGCGCGTCCCACCTGGAAACGGATGTCCATGCCAGCGCCGACGGCATCGCCGTCCTCAGCCACGACGCGGACTGTGACGTGGCCGGTACGCGCATCCGTGTGGACCGGCTCAGCATGGCTGAGCTCCGCCGGGTCGGCCTCGGCACGGGGCAGACGTTCGCATCCCTGCGTGAGGGGCTGGACGCGTTCCCGGACGCCCGGTTCAACATCGACGTCAAGTCGGCGGCAGCAGCGGAGGCGACCGCCGTCGCCGTCAGGGACGCCCGCGCCATCGACCGCGTGCTGATCACCTCCTTTTCCGAAGCTCGCCGGCGCACCGCCGTCGGGTTGCTGCCCGGGGTGGCCACCTCGGCATCCGCCCCGGTCATCATTCGCACGGTCCTGGCCGCCGGACTGGGCACCGCCGCCCCCGTCCGGCGCTCCCTGACAGGTTTCGCCGCCGTGCAGGTGCCGGAATCGGTGCGTTTCCTCCGGATCCTCACTCCGCGCTTCATCCGCGCAATTCACGCAGCCGGCGTGGAAGTGCATGTCTGGACCGTCAACGATCCGGACGACATGACCCGGCTCCTGGACTGGGGCGTCGACGGCCTCGTCACCGATCGATGCGACCTAGCCGTGAAGGTCATCGCAGCACGAACCTGAGAGTTGCCTCCGAGAATTGACGTAACGGAAAGATAACGTCCAGCTTGATGGTTTATACCTGAGAGTTGCATCGCGAGAGGAGACCACACGATGGCGGATCGCAGTTTGCGTGGCATGAGGTTAGGCGCACAAAGCCTTCAGAGCGAAGAGGGTGTCACCTTTTCACCACGAGTCAGTCACACGTATCTGTGTGCAACGTGCGCACGGGAGACGGTAATGATCTTCTCGGCGGAGGCGGAAGCCCCTGACGAGTGGGAGTGCCGCTTCTGTTCACAGACAGCAACCCGGTTGGTTGATTCCAAGCCGGTAGTCGTCGACCATTCCGACGAGAAAGTACCGCGCACGCACTGGGACATGCTCCTGGAACGTCGTACCCGCGCCGAGCTCGAGGAACTCCTCGAGGAACGTCTGACGTTCCTGCGCGAACGTCGCGGACAGCAGAAGATCGGCGCCTGATCGGCCCTCTCTCTCGCCCCAATCCGATCAGGCCGTAATTTCCAGCCTGATCCGGCTATTCACTCGCTACGCGCCCGATTCCGTCGGGCGCGTAGCGCGTTAAGGGAACACAGCACGAATCCGGCCAATCCGAGGCCGGACACCAGCCATTCGATCCCCCGTCCGGCAACCATGGCCGGTGTGACCGTATCGCTGAGGGGAACCGTCTGCACCATCGCCCCGGGCAGCCAGATCGGCAGGCTGTCCAGCGTGGCACCGTCGGGCGTGATGATCGCGCTCGTACCGACCGTTGAGATGTTCACGACGGTTCGACCGGCCTCGATGGCACGCAGCCTGGCAATCGCCAACTGCTGCACGCTCTCATCGGTGCGGCCGAAGTCCGCATTGTTGGTCTGCGCGAGAATGATCTCCGCCTTGTCATCGATCATCTCCTGCACGAGCTGGTCGTCCGCGATATCGAAGCAGATGGCGATCCCCGCCATGATTCCGTCGACGTCGAAGACGTTGTCGCGCGTGCCGATCGAGTAATCGCGAGCGACGAGGTCGATCAGCTCCGGAGCGAACGGGCGCCAGAATGCACGGTCAGGCATGTATTCCGCGAACGGAACCGGGTGGACCTTGTCGTAGACGTCCACGGCCCCCTCGCCGGACTTCCAGAGCAGGGAGCTGTTGTAGAACCGGCCATCACGCTGGGTGATCGTTCCCGCGACAATCGGGACGTCCATGGCGCGGCTCAGATAGTCGAGGTTCCGCGCGGCATCCTTCGATCGGAGCGGGTCGATGTCGCTCGCGTTCTCCGGCCACACCACGAAGTCGACCTCCTCGTCGATCACGGCCAGCGTCGCCGACGTATGGTCGGACAGAATCTGGCCGGGCGAGTACCGCGCGAACAGCCCCGCGTCGGAAGCCCCCTGCACAGCAGCCAGCCGAGTCTCGCCGCTTGAGACGGTCGGCCACGCGGGGACGACCAGCAGCAGGGCGACGGCGGCCACGGCTACGCTTCCCCGCAGAACGGGGCGTCCACCGCTCTCACGGACGAGCTGAAGGCAGAGGGCGCTGAGCCAGATCAGGAGAAAGCTGAGCCCGGACATCCCGACCCAGGCAACCAGGGAATTGAACGGGCTCTCGGACTGAGAGATGGCCAGCCGGCCCCAGGCGAATCCGCCGTACGGCCAGACCGACGAGATCGCTTCCCGCGCCGTCCACAGCCCGGCCACCACCAGCGGGATCATGCCGAGACGTCCCAGCCTGGACGGCCAGACCCGTGGGCCGTACCGGAGCACCACTCCGATCAGGGCCAGGCTGATGCCGAAGAACATCGACTGCAGACCGGCCAGGGCCAGCCACGGGACAGGTCCCAGGTACAGGGTCAACCAGCTGATGTGAATCAGCCAGAACGAGAGTCCGGAAACCATTCCGATCAGCAGCCCCGACCACAAGCCGCGACCGAGCAAAGCCAGGAGCATCAGGAAAACGCCGATCGGCGCCAGAATCCACCACGAGCGGTCGGGGAAACCCGCATCCAGGATGGCCCCCGCGACGGCGGCCAACAGGATGGCAGCCGGCAGGGGCAATGCCAGCCGCCTTTCGATCACAGCAGTCACGTCTCCAGCCTAAGCGACCGACGAGTAAGCCACGATGCCGCGCCGAATGGCGTCCATGGCCTGGCGAGCGGTGCGACCGACGGGGTCGTCGGCCACGACGGAGAGCTGGTCCAGCAGGTCGATGGTCTGCTTGGTCCAGCGCACGAAATCACCCGCGGCCATCTCAGCCTCGTCGAGGACGTCGACGAGCGAACCGGCCCTGGCCCACTTCCACATGGCCAGGCTGAGCCCGACCGCGAGCGGGTTGCTGCCCGGAAGCTTGTGGTCACGCTCCAGGTCATCGAGGCGGCTCCACAACTCCTGGGTCTCGTGCAGGGCCTCCCTGAACGGGCCCTTGGGCAGGTAGCGTTCGTCGATCAGTCCCTCGTCGCGCCGCGGCTCGAAAACCAGCGCACACGCCATGGCGGCGAGGCCGGCCGGGTCCAGGTTTTTCCACAGGCCGCGGCGCAGGGACTCCGCGACGAGCAGGTCGCGGTCCGCGTAGATACGCCGGAGGATGAGGCCGCTCGGGCTCAGAGCCACTACGCCCTCAGCGTTCTGAACGAGGTACCCATACCCGAGGAGAACATCGGTCACCCGGTCGAAGACGCGGGCAACGGCGCCGGTGCGGGTCGTGATCTGCTGGCTGAGCGCATCCGTGTCACGCTTGAGCTTCCACCAGCGCTGTGCCCAGCGGGCGTGTTGTTCGCGATCGGGGCAACTGTGACAGGGGTGTGAGCGCATGCGTTTGCGCAGGCTCGCCAACTCGCGCTGGCGCCGTTCACGGGCCGCGCGGGCGCCGGTCTCCCCCGCTGCACTCTGGCGCTCGACATCGGTGAGGTTGCGTCGGATCGCGGAATAATCAGTGAAATCGCCCAGGTGGCAGACCATGGAGCTGGCGAAACCGTTGAGGGACTCCTCCTGCTGACGCACCTTGCGCGCCAGGTCGACCACGGCCCGGTCGGCCTGGAACTGGGCGAAGGAGGATTCAAGGACTTCCCGGGTGCGTTCGCGCCCGAACTGCTCAATCAGGTTGACGGCCATGTTGTACGTGGGCTTGAAGCTGGAGTTGAGGGGGTAGGTGCGGCGAGATGCGAGGGACGCGACCGTCTGCGGGTCGAGACCGGAGGCCCATTGGATGACCGAGTGGCCCTCGACGTCGATGCCGCGGCGTCCGGCGCGCCCGGTGAGCTGGGTGTACTCCCCCGGCGTGATCGGGACCCGGGCCTCCCCGTTGAACTTTTCGAGTTTGTCGAGCACCACGGTGCGAGCCGGCATATTGATGCCCAGAGCCAGGGTCTCGGTGGCGAAGACGGCCTTCACCAGCTTCTTCTGGAAAAGTTCCTCGACGACCTCTTTGAAAGCGGGCAGGAGCCCGGCATGGTGGGCGGCAACGCCGCGTTCGAGCCCGTCAAGCCACTCGAAGTAGCCGAGAACTCCCAGATCTTCATCGAGCAGGGTGCGGCAGCGCTCATCCACGATCTGCCGAATTTCCTCACGTTCCCGCGCGTCGGTCAGGCGCACTCCGGCACGCAGGACCTGCCGGACGGCCTGGTCGCAGCCGACCCGGCTGAAGATGAAGAAGATGGCTGGAAGGAGGTGCTTACCCTCCAGCAGCCGGACGATCTCCGACCGGTCCATACGCCCGGCCTCGAAACCGCCGCGCGACGGGGCACTGCGGCCTCGGTCGCGATCACCGCCTCGGCGCCCGCTGCCCGAGCGAGGTGCCGCTGGGCGCCCGCCCGCCTGGGCGAGTCGCACGAGCTCCGGGTTCACGCGGTGCGTCCCGGCCAGGCCGGCGGCATCGAAGAGGTCCAGCATCTTGCTTTTCACCAGAACATGCTGTTCGAGTGGGACGGGGCGTTCCTCGGACACGATGACATCCGTCTCACCACGAACGGCCTGCAGCCAATCTCCGAACTCCTCGGCGTTGGACACGGTCGCGCTGAGTGAGACCATGCGCACATCCTGTGGAAGGTGGATGATCACCTCTTCCCAGACGGCTCCACGGAACCGGTCGGCAAGGAAATGCACCTCATCCAGAACGACGAACGCGAGGTTGGTGAGCAGGTCCGCATCGGCGTAGAGCATGTTGCGCAGGACCTCGGTGGTCATCACCACGATGCGAGCCTGCGGGTTGACGTTCGTGTCTCCGGTCAGCAGACCCACTTCGTCCGGGCCGTATTCGCCTACCAGTTCCTGGAATTTCTGGTTGCTGAGCGCCTTCATCGGCGCGGTGTAGAAGACCTTCTTCCGAGAGCTCTGCATGGCCAGGTAGATCGCGAATTCGGCGATGAGTGTCTTGCCTGCGCCGGTCGGCGCGGCGACCAGCACGCTGTTTCCATCTTCAAGAGAGGCGCAGGCCGCCAGTTGGAAGGGATCCAACTCAAACCGGAGCCCGGCGCGGAACGCCTCCAGACGAGGCCGTCCGGCACGGGATCGAGAGGCAGCGTACCGTTCGGCGGGCGATTGAAGGTAGGTCATCGGATGCGCTTAGAGCGCCAACTCCTGTTCGAGGGCACGGGCGCGCCGGGCGGCGCGGCGATCGTGGAGCAAAGCAATGCCGTAGGCGGCGAAGTACAGAACAACCATGGGGATGGCCAGCAGGAACATCGAGACCACGTCAGCGGCGGGAGTGGCGATCGCGGTGAAGAGAGTGATGAGGAGGACGGCGATCCGCCACGATTTGATGACCGACTGCGCGCTGATCACTCCGGCGAAGTTGAGCAGAACAATGAAGACGGGGAGCACGAACGCCACGCCGATCGCGATCATCAGTTTCAACACGAAATCGAGGTAGTTCTGCGCGACGATCAGCGCGGCGTCCTCCTGGGGAGCGAAGCTGGTCATCAGACCCACAAGATTCGGCAACACGAACCAGCCGGCTGCGCAGCCCGCCAGAAACAGCGGAATCGCTGTGAAGATGAACCCGAAGGTGTACTGCTTTTCAATGCGGGTGAGACCCGGGACCAGGAAGGCGAAGATCTGGTAGAGCCAGACCGGGCTGGACAGGACCAGACCCACATAAAAGGAGATCTTCAGCTTCAGGTCGAAAGCGCTCGTGATGTCGGGGTAATTCAACTGGGCGGTGCGGTTCTGCGCCTCGATGATGGCGTAGATCGGCTCACGCAGCGCATCCCACACGAAGTCGGAGAGGAACCAGCCGGCGATCGCGCCGACGAGAATGCCGGCCGCGGCGAGGAAGAGACGTTTCCGCAGCTCGAGCAGGTGCTGCCCCAGCGACATCTTCCCGTCGGTGGCCGTGCGCCGAGGAGTTCGCCCCGCCACGGGAGTTACGACTTCGTCGAGGGGTCGGCGGTGCCGGCGGCCTTCGAAGAGTCGCCAGCGGTGCCGGTGGTGTCGGAGTCGTCCTTGTCGCTCTTGATCTCGTTCTTGAAGATTTTCATCGACTGTCCGAGGCTGCGGGCGAGGCCGGGAAGCTTGGGCGCACCGAACAGCAGCAGAACGATGACGAGGATGATCAGGAAGTGCCATCCGGTCAGGTTATTAAGCATCAGTGTCTGTCCTCTGGGTCAAGGGGCGTGTAGTTACTAGTTTACCTCTGGCGACCAAAGAATCCCGCCGCCGCTGGCGACGCTGCGCGCGTTCGATTCGGCTGAGCTCGAGAGTGAGGTACACCTCGCCAGGTTCCTGGAGGACCGCGGATCGGAATCGGGCCGGTTCCGGCATCTCGGGGACCTGACCGACAGCGGCGACGCGCTCACTGAGTTCGCCGAGCGCAGCTCCCGTCGCCAGGGCCTTCCTGAACAGCCTGAAGGCGAACCAGACCAGCATGCCGACCAGGCCGAGGACCAGGCCGGTCCAGATCAGGAGCCACGACCACCAGGGCATCGTCTACTCCCCCACAAGCGGGTCGAATCCGGCATCGTCCGGCTCGTCGTAGCGGGCGATCCCTGCGGCCGCCCAGTCGCGCACGACAGCGCGCGCCTCGATCGGGCCAACGACTTCGACGACACCGGCTAGACCGGCGACGAGGCGTTTGAGGCCGTGGAAATGCGCCACCCCCAGCGTTCGGCGAACGCGGTCGCCACCTGGGACGCCGGCGCCGTAGGGGCCGTAGTCCGCGAGCAGGGGCACGGCCGCCGATGCCAGCTCGACTGTCACCTCGAGGTCGGAGGCGGATCCCTCGAAGAGCGCTTCGGGCTGTTCCGCCTCGAGGGGCCGAGGGCTGGTCGGAATCATCGTCACGTGCAGCCCGCTCATCCGATCAAGCCGGAACGTTCGGGCCGCCTCTCGAAGGTGGCACCAACCCCGCAGGTACCAGTCACGATCCACGGATTGGATGCGCCAGGGTTCGACCAGTCGCTGCTCTTGTTCGCCGCGGGCGTTCAGGTAGTCGAACTCGATCTGGACCCCGTGGCGGACAGCGGCCTGCACGACCGCGATGGTACTGCCGGCATCCGTACCGGCCACGGCCACCTGGCTGGGGGCACCCGAGGCGCTGCGGGTGAGCTTCGCCATCAGCGAGGCGATGGCGTCGACGTCGGCGTTCTCGGGCAGGGACGACAGGTACTGCAGGCCGGCGATGAGGGCCGCTGCTTCCCTGGCCGAGAAGCGAGGAGAATCGTCGATGGCGACGAGGTGGGTGAGCACGATGAGGTCGTTGGTTTCAAGCTCCTCCCAGTGGATGTCGAAGAGATCACCGTGCAGGTACTGGCGAGTCTCCCCGGGGATACCGGAGACCGCAATCAGATTGACCGCTTCGCGGACCCGGTCGGGCGTTACCCCGAAGTGATCGGCGACGGCCGTCACGCTGATGCGGTCGTGGTCCATCAGGAACGGGACCAGGGACAGCAGGAAGGTCAGTTTGTCGGATGCTCCGATCGCCGGGCCGGCGCTCATTCGCCCTCCTCCGTCGTGCTCGTCGTGAGTGCGTCGGTGTGCGCGTCACGCACGCTGACCAAACGTGCCCGGACGGCAGAGCGCAGCGCCGCGGGCGCGTGAACCACGACTTCCGGGCCGAACCCCGCGAGCTCGTCCGCGAGCACGTTGAGGTCGGTGAAATGCAGGTTCACCGTTGTGTCCCCCTCCCCTGACTGTGGCGAGTCCGTTGAGTGCCGCTTGGACAGCCGCACCGCGGCATCACTGCCCGGTTGCACGCTGATCGTGGCCAGGTTGGCGTTCCACAGCGCATGCAGCTCGCTGAGGGCTTCCTGGGCCTGGCCTTCCCCGGGCGGTACGAACGTGCCCCCCGGCACCGCCACCACCGGCCCGACGATTCGGGAGAGCAGGAAGGTGCGGTTCGCCGCGGCATCCCGGTCGGTACCGAACAGGTGCCACCGGCCGTCGAAGAGCACCACGGCCCGAGGTTCGACCTGGCGGCGGCGCGGCTCCGACTCACCGGGCTTCAGGTACAGGAACGCGACGACTTGACCGCGGTCCATGGCCTTACTGAGGGGTTCGAAGGATGCCTCGCGCACCCGCAGAGACGGCGAATAGCCGAGGACCGGGTCACTGGAGTCGATCCCTAACGCATTCAGCTTGGTCATCGCTCGTCGTGACTCGGCGGACAGCGATCCTTCGCGCCAGACCGTCGCGGCGAGCTTGAGCAGCATGAGTTCGTCTGCGGTGAAGGACACGTCGGCCGGGAGGTCGTAGAGACCCTTCGGTATGCGGTACCGCAGGTGGTGGTTGCTGCCGGGGTCGTCCGGCGGCTCCACCACTTCGAGCGGTATCCCCAGTTCACGGATGTCGTCCTTGTCCCGCTCGAACTGACGCTCGAGGCTGGCGTTGTCCCCGCCGGAGACATAGCGCTGACGGTAGCCCTGCACCGTGGACAGGATGTCCGCCTTGGTCAGACCGATCTCCGTGGCGATCAGCGCGAGTACAAGGCTGAACAGGCGTTCTTCAACGGACACGCGGCTGGTCTTCTCAGAGGTGGACGGCACGCTGCGAGTCTATCCGTCGGCCGACGCGTCGCAGCCTAGTTCACCCCGAGGATGTCGATGACGAACACGAGGGTCGAACCGGCAGGGATCGTCTGCGAGGCCTGGTCGCCGTAGGCCTGATCCGGCGGGAGCACGGCGATGATCTGAGAACCGACGGTCTGGCCGATGACGGCATTGGCGAATCCGGGGATCAGCCCTCCCTGGGTCTTGGAACCATCCACGATCAGGAACGGCGCAGGCTCGCCCTTGGTCCAACTGGAGTCGAAAACGGTCTTCTCATTCCACAACACGCCCGTGTAGTGCAGGGTCGCGGTATCGCCTTCAACGACCGTCTCCCCGTCGCCCTTTTTGAGCACGCCGATTTGCAGTTCGGTCGGCGGCTCACTGGAGGGGATGGTCACGCCGGGGGTGCCGTCGACCGCCAGGACGACAGACGGGAGACCGCCGGCCACGGGCTGGTTCGTGCCGTCGGCGCGAGCGAGGACCAATTTCACGACGTCGATCACCATGACCAGGGAGTCATCCGCGCCGATGCCGCTGTTCGCGTCGCCGCCGGCGGGTCCGAGGCCGTCGTCCGGTGAAACGACGAGGGCCAGGCGGGATCCGACCTGGGCGCACTCCAGGCCGCTCGCCAGGCCGGGCAGGGTCTTCTCCTTGTCCAGAATGAGTGCGGTCAACGCGGTGCCGTCGTACATGGCCTCATTGATCACTGCACCGGTCGTCCCGTTGTAGACGCTCAGGTCCACCAGCGCGGACTGGTCCGGCCGGAGCACGGCCCCCTCACCGGCGATGATCTCGCTGACCTGCGTGGTGTCGGTTTTCACGGGGGTTGGGAAGTCCACCGTCGGCGCAGAGCCGAACTCTCCCGACACCGAGACGAGTTTGGAGGCCGCCCCTTCCATGACCGGCGCCTCGCAGTCCGCTGCGTCGCCGGGGGCGCTGCAGCCGGTGAGGACAGCGACCAGCAGGCCGGCGGAAGCGATGAGTGCAGGAGCTCTACGCACGGGATCTCATTTCAGTGTGGGGCAAGCGATTATGCGGGACAGAGGCAATTTCGCGACCAGCCGCGGGCCGAAGCCAATACTAACGGGCGTCGGGTGTCGGGGCGTCGGGCTCGCCCGCGTCGAGCTCACGGGCCTTGGAGATGGCAGCGCCGGTCTCGGCGATCCGAACGCGCTTGCGCATGACCTTGGAGCTGACGCTGCGCTCGCCCAGGGCACCCGGTGTCCAGGCCTCGACGTCGGCATCGGAGAAGTCCGTTTTCGACGGGCGGCGCTTCAGCTCGGGCAGGATCGTGTCCGGGGCGAGGCGACGCGCCGTGATCAGGAATCCGGTGTGCCCGATCATGCGGTGGTCGGGACGCACGGCCAGACCCTCGACGTGCCAGCCCCGAACCATCGTCTCGTGCGAGTCCGGGTTCGTGTACAGGCCGGTGCCACGGATGGCCTCCGCCACCCGCGAGAGCTGGGTCACCGTCGCCACGTAGCAGAGCAGCACCCCGCCGGGCTTGAGCGCATCGGAGACGACGCCCAGGCACTCCCACGGCGCGAGCATGTCGAGAACGACCCGGTCGACGCTCTGGGCGGGCATCGTCTCGGGCAGCGTGTCGGCCAAATCGCCGAGGGTGATGCTCCAGTTGGCGGGATCGGACCCGAGGAACGTCGCGATGTTGTCGCGTGCGACATCCGCGAATTCGCTGCGACGTTCGAAGGAGGCCAGGCGTCCGGCCGGCCCGATGGCGCGCAGCAGCCAGAGCGACAGGGCTCCGGAACCGACTCCTGCCTCGACCACGGTCGCGCCAGGGAAGATGTCGGCCTGGGCCAGGATCTGGGCGGCGTCCTTGGGGTAGATGATGGCGGCGCCCCGCGGCATCGACATCACGAAGTCGATCAGCAGCGGGCGCAGGGCGAGGTGCTCCACGCCGACGTTGTTGGAGACGACCGATCCGTCGGGCAGGCCGATGATGTCGTCGTGGGCCAGGATGCCCCGGTGCGTGTGGAAGACCTTGCCCGGTTCGAGGGTGATCGTGTTCAGCTTGTTCTTGGGTCCGGTCAGCTGCACCCGGTCGCCGATCCGGAAAGGACCGCTGTTCTGGATGACCTGGTTGTCGCTCATGCGTGGAATACGTCCTTGTTCGTGGGTCATTCGGAGTCGGGCAGAGTGAGTGTGAGGGCGGCGGGGCCACGGCGCGCGCTGAACAGCTCCGTGAATCCGTCCAGGGTGCGGCCGGACAGCGTCGGCCACAGGTCGTAGTGCGCGCTGGCGGGCAGTGTGACCATATGAGGCACGCCGAGAACAACGGCACCCGACGCCACGGCCGCGGCGATACCGGGAATGGAGTCCTCCACGGCCATGCATCGCTCGGTGTCGACGCCGAGCAGCCCGGCCGCCGACAGGTAGGCCTCGGGATGCGGTTTGCTGTTCTGGACCATGTCTCCGGCGACGATGGTTTCGAAGGCGGGGAAGCCGACGAGGTCAGCGACCTGTTGGGCCATCCGTTCGACCGACGAGGTGACGAGGGCCATCGGAATTCCCGCGGCCTTGAGCGCGGTGAGCATGTCCAGTGCGCCGGGGCGCCACGGGGCGCCGAATTCCTGGAGCAGTTCCTGCACCCGGCTGGTCAGGGCCTGGACGATCGACTCGGCGTCGAGGTCGACACCGCGGCCCTGCAGGATGGACGCCGAGCCCCACAGCCCCGATCCGACCAGCAGCATCCCGTCGTCATGGCTCCACACCCCGCCGAACGATTCGACCAGTTCCGTTTCGGCCCTCATCCAGTACGGCTCGGAGTCGACGATGGTACCGTCCATGTCCCAGAGCACGGCTGCGGGCAGGAGGGAATCGGTTCTGATCGCGGTCACGGAGTTCAAGTGTAGAGGGCACCGCCTATCCTTGACTGATGGTGCCACGCGGGGCACCCCGTCGAAAGAGGTTTCAGACAGTGACAGAGGCTAACGGGTTCCTCAACGGGCGCCTCCTGGTGGTGGCGTTCGAGGGTTGGAACGACGCCGGCGAGGCAGCCACGGGGGCCGTGGGCACCCTGAAGGACCTGCTCGACGTAGCTCCGCTGATGCAGATCGACCCGGAAACCTACTTCGACTACCAATTCAACCGGCCCACCATCTCGGCGGGCGGCGAAGACGGCCGGCGCAAGCTCGAGTGGCCCGATGCGGTGCTCTACGGCCCGACTGTTCCCGCTGAGGCCGGAACGCCCCTCGCCGCCGACGCGCAGCTGCGGGTGAGTGGAACGAACGCCGGCAACATCTATCTCCTGCTCGGCACCGAACCCTCCCGCAGCTGGAAGAGTTTCGCCGCAGAAATCCTCGACTCAGCTCTGGCGGCGGATATCGGGGGCATCGTGTTCCTGGGGGCGATGCTGGCCGACGTCCCGCACACCCGCCCGATTTCCATCTTCGTCTCGAGCGACAACCCGCAGGTGCGGGCTGAGTTGCAGATCGAGCGCAGCACGTACGAGGGACCGGTCGGCATTCTCAGCGTGCTGGCGATCGCCGCGGAGGAGGTCGGCATCCCCACCCTGTCGATCTGGGCATCCGTGCCGCACTACGTGCATAACGCGCCCTCGCCGAAGGCGATGCTGGCGCTGATCGACAAGCTCGAAGAGATCATCGACGTCGTCATCCCGCGCGGCGAACTTGTTTCCGAGGCCGAGGACTGGCAGAACGGCATCGACACGCTCGCCGCCGAGGATGACGAGATGGCCGCGTACATCGCGCAACTCGAGCAGGCCCGGGACACGGTCGACTCCCCGGAGGCCAGCGGCGAGGCCATCGCCCAGGAATTCGAGAAGTATCTGCGCAAACGTGGCGATGGACGGGACGGCCCCGGCGAGGGACGACCGGGGCCCGACGGACCCCGGCAGCCCTGATGCGCTAGCCGGCCCCGAAGCTATAACCGGACGCCGAGAAGTGCATCGACGGCCACGGCTACCAGGGCCGGATCGTCGACCCCTCCGATGGAGGCTGCGTCCACGACGGCCAGTGCGGCGGGGGTGTCGAGGTCCGCGGCCAGGGCTGCCCTGAGCTGGTCGACGACAGAGTGGGCGTTCCCGGTTCCGACCACGGCAGCCGGGCCGAACGCGGTGGTCCAGGTGGCGAGGCGGGATTCGGCTTCGAGCAGGTGGGCGTCCGTCCATTCCCAATTGCTGCGATAGTGCTGGCCCAGCAGGGCCAGGCGGATGGCCCGCGGGTCGGTACCCCCGTCACGCAACACGGAAACAAGCACGAGGTTGCCGAGCGATTTGCTCATCTTCTCGCCCTGATAAGCCACCATGCCGGTGTGACTGTAGACGCCGGCCAGCGGATGCCCGGACAGCGCGGCAGCGTGACCGGCGCTCATGTCATGGTGCGGGAAGACCAGGTCGCTGCCGCCGCCCTGCACCGTGAAATCGGTGCCGAGTTCTTTCAGGGCGATCACCGAGCATTCGATGTGCCAGCCGGGCCGACCGGCACCCACGCGCGACTCCCAGGACGGTTCACCGGAACGGGCGGATCGCCACAGCAGCGGGTCGAGGGCGTCCCGTTTGCCAGGGCGGTCAGGGTCTCCCCCGCGCTCGGCGAACAGGGTGTGCATGGTGTCGGCGTCGAGGTTGCTCTCGTCGCCGAGGTTCCACGAGGTGGCCCGTTCGGCGGCGGCGATGTCGAAGTAGAGGTCGGAACCGGCGGCGACCGTCGGCTCGGGCGCGCCGGGCACGGACGCGACAATGGGGACGGCGTAGGCGAGACCCGCGTCCCAGAGCTGGGAGACGGCCTCCGCGATCTCGTCGATGACCTCGGTGACGGCGACGTAGTCGTTCGGGGGGATGATCCCCAGCGCCACCATGTCGGTGCGGAACAACTCCACCTGGGATTCGGCGAGGACTTCCCAGTCCACGCCGGTGGCGGCGGCGCGCTCGAGGAGCGGGTCGTCGACATCCGTCACGTTCTGGGCGTAGTGAACGCGGTAACCGCCGTCGAGCCAGACTCGCTGCAGGGTGTCGAAGGCCAGGTAGGTGGCTGCGTGACCGAGGTGCGTTGCGTCATACGGGGTGATGCCGCACACGTAGAGACGGGCGACGTCGTTCGGCCTGGCCTCGATCAGACCGGCGGAGGCGGTGTCGTGCAGCCAGGGCGCACCGGCTTGACCGGGCAGTCGTGGGATTTGAGGTCGGTTCCAGGCACGCATACCTCAAGCCTAACTAGGCAGCGATGGTGTTCGTCACCAGGAGGCCGATCAGCACCAGGCCGAGCAGGATGCGGTAGATCACGAAGGGCAGGAAGCTGCGCTTGGAGATGTAGCTCATGAAGAATTTAATCACGAACAGGGCGACGACGAAGGCCAGGACTGTGGCCGCCAGGGTGTCCCACGGCCCGAAAATCTCCGGCGTGCAGTTGGTTGCGCCTTCCAGGCATGGCTTGGCGATCGCCTTGTACATCTGATAGAAACCACTGCCGAGAACGGCCGGGATGGCGAGCAGGAACGCGTACCGGGCGGCGGCGGCGCGCTCGTAGCCCATGAACAGGCCGGCGGTGATGGTGCCACCCGAACGGGACACTCCAGGGATCAACGCGAGGGCCTGGGCGAAGCCGTACACGATTCCGTGCGGCACCGTCAGGTCGCCCAGCCGGCGGCGCTTGGCCCCGACGTAGTCGGCGATGCCGAGCAGGACACCGAAGCCGATCAGTACGCTGGCGGTGATCCACAGGTTGCGCAGCGAGGATTCGATCTGGTCCTGGAAGAGCAGGCCGAGCACCACGATGGGCAGTGAGCCGAGGATGATCAGCCAGCCCATCCGGGCATCCGGGTCGGCGCGCGGGACCTTGCCGACGAGCGACTTGGCCCACTGCCCGATGATGCGCACGATGTCATGCCAGAAGAAGATCACCACGGCGAGCTCGGTGCCGATCTGGATGATGGCGGTGAACCGGGCTCCCGGGTCAGCCCCGGTGCCCAGGAATTCACCGATGATACGGATGTGTGCGCTGGAGGAAACCGGAAGGAATTCGGTCAGTCCCTGCACGAGTCCCAGGATGAGTGCGTCGATGAAGTTCACAAAAATGCCCTTTTGCTGATCAGTAGTTCGAGAGCAGGTCGGTCAGGACCTGCCTGCCAAACACTAACGCGTCAAGTGGGACACGTTCGTCGACGCCGTGGAACATGGCCGGGAAATCGAGGTCGGCGGGGAGCTTGAGCGGGGCGAAACCGTACCCTTTGATGCCCAGGGTACTGAGCGCTTTGTTGTCGGTTCCGGCCGAGAGCAGGTAGGGCAGCACCGGGGCACCGGGGTCGTGCCGGCCGAGGGTCTCGACCACGGCGTCAACGAGCGGCCCACCGAACTCCGTCTCGAGACCGATGTCGCGGTGCATGATCACGATCTCGATCTCGGGCCCTACCAGCGCGGCCACCTCGGCGAGCACGGCGTCCTCATCACCGGGCAGGGTACGGATGTCGATGAGCGCCTCGGCGCGGTCCGGGATGACGTTGTGCTTGTACCCGGCCTGCAGCACGGTGGGATTCGTCGTGGTGCGCAGGCTGGCCTGGATGAAACCCGAGGCGGTCCCCGTGGCGAGGGCCAGTTCGTCGGGGCCGACGCGTTGCGGGTCCACGTCGAGCACCCGGGCCAGTTCGCCCAAGAGCTGCGTTGTGGTGTCGGTCAGCCGGATCGGCCACTCGCGGCGCCCTACCTTGGCGACCGCTTCGGCGAGCCGGGTCACGGCGTTGTTGTGGATCAGTCGGGAGCCGTGGGCCGCGTCACCCCTTGCCACCAGCTTGATCCAGATCAGGGCCTTCTCGCCGGTTTGGAGAAGGTAGGCGCGCTGGCCGCCGAGCGTGATCGAATACCCGCCGACCTCGCTGATGGCTTCGGTGGCACCGTGGAAGAGTTCGGGGTGGGTGTCGACGAGGTAGTGCGAACCGAGCACTCCCCCGGCTTCCTCGTCGGCGAAGAACGCCACGACCAGATCGCGGGCAGGCTGGCGGCCCGCCCCGAGGATGTCCTGCAGGGACGCGAGAATCATGGCGTCCATGTTCTTCATGTCGACGGCTCCCCGGCCCCAGAGCAGGCCGTCTTTGATCTCGCCCGCGAACGGGTCCACCGACCAGGCCTCGGGGTCTGCGGGGACGACGTCGAGGTGTCCGTGGACCACGAGCGCTCCACGGCTGCTGTCGCGGCCGGGAACGCGCACGACGACACTCGTGCGGCCCGGTTCGGAGTCGAACAACTGCGGGGCGAGGCCGAGAGCACGCAGGTTGGCCTCGACGTACTCGGCGGCATCCGTCTCCCCGTTCGACCGGCCCTCGCCGTAGTTCGTGGTGTCGAAACGGATGAGGTCGCGCGCGAGTGTGCCCGTGAGGTCCAGTGCAGAGCCGGCCGGGGTGTCTTCAGCAGAGGAAAGCATGCCTGTCACGCTACCGGGCCTCACGGCCGACCGGAGACGGTGGGCGCGGCGGGAGGGCCCCGAAATCCGTGCTAGATTGTCTATTCGGCGGCCGGGAACGGCTGCTGAAACACCCGGCCCGGGTGGCGGAATGGCAGACGCGCTAGCTTGAGGTGCTAGTGCCCTTATGGGCGTGGGGGTTCAAGTCCCCCCTCGGGCACAGAGAGAAGTTCGGAGTATTCCGGACTTCAGTTTGGGAAATAGGTCGAGAGAACCGATATCGGTTGTCCGGCCTTTTCTTTTGCCCAAAAACGCTTGCCGGTGCCTCTTCGCGGCCGAACAATGCCCGGGCGTTAAACGCAAAAAAGGCGCACCTGAGGATTTCAGGTACGCCGAAGGGACTCGTGTTGCGGGTAAGCGGGGTGTGTTGGGAGCTGGCTAGTTCTAGCCGGGCGGTTGTAGACCCTCGTCTTTGACGGGAGCGGGCCCGGCGCTCTGCCAGAACGTGCCCGGAAGCTGGCGGTTCTTTGCCGTCACCGACGTGATCGCGAGTTTGCGCTTGTAGAAGCTCAGCATCTGACGCATGTTCTCGACCACCGAGGCGAGGGCGATCACGATGTACGTGAACGTGTTGCCACGGACGGCGCGCTTGTCCGGGTCGGCAATGCCTTCGTACTGGCTGCGCTTCAGGTTTCGGTTCACGGACTCGACACCGTTGCGCATTGCGTAGGTTGCTCGCCACGGCTCGGCGCCGTAAGGGTAGTGCTGTTCGTGCTTCAGGCCGCCGGCGTTGGGAGAGTCGGCTTCCTTGCCCGTCGGGAGTTTCATCAGGACGCTCTGGCCTTGCTGGGCCAGGGGCTGGGCTTTCCAGCGGGAGTAGCCCGGTGCGTCGGCAGGGATCGAGTAGCGGCGGGTGCCGTCTGAACTGATGCGTCCCTTGCTCTTGAGCCTGAACTTTTCGCGTTCCGCCAGCTGCTGTGAGTACAGTCCCTCCGCCTGCCGGAGGATCCGGGAAGATCCGCCGCACAGTTTCCTGGCCGCTTCGATGTTCATGGCTGCATCATCGGTCGCTTCGACCGCGACTGAGTCGGGGTGTTTGTCGTCGATGCTGGGCAAGATGCCCAGGGGCTGCCCGAGTCGCTTGCGTCGCGCTGTCTCTGCTTTGGCGAGCTTGCCTGCGGCTTCGCCGTGCTTCTTCCGCACTGCGTTGATGACCCTGTCGGCGTCGCGAAGCACCTCCGGGAGTACGTCCAGGTACCAGGAGCCGCAGACCTGAATAAATCCGCGTGGATCGTGGGCTTTGACGCCGAGGTCATCGTCCTTGTAGTCGAAGACGAGTTTTGCGCCTTTGAGGCGCGCTGGGTACTGGAATTCTGCGTACTTTGCACCCGAGTAGGCGCGGTCCATGATGACGAAGTTCACCTTGTGGTCTCTGCTGTAGAGATTGTCCAGCAGGCTCAAGCCTTCGCCGATGATGGCGCCCGGGATGTGAAACCCGAGTGAAGTCGTCAACAGGGGGAAGAAGTCGACTTCGCCGGGGTGGTTGGGCGTCAACCGGGCGATTTCGGCTTCGATGCCCCACATGAGTTTCGCGGTGGAGGTTCCCTTCTGCTTGCCCTTGGGGTCCGACTTGTTAAACGCACTAGCGTCCGCATGGGTGACGGCTCCGTGGCTGCCCTCGCGGCGGTAGAAGCCGCCGTCTGGGTTGGCGGTGCGCCGATTGCCCTCGAGGTTCCGAGACGAGGGGTTGCCCACTTTTCCTTGCAGCGGCACGAAGGTGGCATCGATGGCGTGGTTTCCGTCTGAACGGTCGCGAAGTTCCTGAGGTAGGAGTAGCCAGGACCCATGCACGAGGTCATTGGCCAGGGTCCTCATTCGGGTCCGTCGTACCCGGCACTGTTCGGGATCACGATCAGCAACGACTTTTCGGTATTCGGCTTCGGTGAGAACTTTGTCGCGTCGCCCGGGGAACTCATCGACGAGAGCGATCAGGCGCTGCAGTGCCGCCCAAATGCGTTCGTAGACGCGTTCTTCTTTACCGTCGTGTGTGAGGTTGAGAACGGCGCGCTGTCTGGGGCTTAGCCGCAGCAGGGTGTGGGATAGTTCCGTGATCAAGGTGGGACGTCCAATCCGGATCTGGAGCAAGATCAGGCTCAGAACGGCAGTCTCGTCCAAAATCGGTTTCCGACCGGCCGTCGACAGCACGTCTTCGCTGCGCCACGCGGCCAGAGTCTGCCGGATTCGACCGGCCTTGAGGACGCGGTCTACTTCTACGACGGCCAGGCCCAGGGGTTCCGCTCGAGACTCACGAATGTAATCGACCATGCGGTGGCCGAACGTGCTGACCATCCATACTTCAGCTTGCTCCCACTGGCTGGAGTGGGTAGGCCGGCTCATTTCTTGCCTCGAAGCTGTGCGGCGATTTCATCGGCGTTCGGGCGCGGAACGAAGATGGCAAGCCTTGAGATCGATTCGAGCGACTGGAGGCCGGCGGCCTGCATGAGGGTGAAGACGTCGACCCGGTTGGTCAGGTGATGGACCAGCCAGGTGTTCCTGAGACGACGGGCGCGGATCGTGGGACTGCCCGGAGGCGTGGAGGAACGGGCGACGAAGGCGCTGACCACGTCGTTTTCACTTCGGGTGCGTTTGGGCAAGAAGACGAAGGCGCCCTCTGGGGTTTTCTTCAGTGCCTTGACGATCCGCTTCTCGTACTTCGCGACGACCACGACCTGACGTACGCAGTCTCCGTCGGTGACGTTGATGGTGACGACGCCGTTCTCGGAAACGGTGAACGATTCGGTGCGCAGGAGGGCGATCTCACCGGAACTGAGACCCGCACCGGCGCCCAAGGCGATGAGCATGCTCGCGGCTTGGCGCATGTACGGTGTCCCCTGGCCCGCCGCCCACCTGTTAAGGGCAACCTGCTCCTCCGCGTCGTATGGTTCGTCCATTCCGCGAGCATTCAGCGGCAGCGCCCGGCGGGGGTTCTTCTCTGGGTTGGCGGCCTCCGCAACCCGGAAGATCCACGCGCGGTAGTTGCGGAGGGTGCCGTCTGTCAGCGGTGTTCCATCGTCGCGACGTGGCGCTGCTGATCGGATGTACTGCTCGATGAGTTCGCGGTCGAAAACGACTGTGGCATCCAACGGGCACCCGACGACGAAAACAGCCCAGTACACGAAGTGCATGCAGGGACGCAGCAGCGTCTCCACCGAGTAGCGGGTCTGCGGAAGCGCCAGGACAACCGCATTCTCAACGAAGGAACGAATTGTTTCGACGTGGCCGACCGGCAACTCGGGAACGTACTCCGCCAACTTCCGAGCCGTGGCCGCGGACATAGCCGATCGGATGAGCTCCATGGCCGCACTGGCCGTCTCAGACGCGCTCCCCCCATGGAGAGTCATTCGCGCCGCCGCGACGCGGGGATCATCGGTGCTCTCTCCAAAGCGAAGCACCTCGGCGTCGTCGTCGTACTTGACGCCCGGAGCCGGGCGCGGAGCGCGCGGAACCTTTGCACGGGCGACTGGGTTCAGGCCCTTTTTCGGGGTCGAGCGGGCGGCATGGGACAGGGCGGAGGTGGGGCGTGAAGTATTCATCGCACGTTCTTTGCGACGCCGATTCAGGCGGCTGCGGGCACAAACAGGTGCAATATTGGGCAAGAACATGGAAATACCCACTTGAGTGGTGGGAAATACTACTCAACTGGTTGATATTGAGTATTCTAAAGAGGTGCCCAGACCTCCAAAACCGGGCGGGGCCGTCTTCGTTCCCCGTTCCTTCGTCGCCAACCCCAAGAAGTTCGGACGTAGCAGCATGCGACTTGCAGGTGATGTGATCGAGTCGCCGCACCAAGGGGCTGCGGAACTGCAACATGCCATCGCCAACCGCATCCGCGAGTATCTCCTCGACGAGAACACCACGCTGAGGGCCTACTGCGAACGCAACCGTCTCGCTGCGGGCCTGACACATGAACGATTCGAACGCATCTTGCGTGGTGAGACCATGCTGACCCTCACCGACCTGATGTTTTGGGCCACGGAGATTCCGGACTTCGCCGACTTCATCGGGACGACATTGAGTGCGCTGGTGGCTGGGGCGTCGGACGTGCATTCCGAAGACCAGTGAGGGGACCCTGGCTCGAGGGAGCCTCACTGCGCCAACTAGAGAACAGCCACCACGCACCTCGTCGAGGATAGACATCAGCGGCCGAGCTGTGTCCCGAAGTGGACGACACTTTCAGCCCGTCCCGATGGGCCCAGGGCTGGGCTCACCCACAGAGACGGTCTCCGTGCGCCACGTCCCGAAGGCGAGCCACCAGAGCACGCAAATTTGATGAGGAGTCAACGCACCGCCCCAGTGATCCCGACGCTGGGTACTCGCCCAGGCGGTGAGGCTCTCCTCTTTCGCTCCGTTGTTGCCGCACCGGGGCACGCACCCGAAGTTGAGAATGAGGAGCTGACATTGTCCAAGGCGGGTGTCCGAGTTCACCCTCACCCTGGCGTTCCCGGCAGCACGGGATGCCATGCTCGTCCAACTTCGAGCTTTCACATGATTGAAACGTGGCACACCAGACAAGTTCGTCTACTGGAAACTGACGCCGGCCGGAGGTGCTATCTGGTGGCTCTTCAAGCGGTGATGCGCCTGCAATCAAGGTGGGTCTGCGAGGTTTCGGCCTTTGCTGGTGCTGTAGCGGGGCGCTTATGTCTCGAAAACGTCTGGCGAGATTGGTCCGTCGACGCGGGCACACCTTGTCAGTGTCAGAGCCCAGACCTACACTCCCCATATCGAATAAACGTTCGATAGCAGGGGTTGGAGGTACGGATGCGACAGAGCTTCCCGCACCTCCACGTCGCCTCCGCGTACTCCCCGCACTATGGCGTGACCATGCCCGAGGCGCTCGTCGACCAGGCTGCCGCCGCCGGCGCTGACTTCCTCGCTCTCACTGACCGGGACGGGCTGTACGGGGCGGTCAAGCACGTGCGGGCGTGCGCGGCTGCCGGGATCCGGGCGGGCCTCGGCGCGGACCTGGCCGTCCACGATGATGAGCACCGGCCGCTCGGCCGGGTGACCCTGCTCGCGCACGGCGGGGATGGCCGCGGGTATGCCGCGCTTTGCCGGGCCGTGAGTTCCGCGCACGAGGCAGGCCGGGTGCCGAGCATCGACCGGCACCGACTCGCCACCTGGGCAGAGGGACGCACCCTCACCGTGCTCCTGGGGCCGCTCTCGGATGTGGGGCTCGCGGTGGAACGCCGGGACAGCGCCGAGGCGGTCGCGGGGTTGCGTGCGTGGCTCCGGGTCATGCCCATCGGCTCGGTCACGCTCGAAGTCGTCTGCCATCTCGCACCGACCGGGCAGCGCGGGTCTGTGGCCGCGGCCACCCGGATGCTGGGACTCGCCGAGGACACCGGGACCCCCGCCATCCTCTCCAACGCCGTCCGGTACGGCGAGCCGGGCGACGCGACGACCGCGGACCTCGCCGACGCGACCCGACTCCTCACCCCGCTCGCCCAGCTCGAGGAACCGCAGGCGAACGGGCAAGCATGGCTCAAAGACGGGACACACATGCGCCGGGTCGCACGCATGGTCGTCGACGCCGGCGCCCGCAACCCCGACGCCCTCGACCAACTACTCCGCACCACGCACGAGTTGGCCGACCGGTGCGCCCTGGACCCCGCCGCGGACATCGGACTCGGCACACCACGGATGCCGGAAGCCTCGATCATCGGCGTCGTTGGTGACCCAGTCGCTGAGCTGTGGCGGCGGGCCCGGCACGGCATCAACGACCGATACGCCGGCACCACCCTCGCCCGCGCCGCGCACGAGGAGCTCGCCCATGAGATGGAGACGGTCGAGCACCTCGGGTTCGCCGCCTACTTCTTGACCGTCGCCCGCGTCGCCGACCTGATCCGGGGCATGGGCGTCCGGGTGCAAGCGCGCGGATCCGGTGTCGGCTCCGTCCTCAACTACGCCCTCCGCACCTCCTCGGTCGAACCGATCGAGAACGGTCTCATCTGGGAACGGTTCCTCTCCCCCGAACGCCAAACCCTCCCCGACATCGACATCGACGTTGAATCCGCTCGGCGCCACGACATCTACCGGGAGGTGTTCCAGGTCTTCGGCGCGAACCGGGTGTCGCTGATGTCGATGACCAACGCGTATCGGGGGCGGGGCGCCGTCCGGGACGCCGGGCTCGCCCTCGGCATGCCGGAAGACCAGGTCGCAGCGATCGCGAAGCAGATGTGGCGGTTCAACGCCCGCGACTTCCGCCGGGCCCTCGAGGAGAAACCCGAGCTCGCGGAACTTGCCCAGCAGGTGCGCGAGTCGCAGCAACTCGACCAACTCGTGGACCTCACCGCGAAGCTCGACCGGCTCCCCCGCCACATCAGCGTGCACCCGTGCGGCGTCATCCTCTCCGACACATCCCTGCTCGACCGCACACCGGTGCAACGCTCGGGGATGGGGCTGCCGATGTCCCAGTACGACAAGCACGACATGGACCCGATGGGTCTCATCAAGCTCGACATCCTCGGCGTCCGGATGCAGTCAGCGATGGCCTACGCGATCGAGGAGCACCGGCGACTCACCGGCGAGACCATCGACCTGGACCGGGTCCCCCTCGACGACGAACCCACCTACGAGATGCTGCGCACCGCCCGCACCCTCGGCGTCTTCCAACTCGAGTCCCCCGGACAGATGGAGCTGATCGGGAAGCTCCAACCGGAGGTCTTCAACGACCTGACTCTGGAGATCAGCTTGTTCCGCCCCGGCCCCATGCAGGCGAACATGCCCCTGCAGTATCTGAAGGCACGCCATGGGGAAGTCGCACCCGGCCACATGCACCCCCGGTTCAAACCCTTCCTCGCCGAAACCAACGGCGTCGTCGTCTTCCACGAGCAGGTGATGCGGCTCTTCGACGAGCTGACCGGCTGCGGGATGGGCAAAGCCGACGTGTTCCGCAGGCACCTCGGCAAATCCGGCGACCTCGCCGAGATCGAAGCGTACGTGCGGAAGCGGGCAGCCGGCCGTGGGTTCCCGGCACCCGTCGTCGACCGGGCATGGAAGGTGCTGTCCGGGTTCGGCAGTTTCGGGTTCGCCAAAGCTCACGGTGCCGCATTCGCCCGGACCACGTACGAGAGCGCCTGGCTGAAAACGCATCACCCCGCGACGTTCTTCGCCGGGCTCCTCACCCACGACCCCGGCATGTGGCCCAAGGACCTCATCGTCGCCGAAGCCCGCAACCTCGGCGTACCCGTCCTCGGACTCGACGTCCAGAAGTCCGCGTTGGACTACCGGGTGGAGCAGCTGGGCGACGGGCAACTCGCTATCCGCCTCGCCCTGCCCGAACTCGCCGGCTCCAGCGCGCTCGAGCGGCAACGGATCGCCGAGCATCAACCCTTCTCCTCATTGCAGGACTTCCGGGACCGGGTGCGACCGCGCCGCCGCACGTTCGAAGCCTTGGCCCGAGTCGGCGCCCTCGACTCGTTCATCGGCTACGACCGGACCCGCCGCGGCGACCTCCTCGCCCACATCCAAGGCCTCGGCGGCAAGGCACTCCCCGTCGGCCCCGACCAGCTCGCCTTCGACATCGAACTGCCCCTGCCGGACTTCTACCGGTCCGTCACCGCCCTCGACCTCCGCGGCCGCACCCAAACAGACGTGGAACTCCGAGACCTCGGCCTCGCCGTCAGCCACCACCAAATGAACCGGTTCTACCCCCTCTTCAAAGAACTCGGAGTCACCCCCGCCTCAGAACTCGTCAACCTGCCCGGCGGCACCGAAGTCCTCGTCGCCGGGGTCCGCCGCGCCACCCACACACCCCCAATGCGAAGCGGCAAACGCGTCGTCTTCCTCTCCCTCGACGACGGCAGCGGGCCGGTATCCAACGTGGTGTTCTTCCACGACGCGCAGGCGCAGATCGGGGCGCCAGTGTTCCGCACCCACTACGCGCTGATCCGCGGCCGCACCCGACGCACCGGCGCCCGCGGCGTGTCGGTGACCGGCGAGCAGATGTGGGACCTGCTCGACGTGGCAGGGAAAGTCCGGGCCCGTCAGGCTGCGGAGCGGGAGCGGGAGCGGGTTGTGGTCGAGGCGGAGGCGGAGGCTGCGGACAACGTCATCCAGATGTGGAGACGGAGAGCGTGAGTTGCCGGACGGTACTCGCGGGACGGGCGATCCTTCAGAGGCGGCTGAGTGGGAATGCTCCTTCGCCGGCGGAACCCCCGCGTGCGCGGGGAAGAAACCATGAACGTCCTGCCGCCGTCGCAGATGTCGGGAACGCCCCCGCCTACGCGGGGGAAGGTTTCTGCTTGAAAATGGAGAACGTCGATGGCGTGGGAATACCCCCGCCTGCGCGGGGAAGGTGCCTCAGCGTTCACAATCGGCGCGCACCAGTTGGGAACACCCCCGCCTCCGCGGGGAAGGTTGTTGTGCAAGGTGCAGGCACGGCATCAAAGGGGGAACACCCCCGCCTACGCGGGGAAGGTGAGGATGGCGTCACCGAGTCGACCTCTGTTTCGGGAACACCCCCGCCTACGCGGGGAAGGTCCCATGAGCGTGACGGGTTCGGTGCAGTACGTGGGAACACCCCCGCCGACGCGGGGAAGGGGCTCACGTTCTGCCGCATCACGATGATGCGCTGGGATTACCCCGCCTACGCGGGGAAGGCTTGTGGTGGGCGATCACCGACACCCAGCCGTCGGGAACACCCCCGCCTGCGCGGGGAAGGATTGGCGTCCACGGTGATGTTGCGCGGCACGTTGGGAACACCCCCGCCTACGCGGGGAAGGGTCGTCGAACACGACGAACGTTTCCTTGCCGCCGGGAACACCCCCGCCTACGCGAGGAAGGCCCGACCTTCAGCTTCAGCTTCGGGTAGTCGTAGGGAACACCCCCGCCTGCGCGGGGAAGATGAGTCGAGGATGGACTGGAGCATGGGTGCGAAGGGAACACCCCCGTCTGCTCGGGGAAGAGATTCCGGTCACTTTATCCATCATCACATCACCTGGACCACCCCCGCGGATGCGGGGAACAGGTGACCCGGCTCGAGTCGGGTTGTGGCTGCACGGGAAGACCCCCGCCTGGCAGGGTAACGAGCATTGAGTCAAAGGGGGAACACCCCCGCCTGCGCGGGGAAGATCGCTCGTCCGGGTAAACCCTCCACAAGTCGTCGGGAACACCCCCGACTACGCGGGGCAGGTGCGAGGAATCCCATGAGCGCCGCAAACGCTGCGGGAACAACACCCCCGCCTACGCGGGGAAGGTCACAGCCCGCCCGTAACGTTGCGGTGTTCCCATGGAACACCCCCGCCTATGCGGGGAAGGTGGCGCCAGAGTCTGCGTGTACTCGTCGGCGTTCGGAACACCCCCGCCTACGCGGGGAAGAGCGGCACGCCTTCCGCTTATTGGACACCACGCCGGGAACACCCCCACATGCGCGGGGAAGAGCCGTCGGGGTCCTCGTCGGAGTCGATCAGGTAGGGAACACCCCCGCGGATGCGGGGGAAGAGATGAGCAAACCGGAGATCGGAAAGCTGCTGCTGGGAACACCCCCGCCTACGCGGGGAAGAGAGCGTGTTCGCCCAGTCCTGAAAGTCCACGATCGGAACACCCCCGCGTGCGCGGGGAAGAAGGCGGCGCACAATCGTTCGACCCAACCAAGATGGGAACACCCCCGCCTGCGCGCGGAAGACTCGTATCGTTGAGGCGCTTGGTCACGCACGGACGTGGGGAAGAGATCTGGCATCCTCCGATCGCATCATTTTATGGGCGGGAACACCCCCGCCTGCGCGGGGAAGAACTGATACTCGCGGCGATCCCACAGTTCAACAAGGGAACACCCCCGTCTGCACGAGGAAGAGATGGGCCGCGGCGACCAGTGGCCCTGCTCATAAGGAACACCCCCGCGTTGGCGGGGAAGAGTCGATGATGCCGGTCATCTCATCCATAAGAACGGGAGCACCCTCGCTGATGCGGGGAAAAGACCAGGAGAATGCCGCAGAGGCGCCCGGTGGTGGGAACACCCCCGCCTGCGCGGGGAAGAGATGTCGCAGATGCCCCTGAAGACCTCACCCATGGGAACACCCCCGCTTGCGCGGGGAAGAGACCAGCCGGCCATCGTGGAGTGGAATGGACCAAGGAACACCCCTACCTGTGCGGGGAAGTGCCTCCGGTGGTCTGGAATTCCAGAGCGGGCATGGGAACACCCCCGCGGATGCGGGGAACAGGTGACCCAACTCGAGTCGGGTTGTGGCTGCGCGGGGAACACCCCGCCTACGCGGGGAAGAGATTGTCGCATGATCGGGCGCAACGGCCAGCCAGGGACCACCCCCGCCTACGCGGGGAGAAGATCGGTGCGGTGCTCGCAGCAATCAAGATCACGGGAACACCCCCGCGTGGGCGGGGAAGGGATCTCGGTGGCTGTTGCTTTGCCCTCTCCGATGGGAACACCCCCGCCTGCGCGGGGAAGGGTGTGAGCTGGTGGAGTTGATGTTCTCCACGATGGGAGCACCCCCGTATTCACGGGGAAGAGGAGATTATCGGGTGAAAATGCGGGTGCCAGCCAGGAACACCCCCGCGTTGACGGGGCAGAGTACACGCGCCGGTAACTGTAGATATTCTTCCCAGGAACACCCCCGCCTGCGCGGGGAAGAGACCACGAGCGCGTGCAAGTGAACGTGCCAGCCAGGAACACCCCCACATACGAGGGGAAGAGTGTGAGTAGGCACGCTCGATGCGGACTTCGCGGGGAACACCCCCGCATTCACGGGGAAGAGGGTCAGCATAGGTGCATGAGGCTTGGCCTCTGAGGAACACCCCCCGCCTGCGCGGGGAAGAGGGCGCAAGCGAAGCCAGCATCCGCCGCCACAAGGGAACACCCCCGCGTGCGCGGGGAAGAGCCTGTCTGTTCGCTGCGGTAGCAATCAGCCCAGGGAACACCCCCGCGTGTGCGGGGAAGAGGGCAATCACAGCTGTTCGATTCTGAGTTCCATGGGAACACCCCCGCGTGTGCGGGGAAGTGGGAACCGTACCCAAGCCACGGGCGAAACCCGCGGGAACACCCCCGTGTGCGGGGAAAAGCGTGTGAAACGCAGCTCAGGATCAGCGGTCAGAGGAACACCCCCGCCTGCGCGGGGAAGAGCTGGATTCATGGCGACACCACAGTCAAGCCTCGGGAACACCCCCGCCTGCGCGAGGAACAGGCCGCCGAATACGACGAGTTCCTGCTTTTCAAGGGAACACCCCCGCGCAGGCGGGAAACACAGCCTTTATGCCCGTGCCACTGTCAGCAACCCGCAGCCGAAGGCCTTGGACCGACCGACCCCCGTCTGCAACAGGAGCTGCAACGCGTCTGCATCGTGAACCAGGCCGTAGCCGTCGACGACGTCGAGCTGGAGCGCTGACTTGCCGCTCGTCACGACGCTGCGGTCGTGATTGAAGATCGTCACGTCCTCGACGGCGCCGGCCAGCTTGTTCGTCACCCACTCAGCGACATCCTCGACGGGCGAGATCCCGACGCCGCGCTTGATCTCAGGAGTTGCCGGCCGGGACCGACGGATCGCGTTAGCCGTCAGACGGAAGCGGATGGCTTCCCCCGCCTCGAGCACCTGCTGGGGCACCGCCTTGGTCTGCGCGCCTCGCGGCAGATTGGTCGGCGCAATGTCCGAACGGATCAGCAGCACCTTCCCGGTTGACGCTTCGTCAACGCGGAACAGGATGTTGCTCGTGGCCCGCTTTTCGTTGGCTTCTCCGGGGAGATTCGCCGACTGGAACAGCCCCATCACCAGGCGATGCAGCTCGCCGTGATCGGTCCAACTCTTCACGCGCACGGTAGGTGCGGCGATCAGGGTCATGTGGTTCATACGGTCCACCCTTCAAGCGTGGTCATGGTCGGCGGTTGCACTGTGTCCACTGCGTAGTTCTGATCGCCGAGGAGGTGGTGAAGCGACAGCTGTGAGTCTTTTTCCGCCCGCGTCGGCAGAACAGTCAGGATCGCTCGGGGATCGCCCTCACGCACGCCGAGATGGAACGGGAACGTGGGAGCGAAAGCCTTGCGGCCCAAGTACGTCATGAAGACGGGATTGCGCGCGGCGTGCGCCAGCTCGGCGACACGATCAGCATCGTCGTGGCTGATGGCCACGAGGAACTCAGCATCCGCGAGGTACTGCCGGTTGGTGACCATCCTGCCGCCACCCACTGCCCACCCGGCCCCACTACCCTTGGGCACGATGAAGTCAGCCTTGCCGCGTCCGCCGGTGACTTGGCGGTGCCTAGTGCGGACGTCCTGCACGCTTTTGGCAGCCAGACCCACGGTGTGGAAGTCCGAGCTGAGGCCGCCCTTGCGGTCGACCCTCGCCCAGATGTCGGTGGCCCAGAGCCAAGCCGGCCAGTCGCCGCGCGGTGCTCCGAGCGCGGCCGCGAGCATGCCGACGACACCAGACCTGGTGGGCAGCGGTTCGGAGTTCCGGTCGGAGAGCTCGGTCGATCCCCAGGACTGCTGGGGACCTGCAAATCGAAGCAGCAGACTGGTTCTATTCAGGCTCTGCGTCACCGCCGGAGCCATTCGACGATCTGCTCCGCGAGCTCGGGCAGGTTGACCGTGGTGTGATCGAAGCGGATCGCGAGACCCGTGTCGGCCGACGTGCCCGAGATGAACGTGTCACCGAACTCACTCGGATCGAAGGTGCGTGCCTGGTCGGCCTGCTCGATCAGGCGCTTGATGGATCCGGCGAGGTAACCGCCGTCAGCGTCGGCCTTGACCGGTTCGTGGAACTCGTACGCCGTGCGGTGCGCCTGCGTCTCCGCGAGGATCAATGCAGGCCGCGTGTTCGGCGCGGAGGAGTTGTCCTTGCCACTCGGGAGAGCGGTGACGATTGATCGCACCAGCAGCTCGAGGCGCGAGGCAGCATCCGGGCTGTCCCAGCCGGTCCAGGAGTCGCGCAGCTGCTTCTTGTCGATCGTCACGGAGCGGTAGTAGACACCCGACGTGTAGAAGGCCTGACCGAGGTGACCGGCGCCGCGGTCGTTCTCCCGCGGCAGGTCATCGACGGTGGTGAAGTAGTCGACCTCGATCATGATCGGGTGCGTGGTGGTTGCGGGGCCGACGGCGATGCCGGCTTCGGTCTGGAGGTCGTTCTGGGCGGCGAACATGCGGCCGAACGCGGCGATGCTCAGGCTCCCGGTCTGGCTCTGGACGAAGTCGGCGACCTTGAGCGTGCCGCCGGTGCTGGCCAGCGCGCCGGCGAGTGCGTCGATCTCGTCACCGGAGAGCCACGTCACGGTGTCCTTGGAGTCTTCCTTCGCGGGGCCAGCGGATTCGCTCGGCTCGACAGCGTCCTTGTCGCTGGACGTCAGGGACTTCACGATCTTGACGGCGATCTTCAGGGCGGCCTTCTCGTCGAAATCGACCTGGTTCGTGGCAGCGATGACGGCGGCCCGGCGCACGATCTCGTCGTGCAGGTCACGCGATCGCAGGGAGTTCGTGCCATCGGTGTGGGAGCCGAGCTCGTAGGCGACGCGGATGGCACGCTTGAGCGACTGGGCGCTGAGCCGGCCCCGGGTCTTTCCGCCCTCGCGGACCTGCTTGGGCAGTCCACGGTCGTCGCGGTTGAGGTTGTGCCAGGGCAGCGCGGTCAGCGAGTGGATCGTCAGGAAGTTGTTCTCAGTCATGGTCAGCTGGCTTTCTTTGTCGTGTGATCGGGGCGGGAGTAGAAGTCGTAGACGAGTCGGGAGCGGGTCTTCAGGTCGCGCTCGAGGTCACCGGTGTCCCAGAACGTGAGCAGTTCGACGAGCGCGTAGAAGTTGACGGCATTGGCACGGCCGACGAGGCCCTCGATGATCTGGGCGGCCTGTTCGATGTCGAGGTCGACGACGAGTGACAGGCGTTCACTGACGCCGTCTTTCGGGCCGGGAGTCACGCCCGGAATACTGGCGAAATTCCGACCCAGCGGGAGCGCGCTGTTCGGGGTGCGCTTGTACTTGGCGATCATCCCCAGGGCCCGCGTGGCACCGGTGATCATCTCCGGACGATGCAGGTCCGCCGTGGCGGGCACGGTGTACGGGAAGGCGTAGTGCTCCGTGACTTCGGAGATCCCGCGGGACACGTCAGAGGCCAACGAGTTTTGCGTATTCCGCACGGCGAGCAGACGGCCGGTGAAGGCTTGTAGTTCAGGAGGCAGGCTCACGGTTACTTCTCACTTTCGGTTTTCTGGAGGGTGTGGATGAGTCGGTCGCGGGCGGCGGCGATGTCGGGCAGCCGGCGTGCGCTGGCATAGGGCTCGATGGCTTCGTCGAAGGCCGTGATCGCCGCTTTGGTCCACGACTTCACATGCGCGCTCGTGAACGCCTCACCGCGAAGCGACACCGCGATGACCTCGGTCACGACCCCGTCGGCCAGGAAGCTGAACCGACTCAGTGCATCGTCATGGGTGGCGTTGACGGGTCCGTCGTCGCGGAGCACGGTGCGCACGGCGGTGTAGAGCGCGCCGCGCACTCGCTCGTAGGCGTAGTCGGCGAACTTCGTCAGCGCAGCCTGTACCTCGGGCGATCCACCTACGGTTCCTGGCGGCATCGACAGCCATGAGGCTCCGGTCAGTTCGCCGTAGGAACCCTTCTGGGCCATCTGGATCGAGAACAGCTCGACGGTGAACTCATCGCGCACGAGGAGGCTGGCCTGACCCGGGACGTCGGGGTTGAAGGCCCGCAGGTACCAGGTGCGCAGGTTGTGCAGGAGGCTCGTTCCCGCGTGGACGTCGTTGAGTGCCCGGATGTCCTCGTCCTTCTGGTGACCCTTCTTCTTCGGGTCCTGCTTCTTCAGGACGATCTGAGGGTCGTTCCGCCAGGCATCCACGAGCGAGGCTTTCAAGGCGTCGACCGCGAGCACTGGCACGTCTTCCAGCGGGGTGGGCAGCTCACCGTCAGCGAGCGTGCGGTTGGAGGCGATCGCAGCCTTGTTGTGGATCTTCGTGGCCTTGAGCGCAGCGTGGTCTTCCTCAGTCGGAGGGATTCCTCGGCGCAGCACGCTTCCGGTCTGCGCTCCGGTGAAGATGATCTCGCCGTCGATCTCTTTCGGCAGCAACAGTGTTGCGTTGCCGGTGATCGTGGCGGCCACGATGGCGTCACCCTGGCCGGAGCCCTGCAAGGTCTGCGCCCAGGCAGGAAGCTCAACACCCATGACCCATTGCTGGGGCGTGTTCATCAGGAGCGTCGCGGCCAGGTTCTCGCCGACCTTCCAGAGACGGACGCCGGCGGCCTTGACCTTGCCCGCGGCGGAACCCTGCATGGGCAGGGGAACCCCGTCGAGGATGACGGCGCTGTTGTTGTTGAGCGAGTAGAACCAGAAGCCCATCAGCACGGCAGGTGCGTCGATGAAGGCGACGTGGCCGGTGGCGAATCCGTCGCCGGGTCGCCCCCACCAGGCTTTGGTCGAGTCTCCGGGCGAGGTCGAACGGATGCTGGCTGCCGTCTTCACGGCGGACGTTGCTGCCGCGTAGCGGCCCTCCTGCATGAACGGCGTCTCCTCGTGGATCAGCCACAGGCGATCGTCGATGGCGTCGAGGGCCTGCTTGATTGCGACCGGGTCGAAACCATCGGTTGCCACGGCTTCGGCGCTTCGCTTCGTGATGCCCTGTGCTCGAGCGATCAGCGCGGTGACCGTCGTGAGGAACCGCAGCACGCCCGCTTTCTCGATGGGGGCGCGTACGTCGATGCGCTCGATGAGGTGAGCCTGGGTGAACAGCTCGTCGAGTCCGACCAGCCGGCGGCCCGATGCGTCGATGACTGGCAGCCAGGCCAGTTCGCGGATGTTTCCCTGTTGTGTAATCGTCTTGCTCCGATCGCTGAATGGTTCGTGAGTCGTTTCTGGGGAAGTCGTCGTGGTCATCGGAAGCGCACGCCGAGAAGGTCGTCGTAGACGGCGCCGTTGACGAGTCGCACGGGCACCAGCTTTCGCTGCATGGGTCCGCGCTTGCGCATGCCCTGCTCGTCGTCGAGATCGAATCCGGGGATTCGTTCGATGCCCTTTTTCGCTGAGATGCTGCTCGAGGCCACCGGGAAGGTCAGGCCCAGAACAGCCCGCACGACGTGGGGATTGCGCGAGTGCAGGGCTGTCTCGACCGCTGCCCGCCAGACCCACTTCGACGAGCCCTCGGGCGCGACGATGAAACAGTCAACGGTGGGGCGCTCGATGTGCCGCGTGCTGTGCTCGGCCAGCTCGTCCGGCTCGGTGACGGCGGACAGTTCGCGATGCGTCGTCTCGCGGCTGAGGATCGTGTCGTCAGCGTGGTCATGATGGAACGGGACCACGGCGCGCTCAGCGGCCCGCAGCTTGGTCACGGCGTCGATGAGCTCGAGTTCGTCGCTGGCGTCCGTGAGGTCGGCGTTCCGGGGATCGAACGCGGCCGCGTCGACGAGCTGCTGCACGTCGGCCGGGATGGCGATGACCCGAGAGTCGCGCGCGTCGCGGCGCAGGGCCTCCGTCGTGCGGCGAAGTTCGCCGGGCAGATAAGGAAGCGCTGAGCGTGGGTCGAGCACTCCGGCGCTCTTGACGGGGATGATCACGTCGAGGGTCGGCACGACCGTCGGGCGCGGGAAGCGGTGGGGGGCCCACACGCCGTCCACGACAGCGGTGGAGCGCCAGAGGCGGCCGGCGCGCTGGATGAGAGCGGGGGCCGGGGCGAGGTCGGTCAGCATGTGGTCGAAATCGAGGTCCAGAGACGATTCGATGATCTGGGTGCCCACGACGATCACGCCGCGCTCTCCGCTCGTCTTGCCGGCTACCTCGTGCAGCTCACGGGTCACCGCGGCGCGGTGTCCGGCGGCCATGCGCGAGTGCAGCACGATGACGCGCTCACCGGCTTCCGTGAGTCGCCGGGCGATGTCGATGGCGCGCTGCACCTGGTTGACCACGATGGCGATACGCGAATCAGCAGACTGCCGTCGATACGCCAGGGCCCGTTCCAGGTGGACGTCGATCAGCGTGGCCGCCGGCGCTTCGTGCAGGTGGACCCGCAGCGAGTAGCTGCGCTGTGACGTGACGGGCGCGCTGGTGGCGCCGGACGCGGTGACGCTGATGTGGCCGGGGTACTGGGGCGTGACGTCAACGTCAGGGCCGCCGTAGGACTGCGCGTACCGGAGGGCAACCGAGGTCGGCAGCGAGGCCGAGAGCAGGGTGACGCGGGTGTCGGTTTCGCCCCACCATGCCAGAAGCTCTTCCAGCAGCACTGCCTGGTAGTGGTCGAAGCTGTGGACCTCGTCGATGACGATGTGCCGGTTCGCGAGAGCGAGCAGCCGCACCGGAGTGTTCTTCTGGCGCAGTGCCCCCAGCAGGACCTGGTCACAGGTGCCGACGCTGACGGGGGCAAACAGAGCGTTGCGCGCATCGGCCAGCCATGGTGTCGAGTGGAGTCCGTCTCCGGGCTGAGCCGCGTTCGTGTAGAAGCTGTTCAGGCTGCGGTGAGCGTGCAGCAGCGCGGCAGCGTTGGTCGACGAGGAGTAGTAGCCGGTGATGCGCTCGAACATGGCGTCGGTGGTGGCCCGGGTCGGCAGGGCGAAGAGCAAGCCTTCGCCGGTCACGGCGGTGTGACGCAGCATGGCGGCTTCGGTCTTCCCGGAGCCGGTGGTCTCGGTCGCGATCCAGAGGCCGCGGCCGATTGTGGGCGCGATAGCTTGCAGGGGTGACGGAGAGTCGGCGAAATCACCCATGATCGCGTGGATCGGGTCTGCGAGATCCTCGTAGATGCCCAGCGTCTGCGGGACGGAGTGCTCGAAGTAGTCAGCGCGCCGGGCGTTCGTCCAGGCGGCGGGGTCAGATGCGGGATCAAGCGTGAGGCTGTGTCCGTGCGCGACGGAATCCGTGCTTGAGGCGAGCCAGTCGGCGAGCATGACCATGCCGGTCAGGAGGAGGATCGCGGTCGTGGTCTTGTCGCCGGAGAGCGGCGCGTCAAGCTGTTCGCGGTCGACGCTGCATGCCTTCAGCACGGCGGCCTCATGGGCGCGCTGCTGGCTTCCCCACTCGGCTTCGGTGAGGGTGTTGAGATAGGCGGTGGTGGTCGGGCAGTTTGCGGCTCGGGTTTCAGTGTCGAATCGCGGGTGGAATCGGCCGTGATGACCGCCCACCACGACGGATGCCCAGGCGCCGACGACGGGGTCAGACCCTCGAGGCCAGATTCCGGTGCGAACGAACAGGCTCACGGCTTCATGGCGTCGCAGGACCGTCTTGTAGACGGGCGGGACGCTCTGTCCGGGAACGTCGCTGGCCGGAGTCGTGACATCGAATCCCGCGCTGGCGAGTTCGGCGACGATCCCGTGGACGGGCGCGTTCAGGTAATGGGAATAGAGCTGCCCCTGGAAGATCTTGTTGGCCTTGCCCACATCGTGCAGGCCGGCGACGGCCGCGAAGATGGCGCGGGCGGATGCCTCATCGCCCGGCGCTACGGCGGCGGTGATCAGATCGCGGAGGCCTGGGCGCAGCCACGTGTCCCAGAGCACGAAGGCGGCCGCCGACGTGTCCAACAGGTGGCAGAGAAGCGGATACCGGCCCCCGCCGCCATCGAGTTTTCCCCACAGCCCCGGGTCCGCGCTCTCCCCGACAGCAACGCGATCCGCACGCCGGGTGGGAACGGTCTCGAGGACAGCTTCACCAGTCATGAGCGACCAGGCAATGAAAACGTCGTGGGCACACAACGTAACGGCACTGGGGTTCGACGAGGGGTCTGACGATCAGCCCTGGCCGAGCACGACGCGTTCACGCCATCCCGCAAGAAGTAAGAAAACGTGTCATCGTCAGCACTCCCCCACCCGAGATCCCCCCGGATTACTTGAATCCGAGCCTACCGAGGAGCACCGACGTTCAGAGCCAAGACCCAGATCAGCAGGTGTTCTCGGCGTGGTTAAGTCCCCGGTGTCTGTCCTCGGGAACGTCCATCCGGAGTCCCGCGTCCCAGCGGCGAACTCCTTTGCACGCGGCCCGTTGAATCGCGATGCTCGCAGCTGGTAGCCGGGTGCCTTGTGCGAAAGCTCGCCATCTACAAAGCAAGTGTGATCTTTTCGATCAGCCGTTCGTCCTCGCTGTCGAGAGTGCGGACATTGTTGACTGTCCGGGACACCGGGTGCGCCGTTACGGTCTCGGCGATCGCAACGGAGCTGCGATCAAGCATCGAGAGGGCCTGCTCTTTGTCGCTGATCGTCTCCGGGCGCAACCATTGGTCCCACACGTCCGGGGTCAAGAACACGGGCATGCGGTCGTGGATCTCTCCGGACGCGTCCCGTGATGCGCGCGTGATGATCGTGAACGAGATCTTCCACTCGTCGTCCTCTTTGCGGGCCGCGTAGACGCCGGCCGCGGCCAGCACATCGCCAGAGCCGTGGAGCCCGAACGCCCGAGCGTCTTAGCCGGGGAGCAGCTGCCAGCCGCGGTACAGGGCGAGGTTTCCAGCGCTGTCGCCGCGTCGGCACAGCGACTGGAGAGGCCGAACTCGGTCCAGACGTCGATCTCAGTCCAGACGTCGACCAAAAATATACATGTTCGACCAGGCGTCTCCGGGGGATCCGCTTTCCGTAAAATGCCGGGGTCTCGCAACCCTAGGGATATCAGACGTCTCATGTGAACTCAGATTGCCGACGAGAATATTGGGCGCGCGACTCTCATAACTAGGCCTCGTAACCGCCGGAGGAATCCGCGTACATGTTGTCAGTTATGAGACGCGTCATCTTCGGCAAGTGCCTGTCGGGCCCGGTGGGTCTTGCCTACTTTCGATGGCGCACCGTGGAGTTCTGCGAGGTGCGACTCCGCTCGCCCCGAGATCGTGGAAGATTCATCGGTGCCGTTCGACGGCGTTCGAGGTGAAACAGGCCGGACGGACCGGCATCGTTTTCAACACCGCATGTCTGGTTTCTGACCGGCGGGGAGTCCACGACTTTGTCGTGCGGACGCGGGAGCCCTAAACAGGCCCCGACACCAAAAAAGTCCCGGAAGTCGCTGTCGGCAATGTGGATTTCCGTTGATGTCGCCGACCCCCTCGGCAGGGTTCGTTTCCGCCGCATATACACGAGCGTCTGAGTCAATTGGCTCTTGCCTCACCCCCCAGAAGTAAGGAAACAATCATGTCAGATTTCGAAAACCGCGCCGAACAGCCAGCTATCGGCGTTGCCGGCGAACGGGTGGCACTGATGCCCATCCATCCCGGCTACGCGAACGGGATTCTCGATGGAACCAAGGGCGCCGAATTCCGGAAGCGCCGACTGGCACCGGACATCAAGCGGATTGTGATCTACGCGACAGCCCCGATCAGCCGCATCATCGGGGAATTTACGATCGGTGAAACCGTTCTGGGTAGCCCTGATGAGATCTGGCGAGCCTATGGGAGCACCGGGCAGATCTCGGAGTCGTCGTTCCACAAGTACTTCGAAGCTAAGGAAACGGCAGTGGCCTTCGTGGTGACGCGGGCACAGCGTTACGCAGAGTCCATTGCGCTGGCGGATCTACACCCGAGGCCGGGTATCCCCCAGAGCACCATCTACTTGGAAGCCGATCTGTTCGCCGGGCGGTGAGTCGGTAGGCCGTCGCGCTGAGCTCTCTCGGTCCCAAGTCGGGTCCACGGTCCACGGACACGTGAGCGCTCCGCTGGGGCCGTCCGAGAGCCGCCAACTCGCGTCCCCCACGAGCGGTGCCTTGGCGGGGCTGGCGCAATAGCCGGCTCTCTCAAGGCACCGCTTGGGGATCATCGTGCGCCCTGTGGTCTCGTCTGCGACGATCGGGGACCACAAGGTCAGTCGATGGACTCGATTGGCATCGTCGTTGGCCATGATGGCGTCAGCCGTGATTCTGTTGCCGCAGACTAGGGCAGCGAAAGCGTGAGAGGATCCGCAATCGAAGCGCTTCTCGAAGTTGTCTGCCTGCACGACAACTAACGGATGCCAGGCTCTTCTACCCTCCCTCTGACCGGACCATTTTTTCCAGGGCCACGACAGGAGGAACTGCGCGATTGATAGAACCAATCTGCTGGAGAGCCGATGGGCAGTCTGGCCCAACAGGCGTCCCGGACCATGAGTGACGACTCCCCCTGGCCGCCGAAGGCCTACCGCACCCGTGCGGAAGCGGACGCGTGGCTGCCCAAGGCCAGAGCATTAGTTGATGAAATAAAGCAACGAGTCCCCGGCGATCGCATCTCGATCGTCGATCAGACACTCTTCGTGGGCACTCTTGTGCCCGAACTTGTCGGATGCGTCGCTGTCGCGCTGGTCGGCATCCCGTTTCAGTTGACCGCTCTAACGTTCAATGTCGAGGGCGATCTCGAAGCGACCGTGGCACTTCACGTTCGTCGGCTCCTGCAATGGCGTGCGCGTGTCGACGCGGAGTCCGCCGAGCCCCGGGCTCCTGGGGACCACCTTGGAGGCTGACGGCGCTACGCACCGGGGGCGAGGTGGAAGATTGCATGTTCGTGGATGACCTGCGCAGCGCTCGTGCCGATGCGTACCTGGCCGGAGTGCTTGGCGGAGCTCACCGGAACTTCTCTTACCGGGCTTTCGGATTTTGAGGAATGCCGGGAGATCTCCGCGGGTCACACGGCCGACCGGATCCTCCGCGCCCTCGGCAAGGGCTACCCACTCGTGGCCCGGCCCCGATCGTGGCAGGTAAGGCTCGACGATGATGTCCTCGCGATCTTGGCCGATGGGCGCCCGACCGAGATCCGATGCTGACCAAGGCGTGTCGCGACCAAGCCGCGATCGTTGACGCGAGATGCGATCGGGACTTTGTCTTCGCACTCGCGCCGGCGTCAGGCCACCGTCGATCCATCGACCGTTGTTCGCGTTCGCGGGCCGCTGCCCCACGCCCAGAAATCGAGCGCGCTAAGCCTCTGTTCGCGACCCACGAGTAATGATCCGTCCCAGTAGTGCCTGCGCTGTTTGGCGGCCCAACCAGCGAGACGACCCTCGACTTTGTCCGCGCTTCGACCTCGTGGCGCACGGCGGTGAGAGTCTGTGAATGCCCGGTAGCTGCGGAATTGCGCATCCCAGCTTTCATCGCGAGGTCGGAGGCTGAATCCCTGAACGCAGAGCAGGCGCTCGGCCTGATACGCGCAGCGACTTCCAGAAAGGATAGCCGTGCGCTCGTCCGTCACCCAGCCCGCCAGACGCCATTCCTCATCGAAGATTCTCTCTCGCGCACGGCTGTTCTGCCGCGGCATGCGATGCACCCGGGCCACGACTGCATCCAGAGCGTGGGCGTTCAGCACCCAGCGCGCTACGCGCTCGTGAGTCCCAGTAAAGGCGAGGGGGTCTGCGAACACGTTTAGGTCCGTGCGGTAGAAGAGAAGCGATTGCGCCTGGTCACCGGTGAGCGACCGTGGGCCGCGTTTACTCAACGCGGCATAGAACTGATGCAGTTCCTGAACTGCGGTTGACGGGCACATGATGCCTTTCCGACTCGCACGGCGTGCGATATCGGAACTCCTATGCGCGGCATTCACGACGCCGGGCCAGGTTGTCGTCCTGCACGACAACGACCGAGATACAGGCCCGATAGGTTTGCGCCACTACTGGTCGTCCCCGCCGACACTTGGGAAGCAAAGGGGACACTCCTGGCCCGAGAAATCACCGCTACGGAAAGGGCAACAATGAGGACCTTGATCGGCGTGGACCGGGGACGTTGGGCGGTCAGAACTGTGTCGACCACCATCTACGAAGTGGACTTAGACAACTCGACACTCACTCGTCAGCCAGCGGTCAGTTCCGCGGACCCGAATCCGATGCGCCGGGACGGGGACGCACTTCGGCTCCTGCGAATCGTGTCTCTGACCGTCGGGAGCCCCGCAATCTTCCTCGTCGACTTGGCCCTCGCCCGCGTGGCGTTCACGACTCGGATCACCACCAACGTTGTCAGCATCACCTATATCGGGCCTGGGGTGGGCAATGAATCGCTCGTCACCGAATTTGGCGACCTTGTCCGCGACTGGGAAGGACCGCGGGGACTTCCAGCGCGCGAGGCGATAGGCCACGTGCAGGGTGATCACGTCCTAGATCGCCCGCGTCCTCGAACACTCGCCGAGTCTGTCGCTGAGCTGGCGGATCGAAACCAGCAATGTTCGTGGCGCCGAACTTCAGAAGGCCGACGAGGTCTGGCAGGGATACCAGGGCCGAGAAAGGAATGTGGCATGGCTGAAGGCACGGCAGGAGACTGCCCGGCGGCGGGACCGGATTTCCTGTGGGGAATCGAAGGCGGATGCTGGCTCATCACGACGGAGGATTCGACCTACCGGATCGACCTGGACGTTATGACCATCGACAGGTTTCGTTTTTCCAATCCCACGTCCGGCCCCGTGCAAAATGGGCCCACTCGACCGCTCCGTGAGATCGTCCAGTGCCGGGTCGGGAAGCTCGGCTACTGGCTCCTGAATCCCGAAAGCTCCGATATTGAGACCGTTGAGTACTTTTGGCAACGTTCCAGTACAGTACTCCGCATCGACCCCGTGCCCGCCCGATCGGTAGATCGCTCCAATCAGGCTCAGGATTGACCTCATTGGAGACCTGGTCCCTCTTAGCGAACTTGCTTGGATCGACCGTCGGCACGGCCTGCCATGCTCTCGCTCCCGAGGACCGGGCAAACCCGACCCTCATTGGCCCATAGACCTTCCAAACCCCCGATGCACCCGTCACCGGCCCCGCGCTCCGATTGTCAATAGGCCACGGTTGGTGATCGACCGTCGTTCGCCCTACTGTGCGGTCGGCTTGAGCGAGAACAACGTTTATTGGCCGTTCACTGGGCTACGCCTACTGCTGCGCGTAGGTGGAGGCGGAGCAACAACGGGAAACCCGGCGTGGGCGACAACCCGCATTTCTACGACCGTCACACGGATCGACGCGATGGCGGTGCAACCGATCGCCGTTGTCAGCGGCCAAGGCGCACACGGGGCCATGAGCCGCCGGCTCGGGACTGCAGCGCATCAAATCATGCAAGGAAAGGACCCGGCGATGAAGAACGTTTTGACTGGAGATGAAGGCGGATGTTGGATCGTGACCACGGTCGGCTCAACGTACCGGTTCAACCTTGACGCGATGACCGTGACGCGGATTCCCGGCCGCGGTGCGAGCCCGACTGTCAACGACCGCACCCGTCCGATCCTCGAGATCGTCGACTGCACCGTGGGCGCACGAGGCTATTGGCTGATGCATCCCTCTGCCGATGAGGTGGACTTCCTTGAGCACTACTGGCAGCTGTCCAGCACGATACGGGCCATCGATGCCGTTCCGAACGGCTTCCCGCCCGCCGTGGATGAGTAAGACAAGCCAACGCGTCGTCGACCGCAACGGGAGCGCGCCGTGGGTTTTCTATTCAACAACGCAACTGGGTGCTAGCTCGTGACAACGCAGGCAGCCAGGCGTTACCGACTCGACCTCGATCGCCGGCTCCTCCGCTGCGTGCACGGTCCCTCGGCCTGGGGGCGGCTACCGATGCGCAGGATGAGCGAAGACATCGACCTTGTTATCCGGGCCGAGGGGAAAGATCACAGAAGCCAATCCCTTCGTCCGGAGCCGGTACACGATGCTGGAATGCTTGGTTAGGGGCGGAGAAAAGGGCGGGACTTCAACCGAACCGGCAATACGCCCGGCCCGGCACAGTTCGCCGCAGTGTCTCTAACCCGGGATTGCGCCACTACTCGAGATGAGATTCCACGGTGAGCAGAAAATTCGCCATTTCAGGATCGATTTCGTCAAGTCGTATGTTCTCCGCCAGTTTGCGAGCGCTAAATGTGCGCCCGCCTTCTCTGAGCACACGCGAATTGACGTCCCCCAGAACATCTTTCGCCGGCACGCAGGCAAGTTGTCCATCGAGCGTCGCCCAAGACGCGTCGAACAACTCATTGGATGTTTGGATGGCTTCTTCCACACGCACGCCACTTTCACGGACTTCGATCGCTACTTTATTGACCTGTGCGCGGACGTGCCCCTGAAGTCGCATCGTGGACTCCATAAGTATTCCTTGCATCACTTCCTCCGGAACACCGGAAACGCGTGCAAGCGCTGTGGGGACGAGAAGATAGCTTTCCAATTCCTTTCGACGCCAAACGTGCGCGGACACTGCACTGGCGGCCATACGTTCTTCGAGGGAGATGACATCGGCAAGGCTACGAAAGTCGCGATCTAGGAGGACCGCGACGTGGACATCGTCGCCCAGGAACTGACGTTTGAGCCAGCCGAACGATTCCACACTGGGCCAGTGGGAGTAGCCGCCAATCGGCGTCACGGCGATCCTGCGCTCACTCGCGAAATTTACAGCAGAGAGCCGCTGAGCGAGAGTGCGAAGAATCTTCATATCTTGGCCCTCCACGAAAAGAGCAACTCGAGCCTTCAGCGCTCGAGCGATGGAGAGGTTGAAGGAGCTCCCGAGCCCTCCGGACAACTCAGCCATTTGTGTGTCCGTACCGATACGACGAGCTCGCTTCAGGCGACGCTCAATCCAAGTGAGGTTCGATTGCTCGGACTCTGAGGCTACCTCGGAGGCATGCGAAGACATTACAATCTGCAGACCGCTGGCTTCGAGGACGCGCACCAGCCTCCGTTGCAAGTCCGGGTGGAGAAAGACATCCGGTTCATCAAGGACGATGCAACGCGACGATCTGTTCCGCCACACGTGGTACAGAATCTGCAGCCAAATCTGTAGCCCGTCACCAGCCCAAAAAATCTCCTTCCGAACGTGGCTATCAGCGTCACGGAAGTAGAGATCAATCATGGGATTTTCGCGCCAGACCTGTTCGATCACGAGCTCAGCGATTTCCGGCGTGTTCTCGAGGATGAAATCGATCAGGGACTGATACTCAGCAGCGTCTGTAACTTCTATCAGGCGAAGTGAATTTCGAAAATGGCGACTCGATAGTTTGGACTCGACATGCTTGGCTAGGTGGTCCTTAGTCAGTGCCTTTTCCTCACTATCCAGAGGAGTCAACGTCGGAACAAGGCCAACCTTTTCCAACACCAACTTTGCTCGCGCTGCCGTCGTTACATCTCCATCGGGTGAACTGACCCAGAAGAAGGCCAGGCCATCGGTCGGCCAGACCAGCCTGATTTTCGCTCCAGAACTATATTCAAGTTCAAGTCGGCTTTCTTTGTCTTCGAACTCGTGGCGAATGTTGTCTGCGACAAAACCATCCTCCGGGATCGTTGAGATCGACCAGCCACGGATGGACCGCCCATCGTCATGAAAGACATCTTTCGCGCCGACGCGCATCGCCAGCTTCGCCGCGGAGTTGCATATTTTGATTGCGCTTATGATCGTGCTCTTGCCGGCATTGTTCGGACCGAGCAGGAGAGCGCCGTCCCCGAAATTGACTTCGAACTTACGAAAACCTTTGAATTGGGTGAGAGTCATTTTCTTGAGCACCTGACATTCTTACCGCACTTGGATGGCGGATGCTCCACGCTTGTAAAAAGTGCACGCAATACCGGATCAGCAGGTCAAACATAGATTCGGCCAGGACCAACATCGCGGCGAAGGTGGAGATGGTCTCGTTAAATCCGAGCGGCACCACCAAGACCAGCGCAAACAGTGTGAGCAGAATCAACGACATCGGCCTGCAACAGAAGTGCAGTTCCGGAGCAGCACCCTCTCCGGCTATCCGTTCATCAAACTTGCCATTGAGTTGATTGATGCCCATCGCAATCTGGTCTTGGTGGGCACAAGGCAATGGGACAATCAACTACCGTTCGATTGTTCGTGATGGTCATGAGTGCTTGGGGAAGCGCGCTCAGTGAAAGACTCCGGAATTGCGGAGCATTTGGGGAGGAAATGTTAGATGACTAATGCCAATATTCCGTCAGAACCGAGTTTCGTCGGCGCGGGGCGCGAACTCCTAGTCCAGGGTCTGGTGATGGCGTTCGACGAAGTGTCCGAGAGGTCGGAGCCGATCTGGGTCGCCTTGGAGGCACCCTCCGGGTGGGGAAAGACCCGAATAGTTCGTGAGTTCTATGCCCGGTTGGCGGAGAATCGGCAATCGGAGCCAAAGTACTGGCCTGCAACCACTCTCCACACCGTTGATGACAAGGTCGACCTCAGCGCGGTCCATACGCGGCGCAAGCGCGTGAATCCCGATTTCAACCACGTCTCTGGGAGCCTGCCTGACTACTTGTGGTGGGGAATTTCGTGCTTTGAGCGGGCCCAGTACATGCAGGATGCCCTAGTCCAGGATTTTGGAATCTTGAGGAATCACGAACCATATCTCACGATCCAGTGGGGCCGGTCGAACCCACGCGAACGGGATCTCGTTCCATTCTTGGAGAAACTCGGGAAAGGTTTCTGGGGCAAGGGTCGTGAGATTTCCAAGGAGGTATTGGCTGACTTGGGCCACAAAACGCTCGTTGACTTGGCTCAGTCAAACGCCGTGGCCGAGATAGTCCGCTCAATTTCTGAAGGTGTTGTCCAGAACACAATTCCTGTCTTCGGATGGCTCCTGAACGCCGGCCTGTCAGCTGCCTTTGAAACTGGGGCAAGGAACCGGCACGAGTCCAAGGCCACAGCGGGCACAGCGGCGATCACACATGAGCACAAGGACAACCTCTTGGATGCGTTCAAGATTCTGACAACAATCTCCCGACCGAAATTGCCTGTTGTCCTATTCATCGAGGACGTTCATAGCGCCGACGCGCAGTTGCTTGAACTGCTTGCGATGCTTGTCCGGAGCGAGGCTCCGATCATGATAATTACTACCGGGTGGCCCGGTGCGATGGGCAAGAAGGACGAACTCGTTGCAGCAATGGGGCTTGCTGGTGAACGCCTCGTGAAAATCCGACATGACGACAAGTCTGCGCCCGAGATCTTTCCGGCAGGTGCTTCGCTGGCCCAGCTGAATCTCGATGATTTGACGCAACTATTGGATTTCTATTACCCCGACATCGAACCTCGCACACGCGACCTTTTACTGAAAAAATACTCGGTTCCGCTCGAGCTCGAACTGGTCCTATTGGCCTACGGACGAAACGCTCGGAAGGGCGTTCCCTTCAAGTTAAGCGAAAAGGACATTGCGCGGCTTCCTCTTACGATCGTGGAAATCTACACGACGCTGTGGAAGACGTTCACCCCGCTGACGCAAGATGCGCTGTCTTTCTCGACTATGGGTATCCCTGCTGTCTTGCTAAACGACATGACAAAGGGGCGAATGTGGGACAGCTCCTTAGTGGCCAAGGCTTTGGCCGATGACGGTTTGTTGGCCTCTACTGATTACCAAAGCGCCGTGGCCGAAGGCGTTGATCGGTTTTCATGGATTCGGGAATCCGGGGATCTGCGACAGTTCAACGAGGCAACTCAGCTTTACGTCGCTTCGCAGAGCCATGACCTTGGCGAGGAGAGGGAGACAGACATTCAGCGCCTCCTCATCAGCCATGCGCAGCGGAGGCTTGAGGTGGCCGAGAACGATGATGCTCCTGGAAGATTGCAGGCGGCCGGGTTGCTTCTTGCCTTTGCCCAAATCCCTGCCTTGAAATCGGACATTTCGGACGAGGTATTTGTCGCCTCGACACTCATCATCATGGAACATTTGCGGGACTCGCCGCGAGAGGCCACTGAGGTGGTCACTCTCGGCGTGGCTGCACAACCGCGTTTGCATCTGGAATTGGAGTCGGATCGCAGAGTACTTCGCTTCTTTGCGTTCGGCTGTAGGGCATCCGGCGATCCCCTGAGGGCACTCGCTCTGTTTGAGTCGCTCCTTCTCGTCGAGCGGGAACGTGGCCTGGACGACTTCAACACTCGTTCCTGGATCGCTGCCATGGTTTCTGATGCGGGCCGTCCGGGTGACGCGGTTGCTATGTATCGTGACCTAGTAAGGGACCAAGCTGACGCGCTCGGGGCCTCCGACCGGGAGGTTTTGATCACTCGGAATTGCGAGGCCCTTGCCGTATTGGACGCTGGGCATCCGGGGGAAGCTATCGATCTGCTTGAATCGCTGCTGGCGGAGCCGATGTTCAGTAAGGCGCGGAAAGATTCCTACTCGGTTGTGATCCGGAAAAACTTGGCGCGCGCCTTTATGGAAGCCGGTCGATTCACAGATGCAACGCGTGAGTATGGTGAGCTGATAGACGAAGAAGGCCGAAGGTTGGCTGCTGACGACCCGGAAATACTGCTTGCGAAAGCCGGACTTGCAGCGGCAACAGAAGGGGTCGACCTTGCGCAAGCACTTGCGCTCTATCAGACGCACCTTCCGGTTGAAGAACGCGTCTTGGGTGCAGACGCCCCAAACGTTCTCGTCACTCGAGAAAACATTGCCCGATTGACAATGGAGCTCGGCGGTTCGGTCGAGGCTGTTCGTATGTTTGGCGAATTGATTTCTGATCAGACGCGAGTGTTGCACCCAGCTCATCCAACAGCTCTCCGCACCAGGCACAACATGGGCGCTGCGCTACTCGGAGCGGGGCGGGTGCCCGCCGCACGTGCGCTCTATGAATCGCTCGTGGATGATGCCGCTGCCGTATTTGGCCAGACTGGCTCGTCCTACCTGTCGATCAAGGCGCGCTATGCGCAGGCTGTCTGCATGAGCGGTGACCATACGCTGGCAGCCGAGACCTACCTGCAGATCTTTGAAACGGCCAGAATTACATTCGAGGCAGGGAGCAGCCAGATCGATGGTGCCGCGGTCAATCTGAAGCGCGAATACTCCCACCTCCGAAGGCTGAAGGTGCCTCTTCGATCTGCATGAGCCAGGATGACACGGAAAGCCACGGTCAAAAGCCCGATTGGCTCAATAACCGGCGATTACGCGGTCGCCTGCTCCGGCCAACGAGCGCAACAGAGAATGATTACCTCATAAGTCGGCGAGTGGCCGTCCAAGTGCGCTGAAGGGCGAACGCCAGTGACAAAGTACTTTGCGCGTACCGAGATCAAGGTTGAGGCAGACGGGGAGACCGAGCCGACCGTAGTCCTCGACGGTATCAGAGCCGACTGGCACGGTTTTGAGTCGGGTGTGTTCGCACTCACTGCGAATATGGAAAATGCCGATGGGCCAGCGCACAACTACTGGCGCGCACTATTTGCATCCGGCCCATCCGGCCCGAACCCCCTCGACGCCGCACCAATCGTCCGAATCGAGTTGATTGATCCCTCGAAAGACACGATGTCTCGATCCATCCTGGGGCCTAAGCTTCCCTGGCTCGAATTTGAGACTGGAAACCCAGGCGGTGTCCCTGCTCTACTCTTTGAAGCCGGTTCGAAGGGCCTTTTCAACTCAGACGGAGAAAAGGTCCAAATAAGCCGACTCCGTCAAAGCAGCGCCGGACCTGCGTTGAAGCGCATTTTCGACATGGGAAGCTGGCCGAACTCCAACGAGGCCCAAATCCGGCGGGCCCTCAGAAACGTTCCGGCACTCTCCCAGGTGCTCGCGATCGATGTGGGCCAAGGAGGAGCAAATGCTCTAATCGATACAACCGGCACTCCAAGAATCTACTTCGACGTCGGCGCAGGAATGGGAAAGCACTCATCGTCGACGCCACCTAACCTCTCATTTTGTACCTGCAGAGACCAGCCAATCGTCCTGTCACACTGGGACACGGACCATTGGGCAGGAGCGAGAGCGGACCCGCGTCTCCTGTCACACGTCTGGATCGTGCCGCGCCAGCGAATCGGACCGACCCACACCAAACTCGCCACGGACATCCTCCACGCTGGCGGGGACATCCTCATCTACGCTTCGGATGCGACAGTAGAACTCCCGCTCAAATGGGAAAACCCACGTTGGGGAAAGCGAGACTGTTATCCGGATCAGATGCTGAGCATAGTGCCGTGCACTGGAAGGACCCGCAACGACGGCGGACTGGCATTGCGCATTCGAGATATCGAGCGTCAGCGTGATTGGCTCCTCACGGGTGATGCATCCTACGATTCGATACCCGTTTCACGTCATCCGGTCGACTATGCAGCTGTAACGGCGTCGCACCATGGAGCCAAGCAACCTCGAATTGGAAGTGTCATTCCAATTCGCGCGACACCCACAGAGCAATACGCGAGGCTCCTGTACTCCTTCGCAACTCCCAACTCCTTCGGTCACCCACATCCGAAGGCACTCCACGATAGTTCCGGTCAAGGATGGCGCCACGGTCCCATTGCTCTACCGTATTCACCTACCGGATTCGATGTTCTTGCCACCGGCTTTGGAGACAAAAACCATGCCCGAGCTTCAGTTGCGGCGGGTTGGCGCCGGCGACCCTTATTGCCAAAACACCTTCTCGATTGTGTGAATGGTCTGGAAATCGTCCGCTAGCAGCAGTTCGCGCTAACGGGACGGGAGCCAGGTGATTTGTGGTCCTCGTGGAATTATTGGAGTTAATCGCTGGAATGCTCTCGCGCTACGGTCCTCGACTCCCCCACAGTCACTAGTCAACATGGATACTCCGAACCACCCACAGAGAGAGGTTCGGCGAAATCCGGACCTCGCTGGGAAATAGGTTGCGACAACTGATATCGGTTGTGCGGCCTATTTTTTTTGCCCGGAATCTCTGCGATCGGGGTACGACGGCCGGCGCGTAGGCCCGGTCGCGCCGGGGTTTCAGGATGCCCACCACGGCCGCAACGGCAGATCACTGACGCGGCCATCGGCATCGGGCCTGACCGCCAACACCTGGTGCAACTGGATGCCGCCGGTCTCGAAAGCGAGCCGCGACCCGGCCATGTACAGTCCCCACACCTTCGCGGTCTGCAGTCCTACCTCGGCGACAGCCTCGTCCCAGTGCTCGACCAGGTTGGCGCACCAGTCGCGCAGCGTCATCGCGTAGTGCTGGCGAAGGTTCTCCTCGTGCAGCACCTCCAGTCCGACATCCTGGGCGGCACTGATGATCTGGCCCGAGCCGGTGAGCTCCCCGTCGGGGAACACATAACGGTCGATGAATCCGCGGGTGGACGCCTCGGATCGGTTGTCCGGCCGGGTGATGCAGTGGTTGAGCAACAGGCCGCCGGGACGCAGCCGTGACTGCAGGAAGCCGAAGTACGACGGATAGTTGCGCACTCCGATGTGCTCGAGCAACCCGATCGACGACACAGCGTCGAATCCGGTCTCAGTGATGTCACGGTAATCGCCGAAACGCACCTGGGCCAGATCGGTCAGGCCTTCGTCGGCGATCGCCCGCTGTGCCCACGCGGCCTGCTGCTCTGACAGTGTCACACCGGTGGCGTCGACGCCGCGGCGGGCGGCGTAGCGAACCATGCCGCCCCAGCCGCACCCGACGTCGAGCAACCGGTCACCTTCCCTGAGCCGCAGCTTCTCGAACACCAGCCGGTACTTGTTCTCCTGCGCCTCGTCCAATGAGGCGTCGAGGCGCGGGTAGCACGCGCAGGTGTAGGTCATCGACGGCCCGAGCACCCACCCGTAGAAGCCGTTCGAGACGTCGTAATGATGGTGGATCGCCTCGGCATCCCTCGTCTTGCTGTGCCGGAGCCCTCCGACGGCGCGACGCCAGCGCGGCGCCCCTTCCTGAGCCGGCGGTGCGATCGGGCGCAGGTGCCGGGCGCCGATGGAGCGGATGATGTTGGCGGTCACGCGCGGCGGCGGCAGCTTGAACACCAGTTCGCCGGCGAGCGCCCGGAGGAGTTCGTAGGGGTCGCCGGGATGAACCCCGTGAACATCGAGGTCGCCGGCGATGTAGGCGCGGGCCAGGCCCAGATCGCCGCGGCCGGTCGCCAGATAGGTAGTGCCCCGGGGGGTCTTCAGTTCCAGGCCGAGCGGTGCGTCCGGCGGACCGGCCGAGCTGCCGTCGTACGCGGTGAAGCTCAGTGGGAGACGCCCCCCGGCGAGGATCTCCATGATTTCGGCGAGGGTCAGTTTCCCCTGTGTCACCGGTTTGGGTGCCGCTGGCGCGGCGTCCGGCACTCGATCCTTGAACGTGGTCATCGTCGCTGTACCGCCTTCGCATAGAGATCGAGGAGCCGTGAATCGGGATCGTACCGTTCCTTCACACGCCGGTAGTCTTCTCCGCCATACAGTTCGCCGAATTCCTCCCGCGAGTAATACGAGTCGGAGTACAGCGACTTGTGCCCGTGGAGCTCGCTGACGGTGCGTTCGATCAGCCGGTTCGTCTCCCCCTCGGTCCGTCCCACGGGAACCGTCGACCAAAACCCGACATTGATGTACGTCTGGTCTGGATGGAGCGGATAGAGCGGCCAGCCGTCGCCGCGCAACCGGAGCGGGCACAGCCAGATCGGCTCGATCGGCACGGTGGCCAGGAACCAATCCAGAAACTCCGCACACCGATCGATCGGCACCTCGACGTCCTGGACGACGCGTTCGCGCGGCGGACGATGGCGGAGCCGTTCGATGCGATCGCCGATGTGGAATCGTCGTTCGTACCGCATCAACGTCCCGTAGACGCTGCTGCGGCGAAGCGTTCGCGGCCAGAGCCGGCGGATCCGTGGTCGCTGTGCGCCGAACGCCGCCGAGCACCAGAACCAGTCGGTGTCCCACCGCCAGAGGTAGTCGTGGATCGTCAGCCGGTCGCGTGTGGTGCCCTCGTCGTGCTGGATGGAGCGGTAGTAGATCTCCTGGCCGGTGTAGTCGCTTGCCGGACCGGCTGCCGCGGACCGGGTGCCCGCACTCAGGTAGCTCTCGTCTGCGCTGAACACCACCCCGTCGAGGTAGTCCACGCGATCACCGTCCAGGGCTCCGGTCCGGGCGATGCGGTCCAGTGCCGCGATCAGATCGGCGATCGAGTGGAACCGCAGATGCCGGAGGTCGACGAACGTTTCGACCGGCTCCAGTTCGATCCGCAGGCGTACCGCGTATCCGAGCGTGCCATAGGAATTGGGGAAGGCACGGTAGAGGTCTTCGTTCTCACTGGGCGAGACCGTGATCACCTCTCCGGCCCCGGTGAGGATGTCCATCTCCAGCACCGACTCGTGCGGCAGGCCGTTGCGGAAGGACGTCGACTCGATGCCCAGGCCGGTGACCGCACCGCCCAGAGTGATCGTCTTCAGTTGCGGCACCACCAGTGGCGCCAAACCGTGGGGCAGTGTCGCCGCGACCAGGTCCTCATACGTGCACATTCCGCCCACGTCGGCTGTGCGCTCGTCCGGGTCGACCGCGATGACGCCTCTCAACCCCGCCGTCTCGAGGCCCCTGGCGTTCGGCTTCGCGCGAGACCGGAACAGGTTGGAGGTGGGCTTGGCGAGCCGAACCGAAGCCGCCCGCGGCACCGCCCGGTAGCTCGCGAGGAGACGCTCCACGCCGGCGGCGTGGGCGGACCGTGGGTCGATCACCGGAGGGGACACGCCATCAAGCTAGTCCTCGGTCACTTCTCCCGCACCGGCCGACGGTGATTCGTCGGCCTGCAGGCAGGCTGGCGACGCTCGCCCAGGTTGCGTCTTTTGACGCCCGTGATCACAGGCGGCAGGGAAATAGTCGATGATGGCAGAGCCGCTATCGAACGGGTCGACACTCTGACGACTGACTCCTGACCAGAAAGACACACCCCCATGCCGCAATACGCGTTCGCCCTCCGGGGCGACCGGTGACAGCCGCGAAGCCCGGCCGGATCAGCCCAGGCCGAACCGTCGGCATCAGACTGGCCTGGGTCGTCCCGCTCGCGATCTTCGCCCTGGCCGCCACGGTGCTGGCCGCTCAGGGCATTCGTGCGCTGCCGGCTGTGCAGTCGTTCCTGGTCCAGTTTCCGGGCACGTCGGCCCTGCCGGAATGGGCACCCGTCGGTATGCCCGCCTGGCTCGCGTGGCAGCACGGCTTGAACGCCTTCTTCATCCTCTTCATCGTGCGGTCCGGCTGGCAGATCCGCACGGCCGGACGGCCGACCATGTTCTGGACACGGCACAACACAGGCCTCATCCGCACCAGGAACGCCCCCACCCGGATGGGCATCAACGTGTGGTTGCACGTCGCACTCGATGCGCTCTGGGTGCTCAACGGTCTCCTGTTCTATGGTCTCCTCTTCGCCACCGGCCAGTGGGTGCGCATCGTCCCGGTCAGCTGGGACATCGTCCCGAACGCCCTCTCGGCGATCCTCCAGTACGCCTCCCTGGAATGGCCGACCGGGGACGGCTGGGTGAATTACAACGCCGTCCAGACGCTGAGCTACTTCACCATCGTGTTCGTGGCTGCACCGCTCGCCCTGGCCACCGGCATCCGGTTGTCACCGTTGTGGACCACTCGCCGGTTCAGTCGACTGGTTCCGCTCCGCGCGACCCGAGCCGTGCACGTGGGCGTGATGGTCGTCTTCCTGGTCTTCATCGTGGTTCACGTCACCCTGGTCTTCGCGACCGGCGCCCTCCGGAACCTCAACCACATGTACGCCGCCTCGAGCGATGGAGGCTGGACCGGTTTTTGGATCTTCGCCGGCTCCCTGGCCGTGATGCTGGTGGCCTGGTTCGCCACGGGCCCCCGCCTGCTCAAGGCGGTCGCGTCACTCGGGGGCACCGTCACCACTCGCTGACCGGTTGACGCACCACCTCCCGCATCGTCACCGGGCCGATGGCTGCTGCTGCGTCACGCAGTGGATGCCGCCGCCCCGTGCGAACAGCGGCCTCGCCTCGACGGACACGACTTCACGTCCCGGGTACACCCCGGAGAGGATCTCCCGCGCAGCCTCGTCGGCCCGTTCTTCGCCGAAGCCGCAGGCGATCACACCGCCGTTCACGACGAGGTGGTTGACGTAGTTGTAGTCCACGAAGCCGTCCGGGTCGCTGAGAGTGGCCGGGGCGGGCAGGTCGACGACCGTGAAGGTCCGGTCCGCGGCATCCGTCGCTCCGGCGAGCACGGCATGGAGCTCGCGCGTGACGGCATAGTCGGGGTGCGCCGGGTCGTTCTGGGCGTGGACCAGCACCGTTCCGGGTGACGGGATGGCGGCGACCATATCGACGTGACCGCGGGTTCCATAGCGCTGCTGGTCTCGGGTCAGGCCGCGGGGCAGCCAGATCACCTTGGTGGCGCCCAGAGTGCGGGCGAACTCGGCTTCGACCCTGGCCCGGTCGGCGTAGGGGTTGCGGCCGGGGTCCAGTTGCACGGTCCGGGTGGCCAGCACCGTCCCTTCGCCGTCGACGTGGATGCCGCCGCCCTCGTTCACGAGCACCGAGGAGATGGCGCTCGCGCCCGCGGCACCGGTGACGACCCGGCCGATCTCCGCGTCCTTGCCCCAGCGCGCCCAGTCCTGGGCACCCCAGCCGTTGAACGTCCAGTCCACCGCCCCCAGCCGACCCTCGTCGCCCAGCACGAAGGTCGGACCGATATCGCGCATCCAGGAATCGTCGAGCGGCGCCTGGATGATCTCGATCTCCGCTGAGAGGTATCGGCGGGCCGTCGCCACCTCGGCCGGGTCGACGACCATGGTGACGGGCTCGAAGTCGAGCACGGCATGGGCGACAGCGGACCAGGTGCGGCGTGCCTCGTCGGCGGAATGTGCATCGGTGCCGAGCGTGTATCCGGCCACCGGGAACGCCATCCAGACCCGGTCCTGCGGCGCGGTCTCCGCCGGCATCCGCCAGCTCAAGACTGCTCTTCCGGTTCGGTTCCACCGAACGGATGCGCGGGGTCGACCGGCGCGGTCAGCCTCCCGTAGCTGTCCGGACGGCGGGTGGCGAGGAAGGGGAACAGCGTGAGCCACTCCTCTCGCTGTGCCAGGTCGAGGTCGGCGACGAGCACCGCGGACTCGTCGCGCGGAGCCTGCACGAGAACGCGTCCGTAGGGATCGGAGATGAAGGAGGATCCGTAGAAGGTCAGCTCGCCTTCGTCGCCGTGGCGATTGGGCACGACCATGAACAGCCCGCTGGTGATGCCGTTGGCCACGATCACCTGCCGCCAGATCGGCTGCGTGTCGAAGGCCGGGAAGCCGGGTTCCGAGCCGATCGCGGTCGGGTAGACCAGCAGTTGGGCGCCGCCGAGCCCGTACAGGCGTGACACCTCCGGGAACCACTCGTCCCAGCAGGTGGGCAGCCCGATCCGGGCGCCGCCCAGTTCCTCCGGCGCGTAGACCGGGTAGGCGTCCTGAGCCGGGCCCGGCCGGAACCAGGTGTCCTCGTAATAGCCCTCGGTCACCGGGATGTGCAGTTTGCGGGTGCGTCCGAGCAGCCGCCCGGTCGGCGACACCAGGATGGCCGTGTTGTAGCCGCGCGGGTCCCCCGGGGCGTCATCGTCGCGCGGCCGCTCGAAGAGCGAGGCGTGCACGACGATGCCGCGCAGGCGGGCCTGCTCGGCCGCGAACGCGAACGTGGGTCCGGTCAACAGCTCCTCCGCGGACTGCTTCGGCACCCCCTGGGCCCGCGCGTGGGCAGGGTACCGGCGCAGTGTCAGTTCGGGCAGGAAGACGACGCGCGCACCCTGAGCGGCGGCCAGACCGATGCCGTCGGCCAGCTCCGCGCGCAACGCGCCCTCGTCGGCGTGCCAGCGGTGCTGCACGAGAGCGACCCGAAGCGGCGGCTCGGCCTCGCCCGATGGGCGGGTCAGCGGATCGGCGATGCCGGGGGCGTTGATCAGAAGCATGAGAAGACCTCTCTGCGGAATGAATCACTGCCCTGTATGCTGACACACAGACTTCCGGTTTCAGTTTTATTGTGACCGGACGAGCACTGGTTGAGACAGTGCACAGGGCCCCGGCGATTCGTCGCCGGGGCCTTTTCGTGTTCCGGCCGTCGGATGCCCAGTGCCGCGCCGATCCGCGTTGACAAGCTGAGGGGCCCGGAGCACTATGTGTTCCAATTCCGTGCCCGTCGCTGCCGCCGGGCACCTTTCGAGGTGGAGGCCCCTGTGCAGATTCCTGCTTCCTTCGATTATGTGCGCGCCAGCACTGTCGACGATGCGCTCGCCCTTCTCGACCGCCACGGCCCGGAGTCCCGGGTCGTCGCGGGCGGGCACAGTCTTCTGCCGATGATGAAGCTCCGTCTGGCCAGACCAGAGTGGTTGATCGACATCAACGAGCTCTACGAACTGGACTACGTGCTCCGCGACGGCAACACGCTGCGAGTCGGCGCGATGACCCGCCACGCAACACTTCTTGCCTCCCCGGAGATCTCCCGGCTGTTCCCGATCGTCGCCGATGCGGAACGGGTGATCGCGGATCCGACCGTGCGCAACCGCGGCACGATCGGCGGGTCGCTCTGCCAGGCCGACCCGGCCGAAGACCTCTCCACGGTCTGCAAGGTTCTGCGAGCCGAGGCGGTCATCCGGGGGCCCGGCGGCGAGCGCGTCCTCAGCATGGATGACTTCCACCGGGGTGCCTACGAGACTGCTGTGGCGCACAACGAACTCCTCTGTGAGGTGCGTTTCCCGATCCGTCCGCGCTCGGGCAGTGCCTACGAGAAGGTCGAACGAAGGGTCGGCGACTGGGCCGTCGTGGCGGCGGGAGCGGCGATCTCCCTGGCCGCCGACGGCACGATGGACGACGTCGCCATCGGTCTCACCGCCGTCGGAGTGGCGGGAACGGTCACCGAGGCCGAGGACCTGTTGCGCGGCCGGCACCCGCAGGAAGACCTGTTCCTGGAGGCAGGGCGGCTTGCCGCGCTGGCGAGCGAGCCGATCGCCGACCAGCGGGGCCCGATCGATTACAAGCGGCACCTCGCCGACGAGCTCACCCGCCGGGTGCTGCGTCGCGCGGCCGCCCGCGCCGCCGAAGCACAGGAAGGCTAAGTCCATGCAGATCAGCATGAGCATCAACGGCACCGACATCACCGAGGAGATCGAACCGAGGGTGTTGCTCGTGCATTTCATCCGCGACCAGCTGCGGCTGACCGGGACGCACTGGGGATGCGACACCTCCAATTGCGGAACCTGTGTCGTGCTGATGGACGGCCAGCCGGTCAAATCCTGCACGGTACTCGCGGCCATGGCCGACGGCCACTCCATCACCACGGTCGAGGGTCTGGCGACCGGGGCCGTGCTCGACCCGGTGCAGCAGGGGTTCATGGAGGAGCACGGCCTGCAGTGCGGGTTCTGCACACCCGGGATGATGCTCACCGCGCGGGCCCTGCTGGACCAGAACCCGCATCCGGACGACGGAGAGATCCGCGAGGCCATCTCGGGTCAGATGTGCCGGTGCACCGGCTACGCGACGATCGTGCGTTCCGTGCAGTGGGCCGCCGCTCACCCGGCAGTGCCCGAAGAGCTGGCCGAGAACGCCGGAGAAGAGGTAACGGCATGACCATCATCGAGGAACGGGCAGCGAACCCGGCGGCCGGAGACGACGACCGCCCGATCGGGTACGGCCGAATCCAGCGCAAGGAAGATCCCCGCTTCGTGCGGGGCAAAGGCCATTACGTCGACGACATCGTGCTGCCCGGAATGCTGCACGGCGCCATCCTGCGCTCCCCCGTGGCCCATGCCCGCATCGTCTCGATCGACACGAGTGCCGCGCTGGCCCACCCGGGAGTGGTGGCCGTGATCACGGGCCAGGACCTGCTCGGCCTCAAGCTTGCCTGGGCTCCGACCCTCTCCGCCGATGTGCAGGCCGTGCTGGCCACCGACAAGGTGCGTTTCCAGGGCCAGGAAGTCGCCTTCGTGGTCGCCGAGGACCGCTACGCCGCGCGTGACGCACTCGAACTCATCGAGGTCGACTACGACGTGCTTCCGCCGGTCATCGACGTGCGGAAGGCCCTGGATCCCGGCGCCCCGGTCATCCGGGACGACATCGAGGGCCGCACCGACAACCACATCTTCGATTGGGAGGCCGGCGACGCGGCCGAGACCGACGCGGTGTTCGCCTCAGCAGATGTCGTCGTGTCCCAGGAGATGGTCTACCCCCGTGTGCACCCGGCGCCGATGGAGACCTGTGGGGCGGTCGCCGACTTCGAGCCGATCGAAGGCGCGCTGACCCTCTACGAGACCAGCCAGGCTCCGCACGCGCACCGCACCCTGTTCGCGATCGTCTCCGGCATCCCGGAGCACAAGATCCGCATCGTGTCCCCGGACATCGGCGGAGGTTTCGGCAACAAGGTCGGCATCTACCCGGGGTACATCCTCGCGGTCGTGGGATCGATCGTGACCGGGCGACCGGTCAAGTGGATGGAGGACCGCTCCGAGAACCTGATGAGCACCTCCTTCGCCCGTGACTACATCATGCAGGGCGAGATCGCGGCCACGAAGGATGGACGGATCCTCGCGGTGCGCTCGACCGTGCTCGCGGACCACGGCGCCTTCAACGCCACGGCGCAGCCCTCGAAGTACCCGGCGGGCTTCTTTCACATCTTCACCGGGAGTTACGACCTGCAGGCCGCGCACTGCAAGGTGACCGGCGTCTACACGAACAAGGCGCCGGGAGGCGTCGCCTACGCCTGTTCCTTCCGGGTCACCGAGGCGGTCTATCTGGTCGAGCGGCTGGTCGACATGCTCGCCCGGAAGCTGGAGATGGACCCCGCGGAGCTGCGGCTGAAGAACCTGATCAAACCCGAACAGTTCCCGTACAAGAACAAGACCGGGTGGGAGTACGACTCCGGCAACTACGAGCAGGCGCTGCGCAAGTCGATGCAGATGGCCGGTTATGACGAACTGCGGCGCGAACAGCAGGAGAAGCGCGATCGCGGCGAGCTGATGGGGATCGGCATCTCGTTCTTCACCGAGACCGTGGGAGCCGGGCCCCGCAAACACATGGACATCGTCGGACTGGGAATGGCCGATGGGGCCGAGCTCCGGATCCACCCCACCGGCAAGGCCGTCGTGCGCATCTCGGTGCAGAGCCAGGGCCAGGGCCATGAGACGACCTTCGCCCAGATCGTGGCCGAGGAGCTCGGCATCCCGCCGGAGGATATCGACGTCGTTCACGGCGACACGGACCAGACCCCCTTCGGGCTCGGCACCTACGGCAGCCGGTCGACGCCGGTCAGCGGCGCGGCCGTGGCTCTCGTCGCCCGCAAGGTGCGCGAGAAGGCGAAGTTCATCGCGGCCGCGATGCTCGAAACCCGGCCCGAGGACCTCGAATGGGAGAAGGGGCGCTGGTTCGTCAAGGGTGACCCGAGCGTCGGCAAGACCATGGCCGAGATCGCGATGGGCGCGCACGGCACGGTCACCCTGCCGGAAGGCATCGACGGCAACCTGGATGCCGAGGTCACCTACGATCCCCCGAACCTGACCTTCCCCTTCGGCGCCTACATCTGCGTGGTCGACGTTGATCCCGGCACCGGCCACGTCACGGTGCGGCGGTTCATCGCCGTCGACGACTGCGGCACCCGGATCAACCCGATGATCATCGAGGGTCAGGTGCACGGCGGCCTCACCGACGGCGTCGGTATGGCCCTGATGCAGTTCATCGAGTTCGACGCGGAAGGCAACAACCTCGGCGGAACCTTCATGGACTACCTGATCCCCACCGCCCTGGAGGTGCCGGACTGGGAAACCGGGTTCACGGTGACCCCCTCGCCGCACCACCCCATCGGAGCCAAGGGGATCGGCGAGTCCGCCACCGTCGGCTCGCCCCCGGCGATCGTCAACGCGGTCGTCGACGCCCTGGCCCCCTTCGGCATCACACACATGGACATGCCGTGCACCCCGGCTCGGGTCTGGGAGGCCATGCAGGGCCGGCCGCGACCGCCGATCTGATCCGCCGGTCGCCATGTCAGGGATAGCAGACAGCCTCGCGGCGAGGGTGCGGGAACTCACGGCAGACCGGAGCCCGTTCGTTCGCGCCACCGTGGTGAGGGCCCAGCATCCGACCAGCGCCCACGCCGGTGACACCGGACTCATGCTGGAGGACGGCACCCTGGAGGGATTCGTCGGCGGTTCCTGCGTGGAAGCGTCGGTTCGGGAATATGGGCTGAAATGCCTGGCCGCCCGGGAACCGCTTCTGCTGCGCGTGGTGGCGGGCGAGCCGGCGCACGTGCACGAGGAGGGTGTCGTTCAGGTGTCCAACCCGTGCCTCAGCGGCGGAGCCGTCGACATCTTCCTCGAGCCGTCGGTGCCGGCGCCGCGGGTGCTCGTGATCGGCACGAGCCCGGTGGCGCAGGCCCTGGTGGCCCTCGGCGGCCCGCTGGGCCTTGAGATGCACCAGACCCAGGGAACCGACGCCGCACCGCAGACGGACGACGCGGCGCTGATTGTGGCCTCGCACGGGCATGATGAAGAACTCGCCCTCGAGGCAGCCCTGAAGATCAGGGTGCCGTACATCGCCCTTGTCGCCAGCCACACCCGGGGCGCGGCCGTTCTGGCCTCCCTCAACGTCTCGGAGCAACAACGGGCGCTCGTGCACAGCCCGGCCGGGCTCCCACTCGGCGCACGCTCCCCCGCCGAGATCGCGCTGTCCATCCTGGCCCAGCTCGTCGCCGAGAGAGCCGAACGGTCGGCGCCCGCCGTGTCCGCCCCGAAGACGCTCCCGGTTGCCGTCGACCCGGTCTGCGGGATGTCTGTCGTCGTCACGGAGGCGACCCTGCGGATCCCCCACGACGGGAGAACCGTCTATTTCTGTTCGGAGTCCTGCCGCCGCAGCTTCCGCGCCGGTCCGGAGCGGTATGTCAGCGCCTCCTGAGTTCTGCACCGCCGGGCTGATCCTGGCCGCCGGAGGGTCACGTCGGTTGGGCAGACCCGAACAGCTCCTGCCCTCCGGGGACGGGGTCCTGCTGCCGGAGCCGGCCGCGCTCCACGGCGACAAGGCGGTCGATGTACGGGCGCTCGCCGAATTCGGCCCCGGACAGTGGGGACAAACACGATGACCGGCCGGGCTCGACCGGGAGCCGAAGACGACGTTCGCCGGTTACTCCCCGACGTCCCTGCCCTTCGGGGCGCCCTGGACGAGGTGGACTATCTCGCCGACGATGGACTGGCCACCGCGCTCTTCCTGGCGGTGCGACTACCGCAGCCCATCCTGCTGGAGGGCGAGCCGGGCGTCGGCAAGACCGAGGCGGCCAAGGCGCTGGCCCGGGTGCTGGACACGCCCCTGTTCCGGCTGCAGTGCTATGAGGGCATCGACGCCGGCGAAGCACTCTACGAGTGGAACTACCCCCGCCAGCTTCTGGGCATCAGGCTGGCCGAGGCCCGGCATACCGACCTGCCCGAGACGGAACTGTTCGGTCCCGACTACCTGCTGCGCCGACCCCTGCTGCAGGCGATCGAGCACCACGGTCCGCGTCCGGCGGTGCTCCTCCTCGACGAGATCGACCGGGCGGATGCCGAATTCGAGGCCTTCACCTTCGAACTGTTGGCCGAGGCGGCCGTGACGATCCCTGAGCTGGGCACGGTGCGGGCAACGCATCCGCCGATCGTGATCCTGACCTCCAACCGCACCCGCGACCTGCACGACGCCCTGACCCGCCGATGCCTGTACCACTGGATCGACTACCCGACACCGCAGCGGATCGCCGAGATCGTGCGCCGGCGGGTGCCGGACAGCGCAGCACCGATCGCGCTGCAGGCGGCGACGGCGATCACCCGGCTGCGCTCGCTGGACCTGGCCAAGCCGCCCGGGATCGCCGAAGCCATCGACTGGGTGTCGGCCCTGACGGTGCTCGGGGTCGACCAGCTCGACGCCGGCGGCGTTGACCGCACCTGGGGGTCGGTCGTGAAGAACCGGGACGACCTCGACCTCGCCGTCGGCCGGGGCGCAGGGTGGCTGGTCGGGGGCGATCATGCCTGAACTCACACCCTCGGGCATCCGGAACGCCGGCCGGACGTCCGGCGGCCGGACCAGTGTGGAGCCCGCGGCCCTGGCTGTCGGGTTCACCACGGCCCTGCGCCGGGCGGGGGTGCCGAGCTCGACCGACCACGCTGCCCGGCTGGCGGAGGCCCTCCGGCTGGTTCCGCCGCTCGGCCGCGATCCGCTGTACTGGACGTGCCGGGTGGTGCTCGTGTCGAACCGGGAGCAGCTGCCCGTGTTCGACGCTGTCTTCGACGCCGTGTTCGGCGGCTCCCTCGACCCGGCCGACCTCCGCGGCGACCAGAACGCCCCGCCCTCGATCGGTTCCGAGCCGCGTACCCGCCCCACCCCGGCCGATCAGCGACCGGCGAGCTCGGCGGAACAAGCACTGGTGCCCACACCGCCCGCCCTGGCCCCCGGCGGGACCGGTTCGGCCGACGACGAGGGCCCGGAGCGGGAGTCCATCCTGATGACGGCGGCCGCCGAAGAACGCCTGCATCAGATGTCTTTCGCCGACCTGGCCCCGGACGAGGTCGCCCGGATGCGCCAACTGGTGCGCCGGATCCATCTCGCCACGCCGGAACGGGTCAGCCGCCGCACCTGGCTGACCTCCCGGAGCACCCCGCAGTTGGACCTGCGCCGAACGGTCAGGGCGGCGCAGCGCACCGGCGGAGAGCCCGTGCGCCTGGTCTTCGCGCGCCGGCGCCGGCGACTCCGCCGACTGGTCCTGCTGTGTGACGTGTCCGGGTCGATGGAGCCGTACACGCGGGTGTTCCTGTCGCTCCTGCAGGGCGCTGTCGCCGGGGCCCAGGCGGAGGCGTTCATCTTCTCGACCGGACTGACCCGGCTGACCCGGCAGCTCGCGGTTCGCGACCCGGACCAGGCCCTGGCCCGGGCCGCCGCCAGCACGGAGGACTGGGCGGGCGGGACACGCCTGGCGGAGAGCATCCGTCATTTCGTGGATGCCTGGGGCCGACGTGGTCTCGCCCGGGGCGCCGTCATCGTGATCATCTCCGACGGCTGGGCCCTCGACGACCCGGAAACCGTGCGCACCCAGATGGCGCGGCTGCGGCGCCTGGCCTACCGCATCGTCTGGGTCAACCCGAGGAAGGTCGCCCTGGACTACCAGCCTGTGGTGGGCGGGATGCAGGCGGCGCTGCCCTTTCTGGACGCGTTCGTCAGCGGGCACAGTTACGCGGCCCTGACAGAAGTGGCGGCGGCGATTCGCGCCGGCCGTTCGGACACACACGAGAATACGAGGACCCGATAATGGACATCAACAGCACGTTCTCTGTCGTCGCACCGATCGACGAGGTGTGGAAGACTCTGATGGACTTCGAACGTGTCGCCGGCTGTGTGCCGGGGGCACAGGTGCTGAACAAGCTTTCGGACGACGCCTATCAGGTCGGAATGAAAGTGAAGCTGGGTCCGGTGACCATGCAGTACAGAGGACAGATGACGGTACTCGAACGTGATGCCTCCGGTCATCGGGCCGTGTTCGAGGGACGCGCGCAGGAGACCCGCGGTCAGGGCACCGCGCAGGGCACGGCCACCCTCACGCTCGTCGAGATGGACGGCCAGACCCAGGGCACGGTCAGCGCCGACGTCGCTCTCTCCGGCAAGGTCGCCGCGATGGGGCGCAGCATCATCGGCAGTGTGACCGACCAGATGATGACCCTGTTCGCCGAGAATCTGCAGGCCATGGTCGCGGGGCCGGCATCAGACTCGGAGGCAGAACCGGCCGACGAGACGATCGCCGAGACCGGGTCCGCCCGGGCGCAGTCCGCGGCGGCACCCACGACCGCCGCACCGACGTCGGGCGGGCCGGCGCCGGCGTCCCGCCCACCGCAGCCGGCAGCCGAATCCAGCCTGAACGCCCTCGATCTGGCCCGGGGTATCGTCCTGGACCAGCTCAGCAGCCTGCCCAAACTCCTCGGCGTCATCGCCGCGGTCGCGTTCGTCGCCTATCGCATCGGGCGCCGCGCGGGCGGGCGGTAAACGCGCATGAGCGACACCGGAAAGGTCACCACCTGTGCGTGAGGTTCTGACTCCGTTGCTGACGGGATGGCAGACCGGCGGAGTCGCCGGCCTGGCCACCGTCGTGCGCACCTTTCAGTCCGCGCCCAGGCCGGCGGGAGCATCGATGCTGGTCACCGCGGACGGGACAGTGGTCGGCTCGATCTCCGGCGGATGCGTGGAAGGCGCCGTCTACGATCTCGCGACTCAGGTCATCGAGGACGGGCGGCCGGTGCTCGTGCGCTACGGCATCAGCGACGATGACGCCTTCTCCGTGGGGTTGACCTGCGGCGGCATCCTCGACGTCTTCGTCGAGCCGATCAGCAGCGGGAGCTTCCCGGAGCTGGCCGGCGTGGAGAAGGACATCGCCGATTCGGTTCCCGTCGCGGTCGCGACCGTGATCGAGCACCCCGATCCCCGTCGGCTGGGCCGGCACCTGATCATCCGACCGAAGGGCTCCGACGGCGATCTGGGCTCCGAACGGGCCAACCGGGCCATCGGCGACGATGCCCGCGGTCTGCTCGCCGCCGGGCGCAACAGCACCCTCACCTACGGCCCGGACGGAGAGCGACGCGGCGAGGGGATGCGGGTCTTCGTCAACAGCTACGCCCCGCGCCCCCGGATGCTGGTGTTCGGCGCCATCGATTTCGCCGCCGCCCTGGCCCGGCTGGCTTCCTTCCTCGGCTATCGCGTCACGGTGTGCGACGCCCGGGAGGTCTTCGCCACTCCGGCCCGGTTCCCCGAAGCCGATGAGGTCATCGTCGGGTGGCCGCACCGCTATCTGGCGGAGCAGGTCGCGGCCGGACTGGTGGACGAGCGAACCGTCGTCTGCGTGCTCACCCACGACCCGAAATTCGATGTGCCTCTGCTCGAGGTGGCTCTGACCCGTGGTCCGTTCGCCTATATCGGTGCCATGGGTTCGCGGCGCACCCACGAAGACCGGCTGCGCCGGCTGCGCGAGTCCGGTCTGACCGAGGCCGATCTGGCGAGGTTGCACAGCCCGATCGGGCTGGACCTCGGTTCCCGCACTCCGGAGGAAACGGCGGTGTCCATCGCCGCGGAGATCATTGCGAAGCAGTGGGGCGGCAGCGGCGAGCCGCTGGGCAGGCTGGCCGACCGGATCCACCACGACGACCTCGATGAGGCGACCCTGCCGACCGGACAGGTGCAACCGGCGCCCCCGGCGTAGCCCCTTACTCCCGCATCCCGAAGCGGGCGTGGATCGGATGCATCCACCTGGGCGCCCACCAGAGGACCTTCTCGAGCGCGGTCATCACGGCGGGCACCACGATGGTGCGCACAAGGGTCGCATCCAGCAGAACGGCCACGGCCAGGGCCACGCCGATCTGTTTCATCTGCAACAGGTTGCCGGTGGCGAACCCGGCGAAGACGATCACGATGATCAGGGCCGCGGAGGAAATGATCCTTCCCGAGCTCTGCAGGCCCGTCTCGATCGCGAGCCGCGTGCTCTCGCCCTGCTCGTGGTGCTCCTTGATCCGGGCGAGCAGGAACATCTCGTAGTCCATGGCCAGGCCGAACCCGAAAGTGAGCACGAGGGTCAGGACCAGCGGGTCCACCCCGGCGATCGTGTCGGCGTCGAAGTCGAGCAGCCCGGCAAGATTGCCCTCCTGAAAGCCCCAGACCAGGATTCCCACGGCGGCGCCGAGCGAGATCACACTGATCATGAGGGCGGTGAGCGGGATGACCACGGAACCCGTCATCAGGAAGAGCAGCAGGAACGTGGCACCGGCGATGATCAGGGCAGCCCAGGGTGCGCCGGCAACCAGCGAGTCGACGTAGTCGACCGATGCGGCATCCGTGCCACCCACCCAGTGCAAAAAGTCGGGGCGGTCGTCACGGATCTCCCGGACAACAGCCGGGCCCTCGTTCTGATCCACCTCGACGCGGGACACCCAGTACCCGTTCACGTCGACCGGCGGTGTCGCGGCCGAGACGTTCGGCAGCGTCGCCACCTCCGCGGCCCAGGCCGCGGCGGATTCCTCGTCGGTGTCCGAGACGAGTTGCACCAGCGGGGCCGTGGCGAGGGGAAACTGGTCGTTCAGCGCCGTGACGAACCCGTACTGGGTTGAGGCCTTCGGGATGGCTCCGGCGCCGCCGCTGGAAACGTTGATGTTCAGCGTCGGGCTGCCGAGCAGGAGGAGCAGGGCGATTCCGCCCAGCGATACCAGCACGGGCGCCCGTTGCACGTGGCGGGTCAGTTTGGAGAAGACGCCTTCCCGCGGAGCGACGTCGCCGAAGCGGGTCAGGATGGCCCCGAGCCCGGGGAGTCGGGTCAGCAGGCCCGGCCGCAAGAGCCGCTCGCCGGAATATCCGAGCAGAGCCGGAATGAGAACCAGCGCCGTCAGGATCGCGATCAGGACCACGGAGACGGCGCCGATGGCGATGGCACGGATGATCGTCGGTTCGAAGACAAGCAGACCTGCTGTCGCGATGGCGAAGGTCAGTCCCGAGTAGAGCACCGTGCGACCGGCCGTGTCGACTGTGATGCCGACGGCCTGCAGCATCGTCTCGTGCCGTTCCGCCGGAGTGTCGCGCTCGCCGACCCGGTCCACGAGGCTCCGGAACTCCTCCCGGAACCGGCTGACGATCAGCAGTCCGTAGTCGATGGAGAGTCCCAGCCCGATCACGGTGATGACATTGAGCACCGTGGTGTCGATCTCCATCAGATAGCTGAACGCGTAGAGGGCCCCGAGAGCCCCGGCGATCGACGCCAGCGCCCCGATCAGGGGAATGCCGGCCGCCAGGAAACCACCGAAGATGAGCAGCATCACGAGCAGGGCGATCGGCAACGCGATCAGCTCGCCCTTCTGCAGGTCCGCCTCGGCGACGGCCACCAGGGATTCCACCAGGAGCGGGGTTCCACCGACCTCCACAGTGGCGTCCGGCTCGAACTGCCGGACCTCGTCGGCCGCCACCACCAACCGGTCCTCCACCTCCCCCAGCAGTTCATCACTGAGGTCACCGTCGGGCGCCTCCATCTGAACGCTCAGCAGCAGCCCGGTGCCGTCGGGCGCCAGAAGAGGAACCGCGGCCGGGTTCGGCGAGCCGTCCGGGAGCGGCGGGACGGCGAGTGGATTGACGACGCCGGTGACCTCGTCGATCTCGGCCAGGTCGGACGTGACCTCGGAGAGGACCAGGCCCAGCTCCGGAGAAGACAGGTCGACCCCGTGGATGAGCAGGGACAACGACTCCGTGTCCGTCCCGTCGTCGCCCGCCAGCAGGTCGGCGGCCTCGCTCGCCTCCCCAGCCACGGTGGGTCCGGCGCTGGAGAGTCGCTGGAACAGGCTCTCCCCGGTCACCCCGAACAGCGCCGTCGCCACGCACGCGGCGATCGTGAAGGCCCAGACCAGGAGCGAGGCGAACCGGTGGCGGGCGACGAAGACGCCGAGGGTACGAAGCATGGTCTGGCGTCCTCCGGTCTGCGAGTGGCTACGGCCAAATTACTCCACCCCGCGCCGGCTGACCTCCCCCCTCACGCGTGCACGGTAGGCACCCCGTGAGGTGTACGCTCGAATGAATGCCCCGCATACCCATAGGGGTATCTGCCGGGTTGGCCTGAACGCTGTCCCGGCCAACCGAAAGGCACCTCCATGAAAATCGTCGTCGTTGGCGGAGTCGCAGCCGGCGCATCCGTCGCCGCCCGGGCCCGTCGTCTGGATGAATTCGCTGAAATCATAGTTCTGGAACGTGGCCACCACGTCTCGTTCGCCAATTGCGGCCTGCCGTACCATGTTGGCGAGGTGATCGCAGATCGCAGCCGACTTCTTCTACAGACTCCGGAGAGCCTGCGTGAATCCCTCGACATCGATGTACGCGTCGGCCATGAGGTCACCGGGATCGACCGGGCTGCTCGCACCGTCACGATCCGCGAGGTCGACAGCGGTCGGGAATACGTCGAGAATTACGATGCCCTGGCATTATGCCCCGGTGCCGAGCCGTTGCGCCCGCCGCTGCCGGGCATCGACCTGGCCGGAGTGCACGTTCTGCGTCGAATCGGCGACATGGATTCCATTAAAGCTCAGCTGGATGCCGCACTCACCCAGGCCGCCACGGGCGCCCGCGGACCCGTCCGAACCGTCGTGATCGGAGCCGGCTACATCGGCCTGGAAATGGCGGAGAACCTCAAACACCGCGGCGCGCTCGTGGACGTCGTCGAGATGAGCGACCAGATCCTGCCGCCGCTCGACCACGAGCTGTCCGTCCCCGTGGAGCAACATCTCCGCAGCCGGGGAATCTCCCTGCACCTCTCCACCGCCGCAGCAGCCTTCACGGCCCGGAAGGGCGGCGGGCTGAACGTCGAGCTGACCGACGGGACCGTGCTGGAAGCCGACCTCGTCATCCTGTCCGCCGGAGTGCGCCCCAACACGAGCCTGGCCCGGGACGCCGGGCTGGAAATCGGACCGCGCGGCGGAATCACGGTCGACACCCACATGCAGACCTCCGACCCGCACATCTGGGCGGCCGGTGACTCGGTGGAGACCCCGCACACGGTGCTCCCCGGTCTGTGGCTGGCACCCCTGGCCGGCCCGGCCAACCGCGAAGCCCGCGTTGCGGCGGAGAACATCTGCGGTCGCACCACCGAGTACAAGTCAACCCAGGGAACGTCGATCGTGAAGATCTTCGACATGGTCGCCGGCGGCACCGGTGCGACCGAGCGCCAGCTGCTCGCGGCCGGGCTGCCATACCGGGCCGTGCACGTGCACCCGTCCGGGCACGCCGGGTACTACCCGGGAACCGCCATGATGCAGTTGAAGGTGCTCTTCGCACCCGATACCGGCCGCATCCTCGGCGCGCAGGCCGCTGGTTTCGACGGCGTCGACAAGCGCCTCGACGTGATGGCCACGGCCCTGCGGGCCGGAATGACCGTCTACGACCTCGAGGAACTCGAGCTCGCGTATGCTCCGCCGTTCGGTTCCGCCAAGGACCCCGTCAACATGGCCGGCTTCGTCGCCAGCAATGTTCTCCGCGGCGACCTCACGCTCTGGTATGCGCAGGACTACCCGGCAACAACGGCCGGCGCTCGCCTGGTCGACGTGCGCACGCCCGAAGAGTTCTCCATCTGGCACCTGCCCGGGGCCGAGAACGTGCCGCTGGGCACCATCCGCGAGGCGTCAGCAGACTGGGACCCGTCCGTGCCCGTTCGTCTCTACTGCGCGGTCGGCTTCCGCAGCTACCTGGGCTATCGGGCACTCGTTCAGCGCGGTTTCACGGATGTCGCCACCCTGTCGGGCGGTTCGGACACCTTCCGCTCCTGGCACGAGGTGAAGCCGGACAGCGACGAACCGCCGCTGCCGATGACCATGTACGCGGAGGCGGTCGACATCAAGGCGGCCGCGGCGAAGAGCGCGGCCCTCACCCAGGGCACGGGTGTGCGGGTCGATCTCGACTGCTCGGGTCTGGCCTGCCCCGGCCCGATCATGAAGCTGACCGAGAACATGCGGACGCTGACCCCCGGTGATGAGATCGTCGTGCACGTCTCCGACCCCGGCTTCGCCAACGACGCCCCGGCCTGGGCCCGGCGCAACGGCCACCAGTTGCTGGCCATCGCACCGGAAGGCCCCGGCTACGTCGCCACCATGCGGAAGGGCGGCGTGATTGCCCCTACCCTGCAGTCGGCGGCCGGACCGGCGGTGACCAAACCGGGGAAGACCTCGTTCGTCATCTTCTCGGGTGACCTGGACAAGGTGCTCGCTGCATTCATCATCGCCAACGGCGCCATCGCCATGGGCGACGAGGTCTCGATGTTCTTCACCTTCTGGGGGCTCAACTCGCTGCGGCGCTCAAACCCGCCCAAGCGGGAGCGCAAGGCGATCGACAAGATGTTCGCCACCATGATGCCCTCGGGTGCGGGCAGCATGCCGTTGTCGCAGATGAACATGCTCGGGGCCGGGGCGGCGCTGATCAAGAAGGTCATGAAGGACAACTCGGTTGCCTCCCTGCCGGAACTGATCGCATCGGCCCAGACCGGCGGGGCCCGCCTCATCGCCTGCACGATGACGATGGACCTGCTCGGCATCGCCGAAACGGATCTGATGGAGGGCGTGGAGCTCGGCGGAGTGGCCACCTTCCTCGGTGAAGCAGCGGAGTCGACGACGACGCTCTTCATCTAGGCCGCGACACCGCCCCCAACGAATTCGACGGAGATTCTGCTCCAGACACCGCTTTTGGGATCAAAAACGGGTAGTTGAGCCAGAATCTCCGTCGAATTGGTGAGACGGTGGGCCTAGGGGGCTTCGTCGACGATCCCGATGAAGGCGTTGCCGATGCCGTCGACTTCGGTGCGACTCAGACCGGCCTCGGCATCCGGGAGCTCCTCGGAACCGTGATAGTCGCAGGTCAGGTACGTGAAAGCGGGCCACCACTTCTTGGGCCGGGCAGCCTCGGTGAACCCGCAGACATCGCAGCGGAGCTCCACCCAGACCGGCTTCTTGCCGGTGCGATTGGCCCGGGACTGCACGAGCCACGCCGGCGGGTTGCGCTCGATCTCAGCCAGCTCGGCCTCCGACATCCGGGTGGGAAGGTTGTGGCGCTGCGCCATTTCGAGCGGGATATCAAGGCGCAGTGCAGCCATTCGTCGCGTAATCATCTCAATCCAGAGTAGATGCTCCCGCGCCGGTCGAGGGTACTCTCGAGGGCAACAGCGCGCACTCGGCCGCTCGAATGCCAGGAGGACTGCGAATGAGCCGGACTCCCCCTCCCCCTCAATCGTCCCGTGCGGGGCTGTCTCCGGGCGCCCGGACCGCGCTCATCGTGGCTCTTGTCCTCGGAGGCGTGGTGACTGTGGTGGGGCTGATCCTGATCGGGTCGGTGCTTCGCGGCGCCAGTCTCGGTGGTTCCTACACGGATCGGGCGAGCGTCGACGCCGGGAGCCAGGTTCTGGCCACGGTGCCGAACGCCTCGGTGACGTTGTCACCCAGCACCGACGGCCAGGTGTACGTCGACGCCCGGGGCACCTACCTCGGAAAAGCACCGAAATTGCGGGTGAGCACATCGGGGGACGTCACCACCATCTCGGGAGGCTGCCCCACGCAGTGGTTCGGTTTCTGCTCGGTCGACCTTGCGATTCGACTTCCCGCGGATGTGCCCGTGACCGTCCTGGCCCAGAACGGGCGCCTGTCGACGACAGGCCTGACCGGGTCCCTCGACCTGGCAACGACCAACGGCCGGATTCAGACGGACGGCAGCCGCGGGGACCTTGATCTGCGCACCACCAACGGCGGCATCGACGTGCGGGGCTCGTCGTCGGGGCGCGTTTCGGCGGCCACCACGAACGGCAGCGTCGAACTCGATTTCATCGACCCGCCGTCCGACGTCGACACCCGGAGTACGAACGGCAGGGTCGTCGTGCGGGTGCCTGATGACGGGGAGCCGTACCGGGTGGACGCCCGCACGACCAACGGCGGGGTCGACAGCGCCTCCGTGCCCACCGACCCCTCCGCCCGGCGTTCCATCACTGCGGTCACCACGAACGGCACGGTCGCGGTCGAGACCCGCTGATCCCGGCACCCGGCACCGCGCAGTCCGGCCCGCAGGAATGGCCGCCCGTGAAAGACTGAAGCATGCGCGATATCGACTCCCCCCTCGGCCTGCTCCTCGACGTGGACGGGCCGATCGCCAGCCCGGTCACCCGCACCATCGCCACGCCCAGCATCATCACGGACCTGATCCGGCTGGCCGGCGCCAACGTTCCCATCGCCTTCATCACCGGGCGGTCGTCGGCCTTCATCCGCGAACAGGTGGTGGCCCCGCTGCGGGCGGTCGGCCTCCCCGATTCGATGCGGATGTACGGCGTCTGCGAGAAGGGCGCCGTCTGGTTCCCGATCACGGCCGAGGGCATGGGCGACGTTGTCATCGACGAGAGCGTGGCCCTTCCGGGCGCCGCCGTCGATCTGCTGCGCTCCCTTGTCGCGGACCGGTTCTCCGCGACGATGTTCTTCGATGAGACGAAGCAGGCCATGGTCTCCGTCGAGCAGCGCACGGATGCGGACGACGCAAGCTACCAGGCGGCCGCGGCCGAGTTCAACGAGGCCGCGTTCTCGGTTCTTGTGGGACTGGGGTTGGGCATCCGTTTCGGCGATCGCATCGTTCCGGATGCCGACGGAGCCGTAGGGTTCCGGATCGACCCGACGATCATCTCGACCGACATCGAGTCGGTCACCCTCGACAAGGACCGCGGTGCGGAGCGCGCCCTGGCCTTCTTCTCCGAGTCGGGTTCGCTCCCCCAGGTCTGGCGCTCGGTCGGGGACTCCCGCAGCGACTACCTGATGGCGGACCATCTGCACACTGCCGGGTACGACGTGGCCCACGTGGACGTGCGGCCGTCCGACGGCATCCTCGACCGCCCCTACCCTGTGATCGTCGAGGGTGACCTCATCCACGATGCGGCCGGCGCGAAGTTCCTCCGCCACTGGGTCGACAAGCTGAGCCTGGGCTGACGCCAACCGTGCACCCGGCGGCACGCTAGTCGGACGTGAACCGGATCCCGTCCTGCAGGCGGCTGCGCACCTCGAACACCTTCTCGAAACTGCCGCGGTCCATCCCCGGCAGCCCGCTGCGGAGCACTCCGATCAGGCGCGACCTAGGCAGGATGATCACCGTCGGGCGACGGCCGCGGCCGGGAACGGTCAGCGGCTCCGTCACGGCGTCGTCGGGAAGCACGATCAGCGCCGCCGTGAACCGGATGCGGATCGACTTCGCGAGGGCCCGCACGGCGACTTCGACGTCTTCGACGGGACGGTCGTCCGGCCCGAGGGCCTCACCCACGAGTTCCCCACGGCGGAGCTCGACCGCTCCGCTCCAATCCTCGGAAAGGACCGCGAACAGTCCCGCCGGTCCGAGAACGACGTGGTCCACCTTCGCCCCGTGAGCACCTGCCACCACGTCGTGCCAGGCCGTGAAACCGATCCCGAGGCCCGACACGAGCTGCGCCGTCGACTCCTCGGCCAATGCCTTCGCCAGCCAGTGCCGGATCTCCCGGGGCGCGGACCGAATCAGCCCGGGCTCGTACGGGTCGTCGATGGTGCGTCCCCGCCCGACCCACTCCCGCAGGAGGTCCAGGTAACGCTGTCGTGCCTCGCCGCCCGGATGGCCGTACATTCGTGCGCGGGGGCCGGCCTGGGTCGCCGGGTTCCGCCCGGTGCCCGAGGCGTAGGCGGTACGCACCGGCTCGGCAGCAGAGTCCGGGTACCGGCGGCGGTCATAGTCGGCTCGGCTCCCCGGACTTCCGATGCGTTCCCACGCGATCTGCACGGCGTGGAAGGCGGCGGCGTCTCCGCCGACATCCGGATGCGTGTGGCGAAGCAGTCGACGGTAGGCGCGGCGGAGTTCGTCGTCGCTTGCCGACGGGCTGACACCGAGCACCTCGTAGGGGGACGCCGCGGCCGGGCTCTCTGACATCCAGCAATCTCTTTCAGCGTTGGTGCGGCCGGCAGTGGAACAGCCGGCCAGTCGAGAAACACACTACCGACCCTGGCTGGCATCTCGCCTGAAGGTCGTGGTGAGTCCGCGGGCAAACCGGTTTGTTGCGCTGATCAGCCTGCGAATTCTCGGACCGGGCGGCCGGACACGCCGACCTCGGCCACGAACAAAGACCCTGCCAGCGGGTCCTGCCCGGGTCTGAGGTTCTCCCGCGTGGTGGTGATGAAGAGCTGGTTGAGCTCCGGACCACCGAATGTGCAGGCGGTCACGTTGGTGGCGCCGACGCTCACGATGCCGTCGAGCCGACCATCCGGCGAATACCGGCGCACGGCACTCCCGCCGTAGAGGGCAACCCACACGAAGCCCTCGGCGTCGACGGTCAGGCCGTCGGGATATCCGTGCTCGGCCGGGATGTCCACGAAGCGACGCAGCCCGGTCAGGCCGGACTCGGGGCTGTAGTCCAGCACGGCGATCCGGCCGGTCGGTGTGTCGTTGAAGTAGGCGAGGGACCCGTCCGGGCTCCACTCCAGCCCGTTCGAAATGGTGAGATCCTCCAGAACGACCATCACTGCGCCCTCCGGATCCAGTCGGTACAGCAGTGCCGCCCCCGGCGCCTGGTCGTAGGCCATCGTGCCGCAGTAGAAGCGGCCGTCCGGGTCGCAACCGCCGTCGTTCATCCGCAGCCCGGGGTCGTCCCAGAGCGGGTCGAGTACGGTGATCGTGCCGGCGGCGTCTTCCAGTGCGAAACCGCGTTCCAGCGCCATCACGGCGCCGCCGGAGCTCCGCGGCCGGAGGGCCGCCGCGATCGTGCCCACGTGACGGCGACTGACGGTGTCGCCCTGCAGGGAGAGCACGTCACCGGCGAACATGTCCACCCAGCGCAATCCGCCCCAGCCGTCGCACCAGACCGGGCCCTCGCCGTGGAAGGCGACCGGGTCGGTTCGCTGTGTGGCGCGCACGGAAGGCTCTGCCGGCCCTGAACTCTGGCTAGTCGCGGAGGATCTGCACGGGGATTGCCACGGCGACGGAGACGCACAGGATACCGCTGAGGAAGATCGGCAGCTGCCAGGCCGTCACCTCGAACGCGAACCCGAACAGCCAGAGACCGAAGACGAAAATGGCCATTGCGACGGTGAAGGCGACGGCGTTCATGGTGCGTTCCTTTCGAGCGATGCCCGCACTGGTCGCCGGGCCGATGAATCGAGCGTACCGGTTCGCCCGTCAGATGGTCGACGGCTCCCCGACGGGCTCGATCAGTTCCGGTCCATCGCCACGCACCGGAGCCACTTCGTGATAGCGGAGGTTCTCGACCGCTTCCCGGGAGGCGGCCACGGCCGCGTTCACCAGGTCCTGATCACCAGTCGTGTGCGGGTCGAGCCACTGGTCCCACCATTCCTCGGCGACGATGACGGGCATGCGGTCGTGCAGGGCCGCCAGCGGCCCCTCGGCTTCCTGGGTCAGAATCGTCGCCGACAGCACCCAGCGAGCGGGGTCGTCGTCGGCCAGCGCCGGATTGCGCCACCACGAATACAGGCCGGCGAAGGCCAGCGGCAGGCCATCATCCGAGTGGATGAAGTAGGGGGTCTTCACGGTGCCGGCCGTGCGCCACTCGTAGTAGCCGGTGGCAGGCACGAGCGCGCGCCGGGAGGCGACCGAGGGCGCGAACGTCGGCTTGACCGCCGCCGTCTCCGAGCGCGCGTTGAATGTCGGGAAACCGGACTGGAGCTCGGTGGCGAACGAGGGGACAAGAGACCACCGCGCGGATTCGAGCCGCCGGACGACCGGCCCTGACTTCGCCGACTCGAGCACGATCGGGATCTGCTCGGTGGGCTTGATGTTCCACGACGGCTCCGGGAGGTCGGCACCCTCATGCTCGACGTCGAACATTGCGGCGAGGTCGGACGCCGTATCCGTGATGATGAATCGCCCGCACATGGTTCACAGGCTACTACCGACGTACGACGCCGATTCGATCGCGCCGGGTATCCGCTAGCGTCGGTTGCGGCGTCGGCGCGGCGCAGGAGCGAAGTTGGCCAGGAATGGACGAGCGACACATGCAGGAACGACACGGCTCGGATCGGTACGGCTCGGATCGGTACAGCGCGGATCGGTACAGCGCGGATGTGCTCTCGCCCGGCTGGCGGGACGCCGGCCGGAAGGTCATTCCGACCAGGGAGGCCGTTCCCGATCTGGTCGTCGAAGAGGTCGCGACCGGCTTCTGCGGAGCCGTGCTGCGCGTCGAGAAGAAGATCGTCACCCTGGAAGATCGTCACGGCAAGCTGCGTCTGTTCCCGCTCGGCGGCGGCTTCCTGATCGACGGTGAGCCGGTGGTGCTCGTCGTGCCCGCCCGTGCCGCGCCCCAGGGTCGCGCCCGGACGGCATCGGGATCGATGGCGGTGACGGATGCCCCGGCTCGCGTGGCCAGGGCCAGCCGCATCTTCGTCGAGGGCCGGCACGACGCCGAACTGGTCGAGAAGGTCTGGGGTGCCGATCTGCGCATCGAGGGCGTCGTCGTCGAGTACATCGAGGGCGTGGACAACCTAGAGGCGCTCCTGCAGGAATTCCGGCCGGGACCGACCCGGCGAGTCGGCGTGCTGGTCGACCACCTCGTCACCGGTTCGAAGGAGAGCAGAATCGCGCAGGCCGTGGCCCGCGGACCGCACGGACGGAATGTGCTGGTGGTCGGGCATCCGTATGTCGACGTGTGGCAGTCGGTGAAGCCGGAACGACTGGGTCTGTCCGCCTGGCCCGCCATTGCGCGCAGCATCGAGTGGAAACACGGCATCTGCGAGGCCCTCGGCTGGCCCCACGAGGACCAGGCCGACATCGCCCGGGCCTGGCAACGGATCCTCGGCCGGGTGCGCACCTACGCCGATCTGGAGCCGCAGCTTCTGGGCCGGGTCGAGCAGTTGATCGACTTCGTCACCGCTGAGTAGTGCACACTGCCCCGGATTTCAGCATTTCCTGCACGAAACGTAACGCTTTGGAACCGAATCGGCACAGATTCCGGATGCATCCAGGCGATGTGGGCTAGAGTTATCTCAGTAGTTGTAGTGCTTGCACGTCTTAAAACGTGGTGACCTCGGTCGCCGCGGCGTATTCCTTTCGGAAGCGGACGACGAATACCGCGACGAACGGCCTCGAAAGTCGGGGCCTTTCTAACACTCCTGGAGGAGTTTCATAATGGCAACAGGTACCGTGAAATGGTTCAACGCTGAAAAGGGCTTTGGCTTCATCGCTCCCGACGACGGAAGCGCCGACGTGTTCGCGCACTACTCCGCGATCGCCTCGAACGGCTACAAGTCGCTCGACGAGAACCAGAAGGTCGAGTTCGAGGTAACCCAGGGCCCCAAGGGTCCCCAGGCCGAGAACATCCGCGCCCTCTAAATAGCGCAACTGCTCTTCGGGCTTCATCGCCCCACTGAGCTTCGACAACGCCCCCACCTCGGTGGGGGCGTTGTCTCGTTAACCGGGCCGTGTACTCAAGTGTCGGCATCCGTTGCCGAGGCGGACAACTGTTGCCGGTATGCCGGCAACAGTGGTCCGGTCGGGCAACAGTTGGTCACGGTCCGCCCCGCGAGACCGCGGGGGTCAGGGTCGCGCCGCCTCGTCCCCGACGCCGGCCGCCTACTTGACGAGGTCCTGCCAGCCGTCGCCATCGACATACTCGAAGATGAGGTTCGTCTCGGTGTGGGCGACGGCCGGATGCTCCGCCAGATGCTGGAGAACGAAATCGCGCAGGTCCGAGGCGTCCGCCGCGGCCACGTGCAGCAGGTAGTCATCGGCGCCCGCGGTGTGGAAGAGGCCGATCACCCCCGGCCAGTGCGGCGCCGCCGAGCGGAAGTCATCAATCTGCGCACGGGCGTGCTTGACCAGCCGCACCGAGATCAGCGCCTGCAGGGACGCACCCAGCGCCGCCAGGTCGATGTTCGCGCGGTAGCCGCGGATGTGCCCCAGCTGCTGGAGCCGGCGCAGGCGCAGCGACACAGTGGACTCGGCGACGCCGATCTCCGCGGCCAGTGCGGCACCGGAGGCACGCGCGTTGACGGACAGGGCACGCAGCAGAGCACGGTCGACCCGGTCGATTTCGGCTTTCTTCGGTTCCATCGGCACACTCTTTCTTCCCTGAGCAGCTTATGCGATTCATCCGCCTGTTTTGGAAGGGTCTACACGCCTTCTTGCGCATCGGCACAGATTCTGTTTTCGTCTCTTCATGATGCCAACGATGCCGCTGCTTTCGACCGATGAAACCGCCCCACGGATGCTGACCCCGCACCCGGACACCGTGGCCGTGCACGGGGGAATGCTGGGGGTGACCGCATCCGGATCACATGTGCCCGTGATCGACCTCTCGACCACCAATCCACTCGCGGGAGTCGAATCCGGCGGCGACTCCTATGAGAACCTCGCCACCGGTGGCACGCTGCGGGACGGGGAGTCAGCGGTGTACCAGAGGCTCTGGCAGCCGGGTGTGGCCCGATTCGAGACGGCCCTGTCGGCCCTGGAGGGCACCGAGGGAACCGTTGCCTTCGCGAGTGGGATGGCCGCGCTGACGGCCGTGCTGATCGCATCCGTTGCCGCCGGCACGCCGCATGTGGTGGCGTTGAGACCCCTCTACGGCGGCACCGATCACGTGCTCGCCACCGGTCTGCTCGGCACGACGGTGACCTGGGTCGACGCCGACGGTGTCGCGGCGGCGATCCGACCCGACACCGGGCTGGTGATCCTGGAGTCCCCCGCCAACCCGACCCTGGCCCTGACCGATTTCACGGCCGTGGTCGCGGCGGCCGGCCGTGTGCCGGTCCTGGTCGACAACACTTTCGCCACCCCGGTGCTGCAGCGCCCGGTGGAATCGGGCGCCACCCTCGTGCTGCACAGTGCGACCAAGTTCCTCGGCGGCCACGGGGACGTGATGGGCGGCACCGTGTCCGGCCCCGAGAGCTGGCTCGCGCGCCTGCGGCAGGTGCGCGCACTGACCGGCGGCGTCCTGCATCCGTTCGCCGCGTATCTGCTGCACCGGGGGCTGCGCACCCTCCCGGTGCGCGTACGCGCCCAACAGGCCACCGCGGGTACGATCGCGGATCGCCTGGTCGGGCATCCGGCCCTGACCCGGGTGCTGTATCCCGGTCTGCCCGGCCAGGATCCCCTGGGGCTTCTGGGGCGCCAGGCGAGCGGTGCCGGGTCCATCATCGCCCTCGATCTCGCCGGCGGATTCGACGCGGCCGTGCGGTTCACCGAGGCCTGCTCCCTGATCACCCATGCGGTGTCCCTGGGCGGCGTCGATTCCCTCGTGCAGCATCCGGCGTCGCTCACCCACCGCCCGGTGGAGGCCGCCGCACGCCCGGGGGCGGGAATCGTGCGACTCTCGATCGGTCTCGAGCACCCCGACGACCTGCTCGCCGACATCCTCGCCGCTCTCGACGCGGCGCGGGAAACCGGCGCCTGAGTGCCCGTTTCGGTCGAGAGTGACCCGCGCAACGGGCACTCTCGACCGGAACGGGAACTCTCGGGTCAGCTGCGGCCGAGACGGCGGCGGAGCAGGTCGATCCGGTTCTGCAGCTGGGTCACACTGGCCTGTGCCACGGCAGGACCGCCGCATTCGCGGCGGAGCTCGGCGTGCACCATGCCGTGGGGTTCGCCGGCCAGCTTGGACCACATGCCCACGAGGCTGGCCAGCAGGGTGCGCTGCTCCTTCAGTGTGCGGTACAGCGGCGGCGGGTCCTGTGGGGCAACCTCGCCCGTGACGGGATCCTTCCGGCGGTCGGTGGAGCGCTTGGCCTGCCGGTGCTGCCGCTGGCGCAGCAGCTCCGAAACCTGCTCGGGTTCGAGCAGCCCGGGGATGCCGATGAAGTCGAACTCCTCGTCGGTGCCCGGCTCGGCCAGCTCACCGAACTCATCACCGTTGAACATGACCATGTCGAAGGTGGCCTGGGAGTCCAGGGCCTGCCAGGTGAATTCCTCACCGAGGTCGTCCGAGGCCTTCTCCGACTTGTTGGCGTCGGCGACCATGGCGTCTTCGGGGTTGTACATCCCGTCGTCACCGTCGTCGCGGTTGCTGCGGTCGAGGGCGTGGTCGCGCTCGAGCTCGAGCGCATTGGCCAGGCTCAGCAGGCTCGGCACATTGGGCAGGAAGATCGACGCCGTCTCACCCCGGCGCCGCGCGCGCACGAAGCGGCCGATGGCCTGCGCGAAGAAAAGCGGCGTCGAGGCGCTGGTCGCATAGACGCCCACGGCCAGGCGGGGCACGTCGACGCCCTCCGAGACCATCCGCACCGCCACCATCCAGCGTGAGGTGTTGTGCGAGAACTCGTCGATCCGGTCGCTCGACTCCTTCTCGTCGGAGAGCACGACGGTCACCGACTCCCCCGAGATCTCCTGCAGGATGGCCGCGTAGGCGCGCGCCATGGTCTGGTCGGTCGCGATGACGAGCCCACCGGCATCCGGGATGCCGTGCCGCACCTGGGTGAGGCGGGAGTCGGCGGCGCGCAGTACGGCGGGGATCCACTGCCCGGTGGGTTCCAGCGCCGTGCGCCACGCCTGGGAGGTCACGTCCTTGGTGTTGCCCTCACCGAGTTTGGCTTCCATCTCGTCGCCGGCCCGGGTGCGCCACTTCATGTGGCCGGCGTAGACCATGAACATGACCGGGCGCACGACGCCGTCTTCGAGGGCACGGCCATACCCGTAGCTGTAGTCGCTCTGGGACAGGCGGATGCCGTGCTCGTCGGGCAGGTAGCTCACGAACGGGATGGGCGAGGTGTCCGAGCGGAACGGGGTGCCGGTGAGCGAGAGCCGGCGGGTGGCCGGTTCGAACGCTTCCCGGATCGCGTCGCCCCAGCTCAGTGCGTCCCCGCCGTGGTGCACCTCGTCGAGGATCACGAGGGTGCGGCTGGACTGCGTGAGCTGACGGTGCAGGGCCGCCCGGCTGGCCACCTGGGCGTAGGTGACGGCGATGCCGTGATAGTGGTTGCCGTAGCGGCCGTTGGCGTTCTTGAAGTTCGGGTCGAGGCGGATGCCCGCGCGCGCGGCGGCATCCGCCCACTGTCGTTTGAGGTGTTCGGTGGGAGCGACCACCGTGATGCTGTCGATCAGGCGGCGGGCCTTCAGCTCGGCGGCGAGCCGCAGGGCGAACGTGGTCTTACCGGCGCCCGGCGTAGCGGCGGCGAGGAAATCACGCGGCTGGTGCACGAAATACGCTTCCAGAGCCTCGGCCTGCCAGGCTCGCAGTTTGCCGGCGGTGCCCCACGCGGCGCGCTCCGGGAACGACGGCGAGAGGTGTTCGGCTGCACTCGTCCCCTGGGCAGGACCGAAAGGGGGTGGAGTATTCACTTCATACGAACTTACCTGCTGCGCGGACGGCTGTGGGCACGGGAGAGAATGGAGGCATGACGACGCCGATGCACCCGTGGTCCCGCTATGTCGCCCTGGGCGATTCCTTCACCGAGGGCCTGGGTGATCCGGAGCCGAGCAGCCCGGGCGGGAACCGGGGCTGGTCCGACCGGGTCGCCGAGGTGCTCAGCCAGGGCACGCCGGACTTCGCGTACGCGAATCTCGCCGTGCGGGGCAAACTGATCGGCCAGATCAGGCAGGAGCAGGTGGGCACGGCGCTCGCGCTGCACCCGGACCTGATCACGTTCTCCGGCGGCGGCAACGACGTCCTCCGTCCGGGGTCCGACCCCGATCTCATCTCCTCCCGAGTCGAAGAGGAGATACGCCGGCTCAGCCGCGACAACGCCACCATCGTGCTGTTCACGGGCGCGGATGTGGGATTCACCCCCATGTTCCGCGGCATCCGGGGCAAGATCGCGATCTATAACGAGAATCTGCGCGCGGTCGCGGCGAAATATGACTGTGTCGTCGCCGACCTCTGGTCGCTGACCGAGATCCAGGATCCCCGCATGTGGTCTGCGGACCGGCTGCACCTGAACGCCCTCGGCCACCACACCGTCGCCCGGATGGTGCTCTCCGTTCTGAACGTGCCCAATACGCTCGAGCCGCACAAGCCCGAACCGCTGCCGGTGCGCACGTTCCGGGAAGCCCGAACCGAGGACATGCAGTGGGCGCGGGAATACCTGCTGCCCTGGGTGCTGCGCCGGATCCGGCACCAGTCGTCCGGTGACCATGTGCTGCCCAAACGCCCCGACGCCGGGCCGTTCAGCCAGCCGCGTCACTGACCCGGGCGGACGCGGGCAGGTCAGCCTGCGGCCAGCTCCCCGGGGTGAGTGAAGCGCCACGCGGGACCCGGGTCGGTCAATTCGCCCTCGAGCACCAGCGGCACGCTCACGGTGGTGCTGCCGACCTGGAAGTCCACGGCGCCGGCCTCGTCGCCGGCCTCGCCCAGGGTGACCGGGCGGGCTGTCGGCACGGCCGTGATGGGCGTGTCAGACCACACCACGGCGGAGGCCGACTCGGCCGCGACGGCCCGGCTGGTCTGCCCCCACTGCGTGCCATAGGACGCGTATGCGGCCCCCTTGTCGGCCAGGGTGACCTCGCGGAAGCCTGGCTCGACGCTGTCCAGCAGGTCCACGATGGATTCGTTCAACTCGGTGTGCGTGTCACCGCCGAGCATGACGCCGACCAGTGTGATGGTCTCGCCACCGACGGTGAACTCGGCCGAGTACAGCAGGCAGGCGCCCGCCTCATCCGTGGTGCCCGTCTTCAGGCCGGTGACCCCGTGGGTGCCGAGCAGCTTGTTGGTGTTGACGACGGTTCCGATACCGGGCAGATCGGATGTCTCCATCTTGACGATCGAGGCCAGCACGGGATTGGCCAGGGCGAGTTCGCCGATCTCGACCAGGTCGTCCGGGCTGCTCACGCTGGCGGGCGACAACCCGCTGGTGTCGGCGACGCTGGTGTCGGCCAGGCCTTTCTCGGCCAGCCAGGAGTCCGCGGCGGCCAGATACGCGTCCATGGACCCGTAGGCCCAGATCGCCAGGGAGATGCTGTAGTTGTTCGCCGAGGGCAGGAGCATGGCCTCGAAGGCCTCCCGCTGGCTGAGCACCAGTCCGGCTGAGACGGGAGCGACCGAGCCGTCTTCGGCAAGCACGTCGTAGTAGATGTCGACGTCGTCCTCGGTGAACGTGATGTCGGGGCCGGGTTCCTTGCCGGTCAGCGGCTTCTCCTCGAGCAGCACGAGGGCGGTCACGATCTTGGTGATGCTGGCGATCGGCATCGGCTCCTGCTCACCGGTGCTTCCGAGCAGATCCGGGTAGCCGACCGCGCCGATGGCACCCGCGCCCGCATCGGGCCAGGTCAGCTCTGCCGCCGGCTGGGTCAGGGCGGCCGGCTGGATCAGCTCGACGGCGGCGGCGGGCGCCGGCGCGAGCCCGGTACCGGCCAGGTAGCCGACCCCACCCAGAGCGATGACGAGGGCGGCCAAGACGGCAACCCGACGGCGGAGGAACGTTTGGCGTCGGGTCAATGGCATCCGACGACTCTACCAAGCCGCCCCAGGGTTCAGACGCGCAGGGCGTACAGCGCGACGGCGCTGGCCGACGCCACATTCAACGAATCGACGCCGTGCAGCATGGGGATCGTCACGACCGTGTCGGCGGCCGCGAGCGCCTGGGTGCTGAGCCCGTCCCCTTCCGCACCGAGGATCAGGGCGAGCCGCTCCGGGGCGCTGCCGGCGAACCGGTCGAGGCTCACGGCGGTGTCGGACAGGGCAAGGGCAGCGAGGTGGAACCCAGCCTCGTGCAGCAGCGGGGCAGCCTCACTCCACTCCGGCAGCCGGGTCCACGGCACCTGCAGCACCGTGCCCATGCTCACCCTCACGCTGCGCCGGTAGAGCGGGTCGGCACAGCGGGGCGTGATCAGCACGGCATCCGCCCCCAGCCCGGCGACGGAACGGAAGATGGCGCCCACGTTGGTGTGGTCGACGATGTCCTCGAGGATGACGATGCGCCGGGCATCGCGGATGATCTCGTGCACCGGAGCCAGGGCAGGGCGGTGCATGGCCGCCAGGGCCCCCCGGTGCAGGTTGTAACCGGTCAGGCGTTCGAGCACGGATGCCGCCCCGACGTACACGGGCACATCCGGCCACTCCGCGAGCAGCGGGATCACATCCGGCAGCCACTGTTCCTGCAGCAGAACGGACCGGGGACGGTGCCCGGCGGCCAGGGCGCGCGTGATCACCTTGCTCGATTCGGCGATGTAGAGGCCGCCGGCCGGTTCGGAGACACGCCGCAACGCCACATCCGTCAATCGGGAGTAATCGGCAAGACCGGGCAGGTCGAGGTTTTCAATGTGGACGATCTGCACAGCGGGGGCGCCTTTCACGGGGAGATACGACCAGCCTGCCAGTTCCGTGTCCAACTCGAAAACTCACGAGTTTAGAATCGGTGTAGACAGGATGGAGCACTATGACCACCGAGACGCTGCCGGTCGCCGCTGCCGCCGCCGCCGCTCTGGACGCCGTGGCCGAATTGCTCCGCGGCCGTCACACCGCGGTTCTGACCGGCGCCGGCCTCAGCACCGATTCCGGCATCCCGGACTACCGCGGCAAGGGAGCCCCGGTGCGCACGCCGATGAACTTCCAGACCTTCATCAGCGATGAGCGGGCCCGCAAGCGTTACTGGGCCGGCAGCCACGTCGGCTGGCACCGGTTCCGCGCGGCGGAGCCCAACCTGGGCCATCGATCCCTTGCCCGGCTCGAGCACAGGGGGTTGATCAGCGGCGTCATCACGCAGAACGTGGACGGTCTGCACACGCGTGCCGGATCCCGGCATGTCGTGGACCTGCACGGCTCCCTGGACCTGGTCCTGTGCCTGGACTGCGGCCAGGCGTTCGGCCGTGACAGCGTCGCCGCCCGCCTCGAAGCCGCCAACCCGGCCCTGGCGACAACGGATGCCGTGCGCACCGCCCCCGACGGAGATGCGGAGGTCTCCGACATCGACGGTTTCACCATCCCGGACTGTTCGGTCTGCGGTGGCATGCTCAAACCGAACGTCGTCTTCTTCGGTGAGCTGGTGCCCACGGTGAAGTTCACCGAGGCCACCGCCCTCGTCTCCGGTGCGGAGGCCCTGATCATCGCCGGCTCATCCCTGTTCGTGAATTCGGGCATCCGCCTGCTGGAACAGGCGCGTCGGCGCAAGTTGCCGATCGTCGTCATCAACCTCGGGGAAACCAAGGGAGACGGCCGGGCGATGATCAAGCTCGAAGCGGGCACGTCCGAGTCGCTGGCCGGGCTGGCCGACCGGCTTGCCGGCTGACCTGCCCGCGCGACCAGACATTTTCCGGTGACAACAGGAACGGCAGAATGACCAGACTTTCGATCGTGCGACACGGGCAGACCGAGTGGAATCTGCACACCCGCATTCAGGGCAGCACCGACATCCCGCTCAACTCGACCGGGCGCGCGCAGGCCGCAGAAACCGGGCTGCGCCTGCAATCCCGCCTCTGGGATGCGATCGTGACGAGCCCGCTCGGCCGGGCGCACGAGACGGCTCGGATCATCGCCGGGGAGCTCGGGTTGCGCAGTCCGTTCGTCATCGACGAACTCACCGAACGCCACCATGGTGAGATCGAGGGCCTCACCTTCGCCGAACGAAAGCTCCGCTTTCCCGACGGCGTCACCGTGCCCGGCCTGGAGACGAGGCAGGAGGTGCTCGACCGAGTGCTGCCGGCGTTCGGGCGCCTGTCCGCCGCCCGCCCCGGCCAGTCGGTGCTCGTGGTCTGCCACGGCGGGGTGATCGGCACCCTGCTCCGGCACTCCACCGCCGGGGAACGCCCCCGCCAGAACGAGCTGATCGCCAACGGCTCGGTGCATGACTTCCTCTGGCGCGACGGCCGGCTGGAACTGACGCACTTCGACGCCACCCTGCGCGGCGTCGCCGAGAACACGCACTACACCGGCTGAGTCGGCACCTCGACGTCGGCGCGGCGGGTCGTTTCGCCGGCCCGGGCCGGGGTGCCGCCCGGCTGCGTGAGCAACGCCAGCAGCCGCGCCGCGGAGTCCCGCCAGGTGAACCGGGCCGCCTCGTCGACGGACGCCGCCGAGCGGGCCGCCCACTCCCCCGCATCGAGCCGACGCACGGCCGCGACCAGCGCGTCAGTGCTCGTGGGCTCGAAGTACAGCGCGGCGTCGCCGCCGATCTCCCGGAAGATGGGGATGTCGCTCACGACGACGGGGGTTCCGAGGCTCATCGCCTCGACGAGGGGGATGCCGAAACCCTCGTCCAGCGACGCCGTGACCAGCGCGGTCGCCGAGCTGAGCACCCGCACGTATTCCTCGTCGGTGACTCCGTTGTGGAAGACGAGCCTCGCCTGGGGTGCCAGCGCGGACAGGCGTTCGCGCTCCTCGTCGCTGACCCGGCTCATCAGGTGGAGCTCGTGATCCGGCAGCTCGGCCGCCGCCCGCACCAGGGTCTCCACGTTTTTGTAGGGCATGAAGGACCCCATGTAGACGAGGCGGCCCGTGTCCGGAACACAGCGCGGGGCGGGCGGCGTCGCGAAGGCGTCCGCGGCGTTGTGGATGACCGTGACCGGTCGGCGGGTCAGGCGGTTCTTCTCGATCAGGCCGCGGGTTGTCTCCGAGACGGTCACCACGCCGTCGGCACGGTTCAGCAGCATCCGTTGGGGCCACCAGGACAGGTGGTAGAGCCGCCAGGCGAGGCGCAGCAGGCCGGGCAGGTCCCTCGGCGGGGTGCGGTTGCGGTAGTAGATCAGGTCGTGCACGGTGAGGAGCAGACGATACCGGCGACCCCAGGAGCCCATCGTCTGCATCGGGGTGAACACGACGTCCGGTCGCAATTGATTGACCTGGCGGGCGATGAACGGTTCCCGGATGCTGGTGGGCGCGCTCACGAGCTGCCAGGGCAGGTCCGGGAGCAGGTCGAGCTGGCGATGATCGCTGATCAGCATGGTCACCGGGTGCAGCTTGCCCAGCTCCGTGACCAGGCCGGCGGTATACCGGCTGATGCCGTCGTGCCGGTCGAACCGGGTGTAGCGGCAGTCGAACACTATTCTCATGGCGTCCCCTCGGCGGACAGGAAGAGACGCAGAGCGTCGGCGGCCTGCGCCGGCACCTCGTAGTGGATCAGGTGGCCCACATCGGGGATGACCTGCAGGGTGGCGGCGGGGAAGAGCTCCCGCAACCGGTGCTGGGCAGCGACCGGGGTGATGTCGTCTTTCTCGGCTGCGATCAGCAGGGTGCGTTGCGGGATGTCGGCGGCGAACTCGCTGACGTCGGCACCCACCGACGCGGTGAAGGCCTCGAGCACGACCCGACGGTCCGCGAACGCGGAGAAGTAGCGGTCGTGCTGGTTGTGGATCCAGCGACGCAACCCGGGGTCAGCCGTTTTCGCCATGGTCACGCTCATCACCCGAACGATGACGCGGTTGCGCAGCAGCGCGAAGCCGAGACGTTCCGGCAGGCGCGCGGCCGCCCAGTAGTAGAACACGGCCAGGCGGGTGAGGATGCCACGCGGTCCGGCCAGGGCGGGCGCGGCGATGGGATTGACCAGCACCACGTCGTCTGCGCGCAGGCCCCCTGCGACACCGGCGGCCACGATGATCGAGCCGAACGAATGCCCGAGCACCACCACCCGCCCGGTCGGTGCCAGCACCGCCACGAACTCCTCGAGCCACCGGGCGTAGCCGTCGATGTCGTGCCGGCTCTCCGTCAGCACCCCGGATGCGCCGAATCCGGGCAGGTCAGGCGAGATCATTCGGAACTCCGGAAGCTGGGCGACCACGGGCTCGAGGCCGTGGTGGTCCCCGCGGAACCCGTGCACCATCACGATCGTGGTGTCGGCGGCCGGATCGCCGTACTCCCAATACCGGGTTACGCTGCCGAGCACCGGGACGTCCCGGACCCTCACGGGGATCCGGGCGAGCAAGGCGTCGTAGGGCGAAGGAACATTCATCAACCCAAGTTTAGGGCGGCTGGTGGCCGCCGGAGGGAACGCCATGAGCTTCACCGCCCCCATCCAGCTCCCCGGGCTCACCCTCGACCCGCGCTGGTATCGACGTTCCGTCTTCTACGAGGTGATGGTGCGCTCGTTCGTCGACAGCAACGGTGACGGCGTGGGCGACCTGGGGGGTCTCATCTCCCGGCTCGACTACCTGCAGTGGCTCGGCATCGACGCCCTCTGGATTCCGCCGTTCTTCACCTCCCCGTTGAGGGACGGCGGCTACGACGTCACCGACTACCGGACCATCCTGCCCGAATTCGGCACCCTCGAAGAGTTCAAGGAACTGATCACCAAGGCGCACGAACGCAACATGCGTCTCATCATCGACCTGCCGCTGAATCACACCTCGGATCAGCACGACTGGTTCCAGCAGTCCAGGGAGCATCCCGACGGTCCCTACGGTGACTACTACGTGTGGAGCGACAGCGACGAGAAGTACCCGGACATCCGCATCATCTTCACCGACACGGAGGACTCGAACTGGGCCTTCGACTCGGTGCGGCGGCAGTTCTTCTTCCACCGGTTCTTCTCGCACCAGCCGGACTTGAACTTCGACAACCCGAAGGTGCACGACTCCATCGTCGAGATCGTGCGGTATTGGCTCGACCTGGGTGTCGACGGGTTCCGGCTCGACGCCGTCCCGTACCTGTACGAGTCGGACGAGGGCAACGGGGAGGGCGAGCCGCCCACGCATGAGTTCGTCCGGAAACTGCGCACGGTCGTGGACCGGGATTACCCCGGCCGGATCCTCATCGCCGAGGCGAACCAGTGGCCGCGCGAGGTGGCGGCCTTTTTCGGATCCGAATCCGAGCCCGAGTGCCATATGGCGTTTGATTTCCCGGTCATGCCCCGCATCTTCTATTCCCTGCGCTCGCAGCGGGCCGACGAGCTCGTGCGGGTGCTCTCCGAGACGACGGACATCCCCGCGACTGCGGGCTGGGCGGTCTTCCTCCGTAACCACGACGAGCTGACCCTGGAAATGGTGAGCGAGGAGTACCGCCAGGCCATGTACGGCTGGTATGCCTACGACCCGCGGATGCGCGCGAACGTCGGCATCCGGCGGCGACTGGCTCCCCTGCTGGATAATTCGCGAGCGGAGATGGAACTCGCCCACGCCCTTCTGTTCGCACTTCCCGGCAGCCCGTTCCTGTACTACGGCGACGAGATCGGCATGGGTGACAACATCTGGCTGCCCGACCGGGATAGTTCGCGCACCCCCATGCAGTGGACGCCGGACCGTAACGCCGGTTTCTCGGCGGCGGACCCCGGGAAACTGTTCTTACCGGTCGTGCAGTCGCTGGTCTACAACTACACGCAGACGAACGTGGAATCGAATCTGGCGCAGTCCAGTTCGCTCCTGCACTGGATACGCAACGTCATCCACGTGCGCAAGAACCATCCGGTCTTCGGGCTCGGCGCCCTCCGAGTGGTCAAGACGAACCACGAGTCAGTGCTGGCTTTCACGCGAGAGTACGCCGGGTCGGGCACGAGTTTCGGGGATCAGCCCGAGACGCTCCTCTGTGTCTTCAGCTTCTCGCACAACCCGATCGCCGTGCGGATCGAGGACACCGACCTGGCGGGACTGCGCCTGTACGACATCTTCGGCGGCTCCGTGTTCCCCGGCTTCGACGCGGAGGGAAGCGTGACCCTGACCCTGGGAGCGCAGAGTTTCTACTGGCTGCACTGCGGCTGACCCCGGGCCCGTTTCCGGATTCGGCCCCACGGACGCGCGGGCGCCCGTGGATGACGGTGGTCGGCCCTAGGCTTTGCCCATGAGTAATTGGAGTGACACCCTCGCCGTTTTCGACCTCGAGACGACCGGCATCGACGTGGAGACGAGCCGCATCGTGTCGGCCACCGTCGCCATCATCGATGTGGCCGGAGAAGTGCTCGAACGTGTCGACTGGTTGCTGGACCCAGGGATCGACATCCCGGTCCAGGCCACGAACGTGCACGGAATCACGACCGAGTACGCCGTGCAGAACGGCCGGATCGCTGCGGACGGGGTCTCCGAGATCGTGGCCACCATCCGGGAGCACCTCGCTCGCGGGCTTCCCCTGGTGGCGTACAACGCGCCCTACGACCTCACACTGCTCAACCGCGAGTCGATTCGCCACGGAGTCGCCCCGCTCGACGCACCGTCACCGGTGGTCGACCCGTTGGTGATCGACAAGGCCGTCGATCGCTACCGCAAGGGAAAACGCACCCTCGAGGTGACCAGCGCGTTCTACGGCGTCACCCTGGACGGCGCCCACGACTCCGGCGCGGACGCGATCGCCGCCGGGCGTGTCGCGCAGGCCATCGCCCGGGCGCACGTGAAGGCGCTGCCGCTCACCGTCGGTGAACTGCACGTGCTGCAGGCACAGTGGGCTCTGCAACAGGCGGAGAGCTTCCAGGCGTACATGCGCCGCGAACGCGACCCGGAATTCATCGCGGCCGGCGGCTGGCCCGAGCGCTGAACCGGCGCCCGGCGGCCCGCTGGGCGCACAAACGCGGGAAGGGCGACCGGCCGAAGCCGATCGCCCTTCCCGTTTCGTGCTCGGGCTGCTGAAGCGGTGTTACTTGCCGAAGCCCTTGTAGCGCGAGTTGAACTTCTCAACGCGTCCGGCGGAGTCCATGATGCGCTGCTTGCCGGTGTAGAACGGGTGCGACTCGGACGAGATTTCAACGTCGATGACCGGGTAGGTCGTTCCGTCGGTCCACTCGATGGTCTTGGCGCTGCCGACCGTCGAACGGGTAAGGAACGTCGCACCCGACGCGAGGTCGCGGAAAACCACGGGAGCGTACGTGGGGTGAATGTCAGACTTCATGAGACTTCCTTATTGCTGTTCGATTGGTGAGTTGCGCTTCGCTGAGCGATTTCAGACTCGCCAGGGGCGGCAGAAAAAATGCGCGGTACTAGGACCGACTGTCAAGTTTAGCAGAATCCGGTGGCGATGGCAGCCATCCGGTTCGGTCAGGCTGCGCGGGCGCTGAATCGGCCGTCGGTCTCGCGCAGCTCGATCGGGAGCCCGAAAGCCTCGGTCAGGGCCTCCGCGGTCAGTGCCTCCGCCAGAGGCCCGGCACTGACGATGTGACCGCCGGACAGCAGCAGCACGTGGGTGAAGCCGAGCGGGATTTCCTCCACGTGGTGGGTGACCATGATGATGGCCGGGGATGCCGGCTCGCTGGCGTAGCCACCGAGGAGCTGCAGCAGCTCCTCTCGGGCGCCGAGGTCGAGGCTGGCAGCCGGTTCGTCCAGCAGCAGCACCTCGGGATCGGTCATGATCGACCGGGCGATCTGCACACGCTTCTGCTCACCGTCGCTGAGGGTGCCGAACTTGCGGTCGGCCAGAGCGTCGAGTTTCCACTCCCCCAGCACCCGCTGGGCGCGGCGCTCGTCGATGGTCTCGTACTCTTCCGTCCAGCGTCCGGTGACGGAGTACGCGGCCGTCATGACCACGTCGATAACCTTCTCGTTCGCGGGGACACGGCGGGCCATCGCCGTGGAGGCGAAGCCGATGCGCGGCCGGAGTTCGAACAGATCGGTGCGGCCGATCGGTTCATCGAGAACGACGGCGCTGCCCTTGGACGGGTGGATCAGTGCGGCCGCGATCTGCAGCAGGGTGGTCTTGCCGGCCCCGTTCGGGCCGAGGATCACCCATCGCTGGTCGTCATCAACGCTCCAGTTCACTGAGTCGAGGATGGTTGTGCCATCCCGGACGACGGAAACGTCGGTGAAGTGGAGAACGTTGACCATGTAGCCATGCTATCTGCCGTCGCGGTTGGCAGAAACGCGTGCGGGGTGCCGCGCGCGTCGCGCCGGCACCCCGCTAACCGGAGTCAGAGCAGCGAGGCGTAGATCTCGCGGGTGCGGGTCGCGATCTGAGTCCAGCTGAACATCTGCTCCGCCCGAACCCGGCCGGCGCGGCCCATCTCGGCCGCCTGCGCGGGGTCGGCGAGCACCTCGATCAGGGTTCGGGACAGGTCCGCCACGAAGAGGTCGGGGTCGAGGGGAGTCCCGGTTCCGTCCGTGGCCTGGTCGATGGGAACGAGCCGGCCGGTCACGCCGTCGGCCACCACTTCGGGAATGCCGCCGGTTGCCGTTCCGACCACCGGCAGCCCACAGGCCATGGCCTCCAGGTTGACGATTCCGAGGGGTTCGTAGACCGACGGGCAAACGAAGACCGTGCCGGCGGTCAGCACAGCGGCCAGGTCGTGTTGCGACAGCAGCCGGTCGATCCAGACCACGCCGGAGCGCTCCTTCTGCAGGGCCTCCACGCCGGCTGTGACCTCGGCCAGGATCCCGGGGGTGTCCGGCGCCCCGGCACACAGCACCAGCTGTACTTCCGGCGGAAGCAGGGCGGCGGCGCGGAGCAGGTAGGGCAGGCCTTTTTGCCGCGTGATGCGTCCCACGAAGACCACGGCGGGCCGGTCGGGGTCGATTCCCAGTGCCCGCACGGTGTCCAGGTCGTCGGTGGGCTTCCACCGCTCGAGATCGATGCCGTTGTAAACGACGTGCACCCGGGACGGGTCGAGCGCCGGGTAACTGCGCAGGATGTCGCGGCGCATGCCGCCGCTGACGGCGATGACAGCATCCGCTGCTTCGAACGCCGTGCGCTCGATCCAGCTGGACACGCGGTAGCCGCCGCCGAGCTGCTCGGCCTTCCAGGGGCGCAACGGCTCCAGACTGTGCGCCGTCACGACATGCGGGATCCCGTGCAGGAGCTGAGCGAGGTGTCCGGCGCCGTTGGCGTACCAGGTGTGCGAGTGCACGATGTCGGCTCCCTGCACGTCCTGGGCCATCTGGAGGTCGACTCCGAGGGTCGCCAGTGTCGCGTTCGCGTCGGCCAGCTGCACGGGCACCTCGTACGCATAGGTGTCGGGTGCGTCACGGGGTGCGCCGAAGCACCGCACGGACACGTCGATATCGGTGCGAAGAGCCTTCACCAGCTCCGCCACATGCACGCCGGCCCCGCCGTAAATTTCCGGGGGGTATTCCTTGGTCAACAGATCCACTCGCATGAGGCAAAGCTAGCGCAGGCTGGCCCCGGACACGCCCAATCCTGCTAGATCCACGTGACGATTGGCCCTACTGTAAAGACATGCAGTCAAAGAAGATCTTCGGAATCGTGCTCGCCGGCGGAGAAGGAAAGCGGCTCATGCCGCTGACGGAGGACCGTGCTAAACCCGCAGTGCCATTCGGTGGCCATTACCGGCTGATCGATTTCGCGTTATCGAATCTGATCAATTCCGGGCTCACCCAGATAGTGGTGCTCACCCAGTACAAGTCGCACAGCCTCGACCGTCACGTCTCCCAGACGTGGCACGTATCCGGCGGCCTGTTCAACTCTTATATCGCATCGGTCCCTGCGCAGCAGCGTCTCGGCAAGCGCTGGTTCAGCGGTTCTGCCGACGCCATTCTGCAGAGCCTCAACCTGATCCATGACGAGAAGCCCGACATCGTCGTCGTCGTCGGCGCCGACCACGTGTACCGGATGGACTTCAGCCAGATGATCCAGGCGCACATCGCCTCCGGAGCCGCCGCGACGGTCGCGGCCATCCGTCAGCCGATCGGTCTGGCCGACCAGTTCGGCGTCATCGAAGTCGACGCGGCGACACCCGACCGCATCCGCGATTTCCGCGAGAAGCCGAAGGACGCCGTCGGCCTTGCCGACGCGCCGCACGAGGTCTTCGCCTCCATGGGCAACTACGTGTTCAACACGGAAGCTCTGATCGAGGCGGTCCTGCGAGACGGCGAACGTCCCGATTCGAGCCACGACATGGGTGGCGACATCATTCCCGACTTCGTATCCCGCGGCGAGGCCGGCGTCTACGACCTGAAGCTCAACGATGTCCCGGGCTCCACGGACCGCGACCGGGACTACTGGCGCGACGTGGGTACCATCGATTCGTTCTTCGAGGCGCACCAGGACCTGATCAGCGCGCTCCCGGTGTTCAACCTGTACAACCAGAAGTGGCCGATCTTCAGCCAGCAGCTCAACTCGCCACCGGCGAAGTTCGTGCGCGACGGCCGCGGCTTCCTCGGGACCATGATCGATTCGATCGTCTCCCTCGGTTGCGTCATCTCCGGCGCCCACATCGAGCGCAGCGTTCTCGGCCCGTGGGCCGCGATCGATTCCGGCGCCCAGGTGGTCGACTCGATCGTCTTCGACCGAGTGCAGATCAAGCCGGGGGCGACCGTGCGCCGGGCGATCCTGGACAAGGACGTTATCGTGGCTGCCGGGGCCGAGGTCGGCGTCGATCGCGAACACGACCTGGCCCGCGGCTTCAGCGTGACCGATTCCGGCATCACCGTCGTCGGCAAGGGAGTACACGTCCACCCGTGACCGCTCCCGCTCGTTTCCTCGTCGTCCTGGACGCCGATTCCACTCTGATCGAAGACGAGGTCATCGAACTCCTCGCGGCGGCGGCCGGGTCACTCGACCTGGTCGCCGCCGTGACCGAGCAGGCCATGCGCGGTGAGATCGATTTCGCCCAGAGCCTGCGGCTGCGGGTCGGGACCCTGGCCGGGTTGCCCGTGACCGTGTTCGAGGAGGTCGTGCGGCGTGTCCGCCCCACCCTGGGGGCCCGGGACCTGATCGACGGCCTGCATGCCCAGGGCAGCCGCGTCGGCGTCGTCTCTGGCGGGTTCCACGAGGTGCTCGATTCCATTGCGACCGACCTCGGCGTCGATCATTGGCGGGCGAACCGGCTCGAGGTGATCGACGGCCATCTCACCGGAGGACTGGTCGGCCCCATCATCGACGCCGCGGCCAAGGCCGTCGCGCTCCAGGAATGGGCCGAACTGGACGGCATCCGACTCCCCCAGACGGTGGCGGTCGGTGACGGCGCGAACGACCTGCAGATGATGGGGGTGGCGGGCCTCGGCGTTGCCTTCAACGCCAAGCCCATCGTGAGGGCGCAGGCGGACCTGGCGGTCGACACCCGCGACCTCAGCCAGGTCCTGCCCCTGCTCGGCCTGCGCGGCTAGTGCCCCATCCCGAGGCCGCCGTCAACGGGGATGACCGCACCTGAGATGTAGGCGGCATCGTCACCGGCCAGCCAGGTGACCACTCGTGCCACCTCACCAGGCGTCGCGAAACGCCCGGCCGGGATGTTGCGCTTGTAGTCGGCCTGCTGCGTCTCGGACAGCTTCGCGGTCATATCCGTTTCGATGAATCCGGGCGCGACGACATTGGCCGTGATCCCCCGGGCACCGAGTTCGCGGGTCACGGAGCGGGCAAGGCCGACCAGTCCGCTCTTGGAGGCGGAGTAGTTGACCTGACCGGCGGACCCATAGAGCCCGACCACGCTGGAAATCAGCACGATGCGCCCGAACCGGGCTTTCAACATCGCCTTGGACGCGCGCTTGACGACGCGGAACGCGCCGCTCAGGTTGGTGTCGACGACCGAGGTGAAATCATCGTCGCTCATGCGCATCAGCAGCATGTCACGGGTGATGCCCGCGTTCGCGACGACGACCTCGACCGGGCCGAGGGCAGCCTCGATCTCCGTGAACGCCGCGTCGATCGACGCGGCGTCGGTCACGTCGGCGCGCACGGTCAGGCTGCCGTCCGGACCTGCACCGGACCGGGCCGTGACTGCGACCCGGTGCCCCTGCCTGATGAACTCCTCAGCGATCGAGAATCCGATGCCGCGGTTGCCCCCGGTGACAAGGACGGTTCTGCCAGTCGTCATGCTGGGTCCAATCTCTTTTTCTCAGCGAACGAACACCGTACGCACGTATATTCCAGTTTAGGCCGTCTGCGTTTGACCCTGACGAGACGTAGAATTCAGAGGGAAAAAGTTCCCCGATTGACCGAATCGATGACCCCCATGAAACAGCAGTCGATCACCTCTTTGCCACCCTCGCCCGAGGTTGAGCGCCATGCCCGCATGGTTAAGTACCTGATCGCCATGGGAATCCGGATGGTTTGCATAGTGCTGATGCTCTTCGTGCAGGGCTGGTGGCTTCTCGTCTGCGCCATCGGTGCGATCGCCCTGCCCTATTTCGCCGTTGTCTTCGCGAATGTGCAGGGCGGCGCGGCCGCCTCCACGGTCATCCGTCCGGGTGCGGTGCAGGTGTACCGCCGGCCGAACCACACTGAGAGCGGCACGTGATCGGCCTGGGCGCCGAGCTCGAAACGACCAACTGCTCTCGCGCCGGCTGCCGCGAGAGCGCCGGCTGGCGGTTGGACTGGCGCAATCCGCGCATCCACTCGGCCGACCGGGTGAAGACCTGGCTGGCCTGTGACGAACACGTCGACTTCCTGCGCGACTTCCTCACCACCCGGGATTTCCCGCTCACCGTGACGGCCCTTCGTGCGACCTCGGAAACGGGGTCGGCGTGATGGGCTGGAAATTCGCCTTCAGCCGGCGCTGGGCGGGCTACCTCGCGCTGACGATCCTCTTCGCTGCCGTGTGTTCCGGCCTCGGACTCTGGCAGCTCTCACGGCGCGCTGAGGCGCTCACGGAAATGAACAAGGTCGAGACCAATTACGCCGCCGACCCGGTTCCCCTGGCAGACGCGCTGACCGGCCTTGAGTCCTTCTCCGAGTCCCAGAAGTGGCAGCCCGTCGTCATGACCGGAACCTACCTGCGAGACGACGAGTTGATCGTGCGCAACCGACCACTGCAGATCAACCCGGGTTTCGAGGTGCTCACTCCCCTGCTGCTCAACGACGGTTCGGTGTTCATCGTCAATCGGGGCTGGCTGCCCACCGGTGAGACGGCGGACGCCCCGACCTCGGTGCCGGTCGCACCATCCGGGGAAGTCACCGTCGTCGCCCGGCTCAAGGCGGGCGAGCCGCTCCTTGCCGGGCGTTCCGCCACCGGCAACCAGATCGCCACCATCAACCTGGAGGACGTTGCCGGCCGACTGGACCTCCCGACCTACACGGGCGCCTACGGCCTGATGGCGAGCGAGGACCCAGCCCCGGACGAACGGCCCGTCGCCGTCACCCGGCCGGTCAAGGACGAGGGCCCCCACCTGTCGTACGCCTTCCAATGGTTCGTGTTCGCCGTGATGGGATTCGTCGGCCTGGGCTGGGCGATGAGACAGGAATACCGCACCGTGAACTTCGACGATCCGGGTGAGCGCATCCGCTCCGCGGAGCGGGCTCGGCGCCAGGCGGCCAAGCCGCGCAGCGACTCGGAGATCGAAGACGCCCTCATCGACAGTCGCTGATCGAGAACCGGTGAATGCCGGGAGACATACGAACGCCCGGGCCTGCTGGCCCGGGCGTTCGTGTGTGCTGAGGACGATCAGGCGAGCATGATCAGGTCGAGATAGTCCTTGTTCCAGTGGTCTTCGGTGCCGTCCGGCATGATCAGAACCCGCTCGGGGTTGAGCGCTTCCACCGCACCCTCGTCGTGGCTGACCAGAACGACGGCGCCGGCGTAATGCGCCAGAGCGTCGAGGATCTCCTCACGGCTGGCCGGGTCCAGGTTGTTGGTCGGTTCGTCGAGCAGGAGGACGTTGGCTCCGGAGACCACGATCATGGCCAGGGCCAGACGGGTCTTCTCCCCGCCGGAGAGCACCCCGGCCGGCTTGTGCGAGTCGTCGCCGGTGAAGAGGAACGAGCCCAGAACCCGGCGCGCCTCCATCTCGGTGATGTTGGGCGAGGAGGACACCATGTTCTCCAGCACGCTGCGCTTGACGTCGATCGTCTCGTGCTCCTGCGCGTAGTAGCCGATGCGCAGTCCGTGTCCCGGCACGATCTCTCCGGTGTCGGGCTTGTCCACACCGGCGAGCATGCGCAGCAGGGTGGTCTTTCCCGCGCCGTTGAGGCCCAGGATGACGACCTTCGAGCCGCGGTCGATGGCCAGGTCCACGGCAGCGAAAATCTCGAGCGAGCCGTAACTCTTGGACAAGTCCGTGGCCATCAGCGGGGTGCGGCCACAGGGTGCAGGCTCCGGGAAGCGCAACTTGGCGACCCGGTCGACGGTGCGCACAGCGTCCAGTCCGGACAACAGCTTCTCTGCCCGCGCCACCATCTGGTGGGCAGCGGCGGCCTTGCTCGCCTTGGCTCCGAACTTCGCGGCCTGCAGCTGCAGAGTCGACGCCTTCTTCTCGGCGTTCGCGCGTTCCTTCTTACGACGGTCCGCATCCGCCACGCGCTGGCGCTGGTAGTTCTTCCAGTTCATGTTGTAGATGTCGATGACCATGCGGTTGGCGTCGAGGTAGAACACCCGGTTCACGGTGTCGCCGACAAGCTCGATGTCGTGACTGATGATGATGCAGCCGCCCCGGTAATTCTTGACGAACTCCCGCAACCAGACCACGGAATCGGCGTCGAGGTGGTTGGTGGGCTCGTCGAGGATCATCGTCTCCGCAGCCGAGAAGAGAATGCGCGCGAGTTCGATGCGGCGGCGCTGTCCACCCGACAGGGTACGGAGCTGCTGGTCGAGGATGCGATCCGGAAGATTGAGGTTGCTGGCGATCGAAGCGGCCTCCGCCTCGGCCGCATAGCCGCCGAGCGCGTTGAACTCGTCGGTGAGATTGCCGTAGACCCGCATGGCCTTGGCGCTGACCTTGGGGTCGTCACTGCCCATGTCGATGCCGGCCTGGGCGAGCCCCAGGGAAATCGTGCCGAGCCCGCGCGCATCCAGGATCCGGGTACGGGCAAGCATGTCCGGATCGCCCGAGCGGGGGTCCTGGGGGAGGTAACCGATTTCCCCGGTGCGCGAGATCGACCCGTTGGTCGGAACGGTTTCACCGGCGAGGGTCTTCGTCAGCGTCGTTTTTCCGGCGCCGTTGCGACCGACCAGGCCGATCTTGTCTCCGGCGGAAACCCGGAAACTGACGTCTTCCATGAGCACGCGCGCCCCAACTCGGATTTCGAGATTTTGCACACTCAGCACAGCAATAGTCCGATCAGGGGAGTCGTAGAATTTTTTCGGCCGAAGCAGGCCAACTCTCCACTATATTTGATCGCTTGCGCCTCCGCGTGCGCCGACCGGCGAAAGCGCCCCCTGCAGGGACTTTTCGAGCCAGTCCCGGTAGGCCGGAACGGACCAGCCCAGGTCGAGCACCAGCGAACGATACGTCTGCGGATGCCCAAGCGCCCACACGGTGGCGGCCGCCTCGTGATCACTCAGGCCCCCGCGCAGGCTGTGGCGGGCACGCAGGAGAGATGCCACCTCGCCGTACTGGAGTAGGCGCTGGGTGGAGCGCCGGGTCTCCAGCTCCGCGATGGCCGCGTCCACACCGGCCGCCTGGGCAATCACCCGGTGCACCCCGGAGGTGCGTTCGTTCTGCTCGGCGATCCAGTCGGCCAGGATTCGGAGGATCTCCGGGGCGGAACCGGCCCCGGCGATCCGCGCACGGAGCGGCGTCGGGTCGGTCTCGCCGCCCTCCGGTGGCACGGACGCGACGTCGAGCGCGGCCGACAGGAGCGCTGCTTTTCCGCCGACCGAGTTGTAGACCGTCTGCACGGCCACGCCGGCTTCCGCCGCGATGGCAACGATGGTCGTGGGAATGTAGCCCCGTCTCAGCATCAGGTCCAGCGCCGCGCGCACGATCACGGTTCGGGTCGCCAGGGACTGGGCATCGCGACGTGATCTCGCGCTCATCAGGACTTCAACCATTCGCTTAGAGTAGCGTTCCAGCGACTGTAATGCTATTCCAAACCTGCAATCGCCCTCCCACCGCCCTCGTACCGTCTAGCGGTGAGCAGGGCTGAGGCCTACCGTCGTCACCAGTCGCAGCAGTCGCTGCGCGAATCTGAGGAGGGCGTCGATGGACAACGATTCAACCACACCACCCCCACCCGGCGGGCGTGGGGCTCCCCCGGACCAGCCGGCCGACGACCGAGAATCGGACACACCGGTCGGCGACAGGTTCGAGGAGGGAGAGACCGAGGTTGGGCCGCACCCGTCCCTGATCAACCTGGAGAACTGGGAAGAGTCCGACCTGGCCTCGGCCGCCGGCCCGGATGACACGAGTGCGGTGGACCCCCGAGCGGCGGAGTGACCGGAGCCACTCCGTTTGGAAAGAACGAACGGGGCACCGACCAGATGGCCGATGCCCCGTTTACATTCGTGAATCGCTGGATCAGATCGAAAAGCCGAGGGCCCGCATCATGTCGCGACCGTCGTCGGTGATCTTTTCGGGACCCCACGGCGGCATCCAGACCCAGTTGATGCGGAACTGGTCGACGACGCCGTCCAGCGCCTCGGCGGTCTGCTCCTCGAGCACATCGGTCAGCGGGCAGCCGGCCGAGGTGAGGGTCATGTGAATGATCAGGGCGTCGTTCTCGTCGTCCCAACCCAGGTCGTAGATGAGCCCGAGATCGACGACGTTGATGCCGAGTTCCGGGTCCATGACGTCTTTGAGCGCCTCTTCGATTTCATCGAAACGCGCCGGAGTCAGCGTGGAGACCATGTATTTAGCCTACGTTCGATTCCGTGAGAAAGCGATCGTAACCCTCGTCCTCGAGGCGGTCGGCGAGCTCGGGTCCACCCTGTTCGGCGATGCGACCGTCGACGAACACGTGCACGAAGTCCGGCTTGATGTACCGCAGAATGCGGGTGTAGTGCGTGATCAGGAGCAGACCCAGGCCGGTGTTCTCCTTGGCCCGGTTCACACCCTCCGCCACGATCTTGAGCGCGTCGACGTCGAGTCCGGAGTCGGTCTCGTCGAGCACCGCGAACTTCGGCTTGAGCAGTTCGAGCTGCAGAATCTCATTGCGCTTCTTCTCGCCGCCGGAGAAGCCCTCATTCACGTTGCGTTCGGCGAAGCTCTTGTCCATCCGGAGCTGCTTCATCGACTCGCGCACGTCTTTGATCCAGGTGCGGATGGGTGGAGCCGTGCCGTCGATCGCGGTCTTGGCGGTGCGCAGGAAGTTCGTCACGGTCACGCCGGGGATCTCGACCGGGTACTGCATGGCCAGGAAGAGGCCGGCGCGGGCACGCTGGTCGACGGTCATGGTGGTGACCTCTTCGCCGTCGAGCAGAATCGATCCGCTGTCGACGGTGTACTTGGGGTGACCGGCGATCGTATAGGCGAGGGTGGACTTGCCGGACCCGTTCGGGCCCATGATGGCGTGGATCTCACCCTCGTTGATGGTCAGGTTCACCCCGTGCAGGATCTGCTTGGTGCCCTGGTCGGTCTCGACGCTGACGTGCAGGTCTTTGATCTCAAGAACTGACATGAATTCGATTTCTCTTTCGTTCTCCGGCGCGCACGCCGGCAAGTTGGGTGGCCGATAGGCCGGAGCTGGAGGTGGTCGGCGTCAGACGGCCACGGTGACGGACGGGTCGATGTAGACGTCGCCGTCGACCAGGTCGACCTTGTAGACGGGGACCGGCTCATAGGCCGGAAGGTTGAGCGGCTTTCCGGTTTTCAGCGAGAACTTGGATCCGTGAGCCCAGCATTCGACGGTGTCGTCTTCGACGAACCCCTCGGACAGCGAGATGTCTCCATGCGTGCACGTGTCACCGATGGCGAACACGTCGCCGGCCGAATCACGGACGACAACGATGGGCACACCATCGATCTCGACCTTGACCGCCTCATTGACGCCGAGTTCGTCGAAACCGCAGATCTTGGTGGATGCCATGTTAGTTGTCCTCTGTTGCGGTCAGTTCTGCTTCGACGGCCGCCTGGAGGCGCTCTTCGAGCAGGGGGGATCCGATCTGCTGCACGATCTCGCTGAGGAAGCCGCGCACGACCAGGCGGCGGGCCTCGTCCTCGGTGATACCGCGGGACTGCAGGTAGAACAGCTGTTCGTCGTCGAAGCGCCCGGTCGCGCTCGCGTGCCCGGCCCCGGTGATGTCGCCGGTCTCGATCTCCAGGTTCGGGATCGAGTCGGCGCGGGTGCCTTCGGTGAGCACCAGATTGCGGTTCTGTTCGTAGCTGTCGGTACCGGCCGCTTCCCGACCGATCAGCACATCGCCGATCCAGACGGTACGGGCGCCCTGGCCCTGCAGTGCGCCCTTGTAGGTGACCCGGCTGCGCGTGTTCGGCGCGACGTGATTGACGAATACCTGCTGCTCGAGGTGCTGGCCCGCGTCGGCGAAGTACAGGCCGAGAAGCTCGGTGTCCGAGCCGATCCCGGTCAGCTGCACCGAAGGATTGACCCGCACGATGCTTCCGCCGAGGGTCACGACGACATGCTTGAGGCGCGCGTCGCGGCCGATGGTCGCGAAATGGTTCGTCAGATGCACGGCTGAATCACCCCATTCCTGCAGGCTCACCACCGTCAGGTTCGCGGATTCGCCGAGGATGATCTCAACGTTCTCGGTCAGTCGAGCCTCACCGGTGTTCTCCAGGATCAGGATGGCCCGGCTGAACGGCTTCGCCTCGATGATGGTGTGCGCGCCACGGGCACCGGAACCCAAAGCAGCACGAGTCACCGTGGCTTCTTTGGCGTCCTCGCCGCTGATCGTGATCGAGAGCGCCTGCTCGAAGCTCGACCAGGCATTCGCCGACGCACGTTCTTCGGGAGCACCGGCGGAACCGATGCGGGAATCGCTGCGGTCGACCCAGTCGACCCGCACACCGGCGACGTCGGTGTGGTCGATCGGGTAGACGGATCCGTCGAGCGGGCCGGAGGTCAGGTCGGCGAACTTCTTCACCGGCGAGAGCTTCCAGACCGCTTCGCGACCCGTGACCGCAGCGAAGTCGGCCACGTTCACGCTCTTGAAGCGATCGGAACGGGTCTGCACCGGCACGTAGCCGAAACGGCCGTCCGAGTGCTCCTTGATGCCATGCTGTTCGGCAGTGGGCAGCGCTTCACTGGCTGTCACCGCGGTGGTTGGAGTGGAATTGAGTTGTGCAGAGGCGGCGGACATTTAGCCGACGGATCCTTCCATGCCCATTTCAATGAGCTTGTTGAGTTCGAGGGCGTACTCCATCGGGAGTTCCCGGGCAATGGGTTCGATGAAGCCGCGCACGATCATGGCCATCGCCTCGTCTTCGGGCATTCCGCGGCTCATCAGATAGAAAAGCTGCTCCTCGCTGACCCGCGAGACCGTGGCCTCATGGCCCAGCTGGACATCGTCGACGCGGATGTCGATCGACGGATACGTGTCGGAACGCGACTTCGTATCCACCAGAAGGGCGTCGCAACGCACGGTGTTCGCGGAGTGGTGCGCCGTGGCGTCCACCCGCACCTCGCCGCGGTAACCGGATCGGCCACCGCCTCGGGCAATCGACTTCGAGACGATCGAGGACTGCGTGTACGGCGCCATGTGGATCATCTTCGCGCCGGCATCCTGATGCTGGCCGGGACCCGCGAAGGCCACCGACAGGGTCTCGCCCTTGGCGTGCTCGCCCATCAGGTAGATCGACGGGTACTTCATGGTGACCTTGGACCCGATGTTGCCGTCGATCCACTCCATCGTGGCGCCCTCGGCCGCCGTGGCCCGCTTCGTGACCAGGTTGTAGACGTTGTTCGACCAGTTCTGGATGGTTGTGTAGCGAACGCGGGCGTTCTTCTTCACGATGATCTCGACCACAGCGGAGTGCAGCGAGTCGGACGAGTAGATCGGGGCGGTGCAACCCTCGATGTAGTGCACGTAACTACCCTCGTCGGCGATGATCAGGGTGCGCTCGAACTGCCCCATGTTCTCCGTGTTGATCCGGAAGTAGGCCTGAAGGGGGATCTCCACGTGCACGCCCGGCGGCACGTAGACGAACGACCCGCCCGACCAGACCGAGGTGTTCAGTGCGGCGAACTTGTTATCGCCGGACGGGATGACGCTGCCGAAGTACTCTTCGAAGAACTCCGGGTGCTCCTTCAGAGCAGTGTCGGTGTCCATGAAGATGACGCCCTGCGCGGCGAGTTCCTCGTTGATCTGGTGGTAGACCACCTCGGACTCGTACTGGGCGGCGACGCCTGACACGAGACGCTGGCGCTCGGCCTCCGGGATCCCCAGCTTCTCGTAGGTGCTCTTGATGTCGTCGGGCAGGTCTTCCCAGGTCTGGGCCTGCTTCTCCGTGGACCGCACGAAGTACTTGATGTTGTCGAAGTCGATGCCGGACAGGTCAGCGCCCCACGTCGGCATGGGCTTGCGCTCGAACAGTTCGAGGGCCTTGAGGCGACGCTGCAGCATCCACTCGGGCTCGCTCTTGAGGTTGGAGATGTCGGTCACCACCTCCGGCGAGATGCCGCGACGAGCGGATGCGCCGGCCGCGTCGGAGTCGGACCAGCCGAACTCGTAGACACCGAGCCCCGCGAGTTCGGGGCGGTCAAGCAGGACGTCAGACATATTTACCTCTTCTCCCATCCACGACAACCCGGATATTAGTCCGGTCATTCCCGCACCGGCCTCCAGCGGAGACACGGTAAGCAAATGGGTTGTGTGGGCGGCTACGTTGCGTACCTAAGATGTTATGGACGACGTGGTCTTGCGCCGCGGTTATGTCAACCGTTGTGCTGCCGCCATGAAACACCTAATTCTACAGGCTAGCGACGTGATCGGTGGTGCGATCCGGCGTTTTCACATGTGGCCCATCGAAGAGGAAGCAGAACCGGTGAAGCGTATTTCGGAGTGGTTGCCGACCAGGATCGACAAGCGTGTGCGTGTGATCGCCTGGATCTACCTGGCCGCCCAGATTCTCCTGGTCGGCACGGGCGGACTGGTGCGCCTGACGAGTTCCGGGCTCGGCTGCCCCACCTGGCCCAAGTGCACGGCCGACTCGCTGATCAACACGCCCGAGATGGGGATCCACGGCTTCATCGAATTCGGCAACCGCCTGCTCGGCCTGGCTCTGGGTCTGGTGGCCATTGCGGCGTTCCTCGCCGTGGTGCGCCTGCGCAAGGAACGACCGGACCTGTTCTGGATCGCCTTGCTGGCGGGACTGGGCATTCCCGCCCAGGCCGTCATCGGCGGGATCAGCGTTCTCGCCCAACTGAATCCGTACGTTGTCGGGTTCCATTTCGTGATCTCCGTGATCCTGGTCGTGCTCTGCACCGTCTTCGTGCACCGCGTCTACACCGGCCGGGTACAGCGCACCCTCGTGGTGCCGCGCTGGTACCGCGCCCTCGCCTACGCCACGAGCGCCGTCGTGTTCATCACGATCCTCGTCGGCATCCTCACCACCGGGTCGGGCCCGCACGCCGGGGACGCCGATGCGCCGCGCACCGGTCTGGACCCCGAGATCCTGCAGCATGTGCACAGCTGGCCCGCCTACCTCACCCTGGCCCTCACCCTGGTGCTCCTGGTCACGGCGTTTTCGCGCAACCTGCCCACCCAGGGCTGGGCGATGCTGCTGCTGCTCGTTGAGGCGCTGCAGGTCGGCGTCGGCCTGATCCAGTCCAACACGGGGCTGCCGGCCGGACTGGTCGGCATCCACATGGTGCTGTCCTGCGTGCTCGTGGCCGTCATGACCGTGCTGGTCCTGAACCTCCACGCGCCGATCGCCGGCCGGGCCTCCCCGGCGTCGTCGACCGCGGATCTCGTCGGGCGACGGTAGTCCCGTCACGCCGGCAGGTCCGGACCGGCCGGCCGGCCGGCTTAGAACGGGAGCAGCGGGTCGACACCCACGGCGACGAAGAGCAGCGTGAGGTAGGCGATCGAGCCGTGGAACACGCGCATCGGTGAGACCTCCGCGTGGCGGATCGCGAGGCCGTAGAGCCGGTGCGTCTCGTAGATGAACCAGGCGCCCGTGACCAGGGCCACGAACATGTACACCAGTCCCATGTCGGCGATGGGCACGAGCAGGAGCGAGCAGGCGACGGTCGCCCAGGCATAGAGGATGACCTGCAGGCCCACCTGGCTGCGGCCGCGCACGACGGCGAGCATCGGGACCCCGGCGGCCCGGTAGTCGTCGCGGTACTTCATGGACAACGGCCAGTAGTGCGGCGGGGTCCACAGGAAGATGATCAGGAACAGGATGAACGGCGGCCAGGACAGGTCACCGGTCACGGCGGCCCAGCCGATCAGCACGGGCATGCACCCGGCGATGCCACCCCAGATGATGTTTTGCGCGGTGCGGCGTTTGAGCACCAGTGTGTAGAACACCACATAGAGCAGGATGGCTCCGAGTGACAGGGCCGCGGCAAGGAGATTGGTGAAGACCCACAACCAGACAATGGATGCGAGCCCCACCACCCACGCGAATATGAGTGCCTGGCGGTCGGTCAATTCGCCCGTGACCAGCGGACGATTCTGGGTGCGCTTCATCAGGCGGTCGATGTCCCGGTCGATGTAGCAGTTGAATGCTCCGGCCGAGCCGGCGCTCAGGGCGCCGCCGATGAGGGTGGCCAGAACCAGCCACAGACTCGGGATGCCGCCCTCGGCCAGGATCATGGTGGGAGCGGTCACCACGAGGAGCAGTTCGACGACCCGGGGCTTGGTCAGAGCGAGGTAGGCCATGACGGTGCGGCGGAAGGTGAGTGGGGTGCCCACTGTGGTGTTGACGGCGGCTCCGGTCATGGCTCCTCTAATGCTGGTGCGGTGATGCGAGTCTAGGCGACGGGCGGAAACCGGGTCCGTCGACGGTGGTCGCGTGTGCGTCAGGAGCGAACACATCACGGCGTCCCAATCCGCGTTGCCTATACTGGGGATGCTCGCCAATCACGGTGCATGCAGGCATGATCCACCGGAACCGGGCATCTGCTGCGACACCGTGATGACGCTGATGTCCTCGGGCGCGCACAATAGCGGGTGCGGGTTGTCAGCAACCTTCTCCCTTGTCTTCAGAAGGGTCAATACCAAGTGGCAGCACTGCAGTGGGATTCGATTGATAGCAAGGCGGTCGACACGGCACGCCTCCTCGCGGCCGACGCCGTGGAGAAGGTCGGGAACGGGCATCCGGGAACCGCCATGAGCCTCGCTCCCGCTGCGTACCTCCTGTTCCAGAAGGTCATGCGCCGGGACCCGTCCGACAATGAATGGATCGGCCGGGACCGGTTCATCCTCTCGGTCGGGCACAGCTCGCTCACCCAGTACGTGCAGCTCTACCTGGGCGGCTACGGCCTCGAACTCGAAGACCTCAAGGCGCTGCGCACGTGGGGTTCCAAGACCCCCGGGCACCCCGAGTACGGTCACACCGACGGCGTCGAGATCACCACCGGTCCCCTGGGCCAGGGTCTGGCCTCCGCCGTCGGCTTCGCCTACGCCTCCCGCTTCGAGCGCGGACTCTTCGACCCCGACGCCTCCGTCGGCCAGAGCCCCTTCGATCACTTCGTCTACGTGATCGCCGGTGACGGCGACCTGCAGGAGGGCATCACGAGTGAGGCCTCCTCGCTCGCCGGCCACCAGCAGCTCGGCAACCTGATCGCGATCTACGACAGCAACCAGATCTCGATCGAGGATGACACCAACATCGCCTTCACCGAGGACGTCGCGGCCCGCTACGCGGCCTACGACTGGCATGTGCAAACGGTCGACTGGAAGAAGACCGGCGAATACGTCGAAGACGTCGCGGCCCTGAACGACGCGATCGAGGCCGCCAAGGCCGTCACGGACAAGCCGTCGCTGATCATCCTGAAGACCATCATCGGCTGGCCCAGCCCGAAGAAGCAGAACACGGGCAAGATCCACGGTTCGGCGCTCGGCGCCGAGGAACTCGCCGGCGTCAAGACCGTACTCGGGTTCGACCCGGAGCAGACCTTCCAGGTCGCCGATGAGGTCATCGCTCACACCCGCCTGGCGCGGGACCGCGGCGCGGCCGCACACAGCGCGTGGACCGCGACGTTCGACGCGTGGGCTGCCGCCAACCCCGAACGCAAGATCCTGCTCGACCGGGTACTCTCCGGCGACCTGCCCGACGGCGTCGACGACGTGCTGCCCGTCTTCCCCGCGGGTACCGAGGTGTCGACCCGCGCCGCCTCCGGCAAGGTCCTGACCGCCCTGGGCACCGTCATCCCCGAACTGTGGGGTGGCTCCGCCGACCTCGCCGAGTCGAACAACACGACCATCGGCGGTGCCGCGTCGTTCATTCCGGCCGAGCACTCGACCGGTGAGTGGACCGGGAATGCGTACGGCCGGGTTCTGCACTTCGGGATCCGCGAACACGCCATGGCGGCGATCCTCAACGGCATCGTGCTGCACGGGAACACCCGCCCCTTCGGCGGGACGTTCTTGATCTTCAGCGACTACATGCGTCCCGCCATCCGTCTCGCCGCTCTCATGAAGTCCCCGACCATCTTCGTGTGGACCCATGACTCCGTGGCTCTCGGCGAAGACGGCCCCACCCACCAGCCGGTCGAGCAGCTTGCGACCCTGCGCGCCATCCCCGGGCTCGACGTGGTGCGCCCCGGCGACGCCAACGAGGTCGCCTGGGCGTGGAGGACCATCCTCGAGCGTCGCCAGGGCCCGGCCGGCATCGTGCTGACCCGGCAGAACATCCCCGTGTTCGAGCGCGGCGAGGGCGACGCCATCGGCGACGTCTTCGCATCCGCCAAGAATGTAGCGAAGGGCGCCTACGTGCTCGCCGAAGCTCACGGCGGAACCCCCGACGTCATCCTGATCGGGACCGGCTCTGAGGTCCAGCTGGCCCTGGCCGCCCGCGAGCAGCTCCAGGCCGAGGGCATCACTGCCCGTGTCGTGTCCGCTCCGAGCCTCGAGTGGTTCCGCGAGCAGAGCGCCGAATACCGCGAATCCGTTCTCCCTGCCGCGATCACCGCGCGGGTATCGGTTGAAGCGGGAATCGCGTTGACCTGGGACAAGTACGTCGGCGACCGCGGACGCAGCGTCTCGATCGAGCACTTCGGTGCGTCTGCCGACTACAAGACGCTGTTCCGCGAATTCGGAATCACGACGGATGCCGTCGTGGCCGCCGCCAAGGAATCCCTCGCCGCGCGCTGAGCTGCGCCGCCGCGACACCACCACACCTGACTACCTGCATTACAAGGAGATACGAATTATGACTGAGAACACCCCCCTCGCCGAGCTGTCACTGGCCGGCGTCAGCATCTGGCTGGACGACCTGTCCCGTGAGCGCATCGCATCGGGCGGTCTGGCGAATCTGATCGCCACCAAGAACGTCGTCGGCGTCACCACCAACCCGACCATCTTCGCCGGCGCCCTCAGCAAGGGCGAGGCGTATGCCGACCAGGTCGCCGCCCTCGCCGCGGCAGGCACCAGTGTGCACGATGCCGTCTTCGAGATCACCACCGACGATGTGACCGCGGCCAGCGATATCTTCCGTCCGGTTTACGATCGCACCAACGGTGTCGACGGGCGCGTCTCCATCGAGGTCGAGCCGGGTCTGGCGCACGATGCGGCCGGCACGGTCGTTCAGGCCCAGCAGCTCTGGGCCAAGGTCAACCGGCCCAACGCCATGATCAAGATCCCCGCCACCATCGAAGGTCTCGACGCGATCACCGCGACGATCGCCCTGGGCATCAGCGTCAACGTCACCCTGATCTTCAGCCTGGAGCGTCACCGTCAGGTCATCAACGCGTACCTGTCCGGTTTGGAAAAGGCCCGGTCTGCGGGCATCGACCTCAGCACGATCCACTCCGTCGCGTCGTTCTTCGTGTCGCGGGTCGACACCGAGATCAACGGGCGCCTCGAGCTCATCGGCACGGATGCCGCGCTCGCCCTGAAGAGCAAGGCCGGCGTCGCGAACGCCCAGCTTGCCTACCAGGTCTACGAGGAGGCGTTCTCGACCGAACGCGCCCTGGGTCTGATCCAGGCAGGTGCGAACAAGCAGCGCCCCCTCTGGGCCTCCACCGGGGTCAAGGACCCGAGCCTGCCCGACACCCTCTATGTGACCAACCTGGTCGCCCCCGAGGTTGTCAACACCATGCCGGAGAAGACGCTCGAGGCCACACTCGATCACGGAGTCATCCCCGCCAACTCCATCAGAGGCACCTACGACGAAGCGAACCGGGTTCTCGACGCCCTCGCCGACGAGGGTGTCTCCTACAACGACGTCACCCAGGTCCTCGAGGCGGAAGGCGTGGCCAAGTTCATCATCTCGTGGAACGAGCTGCTGGACACCGTGACCGCAGCGCTCGAGTCCGCGACACCGATTGACACCGGTTCCGCACTGTGAGCTTTCGCATCTCCGTCAGCGGCTCTGCCGCCGAGGCTGTGCGCACCACCGTTCCGTCTCTCGTAGCCGACCTCGTCGCATCCGGCATCACCGCTCTCGACCCGGCACTGTGGGGTCCCGAGGCGGAAGCCGAAGCCGCCACGCGCCTCGGCTGGACCGAGTCCGTCGCGGACTCCCGCCCATTGATCCCTGAGATCCTCTCTCTGCGCGACTCCCTGCGGGCCGCCGGCGTCACCCGCATCGCCCTGGCCGGCATGGGCGGGTCGTCGCTGGCTCCCGAGGTCATCACCCGCACCTCAGGGGTCAACCTCACCGTGCTCGACTCGACCGACCCCGGTCAGGTCCTCGCGGCCCTCGGTGCGAACCTGGCCACCACCGCGCTCGTCGTCTCGTCGAAGTCCGGTTCCACCGCCGAGACCGACAGCCAGCGCCGCGTCTTCGAGCGCGCCTTCCGTGAGGCAGGCATCGACCCGGTCGAACGCATCATCATCGTGACCGACCCTGGCTCCCCGCTCGACGCCGACGCGCGGTCCGTGGGCTACCACGTCTTCAACGCGGACCCCACGGTCGGCGGGCGTTTCTCGGTGCTGACCGCTTTCGGACTCGTTCCGTCCGGTCTCGCCGGCGTGGACATCGCCGAGCTGCTCGACGAGGCGGAGGCCATCTCGCTCTCCCTCGCCATTGACAGCCCCGAGAACACGGGCCTCATCCTCGGTGCTGCCATCGCCGCGTCCACACCGCGTCGGGACAAACTCGCGATCGTCTCCGATGGCACCCACATCGTGGGCTTCGCCGACTGGGCCGAGCAGCTCATCGCTGAATCCACCGGCAAGCAGGGCGTCGGTATCCTTCCCGTCGTGCTCGAACCGGACGCCCCCGAGCTGTCGTGGGACCTGCCGGACCTGCAGGTTGTGCGCCTCGTCGCCGACGCCGGCCTGGAGGTGTTCTCCGACAACGATGGACGGGACGAAATCCGGGTCAGCGGCACCCTCGGCGCCCAGTTCCTCGTTTGGGAGTACGCGACGGCAGTCGCCGGCCGCCTGCTCGGCATCAACCCGTTCGACCAGCCGGATGTCGAGGCCGCCAAAACCGCGACCCGCGGGCTTCTCGACGCGCGCCCCGAGCCGGCTCCCGCCGCGTTCATCTTCGACGGCATCGAGATCCGCGGCACCGCCCACGTGATCGGCGCCGCCAGCGACCTCGCTTCCGCCGTCGACGCGCTGATCGAGGAACTGGGCCCGGACGGCTACATCTCCGTGCAGGCTTACGTGAACCGACTCGCGCTGCCGCAGCTCGTCGAGGTTCGCGAGCTGCTGGCTGCTCTGGCCAAGCGACCGGTGACCTTCGGCTGGGGACCCCGGTTCCTGCACTCGACGGGCCAGCTGCACAAGGGCGGCCCTGCCACCGGGGTGTTCCTGCAGATCCTCACCACCGCTGATTCCGACCTTGACATCCCGGATCGCCCGTTCACATTCGGCGAGCTGATCCAGGCGCAGGCCAGCGGTGACGCCAGCGTGCTCGCCGACCACGGTCGCCCGGTTCTGACGCTGACGCTGACCGATCCGGCACGGAACATCACCACCCTGTTCAACGCCCTGCGCTGATCTCTTCGGCGCCGGCCAGCCGGCGCCGAACCGATCGTGTACGACTGTCCCACCTTGAAGGAGCCGCATGTCCCCGGTGGAAATCACCCCGGAGTTCAATCCCCTGCGTTCACCGAACGACTACCGTCTGAATCGTATCGCCGGGCCCAGCAGCCTCGTGATCTTCGGGGTCACCGGTGACCTGTCGCGGAAGAAACTCATGCCGGCCGTCTACGACCTGGCCAACCGTGGCCTGCTTCCACCGGGGTTCGCGCTCGTCGGTTTCGCGCGCCGCGACTGGTCCGACGAGGATTTCATGAAGGTCGTGCACGACTCCGTGAAGGAGTTCGCGCGCACCGAGTTCAACGAGGATGTCTGGGCCCAGCTGGCCGAGGGCATCCGTTTCGTGCAGGGATCGTTCGACGATGCCGCGTCGTTCCAGCTTCTCAAGGACACGATCGCCCAACTCGACGCGGAGCGGGGAACGATGGGCAACCACGCGTTCTACCTGTCGATCCCGCCCAAGGCCTTCCCTCAGGTGACGGAGCAGCTGCGTCGTTCCGGTCTCGCCGAGCAGAAGGACGGCCAGTGGCGCCGCGTCGTGATCGAGAAGCCGTTCGGCAGCGACCTCCAGACCGCGCGTCAGTTGAACGACGTCGTCGAGTCGGTCTTCCCGGCCGATTCCGTCTTCCGCATCGACCACTATCTGGGCAAGGAGACGGTCCAGAACATTCTGGCGCTCCGTTTCGCCAACCAGCTCTATGAACCGATCTGGAACGCCAACTACGTCGATCACGTGCAGATCACCATGGCCGAAGACATCGGCGTCGGCGGCCGAGCCGGCTACTACGACGGTATCGGAGCAGCCAGGGACGTCATCCAGAACCACCTCCTGCAACTGCTGGCGTTGACCGCGATGGAGGAGCCCATTTCCTTCGATGCGGCCGACCTCCGTACGGAGAAGGAGAAGGTGCTGGCCTCTGTCCGGCTTCCGGACGACCTGGCCCGTGGCACAGCCCGCGGCCAGTACGCCGGCGGGTGGCAGGGCGGCGAGAAGGTCCTCGGTTTCCTCGAAGAAGACGGGATGAACCCCGAGTCCGTCACCGAGACGTACGCCGCGCTGCGGCTGACCATCGAGAACCGCCGCTGGTCCGGCGTGCCGTTCTACCTGCGCGCCGGCAAGCGCCTCGGCCGCCGAGTCACCGAGATCGCCGTGGTCTTCAAACGGGCCCCCCAGCATCTCTTCGGCAAGGGCAACTCCACCCCCCTCGGCGAGAACGCCCTGGTCATCCGGGTGCAGCCTGACGAGGGGGTCACCATCCGCTTCGGCTCCAAGGTGCCCGGCGCCGGTATGCAGGTGCGCGACGTCACCATGGACTTCGGCTACGGCCATGCGTTCACCGAGGCCAGCCCCGAGGCGTACGAACGCCTGATCCTGGACGTACTCCTGGGCGACCCGCCGCTGTTCCCCCGACATGAAGAGGTCGAGCTGTCCTGGAAGATCCTCGACCCGATCGAGGAATTCTGGGCGGAGCAGGGCCAACCGGAGCAATACCGACCGGGAACCTGGGGCCCGGTCTCGGCCGATGAACTGCTGTCCCGCGACGGCCGACACTGGAGACGCCCATGATCGTCGATCTGCCCAACACGACCACCTCCAAGATCTCGAAGGCGCTGGTGCGCATCCGGGAGGAGGGCGGTGCCGTCGCCCTCGGGCGGGTGCTCACATTGATCATCGCCGCCACCATGGGCCGTGAGGAAGAGGCCATCGAGGCCGCGAACGACGCGTCTCGGGAGCACCCCATGCGCGTGATCGTGCTGTCGACCAGAGACCAGGATTCGGCCGAGCCGCTGGCACCGCGGGTCGACGCCGAAATCCGGGTCGGCGGCGATGCCGGCGCGAGCGAGGTCATCGTTCTGCGCGCCTACGGAGACGCCGCCAGCGACCCGGAAAGCCTGGTGACGGGTCTGCTGCTGCCGGACGCCCCCGTCGTGGCCTGGTGGCCCGGTGTGGCGCCGGCCGTGCCCGCGGATTCTCCTCTCGGTCGGATTGCCCACCGCCGAATCACGGATGCCTCCGCCCAGCCGGATCCACAATCCGCACTGCACCTGCTCAGCGGCTCGTACCGGCCGGGCGACACCGACTTCGCCTGGACCCGACTCACCCTCTGGCGGGCGCAGTTGGCCGCGGTCCTCGACCAGCCACCCTTCGAGGCCGTCACTGCCGTACAGGTGTCCGGGGCCGCCGACTCACCCTCGACAACCCTGCTCGCCGCGTGGTTGGCCCTGCAGCTGCAGGTTTCCGTCGACTACGAATTCACCACGGGTCCGCTCTCCCACGGCATACGAAGTGTCCATCTCACCCGGGCGGCCGGTGTCATCTCCCTCGAGCGCGAGGTTCCCGACGTAGCCCGCCTCACCCAGCCTGGGCAACCGGTACAGGATCTCACCCTCAAACGACGCAGCCTGCGTGATTGTCTCAGCGATGAGCTGCGCCGGCTCGACCCGGATGAGCTGTATGGTGAGGTCATCACGCGCGGCCTACCGCACCTTGACGATGTGGTCGCAGAACAAACCGAAGGACGACCGTGACCAACGAACGACGCGTACTCGTGCACCCGAATCGGGCTGCTCTCGCCGCCTCCGTGGCGGCCCGCTTCATCACAACGACCGTGGACATCCTGCACGAGCAGGGCGAGGTGAATGTGGTCCTGGCCGGCGGTTCCGTCGCGATGGAAGTGCTGGAAGCCGTCAACGCCTCCGCCGCCCGCGACACCATCGACTGGGACCTGGTCACGTTCTGGTGGGGAGACGAGCGCTGGGTGCCGAAGAACCACCCCGACCGGAACGAACTCCAGGCCCGCACGGCGCTGCTCGACCACATCTCGGTTCCGCCGGAGAACATCCACCCGTTCGCGGCCTCGGACGAGGGCGTCGACCTCGACGATGCGGTCGCGAACTATGCCGCACTGCTCGAGTCCCGCTCGATCGACGGGACAGACCTGCCCCGCTTCGACATCACGCTGCTCGGTGTGGGACCGGACGGCCATATCGCGTCGCTGTTCCCCCACCAGCCCGGTATCCGCGAGCACAGCAGAAGCGTGCTTGCCGTACGCAACTCCCCCAAGCCCCCGTCGGAGCGGCTCAGCCTCAGCCGCCCTGCTCTGAACTCCTCCCGGTGCGTGTGGATGGTGCTGGCCGGCCCGGACAAGGCCTCCGCGCTCGGCCTCGCCCTCGCCGGAGCCAGTCGGGACGAAGTCCCGGTAGCGGGCATCAAGGGCCGACGGTACACGAACTTCTTCGTTGACCAGGAGGCCGCCGCCGAGGTTCCGGAGAACCTCACCGCGTCCACGTTCTGAACGAAGCACCGTTCCGAAGCACCCCGCATCATCAGAAAGGCCCCGACCGAGGTCGGGGCCTTTCTGTTGATGCGAGACCGTGCGTGAGAACGTCAGTTCGTTGCGGACAGCTTGCCGCGACGCACGCGCAGCTGCTGCAGCGCCTCTTCGAGAAGCGACTCTGCCTCTTCTTCGGTGCGACGTTCCTTCACATACGCCAGGTGGGTCTTGTACGGTTCGAGCTTGACCACCGACGGCGGGTTGGCCTTGTCGCGACCGGCCGGAAGACCGGACGACGGGCAATCAATCGTCTCGGGGATCTCTTCATCGGGGAGATTGGCGGCGAAGTACCGGACGGTCTCGTTGCCGAGCGCGTCCCAGTAGGACACCTTGATCCGGTCCGCGTGAAAACCGCGGTCCTGCTCCCCCATCGGGCCGGCACCGACCCGGGATCCTCTGATTGCGCTGCCACCAGATGCCATTTTGTTCCTCCGCTTGAAATGGGCGTTGAAGCCGATTGACCGGTTGAGCCGATGCTCGTCTACCTATAAAACGCGAGCAGTGATGGGGAAGCTAAAGCCCCGTGTCGAACTTGGTGATCAGGCCCAGGATCACGATGCACGTGATCCAGAGCAGCCCCAGGATCACGGTGATGCGGTTGAGGTTGCGTTCGGCAACTCCGGATGCGCCGAGGTTGGACGTGACACCTCCGCCGAACATATCGGAGAGACCGCCACCGCGCCCCTTGTGGAGCAAAATGAGCATGGTCAGCAGGAGGCTCGTAATTCCGAGCAATACCTGCAGCACAACCTGGAGAATCTCCACGCGAAACCTTTCACAGTGCGATGGGCACGAGTCCCATCAAGATCAGTGATAATCATAGCCTGACTCACGAACCAGCCCACCGGCCCCCTGTTGGGGGGCCGATGGGCTGATTCCGAGCCTGCTATCGAGCACTCGGCCGTTTCAGACCGATTGTCGCAGACCGTTCCGTTACAGACCGACGTGCTGCTGGAACCGGACGATGCTCGAGAACTCGTCGATGTCCAGGCTGGCGCCGCCCACAAGGGCGCCGTCAACATTCGGTTCGCGCATGAAGCCCGCGATGTTCGAACCCTTCACGGAACCGCCGTAGAGGATGCGGGTCTTGTCGGCCACATCCTGTCCCAGCGTTTCCAACAGAACGAGACGCAGCTGTGCCGCCACCTGTTCGGCCTGCTCAGGCGTTGCCGCCTGGCCGGAGCCGATCGCCCAGACGGGCTCGTAGGCGACGACGAAGTCGGCCGCATTGGTCACACCGGACAGTGCTGCGCGCAGCTGGGCAACCGGCACGGCGCTCGGGCCGTGCAGTTCCAGGTCTGCGGCGGTCTCGCCGACGCAGATGATCGGAACCAGGTTGTGCTTGAGCGCAGCCGTGACCTTCGCCGCGACGACCTCGTCAGTCTCGGCGTGCAGCGTGCGTCGCTCGGAGTGACCGATCAACACGTACTGGCACTCGAGCTGCGCGAGGAACGCGCCGGAGATCTCGCCGGTATAGGCACCCGAATCCTGAGCCGACAGATCCTGACCGCCGAAGGCGATCGGGAGCTTGTCGGCGGAGACGAGCGTCTGCACGGAGCGGAGGTCGGTGAACGGTGGGAACACCGCGACCTCGACCGCTGCGACATCGTGCTTCGCATCCTTGAGATTCCAGGCAAGCTTCTGGACGAAAGCGATGGCCTGGAGGTGATCCAGGTTCATCTTCCAGTTGCCGGCGATCAGCGGAGTACGCCGTGGGTGTTCGTTTACTGCCATCCGAGGACCTCCAGTCCTGGCAGGCGCTTACCCTCGAGGAATTCGAGGCTGGCGCCGCCGCCGGTAGAAATGTGACCGAACTGCTCGTCGGTGAAACCGAGGATGCGCACGGCCGCGGCCGAGTCTCCACCTCCGACGACACTCAAGCCGTCGACCTCGGTCAACGCGCCGGCTACCGCACGGGTGCCCTCCGCGAACGGCGCCATCTCGAACACGCCCATCGGGCCGTTCCAGAAGACCGTCTTCGACGACCGGATGATGGCCGCGAAAGCCGCACCGGTCTCCGGGCCGATGTCCAGGCCGAGACCGGAGGCACCGAACGGGGTGTCCTCGATCGCGTTGGCCGGGGTGACCACCAGATCGGCGTCCGCCCCGAACTTGGAGGCGACGACGATATCCGTCGGCAGCACGATCTTCACGCCCAGGCGCTCCGCTTCCAGAAGGTAACCGCGAACGGTCTCGATCTGGTCGGCTTCGAGCAGGCTTGCGCCCACCTTGTGACCCTGAGCGGCGAGGAACGTGTACGTCATGCCGCCGCCGATGAGCAGCGAGTTGACGCGGGGCAGCAGGTGCCCGATGACGCCGAGCTTGTCGGACACCTTCGAGCCGCCCAGAACAACCGCGTACGGCGCTTCGGGCTTCTCGGTGAGGCGGTCCAGGACTTCGAGCTCAGCGGCGATCAGGAGTCCGGCCGCGCTGGGAAGGATCCCGGCGAGGTCGTACACACTGGCCTGCTTGCGGTGCACGACGCCAAAGCCGTCCGAGACGAGCACATCGCCCAGAGCAGCAAGCTCCGTGGCGAACGCTTCGCGCTCGGCGTCGACCTTGGCGGTCTCCCCCGCGTTGAAGCGGAGGTTCTCGAGAACCACCACCTCGCCGTCGGAGAGAGCGGCGACGGCAGCCTGAGCCGACGAGCCGACCGTGTCCGTGGCGAAGGCCACGTCCGCGCCCAGGAGCTCACCGAGTCGGACCGCGACGGGAGCCAGGCTGTACTTGGCTTCCGGTGCGCCCTTCGGGCGACCGAGGTGCGACACGATGACAACGCGCGCACCCTGCTCGATGAGTGCCTTGATAGTGGGCAGGGATGCCCGCACGCGACCGTCGTCGGTGATCTGACCGTCTTGCAACGGCACATTCAGGTCACAACGAACGATGACGCGCTTTCCGCCGAGCTGCCCCAACGAATCGATAGTACGCAGCGTCACTGCGGACTCCGTTAGAGGCTCTTGGCGACGAGGGCGGTGAGGTCAACCATGCGGTTGGAGTAGCCCCACTCGTTGTCGTACCAAGCGGACAGCTTGACCTGGTCGCCGATGACGCGCAGCAGGCCGGCGTCGAAGATCGAGGAGTGCGGGTCGGTGACGATGTCGCTGGAGACGATCTCGTCTTCCGTGTACATCAGGATGCCCTTGAGGGGTCCCTCGGCGGCAGCCTTGTACGCAGCCTTGATGGCCTCGACGGTGACAGGGCGCTCGGCAACGACGGTGAGGTCGGTGATGGAACCGGTGGGAACCGGAACGCGCAGCGCGAAGCCGTCGAGCTTGCCCTTGAGCTCGGGCAGAACCAGGCCGAGGGCCTTGGCTGCACCGGTCGAGGTCGGGATGATGTTCACAGCGGCGGCGCGGGCGCGACGCAGGTCGGAGTGCGGGCCGTCCTGCAGGTTCTGGTCGGCCGTGTACGCGTGGATCGTGGTCATCAGGCCGTGCTTGATCCCGAAGTTGTCGTTGAAGACCTTCGCGAGGGGCGCGAGGCAGTTCGTGGTGCACGACGCGTTGGAGATGATGTCGAACTTGGCCGGGTCGTAGTCCGCCTCGTTGACGCCCATGACGATGGTCGCCACGTCGCCGGTGGCGGGGGCGGAGACGATGACCTTCTTGGCACCGGCGGTGATGTGCTTCTGCGCATCCTCGGCCTTGGTGAAGCGTCCGGTGGACTCGATCACGATGTCGACGCCGAGGGCAGCCCACGGAAGGTTGGCCGGGTCGCGCTCGGCGAGGACCTTAATCGGCTTGCCGTTGACGAGGATGGTGTCGCCATCAACCTCGACGGTGGCGGGCAGGCGACCGGTGATGGAGTCATATTTAAGAAGGTGAGCCAGCGTCTTCGCCTCGGTGAGGTCGTTCACGGCGACGATCTCGATGTCGCTGCCCTGGGCCAGGACGGCGCGAAGATAATTACGGCCGATGCGGCCGAATCCGTTAATACCAATCTTTACAGACACAGATGTCTCCTTTTACTTGTGCGCTGAAGCGCGTTTTTTTTGTTGAACGGGACGGGCTACGGGCCCCCGGAGGGGCCCGGCTCCTCTAGGAGAGGAGCAGAAGACCGTTGGTCTTTTCGCGTGCCACGGTGAAGCGCTCCTGCACATTCGCCCAGTTGACGATGTTCCAGAATGCCTTCACGTAGTCGGCACGAACGTTGCGGTAGTCGAGGTAGTAGGCGTGCTCCCAGACGTCGAGCATCAGCACGGGGATCGTGCCGGCGGCGAAGTTCGCCTGCTGGTCGAAGAACTGCTGGATGATCAGCCGCTGGCCGATGGAGTCCCAGGCCAGAACGGCCCAGCCGGAGCCCTGAACGCCGAGCGCCACGGCTGCGAAGTGCGCCTGGAACTTGTCGAAGGAACCGAAGTTGTCGTCGATGGCACTGGCCAGGTCGCCGACGGGCTTGTCGCCGCCGTCGGGCGAGAGGTTGGTCCAGAAAATCGAGTGGTTGACGTGGCCGCCGAGGTTGAACGCGAGGTCCTTCTCCAGCTTGTTCACATAGGTGAGGTTGCCGGCGTTGCGGGCCTCTGCCAGTTGCGCGAGAGCCGTGTTGGCACCCGTCACATAGGCCTGGTGGTGCTTGCCGTGGTGGAGTTCCATGATGGTGCCGCTGATGCTCGGCGCGAGGGCCGAGTAGTCGTAGGCCAGAGCCGGAAGTGTGTATTCAGCCAATGTGCATCTCCTCTATATTTGCCGGCGTGAAATGCTCCGCCGCCAGTTCGTGAGCAACCATTCCAGTCTACTCAGGATGGGCTGGGGCTGTGACGAACGTGGATGAACGCTGGGTGCCGGGCACCTCAGACGTCGTCGAGATCCGTGGGAAGGTTCGCGTCGGTGCCGGGGATGCCCAGATCGGACGCCTTCTTGTCGGCCATGGCCAGCAGGCGACGGATGCGACCGGCGACGGCATCCTTCGTCATGGGCGGGTCGGCGTGGTGGCCCAGCTCGTCCAGGCTGGAATCGCGGAAGGAGAGACGCAGCTCGCCCGCATACCGGAGGTGCTCCGGGATGTCCTCACCGAGGATCTCCATGGCACGCTGCACGCGAGCGCAGGCGGCCACGGCGGCCTGCGCGGATCGACGCAGGTTCGCGTCGTCGAAGTTGACCAGGCGGTTGGCGGTCGCGCGTACCTCGCGGCGTTGACGCAGTGCCTCCCAGTTGAGGACGGTCTCCTGAGCTCCCATCTGCACGAGCATCGCGCCGATGGCGTCGCCATCCCGGATGACCACGCGGTGCACGCCGCGTACCTCGCGGGCCTTGGCGACGACACCGAGGCGGCCGGCGGCTCCCACCAGCGCCATCGCGGATTCATTGCCGGGGCAGGTGACTTCCAGCGCCGCGGAACGACCGGGGTCGGTCAGGGAACCGTGGGCGAGGAAGGCGCCACGCCAGACGGCGGCGATTTCTTCCTTCGATCCCGTGGTGAGCCGGTTCGGGAGGCCACGGATCGGGCGCCGTCTCGCATCCAGCAGACCCGTCTGGCGCGCAAGGGTTTCGCCGCCGTCGAGCACCCGCACCAGGTAGTGGCTGGCCCGGCGTAGGCCCGCTGCGGGGATCACGGTGACGTCGCTGCGCACGCCGTAGAGTTCGGCAAGGTCCTTGCGCACCCTCCGGGCCAGGAGAGGAGTATCCAGCTCCGACTCGATCGCGATCCGACCGGAAATCATGTGCAGTCCGCCGGAGAAGCGGAGGATGGTCGCCAATTCCGCTGCACGCACCGTGGTCTTCGAAACTTCGACGCGAGCAAGCTCGTCTTTAACGTCGGCGGTGAGTGCCAATCGCTTGTCCATTCTGTCGTCCCGGCCAGAGCTGGCCGGGTTGTATTCGTGCTGGCTGAAGTCGGCGCCTGCAGCAAGCAGTCGCCGTCTTCGTGTCATTCTCGTCCGAGGTCGCGATTCTTGATGCTGACGGCGACGCCGGGGAAATCCTTGACCAGGGCCGCGATTTCTGCGGCCATGGCTACCGAGCGGTGCTTGCCGCCCGTGCACCCGACCGCAATCGTCGCGTGGCGTTTGTTCTCCCGCTGGTAGCCCGCGAGGACAGGTTCCAAGGCGGCCGCATAGTGCCGGATGAAGTCCCGCGCACCGATCTGGTCGAGAACGAAATCCCGCACTTCGGCATCCTGGCCGTTGTGCGCCCGGAGCTCCGGGACCCAGAACGGGTTGGGCAGGAAGCGAACGTCGGCGACCATGTCGACGTCCGTGGGGAGACCGTATTTGAAGCCGAAACTCATCAGGGTGACGTGCACCCCGGCGGCGTCCTCGGCGGCGAAGCGGTCCGAGATCGATGTGGCCAACTGGTGGATGTTGAGGTCCGAGGTGTCGATCACGAGGTCGCAGGACTCGCGCACGGCGCTGAGCTTGTGCCGCTCCGCCGAGATGCCGTCGAGGATCGTGCCGTCCCCCTGAAGCGGATGCGGGCGACGCACGGATTCGAAGCGGCGCACGAGCACGTCGTCGCGCGCCTCGAGGAAGATGACCCGTACCTGGGTCGTCCTCCGCAGTGAGTGCAGGATCTCCTGGAAGTCGGAGAAGAAATCCCGACCACGAATGTCGACGACGGCCGCGATCTTGGGAAGGCTGGTGCCTGCACGGCCGACGAGTTCGACGAGCGGGCGCAGCATCTGGGGCGGCAGGTTGTCGACGACGTACCAGCCCAGGTCCTCGAGGGCGTTGGCCACCGTGGAGCGACCTGCGCCGGACATACCCGTCACGATAAGCATTTCCTGCCTGTCGATATCCGTTGTCATTCTGCGCTGCGCCTTCGATCGAGTGGAACCTAAGTGTCCAGCCTACCGATCAGCCGGGCGGTTCAGGCGCGCAGGTGACGATGAATCGCCTCCGCCAGCACCGGACCGATGCCGCGAACCTCGGCAATCGCCTCCACCGGCGCCTCCTTGAGGCGGGCGACCGACCCGAAATGTTGCAGCAGCACCTTGACTCGTGCCGGCCCGAGACCGGGGATCTCCCCCAGAACCGACGTGATATCGCGCTTCCGCCTCGACCGCTGGTGCACGATCGCGAACCGGTGCGCCTCGTCCCGGATGCGCTGGATCAGGAACAAAGCGTCGCTGTTCCGCGGCAGGATCACCGGGTAGTCGGAGTCCGGCAACCAGATCTCCTCCAACCGTTTCGCGATGCCGCACAACTGGATGCCGGTCACACCGGACTCCCGCAGGGCACGCGCCGCGGCGGCGACCTGCGGCTGACCGCCGTCGACGATGAGCAGGTTCGGCTGGTACCGGAACTTCTTGCGTTTACCCGTGGCATCGACGTCGCCGTCAGCGGGAGTCGCGTCGTCGGGAACGAGATACGCCAGGCGGCGGGTCAGCGTACGGTAGATGGAGTCCGTGTCATCCGTCGACTCGGGGATGCTGAACCGACGGTACTCGTCGGTGCGCGGCAAACCGTCTTCGAAGACCACCATGGAGGCGACGATGTTGGTGCCGCTGAGGTGCGAAACGTCGTAGCACTCCATCCGGAGCGGCGCCGACGGCATGTCCAACGCCTCCTGGATGTCCTCCAGCGCCTTGGACCGGGCGACGAAGTCGGAGCTTCGCCGGGTCTTGTAGAGCATCAGGGCGTGCTTGGCGTTCTGGGTGGCCGTGGCGAGCAGCGCGGCCTTCTCTCCCCGCTGCGCGGCGACGAGTCTCACTTTGCGCTTGCCGATGCCGGCCAGCCAGGTTTCAAGCGCCTCGGCGTCGTCGGGCAGTTCCGGGACCACGATCTCGCGCGGCGGCGCGGTCCCTGAGCCGTAGGCGGTGAGCATGATCGAGTCGATCAGGTCGCTCGTCGTGAGGTCAAGCTCCTTGTCGACCATCCACCCGCGCACACCGCGGATTCGCCCGCCGCGCACGATGAACAGTTGCACCGCCGCGGCCAGCTCATCCTGGTCGATGGCGAAGAGGTCGATGTCGACGTTGTCGCGAAGCACGACGGCGCTCTTCTCCAGCACCGCATCGAGGGCCCGCACCTGATCGCGCCGTTTCGCGGCGACCTCGTAGTTCTGGGTGAGCGCGGCATCCTTCATCTCCGCGGTCAGCTTGTTGATCAGCTTGCGATCCTGGCTGCCCATGAAGCTGACGAATTCGTTGACGATGGCGCGGTGCGCCTCGATGGTGACCGTGCCTGAGCACGGCCCGAAGCAGCGCCCGATCTGACCGGCGAAGCACGGCTTGCCGGACTGCATGGCGCGTTTGTAATTGGCGTTGTTGCAGGTGCGGATGGGAAAGGCCTTGAGCATGAGCTCGATGGTCTCGTAGACGGCCCAGACCTTGGGGTACGGCCCGAAATACCGGGCGCCGCGGATGCCGGTGGTGCGGGTGACGAGGGCACGCGGCGCCTCGTCGGCGAGGGTCACGGCGAGGTAGGGGTAGGACTTGTCGTCCTTGAACTTCACGTTGAACGGCGGGTCGAACTCGTTGATCCAGGTCCACTCCAGCTGGAGCGCCTCGACCTCGGTACCGACGACCGTCCACTCGACCGACGTGGCCGTCGTGACCATACGCCGGGTACGCTCGTGCAGGCTGTTCAGCGGGGCGAAGTAGTTCGCCAGCCGGGCCCGCAGGTTGTTGGCCTTGCCGACGTAGAGCACCCGGCCGGTTTCGTCACGAAACCGGTACACTCCGGGACTCGTGGGGATCTCGCCCGTCTTGGGGCGGTAGCTCAGCGGCTCGGACATGATGGTTTAACGGCGCGGTCAGTGCGCCGCCAGGATCTCCTTCAGGAACATGCCGGTGTGGCTCTTCTTCACGGTGGCGACGTGCTCGGGCGTGCCGGTGGCCAGCACGCGACCGCCACCGGAGCCACCCTCGGGGCCGAGATCGATCACCCAGTCGGCGGACTTGATCACGTCGAGGTTGTGCTCGATCACGATCACCGTGTTGCCCTTGTCGACGAGGCTGTTCAGCACGAGCAGCAGTTTGCGCACATCTTCGAAGTGCAGGCCGGTCGTCGGCTCGTCGAGCACGTAGACGCTGCGGCCGTTGGAACGGCGCTGCAGTTCGGTGGCGAGTTTGACGCGCTGCGCCTCGCCGCCGGACAGGGTCGTGGCACTTTGGCCGAGCCGAACGTAGCCGAGGCCGACCTCGACGAGGGTGTTCAGGAACCGGTGAATGGAGGAGATGGCCTCGAAGAACTCGGCGGCCTCGCTGATGGGCATGTCCAGCACCTCGGCGATGCTCTTGCCCTTGTAGTGGACGGTCAGGGTGTCGCGGTTGTAACGCGCTCCCCCGCAGACCTCGCAGGCGACGTAGACGTCGGGCAGGAAGTTCATCTCGATCTTGATCGTGCCGTCGCCGGAGCAGGCTTCGCAGCGCCCGCCCTTGACGTTGAAACTGAACCGGCCGGGCAGGTAGCCGCGCGCCTTGGCCTCGATCGTCTCGGAGAACAGGGTTCGGATCTTGTCGAAGACGCCGGTGTAGGTGGCCGGGTTGGAGCGCGGGGTGCGACCGATCGGGGCCTGATCGACGTGGATCACCTTGTCGAGCTGGTCGAGCCCGGTGACGCGGGTGTGCCGGCCGGGGAGTTTGCGGGCGCCGTTGAGCCGGTTGGCGAGCACCCGGTACAGGATGTCGTTGACGAGTGACGATTTGCCGGATCCGCTGACGCCGGTCACGGCCGTGAACGTGCCGAGCGGGAAGCTGACCGACACCTTCTTGAGGTTGTTGGCTTCCGCCCCGATGACCGAGATCTCGCGGGCTGGGTCGATCGCGCGCCGGGTGGCCGGGGTCGGGATCGACTTGCGGCCGGCCAGATAGTCGCCGGTGAGAGACTCCGTGTTGGTGAGCAGGTCGGCGTACGAGCCGGAGTGCACCACGTGGCCCCCATTGACGCCGGCCCCCGGACCGATGTCGACGACCCAGTCGGCCATCTTGATGGTGTCCTCATCGTGTTCGACCACGATCAGGGTGTTGCCCAGGTCGCGCAGGGCGACGAGGGTCTCAATCAGCCGCCGGTTGTCACGCTGGTGCAAGCCGATGCTCGGTTCGTCGAGCACGTACAGCACGCCGGTCAGCCCCGAGCCGATCTGGGTGGCCAAACGGATGCGCTGCGCCTCGCCGCCGGACAGGGTCGCCGCGGCCCGCGCCAGGTTGAGGTAGTTGAGGCCGACGCGGATCAGGAAGTCCAGGCGCGCCTTGATCTCGCGCAACACCTGCGCGGCGATGACGGCCTCCCGGTCGGTCAGCTCGAGCTTGTTCATGAAACCGCGGGCGTCGGTGAGGCTGAGGTTGCACACATCCGCGATGCTGGACCCGTGCACCAGCACCGCGAGGACCTCGGGCTTGAGACGGGTGCCCGAGCAGACCGGGCAGTCCACCTCGCGAAGGTATTCGCCCCACCGGGCGCGCTGGGTGTCGGACTCGGCCTGCAGGTACTGGCGTTCGATGTAGGGCACGACGCCCTCGAAGCCGGAGGTGTAACTCATCTCCCGGCCGTACCGGTTCTTCCACTTCACCTTGACCTCGAAGTTGTCGCCGCGCAGCACGGCGTCCTGCACTTCGGAGGGCAGTTCGCCCCACGGGGTGTCGAGGGAGAAGTCCAGGTCGCGGGCGAGCCCGTCGAGAAGCTTCTCGTAGTACTGGAACAGGCCCTTGCCCTGGGTGGTCCACGGCAGCACGACGCCATCCGCGATGCTCAGTTCCGGGTCGCCGAGCAGCAGTTCCGCGTCGACGGACATGCGGGTGCCGAGCCCGGAGCACTCCGGGCACGCGCCGAAGGGCGCGTTGAAGGAGAACGTGCGCGGCTCGATCTCGGTCAGCTGAACCGGGTGGTTGTTGGGGCAGGAGAGCTTCTCCGAGTAGCTCTGCCAGGCCTCGTCGCCCTCCTGGTCGACGTAGTTGATCTGCACGACGCCGTCGGTCAGCTTGAGGGCCGTCTCGAGCGAGTCGGTCAGCCGGCTGAGCAGGTCGGGGCCCGCGACCAGGCGGTCGATGACCACGGAGATATCGTGCTTGAGCTGCTTCTTCAAAACGGGCGGCTCGTTGAGCTGGATCTGGTTGCCGTCCACAATGGCACGCGAATACCCGCTCGCCGCCAACTCCTTGAACAGGTCGACGAACTCGCCCTTCTTCTGGGTCACCACCGGGCTGAGCACCTGGTAGCGGATGCCCTCGCCCAGTTCCATCAGCTGGTCGGCGATCTGCTGCACCGTCTGAGCCTGGATGATCTCCCCGCACACCGCGCAGTGCGGTACGCCGATGCGCGCCCAGAGCAGGCGCATGTAGTCGTAGACCTCGGTGATGGTACCCACGGTCGAGCGCGGATTGCGGTTGGTCGACCTCTGGTCGATGGAGACGGCGGGGCTCAATCCCTCGATGAAGTCCACGTCGGGCCGGTCCACCTGGCCGAGGAATTGGCGGGCATACGCGGACAGGGACTCGACGTAGCGCCGTTGCCCCTCCGCGAAGATCGTGTCGAACGCAAGCGAGGACTTGCCCGAACCGGACAACCCCGTGAATACGACGAGGGAATCGCGCGGGATCTCGAGGTCGACGTTGTGCAGGTTATGCACGCGCGCGCCGCGGACGCTGAGTTTTGAGCCGGTCTCTATCTGGGAAATTGACACCATCCGAGTCTATGCAGTGCCACCGACCCGAACCCTCCAAACCGGCACGCCCTGAGCGAACACATGTTCGAGGTTCACTGGTTGTTTCGGGTTCAGGTCGGGATCAGATGTGCCCGGCCTTCTCCATCTGGCGCAGCTCCCGCTTCAACTCGGACACCTCGTCGCGAAGCCGGGCGGCGAGCTCGAACTTGAGCTCCCCCGCTGCCTCGAGCATCTGGCCGTTGAGGTCGGCGATGATCGATTCCAGGTCGTTCGCGCCGTTTGCCGCCAGCCCCTGCCGCCGCGGCGTCGGTGCGACGCCCTTACGCCGCGCGTCACGGCCGGCCAGTAACTCGGCGGTGTCGGCCTCTTCGCGGGCGAGCACCTCGGTGATGTCCGCGATGCGTTTCCGGAGCGGGGTCGGGTCGATCCCGTGCAGGGTGTTGTAGGCCACCTGCTTCTCGCGGCGGCGGTCGGTCTCGTCGATCGCGCGCTCCATCGAGGCCGTGAGCCGGTCGGCGTACATGTGCACCTCGCCGGAGACGTTGCGGGCCGCGCGACCGATGGTCTGGATCAGGGACGTCGCCGAACGGAGGAAACCCTCCTTGTCGGCGTCGAGGATGGCCACCAGGGACACCTCGGGCAGGTCCAGCCCCTCCCGCAGCAGGTTGATGCCCACGAGCACGTCGTAGACGCCGGCCCGCAATTCGGTGAGGAGTTCGACGCGGCGGAGGGTGTCGACATCCGAATGGAGGTAGCGCACGCGCACGCCGGCCTCGGTGAGGAAGTCGGTGAGCTCTTCCGCCATCTTCTTGGTGAGGGTGGTGACCAGCACGCGTTCGTTGCGCTCGACGCGCTTGTGGATCTCCTCGAGGAGGTCGTCGATCTGGCCCTTGCTGGGCTTCACGATGATCTGCGGGTCGATCAGACCGGTGGGGCGGATGATCTGCTCCACGATGCCGTCGGCGATCCCCATCTCGTATTTGCCGGGCGTAGCGGACAGGTAGACGGTCTGCCCGACCCGGCCCTTGAACTCGGAGAACTTGAGCGGCCGGTTGTCCAGGGCGCTGGGCAGCCGGAATCCGTGGTCGACGAGCGTGCGCTTACGGGACGAGTCGCCCTCGTACATGGCGCCGATCTGAGGCACCGTGACGTGGGACTCGTCGATGACCATCAGGAAGTCATCCGGGAAGTAGTCGAGCAGGCAGTGCGGCGCCTCCCCCGGTTGGCGAGCATCGATGTGACGGGAGTAGTTCTCGATGCCGGAGCAGAAGCCGATCTGCTCCATCATCTCCAGGTCGAAGTTCGTGCGCATCCGCAGACGCTGGGCCTCGAGCAGTTTGCCCTCGCGTTCGAGCTGCACAAGCCGCTCGTCGAGCTCTTCCTGGATGGTGCCCATCGCCCGTTGCATGACGTCGGTACTGGCCACGTAGTGCGATCCGGGGAACACGGCGACGGAGTCGAGTTTCTTCACGATGTCGCCGGTGAGCGGATGCAGACTGTAGAGCGCCTCGATCTCGTCGCCGAACATCTCGATGCGGATGGCGAGTTCTTCGTACATCGGGATGATCTCGATGGTGTCGCCGCGCACCCGGAAGTGACCGCGGGAGAAGTCGATGTCGTTGCGCTGGTACTGCATGGCCACGAACTTGCGGATCAGCCAGTCCCGGTTGACCTGCTGGCCCACCTGCAGGGCGACCATGGCCTCGAGGTACCCCTCGGGTGTGCCGAGGCCGTAGATGCAGGAGACGGTGGAGACCACGATGACGTCACGCCGACTGAGAAGAGAGTTCGTGGTGGAGTGCCGCAGCCGCTCGACCTCCGCGTTGATCGAGGAGTCCTTCTCGATGAAGGTGTCGGTCTGGGGCACGTAGGCCTCGGGCTGGTAGTAGTCGTAGTACGACACGAAGTACTCGACGGCGTTGTTGGGCATCAGTTCACGGAATTCGTTCACGAGCTGAGCCGCGAGGGTCTTGTTGTGGGCCAGCACCAGGGTGGGGCGCTGCACCTGCTCGATCAGCCAGGCGGTGGTCGCGGACTTGCCCGTTCCGGTGGCGCCGAGCAACACGATATCGGTCTCGCCGGCGTTGATCCGGCCGGCCAGCTCGGCGATGGCGGTGGGCTGGTCACCGCTGGGTGTGTACTCGCTCACCACCTCGAACGGATTGACAGAGCGCGTGGGTTCCATAGGCTCCAGTCTACGGAGCGCCTCTGACACTGCGCTGCTCGCGCTGTGCGTTCACCCGGTCCCACAGCAGGTCGACCTGTTCCTGGGTCTGCGGGAGGGTGCCCCCCGTGTCGATGACGACGTCCGCGACCTGGAGACGCTCGGTGTCGCTGGCTTGCGAGCGGATTCTGCGTTCCGCCTCGCCGGCGTCCATTCCCCGCAACTCCACCATGCGGCGCACCCGGGTCTGTTCGTCGGCCTGGGTGACCACGACGAGGTCGAACGGATGGTCGACGCCGGCTTCCACGAGGAGGGGGACGTCGTAGACGACGATCGCGTTCGGGTCCTCCTCTTCCGCGGCGTGGATCAACGCGTTCGAGAGCGCCCGCACCTCCGGGTGCACAATGGCGTTGAGACGCTCCCGGGCGTGGGGGTCGCGGAACACGATCGCGCCCAGTGCCGGCCGGTTCAAGCTGCCGTCGGGCAACAGGACCGAGTCACCGAAGGCATCCGCGATCTTCACCAGCCCCGGCGTGCCGGGTTCCACGGCCACTCGGGCCAGGTGGTCCGCGTCGATGTGCACCGCGCCGCGCCGCACGAGCCGTCGGGCGACGGTGCTTTTTCCGGATGCGATCCCGCCGGTCAGTCCAATCAGATACACGCAGCAATGCTAACGGGCCGGGTGCGGCTTCACGACGTGTCCGCACATGTCGCCCGTGCGGACAACTGTTGCCCGCACACCGGCGACAGTTGTCCGCACGGGCAACAGTTGCAACGGGGCGAGGGAGTCAGCGGCCGGGATTGCCCGTGCAATCGACTGTTTCCGGGGTGAGTAGCCCCTCGTTGTAGGCCGAGTCCCGGGCTACGATCCGCCCGCCGAAACCCAGAACGCAGCCGAGCGCCCCCGGCGTGGAGCTCGTCGCCGTGAACGTCCAGGGTCCACCGCTGACGTCCGCGACGCAGGCGTAGGCGAGAACGGTGGCAACCGGCCCGAAGACGGTCACACTTCGAGTGGGAGTGCCGCCGGACTGCGTGAACGCCGTGTAGGTGACGGCCACCGGCGTCGTGGCGTCGTCGGAAAGCACCGTGTAGCTCGTGGCCGGAAGCTCGGTATCCGCGCTGGTGCAATCGCCCGGCCGGGCGGACGCAGACGGTGCGGGTGCGGGCGTCGGTGACGGCGACGGGGAGCTTGTCGGCGACCCGCTCGGGGTGACCTGCGGTGCCGCGGACGATGCCTGCGTTGTCGACGGGCCGGCCCCTGCGCACCCGCCCAGGAGCAGCACGATCGCAAGTGGCGCAAGGAGCAGATGCAGGCGAGTCATTTTCGCATTCTACGATCCAGCGGGTCCTCGGCAATCCCCGACCCTCGCACCCCGGGGCAACCGACCTTGTCCACGCAGAAAGGCCGGTCCCGAGGGACCGGCCTTTCGTTGTGCGGTGGAGCCAGTTACTAGGTGGAGCCAGTTACTAGGTGGAGCCAGTTACTAGTTGGAGCTGGAGAGCTTCTCGCGCAGTGCTGCGAGGGCCTCGTCGTCCGCGAGGGTGCCGGCGCCGGCCGTCTCGCTCGAGAAGGTGTTGCCTGCGGCGGACGGGACATCGCCGACGGCGGTGATCTCGTCGTTCGCGGAAGCAACCTGCTTCTTGTGGGCTTCCCAGCGAGCCTGGGCTGCAGCGTAGTCCTGCTCCCACTTCTCGCGCTGGGTTTCGAAGCCTTCGCGCCACTCGTTGGTCTCCGGGTCGAAGCCCTCGGGGTACTTGTAGTTGCCCTGGTCGTCGTACTCGGTGAGCATTCCGTAGAGTGCCGGGTCGAACTCGGTGCCCTCGGGGTCGACACCATCGTTGGCCTGCTTGAGGCTCAGCGAGATGCGGCGACGCTCGAGATCGATGTCGATGACCTTGACGAAGACCTCGTCGCCGACCGCAACGACCTGCTCGGCGAGCTCGACGTGCTTGCCGGAGAGCTCGGAGATGTGGACGAGTCCCTCGATGCCCTCGGCAACGCGAACGAACGCGCCGAACGGAACGAGCTTGGTGACCTTACCCGGTGCAACCTGGCCGATGGCGTGGGTGCGGGCGAAGACCTGCCACGGGTCTTCCTGCGTGGCCTTGAGGGAGAGCGACACGCGCTCGCGCTCGAGGTCGACCTCGAGGATCTCGACGGTGACTTCCTGGCCAACCTCGACGACCTCGCTGGCGTGCTCGATGTGCTTCCAGCTGAGTTCGGAGACGTGAACCAGACCGTCAACGCCACCCAGGTCGACGAACGCACCGAAGTTGACGATCGACGAGACGACGCCCTTGCGGACCTGTCCCTTCTGGAGGTTGTTGAGGAACGTGGTGCGGCTCTCGGACTGAGTCTGCTCGAGCAGCGCACGACGGGACAGCACAACGTTGTTGCGGTTCTTGTCGAGTTCGAGGATCTTGGCCTCGATCTCCTGGCCCAGGTACGGGGTCAGGTCGCGAACACGGCGCAGCTCGATGAGCGACGCCGGCAGGAAGCCACGAAGTCCGATGTCCACGATGAGGCCACCCTTGACAACCTCGATGACCGAACCGGTGACAACGCCATCCGATTCCTTGATCTTCTCGACGTCGCCCCATGCACGCTCGTACTGAGCGCGCTTCTTGGACAGGATGAGACGGCCTTCTTTGTCTTCCTTCTGAAGGACGAGGGCCTCAACCAGGTCGCCGACCTTGACGACCTCGGAGGGGTCAACGTCGTGCTTGATGGAAAGTTCGCGGGAGGGAATGACACCCTCGGTCTTGTAGCCCACGTCGAGGAGAACCTCGTCGCGGTCGATCTTCACGACGGTGCCCTCGATGAGGTCTCCGTCGTTGAAGAATTTCAGAGTCTTTTCGACCGCGGCAAGAAAGTCTTCAGCAGATCCAATGTCGTTGATGGCGACCTGCTTGGGTGCCCGTTCGGTCGTTGCGATTGTCATGTAGTAGTTGCTCCAGGATGGACATCGATAGGGCCACACACGGAGGTGAATCTCGTTCTCGTGCACCGGTGCGGCAACGGATAGTTCGTCACAAACGTGACAGTCAAGCTTAGCGGTTTGCGGGAGGGCCCGGCAACTCTCCGGCCTCACCCCGAATCTACGCCGACCTGTCCCGAACGCTACCCGAGCATCGCCGCCCGGAGGGTGTCCAGGCCGACCCCGCCGAGGTCGAGCGCCTTGCGGTGGAACTCCTTGATCGAGAACGCGTCGCCCTCGCGTGCCGCGTAGGTGTCACGCAGTTCTTCCCAGATCCGCTGGCCCACCTTGTACGAGGGTGCCTGTCCCGGCCAGCCGAGATAGCGGTTCACCTCGAACGAGACGAAGGCGGCGTTCATGTTCACGTTCTGGCCGAGGAAATCGAAGGCGTAGTCGGCGGTCCAGGGCCCGGAGCCGTCGGGCCGCTGCTTCTCGAGGTGCACTCCGATGTCGAGAACGACGCGCGCGGCGCGCATCCGTTGTCCGTCCAACATGCCGAGGCGGTCCGCCGGGTCGTCGAGGTAGCCGAGCTGTTCCATCAGTCGTTCGGCGTAGAGGGCCCATCCCTCGGCGTGGCCGGAGGTGCCGGCGAGCTGCCGGCGCCAGGTGTTGAGCTTCGCGCGGTTGTAGACGGCCTGGCCGATCTGCAGGTGATGGCCGGGGATGCCCTCGTGGTAGACGGTGGTGAGTTCCCGCCAGGTGTCGAATTCGGTGATCCCAACCGGCACCGACCACCACATCCGGCCCGGACGGGAGAAGTCATCTGTGGGCCCGGTGTAGTAGATGCCGCCCTCCTGGGTGGGGGCGATCATGCACTCGAGACGCTTGATCTCGTCGGGGATGTCGAACTGGGTCTCGGAGAGCTCGGCGACGGCGCGGTCGCTGGTCTCCTGCATCCATTTCTGCAGGGCGTCGGTGCCGTGCAGTTTGCGGCGGGGGTCGGTGTCGAGGAAGGCGATCGCCTCGAGCACGCTCGCGCCGGGCTTGATCTGGTCGGCGATGCTCTCCTGTTCGGCGGTCATGCGGGCCAGTTCCTCCACACCCCACTCGTACGTTTCGTCGAGGTCGATGGTCGCACCGAGGAAACGTCGCGACTGCAGGGCGTAGAGGTCGCGGCCGATGGCGTCTCGGGTGGGAGCCCTGCCCTCGAGCTCGGTGCCGAGAAAGTCGGCCAGAGCGCCGTACGCGGCGGCCGCAGCACGCGCCCGGGTGCCGAGATCCGTGGCCAGAGAGGCCGGCAGTGAGCCAGCCTCGGGGCTGGCGTTGGCGGCGAACTCGGCGAAGAAGCCGTCGTTGCCGGCGTGGCGCCGAGCCTGCAGAATGACCTCCCGCACCTGGCGGCGGGCAGGCATGCTGCCGCGCTCGATGCCGAGGCGGAGGGTCTGGATGTACCCGTCGATGGCCGCGGGCAGGGCGCGCAGCCGGGCGGAGACGGTGTCCCAGTCCGCGACCGTGGCGGTGGGCATGAGGTCGAAGATGTCGCGGATGCCCTGGGCCGGCGAGGCGATCACGTTCAGGTCGCGCAGAGGCAGGCCTGCCTCGGCGCTCTCGACGTCGAGGGCGAGGGAGCTGCGCAGATCCGTGCGAGTGACCACGTCGACGTCGTCCACCGTCTGGGCGGCGTCGAGGCGGACGATGAAGGAGCGGGCCGCGTCGACACTGCGCTCCACGCCGTCCGGCGAGTAGTCGCCGAAACGTCCGTCCGCCTCGGTGCGGCCGATGTAGGTGCCCACCGTCGGGTCGAGGCCGACCAGTGTGTCCACCCAATCCTCGGCGATCCGGTCGATCGCCGTGGGGGTGCGCTGAGTGTCGGTTGTCATGTCCCGAGCCTAGAACACGCCACCGACCGCACCGGGAGCCCGGGCCCCCGCATTCGGGAGGCCGGGCCGGCGAGGTCTAGTGGGCCGCGGCATCCCAGTTGTCGCCGCGCCCGACCTGCACGTCGAGTGGCACCAGCAGGTCCGCGGCGGTCTCCATCTGGTGCGTCACGAGCTGGCGCAGGGCGTCCCACTCTCCCGTGGCCACCTCGAAGATCAGTTCGTCGTGCACCTGCAGCAGCATCCGCGACTCCAGGCCCCCCTCGGCCAGGTCCTCGGCGATCCCATTCATCGCGATCTTCATGATGTCGGCCGCCGAGCCCTGGATCGGCGCGTTCAGGGCCGCACGCTCGGCGTTCTCCCGCACCATCCGGTTCGCGCTGTGCAGTTCGGGGAACGGGCGGCGACGGCCGAAGATGGTGGCCGTGTAGCCGTCCATCTTCGCCTGCTCGACCACGTTGCGCAGGTAGTCGCGCACGGCGCCGAAGCGCGCGAAATAGTCGGTGATCAGCTGCTTGGCTTCCTTCGTGTCGATCCGCAGCTGCCGGGACAGCCCGAAGGCGCTCAGTCCATACGCAAGGCCGTAGGACATGGCCTTGACCTTGGAACGCATCTCGTTCGTGACGTCCTCCGGGGCAACCCCGAACACGCTCGCCCCGACGAACCGGTGCAGGTCCTCTCCGGCGTTGAAAGCCTCGATCAGGCCAGGGTCCCCGGAGAGGTGCGCCATGATGCGCATCTCGATCTGCGAGTAGTCGGCGGTGAGCAGGCATTCGGCCCCGTTTCCGGCGCGGAAGGCGGCACGGATGCGACGCCCCTCCTCGGTACGCACGGGGATGTTCTGCAGGTTGGGGTCGGTGGAGGAGATCCGCCCGGTGGCCGTTCCGATCTGCACGTAGGTGGTGTGGATGCGGCCCGTCTCGTCGACGGCCTTGTCCAGCGTCTCCACGATCTGGCGCAGCTTGGTGGCGTCGCGGTGCTGCAGCAGCATGTCCAGGAACGGATGCGGGTTGCTGGCCTGCAGGTCGGCGAGGGCCCCGGCATCCGTGGAGAACCCGGTCTTGTTCGCCCGGGTCTTGGGCATGCCGAGCTGGTCGAACAGCACCTCCTGCAGCTGCTTGGGTGAGCCGAGGTTCACCTCGCGGCCGATCTCCGCGTAGGCGCCGGCCGCCAGCCCGGCGGCGCGCTCACCCAGCTGGGCGGACAGGGCGGACAGCTGCTCGTGCGACACGGCCACGCCGGCCAGTTCCATGTCGGCCAGGGCCAGCAGGGTGGGCATCTCGATGGCGGTGAGGACTTCGCGCGACCCGTCGTCGAGCAGTGCGTCGATGGCGGCGGCGACGCGGACGGTGTACCAGGATTCCACCGGCACGCCTCCGGCCTCGTTCTCCTCCGGGATCAGCTGGTTGGGATCGCTGACTGGAAGGGTCTCGTCGAGGTAGCGCGTGACGAGGGAGGCGAGGGTCTTGTCCGGCACCCCCGGACGCAGCAGCCAGGCCGCGACCAGGGTGTCGAACACCAGGCCGGAAAAGGGCAGGTTGCTGCGCCGAAGAGCCTTGATCTGACTCTTGGCATCGTGCATGATCTTGGGTGCATCACTGGCCAGCCAGGCCTCGAACGCAAGGTAATCGGCACGTCCGGGCTGCCAGGGCAGGCTGACGGACTCGGAAGGGCCGGACAGGCCGAAGCCGATGGCCCGCCCGTCCTGCACCTCCACGCACAGTCCGATCCCCTGCGGGCAGGTGGCTCCGACACGGGCGATCCAGGCACCCAATTCCTCGTCGAGCAGGTCCTGGGCGAGCGGAGCCTGGGGGGCGGCCACGACGGCCACCTCGGCAACCGCTGCGGCTGAACCCGCAACGCCGCCCGGGGCGTCACCGCCGCCGGCGCCCTCGAGCTTGATCACCCTCTCGAGCAGGGTGCGGAACTCGAGCCGGCCGAACACATCGCGCACGGCCGGTTCGTCGATGGCGCGCCGGATGAGTTCGGGAAGTTCCACCGGGAGGTCGAGGTCGGTGACCAGGTGGTTGAGGCGGCGGTTGCGGATCGCGTTCTCTTTCTGCTCGCGCAGGTTGTTGCCGACGACGCCCTTGATCTCGTCCGCGTGTTCGAGGATCCCGTCGAGGCTGCCGTAGAGGCCGAGCCACTTCACGGCTGTCTTCTCCCCCACCTTGGAGATGCCGATCAGGTTGTCGCTGGTCTCGCCGACCAGGGCCGCGACATCCGGGTACTGGGCCGGCTCGATGCCGTACTTCTCCTTCACCCGGGCCGGGTCGTACCGGGTGAGTGCCGAGACTCCCTGGCTGGCCGGGTAGAGCAGGGTCACGTTCTCGTTGACCAGCTGGATCGTGTCCCGGTCCCCGGAGACCACCAGGACGTGGAAACCCTCCTGGTTGCCGCGCACGGACAGGGTGGCCAGGATGTCGTCGGCTTCGTAGTCTTCCTTGGTCAGCGTCGTGATGTTCATCGCGGCCAGGGCCTCCTGCAGGAGCGGCACCTGCCCGATGAACTCGCTCGGCGTGCTGGCCCGCGTGCCCTTGTAGTCGGCGTATTCGCGGGTGCGGAAGGAGAACCGCGAGATGTCGAAGGCCACGGCGATATGCGTGGGCTTCTCATTGCGCAGCAGGCTGAGCAGCATGGACAGGAAGCCGTGGATGGCGTTGGTGTGCTGCCCGTCGTGGGTCTGGAAACTGTCCACGGGGAGGGCATGGAACGCCCGGTAGGCCAGGGAATGGCCGTCGATGATCATCAGGGTAGGCTTTTCGAAATCTGACACAGAGACAGCCTACAAGCGTCATCCGATGCGGGCCGGTGCAGCGACCGAAGGTGAATATGATCCAGCAGACAACGGATGCCCTTGAGTGGCTCCACCAGCGGGGAGCCGGCTCCCTGGCCGAAAAGATGGGAATCGAATTCGTCGAGTTCACCATTGAACGGGCTGTCGCGCGCATGCCGGTCGAGGGCAACACGCAGCCCGCGATGCTGCTGCACGGCGGCGCCTATGTGGTCCTCGGCGAGTCGCTCGGCTCGATGGCGGCCAATCTGCATGCCGGCCCTGGGCGCCTGGCGGTGGGGATCGAGATCAACGCCACGCACACCCGGTCGGCGACGTCGGGCTTCGTCACGGGTGTGTGCACCCCGGTGCACCTGGGCCGGACCCTGACGACCCACGAGATCGCCGTCACGGACGATCAGGGCCGACGCTGCTCGACGATCCGGATCACGAATCTGATCAAGGACCTGCCGAACCGCCCGCAGTCTTAAACGAAAGGCCGAGCAGACCGCCGGGAGGCGGGTCTGCTCGGCCGATGACGACGGAGTGCTGGTGCTACTTCTTGGCGCTCAGCTGCTCGATGATCGCCTGAGCGACGTCGTGCATGGTGAGCCGGCGGTCCATGGACGCCTTCTGGATCCACCGGAACGCCTCGGGTTCGGTGAGCCCCATCTTCTCGTTCAGCAGCCCCTTGGCCCGGTCGACGAGCTTGCGGGTCTCGAAGCGCTCGACCAGGTCGGCCACCTCGGCCTCGAGGGTGATGATCTGGCTGTAGCGCGACAGGGCGATCTCGATGGCGGGCAGCAGGTCGTTCGGAGTGAACGGCTTGACCACGTAGGCCAGCGCGCCGGCCTCTGTCGCCCGCTCGACGAGCTCCTTCTGGCTGAACGCGGTGAGCAGCACGACGGGGGCGATGTGCGCCTTGGTGATGCGCTCGGCTGCGGAGATGCCGTCGAGCTGAGGCATCTTGACGTCCATGATGACCAGGTCGGGCCGCAGCTCGGTGGCGAGGGCGACAGCGGTTTCTCCGTCGCCGGCTTCGCCGACCACCTCGAACCCGGCATCGCGGAGGATTTCGACGATGTCGAGGCGGATCAGGGACTCGTCCTCGGCAACGACAACGCGGCGAGGAGGTACTGGGGTTGAATCTTGGTCGGTCACGGCTCAAAGCCTACGGTATTCTGATGCAGGTGTTGTGAGCCGGTGTGGCGGAATGGCAGACGCGGAGCACTCAAAATGCTTTGTTCGAAAGGACGTGTGGGTTCGAGTCCCACCACCGGTACCAACACCTCGTTTAGAAAATCCCTGTTCAAAGGGGTTTCCCCAGTCTCGGGGATCCCTCGGGGATCAGCTGTCGGCTTGCTGAAGCGTGGTGTCGCCGCCCTGCATGTCTTCTTCCAACAGGGCCGTGATCGACCGCAGCGTTTCCGGTGAGACATCGCCGAGAGTGCGTGCCGCGAAGCTGACGACGCGCCTGGCGCGCAGGCTCCTCACGAATGCGAGCTGGGAATCGACGCGCTCCGGCAGGTCGTCGTCGGATCCGAGCAGGTATTCCGGCGGAATGCGGAAGAACTCGCCGATGCCGGTGAGCAGGTCGACGTCGGTGACGAGCGGCCCGTCCCCCGTGATCATGTACGCCCAGCGGGCACGGGAGAGGGACAGTCCGCGGTCCTGAAGCCCGGCTGCGATCTGCTTGTAGGTGTGCGGCGTATTCCCCTCGGCGACGACCACGTCGAGCAGAAGGTTCAATTTACGTGCCAGCTCCCGCTGAGGGCTGATCGTTCGGTCGGTCACTGACGAGGCTTCGGCGTCCACTCGGGGATCACTCATGATTATTCGGTCCGCTCGAGATTCTCTGTTGTGTGACGCTGACGGGGGAAGCGAAGGCGGGAGGCCGGGTGCGCACGTGGTCCTCGACCTGCTCGATCAGCCTTTGTTCGCCCGCAGACAGGTGCTGGCCGGGCTCGAGGAGCATGCTGTCCCGGATCTCGACATAGCGCCGGTACAGGTGGGCGCCGGGGCTCCGCACGACGAGAAGGCCGGGCCGGGACAGGTGGCGCTCAATGCTGAGCTCCGGGGACCCGGCCAGGACGCGTTCCCACAGCGGGGTGACCCGCCAGAGCAGCCGCCGGTCCTGAACCGCGTTCCCGGTGAACCGGATCGAATCGACCGCTGCGGTCAGACTCAATCCGACAGCGAGGCTGATCAGGGCCCCGAGCAACGAAAGCTGATACAGGAACAGGAGCCACCCCGAGAACACGAAGGAACCCAGGGTCAGCGATGCGGCGGCGCTGCCCAGGCTGATCATCGTGTAGACCAGAATCCAGAAGCAGCCGAACACCAGAGACCCGAGTGCGATCCGCGTGACGGTACGGCGCTGAGTGCGCCGATCGCTCAGGCACGCGACGGCCACCGATACGGAGAAGAAAGCCATCGTGATCCAGGTGGACGCGGCGTACAGGGCATAGTCGACCCGTGACAGGAAGGGCTGTCGGATGTCATCTGTCAGGTGCCAGTCGCCGCCGAAGAACAGAATGGCCTGCACGAGAATTATCGACCCGGCGAACACGGCAGTGGCCCGCATTCGTCGAGGAGTCAGTCCGTGGGGTGCGATGGCCTCCTGCACGAGGTTGCTGACGAGCGCCACGGAGATGATCGCGGTCGCGTGGAAGATGAAGTACGTGACGTGAACGCCGCCGATGAGAGGGTCGATCCGGTAGTACACGACATCCGGCTGGAGGGTGAGCGTCGTGGCGAGGGCGCTGAGCACCCAGAACAACAATCGGCGCTGTCCACGCACGAAGGAGGGGACACAGACCGCGACAGCGACCCAGAGGACGACCGACACGGTCACGAGGATGACCTGCATCACAGCACCCGCCCGAAGCCGGTGCGTGGGCCGTTGGCCGCGTCTGCGCTGTCGCGCAGCATGATCAGGGCCAGCCGGTCACCGATCGCCTCAGCCAGGGCCTCCTGCTCGTCGGTGAAGTTACTGCGGGACAACGCATAGGCAATGGAATCGAGCGGGATGAGCGGCGCGAGCATCGCCACCCGTTCCGCCGGTACGAGCACGGTGTCGTGCCGGAGGATCATGTGCCCGAACTCATGGTTGATGAACTGCTGCCGGTGAACCGCCGAGTCGGTCGGTGCATGGTGGATGCGCTCGAAGTTCTCCCCCGCCACCGCGATCCACAGGCCGCAGACGCCGGATTCGAGAAGCCGAGGACTCGCAGCGCGAATGACGATCGGCTTGCCGCGCAGGCCCTCCATGTGGCGATGGAGTGTCACCGCCGTCAACGGAGAGGGCAGGGCGAGGGCATCCACGAGCTCGCGCGCCCGCTCCCTGCGTGTTTCGTAGCTCAGGCTGGATTCCCCACTCGACGGCGCCAGCACCCCCTTCGGGGGCATGGGGCGAACGTTAGACATGTCCAACAGGTGATAACGTGAACCCTGATCGAACATGTCTACGCTACCGGGTCGGGGGACCTGCGCAAGCCAGAAGACGATCGGTCATGCTCCATCGCGGAGTGTACGCGCACAGCCTCATGGGCGGCACCGAAGGGGAACAGGGTGCCGCCCGGGGGCGGTGGGTACGAGCGGCAGGTCCGCGCGGTGGGTCCGCTGGTCTCCAGCCTGCGCCGGGTACGAGAAAGCCCCGCCCTCCGTGATTCACGGATGGCGGGGCTTTTCCGGGCCGAGGCTAGCTCTTGGCGTAGGCCGGGTGAACTTCATTGTGGGCATCGCCGACGCGGTGCACACGGATGTCGTTCGTGGAACCGGCGATTCCGGGAGGGGAACCGCTGATGACGACGACCTTGTCACCGAGCTGGGCCAGACCCTGGCCGAGCAGGATGTCATCGACCTGACCGAACATGGCGTCCGTGTGGGTGACACGGTCGACCAGGTACGTCTGGATGCCCCAGGTGAGGGCCAGGCGCCGACGGATGCCGGCCTCCGGGGTGAAGGCCAGCATGGGGATCTTCGAGCGCAGGCGGGACATCCGTCGGGCCGAGTCACCGGACTCCGTGAAGATGCAGAGGAACTTCGCCTCGACGAACTCGGCGACCTCGATGGCGGCGAGGGTGATCGCGCCACCCTGGGTGCGCGGCTTGTTCGTCAGCGGAGCAATGCGCTCCAGACCGTGGTCCTCGGTCGACGCGACAATGCGCGCCATCGTCTGGACCGTCACGACGGGGTATTCGCCGACGCTGGTCTCGCCACTGAGCATGACCGCGTCCGCACCGTCGAGCACGGCGTTGGCGACGTCGGACGTCTCCGCGCGAGTCGGGACCGGGCTGTGGATCATGGACTCGAGCATCTGCGTCGCCACGATGACCGGCTTGGCCATGCGGCGCGCCAGCTCCACGGCGTGCTTCTGCACGATCGGAACGGCCTCGAGGGGCAGTTCGACGCCCAGGTCGCCACGAGCGACCATGATGGCGTCGAACGCGTCGACGATTCCCTCAAGGTTCTCGACGGCCTGCGGCTTCTCGATCTTGGCGATCACGGGAACGCGACGGCCTTCTTCTTCCATGATTTCGTGCACGCGGGTGATGTCGGCGGCGTCGCGAACGAACGACAGGGCAATCAGGTCCGTGCCGAGGCGGAGGCCCCAGCGCAGGTCTGACTCGTCCTTCTCGGACAGGGCCGGCACATTCACGGCAACGCCGGGAAGGTTGATGCCCTTGTTGTTCGAGACGGGGCCGGCGACGATGACCGTGGTCGTCACGACGGTGTCGTTCGTGGCGACAACCTCGACCTTGACCTTGCCGTCGTCGATCAGCAGGAAGTCGCCCGGCTTGACGTCCTGGGGCAGGCCCTTGTACGTCGTACCGGAGATCTCCTTGGTGCCGAGGATTTCTTCCGTGGTGATCTTAAAAATGTCTCCGACGGCCAGGTCGTAAGGGCCGCCCTCGAACTTGCCGAGACGGATCTTCGGTCCCTGCAGGTCGACCATGACGGCGACGGCGCGACCGGAATCGTTCGCCGCTTTGCGTACATTCGCATAAACACCCTCGTGGACTTGGTAGTCCCCATGGCTGAGGTTCATCCGGCAAACGTCGACTCCGGCATCGATGAGGGCTCGGATCTGGTCGTAGCTGGAAGCTGCCGGCCCGAGGGTGGCAACAATTTTGGCGCGTCTCATGCTGAAAAAGCTCCGGTTTCCGCGCTGTATTGGCGCATGTTCACTGTTGATGGGTGGGAGACCACGAGGTGGTGGATCTCTTGGAATTGAATCACTGGATCAGCGACCAATCAGATTGCGAAGGCATGATCGGTCGGCTTGACCGGTGCAGGCAGTTGCGTCTCGCCTTCGAGGAATTTGTCGACTGCTGCCGCGGCAGCACGGCCCTCGGCGATCGCCCAGACGATGAGCGACTGGCCACGGCCGGCATCACCAGCCACAAACACGCCCTCGTGACTGGTCTGGTAATTAACGTCACGCTCGACATTACTCCGCCCATCGACCGGCACGTGCAGCTGTTCGGTCAGCTCGCGCGACTCGGGACCGGTGAAACCCATGGCCAGGAGCACCAGGTCCGCGGGGATCTCCCGCTCCGTGCCTGCCTTCGGCACGCGGCGTCCGTCCAGGAACTCGGTTTCCGCCACGCGAATGGCGCGCACCTCGCCGGCCTCGTTGGCCAGGAATTCGACCGTCGACACCAGGAATTCCCGGTTGCCACCCTCCTCGTGGGCGCTCGACACCTCGAACAGGGTGGGTGACAACGGCCAGGGCTGGTGCTCGGGTCGTTCGGTTCCGGGCTGACGCCCGATGGCGAGATTGGTGACGGATGCCGCGGACTGGCGGTGCGCCGTTCCGATGCAGTCCGCGCCGGTGTCGCCGCCGCCGAGCACGACCACGTGCTTGCCCTCCGCGGTGATCTGCTGGTCCACCGTGTCGCCGGCACCGACCCTGTTCTGCTGCACCAGGTATTCCATGGCGAAGTGCACGCCGGGCAGGTCACGCCCGGGGATAGGCAGGTCGCGGGGAACCATGGCGCCCGTGGCGACCACAACGGCGTCGTAGCGGGCCCGGAGGTCGTCCCAGGTGATGTCCTCACCGATCGTGACGCCCGCCCGGAAGCGGGTGCCCTCGGCGGTCATCTGGGCCAGCCGGGTCTCGAGGTGCTTCTTCTCCATCTTGAAGTCGGGGATGCCGTAACGCAGCAGTCCGCCGATCCGGTCGTCCCGTTCAAAGACGGCGACCGTGTGACCGGCCCGGGTGAGCTGCTGGGCGGCCGCGAGGCCGGCCGGCCCCGAGCCGACCACGGCGACGGTCTTGCCGGTCAAGCGCCCCGGGGGCTGGGGCTGCACCCATCCGTTGGCGAACGCCTGGTCGATGATCGAGACCTCGACCTGTTTGATGGTGACCGCCGGCTGGCTGATGCCGAGCACGCAGGCCGATTCGCACGGCGCCGGGCACAGACGGCCGGTGAACTCCGGGAAGTTGTTGGTGGAGTGCAGCCGTTCGATCGCCTGCCGCCCTTCGCCGCGCCAGGTGAGGTCATTCCATTCCGGGATGATGTTGCCCAGAGGGCAACCCTGCTGGCAGAACGGCACACCGCAGTCCATGCAGCGGCCGGCCTGGCGCTTCAGCATGGCGGAGTCGCGCTGTTCGTAGACCTCTTTCCAGTCCATCAGGCGCACGGACACGGGACGGCGGGGCGGGAGCTCCCGCTCCGTCGTCTTCAGGAATCCCTTCGGATCAGCCATTGGTTGCCTCCAAGATGCGGTTCCAGACGACGACGCCGTCGGGGTCGAGCCCCTCCGTGACGGCGGTCTGCCTGGTTGCCAGGACGGCCGCGTAGTCGCGCGGCAGTACCTTGACGAAAGTGGACATGGTGGTGTCGAGATCGTCCAGCAGCCGGGCCGCCAGGGCGGACTCGGTCTGGTCCCGATGCTGTTCGAGCAGGTCGCGCACGATCTCGCGATCCGCGCTGCCGAGCGGCAGCAGCGTGAGCTCGCCGGAATCGAGGGCCTGACGGTTGACGTTCTCGGTGCTGAGCCCGTAGACGTAGGCGGTTCCACCCGACATGCCGGCCCCGAGGTTGCGCCCGGTGCCGCCCAGGATGACAGCCAGTCCCCCGGTCATGTACTCGAGGGCGTGGTCGCCGACACCCTCCACCACGGCAGTGGCGCCGGAGTTGCGCACCAGGAAGCGTTCGCCCACGATGCCGCGGATGAACATGCTGCCCTGCGTGGCGCCGTATCCGATCACGTTGCCGGCGATCACGTTCTGCTCCGCCTTGAACAGGCTGCCTCGGTCGGGTCGCACGGTGATCTGGCCGCCCGAGAGCCCCTTGCCGACATAGTCGTTGGAGTCGCCCTCCAGCCGCAGGATGATCCCGCTGGGCAGGAACGCGCCGAAGGACTGGCCGGCGCTTCCCGTGAGGGTGACGTCGATGGAGCCGGACGGCAGGCCGTTCTCGCCGTGACGAACGGTGACCTCGTGCCCGAGCATGGTGCCCACGGCGCGTTCGGTGTTGCGGATGGGCAGCGACATGGTGATCTGGCCACCGTGCTCCAGAACACTGGCGCTCTGGCGGATCAGTTCGTTGTCGAAGTGAAGGTCGAGCTCGTGTTCCTGCGCCCGCCCGGATTGACGGGGTTCGCCCGCGGAGAAGTCCGGGCCGACCAGGATCGGCGACAGGTCGAGGCCTGAGGCCTTCCAGTGCGTCAGGGCACCGTTGACGTCGAGCACCTCACGGTGGCCGATGGCCTCCTCCAGGCTGCGGAACCCGAGTTCAGCGAGATATTCGCGCACCTCCTGGGCGATGAACTCGAAGAAGTTGACCACGTGCTCGGCCTTGCCCGTGAAGCGCTTGCGCAGTTCGGGGTTCTGCGTGGCCACGCCGACCGGGCAGGTGTCCAGATGGCAGACCCGCATCATGACGCAGCCCTCAACGATCAGCGGAGCCGTGGCGAAACCGAACTCCTCCGCGCCGAGCAGGGCGCCGATGATGACGTCGCGACCGGTCTTCAACTGGCCGTCGACCTGCAGCACGACGCGGTCCCGCATCCCGTTCAGCATCAGGGTCTGCTGGGTCTCGGCCAGGCCGAGCTCCCAGGGTGTGCCGGCGTGTTTGAGGGAGTTCAGCGGGCTGGCCCCCGTTCCGCCGTCATGGCCGGAGATCAGGATCACGTCGGACAGCGCCTTGGCCACGCCCGCGGCCACCGCGCCGATCCCCGACTGGCTGACGAGCTTGGTGTGGATGCGCGCGGACGGGTTCGCCCGCTTGAGGTCGAAGATCAGCTGTTTGAGATCTTCGATCGAGTAGATGTCGTGGTGCGGGGGCGGCGAGATCAGGCCGACGCCGGCGGTTGCGTGCCGGGTGCGCGCGATCCACGGGTAGACCTTGGTGGGCGGCAGCTGGCCGCCCTCGCCGGGCTTGGCACCCTGGGCAAGTTTGATCTGGATGTCGTCGGCGTGCGACAGGTACATGCTGGTCACGCCGAACCGTCCGGATGCGACCTGCTTGACCGCGCTGCGCCGCTCCGGGTCGAGCAGACGGTCGAGGTCCTCGCCGCCCTCACCGGTGTTGGACTTGCCTCCGAGGCGGTTCATCGCGATCGCAAGGGTTTCGTGCGCTTCGGCGGAGATGGAACCATAGCTCATCGCGCCCGTCGCGAACCGCTTCACAATGGCGGAGACCGGTTCGACCTCGTCCAGCGGAACGGGGTGCCGCTTGCCGCTGGTGAAGGTGAACATACCGCGCAGGGTCATCAGGCTCGACGCCTGGTCGTCGACGAGCTTGGTGTACTCCCGGAAGATGTCGTACCGACGGGTGCGGGTGGAGTGCTGCAGCCGGAAGATGGTGTCCGGGTTGAACAGGTGCGGTGAGCCGTCGCGGCGCCACTGGTATTCCCCGCCGGTGGCCAGACGCTCGTGGGCGGTGACCGCCGCATCCTCCGGGTAGGCGGCCCGGTGGCGGGCCTCGTTCTCGGTCGCGATGACATCGATGCCGACACCGCCGAGCTTGCTGGTCGTGCCCGTGAAGTACTGGTCGACGAATTCCTGGCTCAGGCCCACAGCTTCGAAGGTCTGCGCGCCCGCATAGGAGGAGACGGTCGAGATGCCCATCTTGGACATGATCTTGAGCACGCCCTTGCCGAGGGCCTTGATCACGTTGTGCACGGCCTGTTCCGGGGTGCCGGTCGTGATGTAGCCGCTGCGCACCAGGTCCTCGCAGGTCTCCATCGCGAGGTACGGGTTGACGGCGGAGGCGCCGTAGCCGATCAGCAGCGCGACGTGGTGAACCTCCCGCACGTCGCCGGCCTCGACTACGATTCCGACCTTCATCCGGTTCTCGGTGCGGATCAGGTGGTGATGCACCGCGGCGATCATCAGCAGCGACGGGATGGGCGCCAGGTCTTTGTTGGAGTCCCGGTCGGACAGGACGAGGAACATCGCGCCGTCCTCGATGGCCGCGTCGGCCTCGGCGCACATCGCGGTGATGCGCGCCGCGAGGGCGTCCGGCCCGTCTTCGAACCGGTAGAGACCGCGGATGGTCGTCGTGGTGCGGCTGCCGGGCGCGGTGTCGATGTGCTGGATCTTGGCCAGCTCGTCATTGTCGATCACGGGGAAGTCGAGCACGACCTGACGGGCGTGCTCGGGGCCTACCGAGAGCAGGTTGCGCTCCGGGCCGAGCCCGAGCTTGAGCGAGGTGACGACCTCCTCGCGGATCGAGTCGAGCGGCGGGTTCGTCACCTGGGCGAACTGCTGGGTGAAATAGTCGAACAGCAGCCGGGGACGTTCGCTGAGCACGGCGATGGGTGTGTCGGACCCCATGGCGCCGAGCGGTTCCCCGCCGAGGCGCGCCATCGGCGCGAGCAGGATCCGCACCTCTTCTTCGGTGTAGCCGAATGTGCGCTGGCGACGAACCACGGATGCCGGCGGGTGCACGATGTGCTCCCGGTCGGGCAGATCCTTGAGGTTGATCCGGCCGGCGTCCAGCCACGTTCCCCACGGCTCGCTGGCGGCAAGGTCGGCCTTGATCTCATCGTCTTCGATCAGGCGGCCGGCGACGGTGTCGACGAGGAACATCTTGCCGGGGCGCAGGCGGCCCTTGCGCACGACGCGACTGGGGTCGATGTCGAGCACGCCGATCTCGCTGGCGAGCACGACGAGGCCGTCGTCGGTGATGAGGTAGCGGCCGGGACGCAGACCGTTGCGGTCGAGGGTGGCACCGACAAGGGAACCGTCCGTGAACACGATCGCGGCCGGACCGTCCCACGGCTCCATCAACATGGAGTGGTACTCGTAGAACGCCCGTCGCTCCTCGTCGAGGTCGGTCTGGTTCTCCCAGGCCTCGGGCACCATCATCATGACGGCGTGCGGGAGGGAGCGCCCGGACAGGCTGAGCAGCTCGACCACCTCGTCGAAGGACGCCGAGTCGCTGCCGCCGGGGGTCACGATGGGCAGGAGCGGGTTCAGGTCCCCGAGCAGCTCGGATTCGAGTTGGGACTGGCGGGCCTGCATCCAGTTGCGGTTTCCCTGCACCGTGTTGATCTCACCGTTGTGGGCGATCATGCGGAACGGCTGGGCGAGCGGCCAGGACGGGAAGGTGTTGGTGGAGTAGCGGGAGTGAACGAGTGCGAGCTTCGAGACGAAGAGCGGGTCGGACAGGTCAGGGTAGAACGGCTCCAGCTGCAGCGTCGTCACCATGCCCTTGTAGACCATGGTGCGGCAGGACAGCGAGGCGAAGTAGATCGCCAGCTCCCGTTCGGCCCGCTTGCGCAGCCGCAGAGCCTGGCGGTCGAGGGCGATGTCGCCGAGCGTCTGACCGTCCTCGGTCGTGCGGCTGCTCTGCACGAAAAGCTGCTGGATGGCCGGCATGGCCGCGCGGGCGAGGTTGCCTACCTCGTCGGGGCGCACGGGGACCTCGCGCCAGCCCAGGACCACCAAACCCTCGTCCTGGGCGATCCGGTTGATCTGGCGCTTGATGGCGCTCCGGGCGGTGGGATCGGTGGGCAGGAACACGTTGCCGACGGCGTACCGGCCCATCTCGGGCAGAGCGAACTCGGTCACCGTCCGCAGGAACTCGTCCGGGATCTGTGTGATGATTCCCGCGCCGTCGCCGGTACCGGCATCCGAGCCGACCGCACCACGGTGCTCGAGGTTGCGCAGCGCATCGAGTGCGAGCGTGATGATGTCATGCCCGGCGGTGCCGCGCAGGGTGGCGACCATGGCCAGGCCACAGGCGTCCCGTTCGTCGGCCGGGTTGTAGAGGCCCTGCGGCTTCGGCACGCTGCTGAAGCGCGAGAAGAGGGGTGTTTGCGGCATTGGACCGTCCTCACGAAAGTAACTGGCAAGTGGGGACAACGCTGGCCCGCTCAGGTAGACATTTGCGCGGCGGCCCGTCATACCGGGTCACAAGCCGTGGAACAGGTTGAAGGTTACCTGAGCCTAGAGGCGCGAGTTGCTGGTGCTTGTGGCTGCAACGTTGTTCTCATCGGCGGGTGGCACGGCGTCATCACCGTGATTCGCCGGGTCCGAATCAAACTCTTCAGATTCTACCTCAGGGTCGAGGCCCTTCCACTCGCGGCCCGGTACGTACACGCTCACCGGGAGGCCGGTGTGGCGACGACTCTGCACCACGATGAGGATGATCCCGATCAGGATTGCCGCATAGGCAGCCCACACGTTGGTGCGGATGCCGAAGAACATCTCGCTCGGGTCGACCCGGATCGACTCGAAGAAGCTGCGGCCGAGGCCGTACCAGATCAGGTACACGCCGAAGGCCTTGCCCCAGTGCAACGCAACCTTGCGTTCGATCGCGAGGATCAGGACCACGCCGACCACGTTCCAGATCATCTCGTACAGGAAGGTGGGGTGGAACAGTGTCTCCGGGGGCAGGCCGATCGGGAAAGCGGGGTTGGCGGCCGAGATCTCCAGGCCCCAGGGCAGGTCGGTGGGAAGACCGAAAAGCTCCTCGTTGAACCAGTTGCCAAGTCGTCCCATGGCCTGCGCCACGAGCATTCCAGGCGCAAGGGCGTCGGCGAAGGCCCAGAAACGGATGCCGGACATCCGGCAGCCGATGTACGCGCCGACGGCACCGCCCAGAAGAGCACCGAAGATGGCGTTGCCGCCCTCCCAGATCGCGAAGACGTCCCACAGGTTGGCACCGTCGTAGAAGTAGTCCCCAGGGTGGGTGAGCACATGGTAGATGCGGGCGCCGACGATCCCGAGCGGAACGGCCCAGAGGATGATGTCGAGCACCACGCCCGGCTCGCCGCCCTGCTTCGTCAGCCGGCGGGAGGTCATGACGGTGGCGGCGATGATCCCGGCCAGGATGCAGAGGGCATAGGCGTGGATGGTGAACGGGCCGAGGGTGAAGGAGCTCCATTCGGGGCTCGGGCTCGGGAGGCTCAGAAGAACAGACACCTGGGGACTACCTTTCATCGTGACGCCGGACACTCTGCAGTGGCCGAGACCGCCTCGGTCAACTTACCTTAGCTGTGCGGGACTGCGCTGGCTGGCCGGATATCCCGGGCGCCGGCGGCCAGGTCTCGGGCGAGCGCGGCGACGGCCGGGACTCCCCCGTCGGACAGAGCCTTGACGAGTGCGGAACCGACGATGGCGCCGTCGGCGTAGGCCAGGATCTCGCGGACCTGCTCGGGGGTGGAGATGCCGAGGCCCACACAGGCGCTGGTGGACCCGGCTCCCCGGAGACGATCGACGAGCACGCGGGCGGCGGAGTCGACGTCGCCACGGGCACCCGTGATCCCCATGGTGGAGACCGCGTACACGAAGCCGCGGCTCGCAGCCACTGCCTGCCGCAGTCGCTCGTCGGAGGAGGAGGGTGCAGCGAGGAAGACCCGGTCCAGGCCGGTGCGCGTGCTCGCGGCCACCCAGGCGGCCGAGTCGTCGGGGATCAGGTCGGGCGTGATCAGTCCGGCGCCGCCGGCGGCGAGCAGGTCGTCTGCGAACCGGTCGACGCCGTACTGCAGGATGGGGTTCCAGTAGGTCATCACCAGAACGGGAACGTCAACCTGGGCGGTGATCGCCGCAACGGCCTCGATCCCGTGCCGGAGGCGGAACCCGTTGGCGAGGGCCTGCTGGGTCGCTGCCTGGATCACCGGGCCGTCCATCACGGGGTCGGTGTAGGGCAGCCCGAGTTCGAGGATGTCGACGCCGCTGTTCGCGATGGCGACTGCAGCGTCGATGCTCTCACTGAGGGTCGGGAAACCCACCGGCAGGTAGCCGATCAGGGCACCGCCACCCTCGGTGCGACGGCGCGCGATGGTCGCCTCGACCGTGCTCGACATTCCGGTGGCCGGGTCGTGACCTGTGTCGGTGCTCATGACTGTTCCGCGCCTTTGTCGAGCAGGTCGAAGTACCGACCCGCGGTTTCCATGTCCTTGTCGCCGCGACCGCTGAGGTTCACCAGGATGGTGGCGTCCGGGCCGAGCTGCTTGCCCAGTTCGAGCGTGCCGGCGAGGGCGTGCGCGGACTCGATGGCGGGGATGATGCCCTCGGTGCGGCTGAGCAGCCGCAGGGCGCTCATCGCCTCGTCGTCGGTGACCGGCAGGTACGTGACCCGTCCGATGCTGGCGAGCCAGGCGTGCTCGGGCCCGACCCCCGGGTAGTCGAGGCCCGCGGAGATCGAGTGCGACTCCACGGTCTGCCCGTCCTCGTCCTGGAGCAGGAGGCTGCGGGCGCCGTGCAGGACGCCGGGGCGCCCCTTGGTGATCGTCGCCGCGTGACGGAGGGTCTCCGCTCCGTCTCCGCCGGCCTCATAGCCGAACAGGGCCACCTCCGGGTCGTCGAGGAAGGCGTGGAAGATGCCCATGGCGTTCGACCCGCCGCCGACGCAGGCGGTGACCGCGTCGGGGAGGCGCCCGGTGAGGTCGAGGACCTGCTGGCGGGCTTCTTCGCCGATGATCTTCTGGAAGTCGCGAACCATGGCGGGGAACGGGTGCGGGCCCGCGACCGTTCCGAAGATGTAGTTGGTGGTCTCGACGTTGGTGACCCAGTCGCGCATGGCGTCGTTGATCGCGTCTTTGAGGGTTCGCGACCCGGTCTTGACCGCGACGACCTCGGCGCCGAGGAGGCGCATCCGGGCCACGTTCAGGGCCTGTCGCTCGGTGTCGACCTCGCCCATGTAGACCACGCAGTCGAGCCCGAACAGGGCGGCGGCCGTCGCGGCGGCCACTCCGTGCTGGCCGGCTCCGGTCTCGGCGATCACGCGGGACTTGCCGATGCGCTTGGTGAGCAGCGCCTGGCCGAGCACGTTGTTGATCTTGTGGGATCCGGTGTGGTTGAGGTCTTCCCGCTTCAGGATGATGCGGGCGCCTCCGGCGTGCGCGGCGAACCGGGGCACCTCGGTGATCAGCGACGGCCGACCGGTGTAGGTGCGGTGCAGTTCCATCAGTTCGGCTGCGAAGGCCGGGTCCTGCCGAGCCAGTGTGTACTCGTTGGTGAGCTCGTCGAGGGCCGCGACGAGGGACTCCGGCACGAACCTGCCGCCGAAGTCGCCGAAGTACGGGCCTGCTTCTGTTCTGAGGGACATTGACATTTATACCGCCAGGAATTCGGAGAGCGTGCGGATGGGATCGTTCGTGACGAGGGCCTCGCCGACCAGCACGATGTCGGCGCCGGCGGCACGGTAGTGCGCCACGTCAGACGCGGTCTTCACGGCGGACTCGGCAACGCGAACCACGCCGGACGGAATCTGGTCGGCGAGTCGACCGAACAGGTCCTGGTCGAGCTGGAACGTGGAGAGGTCGCGGGCATTGACCCCGACGAGGCTCGCGCCGATGGAGACGGCACGGTCGACCTCCTCAGCACTGTGCGTCTCGACCAGTGCTGTCATGCCGAGCTGACGGATGAGATCGTGCAGGGACACCAGGGTGGCCTGGTCGAGAGCCGCGACAATGAGCAGCACCATGTCGGCGCCGGCCGCCCTGGCCTCGAAGACCTGGTATGGCAGTCCGATGAAGTCCTTACGCAGGACCGGGATTCGCACGGCCGAGCGCACCTGCTCCAGGTCGGACAGCGACCCCAGGAACTTGCGGCCCTCGGTGAGCACGCTGATCGCGCTCGCACCGCCGAATTCGTAGGACACGGCGAGGGCGGCAGGGTCGGAGATCTCGGCCAGGGTGCCACGCGACGGGCTGGCTCGCTTGACCTCCGCGATGATCTTGACCCGGTCGGCGGGAGCGAGCACCGAGAGGGCGTCGATCGCGGGCGGGCGGGCGAGGGCTGCAGCCTCGACGACGGAGAACGGGCGGGCGGCCCGGCGCTGGTCAGCGTCGGCGACGGCCCCGGCTAGAAGGTCAGACAGCACTCGACTAGTGGCCCTGGTGCGAAGAGTCGGCTACGCCGTAGCCGACTTTGGACAGAATCCAGCCGACCAGCAGTCCGACCACGAGCAGACCGGCAGAGGCCCAGACGAGCCACGGAATCACCAGGAAGAAGGCGACGGTGCCGATGGTGATGGCCAGAAGCATGATGGTGACGGCGGTCCAGGCCGCGATCGAATGGCCTTCGCCTGGATCTACCGATTCGAAGCTCATGGTTCTCCTTTTATGCGTTGACGGGCAGAACAAGTCTAGCGGCCTCGCGCTTCACCGGCCTGCCCGGGAAGCCGGTGAAACCGGGAATACGGTCCGGGTTCAGCGCGGCGCGGTGGGGTCTTCGCCGCGGCTCAGGCCGTCCCAGTCGTCGACGGCGTCCCGTTCCGGCCCGGTTCCGCTTCCGGTTCCGGTTCCGGTTCCGGCTCCGGCTCCGGCTCCGGCTCCGGCTCCGGCTCCGACGCCCGGATCGCCTGCGTCGACGGGTTCGAAGCGCACGGCCTGATAACGGGACGTCGGCCCGGGCCAGCGGCGGGCGGTGACCAACACCGAGACTCCCGCCCCGGCCATGACCACGCCGGCGAGGAGAGCCACGAACGGCCACGGCGTCACCGAGGCCGAGACGACGGCGTCGACGACCGACTCGGTGCCGGAGATCCCGGTGGCATCGGTGACCGCGCCGGCGCTGGCCGTGGCCGGGTCGGTGATCGCCAGGAAGGCGGACAACGAAACGGAGAAGCCGAGCAGCACCTCGAGCACGCCGAGGACCAGGCGGATGACGGGACCGGCGATGCTCAGGGCTCCGGCCAGGGCCATGCCGGCCAGCGCCAGAGCGGTGACGCCGGGCGCGGCGGTGGCGCCCGCGACCTCGAGGGTCTGCCGGGCCGCCCCTGATTGCGCCACGTCGGCGTTCACCCACGGCTGCGTCCAAGCCAGCAGGGCGAGCCCGCTGGCAGCGAGGACCACAAGGATGTGCGTGAGCTTGACGCGCCGTGCCGATGCCACCTAACGCACCCGCTTCATGGCGTTCGCGACCGCGACCGCGCGGAGGGGCGCCGCCGCTTTGTTCTGCGACTCCTGATATTCGGAGACCGGGTCGGAGTCGGCGACGAGCCCACCGCCGGCCTGAACTCGGGCCACGCCGCCCATGATGGTGGCGGTGCGGATGGCGATGGCCAGGTCGGCGTCACCGGCGAACCCGAAGTAGCCGACCACTCCCCCGTAGACGCCGCGCTGGGTGGGCTCGAGGGCGTCGATGATCTCCAGCGCGCGGGGTTTCGGCGCTCCGGAGAGGGTCCCGGCCGGGAAGGTGGCGCGGAAGACGTCGATGGCGGACCGGCCCGGCAACAGGTTGCCCTCCACCGAGGAGACCAGATGCATGATGTGGCTGAACCGTTCGATCCGCATGAACTCGGTCACCTCCACCGACCCGGCGGCGCACACCTTGAGCAGGTCGTTGCGGGCCAGGTCGACGAGCATCAGATGCTCGGCGCGTTCCTTGGCGTCGCCCGCGAGCTCAGCTTCGAAGTCGGCGTCGGCTTCCGGGGTCGCGCCGCGTGGCTTCGACCCGGCGATCGGATGCGTGAACACCCGGTCGTTCTGCACCTTGACCAGGGCCTCGGGCGAGGAGCCCACGACCCAGTAGGTTTCCCCGTCCGTGGATTCCAGGCTCAGCAGATACATGTACGGCGAGGGATTGAGGCTGCGCAGCACCCGGTAGACGTCGATCGGGTCGGCCGTGCAGTCCTGGTCGAACCGCTGCGAGATGACCACCTGGAACACGTCGCCGTCAACGATGTGCTCCTTGGCGACGTCGACCGCGGCGAGGAAATCCTCGCGGCGGGTGCGGTGGGTCGGAGACGCGGGCGTGGACAGGTCGACTTCGGCGAGCCAGGCCTCCGAGGGTTCGGCCAGGCGGGCCTGCAGGGCGTCCAGGCGGGCCTGCGCGGCCGCCCAGAGGGCATCCGTCTCGTCGTGGCCGTCATTGAGCACGTTGGCGATGAGCTGCACCGTGCCGTACTTGTGGTCGATCACGACGAGGTCGGCGACGAAGCTGAAGGCCTGACCGGGCACGTCATAGTCGGCCGTCGGTCGATTGGGCAGCCGTTCGATCTGGCGGATGGCCTCCCAGCCGATGAAGCCGACGAGGCCGCCGGTCAGGGGTGGCTGGCCGGGCATTCGCGGGGTTTCCCAGCGCTCGTAGAGGGCCGCGAGGGCTGCCAGCGGGCCGAGGCCGACTGCGGCGCCGAGGGCCCGTTCGGCCGAGAGGCCGTAGTCGAGCCAGCGGGTCTCGTCGCCCTGCTGGGTGAGCACACCGAACGAGGACACCCCGACGAAGGAGAACCGGGACCAGATTCCGCCCTGCTCGGCGGATTCGAGCAGGAAGCTGCCGGGCTGGCCCGCCGCGAGCTTGCGGTAGATGCCCACCGGGGTCTCACCGTCTGCGAAGAGTTCACGCACCACCGGGATCACCCGGTGGCCGGAGCTCAGGTTCGCGAACTGCTCGGCGGTCGTCGACGCGGTGTTGGAGCTGTTCGGTGCCATGGTCAGTCCTTCGGCTCGTCGGCGGAGGCCGGATCGGTGGATGTCGGGTCAGCTGCCGCCTCGGCCTCGGGGCGCGTGCCGGTGACGACGTCGATGCCGCGCCCGTCGAAGCAGGTGCGGGCACCCGTGTGGCAGGCGGCCCCGACCTGGTCGGCCTGCACGAGGAGGGTGTCGGCGTCGCAGTCGAGGGCGGCAGACTTCACGTACTGGGCGTGGCCGGAGGTGTCGCCCTTGCGCCAGAATTCCTGGCGGCTGCGGGACCAGAACGTCACGCGCCCCTCGCTGAGGGTGCGGCGCAGCGCTTCCCGGTTCATCCATCCGAGCATGAGAACCTCACCGGTGTCCCACTGCTGGATCACAGCCGGCAGCAGGCCGTCGGAGTTGAACACGGCCCGGGCCAGGGCGTCGTCGGAGGCGGAGAGCAGGTCGGTCATCGGGGAGCCGTTTCAGTTGTGAGGGAACGCAAATCAGCGCACGGGCATTCCGGCGTTTCGCAACTCCGCCTTGACGTCGCCGACGGTGAGCTGACCGCTGTGGAAAACGGATGCCGCGAGCACGGCGTCCGCTCCGGCCGCGATCGCCGGGGGGAAGTCTTCGACGCGGCCGGCGCCGCCGGATGCGATCACCGGAACACTGCTCAGGGCGCGCATCAGCGTGATCAGTTCGAGGTCGAAGCCGGCCTTCGTGCCGTCGGCGTCGATGGAGTTGACGAGCAGCTCGCCGACCCCGAGTTCGATGGCGGTGCGCGCCCAGGCGAGGGCGTCCAGGTCGGTTTCGGTGCGGCCGCCGTGGGTGGTGACGACGAAACCGGACTCGGTGCGCCCGCTGCGCTTGACGTCGAGTGAGAGCACCAGCACCTGAGAGCCGAACCGGTCGGCGATCTCGCCGATCAGGGCCGGCCGCCGGATGGCGGCGCTGTTCACACCCACCTTGTCGGCACCGCTGGCCTGCAGCCGCGACACGTCCTCGACGGTGCGGATGCCGCCGCCCACCGTGAGCGGGATGAACACCTGCTCGGCGGTGGCGCGCACGACGTCGTAGGTGGTGGCGCGGTTGTCGACCGTGGCGGTCACGTCGAGGAAGGTGAGCTCATCGGCGCCCTGCTCGTAGTAGCGGCGGGCGAGTTCGACCGGGTCGCCCGCGTCGCGCAGGTTCTGGAAGTTCACGCCCTTCACCACGCGGCCGTCGGCCACGTCGAGGCAGGGGATCACCCGCACCGAAAGACTCACGATCGTGCCTCCATTGTGTGTCGTCGCCCGTTACAGCCGGGCGTTGTGGATGGAGCTGATCAGGATGGCGCGCGCTCCGAGTTCGTAGAGGGCGTCCATGACGTGGTTGGTGTTCAGGCGCGGGATCATGACCCGCACGGCGACCCACTCCGGGTCGTGCAGGGACGACACGGTGGGCGACTCGATACCGGGAGCCAGGAGGCAGGCATCGTCGAGGAGGACCTGCGGGATGTCGTAATCCATCAGCACGTACTGGCGGGCCACGAGCACGCCCTGCAGCCGACGCAGGAGCGTCGCGATGCCGGGTTTGTCGTTCTCGGAGCTGATCAGCACCGCGGTGGACTGCAGGATGACCGGGCCGAAGATCTCGAGGCCGGCCTTGCGCAGGGTGGACCCGGTGGACACGACGTCGGCGACGGCATCCGCCACGCCCAGCTGCACGGCGGATTCGACCGCGCCGTCGAGGGTGACCAGGGTGACGCTGACGTTGTGCTCGGCGAGGAAGGCCTCGACGAGTCCGGGGTAGCTGGTGGCGACGCGGAGGCCGGACAGGTCGGCCAGGGCGGTGAAACGACCGGCGGGGCCGGCGAACCGGAAGGTGGAGTCGCCGAAGTCGAGGCTGGCGATCTCCTGCGCGGTGGAGCCCGAGTCGAGCAGCAGGTCGCGACCGGTGATACCGACGTCGAGGGCGCCGGAGCCGACGTAGGTGGCGATGTCACGGGGTCGCAGGTAGAAGAATTCCACGTCATTGTGCGGGTCGGAGACGACGAGGTCGCGGGGGTCGCGGCGGCCGGTATAGCCTGCCTCGAACAGCATCTGCGCGGCGGTTTCGGACAACGAGCCCTTGTTGGGCACGGCAATTCTCAGCATTTCAGTACTCTCTGCGTCTTCAGGCTCTGGCAAATCAAGTCTCACGGGCGTGACCGGGGCGATGCGCTCTCGGATGCGTCACAGATGCCGGTACAGGTCGGCAGGGCTCAGGCCCTTCGCCAGCATCATCACCTGCACGTGGTAGAGCAGCTGGCTCATCTCGGCGGCGGTTTCGTCGTCGCTCTGGAATTCGGCGGCCATCCACACCTCGGCTGCCTCCTCGACGATCTTCTTGCCGATGGCATGCACGCCGGCGTCGAGTTCGCGAACGGTCCCCGAGCCGTCGGGGCGGGTACGTGCTTTGTCGCTCAGTTCAGCGAACAGTTCGTCGAAAGTCTTCACCTGTCTAGGGTACTAGTGCGAGTGCTGGTGTTCGGTCGCGGCGGCGCGCAGCCGGGCGATCTGCTTCGCGGGGTCCGCGGCGTTGAACACGCTGGACCCGGCCACGAACGTGTTGGCACCGGCCTCGGCGGCGATCACGATGGTGTCCTCGGTGATGCCGCCGTCGACCTGCAGCCACACGTCCAGTCCGGTCTTCTTCACCGCCTCCGACAGGGTGCGGAGCTTGCGCATGGTGGACGGCATGAAGCTCTGCCCGCCGAAACCGGGTTCGACGGTCATCACGAGCACCTGGTCGAATTCGGGCAGCAGCTCCAGGTAAGGTTCGACGGCCGTGCCGGGCTTGAGCGCGATGCCGGCCCGGGCTCCGATGGACCGCAGTTTGCGGGCCAGCCCGACCGGATTGGTCGTGGCCTCCGCGTGGAAGGTGACCGAGAACGCGCCTGCCTCCGCGTAGCCGGGCGCCCAGCGTTCGGGGTTCTCGATCATCAGATGCAGGTCGAACGGCAACGGGGAAATCTGGGCGAGGCGGTCGACGACGGGGGGCCCGAACGTCAGGTTGGGCACGAAATGGTTGTCCATGATGTCGACGTGCACCAGGTCCGCGGTGCGGATGCGCCCCAGGTCCCGTTCGAGATTCGCGAAGTCGGCGGCGAGGATGCTGGGGTTTATCCGGGTGACCATGCTTTCACCCTACTGCGGGCAGGCCCGGCGGCTACTCCGTGCGCTCGAGCAGGGTGATGAACATGGCGTCGGTGCCGTGCCGGTGCGGCCACAGCTGCACACTGCCGACGGCGTCGGCCAGATCGAGCGGCGAGCTGCTCAGGCTCTGCAGAACGGATGCCGTGTCGAGGGTCTGCACGCGCCCCGCCCATTTCTTCAGAGCGGACGCGACGATCCCCCGGGTCTCCGCCACGTGCGGCGAGCAGGTGACGTAGGCAAGCACGCCGCCCGGTTTGAGCGCGCCGAGGGCGGCGTCGATCAGGCCGGACTGGAGGTCCGACAGCTCGGCGACGTCCCGGGGCTGCTTGCGCCATCGGGCCTCCGGGCGCCGCCGCAGCGCGCCGAGCCCGGTGCAGGGGGCATCGAGCAGGATCCGGTCGAATTGCTCCGAGTGCTCGGCACCGAACCGGGTGCCGTCCTCCTCCCAGACAGGCACCGCGGCCGGTACCGCGGCCAGGGCCTTCCGCACGAGGGCGGCCCGGGCCGGGACGATTTCGTTGGCGACGAGGCTGGCCCCGCCGGCCAGCGCCTCGGAGGCGAGCAGGGCTGCCTTGCCGCCGGGGCCGGCGCAGAGGTCGAGCCAGCGCTCCCCCGGCGTCACCGGGCGCGCCCGGCTGAGCGCGAGGGCCGCCAGCTGGGAGCCCTCGTCCTGCACCCGCAGCCGGCCGCCGCTGTCCTGCATCAGGTGCACGGGGTCCCCGCCGGCCAGCACGAAGCCGGTGGGTGAGAAGTCGTTGGCGACACCGAGCCCGTCAGTGTCTTCCGTGTTGCTCAGTCCGGGCAGGATCACCATGTTCACCTTGGGGGCGGCGTTGTCGGCAGCCAGCAGATCATCGAGCTCGGCCTCACGGCCTTCGAGCCGCAGCGATTGCCGGAACGCCCGCACCACCCACACCGGATGCGAGTGCTCGGCGGCGAGGCGGTCGTCGTCGTTCACCGCCTCGCTGAGCACGCGGTCGCGCCACTCGTCGGCGCTGGAACGGGAAATGGTGCGCAGCACCCCGTTGGTGAAGCCGGTGGCGGCGCGGGAGCCCACCTGGCGGGCCAGTTCGACGGACTCGTTCACGGCCGCGTGGGTGGCGACCCGGGTGGCGAGCAGCTGGTGCGCGCCGAGCCGCAGCACGTCCAGGATGGCCGGGTCGATGGCGGTGACCGGCCGGCCGGCCGCGTCGGCGATCACCCGGTCGTAGAAGCCCTGCATGCGCAGGGTGCCGTAGGTCAGCTCGGTGGCCAGCGCGGCATCCGCGGTACTGAGCGCCGCCCGCTTGATCCGGGTGGGCAGCAGCAGGTTCGCATAGGCGTCGGATTCCCGCACTGCTGCGATGACCTCGTAGGCCACCCGCCGGGCCGGCTGCACGACATCAGCCTGAGGGCGCGCACGCTCCGAGGTGCGGCCGCTCTCGGAGCGAGCGCCGTTCTTCCGGCCCTGTACGCGGTCGTCGCTCATGAGGCGACCACCTCCGCCGCCGCTACTCCGCGCCACCAGTCGATTGCCGTCATCTGTGTCTTTCCGGCCGGTTGCACGGTGACGAGCTCGAGCGGCTCGGTCCCCGTTCCAACCAGCACTTTCTTGTCGATTTCGCGGATCAGGCCGGCCGGCTGGGCCTCGAAACCCTGGGTCAGGGCAACGGCCTGGAGCTTGAGGCGGGCGTCGCCGATCACCGTGAACGCACCGGGTTCGGGGGTGACCCCGCGCACCCGGTTGCGCACCACCCCGGCCGGTTCGGTCCAGTCGATGCGGGCATCCGCCAGGGTCAGCTTGGGGGCCAGAGTGATCGGGCCGGACTGCGGGACAGCCGACAGACCGCCCGCCTCGAGGGCGTCGATCACCTGCAGCAGCAGGCGCGCGCCGCTGCCGCTGAGGTCCTGGAGAAGGCTGCCGGCCGTGTCGTCGGAGTCGATGGTCTGCGCGGACTGGGCGAACACCGCACCGGCGTCGAGTTCCGGCACCAGCTGGAACACGGCGGCCCCGGTCTGCAGGTCGCCGGCGATCAGCGCATGCTGCACGGGGGCGGCGCCGCGCCAGCGCGGCAGCAGGGAGAAGTGCAGGTTGATCCAGCCGAGCCGGGGCACCGAGAGGAGCGGCTCGCGCACGAGCCCGCCGTAGGCGACGATGACGCCGAGGTCGGGCTGCAGCGCGGCGATCTGGGCTGTCACATCCGCGTCGAGACGGTTGGTCTTGATCAGAGGCAGCCCGCGGTCCGCGGCCGCGCGGGCGAGCGGCGACGGGGTCAGCAGTCGTTTGCGGCCCAGCGGGGCATCCGCCCGGCTGATCACGGCCGCGAGGTCGTGGTGGGACTGGGCCAGGGCGACCAGGCTGGGCACGGCCGCCTGGGGCGTGCCGGCGAAGACGAGTTTCATTTAGAGCAGCTCCGGGTCGTCGAATCGTACTTTGAGTGTAGGCGCGGGGCGGAAGGACGCCCCCTTCGGGCGTCGGCGGCGGGCGGCGTTCCGCACGATCGCGGCCTTGAGCGCGCGGGCGACCTCGTCGCCGCTGGCATAGGGCAACCGCACGATCGCGCGCACGAGGGGATCCTCCGTGCCGACCGGACCGAGCACGTCGACACCGTCCATCCCGGCGAGGTCCGCCAGGGCGGCCGCGACATCGGCGTCGGTTCCGGTGACGGATGCCGCCCGCACCGCAGGGGGGAACTTGAGCTGGCGGCGATCGGCCAGCTCGGCTGCGGCGAGCATTTCGGGTTGCCACGAGTTGAGCGCGCGGGCGACGAGCCCGCCCACACCGACCAGCACCACGGCGGCGCCCGGCGCAGCGAGGGCAGCCGCGTTGCACCACCAGCGCAGGCAGTCCTCCCCCACCCGGAGGGACTCCCGGGCGAGCATCCGTTCGCCGTCGAGCAGCAGGATGGCCCGGTACCCGCCCGTGGGAATGGGCTCGGCCCCCCGGGTGGCGATCACCAGGGCCGGAGCGTCGCCCAGGTGCTGCAGCGGGTGGTCGCCGTCGGCGATGATGATGCGCGCGCCGGGGAATGCCCGGCCGAGTTCTTCGGCGGTGCGCCCGGTGCCGAGGGTGACCACCCGGAGGGCGCGCCCCTCGCAGTGCGTGCAACTCCAGTTCGCGGCCAGGGCCCCGCACCAGCGGCACGACGGGGTCGAGTTCTTGGACGCCAGGGCGAGCGGACCCTGGCAGGTGGTGCAGCGGGCTGCCTTCTTGCAGCTCTGGCAGGCGAGCATCGGCGCGTATCCCGGGCTGGCGACCTGCACCAGGACCGGGCCGTGGCCGAGCGCCTCCTTGGCGGCCCGCCACGCGGCCGTCGGGATGCGCGCGGCGCGGGCCTGCTGGTCGGGCTCGGACTGGAAATCGGTGGGGATCACCCGCGGATGCCGGCTCTTCGCGGGATGCACCGCCGTGAGCCAACCCAGTTCGACCAGCCGCTGAACCTCGACCGTGCGCGAGTGGCCGAGGAAGACCAGGGCACAGCCCGATTGGCCCTGGCGCACCAGCGCCGCGTCCCGGGAGTGCACGTAGGGGCTGAGCGGTTCACCCTGCAGCGGGTCGCCGTCGTCGAAGAGCGCGATCAGACCCAGGTTCGCCGCCGGCGCGTACACGGCCGAACGGTTGCCGAGAATGATCCGCGGCTCGGGGCCGAGCGCCGCCAGGAAGGCCCGGTAGCGGTCCGGGTTCGGCTGGCGCGCATCGACGCGGCTGACCGAGCCGGCCGGGGCGAGCAGGTCGAGGGCGGCCTGCAGCTGGTCCTGGTCGCGGTAGTCGGGCACGACCAGGATGGCGCTCTGCCCGGCGGCCAGGCCGGCCACCGCGAGTTCGGCCAGGGTCAGCGCCCAGTGCCCGATCGTCTGCCCGTCGGGCAGCAGCTGCAGTGCGGGCACCGCTGCGACGCAGAGCCGAGCGTGAGTCTCGACGGCCGTGTCCAGGGTGCCGGCCGGGTAGTCGGCCAGGGCCCGCGCCGCCCGCGCCCCCGGCGTCGCCGGGTCGGCAGGGCCGGTGGGTGCCAGGGATGCCACGGCTGACCCGGCCGGCGTCCCGTCGGCCGGCCCGTCGGCATCCGTGGCCCGCGCCGCCAGCCAGGCCTTCTCCACCCGCACCTGGCGTGGGGGCACGGCGAGACGGATGACGTCGCTCGCGTTCCCGGAGGCCCGGTCGGCCACCCGGCGGGCAAGCTCCCAGACCTCGGGCGTGAGCACCTGGGCGGCGGAGACCACACTCTCGATCGGGCTGAGCGCGCCTCGGAAGTCGCTGCCCGCGTCGAGGCCGGGCAGCGCCTCCGGGTCTGCGGCCGGTGCGGACGGCTCAAGGACCTCGATCAGGTACCCGTCGGCCACCCGGCCGGCCGAGCGCAGCGGAACCCGCACCCGCACTCCGGGCAGGGCGATGGCGGAGAGCTCGGCGGGGATGCTGTAATCGAACAGGTGGTCCAGCTGCGGCAGCGGCGAGTCGATCAGCACCCGGGCCACGGGGCCTGGGCGGGTCATCGACGGCGCGCCTGCCGGGTCACAGCGGGTGCCGGGTCACAGCGTGTGCCGGTTCATAGTCCGGCAGCGCTTCTCAACTCGTCGACGCGATCGAGGCGTTCCCAGGTGAAGTCGGGGAGCTCGCGGCCGAAGTGGCCGTAGGCGGCGGTCTGGGCGTAGATCGGGCGCAGGAGGTCGAGCGAGTGGATGATGGCGGCCGGGCGCAGGTCGAAGACCTCTCGGATCGCCGCGGTGATGTCCCGGTCGGCCATCACCCCGGTGCCGAAGGTCTCCACGTACAACCCGACCGGCGACGCCTTGCCGATCGCGTAGGCAACCTGGATCTCGAGGCGCTCGGCGAGTCCGGCGGCCACGGCGTTCTTGGCCACCCAGCGCATGGCGTACGCGGCCGAGCGGTCGACTTTGGACGGGTCCTTACCGCTGAATGCGCCGCCGCCGTGGCGGCTGGACCCGCCGTAGGTGTCGATGATGATCTTGCGCCCGGTGAGGCCGGCGTCGCCCTGGGGCCCGCCGATCTCGAACCGCCCGGTGGGGTTGATCAGCATGTTCAGCCCCGACGCGTCCAGGTCGATGCGGTCGAGCACCGGGCGGATGACGAGCTCTTCGACCTCCGCACGCAGCTGCTCGTTGGACACCTTCGGCGAATGCTGGGTGGACAGCACGACGGTCTCCACCGTGCGCGGCGTGATGCCGTCGTAGCCGATGGTGACCTGGGTCTTGCCGTCGGGCCGGAGGTAGTCGAGCTCGCCGGACTTGCGCACCTCGGCGAGGCGTTCGGCGAGGCGGTGAGCGATCCAGATCGGGATCGGCATGAGCTCGGGGGTCTCCCGGGTGGCATAGCCGAACATGATGCCCTGGTCGCCGGCACCCTGGCGGTCGAAGTCCTCGACGCTGGACTCCTCGCGGCGCTCGAAGGCGTTGTCGACGCCCTGCGCGATGTCGGGCGACTGGCCGCCGATGGAGATCTCCACGCCGCAGGACCGCCCGTCGAACCAGACGTCGGAGGAGTCGTAGCCGATGTCCGTGATGCACTTGCGCACGATCGACGGGATCTCCACGTAGGCCTCGGTGGTGACCTCGCCCGCGACGTGCACGAGGCCGGTCGTGACGAGGGTCTCGACGGCGACCCGGCTGTGCGGGTCTTCCGTCAGGAGGGCGTCGAGGATGCTGTCGGAGATCTGGTCGCAGATCTTGTCGGGGTGACCCTCGGTTACCGATTCCGAAGTGAAGAGGCGAAGATCGCGCATCTGGCCCGTCTCTGTTGGTGAACAACGTGTTGAAGAAATGAACGTGCAAAAGAATGGGACCGGCCTCAGAACGCAACCGGACGGCCGCGTGACCTCGACGGTCCAGGGCGTAAGCGCAGAGAACCGGACACCGGTGATCGGCAAACCGGCACCGGATGTCCGGGGCGGCTCAGACGATCAGGTCAAGGATGCGCTCCGCCACCGACAATTTGCTCCCGGAGGCCTCACACACTATATCTCCGCGGCGATCCAGCACCGTGATCTCGTTACGGTCCGAGGCAAACCCCTCGGTCCAGCCCACCCGGTTGAGCACCAGGAAGTCGCAGCCCTTGCGGGCCATTTTTGTGCGTCCGAGCGCAAGCAGCCGGTCCGCATCCGGTTCCGTCTCTGCGGCGAAGCCGATCAGCAGCCGGCCCGGCCGCCCTGCTGCGGCGAGCCCGGCGAGGATATCGGGGTTGCGGGTCAGCTCAAGCAGGAGGGAGTCTCCGGTGTCGTCCTTTTTGATCTTGTCGGCGCGCACCGCTGCCGGCCGGTAGTCCGCGACCGCTGCCGCCATGATCACGACGTCAGCGTGCGCGGCGGCATCCGTGACCGCCGCGTCGAGTTCCAGCGCGGTGCCCACAGGCCGCACGTCGGCCGACGCGGGAGCGGGAACCTCCAGGTTCGCGGCGATCAGGGTCACCCGGGCCCCCCGGGCCAGCGCGGCCTGGGCCAGGGCCACACCCTGCTTTCCACTGGACCGGTTGCCGAGAAAGCGCACGGGGTCGAGGGGTTCACGGGTGCCGCCCGCCGTGATCACGACGTGCTTGCCGGCCAGATCCCGGCGCGGATCGCCACGGCGCCCCGCCGTTCGATCAGCCGCGTCGAGGGCGGCGAGAGCGGCGACGACGATGCTGTCGGGCTCTTCCATCCGGCCTGCCCCGGTGTCGGAGCCGGTCAGCTGGCCGACGCCCGGACCCACGACGATGACGCCGCGGGAGCGCAGGGTGGCCACATTGGCCACCGTGGCCGCGTTGTTCCACATCTCCGTGTGCATGGCCGGAGCGATCACGAGCGGGGCGGTGCTGGCCAGGATGGTGTTGCCGAGCAGGTCGTCGGCAAGGCCGGCCGCAAGCTTCGCGATGGTGTTCGCCGTGGCCGGGGCCACCACGATGAGGTCGGCGGATTGGCCGATGGCCACGTGCCGCACCTCGGCGACGCCCTCGTAGAGGTCCGTGTGCACGGGGTTGCGGGAGATGGCCTCCAGGGTGGGCTTGCCCACGAAGCGCAGGGCGGCGGCCGTGGCCACGACGTGCACGGTGTCGCCGCGCAGCACGAAAGCGCGCACGACGTTGACGGCCTTATAGGCGGCGATGCCGCCGGTTATCCCGACGACGATCGTACGACCTGACGACATCCTGCGCGCTTGGTGGGAGCGTTACTCGACGATGGGGCGGGAAACGAGCTTGTCCTCGTTGATCTCGCGCAGCGCGACGGACAGCGGCTTGTCGTCGACGGTCGAGTCGACGAGCGGGCCGACGTTGTCGAACAGGCTGCCCTCGTGGAGGTCGGCGTAGTAGTCGTTGATCTGACGGGCGCGCTTGGAGGCGAAGACCACGAGGGCGTACTTGGAGTCGACCTTGGTCAGCAGGTCGTCGATGGGCGGGTCGATGATGCCAGTGAGCTTGGTAGCCATTGGTGTCACTCCTTCAGAGCGGTTTGTGCTGCGGAACGCGCAGAATCACGGAAAACGGGCGCTACGGCAGCAACGGCGCCGTACGCAGATTCATCAAGTCTACGACCTCGCGCGCGGCTTCGCCCACGTCGTGGTTCACGACCCGGTGATCGAACTCCCCCTGAGCCGCCAATTCGAGTTTGGCGGTCTCGAGTCGCCGGGCCTGTTCGGCGGGTGTCTCGGTGCCCCGGCCGATCAGGCGGCGCACCAGTTCGTCCCAGCTCGGCGGGAGCAGGAAGACCAGTCTCGCCTCCGGCATGGCCCGGCGCACGGCCCGGGCACCCTGGATGTCGATCTCGAGAAGCACACTGTGGCCCTGGGCCAGCGCCTCCGCGACCGGACCCCGCGGCGTGCCGTAGCGGGAGGCGTTGTGCACGGTCGCCCATTCGAGCAGTTCTTCGGTCTCGACCATCCGGTCGAACTCGGCGTCGTCGACGAAGAAGTAGCTCACGCCTTCGGTCTCCCCCGGGCGAGGCGCACGCGTCGTGGCCGACACGGACAGGTGCACGTCGGGGTAATGCTGACGGATGTACGCGGCGACGGTCCCCTTGCCGACCGCGGTCGGCCCGGCGAGCACGACGAGCTTCGCGGAGGAATCCCTGCGCCGGGACATGGTGCGCTCGGTGAGAAAATCTCGCAGCCGATCGCGCTGGTGCTTGCCCAGACCCCCCAGACGCTTCGAGGGCGAAATCTCGAGCTTGTCCATGATGCGGTGCATCTTGGTGACGCCGATCGCCGGAATGCTGATCAGGAACTCGGTCACGCGCAGGCGCCCTTCGACACCTTCCGGACTCTCGGTCGCCGCGGAAAGCACCTCGAGTGCCGTGCGTTTTCCATGGGCGATCTGGCCTTTGACAGCGGCGCGGGCGCGGCGGGCCGCCACGGCGGCGCGCGAGGCGGCAACCCGATCGACGTCGGGCGGGGTAGGGCGATTCTCAGCCACGGGCAGCTCCTGCTTCAACTACTCGGCGCGCAATCGCCTGTCTGATTCGGTCGGGGCCGGCCGATAAAACGCTGCGCGATTCACTCACGATAACGCCTTGAGCGTACCCCCCGTACAAGTTCCTCAGATCGGAGACCTGCGCGCCCTGGTGGCCGAAGCCGGGGGCGAGTATGGGGGTGAGCCCCCGGGCGGGCGCCTCGGCGAGGTCGATGCCGAACGTGGCCAGGTCGAGCGTGGCGCCGAGGACGACACCGAACGAGCCGATCGAGCCGATCGAGCCGACTCCGTTCCGTGCATTCCGTGCGCTGACGGCGTCGAAGACCGCCCCGGCGACGGTGTGACCGGCCTGGGCGCCCTCGGCGACTACGGCGCGCTGGAACGCCGCCGCTTCGGGGTTGGACGTGGCGGCCAACAGGAAGAGACCCTTCCCGGTCTGACCGGCCAGGGCGAACACCGGTTCGAGCGATCCGACGCCCATGTAGGCGTTCACGGTCATGGCGTCGACCTCGAGGGCCGAACCCGGACTCAGCCAGGCCTGCCCGTAGGCCTCCGCGCTGGTGCCGAGGTCGCCGCGCTTGACGTCGGCGATCGAAAGCAGTCCGGCCGCACGCGCATCCGTGAGCACCCGTTCGAGGGCCACGTACCCCGCGGACCCGAAACGCTCGTAGAAGGCCACCTGGGGCTTCACCAGGCCGACCTGACCGGCGGCCGCGGCCACAACCTGACGCCCGAAGGATTCGGCGCCCGCGGCGGTGTCGGGCAGACCCCAGTCGCGAAGGAGCCAGGCGTGCGGGTCGATGCCCACGCATACCGGCCCCCGCAGGTCGAAGGCACGGCTGAGCCGGTCGCCGAAGGACGGTGTTTCGAGCGGGTCGACCGGACTGGTCGACCCGCTCGGTTCGGGTGCGTGGGTCACAGCGCCGCGGTGCGGGTGAGCGCGTATTCCTGCAGCGATGTCACCTCGAAGCCGCCACGGATGGCGTCGATCGAAGCCACCGCGGCGCTCAGTTCGGCAATGGTCGTGAACAGCGGGAGGTCAGCGGCCACCGCGGCCGCGCGAATCTCATAGCCGTCGGCCCGGGCGGTGCGCCCGCCCGGCGTGTTGATCACGATCTGCACCTCTTCGCGGCGGATCAGCTCGACGATCGAGACGTCGGCCTCGTCGGCCTTCTCACTGAACTTGGTCACAATGCCGGCGCGGATGCCGTTCCGCTGCAACACCTCGGCGGTCCCCTCCGTGGCGGTGATCGTGTAGCCCAGCTGCTGGAGTCGCAGCATCGGCAGGATGATCGCGCGCTTGTCCCGGTCCGAGACGGACACGAAGACGGTGCCGGTGAGCGGGATTCCGCCGTAGGCGGCGAGCTGGCTCTTGGCGAAGGCACGGGGGAAGTCACGGTCGATGCCCATGACCTCGCCCGTCGAGCGCATCTCCGGGCCGAGCACGGAATCCACGACGAGGCCCTCAGGTGTCCGGAACCGGTTGAACGGCAGTACGGCTTCCTTCACGGCGACCGGGGCGTCCATCGGCACCCGCGAGCCGTCGATCAGGGGCAGCTTGCCCTCGGCCTTGAGCTCGGCGATGGTCTTGCCGACCATGATCAGCGCGGCGGCCTTGGCCAGGGTGATGCCGAGCGCCTTGGCCACGAACGGCACCGTGCGCGAGGCGCGCGGGTTCGCTTCGAGCACGTAGAGCACGCCCGCGCCGATGGCGAACTGCACGTTGAGCAGTCCACGCACACCGATGCCGCGGGCGATGCCGAGCGTCGCCTCCCGGACCCGGTCGATCTCCGCACGGCCGAGAGTCACCGGCGGCAGCGTGCAACTCGAGTCGCCGGAGTGGATCCCGGCTTCCTCGATGTGCTCCATCACGCCGCCGATGTAGAGCTCGGTGCCGTCGAAGATGGCATCCACGTCGATCTCGATGGCGTCGTCGAGGAACCGGTCCACCAGCAGCGGATGCGACGGGCCGATGATGCCCTGCCCGGCCATCCGGGTGAAGTAGTCGGCCAGCGACGCGGAGTCGTAGACGATCTCCATGCCGCGGCCGCCGAGTACGTAGCTCGGGCGTACGAGCACGGGGTAGCCGATCTCCTCGGCCACCACGACGGCACCGGCGTAGTCGGTGGCGACGCCGTTGCGGGGTGCGAGCAGGCCCGCCTGGTCGAGAATGCCGGAGAACAGCCCGCGCTCCTCCGCCAGGTCGATGGCCGTCGGGCTGGTCCCCAGGATCGGGATCCCCTCGGCCTCGAGGCCCTTGGCGAGACCCAGCGCGGTCTGGCCGCCGAGCTGCACGACCACGCCGACGAGCTCGCCGCTCTGGCTCTCGGCGTGGATCACCTCGAGCACGTCCTCGAGGGTGAGCGGCTCGAAGTAGAGCCGGTCGGAGGTGTCGTAGTCGGTCGAGACCGTCTCCGGGTTGCAGTTGATCATGATGGTCTCGTAGCCGGCCTCGGAGAGGGCGAACGAGGCGTGCACGCAGGAGTAGTCGAACTCGACGCCCTGGCCGATCCGGTTGGGGCCGGAGCCGAGGATGACGACCTTCTTGCGGTCGCTGGCCACGACCTCGGTCTCCTGGTCGTAGCTGGAGTAGTGGTACGGGGTGAGCGCGGGGAACTCCCCCGCGCACGTGTCGACGGTCTTGAAGACCGGGCGCACGCCGAGGATGTGGCGCACCTTGCGCACATCCGCTTCGCCGAAGCCGCGCAGCTCGCCGATCTGGGCGTCGGAGAAGCCGTGATCCTTGGCGGTGCGGAGGATGTCGGTGTCGAGACGCTCGGCGGCAGCGATTTCAACGGCGATCTCGTTGATCAGGACAATCTGGTCGATGAACCACGGGTCGATCTTGGTGGCTTCGAAGACCTGCTCGATCGAAGCGCCCTTGCGGAGTGCCTGCTGCACCGTGACGATGCGGCCGTCGGTGGGGATCTCGGCGACCGTGAGCAGTTCCTCGACGGACCGGGCTTCGGCACCCCAGTGGAAGGACGATCCGCGCTTCTCAAGCGAGCGGAGCGCCTTCTGCAGCGCGGAGGCGTAGCTGCGGCCGATGGCCATCGCCTCGCCCACGGACTTCATGGTGGTGGTCAGGCGCTGGTCGGCGGCGGGGAACTTCTCGAACGCGAACCGGGGAACCTTGACCACGACGTAGTCGAGGGTGGGCTCGAAGCTGGCCGGGGTGACACCGGTGATGTCGTTCGGGATCTCGTCGAGCCGATAGCCGAGCGCGAGCTTCGCGGCGATCTTGGCGATCGGGAAGCCGGTCGCCTTGCTCGCGAGGGCGGAGGAGCGGGAGACGCGCGGGTTCATCTCGATCACGATGATGCGGCCGTCGGCCGGGTTGATCGCGAACTGGATGTTGCAGCCGCCGGTGTCCACGCCGACGGCGCGGATGATGTCGATGCTGATGTCGCGCAGCTTCTGGTACTCGCGGTCGGTCAGGGTCAGCGCCGGGGCGACCGTGATCGAGTCCCCGGTGTGAACGCCGACCGGGTCGACGTTCTCGATGGAGCAGACGACGACCGTGTTGTCGGCCGTGTCGCGCATCATCTCGAGCTCGTACTCCTTCCAGCCGAGGATGGATTCCTCGAGCAGGACCTCGCTGGTGGGGCTCTGGTGCAGCCCGTCGCCGACGATGCGGCGGAGTTCCGCCTCGGTGTAGGCGAAGCCGGAGCCGAGGCCGCCCATGGTGAAGGAGGGGCGGACCACGAGCGGGTAGCCGAGGTCGCCTGCGAAGCCGACTGCCTCCTCGACCGTGCGGGCGATGAAGGACCGGGCGACGCCGGCGCCCGCATCGAGCACCAGCTGCTTGAAGATCTGGCGGTCCTCGCCCTTCTGGATGGCGTCGAAGGAGGCGCCGATGAGTTCGACGTCGTACTTGACCAGGATTCCGCGCTCGTGCAGCGCGATGGCCGCGTTCAGCGCGGTCTGGCCGCCGAGGGTCGGCAGGATCGCGTCGGGGCGTTCCTTCTTGATGATCGTCTCGAGGATTTCCGGGGTGATCGGCTCGATGTACGTCGCATCGGCGAAGTCGGGGTCGGTCATGATCGTGGCCGGGTTGGAGTTGACCAGGATGACCCGCACGCCCTCGGCCCGCAGCACACGGCAGGCCTGGGTGCCGGAATAGTCGAACTCGCAGGCCTGGCCGATCACGATCGGACCCGATCCGATGACGAGAACGCTGTTGATGTCGTCGCGCTTGGGCATTACTTGGCGTCTCCTGCTCCGGTGGCCGCATTGTGCGCGACCACCACGTCCCTGAACCGATCGAAAAGATACTCGGCGTCGTGCGGGCCGGCCGCCGACTCCGGGTGGTACTGCACCGAGAAGGCGGGCCTGTCGAGGCAGCGGATGCCCTCGACCACCTGGTCGTTGAGGCTGTAGTGGCTCACCTCCACCCGGCCGAAGCCGGTGCGGGACTCATGCACGCCTTCGATGGGCATATCCACGGCGAAGCCGTGGTTCTGCGAGGTGATCTCCACCTTGCCGGTGGTCTTGTCGAGTACGGGCTGGTTGATGCCCCGGTGTCCGAACGGCAACTTGTAGGTGCGGAAACCGAGAGCCCGTCCGAGCAGCTGGTTGCCGAAGCAGATGCCGAAGTAGGGCACTCCCGCCCGCAGAACCTCCTGCAGCAGCGCCACGTGAGCGTCGGAGGCGGCAGGATCGCCGGGACCGTTCGAGAAGAACAGGGCCGAGGGGTTCAGCGAGAGCACGTGCTCGGCCGTCACCGACTGCGGCAGCACCAGCACCTCGAAACCGCGTGCGGCGAGGTGATTCAGGGTGGAGGTCTTGACGCCCAGGTCGAGCACCGCGACGGAACCGATCCGCTCACCCTGCGCGGGCACCGAGAAGGGTTCGACCGTGGACACCTCGTCGGAGAGGTTGCGGCCGCGCATGGCGGCGCCGGAACGCACCAGTTCGAGCTGCTCGCCGTCGGAGAGGGCGAACCGGTCGCCGGAGAAGATGCCGCTCTTCATGGCGCCGGCCGAGCGGATGTGCCGGGTGATCGCACGCGTGTCGATCCCGCTGATCCCGACGATCCCCCCGGATTCGAGGTCAGCGTCGAGGCTGCGGGTGGAGCGGAAGTTGGAGGCGATCCGGGCGGGCTCCCGCACCACGAAGCCGGACACCCAGATCCGCCGGGATTCCATGTCCTCGTCGTTGGCGCCCGTGTTGCCGATGTGCGGCGCTGTCATCAGAACGATCTGACCGGCGTAGGACGGGTCGGTGAGGGTCTCCTGGTAGCCGGTCATGCCGGTGGCGAAGACGATCTCGCCGAGGGTCTGTCCCCGGCTGCCGTAGGCACGGCCTTCGTAGCGGCGGCCGTCTTCCAGCACGAGCACGGCAGGTGTGGGTCGGTCGGGGGTCGTTGCGTCGCTCACGCTACGCCTCGCTTTCATCGGGCGCGGCCGGGCGCAGGGCGTCGGCCGCAATGGTTCGGATGGCGTCGTTCACGCTGACGCGGTCGGATGGGTCGAGAATGCGGAAGTAGCTGTCGACGATCTGGCCGTCGGTGCCGGGCAGTCGCCAGCCGAGCAGGAGCAGGCCGTCGGTCTCGACGACGCGGTCGATCGCGACCGTGGCGTCTTCCAGCACGGCGATGGCCGAGGCGGGGATGAACACCGCCTCCTCGCCGGCCAGGGCGAGGATGACACCGGCGTCGGTCACGGTCAGGCGGGCCCGGGCCCGGAAGCCCAGACCGGGGATGTTCAGACGTTCGAGCGGCCGGGCGCGCAGGGTCGTGGCGACGTAGAGCACCGCGGCGGAGGCCAGCTCCACTGCGGCGTCGAACGGCAGCGGGTAGCCGGCCGGCAGGCCGGCATCCCGGCGGCTGCGACGCCGCCAGCTGCGCAGCATGAGTCCGAGCAGGCCGAGCAGCACGGCGACGGTGATGACGGTGGCAAGGGTCCTAGCCATGGGTGCGCACCCCCTGGGCGGCGATCTCGGCGGCAGGGCGCAGCGCACCGTCGAGCACGGTGGCGTAGCCGCGGTGGAAGGTGGCCTGCACGCGCCCGGGCAGGGTCATCTCCAGGTACGGGGAGTTGGCGCTCTTGCCGGCCAGGCTGCCGCGCCCGAAGACCCGGCTGGCAGCCGGGTCGTACAGTGTGAGCTCGGCCGGCCCGCCGACGAGCAGACCCTGCCCCTGGCCGGCCAGCCGGCCGATCCGGGCGGGCGTGCTGGAAAGGACCCGGGCGATGTCGTTCCAGTCGAGCAGGCCGGTGTCGATGACTGAGGCGTGCACCACGGAGAGGGCCGACTCGAGGCCGACCATGCCGTTCGCCGCGGCGTCCCACTCGCAGTCCTTCGCCTCGATCGGATGCGGGGCATGATCGGTGGCCACGATGTCGATGGTGCCGTCGGCGAGGCCGGCGCGCAGGGCTTCGACGTCTTCCCGGCGGCGCAGCGGTGGGTTGACCTTGAACCGGGCGTCGTACCCGACGACGAGGTCCTCGGTCAGCATCAGGTGGTGCGGGGTGGCCTCCGCCGTCACCTGGATGCCGCGGGCCTTGGCCCAGCGGATGACGTCGACCGAGCCGGCCGTGGACACGTGGCACACGTGCAGGCGCGATCCGACATGCTCGGCGAGCAGCACGTCACGGGCGATGATCGATTCCTCGGCGACCGCGGGCCAGCCGACCATCCCAAGTTCGCTGGAGAGGGCGCCCTCGTTCATCTGCGCCTTCTCGGTCAGCCGCGGTTCCTGGGAGTGCTGGGCGACGACGCCGTCGAACGCCTTGACGTACTCGAGGGCCCGGCGCATCAGCAGCGGGTCGGAGACGCAGAAGCCGTCGTCGGAGAAGACCCGCACCCGGGCGCGGCTCGTGGCCATGGCGCCCAGTTCGGCCAGGCGCTCCCCCGCGAGTCCGACGGTGACGGCTCCGATCGGCTGCACGGTGACGTACCCGGCCTGCTCGCCGAGCGCCAGAACCTGGTCGACGACGCCGGCGGTGTCCTGCACGGGCGAGGTGTTGGCCATTGCGAACACGCTGGTGAAGCCGCCCACGGCCGCCGCCTGACTGCCGGACAGGATGGTCTCGCTCTGTTCCCCGCCCGGCTCGCGCAGGTGCGTGTGCAGGTCGACCAGGCCGGGCAGCACGATCAAGCCGGCCGCGTCGACCACACTCGCACCGGCGCGGGAGAGCCCGGAGCCGATCTCGGCGATGCGGCCGTCGGCGAGGACGAGGTCGGTGCGGGTACCGTCCGGGAGCGTCGCGCCCCGGATCAGGTACGGCGTGCTGGCAGCGTTGTCGCTGGACATCTATGAATCCTCCCGATCGCCGGACAGCAGCAGGTACAGTGCCGCCATCCGCACTGAAACTCCGTTTGCGACCTGTTCGCGCACGGTTGAGCCGGCCGAGTCGGCCGCCGCTGAAGATATTTCCAGGCCGCGATTCATGGGGCCGGGGTGCATCACAATGGTAGTCGGGGCCAAACGGCCGAAGCGCTCATCGTCCAGTCCCCAGCGGCGCGAGTACTCGCGGCTGTTGGGGAAGAACGCGGCGTTCATGCGTTCCTGCTGGATGCGCAGCATCATCACCACGTCCGGCCCGGCGTCGATGGCGGCGTCCAGGTCGAACCCGGCCTCGGCCGGCCAGCCGCTCATGTCCATGGGCAGCAGGGTCGGCGGCGCGATGAACGTCACGTGCGCGCCGAGCGTGGTGAGCAGCCACAGGTTCGAACGGGCCACGCGCGAGTGCAGCACGTCGCCGACGATGGTAACCGTGACCCCGTCCAGGCCCTTGCCGCGCGCCGCGCCCCGGTGCAACCGGCGACGGATGGTGAACGCGTCCAGCAGCGCCTGGGTCGGATGTTCGTGGGTGCCGTCGCCCGCGTTGATGATGCCTGCGTCGATCCAGCCGCTCTCGGCCAGCACGTGCGGCGCGCCGGAGGCCGGGTGCCGGATGACGACACCGTCCGCGCCCATCGCGGCGAGGGTCTGGGCGGTGTCTTTGAGGCTTTCGCCCTTCGACACGCTCGAGCCTTTGGCGCTGAAGTTGATCACGTCCGCGCTGAGCCTCTTGGCGGCGGCCTCGAAGGAGATCCGGGTGCGGGTGGAGTCCTCGAAGAAGAGGTTGACCACGGTCTTGCCGCGCAGGGTGGGCAGCTTCTTCACCTCACGGTTCGCCACATCCGCCATGTCCTCGGCGATGTCGAGCAGCAGGATCGCTTCGTCCCGGCTCATACCCTTGGTGGAGAGGAGGTGCCTCATGACGCTTCCTCCGCTGCCCCGCCGTCGATACTGACGAATTCGTCCCCGTCGACCTCCAGCAGGTGCACGTTGATGCGTTCCTCGGTCGAGCTCGGCAGGTTCTTGCCCACGAAATCGGCCCGGATCGGCAGTTCGCGGTGGCCGCGGTCCACGAGCACGGCCAGTCGCACGATCGTGGGGCGCCCGTGGTCGCCGAGGGCGTCGAGGGCGGAACGGATGGTGCGACCCGAGTAGAGCACGTCGTCGACGAGCACGACCGTGACGCCGTCGATGCTGCCGGGCACCTGCGTGCGCGTCGGCGTGCGGGTGCGCGTCTGGCCGAGGTCATCGCGGTACATCGTGACGTCGAGTGAGCCCACCCGCACATCCGTCGCGGTGGGCTCGATCCGCGCGATGGTCTCGGCGATGCGCCGTGCCAGAACGACGCCGCGGGTGGGGATGCCCAGGATCACGAGGTTCTCAGCACCTCGGTTGGACTCCAGGATCTCGTGGGAGATCCGAGTCAATGCCCGAGTGATATCAGCCTGGTTCAACACGATTCGTGCCATCAACCCGACCTCCTTCCCCGCCTCACCGGACGGCTGTTAAAGGATGTCTTTTTCCGTGGTCCAGCGTAGCACCTGGCCGGGGCTCCCCTGCCGGGCTCAGCCGATGGAGCTGGCCGTGAGGAACGCCAGGAACTCGGCCGGGTCGGTCAGCCCGCCGGAGTAGACGCTGCCGTTGACGAGTGCCGTCGGCGTGCCCCTGATCTGGCTGATCTCCGCATCCGCGATCGGGCCGTTCAGGGCCTGCTCGGTGTTGGCCTGGGACCAGGCCTGGTAGTCACCGGAAGCCAGGCAATCGCTGATGTCGACGGGACTGTCGACAAGGCCGGCGAGCTCGGAATCGCTCAGCCCCTCGGTGTTCTCGGCAGGCTGGTTCGCGAACAGGGCAGCCTGGAAGGCAAGCAGGTTGTCCGGGTTGAGGGTGGCCTGGCAGGTCAGCGCGGCGGAGGCCCGGCTCGAGTAGTCCGTGCCCTGCGATACGCGGTCGAGGAAAGTGAGCGAGTGCAACCGCAGGGTGATGGAGCCGTCGGCTGCCAGGGCGGCCAGCTGGCTGCCGTTCGTCTCCTCGAACTGCCGGCAGAACGGGCACATCGGGTCGAAGTAGACGTCGACGACCTGCACGCCGGTGCCGACCGAGAGGTAGCCGTCGTCGAAGTGGGCCGCGCCGACGGTGCCCGTGGCCAGCGTCCCGGTCGGCTCGTCCGTGCCGGGGTTGTCGGCGCGGGGCTCGCTCGTGGAGGAGATCGGGGGCATGCCGGCAGCGCCGCCGTTCGCGACCGCGATGATGAAGGGGATCACCGTCGCGGCGAAGACGATGGCGATCACGACCACCAGCACCTGGGCGCCGATGCCCACGTAGCCGAGCACCAGCCCGCTGATAGCGAGACCGCGACCGGATTCGCCGGTGCGCCGGATCTGACCCAGGGCGATGTGGCCGGTGATAACGGCCGCCAGGGAGACGAAGAAGGCGGACACCAGCGAGATGATCGCCAGCGTGTTCGTCCTCGGCGCGACCGGAGACGGCTGCTGCGCGTAGGCCGGCGGAAACTCATCCGGCGCGCGCATCGGGTCGTTCTCGGTGTTCGTCATGCTGCCCCCCTGGCAGGCCGGATTACGCGGATGGTGCGGTTTGGGCGATGCGCCCGAGGAGGCCGTTCACGAAGCCGGCCGAGTCATCCGTCGACAGGATCTTGGCGGCCTCGACCGCCTCGTCGATGGCGACGGCGTGCGGAACGGCGTCGTTGAAGAGGATCTCCCAGATGCCGATGCGCAGGATGGCGCGGTCGACCACGGGCATGCGCTTGAGCGTCCAGCCCTGCGAATACGTCTCGATCAGTTCGTCGATCTCCTCGCGGTGATCCACGACGCCGTCGATGATGTCTCGGGCGTAGAGCCACGACGCCATTCGGGCCGGCTCGCTCGCGGCGCGCTGCGCCTCGATCGCGAGCGACTCCGGGATGGTGCTCTGCCGCACGTCGGCGGCGTAGAGGATGTCGATCGCGCGCTTGCGCGCCTTGGTCCGAGCACTCACTAGTTGACGCGGCCCAGGTAATCGCCCGTACGGGTGTCGACCTTGACGCGGGTGCCCTGCTCGAGGAACAGCGGCACCTGGATCTGGAAGCCGGTCTCAACGGTGGCCGGCTTGGTTCCGCCGGTCGAGCGGTCGCCCTGCAGGCCCGGCTCGGTGTAGGTGATCTCGAGAACGACGGATGCCGGCAGCTCCACGTAGAGCGGGTTTCCGTTGTGCAGGGCGATCGTCACGTTCTGGTTCTCGAGCATGAAGTTGACCGCGTCGCCCACGACGACGGCCGGCACGTGCAGCTGGTCGAAATCGGACACGTCCATGAAGACGTAGGAGTCGCCGTCCGCGTACAGGTACTGGAAGTCCTGGCGGTCGACGTTCTCGGTCTCGATCTTGGCGCCGGCGTTGAAGGTGCGGTCCACGGTCTTGCCCGTGACGACGTTCTTCAGCTTGGTGCGGACGAAGGCGCCGCCCTTGCCCGGCTTGACGTGCTGGAAGTCGGTGACGGCCCAGAGCTGGCCGTCGATGTTGAGGACGACGCCATTTCGGATATCGGCGGTTGATGCCATGAAAAGATGTTCCGTTCACTTGGTTCAATTAGGAAGGTGCGCGGCCGACTCGGCCTCAGACGAGTGTAGTTGCCCCGCAGCCCGCGCACCAAAGACGGGACCGGGCAGCGGATCAGGCCGCCGGCGGCAGGGAACGCGTGATGACGTCGAGGGCCAGCCGGTAGGACTCGAAGCCGAAACCGGCGATCACGCCGGTCGCCACGGCGCTGACCACGCTCGTGTGGCGGAACGTCTCCCGGGCGTGGGGGTTGGACAGGTGCACCTCGACCAGGGTCACGCCGGCCTTGGTCACCAGGGCCGCGGCATCCCGCAGCGCGTAGCTGTAATGCGTGAACGCCGCCGGATTCAAGATGACGGGGATGCGCTCGTCGACGGCCTCGTAGAGCCAGTGGATCAGCTCGGCCTCGTCGTCGGTCTGGCGCAGATCGACCGTGATCCCTTCCGGCGCGGCCTGCGTGAGGGTGGCGCGGAGCTGCTCGAGGTCGGCGGACCCGTAGACGTCGGGTTCGCGGCTGCCGAGCCGCCCCAGGTTCGGACCGTTCAGAACGAGGACTGTACTCATCCCCACAGCCTAAGGGAGCGCGCGCGTGACGGTGGTGGGGCCGTCGGTCAGGGCAGGACCGGGCCGACCGAGATCATCAGGCAATAGACCAGGATCATCACCAGCGAATACCGGAACATGCGCCTCGCCCACGCCGCGGGATCGTCGGCGCGGAGTCCCACGATGCCGAGCCAGATCCAGTAGGCGCCGAGCACACCCATCAGGGCGGTGTAGACGTAGCCGACGTAGCCGAACACCGGCAGGAGCAGGGTCGAAACGACAAAGCCGATCGTGTAGACGAGGATCTGCACGGTGGTGTTCGGGATCCCTCGCACCACGGAGATGACGGGAACGCCGGCGCGGGCGTACTCGTCGTGCCGGTAGATGGCGATGGAGTAGAACTCCGGCATCTGCCAGAGGAACACAGCCAGGAAGGCGAGCACGGCCCCCACGTCGATGGCCCCGGTGACGGCGACGTAACCGGCCAGAATGGGAGCGGCGCCCGAGACGCTGCCGACCAGGGTGCCGTGGATCGACAGTCGCTTGGACAGCATCCCGTAGAGCACGACGTAGACCAGGAAACCGCCGAGACCGACGACCACGACGAGCCAGTTGGTCCAGGCCACGAGCATCGCCATTCCGAGTACGAACAGCACAATGGAGAAGATGACCGCGTTGCGCACGCCGATGCGCCCGGTGACCGTGGCCCGCTTCTTGGTGCGTTCCATGACCGTGTCGATGTCGCGGTCGAGCACATTGTTCAGCACGGTGGCCGACGCGATCACGAGGGTGGTGCCGACGCAGAGCGCAATGAACAGGAAGAGGTCGACCTGTCCCCGGGCTGCCAGCAGAAAGCCCGCCGCGGCCGTCAGGGCATTGCCGTACAGCACGCCGGGTTTGGTCAGGGAGTAGTAGCGGGTGACCGTGTCACGCAGGCTGGTACCGTCGGCCCGCCCGGCGAGAGCCCCGTCGGTGCCGTCCACCCGATTGCGAACGAAGAATGGTGCACGCGCAGTCATGCGAAAAGGGTTCCCATCGGATTGCCGGACGACTTCAATCATAAGCCGGAAAGCCTGTGCGCTCCCCGTGCCTCTATCGGGTGTCCGGCACCGGAGGTAGGGTGTCGCAACCGGTCGTCCGGCCGGGACGAGGCCTAGGACAAGGGTGTGACATGGCCGGCAAATTCGAGGTCTACCGGGATGCGTCCGGAAGCTACCGTTTTCACTTCGCCGCGGACAGTGGCCAGACGATTCCGTCGCCGGAGCGCTACCAAACGGAAGACGAAGCGCTCGAGCGGGTTGAGTCCCTCCGCGCGAACGTCAGCCCGCGTCAACCCTCCAGCTGACCCGCTGTCGGTTGCCACACCCGCCGTCGGACACCGCTGCCCCATCCCGCATCGCATCAGGGGGAAAATGTCAGATTACGAGAGTGTGGGGAACCGTGCTTCGTCCGAGCATCGCGGGGGCCGCCTGCTCCGGGACCTGGTGATCATCGTCGTCGTGGCCGTGTCGATCTCGCTCCTCAGCAGAGCGTACCTGGTGCGGTCGTTCTACATCCCGTCCGGGTCGATGCAGGACACCCTGCAGATCAACGACCGGATCCTCGTCAACGAGCTGGTCCCCGACCTCATCGTGCTCAATCGCGGCGATATCGTGGTGTTCACCGACCCCGGCGGATGGCTGACAGCCGCCGGCGAGGGTGCGGCCGGGCCCGGGAACCCTGTGACCGACGGCGTCCGGTGGGTCTCCGATGTGGCTGGCCTGGGTGCCCAGGACGCCGCAGACCATCTCGTGAAACGCGTCATCGGCCTGCCGGGCGACCGGGTGGCCTGCTGCGACGCCTCGGGTCGCACGACCGTCAACGGCGAACCGATCAGCGAACCGTACCTCAAGCTGCCTGCGGGGGCCACGCGCGCCTCAGAGCATGACTTCTCCGTGACCGTGCCGGCGGAGTCGCTCTGGGTCGAGGGCGACAACCGGTACAACTCGGCGGACAGCCGTCTGCACACCGACACGCCGCACCAGGGTTTCGTGCCCGTGGGCAACGTTGTCGGCCGCGCCTTCGTGGTGAACTGGCCGCTGCGCCGCTGGTCCTGGCTCGACGAGTAACGCCCGTTCTATCCAGGTGCGCTGCACGGGTCTACGTTCGGGGAAACGCGCCGAGGAACGGAGGCTTTCATGCGATGGCACCGACGAAAGCCTCCCGGCGTGGCATCACCGGCATCCCTCGCCGCGGCGCCTCCCCCCGAACCCCCACCGTCACGTGACGTCGCCCGAGGTCTCCCCCGGGGCGACGCCATCCTGATCGGCCTGGCCGCCGCCACCGTCGCCGCGTTCGGCCTGGCGTCCATCAGGTCCATTGCAGCCCCCGTGCTGCTGGCCCTCGTTCTGACGATCTGCGTTCATCCGCTGCGTAACGCCCTGGAACGCCGTGGCGTGCCGCGCGGGCTGGCCACCGGCTCGGTTGCCGCGGCGGTCTTCCTCGTTCTGGCGGCCTTCCTGGCTGCGCTTCTGCTGGCCCTGGCCCAGTTCCCCGCCCTCCTCAGCCAGTACAGTTCCGAGATCGCCCGGATCGGCGCGTCGATCGGTGCCGCGCTGACGGACTTCGGAGTCGGAACCGATGAGGTGCAGACGATCGTGTCCGGTTTCGAACCCTCGCAGATCACCGGTTTCGTGTCGGACGTGCTGGGCAACGTGGCCGGGCTGGCGGGGGCCCTGGTCATCATCGCCACCACGCTGCTCCTGATGGCGATGGACGCCAGCTACCTGTCCACCCTGCTGCGGGAACTCGAACCGGCCCACCGGAATCTGGTCGGTGCGCTGCGAGCGACCGCCTCCCATGTGCGGCGGTACATGGTCACCACGACGCTGCTCGGGGTCGTGCAGGGCGTGCTCAACGGCGTGGCGCTCGTGATCCTGGGCGTTCCCGGCGCGTTCCTCTGGGGAGTGCTCTCATTCCTGGGCAGCTTCATTCCCAATGTCGGCTACCTGGTCGCACTGGTGCCTCCCGTCGTCTTCGGGTTCCTGGCCGGCGGCTGGCAGACGGCGATTTCGGTGATCCTCGTGTACACCCTCGTGAACGCCATCGTGCAGGGCGCGATCCAGTCCCGGCTCGTCAGCAACGCCGTCGCCCTCAGCCAGACCGTCACCTTTGTGTCGGTGTTGGTCTGGACGGCCATCATCGGCCCCATCGGTGCGCTTCTGGCCACCCCGCTCACACTTCTGGTGCGCATGATCCTGGTCGACTCCGACCCGGCCGCGCGCTGGTTTCGACCGCTGCTCGGTGACGTGGCGGCGACGCGGGCGCTGATGGTGAGGGAGACGGCCCAGCGCAGGGCCGCGCGCCGGGCCGCGCGCGCGGGCGTACAGCCCTGACCCGTCGGTTCAGACGAGGCTCCGCTCCCGTGCGCCGGGGCCGATCAGCGGCCGGATGCCAGGAGTATTCCCTCGGACCGACCGGCGGATGTCCAGGAACCGTCCCAGGCGATCACGGCCAGGGCCGAGGTCGGCAGGGCGACCTCGGTGCCGGTGAGCCGGGCGGCCAGATCTTCGAATCCCGGATTGTGACCCACGAGCACGACCGAGTGTGCCTCGTCGGGCAGTGCGCGCACGACGGCCAGGAGTTGACCGGCCGTCGCAGCGTAGACGCGGTCATCGATCCGGGTCGGCGGCACCTCGGGGAGCTCGGCCGCGACGAGGTCCCAGGTTTCCCGGGCACGCACGGCCGGCGACACCAGGGCGAGATCGATCCGGTGGATGAGGCCGGCCAGCCGTGCCCCGGCCCGCGGGGCCTGCCGGAGTCCCCGGGCGGCCAGCGGCCGATCGAGGTCGGCCTGCCGGCCCTCCCAATCCGACTTGGCGTGGCGAAGCAGGACCAGGGTGCGCTCAGGCATCCGTCGCCCCGGGTACGCAAGGTGAGTTTCGCCGGCCGGTGAGAGTCATCGTCTCAGTCTGCCACCGCGAGGCGCGGTCACACCACGAGTTCGCAGACTCCCGAATCGTGGGCGACGAACATGCCCGTGATGCGCAGCAGCTTGCCGAAGGAGGTGGCGAGTTCTCGTCCCCAGGCCTGGTCGGGAGCGGTCAGGGCGGCCGTTCCCGGGCGTTCGAGGGTGAGGATGACGCTGCCGCCCGGCCCGTGTTCGGCCAGGACCTGGTTGACCGCGGTGGCCATGGCTGCGGCGCCGCCCGGTTCCGGGCGGAGCGGAATGCCACTGACGGGGATCAGCAGGGGGATCTGCCTCCCCCGGGCGTCGAGGAGCATGAACCAGAGCTGGTGGCTGATCGCCTGGCCCACCAACTCGGCCACCCGCTCTCGCGCTTGCTCGGTGGTGGTCACGGGAGCGGCGTCCCGGAGTCGGAGTGGGGTTGTCATGCGCACCAGACTGCCCGGACGGGCATCCGTCGCAGCCGCGGTGCACAGGATTGCACCTGGCAGGGATCGGTGGAGGAGAGGACTACTCGAAGGACTCCATCAGCCGGGATCGCAGCAGGAACCGCACGCCGCGGGGCGCTTCGACGGAGAATCCGCCGCCGCGGCCGGGAACGACGTCGACCGTGAGGAAGGTGTGGCTCCAGTACTCGAATTGCTCCGCCGACATCCAGAAGTCGATCGGCTGCGCGGTCCCGCCGAGTGGTGCGACGTCGAGTCGACCGAGCAGAACGTCCCGGTCCGAGACGATGAATTCGCCCTCCGGAAAGCACATCGGTGAGGAGCCGTCGCAGCAGCCCCCGGACTGGTGGAACATCAGCGGGCCGTGTTCGTCCCAGAGGCTGCGGAGCAGGTCGACCGCGACGGCCGTGAGCTCCACCCGCGGAATCGTCTCTCCCGGGATGGTGATCGTTGCGGTGACGCCTGTCTCCGGCATGGATGTTCCCTTCTGGTTGCGACCCCCGGGCCTGGGTCCGCCGAGGGTTATCGCCTCGGCGGCCCCTGGCCGGGGCCGGTGGTGCCGTGAGTGGTCCGGCTGTCGCGCCAGCGTAGGCCGGACCGGCGTCACGTGCCTAGAAGAAGCCCAGCTTGTTCTCGCTGTAGGACACGAGGAGGTTCTTCGTCTGCTGGTAGGCGGTCAGCGCGAGCTTGTTGTTCTCCCGGCCGATTCCCGAACTCTTGTAGCCGCCGAACGACGCCCCCGCCGGGTAGGCGTGGTAGTTGTTCACCCAGACCCGGCCGGCCTGGATGTCCCGCCCGGCCCGGTAGGCGATGTTTCCGTTGCGGGACCAGACCCCGGCTCCGAGCCCGTAGAGGGTGTCGTTGGCGATGGAGATGGCGTCGTCGTAATCGGTGAAGCTGGTCACCGCGAGCACCGGTCCGAAGATCTCCTCCTGGAACAGGCGCATCTTGTTGTGGCCCTCGAAGATGGTGGGCTCCACGTAGTAGCCTCCGCTCAGGTCACCGCCGAGGTCGACCCGCTCTCCGCCGAGCGCCAGCGTCGCACCCTCCTTCTTGCCGATGTCGATGTAGGAGAGGATCTTCTCGAGCTGGTCGTTGCTGGACTGCGCGCCGACCTGGGTCGCGGTGTCGAGCGGGTTGCCCTGGATCACCGTGCGGGTGCGCTCGACGGCGTCGCTCAGGAAGTCGTCATAGATCGGTTTCTGCAGCAGCGCCCGGCTGGGCGCGGTGCAGACCTCGCCCTGGTTGAACGCGAAGAGCACGAAGCCCTCCTGGGCCTTGTCGTAGAAGGCGTCCTTCTCCTGGGCCACATCGCTGAAAAAGATGTTGGGGCTCTTGCCGCCGAGTTCCATCGTCGACGGGATGATGTTGGCGCTCGCGTACTGCATGATCAGGCGCCCGGTCGAGGTCTCCCCCGTGAACGCGATCTTGCGGATCCGCGACGACGACGCGAGCGGCTTGCCGGCCTCGATGCCGAATCCGTTGACGATGTTGAGCACCCCCGGTGGCAGCACGTCACCGATCAGGTCGATCAGCACGAGGATCGACACGGGGGTCTGTTCGGCCGGCTTGAGGACGATCGCGTTGCCGGCGGCCAGGGCCGGGGCCAGCTTCCACACGGCCATCAGGAGCGGGAAGTTCCAGGGGATAATCTGCCCGACGACGCCGAGAGGCTCGTGGAACTGGTACGAGACCATGTCCCCGTTCAGTTCGGCATGGTCGCCGTCCTGGGCCCGGATCGCGGAGGCGAAGTATCGGAAGTGGTCGGAGCAGAGCGGGATGTCCGCGTTCAGGGTTTCCCGGACCGGCTTGCCGTTCTCCCAGGTCTCGGCGACGCTGAGCAGTTCGAGGTTCGCGTCGATGATGTCGGCGATCCTGTTGAGCACCGCCGCGCGCTCAGTCGATGAGGTCTTGCCCCACGCCGGCGCTGCCCGGTGTGCGGCATCCAGTGCCAATTCGATGTCCTCCGCCGTGCCGCGGGCCACCTCGGCGAACGGCTTGCCGTTGACGGGCGAGATGTCTTCGAAGTACTGACCCTTGACGGGTTTGACCCACTCGCCGCCGATCCAGTTCTCGTAGCGGGGCTTGAAGGTGACTAGGGCACCCGGTGTTCCGGGGTTGGAATAGACGGTCATGATCTCTCCTCGTCGACGACATTGTCGGTGGGATTCGCCTGTTGCGAACCTGGGCCTGAGCCTAGGAAAGAGAACGTTGCTTCAGCGTTGCGGGAGGTTGCGGGGCGCGGAGACCGGACCCGCGTGGTCCAGCTCGGCTTCGATCCGGCTGAGCCGCGCCACCACGGAAGCCCGTTTCGGCGACCGGGCCGGCAACAGTTCCAGGCACGCGCGCCACACCTCACTGTCGTAGGTGGCCTCGTCGGTGCGGGCGTACTCCAGCAGGAGTTCGGCGGACGCATCCGTGAGCATGGCCTGCCGCAGCCGCGCCGAGACCTCGGCGCGGATCTCGACGATCCCGGGTGCGGTCGAACTCGGCAGCACGGGCCCTCGGTAGGCCCCGAGCGCCACCCGATGCGCACCGCGCTCCAGGAAGGCGAGCACGCGCTGCGCGTCCAGTTCGATGGCCGTCTCCAGACGGTAGGGGCGGGAGGCGATGCTGATCCTCGGGCTGGTGTGTTCGAGGACCTTGCGCAGCCGCACCATCTCGGCGCGCAGGTTGTCGACGGCGTTGGCCTGGTCGGTGAGCAGCAGCGACAGCCGGTCGGCGGAGAGGCCGTCCCGGTTCCACGCCAGCAGGGTGAGGATTTCCGCGTGCCGCGGGCTGATCTCCAGCGGGCCGTCGGCAGTCTCCAACCGGCCGTGATCGCCGCCCAGCACTCCCAGCCGGGCGGGCGCGGGCCGAGTGATCGGCGGACCCGAGGGTACGCCGAAGAAGCGGGCGACGGTGGCCGGTCCCGCCGCCGCGCTCAGCCGCTGGATGCGCAGTTCAGCCTCCATGGCCGCGACGGCCGCTTCCACCAGTGGCAGGGTCTGCGGAGCGACGGCTTCGTCGCCACCCGTGATGTCGATCACGCCGAGAACGGCTCCGGAGTGCGGGTCGTGGATGGGCACGGCCGTGCAACTCCACGGATGCGCCAGCTCGTTGAAGTGTTCGGCCCGCTGGATCTGGATTCCGTGACCGAGGGTCAGCGCCGTTCCCGGTGCGCTCGTGCCCACCCGGCGCTCGGACCAGTCGGAGCCTTCCACGAAAAGCATGTCTTCGGCCCGCCGACGCACGACACGGTCTCCGTCGATCCAGAGCAGACGTCCGAACTCGTCGCCGACGGCGACGATCAGGCCGGAGTGAAACGTGTGGCGGATCAGGAGATTGTGCACCACCGGCAGCACCGATGCCAGTGGGTGCCGGTCGCGCAGTTCCCGCAACGCGTCGACGCTGACCTCCTGCTCGGGAGCGAGCCGGGACGGATCGAGGCTGAGCGACAGCGACCGCTCCCAGGATTCTTTGACCACTCGGCGTACCCCGGGACCCACATACCGTTCCGTGACGGCGGCTTCGTGGGCCTGCGCAAGCCGACCGTGACTGCCTCCGGCGAACCCGGCCGGCCGATCGATCCACGGACTCGTCATGAAACCTCCGAACAGCTTTGGTCAGCGGCGATCGGAGGCGAAGCCCGATCAGGGGCCAGTCTAGGCCTCCCGGTCGGGCAATACCGTCTAGGAGCCGATCTCCTGGTACGCGGCGAAGAGAAGGGATGTGTCGGGTCCTTCCAACACGGTGGGCTTGCCGATGTCGTCGAGCACGATGAAACGGAGCATTCCGCTGCGGGTCTTCTTGTCGCGCTGCATGGTGGCGAGAAGGGTGCTCCACCGGCCGACCGGGTAGGTGGTGGGCAGAGTCAGCGATTCCAGGATGCGGCGGTGCCGGTCGACCGCCTCGTCGGAGAGGCGTCCGCTCAGCCGGGCCACCTCCGCGGCGAACATCATGCCCACAGCGACGGCGGCCCCGTGGCGCCAGCCGTAGCGTTCGGCGTGCTCGACCGCGTGGCCGAGAGTGTGACCGTAGTTCAGGATCTCGCGCAGGCCGGACTCCTTGAAGTCCTCCCCCACAACCTGGGCCTTCATCCCGACCGCGAGTTCGAGCACCCGCCGGAACTGCGGGGTGTGCGGGTCGGTGACCGCCGCGACATCCGCTTCGACGATGTCGAGGATCTCGGGGAGCTGGATGAAACCGGCCTTCACGATCTCGGCGAAACCGGCCAGGATCTCGTTCCGGGGCAGGTCGTCGAGCACGTCCAGGTCGCAGAGGACCGCGGCGGGCGCGTAGAACGTGCCCACGAGGTTCTTGCCCTCGGCGGTGTTGATGCCGTTCTTGCCGCCCACGGCGGCGTCCACCATGCCGAGCACGCTGGTCGGGATCTGCACCAGGCGCACGCCGCGCAGCCAGGTCGCCGCGACGAAGCCGGCCAGGTCGGTGACGGCGCCGCCGCCGAAACCGATGACGGCATCGGTGCGGCTGAAGTCGGCCTGGCCCATGACCTGCCAGCAGAACGCGGCCACCTCGACCCGCTTGGCGGCTTCGGCGTCGGGCACCTCGGCGATCAGCACCTCGAATTTGCCGAGCAGGCTCTCGCGCAGGGCGACGGCGCGGGCGCCGAGGTGGGACGTGTGCACGATGAGCACCTTCGCCACCTTCGGGCCGAGCTGTTCGACGACGTCGTCGATGAGGCCGCGCCCGATCAGCACGGGGTAGCTGTCGGCACCGGCAACGGTGATGACGGTGGTGGCGGGCTCGAGGGCAGGCTCAGTGATGGGCTCGGTGGATTCAGGCACAGGTGCTCCGGTCATGATCGTTTCTTGGTCCATTTCACGACGTCATCAGCGATGGCGTCCAGGGGACGATGTGAGGTGTCGAACCGGATGCCGGCCAGAGCCTCGTAGACGGGCCGGCGCTCGGCGTAGATGCGCTTCCAGTCCGCGATCCCGTTTCGCAGGAGCGGTCGTTTGCCGCCGGTGATCCTGGCCCCGACGGCTCGGGCCGACACACTCAGGTACACGACGGTACACCCGGCCAGGTCGGCCTGGGTCTCCGTGTCGAGCACGGCTCCCCCGCCGAGCGAGACCACGGCCTGCTCGGTCAGGGCGTGGGCCACGGCCTGACGTTCAAGCGCTCTGAAGTGCTCCTCGCCGTGTTGCTCGAAGATATCCTTGATCGGGCCGTGCTGGTCGACGATGCGGTGGTCGGTGTCGATGAACGGCACGTCGAGCGCCTTGGCCACCCTCCGGCCGATCTTGGTCTTGCCGGCGGCCATGGGCCCGATGAAGACGAGGGGCAGGATCGGATGCGTCGGCGCGGCCATTGCGTACTCCGGCGTCTCTAGAGGGAGGCGTCGCTGGACGCGCCCGTCTGGAGGTTCGCCGGGATGTGGGCCAGGTAGGAGTCCAGGTTGCGGCGGGTCTCCGCGACGGAGTCGCCACCGAACTTCTCCAGGACGGAGTTCGCGAGAACGAGGGCGACCATGGCTTCGGCGACCACGCCGGCGGCTGGAACGGCACAGACATCCGACCGCTGGTGGTGCGCGGGGGCTGCCTCGCCGGTGGCCACATCGACCGTGCGCAGGGCACGCGGGATGGTGGAGATCGGTTTCATTCCGGCGCGCACGCGCAGCACTGTTCCCGTGCTCATGCCGCCTTCGGTGCCGCCGGCCCGGTCGCTGACCCGCTGGATTCGCCCGTCGGACTGCACGAGCTCGTCGTGGGCCACCGAGCCCCGCCGGGTGGTGGTCAGGAAGCCGTCGCCGACCTCGACGCCCTTGATGGCCTGGATGCCCATCAGCGCGGCCGCCAGCTGCGAATCGAGGCGGCGGTCCCAGTGCACGAACGAGCCGAGCCCGGGGGGAAGATTGTAGGCCAGCACCTCGACGACCCCGCCGAGGGTGTCGCCGTCCTTATGGGCCTGATCGACCTCGGCCACCATCAGGGCGCTGGTCGCGGCGTCGAAGCAGCGCAGCGGGTCGGCGTCGAGGACGTCGACGTCGTCGGGTGCGGGCAGCAGGGCGTCTTCGGGAACCCGGACCGGCCCGATCGACAGGGTGTGGCTGACTAGGGTGATGCCGAGCTCGGCCAGGAATGAGCGGGCGACCGCACCGAGCGCGACGCGAGCGGCGGTTTCGCGGGCGCTGGCACGCTCCAGCACCGGGCGGGATTCGTCGAAGTCGTACTTCTGCATGCCGACAAGGTCGGCGTGGCCGGGCCGGGGCCGGGTCAGCGGGGCGCCGCGTCCGCGGGCGGACGAGGTCTGCACCGGCTCGGGGCTCATCACCTCGGCCCACTTGGGCCATTCGGTGTTGCCGATCCGCAGGGCCACCGGTCCACCCATGGTGAGACCGTGGCGCACGCCGCCGGAGATGTTCAGTTCATCCTGCTCGAATTTCATGCGCGCACCACGGCCGTAGCCGAGTTTGCGGCGCGCAAGGTCGAGGCGGATCGCATCTAGAGTGACCGGGATTCCAGCGGGCAAACCCTCGACGATAGCGATGAGTTCGGGGCCGTGGGACTCTCCGGCAGTGAGCCAACGAAGCATGACCACTATCCTGTCACAGCCTGTCGGGTCAGGGCGCCGCGCATGGCCTGCAGCACGCCGGCCTCGTTCGGAAGGGGCTCGAACGGGTCCCCGGAGACGAAGATCCGCACCTGGACCAGGGCCTGGTGCAGCAGCATGCCCTCGCCGGACACGGCGGTGCCGCCCGCGAGCACCCACGACCGGGCGAGGGAGCTGGGCCACGGAGCGTAGCTGACGTCGAAGAGAACCGCCGTGCGGCGCAGGTCGGCGGGGAACTCCGCGCCGAGGACGCTGCCTCCGGGGAGGGTGCTGATGACCAGGTCGCTCACGCGTTCGGGGTTGGGCAGGTCGGTCAGCGGGTGCACCGTGACGACGACCCCGAGGCTCTGGCCCAGTGCGACCAGGGCGGCGGCCTTGGCGGGGCTGCGGACGAGCACGTCGACAGTCTCGGCGCCCAGCTCGGCCGCGGCGACCAGGGCGGATGCCGCCGTGGCGCCGGCTCCGAGCAGGGTCACGTGCACCGCGCGCCGCACGCCGGCTTCGGCGAGGGCGCGCACCAGGCCGGTCACATCCGTGTTGAAGCCGTGCAGTGTTCGCCGGCCGTCGGTCTCACCGAGCAGCACCGTGTTGACCGAGCCGGTCTGCTCGGCGATCCGGTCGAGCCCGTCGAGGTGCGCCTGCACCTCGTGCTTGAGGGGCATGGTCAGGGAGAGTCCCCGCCACTCGCCCCCCAGGGAACCGAGAAAGTCGGACAACCCGCCGGCCGCCACGCGCACGGCGTCGTAGCGCCAGTCCAGCCCGAGCGCCCCGTAGGCGGCGCGGTGCAGCGCGGGCGACAGGGAATGTTCGATGGGTGAGCCCAGCACCGCCAGACGGCAGGCGGGGGGCGGGGCAGGGGTGGAGGTGACGGGCTCAGTCATATTCGGGGTGCTCGTCCATCCACGCGAGCCACTTCGCCACGGCGGCCTCATGCTCCTCGATGGTGGTGGAGAAGATCGTCTCACCGGTGTCCAGGTTCCACGATACGAAGTACAGCCAGCTGCCCTCGGCTGGGTTGACGGCGGCGTCGATCGCCACGTCGCCGGGGTTCGAGATCGGTCCCACGGGCAGCCCGGGGTGCACATAGGTGTTGTAGGCATTGGCGGCGTCGGCGCGTTCGGCATCCGTTGTGGTCACCCGGTCGGTGGCCCCGGTGCCGTAGGCGACGGTGGCGTCGGACTGCAGCAGTCCGCTCTCCCACCGGGCCGGGTCGAGCCGGTTCAGGAAGACCCGGGACACCTTGTAGAAGTCCTCGGTCAGTCCGGCCTCACGCTGGATGAGAGCCGCGAGCACGATGGTCTTCCAGCGGTCTGCCGGGGCGACGCCCGCGGCGTCGAGCGCCTCGAATTGCCGGTCCACGAGCATCCGGATGGCATCGGTGGCCGTGGTGTCCGCGGGGAACGTGTACGTCGCCGGGAACAGGAACCCCTCGAGCGTGGTGGCCTCGGCAGGCAGCCCGTACGGTGTCACGTCCGCGGCGGCGACCTTCAGGTCGGCGAGAGGGATGCTGGTTCCCTCGGTGATCAACTGCAGGATGGCCGTGGTCGTGGTGCCCTCGGGGATGACGACGGTCTGCTCGAGCTTGGTGTCCGCATCGAGCAGGGCGTCGAGGGCCGCGCGGGCGCTCATCTGCTCGGCCAACCGGTAGGCACCCGGCTGGAATACGGGTTCCGGGGACTCCTCGCGCAGCAGCTGGTAGAACGCGTCGTAGCTCTTCACGACGTCCTGGGCGACGAGGGTGTTCGCAATGTCTTGCCCGGTGTCGCCGTCATGGATCATCACCACGACCTCCGCACCGCCGGTGCCGTCGTAGTCGGCCGGCCCCTGCACCATGCCGATGACCGTGCCGATCGGCTCCTGCAGCAGGACGGCGGCGGCGCCGGCCAGGCCGATCAGAACCAGGAACACGATCAGGCAGCCCCAGGCGCCGCGGCGACTTTTCTTCTTCTTCCGGGCCGGTTCGGAATCCAGCAGGGCACGGCGGCTGGACCGGGTCCCCTCCTCCCGCGATTCGCGCAGGGCGCGGCGCGAGCTCGATGTGTCGACGGGACTCTCGGGATTCGCCGGGTCGGCCGGAACGTGCGGAGGTCCGGCGGGGCCGGCAGGAGGGATCGTCATCGTCGAGGGTGCCCTTCAGGTGGTGCGGCAGCCGGCGGTGCGGCGGCTGAAAGCGGTTCGGTCCCAGGATCAACGGCGACGCCGGCGGGCGCGCCCTGGGCGCGTTCGCTGTCGAGGGCATGCTGCAGGATGATCACCGCGGCAACCTGGTCGACCACGGTCTTCTGGGTCTTGGCCTTGCGCCCCGCGGCACGCAGAACAGACTGCGCCGCGACGGTGGAGAGGCGTTCGTCGACCAGGCGCACCGGCACGGCCAGGGTGCGGGCCAGAACCTCGGCGAAGCCCACGGCATCATTGGTCGATGCCGTCCGGTTGCCCGACAGTGCCAGGGGCAGCCCCACGACGACCTCGATCGCGTCCAGCTCGGCCACCACTGCCACGATCCGGGCTACGTCCAGGGTGCCGGAGAGGTCACGGCTCACGGTCTCGACCGGGGTGGCCAGCATTCCGTGCGGGTCGCTGCGGGCCAGGCCGATCCGGGCTTTCCCGACGTCGACTCCGACCCGCACGCCATGACGCATGGGCTCAGCCTGCTACGGCTGATCGGACGGCCATGAGGGCCTTCGGAATGGCGGCCACGTCGGTGCCACCACCCTGCGCGAGGTCGTCTTTGCCGCCACCGCCACCGCCGAGGATGCCGGCGACCTGCTTGGCCAGGGACCCGGCGCGGTGTCCGGCTTCCCGTGCTGCGGGGTTGGTGGCCACGATGACCACGGGCTTGTCGGCGACGACTGCTGCCAGGGCCACGACGGCCGGCGCACCGCCGAGTTGGGTGCGCGTGGCCGTGACCAGCATCCGCAGGTCGTCGGCGGAGCCCAGCGGGCCCACATTCTCAGCCACGACGCTGACGGAGCCCGCCATCGCGGCGGAGGAGACGAGGGCCGGCACCTTGTCGGTGAGCGCCCGGGCCTCGAACGCCGCAATCTTCTTCTCCGCGGCCTTGAGGTTCAGCACGAGCTCGTTGATGCGCTCGGGCAACTGGTCCCTGGGCGTCTTCAGATTCGCGGTCAGCTGGGAGACGAGCGCGCGCTCCGCGGCCAGGTCGCGGAAAGCCTCGAGCCCCACCAGCGATTCGACCCGGCGATTCGTCGATCCGACGGAACCCTCGCTGACGAGGCTGATCATGCCGATCTCCGCACTGGATTCGACGTGGGTTCCCGCGCACAGTTCGCGCGACCAGGGACCGCCGATGTCGACCACACGCACGCGGTCGCCGTACTTCTCGCTGAAAAGGGCCATCGCGCCGAGGGCCTTGGCCTCGGCGAGAGGCAGCTCCCGGGTGACCACGGGCAGGTTGTCCCGGATGGCGTTGTTGGAGATCTCTTCGATTTCGCTGCGCGTCGCCGGGGACAGCGCCTGGTTCCAGGAGAAGTCGAGGCGGAAGAAGCCGGCTTTGTTGTACGAACCCGACTGGTGCGCGTTCGGGCCGAGCACCTGGCGCAGCGCCGCATGCAGCACGTGGGTGCCCGAGTGCGCCTGGCGGGCGCCGCGGCGCCAGTCCGGGTCGACGACGCTGGTGGCCGGGTCCCCGACGCCGACCTCTCCGGAGCGCACCTGTACCTTGTGGCTGATCAGTCCCTTGACGGGCTTCTGCACGTCGAGGACCTCGAGCTCGTAGCCGGTGCCGACGATCAGCCCGGCGTCGGCTTCCTGTCCCCCGGATTCCGCATAGAGGGCCGTCTCGGCGAGGATGACTTCGGCGATCTCGCCGGACACGGCACGGTCGACGGACAGTCCCTTGACGATGATGCCGAGCACGCATGATTCGGTCTGCAGGGCGTCATAACCGGTGAAGACCGTCTCCCCCGCCGCCCGGAAGGCGCTGTACACCGACAGGTCGGCGAGGTGCGTCTTCTTGGCCTTGGCGTCGGCCTTGGCCATGGCGCGCTGTTTGCTCATGAGAGTGTCGAAGGCTTCGCGGTTGACGCTGAGGCCGGCTTCCTCGGCCATTTCGAGGGTGATCTCGATCGGGAAACCATAGGTGTCGTGCAGGAGGAACGCGGTGTCCCCCGGCAGCACGGCCTTCTCGGCCTTCTTCGTCTTCGCCACGGCAAGGTCGAGCACGGCGCTGCCGCTGGCGAGGGTGCGCAGGAAGGTTTCCTCTTCGGCATACGCTGCCTGGCTGATCCGGGCGTAGTCGGCTTTGACCTCGGGGTACGCGCCCGCCATGGCATCGCGCGAGGCCGGGAACAGCTCGGGGAAGGTCGCGGCGTCGACGCCGAGGAGGCGCATGGCGCGCACGCTGCGGCGCATCAGGCGACGCAGGATGTATCCGCGGCCCTCATTGGACGGCATGACTCCGTCACTCATCAGCATCAGGGACGACCGCACGTGGTCGGCGACGATGCGCATCCGTACGTCGTCGTCGTGCACCGCACCATAGCGGCGGCCGGACAGTTCCGCGGCCCGGTCGAGGACCGGGCGCACCTGGTCGATTTCGTACATGTTCTGCACGCCCTGCTTGAGGAAGGCGACGCGTTCGAGCCCCATGCCCGTGTCGATGTTCTTCTTGGGCAGATCGCCGAGGATGACGAAGTCGTTCTTGCTGGTGCCCTCGCCGCGGAGGTACTGCATGAACACCAGGTTCCAGATTTCGACGTAGCGGTCGTCGTCGGTGGCCGGGCCGCCGTCGATGCCGTACTCGGGACCACGGTCGAAGAAGATCTCCGAGCAGGGGCCGGCGGGGCCGGGCTGCCCGGTAGACCAGTAGTTCGTGTCCATGCCCAGACGCTGGATGCGGTGCTCGGGCAGGCCGAGGGCGCGCCAGTAGCGGAACGCTTCGTCGTCGTCTTCGTAGACGGTCACCCAGAGGTCCTTCTCGGCGAAGCCGTAGCCGCCGTCCGCCTCGGAGCTGGTGAGCAGCTCCCACGCGTATCCGATCGCTTCTTCCTTGAAGTAGTCGCCGAACGAGAAGTTGCCGTTCATCTGGAAGAAGGTGCCGTGGCGCGGTGTTTTGCCGACCTCTTCGATGTCGTTGGTGCGGATGCATTTCTGCACACTGGTCGCACGCGGGTACGGCGCCGGCACCAGACCGGTCAGGTAGGGCACGAACGGAACCATGCCGGCCACCGTGAAGAGGAGTGTGGGGTCGTCGCTGACCAGCGAAGCGGACGGGACGACAGTGTGTCCACGATCGGCAAAGAAGTCGAGCCAGCGCCCGCGAATTTCAGCAGTCTGCATTAGTTCCGTAGTTCGTTGAAGCGAAAAATGAGAGGGGTGTTGCTTATTTGGTGAGGGTGTCGATCACGTCTTCGGTGTTCGATGCCGCGTCGCCGATGGCGTCCCTCAGTTCGGCTTCGCGCTTCCGGTAGCCGTCCGAGATGGCCTCACCGAATTCGCGCGCCTTGGTGTCGAGATCGGCGAAGAACTGCTTGCCTTGACGCGTCTTGCCGGCCTCACGGGCGACGAGAAGCCCGGTGGTCAGACCGACGACAAACCAGATGAAACTCTTCATGACAATGCTCCCTGACTACGTGTGGAGACCCTGATAGGTGGTGAAACTGGTGGCTCACGGCGGCCCGAGTGTCTCGAACGACCACCTGACCGGTGAATCCCAGACTCGACCGGCCCCTTGCCAGAGTAGCCGACTAGCTGCGCCGCCGACGGGTGCCGCCGCCGCGGACAGAGCCGAGGGCCGCCCGAACGCCGGCGGAGAAGCCGGCCAACTTGACCAGCGGGCCGCCGACCGTCGCCGTGACGAGCGCCACCAGTGCGGACACGTTGCCGGTGACATCCGCCACATTTGACGTGATGGTGTCGACCCGGGCCAGCTGGGCGTTGGTCTCCTGGATGGTTTTCGTGGATTCCTCGAGCAGTGGGGTCACGGTGTGCGTCAGGTCACGGATGGACCGGGTCGTTTCGTCGAAGACCCGGCCGATCTTGAACAGGGGCACCGCCAGGGCCAGGACCAGGACCAGGAATCCGCCCGCGAACGCGAGACCGACGATATCTCCACCTGACATTGACCAACCATCCATTCCAGATTCGGCATACGAGAGCCGGGTGCATACGCAAAGAGCGGACCACCCCACGGGTGATCCGCTCTCCAGCGTAGTTCAGTTGCAACGCCTGACGGCGGAGCGGGTGAAAAGGAACCTAGCGGGCCGCGTAGTACTCGACGACGAGCTGGACTTCACAGGTCACGGGGACTTCGATGCGCTTCGGGCGGCGCACGAGGCGGGCCTGCAGCTTGTCGATCTCGACCTCGAGGTAGGGCGGGAGCTTCGGCAGAACGTCGACGTGACCGCCGGCAGCTGCAACCTGGAACGGCTCCATGGCCTCGCTCTTGGGCTTGACGTGGATGAGCTGGCCCGGCTTCACGCGGAAGGAGGGACGGTCAACCAGCTGGCCATCGATCAGGATGTGACGGTGCACGATCATCTGACGGGCCTGGGCCGTGGTGCGGGCGATGGCGGAACGCACGAGAAGAGCGTCGAGACGGGTCTCGAGGATCTCGACGAGGTTCTCACCGGTCAGTCCCTGAGCGCGGCGAGCTTCCTCGAATGCGATCTTGAGCTGAGCTTCGCGGATGCCGTACTGGGCGCGTAAGCGCTGCTTTTCGCGGAGGCGAACGGCGTAGTCGGAGTCGGTCTTGCGCTTGGTGCGACCGTGCTCGCCCGGTGCGTAAGGACGCTTCTCCAGGTAGCGAGCGGCCTTCGGGGTCAGGGCGATGCCCAGGGCCCGCGAGAGGCGGGTCTTACTGCGGGTACGTGACTTGGTAGACACGGTGTCCTTTCGATGGAACTGCAAACAAGGGGAAACCAGGGCGTGCTCCTGGGGCGCGAGCCAGCAGGGCTGACTGGGCACAGGCACAGCGTCATGGGAGTTCAGAGGGGTGGTGCCACGGGTTGCCCGGCTACAGAGCGAAACCCATCCAAACCGGAATCGGACGCAGCCGCATGCCAATTCCAGTTGTAGGCAGCCTTCAGGTTAGCACAGCGGCACGCTCGGCCGGCCTACCGGGCCCGGATGATCTTGCGCAACTTGGCGAGTCGGGCGGACACCTCACGCTCATGGCCGTGCTCCGTGGGTGCGTAGTACCGCACGTCGATGAGCTCGTCCGGCGGGTACTGCTGTGCGAGCACGCCGAGTGCGTCGTCGTGGGGGTATTTGTAGCCCCGGCCATGCCCGAGACGCTTGGCGCCCGGGTAGTGCGCGTCCCGCAGCGGCTTCGGAACCCGACCGGTCTTACCGGCGCGCACGTCGGCGATCGCCGCGTCCAGCGCCACATAGGCCGCGTTGGACTTGGGTGCCGTCGCCAGGTGCACGACCGCCTGGGCCAGCGGAATGCGCCCTTCCGGCATGCCGATGTACGCCACGGCATCCGCGGCGGCGATGGCGATCAGCAGCGCCTGGGGGTCCGCCATGCCGATGTCCTCCGACGCCAGCACGATGATGCGACGGCAGATGAACCGGGGGTCTTCACCGGCCTCGATCATGCGCGCAAGGTAGTGCAGTGAGGCGTCCACGTCTGAGCCGCGAACGGATTTGATGAACGCGCTGATGACGTCGTAGTGCTCGTCGCCGTTGCGGTCGTAGCGCAGCAGGGCGCGGTCGACGGCGAGCGAGACGATCTCGGTCGTGATGACCGGCTGCGTGCCGGCGTCCGGCGGGGTGGAGGACGCCGCCGCCACCGAACCTGCCTCCAGCGCGGTCAGGGCACGCCGAGCATCGCCCGAGGCGAGCCGGATGATGGCCGCTCGAGCCTCGGGGTCGAGCCGGAACCGGTCAGCGAGACCCCGCGGGTCGATGACGGCGCGGTCGACCACAACCCCGAGATCCTCGTCGCTCAGCGTCTCGAGGGTCAGGAGCAGAGAGCGGGACAGCAGCGGGGAGATGACGGAGAAGGAAGGGTTCTCGGTCGTCGCGGCCACGAGGATGATGACCCCGTTCTCCACCCCGGGAAGAAGGGCATCCTGCTGGGCTTTGCTGAATCGGTGGATCTCGTCGAGGAAGAGCACCGTGGACAGGCCGTAGAGGTCGCGGCTGGTGCGTGCCTCCTCCATCACCTGGCGCACGTCGCGCACACCGGCGGACACGGCCGACAGCTCGACGAAACGGCGCCCTGAACTGTGGGCGATGGCCTGGGCCAGAGTGGTCTTGCCTGTGCCGGGCGGTCCCCACAGGATGACCGAGACAGCACCCTGCTCCCCCGTCTTGTCACTGGCCAGGCTGACCAGGGGCGACCCGGGGGTGAGCAGATGCTTCTGGCCGGCGACCTCGTCAAGGCTCGTCGGGCGCATCCGCACGGCCAGGGGTGTGGCGCCGCTGCGGAGTCCCGGTTGTGAATCCACCATGGGTCCAGCGTAGTTTGTGCCGGTGACCGGGCCGATCCCCGACCGATTCGGTGCAGGGAGTGTTTTGCCCGGGTAGGCCGGGTTGCGTAGAGTTCAACGAGGTTCGGGCGTTGCCGCCCGGCCATTCTGCTCGATCTGGCCTCCACTGAAGGCCGCCTGGAGGCTACGACGTGGTACCGAACAAGAAGCAAGATCGTGAAGCCCGTGAAGCGCGCGTTCGAGTGCGCGCATTCCAGGCCCGTCGGACGGTGAACGAACACCAGGTGAAGCGGCGCACACGGGACAACGTCGTCGCCGGAGTCGCCGGGGTTGCCGTCGTGGCCCTGGCCGTCGGGGCCCAGATCCTGTTCTTCTCCGCCGGCCCCGGCAGCACGGCTCCCTCGACCGCGGCCTCGGCCACGCCCAGCGCTTCGGCGGACCCGTCCGAGAATGCCAACACGGGCGACGTGCCCCCCAGTTCCCTCGCCGAGGACCGCACCTGGAGCGGCACGCTGGCTCTCAATGACATCCCGCTCGGGATCGAACTCGACGGCGCCCTGGCCCCGCAGGCCGTGTCGTCGACGATCGACTTGATCAACACCGGTTTCTACCAGGATGTGACCTGTCACCGGCTGACCGACGGCGGCTTCTTCGTGCTGCAGTGCGGCGACCCGGAGGGTACCGGTTCCGGTGGGCCCGGTTACAGCTACGGGCCGATCGAGAACGCCCCCGCCGACAACGTGTACCCGGCCGGCACGCTGGCCATGGCCCGCCAGGGCGGCAACGCGTACAGCATGGGCAGCCAGTTCTTCATCGTGTACGACGACACGACCATTCCGGCGGACGCGGTGGGCGGCTACACGGTCCTCGGCAAGGTCACGAGCGGGCTGGACGAAATCAAGGCTCAGATCACGGATGCCGGGGTCGCCGACGGCTCTGCGGACGGCGCCCCCGCGGTGCCGACGAGCATCACTGAGGTATCAGTTCAGTAGAACAGACAAACAGCGGTCAGGCTTGCAATAAGCTTGGTTCTGTATTGGCTCATCCGTGGGCACACACAACGACATCATTAAGGTGAGGCTCTTGACTACGACAGATCAGCAACCATGGGGTCGCGTAGACGAAACCGGCACGGTTTACGTGCGCGAAGCATCAGGCGAACGCGCCGTCGGTCAGTATCCCGACGCGACGCCGGAGGAGGCACTGGCCTACTTCGAACGTAAATACGTCGAGCTCAACGGCCAGGTCACGCTCCTCGAACAGCGCGCCAAGGGTGGAGCTCCCGCCGCCGACATCGCGAAATCCGTCAAACACCTGACGGAGACCGTGGCGACCGCCAACGCGGTCGGCAACCTGGCAGCGCTGGCCGCTCGCCTGGGCGCCCTCGGCGGTGCCGTCACCGAGCTCACCGAGCAGCAGGGCGCCGAAGCGAAGGCAGCGGCCACCGCGGCCATCGCCGAGCGGGCCGCGATCGTCGCCGAGGCCGAGGCTCTCGCCGCCGAAGATCCGGCCAAGACGCAGTGGAAGCAGACCAGCGCTGCTCTCGAGGCTCTCTTCGCCAAGTGGCAGGCCCACCAGCACGACGCTCCGCGCATCCCCAAGGGTGAGGCCAATGACCTGTGGAAGCGTTTCCGTGCCGCCCGCACCACGATCGAGCAGAACCGCAAGGCGTTCTTCGCTGAGCTGGACAGTGCTCACAAAGACGTTCGCAACCGCAAGCAGCACCTGATCGAGCAGGCCGAAGCGCTCGCGCCCAAGGGTGCCGACGGCATCCCGGCCTACCGCAACCTTCTCGACGAGTGGAAGCTCGCCGGCCGTAGCGGCAAGAAGCAGGACGACGCCATGTGGGCCAAGTTCAAGGCTGCCGGCGACGTGCTCTACTCGGTGAAGTCCGAGATCGATGCGCAGGACGACGAGGAGTTCGCGGGCAACCTGACGCTGAAGCTCGAACTGCTCACCGAGGCGGAACTGCTGCTGAACGAGACGGACCGGGCGAAGGCGCGCACCGCGCTGAGCTCGATCCAGCGTCGCTGGGATGCCATCGGCAAGGTTCCCCGCGACTCGGTCAAATCCGTCGAGGACCGCATGCGCAAGGTGGAAGCCGCCGTGCGCAAGCTCGACGACGACCACTGGACGCGCAACAACCCGGAGACCAAGGCTCGCGCCGAGGGTCTGGCCGGCCAGCTGCACGACGCCATCACCAAGCTCGAGGCCGAACTGGCCACCGCGCAGGCCGGTGGCGACGCCGCGGCCATCGCCGCCGCCACCGAGGCCCTCGAGACCCGGAAGGCGTGGCTGAAGGCCATCGGCCAGTAGCTGATAGCCAGTAGCCAACCATCCACAGCACGCCGAACGGGGATCTGTCCACAGATCCCCGTTCGGCGTTCCGGTCGGCCGACCGTGGCCGCACGCTGTGTCGATGACCTCGCGGCTGCGCTCAGTGCTCTCTTCCCGGGACCTTCCCCTCGCCGAGCTGTGCAGCGCCCGGCTCGATGGGGAACTCTTCAGCCTGGGCGACTTCTGGTGCCCGGTCGACGAGATTGACGATGCCGCTCGGCGCGCCCGTGCCGCCGGACTGCTTCCATCGTCGCCGCGGGCGATCGCCGAGCGGATGACGGCGGCCTGGATCTACGGTCTGGCACCCGTGCCGCGCCGCCACCAATTCTGCGTGCAGGTTTCGGCACGGATGAAACTGGTGCCATCGCCGCGACTGCAGATCCGCGAGCTCAGCTGTCCCTCGGACCAGCTTCAGAGCATCTCCGGCCTGCGCGTCACCCTGCCCCTGCGGACGGCCGTCGACCTGGCACGCTGGCCGCATGACGACGCCGAGCCGGCCGACCCGGCAGGCGAACCCTTCCAGGCTGCCGTGGACCGGGTCCCGCTGATCGCGGCGCTCATCCGGTTCGCGGGCCACACCACCGTCGAGCCCGCGCGCCGCCTGCTGGACGCGCCCAACCTGCCGTTCAAGGCGCAGGCCCTCGCCCGGCTGGACGACGTGCAGCGATATCTCGACACGTACTAGCGCGTCGGCACCGCGTGGTGCGGGTCAGCCGTCGTTGACGCGGTACACGTCGTACACGGCGTCGATCCGCCGCACGGCGTTCAGCACGCGGTCGAGGTGGGTGGTGTCCCCCATCTCGAAGACGAACCGGCTGATCGCGAGGCGATCGGTCGAGGTGTGCACCGTCGCCGACAGGATGTTGACGTGGTGCTCGGACAGAACGCGGGTGACGTCGGAGAGCAGCCCGGACCGGTCGAGGGCTTCGATCTGAATCTGCACCAGGAAGAGGCTCTTGGACGTGGGCGCCCAATCGACCTCGATCATCCGTTCGGGCTCCTTGAGCAGGGACTGCACATTGCGGCAGGATGCCTGGTGCACGGACACACCGGCCCCGCGGGTGATGAACCCGACGACCTTGTCACCGGGAACGGGCGTGCAGCAGCGGGCGAGCTTCACCAGGATGTCGGGCGCACCGCGCACGAGGATTCCGGAGTCACTGTTTCGCAGCGTCTGCGTGCGGCCGTGGGGTGCGAAGGGAAGGTCGGTCGCGTCGCTCTCCTCGACGCTCTGCAACGTGGCGACGACCTTCTCCAGGACCGACTGCGTGGACACGTGGCCTTCGCCGACGGCCGCGTACAGCGCGGAGACGTCTTCGTACTTCATCACCGCGGCGACCTCGGCGAAGGAGTCCTGGTTCATCAGTTTCTGCAGCGGCAGGTTCTGCTTGCGCATGGCGCGGGCGATGGCATCCCGGCCCTGCTCGATCGCCTCGTCGCGGCGTTCCTTGGTGAACCACTGCCGGATCTTGTTGCGCGCCCGGGGGCTCTTGACGAAGTTCAGCCAGTCCTTGCTGGGTCCGGAGTCGGGGTTCTTCGAGGTGAAGACCTCGACGACGTCTCCGGTGAGAAGTGGGCTCTCGAGCGGCACCAGGCGGCCGTTGACCTTGGCGCCCATCGTGCGGTGCCCGACCTCGGTGTGCACCGCGTAGGCGAAGTCGACCGGGGTGGCGTCGGCAGGCAGGCCGATCACGCGACCCTTGGGTGTGAAGACGTAGACCTCTTTGGCGCCGATCTCGTACCGGAGCGAGTCGAGGAACTCCCCCGGGTCGGCCGTCTCGGCCTGCCAGTCCGAGATGTGCGCGAGCCACGCCATGTCGGTGTCGCTCTGCGGACCGGGACCGGCGCTCTTACCGGTGGTCTGTTCCTTGTACTTCCAGTGCGAGGCCACACCGAACTCGGCACGCTGGTGCATCTCCTGCGTGCGGATCTGGATTTCCACCGCACGGCCGCTCGGGCCGAGGACCGTGGTGTGCAGGGACTGGTACAGGTTGAACTTGGGGGTGGCGATGTAGTCCTTGAACCGGCCGGGCAGCGGAGTCCAGCGGGCATGGATGGCGCCGAGCACCGCGTAGCAGTCCCGCACCGAATTGACGAGCACCCGGATGCCGACCAGGTCGTAGATCTCGTCGAAGTCGCGGCCGCGCACGACCATCTTCTGGTAGATCGAGTAGTACTGCTTGGGTCGACCGGCCACCTTGCCCCGGATGCGAGCGGCCTTCAGGTCGTCGACGATCGAGTCGATGACGTGCTGCACGAACTCTTCCCGCTGGGGTGTGCGTTGTTTGACGAGGCTGTCGATCTCGGCGTAGAGCTTGGGATACAGCACCGCGAAGGACAGGTCTTCGAGCTCCCATTTGATGGTTTGGATGCCCAGCCGGTGCGCGAGCGGGGCGTAGATCTCCAGGGTCTCGGTGGCTTTGCGCATCGCCGACTCGGCCGGAACGAAACCCCAGGTGCGCGCATTGTGCAGGCGGTCGGCGAGTTTGATGATCAGGACCCGGATGTCCTTCGACATCGCGACGATCATCTTGCGCACGGTCTCGGCCTGCGTGCTGTCGCCGTACTTGACCTTGTCGAGCTTGGTCACACCGTCGACGAGCATGGTGATCTCGTCACCGAAATCACCACGAAGCTGGTCAAGGGTGTACTCGGTGTCCTCGACGGTGTCGTGCAGCAGCGCGGCAGAGACGGTCTTCGGTCCGATGCCCAGATCCGCCAGGATCTGGGCGACTGCGACCGGATGCGTGATGTACGGCTCCCCGCTGCGCCGGAACTGCCCCTCATGGGCCTGTTCGGCAACGGAGTAGGCACGCTCGATGATCGACAGGTCCACCTTGGGGTGGTGCATCCGCACGGTCTTCAGCAGCGTGTCGACGGCTCCGACAGGCTGGGCCCGGGAGAAGATCCGGGGCACCAGTCGCCGCAGGGACGCGGGCGGGAGCGGAGCCGGGGAGGCAGGCGGGGTTGTCAGCTCGGTCACCTGGTCGCCTCCATCCGTTTGATCAATTATCACTGCTCCCGGGCCGGTTGCTTACCACTCCGGCCCGGGCAGGACGAGTCTCGCTGTCAGGCCTTGACCTGCTCGGCCACCTTCACAGAGCCGGCCTTCACAGAGCCGGCCTTCGCCCGCTGGGCGAGAACCTTCTGGTCGGCCCTCCGCACGGCCGGCTCCGCGGAGCGGATCTGAGCGTACAGCGGCGACGCGATGAAGATCGTCGAGTAGGCGCCGGCGATGATGCCGATCAGCAGGGCCAGCGAGATGTCCCGCAGGGTTCCGGCCCCGAGCACGAGGGTTCCGATGAAGAGGATCGAGGCCACCGGCAGCACCGCGACGACCGAGGTGTTGATCGAGCGCACCAGGGTCTGGTTGACCGCAAGGTTGACCGACTCGCCGAACGTGCGCGTCTCCGCACCGGGTTCGGTCGTGTTCTCACGGATCTTGTCGAAGACCACGACGGTGTCGTAGAGCGAGTAGCCGAGGATGGTGAGGAATCCGATCACGGCCGCCGGGGTGATCTCGAACCCGGTGATGCCGTAGATACCGGCGGTGATGACGAGGTCGTGCATCAGCGCCGTCATGGCCGCGAGCGACATCTTCCAGGTGCGGAAGTACAGGGCCATGCCGATGGCAGCGAGCACGAGGAAGATGAGGAGTCCGCGCAGGGCCTGACCGGTGATGTCCTGGCCCCAGGTCGCGCCGATGAAGGAGGCTGTGACCTGTTCGATCGGCACCTCGTAGGCATCCGCCAGGGCGGCGCGCACCTCGCGGGTCTCGTCGCTGGTGAGCTGGTCGGTCTGTACCCGGATGCCGGTGGTGCTGACGCTGGTCACCTTCGGCGCGGCCAGCGGCACAACCTCGGTCACCGCGTCGGCGGCCGCGGCCTGGTCCTGCTCGGCCACATCGGAGATCTTGAACTCGGATCCTCCGGTGAATTCGATGCCGAAGACGAATCCGCCGCGCAGCTGGGGAACCACAATGGCCACGAGGAGAGCAACCAGGGCGACCAGGTACCAGGTCTTGCGGCGTCCGACGATGTCGAACGAACGCTTACCGGTGTGCAGATCGTTGCCGAACTGGGCGAAGCTGGCCATTAGGAATCCTTCCCATCGGTCGATCGATCCGTACTGGAACCGACGAGTTCTGCTGCCTTGCGTTCGGCGATGGTCTGGCGTTTGGCTGCCTCACGGCTGGCCGAGGACAGTTTGGCGGACGGCATGTCCGACGCCGTCTTGAACGTTGCCCGGCCGCGGTAGGCGGCGCCCAGTGCCCGCGGGTCGAGCCCACTGTACTTGTGACCCTCGTTGAAGAACCGGGTGCGCGCGAGCAGCTGGAGCATCGGGTGCGTGAAGAGCATGACGACGAGCACGTCGACCAGGGTGGTGAGTCCGAGGGTGAGGGCGAAGCCCTTCACATTGCCGACGGCGACGATGAACAGAACACCGGCCGCCAGGATGTTGACGGCGTCGGAGGCGAGGATGGTGCGCAGGGCGCGCTTCCAGCCGGCTTCCACCGAGGACTCGAGCCCGCGGCCGTCCCGGAGTTCGTCACGCACACGCTCGAAGTAGACGATGAAGGAGTCCGCCGTGATGCCGATCGCGACGATCAGACCGGCGACGCCGGCCAGGGACAGGCGGTAGCCCTCCCGCCAGGACAGGATCGTGATCAACAGATAGGTGATGACGGCGGCGACGGTGAGAGACGCGACCGTGACAAGCCCGAGCAGCCGGTATTGGATGAGCGAGTAGATCACGACCAGGATGAGGCCGATCAGACCGGCGATCAGGCCACCGGTGAGCTGGCTCGAGCCGAGGGTGGCGGAGATGGTGTCCTGGCTCTGCACCGTGAAGCTGATCGGCAGGGCGCCGAATTTGAGCTGGTCGGCGAGGGCCTTGGAGGAATCCTGGTCGAAGTTGCCGCTGATCTGCGCGTTGCCGTCGGTGATGACGGCGAGGGTGCGCGGGGCGGAGATGACGTTGCCGTCGAGCACGATCGCGAACTGGTTCTGAGCCCCGGTGAGTCCGCTCAGCCGCGTGCTGACCGTGGCGAAGTCCTTCGCTCCCGTGCTGTCGAAGACGATGTTGACGACCCATTCGCCGGTGGTGGCGCCGCTCTGGGTGGTCTGCTGGCCGTTGGTGGCGTCGGAGACGTTCTCACCGCTGACTTCCACCGGTCCGAGGATGTACTTGATCGACCCGTCGGACTCGCAGGTGATCAGAGGCTCGTCGGCCGGGGCCACACTGGTGTTGTCGATCTTGCTGCAATCGAAGGCTTCGTACTCGGCCTGGAGAGCGGGAGTGATCCAGTTCAGGTCGCTCCCGTCGGTGGGAACCGCGGTGGGGGTGCTCTCCAGGCTGGGGTCGACCGGGGGCGCCGGGGCGGGCGTGGCCACACCGTCTTCGCCGATCACGTCTTCACCCACGGCTGCCACCGAGGGTGCTCCGGCGACGAGGACCGGCCGGAACTCGAGCTTGGCCGAGGACTCGATCCGGTTGATGGTGGCGTCGTCCGGCACACCGGGGATGGACACGACGATGTTCTGGCCGCCCTGGGTGTTGATCTCCGCTTCGGAGACTCCCGCCGAGTCGATGCGTTGCCGGATGATCTTCACGGCCTCGTTCAGCTGGTCCGAGGAGACGGATTGCCCGGTTTCGAGCTTCGGCGCGAGGATGATCTGCGTGCCACCCTCGAGGTCGAGGGCCAGCTTGGGCGTCCAGGATCCGCCGCCGGTGAGGACGCCGGCCGTGTTGAGCGCGATCAGGCCGACGATGATCACACCCAGCCACGTGAGGGAACGCCAGGCCTTCTTGGCCGGAGACGACTTTGCCACCAGAGAACTCAGCTTTCTATGCTCATGCTCATGCCCGCGCCGAGGCGCGGGCATGGAGAGGGATTGGTTACGCGTCGCCCTTTTTGGGCTCGTCGTCGGTGTCTGCGATGCGCTGGCCGAAGTCGGGCTCGCCCATGACGGTGGCGTTGTCCTGGTTCAGTTCGGCGACACCCTCATCTTCAGGCTCGGCCACGATCGGTTCGACGACACGGGCGATGGTCTGACGGTGCAGCTGAACGACGGTGCCCGGAGCGATCTCAAGGGCGACCTTGTTCGCTTCTTCATCGATCGCGATGATCGTGCCGTACAGGCCGAAGTTGGTCATCACGTCGGCTCCGACGACCATCTGGGACTGCAGTGCAGCCTGGTCCTTCTGGCGCTTGCGGCTGTTGCGGAACATGAAGAACACGAGCGCCGCGAGAACGGCGAGCATGACAAGAGTCAACGGATCCATAAAACTGTGAACCTTCCGGTAGCGGCACGAGGGCCGAAGTCTGTGCGTGCCGGTTCCGGGGGGAACCCGCACGAATGGTTCTAGGCGAACCAACTCGAATTATAGGTCATCCAGCATAAGAGGCACTGGCGGCCCGCCTGCCTGAGGTGCGCTCAGGCCGAAATGCCGCCACGCCTCCGGGGTGGCCACGCGTCCACGCGGGGTGCGCATCAGAAAACCGATTCGCACGAGGAACGGCTCCACGACTGCCTCGATGGTCTCGGACTCCTCGCCCACGGAGACCGCCAGGGTGTTGAGACCCACCGGTCCTCCCCCAAAACGGGTCAGGATGATGCGCATCACCTCCCGGTCGAGCCGGTCGAGGCCGATGGCGTCCACGTCGTAGAGCTCGAGGGCGGCGTGAACGGCGGCGAGATCGGCGTCTCCCCCGTGCACCAGCGCATAGTCGCGAACCCGTCGGAGGAGACGGTTGGCGATTCGCGGCGTGCCGCGGCAGCGGCCGGCGATCTCGGCCAGGGCCTCCTTCTCGATGACGAGGTCGAGCAGCTTGGCGGCGCGACCGAGGACCTGTTCGAGTTCGTGGTCGGCGTAGAACTCCAGGTGGGCGGTGAAACCGAACCGGTCGCGAAGCGGGTTGGGCAGCAGCCCGGACCGGGTGGTGGCACCCACGAGGGTGAACGGCGCCAGGTCGAGCGGCACGGAGGTGGCTCCGGCACCCTTGCCGACCATGATGTCGATACGGAAGTCTTCCATGGCCAGGTAGAGCATTTCCTCGGCGGAACGGGCCATCCGGTGGATCTCGTCGATGAAGAGCACCTCCCCCGGCACCAGCGATGAGAGCACGGCTGCGAGGTCGCCCGCGTGCTGGATGGCCGGGCCGCTGGACATCCGTAACGGTCGGTTGCCCTCATAGGCGATGATCATGGCGAGGGTGGTCTTGCCGAGCCCGGGCGGGCCCGCGAGGAGGATGTGATCGGGGGTGCGGCTCTGCATGGTGGCCGCCGTCAGCAGCAGCTGGAGCTGACCGCGCACCTTCTGCTGGCCGACGAACTCGCCCAGGCTGCGCGGTCGCAAGGCCCCCTCGAAGGCCAGTTCGGCGTCGCCTTCGAGTTCCGGCCGGGTCAGTTCAACGCCGGGGTCGCCCGCCAGGCCCTGCGCGCCGCTCACGCGCGACGCTCCGATGCCTGCTGGGCCGGTCCGAGTCGGGCCAGAACCAGGCGGAGCAGGGCGGCCACACCGATCAGCTCTGGTTCGTTCGACTCGGCGAGGGTCTCCTCGACGGCCTGCGCGGCCACCTTCTCCGACCAGCCGAGACCGATCAGAGCCGCCTGCACATTCGCCGAAGCGCTCGTGGGCGCCGGGCGGGAGGCTGCCGCGGCCGTGGTCGTGACGAAGACCTTGCCGGCCAGCGACAGCACGATCAGTTTCGCCGTCTTCGGGCCGATGCCGCTGACCTTGCGGAAGGCGCCGTCGTCTTCGGACGAGACGGCTTGGGCGATCTGGCTGGGGCTGAGCACCGCCAGCACGCCGAGGGCAGATTTCGGCCCGACCCCGGTCACGCCGACCAGGAGTTCGAAGACCTCGAGTTCATCGGCGGCCGGAAAGCCGTAGAGCGTGAGCGAGTCTTCGCGCACGATCAGCGTGGTGGAGAGCAGCGCTTCGGTGCCGACGCGGAGGCTCAGGGCGGTCGTGGGGGTGACCTGCACAGCGAGGCCGACTCCCCCGACCTCGATCACCGCCACGGAACCCAGGGCAGACAGGACAAGGCCACGTACGGAAGCAATCACCGCTTCAGACTACGGGGCACCGACGACACCGCGTTGCGCTCGGCGGCGCGCCACACCTTCTGGGCCGGCGTCAGGATGCCGGGTGCAACGTCGGCGGCCGTGGGCAGGGTGCCGCCGGAGGCACCGGTGCGCCACGCGTGGCAGATGGCGATGGCCAGGGCGTCCGCGGCATCCGCCGGCTTGGGTACCTCGGTCAGGCCCAGCACCCGCGCGACCATGAGGCCGACCTGGGCCTTGTCCGCGGAACCGTACCCGGTGATGGCGGCCTTGACCTCGCTCGGGGTGTGCAGGGTGACGGTGAGTCCGCGCTGCGCCGCGAGGAGCAGGGCGACGCCGCTGATCTGGGCCGTTCCCATCACCGTGCTGACGTTGTTCTGGGCGAAGACCCGCTCGATGGCGACGACGGCAGGCTGGTGGCGGTCGAGCATGTCTTCCAGGCCCCGGCTGATCAGCAGCAACCGCTGCTCGAGGGGCAGGTCGGGCGAGCTGCGCAGCACGGTCACGTCGACGAGCGTCGCGGAACGGTTGCCGGCGACGTCGACGATGCCCACCCCGCAGCGGGTCAGCCCGGGATCGATGCCCAGAACCCGGACTGACACCGCGTTACTCGGCTTCGGCCTGAAGCTCCGCGATGACCTCGGGCGACACGTCGTAGTTGCTGTAGATGTTCTGCACGTCATCGAGCTCTTCGAGGGCGTCGATCAGCCGGAAGACCTTGCGGGCGGTCTCGGCGTCGACCTCGACCTTGAGCTGGGGCACGAAGGCGATGTCGGCGGAGTCGTAGTCGATTCCCGCCGTCTGCAGGGCGGTGCGGGTCGCGACGAGGTCGTGCGCTTCGCTGAAGACCTCGAATTTCTCCCCGTCGTCGACGACCTCTTCGGCACCCGCGTCGAGCACGGCGAGGAGCACGTCGTCTTCGGTGAGGGCGTTGCTCTTCGGCACGACGACGATGCCCTTGCGGTGGAAGTTGTACGCAACGCTGCCCGGGTCGGCCATGTTGCCGCCGTTGCGGGACATGGTGGTGCGCACCTCGGCGGCCGCGCGGTTCTTGTTGTCGGTCAGACACTCGATCATCACGGCGACGCCGTGCGCGGCGTAGCCCTCGTACATGATGGTCGTGTAGTCGACAACTTCGCCGGACAGTCCGGCGCCGCGCTTGACGGCACGATCGATGTTGTCATTGGGAACAGAGGTCTTCTTGGCTTTCTGGATCGCGTCGACCAGGGTCGGGTTCCCGGAGAGGTCGGCGCCGCCCATGCGGGCCGCGACTTCGATGTTCTTGATCAGCTTGGCGAAGGCCTTGGCCCGACGCGAGTCGGTGACCGCCTTCTGGTGCTTCGTTGTCGCCCACTTGGAATGTCCGGACATGAATCTCCCGTTGTCTTTGGCTGTCGTGACTTGGCTGTCGTGACTTGGCTGTCGATTGGCGCCGGGGTGCTCGCTGCCGCTGGTCGCTGCACTGCTGTGCCACTGGTCGCTGCACCTTGGAGTGCGCCCCATTCTAACCCGCGATGCCTGATGGGACGGGCTTCACGCGCCCGGGGCGGCGGCGAGCACCTTGTGCAGTGTGCGCAGGTTGCGCGTGGTCGTGGTCGACCGATAGCGGGCCCTGCCGCTGAGCTTGCTGAACGGGCTGTTGATGCCGACGCTTCGGCGCACCTGCCAGTAGAGCACGCTCGCCCCGGGCCGCACCTCTTCCGTGAGCGGGTCGAGCGGACCGGCCGCCTCGATCAACTCGTCGAGAGCGGATTGTTCGGCTCCGAAGACGACATAGGGATGCCAGCCGTCGCGCTGGGCGTCGAACGGGAAGTCCCGCACCACCGCATCGAGGGTGCCGACGCCGACGAGCACGATCCACGCCTGATAGCCGAAGGCGTTGGACAGGGCGCGTTCGATCCGGAGTTTGAGCGCGGCGGCATCCGTTTCACCCGACGTGAACAGCACGTTGCCGCTGGCCAGGACCGTGCGGACATGCGTGTGGCCGAGTTCGCGGAACACACCCTGCAGGTCCGCCATTGTGATGGTGATCCCGTTCACGTTGATTCCGCGCAGGAGCGCCACCCAGTCGGCCATGAGCGGAGCCTAGTGACGGAAGCGGGCGTCGGCCACCTTCTGCAGGAAATATTCGTGGAAGCGGTATTCCCCGCTGATCTCCGGGTGGAACGAGGTGCCGAGCAGGTTGTCCTGCTCGACCGCGACGCAGCGTCCGTCGGGGAGCGTGGCCAGGGCCCGGGCGCGGGGCCCGACGGTCTCCACCACGGGAGCCCGGATGAACACGGCATGCACCGGCGAAGCACCGAGCACGGGAACGTCGAGGTCGGTCTCGAAGGACAGCGTCTGCGAGCCGAAGGCGTTGCGGCGCACCGCGATGTCGAGCCCGCCGATGGTCTGCTGGCCTCGGATCCCGTCGATGACGGAGTCGGCGAGCATGATCAGCCCGGCGCAGGTTCCATACACGGGCAAGCCGGCCCGCACGGCCTTCGCGAGCGGGTCGGCGAGGCCGAACGCGCGCGCCAGTTTGTCCATCACGCTGGATTCACCGCCCGGAATCACCAGCCCGCTGATGCGGGCCAGTTCTTCCGGGCGGCGGATGAGTTCGACCTCGGCGCCGAGGTTCCGAAGAACCGCGGCATGCTCACGAAAGTCACCCTGGAGGGCGAGAACTCCAACGCTCACGAACGGGTGGCTACCAGCCGCGCTCGGAGAGGCGGTGCGGCGCGGCGAGGTCGGACACGTTGATGCCGACCATGGCCTCGCCCAGTCCGCGGGAGACGGAGGCGATCACACTGGGGTCGTCGTAGAACGTGACGGCCTTGACGATGGCGTTCGCGCGAGCCTGCGGGTTGCCCGACTTGAAGATCCCGGAGCCGACGAACACGCCGTCCGCACCCATCTGCATCATCAGGGCCGCGTCGGCCGGGGTGGCCACGCCGCCGGCGACGAACAACACGACGGGGAGCTTGCCGGTGGAGGCGATCTCGGCGACGAGTTCGTACGGGGCCTGCAATTCCTTCGCGGCGACGTACAGTTCGTCCTTGCTCAGGGCGGACAGGCGCGCAACCTCGCCCTTGATGGTGCGGATGTGCTTCATGGCCTCGGAGACGTCGCCGGTGCCGGCCTCGCCCTTGGACCGGATCATGGCCGCGCCCTCCGTGATGCGGCGAAGCGCCTCACCCAGGTTGGTGGCTCCGCAAACGAACGGAACCGTGAAGTTCCACTTGTCGATGTGGTTGACGTAGTCAGCGGGGCTGAGCACCTCGGACTCGTCGATGTAGTCGACGTTCAGCGCCTGCAGGATCTGCGCTTCCACGAAGTGGCCGATCCGTGCCTTGGCCATCACGGGGATGGAGACCTCGGCGATGATGCTGTCGATCAGGTCCGGGTCGCTCATGCGGGCGACACCACCCTGGGAGCGGATGTCGGCGGGTACGCGTTCAAGGGCCATGACGGCGACAGCACCGGCGTCCTCGGCGATGCGTGCCTGCTCGGCGTTGACGACGTCCATGATGACGCCGCCCTTCATCATGTCGGCGAGTCCACGCTTGACGCGGCTCGAACCAAAGGCGGAAGTGGTTTCAGTCATAGCTGTGATTCTATTCCTTGGGTGGTGTCGGTTCCGGCCGGCGGGTGCCGGTGGGGAGGTATATACGGCTAGTTGCCATCCTTCGGCCAGCCGTCTGCGACTTCGCGTCGAACATCGCCGAGCAGGCGGGGAATCGCCTTCGTGCCGGCGATGATCGGGAAGAAGTTCGAGTCCAGCGCCCAGCGGGGAACGATGTGCTGGTGCAGGTGCTCGGCGATCCCGGCGCCCGCGATCCGGCCCTGGTTCATGCCGATATTGAACCCGTCGCAGTGGGACACCGCCTTGAGCACGCGCATGGCCACCTGGGTCAGACTACCGATTTCGGCGATCTCCTCCGGGCTCGCCTCGTCATACGTCGCAATGTGCCGGTAGGGGCAGACCAGAAGGTGTCCGCTGTTGTAGGGGAACAGGTTCAGCAGCACGTAGGCGTGTTCACCGCGCGCCACGATCAGGGCCTTCTCGTCGGTCATGCTGGGTGCCAGGCAGAACGGGCAGGCGTCGGCGTGCGGCTGCTGCCCGTCCTGGATGTAGACCATGCGGTGGGGTGTCCAGAGCCGTTGGAAGGCATCCGGGACCGCGGCGAAATCGGACGACTGTTCGAGCCCCTCGAACCCGCCGCTCTGCTCCTCCACGTCAGGCCTGGCCCTGAGTCGTGACCTGGGCCCGTGTCTCGATCGCAGCGATGATGCGACGGATGGCCTCGTCGGCCGGTACGCCGTTCTCCTGGGTGCCGTCACGGAACCGGAAGCTGACCGCACCGTTGTCACGGTCGTCCTCGCCGACGATCAGCTGGAACGGAACCTTGGCCTTGGTGTGGTTACGGATCTTCTTCTGCATCCGGTCGTCGGAGTGGTCGACCTCGGCACGCACGCCGGCGGCCTTGAGACGGCCGACGATCTCGTCGAGGTACGGGCCGTACTGCTCGGAGACCGGGATGCCCACCACCTGCACCGGGGACAGCCACACCGGGAAGGCCCCCGCGTAGTGCTCGGTGAGCACCGCGAAGAAGCGCTCGATCGATCCGAACAGGGCGCGGTGGATCATCACCGGGCGCTGGCGCGAGCCGTCGGGGGCGGTGTATTCGAGGTCGAAGCGCTCCGGCAGGTTGAAGTCCAGCTGAATCGTGGACATCTGCCAGGTGCGGCCGATCGCGTCGCGAGCCTGCACGGAGATCTTCGGGCCGTAGAAGGCGGCGCCGCCCGGGTCGGCGACGAGCTCGAGGCCGGATGCTTCGGCGACCTCGCGCAGGGTGTCGGTCGCTTCCGCCCAGGCCTCGTCGGTGCCGACGAATTTCTTCGGGTCCTTCGTGGACAGCTCGAGGTAGTAGTCCTCGAGGCCGTAGTCGGCGAGCAGCTTCAGCACGAAATTCAGGGTGCTGGTGAGCTCGTCCTTCATGCCTTCGCGGGTGGTGTAGATGTGCGCGTCGTCCTGCGTCATGCCGCGCACACGGGTGAGGCCGTGCACGACCCCGGACTTCTCGTAGCGGTAGACGGAGCCGAATTCGAACAGTCGCATCGGCAGGTCGCGATAGCTGCGGCCGCTGGAGCGGAAAATCAGGTTGTGGAACGGGCAGTTCATCGGCTTGAGGTAATAGTCGACGCCCTGGCGGGTCATATGACCGTCGGCGTCGTACTCCGCATCGAGCTTCATGGGCGGGAACATGCCGTCGGAGTACCAGTCGAGGTGGCCGGAGGTTTCGAACAGGTTCGACTTGGTGATGTGAGGCGTGTAGACGAAGTCATAGCCGGCCTCGGTGTGCCGCTTGCGGGAGTAGTTCTCCATCTCCTGGCGGATGATGCCGCCCTTGGGGTGGAAGACAGGCAGACCCGACCCGATCTCCTCAGGAAAGCTGAACAGGTCCAGTTCGGCGCCGAGCTTGCGGTGGTCGCGCTTGGCAGCCTCCTCCTGGCGGGCCTTGTAGGCGCGCAACTCGTCCTTGGTCGGCCAGGCGGTGCCGTAGATGCGCTGCAGTTGCGGGTTCTTCTCGGAACCACGCCAGTAGGCGGCGGCCAGCCGGGTCAGGGAGTATCCGTTGCCGATCATGCGGGTGTTCGGCAGGTGCGGGCCTCGGCAGAGGTCCTTCCAGACCGTCTCCCCCGTCTTCGGGTCCACGTTGTCGTAGATGGTGAGTTCGGCGCCGCCGACCTCGACCGACTCGTTGTCGGCGGTGTCCGCGGCACCGCCCTTGAGCCCGATCAGCTCCAACTTGTACGGCTCCGCTGCAAGTTCTTCCCTCGCCTGGTCGTCGGTCACGACGCGGCGCACGAACCGCTGGCCCTGCCGGATGATCCGGTCCATGGCCTTTTCGAGCGACTTGACGTCCTCGGGGGTGAATGCCTCTGCGACGTCGAAGTCGTAGTAGAAACCGTCGGTGACGGGCGGGCCGATGCCCAGCCGCGCGGCGGGGTTCACGGTCTGCACGGCCTGGGCGAGCACGTGGGCCGCGGAGTGGCGCAGGATGCTGAGACCGTCGGGAGAGCCGATCGTCACCGGTTCGACGACGTCGGTCGGAGTCACCGTCGTGGCGAGATCCCTGAGCTCGCCGTTGACGCGCATTGCGACAACGGACCGGTCGGTGAATAGCTCAAAGCCGTCAGCCACGTGTATTACTCCTCAGTATTGTTCGAACCCCATCAACTTTAGCGGCGCACCCCGACCCGGATGGGCACAGCGGTGTCGGGCACAAAAAAACCCCCGAGTTACCGGGGGTTTATCTGTCTCGCACTACAACTGTGGGCGATACTGGGATCGAACCAGTGACCTCTTCCGTGTCAGGGAAGCGCGCTACCGCTGCGCCAATCGCCCAGTTCCTGAAAATCGCTTTTCTGGAGTGGAGGTGGATACGGGATTCGAACCCGTGTACACGGCTTTGCAGGCCGTTGCCTCGCCTCTCGGCCAACCCACCACTTGGGATTCGTATCAAAAAGAACCGGCCTTTCGGCCGATTCCATTCGAGCGGATGACGAGATTCGAACTCGCGACCCTCACCTTGGCAAGGTGATGCGCTACCACTGCGCCACATCCGCACTTCGCCTGCATTATTTGCTGACTTGGAAGACTCTACCCGATTCTGGACAGGCTCGCCGCACCCGGAGCGGCGAACCCTCGCCGAGAGCACGGGAGAGGGCCGACTCCCCCGTAAAATCAGGCCCCGGGCAGGCAAAGAAAAAACCCCCGAGTTACCGGGGGTTTATCTGTCTCGCACTACAACTGTGGGCGATACTGGGATCGAACCAGTGACCTCTTCCGTGTCAGGGAAGCGCGCTACCGCTGCGCCAATCGCCCAGTTCCTGAAAATCGCTTTTCTGGAGTGGAGGTGGATACGGGATTCGAACCCGTGTACACGGCTTTGCAGGCCGTTGCCTCGCCTCTCGGCCAACCCACCACTTGGGATTCGTATCAAAAAGAACCGGCCTTTCGGCCGATTCCATTCGAGCGGATGACGAGATTCGAACTCGCGACCCTCACCTTGGCAAGGTGATGCGCTACCACTGCGCCACATCCGCAACTGCACACATTTCTGCGCGCTTGAAGACTCTAGCGGATAGGCCCGCGCATATTCAAACCGAGCCGCACCGGCGTGTTGCCTGCTCTCGATGTGCGCCAGTCGTCCGCTCTGGGCTAGTATCAGAACTCGTGGTTGCAGCTCTGGCCACATGGGCGATTGGCGCAGTTGGTAGCGCGCTTCCTTCACACGGAAGAGGTCATCGGTTCGAGTCCGGTATCGCCCACACGAGAAAAAGCCCCGGATATCCGGGGCTTTTTCATTTGTCCGCTTACTCCGTCATTCGGCGAGCAGCGTGATCAGGCTCGGTTTCCCGAGATCACGCGAGCGAGCCAGACGATCAGGGCGATCACGGCGAGAACGATGCCGACCCAGATGAGGAAGTTGAGCGACTCAACGAATCCTCCCGTGAGCAGTAGAACGATGGCGACAATAGCGACGATGACGAGGAGGACATTCATGGTTCTCCCCCACCTTTCATTGGTTGGACTCTCAGTGAAGAACGGTCTGTTCAGTGATGCTTGTGCCTGCCGGTCAGTCCTTGAGGGCATCCTTCACGTTCTCTCCGGCCTGCTTGAGGTTCGCCTTGGCCTGGTCGGCTTTGCCTTCCGCTTCCAGACGCTCATTGTCGGTCAGTTTTCCGGCGGCTTCCTTGGCTTTGCCGACGGCTTCCTCGGCGGTGTTCTTGATCTTGTCCGACGCGCTCATGGAGTGGGTCCTTTCGCTCGTACCCGGTGTTGTGTCGTCAGTATAAAACTCCCGGCCACGGTCATCTAGGCTGACAGGCATGGACGGGCTGATCGGACTCTGGGGGCAACTCTCCGCCCGAAATGCCCCTCTTCCCGCGCTCACGGCATGGCTGACCATCGTGGCCGCCGCCGCGCTTGTCCTGGTTCCGGCCGTGTGGCGGGTCAGCCGCCACGTCATCACGATCGTGCACGAGGGCGGCCACGCTGTCGTGGCGACGTTGAGCGGACGCCGGCTGGGCGGCATCCGTCTGCACTCCGACACGTCGGGGCTGACCGTGAGCAGCGGGCGCCCGCGCGGCCTCGGCATGGTGCTGACCCTGCTGGCCGGTTACACGGCACCAGCCCTGCTGGGGCTCGGCGCGGCCGGGATGCTCAGCCACGGCTACGACATCGGCCTGCTGTGGTTGCTGCTGGCCGCCCTCGCGCTGCTGTTGATACAGATCCGCAACTGGTTCGGGCTCTGGTCTGTGCTCGTCACAGCCGGCCTGGTCTTCGGAATCACGTGGTTCGGGTCTCCCCCGGTGCAGAGCGTCTTCGCCCTGCTGCTCACGGCGTTCCTGCTCTTCGGAGCCATGCGCACGGTTGTCGAGCTGCAACGTTCGCGGTCCAGAAGCCGCGGCGGCGCATCGGACGCCGACCAGCTGGCACGTCTGACCCACCTGCCGGGCGTGGTCTGGGTGGCCGTGTTCTTCGCCGCGACCGTGGCGTGCGCCGGGTTCGCCGCCCGGTTCCTCGGCCTGCTGGCCTGAACCGGACGGTCGAGGGGCCTCAGCCTCAGTCGATCGCCGGCACAGCGTATTTGAAGCCGACGTGGGACGGCGTGAAACCCAACCGTTCATAGAACCGGTGCGCATCGCCGCGGGCGGCGTCCGAGGTGAGTTGCACGAGGTGTGCGCCGAAAGCCGGGGCATTGCGCGTCGCCCACTCGATCATCGCCCCGCCGAGCCCTCGGCTCCTCTGATCTGATCGCACCCGAACGGCCTCGATCTGCAACCGGGATGACCCGACGCGGGAGAGCCCGGGGATGACGGTGAGCTGCATGGTGGCGACCACATCGCCCTGGAGCGACGTCGCGACCAGCAGCTGCTGCGCCGGATCGGCGTCGATTGCGGCGAAGGCCCGCTCGTAGGCGGGCCGGTCTTCCGTCTTGCCCGTGTCGCCTCGGGACGCGCTGATGGAATCATCCGCGAGAAGCCCCACGATGGCAGTCAGGTCCCGCAGCACAGCACGCCGAAGGATCGCAGAACCGGAGGGAAGAGTAAGGGTGACGTCGTCCATCCACCGACTATGTCAGACACGCGGTATGGGCTTTCGTCGGCGCTGCCTTCACCCGCGGCGCACGCCCGCTAGCCTGAGGCCATGTCAACCGCGGAGATCGACTCAACACGACGTTGGATGCAGGTTTTCGGAGTCGTCTTCAGCGTGTCGATTCTTGCGCTCGGCCTGTGGCTGAGCCTGGCCACCGGAGAGTGGATCGCCCTTCTCTGCGCGTCAGGGCTGGTTGCACTCCCCGTCGGGGGCGTGGCCCTCCGCTCTCGCAGATCGCGTTAGTCGCCCGAGCAGGCTCACGATGATCAGTGTTCGAGGCGTGGTCGCCGCGTTGTCGAATTCCCCGTGACAGCCGGATCTGGGGCCACGATCGCCCCCCTGGGACCTGGGCACTGCCGTCTGAGCTCTACCTGCTTCAGCTCTACCTGCTTCAGCTCTGGCCGCAGCCCGTGTGCGCTCCCCTGGTCGTGCGGAGCGAGTCACCCTGAGCGCAGTACTGGGTCCACGGCGGCCGAACCTCCGACTAGAAGGGTGCGGGTTCGGGCGTTTCGCCTGAGTCGGACCCCGGCTCGGGCCCCGGTTCCGCCGGGTTCGTGGCCGGTTTCGCGGCCGTCGACGCCGAGTGGATGATCGTGGCCGGCTCACTCACGAACGTGCGCCCCGTCGGCGACGTCCACTCCAGCAACCCGTCACCGAGATGCACCACCCGCCACCCGGTCTCACTCTTGAGCGCATGACACGCCCGGCACAGGTGCGCGAGATTGTCGTGCGCGGTCACACCGTCGAACTGCCAATCCACGGAATGGTCCAGGTCGCAGTGCGCGGCCGATTTGTTGCAGCCCGGGAACCGGCAGGTTTTGTCCCGCACCCGCAGCAACCGTTTCAGGTCTTTCGGCACCTTGTACCGGTCCCGGCCGACCGACAGCACGGCGCCCGTTTCCGGGTGCACCAGGATGCGGGTGAAGCTCGGCGCCCCGGCCGCGATCTGCCGGGCCGTGTCCGGGTCGATCGGCCCATACCCCTCCAGGAACCCCGGCTCCTCACCGAGCCCCATCAACGTGAGCACCGGAACTGTCACGTTCACCGCACCCCGAATACCCTTGCCGACCCCGGACGGTGTGACCCCGTCGAGGATCACGTCGGCGAACACATCCGCCGTCAACTGCGTCAGCGTGCGCTCCTCGCCCGAACCCTGCAGGCTCAACGCGGCCAGCGTCACCCGCTCGAACGCCCCGGCCACCTTCTCCGCACTGTCATACAGCGTCAGCGACGCCATGCCGTCGGGTTCGGGCTCGAAGAACACCGCCCGGTCCCGCACCGACTTCTGGTGCCGGGCCCTGATCGTCTCCGGGTGCAGACGTTCCCGCAACAGCCGCGCCCGATACTTCAGCTTCGACGCCGTCACCGTACCCGCCGCACGCAGCACCGCCGCCTCGAACGCGGGCTTCGCCTCCTCGGGCACCGACCAGGCCTGATTGATCACCGCCCGCGCATGCTGATAACTGATCTCCCCCGCCGCCAACGCGACCCGGGTCGCGGGGAGCTCGACGGCCAGGGCCCGGCTCTCCGCGATCAGGTTCTCCGCCGTGCGCCGCGGCACCCGGATCGTGCACGCCAACTCACTCACGAACTCCCGCTCCGCGACCTCCGCCGCATCCCACCGCGACCCCGGCAGCCGCACGGCCGCGTTCGCCCGCGACTGCCCGAACCGCCGGCCCGCCTCGACCAACTCCGCCCGCCGCGCAAAGGCCTGCGCGATGGCCCGTTCGGCCTCCGCGATCGCCTCGAAATGCGCCGCGAGAGCCTCCTGCTCGGCAATGAATGAGGGCCTCATGAGACACACGTTACGGGCACCCACCGACATTCCCCGCGGCATCCGCCCGGCTCCGGGTGTCCTGTGGATAACCCGATCAGGGCGACATTGTGGAGGAATCGACCGAGGCTCGACAGCCCCGACTACAGCCCCGGCTACGGACCCAGACCCGGCTGCAGCTCAGCCGGCAGCGCCGAACCAGGTCGTGACACCGGGTGAATAGAGCACGGAATCCGGCGCGCGGGCGGCTAGCCCGGGGAAACCGGCCACGGCAAGCAGGGTGTCGTCAAGACTCACCAGCTCGGCCTCGAAAAGATCCCACGGCTCGTGGTGGTTACGCAGGTGCACCGTGCGCCCCCGCGTGCGAGTGAAGAGAGCCCAGCGCGCGGTGAGGAAGTCGGCGAGCGGGTCTCCGACCACCGGACGCATGGTCGGCCGCACCACGATCTCGGTGTGCGCCCCGGCAGCGAGGTGGCGACGGGAGGTGTAGTGGTACTCCCCCGACACGACCTCGAGCCGGGTGCGCGACCACATGTACGGGATCGAGAAGAGCGCCCGGGCGGCCAGCACGGCCGCGAGGCGGGAAGCTTCCAGGGAGACGAAGACAACGCCGCGGTGACCATTCGCGTCGACCGCGTACAGGCGCACGTTCACCTCGACGAAGGTGCCGAAATACGGGATGGGCGGGCTACCGAAGACGGTGGCGCGGTCGAGCACGAACGGAATCAACCCGACCCAGCTGGTTCCGTCGAATTCGTCCGGAACGAGACCCTCCGGCAACAGGGGTGCCACGAGGTCTGCGTCCACGCGCCAGTGCAGGAACATCAGATTCGACCAGCGTTGGCTGGAGGAGTCCCGCCCCGCGAGCCGGGGCGCGACCGCCGAGATCGGGTCCATCGCGGCATCCGTCATCTGGAACTCTCCCTTGCTCAGCGTGCTGCACCGAGCACCCTGAGGAACTCCGTGCGGGTTAATGCTACTCGCCCGGGAACCGGTTCCACCCCACTGACGCGAAGCCTTTCCTGGACCGGAAATACCGCTGAACCTGCGTTTTTGCTGGCAGCGGATGCGGGGTTCCGCCGTCATACCCCCCATTATGGAGGGTCAGCCAATTGTCACCTTCCTCGGATGAGGACGGCCAGGACCCGCTATCCACGATGGAGGCGACAGTTCCTTGAGCCCTGTGGATTGCTGCTCATCCCCCGCGCACGACTGCGCACACCCCCGCCCCGGACTACCCGTCACCCGATAAGGACGCGCGAAACCATGGCCGAACTGCCCCCTTCCATTCCCCCTGCCCCGGGCCGGTCCGATCCCGGCCCAAGCCCGACAGGCGCCACAGGAACAGGCATCACAGGAACCGACACCACCAGCACCACTGGCCTCCCCCCGGTACCCGCCGCCACCCGGGTGAACAAGACCGTCTTCTCCGGCTCCGCCGCCGGCGTCATCATCATCGCCCTGTGGGCCATCCTCCTGCCCGAGAACGCCGACCAGGTCATCGGCTCCGTCGTGACCTGGGTCTCCACGAATCTGGGCTGGTACTACTTCCTGATCGTCACCCTCGTGGTGATCTTCGTGCTTGGCGCGGCCATCTCCCGCGTCGGCAAAACAAGGCTCGGCCCCGACCATTCCCGACCCCAATTCAGCCTGTTCACCTGGTCGGCCATGCTGTTCGCGGCCGGAATCGGCATCGACCTGATGTTCTTCTCGGTGTCCGAACCCGTCAGCCAGTACCTGGCGCCACCCACCGGTGACGGCAGCACCGTGGAAGCGGCACGCCAGGCCATGGTCTGGACCCTGTTCCACTACGGGATCACCGGCTGGGCGCTCTACGCCCTGATGGGGCTTGCCCTCGGGTATTTCGCCTACCGGCACAACCTGCCCCTGAGTATCCGTTCGGCCCTGTACCCGATCTTCGGCAAGCGAATCCACGGGCCGATCGGCCACGCGGTCGACATCGCCGCGGTTCTCGGCACCATCTTCGGCATCGCCACGTCGCTCGGAATCGGCGTGGTGCAGTTGAACTACGGTCTGACCTTCATGTTCGACATGCCGGAGAACGTCTGGGTGCAGGGTTCCCTGATCCTGCTATCGGTCGCCATGGCCGCGATCTCCGTGCTCTCCGGCGTGGAGAAGGGAATCCGTCGACTGTCCGAGCTGAACGTCATCCTGGCCGTGGGCCTGATGCTGTTCGTGCTGATCGTGGGCAATACCAGTTTTCTGCTCGACGCCATCGTGCAGAACATCGGCGACACACTGAGCCGGTTCCCGGGCATGACCCTGGACACCTTCGCCTACGATCGCCCGGATGCCTGGATGAACGGCTGGACGCTCTTCTTCTGGGCCTGGTGGATCGCCTGGGCGCCGTTCGTCGGGCTGTTCCTGGCCCGCATCTCACGCGGACGGACCATCCGCGAGTTCGTCGCCGGCACGATGATCATCCCCTTCGCATTCATCCTGATCTGGATCTCCGTCTTCGGGAACAGCGCCCTCGCCATCGTCATCGGCGGCGACGCCGGCTTCGGCGACGTCGCCATGAATTCGCCCGAGCGGGGGTTCTACTCGTTGCTGGCCGAGTTCCCCGCAGCGCCGTTCAGCGCCGCGGTCGCCACCTTCACCGGGCTGCTGTTCTACGTCACCTCCGCCGATTCCGGTGCCCTGGTGATGGCGAACTTCACCTCGCACTTGAAGGATGCCGATTCCGACGGCCCGAAGTGGCTGCGCCTGTTCTGGGCGGTCACCACGGGCGTGCTGACGCTGTCCATGCTGCTGGTGGGCGGCATCCCGACCCTGCAGAACGCGACCATCATCATGGGGCTGCCGTTCTCGGCCGTGCTTCTGTTCATCATGCTGGGCCTGTACAAAGCTCTCCGGGTCGAACAGTCGCTCACCGACAGCTACCGGCAGAGCCTGCCCGGACTGCTGTCGGGCCGGTCGGCGGACACGGCCCGCGGCCGCAACTGGCGGCACCGTCTCTCCCGTGCCATGACCTATCCCGGCCAGCGCCAGGCCGAACGATTCGCGGCCGAGGTGGCCCAGCCCGCCCTGCAGGACGTGCACGACGAACTGGTCACCCAGGGTGCCGACGTCTCCCTCAGCCAGGGTGTGGTGGAGGGGCTGCGGATTCCGCACCTCGACCTGCTCGTCGGAATGGGCGATGAGCGCGGATTCAAGTATCAGATCTACCCCGTGCAGTACGACACTCCGACGTATGCGGTCCGCTCGGCGTCCTCGGGTGCCAAGTACTGCCGCATGGAGGTGTTCTCCCTGGAGGGCAGCCACGGCTACGACCTGATGGGTTACAACAAGGAGCAGGTCATCACGGACGTTCTCGACCACTACGAGACGCACCTGGACTTCCTGCATCTGAACCGGGAAAACCCCGGCGGCAACACCCTGGTGGCAGACGATCACCTGGCCAAAGACAATTGGGAAGCCGACTTCGAGTCGGAAGAGGTAACACAGTGAGCACCACGACACTTTTCATCGACGGAGCCTGGGTAGCCGCCTCCGACGGAGGCACCCGGCAGATCACCTGCCCCGCGGACGGCGCGCCCGTCGGCACCGTGTCCGAGGCGACGACGACGGATGTCGAGACCGCCATCCGCGCGGCCCGCACCGCCTTCGACACGGGAACCTGGCCCACCACGCCCGCACCCGAGCGCGGCGATTTCCTACTCCGCGTGGCCGCCGGCCTCCGGGACCGGAAGGCCGCCTTCGCCCGGGCCGAAACGCTGGACACCGGCAAGCGCCTGGTCGAGAGCGAGATCGACATCGACGACATCGCGAACTGCTTCACCTACTTCGGCAAGCTCGCCGGACAGGACGCCGGCCGGATCGTGGACGCCGGGGACGAGAGCGTGCTCAGCCGCATCGTGCACGAGCCGGTGGGGGTCTGCGGTCTGATCGCGCCCTGGAACTACCCGCTGTTGCAGGCCGCCTGGAAGATCGCCCCGGCCCTCGCCGCCGGCAACACCTTCATCCTCAAGCCCAGCGAGCTCACCCCGCACACCTCCATCCTGATGATGCGGCTGCTCGACGATCTCGGGCTGCCGCACGGCGTCGCCAACCTGGTGCTCGGCGCCGGGCCGGTCGCCGGGGCACCGCTGTCCAGCCATCCCGACGTCGACCTGGTCTCCTTCACCGGTGGCCTGGCCACGGGCAAGCTGATCGCGGCCGCGGCCGCCGGCACGGTCAAGAAGGTCGCCCTCGAGCTCGGCGGCAAGAACCCGAACGTCATCTTCGCGGACGCGGACTTCGACGCCGCCGTGGACAACGCCCTCAACGGCGCCTTCGTGCACTCGGGCCAGGTCTGCTCGGCCGGGTCGCGCCTCGTTGTGGAGGAATCAATCGCGGAGCGGTTCGTCGACGAACTCGTGCGCCGTGCCGATCAGATCCGCTTGGGCGGTCCGTTCGACCCCGACGCCGAAACCGGCCCGCTGATCTCCGCCGCACACCGCGACAAGGTCACCGCCTACGTCGACAAGGGCCTCGCCGAGGGTGCCCGGCTGCGCTGCGGCGGCACCTGGGGCACGGGCGACCTGGAGAAGGGCTTCTACTACACCCCGACCGTGCTCGATCAGGTGCGCCGAGGGATGTCCGTGGTCGTCGACGAGGCGTTCGGCCCCGTCGTCACCGTGGAGACCTTCCGCACCGAGGCCGACGCCGTGAATATCGCCAATGACACCGTTTACGGCCTCGCCGGTGCGGTCTGGACCCAGGATGCCGGCCGGGCGCAGCGCGTCGCGAAGCTCCTGCGCCACGGCACCGTCTGGATCAATGATTTCCACCCGTACCTGCCGCAGGCGGAGTGGGGCGGATACGGCCAGTCCGGCACGGGCCGGGAGCTCGGCCCGGCCGGCCTGGCCGAATACCAGGAGACCAAGCACATCTACCAGAACACAGCCCCGCAGGTCACCGGCTGGTTCGCGGCCCGGTAACCCCCGGCGAGAAAGGGAACACTCTCATGACGACTGAACTGACGAACACGGAATTCGACTACATCGTGATCGGCGGCGGCTCCGCGGGAGCCGCCGTCGCCGCCCGGCTGAGCGAGGATCCGGAGGTGCAGGTCGCGCTGGTGGAGGCCGGCCCGGACGACCGCGGCGTCGACGCCATCCTGCAGCTGGACCGGTGGATGGAACTGCTGGAATCCGGCTACGACTGGGACTACCCCATCGAACCGCAGCAGAACGGCAACTCCTTCATGCGCCACGCCCGCGCCAAGGTGCTGGGCGGCTGCTCGAGCCACAACTCCTGCATCGCCTTCTGGGCACCCCGGGAAGACCTGGACGAGTGGGCCGGAAAGCACGGCGCCGCCGGGTGGGAGGCCGACAGCATCCTGCCGCTGTTCACCCGGCTGGAGACCAACGAGGACACGGATGCCCACCACGGCCATGACGGCCCCGTGCACCTGATGAACGTGCCCGCGACCGACCCGGCCGGGATCGCGCTCCTCGACGCCTGTGAGCAGGCCGGCATCCCGCGGGCCCGATTCAACGACGGCAGCACGGTCGTCAACGGCGCCAACTTCTTCCAGATCAACCGCCAGGCGGACGGCACCCGGGCGTCGTCGTCGGTGTCCTACATCCATCCGATCATGCAGCGGGGCAACTTTACCCTGCTGACCGACCTGCGGGCGCGCAAGCTGGTCTTCGACGAGAACCGGCGCTGCACCGGCGTCGACGTCGTGGACGCCGCGTTCGGCAAGACGCACCGGCTGACCGCCCGGCACGAGGTCATCCTCTCGGCCGGCGCGATCGACTCGCCCAAGCTGCTGATGCTCTCCGGGATCGGCCCGGACGCGCACCTCCGGGAGCACGGCATCCCGGTGCTCGTGGACTCGCCCGGCGTCGGTGAGAACCTGCAGGACCACCCCGAAGGCGTCATCCAGTGGGAAGCGAAGAAGCCCATGACGGAGACGTCCACCCAGTGGTGGGAGATCGGCATCTTCACGACCACCGAAGAGGGCCTCGACCGCCCGGACCTGATGTTCCACTACGGTTCCGTGCCCTTCGACATGCACACGGCCCGCCACGGCTACCCGACCACGGAGAACGGCTTCTGCCTGACCCCGAACGTCACCCACGCCCGGTCCCGCGGCACGATCCGGCTGCGCAGCAGCGACTACCGCGACAAGCCGCTGGTGGATCCGCGCTACTTCACCGACCCGCACGACATGCGGGTCATGGTGGCCGGCATCCGCAAGGCCCGCGAGATCGTGGCGCAGCCGGCCATGGCCGAGTGGGCCGGCGCCGAGCTCTACCCCGGTGACGCGGTGCAGACGGATGCCGAGATCACCGACTACATCCGGAAGACCCACAACACCGTGTACCACCCCGCCGGAACCGTCCGCATGGGCGCGGAGGCCGACGCCGGTTCGCCCCTCGACCCGCAGTTGCGGGTCAAGGGCGTCACCGGGCTGCGGGTGGCCGACGCCTCGGTGATGCCCGAACTGGTCACGGTGAACCCGAACATCACCACGATGATGATCGGCGAACGCTGCGCCGACCTGGTGAAGGCGGCCCGAGCGGCCGTCTCCGTCTAGCTCCTGCGCGGCCCGAACCGATACCGGGCCGCGCTACGCCTCGACGGCCGGAGCGGCCAGGGCGTGGTCGACGTCGGCCTGCTGGGCGGTCGTGAGCGAGGGCACCGGGTTGGCGACCTTCGCCGCGGCGGCACCGGCGGCGGCGCCTCCGACGAGGTTGCCGAGCATCTCGCGGATGCCGATTCCCATGGTGGACTTGAGCACCCCGTCGACCTCGGTGAAGCCCGAGGCGACGTTCTTGGTCAGCTGGCTGGCGCCATCCGTGGAGATGACCGTCAGGTTGTCGATGTTCGACATCGGGGCGGCCAGCTCGCGGGCGATCTCGGGCAACATCTCCACCATGCGCAGCTGGATCAGCGCCTCGCTCTGCTCGGCGACGGCCTCGGCGGACAGCCGGGTGGCGGTCGCCTCCGCGGTACCCCGGGCGAGGATCGCATCGGCCTCGGCCTGACCCTCCGCCCGGAGGGCCTCGGCGTTGGCGATCCGGCTGTCGCGGTCGGCGTTCGCGCCGGCCACAGCGGCCTCGGCCGCAGCGATCGCCGTCACCCGGATGCGGTATGCGTCGGCGTCGGCGATGGCGTTGACCTCGGACTCCAGCTCAGCCTTGCGCAGCGACGCACGGCGCTGAGCGGTCAGCTCCTGCTCCTGCACGATGGCCTGCTGGGCCTTCGCCTCGGCCAGCGGCTTGGCCGCGGCGGCTTCGGCAGCCGCCTTATCGGTGTCCAGCTGCAGGGCGGCCTTGCGCAGCGCGAGCGTGTTCTGCGCCTCGGCGATGGCCTGCTCGGCGAGGATGGCGGCCTCCTGGGCTTCCCGGTTGGCTGCGTGCTCGGCAACCTCGGCCTGACGCCGCACCTTGGCCTGCTCGGCGCGGCCGAGGTCGCGGATGTAGTCGTTCTCGTCGGTGATGCCCTTGATCTCGAATGAGTCCACGTCGACGCCCTGGTTGGCCAGAGACTCCCGAGCGGTGGCCAGCACGGAGGAGCCGAGCTCATCGCGCTTCTGGATGATGGTCATCACGTTCGTGCCACCGATCGACGACCGCAGGGATCCCGACAGCACTTCCTGCGCGAAGCCGTCGATGTTCTTGTCCTGGCCGAGGAACCGCTGCGCCGCGGCCCGGATGGCCGCCGGGTCGTCGCCGACCTTCACGATCGCGACGGCTTCCACGGTCAGGGTCACGCCGTTCTGGTCCTGGGCGACGGCCGTGATCTCAATCGCGCGACTGCGGAGGCTGATCTTGAACGCCTTCTGGAAGAACGGGGTGATGAACACGCCCTGGCCATGCACGACGCGCTGCCCGGATTCCTCGAGGGTGGCGCCGTCGACGATGGTCTTCTTCGACTTCTTGCCGGTGATCACCAGGGCCTCGTCCGGCCCCGCGTTCTTGTAGACGCTCTTGGCGTAGATCAGGCCGATCAGGAAGACGACGATTCCCAGCGTGATGAGGCCGGGGATGGGGCTGAGCAGGAATTCGAACATGGGGTCCTTCCGTTCCGCCGGCACACGACGATCATGCGCGTGGCCTCGTGCCGCGACGCGCGGGTCACGAGACCCTCGAATCCTACTGGTTGGTCAGAGGAGACCGCGCTCCTGCGCGATGGCGCAGGCCCGCGCCCGGTCCGTGGCCTCGAGCTTCCGGTAGATGTTGCGCAGATGGGTCTTGACGGTGTTGGCGCTGACACTGTGTTTGCGGGCGATGTCCGCGATGGTCTGGTGGAACGGCAACTCCCGCAACAGCTCCCGTTCTCGTTCGGTGAGCACCTGGGTGTGACCCACGGTGCGCATCGCGGTGTGCCCCGGGTGGGACGTCCCCGGCGCCGGCGCCGAACGGCTGAGAATCCGGCGGGCGAAGCCGTCCAGGTCTCCCAGCCGCCCGATCCTCGCCTCGAGGAGGGCCACCCCGAGCCTGCCGACCCCCAGGAAGGCCCGCTCGACGCGCAGCCGTTCGGCCAGGCGCAGCGCCCGTACCAGGCGGGCATCCGCTTCGGCCGGGCGGTCCCTCTCCGCGGCGATCCCGGCGAGCACGATCCAGGCACTCACGAGCGTGGATCCGCGCCAGCACCGGCCGGCCGGGGTGGCGGCTGCCGCGAGCCGGCTGCCGCCGCCGCGGTCGTCCCGCGCGGGCGGATTCGCGAGAAAACGGAGCAGCACGGCCTCCAGCGAATCCGTCCCCAGCACGGTGTCCACCAGCATGGCCACGCGTGCGGCCTCCGTCCGGCCGTCAAGCAGACAGGTCAGATCAAACCAGGGAAGGCAGCACAGGCTGAGCACGCGCGGTTGGGCGTCGGCGGCTTCCCGCAGGAGCCCATTCATGCTCTCGAGCGCCGAGCGCGGCCTCGGGCCTTCCTCCATCTCCGCCAGTGTGAGCAGAGCCTGCGCGGGCACGATGAGCCCGTGATCGGCCATCAGCGGGTCCGCCGCCACAATCCTCGCGAGCATGCTCGTGTCCAGCGGGTCGCACCGCTCATACCGACGCTGCTGGTGGGAGACCCAGGCGCGGGCCGCCGCCCGGTCGAACGGTTCCCCCGGCTCGGCTGCTCCGGCACCCATCATGAGTCGCGTCGAGGCCGCCGTGGCCCGGGCCACCTGCTCGTCGATCCGGCCGGCACGCCTCCAGTCACCCCGGCGGGCCGCCGATGTGGCGCCGAGGTCACCGGCCAGCAGGAACAACCACTGGTAGCCGGCATTCCGGGCACTCACGGCCACCTCCCGCAGCCCAGTCTCGGCCTGCTCCGCCGCGCCCAGACCGGCGTGACACCAGGCCTCGGCGGTGGTGACCAGCAGGTCGACGCCGAGGTGGGGCAGACACCCCGGACCGTCACGGGCAGCGCGCAGCGCGGACAGACCGGTCCGGATCTCGTCGTCGCTGTCGGCGCGGAACGCGGTCAGCGCAGCGATCACGGCGGTCCAGGTCTGCGCCCGGTTCCCGCTCGGCCACGCCGGCGAGCCGGGCCGGACCGACCCGAGCCCCGTCAGCAGGTGCCGGGCCTGCGCTCGGTCGGGAAAGTACGGTGCCTCCAGGAGCAGCCGCAGGGTCGACGCCGCGGGCTCCGCCTCGCCCTCGACGAGCGCAGCCTGCCCTTCCAGCGCCCTGACCACGAGGTCAGGCGTTCCCCGGAGCACGAGGTCGAGACCGAAGGTGTCGAGCATTTCGGCGATGAGGCGGGGCAGCCGGGACTCCAGAGCCTGTTCGAGGGCGTCACCTCCCTCGCCGCGACGCGCGAACCAGCGGGAGGCGCGCTCGTGCGCCCCCGCGGCAGCCCCGGCATCGTGCCTCCGCGCCTCGGATTGCAGGTAGGCCAGCAGGATCGGGTGGATGCGATACCCGTCCGTGTCCTCCCTGGTGATCAGGGCCCCCTGCCCGGCCAGCCGATCCAGCACCGCTCCGGCATCCGTTCGATGTGTCACGTGGACGGCCAGATCGACTGTGACCAGGTCCCGAACGGCGGCGCCCAGCACCGTATCCCGATCAGTGTCGGTCCACCCGGCGACGATCTCCTCGCGCAGGAACCCGGCCACCCCGGGGTCGTCACCGTCGAAACCCCGTATCCTCCGGGCGGAGTCTGCGCCGACCCCGAGACTCGGAACGATCACCGCCAGACCGGTGGCCCATCCTGCGGTTCGGTGCATCAGGATGTCTACCTCCTGCTGGGTCAGCACCATCCGATGCCCGGCCGCGAGCGCCAGCAACTCTCTCCGGTCGAATGCCAGCTGCCCGGGCGCCAGGTCGACCATCGCGCCGCAGGCACGCAGGGGGGTCATTCCCGCACCCGGCCGGGAGCGTCCGGCGACCACGACCCGGATGCCGTCCTGCACCGAGGCGACCCACTCTCCCAGCAGCCCCGGCTGTTCGGCGCTGCGCAGGTCGAAGTCATCGACGAACACGTACGCGTTCCCCCCGTCGCCTGACACCGACGGGGTCGGCGCACCCTGCTCGGCCCGCTGCCAGACATCCGCGGGACGGAGGTCCGCCGGATCCGGGGCGCGCAACCACGTCACCGACTCCCCTGCTCGGCGGAGTCGACGGGCCCACGCCGCCAACAGGGTCGTCTTGCCGGCACCGGCCGGCGCCCACACACCGACGCACCGCACCTCGCCGGCGCAGAGACGATGGAATGCTCCGTCGAGCCGGGGCCGATCCACCTCCGTCGCGGCGGGTGCCGGAATCTGCGATTCGACTCCCAGCGGGTGGGTTCCGAACGGCTGGGTTCCGAACGGCTGGGTTCCGAACACCCGGGTCGTTCCCGGCGCGAAGCTGGCTGGTACCCGATGCACAGTCATCGAGACACGTCCTCCGTTCGCGGCCCTGGGTGGTCGGTCGGCAGGGTCACCCTAGCTCTCTGCACTATCGGCGGATAGAGCACGCCGAATTCACCCGGTTCGGGTGACGGTGGCTCTGCCCCTCGGACGTATGACGGTGGCACACGCCACCCGCTGGCGTGCTCGGCGCTCGGCGCTCGAAAACAGCAAGGCCCGCAGATGAGGAGAAAGTGCCATGGACTTCTGGGAAAACCTGTGGGGAACGATCTGGTTCTTCTTCTGGACCTTCGCGATCATTTCCTATTTCTTCGCCCTCTTCGCCGTTGTGTTCGATCTGTTCCGTGATCGGCAGCTCAACGGCTGGGCGAAGGCGGCCTGGTTCCTCTTCCTGTTCTTCGTTCCCTTCCTCACGGTGCTGATCTACGTGATCGCCCGCGGCCAGGGCATGGCGGAACGCAGTTCCCGGGAGTCCAGGCAGTACCAGGCCGAGACCGACGACTACATCCGCAGTGTCGCTCGAACCGGTTCCGGTGCCAGCGAGGAGATCAGCCGGGCGAAGGCCCTTCTCGATGCCGGGACGATCTCGCCGGCCGAATTCGAGTCTCTGAAGGCGAAAGCGTTGTCGAGCTCGTCCTATACCGAGTAGGCACACCCCGACGGGTGGTCGCTCGCGGCAGTCAGGAACGGAGCGCACCGGGAGAACAGAACCCTGCCAGGCTCTCAGCCACCGAGGGCCTGGCAGGGTTCTCCTTGCGGGCTTCGGGTCCCCGACAAGTTGTGTCAGTGTGGCCTGCCGCCCGGAACGCGTCAAGGTTCGGCTCCGAAGCACCTCCCTCGGCCCGACGTGGCCCCGGCACGCACACAGGCGGTGGACGCATCCGATTCGACCGGATGCGCCCACCGCCTGCGCCTGGGCCGGTCCGGCTGGGCCGGTCCGGCTGGACCGGCCCGGATGGTGTGTCGTTAGACGGCGTCGAGCGCGTAGCCCTCTTCACCGTGGACGATGGTGTCCACTCCGGCCACCTCGTCCTCGTTGTTGATGCGGAAACCGATCGTCTTCTGGATGACCCAGCCGATGCCGTACGCCATCACGAAGGAGAAGATCGCGATACCGAAAGCGGCGACGAACTGCACCCACAGCTGGTTGAGGCTGCCGGTGTCGAGCAGGCCGATCCCCGAACCGAAGATGCCGATGTAGAGCGTTCCGATCATGCCGCCGATGAGGTGGATGCCCACCACGTCGAGCGAGTCGTCGAAGCCCCACTTGAACTTCAGGTCGATGGCAACCGCACACACCGCGCCGACGAGAACACCGAGGACGATGGCCCAGAACGGGGTGAGGATGTTACAGGCCGGGGTGACGGCGACGAGTCCGGCGACGGCACCCGATGCGGCACCGATCGACGTGGGCTTGCCGTCCTTGATCTTCTCGACGATGAGCCAGCCGAGAATACCGGCGGCGGGAGCGACGAGCGTGTTGATCCAGGCGAGGGCGGCGATGCCGTCGACGGCGGCTTCGGAACCGGCGTTGAAGCCGAACCAGCCGAACCAGAGCAGCGACGCGCCGAGCAGGGTGAGCGGCACGTTGTGCGGCTTGGAGATGCCCTTCTTGAAGCCCACCCGCTTGCCGAGGACCAGGGCGAGAGCCAGACCGGCTGCACCGGCGTTGATGTGCACGGCGGTGCCACCGGCGAAGTCGTTGACTCCGAGGGCTGCGGGAGCCCAGCCGTCGGCAAGGTTGAAGACCCAGTACGCGACCGGGAAGTAGACCAGCGTCGACCAGACGGCGGCGAAAATCAGCCAGGCGCCGAACTTCGCGCGGTCGGCGATGGCTCCGGAGATCAGGGCGACGGTGATGATGGCGAACGTGGCCTGGAAGCCGGCGAACGCCAGGCCGTTCAGGTCGGGCGAGAGGGAGCCGTCTTCGCCGGCACCGAGGAGTCCCGAGAGACCGAGCAGTTCGGACGGGTTGCCGAGGAAGCCGGGGATCAGCGGCGGTCCGAAGACGAGACCGTAGCCGTAGAGCACCCAGAGCACCCCGACGACGCCCATCGCGCCAAAGCTCATCATCATCATGCTGATAACGCTCTTGGCCTTGACCATGCCGCCGTAGAAGAACGCGACACCGGGAGTCATCAGGAGCACGAGGGCTGCCGCGACGAGAAGCCACAGGGAATTGAGATTCAGAGCTATTTCATCAGTTGTGGCGTCCAACAGGACTGACAGTTCAACCATGGGTATGGTTACCTCTCTCTAACTAACAGTGAGTGCCGTCGACGTGCACAGGGTGAGCAGTAGATCGTGTCTCGGCGGGTACAGAGTTAGTTTGGAGTTGTCAGGTTTCGGCGAGTGCGCACGGAGGTTTCGACCGCGTTACGCGCTCCGCGCCGGTGTTAACATCGCGTTTCCTGCGGGCGGACCACACGGGCACGGCCGTTCAGTCGTGCGGCGGCAGCTCGCCCGTGGTCAGCGCCACGAGCCGGGACTGGGACCGCTGGTACTTCTTGCGGTAACCGCCGGAGAGCATCTCCGCGTCGAAAACCTCGTTCAGGGGCTGCCCGTTGGCGATGATCGGAATCTCCGCGTCGTAGACCCGGTCGATGAAGGCCACCAGCCGGAGCGCATCCGTCTGGTCGGTCAGCAGGTACACGTCCGTCAGGGCAATGACGTCGATTCCCTGGATCATCTTGATGTACTTCGACGGATGCACCGTGCTCAGATGACGGATCAGGCTGCCGAAATCATCCCGGGTCACCATGGAGCCGCGCTCGAGCAGTGCGGGCACCATCTGATCGAGTTCGTCCCGAGGCACGGCGATGGCGTGGCCCTCGATGTCCCGTCGCCGGTAGTCGAGACCGTCGATGCGCACGATCTCGAAGTTGGCGGACATGGCCTGGATTTCCCGGAGGAAGTCGATCGCGGCGAAACGGCCCTCGCCGAGCGAGTTCGGCGGCGTGTTGGAGGTGGCTGCGACCCGGGTGCCCGAGGCCACCAGCTCACCCAGCAGCCGGGTCATCAGCATGGTGTCGCCCGGGTCGTCGAGTTCGAACTCGTCGATGCAGATCAGACGGGCGCCGGAGAGCTGCTTGACGGTGGCCGCATAGCCGAGCGCGCCGACGAGCGCGGTGTACTCGATGAAGGTGCCGAAGTACTTCGGCCCCGGAGCAGCATGCCAGAGGGCGGCCAGCAGATGGGTCTTGCCCACGCCGAAGCCGCCGTCCAGGTAGATGCCCGGCAGCTCCGCCTTGGGCTTGCGGGTGCGGGAGAAGAAGCCGCTGGGACGCTGGGGCGACCAGGCGCCGGCGAAGGTGTTCAGTCGTTCCACGGCCTCGAGCTGCGAGGGGAAGTTCAGGTCGGGTCGATAGGACTCGAAGGAGGCGTGCTCGAACTGGGGCGGCGGAACCAGCTCGGCCACGATCTCCGGCCCGGTGATGCTCGGGGAACGGTCGGCCAATCGTTGCACCTGGCTGAGGGCCTGTGGAGCCATGCTGGAATACCCGGTTCTCTGTGTCGGACGCTGGCCGCACTCGGCGCATCATCGTTGAAGCTCGACCGCGGATGCGATCAGGACCCATACCGCGTAGATTCGAAAAGCGGGCCGGTAAACAGCCTAAACCGCGCACATTTGATCCGATGTCCATCGGACGCTCCCAGGAGGTTTCCCCCATGCCCGTTGATCTCGATCCGGCAGAGAAGTTCACCGCCTACGCGCACCCCGAGCGTTTGGTGACGACCGAGTGGTTGCAGCAGCACCTCGGCACCCCCGGCCTCGCGGTGGTGGAATCGGACGAGGACGTGCTGCTCTACGAAACCGGTCACATCCCGGGAGCCGTCAAGATCGACTGGCACACCGACCTCAACGACCCGGTGGAACGGGACTTCATCGGCAGCGCAGCCTTCGCCGCCATGCTCGGCGCCAAGGGCATCTCCCGCGACACGACCGTGGTCATTTACGGTGACAAGAACAACTGGTGGGCGGCCTACGCGCTGTGGGTGTTCACGCTGTTCGGCCACGAGGATGTGCGCCTGCTCGACGGCGGCCGAGAGAAGTGGGTGGCCGAGGAACGCGGGCTCACCCGGGACAAGCCCGTGATCACACCGGCCGAGTACCCGGTCGTCGAACGCAACGACGCCCCCATCCGGGCCTTCCGGGAGGATGTCCTCGCCCACTTCGGCAACCCGTTGATCGACGTGCGCTCCACTGAGGAGTACACCGGCGAACGCACCCATATGCCCGCCTATCCGGAGGAGGGTGCTTTACGCGGCGGCCACATCCCGTCGGCGGCATCTGTGCCGTGGGCCCGCGCCGCGGCACCGGATGCCACGTTCCGCACCCGCCAGGAGCTCGACGCCATCTACCGGGACGAAGCCGGGCTGTCCGACGGTGACAGCGTGATCGCGTACTGCCGGATCGGTGAGCGTTCCAGCCACACCTGGTTCGTCCTGACGCACCTGCTCGGATTCGAGGGCGTGCGCAACTACGACGGGTCCTGGACCGAATGGGGCAACGCCGTGCACGTTCCGATCGTGCTGGGCACCGAACCGGGTGCGGCGCCCGCCCCGCGCTGAGCCGCCGCTGAGCCGCACCTGCGCCCCGTCGCAGACTGGACGTGGGCACCCTCCGCAGGCACTATGGCGCTCATGGACTACGCCATCGAACAGGTCGATTTGCGTGAGCAGCATACGGCGGTCGTTCGAGGGCTGGTGCCGGAGACGGACGTCCCCGTGTTCCTGGGCGCGGCCTTCGGCGAGGTCCTGACTGTGCTGGGCACCCGGGGACTCAAACCGACCGGGATGCCGTTCGGCTGCTATGTTCCCACGCCGGAGGGCCTTCAGATCGAAGCGGGTTTCCCGACCAGCGTGCCGGTGGAGCCGTCCGGACGGGTGGTCCCCTCATCCCTTCCCGACGGCACCGCCGTGCAGGTCGTGCACATCGGCCCGTATCAGGGTGTCGTCGGTGCCTACAGGGCTGCGGATGCCTGGCTCGCCGAGCACGGTTGGGAGGCGACCGGGCCACCCTGGGAGTCCTACCTCGACGGGCCGGAGGTGGCCGAGCCGCGCACCATCGTCTCTGTTCCGTGCCGTCACCCCTGATCCGGCGCATGGCAGAATGAGTCTCGATGACTGCCACCGAATTGCCCGCGAAACTGGCCGAGATCCGTGACGAATTCCTCGAACTCGAGGAACCGGACCGGCTGCTTCTGTTGCTCGAGTTCGCGGACGAGCTGCCTGCTCTTCCGCCCCGCTACGCGGATCACCCGGACCTGCTGGAACGGGTCGTGGAATGCCAATCCCCGGTCTTCATATTCGTGGAGGTCGACGACGATTGCGCCGTTCATCTCCACGCGACCGCTCCGCGGGAATCACCGACGACCCGGGGCTTCGCCTCGATCCTCGCCCAGGGGCTGGACGGTCTCAGCCGCCAGGAGGTGCTCGACGTGCCGGACGACTACCCGAACACGATCGGGTTGACGAAGGCCGTGTCGCCCCTGCGCATCCGCGGCATGACCGCCATGCTCGCGCGCACCAAACGCCGCCTGCGCGAGGGCACTGCGTGACCCTGACCTGGGTCTTTCCGCAGTCGGAGGGACAGGCCTGCGGCGATGACGCAGCCGGCCTCTCACGGACGATCGACGGGCTCGATCCAGCCAGTCGGGACTGGCTTCTCCTCCGCTACGCCCCGAAACCCGGCCCCTACCTGAGGGTCAACATGATTGCCAGCCTGAACGGCAGCGTCACCGGCTCCGACAACACCTCGGATTCGTTGTCGAGCCGGCTGGACCGTCGCATCCTGGGCGTGATCCGGCAACTCGCCGACGTGGTCCTGATCGGCGCCGGCAGCGTCCGTGCGGAGGGCTACGTCATCCCGGCACGCGCTTCCCTGGCCGTCGTCACGGCCAGCGGAGACCTCGCCGGGCACCGACTCGCGCCACGGGCCGGCACCGAAGCTGACCGCAGTCAGCGCGTCTACGTGCTCTGTCCGCGGGCCGCTGTCGCCCGCGCGCAGGCCACGACGGCCGGGTCCGGAGCGGTGATCGTGCCGCTCGAGGACCAGGACGGCACGCTCACTCCCGCCACCGTCGTCGCGGCCCTGGGCAGCCTCGGCCTCACCCGGATCGTCTGCGAGGGCGGCCCCCTGCTGGCCGGGCAGTTCTTCGCAGCGGACCTGGTGGACGAACTCTGCCTGTCCACGAGTCCCCAGATCGTGCTCGGCGCCCGCGGTCTCCTCGAGTCGGCGCGGCCCGTCGCGACGGGGTTCAGTCTGCGACAGCTCCTGCTGGATGATCAGGGCGCGCTGTACGCCCGGTGGGAGCGATCTCGGCCAGCCAGTTCGTGATGGCCTGATTCCAACCGTCGCGGTCGTAGTTCCACAGCTTCGTGTGCCGCGCCACCGCGAACGGCAGAAACGTCACGATGTCGGGGCGGCGCCCGGCCAGGCTGCGGGAGCCGTCGGCGGGCACGAACCCGTCGTCGTCGCTGTGCATGAGCAACACCGGCAGTTCCAGCTCGGCCGCGCGCGTGACGAAGTCGAGGCGGCGGAAGTCGATCGGTTCGGTCTGCCCGGTGAAGATCCCGCCCCACCGTCGCCCCAGCACCTCCAGGGCGCCACTCGAGACGACCGCCGGGAGTCCGAGCAGTCCGCCGTGGAACCGCGCGACATCCGCCCAGTCGATCACGGGCGAGTCGAGCACAACACCGACGATGCGGTCGCGGAGCGTGGACCGCGTCGCCGTCTGCAGCACGATGGCCCCGCCCATGGACCAGCCCATCAGCACGATCTCGGTCGCCCCGCGAGCGACGGCGAAGCCGATGGCCGCATCGACGTCCCGCCATTCCGCGTCTCCGAGGGAATACCGGCCGTCGCCGCTCCGGGGGGCTTCCCCGTCGTTGCGGTAGGACACCAGCAGGGACGTGAATCCCGCCTCTCGGAAGACCGGCGTCGCGCGCAGGGTCTCCTGCCGCGCCACACCGCGCCCGTGCACCTGGATCACCCAGCGTCCGTCGGGTTCCTCCGCGGGGACCAGCCAGGCCGGTGCGTCGCCGATCTCGGTCGGGACGTCGACGTCCTCGAAGTCGAGACCGAGGTCCCAGGGACCCAGGAAGGAGTACCCGCCGAACCGGCCGCGTTCCGCCCGCGCCAGATCGCCATGGTCCACGCGAAGGATGCGCCGGGTCACCTGGGTCGGCGTCAGGCGCAGGACCTCGCCCAGGTGCGCATGGCCTCGGTCATTCGAGAACCAGAAGCTGTAGTCACCCTGCAGAACCGAGTCCGCCGTGGACGCCAGTGTGATCGTTCCCGCCGCCAGGTCGACGGCCTTGACTCGCACATCATCCGTGCGCCGAGCCCCGGGCGTGACGATCCGGCGAGCCATCACGGCCGAGAGAACGCCGCTCGCGATTCCGAGCATCACCGCCGCACCAGCAACGGCGATCCCGGTCACGGCCACAATCCGTCCTGGCTGCCGCCCTGAACCCATTCCGTCACGCATGACTACCTCCCCTGTCCGGCGTGCCTGACCGACACTGCACGGAAAAAACTCTAGTCTGCAGACGTGCCCGAAACACGAGAACCGCTCCCTCCGGAGTTCACCGCTGCCCGCGCATCCATCGAGCGTGCACGCATCCGTGCGGAGCTCGTGGTGAACGAGATTTCCGCCCCGGCGAACATCGCCCCGCATGCCGTCGCCTACTCCGCCGATATCAACCCGGCTCGTCACGGGGGCAACTCCGATTTGGGCACGGGGCGCTTCATCCTGTTGCACGACCCGGAAGAACCCGAAGAATGGGGCGGGGCGTTTCGCGTCGTCTGTTTCGCGCAGGCTCCGCTCGAAACCGACATCGGACTGGACCCCTTCGTCGCCGACGTGGCCTGGTCGTGGCTGGTGGACGCGCTCGACGCCCATGGGGCCCGATACACCGCGGCCTCAGGCACGGCGACTAAGATCATCTCGTCAGGCTTCGGCGAACTTGCCAGGCAGGGCGATGGCGCGCAAATAGAACTGCGTGCCTCGTGGACGCCGCTGGACGAAAATCTCGCCGCCCACGTCGAAGGATGGGGCGAGCTGCTCTGCATGCTCGCAGGCCTTCCACCCACTGGCGAAGGAGTCAGCATGTTGTCCACACGCCGCAACGGTCGTGCTTGATCACCAGGTAATCGACACCCGGGATGCCTACCTGGCAGCAACGGCTGCCATCAGCGCCGGCACGGGGCCGATCGGTATCGACGCGGAACGGGCGTCCGGCTTCACCTACTCCCAGCGGGCGTATCTGATCCAGATCTACCGGCGGGGCGCGGGCACATTCCTGTTCGACCCGCCCGCGATCGGAGAGTTCCACGAACTCAATGAGGCGCTTCTCGACGACGAGTGGATCTTCCACGCCGCCAGCCAGGATCTGGCCTGCCTGCGTGAGGTGGGCCTCGACCCCCAGCACATCTTCGACACGGAACTGGCTGCCCGCCTGCTCGGCATTCCCCGGGTGGGCCTCGGCACGGTCGTGGAAGAGCTTCTGGGCATCCACCTGGCCAAGGAACACTCCGCCGCGAACTGGTCGACCCGACCTCTCCCGGAGGCCTGGCTCGTGTACGGCGCCCTCGACGTCGAGCTGCTCCCCGACCTGCGGGACCGGATGGTCGACATGCTCGCCGCCGACTCCAAGACCGACATCGCCGCCCAGGAATTCGCTGCGGTGCTGGCCCGGGAGGCCAAGCCCGTCGGGCCCGAGCCCTGGCGACGCCTCTCCGGCGTGCACTCCATCCGCAGCCAGCGTGGCCTGGCCGTCGCCCGAGAGCTCTGGCTGGCCCGCGATCGTCTGGCCCAGGATCTGGACGTCTCCCCCGGCCGCCTCGTTCCCGACGCGTCGCTCACCGCGGCCGCACGGGCCATGCCCGCGACCCGGCAGGCGCTGGCCGACCTGCGCGAGTTCAGCGGGCGGGCCAGCCGCACCGAGCTCGATCGCTGGTGGGGCGCCATTCAGACGGGCCTGGCAGCGACCGACCTGCCCTCGCTGCGCGGCAACGGCGACCTGCTCCCTCCCCCGCGCGCCTGGTCCGATCGCAATCCGGAGGCCGATCTGCGTTACAAGGCCGCTCGCGCCGCACTGACTGAGGTCTCTGAGCAACTGTCCATCCCTCTGGAGAACCTCGTCACACCCGATTACGTGCGCCGGGTCGCGTGGACGCCGCCGGAGACCGTCGACCCCGCATCCGTCGGTGATGCGCTCGCACATCTGGGCGCTCGCACCTGGCAGATTGAAGTGACCGCACAACGTATTGCCGATGCCTTTGTGGATGTCCTTCAAACGACCAAGGTCTCAACGGAAGCAGATTCGTAGAAACCGTCCAACGATTCGACCCTCCTCGGGTGCCCCTTTAGGATCGACCGACACCTGATCGATTGATGGAGGCAAAGTGGCCGATAGAGCAGAAGTCGTGTTTGTGGACGGGGTTCGCACCCCGTTCGGACGCGCTGGCGAAAAGGGAATGTACTGGAACACCCGGGCGGATGATCTGGTGGTCAAGGCCATGATCGGCTTGCTGGAGCGCAACCCTTCGGTTCCCGGGGAACGGATCGATGAGGTGGCGATCGCCGCCACGACCCAGACCGGCGACCAGGGTCTCACCCTCGGTCGCACGGCAGCGCTGCTCTCCGGCCTGCCGAAATCGGTGCCCGGATTCGCCATTGACCGGATGTGCGCCGGCGCGATGACCGCCGTCACCACGCTGGGTGCGGGAATCGGCTTCGGCGCGTACGACCTGGCCATTGCCGGCGGGGTCGAGCACATGGGCCGCCACCCGATGGGATCGGGCGTCGACCCGAACCCGCGCTTCCTGTCCGAGCGCCTCGTCAGCGAGGACGCCCTCAACATGGGTGCCACCGCCGAACGCATCCACGACCGCTTCCCCTCGTACACCAAGGAGCGCTCCGACCGGTTCGCCCTGCGCAGCCAGGAGAAGGTCGCCGCAGCCTACGCGGCCGAGAAGATCCAGCCCGACCTGGTTTCGGTGGCGATCCGCAGTGAATCCGGCTGGGGACTCGCGACCCGCGACGAGGCACCGCGACCGGAGACCACGATGGAGGGACTCGCCTCTCTCAAGACCCCGTTCCGCCCCTTCGGGCGGGTCACGGCCGGCAACGCGTCCGGGCTCAACGACGGCGCCAGCGCCTGCCTCCTGGCCAGCAGCACGGCAGCCAAGGAACTGGGACTGACCGTCAAGATGAAGATGGTCAGCTTCGCCTTCGCCGGCGTCGAACCGGAGGTCATGGGTCTCGGCCCGGTCCCCTCCACGGAGAAGGCCCTGCGCAAGGCGGGCCTGAGCATCACCGATATCGGGCTGTTCGAACTCAACGAGGCGTTCGCTGTGCAGGTGATCTCCTTCCTGGATCACTTCGGCATCGACGACGACGACCCCCGCGTGAACGAGTACGGCGGCGCGATCGCCATCGGACATCCGCTCGCCTCCTCCGGTGTGCGCCTGATGAACCAGCTCGCACGCCAGTTCAGCGAGCACCCCGAGGTGCGCTACGGCCTCACCGCCATGTGCATCGGCCTCGGCCAGGGTGGCACCGTAATTTGGGAGAACCCGCACTTCAACCGGAAGGCAAGCAAGCGATGACCGACTACTCCGCACTCGATTTCACTCCGCTGGTCGACCTGTCGGCCGACGAGGTCGTCACGCACTCCTATGTGCGCGACGTGCCGTTGTCCGGAGGCCGGACCCTGGCGCTCGTCACGCTCGACAACGGCCGGGACCACACCCGCCCGAACACGCTCGGGCCCATCACCCTGCTCGAGTTCGGCATGACGATGGACCTCCTCCGGGAGCGTGCCGCCCTCGGCGACATCCACGGAGTCGCCGTCACCGGCAAGCCGTTCATCCTCGCCGCCGGCGCCGACCTGAGCAAGGTCAGCCAGATCCCCTCGCTCGAGACGGGCAAACTACTCGCGCAGCTCGGCCACTACGCGCTCGGCAAGCAGGCCGAGCTCGGCGTGCCCTCCTTCGTGTTCATCAACGGTCTCGCACTCGGTGGCGGGCTCGAAATCGCCCTGAACGCCGACTACCGCACGGTCGACGCATCCGTACCGGCGATCGCGCTGCCCGAGGTCTCCCTCGGGCTGATTCCGGGCTGGGGTGCCTCGTACCTGCTGCCCAACCTGATCGGCATCGAGAACGCCCTCAAGGTGATCATCGAGAACCCGCTCAAGCACCGCACGCTGAAAGCGGCCGACGCCATCGAGCTCGGCATCGCCGATGTGCAGTTCGACTCGGCGATGTTCCTCGAACAGTCGATCGAGTGGGCTGACAGGGTGATCACCGGCAAGATCAAGGTTGCCCGGCCGAACCAGCCCGGCAAGGTCGAACGCCTCGTGAAGTGGGACGTCGCCGTCGGTATCGCCCGCAAGATGCTTGAAGGCCGCATCGGCACCGTCGCCCGGGCGCCGTACATCGCGCTGGACCTGATCAAGGCGGCCAAGAGCGGGAACAAGCAGGAAGGATTCGAGCGGGAGGACGACTGCCTGGCCGAGCTCATCTCCGGCGACCAGCTGCAGGCAAGCATCTACTCGTTCAACCTCGTGCAGAAGCGGGCCAAGCGCCCGGCGGGAGCGCCGGACAAGGCCCTCGCCCGCCCGATCAAGAAGGTTGGCGTCATCGGCGCCGGCCTGATGGCCAGCCAGTTCGCCCTGCTGTTCGTGCGCCGCCTGCGCGTGCCCGTGGTCATCACCGACCTCGACCAGGCCCGCGTCGACAAAGGCGTCGCGTACATCCACGGTGAGATCCTCGCCCTGGAGACCAAGAAGCGCATCTCCCCCGACGAGGCCAACCGGCTCCGTGCCCTGGTCACGGGGACCACCGATAAGTCACAGTTCGCGGACGCGGACTGGGTGATCGAGGCCGTCTTCGAGGAACTCGGAGTGAAGCAGGATGTCTTCGCCGAGATCGAGAAGCACATCTCACCGGAGGCCATCCTCGCCACCAACACCTCGTCGCTGTCGGTCGAGCAGATCGGTGCCAAGCTGGCCCACCCCGAACGATTGGTCGGTTTCCACTTCTTCAACCCGGTGGCGATCATGCCACTGATCGAGGTCGTGAACACCCCCGAGACGAACGAGGTAACCCTGTCCACGGCCATGGTCGTGGCCGCCAAGCTCCGCAAGAACGCGGTCATCACCCGGGACACCCCCGGGTTCGTGGTGAACCGGCTGCTGGCGAAGCTGCTAGGCGAAGCCATGCACGCTGTGGACACGGGCACTCCGTTCGATGTCGTCGACGGCTCGCTCGCCAAGTTCGGGATGCCGATGACCCCGTTCGAGCTGCTCGAACTCGTGGGTCTCAAGGTCGGCGCGCACGTGCTGGACACTCACCACGCCGCCTTCCCGGACCGTTTCTTCGAGAGTGCGAACCTGCACCGGCTCGCCGAGCACGGCACCATCCTGGAGCGCGACGCCAAGGGCAAGATCAAGGGCTTCGACAAGGGTGCCGTCAAGATCGTCGCGGGCGGTACCGCCCCGATGACCGGCGAGCAGATCCTGCGCCGCGTCGAGGACGGCCTCGCTGACGAAATCAAGCGGATGCTGGACGACGGCGTCGTGCACGCCGCCGAGGATATCGACCTGTGCATGATCCTCGGTGCCAACTGGCCGTTCCAGATGGGCGGGATCACGCCCTACCTGGACCGCGTCGGCGCGAGCGAGCGGGTCTTCCACGACACGTTCCACACGCCGCCGATCCGCGGCGTGGGCGCGGCCTCCGCGTCCATCGCCCACACGACGGCGACGACCGTAGGCGACTGACGAGAGCCACTCCGCCGAGCCGTGAGCTCGACTTCCCTGTCGTGAAGAAGGGGGAGCCGAACTCACGGCTCGGCGTTGTGCTGGGCAGGTTCATCGCGCGGCCGCCAGCGCCAGCGGGTCAGTCGCGACCTTCCGGGACCGGCGCGACCAACCGGTTGAGAACCTGACTAGTCGTTCTGGCGGCTGGCCGGGATGGATCCAGTGTCGATGGTGTCGGCGGGAAGCGGCCTGGCGTGGGGGATCTTGCTGCCGAGGACCATGTCCACCACGTCGCGGGCGATCCGCTGCGGCGTCAGCCCGACGCGTTCGAGGATCTCGGCCCGGGTGCCGTGGTCGAGGAATTCGTCGGGCAGACCGAGTTCGGTGACGGCCGTGTCGACGCCTGCTTCACGCAGGTCCTGACGGATGCGGGTGCCGATACCGCCCACCCGGATGCCGTCTTCGATGCTCACGACGATCCGGTACTCCGCAGCCAGGGAGACGATGCTCTTCGGCACGGGCACGACCCAGCGCGGGTCGACCACGGTTGCCCCGATACCCTGGGCGGCGAGCCGCGCCGCCACGTCGAGTCCCATCGCAGCCATCGGCCCGACGGTCACGATGAGCACGTCCTTCTGGGTCGATTCCAGCAGCACGTCGACCCCGTCCGCCATCCGGCGAACCGCCTCGATCGGGGCACTGACGCTCCCCTTGGGGAAGCGCAGCACGGTGGGCGCGTCGTCGACCGCCACGGCCTCCTCGAGCTCCTCGCACAGGCGCACCGAGTCCCGCGGCGCCGCCAGGCGGATCCCGGGGACGACCTGCAGAATGGCCAGGTCCCAGATGCCGTGGTGGCTGGGACCGTCCGGCCCGGTCACGCCCGCCCGGTCGAGCACGAATGTGACGCCGGCTTTGTGCAGCGCAACGTCCATCAGCACCTGGTCGAACGCCCGGTTGATGAAAGTGGCGTACAGCGCGACGACCGGATGCAGGCCGCCGAAGGCAAGGCCCGCCGCGCTGGTCACGGCGTGCTGTTCGGCGATGCCCACGTCGTGCACCCGGTCGGGGAATCTCTCGGCCATCTTGTGCAGGCCGGTGGGGCGCAGCATCGCCGCGGTGATGCCGACGATCGTGGGCTGCACCGTGGCCAGGCGCAACAGCTCGTCGGCGAAGACGGATGTCCAGGAGGGCGCTCCGGCGGATTCCGTGGACTCCCCCGTCTCCGGGTCGATCTGGCCGACGGCGTGGAACTGGTCCGCGGTGTCCTGCACGGCCGGGTCGTAGCCCTTGCCCTTCTGGGTGATGGCATGCACGATCACCGGGGCGCCGTAACCCTTGGCCTGCCGGAGCGCCTCGACCATCGCCGCCATGTCGTGGCCGTCGACGGGGCCGATGTACTTGATGTCGAGGTTCGAGTAGAGCGCCTCGTTGTTGGTGAACCGGGAGAGGAAGCCATGCATGCCACCGCGCACGCCTCGGAAGAACGCCCGGGCGGGTGCGCCCATCCGTTCGAAGGCCTCACGGCTGGACAGGTAGGCGCTGTGGTACGCCTGGCGGGTGCGCACGGTGTTGAGGAAACGGGCCATGCCGCCGATGGTGGGGGCGTAGGAGCGGCCGTTGTCATTCACGATGATGATCAGCCGACGGGTGTTGTCGTCACTGATGTTGTTGAGGGCTTCCCAGGTCATGCCGCCGGTCAGGGAGCCGTCCCCGACCACAGCGATCACGTGACGGTCGCTCTGGCCGGTCATCTCGAAGGCCCGGGAGATGCCGTCGGCCCAGGACAGCGAACTGGAGGCGTGGGAGCTCTCCACGATGTCGTGCTCCGACTCCCGGCGTTGCGGGTAGCCGGCGAGCCCACCCGACTGGCGCAGCAAACCGAAGTCCTGGCGGCCGGTGAGCAGCTTGTGCACGTAGGACTGGTGCCCGGTGTCGAAGACGATCGCATCGCGCGGCGACTCGAACACCCGGTGCATGGCGATGGTCAGCTCGACGACGCCGAGGTTGGGCCCCAGGTGTCCCCCGGTCTTGGAGACCTCGCGCACAAGGAAGGCCCGGACCTCCGCTGCGAGCTGGACGAGCTGTTCCGTCGAGAGGCGATCAAGATCTCTCGGCCCGGAGATCGTGTCCAGTAGCGCCATCGATAACACCTTTCACGTTGCGCTATCCGCCACCACAAAACCGGCGCATAGATTCGGTCATGCCGAGTCTACGCGCCGGTTTCGGAAGCTAGCCGAGAGGCGGCTGGGTGCCGCTACGCGACCAGCGAACGCAGGACGTACTGCAGGATGCCGCCGTTGCGGTAGTAGTCCGCCTCGCCCGGGGTGTCGATGCGAACGACGGCGTCGAACTCGACAGTCTCCTTACCGGCCGCCGACTGCGGGCTCGGGGCGGCGGTCACGCGAACCGTCTTCGGGGTGGTTCCGTTGTTCAACTCGTCGAGCCCGGTGATCGTGACGATCTCCGTGCCGTCCAGGCCGAGAGACGCCCAGCTCTGACCGGCCGGGAACTGCAGCGGAACAACGCCCATCCCGATCAGGTTGGAACGGTGGATGCGCTCGAAGCTCTCGGTGATGACAGCCTTGACGCCGAGGAGGCTGGTGCCCTTGGCCGCCCAGTCGCGGGAGGAACCCGAACCGTACTCCTTGCCCCCGAAGATGACCAGCGGAGTGCCCTGCGCCTGGTAGTTCTGCGACGCGTCGTAGATGAACGCCTGGGGCGCACCGTCGACGGTGAAGTCGCGGGTGTAGCCGCCTTCCACTCCGTCGAGCAGCTGGTTGCGCAGACGGATGTTCGCGAAGGTACCGCGAATCATGATCTCGTGGTTGCCGCGACGCGAGCCGTAGGAGTTGAAGTCGGCGCGGTCGACGCCGTGCTCGAGCAGGTAGGCACCGGCCGGGCTGTCCGCCTTGATCGAACCGGCGGGGCTGATGTGGTCGGTCGTGACCGAGTCACCCAGCTTGGCCAGAACCCGGGCACCGACGATGTCGACCACTGGGGTGGTCTCCATGGTCATGCCGTCGAAGTACGGGGGCTTCCGCACGTACGTGGACTCGGGATCCCACTCGAAGACCTCGCTGGCCGGCGTCGGCAGTCCGCGCCAGCGTTCGTCGCCCTCGAAGACGTGGCCGTACTGCTTCGTGAACATGCCGGTGTCGATCGAGCTGTCGATCGTGGCCTGAACCTCGGCGGAGTCGGGCCAGATGTCCTTCAGGAACACCTCGTTGCCGTCGCTGCCGATGCCGAGCGCATCCGTCTCGAAGTCGAAGTTCATCGACCCGGCGAGGGCGTAGGCGATGACCAGCGGCGGGCTGGCCAGGTAGTTCATCTTGACGTCGGGGCTGATCCGGCCCTCGAAGTTGCGGTTGCCCGAGAGCACCGCGGTGACGGCCAGGTCGTTGTCGTTGATCGCGGCGGTGACCTCGTCGATGAGCGGGCCGGTGTTGCCGATGCAGACGGTGCAGCCGTAGCCGACGGTGTAGAAGCCGAGGGCCTCCAGGTCCGAGGTGAGGCCGGCCTTCTCGTAGTAGTCGGTGACGACCTTCGAGCCCGGCGCCAGGGTGGTCTTGACCCAGGGCTTGCTGGTGAGTCCCTTCTTCACGGCGTTACGCGCCAGCAGGCCCGCGGCGAGCATGACGGACGGGTTGGACGTGTTCGTGCACGACGTGATGGCCGCGACGGCGACCGCTCCGTGGTCGAGGGTGTAGTTCGCCCCGGCCTGCGTGGTGATCTCGACGGGCCTGGACACGCTGATCGGGGCGTGGCTCACGTGGCTGTGCGAGATCACGTGGTCGAGGTTCTCGTCTTCGGCGGTGAAGCCGGGCGGGTCCGATGCCGGGAAAGAGGCATCGACGGCGGCGTCGACCACGGTGAGGTCCTGCGTCGCATAGCTCTGCAGGTCCAGCTCGAACTGGGACTTCGCCTCCGTGAGGATGACGCGGTCCTGCGGGCGCTTCGGGCCGGCGATCGAGGGGACGACCGTGCCGAGGTCGAGCTCGAGGTACTCGCTGAAGACGGGTTCCTTGTCCGCGTCGTGCCAGAGGCCCTGCAGCTTGGCGTAGGCCTCGACGAGTGCGACCTGCTCTTCGCTGCGGCCGGTGAGGCGCAGGTAGCCCAGGGTGACGTCATCGATGGGGAACATGGCGGCCGTCGAACCGAACTCGGGGCTCATGTTGCCGATGGTGGCGCGGTTGGCCAGCGGCACCTGGGCGACGCCCGCACCGTAGAACTCGACGAACTTGCCGACCACGCCGTGCTTGCGGAGGATCTCGGTGATGGTGAGCACCACATCCGTCGCGGTGACGCCGGCCGGGATGGAGCCGTTGAGCTTGAAGCCGACCACCTTGGGGATGAGCATCGAAATGGACTGGCCGAGCATGGCCGCTTCGGCTTCGATGCCGCCGACGCCCCAGGCGAGCACGCCGAGGCCGTTGACCATGGTCGTGTGGGAGTCGGTTCCGACGCAGGTGTCGGGGTACGCCTGGAGCACACCGTTGACCTCTCGCGTCATCGTGACGCGAGCCAGGTACTCGAGGTTGACCTGGTGCACGATACCGGTTCCCGGCGGAACCACCTTGAAGTCGTTGAAGGCCGTCTGGCCCCAGCGCAGGAACTGGTAGCGCTCGCCGTTGCGTTCGTACTCGATCTCCACGTTGCGCTCGAGCGCGTCCGCGGTGCCGAACAAGTCGGCGATCACGGAGTGGTCGATGACGAGTTCGGCCGGTGCCAGCGGGTTGATCTTCTTCGGGTCTCCGCCGAGTTCGGCGACGGCCTCACGCATGGTCGCGAGGTCGACGATGCAGGGAACACCGGTGAAGTCCTGCATGACCACGCGCGCAGGCGTGAACTGGATCTCGGTGTCGGGTTCCGCCGTTGGAACCCACTCCCCCAGGGCGCGGATGTGTGCCGCGGTGATGTTCGCGCCGTCCTCGGTGCGGAGGAGGTTCTCCAGCAGCACCTTCAGGCTGAACGGGAGCAACTCGTAACCCTTGACGGCGTCGAGACGAAAGACCTCATAGTCCGTCGACCCGACCCGCAGGGTGTCCTTGGCTCCAAAACTGTTTACGACCGCATTATTAAGTGCCGACACGATGCCCTCTCCTTCGTGGAAACCGACGGGTAACCGTCCGCAATCCTCAATCCTGACGACCGGACGCCTGCGCCTGCCAGCAAGGGTTACCTAACCGGCGGATGCGACGTGCGGACGATGTCCTCGTCAAACTATCTTGACGTAGAGATAACTCTAGCGGTGCCCCGCCGATTCGCACGCCTTTTCGGTCAGTGTCGCGAAATCAGGGTGCCGAAAGATCAGGGTGTCGCGAGATTACTCGGACCGCCGCTCCGCGTTGTCGCCGGCCGCCCGGTAGACCGTCCTGACCATCAGCCACGAGATCACCAGGAGCGGCGCGTAGAGCGGGATGCCCATCAGGAGCTTCACAGCTCCCAGCCACTCGACGTTGCCGGAGTAGTACAGCGGCAGTTGCACGGCCAGCCGCAGCGCGAACAGCCCGGCCCAGCACAGGGTGAGGATGGTCAACACACGTCGTTTGGACGGGTCCGCCCGCCAGTCGATTCCGTCCCCCATCAGGAACCCCACGGCCAGGCCGATCAGCGGCCAGCCGACCACCGCCGAGATCAGAAGTGCACCGCCGTACAGCCCATTGGTCCAGAACCCAGGCAGGAAGAAGTCCTCGGCCCGGCCGGTGAACAAGGCCAGCACAGCGCTGAAGACCAGTGCCACCAGCCCGCCGACGGCCGGCGTCACCGTCTGGCGGCTGACCCGGCGCAGCCCGATGAAGACGACGCCGATCAGAACCGGTACGACCAGCGAGACCAGGAGCGAGTACTCCGGCAGAAGCTGCCGGGTGAAGGTGTAGGTGATCAGGAAGACCAGACCGGGCAGGACGGCCTCGACCAGACCACGGATGCCGCCCATCGCCGCCAGCAGGGCGCGTCCACTGATCGGCTCGCCCTCGGCGGCCGACGAGAAACCTGCCCGCCGGGCTGCGGCGGCCATGCCCTCGGCGAAGGCGCCGGCTCCCGGTTCGGCAGCGGGCCCGGACGACCCAGGCTCATGCGGTGATGCGCCGGGGCCGGGGGCCTCGTCGGGCGGCGGGGTTTCCGTCATCCGGCGTTCCTCAGGACTGGCCCGGTCCGGCCGCAGCGGCCGGGGTGGCCGGCATCCGGAGCGGGATGAGGTCACGCGGCGGCATCGGCGCCGAACCGCGCACCACCACGATGCTGCGAAACAGGTCTTCGATCTCACTCGCCGCATCGGGGTTGACGGCACCCTCTCCGGCGATGACACCGCGGAGGAACCAGCGCGGCCCGTCGACGCCGATGAAGCGGGCCAGCCGGCTGGATCCGTCGGCACCCTGGCCGGCCGCAACGGGGATCTCGGCAACGAGTTCAGGGCCGAACGGACCCTCGCGCAGAGTGGTGGTGCCACCCTGCTTGCCGATCTGGTCGGCGATCTGCGCGCGAATCTCGTGCCAGAGACCACTGGATCGGGGCGCGGCGAAGGGCTGCACCTGCAGGGTCGACCCGGCGTAGTCGAGCCCGATGGCGACGACCCGCTTGCTGCCCTCTTCGATTTCGAGCCGAAGGTGCAGGCCTTCACGGGGAAGGATCTTCACCCCGCCGAGGTCGACGTAGGGTCGCACGGGGTTGGCCTCGACTTCATCGAGGGGTCCCTCGGTTGCGCGGTCCTCCGGTGCGGATTTGGCCGACACGTCCATGGTCTCGTCCGTGTTCGCGGTGTCGCTCACTGGTTGTCTCCTGACGTTTCGGTGCCCGTGCTGCTCTGCTGGGTTCGGCCCGTTGACCCGAACCCGCCTTCACCGCGCTGGCTGCCCGGCAACCTGTCGACGGGAATGAACGCCGCTCGAGCGACCGGCATGATGATGATCTGGGCGATGCGGTCGCCGACCGCGATCGCGAACGACGCGTTCTGGTCGGTGTTCAGCAGGGCGACCTTGATCTCGCCGCGGTACCCGGCGTCAACGGTTCCCGGAGAGTTCACGATCGTGATGCCGTGCTTGACGGCAAGCCCGCTGCGGGGAACGACGAACGCTGCGAACCCGTCGGGTAGGGCGATGGAGACTCCGGTGCCGACCAGGGCGCGCTCGCCGGGGGCCAGGACCAGATCCTGGGAGGAATGAAGATCCGCTCCCGCGTCGCCCGGATGCGCGTAGCTCGGGAGGATGGACGCGGTAATCAGGACTTCGACGCTTTCTGCCACGTGTCGAGGCTAGTGCAGAAGTCTGATCGAATAGAGCCATGCCTGAATATCGCGAAAAACTCTGGGCCTCACCCGCACCGTATGTCGCCACCGCACTGATCATCCCGGCCAGCATCCTCGTGTTCGCACCGATCTCGATGTTCGCCGGGATCCTGATCGCCGCGGGGTTGTATGCGGCGTGCGTTCTGACGCTGATCCTGTCGGCTCCGCTGATCCACGTGCGGAACGGCGAGATCATCGCCGGGCGAGCGAGCATCTCGGCCGACCTCGTCGGGGAGGTTCAGCCCTTCGACGGGGAAGAGGCGGCACTGGAGCGCGGGCGCCGGCTCGACGCCAGGGCGTGGCTGCTCATCCGTGGGTGGATCCGACCGGTCGTGAAAATACCGATCGACGATGAGACCGACCCGGCGCCGTACTGGCTCATATCGACGCGGCACCCACAGAAATTGGCCGCCGCGATCAACGGATCGCGACGGCCAGCGTCAGATGATTAAGCGCGTTTAGGAGTCGCACTCCAGGCAAACCGGGCCGAGCTTGGTCTCGTGCGACATCTGCGAACGGTGCTTCACCAGGAAGCATTCCACGCAGGTGAACTCGTCGGCCTGCGGAGGCAGGACGACGACATCGAGGTCGAGGTCGGACAGATCGGCGCCGGGAAGGTCGAAACCACCGGGGTTGTCCGAGTCGTCGACATCTACGACACCGGACATCTTGTCGGGTACGCGCTCCTTGAGGGCCTCAATCGACTCCGAGTCGTCTTCGGTCTTCCGTGGTGCGTCGTAATCGGTTGCCATGCCCATCCATTCAGTTACGCCGAGAAACGATTTCGGCGGCCATAGTTTCCAACAATCCGGGCGGAATAGCAAACTACACGTCGCCGTATCTGTTCGGCACAGTCATCAACTTGCGGCACGCCCGGCGTATTCCCCAGCGATTCGGCTTTTACATGGCAGTCTTGGCTGCACTAGTGATCGCGAGAGGGCTTTCAACATGCAGGAATTGAAAGTTATTGGAGTCGAGAACGGTGCGCTGCTCGCAGCGTCAGAGGAGGGTGACCGGTTCCGGATCCCCATCGATGAGGTTCTCCAGTCCCGGCTTCGCCAAACCCAGGCGGATCCCACGTCGGGGCCGAAGCTCAGCCCCAAGGAAGTGCAGGCCCACATCCGTGCCGGCATGTCCGCCGAGGACGTGGCCGCCGTCACGGGCGCATCCATCGATTTCGTGCGTCGTTTCGAAGGCCCGGTCGTCGCGGAACGCGATTACATGGTGTCCTGCGCGCTGAGCGTGCCCGTGCACACCGCCATCGACCCTGACCCGATTGAGGGCGGAGCCAACTTCGGCACCGTCATCCGGGAGCGTCTGGCGTCCCTCGGCGCCACCAACGAGCGCTGGGCCAGCTGGAAAGAACCCGGCGCCGGGTGGATCGTCAAGCTCTCCTTCACCGCTGACGACATCGACCACGACGCCCGCTGGGGCTTCGAACCGAAGAAGAACTCCCTCACGCCGGTCGGCAGCGAAGCCATCGCGCTCTCCCAGCAGGGCGAGCTCAAGGGCGCCCTGATCCCGCGCTTGCGCGCCGTCGGCGCCGAGACGAGCCCAGCCGACGTATCCAGATTCGACAGCGGCGCCTTCACGTTCAGGGAATCCCTGGCGGAGGACCTGCAGAACGACACCGCTCCGCTCCTGGACCCGGTGCCGTACTCGCGATCGGCCGGCACGACGGAGGCGGTGTCCCGGGCAGCCATCAAGCGCGCCGACGAACCGCCGCAGAGCCTGAGCGAGACCGCGGACCTGCTCGCATCCCTCCGCCGTCGCCGCGGGGAGCGCGAGGCGGCCGCGTTCGAGAGCAATCAGTCCGAGAGTCACCGAACGGGCCTCACCGGCAACACGGGCTTCACCGGAAACACCGGCCTGCAGTCGGAGGGACCGGGCATCCGTCTCGTGGACCAGCCCGTGGCGGCCGTCGAGCCTGCTGGCGCCCCCGGCGCCGAGGTGTCGGCGGCAACGTCGGAAACACCCCGCAATGCCTGGTCCGCTCAGGCAGCCGCATCGCAGACGCCGTCCGTGACGCCGCGCCCGGCAAGCAACCACGGCAAGCGTGGCCGCGCCTCGATGCCCAGCTGGGACGAGATCGTGTTCGGCGCCCGCACCGACGACGACCTGCCCTAACCGCGGGAGTTCACCGGCATCAGTCCCCGTTCGACTACCCTGAACACGTGAGAATCAACACCCGTGTGCGATCGGCGAGCCGGATTCCACTGCTCCAGGCCGCGAAGACATCCGCCGCGGTCGCCCTGGGCTGGACCCTGTCGCAGCTTCTTCTGGAAACTCAGCAGTTGCCCGTTTTCGCAGCGATCGCGGCTCTGCTCGTCGTGCAGCCGAACATCAATCAGACTCTCGGCCGCGCGGTCGAGCGCAGTCTGGGCGTCATCGGCGGCGTCATCATCGCCTACGGCGTCGGCGTCTTCTTCGGGCAGTCGAGCTGGGTGGTGCTCCTGGCCATCGTGTTCTGCATCATGCTGGCCTGGGCGCTCCGGCTGGCCCCCAGCTCAGCGAGCCAGATTCCGATCAGCGCCATGCTCCTGCTCACGATCAGCACGGCCACGGCGGAATACGCCCGGGATCGCATCGTCGAGACCATGATCGGAGCGGCCGCCGCGCTCCTTGTCAACGCGCTGATCGTGCCGCCCGTGCTGCTCGCTCCGGCCCACGAGGCCGTCGTGCGACTGGCCTACGAGGTCGCGGACACCCTGGACCGCATCGTCGACGCCCTGCGCTTTCCACAGAAAGCCAGCCAGATCGAAGAGATGATGATCAAGGTGCGGCTGTTGCGCCCCATGCTCGCCAAGGCGGACCAGGCCCTCAAGCAGGCCGAGGAGAGTCTCACGCTCAACCCCCGGCATGCGGTCAACCGTCGCCTCCTCGATGTCGACGAGGAACTCTTCGTCAGGCTGACCTCGCTCGTAGCGCGCACCATCGGCATGACCCGGTCCCTCCGCGACCACTACGACCACTCGCTGCATCTCGAGCCCACGGTGCTCGCGATCACGGTGGAGCTGAGCCGGGCCGCCCACGATCTGCGGCTGCTCGCCGAACAGGTCGACCACCCGGGTGCCCAGCAGGTCAGCCTGTCGTTGGAACCGCCTACCCTGACCGCTCCCCTGACCATTGCCACGCCGCATCCGCAGCACTGGATCCTGATCGGATCGCTCATGGAGGACCTGCGTCGGGTGCGCGAGGAGATCAAGGGCGCGTAGCGCGGCGAGCGGTGTCGCCGCAGCCAGGTGTGTGGCACGGCCGGGACATCGCGGCTTCTCCGCCCCGGTAGCGGCAACCACAACCGCACTCGCACTCTCACTCGAACCAAACGAGGGCCCCACACCTGTGGGGCCCTCGTCTCGGGGATGCGTGTTTCGTGCTCCGGCGCAGGTCGTGCGCCCGGCGGCTACGCCTGGTTGAGCGCGGCCTGCAGCTCGATGGTGATGGTGACCTTGTCGCCGAGCAGCATGCCACCGGTCTCGAGGGCCGCGTTGTAGGTGAGTCCGAAGTCGGCGCGCGCGACCTCGGTCTTCGCGGTGGCACCGGCCTTGTAGTTGCCGTACGGGTCCGTGCCGAAGCCACCGAACTCAAAGTCGAATGTGGCGGGCTTCGTGACGCCCTTGATGGTGAGGTTGCCGTCGACGAGGAAGTCGCCCTTGACCTGGCGCACGCCGGTGGAGACGAAGTCGATGGTCGGGTACGTCTCGGCGTCGAAGAAGTCGCCGGTGCGCAGGTGACCGTCGCGGTCGGCCTGGTTCGTGTTGATCGAAGCGACCTGAGCCGAGGCGGTGACGGAGGAATCAAGCGGGTTCTCGCCGGTGACGAAGGTCGCATCGAACTTCTCGAACGTGCCCTTGACCTTGCTGATCATGATGTGACGGATGCTGAAACCGACCTCGCTGTGGGTCGGGTCGATGGTCCAGGTTCCGGCCTTGTAGCCGGGGATGCTCACTGCGGTGGTCTCAGTCATGGGTTCTCCTCAATTCGCGGGACGGTGGATTCTCGCCCTCGGTTTCATGCAAGCGCATAGGACTCGTCTTTATTCCGGACCGGAGAATTTGTTTGGGCGGCGCCACCCCCGCACCCGCCGGATTCCCTTGACGGTGCACGGGGCGGCGCGTACCGTCACCTCCGCAGAGGTCCGGTGCGCAGAGGTTCGGTACGCACAGGTTCGGTACGCACAGTGCCGGTACTGCGTGCGACTGTGGAACGGAGGCCGAGATGCACCCACGGCTCCTGATCATCCTGAGCCTGGTCGCACTCCTGTCCGGCTGCGCCTCCTCGCCGGCTCCCACCGCGACGCCCTCGGCACCGGCCACCGAGCGCGTGGTGGTGCGCCCCGTCACCGCGGGCGGCCTGCCCGCCGCGGGCTTCACGGCGACCGACGACACGACCGTGACCCTGGACTGCGGCACCACAGCACTCGACGCACGGCCCTCCCCCGTCGCCGTCGATGACAACATCCTGATCTGCTCTCCCTCGAGCGCCTTCACCGTGGCGTGCTGGCCGGGCCCGACGCCCGGTTTCGCGGCCTGCTACCGCGATCCCTGGAGCACGGAGGTGGTGCGCCTGCCCACGACCGCCGAGCTTCCGGCATCCGTTGCCTTCGCCGAGGCTCGCCCCCTCGGCCTGCTGCTCGGGGATGGCGAGCGCTGCCTGATCCGCAGCGGTGGGGTCTGGAACGACCTCGACCAACATCCCGGTTGGTACGGCACGTACTCGTGCTCGGACGACCGAGCGCTCTGGGCCGGAAGCGGCGACGGCATCGATCGGACCGATCCGCGCTGGACTGTGAACATCGCCCCCATCTCGGGCACCGAGCCTGTGCGCACCCAGGAAGTCGTCACGGCCTACTACGTGGGCACGGCCGAGGGCTGAGCCCAGGCGGCATCCGCCGAGATCAGACCCGAGATCAGGTGCCCATCGTCTCGGGCCGCGGGGAGATGCGGCTCGCGGCTCGCTGCTCGCTGCTCGCGGCTCAATGTAGACCCGCGGATCAGTCCTGGGATGCTTCCGTACGTGTGGCTCCTCACCCACCGGCTTCCCGGGTGGCAGCGTTACACTCGGGAATCGAGCGGGGAGGCACGCATGCTGATGAAAGACATGGCCGGCGAGGCCGTGCTGATCGCCGCCGGCGGGCGTTCCATCCTGCTCCAGATCGCCGACCCGGCGATCGGCCACGGGGTGGCACACCACAGCGATTTCGCCTCCCGCCCGCTGGATCGGCTGCGCGGCACCCTGACCTATGTGTACGCCGTCGTGTTCGGATCACCCGAGGAAATTGCCCAGGCGCGACGCCGGGTCAATGCCGCCCATGGCCCGGTCTCGGGCCCGGCGACGGCGCAGAGCCCCGCCTACAACGCCTTCACTCCGGAGCTGCAGCTCTGGGTCGCCGCAACCCTGTACGACTCTGCCCTCACGATGCGGGAGCTGGTCTACGGTCCCCTCGCCGACGCCACGGCCGACGCGCTGTACCAGGAGTACGGGGTCCTGGGCACTGCCCTGCAGATGCCTCCGGAACTGTGGCCACGTGATCGGGCCGCCTTCGCCGCGTACTGGGATCGGCGACTCGGTGAGCTTCAGACGGATGCCGCCACGCGCGCCGTGGCCCGGCAGCTGATGCACCCGCGCACCGGGCCGCTCTGGCTGCGGCTGATGATGCCGGTCGGCCGGTTCGTCACCATCGGTCTTCTGCCGGCGTCGGTACGGCCGCTGTTCGGCCTGCCCTGGTCGGCCGGCGAGCAGCGCCGCTTCGACCGGCTGGTCCGGCTGATCGCCGCCGTGTACCCGCGGCTGCCGCGCCGGCTGCGCCACTGGCCCAAGAACCATTACCTGCGCGCGATGCGGCAGTCGCGGGAGCTGGCAGTAGTCTGAGACTTTCCAGAGTCTGAGGATTCCAATGACGCAACACTCGACACCCGCCGCTCCGGGCACCCCCGACGATCTCGATGCGATCGACCGCAAGCTCGTCGCCGAACTCAGCCGCGACGGTCGGCTCTCGATGCGGCAGCTGGCCACGCTCGTGCACATTTCCCGGACGACCGCGCACAGTCGCGTGCAGAATCTTGTGCGGCAGGGTGTGGTGACCGGGTTCGGCGCCCAGATCGACCGCAGGGCGCTCGGGCTGAGGGTCTCCGCCCTGGTGATCGTGAGGATCGGCGACGTGTCCTGGGCCGAGATGGCACGTCGGCTGAGCGAACTGCCCTTCGTCGAGAAGGCGCAGGCCGTGAGCGGCGACATCGACATCATCCTCACCGTCAGCGCCCCGGACCACGAGCAGCTGAGCCAGGCCATCCTGCGCGACATTCACAGCATGCCCGGCGTGATCTCCACTCGATCCCACCTCATCCTCGAGGAAATCACCGGACTGCCGCCGGCCCGCACGACGGACAGCTGGAGCTGACAGAGCTGTTCTGACGGACGAATGGCTCGGCGCGACGCAGCTTCGGGCCAATCGTTCGCATCCGTCTCCCCGGCATCGTCGACGGCGAGGAGATGCCGCAGCATTGCGTCATGAGCCTCAATGTCGAGAGCCTGGTCGAGAGCCCCCTCACCGCGCCGCGCCCCCTCCGTCTGATCGATGACACCGGCCGCGCCGCGCCGCCGGACGACGCAGCCGGGTTCGTCCTGCCGGACCCGGCGACGCTCCTCAGCCTGTACCGGCGCATGGTCGTCGCCCGCCGGTTCGACGTGCAGGTCACCGCCCTGACCCGGCAGGGACGCCTGGCGACGTACCCGTCGGCCCTCGGCCAGGAGGCCTGCGAGATTGCCGCGGTCGCCGCCCTCGACCCTGGGGACTGGCTCTTTCCGACCTACCGCGACAGCATCGCCCTGCTCACCCGCGGCGTGCCGCCCGAGCAGATCCTGGCCTCGTTCCGCGGCGATTGGCACAGCGGCTACGACCAGAACGCCCACCGGATCGCCGCGCAGGCCACCCCGCTGGCCACCCAGGCGCTGCACGCCGTGGGACTGGCGACCGCGTCCAAGCTCAAACGGGACAGCACTGTGGCGCTGACCCTGCTCGGCGACGGTGCCACCAGCGAGGGCGACGCGCACGAGGCGTTCAACTTCGCCGCCGTCTGGCAGGCCCCGGTCGTCTTCGTGGTGCAGAACAACCAGTTCGCGATCAGTGTGCCGCTCGACAAGCAGATGCGCTGCCGCACGATCGCCGACAAGGCGATCGGCTACGGGATGCCCGGCTATTTCGTCGACGGCAACGACGTCGCCGCCATGTACGCGGTGACCTCGGCGGCGGTGGAGAACGCCCGCGCCGGCCACGGACCGACCCTGATCGAGGGTCTGACCTACCGGATGGAGGCACACACGAACTCCGACGACCCGAGCCGCTACCGCGATGCCGGAGATCTGGAGATCTGGCGACGCCGCGACCCGATCACCCGCCTGGACACCTACCTCGGCGAGGTCGGGGCGTTGAGCGACGCGGAGCGGGCGGACATCCGTGCCGAGGCCGAGGATCTGGCCACGGACACCCGGGAATGCATGACCCGCTCCGCCCCGGTGGATCCACTTGAACTGTTCGACCACGTCTATGCAACCCCGCGCGCCGCCCTGATGGAGCAGCGCGCCTTCCTGGCGGCCGAACTCGCCGAGCACGCCGCCGCATCCGCTTCCTCCACATCCAGCACCGCCGAAGCAGGGGGAACCCGATGACTCTCCACGACACCACCGTGACGCGCGCGCCGGTCACCCTGACCATGGCGGCGGCGCTCAATGCGGCGATCCAGGACGCGATGCGCGACGACCCGACGGTCGTCCTGTTCGGCGAGGATGTCGGCCCGCTCGGCGGCGTCTTCCGGGTGACCGACGGGCTGTACGCCGAATTCGGGGAAAGCCGGGTGAGCGATTCGCCGCTGGCCGAGTCCGGGATCGTGGGCACCGCGATCGGCATGGCGATGTACGGCCTGCGCCCGGTCGTGGAGATGCAGTTCGACGCGTTCAGCTACCCGGCGTTCGAGCAGATCGTGTCGCACGTGGCCAAGATGCGCAACCGCACCCGCGGCCGCGTGCAACTGCCGCTCGTGATCCGCATCCCCTACGCCGGTGACATCGGCGGGGTGGAACACCACTCGGACTCCTCCGAGGCCTACTGGGCGGCGACTCCCGGCCTCACCGTGGTCTCGCCGTCGAACCCGGCGGATGCCTACTCGATGCTCCGTGAGGCCATCAACAGTGACGACCCGGTCATCTTCCTCGAGCCCAAGAGCCGGTACTGGTCCAAGGCCGAACTCAGCCTGCCCGTGCGCACCGCGCCGATGAACACCGCGGTCGTGCTGCGGGAAGGCACCGACGTCACCCTGATCGCCTACGGACCGACCGTGAAAACGGCGCTCGCCACAGCGGAGCTCGCCGTGGCCGAGGGCCTCTCCGTCGAGGTGATCGACCTGCGCAGCCTTTCCCCGTTCGACGACGAGACCGTGGGCGCATCCGTGCGGAAGACCTCCCGTGCCGCCGTGCTGCACGAGGCGGCTCAGTTCGGCGGCTACGGAGCCGAGGTGGCCGCCCGGCTCACCGAGCGCAACTTCTTCCACCTGGCCGCACCGATCCTTCGGATCACGGGCTTCGACATCCCCTATCCCTCCCCCAAGCTCGAGGAGTACTTCCTGCCCTCCCCCGATCGCATCCTCGCCGCTCTCGGAACGTGGGAGTGGAACTGATGGGACAGAACTTCATCCTGCCCGACCTCGGCGAGGGACTCACCGAGGCCGAAATCGTCTCCTGGCTGGTTGCCGTGGGAGACACCATCGCCATCGACCAGCCCGTGGTCGAGGTGGAATCGGCCAAATCGGTTGTGGAACTGCCCTCGCCCTACGGCGGCGTGGTCGTGGCCCTCAACGGGGTCGCCGGCCAGATCGTGCACGCCGGCCAGGTGCTGTTGACGGTGACGGATGCCGCGGATGCGCCGGTTTCCCCGGCTGCCGAGGACGCGGCACCGCTCGCCGCCCTGCCTGTCGCAGTGCCCGCAGCGTTTCCCGATGCGGAGGTCGGCGGGTCGGCATCCGGTGCCGTGCTGATCGGTTACGGCACGACCGAGAGCACGCGTCCGGTGCGGCGCCCGGCGGCCGCGCGCTTCGGCGTGCGGCCCGGTTCCGCGGCTGCGGTCGCCGCGCCGGTCGACGCACCAATCGTCGTACCGGTCGCCACGGTGGCGCCGGTCGCGGCTTCCACCACTCCGGCCAGCCCGGCCGGCCGTTCCCCCGTGGTCTCGCCGCTCGTGCGGCGTCTGGCGCGCGAGAACGGCCTCGACGCGACCCTGCTCGTCGGCACCGGGAGCAACGCGCTCGTGCTGCGCCGTGACGTCGAGGAAGTGATCCGGCAGCGGGCAGCGGCGGCCGTGCCCGCACCGGTGGTCGAGCCTGCACCGGTGGTCGAGCCTGTCGAGACCCGGCCTGCACCGGTGGTCGAGCCTGTCGAGACCCGGGCCGCACCCACCCCCGACATCCGCATCCCGATCACCGGCCTGCGCAAGGTGGTGTCGGAGCGAATGACCACCTCGCGACGGGAGATCCCCGAGGCGACCGTCTGGCTCGACGTCGACGCAACCGAACTCTTCGCCGCCCGGGACCGCCTCTTCGACGCCACCGGTGAGCGGTTCAGCGTGACCGCACTGATCGCCCGGTTCACGGTGGCCGGGCTGCGCAAGTTCCCGCTGCTGAACTCCTCGGTGGACACGGCGAGCCAGGAGATCCTCCAGCGCGGAGCGATCAACCTCGGGCTGGCCGCCCAGACCCCACGGGGGTTGATGGTGCCGGTGGTGCATGGAGCCCACGCGATGACCACCCGCGAATTGCGGGATTCGATCGCCGGCGTCGTGGCCCAGGCCGCGGACGGCTCGTTCCCGCCGGCCCGACTCACCGGCGGCACCTTCACCCTGAACAACTTCGGAGCGTTGGGCGTCGACGGGTCCGCTGCCATCATCAATCACCCGGAGGCCGCCATTCTGGGCATCGGACGGATGATTGAACGCCCCTGGGTGGTCAACCACGCCCTCGCAGTGCGCACGGTCGTGGAGTTGTCCCTGGTCTTCGACCACCGGGTCTGCGACGGCGGCACGGCCGCGGGATTCCTCACCTATGTCGCGCGCTGCATCGAGTCCCCGGTGAGCATGCTCGCCGACCTCTGACTACCCGCGCGACAGCCCAGGTGCATCAAGCAGTTCTCGCCCTGACCCTGGGGAAGGGCTGAGCGGCGCCGTTGATGCTGGCGAACGTCACATCGTTCACAAGATGCTGGTCTTCGCACCATGAGTTCTGGGGCCGGGTGCGGTTCTTCCCATCGGACTGACGGAGCGCCGTACCACTCGTAACATCGGAAAGCCTCGGCAGGTGTGCTGGCAACGGGCTAATGCGCGAGAGACTGGGGGTATGCCCGATCTCACTCTGCACGGCGGCGTCGGCAGCCGTCTTGACGCCGAGATCGAAGTGAAACACTCCAGATTCCTTTGCCGTCTGGTGAGAGCCGAGACCAAGGATGCCGCACGGGCAGCCATCGAGGGCGCACGCAAGGAACATTGGAGTGCCCGCCACCACTGCTCGGCATTCGTGCTCGGGCCGAGCGATGCCCCCGACCAGGTGCGTCGCTCAAACGACGACGGTGAACCGTCAGGAACCGCGGGCCGCCCGATGCTCGAGGCACTGTCCGGGCGCGGTTTCGTCGACTGCGTGGCCGTCGTCAGCCGATATTTCGGTGGCACACTCCTCGGCGCCGGCGGTCTCGTGCGCGCCTACTCAGACGCCGTGCTGACCACGATCGACGAGGCCCAGTCTCTGGGGCTGGTCGTGGCGCGCGAACGCCGTGAACTGTTCACGCTTGCGCTGTCCCACGCGGACGCCGGTCGCATCGAGGCCGAGTTGCGCCAGCGCGGAGTGCTCATCCTGGGTACCGACTACGGGCAGGACGCGGTGCTGCACATTGCCGATGACGACGCCGCGCGGCTCGCCGCAATCGTTGCCCACGTCACGGCCGGAAGCGCGGAACTGGAAGCCCTCGGCCACGAATGGGTCGACGTCGAACCCTGAACCGGTTGCCTGCGTGGCCGTGAGTCGATTCGTGTCGTGAAGTTCAGTGTCTTACCCGGGACCGCTGTCACCCCGCTAGGGTCGCTTGCGGGACCCCACGAGCAGGTGAATGGCAGGGCCACCCTGAAAAGCACCCCTCGAGGAAAGGAAAACCGTGATTCTAGCCATCATTGTCGGCTGCGAGGTCGGATTCTGGGTTCTGATCGTGCTGGGCCTGTGCGCTCGGTACCTCTTCCGGCTCAGGCGAACGGGACTGGTGCTGCTGGCTCTGACTCCGGTTGTGGACATCGTTCTTCTCACGGCGACTGCGGCAGACCTGATGAACGGGGCCACGGCGACGGTTTTCCACGGCATAGCGGCGATCTATCTGGGATTCTCCGTCGCCTATGGGCACAAGATGATCACCTGGGCAGACTCGCGATTCGCCCATCGTTTCTCCGACGGTCCGGCGCCGGTCAAACGGTACGCCTGGGCGTACACGGCCGAGTGCTGGAAAGACGTGGCACGCACCGCACTCGCCGTGCTCATTGCTGCCGGAACCCTCTGGATGTTGACCCTAGTTGTGGATGACCCCGACAGAACTCAGGCGCTGACCGACCTGTACAGAATTCTTGCCGTGATCTTCGGCGCAGAAGTCATATGGGCCCTCGGGTACACCGTGTGGCCGAAGAGTCAGCCTGCCACGGCTCAGCCGAGCGATCTGCGCTCGGGCCCCGTGTCCGACCCTGCGTCCGAATCTGCGTCCTGATGCCTACGCGGGACGGTTGATGGCCCGATGTGAAGTCGGAATGGTGCGTCACAGGTCGGACAGCCCTCCTCCGATCAGGGCTGCGCCGATCACCAACAGCACCACGCTCATGATCGCGGCGTTGTGGCGCACCAGGATCACCCGTACGTGTTCGAGGCGATCTCGCATCCGTTCAGGGGCCACGACAAACGCCAGCACAGGCACGGCAACGCTCAGGCAGGCGATCACCGTATACGCAGCCGCCACGACGAGCGTCGGACCCAGAGGAAGGCCGACGCTGCCGATAATGATGCCCGCTCCCACACCGAGAAGCACTTCCTTCGGGTTGGCCACCGACAACAGGAGAGCCGTGCGCGCAGCCCGCCAGGGTGAACTGCCTTCGATCGCGGACATCCAGCCGGGGAGTTTCGGCTCCTTCTCCTCTCGCGGCCATCCCGGCCATTTCCACACCGCCAGCACCACGAGCGACACCCCCACGAGAACACGCGCCACCGCGCCCAGGAGTGAAACATCATCGGATTGCTCGACGAGATCTGACATCGTGGCAAACACCCCGACGATGGCGGCCACACCGACGACGCGTCCGGCCAGGAATGCCAGACCGGCGGACCGGCCCGTCGGCGACAGAAGCACGAGGACCACCGCGATGATCGGAAACGGACTCAATGCGACCGCCACAGCGACGGGAAGTGCACTACCGAACGCCTCGATCATTGCGGGCTCCTGTTCTGCTGGGCCAATCGTGACACGCCCGCGGGCCGCGCCCAAGTGGCTGATTTCGAGCCAGCGTTGCTGGTGCGGCCTTAGCGGTCGGGGTCGGATTCTGGCGGAGTCACCCGGACGAGGATTGTTCCAGCCTCGTCCCCGATGGAGAGCACAAAAGCGGTGTCGGTAACCCAGACTGCCGCCTTCGCGCCGCAGGAGAACGGCAACCCCGTCGGCTTCCCGGCCTGCAGGATGGCCAGTCCCCCGGTCGCTGAACGCGAGCAGTCCCCCTTGTTCGCCATGACGTCCTGCGCCTTCGATGAACCGCGCACCAGCGACCAGTCCAGGTCAGTGGCTTTATCCGCGGTCGAGTTCCCCGCCAGCACGTTCCCGGCGGGACTCACGGCCAACACCGGCATCCGATTCGAGTGCGCGCCGAGAGACGTGACTGTTCCGTCGACGTCGATCGCGAACGTCTCCCGGTTCGTGCTCACGTAGACAGCGCCGGTGGAATCGGTCTCGATTGCGACAGCCGTTGCGGTCAGACCTGAGTCTGCGCCCAGCACCGTGGTTTCCCGCCCTGTCGCGTCGATGGCCCGGACGGCGAACGGCTTCGGCTGCACGCTACCGGACGGACCGGCATAGACATCGGGCACCGTCTCTCCCAGAAAATCGACGAACACGATTAGGCCGTCTGCCCCCGCGGCGACGTCGCCGATCGCCGTTGCATCGACTCCGATCCGTGTCCAGGTGCCCGCCTGCGTATCGAACCGGAAGATCCCGGTGCCGCTGCCGAGGGCATCCGTTCGATCGGTTCGAGAGACGACGAGGTCTGTGGGGGAGACGGCCGAGATCCCGTGCACGGTGCTGAAGTCATCGTCGTTGAATCGGCTCAGGGTGTCACCGCTCTGATCCAGGTGCAGCCAGGAACCACCGGACTCGGTCCAGAACCCTCCTGCGGTATCTGCGGTGATGTTCGCCATGGAATAGGTGACATCGATTAGGTTTTCGATACCTCCGTCCAACGCATCGTCGTCCAGTGCATTGTCGAACTCGATCGGCGCCACGCGCCAGGAGTCCGGCGAGATGACGGAACACGCGCTGAGGGAAACCACCAGCACGACGGACCCCCACGCCGTCATCCATCGTCTGTACGTCATACCTTGAGGATCACCCGGATCTTCGACAGAAGCCCGACGAACACGCCGCGGTCGCAAGTTCCGTCATCGATGGAGCCGACTCGCTGGTCGTGTGAACCACTCAGACTGTATCGGTCAGAATGGCGCAGGCTCGGGCATTTCCTCTGAGTCGGACCCCGGCTCGGGCTCCGGCTCCGCAGGGTTCGGTGCCGGTTCCGCAGGGTTCGGTGCCGGTTCCGCAGGGGGCGTGGCCGGTTTCGCGGCCGTCGATGCCGAGTGGATGATCGTGGCCGGCTCGCTCACGAACGTGCGGCCGGTCGGCGATGTCCACTCCAGCAGCCCGTCGCCGAGATGCTTCACCCGCCACCCGGTCTCGCTCTTGAGCGCATGACACGCCCGGCACAGGTGCGCGAGGTTGTCGTGCGCGGTCACACCGTCGAACTGCCAATCCACGGAATGGTCCAGGTCGCAGTGCGCGGCCGACTTGTTGCAGCCCGGGAACCGACACGTTTTGTCCCGCACCCGCAATAATCGTTTCAGGTCTTTCGGCACCTTGTACCGGTCCCGCCCGACCGACAGCACCGCGCCCGTTTCCGGGTGCACCAGGATGCGGGTGAAGCTCGGCGCCCCGGCCGCGATCCGCCGGGCCGTGTCCGGGTCGATCGGCCCGTACCCCTCCAGGAACCCCGGCTCCTCACCGAGCCCCATCAACGTGAGCACAGGCACGGTCACATTCACCGCACCCCGAATACCCTTGCCGATTCCGGACGGGGTGACCCCGTCGAGGATCACGTCGGCGAACACATCCGCCGTCAACTGCGTCAGCGTGCGCTCCTCGCCCGAACCCTGCAGGCTCAACGCGGCCAGCGTCACCCGCTCGAACGCCCCGGCCACCTTCTCCGCACTGTCATACAGCGTCAGCGACGCCATGCCGTCGGGTTCGGGCTCGAAAAACACCGCCCGGTCCCGCACCGACTTCTGATGCCGGGCCCTGATCGTCTCCGGGTGCAGACGCTCCCGCAGCAACCGCGCCCGGTACTTCAGCTTCGACGCCGTCACCGTACCCGCCGCACGCAGCACCGCCGCCTCGAACGCGGGCTTCGCCTCCTCGGGCACCGACCAGGCCTGATTGATCACCGCCCGCGCATGCTGATAACTGATCTCCCCCGCCGCCAACGCGACCCGGGTCGCGGGGAGCTCGACGGCCAGGGCCCGGCTCTCCGCGATCAGGTTCTCCGCCGTGCGCCGCGGCACCCGGATCGTGCACGCCAACTCACTCACGAACTCCCGCTCCGCGACCTCCGCCGCATCCCACCGCGACCCCGGCAGCCGCACGGCCGCGTTCGCCCGCGACTGCCCGAACCGCCGGCCCGCCTCGACCAACTCCGCCCGCCGCGCAAAGGCCTGCGCGATGGCCCGTTCGGCCTCCGCGATCGCCTCGAAATGCGCCGCGAGAGCCTCCTGCTCGGCAATGAATGACGGCTTCATGAGACACACGTTACGGGCACCCACCGACATTCCCGGCAGCATCCGCCCGACCCCGAACGCCCTGTGGATAACCCGATCAGAGCGACATTGTGGAGGAACCCAGACCGAGGAACTGCCGCAGCTGATCCACACCCTCGACGTGCAGTTCGGTCTCGGACCGGTTCAGGGTTTCGGGATTCAGAACCAGTCTCTGGTTCAGGGCCAGTTCGTCGTTGCGCCTCTTCAACCGGCTGACTCCGTTCTCCCGATAGCCGACCTTTCTCGACACGGCGAGCGACGCCGGGTTGTCCAGAAACGCGGCGGAGGTGACCTCGGCGGCGTCCAGGTGATCGAACATGAAGGTGCAGAGCGCCTGACGCATCACGGTGCCGATCCCCCGGCCGTGGTGCTTCAGCCCGAGCCAGGAGCCCGTCTCCCCCGTTCTCGTGACGAGGTAGTCCCTGGTGGAGATGCTCTGGCTACCCACGACCTCACCGTCGACGCGCACCGTGGTCTCGAGGGTCCAGGCCGTCGGCGTCATCTCGGCTCGTTGCGCCCAGTGGTATTGCAGGAGTCGCAACCGGACCTCGTCCGGGGACCCGGCGGTCCACGGGAAGAAGAACGGCATCTCAGTCGGGGCGTGGATGCCTGCCACGGCGAGGGCTTCGAGTGCGGGCAGGTCAGCGTCTCGAACCGGAGACAAAGTCACAGATCCGCAGGTGATTTTCAACCCGAAGGGCGGCCACAGTTCATCGATCGATTTGGACATGTGACCAACCTATGTGCACCCGTTCCGTCACCGCAGACGGAGCGCTTCGCCTTCAGCTCGGTGCTGCTCCGATGGCGGGAGCCAGCAGCATCCGGCCGACGTCGTTCACCGTTTGGGACAGACCACGAAACGCAATGGTCGAGATGCCCTGGAAGCGTTCTTTGTCTCTGGCGCCGGCCCATCGTCCCGATGCCGCGAATGATTCTCAGCAATTCTTCCCCCAGAATTCGCGGCTCCCGTGACTATCCAGACGCTAGCAAGGAACCATGCAGAGACTGCAACAAAACCGAGGTCCCCCACCGTCGCGTGAATACCCCAGGGGGTATGCTATTCTCGAGGCAACCAACCAAGAAAGAGGACCACCATGTGCTACCGCATCACGTGTTCAAACTGCAAGAAGGCAACCTGGGATGGCTGCGGCCAGCACATCGAGGACGCCCTCTACGGCGTCGCCGAGTCCGATCGCTGCACCTGCAGCAATGGAAGCTAACGGGACAACCGGACCCAGCAGAGCAAACGTTCTGCTTGCCCGGGCCGAGGCCGTGCGCGAGTGGTCACTACTGCTCGGCGACACGACCTCGTGCGCCCTCGCAAAGGACGGCCGCTCACACCCCGCCGCCAAGTTCCAGGAGGGCAAAGTGGCAGCCCTCAGCGAACTGTCACGCCGCATCGACGATGACACGGATGCTGGAACCGTTACCGCCGAGGTCATCGCCGTCACGACCCGCTGGACGGAACAGACCATGCCCGGTGCCCGCCCGAACCAAGACTGGGCGGCATATCGCGCCGGTGGGATTCACGCTCTGACCGAGATCGCAACCGCGCTGGAGACGACCAGATGACCACCCAGGAACAGCCGATCATCGGCGAATTCGTCGACGGGATCGATTTTCCCGTGGTCAACGAGCGTGCGATTCGGGCATCCGCCGGCCTGCTCTTTCTCGGCGGCATCATCGCCTTCATGGTCGCTGCACTCACGGATGACTATCAACCGTTGCGCATGTTCGGCGCCATCTTCATGTTCGATATGACCTTTCGTCTCTTCGTCGGCACCAAATACACGCCGAGCCTCATCGTGGGCTCGCTGCTGGTCCGGGCGCAACGGCCGGAATGGGTAGGCGCAGCACAGAAGAAGCTGGCCTGGTCGCTCGGCCTCGGCATGGCCTTCATCTCCTGCGGGGTGATGGGTTTCCTCAATGTCAGCAACGGGATCACCCTCGCGCTCTGCAGCCTCTGCCTGTCGCTGCTGTTCGTGGAGACCGCGTTCGGCATCTGCCTCGGCTGCGAGCTGCAGCGGATCTTCGCGAAGGAGAAGCCGCAACTGTGCGCCGGGGACACCTGCGCGTATGTGCCGCCGAAGCGCGGAGAACGCCACACTGTTCAGCCGGAGTCACCGCGGTCTCTCGAAGAGCGCTGATCTGCCCCGCGCACTACCGGGTCAGGGAGGCGCACTCCGGAGCGGCATCGAATGCCTGCCCGATCGTGCTCGTTCCGTCGGCGGCGGCCGTTCCGATCGCGGACACCGTGGCTGCGAGCGCCGTCAGGGAGGCGCCGGCATCGCTGGCTACCGAACCGAGGGCGACGACGAGGTCGGTGCCCGTCGCGCCCTCCACAGAGGCCACGCTCGACTCCAGGTCGGAAATCGACGAACTGAGGTCATCCGAGGAGTCTCTGACGGCGGCTAGTTCGGGATCATCTTCACTGCTCGCCGGCACGGCCTTGATGGTGTCCGCGAGCACGGTCGCCGACTCCTTGACGGTCTGCATCTGGGCGTTCAGCCGGGCCGACACGTCGTCCCCACCTGCTGCGGCGGTCGACACCAGACCCTGGACATCCGTTTTCAGAGTGGCCGTCGACGAGCAGACGTCACCGGCCCACGCGGTCTGCTCCTCGGTGGGCGGCGTGCCGGACGGAGACTCCGTCGAGGTCGCGGCGGGCGTGGGTGACGCGGCCGGCTCCGACTGTGCGCATCCCGTCAGCAGGGAAGCCGCGGCGAGAAGACCGATCAGGGCGCCTGCATGCAGTGTGCGGACCGATTTCGTCATGGAGTTCTCTCCTTCGGTGACGGACGGCATCCGGCCCGCTCCCCCCTTGAGAGACGGGCCGGACATCGTGGACCAATGCCTCTGCAGCTACATCTACCGCGTCATGCCTGCTACTGCTACTGCTATTCAGTGTCTTCCGAGGTCAGCTGAATCGCCAGGCCGAGGGCTTCGGCGATCCTGCCCACGGCGGCCGCGGTGCGTGCGGTGCCGATGATCGGCGAAACGGCGACGAGCACGTCCTCGACGTCATCGACGGTCAGGCCCGCATCCTCCGCCGGCCCGATGTGCAGCAAATAGGACATCATCGGCGCCTCGACCGCGGCGAGGGCCGCGATGCGCACCAGCATCAGCGCCCGATTGTCCAGTTCGGTGCGGGACAGCGACACGGCGTTGATGTCGACCAGAGTCTCCATCACCGGGTTGTCTCCATGTGCCATGAGTCACTCCATTTCCAGGGCCGAGCCCTTGTCGGTGTCATCGGAACTCACCGGTCACGGGTGAGCCCTGCTTGCGACTACCGATAGTGGAACGAGGACCGTGCCACGACACCACCCGAATCGGGTGAACCGTTGGCGAGGCCGAGTGCCCAAGCGCGAACCAATTCGACGGAGATTTTGCCCGCAATGGGCCAGAACGGCCCGGAAACCGGTCTCTTCCTCACATTCTCCGTCGAATTGATTCGACGCCCGACGGGCACACCGGCTCACGCCCGCGGGCTACTCCTTGGCGACCAGCGTGAGAACGTCGTAGGTGGCGACGACCTCATCGTTCTGGTTGTGCAGCACGGCGTCCCAGCAGACCTCGCCGTATTCGTCGGTCTCGCGGGGGGTGATCCGCTTGGCCGTCAGCGTGACCCGGATGCTGTCACCCGGCGACACCGGCGTGACGAACCGCAGCTTCTCCAGGCCGGAGTTCGCGAGCACCGGCCCGGGGGCCGCGTCCACGAACAGCCCGGCGGCCCAGGACACCAGCAGGTACCCGTGCGCGACGATTCCGGGGAAGAACGGGTTGGCCGCCGCCGCCTCCGCGTCGGTGTGGGCGTAGAACTTGTCACCGGTGGCCTCGGCGAACGCCGTGATGTCGTCGAGGGTGACCACACGCGGTCCACCCTGCGTCTGGTCTCCCACCCGCAACTCGGTCAGGGACTTGCGGAACGGGTGGATGCCCGTGCGCACCGCGGCACCGGTGTGCCACTCCCCCGTGATGGCGGTCAGCATGTCGGGCGACCCCTGGATGGCCGTGCGCTGCATGTGGTGCAGCACCGAACGGATGCCGCCGAGCTCCTCACTGCCGCCGGCCCGCCCCGGGCCGCCGTGCACGAGATGCGGAACCGGGGAACCGTGGCCCGTGCTGCTGCGCGCGTCGACCCGGTCGAGCATCAGCACCCGCCCGTGGTGCGCGGCGATGCCGAGCACGAGCGTGCGTGCGACATCGGGATGGTGGGTGGCGACGGTGGTCACCAGTGATCCGCCGCCGCGCGCGGCCAGCGCGATGGCGTGGTCGAGGTCGGTGTACTCGATGATGGACGCCACCGGGCCGAAGGCTTCGATCTCGTGCACGGCCGGGCTCTCCGGGTCGTGGAAGGCCAGCAGGATGGGCGCCACGAACGCGCCCTCCGGGTCGGCTCCGGCCGGGGCGTCCAGCGAGCCCATCACGATGCGACCGCCGCCGTCGATCAGGCGGGCGACGCTGGCGAGCACCTCGTCGCGCTGGCCGGTGCTGGCGAGGGGCCCCATGGTGACCCCCTCAGCACGCGGGTCGCCGATGGTGACGCGGCGGGCCATCCGTTCGGACACGGCCGCGACGACCTGGTCGCGGCGACCGGCCGGCACGATCAGCCGGCGGATGCTGGTGCACTTCTGGCCGGCCTTGCTGGTCATCTCGGTCACCACGGAGGCGACGTAGGCGTCGAACTCGGCCGTGCCGGCCGCGGCGTCCGGGCCCAGGATCGCGGCGTTGAGCGAATCGGTCTCGCTGGTGAAGCGCACACCGCCCTCGACCACGTTCGGGTGGGCCTTGAGGGTGCGTGCGGTGCCGGCCGAACCGGTGAACGCGACCAGGTCGCGGTAGTCGAGGTGGTCGATCAGGTCCCGGGCGCTGCCGGAGATCAGCTGTAGGGATCCGGCGGGCAGGATGCCGGACGCGAGGATGTGCCGCACGACCGCCTCGGTCAGGTACCCGGTGGGTGTCGCCGGCTTCACGATCGTCGGCACACCGGCGATGAACGCCGGGGCCAGCTTCTCCAGCATGCCCCAGACCGGGAAGTTGAACGCGTTGATCTGGCAGGCGACGCCGGGGATGCGGGTGTAGATGTGCTGTCCGCTGAAGGAGCCGTCCCGGGAGAGGCCCTCGACGTCGCCGTCGATGTAGACCTGGCTGTTGGGCATCTCACGCCGGCCCTTGGAGGACAGGGTGAACAGCACCCCGATGCCGCCGTCGATGTCGACCATCGAGTCGTAACGGGTGGCGCCGGTGCGTGCGGACAGTTCGTAGAGCTCCTCCTTGACCCCGCCCAGGTACTGTCCCAGCTTCTTCAGCAGGATGGCGCGCTGGTGGAAGGTCAGGCGCCCGAGCGAGGCCTGGCCGACCGTGCGGGCGTGGTCGACCACGGCGGCGAGGTCGAGCCCCTCACTGCTGACCCGGGCGACCTCGGCCCCGGTGCTCGCGTCGAGGACGCGCTGGGCGGCCGCGCCGTCGCCTGGTGTCCACCAGGCGTCGAGAACGTAGCTGGGAACGACCGTGTCAGAGCTCGTGTCAGTGCCGATGCCAGTGCTGGTGCCATTGCTGAGGAGTGTCATGATGCGTCCTTCCAATCGAAGAAGCCGCGGCCGCTCTTGCGTCCGAGGTCACCGCGCGCGACGAGGTCGCGCAGCAGTTGCGGCGGGGCGAACCGCTCGCCGAGGGTGTCGTGCAGGTGTTCGGCGATGCCGAGGCGAACGTCGAGGCCGACGATGTCGGTGGTGCGGAGGGGCCCGACCGGATGCTTGTAGCCGAGCACCATGGCCGTGTCGATGTCCTCGGCGCTGGCCACGCCCTCCTCGACCATGCGGATCGCCTCGAGCGCGATCGCGACGCCGAGACGGGAACTGGCGAAGCCGGGCGAGTCCCGCACCAGGATCGGCGTCTTGCCGAGGGCCGACACCCAGGCCTCGGCGAGCCGGGCGAGCTCCGGATCGGTGCGCTCCCCCGTGACGACCTCGATCAGGGTCGAGACCGGCACCGGGTTGAAGAAGTGCAGCCCGATGAACCGGTCCGGACGGTCCAGCGCATCGGCCAGATCGGTGATCGACAGCGAGGAGGTGTTGGACGCGAGCCAGGCGGTGGGTGCGAGGTGCGCCTCGACCAGGCGGAGCGCCTGCGTCTTCAGCGCCACGACCTCGGGGACGGCCTCGACGACCAGGCCGGAGCCGGCGAACGCGGCGGCATCCGTTGCCACGGTCAGCCGGTCGGTGAGCTCGGCACGGCTCGCGGTCACGCTGCCGCGGCCGAGAGACCGGTCGACGGCCGAGAGAACCCGGTCGCGGGCAGCGGCGGCGGCATCGTCACCCTGCTCCACGACGGTGACGTGGGCGCCGGCCATCAGGAATGCGTGGGCGATTCCGGCGCCCATGCGGCCTCCGCCGAGTACGCCGACGTGGTGCGGCACGGTCGGCTGGGCCAGGTCGGACAGGGTACTGGGCTCGCTACTGGTTGCGGTGCTGAGCGTCATCGCTTCTTCCTTTCCAGGAATGCGGTCATGCGGGCGAATTTCTCCTCGGACTCGAAGAGCCGGGCCTGGGCTTCATTGTCGGCCAGCGGATGCGCAGCCGCCGGCACATGGAAGACTTCCTTGGCCAGCTGGGTCGCCAGGGGATCCTGCTTGGCGATCCGGTCGGCCAGTGCGTGCGCGGCTTCCAGCAGGGCGTCCTGCTCGTGGACCTCGGTGACCAGATGCACGGCCAGCGCCTCGGCGGCAGTGAGGATGCGACCGGCCAGGATGATCTCCTTGGCCACGGGCTCGCCGACCAGCGCGGCCAGCCGCCAGAGTGCCCCGGCCGCCGGGATGATGCCGAGGGCGGTCTCCGGGTTGCCGAGCCGGGCCGTCGTCGAGGCGAGCCGGAAGTCGGCGGCGTAGGCCAGTTCAGCCCCGCCGCCGAGCGCCCAGCCGTCGATGGCGGCGATCACGGGCAGGGGCAGCCGGGCGATCCGGCCGAACAGTCCGGAGTTGATGCCCTTCAGGGCGTCCTCGGCCCGGCGGTCCCGCAGCTGCGCGATGTCGGCCCCGGAGGCGAAGACGCCGTTCGTGCCGGAGAGGATCAGAATGCGCGGCCCGCGCTCGAGCTCGCCGCAGACCAGGTGCAGCTCGTCGATCATGGTCTGGTCGATCGCGTTGCGCACAGCGGGACGGTTGAGCTGCACGTGCACGCGGTCCGGCCGGTAGTCGACCAGCAGGGTCGTGAACTCCCGCGACACCTAGACGCGCTCCACGAGCAGGGAGGAACCCTGGCCGACGCCCACGCACATGGTGGCCACGCCGCGGCGGGCACCCTCGCGTTCCATGCGTCCGAGCAGCGTGATCAGAATGCGGGAACCGGACGACCCGAGCGGATGCCCGAGGGCGATCGCCCCGCCGTGCCGGTTGACGATCTCCGGGTCCAGGCCGAGCCGACGGATGCAGGCCAGAGACTGGGTCGCGAACGCCTCGTTGAGCTCGACGGCGTCGACGTCGCCGATGGTCAAGCCGAGGCGGTGCAGCAGCTTCTGCGTGGCCGGGACAGGCCCGAGGCCCATTGTCTCCGGGGCGACACCGGCGCTGGCCCCGCCCACCACCCGGGCGCGGGGGGTCAGGCCGAGGCGCTCGATGGCGGCCTCGCTCGCCACGACGATGGCGGAGGCGCCGTCGTTGAGGGAGCTGGCGTTGCCGGCCGTGACGATGCCGCCCGGCCGTACGACCGAGCGCAGTCCGGCGAGGCGTTCGAGGGTCGTGTCGGCACGGGGACCCTCATCGATCTCGATCACGCCGGCCCGGGTCGGAACACCCACGATCTCGGGCGTGAAGGTGCCGTCGCGCTGCGCCTCGAGGGCCAGCCGGTGCGAACGCAGGGCGAACGCGTCGGCATCCGCCCGGCTGATGCCATCGAGGGCGGCGACCTCCTCGGCCGTCTCCGACATGGAGAAGGTCGCCTTGTCGCGTGCCTGCAGGCGCGGGTTGGCGAAGCGCCAGCCGATCGACGTGTCCACGATCTCGCCCGGCTTGGCGAAGGCCTTCTCCGGCTTGGCGAGAACCCAGGGCGCACGGGTCATCGACTCGACGCCGCCGGCGATCACGAGGTCCGCTTCGCCGGCCTTGATCATGTTGGCGGCCAGGTGCACGGCGGACAGACCGGATGCGCAGAGCCGGTTGACCGTGATGCCCGGCACGCTGTCGGGGAGACCGGCCAGGAGCACGGCCATGCGGGCGACGTTGCGGTTGTCCTCGCCGGCCTGGTTCGCGGCGCCGAGGATGACCTCGTCGATCAGCGCGGGGTCCAGGCCCGCCCGGGCCACGACCGAGGCGAGCACGACGGCCGCGAGGTCGTCGGGACGGATGCCGGCCAGCACCCCGCCGTATCGTCCGATGGGAGTTCGAACACCATCAACCAGGAATGCTTCGGGCATGGCTTCATCACCTTTGATCGCCGTGTTTACTAACTGACCGTTCGTTTTGTAAAGAATGTCATAGAAGGTCCCTCCCCGGCAACCGTGCGGCGGCCGTGTCGTACGACCCGGACTGAGGCAGACTTGGTGGGTGAATGCAACGCCTGACACCGTCCCATCCGCCGCAGGCCCCGGCCCTCGCTCCAGCAGCCGCTTCGGGATCCGCCATAATCTCATGCGCCCCGACGATTCCGAGCAGTCGGATCGGGTGACGTATATCGAGCTGTTCTTCGACCTCATCTTCGTGTTCGCACTGACCCAGCTGTCCCGCCATCTCTACGAGAACCAGTCCCTGCAGGGAGCCGCCGAGTCGGCCGTGCTGGTGCTCGCCCTGTGGTGGATCTGGGTGCACACCACCTGGGTGACCAATGTGCTCGATCCGGCGCGCCTGCCCGTGCGCGGGGTGGTGCTGGGGCTCTCCCTCATCGGTCTCGTGGTCAGCGTCTCGATCTATGAATCATTCGGTGACCGGGGATTCATCTTCGCCGTGGCCTATGTCGTGCTGCAGCTCGGCCGCACGGCCTTCATGGCGCTGGCCCTGGCCCGGCACGACCGCGGTCTCCACCGTTCCTTCGTTCGGATCTTCGTCTGGCTTGCCGTGGCCGGCAGTTTCTGGATCGCCGGGGGGCTGCTCCCGGCCGACTACCGGCTGCTGCTCTGGGCGATCGCCCTCGGGATCGAGTTCGTGTCCGCCAGCGCCGGTTTCCCGGTTCCGGGACTCGGCCGGGCCGCTCCCGGCGATGCCGAACTCTCCGGTCCGCACATCGCAGAGCGCAGCGCACTGTTCGTGATCATCGCGCTCGGGGAATCCTTCCTGGTGACGGGATTCGCGTTCGTCGACCAGGACGTGTCCGTTCCGGGCGTGATCGGTCTGCTGCTGGCCTTCGTGAGCGGCGCGGCCATGTGGTGGCTGTACTTCGACCATGGCGAACGGGCCGGCAGCCGGGCCCTCGCCACCAGCACCGATCCCGGCCGGATCGCCCGATTCGCCTATACCTATGTGCACGCCCTGATCATCGCCGGCGTGGTGCTGACCTCGGTCGGCGACAAGGAGGTGCTGGGGCATCCGGATTCCTCGATGATCCTGTCGACGGCCGTCGCGATCACCGGCGGCCCGCTGCTGTATCTCCTGGGCCTGACCCTGTTCCGATTCGTGGTGGCCCGGGAACTGCTGGTGTCGCACCTGGCGGGCATCGCGCTGCTGCTGCTCGCGCTTCCTGTCGCCTTCACCCTGTCGCCGCTCGCGCTGGGAGCGGTGTGCGCATCCGTGCTCACGCTCGTCGCCTGCTGGGAGACGATCGTTCGGGTGCGGAACGGCACCGCCGACGAGGAGGCAGGCTAGCGGTATCCGTGCGGCGAAACGACGGGAATGAGGGGTGTGCCCGGAGCGGCACCCCTCATTCCTGTCGGTTCAGGCCCTCTTCTTCGGTTGAGGCGGGGCTAGAAGAAGTCGTCGGGGGTGCCGGCGGCCTTCGTGACCGAGTCGGTGCCGATGCGGGCGGCGGTGAGCTGGGCCATCGCGACACGCAGTCCGGACTCCATCTGCGACGCCCAGACCTCGGTTTCTCGGCTGGCGGCATCGGCGGCATCCGCTCGGGCGATGGCCTTCTCCTTCTCGGCGCGTTCGCTGCGGACCTGCTGGATGCTGAGCGTGATGCCGTAGTAGGCCGCCACCATGGAGGCGATGGGCGTGGCGAAGACGGCCAGCGCGTTGATGCTCTCGCTGGACACGCCCACGAGAAGCATCACGATGAAGGCCACGGCGAGTGCCGCGATGGCGACCAGCACGACCAGAGCGGTGCGCTGGGCAGCCGTGGTCGTCAACCGCGGGACCGGCCTGGGCGCCGGCTGGCCAACGGATGCCGTCTCAGGCTCCGGCGCCGGGTCCAGAGGCTGGAGCGTCTCGGTCTGATCGCTCTGATCGGACAGCGACATGGTGCGGGTGGGCGTGCTCGTGGAGGTGAAATCAGTCATGGTGCGTGCTCCGTCATCAGTGTGCGTCAGGGGAAGAGGTGCTGGGGTCGGTGGGGTCATTGTCTGCTGCCGGTTCGACGCGGTCAAGGCGGGCATCGGGGTCGCCGTCCAGGAAGACCCGTTTATAGCTGCGCCCGTCGGCGAGTTCGATGGTGCGACCGGCGACCTTGCCGCGGCTCAGCTGCAGGTAGATCGCCTGGACCGTCACCCCCAGTTTCGCCGCTGCCTCCGACACCGACAGCCCAGGCAGGTCGGTGGGCACCGCGCTGGGCCGCGCGGCACGCTTGCGTCCGGCTGCCTGGCGCGCGGCGATCTCGGCGTCGGTCCCGCTCCAGCGCCACTTCGCCGCGGCGGCCTTCAGTTCGGCGGCGTCGGCGATCTCCTCCCAGCTCCGGCCCCCGCGCAGCGCGTCGCGCACGCCCACCAGGGTGGCCGGATCGGCATCGAGTTCCACCAGCAGAGAACGGATGGCCTCGATCCGGTCCAGCGGCGCCGAGCCGGGGCTGGCGTCGACGACAGCCAGCCGGGACAGTGCCGCGCTGGTCGACGGTGCGAGAAAATAACCCATTATGCCTCCGGGGCGCTCAGGGGTGCAGGGTGGAGACCAGGTGGGCCTCCGGGCCAGCCTCGCCGCCGATGGCCGCCGCCAGGCGTTCACGGGCGCGGCCCAGGTGCTCGTCGAGAAGCCGGGCGGCTCCGGCGCCGTCGCCTTCGGCGATGAGTTCGAGCAGGCGCTGGTGTTCGGCCTGGATCAGTGCCGTGTCGAGCAGGTTCAGCGACTGCACCCGGGCCATGCACAGGCGCACCTCGCTGACCAGGGAGCGGTACATCTTGCTGATCCGCTCGTTGCCGACGGCGTCGATCAGGCTGGTGTGGAATCGCATATCGGGTTCCACCACGGCGAGCGGGGAGTCTCCGGCCACGGCCGCGATGTCGAGGTTCGCCTGCACGGCCCCGTGCGGGACGGTGCGGGTGAGGGCGAGGCGGCGCAGTACCTCGCTTTCGAGGTAGGCGCGGGCCAGGTAGATGTCGCGCACGGAGTCCGGTCCGAGTTCGGCCACCCGGGCGCTTTTATGCGCCCCACGCACCAGCAATCCCTCGGAGACGAGCTTCTCAATGGCCGCTTTCGCCGTCGGGCGGGCGACGTCGTAGCTTGCGGCCATGTCCGTCTCGGTCAATGCCGCCTCGGAGGTGAGCTCCCCCTCGAGGATGCGGGATCGCAGGTCGTTCGCGATGGCATCCACAATCGATGTTGCCGTTACACGCGCTACCACGGAGCCCACCTTTCCCTCGTCCGGATCCCATCCTGACAGACGGCACCAACTTTCTTCTGGACCAATGTGCATACTTGCTAGACACTCGCGCGGGCGACCGCCGCCCAGCGCGGTCGCCCCTCCACCGGCTAGGGGGTGCCGAAGATTGCCACCGAGTGTGGCGCGAGGGTGACCGCGGCAGGGGTGCGCGAGTGGACCGCGTCTCCGGCGGGGGCGAAGGATGCCAGCAGGGCCGGGGCATCCGTCGGCACCTCTCGGGCCTCCGTGGACAGGTTGATCAGGATCTCGGTCTCGCCGCGGCAGAGTCGCAGCCAGCGCTCGTTCTCGTCGACCGCGACCGCGACCTGGCCGAAGCGCGGGTCGGTCACGTCCGGCCGGGAGCGGCGCAGCCAGGCCAGGGCCTGGTAGAAGCCGAGCAGGCGCGCGTGGCCCGGCTCGGACAGCTCGGCCCAGTCGAGCACCGACCGCTCGAACGTGGCCGGGTCCTGCGGGTCGGGCACCAGGGCCGGGTCCCAGCCCATGCGCCCGAATTCGCCGATCCGGCCCGTACGCACGGCCTCGCCGAGTTCGGGTTCCGGATGCGACGTGAAGAACTGCCAGGGTGTGCTCGCGCCCCATTCCTCACCCATGAACAGCATGGGCGTGAACGGTCCGAGCAGGGTCAAAGTGGCGGCGATCGCCAGCTGCCCGGCGTCGAGGGTCGCGCTGAGGCGGTCACCCGTGGCCCGGTTGCCGATCTGGTCGTGGTTCTGGTTGGCGACGACAAGCCGCCAGGCCGGCATCCGAGCCGTGTCGATCGGGCGGCCGTGGGTGCGCCCGCGGAAGCTCGAGAAGGTGCCGTCGTGGAAGAACCCGTGGGTGAGCACCTTGGCGAGGGCGCCGAGCGGCTCGAAGTCGGCGTAGTAGCCCGTGGTCTCGCCGGTGACCGCCACGTGCACCGCGTGGTGGAAGTCGTCGCTCCACTGGCCGGTGAGCCCGTAGCCGCCGGAGCCCTGCGGCGTGATCAGCCGAGGATCGTTGAGGTCGGACTCGGCGATCAGGCTGAGCGGACGCCCGGAGGTGGCGCTCAGCACGTCGACCTCGCTGGCGAGCTCCTCGAGCACGTGGATGGCTCGCTCGTCGCGCAGCGCGTGCACCGCATCCAGCCGGAGCCCGTCGACGTGGTAATCGCCGAGCCACATCAGGGCGTTGTCGAGGATGTAGCGGCGCACCGGGTCGGAGTCCGGTCCGTCGAGGTTGAGCGAGGAGCCCCAGCCGGTGTCCCCCGCCTCATTCAGGTACGGGCCGAACTGCGGCAGGTAGTTGCCGCTCGGGCCGAGGTGGTTGTAGACGACGTCCTGGATGACGCCGATGCCCGCCTGGTGGCAGGCGTCCACGAACCGCTGGTAGGCCGCCGGTCCGCCGTACCCCTCGTGCACGGCGTACCACAGCACGCCGTCGTAGCCCCAGTTGTGGGTGCCGTTGAAGGCGTTGACGGGGAGCAGCTCCACGAAGTCGACGCCGATCGAGACCAGGTGGTCCAGCCGGCCCGCCGCCGCGTCGAGGGTGCCCTCGGGGGTGAAGGTGCCCAGGTGCAGCTCGTAGATGGTGCTGCCGGCCAGCTGACGGCCGGTCCAGGCGCCGTCCTGCCAGACGTGTTCGCCGGCGTCGAACGTGCGGCTCTTCGCGTGCACGCCGTTCGGCTGGTGCCGGGATCGCGGGTCAGGGTAGGGACCCTTGCCGTCGATCAAGAACCCGTAGTCCACGGGCTGCTCGGCCTGTCCGCCGGCGGGCTCGGCCGTCGGGCGGGGTGCGTGCCACCATCCGTCGCCCCGCGGGGTCATCGCCAGAGTCTGGTCTGCGAGTTCGACCGCAACGGCCTCGGCGGTCGGGGCCCAGACCTCGAATTCAGCGGGCATGGTCGGCACCTTCCTGGTCGGTTGTACGGGTCGTGCCGGCGCCGTCGGCGGGCACCAGCAGGGCCACCGGGTAGCGACGCAGCAGGGCTGCCACGCTGACGATTCCGCCGGGGTGGTGTTCGCCGGTCAGCAGGTCGACGACCGGGTGGCCGGCCAGGACCACACTCGTGTCGCCCCAGCCGCCCGCGGCCGCGAGGCCGAGCGGCATCCGGGTCGCGATGGTGACCGCGCCGCCGCGGTCGAACGCGATCACATGCTCCGCGCCCCCGCCGAACGCGGCGACCGGGCTGTGCCGGAAGAAGCGTTCGGGCTCGTCGCGGCGCAGGCGCAGGGCCCGTGTGGTGACCAGTAGTTTCGCAGCGCCGGTCTCGTCGACGGGAGGCAGCCAGCCGTCCTGCACCCGGGCCAGGTAGCCGCGCCGCAGCTCGTAATCGACCGGGCGACGGTTGTCGGGGTCGACGAGGGAGGTGTCCCACAGCTCGGTGCCCTGGTAGACGTCGGGCACGCCGGGCGCCGTCAGCTGCACGAGCTTGTTCGACAGCGCGTTGCTCCAGCCTGCGACCCGCACCCGGTCGACGAATGCGGTGAGCGTCGGCGTCACGGCCGGGTCGTCGATGGAGGCCGTCACGAGGTCACGCATGGCCGTCTCGAAGTCCTCGTTCCGGTCGGTCCAGGTGGTCGACGTTCCGGCCTCGCGGGCGGCCTTGTCGGCGTAGGCGACGAGGCGGTCGGGCGTGGCCGGCCAGGAGCCGACGATGGCCTGCCAGAGCAGGTTCTCGAACGGGGCGTCGCCGAGGGGTGCGGCCGCGCGAAGGACAGCCAGGGTGCTCTCCCATTCGGCGGGGATCTCGGCGAGCACGGAGATGCGGGCCCGCACATCCTCACTGCGCTTGGTGTCATGCGTGGACAGGGTCGTCATCGCGGCCGGGAAGGTGGCCAGGCGCGTCTGCTGGCGGCGGTGGAACTCGGCCGGGTCGACCGCGAACTCCCCCGGGTCGGCGCCGACCTCGTTGAGCGAGGTCAGTCGGCTGTACCGGTAGTACGCGGTGTCTTCCACGCCCTTCGCCATGACCATGCCGGAGGTCTGCTGGAACCGCACGGCCAGCGGATGTGCCGGGTCGCCGAGCAGCGGAAGCAGCCCGTCGATCGCGGGCCCGAGATCGGGCCGGTGGCGGGCAGCCTCAGCGGCAGCGTGGCGCAGCTCGTCGATGCCCACCGGAAGGTAGGAACGGTAGACCGGGAAGCAGGCCAGGAGTTCCGCCAGCGCGTCGACGGTCGTGGCGTCCGGCGCGCCGCCTGGCGTGGCGTCGGCGCCGGGCACCAGGCGGGCCAGGCGCACGACCTCGGCCTGCAGGGTGTGGTCGGCGATGACGCGCTTCCGCGCGTGCACCAGATCGGCCCAGCTCGCCGGCGGCGCATCACCGGTCGCGGCTGCGGCCTCGGCCTGCAGCCGGGCCTCGAGCGCGTCGAGCGCGCCCTGCCCGGCCGGGTCCACGAACAGCCGGTCGAAGTCGGCGAGGGCGTCATAGCCGGTCGTGCCGGCGGTGGCCCAGCTGGTGGGAAGCTGTTCGTCGCCTTCGAGGATCTTCTCGACGAGCACGTAGGCTCCGTCGGTCGCCTCCTGCAAACGGTCGAGGTAGCCGCCCGGGTCGGCGAGGCCGTCGGGGTGGTCGACCCGCAGCCCCTGCACCAGACCGCTCTGAACCCAGCGCAGGATCTCCCGGTGGGATTCGTCGAAGACCCAGGGCACCTCGACCCGGAGGCCGGCCAGGGTGTTCACGGAGAAGAAACGCCGATAGTTCAGCTGCGCGTCCGCGCGGCGCCAGTTGACGAGTTCGTAGTTCTGGCGGGCGTGCACGGTGCGGGCGTCCGCACCGTCCGCACCGTCCGCGGCGCTGCCGGGGGCGAGCGGGAACCGGTTGTCGTAGTAGCGCAACTCGTCGCCGACCACCTCGAGGCGATCGAGCTCACTCTGCCCGTCCGCGTCGTCGCCGAGCACGGGCAGCAGGATCCGATCGCCGTTCGCGGCCCAGTCCACATCGAAGGCCTCCGCGTAGCGGGACGCGGTGCCGTGCTGGAGCAGGTCCCACCACCAGAGGTTCCGGTGCGGGGTCGCGACGCCCATGTGATTGGGGACGATGTCCACCAGGATGCCGCGCCCGGCATCCGTCGCCGCCGCCGCCAGGCGGGTGAGCGCCTCGGCGCCGCCCCGGACCGGGTCGATCCGGGAGTGGTCGACCACGTCGTAACCGTGGTCGGAGCCCTCCTCGGCGGCGAGGAGCGGAGACAGGTAGAGCCAGTCGGCACCCAGCTCGGTCAGGTAACCAAGCACTCCCTCCGCGGCGGCCAGGTCGAAACCGGCCGTGATCTGCAGGCGGTAGGTGTTCAGCGGGACTCTCACGGCTGGACCAGGTGCGCCGGGTCGACGATGGAGATGGTCCCCGTCATCAGACCGGCCAGGGAAGCCGCGACGGAGTGGTCCGGCGCGGTTTCCGGCGCGTGATAGGCGCGCAGCACCACCAGCGACCGCGACGTGACCGTGTGCAGGGAGCCGGCGGGCCGGGGAATCGCGTCGGCGCCCTCCCCCGCGGTGTCGACGACGATCTCCCACTCGGGGGCGTACTCGGCCGAGGGCAGCGTGAATTCGACATCCTCGGCGTCCGCGTTGAAGCAGACCAGGAAGTTCACGTCGGTCACCGCCTGTCCGCGGGCGTCGCGCTCCCGGATGCCGTCCCCGCTGAGGAACATGGCGACCGTGCGGGTGAGGTGCTCGTCCCAGTCCTGGGGTTGCATCTCCTGCCCGTCGGGGGTCAGCCAGACGAGGTCGCTCATCGGGTCACCCACGGTGCGGTTGCCCGGGTGGCCGTTGAAGAAGCTGCTGCGGCGGAAGGTCGGGTGTTCGCGGCGCAACCGCGACACGGCGGCCGTGAACTCGATCAGCGGGTGGTCCGCATCCGACCAGTGGATCCAGCTCAGTTCGTTGTCCTGGGCGTAGGTGTTGTTGTTGCCCTGCTGCGTGCGGCCGAGCTCGTCGCCGTGCAGGATCATCGGCACACCCTGGGAGAGCAGCAGGGTCGCAACGTAGTTGCGCTGCTGCCGGGCCCGCAGGGCCAGGACCTCCGGGTCATCCGTCGGCCCCTCGACGCCGGAATTCCAGGAGCGGTTGTGCGATTCGCCGTCCTGGCCGTCTTCGCCGTTGGCGTCGTTGTGCTTCTCGTTGTAGGAGACCAGGTCGGAGAGGGTGAACCCGTCGTGGGCGGTGACGAAGTTGATCGACGCGACGGGGCGGCGGCCGGAGTGCTCGTAGAGGTCGGCGGAGCCGGTGATCCGGGACGCGAACTCGCCCAGCGTCGACGGTTCGCCCCGCCAGAAGTCACGCACGGTGTCGCGGTACTTGCCGTTCCACTCCGTCCACTGGGCGGGGAAGTTGCCGACCTGGTAGCCGCCGGGGCCGACGTCCCACGGCTCGGCGATGAGCTTGACCTGGGACACCACCGGGTCCTGCTGTACGAGTTCGAAGAAGGTGGAGAGCTTGTCGACGTCGTACAGGTCGCGAGCCAGCGCCGAGGCCAGGTCGAAGCGGAATCCGTCGACGTGCATCTCGAGCACCCAGTAACGCAGCGAGTCCATGATCAGCTGCAGCGAGTGCGGGTGGCGCACGTTCAGGGTGTTGCCCGTGCCGGTGTAGTCCATGTAGTAGCGCTTGTCGTCGTCCATGAGCCGGTAGTACGCCTCATTGTCGATTCCCTTGAAGGAGATCGTCGGGCCGAGGTGGTTGCCCTCCGCGGTGTGGTTGTAGACCACGTCGAGGATGACCTCGATGCCCGCGTCGTGCAGGCTGCGCACCATGCCCTTGAACTCCTGCACCTGGTTTCCGAGGTCGCCGGTGGAGGAATAGGCGTTGTGCGGGGCGAAGAACCCGATGGTGTTGTAGCCCCAGTAGTTGTTCAGGCCCTTTTCCTCGAGGGTGCCGTCGTTGACGAACTGGTGCACGGGCATCAGCTCGATCGCGGTCACGCCGAGTTTCTGGAGGTGGTCGATGACCGACGGATGCGCGACGCCGGCGTACGTGCCGCGCTGGGCCTCCGGCACGAGCTCCTGCAGTTCGGTGAGGCCTTTGACATGGGCCTCGTAGATCAGGGAGGCGCTGTAGGGCGTGCGCAGGGGCCGGTCGCCGACCCAGTCAAAGAACGGGTTGACGACGACGCCGAGCATCATGTGCGGGGCGGAGTCTTCGTCGTTGCGCGAATCGGGGTCGCCGAAGTTGTATGAGAACAGCGACTGGTCCCAGTCGATGGTGCCGCAGGTAGCCTTGGCGTAGGGGTCGAGCAGGAGCTTGTTCGGGTTGGCCCGGCTGCCGGCTGCGGGGTTGTAGTCCCCGTGCACGCGGTAACCGTAGCGCTGGCCCGGCTGAATCAGAGGCAGGTAGCAGTGCCAGATGAACGCGCTCGACTCGACAACCTCGACACGGGTTTCCTCGCCGTTGTCGTCGAAGAGGCAGAGCTCCACTCGGTGTGCGGCTTCGCTGAACAGTGCGAAGTTCGTGCCGCTGCCGTCATAGGTCGCCCCAAGCGGGTAAGCGGTACCGGGCCAGGTTTCCAAAGAGTGCTCCTCGTGGTTCGAGTCTGGTGCTGCCGGCTAGCCGACCGGGCCGATGGGCCCCTAAGTACGCTACAGTCTGCTGCGGCCGGCCGATGCCCGTTTGCTGGTGCGGCCGCCGGATCTGGGTATCATGCCGCTGTGAATGCCGTCGTGATCTTCGCTCCGTCGCCCGTCCTCACGGTCACCGTGGAGGGCCGCGAGGGCGCCGCGGACGTGCATATGCATGCCGGCGGCCAGGGCGTGTGGCAGGCCCGGATGGTCCAGGCCCTCGGCGCCTCCGTGACGATGTGCTGCGTGCTGACCGGTGAGACCGGGCAGGTGCTGGGCCACCTCGTCGGTGACGAGGGCATCGAGGTGCTGGCGGTGCGCCGCTCAGGCCGAGGGGCTGCCTACCTGCACGACCGGCGCGGTGGCGAACGCATCCACCTCGCCGAGGCCCAGGGCGATCCACTCTCCCGGCACGACCTCGACGAGCTCTACGATCTCACCCTCCGGGCGGGCCTGGGGGCGAACGTCATCATCCTCAGCGGGCCGGCCGGCGATCACGTGGTGCCGGCGGATGTCTACCGTCGCCTCGCCGCCGATCTGCGCGCCACGGGCCGGCTCGTGATCGCCGACCTGTCGGGGGAACGTCTCACGGCCGCCCTCCGAGGCCGGGTCAACGTGGTCAAAGTCAGCGACGAGGAACTCCTGGCCGACGCACGCATCACGGAGAACAGCATCGAGCAGATCGTGCACGCCATGTACGTCCTCCGGGAGGAGGGGGCCGGCACGGTGATCATCAGCCGTGCGGAGCGGCCGATGTTGATGCTCTCCAACGGCACCCTCAGCGAGGTTCACGTACCGACCATGCAGATCGCCGATCCGCACGGCGCCGGCGACTCGCTCACGGCCGGAGTCGCGGCCACACTCGCCTCCGGTGGCACGATCGAGGAGGCCGTGGCACTCGGCGCTGCGGCCGGAGCGCTCAACGTCACCCGGCACGGCCTCGGCACCGGCCGGGCCGAAACCGTGCGAACGCTCCGCGACCTGGTCAGCATCTACCCGATGACCGAGTTCCCCGCCATCACGCAGAGCCTGACCCCGGACCAACTCGCGCAGAGGGTGAAAGACCGGTGACCCAGACATTCACCACCCTCATCACGAACGACGACGGAATCGGTTCCCCCGGGCTGCTGAGGCTCGCGCTTGCCGCCCACGACGCGGGGCTGGACGTCGTCGTCGCGGCACCCGCCGAGGAGTCCAGCGGCAGCGGCGCGGCCATCACCGCCACCGAGAGCGACGGGCGCATTCTCGTCGACCGACGGCGCCTGGAGGGGCTGGACGGCATCCCGTGCTACGCCGTGCACGCGGCTCCGGCATTGATCACCCTGATCGCCAGCCATGGGGCGTTCGGCCGGGCGCCCGAACTGGTGCTCTCCGGGGTCAACCCGGGTGCCAACCTGGGCCGGGCCATCCTGCACTCCGGCACGGTGGGGGCAGCCCTGACCTCGGGCGTGAACGGCGGCCGCGGGCTGGCCGTGTCCCTCGATGTCACCGTCAACCCGACGACACTGCGCTGGGGTGTCGCGGCACGCCTCGCCGCCCAGCTGATCCCGTTCCTGCTCGATCAGGAGGCCGGAACCGTGCTCAACCTCAACGTGCCCAATGTCGCCGGAGACCAGATGCCCGAGTTCCGCACGGCAAAGCTGGCCCGCTTCGGCATCGTGCAGACCACGATGACCCAGCAGGACCGGCATCAGATCAGGCTCGCCGTGGCCGACACCGCCGCACATGCGGAACCGGGCAGCGACGCCGATCTCCTGTACCAGGGTTTCGCGACCGTGACCAGCATCCGGTCGGTCGACGAACGGCCGCTCGCCGACCTGGTGCTCTAGCCCGAACCGGTCAGGCGGCACCCGGCCGAACCAATTCGACGGAGATTCTCCCGCACAACGCCGATTCCGGGCGATTCCGGTCCGCTTCGGCAAAAATCTCCGTCGAATTCGTTCGGGCCGCGGAGCTACCTCGTCACGTCGTCGGCGCGGTCGGCGGCCACCAGCTCGCGCACGAGCGGGGCCACCTCGGTGCCGTAGAGCTCGATGCTGGTCATCAGCTTCTCGTGGGCGAGCGTGCCGAGGCTGTACTTCAGGTCGAAGCGGGAGAGCCCCAGGCCGATCGCGGTGGCGGCGATCTTCGTGGCCACGGTCTGCGGTGAGCCCACGAACAGGGCGCCGTCCGGGCCGGCGTCGTGTTCGAAGCGTTCCCGGGTCACCGGGCCCCAACCGCGCTCGCGGCCGATCCGGTCCTGCATGGCGGCGTAGTGCGGCCACATCTCCTCGCGGGCCTGGGCATCCGTTGCAGCGACGTAGCCCGGCGAGTGCTCGCCGATCGGGCGGGTCGGCTTTTCGAACTGGGCCAGGGCGCGGTGGTAGAGCTCGACCAGCGGCACGAAGGCCAGCGGAGAACCGCCGATGATGGCGAGCATGAGCGGGAGTCCGTAGTGCGCGGCGCGCACGACCGACTGCGGGCTGCCGCCCACGCCGATCCACGTGGTCAGGGAACCCGAGTCGGTGGGCGGGAACACCCGCTGGTTGCGGAGCCCGGCCCGGGTCTCGCCCGACCAGGTGATCGGCTCCTCCCTGAGGAGTTCGGTGAACAGGTTGAGCTTCTCCTCGAACAGGAGCTCGTACTGTTCGAGTTCGAGGCCGAAGAGCGGAAACGACTCGGTGAAGGAGCCGCGGCCCAGGATGACCTCGGCCCGCCCGTTGGAGACCGCGTCGAGGGTGGAGAAGCGTTGGAAGACGCGGACCGGGTCGTCGGAGCTGAGCACGGTCACGGCTGACCCGAGACGGATGCCGGTGGTCTGCCCGGCGATCGCGGCCAGCACCACCTCGGGGGCGGAGACGGCGAAATCTTCCCGGTGGTGTTCACCGATCCCGAAGAAGTCCAGACCCACCTGATCGGCCAGCACGCCCTCGGCCACCACGTTGCGCAGCGTCTTCGCCTGGGACAACCGGGCCCCGGACGCGTCGAAGGTGACGTCGCCGAAGGTGTCCAGCCCGAGTTCGAACTTCGTATTCATCTGGTGCGTGCTCCTCGCCGTCGTCGATACATCCGCCTGAAAGTCTATGCAAATGCATTCAATAGCAAAACCAGGGGCCCCCGCCGAATATTCCGGGCCGGGCCGGCCGGTCCCGCCCGGAGGCTCACGGCGCACGGTGTGGAGGCTGGCGCACGATAGAACGTGCGCCTGCTTCCAGAGGGTGCGCCGCGACGGAGTCGTGACCGGGGATTACCGGGCAGAATGGGGTCAGGTGCCACCATCCGGTCGCCCCGGCGACAGGAGATCCCCATGACCGAACACGAACTCATTTCGCTCTGGACCAGGGCCCGCTGGCACATCATCGTGTCTCAGCTCGCACCCACCTTCCTGCTCACGGCGCTCGTGGCCTTCCTGTCCCTCGGCCTCGCGGAAGCCGCGCTGAGCGTGCGGATCGCGGCAGCGGGCATCCTGCTGGCCTCCGGCATTCTCGGCGCCCTCGCGCAGATCGCCGCAGCGAACGAGGGGCTCGCCATCATCGCGGACCTCCGCGGGCTGCCGGCGGCGAGTGCGGTCGGCCGCGGCGTGATCGCCTCCGCGCCCTGGGTCAACGTGGTGCGCTTCGTCACGCCGGCCGTGTTCGTCGTGGTGTACCTCGCACTCCTGGTCGCCCTGTTCCTGCCGAGCGCATAGCCGGGGCAGAGGGCCGCCCGGCACGAATCAGCCCGGCTGTACCGCCTCCAGGTACACCCAGCGGCGGTCCAGGCGCACGAACCGGCTGACCTCGTGCTGCTGCGCGGCCACACCCCCGGACCGGCTGTAGGCCGTGAATTCCACCACACCCTCACTGTCGAACAGGCCGCCCTGCACGGTCCGTTCGATGTCGAGGCGCAGCCACCGCACGTCGGCGTCGAGCTCCAGGCTCTCCGGGCGGGTGAGCGGATGCCACGTCGCGAGCAGGTAACCTGCCTCCCCCCGGGCGAAGGCCGCGTACCGGGAGCGCATCAGCGCCTCGGCCGTGGGCGCGAACGCCTCACCGCTGTGGAACCGGCCGCAGCACTCGGCATAGGGGTTGCCGCTCAGGCAGGGGCAGTGCGGCGGCCGCGGCGTGGGGATCGAAGTCTCTGACACCCTTCCAGTATCGGGGAACGACGGATCGGGGTGGGCACCTGCTCTAGAACCCGGTGGGCTCCGTCTCATACTCCTGATCCGCCGGCCGGACCTCATGGTGCAGGGGGCCGAGTGCCTCGGTCTCCTCGAACCAGAGCAGCGCGTCGTAACGGCCGCCCATCCGGGTGGGAACGTAGTTGCCGTGTTCCTGCCGGGGCAGGTAGAGCACGCCGATGGCGCGGTGGCCCCGCCAACCGGACAGCCACGGGCCGGTGCGGTCGTCGCCGAACACCAACAGTGCAGGCCGGCCGAGGGCACGGTGCAGGAGATCTTCGTGACTCCCGCCGGCGGCGCCCGGAACCACCATCACCTGTTCGGGCACACCCCACTCGGCTGCCGCCAGCACCGTTCCTCGGTGGCCCGCGAAGCCCACGAGGGCCACTCCTTCGTCGGAGTGACGTTCGCGCAGCAGCTGCCCGAGGTTGATCATCCCGCTGTGAGCCATATCGGTGGCTCGCGCATCGCCGATGTGGGTGTTGTGCGCCCAGATCAGGCCCTTCGAGGCCGAGCCGAGGTGGGCGGCGACCCGATCGACGGTCGCCATCATATGCTCGTCCCGGATGTTCCAGGACGACTGGTCGCCGCGCACCATGATGCGGTAGTAGTGCTCGGCTTCGGTGGCCACCGAGGCGTTCTGCACGGCGTCGAAGGCGTCTTCGTCGGTAATGGTGCGTTTGGCGACCTGACGGCGTACCTCCATCAGGAGCGCGACGACATCCGTCTCGCAGGTTTCCGGGACCAGCCGAGTGTTCCAGGCGTAGCGCTGGGGATCCTCACCGTAGGGAACGAAACAGCGCCAGGCCCGCAGGGCGTCGGGCAGAGCGTCAGGGGCGTTAGCCTCGAGCCAGACGACGATGCGACGCAGAGAGTCCCAGAGCGAATACACGTCGAGGCCGTAGAACCCCACCCGTGAATCCTCGGGGCAGGCCAGGTTGTGCTCGCGCAGCCAATCGAGGAAGGCCGCCACGTCCTGGTTGGCCCACATCCACGTGGGCCAGCGCTCGAACCGCTCCAGCAGGCCGCGGGCGTCGAGATGCTGCTCGGTGTGGCCGCGCACCCACCGGTTGATCCGCCAGCAGTCCGGCCAGTCGCCCTCCACCCCGATCCAGGTGAAACCGTGCTCCTCGATCAGGCGCCGACTGAGCTCGCCCCGCCAGTGATAGAACTCATGGGTGCCGTGAGAGGCCTCGCCGATACCGACGAAGCGGGCACCACCGACCTGGTCGACAACAGCATCGAGATCGTCTCGGCCGGACAGGGGCAGCGCGAGTGCCTGGATCTGCGCCAGCACCTCCGGCACGCTCACCTCGCGGCGTGCCGGATTCATTCGGAGGCTCCCGTGGCTCGATTCTCCGCCTGTTTCTGCCGGGCGGCGCCGGGCACCATGCCCGCAGCACCCAGGTGGTCGACGAACCAGTCCCGAGCCAGGCCGGCGGCCTCGGCCAGGGTTCCCGGCTCCTCGAAGAGATGGGTGGCCCCGGGCACCACGACGAGCCGGCTGGGGCCGCCCAGCGCGGCCTGCGCCTGCCGGTTCAGCTCCAGTACGATCGTGTCGGACCCACCCACGATCAGCAGTGTCGGCGCCTGCACCTGCCCCAGGCGGCGGCCGGCCAGATCCGGTCGGCCGCCGCGGGAGACGACCGCCGCGATCCTCCCGCCGGATTCCGCTGCGGCCCACAGGGCTGCCCCCGCGCCGGTGCTGGCGCCGAAATAGCCCACCGGCAGCGACCGGGTCTCGGGCCGGGAGCCCAACCAGCCGGTCACCGCGGTCAACCGGTGCGCGAGCAGTCCGATGTCGAAGACGTGGGCACGGTCGGGTTCCTCCTCACCGGTGAGCAGGTCGAGCAGCAGCGTGCCGAGACCGCCCTGGTTCAGCACCTCGGCCACGAACCGGTTGCGTGGGCTGTAGCGGCCGCTGCCGCTCCCGTGCGCGAACACCACCACCCCGGTGGCTGCCGGAGGCACCCGCAGGTGACCATCCAGCACGACGTCCCCCACCGGTATCTCGACCTCCACGTCGACCTCCCCGGCTGTGGCTGCGGTGCGGGCCGCGGAGACTTCCGCGTCGGCGCCGGTCGCGTCCGCCGGGTCGGATACGGCCGGGGGCATCCGTTGTCTTGTCCTGCGGCGGTCGGCCGCCTCGAGGAGCGCGCTGACCTCGTCATCGGTGGTGGGCGTGAAATCGTAGTAGTGGTAGCCGACCGCGATCAGCTGGGGCGGCACCGACAGGCACACCACCTCGTCGGCGCCGGGCAGGTCACGGATGCTGTCGGCAGCCCCGACCGGGACCGCGAAGACCACCCGGGCCGCTCCCAGACCGCGGGCCACCTCGCAGGCCACCCGGGCGGTCGAGCCGGTGGCGATGCCGTCATCGATCACGAGCGCAATGCGGCCGGTGAGGTCCTGACGTTCCCGGCCGCGCCGGAAGCGGATCACCCGGGATTCCAGTTCGGCCCGCTCATGCGCCTCGACGGCGAACAGCTCGTCCTCGGCGATCTGGGCCAGACCGAGCACCTCGCTGTTGAGCACGCGCACCCCACCCTCGCCGATGGCGCCCATGGCCAATTCGGGTTGAGCGGGCACACCGAGCTTCCGCACCACGATCACATCCAGAGGCAGGTCCAATTCCTCGGCCACGACGGCGGCCACCGGGACGCCACCCCGTGGCAGACCGAGCACGACCGCATCCCGCCCGCGCAGAAATTCCAGTTGCTCCGCCAGCTGCCTTCCGGCATCGACTCGATCCGTGAAAACGACCATCGCTTCTCCTCCTCTGGCCTCCATAGTCGACCCAGACCCGGCGCAGCAACAGGCCGATCGGCTCGGCCCGTCGAATGCGGTCCCGGTGCGAGCGCTGTTCAGGAATGTCGAACAAAGGCGTTAGAGTCAGCGCACCATGGATGAGATCACGATCGGCCGATACCGGCACTACAAGGGCAACCAGTACGAGGTGCTCGGCGTCGCTTCGCATTCGGAGACCGAGGAGAAATTAGTGGTCTACACCGCGCTGTACGGAGAGCGGGGGCTGTGGGTGCGGCCCCTGGCCATGTTCCTGGAGACCGTCAGGGTCGATGGGCAGGATGTGCCCCGGTTCGCCCCCGTCGACGACTGAACGTCGCGGCAGCCTGCACGAAGAACACGCAGTTAAACGAAGAAAGGCCCCGACACCGTCGGGGCCTTTCTGTTCGTGACTTTTCACTGCGAACTACTTGGTGGATCCGAGGGGATTCGAACCCCTGACCCCCTGCATGCCATGCAGGTGCGCTACCAGCTGCGCCACGGACCCAGATTGTGTTTCGGTACTTCCCCGAAACAACTTCTCTAGGCTACTACATGTTTCGCCTGCTGTTGACCACCGCTACTCAGCGGCCTCGTGGGCCGGCAGCTCGATGGGGATGACCGGGCAGTCTTTCCAGAGACGCTCGAGGGAGTAGTACACGCGCTCTTCCTCGTGGAAGATGTGCACGACGAGGTCGCCGAAGTCGACCAGGACCCAACGCCCCTCGGCGCGACCCTCGCGACGAAGCGGCTTGTGGCCGGCTTCGGTCATCTTGTCCTCGATCTCGCCGGCGATGGCCACCACGTTGCGCTCGGAGCGGCCGGTGACGATCAGGAAGATGTCGGTGAGGGGAAGGGGACTGGACACGTCGATCGCGACGAGGTCCTCCCCCGCTTTCGAGTCTGCGGCGGCGGCGGCCACCTGGAGGAGCTCGAGAGCATGGGCAGAAGCGGTCATCGAATGAATCCCTGAGTTAGTGAAAGCGAAATGGATGGCATTAGAAAATGTTGAGGACGTAGCCGGCCACGAACAGTGCGGCGACGCCGAAGGCGAGCACGCCCGCCGTGACGGTCAGGACGGCCGGTACGGTGACGCCGCGCTTGACCGGCGGAGCCATGACGCCCCGGGTCGAGGCGTGGGTGCTGACGGCTCGGCTGGCGCTGACCGGGGCGACATCGCTGTGATGGCCGCCCTCGTCGAGCTGCTCGAGCATCTGGTCCATGTCGGACGAGTCGAACAGGTGGGGCAGCGCGCCGGTGGAGCCGAGGCTGCGAGGCAGGTCGATGGAACCGGTGACCATGATCTCGCCGGTGCTCGAGAGCGGGCCCGACGTGGACCCCTGGTGCGGAATCGAGGGAAGGATGAGCGCATTCGTCGTTGTGGGAATGCCACCGGCGCTGATGCCGCGGGCCACGATCTGATCAAAAGGCTCGAGCTGGGTCACGCCGGGACGATGCTCGTCGACCTCGTCGCGGGCCAGCGACCAGTGGCCGACCGGCGGATGCAGTACGCCGGGACGTGCCTTGACCCTGGTGCGCGGGGTGGCCTCGATCATGAACTCGACCGGAGGGGCCGCCTTGGCCGGCGCCGCGGGAACGTGCAGGGCGTCGATGGCGAACGGGTGCACGCTCGGGGCCGGATCGAATGCGGGTGGGGTGTAGGCAGCGGGCGCGGGCGCAGAGCCCGCCACTGCCGACGTCTCTGCCGGGGCGTCCTGTCGCGGCACGTATTCGTCGGTCTCGACGGTCTGCGCGGCATGCAGGGCGCGCAACTCCCGGCGGGTCAGGGTGTGCTCCAGGGAGGTGGCGTCACTGGGCGGCACGTCGACCGGGCGCGGAGCGAAGGCGGAGACGGAGGCGGCCGGAGTGGAACCCGCGGGGAGGAGATCAGAGGCCGGAGCGAGGGGCGCGGGCGGGACGGCCGAATCGGTGGCAGCGTGATCGTGCCCATTTGCCAACTCGCGCGCTTGCCGCCGCGTCAGTGGCTGCGGGTTGTTACCCAACGTCATGCCACACTCCGATACAGATGATGCTTTGAGATGTACTGGACAACCCCGTCGGGGACCAGATACCAGACCGGGAAACCCCGATTCACACGTTCCCGGCAGTCCGTGGACGAAATGGCCAGAGCCGGAACCTCCAATAAGCTTACGTCCTGGTTGGGTAAACCCGAAATACTGAGCTCATGTCCCGGGCGACTCACAGCCACGAAATGAGCCAGGTCCCAGAGTTCCTGTACGTCTTTCCAGCCCAGGATCTGCCCCATGGCGTCGGCGCCGGTGATGAAGAACAGCTCGGCCTCGGGCCGCTCGGCATGCAGATCCCGGAGAGTGTCGATTGTGTAGGTGGGACCGGTGCGATCGATGTCGACGCGGCTCACGGTGAATCGGGGATTGGACGCCGTTGCGATGACCGTCATGAGATAGCGGTGTTCGCTTTCAGTCACATCCGCCTTCTGCCACGGCTGCCCGGTCGGCACGAAGATGACCTCGTCGAGGTCGAAGCTCTGTGCAACCTCGCTGGCAGCCACCAGGTGCCCATGGTGGATGGGGTCGAAAGTTCCGCCCATCACGCCGATGCGTGGTGGGCGGGCCCCGGGAGTATCGATGGTGGGACCGTTGTTTAGTGGTCGCTGCGTGCGCCGCCGTGGGCGTCGGCGTAGGCCTTCGCCTTGGACTGGTGGCGGTTGGCGACGTCCCGGTAGGACCAGACGACAAAGCCCAGCGCCGCGAAGACGACAAGCCCGACGAGGCCGTAGAGGAACGTCGGCATGGGCAGGGCGACGTGTGCGGTCTCAGCCAGCACAACGTTGAGGAACGACATGAGGTTCTCCATTCAGGGACACAGAACAAAAGCGTGCGCCACGGTAGACCATCCTAGCGGGGCCTACCCGCGCACCTGTCCGGAGCCGCGCACGATCCACTTCGTGCTGGTCAGCTCGGGCAGGCCCATCGGTCCGCGTGCGTGCAGCTTCTGGGTGGAGATGCCCACCTCGGCGCCGAAGCCGAACTCCCCGCCGTCGGTGAACCGGGTCGAGGCGTTGACCATCACGGCGGCACTATCGACTTCGCTGAGGAATCGGTCGGCGTTGACGATGTCGTTGGTGATGATCGACTCGGTGTGCCCGGTCGAGTAGCGACGGATGTGCGCGATCGCCTCGTCGAGGGAGTCGACGACTGCCACGGCCAGCTCGAGGCCCATGTACTCGGTCGTCCAGTCCTCCTCGGTGGCCGGGACGGCGGCCGGATAGAGCTCGCGGACCCGTTCGTCGCCGTGCAGGACGACCCCGGATTCGGCCAGCTTCCCCAGGACCACTGGCAGGAGGCGCTCGGCCGCGGACCGGTGCACGAGGAGGGTCTCGAGGGCGTTACAGACGCTGGGACGCTGCACCTTCGAGTTGTGCACGATGTCGACCGCCCACTGTTCGTCGGCCGACTCGTCGAGGAAGATGTGCACCACGCCGGCGCCGGTCTCGATCACCGGAACGGTGGACTGGGTGACGACGGCCTGAATCAGGCCGGCGCTCCCCCGGGGGATCAGCACGTCGACATAGCCGCGCGCCTGCATGAGGGCGGTGGCACCCGCACGGCCGAAGGGGTCGATGGTCTGAACGGATGCCGCCGGCAGGCCGGCCCGCTCGATGGCGGCCTGGAGCAATCCCACGAGCACCCGGTTGGTGTTCTCCGCGGCCGATCCGCCGCGGAGTACGACGGCGTTGCCGCTCTTGAGCGCGATGGCGGCGATATCGACAGTGACGTTCGGGCGGGCCTCGTAGATCACACCGACCACGCCGAAGGGCACCCGGACCTGGCTGATCCGCACACCGTTGGGCAGGCTGGACCCGCGCACGACCTCACCGACGGGATCGGTGAGCAGGCTGATCTCCAGCACGGCGTCCGCGAGGGCGTTGATGCGCGCATCGTCGAGGCTGAGCCGGTCGAGCATGCCCGTGGACAGGCCGTTGGCGGCGCCCGCGGCAAGGTCCAGGGCGTTGGCGGACAGGATGTCGTCGACGCCGGCGCGCAGGGCACCCGCGATGCCGTGCAACGCCTGGTTCTTCAGCCCGGTCGGTGTCGTGGCCAGGGTGCGGGCGGCGGTCCGGGCGGCTTCGAGGATCGGGGTGATCTGAGGTGAGTCGGTCTGCAGCATCCCGGTAGTTTACGGCAGGGCGGGCTCGAACCAGGTTCCGACTTTGTCCCCGCGCAGCGCCTCGGCCACCAGGCCGGTCGAGGTGACCAGCACCGCGGTTCCGGCCTCGGCAGCGATGCGGGCGGCGGACACCTTGGTGCCGGCACCCCCGGTGCCCACTCCCGAGCGGCTGGCGCCGAACTCCACGCCCTGCAACCGGTCGCCGGAGGCGACGTGGTCGATGCGTTCGGCGCCCGGCAGGTGCGGCGCGCGCGTGTAGAGGGCGTCGACGTCGCTGAGCAGCACGAGCAGGTCGGCGTGGATCAGCGTGGCGACCAGGGCCGCGAGCCGGTCGTTGTCGCCGAAGCGGATCTCATGGGTCGCCACGGTGTCGTTCTCGTTGACGATCGGCAGGATGCGCAGGCCGAGCAGCCGGTCCATCGCCCGGTGGGCGTTGCCGCGGTGAGCGGGGTTCTCGAGGTCGCCGGCCGTGAGCAACACCTGGCCGGCGACGATGTCGTACCGGTCGAGGCTGTCCTGGTAGCGGAAGATGAGCAGGTTCTGGCCCACGGATGCCGCGGCCTGCTGGGTGGCCAGGTCGGTGGGTCGTTCGTCGAGCTGCAGGTAGGGCATGCCCGTGGCGATGGCGCCGGAGGAGACCAGCACGATCTCCGCGCCGCGGCCGTGCGCTGCCGCCAGTGCGTCGACGAGCGGCGCGATCTGCCCGATGTTCGCACCGCTGATCGACGACGAGCCGACCTTGACGACGATGCGGCCCGCTGTTGCGACCTGGTGTCGACTCAGCACGCTCACAGCAGAGCTCGGCCGGGAGCGGTCGGCATGGGCTCGAACCAGGTGCCGCAGGAGCCGCCGGCCAGGGCCTCCGCGGCGAGGCGCGTCTCGGTGACGAGAACGGCCGTTCCGGCGGACGCGGCGAGCCGGGCTGCCTTCACCTTGGTGTTCGCTCCGCCGGTGCCGACGACGCCTGCACCCTTGTTGGCCGTGAATTCCATGCCCTCGAGCTCCTGGTCGAAGCCGATGAAGTCGATGGGTTCCGCGCCCGGCAGATGTGGGGGCCGGGTGTACAGGGCGTCCACGTCGCTGAGCAGCAGCAGCAGGTCGGCTCGGATCAGCACCGACAGCATCGCCGCGAGCCGGTCGTTGTCACCGAAGCGCAGCCCGTAGGTCGCGACGGTGTCGTTCTCGTTCACGATCGGCAGGATGCGCAGATCGAGCAGCCGGTTCACCGCGCGCCGGGTGTTGCTCCGATGCGGTTCGTTGAGGAGGTCACCCTCGGTCAGGAGAACCTGCCCAGCGGCGATGCCGTAGCGGTCGAGGGTCTCCTGGTACCGGGCCGTGAGCACGTTCTGGCCGACGGACGCGGCCGCCTGCTGCGTGGCCAGGTCGCCCGGCCGCTCATCCAGGTTCAGGTAGTCCATGCCGCTCGCCACAGCGCCGCTCGACACCAGGACAACCTCCACCCCGCGCCCGTGGGCCTCGGCCAGAGCCTCGATCAGGGGCGCGATCTGGTCGGAGTTGTCGCCGCTGATCGAGGAGGAACCGACCTTGACCACGATGCGCCGGGCGGAGGAAACCTGGGCGCGGGAGCGGTTGCTCATTCCGTAGTGCTCTCCTTGCGGGGCGACACCGGGACGGATCCATCGCCCGTGAGGGTGTCTCCGTTGTATTCCTCCTCGCCGGTGGACCACATGCCGGCCTCACGCTCGCGGATGAGTTCGGCGCGTGCGGCCGCCTTGGCGTCCATCCGGCCGAAGTACTCCTCGCGGCGCTCGTTGCTGGTGCGTCGCTTGGAGTCGTCCAGCCGGGTGTCGGTGCCTCGCGGAGCGGTGATCAGTTCGGCCGTGGAGGTCAGGGTCGGCTCCCAGTCGAACACCACACCGTTGCCCGGGCCGATGATGACCGTGGACCCGGCGATCGCTCCGGCCTTGAACAGTTCGTTCTCAATGCCGAGCTTGGCGAGCCGGTCGGCCAGGAAGCCGACGGCCTCGTCGTTCTTGAAGTCGGTCTGCTGCACCCAGCGCTCCGGCTTGGTGCCGATGATTCGGTAGATGTTGCCGAACGAGCCACCCTCGACCTTGACCACGAAACCGCTGTCGTCGACGGGCTTCGGGCGGATCACGATGCGGGGCTTGACGGCCTGCGCCGCGGCGGCTTCGACGCGGCCTGCTTCGACGGTCTCGGCCAGCGCGTAGTTGAGCTGCTTGAGACCCTCGTGGCTGACGGTCGAGATCTCGAACACGCGGTATCCGCGGGCCTCGAGGTCGGGCTTGACGAACTCGGCGAGCTCGCGGCCCTCCGGAACGTCGATCTTGTTCAGGGCGACCAGCTGCGGACGCTCGAGGAGCGGCTTCTGGCCATCCGGCACCGGGTACGCGGCGAGCTCCCCGAGGATGACGTCGAGGTCGCTGAGCGGGTCACGGTCGGGGTCGAGCGTGGCGCAGTCGAGAATGTGCAGCAGGGCCGTGCACCGCTCCACATGGCGCAGGAATTCAAGGCCGAGCCCCTTGCCCTCGCTCGCGCCCTCGATCAGGCCGGGCACGTCGGCGACGGTGTAACGCACCTCTCCGGCATCCACGACGCCGAGGTTGGGGTGCAGGGTCGTGAACGGGTAGTCCGCGATCTTGGGGCGGGCGGCCGACATGGCCGCGATCAGGCTGGACTTGCCGGCCGACGGGTAGCCGACGAGCGCGACATCCGCCACGGTCTTGAGTTCGAGCTGGATATCGCCTTCCCAGCCGTAGGTGCCGAGCAGGGCGAAACCGGGGGCTTTGCGCTTGAGCGAGGCGAGGGCGGCGTTGCCGAGCCCGCCCTGGCCGCCGGGCGCCACGACGATGCGGAAGCCCGGTTCGGTCATGTCGGCGAGCTCGTTGCCCTCGGCGTCCTTCACCACCGTGCCGAGCGGCACGGCCAGTTCCATCAGCTCGCTGCCGAAGCCGGCGCGGTGGTCACCCATGCCGGGGCCGCCGTTGGCGGAACTGCGGTGCGGGGACCGGTGGTAGCCGAGGAGAGTGGTCACGTTGGGGTCGGCCACGAGCACGATGTCGCCGCCGCTTCCGCCGTTGCCGCCGTCAGGGCCGGCGAGAGGCTTGAACTTCTCACGCTTGACGGAGACACATCCGTTCCCTCCGTTGCCTGCTCGCAGGTGAAGAGTGACGTGGTCAACAAACGTGGCCATGGGGGTGCCCCTTTCAGGTGGCAAACAAACTCAGTGGTGCCAAATCGGTGGTGCTGTAAAGACGTCGTGCTGTGAAGATGCAGTGCCGTAAAACACGCAAAGGGCGAGCCGAAGCCCGCCCTCACGCTTACCGATGTGGATGCCTACGCGGCAGCCACCACGATGTTGACGACCTTGCGGCCGCCCTTGGCGCCGAACTCAACCGAGCCGGGCTCGAGAGCGAAGAGCGTGTCGTCGCCACCACGGCCGACGTTGACGCCGGGGTGGAAGTGCGTGCCGCGCTGACGGACGATGATCTCGCCCGCGCTGACAACCTGACCGCCGAAACGCTTCACGCCGAGGCGCTGGGCGTTGGAGTCGCGACCGTTGCGAGTGGAACTCGCGCCTTTTTTATGTGCCATCTGTTCTGCTCCTCAGGGCCTAGGCGATGCCGGTAACCTGAACGCGAGTGAGCTCCTGACGGTGCCCCTGACGCTTCTTGTACCCGGTCTTGTTCTTGAACTTCTGGATGACGATCTTCGGACCACGGAGGTCGTTCAAGACCTCGGCGGTAACCGTGATCTTGGCCAGTGACTGCGAGTCAGAGGTGATCGTGTCGCCGTCGACGAGAAGCACAGCGGCCAGCTCGACGTTGCCGTCCTTGTTGGCTTTGATTCGGTCCATCGTGACGATGGTTCCGACCTCTACCTTTTCCTGCCGCCCACCGGCGCGCACAACTGCGTAAACCACGTTACGTACCTATCTCTGGGGAGCCGTGAGGCCCCGTGATGGAAAGTTACTGCTTTGAACAGACCAAGTCGGCCCGTCGCTTTCAGAAAACCTCGGTGATCGCGGGGGCAAAGGCCCATCGCACACCAAAAGTCAACGTTAGCCGATCATCCTGCAACGGTCAAACCGAGGGCGGATCATAGACTCGGACGATGACCGTGTTGATCGACCAGCCCATGTGGCCCGCGCATGGCACCGTCTGGTCCCATCTTGTCAGTGATTCGTCCCTGGCCGAACTGCACGCGTTCGCGGAGGCCAACGGCATCCCCCGCCGCGGCTTCGATCTGGATCACTACGACGTGCCCCAACGCCTGCACGACGCCCTGGTGGCCGCGGGGGCGCATCCGGTGGGCAATCGGGAACTGGTGCTCCGATTGCGTGCGAGCGGCCTGCGGGTGAGCGCGCGCGAGCGCGCTGCCCGCACTCACCCCCCGGCGTCCTGACGGCGCAGCGGCGTTAACGACGGCGGGCGACCGGCGGGCGAGTGGCCCGGGGGCCCTCACACCATCGGTCGCCCGGTCGGGTGGGTCGTTACTGCTGCGGCTCCGAGGTGGGTGCCACGATCGGCTGCGCCGACCCGGTGGATCCACCGGCCGTCGTCACCCGGCGGCTGCGCGAACGCCCCTGGCCGGGCTGCTTGGGCTCGGGCAGGGAGTCCAGCACCGAATCCAGCAGCTGGTCGGTGACCTGCTTGCTGACCGTCCGGCGGCTGCGCGAGGACTTCTTCACCGGGATGTCCAGGATGGCGACCGGCTCGTCGTCGTCGGCCGTCGCGGCCTCGGTCACGGCTGGTGCCGCGTTCGGGGCCTGCGGCGCCTGCTCCACCGGGGTCTGGTCGAGCACGACGGGCGCTGCGGCCCGCTGGCGGGGCGTGGAGGACGCCCGGCGGCTGCGGCGTGCCGGCGGAGTGGACGTCTCCGCGGCAGCGGCCTCGTTCACAGCCGCCTCGATCGGATCGACCTCGGCAGCCGGGGCTGCGGGTGCGACGGATGGCGCCTCGATGGTGGCCGCAGGAGCGGCCGCCTTCTCCGCGGGAGTCGAGTCCGGCGTCGCCTCGGGCAGGGCGATGATCGGAATGGAACCGGTCAGTGCGCGCGGGATGGTGCGCGCGGCGATCAGGGCGAGAGCGTGCTTGGCGTCCTCGGTGATGCCGTGCGTGCCGTGGCCCGCCTTGACGGCATCGACCTGCGGCGCGTTCGCGGTGCCACCGGTCTGGCCGTTGCCACCGCCACGGTGCCCGTTGTCGCCGCCGGAGTTGCTGCTCGCCTTGCTGCGCGGGCGACGCTCCATCGCCGGCTGGGCGGTCTGGCGGTGCTTGAGCACCGGATCGTGGTGGATGACGATGCCACGGCCGGCGCAGGCCTCGCAGTTCTCGCTGAACGATTCCAGCAGGCCGAGTCCGAGTTTCTTGCGGGTCATCTGCACGAGTCCGAGCGAGGTGACCTCGGCGACCTGGTGCTTGGTGCGGTCGCGGCTCAGGCATTCGAGCATGCGGCGCAGTACGAGGTCGCGGTTGGTTTCGAGAACCATGTCGATGAAGTCGACCACGATGATGCCGCCGATGTCGCGCAGGCGCAGCTGGCGAACGATTTCTTCGGCAGCCTCGAGGTTGTTCTTCGTGACCGTCTCTTCGAGGTTGCCACCGGAGCCGACGAATTTGCCGGTGTTGACGTCGACGACGGTCATGGCCTCGGTGCGGTCGATCACGAGGGATCCGCCCGACGGCAGCCAGACCTTGCGGTCGAGGGCCTTCTCGATCTGCTCCGAGATGCGGTACTCGTCGAAGGCGTCGTTCTCACCCTCGTAGCGTTCGACGCGCTCGACCAGGTCAGGGGCGACCTGGCGCAGGTACGCCTCGATGACCTCACGCGATTCCTCGCCGGAGATGACCATCTTCTGGAAGTCCTCGTTGAAGACATCCCGCACGATCTTGATCAGCAAGTCGGGCTCGCTGTGCAGCAGGGCCGGAGCCTGCACCGTGTCCACCTGCCTGGCGATGGACGCCCACTGCGAGGTGAGCCGGTTGACGTCGAGCGTGAGCTGCTCGTCGGTGGCGCCCTCGGCCGCGGTGCGCACGATGACGCCCACGTTCTCGGGCAGGACCTCCTTGAGGATCTTCTTCAGGCGGGCCCGCTCGGTGTCGGGCAGCTTGCGGCTGATGCCGTTCATCGAGCCGTTCGGCACGTAGACGAGGTAGCGGCCGGGCAGCGAGACCTGGCTGGTGAGGCGGGCACCCTTGTGGCCGATCGGGTCCTTGGTGACCTGCACGAGCACCTTGTCGCCCGGCTTGAGCGCGAGCTCGATGCGACGCGCCTGGCTGCTGTTGCCGGAGTTGACTGCGGCGGCGTCCCAATCGACCTCACCGGAGTAGAGCACGGCGTTGCGGCCGCGTCCGATGTCGACGAAGGCGGCTTCCATGCTCGGGAGCACGTTCTGCACCTTGCCGAGGTAGACGTTGCCGATCAGCGAGGCGTCCTGGTTCTTGGCGACGTAGTGCTCGACCAGCACACCGTCTTCCAGCACGCCGATCTGGATCTTGTTGTGCTTGGCCCGCACGACCATGACCCGGTCGACGGATTCACGGCGGGCGAGGAACTCGGCCTCCGTGATCACCGGACGGCGACGGCCGGCATCGCGGCCGTCGCGGCGACGCTGCTTCTTGGCCTCGAGCCGGGTGGAGCCCTTGATGCGCTGGGGCTCGGTGATCAGCTCGGGTTCCCGGGGGGTGCGCACGCGCACGACGGTGTTCGCCGGGTCGTCGGATCCGGACCGGCTCTCGTCGCCGGTGCGGCGGCGGGCGCGACGGCGGACGGTCGACGTTTCGTCACCCTCGTCATCGTGGTCCTGCCGCTGGTCGGGGCGGGTGTCCTGACGGTTGTCCTGGCGCGGATCCTGGCGCGCGGCGTCCCGACGGACGCCGGTGCGGGCCGGCAGCGGCACGATGACCGGGGCCTGGAATACGAGCGACGTCGACGGGCGACGAACCACGTCGGTGGGCGGGGTGGGCGGCGGCGTCGTTTCCACGGCTGCGTCCTGTTCTTGGTCGGGGGCTTCGCCGAACGGAGCGGCCGCAGCCGGCTCGGTCACGGCGTCATCGGTGTGGGCGGGGGCCGGCGTCGTCGCTGTGACCGGCTCGGTGGTTGCCGGGGCAGCGTACGAATCGGCTGACTCCGGGGCGGCGGGCGCGGCATCCGGAGCGGTCACGGGCGCGGCGGCACGCCTCATGGTGCGTCGCGTGCCGAACAAACCCTTGCGTTTTTTATTGTTTTCGTTGTCTTCCACCATCACTGGTGCGCTCCTTGACCGGTGTGGGCGACCGCGCCACCCATCCGGCTACTCTCTCGTGGGAGGATCACGCTTGCGCGAAACCCTCGGGAATCCTCTTCGTTCGCAACCGGCTCTTGGCTCTGGTTGCTAATACCTTTGGTCGTGGGACCAATGAATCTGGGCATTTACGGCCCATTAAGCCTTCTCTGGCGTCAGCTTGAGCGCGGCTCAAGCGACTGTTCCGATTATCGCATGCATTCTCAGGAACACGTGCGAGGCACATGACATAATCCGATGGTGCACCTCACCGAGCCTGTCAAGCGCCCCATCGGGCTCGCCGTCTTCTTCATCATCGGTGGTGCGATCGCCCTCACTGCGGCGTTCCTGCTCACCCTGGACAAGTTCGCCATTCTGGAGGATCCGCAGGCCCAGCTGTCCTGCAACTTCAGCGTGCTGGTGGGGTGCAGCACCAACCTGGGCTCCTGGCAGGGCGCCATCCTGGGCTTCCCCAATCCGGTCATCGGGCTGATGGCCTGGACGGTCGTGATCACGATCGGCGCCGCAATCCTGGCCGGTGCGCAGTTCGCCCGTTGGTTCTGGGTCGCGCTGAACGTGGGTCTGACCGGCGCTCTCGCCTTCGTGATCTGGCTGATGGCTCAGAGCTTCTTCGTGCTGGACGTGCTCTGCCCCTGGTGCATGGTGACGTGGTCGATCACCATCCCGATGTTCCTGGCCGTGACCCTGCACAACCTCACGGCAGGCAACCTGCCGGCCTTCCCCTTCGTGCGTCGCATCGCGGCGGGCGCCTACTCGTGGATCGTGGTGATCACGATCGGCTGCTATCTGGTGGCCGCCGTCATCGCCCAGCTGCACATGGACTTCCTGAACCGCCTCTAGGCCGACCACGTGCCCCGCGCGGCCCGCCCCGTCGGTGGTCGAGCCTGTCGAGACCCGGTGCGCCATCCCCCAGAGTCACCTACCCACATCCGTCGCGGCGCACCGTGCGGAAGCAGGCGCACGCTCTACCCTGCGCCGGCTTCCACACCCTGAGCCGCGAGCCCCGGCGGGCCCGCTCGAGCGTCGTCACCCCGGCGACGGATGCCGGTAGCCGGGCGATCGCCCGGTTGAAAAAGAACAGCCGCTCCCCCGAGATTCGGGAAGCGGCTGTTCGATGCACAGTCTGGGTCAGGAGAACCAGAGGGCGAGTTCGCGGTCGGCGGACTCGGGCGAGTCGGAGCCGTGCACGAGGTTCTGCTGCACCTTGGTGCCCCAGTCGCGGCCGAAGTCGCCGCGGATTGTGCCGGGAGCGGCTGTAGTGGGATCGGTCGTGCCGGCCAGGGAGCGGAAACCCTCGATCACACGTTCGCCGGCGATGCGCAGCACGAGGATCGGGCCGCTTTCCATGAACTCGACGAGCGGTTCGAAGAACGGCTTGCCCTGGTGCTCGGCGTAGTGCTCGGCCAGCAGGGACCGGTCGGCCTGCACGAGCTTCGCGTCGACGAGGGAATACCCCTTCTGCTCGATGCGGCGCAGGATCTCCCCGGAGAGGTTGCGGGCAACGCCATCCGGTTTGACCAATACGAGAGTTTCCTGGACCTGAGTGCTCATGAGTTCTCTTTCTCGTTGTTCTCGTTGTTCTCGTTGTTCGAGTTGAACTGGTTGAACTGCTGGTTCTGGTTGTCGATTCGGGAGCCGGAGATCATGCAGTACGCCCACATGGCCGCGAACATGCCGCCGACGAAGAACATGGCCGGGTTGAGGAAGCCGGCGGCCACCATGATCAGCTGCAGGATCCAGCCGGCGACATAGGCCCACTCATACCGCAGCAGGGCGAGGACGGCCACCATGAGCAGAGCCAGCAGGGCTCCCCCGCCCAGGGCGAGCAGGGGCGGCAGCGCCCCCAGGCCGAAGATCACGAGGGCGGCCAGGGCCACCACGATCACCTCGAAGCCGAGCACGATCGTCGCGAGGGTGCGCTTGACCGACCGCGGTGCGGGGGTCATTTCGCCAGCCATTCCCGGGCGTCGGCCAGAGTGATCGCTTCCCCGACCAGGGTGATCGATCCGGTCACGATCACGGCACGCTTGGGGGCCTCGAGGGCCCAGTCCCGCGCGGAGTCGAGTGCCTGGCTGAGTTCGTCGAATCGGATGGTGCTCTCCTCGCTGCCGACGCCGGCCACCAGATCGGCCAGGTCGTCGACGCCGATGGCGCGCTCCGACTGGGACTGCGTGACGTGGAACCGGGTCACCGTGGGCGTGAGGGCGGCGATGATGCCGGTCGCGTCCTTATCGGCAAGGATGCCCACCACGGCCACGATCTCGTCGAAGTCGAAGTAGTCGGCCAGCGCCGCGCTGAGGGCCGCGGCGCCGTGCGGGTTGTGCGCGGCATCCACCAGCACGGTCGGTTCGATGCCGACCAGCTGCAGGCGTCCGGGCGAGGTGACCTGGGCGAGCCCCTCCTCGACCAGTTCACCGGAGAGTGCGGTGGCCCCCGCGCCGAGGAACGATTCCACGGCGGCGATCGCCACCGCCGCGTTCTGGGCCTGATGGGTGCCGTAGAGCGGAAGGAACAGATCGGAGTAGGTTCCGGCCAGGCCACGCACGGAGATGAGCTGCCCGCCGACGGCGACCTGGCTGCTGAGACAGGCGAACCCCTCGCCCTCGGCGGCCAGGGTCGACTCGGTCAGCTCTGCAGCGCGCTCGAGTTCCGCCTGTGCGGCCGGGGTCTGCCGGGCGGAGACCACGGCGGCGGACGGTTTGATGATGCCCGCCTTGGTTCTGGCGATCTCGGCGATGGTGTCGCCCAGGCGCAGGGTGTGGTCGAGGGCGATGGGGGTGAACACGGCCACCTGCCCGTCGGCGACATTGGTGGAATCCCACTCGCCGCCCATGCCGACCTCGACGACGGCGACGTCGACGGGGGCGTCGGCGAAGCAGGCGAAGGCCAGCACGGTGAGCGCCTCGAAGAAGGTGAGCGCGTCGTCGCCGGCGGCGACGAGCTCGGCGTCGACCATCTGCAGGAACGGCTCGATGTCGGCCCAGTTCGCCGCCAGGGCCTCGTCGGTGATGGACTCCCCGTCGATCACGATGCGCTCGTTGAGGCGCACCAGGTGCGGGCTCGTCATCAGCCCGGTGCGGAGTCCGTAGGCGCGCACGATGCTCTCGGTGATGCGGCTCGTGCTGGTCTTGCCGTTCGTGCCGGTGATGTGGATGATCGGGTACACGGTCTGCGGGTCGCCCAGCAGCTCGAGCGCCCGGCGGGTCGGGGCCAGGCGCGGCTTGGGCGATCCCTCTCCCACGCGGGTGAGGAGGGCGGCGAAGACGGCGTCACCGGCCTCGCGCGCGGCGTCGACCGGTGGGCGCGACGCCTTCGATCCGGGCTTCTTCGAGCCGGGCTTCTTCGATTCAGACATGGACGAGTCCGTTCTCTCGGGCGACGGCGACCAGGACGGTCCCCCGGTTGGCGTACTGGCCGGCCTCGAACAGCACATAGTGCTCCACGGGGAAACCGGCGAGGCTCTGCAGCCATTCGGACGGCAGGCCGTGCAGGAGGCTGTCCTCGGGCACCTCAGCTGCCACATGCGTCGCGAACCGGAGGGTCAGGGTCTCTGCGGCGACGTCGACACCCGGTGCGAGGGCGAAGGTCTCGGCGTCCTCGGCGGAGTAGAAGACGAGATCGAGACGGATGCGGTCGCTCACCTCGAATCCGGCCGACTTGCGGGTGTCCTGCACAGCGCGGATCAGGTCTCGGGCGAAGCCCTCCGCCTCGAGTTCGGGCGTGGTCTGCGTCTCGAGCAGCACGAAACCGCCGCCCGCCAGGAGGGCCAGGGCCGGGGCATCCGTTGCCGCGTCGGCGTCGACGGGGGAACCGTCGGCCGGACCGGTCTGCAGCACGAGCTCATACTCCCCCGCGACCAGGTCGATGCCACCGGCGGTGACGACGCCGTCGGTTTCGCTCCAGTCGCCCGCCCGGGCGGCCTTGATGACCTGCTGCACCGCCTTGCCGAGGCGGGGGCCGGCGACCCGGGCGTTCACGGTGAGCCGGGAGGTCACGCCGTAGGCGCTCGCGCTGTCGTCGGCCAGCTCGACCAGGCGCACGCTCTTGACGTTGAGCTCGTCGCGCAGGATGCCCTCGAACGGGGCCAGGGCCGCGGTGTCGGCGGTGACCACCGTGAGGGTGGCCAGCGGCAGGCGCACGCGGAGCCCGGCCTGCTTGCGCAGCGACAGCACGGTGGAACTGATGGTGCGCACCTGGTCCATGGCGGTGACGAGCGGGGCATCCGCCGGGAACAGGTCGGCGTCGGGCCAGTCGGTCAGGTGCACGCTGCGGCCGCCGGTGAGTCCCTGCCAGATGCGCTCGGTGACGAGCGGGAGCATCGGCGCGGCCACCCGGGTGACCGTTTCAAGCACGGTATAGAGCGTGTCGAAGGCCTCGTTCGCGGTGGTCGCGGTGGTCGAGCCTGTCGAGACCGGGACCTCGACCGCGGCGCCGGCCCAGAACCGGTCGCGCGAACGGCGAACGTACCAGTTGGTGAGCACGTCGGCGAAGTCCCGCAGCCGGGCGGTCGCCTGGGTGCTGTCGAGGGCCTCCAGATCGGCCGTGACCTCCACGATCAGGTCGCGGGTCTTGGCCAGCAGGTACCGGTCGAGCACGTCGGTGGAATCGGTGCGCCAGTTGGCGTCGTAGCCGTTCTCGCCGGACGCGTTGGCGTAGAGGGAGAAGAAGTACCAGGTGCTCCAGAGCGGCAGCATGACCTGGCGGGCACCCTCGCGGATGCCCTCCTCGGTGACGATCAGGTTGCCACCGCGCAACACGGAGGAGCTCATCAGGAACCAGCGCATGGCATCTGAGCCGTCACGGTCGAAGACCTCGTTGACGTCGGGGTAGTTGCGAAGCGACTTGGACATCTTCTGCCCGTCGTTGCCGAGCACGATGCCGTGGCTGACCACGTTCTTGAACGCCGGGCGGTCGAACAGGGCGGTGGAGAGCGTGTGCAGCATGTAGAACCAGCCGCGGGTCTGCCCGATGTACTCCACGATGAAGTCGGCCGGGTTGTGGCTGTCGAACCAGTCGGCGTTCTCGAACGGGTAGTGCACCTGGGCGAACGGCATCGAGCCGGAGTCGAACCAGACGTCGAGCACATCCGTGATGCGCCGCATGGTGGACTGCCCGGTGGGGTCGTCGGGGTTCGGGCGCGTGAGCTCGTCGATGTAGGGCCGGTGCAAGTCGGTGGGGCGCACGCCGAAGTCGGCCTCGAGCTCGTCGAGCGAGCCGTAGACGTCGATGCGCGGGTAGTCGGGGTTGTCGCTCTTCCACACCGGGATGGGCGAACCCCAGTACCGGTTGCGGCTGATCGACCAGTCGCGGGCGTTGCCGATCCACTTGCCGAACTGGCCGTCCTTGACGTTCTCCGGCACCCAGTTGATGTCCTGGTTGAGGTCGACCATGCGGTCCCGGAAATCCGTGACGCGAACGAACCAGCTCGACACGGCCTTGTAGATCAACGGGTTGCGGCACCGCCAGCAGTGCGGGTACGAGTGCTCGTAGCTGGCCTGGCGGAGCAGGCGGCCCTCGTTCCTGATCAGCTGCGTGAGGGGCTTGTTGGCGTCGCTCCAGAGCTGGCCGGCGACCTCGGGCACGTCGGCGAGGAACTTGCCGCCCGCGTCGAGGGAGATGATCACCGGGATGCCGGCGGCCTCGCAGATCTTCTGGTCCTCCTCGCCATAGGCAGGGGCCTGGTGCACGATGCCGGTGCCGTCCGCAGTGGTGACGTAGTCGGCCACGACAATGGTCCACGCGTTCTGGGTGCCCCAGAGGGCGGTGTCGGCGTAGTAGTCGAACAGACGGTCGTAGGAGACGCCTTCGAGATCGGCACCGATGACGGTGCGCGACACGGCGGCGACGGCGTCGGCCGCCGACTCGTATCCGAGGTCCTTGGCGTAATTGCCGACCAGGTCGATGGCGATCAGGTATTCGGCGCCGAGAACCTCGGTGGCGGCGGACGCCGCGGCGCCCTCCCGCAGCACGGTCGCATCCGGGGTGCCGTTCGGGCCGGCCGGCACGACGGCGTAGACGATCTCCGGCCCCACGGCGAGCGCCAGGTTCGTCGGGAGCGTCCACGGAGTGGTCGTCCAGGCGAGGGCGCGCACGGCGGTCAGCCCGAGTGCCTCGGCCTTGGCACCCACGAGCGGGAAGGTGACCGTGACGGTCTGGTCCTGACGCATCTTGTAGACGTCGTCGTCCATGCGCAGTTCGTGGTTGGACAGCGGCGTCTGGTCGCGCCAGCAGTACGGCAGGACCCGGTAGCCCTCGTAGGCCAGGCCCTTGTCGTGCAGCCTCTTGAACGCCCAGATCACGGACTCCATGAAGGTCACGTCGAGGGTCTTGTAGTCGTTCTCGAAGTCGACCCAGCGCGCCTGGCGGGTGACGTATTCTTCCCACACCCTGGTGTACTTGAGCACGGAGCTGCGGGCGACGGCGTTGAACGCGCCGATGCCCATCTTCTCGATCTCGCTCTTGTCGGTGATGCCGAGTTCGCGTTCGGCTTCGAGCTCAGCCGGCAGGCCGTGCGTGTCCCAGCCGAAGCGGCGGTGCACGAGCTTGCCGCGCATGGTCTGGAAGCGCGGGAAGAGGTCCTTCGCGTACCCGGTGAGCAGGTGGCCGTAGTGGGGCAGCCCGTTGGCGAAGGGCGGGCCGTCGTAGAAGACCCACTCGGGGGCATCCGCCCGGTTGTCGATCGACGCCTGGAAGGTGCCGTCGTTCTTCCAGAACGCGAGCACGTCGGTTTCGATCTGGGGGAAGTTCGGCGAGGGCACGATGCCGCCGGGCTGGTCGGTGGAACCGGACTGCTGGCCTTGGGGGTACGTCATGAATCTCCTGGACGAGTCGGGCAGGCTGTGCTCCTCCGGTGCTGGAAGAGCCAGTTCTGCCCCTGTTCCACGAGGACGCCGACTCCGAACGGGATTCGCCGCGGTACCACCTCGCTTGCCGCCCGAGGCCGAAACTCCGGGAAACCGCTTGTTCTGAGGCTGTGACGGGCCCGACCCGTTCGGTTCTACTGGGAACCACCGCGAGGATGATTGCCGTTCTTCCGAAGACTCACCGGTGATGGCCGGATCACAGTCATGTTGTTCGATTCTACCCTGCGTCTACCCCCGGGTGTGCAGTGCGCGGTACCCCGCGCAGACGGGCGCGATGGCAGCGCTCACGTAAACGGCGAGTGCCCCGCGGGTGACCCCGGCGCGGGCCCAGACCCCGGCGGCGGCTGCCGCGGCGGCGAGCACCGCCATCGCAAAGGCCCGGGCGGCGAGTTCGCGACCGTCGGCCGTGCCGGCAGCCGTGCCCGGGCCTGCCGCGCCGGTGCCGCCTCGCGCGCCGACGAAGCGCGTGACCAGGGCCACCTGGGCCATGAACCGGGACAGTGCGGATGCCTCCAGCTCGCCGGTCGTGCCCATCAGTTCGTCCTGGGTGAGCGCCCAGGGCACCTGGCCCGGCCCGAAGCGCGCAGAGACCTGCAGCAGCGCCCGCTCCACGGCGTCGACGGCCTCCACCGGCCCGGATGCGGCGGCGCACTCCTCGAGGGCGGCCGGGAACCCGGCCAGGCCGGCGTCGACGTCGACCCAGAGCAGGTCGCTCTTGGCCGTGAAGTAGTTGAAGAACGTGGCCCGGCCGACGCCTGCACGCCGGGTGATCTGCAGGATGGTGGTGCCGGCATACGTCTGCTCGAGGAAGAGCTCGGCGGACGCCTCCTCGAGCATCGCCCGCGAGGAGCCGCGGGGCCGGCCGGCCCGCTTCGGTTCGTGATCGGTCATCCCGCTCCCGTGTTCTACGATAGGTGAGGTCCATTTGATTTGTGGACTGAGTCCAACAATTGCACACTCGGCCCATCGGGCGCCGCGGAAAGAGACCTACCATGCACACTTCGGGGCAGACCCACCGCGCATCACGCACCCTGACCGGGCTGGTCGGCCTCGTCGCCACCGGCATCCTGCTCACCGGCTGCGCCACCGCCGAGTCCCCCGAAGCCACCGAGCCCGTCACCGGCGGGACCCTGACGTACGCCTCCGGCGACGCCGAGCCCACCTGTCTGGACCCGCATGTGGGCGGCAATTACCCGCAGGCTCTGGTCAGCACGCAGTACCTCGAGTCGCTCGTGTCCCGTGACGCCGAGGGCACCATCATCCCCTGGCTGGCGGAGTCCTGGACCGAGAGCGCCGACGGGCTGGCCTGGGACTTCACGCTCGCCGCCGACGTGAGCTTCACCGACGGGACGCCGCTCGATGCGGCCGCCGTGCAGGCGAACGTGGCGCACCTCCAGGACCCGGAAACGGGCTCGTCGACCGGCTACCTGGCCCTGGGGAAGGTCACCGGAACCGAGGCTGTCTCCGCCAGTGTCGTGCGCCTGGTGCTCAGCGAACCCGACAGCGCCCTGCTCGAATCTCTCTCGCAGCCGTGGCTGGCCATCCAATCGCCCACAGCCCTGGCCCGCAGCCAGGACGAGAACTGCGCCGCCCCGGTCGGCACGGGGCCGTTCCAGGTCGAGAAATGGGTGCAGCAGGACTCGATCACCCTGGTGCGGAACGACGACTACAACTCGCCGCCCGCGGATGCCGAGCACACCGGGCCGGCCTACCTCGACTCCATCGTCTGGCGCTTCATCCCCGACTCCGCGTCCCGCTATGCGGCCCTGCAGTCCGGCGACGTCGACGTGATCGACAACGCGCAGCCCGACACCATCGCGGCGGCGGAGAAGAGCGACACCATCGTGCACCTCGACGCCCCCCGCCCGGGAGCGTCGAACCGGATCGAGCTGAACTCCGGCCGTGCTCCGTTCAACGACCCGCTCGTGCGGGAGGCGTTCATCCGCTCGGCCAACGTCGACGACGCCGTGACCAGCCTGTTCCAGGGCACCGCCGACCGGTCCTACTCCGCCCTCTCCAGCGCCGAAACACTCGCCGTGTCCCGCCCGGACCTGTTCGAGTACGACCCCGAGGCTGCCGCGGACCTGCTGGACTCGGCCGGCTGGAGCGAGCGGGATGACGCCGGCTACCGGGTGAAGGACGGCGAGCGCCTCACGGTCGACTTCCCGGTGAGCACGAACCAGTCGATCCCGGCCGAGCAGTCCCTGTTCGAGCAGATCCAGGCCACCGCCAAGGAGACCGGCTTCGAGGTCGCGCTCAGCCCGATGGACCTCTCCAGCTGGTACACCGCGCTGGGTGAGAACGACTACGACGCCGTCAGCGCTCCGTACACGAAGGTCGGACCCGACGTTCTGCGCATCCTCTTCCACTCCGACGGCATCGTGCCCGCGCCCAGCGGCTACTTCGCGAACCACGCCCAGGTGAACGACCCGGCCCTCGACAGCCTGCTCACCCAGGCCGGCCAGGTGACGGATGCCGCTGAGCGCGCCGCCCTCTACACGGCAGCACAGAACCAGGTGCTCGAAGGCTTCCACATCCTGCCGCTCTTCGACCAGCAGAACCACTACCTGCTCGGCACCGACGTGGTGGGCGCGCGGGCACTGCCAACCGTCTCGACGCCGACGTTCTACGATGCGTGGCTGAAGTAGGCCGGGGCTCGCGGGTCGCGCGGGTCGTTCTGTCCCGCCTCGGCGGGGCGGCGTTCGTCCTCTGGATGGTGGCCACCCTCACCTTCTTCGCCGTGCGCCTGATCCCGGGCGACCCGGCCGAGGCGATCCTGGGCGGCCCGGGATCGCAGACCTCACCGGAGGCGCTGGCCGCGGTGCGCGCGGAGTACGGCCTCGACCAGCCGGTGTTCGTGCAGTACCTGGCGCAACTGGGGCGCCTGGTCACCGGGGACCTCGGCCGCTCCTACGCGCTGAACCAGGACGTCGCCCCGCTCCTGGCCGGCCAGCTCGGCGGCACCCTGCTGCTCGCGGTGCTCGCCCTCGGCCTGGCCTGGCTGCTCGCCCTCGGTCTGGCCACCTGGTCCACCCGTGGCGGGCGCGTCGCCTGGTACGTGGGGTCGGGCCTGGAGATCGTGGCGGCCGCGCTGCCGCACTTCTGGCTGGCGACGGCACTGATCGTGCTCTTCAGCGTCTGGCTGGGCTGGCTGCCGCCGATCAGCAGCGCCGGAGCCGCCGGGCTGGTGCTGCCGGTGCTCACCCTCGCCGTTCCCCTGGCCGGGTTCCTCGGCCAGATCATGCGGGAGTCCCTGCTCACCGCACTGGAATCCCCGTTCGTGCTCTCCGCCCGCGCCCGGGGCGAGAGCGAGCGCGGCGTGCGCTGGGTGCATGTGATCCGCCACGCGTCGCTGCCGGCGATCAGTCTCTCCGGCTGGGCGTTCGGGTCCCTGCTCAGCGGGGCCGTGGTGGTGGAGACCATCTTCGCCCGTCCGGGCCTCGGGCGCACGCTGCTGAACGCGGTGACCGTGCGCGACGTGCCGGTCGTGGTCGGCGCGGTGCTGATCGTGGCGGTCGGGTACATCCTGATGACCCTGCTCACCGACCTGGCCCAGCGCATCGTTGATCCCCGGTTGCGGGCGCGATGAGCGACCTCGAGATCCAGGCCGGGCTGGGCCGGTCGCCGCACGCCGGCACCGGCGGCTCGACCCGACCGGCGCGCCCGGCCCGCCGATTCGGCCTGGCTGAGGTGCTGGCCGGCCTGTTCGCCCTGTTCCTGGTCACGGCGGCGCTGTTCCCCGCACTCGTGGCCCCCGGCGACCCGCTCGGGATCGACCCGCTGTCGGCGTTCCAGACCCCCTCGCCCGCGCACTGGTTCGGCACCGACGAATCCGGCCGGGACATCTACACCCGGGTCAGCCACGGCACCGGCAGCTCTCTGCTGATCGGCACCCTCGCCACCCTGATCGGCCTCGGGCTGGGACTCGTTCTCGGCACCCTGGCCGGTATGCTCGGCCCGGTCGTCGACTTCACGGTGAACCGGTTCCTCGAGGTGCTGTTCGCGTTCCCCGGCCTGTTGCTGGCGCTGCTCTTCATCCTTATCTTCGGGCCGGGCGTTGCCACGGCGACCGTCGCCGTGGGTCTGGCGACCGCGCCCGGCTACGCCCGGATCATCCGTGGGCAGCTCCTGTCGGTGCGGTCCTCCGCCTTCGTCGAGGCGGCGACCGTGCTCGGGCGCAGCCCCGGACAGATCCTGGTGCGGCACATCCTGCCCAACACCCTCGCGCCTCTGTTCGTGCTGGGCACGCTCGGCATCGGCCAGGCGATCGTCTGGGCGTCGGCGCTGAGCTACCTGGGCCTCGGGGCCGCGCCGCCCGCCGCGGAGTGGGGCGCGATGCTCTCCGCCGGGCGCACCTACATCGGCTCGGCCTGGTGGATGAGCTTCTTCCCCGGGCTGTTCATCGTGCTCACGGCCGTGGCGGCGACGGCGCTCGGCCGCGGCATCGAGCGACGGATGCGGCACTCATGAGCGGGGCCGCGTCCCGGACCGCCGCCGTGCGGGTGCGGAACCTGGTCGTGGGTTTCGGTGCGCCGGGAACCGACCCGGTGCTGAACGGAGTCTCCTTCGAGGTGGCCCCCGGCGAATGCCTGGCCCTCGTGGGTGAGTCCGGCTCGGGCAAGAGTGTCACCGCGCGGAGCCTGCTCGGTCTGGCGGGCGAGAACGCCTGGGTGCGCGCCGACGAGCTGAGCCTCGCGGGCACCGACGTGCGGAACCTCACCGCGGCGCAGTGGCGGCACCGGCGCGGGAGCGACGTGGGCCTGGTTCTGCAGGACGCCCTTGTGTCCCTGGACCCGCTGCGCCCGGTGGGCCGGGAAATCGGCGACTCGCTGCGGCTGCACACCCGCCTGGGGGCCGCCGCGCGGCACGCCCGCGTCCTCGAGGTGTTGAACCGGGTCGGACTGCCGGACTCCGACAACGCGGTGCGGAAACGCTCGGGCGAGCTCTCGGGCGGTCAGCGCCAGCGCGCCTTGATCGCGGCGGCGATCGCCCTGGACCCGCCGCTCCTGATCGCCGACGAACCCACGACGGCACTCGACGTGACCGTGCAGGCGCAGATCCTGGACCTGCTGGCAAGCCTGAAACGTGCCGGCACCGGCATCCTCCTGATCAGCCACGATCTGGCCGTGGTCGGACGCATCGCCGACCGGATCGCCGTGGTCCACGACGGACGCATCGTGGAACAGGGACCGGCGAACGAGGTGCTGACCCGGCCGGGGCATCCGGTCACCCGGCAGATGCTCGCCGCGATCCCGGTGGACAAGCCGCGGGGGCTGCGCCTGAGCCCGCGCACCGCCGCCCCGGTCTCCCTCGCCCCGCCTGCGTCGGACCGTGCTGCTGCGCCTGGCCCCGTGCTCGAGACCACTGTGCTCGAGGCCACCGGGCTGGTCAAACGGTTCACCCGGCCGGACGGCACCCCGCACCTGGCCGTCGACGGCGTCTCGTTCCGGCTGGAGCGCGGAACGACCCTCGGCATCGTCGGTGAGTCCGGGTCCGGCAAGACCACCACGGCCCGCCTCGCGCTCGCGCTGACCCGGCCCGACGCCGGTGAGGTGCGGGTTCTCGGGCAGGCGTTCAGCGCCGCCACGGAGAAGGAACGCCGGCGGTTGCGGCCACATCTCGGGGCGGTGTACCAGGATGCGCTCAGCTCGTTCGACCCGCGGCTGAGCGTCGAGCAGGTACTCCGGGACGCGGTCGCCGGCGGAGCCCGCCGCACCGGGCGCGGCGGGGCATCCGTCGCCGACCGGGCTCGCGTGCTGAGTCTGCTCGATGCGGTGGGGCTCGCGCAGGGGCTGCTCGGCCGTCGTCCGCTGTCGCTGTCCGGCGGGCAGCGGCAGCGGGTGAGCATCGCCCGGGCGCTGGCCTCCGACCCGCAGATCCTGATCTGCGACGAGCCCGTGTCCTCGCTCGACGTGACCGTGCAGGCCCAGGTGCTCGACCTGCTCGACGAGCTGCAGCGCGACCGCGGCCTCAGCCTCCTCTTCATCTCGCATGACCTCGGGGTCATCCAGCACGTCAGCGACCAGGTCGCCGTGATGCTGGAGGGCCGCATCGTCGAGACCGGGGCCGCAGCCCAGGTCTTCGCCGCACCGCAGCATCCGTACACGCAGGCCCTGCTCGGCGCGGTCCCCCGGATCGGGTACTGACCGGGCCGGTCTACGCGACGTCCAGCGTCACCGGCGGCTCAGCCTCGCCGCTCCACGCCTCGATACCCTCCTTGATCGCGAACCCGGCGATCACGAGCGCGGCGATCGAGTCGGCCCACGCCCAGCCGAGAAGGGCATTGGCCGCGAGTCCGAGCAACATCGACCCGGACAGCCACGCACAGAGCAGCAGCTGCCGGGCGTCGGCGATCACGCTGGCGCTACCGAGCTCCGTGCCGGCGCGGCGCTCCACGCCGGCCACCCCAGGCATGATCACCAGGCTCAGGCAGGCGATGACGATTCCCAGCGGACTCGGCTCGGCCTCCACCAACCCGGCGAAGCTGAAACCCGCACTCAGGATCACGTACGCGGCGAGGGCGAAGAAGGCGATCGCGATGGCGCGGAGGGCGGGCTTCTGCCACCGGTCCGGATCCCGGCGGGAGAACTGCCAGGCGATGACCGCGGCGGAGAGCACCTCGATCACCGAGTCCAGGCCGAAGGCGATCAGGGCGGTCGAGGATGCCGCCGCACCCGCCGCGATCGACACCGCGGCCTCGATCACGTTGTAGCCGATCGTGAACCCGACGATCCAGCGCACCTTCCGGCGCAGCACCGTACGGCGCGCCTCGGTCACCGTTCTCGGTTCATCCATGGTGCCCCTTCCCGCTCCAATCCTGCCACCCGGTGCGGCACCGGGCGGCGCTCTCCGGCCTGGCGACGGGCGCAGTCGGGGGGAGACGAGGCATCCGGTAAGTTGGGTAAGGCCCAATACTCAGGCACTTCACCAACGACACGGTGCCGCACAGATCGAATCGGAGAAACATGACCGCCGCCAGCGTTCCGGAAAAACCGGCCCTCGAAGGCCTCGAAACCAAATGGGGCGGCTCCTGGGAAGAGGTCGGCACCTACCGCTTCGACCGTGACTCGGCGACGCGGGAGAGCATCTTCTCCATCGACACCCCGCCGCCGACCGCCTCGGGTTCGCTGCACATCGGCCACGTCTTCTCCTACACGCACACGGATGTCATCGCACGCTTCCAGCGGATGCGCGGCAAGAGCGTCTTCTACCCGATGGGCTGGGACGACAACGGCCTGCCCACGGAACGCCGCGTGCAGAACTACTACGGCGTGCGCTGCGACCCGTCGCTGCCCTACACCGAGGACTTCACCGCACCGTTCGAGGGCGGCGACGGCAAGAGCACCAAAGCTGCCGACCAGCTGCCGATCAGCCGTCGCAACTTCATCGAGTTGTGCGAACGCCTCACCATCGAAGACGAGAAGCAGTTCGAGGCCGTCTGGCGCATGCTGGGCCTGAGCGTCGACTGGACCCAGACCTACCGCACGATCGGCCACGACTCCCTGGTCTCCTCGCAGGCGGCATTCATCGGCAACATCGAGCGCGGCGAGGCCTACCAGGCCATGGCCCCCACCCTCTGGGACGTGACCTTCCGCACCGCGGTCGCGCAGGCCGAACTCGAGGACAAGGAAATGCCGGCGTCCTACCACCGGGTCGCCTTCACAAAGCCCGACGGCGGCTCGATCGAGATCGAAACCACCCGCCCGGAACTGTTGCCGGCCTGTGTGGCCCTCGTGGCGCATCCGGATGATGAGCGCTACAAGGCGCTGTTCGGCACGACCGTGCGCACCCCGCTGTTCGACGTGGAGGTGCCGGTCCTGGCCCACCACCTCGCGCAGAAGGACAAGGGCAGCGGAATCGCCATGATCTGCACGTTCGGCGATGTGACCGACGTGATCTGGTGGCGTGAACTCGACCTGCCGAACCGCGCCATCATGGGCTTCGACGGCCGCATCATCGCCGACATGCCCGACGCCATCGAAAGCGAGGCCGGAACGGCCGCCTACGCCCAGCTGGCCGGCAAGACCGTCTTCTCCGCCAAGGCGACCGTGGTCGACCTGCTCCGCACCAGTGGCGACCTGATCGGAGAGCCCCGCTCGATCGTGCACCCGGTCAAGTTCTTCGAGAAGGGCGACAAGCCCCTCGAGATCGTGTCGACCCGCCAGTGGTACATCCGCAACGGCGCACGCGACGAGAAGTTGCGCGCCCGCCTGATCACGCACGGCACCGACCTGCAGTGGCACCCCGAATTCATGCGGGTGCGCTACGAGAACTGGGTCAACGGGCTCACCGGCGACTGGCTCGTCTCCCGCCAGCGTTTCTTCGGCGTCCCACTGCCGATCTGGTACCCGCTGGACGCCGACGCGAACCCGCTCTTCGACCAGCCCATCGTCGCCACCCGCGACCTGCTCCCGGCCGACCCGTCCTCCGACACCGCCCCGGGTTACGCGCCCGAGCAGCGCGGCCAGGCGAACGGCTTCGTCGGCGAGGTGGATGTGATGGACACCTGGGCCACGTCGTCGCTCACCCCGCAGCTGGCCGGCGGCTGGGAGCGCGACCCCGAGCTCTTCGACCTCGTCTACCCCTACTCGCTGCGCCCGCAGGGGCAGGACATCATCCGCACCTGGCTGTTCTCCACCCTGCTGCGCGCCGAGCTGGAACACGGCGTCTCGCCGTGGCAGCATGCGGCCCTGTCCGGATTCATCGTGGACCCCGACCGCAAGAAGATGTCCAAGTCCAAGGGCAATGTGGTCACCCCGGCGGACATGCTTGAGCAGCACGGTTCGGATGCCGTGCGCTACTGGGCCGCGTCGTCGCGCCTCGGCACCGACGCCGCCTTCGACCCCAAGAACCCGACCCAGATCAAGATCGGCCGTCGCCTGGCGATCAAGATCCTGAACGCGTCGAAGTTCATCCTCGCGTTCGACGGCGCCGCCGACGCCCCCGTGACCGAGCCGCTCGACCAGAGCATGCTGGCTCGGCTGACCGTCGTCGTCGGCCAGGCCACAGCCGCGTTCGAAGGCTACGACCACGCGCGTGCGCTGGAACTCACCGAGAGCTTCTTCTGGACGTTCTGCGACGACTACCTCGAACTGGTCAAGGAACGTGCCTACGGCGAGGCCGGCTCCGGCCAGGCGTCGGCAGTGGCCGCCCTGCGCACCGCGCTGGCCTCCCTGCTGCGCCTGTTCGCCCCGTTCGTCCCGTTCGCGACCGAGGAAGCCTGGTCGTGGTCCAACGACACGTCGATCCACACGGCCCCGTGGCCCGTGCAGGCCGACCTCGGTGGCGGGCAGGGTGGCAACGTGGCACTGCTGGACCTGTCCAGCCGGGCGCTCACCGGCATCCGCCGCGCGAAAACGGATGCGAAGGCATCCCAGAAATCCGCCGTTGTTTCTGCTGTAATTAGCGGTACGGCTGCAGAGATTGCCCTGCTCAGGCAGGCTGCCGCCGATCTGAGGGCCGTTGGCCGCATCTCGGAGTTGGTTTTTATTGAAGGCAGCGAATTGGCTGTCACTGACATCGTGCTCGCCACGGTGCCAGAGAACTAGGAGAACCGAATGTCAATCACAGTACGCGCGCTCGGCGACAAGGACTTTTTCTCGTGGCTGGGACTGTTCGAGGGCTACAGCGAGTTCTACAAGAGCGAACTGACCGATCAGAAGGCGCTCCAGGTCTGGAGCTGGATCATCGACAAGAACGAGTCCCTCACCGGCGCGGTCGCAGTCAACGATGACGGCGACTTCATCGGCTTCGCGCACTACCGCGAGGTGCCGAACACCCTCACCGCCACCCGCGGCCTGTTCCTCGACGACTTGTTCGTGTCGCCGGACTCGCGCAGCACGGGTGTCGGCCGGGCTCTGATCGAGTTCGCCAAGGACTACGCCGCCACGCGCCACCTCACCACCGTGCAGTGGCTGACCGCGGCCGACAACGAGACCGCTCAGCGACTGTACGACGATGTGGCCAGCCGCACGGACTGGGTCACCTACGAGATCGAGCTCTAAATGAAGATGGGAAGCCGCTGGCCACTGGGCGGCCCGCCGCCGGCCGGACTACCGCACGTTGTGGAGATCGCCATCCACGCGGTCGAAGAGGAACTCACCGCGCTGGCGGAAGACTCCAGCGCCTGGCGCTGGACGCTGACCTGGCTCGAGGGCAACCCGGTGCTCGAGCTCGACGACGGCACGGTCATCCGCTACGACCCGTCCGAGGACAGCGCCACGATCACGCAGCCGTCGATCGTACTCGACGACGAAGACGACTGGATCTAGTCGTTACCTGGTGCCGGGTCCCGTGCCGGGTCCGGCACCGACGGCATTTCCGTGACCACGATAAGTGGGCCGGTGGCATTGGCAACCAGGGCGCGGCTGACTGAACCGAGCAGAAACCCGGCCACGGCTCCTCGCCCGCGCGATCCGATGACCAGCAGGGCCTTGTCCTGTGCCAGCCGCAGCAGAACCGGCGCGGCGGGGCCGGGAACGAAGCGCCGCCGAACGGTCAGCGCCGGGTGTGCGAACAGTGCCTCCTGCGCACAGTCGTTCACTATCGCGCGAGGCAGCGCCGCGTCATCCGTCCCCACCGGATCCGCAACGGGCCCGGCATACACGATATCGAGTGTCTCCTGCCGGCGGTGGGCCTCGGCCGCCGCCGTCAGGCAGGCCTGCCGGGACGCGGGAGATCCGTCGGCTCCGACGATCACCCCGGAACGTTGCAGAACCTCCCCCGGAATGTCCCCCGGCGTGGAGGCTTCGGCAGTCGGCACGACGGACACCGGGACCGGAGCCCGAGACGCCAACCGTGCCGCCCGGGACCACCGTTGCAGGGGCGAGCGACCTTCCCGACGTCCGAGCACCAGCATCGACCCGGGAACGCAGTGCGCCAGAATCATGTCGTCGGGGTTCCCCTCGAGCAGTAGCGAGGTGACCGGGAGGCTCGGCTCGGTCGCCCGGATCCAGTCGATTTCCGCTCGGAGCGCCTGCCTGGCCGCCACGGCCAACTCGTTCAGCGCCGCCGCGCCGAAACCGCGATAGGCCTCGTCGAGCACGGTGAGCAGCAGCAGCAGGCCGGGTGCCGACCGCTCACGTTCGATCGCCCACAGCAGCGCCGCCCGGGACGAGGCAGACCCGTTCCAGGCCACCGTCGTCGTCGTGCCCGCCGGCGCTGCCGTGCCGGTTGTCAGGTTCAGTGTCGGCTCCTGCTCGGTCACCTGGTCACTCTCCCCACGGTGCGTTCTCGGTTCGGTTCCGGGCATCGACGACTATGGTCGGGCAGCTCGGTTTACTGACCAGGGTCCGGCTGACCGACCCCAGCAATAGCCGCCGGGCGACACCGGGCCGGCGCGAACCGACCACGACCAGGGCCGCGTCGCGCGAATGCCCGATCAGGGCCGTCGCCGGGGACGCTGTCAGGTCGACATGGCCGTGCACCCGAAGATCGGGGTAGGCCGCTTGAACTTGCCTCCGCACCCGGTCGAGCACGGCGTCCGGCGCCACACCGAGGCCGGACATCGCGATCGCGGGGTGTTCGGTGCTGGCGTGCACCAGATGCAGTTCGTCCCGACGCCCCAGAGCCAGCTCCGCGGCGACGAGACCGAGGGCCACCGACTCGTCCGATCCGTCGACCCCGGCCACCACGCCCGAGCGGGTGCGGATGTCCCCGTCGGGTATCACGGCGACGGCGCCCCGAGTGAGTGCGGCCAGTTTCTCCACCAGCGTCGACCCGGGTCCGCTGTCGTCTCCATGGCCGTTCCTGCTGCCCACGACGAGCAGGGTGTCCCGGTCGGCGTAGTGGTCGAGCACCCGGGCCGGATCACCGCGCATGACCGAGGTCTGCACGATCAGGTCCGGATTCGTCGACCTCAGACGCGCAGCCCGTTCGGCCAGCGCCAAATTCGCCAGCGCAACCGCCCAGCGCGCCTCAGCCTCATCGAAGTATCGGGAGGAATCATCTACGGCCCGCACAATCCGCACGGTGTGCGTCTGCCCCGGCCCAGCTGCCCGAACATGCTCGCTTGCCCACTCAACGGCCCGGTCGGCGGCGGCACTGCCGTCCCAGCCGACCACGACTCTCTGCCAGGTTCTCATTCGCCCCCCGTCGCACGTTCCAGGGTGCGCTTTCACGATCCCCGATATCGACAGGTTACTCCCCCGCGTCCGGCCCGGCCCGGCGACCTCTGAGAGCTTTCGGCCTCCTCTGCGTCATCCCGACGGTCCAGGTGTGCGGCACGGGCTACTTCCGGGCGACGATCTCACCGTGCGGCACACCGAACCAGCCATCGGGGTCGCCGGCCCACTGCAGCCAGGCGGCCTGCATCATCCGCAAGTCGGCGAGGTCGGCCGCGCCGACCTCGATAGCATGCGCCGCGAAGTCGGACTCGATCACCCGCACTGCCCAGGACTGCCCCCACCACTCGCGTTCGACGTCCGAGGCGAAGCACCAGATCGACGCCGAGCATTCCACCTGGCCGAACCCGGCCTGGCGCGCCCACGCTTTCAGGGACCGCCCGGCGTCGGGGTCGCCTCCGTTCCAGTTCTGCACGTCCCGGAAGGCGTTCTCCCACAGCTGCAGGCCCGGCAGCTTCGGGTGGTACATCACTCCCCCGGAGTCCACGTCGCGGGCGGCGAGGATTCCGCCGGGCTTCAGCACCCGCCGGAATTCCCGCAGCGCGGCCACCGGGTTGGCGAGGTGCTGCAGTGTCTGGTGCGCATGCACGACGTCGAAGCTCTCGTCGGCGAAGTCGAGGGCGTAGGCGTCCCCCACCCGGAACGAGACGTTGCGCACCCCCTCATCGAAGGCGAGGCCGGCCGCGCGCCGCACGATCGGCTCCGAGGCGTCGATGCCCGTGACCTGCCCGGGGTTGAGCCGGCGGGCCAGGTCGACCGTGATCGTTCCCGGCCCGCATCCCACGTCGAGCAGGGTCTGCCCGGAATCCAGGTGCGGCACCAGGTAGGCCGCGGAATTCGCCACCGTGCGCCAGGTGTGCGAACGCAGCACGCTCTCGTGATGCCCGTGCGTGTACTGCTCCCGGGGAGCGGTCTCGGGGCGTGCCGGCTCGTCGATCATGACCCGATCCTAGGCGTGTGCAGGGATTCTTCCATGGCTGAAATGTGAATGGGACGGGGATGTGACAGGGTGAGGAAATGAACCCCTTCGCCAGCACCAGCACGCTTCCCTTCGAGCTGCCCCCGTTTGCGCTGATTGCTGAGGAGCACTATCGGCCGGCGTTCCTGGCCGGGATGACGGATCAGCTCGCCGAGATCGCGGCGATCTGCGCGGGCACGGATGCCCCCACCTTCGAGAACACGATGGTGCCCCTCGAGCGCAGCGGGCAGGTGCTCACCCGGGTGGCCGAGGTGTTCTTCAACCGGAGCTCGTCCGACTCCAGCGACTTCACCAACGCCCTCGAGGAGGAGCTCGCCCCGCTCCTGTCGGCGCACGCGGACGCCATCCGTCTGGACCCGGAACTGTTCGGCCGGGTCGCGACCCTGCACGAACAGCTTGACGGTCTGGCGCTGGAACCGGAGGCACGCTATCTGGTGGAACGGTATTTCACCGAGTTCACCCTGGCCGGTGCACGCCTCAGCAACGACGACAAGGCCCGGTTGCGCGACTACAACAAGCGGCTCTCCACGGCGACCACCAGGTTCGAGAAGAACCTGCTCGCCGACACCAACGATCTTGCGCTCGTGCTCGACGACGTGAGCGAGCTGGACGGCCTCACCCCCGGCCAGATCTCCGCCGCGGCCGAGGCGGCGACGGAACGCGGCCTGACCGGCCGGTACGTGATCACCCTGGTGCTGCCCACCTCGCACCCGTATCTGGCGCAGCTGACGAACCGGGGTGTGCGGGAGCGGCTGCTGGCCGCCTCGCGGTCCCGCGGCATCCGGGGCGGAGCATTCGACAACCGCTCCCTGGTGCTGGAGATCTCCGGGCTGCGGGCCGAACGCGCCCGGCTGCTCGGATTCGACAACCATGCCGCCGGCGTGACGGCCGACCAAACGGCCAGGACGCCGCAGGCGGTGGCCGACATGCTCGGACGCCTCGCGCCCGCCGCCGCCCGGAACGCGCGCGTCGAGCAGACCGACCTGCAGGCGCAGATCGACGCGGACGGCGGGGACTTCGAGCTCGCCGCCTGGGACTGGGCCTTCTACACCGAGAGAGTGCGCCGGGCCCGCTACGACGTGGACACCGCGGCGATGCGCCCCTACTTCGAGTTCGAACGGGTGCTGCAGGACGGCGTGTTCTACGCGGCCAACCGGCTCTACGGCGTGACCTTCACCGAGCGCACCGACCTCGTCGCCTGGCACCCGGGAGCGCGCGTGTTCGAGGTCGCCGAGGACGACGGCTCCCCCGTGGGCCTCTACATCATCGACGTCTACACCCGCGATTCCAAGCGCGGCGGCGCCTGGATGAACGCTCTCCGCTCCCAGTCCACACTGCTCGGCACCCCCACGATCGTCTGCAACAACCTGAACGTGCCCAAGCCGGCGGCGGGCGAGCCCACGCTGCTCAGCTTCGACGAGGTCGTCACGCTCTTCCACGAGTTCGGACACGCCCTGCACGGCCTGTTCGCCCGGGTGACCTACCCGAAGTTCGCCGGCACCAATGTGTACCGTGACTTCGTCGAATTCCCCAGTCAGGTCAATGAGATGTGGATGTTGTGGCCCGAGGTGCTTGCGAATTACGCCCGCCACCATGAGACCGGGGAGCCCATGCCCCAGGACCTCGTGGACCGCATCCAGGCCTCGTCCACCTTCAACGAGGGCTTCTCCACCAGCGAGTACCTCGCCGCGGCCCTGCTCGACCAGGCCTGGCACCGGATCGGCGCCGAGGACACGGTGACGGATGTCGCAGCGTTTGAGGCATCCGCCCTCGCCGCCGCCGGTCTCGACAACCCGGCCGTGCCCACGCGGTACGCCAGCACGTACTTCGCGCATACCTTCGCGGGAGGCTACGACGCCGGCTACTACTCGTACATCTGGAGCGAGGTGCTCGACGCCGACACCGGCGAATGGTTCGAGGAGAACGGCGGGCTCACCCGGGCCAACGGCGACCGGTTCCGGTCCCGGCTGCTCGGTGTGGGCGGCAGCACCGACCCGCTCGCCGCCTATCGCGACTTCCGCGGCCGCGACGCCGACATCCGCCCGCTCCTCGACCGCCGCGGCCTGAACTAGGACTCCGAGCCCTCGAACCGACAGGTTTCGGGGGTGTGAGCGAGGCTGGACCCCCCGAATGTGTCGTGTCGCGGGGGTTCAGCGGCGACGGGCAGGCACCCAGCCGAGCCAGAGCATGACGGCGCCGCCGACGAGCAACCCCCAGAAGGCAGAGCCGATGCCGAGCACCGACACGCCCGATGCCGTGACCAGGAACGTCGTAATCGCGACGAGGCGGCGCCGCTCGTCCTCGAGTGCGCCGGTGATGCTCGTGACGAGCGCCCCGAGGAGCGCCAGACCGGCCACGGCGGTAATCAGGATCGGCGGTGACGCCGCCACCAGCGCGGCCGCATAGCCGGCACCGAGGCCGAGCACCAGATAGGCCGCCCCCGATGACGCCGTGGCGATCCACCGTTTCGAGCGGTCGGGGTGCGCATCGGGACTGGCCATCAGGGCGGCCGTGATCGCCGCCAGATTGATGCCGTGCGCGCCGAACACCGATCCCGCCGCGGTCGCCAGGCCGGAACCGACCAGGATCGCACGGGGCGGCGGCTGATAGCCGAAGGTGGACAGCACCACGAAACCCGGCACGTTCTGCCCGGCCATCGTCACGATGAACAGCGGCAGCCCCAGGCTCACGATCACGATCGGGTCGAACACCGGGGCCACGAAAACGAGAGCCGGGGCCGATGAAGGCGCGGTCAGCCAGCCGGTTCCCGCGGTGAGGGCGATGCCGATCGCCGCCACGACCATGGCGGCCGGCACGGCCCAGGGACGCGCCAGCCTGAACACCACCAGCCAGACCACGACGACCGGTACCGCGAGCAGGGGCTGCTGGACGGATGCCGTCACCGGGGCCAGACAGATCGGGAACAGGATGCCCGCCAGCATCGCACTCGCGATCGGTTTGGGGATGCTCGTGATGGCACGGCCCAGCACCGGCCACAGCCCGGAGAGCACGATCAGGGCCCCGCAGACCAGGAACGCACCGACGGCGGCGTCGAAGTCGTTCGGCGTCTGCCCGGCGGCCACCAGCAGCGCCGCCCCGGGCGTCGACCAGGCGAACGAGATGGGCATCCTGAAGTACCACGGCAGGAGGATGCAGGTGACGCCGACCAGCAGGCAGAGGGCGAGCAGGCCGGATGCCGCCTGGGCGTCACTCGCTCCGACAGCCTGCAGCCCCGCGATAACCAGCACGAACGAGCTAGCGAAACCGGTGATAGCCGCCACAACGCCGGCGAAGACGGGTTGATACACGGCGGCCTCGGCTCAGGCCGACAGACCTAGGCGGACTTCTCCACCCGGCGGGCCTTGTGCAGCACGATGGTGGGCTCGGCGTTGTCGAGCACGGCCGCCCGGGTGACCACGACGCGCGCCACCTCGGCGCTGGACGGCACCTCGAACATGATCGGCCCGAGCACCTCCTCCATGATCGCGCGCAGGCCGCGCGCGCCCGTCTTGCGCAGCACCGCGAGGTCGGCGATGGCTTCCAGTGCCGGCTGCTCGAATTCGAGCTCGACGCCGTCGATCTCGAACATGCGCTGGTACTGCCGCACGAGGGCGTTCTTGGGCACGGTCAGGATCTGCATCAGAGCAGACTGGTCGAGCTGGGTGACGGTGGTGACCACCGGGAGGCGACCGATGAACTCGGGGATCAGCCCGAACTTGTGCAGGTCTTCGGGCAGAACCTCGCTGAACAGGTTGACGTCGTCGCCCTTGCTGTGCAGCGGAGCGCCGAAGCCGATGCCCTTCTTGCCGGCCCGGGTGGAGATGATGTCGTCGAGGCCCGCGAACGCGCCGGCCACGATGAACAGCACATTCGTGGTGTCGATCTGGATGAATTCCTGGTGCGGATGTTTGCGCCCACCCTGCGGCGGGACCGAGGCCACGGTGCCCTCGAGGATTTTCAGCAGCGCCTGCTGCACACCCTCGCCGGACACGTCACGGGTGATCGAAGGGTTCTCGGCCTTGCGCGCGATCTTGTCGATCTCGTCGATGTAGATGATGCCGGTCTCAGCGCGTTTGACGTCGTAGTCCGCGGCCTGGATGAGCTTGAGGAGGATGTTCTCCACGTCTTCACCGACGTAGCCGGCCTCGGTGAGGGCCGTTGCATCTGCCACGGCGAACGGAACGTTGAGGCGCTTCGCGAGCGTCTGGGCCAGGTAGGTCTTGCCGCAGCCGGTGGGGCCGATCAACAGGATGTTGGACTTGGCGATCTCCACGTCGTCGCGGATGGCGTCGGCGGCCGTGAGGGTGGCCCGGGAGCGCACACGCTTGTAATGGTTGTAGACGGCAACGGCGAGGGCACGCTTGGCGGCTTCCTGACCGATGACGTATTCCTCGAGGAAGCCGAAGATCTCTTTCGGCTTGGGCAGTTCGAACTCGCCGGGCCCGTCTTCAGCGGTGGCCTCGGCCAGGCGCTCTTCGATGATCTCGTTGCACAACTCGACGCACTCGTCGCAGATGTACACGCCGGGGCCCGCAATGAGCTGCTGCACCTGCTTCTGGCTCTTTCCACAGAACGAGCACTTCAACAGGTCGGCGCTTTCGCCTATTCGGGCCATCCGTCAGCCTCCTCCATCGATCAGCTGCATTGAGCCTAGCTTGTGCCCGTGTACCCAGGGTGCAGGCTGACCGCTTGCGTCGAATAACGTTCCGGCACCGTTCTACCCGATGCCGCCGACATGCAGAACGCGACGGATGCCCGGCTCAACCGAGCCTGGACATCCGTCGCGTTCATGGTGCGCTCGCTTATTTGACGAGCGTGGGCACGTTTTTGCGGCTGGTCAGGATCTGGTCGATCAGGCCGTACTCGAGGGCCTCGGCCGAGCCGAGGATCTTGTCACGGTCGATGTCCTTGTGAACCTGCTCCGCGGTGCGGTTGGAGTGGTGGGCGATGGTGAATTCGAGCCATTCACGCATCCGCTGAATCTCGGCGGCCTGGATCTCGATGTCGGACGCCTGACCGCCACCCTGTCCACCGGCCGACGGCTGGTGGATGAGGATTCGCGCGTTCGGCAGGGCGAGGCGCTTCCCCGGCGTTCCGCCGGCCAGCAGCACGGCGGCAGCGGACGCCGCCTGGCCGAGGCAGACCGTCTGAATGTGGGGACGGATGTACTGCATGGTGTCGTAGATCGCCGTCATCGCGGTGAAGGAACCACCGGGTGAGTTGATGTACATCACGATGTCACGGTCTGGGTCCTGGCTCTCGAGCACCAGGAGCTGGGCCATGACGTCATCGGCGGACGCGTCGTCGACCTGCACGCCGAGGAAGATGATGCGGTCCTCGAAAAGCTTCGCGTAGGGGTCCTGGCGCTTGTAGCCGTAGGCCGTGCGCTCTTCGAACGTGGGGAGGATGTACCGGGCTTCGGGTGACTGCGGAGCGCGGCCCCCGGCCTGGTGACCAAAGTTGGTGAATTCCATGTCTCTCGCCCGTCCTAGTTCTTGTTCACTGAGTCGTCGGTGCCGCCGCCGCCGACCACTTCCGACGCGGAGCCGCGCAGGTGGTCGACGAAACCGTAGGCCACGGCCTCGTCAGCGGTGAACCAGTTGTCACGGTCGTTGTCGATGAGGACCTGCTCGACCGACTTGCCGGTCTGCTCGGCAGTCAGTTCGGCCATCCGCTTTTTCATGTCCAGGATGACCTTGGCCTGGGTCTGGATGTCGGCGGCCGTGCCACCGAATCCGCCGGACGGCTGGTGCAACAGCACGCGCGCGTTGGGCGTGATGTACCGCTTGCCCTTGGTGCCGGAGGACAACAGGAACTGTCCCATCGACGCCGCGAGACCGATGCCGACGGTGACGATGTCGTTCGGAACGAACCTCATCGTGTCGTAAATGGCCATGCCTGCCGTGATGGAGCCGCCGGGCGAGTTGATGTACAGGAAGATGTCGCGCTCCGAGTCCTCTGCGGCCAGCAGCAGGATCTTGGCACAGATCTCGTTGGCGTTCTCATCCCGGACCTCTGAACCCAGCCAGATGATGCGGTCTTTCAGCAGTCGGTCAAAAACGCCGGGTGTGGGTGTCATATCGGCCATGTCGCGCTCCGTTTCACTTGTCGCTTCAGGAATGAATCTATAGGAGCCAACGCTCCGGAACGGCTCTGTTCGCCCTCGGCAGATAACCCGCGGCCCCGCGCCGCGCTGGCGCGCCACGTTCGAGGGGCGAAAACACGAAACGGGCCGGATGTCTGTGACATCCGGCCCGTCGTCCCGCGTGAGCGGTGCGGAGCTACTCCTTGGCGGCGGCAGCCTTCTTCTTCGCCGCGGCGGCCTTGGCCTTGGCGGCCTTCGCTGCCTTGGCCTTGGCGGCCTTGGCCTCAGCCTCAGCGGCTTCAGCGTCGGCGTCTTCAGCGGTCTCGTCGCCGTCGGCGTCCTCGTCGGACTCCTCGTCGGCAACCGCGACGAACTCGGACAGGTCAACGGCGTTGCCGTTGGAGTCGACGACCTCCGCCTTGCCCAGGGCGATGGCGAGGGCCTTGTTGCGGGCGACCTCGGCCACCATCGACGGGATCTGACCGTTGCCGCTGAGGGCCTGAACGAACTCGCTCGGGTCCATGCCGTACTGAGCAGCGCCCTGGATCAGGTACTGGGTGAGCTCGTCCTGGCTGACCTGGACCTTCTCGGCCTCGGCGATGGTGTCGAGCAGGATCTGCTGACGGAACGTCTTCTCGCTGGCCTCGGTGACCTCGGCACGGTGCTCGGCGTCTTCGAGGCGGTTCTCACCCTCGAGGTGACGGCGAACCTCATCCTCGATGATCGCAGCCGGGATCGGGACCTCGACCGAGGTCAGGAGCTGCTCGACGAGCAGCTCCCGAGCCTGCGTGCCCTGGCCGAAGACCTTGGAGCGCTCGACCTGGCCCTTGAGGCTCTCGGTCAGCTCGGCGATGGTGTCGAACTCGCTGGCGATCTGCGCGAAGTCGTCGTCGGCGGTGGGAAGCTCGCGCTCCTTGACGGCGCCGACGGTGACGGTGATCTCGGCCGTCTCACCCTCGTGGTCCCCACCCATGAGGTTGGAGTTGAAGGTGGTGGTCTCGCCGGCGCTGAGGGCGTCGAGCGCCTCGTCGATTCCGTCGATGAGGTCTCCGGAGCCGACCTCGTAGGAGATGCCGGTGGCGTTGTCGACCTCGACACCGCTGATGGCGGCGATCAGGTCGATCTGCACGAAGTCACCCGTGGTGGCCGGGCGGTCGACGGTGACGAGCGTGCCGAAGCGGCTGCGCAGGTTGTCGAGCTCCTCGGCGACCTCGGCGTCGGACACCTCGACGGCGTCGACGGTGAGCTTCAGGCCGGAGTAGGCCGGCAGGTCGATCTCGGGGCGCACGTCGACCTCGATGGCCAACTCAAGGTCTCCGGAGAAGTCCTTGTCGCTGGGCCAGGCGACGATGTCGGCCTCGGGGCGGCCCAGCGGGCGCAGCTTGTGCTCGGTCACGGCCGCGCGGTAGAAACCGTCGAGGCTCTCGTTGACCGCGTGCTCCAGCACGGCGGACTTGCCCACGCGCTGGTCGATGATGGCCGGCGGGACCTTGCCCTTGCGGAAGCCGGGAATGTTGATGTCCTCGGCGATGTGGCCGTAGGCGTGGGTGATGCTGGGCTTCAACTCCTCGGGGGCCACCGAGATGGTGACCTTCGCGCGAGTGGGGCTCAGCTTTTCTACCGTGGACTTCACGTGGCAATCTCCTGTGTTCGACCGATGTATGTGGGGGTGATGGTCGGGGCGACAGGATTCGAACCTGCGACCTCTCGGCCCCAAACCGAGCGCTCTACCAAGCTGAGCTACGCCCCGGACAAAATCTCGACCCGGTGGTGGGCATCCGCTTGGCGCGCAAAGTTCACGCTTTCGACGGAATGACCTCGTTAAGCCTACTGCACAGGCTGGATGCCGCGGGCCGGGTGGTGCAGCGCACGCCGCCCAACGTGTACTACGCTGTATGAGTGCGCAGGAGACTGCGTTCGGGGGATGTAGCTCAATGGTAGAGCCTCAGTTTTCCAAACTGATGGCGCGGGTTCGATTCCCGTCATCCCCTCCACACCACCGCCCTTCACGCTCAGTCGAGGCCGAGTCCGTCCAGGGTCGCCCGCAGCGTGGCCGCCGAGTGCTCGAACAGTTCCTGCTCCTTGTCGTTGAAGGGCACCTCGATCACGCGCGAGACGCCCTCGGCGTTGATCACGCTCGGCACGGAGAGTGCCACGTTGCTGATGCCGCGGTAGTCGGTGAGAACCGAGCTGACCGGCAGAACCGCGCCCTCGTCGCGCAGCACGGCCTCGACGATGCGGGCGCCGGAGAGCCCGATCGCGTAGTTCGTGGCGCCCTTACCGGCGATGACCTTGTAGGCCGCGGACTTCACGCTTTCGGTGATGGCCTCGAACTCCGCCTCGGAGAACGGCACCAGACCCTTGGGCGAGATGTCGTCCTGCACCCACTGGGCCAGGGAGATCGGGCCGATCCGAGCCTGCGACCAGAGCGGGAACTCCGAGTCGCCGTGTTCGCCGACGATCACGGCGTGCACGTTGGCGATCGCGACCCCCACCCGGTGCGCGAGCATCCAGCGCAGCCGGGACGAGTCGAGCACCGTGCCGGATCCGAAGACCCGTGCGGCCGGCAGCCCGCTGAACTGGCGGGCCGCGTAGGCCAGCACGTCGCAGGGGTTGGTGACGAGCATGTAGACGGCGTCGGGGGCCCGCTCAACCAGCTTGGGCATCAGCTCCCGCAGGATCCCGACGTTGACGCCCGCCATCTCGAGGCGGGACTGACCGGGGTGCTGCCGGGCGCCGGCCGTGATCACAACCATGTTCGCGCCGGCGATGGCGTCGAGGTCGCTGCCGCCGGCCACGCAGGAGGCGCCGGTGAACTGGGTGCCGTGGGCCAGGTCGAGAACCTCCGCCTCCACCTTGGGCCCGTTGATGTCGTACAGCACCACTTCGCGTGCGGACTGCCGGATCAGCGCAGCGTAGGCCAGGGACGACCCGACAGCCCCGGCTCCGATGATGGCCAGCTTGGAATTCTCGATCTCACTCATGAGTCGATTCTGCTCCTCACTGAGCCGGGCCCGGACATCCGGATGCTCAGCAAACGTTCAGTGTCGCAGGTAGGTGAGCACGGCCAGCACCCGGCGGTGGTCCGAACCCGAGTCGTCGAGCCCCAGCTTCTGGAAGATCGACGTGACGTTCTTCTCGACCGCGCCGACCCCGATCACGAGCAGGGCGGAGATGGCCGCGTTGGTGCGCCCCTCCGCCATCAGCCCGAGCACGTCACGCTCCCGCGGCGTGAGGGCCGCGAGCGGGTCGGTGCGCCGGGCCAACAGCTCACGCACGACCTGCGGGTCGAGCACGGTTCCACCGGCGCTGATCCGGTTGACGGCGTCGCGCAGTTCCTCGAGCGAAGCCACCCGGTCCTTGAGCAGGTAGCCCAGTCCCCCGTTGCCGGCGGCGAGCAGCTCGTGCGCATAGGTGCCCTCCACGTACTGGCTGAGCAGCAGGATGCCCACCGAGGGCAGTCTGCGGCGCAGTTCCAGCGCGGCCCGCACGCCCTCGTCCCGGAAGGTCGGCGGCATCCGCACGTCGAGCACGGCAATGTCGGGCCGCACGGCGTCGACCTCGGCGAGCAGGGCATCCGCATCGCCGTAGGAGGCGACGGTCTCGAACCCTGCCTCGTCGAACAGTCGGATCAGGCCCTCGCGGAGCAGCACCGAGTCTTCGGCCAGCACGATCCGCAGCGGCGGCGTGGTGGCCGGGGGCAGGGCTGGGGCGAGGGCGGTCATCCGTTCAGGATACGGTGACGACGCGCGCCGGCCCGGCCGCGGGCAGCGGGATATGGGCCCCGATCGCGGTCGGTCCGCCATCGGGGCTCCGCACCGAGAGCACGCCGCGGAGGCCGCGGAGGCGCTCGTCGAGCCCCTGCAGGCCGTGGGCGTCGATCAGCCGCGCCCCGCCGATGCCGTCGTCGATCACCCAGAGGTCGAGCCAGGTGGCGCCGGCGGCGCCGGTGCTCTCGTCCCCCGGCACGCCGCGCAGCGCCAGATGCAGACGGATGCTCGTGGCCCGGGAGTGCTTGGCGGCGTTCGTGAGCAGCTCCGCGGCCACGAAATATGCGCTGCGCTCGATCTCGCTGGGCAGCCGCAGCGCGGGATCGACCTGCAGTTCGAGCCGCACCGGGATGGTGCTGCGCGCCGCGAGGGACTCGAGACCGGCGAGGAGGCCGCGGTCCTGCAGGATGGGCGGCACCAGCCCGCGGGACAGCGCCCGCAACTCCTCCAGGGTGTCGTGCGCCTGTTCCCGGGCCTCGGCGATCAGCGTGCGGGCGGCCTCCGGGTCGGTGCCGAGCTTGCGTTCGGCGCTGGCGAGGTCCATCTGCAGCCTCACCAGGCGCTGCTGCGGGCCGTCATGGATGTCCCGTTCCAGGCGCCGCAGGGACTGGTCCTCCGCCGAGACGGCCGCCCCGCGCGACGCGCTGAGGTCGGCGACCTCGCGCTGCAACGCCTCGGACCGCCAGGCACCCAGGATTCCGCGGGCCGTGAACTGGTGCAGCAGGGTGAAAGCGTGCGTGATGAACGGCAGGGTGAGCACGAAGATCAGGCCGAGTGCGAGCTGGAAGATGCTCTCGCCCAGCAGCGGGTCGATCTGCACCGTGTTGCCCGGCAGCATCCAGTCGAGGATCACGTCGTGCAGCCAGACGCCGTCGGTGCCGGTCAGGAAGCGCCCCCAGAACCAGTAGCTGATACCGCCGAGCCCCACCGACAACCAGATCACCGTGAGAGTCCAGCTGACCAGGCCGAGCACGACGTTCACGACCATGCCGTGCAGCAGGTAGAGCCAGTAGTGCCCGTTGACGAGCGGGCCGAGCAGGGCGCGGAGGGTGGAGGCAGGCTCCCCCGGGGCGTCCCACCGCGGCGGGGTGATGGCAGGCTGGCCGGCCCAGCGCAGACGCGCGAGTTCGACCAGGCCGAAGCCGCGGGCGAGGTACAGGGCCGCCACGACCACGACGATCCCGACGATGACGGCGAGCAGCCCCACGCCCGTGAAGAAGACGGTGCTCAGCACGGCGAGCGCGATCACGGCCACCGGGAGGGTCAGCAGCAGGAAGAGCGCTTCCCGGGGGGCTCGGCGCCAGAGCGCGCCGTAGCCGGTGCTGCGTCGGGGGGTTTCGGTCGGCTGGGTCATGGTGTCCTCCGGTAAGTCTGTCGGATTCAGCCTGATCGCTGGTCGAATCCGGCGACATCCCGCTGGCAACCGGATGACGGCGGGGGGTAACCCCCGGCTCTTGGGTGGAGGGGGGGGTCTCGACAAGCTCGACCACCGGGGCTCGACTGCCGGGGCTCGACTGCCGGGTCTCGACAAGCTCGACCACCGGGTCTCGACTGCCGGGGCTCGACTGCCGGGCGGCGGTCAGAGGGCGGTGTGGGTGAAGCGGCCGGCGAGCAGGGTGGCGGCCACGGGCATCCGTCGCAGATCGGGCACGGAGGCGACGAACGGGTCGATCTCACAGACCGCGAGGTCGGCGACGTCACCCGCCAGGACGCGGTGCCTGCCGCGGGCGGATGCGGCCAGCGCGGCCTGCCGCGAAACGGACTGTTCGGCGTGCCAGGGTTCGCGGCCGTCGCGGGTGCGTCCCACAGCGGCGGCGATGCCCACCCACGGGTCCAGCGGGGCGACCGGGGCGTCGGACCCGAGCGCGAGTGTGACCCCGGCGTCCAGCAGGCTCTTCAGCACGAAGGCCCGGTCGGTGCGTCCCGCCCAGTAGCGGTCGGCGACGTCCCGGTCGTCGAGGGCGTGCTCGGGCTGAACGCTCGCCACCACGCCCAGCCGGGCGAAGCGGGCGACGTCCTCCGGTGCGAGAAGCTGGGCGTGCTCGATGCTTCCGGGGCAGCCGAGCTGCTCGAACGCGTCGAGCGCGAGCGCGTTGGCGCGGTCGCCGATGGCGTGCACGGCGGGGCGGAGGCCCGCGGCGACGGCCCGGGCGAGGTGCGTGAGCAGTTCCTCCGGCGGCACGTTCAGCTGCCCGTGCGACCCGGGCTGCCCCTCCAGGCCGGGGTACTCGTCGACGCAGTACGCGGTGCGGGTGTTCAGCGACCCGTCGGTGATCACCTTGTAGGGTCCCACCGTGAGCAGCCCGCCGGTTTCGGCGATGCCGGCCCCACTCCGCAACCCGAGGGCGATGGCACGCTCCAGATGCTGCGTGTAGACGCCGAACTCGACCCGCAACGCGTCGGTGCCGCCCTGGATGCGCCGCTGCCAGGTGGCGAGGTTCCAGTTCATCTCCAGGTCGACGATTCCCACCACCCCGCGGGATGCCGCGACTCGGGCGGCGCTGTCGGCCCAGGCGTCCATCACAGTGTCGGGCACCTCGGCGAGCGCCCGCACCACGGCGAAGCAGTCCTCTTCCCGGAGCAGTCCGGTGGGGTGCTCCGGGTGACCGTGCCGGGCGAGCGCGGCCGAATTCAGCCAGCAGGCGTGCAGGTCGCCGCTGATCAGCACGACCGGAACGGTGCCCGCGGCGGCGTCCAGCAGGGCCCGGCTCGGGGCATCCGGCCAGAGACCGTCGCGGAACCCGAACCCGACCAGGGTCTCCCCCGAGCCCACACCGGGCGCCCACCCGGCGACGAGGGCCGCCACGGCCGCGGCGCTGCTCGCGCCGGTCAGATCCAGCCGCTGCTTCGTCTGCGCCCACTGGCTGAAATGAACGTGGTTGTCCCAGAGGCCCGGGATCAGCCAGCGCTCGGCCAGGTCGACCGAACGGATGCCCGCCGCCGCCTGACCGAGGTACCCGAGCCGGCGCACCCGGCCGTCGACGATGAGCGTGTCGACGATCTCGTCGCTGCCCGGCAGCCGGCCGTTCCGCAACACCAGCGGCGGTGCCGCCGCGGGCGTCGGGATGAGTGGCGCTGCGGGCCTGTCCTCGCTCACCGGTCCACCTCGTTCGCCCGGCGCATTACGGCGGCGAGAGCCGGGCTCGCGTAGGGCCCGTCGCCGTCGAGTTCGCCCAGGATGCGCGCCACGGTCTCGGCCGGTTTGTTCTGGCTGAGCTTGCTCTTGGCGGTCAGGCGGCTCACCCTGAGGCGGAAGCCGACCGTGCCGGCCACGATGCGCGCGGCATAGGCGGCGTTGGCCGGGGTGCCGAACAGGCGGCGCGGCTCAGGCATCCGCTCTTCGAAATGGTCGACCAGTCGGTCCAGCACCCGCAGGTTCTCCTCGTCACTGAGCACCTCGGGCGTGCCGTACAGGTGCGCCGTGACGAAATTCCAGGTGGGCACGGCGGGCTTCTCGTCGTACCAGCCCGGCGAGATGTAGCCGTGGGGACCCTGGATGATCACCAGCACCTCATGTCGGCCGAGCTCGTGCAGCGCCTCGTCGGGACGCCCCACGTGACTGACCAGCACCACCTCGTCGGCCTCCTCGGACTGCTCGTCGAGCAGCACGGGATAGTGCGAGGCCACCAGGCCCGCATCCGTGTGACTGATCAGGGTGGCCCACGGGTTCTCCCGGATGAGACGGCGGATCTCGGCCGGGTCGTCGAGCGCGAAACTGGGGTTGTGTCTCATCGGTTTCCCGTTCTGGTCGTGGGGCAGATCAGGTGGAGCAGGTCAGGTCTGGCACGTGGGGCACCAGTACAGCTTGCGGGCGGCCATCTCCTCGAGGGCGATGTGGGTGCCGCAGACCCGGCAGGGCAGTCCCTCGCGCTTGTAGACCCAGTGCCGGTCGGCCCGTCTGCGCAGGGCGCGCCCATAGGCAGCGTCGCCGAGCCCGTCCATGGTCAGCATCTGCCCGGTCGTCACGCCGATCTTCAGCAGGTGCGCCCAGTCACGCCAGAGGGCCCGGGCCTGCTCGTCGCTGAGCGACTTGCCCGGCGCGTGAGGATTCAGCCCCGCCCGGAACAAAAGCTCCGCCCGGTAGACGTTGCCGATGCCGCTGACCACCAACTGGTCCATCAGAAGGCGACCGATCGGGGTGGGCTTCTTCCGCACCACCGTGACGAAGCGGTCCTCGGCGGCGGGGCCGTCATCGAGCAGGGGGTCAGGGCCGAGGCGGTCCATCGCCACCTGCACCTCCTGAGGGTCGAGCACCACGCAGGCCGTGGGCCCGCGCAGGTCCGCCACGACGTCATCCGCCAGCAGGCGCACCCGTACCTGGCCGATGGGTTCGGGCGGGAAGCCGTCGGGTTCGATGCTGACCTTCTCGCCCTCCGCCATCCGAAGCCGGGTCAGGCGGGGGGCGCCGATGCTGTGCAGGGAGTCCTCGCCGGCCGAGTCGAGCATCTGATCATCCGCCACGCGCGCGATCGGACGCCGCCTGCGATTCCTGAGGGCGGCGTCCGTGCCGTTCGCGTGGATGTCCCCGGCGAAGTCCCAGGCCCCGTAGAGCCCCAGGTGCACGCGCAACCAGAGCCCGTGGTCGAACTCCAGGAACATCTGCTTTCCGACGGCACGGGCATCCGTCATGATGTGGCCGTCGAGCATCGCCGCACCGTCGACGAACCGGCCCTGCGGTGACGACAACCGAATTCGTTTGCCCACGAAGTTACGGGCGAACTGGCGAGCGATGCGATGGACGGAATGACCCTCGGGCACGGTTAGTCGGCGAGACGCGTGCCGTTGATGGTGCAGTGGGTTTCGTACTCCGCCAGCTGCAGGATGCGGCGGCAGTGTCGTTCGTCGCCGGGGAACGGTTCGGCGATGAAGGCGTCGATGAAGTCGATGGCGTCCTCGATGGGGTGCTGCCGGGCGCCGATCGAGATGACGTTCGCGTCGTTGTGCTCGCGGGCGAGCTTGGCGGTGCTGAGGCTCCAGACCAGCGCGGCGCGCACGCCCTTCACCTTGTTCGCCGCCATCTGCTCGCCATTGCCCGAGCCGCCGAACACGACGCCGAGCGCGTCGACTCCCCGGGACAGATCGGCGACGACGGCCTCGGCCGCCCGGATGCAGAAAGCGGGGTAGTCGTCGAGGGCGTCGTAGACCTTCGGTCCGTGGTCCACAACATCGTGGCCGGCCAGGGTGAGGTGCGTGACCAGCTGGTGACTGAAATCGAGTCCGGCGTGGTCAGTGGCGATGTGGATGCGCATGCATCCGATTCTATTTACTCGGCCGACGCGGCCGGTACCGTGGTCACCGGGGCGAAGATGGGTCCGACGGTGCGCGAGCGCTTCATCTCGAAGAAGCCGTCGTAGCCGGCGACGGCCACCACGCCGTCCCAGAGCTTGAGAGCCGCGTCGCCGCTCGGTGCGGGCGAGATGACCGGACCGAAGAACGCCACGTCGTTGACGGCGATGACGGGGGTTCCGACATCCTGGCCGACCCGTTCCATACCGTCGAAGTGGCTGGCCCGCATCTGCACGTCGTAGTGGTCGCTGTCGGCCCAGTCGGCGAAGGATGCCGGCAGGCCCACCTCGGCGAGCGCGGCCGGGATGACCTCGTCAGGGTTGATGCTGCCACCGGGGTGGATGCGGACGCCGAGGGCGTCGTAGAGCGCCTTGACCGTGTTCTGGCCGTGCAGTTCCTGCGCGGCCGTCACCAGTCGGGTGTATTTCAGTGCCCGCGGGAAGAATGCCCGGTACTCCTCGGACACGTCCTGGTCCTCGTTCAGAACGGCGAGACTCATCACTTTCCACTCGACGTCGAATCCGCGCAGGGCGGAGACCTCATTCACCCACCGAGAGGTCATCCAGGCCCAGGGGCAGGAGGGGTCGAACCAGAACTTCACAGAGTCAGCCATGAGGCCAGCCTAGGTCTCCGCTCGCTGAGAAAGTGCCGGTGGGAGCCTCAGGTAAACCCCTGTCCAGAGGGGGTATCCCCAGCAAAATGTCTGGTTATTGCCTATTTTCGGCTAAAATTATTCGTTATGCCCGAAAGCGGGCCCTCAATTTTCGTAACACCGTGATCTACCCGAGAGAAGCTCCAATGCCCAGAACTACCTCATATTCCGGCGCCGACGGCACCGCGATGAAGACCAAGAAACCGCTTCTGCAGCGCCGATTAAAGGTGTCCCACGTGAACGTGGTCGATCAGTCGAGACTCAAGAAAGCGCTCGGCGGAACCATCGTCGGAAACACGATGGAATGGTACGACGTCGGCGTGTTCGGCTACCTGATCACGACCATGGGCCCGGTCTTCCTGCCCGAATCCGACCCGACGGTGCAGACCCTGTTCCTGCTCGGCACCTTCGCCGCGACCTTCATCGCCCGCCCGCTGGGTGGTGTGTTCTTCGGCTGGCTCGGGGACAAGATCGGCCGGCAGAAGGTGCTGTCGATGACCCTGATGCTGATGGCCGCATCCACTTTTGCCGTGGGCCTTCTGCCCGGCTACGCCCAGGTGGGCATGCTCGCCGCCGCCCTGTTGGTCTTCACCAAGCTCGTGCAGGGCTTCTCGACCGGTGGCGAGTACGCCGGTGCGACCACCTTCGTCAGCGAGCACTCGCCTGACAAGCACCGTGGCTTCTTCGCCAGCCTGCTCGACATGGGCAGCTACCTCGGTTTCGCCATCGGCGCCGCGCTCGTCTCCATCCTGCAGGTCACCCTCGGGCAGCCCGTGATGGAGGACTGGGGCTGGCGCATCCCGTTCCTGATCGCCGGACCGCTCGGCCTGATCGCCATCTGGTTCCGTCTGAAGATCGAGGAATCCCCCACCTTCCAGGCCACCCTGGACGCCAAGGAACTGGCCGCCACCGACCCGTCGTTCACCGACGAGTCCGCCGCGTCCAACGGCCCGCTGAGCATCTTCAAGAACCACTGGCGGGGCATCATCGTCGCGATGCTCCTCGTTGCAGCGGCCAACACGCTCGGCTACGCACTCACCTCGTACATGCCCACCTACCTCACGGCCACCAAGGGCTACGACGAGTTGCACGGCACGCTGCTGACCATCCCGATCCTCGTCGTCATGGCGCTCTGCATCCCCCTGGCCGGCCGTCTGTCGGACAAGATCGGCCGCCGCCCCGTGCTCTGGATGGGTGCGTCCAGTGCCATCGTGCTGTCCATCCCCGCCTTCCTGCTGATCGACATCGGAGAAATCTGGACGACACTGCTCGGCCTGGCCCTGATCGCCCTGCCCGTCACGTTCTACGTCGCCAACCTCGCTTCGGCCCTGCCGGCGCTGTTCCCGACCGAAAGCCGTTACGGCGCAATGGGCATCGCCTACAACTTCTCGGTGGCCATCTTCGGTGGCACCACGCCGTTCATCATCGCGGCGCTGATCGCCACGACCGAGAACGACATGATGCCGGCGTACTACCTGATGGGGACATCCGTCATCGGTGCCGTCGCGATCTTCTTCCTGCGCGAGTCGGCCGGGCGCCCGCTGCTCGGGTCCATGCCCAGCGTGGATACGGTCTTCGAGGCCCGGGAGCTCGTCGCCACCCAGGACGACAACCCCACCCTGGACACCGACGAGATGCCGTTCGATGAGACGTACGAGCCGCCGACCTCGTCGATGGACCTGTCATCTCTGATGACGGAGACAGAGGCCGAGCCCGAGCCCGAGCCGCTGAAGGTCTAGCCACCCGCTCCGCTCCACGACTGTTGCCCGATCGGACGACTGTTGCCGCTACACCGGCAACAGTCGTCCGGCCGGGCAACAGTTGGTTGGGGAGAGGATCGTAGACTTGTCCGATGACCACGACGCCTTCGACCGAGCCCGCTCCCGTGGCCGAGTCCTCCCCGGGCATCGACCCTGCCGAGATGGCGATCGCGCTGCGCGTGCTTGCCTCCCTCAGCGAGATCGACCCCGAAGACCCCGACTTCGTCACCGTGCGGCAGGCCACCGCCAAGATGTTCAAGTCCGTGAAGATGGTGCGCCGCGGCGAGAAGCGGCAGGCGATAGCGGATGCCGACCGTCAGGTGATCGCCGCGACCGCGACCGGCGCCCCCACCCGCATCGACGACGAGACCGTCGGCGCCCAGCTGCGCCTCGGCACCGAGCAGGCGTCGGCCGGCGAGTTGCTCGTGCCGCGCGCCTGCTACATCTGCAAGCAGAAGTACACCCTGGTCGACGCCTTCTACCACCAGCTCTGCCCCACCTGCGCGGCCATGAGCCACGAGAAGCGGGACGCCCGCACCGACCTGACCGGCAAGCGCGCCCTGCTCACGGGCGGCCGCGCGAAGATCGGCATGTACATCGCCCTGCGCCTGCTGCGCGACGGCGCCCACACCACCATCACCACCCGGTTCCCGCGCGACGCGGTGCGCCGCTTCAGCGCCATGCCCGACTCGGGCGACTGGCTGCACCGCCTGCGCATCGTCGGGATCGACCTGCGCGACCCGGCCCAGGTGATCGGCCTGGCCGACTCCGTCGCCGCGGCCGGACCGCTGGACATCCTGATCAACAACGCCGCCCAGACCGTGCGCCGCTCCCCCGGCTCCTACTCGATGCTGGTCGAGGCGGAGCAGTCGCCGCTGCCGGAGGGCGTCATCCCGGAGATCGTCACGTTCGGGCACACCAGCGACGCGCACCCCACCGCGCTGGCGGCATCCGTCACCAGCCACCCGATCCTGGCCGCGGCGGCCGGCGCCACCGGCGCGCTCACCGCCGACGATCTGACCGCTTTGGCCCTCGCGCCGGGCTCCTCATCGCTCGAGCGACTCGCCGCCGGCACCGCGATCGACGCCGGCGGGCTCGTGCCCGACCTGCACGACGAGAACAGCTGGACCGCGAATGTGCAAGACGTCGACCCGTTGGAGATGCTGGAGGTGCAGCTCTGCAACACCACGGCCCCGTTCCTGCTGGTGAGCCGTCTGCGGTCCTCGCTCGCGGCATCCGACGCCCGCCGCACCTACATCGTGAACGTGTCGGCGATGGAGGGCGTGTTCGGCCGCGGGTACAAGGGTCCAGGCCACCCGCACACGAACATGGCCAAGGCCGCGCTGAACATGCTCACCCGCACCAGCGCGAAGGAGATGCTGTCCGACGGCATCCTGATGACCAGCGTCGACACCGGCTGGATCACGGATGAGCGGCCGCACCCCACCAAAATCCGCCTCGCCGAGGAGGGCTTCCACGCGCCCCTCGACCTGGTCGACGGCGCGGCCCGGGTCTACGACCCGATCGTGCGCGGCGAGGCCGGCGAAGACCTCTGCGGCGTCTTTCTGAAGGACTACAAGCCCGGCACCTGGTGACGCTCCGCGGGTGATGCAGCGGTCGGCGACGGTTCACGGCGGTTGGCGGCGGTTGACAGCCCGCGAGCACCGGTCGACGCTGGGCCCGAAGGCAGCCAGCCGTGCTGCCTCAGTGCACGGAGAGGGCGGCAATGAAGCTCACGGTCAACATCTTCCTCACCCTGGATGGCGTCATGCAGGGCCCGGGAGGCCTGGACGAGGACACCTCCGGCGGCTTCGAGCGCGGGGGCTGGCTCGTCCCCCACGCCGACGAGGGGTTCGGTCGGATCGTCGACGGCTGGTTCGCCGCGGCCGACGCAATCCTGCTCGGACGCACGACGTACCAGATGATGCAGGCGTACTGGGAGCAGGTCACCGACCCGGACAACCCGGTGGCGACAGCCCTCAACGGACTGCCGAAGTACGTGGTCTCGACCACACTCACGGACCCGACCTGGAACAACTCCACCGTGGTCGCCACGGACATCCTCGAGTCGGTGGCACAGCTCAAGGCCCGGCCGGGGCGCGAGTTGCAGGTGCACGGCAGTTGCCTCCTGGCCCGCTCCCTGTACGACGCGGGCCTGGTGGACGAATACCGGCTGATTTACTTCCCCGTCGTCGTCGGCCAGGGCAAGCGGCTCTTCGACTCGGGCTCCGTGCCGTCGACGTTCACACTGGAGCAGTGCGTGACGACCAATGCCGGAGCGGTCGGTCTGACTTTCCGCCCGACGACCTTCGTGACCGCCGACCTCGAGATGCCGGAGGGCGGCGCGGAGGCGGTCCGGGAGCAGCACTGATCTCTCGCGGTCGCCGCGAGGCGGAGCTACACTCCCCGCATGGAAAAACTCCACTACACCGTTCGAATCGAAGCCCCCGCGCACACCGTCTGGACCACGATGCTCGACGACGACACGTACCAGGAGTGGGCGAGCGCGTTCAACGAGGGTTCCCACTACGAAGGCAGTTGGGATCTCGGCAGCGAGATCCGTTTCCTGGGGCCCGACGAAGACGGTGCGATCGGCGGCATGATCGGCACCGTCATCGAAAACCGGCCGGACGAGCTCGTCACCGTCGAATATTTCGGAGACATCATGAAGGGTGTCGAACGCACCGGTGACGAGGCGCTGTTCTCCGGCGCCCTCGAGAGCTACTCCTTCAGCGAGTCCGACGGCGTCACCATTGTCGAGGTGGCGGTCGACACCGAGGAGGAGTACGTGTCGATGTTCGACGAGCTCTGGCCGGTCGCTCTCGCCACGCTCAAGGACCTCGCCGAGGCACGCTGAGCCGCGCCGCCAAAGCAGGCCCTGCCGGGGCGTCAGCCGAGACCGTCTTCGTCGGCAAGCCAGTGCAGGGCCCGACCGTGCGGCTGCGTGTAGGCGATGGGCTCGGCGTCGAGGGCCAGCACGAAGTCGGTGGATGCGGCGGGGACCGATCGCATCCGTTCACTGACCGCGGGCACGACGTTCCGTCCCTCGTTCGACAGCCAGCGCACGGGCAGCCGCGCGAGCGTCGCCGTGAACCGGCGCGTGGCCGCCTCGTCGAGGTAGGCGAGCACCGCAGTATGGAACACGACCACGGTGGCCCCGGCGGGCGCCTGGGCGACGAGCGTCACGATCTGCTCATTGAGGTCCCCGCGCACGATGCGGGCCGGTTCCGCCCGGGCGACGGTCACCGCTGCACGCAGCCTCGCGCGGCGATCATCATGCTCCGGCCAGATCAGCGCGTCCAGCCAGGCCACGTCGGTCTCGTCGTGCACGGAGAGCGGGTTGAGGTCGATGCCGGCCCGCCAGACCACGGTGGGCAGGCCGGGCGGCACCGGCACCGGTCCCGTGGTGGTGCAGTCGAGGACGACCGCACTCGGCCCTGAGACGGGATGCAGCATCCGTTCGGCTCCGTCGCCGTCCGCATACCGGTAGCTGTACCGGTCGGGGTACAGGCACAACCCCGCGGATGCCCCTACCTCGATCAGCGCGAGCGGTCCGGGAATCGCGGCGAGCGCCGGGAGCAGAACAGCGCAGCGGGCAGGTTCGTTCGTCTGGGTGGAGTGGCTGAGACAGGTTTCCTCGACGGCGGCCCAGTGCGCGGCCAGCCAGGCCGCGAAGGCGGCATACCCCGAGACCGGAGCGCCGGTGAACCGCGCCGTGCTGAAGACCAGGTTCGGCTGCCGTTTCGGGGCCGGGAGACGGTCGATCCGGGCAATGGTGACCGGGTCCTCCGCGACCCCGCGCGCCCACGCCTCGTAGCAGGCGCTCAGGCCGCGCGCCTCCACCTCGGCGAACTGGCGGTAGCGGTCGGACGTCGCCGCCAGCGGGTCGGTGCTCGCTCTCATGCCGACACCCTATTCCGTGAGCGATTCCATGGGCGGGCGGGGAGGTGATTCCTGTCCACCGGCAGCGGGTGGGGTCCAGATGTACGGGGTCGTCATGGTCAAGGCCTGGAAGCCCAACCGGAACAGGATCGGTGCGCTGTCTGCGGAGGCGTCCACCTGCAGGTAGCGCACCCCGCGCTCCTGCGCGAGCCGAGCACGGTGGGCCACCAGCGCCCGGTAGAGACCGCGGCCCCGCCACGCGGCCAGAGTCGAGCCGCCCCAGAGCCCCGCGAAGTCCGTTCCCGAAGTGAATTCGAGACGGCACGAGGAGACTACCTCGCCGCCGGCCTCCGCGACGAAGACGAGCACGTCGTGCGGTGCCGCGCGCGCACTTGTCTCCAGCTGGTCGGCCAGCCAGGAATGGTCCGAATCCCAAACCTGGGTCTGCAGCGCGGCGATGCGCTCGAAATCGGATCGGCTGTGGGCCTGCCGCATCGTCACGCCAGCCGGCAGCACGGGCTCCGCGCCGACGCGTGCGGTCTCGGCCACCACGACCGTCTCCGGTTCGTCGGGCAGGAAACCGGCCGCGAACAGGCGGTCCGGAAGGTCGACCGGCAGATCGTGATTGCGGGTCTTCCACTCCACGGCTTCGCCACGGGCCGCGAAGACGTCGCGCTGTTCCCTGATCAGCGCGTCAAGCTCGGCGCCGGTCACCCCGACGTCGCGGGCCGTCTCCACGAACCCCTGGTGCCGCCCCGAGACGCGCAGCACCGGCCCCTGCAGGTCGTAGTGGATGCCCGGCGGCAGGTCGGTCGGAACCCGCATCCGCAGCTGGGTGTCGTAGGCGGAAAGCAGTTCGTCGAGGTTCATCATCGTGCCTCACCCTATTCCGAGCCCATATCCAGACGCTTACCCCCATGCAGGCACCATATTCCTTGGCTAGGCTTGGTATCCGTGCGCCACGTCACAAGCGTCAGCATGCGCGCACACCGCTGAACCGAGATGGAGAAACCGTTGCCCGGAGAGAACCTCACCAGGATCGAAGCCCAGGAGCGCGCCGCGCTCGTCACCGTTGCGAGCTATGAGGTCACGCTCGACCTCACGACCGGACCTGAGACGTTCGGCAGCGAGACCACGGTGCACTTCACCGCGACGCCTGGGGGGTCCACCTTCATCGACGCGATCACCCGCACGGTGCACGCGGTGACGCTCAACGGAGTCGCGCTCGACCCGTCGGTCGTCAGTGACGGCATCCGGATTCAGCTCGACGGCCTGGCCGCCGAGAACACGCTCATCGTCGTCGCCGACGCCGAGTACACCAACACCGGCGAGGGCCTGCACCGCTTCGTCGACCCGGTCGACAACGAGGTCTACCTCTACAGCCAGTTCGAGGTTCCCGACTCCCGCCGCGTCTTCGCCGTGTTCGAGCAGCCCGACCTCAAGGCCACGTTCGCCTTCACCGTCACCGCCCCCGCCGCCTGGGAGGTCATCTCCAACTCCGTCACGCCCGAACCGACGGATGCCGGCAACGAGAGCAAGACCTGGGCGTTCGCCCCCACCCACACCATCTCCAGCTACATCACGGCCCTCGTCGCCGGCCCCTACGCCGTCGTGCGCAGCGAGTTGACCTCCAGCGACGGCCGCGTCATCCCGCTCGGCCTCTTCTGCCGCAAGAGCCTGTTCGAGTACCTCGACGCCGACTACCTGTTCGAGAAGACCCGCCAGGGCTTCGAATACTTCGAGGGCAAGTTCAACTACCCGTACCCGTTCGACAAGTACGACCAGATGTTCGTGCCGGAGTTCAACGCGGGCGCCATGGAGAACGCCGGCGCGGTCACTTTCACGGAAACCTACGTGTTCCGTTCCAAGGTCACCGACGCCATCAAGGAACGCCGCGTCGTCACGGTGCTGCACGAACTGGCGCACATGTGGTTCGGCGACCTGGTCACCATGAAGTGGTGGAACGACCTGTGGCTGAACGAGTCGTTCGCCGAGTGGGCGTCGACCATGGCCACCGCCGAGGCCACCGAGTGGACCGAAGCGTGGACCACCTTCGCCGTGATGGAGAAGAGCTGGGCCTACAAGCAGGACCAGCTGCCCTCCACCCACCCGATTACCGCCACGATCACCGATCTCGAAGACGTGCAGGTCAACTTCGACGGCATCACGTATGCCAAGGGCGGCTCCGTTCTCAAGCAGCTGGTGGCCTGGGTCGGCCGCGACGAATTCTTCACCGGCGTCGCCGCGTACTTCCAGAAGCACCAGTGGGGCAACACCGAGCTGAACGACCTGATGGTCGAACTCGAGGCCTCCAGTGGCCGCGACCTCACCCAGTGGACCAAGCTGTGGCTCGAAACCGCGGGCGTCAACACCCTGCGCCCGGAGATCGCCGTCGACGATACCGGCATCATCACCGGTTTCACGGTGCTGCAGACGGCCGCCGCCGACTACCCCACCATCCGCCCGCACCGCCTCGCCATCGGCTTCTACGACCTGGCTGACGGCACCCTGGTGCGCACGCACCGGGTCGAGATCGACGTCGACGGCGAGCAGACGGATGTCCCGTCGCTGCTCGGTATGAAGCGTCCCGACCTCGTTCTGCTCAACGACGACGACCTGGCCTACGCCAAGATCCGTCTCGACCCGGCGTCGCAGGAGGTGGCCCTCGAAAACCTGTCCGCGATCGAGAGCCCCCTGGCCCGCGCCATCATCTGGGGTGCCGTCTGGGACGCGACCCGCGACGCCGAGACCTCGGCGCGCGACTTCATCACGCTCGTGCTCGGCAATGTCGCGACGGAGTCCGAGTCCACCACGCTGCGCACCGTGCTCGGCCAGGTCGTGCTCGCCGCCACGTACTACGTCGCGGAGGAATTCCGCACGGCGACGATCAAGGAGGTCGGGGACGCGCTCTGGTCCCTCGCCCGCCACGCCGAGGCCGGCACCGACGAGCAGTTCCAGTTCGTGAAGTTCTTCGCCGCCATTGCGTCCACCGAGAGCCAGCTGGCATCCGTCGCCGCGCTCCTGGACGGCTCGGTGCCGCTCGACGGCCTCGAGATCGACACGGACCTGGCCTGGGAGCTGCTCATCGCCCTGGTCGCCGGCGGCAAGGCCGGAGCGGCCGAGATCGACGCCGCCCTGGCCGCGGACAACACCGCGACCGGCGCCCAGTCGGCCGCCCAGGCGCGCGCCGCCATCCCCACCCGGGAGGGCAAGCAGGCCGCCTGGTCGTCACTGATCGACGCGGACACCGCACCGAACACCATCGTGCGCGTCACGGCCGCCGGCATCCTGCGCGCCAACGACACGACGCTGCTGGAACCGTTCGTCGACCAGTACTTCGCCATGCTGCAGCCGATCTGGGAGGCGCGCAGCTTCTCGATCGCGGAGAAGCTGGTGCTCGGCCTGTACCCGGCGCCGCTCGCCAACCAGGCGCTCGTCGCCGCGACGCGCACCTGGCTCGACGCCAACCCGGAGCCGCTCGCGCTGCGCCGCCTGGTGATTGAGAACCTCGCCGGGGTCGAGCGCGCCCTCGCCGCACAGGCGCGCGACGCGGAGTAGCCACCCGCAGCATCCGTCCCACCCGCACCGTTCGAGGGCCCTGTCGCACCAGCGCGACAGGGCCCTCAGGTTTTGGACAGGGCGCGGCTCTGTAGACTCGACTCGTTATGGACTTTGACGCAATCTGGCTTGAACTGACCGACTTCTTCTCCATCATCCTGTGGCTCAAGATCATCAACATCGTGGCCATCATCGTGGGCGCACTGGTGATCCGCTGGGTGTTGCGCTTCGTGATCGACCGCGTGGTGCAACAGATCGTGACGGGCGTGAAGAAGACCCAGAACGTCGAGGACACGCAGGCGCTGAGCGTCTCGCCACTGGCCGCCGTGCGCGTGGTGCAACGCACCCGCACGCTGGGTTCGGTGCTGTCGAACATCATCAACGTGACGCTCTTGATCGTCACGATCCTGCTGATCGTGAACACCGCCAACAGCGACATCCTCGGCTCCTTCGCCCTGCTCACGGCCGCGCTCGGCGCCGGCCTCGGTTTCGGCGCCCAGAACATCGTCAAGGACATCCTGAACGGGCTGTTCATGGTCGTGGAGGACCAGATCGGCGTGGGCGACGTCGTTGACGTCGGCTTCGCGTCCGGAGTCGTCGAGACCGTCGGCATCCGGGTCACCCAGGTTCGTGACGTCGACGGCACCCTGTGGTTCGTGCGCAACGGCGAGATCCTGCGCGTCGGCAACATGTCCCAGGGCTGGGCCCGCGTGATCATCGACCTTGCGATCCCCTACTCGTCTGATGTCGAGGCCGTGCAGAATGAGCTGTTGCGCGTCGCAAAGGCGCTGGCCTCCAGCCGCAAGTGGCGGTCGGTCATCCTCGAGAAGCCGGAGATCTGGGGTCTCGAGTCGATCTCGGCGGAGGCCCTCGTCGTGCGCCTCGTCGTGAAGACCCGGGTGGCCGCCAAGTGGGACTTCGCCCGCGACCTGCGCCTGCACCTCAAGAAGGCCCTCGACGGGCTCGGCATCGGGCTCACCCCCCTGAACAGCGTGGTCATGGCCGGCACGGATGGCGCAGTCACCGCTTCCTCCGCCCCGACCTCCGGGCACACCCCCGATGCCGCCGAGGAAGCCGCCGCTGCCATGCCGGATCCTGCAACGGGTCCCTTCCTCGCGCCCATCCCGGTGCGCAAGAACAAGGCACCGCGCGCCCCCCGCCGGCCCAAGACCGCGGGCACCGCCCAGACTCCCCCGGAGCCGGAGGCCGCCAAACCCCTCCCGCCGAAGGCAACCACGCCCAGGACCGTCCCCGTCAGGACGCAGCCGGCCAAGGCCCCGACGCCCAAGACCGAGGCCCCGACGCACACGGCACCCGATCCGGAGGTCCACGATGACTGATGACGCCAGCACTCCTCTGCCCGGCAGCCCCGCACCGGCCACCCCCGGCGCGGTCCACCTGCGCGACGGGGAGAACGGGGCCGCGCTCGGCGACACGTTCTACGCGCAGGTCGGCGGTCGGCCGTTCTTCGAGGGACTCGTGAACGAGTTCTACCGCGGGGTCGCCACCGACCCGGTGCTGAAACCGATGTACCCGGAGGCGGACCTGGGCCCGGCAGCCGAACGTCTGACCATGTTCCTCGAGCAGTACTGGGGCGGTCCGGGTACCTACAGCAAGCAGCGCGGTCACCCGCGCCTGCGCCAGCGGCACCAACCGTTCAAGGTGAACCCGGATGCCCGCGATCGCTGGCTCCTCCACATGCGCGCCGCCGTCGATCAGGCCGGCCTGCCGCCGTTGCAGCGCGACCAGCTCTGGGACTACCTCGAGCGCGCGGCGTTCGCGATGCTCAACACCTTCGACGACTAGCGCCGGCGCTCGCGGCTGCGCCAGCGCCGTGGCCAGCCGCTCACTCGCGGCGCACCCTGTGGAAGCGGGCGCACGTTCTACCGTGCGCCCGCTTCCACAACCTGCGCCGCGACGCAGAGGTGACGGATTCCGCCGAGCTACTCCGGCTGGTCGAGCCCGGCCACGATCTCCGCTGCCGTCTCGCGTCCCATCCGGATGGCGCCGTCGACGTGCTGGTAGCCCTTACCGGCGAGGTCGCTGCAGGAGAAGAAGATCGGGCCCACCGGGGTGCGCAGGTCTGCTCCGAAGCGGGCGAGCCCGCCGAGGTCGAAGCTGGCGGCGTAGGCGCCACGCGTCCATTCCTCGGTACCCCAGTCGCTCTCGTAGTAGACGACGGGCGTCAGGGCCTTCTCGCCGAAGTAGTGCGAGAGCGAGGTGAGGATGCGCTGCTTCCTTTCCTCGGCCGACATGGTGAACACACCGTCGGCGGCCTCGTCGGAGACGAAGCCGACCAGGGTGCCGCGCGCATCGCCGAAGTTCGTGTTGTCGTACGCCTCGTGGGAGAGCTCGTAGGGGCTGAAGGCCGTGCCGGAGAGGCCGTCTTCCCGCCAGAACGGGGTCTCGTAGACGGCGTGCACCTTGATCACGAAGCCCATCGAGAGGTGCTGGTGCATCATCTGCTGGCGGCGCGGCAACGGCGGATCGAAGGAGATCCGGGTGTACAGCACGGGCGGCACGGCCACGATCACGCGGCGTGCTCGCACCTCGAGGTCGTCGGTGAGCACACTGACGCCGGCCTCGCTCCAGCGCACGGTACGCACGGCCTGGCTGAGGAAGACGTCATCGCCGAGCTTCTCGGCGAGCAGGATCGGCACCCGCTGCAGCCCGCCGACGACCCGCTCGTCCAGGATGAAGTCGGCGTCGACGAGGTTGCTGAAGCTGCCGGCGCTGGCCGCCATCAGCAGGGCCTGGAGAGTGGAGAAAGCGTGGGCCGGTTTGGTCAGCATGGCCCCCGCGATGAACAAGCTGATGTTGTCGCGGGCTTCCTCGTCATCGGTCGCCTCCTCGAGCCAGCGGCGGAAGGAGATTTGGTCCAGCTCCACGGCGCGCGGGTGCGCCCAGGGACGGTCGGGGTCCATCTGGGCCACGAGCTCGTCGAGGGTGGATATCAGGGCCACCATCTCGCGCTCGGTGTCGGCCGATACCGGGAAGATCTCTCCCTCGAACCGGGTGCGCTCCCCCTCCGCGTTGATGTAGACGCTCTCGCCCTCGCGGTACCGGGCGAAGGTTTCCAGGCCCAGCTCGGCGATGGTCTCCTTGAGCGCATCCTGGTCAGGCGAGACCCACTGGCCGCCGATCTCGAGCATTGCGCCGTCGATCTCGTCGGTGTGCAGCCGGCCGCCGACACGGTCGCGCGCTTCGAGCACGGCCACCGTCAGGCCTGCCTTCCGCAGCTCGGTCGCGGCGGTGAGGCCGGCTGCGCCGGCGCCGATGATGACGATGTCACGTTCGATGATGCTCACGGAGTGCTCCATTGCGTTGTGCTGGTGGGGTGGGGGACGAAACTGCGGTGACGCAGGTGATGCGGGTGGTGGTGCGGCCGGCCACGAGTGTGCGGCCGGCCGCGGGTATTACCGGTGATGCGGTTCTCAGGAAGCCGGGATCAGGGTGTACTTGGTGGACAGGTACTCCTGGATGCCCTCGAGTCCGCCCTCGCGGCCCAGACCGGACTGCTTGACACCGCCGAACGGTGCGGCCGCGTTGGAGACCAGGCCCGTGTTCAGGCCCATCATTCCGGTTTCGAGCTTGTCGATCATCCGCTGGCCGCGGGCCAGGTCCTGGGTGAAGACGTAGCTGATCAAACCGTATTCGGTCGAGTTGGCCAGGCGCACGGCCTCGGCCTCGTCAGCGAACGTGACGATGCCGACGACCGGGCCGAAGATCTCCTCGGTCAGGATGGCGCTGGCCGGCGCCACCCCCGTCAGCACGGTGGGCTCGTAGAAGGAGCCGGCACCCTCGGGGCGCTTGCCGCCGGCGAGCAGGGTGGCACCGTGGGCCAGTGCGTCCTGCACGAGGGCGTCGGTGCCGGCGACGGCAGCCTCGCTGACGAGCGGGCCGATGGTGACGCCGGTTTCGGTGCCGCGGCCGATCTTCAGCGCGCCGACTCGCTCGGTGATGCGGCGGGCGAATTCGGCGGCGACGGACTCGTGCACGATGAAGCGGTTCGCCGCGGTGCAGGCCTGGCCGATGTTGCGGAACTTGGCGAGCATCGCGCCCTCGACGGCCTTGTCCAGGTCGGCGTCTTCGAAGACGACGAACGGGGCGTTGCCGCCGAGCTCCATCGAGGTGCGCAGCACGCCCTGGGCGGCCTGCTGGATGAGCTTGCGGCCCACCTGGGTCGACCCGGTGAAGCTGAGCTTGCGCAGACGGGGGTCGGCGATGATCGGCCCGGCCACGGCGGCGGAGGTCGACGTGGTGATCACGTTGACGACGCCGGCCGGCACCCCGGCGTCTTCGAGCAGCTGCACGAAGAAGAGCGTGGTCAGCGGGGTGAGCTCGGCGGGCTTGACGACGACCGTGCAGCCGGCGGCGAGCGCGGGGGCGATCTTGCGCGTGGCCATCGCGAGTGGGAAGTTCCACGGCGTGATCAGCAGGCAGGGCCCGACCGGCCGCTGTGAGACCACCATGGTGCCGGTGCCCTCGGGGTTCTGCCCGTAGCGGCCGCTGACGCGCACGGCCTCCTCGCTGAACCAGCGCAGGAACTCGCCGCCGTAGGTGACCTCACCGTTGGCCTCGGCGAGGGGCTTGCCCATCTCCATCGTCATCAGCAGCGCGAAGTCGTCGCGTCGCTCCTGGAGCAGGTCGAAGGCCCGGCGCAGGATCTCAGCGCGTGCCCGCGGCGCGGTGGCCGCCCACGACTCGGCAGCCTCGACGGCCGCATCCAGCGCACGGATGCCGTCGGCGGCATCCGCGTTCGCGATGCGCTTGAGCACGGCACCGGTCGCCGGGTCGGTGACCTCGATGGCCGCGCCGCCGCCCTGCTGCCAGGTGCCGTTGATGTAGAGGCCGTCCGGGACGCGGGCGAGGAGTTCGGTTTCACGAGTGGTCACGATGAGTCTCTTTCCGTTGCGATGCGGGAGATGAGTGCGGATCTTCCAGTTGGTCCTGCGGGTGGTGCGGTGGAGCGGTGGGGGTGACGTTCAGGGGTACAGGCCGCGCAGCAGGTGCGCTTCCGCCACCCGTTCGACGGCGAGCACCGTGGCCGCGGCACGCAGAGACAGGTCCCTGGCGGCCGCGTAGTCGACGACCTGGTGCCAGGCGGCCAGCATCCGCTCGGCGAGCTTCTGCTCGACCTCCGCGGCGTTCCACCAGTATGCCTGATTGCCCTGAACCCACTCAAAGTAGGACACGATGACGCCGCCGGCATTGGCGAGGATATCGGGCACGACGAGCTGCCCGTTCGCGGCGAAGACGGCGTCGGCAGTGGGAGAGGTGGGTCCGTTGGCTCCCTCGACGATGACGCGGGCCGTGACCCGGGCGGCATTGCCCGCGTGCAGCACGCCCTCGACGGCGGCCGGCACGAGCAGGTCCACGTCGAGTTCGAGCAGCAGATCGCCGTCGAGCGGTTCGGCCCCGTCGAATCCGACGACGCGACCGGTGGCCGCCACGTGCGCGCCCAGCCGCTCGAAGTCGAGTCCCTGGGCGTTGTAGACGGCGCCGTACTGGTCGCTGACGGCCACCACGCGCACGCCGGCGTCGGTGAGGAACACAGCGGCGTCGTGACCGACCTTGCCGAAGCCCTGCACCGCGGCGGTGGCCCCGTGCACCCGGATGCCGCGGTGCGTCAGCGCCGCGAGGGCGATGTGGGTCACGCCCCGCGAGGTGGCGCTGGCCCGGCCGTGCGAGCCGCCGAGGCTGATCGGTTTGCCGGTCACGATTCCGGGCACGGTGTACCCCACATTGACCGAGTAGGTGTCCATGATCCAGGCCATGGTGCGCTCATCGGTACCCATATCGGGAGCCGGGATGTCCTTCTCCGGGCCGATGATGGGCAGGATCTCACTCGTGTAGCGGCGGGTGACGCGTTCCAGCTCGGCCTGCGAGAAGAGCCGCGGGTCGATCGTGACACCGCCCTTGGCGCCGCCGTAGGGCACGTCGAGCAGGGCGCACTTCCAGGTCATCCACATGGCCAGGGCCCGCACCTCGTCCAGCGTGACGTGGGGGCTGTAGCGCAGCCCGCCCTTCGCCGGGCCCCGGGACAGGTTGTGCTGCACCCGGTAGCCGGTGAACAGGCAGGTGCTGCCGTCGTCGCGCCGGAGCGGCACAGCCACCGTGAGTTCACGGCGCGGGGTCGCGAGCAGAGAGTGCAGACCCGAGCTGTAGCCGAGCACGCCGATGGCGGCGTCCAGCTGTGACCGGGCGTCCTCCAGCGGCGTTGCCAGCGGGGTCGCCGTCGCGCGGCTCAGTGTGGTGGCGAGGGGGCGGGTGAGCAGGGCGGGCGCGGCCGGGACCGTGTCGAGGAGGCTCATGCGGCGGCGAGAACGGCGCCCAGAACCTGCAGGCCCTCGACCAGGAGGTCGTCGGGGATGCTCAGCGGCGGCAGGAAGCGGATCACGTTGCCGTAGGTCCCGCACGTCAGCAGCACGACGCCCTGGGCATGGGCGGCGGCCACGACACGGCCGGTGAGGGCGGCATCCGGGTCTCCGGTGACGGGGTCGACCAGTTCGACGGCGATCATGGCTCCGCGCCCCCGCACATCGCCCACGCGCTTGTCGACGGCACGGATGGCGTTCAGCCGGCCGGTCAGGATGGCGCCGATTTCGCGGGCGCGCAACGCCAGGTCCTCGGTCTCATAGCTGTGCATGGTGGCCAGGGCCGCGGCGCAGGCGAGCGGGTTGCCGCCGTAGGTGCCGCCGATGCCGCCGACCTGGGGAGCGTCCATGATCTCCGCACGCCCGGTGACGGCGGAGAGCGGAAGGCCGCCGGCGATGCCCTTGGCCATGACCATCAGGTCGGGCACGATGCCCTCGTGATCGCTGGCGAACATGTCGCCGGTGCGGGCGAAGCCGGTCTGCACCTCGTCGGCGATGAAGACGACCTCGTTGGCGCGGCACCAGTCCACCAGGGTGGGGAGGAAGCCGGGCGCGGGCACGATGAAGCCGCCCTCACCCTGGATCGGCTCGATGATCAGGGCGGCCAGGTTGTCGGCGCCGATCTGCTTCTCGATCTGGGAGATGGCCCGCCGGGCGGCGCCGGGTCCGTCGAGTCCGGCGTCGCGGTAGGGGTAGGACATCGGGGCGCGGTAGATCTCCGCGGCGAACGGCCCGAAGCCGTTCTTGTAGGGCTGGTTCTTCGCGGTCAGGCCCATCGTCAACGTGGTGCGGCCGTGATAGGCGTGGTCGAACGCGACGACGGCCTGCTTGCCGGTGTAGTGGCGAGCGATCTTGACGGCGTTCTCCACGGCCTCGGCGCCGGAGTTGAACAGGGCGCTGCGCTTGGCGTGGTCGCCTGGGGTGAGCCGGTTGAGCATCTCGGCCACCTCGATGTAGGAGTCGTAGGGCGTCACGGTGAAGCAGGTGTGCGTGAACTGGGCGAGCTGGGCGGCCACGGCGGCGACGACCTCTGGGGCGCTGTTGCCGATGCCGGTCACGGCGATGCCGCTGCCCAGGTCGATCAGGGAGTTGCCGTCGACGTCGACGAGCACGCCGCCGCCCGCAGCGACGATGTAGGCGGGGAGCGTGACGCCCACACCGGCGGAGACGGCCTCGTTCTTGCGACGGCTGAGCTCCTGGGACTTCGGGCCGGGGATGGCGGTGACGAGGCGGCGTTCCTGGGGAAGGGACGGTCCGCCGACCGGGGTGAGGGGAAGGGCGTCTACGAGGGTCATGGCTGCTCCAGTTCTGCCGGTGCATCGGCGCGGGGGCCGGCGTCGATGCCAATTCCTGAAGGCTACGCACGGCCGGCACCCGCGGCATCCGACACGGTGTACAACACGGCAGGCATCTTTCGCCATCTTGTACACTCGGGCCATGGCTTCGACCCTGGCTCCGCCGCTTCTGCCCACCCTGCGCCGTCTGCTGGCCCAGCCCGGCCTCCAGTTGCGGCTGCTCACGGCTGAGCCCGCGCTGCCCACGCATGCGCTGGACCAGTCCGTGGAATGGGTGCACAGCTCCGACCTGGCCGACCCCACGCCGTTCCTCTCCGCCGGCCAGGTGCTCCTCACCACGGGCACGCAGTTCGCCGAGACGACGACGGATGACTACTACCGGGACTACGTGCACCGGCTCACGGCCCGGGGCATAACCTGCCTCGGCTTCGGCACCGAGGTGGTGCGCGCCGGAACACCCGACGCCCTCGTGGAGGCCTGCCTCGCCGCAGGGCTGCCGCTGGTGGAGGTGCCCTACGACACGCCGTTCATCGCGGTCGCCCGCTCGGCCGGCGACCTCGTCGCGGAACTGCGCTACGCCCGCAACACATGGGCGCTCGAGGCCCAGCGCGCCATCTCGCACGCCGCGTTGCGACCGGACGGCCTCAGCAACATCCTGAGCGAGCTGTCCCGGCAGCTGGGTCGCTGGGTCGGCCTCTTCGATGCCGGCGGCGCGCTCGACCGAGTCTTCCCCCGCGACGTGTTCTCCGGCGCCGACGCCTCCCCCGCCCTGCCGCGGGTGCAGGCGGAGGCCGGCCGGTTGCTTCGCCGCGGCCACCGGGCCGGCACCACGTTGGAACAGGACGGGGAAACCCTCACCCTGCAGACGCTGGGGCGACGGGACCAATTGCGCGGCGTGCTGGCCCTCGGCGACGGCGCGGAGCTCGACCAGGCCAGCCAGCAGGTGGTGACCAGCGTCATCGCGCTCGCCGGACTCGCCCTCGAGCAGAACAGCACATTGGACCGTGCCCGCGGGCACCTGCGGTCCGGGCTCTTGCAGGCGCTGATCGGCGGCGACCGACCGCTCGTGCAGAGCGTGTCCGGCGAACTCTGGGGAGCCCTGCCGGCCGAGCCGGTTCGGGTCGCCGTGGTTGCCCCGCCGCCCGAACGACTCGACGCCCTCGCCGAGTTGCTCGAACTGCGGGTCGAGGAAAGCCCGGGCCACCTGTTCTTCGCCCGTGAAGGCCGCCAGATCCTGCTCGTCGTCGACCTGGCCGCCGGGCCGCTGCTCGACGATCTGGTGGGGTTCGGCCTGCATGTGGGTGTCTCGGACCGGAGCGACTATCGCACGCTGCCGCACGCGGTGGCACAGGCCCGCCAGGCGCTCGAACGCGCCCGTGAGGGGGCAGCCGGCCTGGTCGAGTTCGAGGTCATCTCCCGCCAGGGGGTGCTCGCATTCCTGGCCCGGACGGATGCCTCGGAGGTCGGCCGAGCCACCCTCCGCCCGCTCTCCGACCACGACGCCGCGCACGGTACGGGGCTGCTCACGACCCTGCGGGTATGGCTGGAACACAATGGGCAATTCGGCCCTGCCGCGGCGGAACTCGCCGTGCACCGGCACACGGTGCGCGCCCGGATCGGTCACGCGGAGCAGTTGCTCGGCCGCGACCTCGGCACGTTCCACGCCCGAGCGGACCTGTGGGCGGCGCTGCTGGCGGCCGGCTAGGTTGCCCTTGATCGCTGATTACCGCAGCGAGCGTGAACGTCGCTACGCTCCACCGTCTTCAGAACCATCAGCACCCACACCACCTCATCGGCTGCTGCGTATCCGCGGGCGGAGAATGTACCCGAGCGCGAATCTCTTCTGGACGGGGTAGTCGGGACGGTTACGAAGACAGAGCGCACCGGAGCCCTGCCGTTGTGCGGGTGCGCGCGCTCAGGGTCCGGCTTGCGGGCGGCAGCCCAAGAGTTGGATCCGTTTCGATCCCTAGGATTACCCTCATGCTCCCCAACGCTGAACTCGAAGTGCCGACGGCCGAAGACCTTGAGCTCGTTGAGCTCGCAAGAGAGGTCATCGACGCGAGCACGGATGCCGGGCCCGATGAAGATGGTGCACACACGATGGGCGCGGCAGTTCGAGACGCCGACGGCCGCATGTTCGCCGGGGTGAATCTGTTCCACTTCACCGGCGGTCCGTGCGCTGAGCTGGTTGCACTCGGCGCGGCGCGTGCACAGGGCGGCCGAGAAATCACGACAATCGTCGCTGTTGGCAATCACGGGCGCGGTGTTGTCGGCCCGTGCGGGCGTGACAGGCAGGTCCTCTTTGATTACTACCCAGGCATCAGAGTGCTGCTTCCGACCGCCGAGGGCGTTCGCGTCGCCACCATTGAGACGCTGATGCCGTTTGCCGCTGCATGGACCATGGAGGGCGGCACTCAGCAGTTCGACGAGGAGCGTTTTCGCTGACATCGAGCGGAAGGATGCGACCGTTGTGCACCGCTGCGAACGACGCCTCCGCGATGGAACGGATTACCGAGGTGACATCCCCGGACCGGTAGGCGCTCAGGGCATCGAAATATCGACCTGTATCGTGCACCACTCGTGAGGTTCTCGATTTCGGAGCTGGAGGCACTCTCGGTGCGAAGCAGAATGGATGCGAATGGTGCGGCGATTTGCGCCACTTCTGCATCGAAGCGGGCAAGTTCACTGGCGGCCTCCTCCGTCAGCGCCTGCAGCTCACTGTCGAGCGGTATGTCGAGATCGGAGATGAACGCAGGCACCGACGCCACGTGGGGGCCTGATGCCAGACGCTTTTGGGTGCGTGATCCATACTCGTCTTGGATGCCGTGCGGGCTCTCCGGCGTGGTCACCGAAACCAAGCACCGGGATGGTCTTGATCTCCGGTAGCGGGAGTGCGCTGCTATACGTTGGAAGTCACGCTCGCGAGCAGTTCCTGGCACTTGCGTTCACGCCCAAGGCCACCATCGACGCGGCAGCGGATTCAGATCCATCTACTCCGTGAAATCCAAACCTGAAGGCATGTGCCTTCGATAGACGCACCAATCCGCGTCGACCAATCTGCCGTGCCGCACTTGTGAATTGAGGAACAACGCGATGACATTGCGTATCCGCGACGCTGCCACTGAGGACATCGACTTTCTCGCGGCCATGCTGCTCGAAGCGTTCAACTGGCGCGAAGACCGGCAACCTGCGACTCTGCAAGCGATCATGAATATCCCCGACATCTGGCACTACGTCTCCGATTGGAAACGAAGCTCAGATTTCGGTTTCGTTGCCTACGAGGCAGAGGACAAGCCGGTCGGTGCGGCTTGGGCGAGGTTCATGACCGCCGAGGATCCCGGATATGGCTTCGTTGATGAGGGCATCCCCGAACTAGGCATGGGCGTCGTGAGCACTCATCGAGGCCAGGGCATAGGCCGCGTCCTACTGGAGCGGACGATACGGGCCTCAGTCGGGCGTGGCCTCCAGGGGCTGAGCTTGAGCGTTGAAGACGACAACGAGCGAGCCCGTGCACTTTACGTGAGTAACGGCTTCGTCGTCGCGGGACGGGTCGGCGATTCGGACACGATGCTTCTCAGGTTATGACCCGCTGAAGGTTCCACCTGGCATCCGGGTGAAAGCGCCGCGCCCATGCGATCACGGTCACAGGAGCCCTCCTCAGGGGTGGGAACGTCAAAGACATCGAATCAAGCGGCCGGGTGTATCTTTCTCGCTGACTGAAACCCTCCAGATTCAGCCCGAACGAACCGACTCGCTACCAGAGCATCCGGCCATGAACCCGACGAGTGCCATATCGGGGAAGCACACGAGGCATGAGAGAGGGATAGAAATGAGAGTCCTGTCACACACCTGGCGATTCGCCGCCACTGTTCTCGCAGCGGGGCTTCTGATTCTGCCCGCAGGGACAGCCGCAGTCGCCGCGTCATCGACGCCCAAATTGCTTGCCAACGACGGTGAGGGCCCACAGTTCTACAGTGGTCTTGCCGTCGACGTCTCGGGTGAGGTCGATGGCGACGTGTACGCGTCGGGCCAGAGCGTCACCATCAGCGGCGACGTCACGGGAGACGTGATCGCCGCAGCCCAGACCATCACCATCACCGGGACCGTTGACGGCAATGTGCGTCTTGCCGGGGGCAGCATCGTGATCAGCGGTGACGTCTCGCGCAGTGGAACGGTCTTCGCGGGAACCGTGGACGTCACCGACGCCGGATCGATCGGTAACGATCTGCTGAGTGCCGGCGGAGACGTCGCGATCGCCGGGGAAATAGGCCGTGACCTGATCGTCAGCACCGGACAGCTCACCATTGACGGAACGATCGGGGGCAACGTCACCTATGAAAGCGACTCCGCCGCGCGCATCGCGGAGGGCACTGTGAGCGGCACCGTGGAGCGCATCGAACGGGCGCAACCCCCCGAGGTCGAGGTCTCACCCTGGGCCGTGTTCGTCGGCTGGCTTCTCGGGTTGCTCTACGCGCTGGTCGCTTTGAGCCTCATCACCATCGCCGCAGCCCTGCTTGTGCCGCGCTTGTTGCAGCGGGTGACAGACCACCTCATCCCGTCACCCTGGAAGGCGTTGCTCGTGGGCTTCGTGGCATCCGTTACCGTACCCATTGCAGTGCTGGCCCTCCTGGTCTCCGTGATCGGCGCACCCCTCGCGCTGGCGGGCCTGTTGGTGTGGCTCGTGCTCACGCTGGCGACGTTCGTGTACGGCGCCTATTACATCGGTCGGCTCATCTTCCGCGGAAACCAACACCCCGTCGTGAAGGCGCTCGTCGGCGGCGTGATCCTCATCGTCGCTCTGCAGATTCCGTGGCTGAACATCGTTGTTTGGGTCGCCGTGGTGTTCTTCGGTCTCGGCGCACAGCTCCTGGCAATCCACAGTAAGCGGCCGTGGCACACCCGGACCGAAACGGATGCGATCCCGCCCGCAGCAACGTCCCCGACGGTCGGGGCGTCTCCGCAGACATACGCCTGACATCCCCAGGACGGAGCCCAACGAGCATTCGTTGGGCTCCGTCTGTCGCAACGTCCCGGGCGCATCCATCCGGTGGATTTCCGCGGTCCTCACCGCCGAGATGATGACGGAGGCCTCGCGGTGACCCGGTTACTCCAGCCTGGAACCGAAGATCTGCGCTTCGACGAGCGGTCGCACGGCCACCTCGAAGGCGTCGTCGACGAAGTAGTCCTTGAGCCGGTCGTCGAGCAGTTCGTTGGCGATCGCGGCCATGGTTATCGACTGGTCGAGGGAGAGATACCGGTCGGCGATGGTGCCACTCTGCGTCGCGACGGCGTCGTAGAAGCCGCCGGGGCCATAGGCGGCCAGGTCGTTCTTGATACCCGCGAGGTTGCTCAGCACGGCCGGCTTGTCATACGGCAGGGCGAGGAAGGATGCGTGCGGCGTCACAACTCCATCGCCGAAGTCGGGGTTCGGGTTGCTGGCCTCGCGGCATCCCTCGTAGCCGGCATCGACGTTGGTTCGCTCCCGGTCGGAGGCGTAGCCGTCGGTGCTCATGCCCACTCCCTCGACTCCGTACTCCGCGTACTCACCGAATGGATCGCTCGCCGGGGAGAAGCCCCAGTAGCCGTAGCCGGCCTCGTCGAGACCGTGCTCGATCTGGGCGCGCACGCTCGCCGGGTGGTTCACGGCCCAGGATTGCGGCCCCCAGTCGGCTTCGGGCACGAGCAGGTCGGGCATCAGCGCCTCGAACATGCTGCCGCCCCAGGCCGGTACGAGTTTCATTCCACGGTATTCGTAGACGCCCTCATAGACGGGCACACCGAGGTACTCCCTCGTTTCGCCGGTGGGCTTCTGTTCCTGCCAGTCGAAGTCGCAGCCCTGATCGGGCATGGTGCGCAGCGTTCCGTAATAGGCCTCAGCGGGAATTTGTCCGTTGGCGATTCCGAGGTAGGTCGCGATTCGCGCTTCGCTCACACTCGTATCGTAGTGGTGGCAGGTGTAGTAGACCTCAGAGCCGTCGTCGCCGTAATTGCCGGGAACGCTGCAGCCGGGAGGGGGCGTCACCCAGAAACCGCCGCGATTGAGACCGGCGCCGTTGACGGCGTTCGCTCCGCCCTCGAGATTGTGGAAGTAGCCGAAGTCCATACTGGCGTAGAGAGCATCGGCCGATCGGGCGAGGCGGGGTTCGGCCTCGGCGACGATGCGGAAGGACGCAGCGAGCCAGCCGTTGTCGACCGAGCTCAGGAACGGATCGACGGGGTCGCCGCTGCCCGGCCAGGTCGTGAGCTTGTGACCGTCGCGCGGCGAGTACCAGTTGTAGAACATGCCGCTGGGCTCGTGCCGCTCGATCTTCTCGAGGGTCTTGAGGGTGGACTTCATGCGCTTGAAAGCATCCTGCTTGCTGATGATGCCGAGGTCCCTCGCCGAGATGACCGACCACAGGTAGCCGCCAATGTTGGTCGGGCTGGTGTTGTCGCTCGGCTCGGACAGGTCACCCTGAATCTTGTCCGCGGGGAGCCCGGTCTTCTTGTCGGTCATGGCGTCGAGGGAGGCCCAGGTGTCGACGGCGTAGCCCGTGAGGACCGTGCTGTCTCCGGGGGGATCGTCCTTCGGGGACCCCGTCGTTGTGCCGGGGTCGGCGGCGGCGCTCGGCGCAATGATGAGCGTTCCCGCAACCAGCGCGGCGCACATCACGGCAAACTTAGGTGTTCGTTTCACAGACTGTTCCTTCGTGTCGTCGTTGACCGCGTCGGCGCCGGGTGACCGATCACCGGATGACCGGGCCGATCTGAGGTGCGCCAGGCGCGTTCTGATGAGTGTAAGCGCATACATCACCGGACGCAAGGAACCATCGTTGACCGTGGGAACAGGCAGAAGTCGTACCGGACTCACCGGATGGGCCGGTCAAGCGACACGGAACCGGGTCCGAGAACACGGCCGTTGGGTTACTGCCGGTGCTGAGACTCGACGTGCTCTCCTGCTCGGAGGCCGGGAGCCAGGATCAGGCCCGCAGCGACCAGGGCTTGCGGCGCACGAGGATGTGGCCGCGGCTGGTGCTCAGCCGAGTCCACAGGCCGGTTTCGAACAGGCGCACGGGCTCGTCTTTCGGCAGAAAGCCCAGGCTGACGGCCGCGAAGGCCGCGCCGGCCGGAACGATCTCCAGGCCGGGAATGGGTCGACTCCAGACCTCGGACCGCACCCGCTGCACGATCTGCGCGCCGGTACCAGCCGGGATCACACCGGCGACCTCCTCGATGCCGGCCTGTGCAGCCCCGTCGAGGAGCGCAACATCCGTTTCGCCGAGCAGGGCCCAGCCGCCCTGCGGCGGCGAGATGCCGGCCCAGGTCACTGTCGTCACCTCGAGCGGCACGGTCACGCTCACGGGAGCCTCCGGCACCTCCACGGCCGCAGTGAGGCGGGCGAGACGGTCGAGCAGGGAACGCACCGGAACGACCGCGTCGAGCTCCACCGGAGCGGTGAGCGCGAAGGTGCGCAGTCCCAGAACGGTGGGGCTGGAGTCGAGCAATCCACGCGGATACAGGATCGCGGTGTAGACGGCGAGCACCCCGGCGGCCTGAACCAGGCGCACGGAACCGTCTTCGACGCGGCTGGCGCGGGACAGGTAGACCTGGAGGTCACGAAGGGACAGGGAATCTGGGAGAGAAAATGACTTACTCATCTGCTCCTAAACTACCAAGGTACGGCGCAGGTCACACCGACCCGCCGTCTCGCGCCTGAGGAGGCCACATGGACTTGCCGATGGAGGGCCTCCTGGCCGCCCTTGACCTCACCGATACGGGTGCCCGCACCAGCGAGGACATCTTCACCGGACCCTCGCAGTGGATGCCGCTCGGCCGCGTTTTCGGCGGCCAGGTGCTCGCCCAGTCTCTGGTCGCCGCCATGCGCACGGTGCCCGACGACCGTCACGTGCACTCCATGCACGGCTACTTCCTGCGCCCCGGCGATGTCGGCCAGCCGATCACCTTCTCCGTGGACCGCATCCACGACGGCCGTTCCTTCTCCACCCGGCGCACGCAGGCCTACCAGGACGGGCACCCGATCCTGTCGATGATCGCGTCGTTCCAGGATGAGGATGAGGGGCTCGAGCACCAGATCGAGATGCCGGCCGACATGCCCGACCCCGAGTCCCTGCCGACAGCCGCGGACGCCCTGGCCCAGGTCGATCATTCCATCGCCCGCTACTGGGCGAACGAGCGCCCCTTCGACATGCGTCACCTGCCCTCGCCGATCTACCTGCGGGTGAAGGGCGAGCACACCGCCCGCCAGGCCGTGTGGATGAAGACCATGGGCCCGCTCCCCGACGACCCTGACCTGCACCGTGCCGCCCTGGCCTACGCAAGCGACTACTCGATCATGGAACCCGTCATGCGCCGCCATGGCGTGGCGTGGGCCACGCCGGGGCTCAAAGTCGCCAGCCTCGACCACGCGATGTGGTTCCACCGCTTCGGCCGCGCCGACGAGTGGATGCTCTATGTTCAGGACTCCCCCACCGCCCAGGGGGGACGCGGGCTGTCCACCGGCAGCATCTACAGCCGGGGCGGCCTTCTCCTGGCCACCGTGGCCCAGGAGGGCATGCTGCGCGTGCCCACCAACGCGGAGTAGATTCTCAGAGCGCTTCTCGTACGCACATCCCCGACCGCCACGCACACCCCCGACCGAGGAGAACCATGACGAACCCCACCGACATCTCCCGCCGCACCGCGCTTCTGCTCGGCACGGCAGGCACCGCCGTCGCCCTGGTCGGGTGCACCACGGGCGGGACAGACGGCACCGGCGACTCCGGCACCAGCGACAACGGGCCCGTCGAGGTGGCCAAGCTCGCGGACATTCCTGTCGGCGGCTCGATCGAGGCCTCCCTCGACGGCAAGCCCATCCTGATCAGTCAGCCCACAGCCGGCACCGTGGTGGCGTTCAGCGCCATCTGCACCCATCAGGGCTGCGTGGTCAAGCCGGTGAAAGACGAGTTCGACTGCCCGTGCCACGGTTCGAAGTTCGACCCGACCACGGGCGCGGCCCTGGCCGGCCCGGCAACCACGCCGCTGGCCTCTGTGACGGTCACGATCACCGGCGACACGGTCACCGCGGGCTGAGCCGGTCGCCCAAGGCAACCTCGGGCTACCGGAACCGGTTCAGCCCTAGTCGACCGGCAGCGCCGCGCGCCGGCTGAACCGGATGGGTTCCTCCAGGTACGGCGTCCAGGCGGCACGCTCCAGGTCGTTGATCTTGCGGGGACGCTCGGTCTCCGCGTCGACGAGCACGATCGTGGTGCTCGCCTGTGCGTACAGTTGCACGGGCTCAAGGCCGATCGGGGTCCACACCTCGTAGCAGACCTCGAGGCTCGCGCCGCCGAGCTTGCCAATCCACAAACGGATGTCCACGGGCTGCCTCAGGTACGGGATCGGCGCCAGGTATTCGGCTTCCAGTCGCGCGATGAGCGTCAGCGTCGCCGCACCCGGGCGCCCGTCGAGCACCGCGGTACTCGCGAACGCACCGGGCCCATCGCCGTCCTCGTCCGGCCAGAACGCCTGGATGCGCGCATCCTCGAGCAGACGCAGCAGCTCGGCGTTGTTGACGTGACCGTAGGCGTCAAGGTCAGACCAGCGCAGGCGGACCGGAACGTGTAGCTTCATGCCGGACGCCCTAGTCGCGGGTCAGCTTGCGGTACGCGGAGCGGTGCGGCTTGGCCGCATCCGGGCCGAGACGCTCGATCTTGTTCTGCTCGTAGGACTCGAAGTTGCCCTCGAACCAGTACCAGTTCGCCGGATCTTCATCGGTGCCCTCGTAGGAGAGGATGTGGGTCGCGATACGGTCGAGGAACCACCGGTCGTGAGTGATGACCACGGCGCAGCCGGGAAATTCGAGCAGGGCGTTCTCGAGCGAGCCGAGGGTCTCGACGTCCAGGTCGTTGGTGGGCTCGTCGAGCAGAAGCAGGTTGCCACCCTGCTTGAGGGTGAGGGCCAGGTTGAGGCGGTTGCGCTCTCCACCGGAGAGAACCCCGGCCTTCTTCTGCTGGTCGGGACCCTTGAAGCCGAACGTGGACACGTAGGCCCGCGAGGGGATCTCGGTCTTGCCGACCTGGATGTAGTCCTGGCCGTCGGAGACGACCTCCCAGAGCGACTTGTTCGGGTCGATGCCGCTGCGGCTCTGGTCGACGTAGGAGATGTCGACGGTCTCACCGATCTTCAACTCACCCTGGTCGAGCGGTTCCAGACCGACGATCGTCTTGAACAGCGTGGTCTTACCGACACCGTTGGGGCCGATGATGCCGACGATGCCGTTGCGCGGGAGGGTGAAGGAGAGGTCCTCGATCAGCACCCGGTCTCCGAAGCCCTTCTTGAGCTTCTTGGCGTCGATGACCTGGGCGCCGAGGCGCGGGCCGACGGGGATCTGGATCTCTTCGAAGTCGAGCTTGCGGGTGCTCTCGGCGGCCGCGGCCATCTCTTCGTAGCGGGCGAGGCGGGCCTTGGACTTGGCCTGGCGGCCCTTCGCGTTCGAGCGCACCCATTCGAGCTCGTCGGCGAGGCGCTTGGCCATCTTCGCGTCTTTCTTGCCCGCGATCAGCAGACGTTCCTGCTTCTTCTCGAGGTAGGTCGAGTAGTTGCCCTCGTAGGGGTACAGGTGGCCGCGGTCGACTTCGGCGATCCATTCGGCCACGTGGTCGAGGAAGTACCGGTCGTGGGTGACGGCGAGAACGGCGCCGGGGTACTGGGCGAGGTGCTGCTCGAGCCACAGCACACTCTCGGCGTCCAGGTGGTTGGTGGGCTCGTCGAGGAGCAGCAGGTCGGGCTTCTGCAGCAGCAGCTTGGTCAGCGCCACCCGGCGCTTCTCACCACCGGAGAGGTCCGCCACCGAGTAGTCCCCCGGCGGGGTGCGCAGGGCGTCCATGGCCTGTTCGAGCTGGGAGTCGAGGTCCCACGCGTCGGCAGCGTCGATGGCCTCCTGCAGGGTGCCCATTTCGGCCAGCAGGGCGTCGAAGTCCGCATCGGGCTCGCCCAGGGCCAGGCTGATCTCGTTGAAACGGTCGACCTTGGCCTTGATCGGGCCCACGCCTTCCTGCACGTTCTCGAGCACCGTCTTGGTCTCGTCGAGCTCGGGCTCCTGCATCAGGATGCCGACCGTGTAGCCGGGAGACAGCTTCGCCTCACCGTTGCTGGGCGTGTCCAGCCCGGCCATGATCTTCAGGATCGTGGACTTTCCCGCGCCGTTCGGCCCCACGATGCCGATTTTGGCGCCGGGGAAGAATGACATGGTGACGTCGTCGAGGATGAGCTTGTCGCCCACCGCCTTGCGAGCGCGGACCATCGTGTAGATAAATTCAGCCATAGTGCTTACCAGTCTATTTGCCGCGTGGCCCCGGCCAGACACGTTCCCGATGCGAGCAGTGACGTCGCCGTGCTCTGGTAGCCGCCGGTGGCCGGTCCGTGCTGCCCGATCAGGCACTCCCCGTTGAACCGAACGGCGAATTGGATCGAGTCCGCGGCCAGATCCACGTTGGTCTTGTCAAAGGTGACTTCCATCTGGGCTTTATCGAAGCCCCCCGCAACCAGCGCGTCCACGAACGCCCGCCCACCGGCGGCGTCGTCGGCCGCAACGACCGCGGTCGCCAGGCTGTCGAAATAGGGCAGGTTGGCCTTGGCATCCTGATCGGGCAGCAGAACCGGGGCGGGCTCCGGTGTCGCAGTCGGAGCCGCTGCTGATGGTGTCGGGTCGGGAGCCGGGACAGGCGCGGCGGTGCAGGCCACGAGGCTGACGCTCAGCGCCAGACCGAGCAGCAGCGCCGCTCCGGTACGACCGAAACGGTGGCCGCCTCGGTCTCGCTGGGCTACCCGTTCTGATGCTGCCGGCACGTTGTCCTCCTGCGACCGCGGTTTGGTCAGACCATCGAGTCTGCCAGATCTATGGCGGCCCGGAGACGGCGCCGCTAGGAATCGACCCCGACCAGCATGCCGGCTCCAGCCTCGGCGGGCGCCTGCGGTGATTCCTCGGCGTCGGCGACGGCATCGGCATCGGCGGGAAGGAAACCGTCCGCGGGCTGCTCGGCCGGCTGCGGTGCCGACGCGTTCGTGGGCGGCGAGCGCGTGTACACCGTGCTGCACCAGGCCAGGTCGTGACCGACGGTGTCGGCCTCGACCTCCACGGAGGTGCCGTTGCGGTCGGCGTTCTCCCACGGCCGGATGCGCAGCCGCCCCGCCACGACCACATGCTCGCCCTTCTGCACGGAGTGCACCACGTTGTGGGCGAGCTGCCGAAAGGACGACACCGTGTACCAGTTGGTCTCGGCGTCGACCCAGGTCTGTTTGACGCGGTCGAAGCGACGCTGGCTGGACGCCAGCCGAAACGAGGTGATGGCCAGTCCGGAACTGGTCACGAGGTGACGGGGCGTGGTGGCCACGATTCCGGTCACGGTGATGCTGTCGCTCATTAGGTCTCCCTTTTCCAGCGGGCCCCGGACGGATGCCCGGAGCAGGCGACCTGGGAGCGACGGCTCGTGCCTGTCTCCGCCGCCCCAGATCGCGTTCTCCGAGTGTGCGGGGGCAGACAAACGCGCGGGCGCGGCATCCGGATATTGTGCCGAATGACCGCCCCGCGCATCTGGGGAGGGCTGGACGAACCGTTACACGAGGTACTGGGAGTAGGACTTGCGGATCTTGTTCACCTTGGGTACCGCGACAGCCATGCAGTAGCCCTGGCCGGGATTCTTAGCGAAGAAGTCCTGGTGGTAGTCCTCGGCCACGAAGTACTCGCCGAGCGGCTCGATCGTGGTGACGATGCCGTCGCCCCACCACTCGGCGGCGCGGGTGCGAGCCGTTTCGAAGAGCTGCTTCTGCTCCTCGTCGATGTAGAACATCGCCGAGCGGTACTGGGTGCCCACGTCGGCGCCCTGCCGGTTGAGCTGGGTCGGGTCGTGCAGGGTGAAGAAGACGTCGAGGATGACGCTGGCCGGGATGATCTCCGGGTCGAACGTCACGGCGATGGCCTCGGCATGGCCGGTGCGGCCGGTGCAGACGGACTCGTAGGTGGGCTTCGGAGCATCACCGCCGGTGTACCCGGACACCACCGCGCTCACGCCACGCAACACCCGATACACGGCATCGAGACACCAGAAACATCCACCTGCGATCACAAAAGTTTGCACGCCCCTAGAGTAACGGCATGACCTTCGTGCCAGCTCCGAACCGCTATGCCGACATGACCTACCGCCGCACCGGCCGCAGCGGTCTGAAACTGCCGGCGCTGTCGCTCGGACTCTGGCACAACTTCGGCCATGAGCGCCCGATCGAGCGACAGCGCGCCATCCTGCGCCGCGCTTTCGACCTGGGGGTCACCCACTTCGATCTGGCCAACAATTACGGTCCTCCTCCCGGGGCCGCCGAGACCAACTTCGGCCGCATCTTCGCCGAGGATTTCCGCGCCTACCGCGATGAGATGGTCATCTCCAGCAAGGCCGGGTATGACATGTGGCCGGGCCCGTACGGCGATTTCGGCTCCCGCAAATACCTGCTTTCCTCCCTTGACGCGAGCCTGGGCCGCCTCGGGGTCGACTACGTCGACATCTTCTACTCCCACCGTCCCGACCCGGAGACCCCCATCGAGGAAACCATGGGTGCGCTGGCCTCTGCCGTGCAGCAGGGCAAGGCCCTGTATGTCGGCATCTCCAGCTACACGCCCGAGCAGACGCGGGTTGCGGCGGCGGCCCTGGCCGAGCACAAGGTCCCGTTGCTGATCCACCAGCCGCGGTACTCGATGTTCGACCGGCACGTCGAGGAGGGGCTTCTCCCCGTGCTCGACGAGCTCGGCGTGGGCAGCATCGTCTTCTCTCCTCTCGCGCAGGGGCTGCTCACCGACCGCTATCTGACCGGGTCCGTTCCGGCGGACTCGCGGGCCGCGACGAGCGGTTTCCTGTCACACGAGGTGCTGACCGACACCTACCTCGGTCGTGCCCGCGCCCTCAACGCCATCGCGGCCGAGCGCGGGCAGACGCTCGCCCAACTCGCCGTCACCTGGATCCTGCGACAGCCATCCGTGACCAGCGTGCTGGTCGGCGCGAGCAGCGTCGGCCAGCTCGAGCAGACCGTCGCCGCCCTCGACGCTCCCGCGCTGACACCGAGCGAGATCGACGCGATCGAACCGTACGCCGTGCACGGCACCGGCCTGGGCTGAGCCGGTGGGCTACCTGTACGCTCTCCTCGCGTCGCTGCTCTTCGGCCTCAACGGCAGCACCACCAAGGTGATCGTGGAGGCCGGCCTGTCGGCGGCCCAGCTGACCTTCGTGCGGGTCACGGTCGTCGCCCTTCTGGCCGGCGGATTGCTGCTCGCCACGAACCGGCGGGCTTTCCGCATCAGCCGGCGCCAGTTGGCGGTGATGGCCGTCCTCGGCGTGGCCGGGGTTGCCCTGATCCAGTGGTTCTACGCGGTGGCGATCAGCCTGCTGCCGGTGGGTATCGCGCTCATGCTCGAGTACACCGGCGTGCTGATCGTGGCGCTGGTCGCCCGGTTCGTGTTCCAGGAGCGGGTCAAGCCCCGCATCTGGCTGGCCATCGGATGCGTTCTGATCGGCATGGCCGTCGTCGCCCAGATCTGGGCGAGCACCCTGTCCGGCCTGGGCGTGCTCGCCGGGATCCTCGCCGCGGTCTGCCTGGCCGTGTACTTCCTGGTCGGGGAACGGCAGGTTGCCGCAACCTCTCCGCTGGCCGTCTCCTTCTGGTCCATGCTCTTCGCCAGCGCCTTCTGGCTCATGTTCAGCGCGTGGTGGCAGATTGAACCGCAGACTCTGGTTCAGGATGTCGCGTTGAACGGCAACCTCGAAGCGGTGTCCCTCCCGCTATGGCTGCTGATGCTGTGGAACGGCGTGTTCGGTTCGTTCGCCCCGTACCTGCTCTCCTACATGGCGCTCGGCCGGCTGAACGCGACGGCGGCCGGCATCGTGAGCGCCTCCGAGGTGCTCTTCGCTTTCGCGTTCGCATTCCTCTGGCTCGGTGAATCACTGGACGGGCTGCAGATGCTGGGCGTGGTCCTCGTGCTCGCCGGCATCGTGGTCGCGCAGACCGCCCGGCCGAACCGGGTCGTCGACCTCGACCTGGCCAGCCAGGACCAGGCCCTCCTGAACGGCCCTCTCCGGTAGACACATACGCCATGTCGGCGGCTCGCCCTAGCGTGATGAACGCAGCAACCATCACCCACGGCCGGCCGATCTCGGAGGATTCCATGTCCACACCAGCGTCCACGACAGCCCGCTTCACAGCCCCCGGCACCCCACGACTGCCGGTCATTCGCGGACTTCAGTTCGTGCCCGTGAAAGACGGTCTCTGGCGGGTCTCGAACCGGTCCGGCATGGTGCTCGGGCACATTGAGCAATCCAGCGAGGCCGACGGCATCCGCTTCGCCGCACGGCGCATGGTTGCCGCCACCCGCACGATGAACCTCGGCACATTCTGGCGGATCGACGACGCAGCCGACTGCTTCCGCTGACCCGTGCGCAAATCCGCCCGGAGGGCACGCCGAGTCCTTCCCCGAGATCGGGCCCCGGGGCCGGTAAAGTGCGCTCATGCAGTGGTGGAATAGTTTCGTATCCTGGCTCACGGCAGCCAGCAATCAGTCCATGGTTTTCAGCGCCGTGGTGCTCATCGTCTCGATCGTCGTCGCCAGCCTTCTGGCGGCGTTGGTCTCTCGTGGGGCGATCAAACGCCTCCTCGCGCAGAACGATCGGGCTCTCAAAGCCGCGGTGATCGGCACCCTCGTCGATGCCGCGACCGAGGCATCCGTCTGGAACTCCCTGACTCCGCAGGAGCAGGTTCTGGCGGACCGCGCGGTGGGACAGGCCGACGTGCAACTGCGGTTGCTGCCGATCAGGGGGTCGAGCGTGGCCGCGAACTGGGCAGCCCACCAGCTGGCCGAGCTCAAGCGCACCTCGGCCACCTTCGGCTACCAGCTCGAGCCGGCACTGGTCGAATTCCGTGACCGTCTGGTGGAGTGGCAGGAGAAGCCGGGCCGCACGCGCAAGGTGTTCCAGAGCGACCTCGACCGGTGGAAGGTCACGAAGTCCAGCTCGGAGAAGAACCTGATCGCCGAACAGGACGCCTGGGCAGCCCAGCAGCACCACGACCAGTACACCGCCCAGCCCGCCGCTCCCGTGCCTGCCCCACTGAACTACGCAGCCGGGCCGACCTCACCGTCGACCGAGACCCAGCGCCTTCTCGACGACGTGCAGGCACTCGAAGTGCGTCCCACCCCGCTCCAGAGCTAAACGCCCGCCCCCGCCCGAACCCCTGGTGGCCGCCGAGCCGTGAGTTTCACCCCCATTCCACGAAGGAGAGGAGCGAAGCTCACGGCTCGACGCGTGTGTGCGGGCGTGTGGCTAGCGCCACCACTGGTCGAACATCGATGCCGGCACCTGGCGCTTGTGCTCGGTGCTCAGGAAGCGCTTCTCGATGGTGTCGGCGACCGCATCGTCGACGGGCAGTCCCTCCAGGAAGTCGTCGATCTGCTCGTACCGCAAGCCCAGGTTGGCTTCGTCGGTCTGGCCGGGATTGTCGTCGAGCAGGTCGGCGGTCGGAGCCTTGAGGTAGAGCCGTTCCGGCGCCCCCAGCTCCACCAGGAGCGCGCGCCCCTGGCGTTTGGTCAGCCCGGTCAACGGCAGCAGATCCGTCCCTCCGTCGCCGTACTTGGTGAAGAAGCCCGTGACCGCCTCGGCGGCGTGATCGGTGCCCACGACCAGGAGCCCGGCCGAGCCGGCCAGGGCGTACTGCGCGACCATGCGCATCCGGGCTTTCACGTTGCCCTTGTCGAAGTCGGGCAGCGGACGGCCCGTGGCATCGGCGAATTCGGCTTCGAGAGCATCGACGGCCCGCATGATGTCGAAGGTGACGGTGGTCGCAGGCTGGATGAATTCGAGGGCCAATTGGGCATCCTCCTCGTCATGCTGCACCCGGTACGGCAGCCGGACGGCCTGGAAGACGGCCGGATGTCCCGCCGCGGCCAACTGCTCAACGGCCAGCTGGCACAGGCGGCCGGCGAGGCTGGAATCCTGGCCTCCGCTGATGCCCAGCACGAGGCCCTTCGCGCCGGTGCGCAGCAGGTAGTCGGCGAGGAACTGCACTCGGCGGCTCACCTCGGCGGCCGGATCGATCCGGGGGGACACGTTCAGCTCCGCGATGATTCGCGCCTGTAGTTCTCGCATCCAGCAAATCTACCAAGCCGGCGAACGGGCAGCGGGATTCACGGCTGTTTCGCCGGCGCCCGCTCAGTCTGTGAGTCGGCGCAGCGTCTCCAGCACGACTGCGGCCGAGCGGTCGGCCGCGTCATCCACGTGGGTGAGGTGATCGTCGACCGGTCCGCACAGGTCGGAGATGCCGCGGATGGCCACGAACGGCACGTTGTGCGCGAAACAGGTCTGGGCGGCGCCCACGGATTCCATGTCGGTCGCGAGAACACCTGGAAACAGCTCACGAAGGAGTTCGGCGCGCTCCACGCTCACGAAGGCGTCGTTGGAGACCATCAGACCGCGGTGAACGACCAGGGCGGATCCGTCGGGCATCCGCGTCGGGGACTCAGCCCCGACCAGCGCTGCGGGGGCGCCGGTGTAACGGGCCGGCATGCCCGGAACCTGCCCGAGTACGTACCCGAAGGCGCGTGCGTCGGCGTCACTGTTCAGGTACTCGCTGCCGACAACGACCTCGCCCACCTGCACCTGCACGCCGACCCCGCCGGCCGAACCGGCACTGATCAGCAGAGGGGTCGCTTCGGCATCGTCGGTCCGGGCAGCCAGGATGGCGGATGTCGCCGCCCCGGCCGCGTTGACCAGCCCGATGCCGCCCTGCACGAGCAGCACCTCGCGGCCGGCCACAGTCAGGCGGTACTGCCGGGCCTTCCCGACCGTGACCGGCGAGGCGCATGCGGTGGCCGCAGCCAGGAACGGAGCGGCCTCCTCGTCCATCGCGACCAGGATGATCGCATCGATGACGCTCACGCGGTGACGGTGGCCCAGTCGGAACGGGCTGCGAGGAAGGTCTTCACCGCGTCCTGCGCCGCGGTCAGTGAGTGGTTCGCTCCCCAGCCGCACTGCACCTCGTTGGCGGCAGGCACCTCGGTGGCGCCGAGGATGTCGGTCAGGGTGGCCTCGATCAGCCCGAGAACCTCGGCGTATTCGGGCTGGCCCTGCAGTATGAGGTAGAACCCGGTCTGGCAGCCCATCGGCGAGAAGTCGATGACCCGGTCGGAATGGTTGCGGGAATGCTCGGCGAAGAGGTGCTCGATCGAGTGAACCGCGGGCATCTCCAGGTGCGCCACGTTCGGCTGGGTGAAGCGCACGTCGTATTTGACGAGCGTGTCGCCGTGCGGCAGCGCCTTGGTGTCGGCCAGGCGCACGTAGGGAGCGGCGACCGTGCGGTGGTCGAGGTTGAATGATTCGACGTTCATGCGTGGCTGGTTCACGTGATCTCCCTGAGAAAATTGAAGCGGTGGTGAGACTGTGGTGAGACGGTGCCCCCGGTAGGAATCGAACCTACGACAAGCGGATTAGAAGGCCGCTGCTCTATCCACTGAGCTACGGGGGCGAAGAACGTTCAACGATACCGCAGACGCGGCCGGGAGGCGCTCAGATCGCTTTGGCGGCCGCGACGAGCACCTGGGCGAGGGTCGGTACGCCCGTGGCCCGGAAGACCTCGACCCCGTTCGCGTCCCGCACGATCACGGTGGGGGTGGTGCGGATGCCGTCGGCCTCGGCTTCGCCGGTATCCCGGGCCACGTCCAGTTCACGCACGGATGCCTGCGGCACCAGCCGCTCCACCTCGACCAGCACCGCACGGGTCTGCATGCACGGCTCGCAGAACGCGGAGGAGTAGTACGTCAATTCCATGATCGGTAGTCTACGGACCGTCCGCTGCCTCGCTGCGGGACCGGTCGGTGGCCGCCGATAGACTCGCCCTATGACAAAAAGTAGTGACCGGTTGGTATGGATTGACTGCGAAATGACCGGTTTGGACATTGACTCCGATGAACTGGTGGAGATCGCGGTGGTGATCACCGATTACGACCTCAACATCATCGACCCGGGCCTCGACCTCATCATCAAGCCGAACCCCGCCGCACTCGAGAACATGAACGACTTCGTGCGCAACATGCACGTGACCAGCGGGCTGATCACCGAGATCCCGAACGGCATCAGCGCTGCCGAGGCCGAGACCCTCGTTCTCGACTACGTGCTCAAGTTCATCCCGGCCGATCAGAAGGCGCCGCTGGCCGGCAACTCCATCGGCACCGACCGGGCATTCCTGACGAAGTACATGCCCCGCCTGGACAACCAGTTGCATTACCGCAACGTCGACGTCTCCTCGATCAAGGAACTCGCCCGGCGCTGGTACCCCCGGGTCTACTTCAACGCCCCCGCGAAGGACGGCGGACACCGCGCCCTGGCCGACATCCTCGAGTCGATTCGCGAGCTCGCGTACTACCGTCAGACCGTGTTCGTGGCCGACCCGGGCCCGTCCAGCGAGCAGGCGAAGAACAGCGCGGCCGAAGCCGTGAACATTTTCGCTCCGAACATGTAATACACTTGCTGAGTTGCCGGCCTTCGGGACAGCAACGAATGGTGGGTATAGCTCAGCTGGTAGAGCATCCGGTTGTGGTCCGGAAGGCCGCGGGTTCAAGCCCCGTTACTCACCCCAATAGAAACACGCAGTGGCCGCCCTGTGGTCGTGCGACCGGAGCATCGTCTCCCGGTCGCACGGCCGCATCTCCGGTACCACCCGTTTCCCCCTGCCAGTCCTCGCTGTGGCCTCTCCATCGGTCCGACGGCTCGGGACAGCTGAAAGTAGTCCTTCATGCGCGCTCGCTCCGTCCTCCTCTTCGTGGCTGCCCTGGCCACCCTGGCGCTCACGGGCTGCGTCGACAACACCGTGCCGGTCGCCGGCGCCGCCGGAACCGCGCCCGCCCGCGTCGTCACCGAGGACACTGCCGCCGCCGCGTTGGTCCCGGAGGAGGTGCGTGCCTCCGGCATGCTGGTGATCGGAACGAGCCCCAACTACTCCCCCAATGAGTTCAAAGACGCCTCCGGCAACCCGATCGGCTGGGGCGTCGAATTGGGCACCGCGGTCGCCGCCAAGCTGGGTCTGACCCCCGACTACACGGTGGCGAACTTCGAGACCATCATCCCGAGCCTCATGGGCGGCAAGCTCGACGTGGGCAACTCGTCGTTCACCGACAACCTCAAGCGCGAGGAGCAGGTCGACTTCGTCAACTACTACAGCGCGGGCATCCAATGGGCCTCCGCCACCGGGTCGACCGTGGACCCCGACGACGCCTGCGGCCTGAAGGTCGCCGTGCAGTCCGCCAGCTACGAGGACACCGAAGAGATTCCCGCCAAGAACGCCGACTGTGTCGCGGCAGGCAAGCCCCCGATCGTCAAGCTCAAGTTCGAAACCCAGGACCTGGCCGCCAACGCCACGGTGCTCGGCCAGGCCGACGCCTTCAGCGCCGATTCACCGGTCACCCTCTACGCGATCCAGCGGACCGCCGGCAAGCTGCAGAAGGCCGGCAGCTCCTTCGACGAGACGTCGTACGGCATGGCCGTGGAAAAGGACTCCGGTATGGCTGAGGCCGTGCAGGCCGCTCTGCAGTCGATGGTCGCTGACGGTTCCTACGGTGAGATCCTTGCCGCCTGGGGGGTCGCCGACGGCGCGCTCACGACCATCACGATCAATGCGGCCGCCAACGGCTGATCCGCCGCGGGCGTGCCGCGTGAGATGCTGATCGGGTGCCTGATTCTGAACGGATGCCGCAGCTGGACCACGAGGAATTCGAACGTCTGGTCGTCGAGGAGCTGGATCTGCTGCCCGACGACATGATCGACGGCCTGGACAACGTGATCTTCGTGGTCGAGGACCGGCCCGAGGACGGCACCCTCGACACTCTCGGCCTCTACGACGGGGTGGCCCTGACCGAGCGCGGGCAGTACGGCTTCGGTGAGATGCCCGACCGGATCGTGCTCTACCGCGAACCTCTGCTGGAACTGTGCGCCGACCTCGACGAGCTGCGCGACCAGGTGCACATCACGCTCGTGCACGAGATCGCGCATTTCTACGGCATCGACGACGACAGGCTGCACGACCTCGGCTGGGGATGACGAACCACCGTTAGCCTTGCGTCATGAGTAGATCCCGGCCTGCCCGCATCATCGGCGCCACGGTCGGCGCGCTCGTCATCCTGACCGTCGGAGTGTACGGCCCGGCCACTCTGCTCGGGCCGCTGCCGGAGGCCACGGCCACACTCGTCACCCCGGCGGCGGGCGAGGCGGTGCCGTTCCCGCCCGTGCTGCCGGCCACCGGCGGCAGCGCCGTCATCGGGCTGGCAGCGATGGCCCCCGACCCTGCGGCTCCCGACGTGACCGTGATGGACGCCGCCGCCCTGGCGACCACCGAACCTCTCGCAGTGGCCGGCACGAGCGATCCGCTGCCGATGGCCGCCGCAACGAAGATCGTGACCGCCCTGGTCGTCCTCGACGCCAAGCCCCTGGCCCTCGGTGAGACCGGACCTGAGGTCGCGATCACGGCCGCCGACTACCAGGGTTACATCGACTACGGCAATTCCGGTGCCCGCGCCGTTGTCGTCTTCCCGGGTGAGCGGTGGACCCAGACGGAGCTGCTCCAGGCGATGATCCTCGGCTCCAGCAACAACCACGCCGACACCCTGGCCCGATGGGCCTTCGGCTCCCTCGATGCGTACACCGCCGCGGCCAACGCCTGGCTCGCCGAGCAGGGCCTATCCGCAACGAGCGTCGCCGACGCCACCGGCCTCAGCGACGACAGCGTGGGAACGGCGAGCGATCTCGCCCGGCTGGCCGGCCTGGCCGCCACCGACCCGGTGGTCGCCGGCATCCTCGCCCAGCCTGCCTCGGCCCTGGTGGGCCAGCGCGGCGTTGACAACACCACGGCGTTCCTGGCCGAGGAAGGCGTGACCGGCATCACGCGCAGCTACACGGACGGCGCCGGCGTCTGCTTCCTCTTCACCGCCCAGGTGCAGGGCCCCGACTCGGTGTTCACGTTCGCCGGGGCGCTGATCGGCGAACCTGACTACGACACCCTCACCGCCGACGTCACGGCCCTGATGGAGAGCGCCCGTGCCGGCGTGCGCGATCTGCCCACCCTCGCCCAGGGTGACGCCTACGTGGAGTTCAGCACCCCGTGGGGCGAGACGGCCTCCGGAACAGTGCGCACGGCGAAGAGCACCTTCGGCTGGCAGGCCGAGGCCCCGACCGCCGCCGAGGTGACCCTGGAGAACTTCGCCACCGGCCGGGCCGGCAAGGACGTCGGCCGGGTCACGGTCGAGGCAGGCGGAGCCGAGGTGTCGTCGAAGCTCGTGCTCGACCAGACGATCAGCGCCCCCGGACTCGGCTGGCGTCTGCTGCACCCGGTTCCGATGATCTCCGCACTGATCGAGTCGACCAGATAGTCGACCCGTCAGCCGTCCGGGCCGCTACTCGCCTTCGCGGGTAGGCAGGTACGGATCGCTCTCGCCGGCGTCGAACCGGTACCGCACATGCAGGCGGCCCTGCACGTCGCGCGTGTCGACCTCGTCGTACCAGAACAGAGTCTCGACGCCTTCGACGGCCGCCAGCATGCTGACCCGCGGGTCATGCTTGCCGTGGATCAGTACCCGGTTGTCGACCTGCCCGGCGAGGGGCCCGTCGATGAACTCCGCGGTGTAAAGAACGTTTTCAGCACCTTGATCAGCCATACGTTCAACCTAGCCCCTCGCACGGTCTGGCGGGCGACGGATGCCCGGAGTCCCCAGGAGCACGACCGTCGCCTGCTGCTCGGGCTGCTCCCGTGCGCGGTACGCCTCCCAATCGGCCTCCCACTCGTCCCAGTGCGAACGGAACAGCTCGCCGTCTCGGGCGAGGGCCCGCTGTTTGCGGATCCGGTCGTCGGCGCCCAGCCACACCCGGATGTCGCTCCGCGCCGTGTGCGCCGCAGCGAGGGTGCCGCAACCCTCCACGATCAGCGGACGGTCCGCGCGCACCGGATGCCACTCCGCCGGTTCGCCCCGCGACCAGTCGTAGCGCTGCCAGGCAGCCGGCAGACCGAGCGCCCGCGGCACGAGCACATGCTCGGCCAGGTGCACGGAGGCGGCGTCCAGCCCCTGCCAGCCGGGGTAGATGTCGTCCAGCCGCACCAGGGTGGGGCGGAACGCACCCGGCCAGGCGTCGACCAGCGCGTCGGCGAGGGTGCTCTTTCCGGCCCCGCTCGGCCCGTCGATGAGAACGACGGGCGTGGCGCCGACGGCGGCGAGATCCCGGATCACGGGGGCCAGCAGCATCCGTCGGTCGTGGAGCGGATCGGGGGAAGCCTGAGGCCTCTCAGGTGAGGACAAAATTCCAGCTTCCCGTTGCCACGGACACGCCCACCGAGAGCAGGGCCACGGCCAGCCCGATGCCGACCAGGGCCAGCTCCCGGCCTCGGAACGTGGACTCGCGGGCCCAGCTGCGCCGTCCCGGGGCGCCGAACCCGCGGGCTTCCATGGCGGTCGCCAGTTTGCTGCCGCGGCGGATCGACAGCACGAGCAGGGCGAACGCCTGACTGAGGAGCCGCCGCACGGCCCCGCCGTCCGCGATGCCGCGGGCCCGACGGGCCAGTTCCAGCGCGCGCCAGTCCTCGAGGAACAGCCCGACCAGGCGCAGCCCGGCCAGGCCTCCCAGCACGAATCGGGCCGGCAGCTTCACGACCTGGGCGAGGCCGTCGGCCAGATCGGTCGGGTCGACCGTCACGAACAGCACCACCGACGGCAGCCCGACGGCAAGGATGCGCAGGGTCGTCGCGATCGCGAGCTCCACCGACCCCTCGGTCACGTTCACAAGCCCGAACGCCCAGTAGACGGTTCCGGCCGACTGCCCGTAGAGCAGGGTGGTGACGCCCGCGGTGGGCGCGGCGATCCAGACCGGCAGTGTGCGCAGCGCGAAGGATTTCAGTGACAGGCCCGCCCAGAAGAACAGCACGAGCTCGCAGGCCAGCGCGACGGCGGCGGACACCCAGTCGATGGTGAGGATGAGCACACCCGCCAGCAGCAGGGCTGCCGCCAGCTTCGCCACCGGGTTGATCCGGAAGATGGCCCGGTGCCCCTGGGCGGGCGCGAGCAGGCTCATCGCGGCACCGCGCCCGCGGTGACGGCCGGAGCGGCCGCTCGCCCGGCCAACCGGTACTCCCGGTGCGCCACGGCGGCCACGAAATCGACGTCGTGGGAGACCGCGACCAGGGCGGTTCCCTCCCGGAGGAGTTCGTCGAGCAGGGCCACGATCTCCCGCCAGGTGCGCAGGTCCTGCCCGAAGGTCGGTTCGTCGAGCACGAGCAGTTTCGGCTGTGTGGCCAGTACGGTGCCCACCGACAGGCGGCGTTTCTCACCGCCGGAGAGGGTGAACGGATTCGCGTCCGCCAGGTGATCCAGGCGCAGCCGTTGCAGAACCTGGTCGACCCGGGCGGTGATCGCCGCCTCCGGCTGTCTGAGGGCGCGCGGCCCCACGGAGAGCTCCGCCCTGACGGTGGCCGCCACGAACTGGTGCTCGGGGTCCTGAAAGACGGTACCGATGCGGGTGAGCAGCTGGCGCGACTTCCAGCGGATGGGCTCGGGGCCGGCTCCGGCGGCGAACTCCGGGACGGCGAGCACCGCTCCCCCAGCCGGTTTCAGCAGGCCTGCGAGGGTGAGCGCGAGCGTGGACTTGCCGGCCCCATTCGGCCCGGTGAGGGCCAGCGCCGTCCCGGCCAGAACCTCCACCTCGATGTCCCGGGCGACGATCTCGGCCTTGGTTCGCGCGATGGCGAGTCCGGGAGTCCGCAGCAGCGTCGCCGTCCCGGCGGGAGCGTCCCGCCGGGCGGCGACCAGGCCGCTGCCCCGCCCGGGCACCCACACGCCCGCGGCCGCGAGCCGGTCCCCCTGGCTCGTCAGCACGTCGTCGGGACACCCGTCGGCCAGAACCCCTCCGGCCGCATCGAGCACGATCACCCGGTTGACGAGGTTCTGCCAGATCGCGACCCGGTGCTCGATCACGATGAAGGTCGCCTCGGAGCGCTCGAGCACCCGGGCCACGGATTCCCGCACCTCGAGAACCCCCTCTGGGTCGACGTTCGCGGTCGGCTCGTCGAGCAGCAGCAGCCCCGGCCGCATGGCCAGCACGCCGGCCAGGGCCAGCCGCTGCTTCTGCCCGCCCGACAACGCCGAGGTCGGATGATCCAGCGGCACGTTCAGGCCCACCATCGTGAGGGCATCCGTCACCCGGCGCCAGATCTCGTCGCGGGGCACGCCGAGGTTCTCACATCCGAACGCGACGTCGTCGCCGACGCGCGCCAGGATCACCTGAGAGTCCGGATCCTGCAGCAGCAGGCCGGACTGGCCGCGCGCGGCGCTCGGCTCGGCGCCGTTCACGAGCAGCTGACCGCGCCGCTCACCCTCCTCCTCCCCGCCGAGCACGCCCGCAAGGGCGTGCAGCAGGGTGGATTTGCCGGCCCCGGAAGCACCCAGCAGCAGCACACGCTCACCCGGCTCGATCCGGAGATCGACGCCGTCGACCGCCCAGGCCCGCCGCCCGGCATGCCGCCAGCCCCAGCCGCGGGCCACGACGGACGCGCCCGAGACGGATGCCGCGGCTTTCGGTGTCATGGAAGACCCCTCATACCCGGGTGCGGCTGGAGCGCCCGGCGGCGAAGCGCGACAGCGCTCCGGTGCGGGCGAGGCCGCGCATGGCGAGCCAGGACAGCAACCCCGCCACGACGATGCCGGAGACGATCGAGGAGGCGGTGTAGATGGTGATGAAGGGAGCGGCCGAGCCGGGGTACCAGAGCAGCAGGTCGTTGACCGCGAGGGCGAGCCCGGCTCCCGCTCCGGCCAGCAGTGCGACGTAGAGGCGGTAGTTGGCGTAGAAGAACAGCGCGAAGACCAGCTCGGCACCGAGACCCTGCACCAGGCCGGACACCAGGATGGTGGCTCCCCAGGCGGTGCCGCCGACCAGGGTCGACACGACCGCTGCGAGCAGTTCGGTGTAGATCGCGGCGCCGGGTTTGCGGATGATGAGGCCGCCGAGGACCCCGGCGAACAGCCATCCGCCGCCCAGCAGAGCCTGCAGGCCCGGCAGCAACGGGGTCAGCAGTCCGCTGAGCGGGTTGTACGCCTGATTCCAGACGATGAAGATCAGCCCGCTGGCCACACCGATGACGCTGGCGATGACGATGTCGACGACACGCCAGCGGTACGAGCGTGGCTGCCGGGATGTGGAGGGGGTGAGAAGGGTGGATGTAGCGTGCACTGGTCGTGCCCTTTCCGTAGATGGTTCCAGGGCACGGGAACGAGAAAATCTGCCTCCCTGCGCTGGCATGATCCAGATCAGGTTCGACGGTCGAAGCTTCCGAAGCTTCCTCTCAGCCCGGTTGACCGGACTCCCGTGTTCAGTTCGAGTATAGACCGCGGCCTAGACTCACGGGATGGGATCCAGGGCGTACCGGTGCAGCCAGGCCGAGTGCCGATGACGTTCGTCGTTCCTCTGCTCCTCGCCGCGCTGCTGCTCTTCCTGCTGCGTGTGCTCATCCGGCGCCGGCGACGCATGCTGCGCGGCCTGCCCGTGCGCGGTCCCTGGCACTTTCCCGCACGCTGGCGCGGCTGGCCCGGCCGGTGGTGGCACCGCCGGCGTGGGCGGCGACGCTAGCCCGAACGCGGTACGCTCGAAGCGGTGAGTCGGGAAGTCTGGTCGACAGTATTGTTCGTGTGCCATAAAACCCGATTGCCTGAGGCTCGTCTATGACGACACCACCACCATCCCTGCCTGCCGCCCCGAAGCAGAACGTCTTCCGCCGCGGCAGCTACCGCGAGTACCTGCATGTCGCGACCATCCTGCGCAAGGAGACCGTCGGCGGCGCACTTCTGCTCGTGGCGACCGTTCTGGCGCTGATCCTGGCCAACACGGGTGCTTCCGACTTCTACTATTCGGTGCGGGACTTCCAGGTCGGCTATGAGCCGTGGCACCTGAACCTGAGCCTCGGAGCGTGGGCGGCCGATGGACTCCTCGCGATCTTCTTCTTCATCGCAGGCCTCGAACTCAAGCGTGAGTTCGTCGCCGGCGATCTGCGCAGTTTCAGCCGCGCCGTCGTACCGGTCGCCGCGGCCGTCGGCGGCGTCGTCGTGCCGGCGCTGATCTTCGCCGCCATCGCGTTCAGCTCAGGGCCGGAGATGTTGCGCGGCTGGGCCATTCCCACCGCCACCGATATCGCTTTCGCCGTGGCCGTGCTGGCCGTGATCGGCTCCCGCCTCCCCAGTGCGCTGCGGATCTTCCTCCTGACCCTGGCCGTGGTCGACGACCTGCTCGCCATCGCCATCATCGCCTTCTTCTACTCGGGAGACCTCCAACCGATCCTGCTGCTGCTCGCAATCGTGCCGCTCGGCCTGTTCGCGTTCCTGGCCCACAAGTACTCCTACCTGCTCGGCACCACGAGATGGGCCGCGGGCGCCATCCTCTTGCCGCTCGGCTTCGTGACCTGGGCTCTCGTACACGGTTCCGGCATCCACGCCACTGTTGCCGGTGTGCTGCTCGGCTTCGCCGTGCCGGTGCTGCGCAGTCGCCGCGGCGGCGGGCCGGAGGCCGGCCCGGGTCTGGCCGAGATTCTCGAGCACCGCATCCGCCCGCTGTCGGCCGGGTTCGCCGTGCCGGTGTTCGCGTTCTTCTCCGCCGGAGTCACGATCGGCGGAGTGGACGGCCTGGCGACGGCGCTGACCGACCCGGTCGCGATCGGAATCGTCGTGGCCCTGGTCGTCGGCAAGCCGGTCGGTATCCTGCTGGCGACCGTGCTGGTCACCAAGACCACCCGCGGGGCGCTGGACCCGGATCTGGCCTGGGTGGACGTGATCGGGGTCGCCATGCTCGCCGGGGTCGGTTTCACGGTGTCCCTGCTGATCAGCGAACTGGCCTTCGGCCAGGGCAGCCCGCACGACGACCACGCCAAGGTGGCCATCCTGACCGGTTCGCTGCTGGCCGCCCTGCTGGCGACGGTGGTACTGCGGAGCCGCGACCGGCACTACGGGCGCATCGCCGACAAGGAAGCGCTCGACGCCGACAACGACGGCATTCCCGACGTGTTCCAGGCCGAGCCTGCTCGCGCCGGGCGCGGCACCGGGCACTGACCGCGCCGAAGCACAGTCGGCCGCCCGGCCGCCTCAACCGTGGAGGCTGGGCGGCCGGGCGGCCGGTGCTTTTCGCTGCTAGCGCTTCAGGGCGCGGATGATGCGCGCGATTGTCTTGCCGGCAACCCAGACGAACGGGATGCCCACGGCGAGCAGCGAGATGACGTTGGGTTCGAAACGCGCGGTCGCGCCGGACTTCACGTAGGCGCCGATCGGCAGGGACGCACCGCCACCGCCGCCGCCGGAACCGCTGCCGGTTGCCGCGGAGTCACCCTCGCCGCCGCCGAAGCCGTAGTAGACGAGGGCGACGGGAATCAGGGTCACGCCGTCCACCTGGACGGGATCGCCGTACGCCGACCGGACGCCGGCGGAACGGGAGATGTCTGCGAGTCGTTCTGGAAGGCTAGTCATGCTTTCAGGCTACCCCCTGTCGGGTTTGGGCTGGTCAGAGGGGCCGGCCGCGGGCTCGCGGGTGCCGGGCTCGCGGGTGCCGGGCTCGCGGGCGCTCGGCTCGAGCAACGATGCCGGTCGCACCGTGCCCCGCCCGAACCGGGCCGTCAGCGAGTCCACCGCCCGTTCCGCGCCGCGCCAGTCGTCGTCGGGGTCCCACAGGGCCACCCCGGCGCCGTCGCCGTCGCTGAGCTGTTCGACGCGCACACCGATCAGGCGCACCCGGATTCCCCGGGCCGCGAGCACCCCGAAACTGGCTGCCGCCTCCTCGTAGATGCGGCGGCCCACATCGGTCGGCTCGGCGAGTGTGCGCGAGCGGGTGACGGTACTGAAGTCCGCGTAACGCAGCTTGAGCACCACGCAGCGGCCGACGAGGCCGGCGCGGCGCAGCCGGGCCGCCACGGCGTCGGACTGCCGCAGCAGTTCGCTGCGGAGCCGGGCGACATCCGTCACGTCGTGTTCGAAGGTGACCTCGTGACCGACACTCTTCTCCTCGTGTTCCACCGTGACGGCCCGCGGATCTCTCCCCCAGGCCAGATCATGCAGCTTGCGCCCCGAGGCCTCACCCACGCTTTTCTGCAGTGCAGCCAGCGGGATGGCGGCCAGGTCACCGATGGTGCGCAGTCCCTGCCCGATCAGGGTCTGCTCGGTCGTGGCGCCGACCCCCCAGAGAGCGGCGACGGGCAGCGGATGCAGGAACGCGAGGGTGTCGTCGGCCGGCACCACAAGCAGGCCGTTGGGTTTCGCCCGGCCCGAGGCCATCTTGGCGACGAACTTCGTGCTGGCCGCGCCGACCGAGCAGGTCAGCCCGGTCTCGGCCACGACCCGGGCCCGGATCTGCGCCCCGATCTCGGCCGGAGAGCCGTGCAGGCGGCGCGCCCCTGCCACGTCCAGGAAGGCCTCGTCGATGCCGAGCTGCTCGACCAGGGGGGTGAAGTCGCCGAAGATGCGCATCACCCGGGCGGAGTAGTCCTTGTACCGGCTCATGTGCGGTTCGAGCACCACCGCCGAGGGGCAGCGCCGCAGGGCGATGGCCATGGGCATGGCCGAATTGACGCCGTAGCGCCGGGCGACGTAGTTCGCCGCCGTGACCACCGAGCGGCCGGAGCGGTGCCCCACGATCACGGGACGGTCGACCAACTCGGGGTGGTCGAGCAGTTCCACCGACGCGAAGAACGCGTCCAGGTCGATGTGAAGCAGGGTCGCCGTGCTGTCGTCGACCGCGTCGGTCGAGACCGTGCGATCACTGCCGTCCTGCCTGCCCATGGAGAGACCCTAACCCGGACCGGTGACAGGGCGCGACAGCCGGTGGCGCCCTGCTCGCGTTTGCGCTATCGGAGAACGACGCCTCCGCCGCAGCCGGAATGCGAGGCGGCGGACGCCGGTTGTACCGTTTGAAGAGTGTCACCGTTTCACCCAGAGCCACCGCACCACACAGGGAGTCCCATACATGCACGACTGGATCGCACTCCAGAAACTGGCCGCCGACGAGTTCGCCGCCCGCCTGCACCTGATCACCGAGTGGAACGCCTCCACCCCCGACACCGAGTGGACCGTGACCGACCTCGTGCGGCACGTGGTGCTCGAGCAACAGTGGGTCGCTCCGCTACTGGGCGGCCTGTCCGTGCTCGACGCCCGGCGCTCCCTCGCCCCGCTGGGCCCGGACCTGACGACGGAGTGGGCCACCCATTCGGCACGGGCAGCCGAAGCCTGGGCGGCGACACCGGCGGACGCCCCGGTGACCCTGTCGTATGACACCGTGACAGCAGCCGACTATCTGCGCGAGCAGGTCTCCGACGTCACGATCCATTCCTGGGACCTGGCCCGGGCCACGGATGCCGACGAGACGTTGGACGCCGACCTGGTCGCCGGGGTGTGGACGGTGTTCGAGGCGCAACGGGACACCCTCGAGGCCAGCGGCCTCTTCGCCTCGGCGGTGCCGGCCGATGAGAACGCACCCCTGCAGCACCGGCTGCTTGCCCTGACCGGCCGAGACCCGCGCCGGCCGTAGGCGGCGGCAGGGCTACCGGGTCACCTTCTCGGCCCCGGCGAGACCCGGTGGTCGAGCTTGTCGAGACCCGGTGGTCGAGCTCGTCGAGACCCGGTGCGCCGGCCTCGGTAGGGGTGCCACCGGCATCCGTCGTCGCCGACCGCGGTAACCTCGGAGATTTTCGCGACACGCCGATCACCGGGCCAGCAGAACCGGCGATTCCCGAAAATCTCCGCAGTTGCGTGACGACGGATCCACCGGGTTTCGACAGGCTCAACCACCGGATTTCGACAGGCTCAACCACCGGGTTTCGACAGGCTCAACCACCGGGTTTCGACAGGCTCAACCACCGGGTTTCGACGAGCTCAACCACCGGGGCTAGGCGATCGACGTTCCGAAGACGAGTCCGAGGAGGTAGGTGACGCCGGCGGCGCCGAACCCGATGATGAGCTGACGGATGGCGCGGCGCCAGGGCGGCCCACCGGACAGGAGCCCGACGGTGGCACCAGTGGCCAACAGCGCGAGCCCCACGAGTACAGCGGCGATGATCACCGCGGTGATCCCCTCGAAGCCGAACAGGTACGGCAGCACGGGCAGGATCGCCCCGGAGGCGAAGAAGCAGAAGCTCGACGTGGCTGCGCCGATGCCGGTGCCGATGGCTTCATGCTCGTCCACCGCCGGGGCCAGGCCGCCGGTCGCCCTGACCTCGACCGGGCCGGTGGCGATGGCCACTGTGCGCAGCACCTCACGCGCATGGATCTCTGCCTTCTCCGGAGACATCCCCTGCGCTCGATAGACCAGGGTCAGCTCGTTCGCGGCCAGATCGAGGTGGGACAGGACGCTCCGGGACGCCGGGTTCGGCGTGGACGCCTCGAGGAGTTCCCGCTGCGACCGCACCGACACGTACTCGCCTGCACCCATCGACAGAGCCCCCGCCAGGAGGCCGGCGATACCGGTGAAGAGGATGGTCGCGGCGGGCACTCCAGTGGCGCCGATGCCCAGCACCAGAGCCAGGTTGCTGACGAGACCGTCGTTGATCCCGAACACGGCGGCCCGGAAGGTTCCCGCCAGACGCTGACGACCGCGGGCGGCCAGCCCGCGCACGACCTCCTCGTGGATGCGCTCGTCGGCCGCCATGGTCTCGGTGGCGTCCGCGTCTGCGTCGTACGGTGAGCGGGCCTCGGCACGCTGGGCGAGGGCGAGCACGAACACCGAGCCGAAGCGTCGGGCCAGCAGTCCCAGGAACCGGGTGCGCAGGGCTCCGCGACGGGGCGGCCCGACCTGGTCGCCCAGCAGGCGTCGCCAGTGCGCCTCATGGCGACCCTCGGCATCGGCGAGGGCGAGCAAGATCTCCCGTTCCTCCCCGGAGCGACGCCCGGCCAGGTCACGGTAGACGGTCGCCTCGGCCCGTTCGTCGGCGAGATACCGTCGCCAGCGACGAATCTCCTGGGAAGACGCCGGACGTTCCTGCTCCACGACGCTCATGCCTCGGGGGCGGCGTCGAGTGAGCTCTGAGCGACCCGGGCCGACGCGTGCGGGCCCGATCCGTCGAGGCCGAAGAAGGGTTCGTCGAACTGCACGACCCACACGGCCTCACGCCCGGACACGGGGGCGTAGAGTGCCGCCCCGTCGAGTTCGCCGGCCGCCACGATCACGCCGCTCGGGTCCTCCGCGGTGGCGTCCGGATAGCGCACGCGGTCCAGGCGCACGACAACCTGCGCACCGACGCCGAGCGCGCCGGCCCCGGAAGCGGTGCGCCCGGTGGCGGGCCCGCGCCTGTTCCGCAGGCCCATTACTCGGCCGTTCCGGCCCGCTCCAGCACGAGCTCGCGCACACGGGCGGCATCCGCCTGTCCCCGCATGGCCTTCATCACGGCGCCGATCACGGCCCCGGCCGCCTGCACCTTGCCATCACGGATTTTCGCGAGGACGTCCGGCTGGGCAGCGAGAGCCTCGTCGATCGCGACGATGAGCGCACCGTCGTCGGAGACGACCGCCAGACCCCGGGATTCGACAACCTCGAGCGGAGTTCCCTCGCCGGCGATGACACCCTCGAGCACCTGCCGGGCCAGTCGGTCGGTCAGGGTGCCGGCCACGACCAGCTCGATCAGGGCCGCGACCTGCGCCGGCTGCACGAGCGAGTCGGCTGAGACGCCGGAGACGTTCGCGAGGCGGGCGACCTCGCCGGTCCACCACTTGCGGGCGGCCTGTGCTGCGGCACCGGCCGCGATGGTGGCTTCCACGGCGTCGAGGAGGTCGGAGTTGACGACATCCTGGAATTCGAGGTCGGCGAAGCCCCAGTCGGCCTGGAGCCGCTTGCGGCGGGCGGCCGGAGGCTCGGGCAGGGTGGCGCGGAGTTCTTCCACCCACTCCCGCGACGGGGCCACGGGGACGAGGTCGGGCTCCGGGAAGTACCGGTAGTCGTCGGCGTCGGACTTGGGCCGGCCGGCCGAGGTGATGCCGGTGTCTTCGTGCCAGTGCCGGGTCTCCTGGGTGATGGTCCCGCCCGCGTGCAGGAGCGCCGCCTGGCGCTGGATCTCGTAGCGCACGGCCCGTTCGACCGACCGCAGCGAGTTCACGTTCTTGGTCTCGGTGCGCGTGCCGAGCACGTTCGAGCCGCGCGGGCGAAGGGACACGTTCGCGTCGCAGCGCACGTTGCCCTCTTCCATCCGGGCGTTGGAGACGCCGAGCGCCTTGACGATCTCGCGGATGGCGGCGACGTAGGTGCGGCCGATCTCGGGCGAGTCGGCCTCACCGCCCTCGATCATCTGGGTGACGATCTCGACCAACGGCACGCCGCCGCGGTTGTAGTCGACCAGCGAGTAGTCGGCGCCCTGGATGCGGCCGGTCGCCCCACCCACGTGGGTGAGCTTGCCGGCGTCGTCCTCCATGTGGGCGCGCTCGATGTCGACCGTGACCTGGCGTCCGCTCTCCAGTTCGATCGTGAGCTGACCGTTGAACGCGATCGGCTCGTCGTACTGCGAGGTCTGGAAGTTCTTCGCCGTGTCCGGGTAGAAGTAGTTCTTGCGCGCGAACCGCGAGTACTCCGCGATCTCGCAGCCGAGGGCGAGCCCCAGCCGGATACTGGACTCGATGGCCTGCGCGTTCACCTGCGGCAGCCCGCCGGGCAGGCCCAGGCAGGTCGGGCAGGTGTTCGTGTTGGCACCCTGGCCGAATTCGTTGGCACAGCCGCAGAACATCTTGGTCTTGGTGTTGAGCTCGACGTGCACCTCGAAGCCGAGCACCGGCTCGAACAGCTCCAGGGCCTTGTCGTAATCCATCAGTTCGGCCTTCTTCATCAGATGGCTCCCTCTGTGCTTGTGAACGCGGCGCGTGTGATCTTTTCTGTCGACGCCAGGTCCGGCGCCTGGCTGAGGAGCGTGTGCCCCCAGGATGCTTCGAGCAGCGCCTCGACGGCCGCTCCGAAGCTGTAGAGACGGGCATCCATTTTCGCGGGCGCCATGATCTGCAGGCCCACCGGCAGTCCGTCTTCGGGTGCGAGACCCATCGGCAGGCTCATTCCGGGCACGCCGGCCAGGTTGGCCGGGATCGTGGTGACGTCGTTGAGGTACATGGCCATCGGATCGGCCATCTTCTCGCCGAACTTGAACGCGGTGGTCGGTGCACTGGGCGACACCAGCACGTCGACCTTCGCGAAGGCCGCGTCGAAGTCCCGCTGGATCAGGGTGCGCACCTTCTGCGCGCTGCCGTAGTACGCGTCGTAGTAGCCGGCGCTGAGGGCGTAGGTGCCGAGGATGATGCGGCGCTTGACCTCGGGGCCGAAGCCCGCGTCGCGCGTGGCCGCCATGACCCGCTCGCTGGTCAGGGGGCCGTCTTCCGGGTTGACCCGGATGCCGAAGCGAACCGAGTCGAAGCGCGCCAGGTTGCTCGACGCCTCAGCCGGGAGAATCAGGTAGTAGGCGGCGATCGCGTACTCGAAGTTCGGGGCGCTGACCTCGACGATCTCGGCGCCGGCCGCTGAGAGCAGCGCGAGGGTTTCGGTGAAGCGCTGCGAGACGCCGGCCTGGAATCCATCGCCGTTCAACTCCTTGATCACACCGACCCGCACCCCCTTGAGGGCGCCGTCGGCGAGGCCGGAGCGGGCCGCGGCGGCCATCGACGGCCAGGAATCCGTGAGCGACGTGGAGTCGAGCGGGTCGTGCCCGCCGATCACGTCGTGCAGCAGTGCGGCGTCGAGCACCGTGCGGGTGACCGGGCCGACCTGGTCCAGAGAGGATGCGAGAGCGATCGAGCCATAGCGGGACACGCCGCCGTACGTCGGCTTGACGCCGACCGACCCGGTGACGGCGGCCGGCTGGCGGATCGAGCCGCCGGTGTCACTGCCGAGCGCGAGCGGCGCCTCGAAGGAGCTGACCGCGGCCGCGGAGCCACCGCCGGAGCCGCCGGGAATCCGGTCGAAGTCCCACGGGTTGTGCGTCGGGCCGTAGGCGGAGAACTCGGTCGACGAACCCATCGCGAATTCGTCCATGTTGGTCTTGCCGAGAGGGATCAGTCCGGCGTCCCGCACGCGCTTGACCACGGTGGCGTCGTAGGGCGGAATCCAGCCCTCGAGAATCCTGGAACCGGCGGTCGAGGGCATGTCGATGGTGGCGAGCACGTCCTTGATGGCGATGGGCACCCCGGCAAGCGGTCCGAGCACCTCACCGGCGGCCCGGCGGGCGTCGACGCGGGCGGCGGCGGCAAGCGCGGCCTCGCCGGACACGTGCAGGAAAGCGTGCACGCCGGTGTCGATGGCCTCGATGCGATCCAGGTGAGCCTGGGTCACCTCGACGGAACTGACGGACCGATCGGACAGAAGCTCGGAGAGAGCGGAAGCGGACAGCTTGATCACGTTGGTCATGGTTACTCCTCGTCCAGGATTGCGGGCACGCGGAACTTGTCGCCGTCCCTGTCGGGAGCCCCGGAAAGGGCCTGTTCGACCGTGAGCGAGGGAACGACCGTGTCGGCGCGGAAGACGTTGGTCAGCGGCATCGGGTGGCTCGTCGCCGGCACGTCCGGCGTGGCCACTTCGGCTACCTTGGCGACCGAGTCAACGATCTGGCCGAGTTCCGAGGTGAGGCGGGTGATCTCCTCAGAGCTGAGGTCGATCCGCGCAAGGTTTGCCAAATGGGCAACCTGCTCGGCCGTGATTTCAGACATGTTGCTCCGTACGATCGTCGGGGGTGGATTCCCCAATTCTATTCGGAGCCGTCGGTGACAAGATCCGCGTTGCCCGTGCCGATCAGCGCCATGTTGTGCAGGGACTCGCTGCCGAGATCGAAATAGGCATTGTGGCCGACCGATCCGGTCAGCCAGTCACCGGTGCTCCGGTCGTACGATCCGGAGACGCCGAGGGTGTTCGCCCCGTAGGATTTCGCACCGGGATCGCTGCCGAAGAACGCGCTGTTCACGGTCGGGTCCCAATCCGCACTGCCCACATAGACGTTCCGCCGGGCCACGTTCAGGCTGTCCACGGACTGCACCTGACTGCCCGGGGAACCCACGAGCACGAGCGCGTCCACCCCGAACGTGCCCCGGGCCAGGGCCGTGAGCGCCACGGTCGACCCATAGGAGTGGGCGACGAGGGAGACGAAGGGCTTGCGCGAGCCGCGGTCCGCCTCGATACCGAGAACGGACTGCTCCAGGAAGTCCGCACCGGCTTCCGCCAGACCCGTTCCCCCCACATTGAACAGGTCCGGTGCCTCGTAGCCGATCCAGGCGATGGTGGCCACGGTCGACCGGGTCGCTCCCTGCCCGGCCGCGTTCGCCTGCTCCTGCAGCACCCGGGTCTGCTCGGCGTAGACCGCGTCGGCCGTATCGGTCCAGTTGACCATCTGCGGCTCGACGCCGTAGTTCATGCCGGGCACGAGATAGCTGATGAAATCGGCACTGTCCGGATTACCGAGGGCGATCGCGGCCCGACCGCCACCCGACGGGTCGAGGAGGATCAGGGAACGACGGGGCGCTCCGGCGGGAGTGCGCAGGGCCGCCTTGACCTGGGTCAGCACGTCGAGTTCACGGCTGAGCTCCGCGCGCTCGGCGTCGTCGGTGGCTTCGGCGAGTCTCTGGGTGACGGAGGCGAGACTCTGCGTGAGGTAGCGGGAATTGGCACGGCCCCGCTCGCGAAAGGGCACGCCCTCCAGATTGCCGACCAGTTTCGGGGCGGCGGCCAGCAGCGATGACCGTTCGGCTCCGCTCAGCTCGTTCCACAGGCCCGCAACCTCGGATGCTGCCGGCGGCGAAGCGAGCAGGGAGTCCAGCTGACCCGGTGACTGCCCGACGAAAGCAGACAGGTCGGCGACCGACAGGCCGGACAGGCCGACCAGAAGACTCGTACCGGTCATCCGACGCACGGATTCCGCAGTGACGACCGTGGCGGACTGCCGGCCGGAGGCGATCGGTTGCGCGGACACCATCGGGTCGCCGGCAGCAGGCACCCCGACCGACGTGCCGGCGCGCGCCGACAGGTTCAGCCAGAGCGGGTCCGCGGCGGCAGGTTCGGCACCCCGGTTCGGCACCGGTTGGCCCTGGACGGCGTTGCTGAGAGCGTGCACTTCAAAGGTCTCACTGACTCCATTGAGAGCCAGAGAGACAGTCAGAACCGCCGCTTCCAACAGCAAACCTGGGTACGTCCCCTCACGAACACCGAGCAGCGATCAGCTCGACCTCAAAAAGACAAGCGTTGCCCCTCCAGACTACTGAAACGCACGGCACGCTCGTGCCCCCATAGCGGGGATGCACAACCCCCGATCGGGGGGGCACAAGCACCACAATTGATACTTGCTTGATCTGCTATAGGTGTGATCTTATATACGCATGACGTTGAAAATGGCTCTGCTGGGCATCCTGGACCTCACCCCGATGACCGGGTACGACCTCAAAAAGAGCATCGAGGCATCCGTCGCCCATTTCTGGTCGGCCGACCAGTCCCAGATCTACCGCACGCTGGCGGCACTGGTGACCGACGGTCTCGCCGAGGCCCTGGTCATCCCACAGGAGGGGCGCCCCGACCGGCGCGAACACCACATCACGCCGGCCGGGCGCGCGTCCCTGGCCGAGTGGCTGCGCTCACCACTGGAACCGGAAACGCCGCACGACACGTTCCTGATGCGGCTGTTCTTCGTCGGCGCACTGGGCATACCGGCCACGCGTGCGGTGCTCGACGCACGCCACAGTCAGGCCACCGCCCTGCTGGCCGGACTGCACTCCGTGATCGAACAGGAACAGGCCCGGCGGGAAGCCGGCCACCGCGCCGAGGACGACCTCGGGCACGGACTGCGCCTCGCGACCCTGCGGAACGGCATCCTGCATGCCGAAGCGGAACTCGCCTGGCTCACCGAGACGACGGAGGCACTCGCATGAGCGACGCACGCTCCACCCCGGAGGCCCGCTATCCCCTCGAACACGGGGCTGATGCCGCCGGGACCGACACCATCGTGTTCCTGCACGGCGGAAATGTCGCGTCCTGGTCCTGGCAGCCCCAGGTCGAGGGTCTGCAGGGTCGACACCTGCTGACCCCGGATCTGCCGGGGTTCGGCACTCGGGCCGGCGAGGACTGGCGTTCCCTCGGTCAGGCCGCGGACGATGTGGCCGGCATCATCGCCGCCCACGCGCGCGGCGGCCGGGCCCACCTGGTGGGGCTATCCCTGGGTGGTCTGGTCGCCACCCACGTCATGGCCCGGCACCCGGCCCTGCTGCGCTCGTGCCTGGTCTCCGGCGTTCCGCTCACCGGCGTGCACGGCCTGGCCCGGTTCCTGAACTCCCTGCAACTGCCGCTCTGGGACCGACCCTGGTACTGGCGAGCCCAGGCGAAGGCCTTCGGCCTGCCCGCCGACGCGGTCGACCTGTTCGTCGAGCACGGGCTGAGCCTGCGCGCCGACAACGCCCGGCGCGTGTTCGACGACGTGAACCGCGGCGGCGCCCCGGAGGGTCTCGGCGGCTACCACGGCCCGCTGCTGGCGGTCGCGGGCGAGAGGGAGTCGCACCTCGTTCGGGACAGCTTCCCCCTGCTGGTCTCCCACCTGCCGCAGACGCGAACCTGGATCGCCCCCGGCATGCACCACGTCTGGAGCATCGAGAACGCGGACCTGTTCACCCGGATGGTGCTCGGCTGGGTGGACAGATCCGAGGTGCCGACCCCGGAGACCGACTGAATCAGGCCGGGTCGGTCTCCACGGTCGTCTCCGCGGACGTCTCCGCGGACGTCTCGGCCAGCGCGGCCGGACCCTCGGTGACGAGCAGACGGAACTGGGCTGCGTCGAGGATGCGCAGGCCGAGCGTCTCGGCCTTGGCGAGCTTCGACCCGGCACCCGGCCCCGCGGCGACGAAGTCGGTGTTCTTGGACACGCTCGAGGCCGATTTGCCACCCGCGGAGATGATCGCTTCCTGCGCCTCTTCACGGGTGTAGCCCTCGATCGACCCGGTCGCCACGACCGTGAGGCCGGCCAGCACTCCCCCGGCGGCGGCCGCGGCTCCCGGACCGGGATGTCCCGGGGTCGTGAACTGAACGCCGGCCCGGGTCCACTGCTCAACGATGTCCCGGTGCCAGTCCACCTCGAACCAGGCGAGGATCGCGTCGGCGATGATGCCACCCACACCGTCGACCTGCGCGAGCTCCTCGCGCGATGCGGCCCGGATCAGGTCGATCGAGCCGAAGTGTCCGGCCAGGGCACGCGCCGCCACCGGCCCGACGTGACGGATGTTCAGGGCCACCAGGAGCCGCCAGAGCGGCTTGGTCTTCGCCAGATCGATCTCGCGCAGCAGCTTGAGGGCACTGGACGATGGCTGCGCGCCCGCCACACCCTGCTTCTTCTCGGCGGCCGTGGGGTTGCGCCGGAACGGCGTGCGCAACCGCACGGAGCCGTCCTCCTCCTCCTTGGCCAGCCCGGTCTCGGCGTCGCGCACGATGACCTCGATCGGCAGCAGGTCATCGAGGGTGAGGTCGAACAGGCCGGCTTCGGTGGGAAGGGGCGGCTCGGCTGGACGGGTGGGCTGGGTCAGGGCAGCGGCGGCGACCTCGCCGAGCACCTCGATGTCGAGGGCGCCGCGGGATCCGATGTGCTCGACCCGGCCGCGCACCTGCGCCGGGCAGCTGCGCGCGTTCGGGCAGCGCAGGTCGATGTCGCCCTCTTTGGCGGGGGCGAGCGGCGTGCCGCACTCCGGGCAGTCCGCCGGCATGATGAACGCGAATTCGGTGCCGTCCCGCAGTTCGAGCACCGGGCCGAGCACCTCGGGGATGACGTCGCCGGCCTTGCGCAACACGACGGTGTCGCCGATCAGGATGCCCTTGGCCTTGACCACGTCCTGATTGTGCAGAGTGGCCTGGCGCACCTCGGAACCGGCGACGCGGACCTTGCGCATCACGGCGAACGGGGTGGCGCGACCGGTGCGGCCCACGCTGACGACGATGTCGAGCAGCTTCGTGTTGACCTGCTCCGGCGGGTACTTGTACGCGATCGCCCACCGCGGCGCGCGACTGGTGGCGCCGAGCTCGGCATGCAGTGCCAACTCGTCGACCTTGATCACGATGCCGTCGATCTCGTGGTCCACGCTGGCCCGGTGCTCGCCGTAGTACTCGATGAACTCCGCCGCGAGCGCCGCGGACGGTTTCACCCGGAAGTAGGAGCTGGTGGGCAGACCCCAGCCGTGCAACAGGTCGTAGACGCCGGATTGGGCTGCGACCGGCGGGCTGGCCCACGCACCGATGCCGTGTACCAGCATCCGGAGCCGGCCGAGCCGGGCCCGCATCAGGCGGAGTGGTTCCGGGGCCTTGCCCTCCGCCTTCTGGCGCAGGGAGCCGGCCGCGGCGTTGCGGGGGTTCGCGAACACACGTTCGCCGGCGGCGACCTGTGCGGCGTTGAGCTCGAGGAAGGCGGCAACCGGGAAGAAGACCTCGCCGCGCACCTCCATCAGATCGGGGTGTCCGGTACCCTCGAGTTTTCCCGGGATGCCGGGCACCCAGGCGACATTCTCCGTGACGTCCTCGCCGACGACGCCGTCGCCGCGGGTGGCGGCGCTGACCAGCACCCCGTGCTCGTAGCGGAGGTTGATCGCGAGCCCGTCGATCTTCAGCTCACAGAGATAGTGCACGGGCCGCGCGGCGTCGCGTTCGACCTTCGCGGCCCAGAGTGCGAATTCGCCGATCGAGAACACGTTGTCGAGGCTGAGCATGCGCTCGGCGTGCGTCACCGGGTCGAACAGGCTGGTCTCGGCCCGGCCACCCACGGTCTGGGTGGGGCTGTCCTGGCTGGCCAGCTCGGGAAACTCACGCTCGAAATCGGCGAGACGGCCCACCAGCTCGTCGTACTCAGCATCGGAGATGACGACCTCGTTGCGGTCGTAGTACGCGTCGCGGGCTTCCAGGATGCGCTGAGTCAGGTCGCCGACCTCAGCGGCGGCGGTGTGCAGGGCAGCGGCCGCAGTGGAATCCTGCTCGGCGTCACGCATCGACGGTGACGGCGCTGTCGATCGTGCTGTCTTCGGCCGATTCGACGGCGCTGACCGTGCGGTCGATCGTGCACTGGCCGAGCACGCGGGTGCCGAGGTACACAACGGCGGTCTGCCCGGGGGCAACTCCGGTCAGCGGCTCGGCCGGAGTGATCACGAGTTCGGTGCCGGTACCGGTCCCGTGGCTGGCGCTGGTCTCGGCGGTGGAGTCGGCCGAAACCGCAACCACCTGCGCCACGGCAGGTACCGGGTCGGCATGCGCGCGGATCTGCACGTGGCAGTCGAAGGCGATCTCCGGGTGTGCGGGGGCGACGCCGCACCAGGTGAACTTCGTGCCGGCGATCTCCCCGATCGCGAGGGCCTCTTTCGGCCCCACCACGACCGTGTTGGAGATCGGGCGCACCTCGAGCACGAACCGGGGCTTGCCGTCGGCAGCGGGGGTGCCGATCTGCAGTCCCTTGCGCTGCCCGACGGTGAACGCGGCCGCACCCTCGTGCCGGCCGAGGGTGTTGCCGTCACGGTCCAGGATGTCCCCGGTCGCCGGCGCGACCCGCTCGGCCAGCCAGCCCCGGGTGTCGCCGTCGGGGATGAAGCAGATGTCGTAGGAGTCGGGCTTGTTCGCCACCGAGAAACCGCGTTCGGCGGCCTCGGCGCGCACCTCGGCCTTGGACGGTGTGGCGCCCAGCGGGAACATCGAGTGCGCCAGCTGCTCCTGGGTGAGGACGCCCAGCACGTAGGACTGGTCCTTGGCCCAGGCGCTGGCGCGGTGCAGCTCGCGATTGCCGTCGGCATCCGTCACGATCGTGGCGTAGTGGCCGGTGGCGACGGCATCGAAACCGAGGTCGAGGGCCTTCTCGAGGAGGGCGGCGAACTTGATGCGCTCGTTGCAGCGCATGCAGGGGTTGGGGGTGCGGCCGGCGGCGTATTCGGCGATGAAGTCGTCGACCACGTCGAGCTTGAAGCGTTCGGAGAAATCCCAGACATAGTAGGGAATGCCGATGATGTTGGCGGCGCGCTGGGCATCCATCGAATCCTCGACGGTGCAGCAACCTCGACTGCCGGTGCGCAGGGTGCCAGGCATCCGGCTGAGAGCCAGGTGAACCCCGACCACCTCGTGTCCCGCCTCGACCATGCGGGCTGCGGCGACGGCGGAGTCGACCCCACCGCTCATTGCTGCCAAAACCTTCACCCGTCGAGTGTAATCGGGCCGGGCGGATTGGCCAACGCGGGCGAGGCATGCTCCCTCGAGTCGGTGAGGGCGGGGACTTACACGAGGGTGCCCGTTCCGGTCGAGAGTGCCCGCCGCAGCGGTCGCTCTCGACCGGAACGGGCACTCTCACGCGCGTCACCTGTGTGCGGGTGCTGCGCCGTTGCGCGCATGGCGTGCCCGGCGCGAAGCGGCGCAGCACCCGCGCAACGGGCAACTGCGTGCGACCGCTTCCTCGAGCCAGGGTCAGGGGATGTCGGTCAGGGTGCGCTCGATCGCGGCGAGACGGATGTCCAGCAGGTCGAGCCGGTCGAGCACGGCCTGGTTGCTCGCGGTGCCCTGTTCGACGAGGCCGTGGAGGTCCGCCGCACCGGCGAACTCCGCCTGCTTCTCACGCGACCGCAGCACGGCCGCGACGATGCTCGAGGTGACGCCGGCGATGATACCGACAATGGCGATCCAGGCGAACCAGGGAATGTTGTCCATCAGTGTGTGCTTTCTGTGTCGGCTGCGACCGCCGCAGCGATGCTTGCGACGTTGGTGGTGACCTCGAACGGAACGACCTCGAAGAACTTCAGGGCCTTGCCGTCGTCGGAGAGTTCGAGATGCCCGGTGACGTAACCGGCCGCCTCGAGACGTTGGAGGTGCATGTACAGCAGGGCCCGGGACATCCCCAGCCGGCGGGCGAGCTCGCTGACGTGGAGGGACTCCTCCGCGAGCAGGGCGATGATTCTGAACCGGTGCGGGTTGGCGAGGGCCGCGAGCCGGGCGATCTCGTCGTCGACCGACATAGCCTTCGCCTCCCCCGCGCATCCTCTACCTGTTAGAAATAACTTACAGGTGTCGGGATCAAATGTCTAGCGCCCCGGGACCCGATCTGCCAGGCCGGCCTTGGCCGCCCGGGCATGCGCGGAGGGAAGCGCGGCGAGCAGGGCGTCGACGTCGGCCGTTGTGCTGGTGCGCCCGAGGGTGATCCGCAGGGCACCGCGTGCCTCCACCTCACTCCGGCCCATGGCCCGGAGCACATGCGAGGGCTCCGGCACGCCCGCCTGGCAGGCGGAGCCCGTGGACACCGAGATGCCGGCCACGTCGAGAAGGAAGAGAAGCGAGTCTCCCTCGCACCCCGGGAAGCTGAAGTGGGCGGTGCCGGGCAGGCGGTTCGCCGGGTTCGGGTCGCCGTTCACCACGACCGAGGGCACGGATGCGCAGGCCCCGGTGACGAGGCGCTCGCGCAGCGCGGCGACCCGGGCGTTCTCCACCGACAGATCCTGCAGGGTGTTCGCCGCGACCGCGAACGCCACGGCCGCCGCGACGTCCTGGGTGCCACTACGCACCTGGCGCTGTTGGCCGCCGCCGTGCAGCAGCGGCTCGACCGTCGCCCGGCGGGAGAGCGCGAGCGCACCGATCCCCACCGGGCCGCCGATCTTGTGCGCCGAGACGCTGAGCGCGGCCACGCCGGCCCGGCTGAGTGCCTGGAAGTCGATCGGGACATGCCCGTAGGCCGCCACCGCGTCCACGTGCACGGGGATGCCGTGGGCCGCGGCGAGCGCGGCGACCTCGGCGACGGGCTGCAGGGTGCCGACCTCATTGTTGGCGCTGAGCAGTGTGACGAGGGCCACGTCGTCGGGGTTCGCGGCGATGGCGGCTGCCACCGCGGCCAGGTCGATCCGGCCGAGCGCGTCCAGCGGCAGCCACTCGACCACGGCGCCCTCATGGTGTTCGAGCCACTCGACGGTGTCCATGGTGGCATGGTGTTCCCCGCCGGGCACGAGGATGCGGTTGCGCGGCTGCCTGGCCCAGAACAGCCCCTTGATGCCGAGGTTGATCGCCTCGGTGCCGCCGCCGGTGAAGACCACTTCGATCGGGTCGCAGCCGAGGCTGGCGGCGACCTGCTCGCGGGCCTCCTCGAGCATCCGTTTCGCGTTCTGCCCCTGGCTGTGGACGGATGCGGGGTTGCCCACCACGGCCAGCGCCCGCACATAGGCCTCAATGGCGTCGGGCAGCATGGGTGTGGTGGCCGCATGGTCCAGATAGACAGCCATCTGACTTCCTTCCGCGCTCGCTCGATTCCGGCGAGTCCCACCGTGGTAAAACTCTGCTTCCGCACTCATTACTCTAGAACGCATGACACCGCCTGATCCCCTGCGCAACCTCGGCGTGCGTGTCACGACCCACGGCGGCGAACTCCGCGTGTGGTCGGAGACCGCCGACGCCATCGACCTGTGCATCTTCGACGCCACCGATCCCAATTGGATCATCAAGACCGTCCCCATGGTCAAGGATGAGCACGGCGTCTGGACCGGTCGGTCCCGCACCCTCTCCCCCGGACGCCGCTACGGAATCCGGGTCTCCGGCCCGACCGCACCCCGCAACTCCTTCCACCCCGAGAAAACACTGATCGAGCCGTATTCCCGGGGACTCGTGCGGGTCGGCCCCGACCAGTGGCAGTCCGCGGTCGTCGACGGCGAGTTCGACTGGGCCGGTTCGGTCAAGCCGAGGATCGCCCTGGACCACACGGTGGTCTACGAGGCCCACGTGCGTGGCCTGACCAACCTCAGCCCCTCGGTGCCCGCGCACCTGCGCGGCACCTATGCGGGGCTGGCCCACGAGTCGACGATCGACTATTTGAAGAACCTCGGCGTGACCTCGATCGAGCTGCTCCCGGTGCAGGCGTTCGTGTCCGAGCAGCGCCTGATCAAGCAGGGCCTGACCAATTACTGGGGATACAACACCTTCAATTTCTTCTCCCCGCACGCCGACTACGCCACCCAGGCGTCCCAGGCTGCCGGTCCCGAGGCGGTGCTCCGGGAGTTCAAGGGCATGGTCAAGCTGTTGCACGAAGCCGGCCTCGAGGTCATCCTCGACGTGGTCTACAACCACACCGCCGAGGAGGGTCCGAACGGCCCGGTCAGCAGCCTGCGCGGCATCGACAACGCCGCCTATTACCGGCAGAACAGTGCCGGCGGCTACATCGACGTGACAGGCTGCGGCAACACGCTGAACGTCTCCCACGACGTTCCCCGGCGCCTCGTGCTCGACTCGCTGCGCTACTGGGCGAATGAGGTGCAGATCGACGGCTTCCGCTTCGACCTGGCCGCCACCCTCGCCCGTGACGAAAACGTCGAATTCCAGCGGGACAGCACACTGCTCGCCGAAATCCAGGCCGACCCGGAACTCTCCAGGGTCAAGCTCATCGCCGAACCCTGGGACGTGGGGATGGGCGGCTGGCAGACCGGCAACTTCCCCGACGGGTGGACCGAGTGGAACGACCGCTACCGCGACCGCATGCGCTCGTTCTGGCTGACCGACCTCGCGGCTGCCCGCGACGGACACCCCGGCAGCGGCATCGGACGCTTCGCGACCCGCCTGGCCGGTTCGGCGAACACGTTCTCCCGCGAGCGCGGCCCGCTCGCCTCGCTCAACTTCATCACCGCCCACGACGGTTTCACCATCGCCGACCTGACGTCGTACAACGTCAAGCACAACGTGGGCAACGGCGAGTCGAACCGGGACGGCACCGACTCGAACAACTCGTTCAACCACGGCGCGGAGGGCCCGACCCGCAACCGGGACATCCTGACCGCCCGGCGCAAGGCCATGCGCAACCTCCTCGCCACCCTGCTGCTCTCGGCCGGCGTGCCGATGATCACCGCGGGCGACGAATTCGGGCGCAGCCAGCGGGGCAACAACAACGCCTACTGCCACGACAGCGAGCTCACCTGGCTGAACTGGGACCTCGACGACTGGCAGGAAGACCTGCATCGGGTGACCCGGCGTCTGCTCCAGCTGCGCCGTGAAAACCCGGCGCTGCGCCCGGTGCGGTTCGGACGCCCCGGCGAGACGACACTCAGTGCCAGCGAGATGGACTGGTACAACGTGGAGGGCCGGTCCATGTCCGAGGACGACTGGCACTCGTCCAAGGAGCGCACCCTGCAGTACCTGGCGGCGAGCACCCCGGAGCACGAGGAGTTCAACCGCATCCTGCTGATCGTGCAGGGCCGGGAGGAAGAGGTGACGGTGACGCTGCCCGTGCACACGGGCGTCACGTCGTACTCGCTGCTCTGGGACTCCAGCCACGACGACCTGAGCGACGCGGTCATCGAGCACGCCCCCGGCGACCAGTTCCTCGTTCCGGCCGCGTCGATGCAACTGCTCCGCGCGCACTGACGGTGGCCAGACGGGTGGAGGGCAGCGCCGGCACGCCGGCGACGGTGGCGTTAGTGCGCGCCGGAATACCCTTTACCCCGCACGCCTACGCGCACGAGGCGTCGTCGACGAGCTTCGGCCTGGAAGCGGCGGAGAAGCTCGACGTCGACGCGGGCCGGGTGTTCAAGACCCTGCTGACGGATGTCGACGGCCGGCTGGTCGTCGGCGTCGTACCGGTCACGGGCCAGCTCGACCTCAAGGCGCTGGCCGCCGCCGTGGGCGCGAAGAAGGCCGTGATGGCCGACCCGTCGCTCGCCGAGCGCAAAACCGGTTACGTGGTGGGCGGCATCAGCCCGATCGGGCAGAAGAGCAGGCTCACGACCGTGGTCGACGAGAGCGCCCTGACGTTCGACACCGTGTTCGTCTCCGGCGGGCGCCGCGGCTTCGACATCGAGCTCACGCCGGCCGACCTGGCCCGGGCCGCCTCAGCGGTCTTCGCGGCGATCGCCCGCCCCTGATCCACCGAGGAAGCGCCTTCGTCGAAACGAAGGCGCTTCCTCGGTGTGGAAACAGCGCTAGCCGGCGACGGCGATCAGGCCCATTTCGGCGGGGCTGACCAGGAGCTCGTTACGCGGCACGACCCGCACCGAGTAGCCGAATGCGCCGCCTCGGTCGAGTTCGATCGTGCCGGTGAACAGGGTCGGCGTACCGGCATCCGTCAGGCCTGGCACGGTCGGTTCCGCCGTCAGCGGCATGGTGCTGACATCGGTCAGGTCGTCGTTGACGAGGCTCTTCCCGTAGACCACCTCGACGGTGACGTCCTCGGGCGAGAGACCGTTCAACTGCACGTGCGCGCGCAGGTGCAGCTCGTCGCCGACCTGCGGCACCGGGGCGACGCCGCCGGATTCGACGTGGGCCACGGCTACGCCGGGCCACGCCGACACGATCCGCCCCTTCCAGGTGGCCAGTTCCCGGGCGGCCCGGTAGTTGTTCTCGGACAGACGGGCCTCCGCCTTGCCGGCAGGCCGGTACAGCTCGGTCACATACTGGCGTACCATCCGACCGGCGTTCAGCTCGGGTGAGAGCTTCGCGAGGGTCTGCCGGATGGAGGAGACCCACCGTTCGGGTACCCCATCGGCGTTGCGATCGTAGAACTTCGGTGCGACCTGGTGCTCGATCAGCTCGTACAGCGCGTCGGCCTCGAGCCGGTCGCGTTCGGCGGCGTCACCAGCGGCGTCCGCGGTCGGGATCGCCCAGCCGTTGTTGCCGTCGTAGTATTCCGGCCACCAACCGTCGAGGATGGACAGGTTGAGGGCGCCGTTCAGGGCCGCCTTCATCCCGGAGGTGCCGCAGGCCTCCAGCGGGCGCAGCGGGTTGTTCAGCCACACATCCGTGCCCGGGTACATCAGCTGGGCCATCCCGATGTTGTAGTCGGGCAGGAACGCGATCTTGGTGCGGAGCGCCGGGTCGGCCGCGAACTGCACGATGCGCTGGATGAGGCGCTTGCCCTCCTCGTCGGCCGGGTGTGACTTGCCTGCGATCACGATCTGGATCGGGTGCTCCGAGTGCAGCAGCAGCGCGCGCAGACGCTCGGGGTCGTGCAGCATCAGCGTCAGGCGCTTATACGTCGGAACGCGACGGGCGAAGCCGATCGTGAGCACGTTCGGATCGAAGACCCGCCCGATCCAGGAGGGCACGATGCCGCCTGGATTCTGAACCTCCCAGGCGGCGGCGATGCGGCGGCGGGCGTCCTCGACGAACTGCAGGCGCATCTGGCCGCGCACCTGCCACAGGTCCGTGTCGGACACGGCGGGCGACGCCCAATCCGCCTCGGACGTGTCGCTGGTGCCCAACCGGCTCTGCGCGAGGGCGAGCAGGGCCGGGTCGGTCCAGGTGGGGGCGTGCACACCGTTCGTGATCGAGGCGATCGGAACGTCGTCGGCGTCGAACCCCGGCCAGAGGCCCTTGAACATGACCCGGCTGACCTGACCGTGCAACTTCGAGACACCATTGGCGCGCTGTCCCAGCCGCAGCCCCATCAGGGCCATGTTGAAGACGTCCGGGTTGCCGTCCTCGAAGCTCTCCGCACCGAGGGCGAGGAGGTCGTCGACAGCGACGCCCGGCAGCAGGTCGGTCTCGAAGTAGCGCCGCACCAGGCTGCGGTCGAAGCGGTCGATGCCGGCGGCGACGGGCGTGTGGGTCGTGAACACGGTTCCGGCACGGGCCACCTGCAGCGCCTCCGAGAAGCTGAGCCCCTCGCCGATCAGGCTGGAAATGCGCTCGAGGCCGAGGAACCCGGCGTGCCCCTCATTGGTGTGGAACACCTCCGGGTCGGCCTGCCCGTTCAGGCTGCTCCACAACTTCACGGCGCGCGCGCCACCGATGCCGAGCAGCAGCTCCTGCAACAGGCGGTGCTCGCCGCCGCCGCCGTACAGGCGGTCGGTGACCAGGCGCAGGTCGTCGGTGTTCTCCGGGATGTCGGTGTCGAGCATCAACAGACGGATGCGCCCGACCATGGCCTGCCAGACCCGCGCGTGCAGCGTGCGGTCGTCGGGCAGCGCCAGCGAAACCTGCACGGGCGAGCCGTCGGCCCGGCGCAGCACCGACAGCGGCAGACCGTCGGGGTCGAGCAACGGGTAGCTCTCCAGCTGCCAGCCGTCGGGCGAGATCGCCTGGCTGAAGTAGCCGGCCCGGTAGAACAGTCCGACGCCCACCAGCGGCACGCCGAGGTCGGAGGCGCTCTTCAGGTGGTCCCCCGCCAGGATGCCGAGTCCGCCCGAGTACTGCGGGAGGGCGGCGGCGATGCCGAACTCCGGCGAGAAGTAGGCGATGGATGCGGGCTTGTCGCCCTCCAGTCCCTGGTACCAGCGGGGCTTCTCGAGGTATTCGCGCAATTCGTCCCGGGTGGAGTTCGCCCAGGCCACGTAACCGTCGTCCTGCGCCAGCGCTTCGAGGCGGGCCGTGTCGACGGCCCCCAGCAACGCGACGGGATCGGTCCCGGTCTCACGCCACAATTCGGGGGCGATGTGCTCGAACAACTGACGGGTCGGCTCATGCCAGGACCAGCGCAGGTTACCGGCAAGCTCGTCGAGCGCGGCGAGCGACTCGGGCAGCACGGTGCGGACTGTAAATTTGCGGATCGCTTTCACGAGACCAGCCTAGGGGCGCGACGCGTCGCGCAGGTAGTAGCACGAGCTTTGGACCCAGAATCCGCTACGGTCGATACGTGGCTAAGACAGTAAAACGCACAGGCGCGGCTCCTGAAACCCCCGGCGCGGTTCAGGAACTCCAGACGACAGTCCCGGTCGAGCCCCGGATCGGCCGGATACCGATCCTCGATCTCTCCCCGCAGCTGAACGACAATCTGTGGCCCGCGAAAGCGTTCGTGGGCGAAGCGGTACCGTTCGCGGCCACGGCGTTCCGCGAGGGACACGATCTCATCGGCGCCATGCTGCTGCTGACCGCTCCGGATGGAACCGAGTCCCAGCATCCGATGTCCCCAGGCGCCCTGGGCACCGACCGCTGGGAGACGCTCGTCACCCTCGGCGCCCAGGGCCGCTGGACCTACCGCGTGCGCGCCTACGCCGACGACTGGGCCACCTGGCGCCACAACGCGGCGCTGAAGATCCCGGCCGAGGTCGACGTGGAACTCACGTTCCTGATCGGTTCCGCTCTCCTCACGCGCGAAAGCGCCGACAAGAGCCGGCCTCTCGCCGAGCGTCGCGCATTCACCGCGGCCGCCAAGACCCTGGCCGACCCGGCCACGTCCGTCGCCACCCGCTTCGCGCTGCTCGCCGACCCGAAGTTGAACGCCGCGGCCGCCGTGCGCCCGATGGCCGGGCTGGAGTCCGTCTCGGAGCCCCGCACCGTGCTGGTCGAACGCACCCGCGCCGGCGTCGGCTCCTGGTACGAGTTCTTCCCGCGCTCCGAGGGCGCCGTGAAGCGCGTCGACGGTTCCTGGCAGAGCGGCACCTTCCGCACGGCCGCCGACCGGCTGCCTGCCGTTGCCGCCATGGGCTTCGACGTGCTGTACCTGCCGCCGATCCACCCGATCGGCCGGTCCTTCCGCAAGGGTCCCAACAACACGCTCAACGCCGGACCGAACGACCCGGGCTCGCCCTGGGCGATCGGGTCGGCGGACGGCGGGCACGACGCCATCCACCCGGACCTGGGCACCGTGGACGACTTCTCGTTCTTCCTCGCGGCCGCCCGCGACAACGGGCTCGAAATCGCCCTCGACCTGGCCCTGCAGGCGTCTCCCGACCACCCCTGGGTCACCGAGCACCCCGAATGGTTCACCACCCTGCCGGACGGGTCGATCGCCTACGCCGAGAACCCGCCGAAGAAGTACCAGGACATCTACCCGGTGAACTTCGACAACGACCCCCTGGGCATCCGGGCCGAGGTTCTGCGCATCGTGCGCCACTGGATCGGCCTGGGCGTCAGCATCTTCCGGGTCGACAATCCGCACACCAAACCGCTCGACTTCTGGGAGTGGCTGATCCGCGAGATCAACGCCGAATTCCCGGATGTGTTCTTCCTCGCCGAGGCCTTCACGCGTCCCGCTCTGCTGCAGGGGCTGGGCAAGGTCGGGTTCCAGCAGTCGTACACGTACTTCACCTGGCGCAACACGAAGGAAGAGCTGTCCGAGTTCTTCGAGGGTCTCGCCCACGAGACCGCCGACTTCCTGCGGCCGAACCTGTTCGTGAACACGCCCGACATCCTCTCCGAGTACCTGCAGTTCGGTGGTCCCGCGGCGTTCAAGATCCGGGCTGCCCTCGCAGCCACCGCGGCGCCGACCTGGGGTGTCTACGCGGGCTTCGACCTGTTCGAGAGCGTGGCCCGCCCCGGCGCCGAGGAGAACATCGACAACGAGAAGTACCAGTACCGTCCGCGCGACTTCGCCGCCGCCGAGGCCGCCGGTGCTTCCCTGGCTCCCTACCTCACGCGGCTCAACCGCATCCGTTCCGAGCACCCGGCTCTCGGGCAGTTGCGCAACCTCGACATCCACAGCAGCGAAGACGACGGAATCCTCGTCTACAGCAAGTTCCTCGACGCGCCGTTCACCGGCACCGGACAGGCCGACGCGCTGATCATCGTGGCCAACGTGGACCCGCACTCCGTGCGCCAGACGGTCGTGCACCTGGACGTCACCCGGTTCGGTCTCCCCCGCGGCTCCTCGTTCGTGGTGGAAGACCTGATCACCGGCGCCGTCTGGACATGGTCCGCCGACAACTTCGTGCGTCTCGACGCATTCACCGAACCGGTGCACATCCTGCACGTGAAGGGACTCACACAATGAAGCACGCGAAGGGGCAGCCTGTGAACGCGCTGCCCGTCGTTCCGGAGCACGTCCTGGAAGCGGTCGGTGCCGGCAGCTACTACAACCCCCACGAGGTGCTCGGCCAGCACCTGCTCGGCGAGGCCGGCGTGACCGACCCGCTCACCGTCATCCGTGCCCTCCGGCCGCTCGCAACCGAGGTGTTCGCTGTGCTGCCCACGGGCGCGCACGTGGAGATGTCCCACCTGGGCCACGGCATCTGGCAGGGCGTCAGCACGCTCGGCCTGCAGGACTACCAGCTTGAGGCCCGGTACAGCGACGCCCCCACCTGGATCGTGGACGACCCGTATCGCTACGGACCCACCCTCGGGGAGCTGGACCTGCACCTGATCGGCGAGGGACGCCACGAGCGCCTCTGGGACGTGCTCGGCGCCCACTACCGGCCCGCCGCCGGCCCGCTCGGCACGTCCTCCGGCACGTCCTTCGCCGTGTGGGCACCCCACGCGCGCGCCGTACGCGTGATCGGTGACTTCAACCAGTGGAGCGGCATCCTACACTCCATGCGCAACATGGGCAGCACGGGGGTCTGGGAGCTGTTCGTCCCCGGGCTGACCGCGGGCTCCAACTACAAGTTCGAGTTGCAGACCCGCGCGGGCGACTGGGTGCGCAAGGCCGACCCGATGGCCCGCTACACCGAGATCCCGCCCAAGACGGCGTCCGTGATCGGCGAGACCGCCTACGAGTGGGCGGATGCCGGCTGGCTCACCGAACGCTCCGCCACCGACGCCCACAACCGGGCGATGAGCATCTACGAGATGCACGTGGGCTCGTGGCGTCCGGGGCTCAGCTACCGCGACCTTGCCGACCAGCTGATCGAGTACCTGCACGAGCTGGCCTACACGCACGTGGAGTTCATGCCGCTCACCGAGCATCCGTTCGGCGGTTCCTGGGGTTACCAGGTCACCGGCTACTACGCGCCGACGAGCCGGTTCGGCCACCCCGACGACCTGCGCTACCTGATCGACCGGCTGCACCAGGCCGGTATCGGCGTGCTGATGGACTGGGTTCCCGGCCACTTCCCGAAGGATGACTTCGCCCTGGCCCGCTTCGACGGCGAGGCGCTGTACGAGCACCCGGACCCGCGCCGCGGCGAACAGATGGACTGGGGCACCTACGTCTTCGACTTCGGTCAGAAGCAGGTGCGCAACTTCCTGGTCGCGAACGCGCTGTACTGGCTCGAGGAGTTCCACATCGACGGCCTGCGGGTCGACGCCGTGGCCTCGATGCTCTACCTGGACTACTCCCGCGAGGACGGTCAGTGGGAGCCGAACATCTACGGCGGCAACGAGAACCTCGAGGCGATCAGCCTGCTGCAGGAGATCACCGCCACCGCGTACAAGCGCAACCCCGGCACGGTCATGATCGCCGAGGAATCCACCAACTGGGGCGGGGTGACGGCGCCCACGAGTGCCGGCGGGCTCGGTTTCGGCTTCAAGTGGAATATGGGCTGGATGCACGACACTCTGGAGTACATGGCGGTCGACCCGATGTACCGGGCGCACCACCACAACCAGATCACGTTCTCGTTCGTCTACGCGTTCAGCGAGAACTTCCTGCTGCCGATCAGCCACGACGAGGTCGTGCACGGCAAGGGTTCGCTCGTGGCCAAAATGCCCGGCGACTCCTGGCAGCAGTTGGCGAACATGCGCGCCTACTACGCCTTCATGTGGGCGCACCCCGGCAAGCAGTTGCTGTTCATGGGCCAGGAATTCGGGCAGCGCTCTGAGTGGAGCGAATCGCGCGGCCTGGACTGGTGGACTCTCGACCAGCCGGCCCACCGTGGCCTGTTCAACCTGGTCGGCCAGCTCAACCGGGTGTACCGCGCCAACCCGAGCCTGTGGTCGCTGGACAACGATCCGAGCGGCTTCGAACTGCTCGACGGCGGTGCGGCCGCCCAGAACGTGGTGTCGTTCCTGCGCTGGGACGCCGACGGCAACCCCATCGCCTGCCTGTTCAACTTCTCCGGGGCACCGCACACCGACTACCAGGTCGGCCTGCCGTTCGCCGGGGTCTGGGAGGAGATCCTGAACACGGATGCCGAGGACTTCGGCGGCTCCGGGGTCGGAAACCTGGGCGCCGTGACGGCGGTCGACGTTCCGTGGGGCGGACGCCCGGCATCCGCCGTGCTGACGCTGCCCCCGCTGGCCGGTCTCTGGTTGCGCCTGCAGCGCTGACCCGCTTACCCTCCGCTCGCGAGAGCGCAAAAATTGCCCCTTCGGTAACGCCGAAGGGGCAATTTTTGCGCTCTCGCGGAAGTCTTCTGCGGGTTTAGTAGAGCAGAGCGGTGAGGCGAGAACGCGTGGGCGGCACGCGCGGGTCGTCCTGGCCGACGACCTCGAACAGTTCCAGGATGCGCTGGCGGATCTCATTGCGCCCCGCCGGGTCCTGCGACGGGAAGAGAGCCAGCAGACGGTCGAAGGCGTCCTCGATGTGGCCGCCGGAGAGGTCGAGGTCGGCCACCGTGAGCTGCGCCTGCACGTCGTCGGGAGCGGCAGCGGCGGCCGAGCGGATCTCGGCCATGGTCTTGCCGTTCAACCGGGCCAGCAGGCTCACCTGGGCCAGGCCGGCGACGGCCATCTGGTCCCGCGGGTCCCGCGCCAGGGCGGTCTTATAAAGAGCGATCGCGGCATCGTAGTCGCCGCGCTCGATGGCGTCGTACGCCTCCTGGTGCAGCGGCGGCAGCTCGGGTTCGACGGGGGCGGGTGCCTCAACGGCCTCACCCTCAGCAGCGTCGGGTGGCACAGCCGTGCCGGTGACGCCGTGCTGCGCCGCGAGCTCGAAGACGCGGTGCAGAACCTCGCGCACCTGGCCCTCGGGCAGCGCGCCGCTGAAGAGCTGCACCGGCTGACCGCCGATGACCGCGGCCACGGTCGGGATGGACTGCGCCTGGAAGGCCTGGGTGAGCTGCGGATTCGAGTCCACGTCGACCTTGGCCAGCACGAACTGGCCGGCGTACTCCGTGACCAGCTTCTCCAGGATCGGCGTGAGCTGCTTGCACGGCTCACACCATTCGGCCCAGAGGTCGACGATGACCGGAACGCTCATCGAGAGTTCCAGGATCTCGCCGAAGTTCGCATCCGTGCCCTCGAGTACGAGGCTGGGAACCGCAACGGGCCCTGCCGCAGGGGCACCCGGTGCGCCGGCCGCCGCCGGTGCGCCGGCCGCGGGAGCGGCCGGACGGTTCACCAGGGAGGACAGGTCGACGGCTCCGCGCAGATTCATGCCGGATGGGGGGACAACACTCATGGAAGCTCCGTTGATGAGATCAGGCCCTGGGAGAAACCAAGGAGGACGATTTTTTCATTCGAACCGGCGGCCGGCACGTGGAACAAGAGCTGGTCGCCGTACGTGCTGGTGATGCCCTTGGCCGTGGCCGAGATGCCGGAGAGCGCCTTGCTGGCTCCTTCGGTGCCGACCGTCGCCCCGGGATCCACCGGTTTGACCGTCTCGGACTCGGTCAGGCTCACGGCGACGATGCTGCCGGAGTCATTGGTCGCCAATGCCACGGTGCGACCGGTGCCGGCAGCGGCGGTGAACTCGATCGACGCGGTGCTCGGCAACTTTTCCTTGCGCGAGGTCTGCAGGTCGGCGACCTGGGTGCGGAAGCTGTCGCCTTCCGCTTCGAACAGGGCGTAGGAGGGGCTGGCCTCCCCCAGGGAGAGCACGTCCGCGTAGGCCGCTGCGACCTGGTCGGGTGAGAGCAGGAGGAAGGTGGAGTCCGGCGCGATGACCGGGGCGCCGATGGTAGCCGGAGCCACCTTGGGTACCGTTGCGGCCGCCTCGAGCTGGATCATGTACTCGACCAGATAGTCGGCACGTGGCGACTCCTGCCGGAGCACGAGGGCCGTGGGCGCTGCGGTGGGGTCTGCCTCGTCCTGGATCACCGTCATGACGACGCGTGGCCAGGTAGACGACTGCTGCGGCAGGGTGAGCCGCAGGGACGACGACGGCAGAGTGGGCAGGCCTGCGATGGCCGGGTCCGCGGCCCGGATCTTGTAGTTCGCCAGGCGCTTCTCCAGCGCGGGCCCGGTGAACCGGGTGGCGATGGTGTCCGCGTTGAGGTTCGCATCGGCATCCGCCGTCAGCGTGGCGATCTCGGTCACGATGCGTTCCAGCTGCGGCACCGTCACGGCCGGCGGCGGTACGTCCCGGGCCGGTGCGGGGGTTCCGGTCGGAGTAGGCGTCGCACTGACCGCGGCCTCGGGAGACATGCTCCGGGGCCAGAAGTCGGCCGAGCAACCGCTGAGCACGAGGCCGGAGACCAGGATCACGGGAACGGCGATCATGGACCGGGTGAGAGGCTTGCGCGAGCCGGTGATCTGGTTGGCCTTGATCGCCTTCGGGCGCGGAACGCGCGGGAGTCGGGGCATCCGTGGGCCGCGGGGAAGGTTGCGGCGCGGGCCACGTGATCGCCGCAGGTGCAGCAGGGCGAGCAGGTAGAGGATCAGGCCGACCATGCCGACGACGCCGCCGCCCACGATCAGCGGGCCGGCTAGTGGAGTGGAGTTGTCGGTGGGCCAGGACAGGCTGACGTCGGTCGGCGCGGGGGCCGTGCCGTCGGAGGCGACAATCATCGAAATGCCGTCCGGAACCTTCACCGTGGTGGTCAGCGTGTTCGCCGCCGTGAACTCCGCCAGCCAGAGGTCGGAGCCCGCGGGGTCGGTGATCGTCTCCGGCTCGGCCGCGGCTGCAGGGTCGGTCGCATCGGGGTCGGATTCGGGCACTGCTTCGGGCTCGACGATCTTGCTGCTGAGCGTCGCCGCGTTCTTGGCCAGACGGATGTCGGCGTAGGGTTCGCCGCCGAGCCACGCCTTCACGTCGTCGGTGCGGCCGTAGGCCATGAAGACCGTGTCGGATCCGCTGATGGTGATCGTCTGGCTGCCCGGGCGGGCGTTGAGCGCACTGGGCTCAACGACGGCGAATCGGGCATCGTCGGCCACGGTGGCGCTGAGGCTCACCGAGGCCGGCTCGAGAAAAATGGTCCGCTGGGCGATTCCGAGAACTATCATCGCCGCCGCAAGGACGAATGCCGCAATGGCAAGAAGAAAACGCACGTCAACCCTCCTGTGTCGCCGGCCGCTCATCACGCGCTCAGGCGCGCACGACCCGGATTCGGGCCGGATCAGCAACAGACAGGACGTTTCACGATACTGGATGCCCCTGAGAGGCACCTAATAGACCTTCAAGTTGGGACGCGCCATGCCCTCCGCAACAGACTAAAATTATGGAGGCTCCCCGTGTAAGTCCGTAAACAGGGGTCAGAGCCCCATTTTGAGGAGACAGCGTGGCGAACGAAGAAGCCGATTTCACCCAGGTATTCCGTGGATACGACCGTGACGAGGTCGACAAGACCATTCAGGGTCTGCGCCGCGAGCTGATTCAGGCGAACACTCAGGGCACCGAGGCGAACAAGGAGATCAAGCGCCTCAACACGCACATCGACGACCTGAACGCGGAAATCGAGGAAGTGGGCAGCCCCACTTTCTCCGGCCTCGGCACCAAGCTCGAGAACACCCTGCGCGTCGCCGAGGAGCAGTCGACGCGCGTGATCGCCCAGGCTGACATCGACGCCGAGCGGTTGCGCGCTTCGGCTGCCAGCGAAGTGCAGACGCTCCGCCGGGAGGGCAAGGAAGCGGCCGAACGGGCACTGTCGGATGCCGCGGTGAAGGCCGGGCGCATTCTCGACGATGCCCTCGCCGAGGCCGACGACCTGCTCGCCCGCGCCCACGACGACTCCACCACCCTGACCGGGGACGCCGTGCACGAAGCCGCCGCGATCCGCGGCGCGGTGGCTACCGAAGCCGCCGAGTTGCGTGCCACCGTCAAACGGGAGGTGGCCGCGATTCGCTCCGAAGCCGAACGCGAGGCCGCCGAGATGCGGGTGGTGGCCCAGCGTGAGGCGACCGAGGCCCGAGAGGTCGCTGCCGGCCTCACCAGCGAGACCGAGCTGACCCGTGCGGAGGTCGCCCACGAACTCGACCAGCAGCGTGCCGACCTGGCCCGGGAGACCGAGCAGGCCCGCATCGACCTGGCGGCCGAGACCGAACAGCACCGCATCGACCTGGCCCGGGAAACCGAGCAGGCCCGCATCGATCTCGCCCACGAGACCGAGCTGGCGAACACCGATCTGGCCATCGAGATCGAGCAGGCCCGAACCGACCTCGACCGGGAAATCGAGCAGTCTCGAGCCGAACTGGAGAACGAGCGCGAACAGGCACAGACCGAGCTGGCCCGCGACCTCGAACGCCAGCGGGCAGACCTCGCCCGCGAGATCGAGAAGGCACGCGTCGATCTCGTCGCAGAGATCGAGCAGTCCCGGGCCGACCTCGGCCGTGACCATGAGCAGACCCGGGCCGACTTCGCCGCCGATAGCGAGCAGCTCCGCATCGATCTGGAGAACCACCTGACGGCCGCCCGCAAGCGCGGCGAGCACGAGGCCGCGAAGCTCAAGCGGGAGATCGACCAAACCCGCGCCGACCTGGACGTGGAGTTGAAGGCCCGTCGGGACGAGGCCGAGCAGGGCCAGCTGGCCCGGCACCAGGAAGCCGTCGCCCAGACTCAGAAATTCGTCAGCGACGCCACCCGCCAGCTGGCCGAGACGAACCAGCGCACGGTGGAGCTCCGCGCACTGAACGACCAGCTCGACGCATCCGCCAGGGACGAGGCGAAGGTGTCCAAGAAGGCCGCGGAGGAGACTTCCGAGCGCATCGTTCGCGACGCCGAGGCACGCGCGACCGCGCTCGTGAGCGAAGCCGAAACACGCACTCGTGCGCTGGTGGCGGACGCCGAGGAGCGCCTGTCCCAGATTAGGATTGAGCGCGACGCTGTTGCGGGCTACTTCGAAAGCCTGCGCGGGCTGCTCACGCAGGCGGAGAACGTCACCGCCAGCGACGACGACAACCGCTGACACCAGCCGGGGGGATACAAGTGAAGATTCAGAATGCCTTTCGCGTCGGACTGATCGGGACCCTCGGCGTCGGCGTGGGGCTGCTGATCATCACCTCGGTGATCACGCTGCAGACGATCATCACGTACATCGGTGCGGCGCTGTTCCTCGCCTTGGGGCTCGACCCTGCCGTGTCGTGGCTGGAAAAGAAGAGGTTCCCCCGTTGGGCGGCCATCCTGACGGTGCTCGTTGCCGTCATCGGCGTGCTGACCGGGGTGATCTTCGCCGTCGTGCCGATCATCGTCGACCAGGTCACGAAGCTGTCCAAGGCCGTTCCGGACCTCGTCACGTCCATCAACACCTCCACCTTCCTTGCTGACATTCAGAAGCAGTTCCCGGCCCTGCCCCTGTCGAAGATCACCGGTTCAGTCACCGATTTCGTCGGCGGAAACATCACCAATATCACCAGCACCATCATCCAGTCCGGTCTGGCGATCGTCAGCGGCCTGTTCGGCGCACTGATCATCCTGATCCTCACGCTCTACTTCACGGCTTCGCTGAACAGCATCAAACAGGCCATGTACCAGTTGGTCCCGGCCTCCAAGCGCGCCCGGTTCGCCGATCTCAGCGAGCAGATCACCACCGCCGTCGGCCGGTTCGTGATCGGCCAGGGTGCCCTGGCGCTCTGCAACGGCGTGCTCAGCTTCATCTTCCTGTCGATCATCGGGGCGCCGTTCCCGGCCCTGCTCGCATTGATCGCGTTCCTGTTCTCGCTGATCCCCCTCGTGGGCACGATCACCGGTTCGGTCATCATCGTGCTGACCTGCCTGATCCCCGGCATCGGCAGCTCGATGTTCACGGCCCTCGTCGCCGCGATCTACTACCTGATCTACATGCAGGTGGAGGCCTACCTGCTCAGCCCGAACATCATGAACCGGGCCGTGGCCGTGCCCGGCGCCGTCGTCGTGGTGGCCGCCCTTGCCGGTGGCAACCTGCTCGGCATCCTCGGCGCGCTGATCGCCATCCCGGTCGCCGCGGCGACCATCATGATCGTCAAGCAGGTCGTGATCCCCCGGCAGAACGAGCTCTAGACCGGAACGGTCCACTCCTCGGGCAGAGGAGCCGCCGCAGGGTTGACGACCGCGACGACCTCGTCGAGGACCCTTCGAGTGGCGCTCTCCCCCACCCACAGGTGCTTACCGCCGGCAACGGCGATGAAACGAGTGCCGGGCACGCTGGCGAAGCGCGTTCTGGCCTCGTCCGGGCGCAGGTAGTCGTCGAATTCGGGGATGACCGCGACCAGCTTCGCGTCCCGGCCCGCCCAGGCGGCCAACTCGGCGTCGGAGGCCCGGTGCAGGGGCGGCGACAGCAGGATGGCGCCACAAATCGGGTGCTCCAGGCCGTACTTGATGGCCAGTTCGGTGCCGAACGACCAGCCGAGCAGCCAGGGGTCGGGCAGTCCGCGCTCGGCGACGAACGCCATCGCGGCCGCTACGTCCATCCGTTCGTCGATGCCGTCGCCGAAGCTGCCGCCGCTCGTGCCGCGCGGCGAGCTCGTGCCGCGCGTGTTGAAGCGCAGCACCGCCAGATCGGCGAGGGCCGGGAGTCTCGCGGCCGCCTTGCGCAGGATGTGCGAGTCCATGAATCCGCCGTGGGTGGGCAGCGGATGCAGCGTCACGAGGGTGGCGACCGGCGCGCGACCCAGCGGGGTGGCCAGTTCACCCACCAGGGTGAGCCCGTCCGCGGTGTGCAACTCGATCTCCTCGCGCACGGCCGGCAACTCGATACCGCCACGAATCTCCAGGCTGGAACTCACGCTGTCTCCCTCGGTGCCGATGCGGCTAGTTGATCTTCCAGCAGTGCGAGTGCCAATGGCGCCTCGCGGCAAGGTCGGATGCCTCGCCCATGACGCCGTCGCCGCGCCAGGCTACGACGTGCGCGGTTCCCGGGGCCACCTCGCGGTGGCAACCGGGGCAGACATACGATTTCACGGCCTGGGGGCCGGACACGGGCTGTACCGTCCAGAGGCCGTCGCGGCGGGTTTCCGTGCGACGCCAGCCGGCCCGCATCCGTTCGATTCCGTCATCATCCGAGCCCGGACCGGGCTTGCGGCCACGGGGTCGGTTGCTGCGGGCCATTGGGACAGTCTACGTGCGGGCCCCGATTCTGGACGTGCGCTAGTACCAGCCGACGTCGCCGGAATGCGCCCACGCGCCGCAGGGGGTTCCGTAGCGCCCGGAGATGTAGCCGAGGCCCCATTCGATCTGGGTGGCGGCGTTGGTCTGCCAATCGTCGCCGGCCGTGGCCATCTTGGAGCCCGGGAGGGCCTGCGGAATGCCGTAGGCACCGCTCGAGCTGTTCTCGGCGTTGACGCGCCAGCCGGATTCCTTGTTCCACAGCGACACCAGGCAGTTGAACTGGTCGTCGCCCCAGCCGCGGGCGGCCACGGCGTCGGCCGCGATCGCCTGGGCGGAACCGGGGTCGGGAACGGCGGCCGACGGAGCGGTGCTCGACGTCGACTTGGGTGCGGAAGCCGCGGCCACCGGCGCGGCAACCGGAACGGGAACGGGCTTGGGCTTCTCGGTGACGGTGAATCCGTCGCGAGTGAACGTGTTCGCGGCCACAGCACCGGCAACCTGGATCTCCTGAGCAGCCTCTCCGCCGAATCGATCTCCGGCGAGCTGGAAGTAGGGGGAAGCCGTGGCGCCGGAATACGGGTCCACAACGCTCACGAGAACGAACGCCGCAGCAGCTGTGAAAGCGAAGACGAAGAGGGAGCCACGCCCGCGGGAGCGAGGCCTTTTCATCCTGACTTGGGCCGGTCTGGTGGCGTGTTCGGACGAAATGATCTCTAGATGTCTACCCACGATTTCTCGAGCCTATCTGAAATCCGGCATAACAGCGAGATAACGGGCCGATCGAACGCTGGTTCGATTCAGCGAACGGCGAGGATGACATCGACGACACCGTCGAGGACGACGTCGACCTGTGCTTCGCGGTAGCCGCCGCGCTGTGGTCGGAAGACGGCGCAGCGCACATCATCGACCGTGATCGGGAAGCCGTCTTCGAAATACCGCACCAGACGCTGGGAGAACCGGTCGACATCCGCCCGGTTGTAACCGACGCTGAGGACGCTCACCCGGCCGAATCGGTGACCGTCTCTGCGACTGAGCCGGTTCACGAGAACTTGAGCCAGACCGTGCACCTCGGCCAGCCAGACCTCTGACCCCTGATCCTGTGCCGCCCGGTCACGGTCACGGGTTGCGAAGGCGTCTTCCAGCCGCTCGAGGGCAGCGTCCACATGCGCGGGTGAGTAGCCGCCCTTGTGCATACTGAACGCGGTGTGGCGGATGTCTTCGGCCGTCAAAACGACGCTGTCATCGACACCGTCGTAGGCCGTACGGGCAACGGCGAGGAACTCATCGACCTGAGCGGCGCTGTAGCCAAGCGTCTTCTTGCCAGTGCGGGGGAACGTGGTGGTCACTGATTCATTCTGCCTCACGTGCTGTCGCCTCACGAAACCGAAAGTCAGCTAGGCGAAAATCAGGTAGAGGGCGTAGGCGGCTGCGGCCGACGGCAGGATGGAGTCGAGTCGGTCCAGGAATCCGCCATGCCCGGGCAGCCACGAACTCATGTCCTTGATGCCGAGGTCTCGCTTGATCAGGGATTCGGCCAGGTCGCCGAAGGTGGCGCTGAGCAGCATGACCGCACCGAAGATCAGGCCGAACCACCAGGGCTGGCCGAGCATGAACACGGACAGCAGCACACCGACACCGAGGCAGGCAATGCCCGCTCCGGCGAACCCCTCCCAGGTCTTCTTCGGGCTGATCGTGGGAACCATGCGGTGCTTGCCGAAGCTCAGGCCGGCGGCGTAGGCCGCCGTGTCGGAGGAGATCACCAGCAAGAGGAAGGCGAGCGTCCACCACTGCCCATCGGGCTGGGCGACCAGGAGTACCGAGAAACTGCCCAGGAACACGACATAGGACTGGATCAGGAAGCCGCCGCCGATGTCACCGAGCACATCCTTCGCCGGAGCGCGGTGGTTCTTCCAGAGCAGGAGGGCGACGCGCCACAGCCCGATCAGTACGATCCCGGCGAGCGTGGCCAACCACTGGCCTGCCGCACCGAGGTAGAACGCGGCTGGAACGACCCCTACGGACGCCAGCACCACCGGGACCCGCGGAACGTTGCGCCCGGCATGACGGAGTGCCTGAGCCAGTTCGAAGGCGGTGAAGCCCACGAATGCGATCGCGCAGACCATGAACAGGTCTTTGATGAAGATCAGGCTGAACAGCATGAAAAGGCCCAGAGCGAGCCCGATCAGGGTGGCCAGGATCAGATTACGCCCGGTGCGCGCCTGGATCCGTTCCTGGGTGGCATCCAGTTGAGCCCGGGTCGCCAGCATCTGACGCTCGAGTTCGACCCGTTTCGACTGCATCTGGGCGCGGAATTCGGCACGGCTGACGCCACGCTCGCGCTTGCCGGGCAGCCCCTGACGTGAATCGCCTGAATCGCCTGAATCGCCTGAATCTTCCGTCATGAGGCTGGCTGGTCCTTAGATCTCGAGGAGTTCGGCTTCTTTGCGCTTGAGTGCGTCGTCGATGGCGTCCACGTGCGCCTTGGTGATGAGCTCGAGTTCCTTTTCAGCGCGTGCCACGTCGTCGTCACCCACTTCGCTCTTCAGGTCTTCGAGCTCGTCCTTGGCCTTGCGGCGCAGGTTACGCACGGACACCTTGGCGTCTTCCGCCTTGGTGCGCACGATCTTGACGTATTCCTTGCGACGGTCGGCCGTGAGCTCCGGCAGGGTCGCACGGATGACGTTGCCGTCGTTGCCGAGGTTGGCGCCCAGGTTCGGGGTGTCGCGGATGGCCTGCTCGATGTCGCGCAGGGCACCCTTGTCGTACGGCCCGATCAGGAGCGTGCGTGCTTCCTGGTTCTGCAGGGAGGCGAGCTGTTCCAGCGGTGTCTGCGTGCCGTAGTAGTTGACCAGGATCTTGGCGAACATCTGCGGGTTCGCTCGTCCGGTTCGCACGGTCGCGAAGTCGTCCTTGGCGGCTTCGACGGCCTTGTTCATGCGGGCGGTGGCGTCGGACAGAACATCCGTGATCACGGTGACTCCTTCTTCGATGGCATTGACAAGCTTAGTTGGAGACGAGGGTTCCCAGATCGGCGCCGAGAATGGCGGCGGTCACGTTGCCGTGCGGGGCCATGCCGAAGACCTGCATCGGCATCCCGTTGTCCATGCACAGGCTGAACGCGGTTGAGTCGACGACCTTCAGGCCGCGCTGCAGGGCGTCCTGATACGTGATGCGGTCGATCTTGTGCGCGTCGGGGTTGGTGCGCGGGTCGTCGGAGTAGACGCCGTCGACGCCGTTCTTGGCGACGAGCACGATTTCAGCGTCGATCTCGAGGGCCCGCTGGGCGGCGACCGTATCGGTCGAGAAGTAGGGCAACCCGGCGCCGGCGCCGAAGATGACGACGCGACCCTTTTCGAGGTGGCGCTCCGCGCGGCGCGGGATGTACGGTTCGGCGACCTGAGTCATGGCTATGGCGGACTGCACTCGCGTCTCCGCGCCGGCCTGCTCGAGGAAGTCCTGCAGGGCGAGGGCGTTCATGACGGTCCCGAGCATGCCCATGTAATCGGCCCGGCCTCGGTCCATGCCGCGCTGGGATAGTTCGGCGCCGCGGAAGAAGTTGCCGCCACCGACGACGATCGCGATCTCGACCTGCTTGGCCGCTTCGGCGATCTCCCGTGCGAGGGCGCTGATCACGTCGGGGTTGACGCCGAGGCTGCCTGCCCCGAACGCTTCACCGGAAAGTTTGAGGAGGACCCTGCGCTTCTTGACCGTGTCTGACATGCTGTGCGCTTCTTCCCGTTGTGCTGGCTCTGCGTTCGGTGTTCTGTGCTTCTTCTAAAGCTACTGCGTGGAGTACTGGGTGCCCACACAGAGAAGGAGACCGGATTGCGACTGCAACCCGATCTCCCTCAGTGAATCAAACGTCCGGTTACGCGCCGACCTTGAATCGGGCGAAGCCCGACACGGTCAGTCCGGCGTCGGCCAGGACCTTGCTGACGGACAGCTTGTTGTCCTTGGCGTAGTCCTGCTCGAGCAATGCGACCTGCTTGAAGTACGCGGTGACGCGACCCTCGACGATCTTGGGCAGCGCCGCTTCCGGCTTGCCCTCGTTCTTCGAGATCTCGGTGACGATCCGGCGTTCGGCCTCAACGGCGTCGGCGGGAACGTCTTCGCGAGCGAGGTACTCGGGGTTCGCGAAGGAGATGTGCTGAGCCACGCTGCGCGCGGTGTCTGCGTCGTCTCCGGTGTAGCCGAGAACAACGCCGACCTGCGGGGGCAGGTCCTTGCTGGTCTTGTGCAGGTAGATCGCGAACTTCTCACCGGTGACGGATGCGACGCGGCGAAGTTCGAACTTCTCGCCGATGATCGCGGCTTCGCCGTCGATGAGCTGGCCGACGGTCTGGGCGTCGACCGGTGCGGCCAGGCCCTCTTCGACCGTGGTGGCGCCGGCAGCGGCGACCGCGTCCAGGACCTTGTCCGCCAGCGCGACGAACTTGTCACCCTTGGCGACGAAGTCGGTCTCGCAGGCGAGCTCGATCAGGGTGGCAGTGTTGCCGATTTCCTTGGCGGCGACGAGTCCCTCGGAAGTGGAACGGTCGGCGCGCTTGGCGTTGCCCTTCGCACCCTTCATCCGGAGGAGTTCGACGGCCTTTTCCATGTCGCCGTCTGCTTCAACGAGGGCGTTCTTGGTGTCGACCATGCCGGTACCGAGACGCTCGCGCAGCGCTTTGACGTCTGCGAGGCTGATGCTTGCCATGCTTAGTCCTTACTTGGTTTCTTCGGCGGGAGCGTCGGCTGCAACCTCGGTTGCGGCTTCGGCTTCTGCTTCTGCAGCGGGGGCTTCGACGGCAACCTCTTCGGTGGCCGGCTCAGCAACGACGGTCTCGGTGGCGACGGTCTCGTCAGCTGCCGGGGTGGTCTCGGCCGGAGCGGCCAGGAGTTCGGCTTCCCACGCGGCGAGAGGCTCGATTTCGGCCTCCGGCTTGGCGTGACGCTGGATGAGGCCCTCGGCTGCGGCGTCCGCGATGATGCGGGTCAGCAGGCCGACGGAGCGGATGGCGTCGTCGTTGCCCGGGATCGGGTACTGGACGTCGTCCGGGTCGCAGTTGGTGTCGAGGATCGCGATGACGGGGATGCCGAGCTTGCGGGCCTCGTCAATGGCGAGGTGCTCCTTGTTGGTGTCCACAACCCACAGCGCCGACGGCGTCTTCGTGAGGTTGCGGATTCCGCCGAGGCTCTTGTGAAGCTTGACGAGCTCGCGCTTCTTGATGAGCATTTCCTTCTTCGTGAAACCGCTCTTGGCGGTGTCCTCGAAGTCGAGCTCTTCGAGCTCTTTCATGCGGGCCAGACGCTTGGAAACGGTCTGGAAGTTGGTGAGGAGGCCACCGAGCCAGCGCTGGTTGACGTAGGGCTGGCCCACGCGGATCGCCTGTTCGGCGATCGATTCCTGCGCCTGCTTCTTCGTTCCGACGAAGAGGATGGTGCCGCCGTGGGCAACCGTCTCCTTGACGAAGTCATAGGCCTTGTCAACGAACCCGAGCGACTGCTGCAGGTCAATGATGTAGATGCCGGAACGCTCGGTGAAGATGAAGCGCTTCATCTTCGGGTTCCAACGGCGGGTCTGGTGCCCGAAGTGCACGCCGCTGTCGAGCAGCTGGCGAATGGTTACGACGGCCATGAGCCGTTCTCCTTGTCCGGCGCGCGCTGCGAAGCAGACGAACGCCAATCGGTTTGTGTCGTGATCGGATGACCACTACTCCTGGTGCCCGGCACAGAACCGCCCAGCTTCTGAAAGAAGCGAGGACCGAGTGGGTCTGGAGGCCGAATGGGCACGCGTAGTCAGCGCACGAAGCGCTGCTTGGAAGAGTTTAGCACCCACGGGAGGTGGCCCGCGCGCGGCGACAGGTGCGGGCATCCCTCCCCAGCCGGGATGAATCCGGCCGCCGCCACGGATGCCTCACGCGTGGGCCATGAATGAAACGAGTGACGCAACGTGGGAGCATGAATCTCTTCCGTCTGTCCATCGCTGCTCTGCTGGTGCTGCCGCTGGTTCTGCTGTCCGTCATGGACCCCGGCGGTGCCGACAGGGTGGCGGGTGCCGACAGGGTGGCGGGTGCCGACAGGGTGGCGGGTGCCGACAGGGTGGCGGGTGCCGATGGCGTGCCCCACACCGGTCCGAGTGCCGGGAAACCCGGCGAACCGGTTGCCCCGGCACTGACTGCACCGGACCTGGCGGGAAGCTGGCTCTGGCCGCTGGCTCCTCCGCATCCGGTGCTGCGGTCCTTCCAGGCGCCGGCCACCGTTTACTCCCCCGGTCACCGAGGCCTGGACCTGGTCGCGGTGCCGGGCCTGGAGGTGCTCTCCCCGGCCGACGGCGTCATCTCCTTCGCCGGCGTGGTGGTCGATCGTCCCGTGCTCTCGATCGAGCACGCCGACGGGCTGGTGTCCAGTTTCGAGCCCGTGTCGGCCGGCGTCGCGGTCGGCGACCGGGTCACGGCCGGGCAACCCGTCGGGCAGGTGGCTGACGGCGGGCACTGCGTCGGGCGGTGCCTGCACTTCGGCGCCCGGCTGCACGGTGGCTACGTCACTCCGCTCTTGTATCTCGTCGGCGTTCCGCGGGCGGTGCTGCTACCGCCACCTCCCTAGGCGACTGCCGTGCCGGGGCGGGCCATGCAGGGCCGGCCGCGCGGGTGTCAGATTCGCGGGTGTCAGGCGCGCGGGTGCGCGGTGCGGTAGCTCTGTTTGAGCCGCTCCGCGGAGACATGAGTGTAGATCTGAGTGGTGCCCAGGCTCGCATGGCCCAGAAGCTCCTGAACGGCGCGTAGATCCGCTCCGCCGTCGAGCAGGTGGGTGGCTGCGGTGTGCCGCAACGCGTGCGGGCCGGCCGGACCGTTGCCCGGAACATCCGCGAGCAGGGTGGCGACCAACCGGTAGACGGCCCGCACCCCGAGGCGCTGACCCCGGGTGCCGAGGAACAGCGCGCGGGTCGGGGGCACCGTGCCGGCATGTGCGGCGAGTGCCGGTCGGCCCCGGTCGAGGTAGCCGAGGATCGCGGTCTGGGCCGGGACGCCGAAGGGAACCACCCGTTCCTTGTCGCCTTTGCCGGTGACCCGCACGGTGAGTCGGTGCAGGTCGATGTCGGCTACATCGAGGCCGATCAGTTCGGAGACCCGCAGCCCCGACGCGTAGAGCAGTTCGACGAGCGCAAGTTCACGCAGAGCGGCTGGGTCCTGGCTCGCTGCGCGCAGCTCGAGGTGGGTGAGCAGCTGCTGCATCTGGGCGTGGTTGATCACTCTCGGGAGCGGGCGGCCGGGCTTCGGTGAACGCAGCCGCACCGCGGGGTCGGCCGCACTGGCGCCCGTGCGGGCCTGCCAGGCCGTGAAACTGCGGGCGGACGCGGATCGCCGCGCGATGGTCGCACGGGCGAGCCCCTGCTGCGTTCCCACCCAGAGCCAGTCCCGGAGCAGTTCCAGGCTCAGTCCATCGGCTGCGACCACGTTGCGACCGGCGGCGAACGCGACCAGGCCGGCGAGATCGGTGCGGTAGGCGCGCACGGTGTGCACAGAGAAGCCCCTCTCCACGGCAAGGTAGACCATGAAGTCGTCGAGCTGCGCCTGCAACGACCCGGGCACCGGTGACGGCACCGGTCACACCTGCCGGGAGAACGCTTCGGTGCGTTCGTCCGGGCTGAGCGCCTCGATGCGGGCCACGAAGGCGGCATCGAAGTGGGTGGCCCCGGGGAAATCGCCCAGAGGCACCAGAGAGTGCACGATCTGGTCCTCGTAGACGTGCACGAGGTTGATGGACTGGCCGCCCTGCACCCCGGTGAGTTCTCGGGTCGGGCCGGTGGGGTCGATCGTGTAGCAGGTGGCCGCGGCAACCGATACGGGGATTCCGGCGAACAGCCCGGTGGTGGCGTGGTGCAGATGGCCGCCCAGAATGGCCCGGATGTCTGTGCCGGCGACCACCTCGGCCAGACGGGCCTGCCCGCGCAGCTCGAGAATGCTCATCAGAGGCAGCAGCGTGGGAAGCGGCGGATGATGCAGAGCGAGCAGGGTGCCGTGCGGAGCCGGGTCGCTGAGCACATCTGCCAGCCAGTCCAGCTGCGCATCCGACAGATCGCCGTGGTGGTATCCGGGCACGCTGGTGTCCAGGGCCACGACGCGCACTCCGTCGAGGTCGACAACCCGGTCGACGGGCTGGGCGGAACCGGTCTCACGCAGAAGCTCGGTGCGGAACGCTTCGCGCTTGTCGTGATTGCCCATCACCCAAATCACCGGTGCACCCAGGCGTTCGGCGGCTGCCTCCACAATGTCCCGAATCCGGCTATAGGCGTCGGCCTCGCCCCGGTCGGCAATGTCCCCGGTGAACAGCAGGGCGTCGGGGCGCAGTCCGGAACGTTCCAGCTGCTCCATGGCCTGGCGGACAGGCCCGTCGGTGTCGACCGTTCCGTAGAGTGCCCGGTTGCCGGCCAGGAAATGGGTGTCGCTGATGTGCGCAATGAGGTGTGAAGCGGGCGGGTACTGGCCCAGTTGCACGGCGGACATGGCTCCCCTTTCGTCGGTGCCGCCAGACTACGGTGTGCCACCGACGTCCGGCGGCATCTGGTGTCGCCCAGTACGGCGCCCGGGTCGAGCCTGTCGAGACCCGGCGACCCGCCCTCCAGAGGCACCCACGACGCCGGTCGAGCCTGTCGAGACCAAGCGACCCGCCCTCCAGAGGCACCCGCGACGGAGGTCGAGCCTGTCGAGACCCGGGGCCAGGGGCCAGGGGCCACACCTGCAGGGCCGCCCGTTTGCTCGGCAGTGCGATCAGGGTTTGTTCCGGGTCGACGTCGACGGGTGGTTTGAGCCAGTAGTCGTTGCCGGTGCGGATGATGCTCCAGTGCTGGTTGTGTAGCAGCAGGTGGTGCGGGTGGCAGAGGAGTATTCCGTCGGCAAGGTCGGTGTAGCCGTTTTTGGCGAGCCATTCGTTGATGTGGTGCGCTTCGGTCCACGCGGGTGATCGATCGCAGTCGACCCACCGGCAGCCCCCGTCGCGGACCCCCATCGCGGCGCGCTGTGCTTCGGTGAAGAGACGTTGGTCACGGCCGACGTTGATGATCTGTCCGGTGTCGTCAACCTGGATGCCGCGGGTTCCGGTGTCGCAGAGCAGCCGGTCGATGGTCTCCTGCGAGATCGGCACGGGGTTGCCCTCGATCTGACCGTGAGCGGCGGCTGCTTCGCGGGTTTCGGCGGCTTCGGCCGTAACCGGTCCGCCCTGGGCCGCCTGGCACGGGGCCGGCTGTCCCGGCTGGCCCGACTTCAGGGCCTTCTCGGTGACGATGACCCGAACCGCGGGGCGGCGGCCGCCGAAGACGCGGCCCTGGTCGGCTTCGCCGGCGATCTTCAGCAGCTGCACGAGGGCGTCGGCGGCGATCTGCTCCGTGGTGCGGGGGTCGTCCTGCACACGTTTGGCCCAGGCGGCTTTGTCTTTGTCGACGAAGCGCACGCCGCCGCGGCGGGGGCTCGTGATCGAGTCGAACGTGGAGAGCACGAACTCGCCGTCTTCCGGGGCGAAGAGCCCGTGCAGGCGCACCTTGCCGTTGCCGAGCCGGTAGACCCGCAGGAACCGGTCGTCGTGGGCCTGCTTCTCCCGGGCGGCGATGCCGGCCTCGTCGAGCTGGTCGCGCAGGCGCCGGGCGAGTTTGAAGACCTGGTCGACATTCAGCGACGCCGCCTCGACAAGGAGCGCCTCGAGGGCGGTGCCGAGCTTGTCGGCGGTGACCGCGGCATCGATCTGGCCGAGGCCGGTACGGATCGACTCGGCCGCATCGACCGAGAGGGTGCCGTCGGTGACGGCTCGGGCGATCGGCGCCTGCCACGGCACCTTCGCGGCGAAAGAAGCGACCGCGGCGGTATCCACATCGGATGATTCCAAAGCAGCCTCGACCAGTTTCTCCGCCGCCCCGGCATCGGCCATCATCGTGCCGACGGCGACGAGTTTGAACGCGTCGTTCTTCGTTGAGCCGGTCATCGTCTGGATGAGTGCCTCGGGCGAGAGGAACCCCTGCTGCGCGGCGAGACCGGAGTGGCCGAGCTCGGGCCGGGAGCGATGGGCGATGGTTGCCGCCATCCAGGCGGAGCGGGTGTCGAGCAGGCGGCGCGCGGCCGCGATCTGCTTCTGACCGGCCAGCACCTCGGCGTCGGGCAGGGCCTCGTAGTCGGCGCAGGAGGAGCCCAGGCGGGCGACGGCATCCGTTGCCGTTCTGAGGTCGTCTGCGGTGGTGGTCATGGTTTGAGAATACCAAAGATAGTACGCGTAGTCGAGAGTTTGTCACATATTTGTGAGCTAGTTTTCGAAGTCGTGTTCTAAATGATCAGGGTCGGCTCGCCGGGTCTCGACAGGCTCGACCACCGGGTCTCGACGAGCTCGACCACCGGGTCTCGACAAGCTCGACCACCGGAAGTGGGGCTCGACCACCGGTCTAGCGTCCGCGCACCCAGCCTGTCTCCTTCTCGAGCACCACCCCCTCGAGGTCGAGGGCGCCGAGCGATCCCTGCACGGCGCTGACCGACAGGCCGGCCCGGCGAGCAATGTCGGGCACGGTGCGCGCGGCCCGCGTGCTCAGGGCGTCGAAAACGCGCACCTGATCACTCGTGCGGGCGTCGAACCCTGACTGGCCGTCGGAGCCTGGCAGATCGAGGGTGAGGCTCAGCATCCGTTCGCCGACGAGTTCGGCCATCTCCTCGGCCGTGGTCACGCACACGGCGTCGTATTCACGGATCAGCCGGTGGCAGCCGGCCGAGGTCGGCGAGGTGACCGGTCCCGGCACTGCGCCCAGCGGGCGTCCGAGCGCCGCCGCGTGTCCGGCTGTGTTGAGCGACCCGGAGCGCCAGCCGGCCTCGAGCACGACGGTAGCCGCGCTGGCGGCGGCGATCAGCCGATTACGTTGAAGAAATCTCCACTTGGTGGGTGCGGCCCCGCAGGGCAGCTCGGACAGGATGGCGCCACTGGTCGCGATGCGACTGAGCAGGGCATCGTGCCCGCTGGGGTAATAGCGGTCCACTCCCCCGGCGAGGAAGGCCACGGTCAGCCCGGAGCTCGCCAGGGCTGCCCGGTGCGCCATTCCGTCGATGCCGTACGCGGCCCCGGAGACGATCAGGAAGCCCCGGTCGACGAGCCCGGCGGATGCTTCCATCGCCACGTGCTCGCCGTAGCCGGTTGCCGCGCGGGCACCGACCAGGGCGATCGAGTTGGATAGCGCGGACAGAGCCGTCGGGACCCCCCTCCACCAGAGCGCGATCGGCGCGTGCAGCCCGAGGTCGTCGACACCCGCGGGCCAGGTCGGGTCGGTGGGCACCAGGAGCCGGGCGGACACCCGGGCCGCCTGCTGCAGGGACCGAATCACCTCAGCCGACGACAGCCGTGGTCGCCACCGCTGCAGTCCCTGCTCGAGCAGGGCCGGAAGGTCGTCGGTCAGCGGCACCCCCGTGGCCGCCACGGCGTGCGCGAGCCGGGCACCCGACCAGACGTCGAGTACGGCCGTGAGCGCCGGCCCGGCCCCCAGGCCCTGCACCAGCAGTCCGGCGGCGGCGTCTCCCGGCTCTGCGATGCCGGTCCAGGCGGCGCGAGCGAACACGTCGGCGGCGGCCGCAGCATCCGTGGCCTCCGTGGATACAGACCCGACGGATGCCCGCACGCCCCCGGTCAAGTCGACCACCGTGGCTTCCTCCAGCCCGAACAGCATCATGACGTCATTCCCTTCCGCAGGTACAGTGCCTGCCCTACCTGTTCGATGCCCGGCCGGGCGACGCCCTCAAGATCGGCAATCGACCACGCCACTCGGAGCACCCGGTCGTAGCCGCGCATGGTGATGCCGCCGCGTTCGAGCGCGCGGTCGAGGGTCGCTGTGGCCGCGCCGCCGAGACGGGCCTTGGATCCGCGCAGCCACGGCCCGGGCACAGCGGAGTTCAGTGTCCACGGGGTGCCGGAGAGACGCTCCGCGGCGGCGGACCGGGCGTCAACCACCCGTTTCCGGGCGACAGCGCTCACCTGGCGAGGTGTCTCGGTGGCCAGGCGCAGCTGGGCCGCGGTGATGCGCTGCACCTTGAGTTGGATGTCGATGCGGTCAAGCAGCGGGCCGGAGATGCGGGCCAGGTACCGTCGCCGGGAACTCGGCGGGCAGGTGCAGTCCAGGTCGGGGGCGCCGTACTGGCCACAGGGGCACGGGTTGGCGGCCATCACAAGTTGAAAGCGGGCTGGGAAATGCGCGACACCGTTGGCGCGGTGGATGCTGATCACCCCCGATTCCAGCGGCTGCCGGAGCGCGTCGAGCACCGCGGAGGCGAATTCGGGGGCCTCGTCGAGGAAGAGTACGCCGTGCGAGGCCCGTGCCGCGGCACCCGGCCGGATCTGGCCGCTGCCACCGCCGACCATGGCCGCCGCTGTGGCCGTGTGATGCGGCGCCTCGAGCGGAGGCCGGGTGATCAGGGTGTGCCCCACGCCCCGGCCGCTGAGCGATCGCATGGAGCTGACCTCGAGGGAGGCCTCGGGGTCGAGGTCGGGCAGCAGCCCCGGCAACCGGGCCGCCAGCATGGTCTTGCCGGCGCCGGGAGGCCCGACCATGAACACATGATGACCGCCGGCCGCGGCGATCTGCAGGGCCAGGATCGCGTCGTCGTTGCCCACGATGTCGGCCAGGTCCGGTTCGGACGTCTCCGCCGCCGCATCGTCGGGCGCCGGGATGGGGTCGACCTGCACGGGTTCGAGGTCGGCCCCGTGCCAGATCGCCGCGTCACGGAGGGAGGCGACGCCGATCACGCGCACCCCCGGCACGAGCGAGGCTTCCTCCACATTGCCGGCCGGGACCATGACGGTCTCGTGCCCCAGCCGGGACGCGGCGATCACCGCCGGCAGCATGCCCGGCGTCGGTCGTAGCCGCCCGTCGAGGGCCAGTTCACCGATGTGCACCACCCGGCCCACGGATGCGGGAGACACCACCTGGTCGGCCCCGAGGCAGGCCAGCGCGATGGCCAGGTCGAAGCCCGACCCGTGCTTGGGCAGCGACGCCGGGGACAGGTTGATGGTGAGCTTGTTGCGGGTGAGCGGGCAGCCGGAGTTCTTCGCTGCTGCACGCACGCGCTCGGTGGCCTCCGACAGGGCCGCATCGGGCAGCCCGATCAGGATGATGCCCGGCAGCTGCCCGGAAATGTCGGCCTCCACCTCGACCAGGGCCCCGGTCAGCCCGACCAGGGCCACCGCATGCGTGCGCGCGAGCCCCATCAGAACACCCCCGTCAGGTGCTCGATCACGGGTTCGGTACCGGGGCGGATGATCACGGCGATCGCGTCGACGCGGATGCGGGGTGGCCGGGCCTCCGCCTGCTCGCACCAGGCGGCCGCGAGGCGACGCAGCCGCGCGAGCTTGGCGACGGTGATGGCTTCGAACGGATGCCCGAACCGGGTTCCGGAGCGCGTCTTCACCTCGACGAAGACGACCTCTCCCCCGATCTCGGCGACCAGGTCGATCTCGCCCTGCGCGCAGCGCCAGTTGCGCTCCACCACCCGGTAGCCGGCGGCGGCGAGGAAGAGCGCGGCGCACTCCTCGCCCTGCCTGCCCAGTTCGTCTTTGCGTGCCACGTGCACCTCCGCACCCCAGCGTGGCGGGCCGGCACCTCCGGCACTCGCGCGGCCGGCAGACTGTGCGCTCACCGCTGCCGCTCCCACTGGGGAGGACCGGCCGCTGGTGCCCACCACTGGCACGAACCGACACCTTTGAGGGGTGGGAGCGGCGGAGCACCCCTCAAAGGTGTCGGTTCGCCGCCGACAGGCGGCGGTTCGCCGCCGACAGGCGGCGAGCCGGCTACAGGCCGAGGGCGGTCAGTTCTGCGTCCATCCGCTCGGCGATGGCGGCATTGCCGGCGTCGTTGGGGTGCAGGCCGTCATCGGCCATCCACTCGGGGTGCCCGTCGAGCCAGTGTGAGGCGCCGGCGATGTAGTCGGCATCGACTTCGAGCGCGGCCGCCCGCACCCATCCGATGATCTGCTCCACGGATTCCGGCCGCTCGTCGGTGTACCAGAACGGTTCCACGGCGATGATGCGTGCCTCGGGAAGTGCCTCCCGGATCCTCTCGAAGTCACGGATGACCGCCGCCTCGATCTCGTCGGCACGGGCCGGCATCGAAAAGTTGTCGTTGAGCCCCATGGTGCTGATCACCACGTCCGGCCGGGCGGCGATCACTTGATCGACGATGTCATCGCCCGACCTGCGGTTGTTCACGAAGCCGAGGCCGTCGCGGCTCGGGTTGACCTCGGTCCAGCCGCGCCCGGACGAGACGATGGTCGACCAGCGCAGTTCCGGCGCCGTCGCCCCCATCCCGCGCGTGTAGGAGTCGCCGTAGAACGCCACCACGATCTCGCCGGGGGCGCGGTTCGCGGCTCCGGGACCGGCCTCGCCCTGGCCGCGGATCAGGACGCCGCCGGCCACAGCGACGACCGCCGCCAGCAACACGGCGGCGGCGATCCAGAGGGCAGGGTGTCGTCGAGGTGTCATGACACTGATTCGGAGGCACGGTTTCCGCGGTTTGGCCGCACGCTCGGTCCCGGCATGCTCAGCGCACCAGCCGGGGCACAGATGCACCGGATGCCGCGTTCCCGGCGTCCGCGAACATGGCATCCGTCTCGCGCAGCACCCGCAGCACGTTGGCACCGGCCAGCGCGGCGAGGTCGGCGGCAGGCCAGCCGCGGCGGGCCAGTTCGCCGAGCAGACCGGGGTAGCCGTCGACGCCCTCGAGTCCGGCGGGAAACTCGTCGGTGCCGTCGAAGTCGCCGCCGAGGCCGATGTGGTCCACGCCGGCGACACGGCGGGCGTGCTCGATGTGATCGGCGACATCCGTCAGCGTCACGACGGGGGCGGGGCCGGCCTGGTCGCCCTCGAACCACACGGAGTAGTCCTCGGACAGGAACTGGGGCACGAAGGTGAGCATGAACACTCCGCCGTTGGCCGCCAGACGCCCCAGTACGTCGTCGGGCACATTGCGCGGGTGGTCACTCAGCGCCAGGCAGCAGCTGTGGCTGAAAATGACGGGCGAGTCGGTCGCGTCGAGCGCCGCGTGCGCTGTGGCCGGGGAGACGTGGGAGAGGTCGACCAGCATGCCCAGCCGGTTCAGTTCGCGCACGTAGTCGACGCCCCTCGCGGTGAGGCCGCCGTGCACGGGTTCGTCGGTGCCCGAATCGGCCCAGGTCGTGTTGTGCACATGGGTGAGGGTGAGGTAGCGCACACCGAGCCGGGCGAACATGCGCAGCACGGCAGGGGAATCGTTGAGGCTGTGCCCGCCCTCGGCGCCCAGCAGCGAGGCGATGCGTCCGGCGGCGCGGGCGGCCTCCACCTCGACGGCGCTCCGCGCGATGGCGAAGTCGTCGGGGTAGCGCGCGGCGAGGCGGTAGACCCAGTCGATCTGCTCGAGTGTGCCCTGCACGGCGTCGGCGCCGACGTGGTCGTCGCTGACGTAGACCGACCAGAACTGCGCCCCGACCCGTCCGGCCCGGAGCCGCTCGATGTCGGTGTCGGAGGCCAGCCCGCCCTCGAGTCCCTCCACGGAGTAATCCCGGGCCTCGCGGCACTCCCACGCCCAGTCGTTGTGGCCGTCGATCAGTGGTGCCAGGGCGAGCGCCTGCTCCACGACGACGGATGCCCGAGCGGATGCCGCGGCGACAGACGCTGCGCCGGATGCCGCGGCGACCGCGGGCCCGGGAGGAACTGGTGTGCTCATGACACCACGCTAGTGCCGGCCGGCACGGGCGGGGGATGGAAGCCGCCTACAGTTGTATCGGCCCGGTCGGGGTCCGGCATATCCCCGACGGCCCGCAACAGACAGCCTGAACCAGTTAGGACCCGCTCTCATGATGGGTGCGCACCATGCCATGACCGGCGCCGCCGCCTGGGTCGCAGTGACGGCGACCGCCGGCCACGGCCTCGGCCTCTTCCCCGTCACGCCAGTGGGCACGATCGCCGGCGCTCTGCTCTGCGCCGGGGCGGCTCTCCTGGCCGACGCCGACCACAACTCAGCCACCATCTCCCAGTCCGTGCCCGTGCTTGGCCGGCTGGTCACCACCGGGATCTCCCGAGCCTCCGGCGGTCACCGGCACGGTCTGCACAGCCTGCTCGGCCTCGCCTCGGCCTGGCTGCTCGCCACCGTGATCGGGCTGGTGCTCTGGGAACCGGTGTGGGCGACGGAGCCGGTGCGCGTGGGCCCGGCCCTGATGAGCGCCGCCGCGATCGCGTTCGCGGCCAAGGTGCTGGGCCTGTCGAACAAGAAGTGGGGGGTGGCGTGGCTGATCGGCTTCGCGGTGGCGGCCTTCATCGCCGTCTTCGCCCCGGAGCAGCAGTCGTGGTTCGTGGTCTGCGTCACGCTGGGCTACGGCGTGCACCTGCTCGGCGACCTGCTCACCACGGGCGGGCTGCCCCTGTTCTGGCCCTGGATCCCGAAACCGCCCCGATGGTGGCGGAAGGTGCCGGTGCTCGACAACCTGTGGTCGTCCGGCGGCTACCTGGCCGTGCCGCTGCTCGGCAGCGCCGGCTCCCTGCGGGAATGGCTGCTGCTCATCCCGGTCAGCGTCTATGCCGGCTACGGCATACTGTTCGCACTGTTGGAGACCTGGGACGTGGACCTGGCATCGGTGCTCGTGGATATCGCGGCGGCGCTGCCGCTGTAGCGCCGCCGGAGTTCGCCCGGCCAGCCGTCGCCCGGCGACCGGCCATCTCCTAGGCTGGAGGCATGGGACTGCGCAATCAGCTGACGGATCTGCAGATGAAGACGATGAGCGTGCTGCACCGCGCGGTGCTGAAGGCCTCCGGCGGGCGCCTGCTGTCTTCGTTCGGATCGATGCCGGCGGTCGAACTGCACACCATCGGCCGGTCCAGCGGCAAGCGCCGCACGACCATGCTCACCGCCCCCGTGCACGGGAACCGGCGCTTCGTTCTGATCGCCTCGAAGGGCGGTGACGACCGCCACCCGCAGTGGTACCTCAACCTGGTTGCGAACCCCGACGTCGAGCTGACCGTGCACGGTGACACCCTGAAGCTCAGGGCGCGCACCGCGACCCCCGAGGAGAAGGCCGAGCTCTGGCCGCAGATCGTGGCTGCCTACCGAGGTTACGACGGGTACCAGCAGAAGACCGGCCGGGACATCCCGGTCGTGATCTGCGAGCCTCGGCCCCGCTGACCCGACCGGGTCAGCGGGGCGTTGTGATCAGACCAGGGTGATCAGACCAGGGCGGCCGGCGTGCTGAGCACCTTCGGGAACACCGGCGGATGCACGCCGGCCATCTTCTCCAGTACCCGGATGACCTGGCAGCTGTAGCCGTATTCGTTGTCGTACCAGACGTACAGCACGGCCTTGTTGTCGGTGCAGATGGTGGCGAGCCCGTCGACGATGCCGGCCCGCTTGGAGCCGAGGAAGTCGCTCGAAACGACCTCGGGCGAGTCGATGTAGTCGATCTGCTTGTGCAGCTCGGAGTGCAGCGACATGGTGCGCAGGTACGTGTTGAGTTCGTCCCGCGTGGTGCCCTGCTCGAGGGTGAGGTTGAGGATCGCCATCGACACGTCGGGCGTGGGCACACGGATGGCGTTGCCGGTGAGTTTGCCCGCCAGCTCCGGCAGCGCCTTGGCCACGGCCTTGGCTGCCCCGGTCTCGGTGAGCACCATGTTCAGGGCGGCGCTGCGGCCGCGGCGGTCCCCCGAGTGGAAGTTGTCGATCAGGTTCTGGTCGTTGGTGAACGAGTGCACCGTCTCCACGTGGCCGTCCCGGATGCCGAAGCGGTCGTTCACGGCCTTGAGCACGGGCGTGATCGCGTTGGTGGTGCAGGATGCCGCCGTGACGATGGTGTCGTCCGGGGTGATGGAGTCGTGGTTGATGCCGTGCACGATGTTCTTCAACGCGCCCTTGCCCGGCGCGGTGAGCAGCACCCGGGCGACCCCCGGGCAGGCCAAGTGCTGGCTCAGTCCCTCGGCGTCGCGCCAGCGTCCCGTGTTGTCCACCACGACGGCGTCGTGGATGCCGTACCGGGTGTAGTCGACCGTGGCCGGGTCGCTGGAGTAGATGACCTGGATCAGCGTGCCGTTGGCGAGGATGGTGTTATTGACCGGGTCCACGGTGATGGTGCCCTCGAAGGGGCCGTGCACCGAGTCGCGGCGCAGCAGGCTCGCCCGTTTGACGAGGTCGTTGTCGGAACCGCGGCGCACCACGACGGCCCGCAGGCGGAGCCCCTGTCCGCCACCGGCGTGGTCGATCAGGATGCGCGCCAGGAGCCGGCCGATCCGTCCGAAACCGTAGAGGACGACATCCGTGCCCGCGGGAACGGAGTCGCCCTGGCGGTCGACCACGTCTGCGAGCTCGGCACGGAGGAATTCCTCCAGGCTTCGTCCGGCACCCTCCAGCTTGTACGCCATGGCGAGGCGGCCGAGGTCGATCGACGCGGTGCCGAGCCGCAGCGTGCTGAGCACCTGGAGCAGCGGCAGGGTCTCCTCGAGCGGCAGTTCCACGTCGTCGATGTGCCGTGCGAAACGGTGCGCTTTGAGCAGACCGATCACCGACTGGTTCACCAGCCCCCGACCATGCACGCTCGTGACGACGTCGTTTTCCCGATACAGCCGACCGATCAGGGGAATCATCGCTTCCGCGAGTGCCTCCCGGTTGATCCACGTGGCCCTGGCGCGATCAGATTCCTGAAGCAAAAGACATACCCTTCGTTCTCGACCGCATCGTTGCGCCGAGTGTGCAGACCCTGCGGCCTGAGTATTCGTTGTGCTACTCGTCGAGCGCGAGTTCCTTCGGGAGTTCGAACTCCTTGGAGGCAAGCTCTTCGACGTTGACGTCCTTGAACGTCAGAACGCGCACCGATTTCACGAACCGGTCGGAACGGTAGACGTCCCAGACCCAGACATCCTTCATGGTCAGTTCGAAGTAGAAGTCGTGCTCCGTGTCACGGCGCACCAGTTCCACCTCGTTCGCGAGATAGAAGCGTCGCTCGGTCTCGACGACGTACTGGAACTGGCCCACGACGTCGCGGTACTCGCGGTACAGGGCCAGCTCGACCTCGCGGTCGTAGTCCTCGAACTCATCTTCTTCCATGGTGTCTCAATCTTACGCTGTGATCTTCAGCCAGGATTTGCGGTGCAGCACGGTGGGGCCGAGCAGGGCAATGGCATCCATGTGCGCGGCGCTGCCGTAGCCCTTGTTGCCGGCCCACTGGTAGCCGGGAGTCACGGCATCCGCCGCGATCATCAGCGCGTCGCGGTGCACCTTGGCGATCACGGATGCCGCCGCCACCGACGCGCAGTCCTGGTCGGCCCGCACCCGGGTCACCACGTTCAGCGGGGTATTGAGCGCCTTGTTCAACCAGTCGTCGTTGCCGTCCAGGAGCACCACGGCGCCGGTCACGTCGACCCCGGCCGCGTGCAGCTGCCCGAGGGCGCGTTTGCCGGCCAGGCCGAGCGCGGCGATGATGCCGAGCTGGTCGACCTCCAGCGCCGAGGCGAGGCCCACTGCGGACTGCAGGGCCCAGTCCGCCGCCAGCGGGGCGAGCAGCTCGCGCCGGGGCTGGCTGAGCATCTTCGAGTCGCGCAGTCCGGCCGGGATGGCGGCAGAGGCGGCGTTCACGACGGCAACCCCCACGCCGACGGGTCCGGCGAGGGCACCGCGGCCCACCTCGTCGCAGCCGATGACGCAGGTTGCCCCGGCGGCCAGCAGGGCCAGTTCGACGTCGAGGGTCGGGTCCACGACCGCCATCTACCTCGTCTCCGTGGGGATGCCCTGGAAGACCTCCGGGTAGTCGTCGAGCCAGGTCCAGCGGGCCATCGGCCAGCTGATCACCATGGCGCGGCCGACGACGTTGTCGACTGGGACGAATCCCCTGCCCGGGGTCTCGGTGTTGTAGCGGGAATCCTTGGAGTTGTACCGGTTGTCACCCATCACCCAGAGCGAGCCCTCCGGAACGACGATGTCGAAGTCATCCTTGGACACGCTCGTTTCGCCGGCGGGGAGCGAGACATAGGGTTCGGCGATCGGAACGTCGTTGACGCTCATCTGGCCGAGCACGTTGCAGCACGTGACGTGGTCGCCGGGCAGCCCGATGACGCGCTTGATGAGGTGGTCGTTGCTGTCGGGCGCGGACAGCCCCACGGCGGACATGACCCAGTCGGCGGCGGCCACGACGGGGTTCTGTTCGAGCGGGACCTGCGGCAGCAGCCATCCGCCCGGATCCCGGAACACGACGACGTCGCCGCGGGTGATCGGGATCAGATCGGGTTCGAGCTGATTCACGATGATGCGGTCATTGACCAGCAGCGTGGTTTCCATCGACCCGGACGGGATATAGAACGAACGGATCAGGAAGGTCTTGATCAGGAACGAGATGAGCAGGGCCACCACGAAGATGACCAGAAGGTCGCGAATGAATCGTGCAACGCCGCGCTTGGTGCGCTTCGTTTCTGTTCCCCGGCGATCGGATCGCAAGGGCAGAGGATTGTCTGTCATTAAACCGCCTGAGCTCCTGACCCAGTGTACGGGTGAGGAGCTCAGGGGGAATCCAGCTAAAGCTGAGAGTCGACTGCGACGGGTATTAGTCGCGCTTCTCTTTGATCTTGGCCTTCTTGCCACGCAGGTTGCGCAGGTAGTACAGCTTCGCGCGACGCACGTCACCACGGGTGATGACCTCGATGTGGTCGATCACCGGGGAGTGCACCGGGAAGGTACGCTCGACGCCGACCTGGAAGCTGACCTTGCGAACGCAGAACGTCTCGCGCACGCCTTCGCCGGAGCGTCCGATGACGACTCCCTGGAAGACCTGCACACGAGAGCGGGCGCCCTCAACGATGTTGACGTGGACCTTGACGGTATCGCCGGCGCGGAAGGCCGGGATGTCCTTGCGGAGGGATGGTGCATCCACCTGGTCGAGAATATGCATATTGGTTCGCTCTCTGTATCCGCCACAGGACGACTACGGCTTATGTTGTCCGACACGCGAGGCGTGCGGAACAGCAAATGAATGAGTGTGTGTCATGCCGATACGGTGCAGCTCCCCTGTGGCAGAGGCTTGCTACGGCACAATCGCCCATTATGTCACGAAAGCGAGCCTGCCTGCAAAAGGTGCACCCAGGGCCGGCGAGAGAACGGAGTGACGCCTCCGGGGCTATCCGGACTGGTCGCCGCCGGTGTTCCGGGTGTTCCGGTCGGGCGGACCGTCATCGTTCAGCGGGCTCTCCCGAACGATGATCACGGAGGGATCCGGTGTGGGGGTGAAGCGGTCGGTCGGCGGGATCGTCGGCGGCACCCCGTTCGGCGAGACGGGACCGCGCGCCGTCTCCTCCACGAGCAGCATCATGGCCCGCATACTGCGGCGGGCGGCGGCGTACAGTTCCCAGATCGAGAACCAGCAGGCGCCGAGCCCGACCAGGATCACGAGTGCGGCCAGTCCCGGCGCGACACCATAGGTGAAGCCCATGGCGATGATGAGACCGTGCCAGAGGGTGAGGACGCCCACGTCCGGCCACGACACCATCCGGGCGCTGCGCACCTCGGAGCGGGCGAAGAAGATCAGGCTCACGGCCAGCAGGCCGACCCCGACCACAAGGCCGGTGAAGAAGCTGCCGACCACGTCCCAGCCGCCGCTCCCGTAGACGGAGGCACCGATCAGAAGCCACGCCGGAAGAACGACGACGGCGATGAACTGCCAGTAGTAGAAGACCCTGCGTACGAACACGGGATCAGACTACCCGGCCAGTCCGGGCGGGACCGCTCAGTTCGCTGGCGGCAGAAGGTCCGGGCGCACCCGGGCCGTGCGCTCGAGCTGCTGCTCGCGCCGCCACGCGGCTATTGCGCCGTGGTTTCCGCTCAGGAGCACCGGGGGAACGTCGAGTCCGCGCCAGGCCGAGGGTTTCGTGTAGCTCGGGTATTCGAGCAGGCCGTCCTCGTGGGATTCTTCGACGAGACTCTCCGGGTTGCCGACGACGCCCGGGATCAGCCGGCCGACGGCCTCGATCATGGCCATCACCGCCACCTCTCCCCCGTTCAGCACATAGTCGCCGAGGCTGACGAGCCGCACCCGACCCTCCACGGCGAAGTGGTCGAAGACCCGCTGGTCGATGCCCTCGTACCGGCCGCACCCGAAGATCAGGTTCGACTCCCCGGCCAGTTCGCGGGCCATGGCCTGGGTGAACAACTCACCGGCGGGAGACGGGAAGATCAGGAGCGGAGCGGCATCCGTTGCCGCCGGTACGTCTTGCACGTCGGAGAGGATGGCGTCGATCGCGTCACCCCACGGTTCCGGCTTCATCACCATGCCGGCGCCGCCGCCGTACGGCGTGTCGTCGACGGAGTGGTGCCGGTCGTGCGTGTGGTCGCGCAGATTGTGCACCCGCAGATCGATCAGGCCCGACTGACGGGCCTTGCCGACCAGGGAGACGTCGAGGACGGAGAAGAACTCCGGAAAGATCGTGATGATGTCAATGCGCACGGGAGAAGTCTACGAGCGAATGAGCGTGGGCTCGGCGGGCGCAGCGTCGGCGGCGGCACCGACCTCGGCGACCTCGGCGGCGGTCCTGGCCCGGTTCACCCTGGTGCGGTGCGAGAAGTAGATCGGCAGCGCGGTGAACAGGACGGCACCGAGGAAGTTGCCGAAGAGCACGGGCGCCTGGTTCCAGACCCACCACTGACCGATCGTGATATCCGCGCCGAGCATGATCCCGGCCGGGATGGCGAACATGTTCACGATCGCGTGCTCGAGCCCGAGGCTGAAGAACGTGGTGACCGGCAGCCACATGGCGAGGATCTTGCCGCCCGTCGACTTCGACGTGTAGAACATGATCGTGCCGATCGCGACCATCCAGTTGCAGAGCATGGCCTTGATGATCGCGACCAGGATGCCTCCGGCACCCACGGCCTCATAGGGCAGCACCTTGTGCTCGGCGAGGTGGATGATGGCCTGGATCATCGGGTCGGAGGTGTCCGTGCCCAGATAGGTGATCGACGCGGTGTAGAGGAAGGCGTAGAGTCCGGCCCCGACGAGGTGGGCGACGATGACCACGAAAAAGTTCGTCAGCCCCCGGGCGATCGTCGTGCGCCCCTCCATGATCGCGAGCGGGATAAGGGCAAAGCTTCCGGTGACCAGTTCGAGACCCAGCAGGAGGATCATCGCGAAGCCGACCGGGAAGAGCACAGCCCCGACGATCGGCAGCCCGGTCTGGGCGGCGGCGGTTAATGCGACGGTCGTGGCCGCTCCGAGGATGGCCCCGGCGAGCACACCCCGTACCGCCATTTGGCCGATGGTCAGCCTCGTCTTGAGAACACCGGAGTGAATAATGTCATCAATGAGTTGATTCGGTTTAACGTACGACATGCGACGGTGCTCCTAGAAAAAAGGGTGCCGCGTCGTGACGAGGAGGGGAGCCGGTCGGGCGCGGCGCGCCTCTCCCCAAGGGTGGGTCAGCTCCGGCCGGGGACTCCGTCGATCTCGGCCTCGGGTTCTGATTCAGTTTCGGGGGCAGCCGGGGCTGCGGTGGTGTCGGCGTCGTTCCCGACGCTCTCGTCATCGTCGTCCGGTTCCTCCGGGAGCTCTTCGAGCAGTCCGGGAGGCGGGGTGATGGTGACGATGCCGGTCGTGATGTCGACGGACGGCACGATGGCCTTCACGAACGGGATCATCACTTCGCCGGCCGGGGTCTTCACGATCAGCAGGTCTTGCGCGGGGAGATGCTCCAGCCGGGCGATAGTGCCGATCTTCTCACCGTCGCGAACGACCGCAAGGCCGATCAGCTGGTGGTCGTACCAGGCGTCTTCTTCGCCGGACTGTTCCGCATCGTCCTGGTCGATCCAGAGGATCGCCTTGGCGAGGACCTCGGCCGCTTCGCGGTCCGGGACATCCTTGAAGAAGCCCACCGCGTGCTGGTTGTACCAGCGGAGCTCGACGAGCTCGATTTTCTTGCCGTGCCACGGGGAACCCGTGGGTACCTGCAGGGTGAACACGGCGCCCGGGACGAAACGTCGTCCCGGGTCATCCGTGAACAATTCCAGCTTGATCGCTCCCTTGAGGCCGTGCGCCTTCGTCAGGCGCCCAACCCTCAACTGGCTGCGCGGGCTAGTGCCGTCGTTCACCGAACTCATATCCAACTACTCATTTACCAGTTCAGAAATCGGTGTCGACGACGTCAACACGCACGCGCCGACCATCGGCCAGCGCAGCCACGAGGGTGCGCAGGGCCTTGGCGGTGCGCCCGGAACGGCCGATCACGCGGCCGAGGTCTTCGGGATTCACGCGAACCTCGAGCACCTCGCCCCGGGGGGACGTCTGGGCGACAACATGCACATCGTCGGGGTGATCAACGATCCCCTTGACGAGGTGCTCAAGCGCGGGAGCGAGCAAAATTACGCCTTGTCCTCTTCGGTTGCCTCTGCGGCAGCCTCGGACTCCTTGGGTGCCTCTTCCTTGGCCACGGGCTTGTCAGCCTTCGGCTTCAGAACCGGCTTCTTCTTCTCGTCGGCAACGAAAGGAGCCTTCGGCTCCTTGAACTTCACCGTGGAGACGGCGTTCTTGTCACCCTTGAAGATGCCCCAGTCGCCGGTCAGCTTGAGGAGAGCCTCAACCTGCTCGGTCGGCTGTGCGCCAACGCCCAGCCAGTAGAGCGCACGCTCGGACTTGACCTCGATGACGGAGGGCTCCTGCGTGGGGTGGTAGATGCCGATCTCTTCGATGACACGACCGTCGCGCTTGGTGCGCGAGTCGGCAACGACGATGCGGTAGTACGGTGCACGGATCTTACCCATGCGCTTCAAACGAATTTTGACAGCCACAATTCTCCTGTGTATTTGATTTTTGGCGAACTGAGGGCCGTGAGCGTGGGGGCACACTCGGCACAAGCTCAATAAGGTTTTTTCCTGCGCCTGAGTAGAGGGTCGGACGCAAGAGAACTCGACTAATCATTCTGTCAGACATCGACGACTTTGTGATAATCGACCGCCTGCAGCGAGGCCGGGCGAATACCGCCCCGGTATCGGCCAGGCCGGGCCCGGCGTGCAGGCTGTGGCGCCGGTGAGTGAATCGGTGTCAGGATTGTCACAAAACCACACCCGAACGGGTGCACCAGGATCGGAAGGACCGCGCGTGGGGATCGAATTTGCCCGGTCAGAACGGTCAACCATTGGCATCGAGTGGGAGCTCGCCCTCGTGGACCGCGAATCGGGAGACCTGGTCTGCCTGGCCGACGAGGTACTGACGGCGCTGGCCGGAGCCGACGGCACGCCGCATCCGCACATCACCGGGGAATTGCTTCTGAACACCGTCGAACTTGTTTCGGGCGTGCATCACACCGTCGCGGGCGCCGTCGCGGATGTCGCGGCCCAGGTTGACGAGGTACGGGCGATCACCGATCCCCGGGGCGTCGAACTCATCTGCAGCGGCTCGCATCCGTTCAGCCAGTGGTTCGATCAGGAGGTCACGGACAAGGCGCGCTACCACCGTCTGATCGACCGGACCCAGTGGTGGGGGCGCAACATGATGATCTGGGGCATCCACGTTCACGTCGGGATCGAGGACAAGGCCAAAGTCATCCCGATCCTGAACGGTCTGCTCGGCTACCTGCCGCACCTGCAGGCGTTGTCGGCGTCCAGCCCGTTCTGGGCAGGCGTGAACACGGGCTACGCGTCCAACCGGGCCCTGATGTTCCAGCAACTGCCCACAGCCGGTCTCCCGTGGATCCTCGAGGATTGGGAGGCTTGGGAGCGCTATGTGGCCGATATGGAGGCCACGGGCGTGATCGACGACGTGACCGAGGTGCGCTGGGACATCCGCCCGTCTCCGCGGTGGGGAACCATCGAGGTGCGCGCCTGCGACGGCGTGTCCACGACGGAGGAGCTCGGGGCGATCGCCGCGTTCATCCAGTGCCTGGTCGACTGGATGAGCGAGCGGCTCGACGCCGGCGAGACGGTGGCGTCGATGCAACCGTGGTTCGTGCGAGAGAACAAATGGCGTGCGGCCCGCTATGGCCTGGACGCCGAGATCATCACGGATGCCACGGGCGCCCAGAGCCCGGTGAAGGACGATGTGCACCGCCTGATCGGGGTTCTCTCCCCCGTTGCCGACCGGCTGGGCTGCTCGAACGAATTGCGCAGCCTCGACCGGATCATCACCGAAGGCGCCAGCTATCAGCGGCAGCTCCGGGTCGCCGAGGCCAACGGAGGCAGTCTGCCGGCCGTCGTGGCGTCCCTGAGCCGCGAACTGCGCACGGGAATCCCCGCCATCCTCTGAGCGGCCTGCCCGGCGGCAACTGTTGCCGTGTCGGACAACTGTTGCCCGCGCACCGGCAACAGTGGTCCGCGTCGGGAACAGTCAGCTCCCGCAGAGCCTCGGGAGCGGCTGACGTCAGAGGGCGGCGCAGCCGACGGATGTCTAGAGCGCGTTCTTGCTGTCGCGCCAGGCCAGCCAGTCGGTGAGCGGGGCCAGGTCGTAGTGCGGCCCGGACAGGCCGAGGGTGAACAGGCGCGCGCCGAGGTCGTAGAGCTGGTCGGCCTCCTGGACCGTACGCCCCCGCAGTTCGGTGGAGATCTCGATCTCAGCCAGGTCCCGGCCCACCGTGTCGCACCAGCCGGAGAGCACGCCGAGTTTGTGCTCGAGCACGGCCGGGGTGGAGAACGAGTGCCAGATGTCGGCGTGCTTGGCCACGATGCGCAGGGTCTTCTTCTCCCCGCCGCCGCCGATCAGCACGGGGATGTCGCGCACGGGCGGCGGGTTCAGCTTCGCCCAGCGCGCCTCGATCCGCGGCAGATCGACTGCCAGGGCGTCCAGACGGCTTCCGACACTGCCGAAGTCGTACCCGTACTCGTCGTAGTCGCGCTCGAACCAGCCGGAGCCCGTGCCGAAGATGAACCGTCCGCCGCTGATGTGGTCGATGGTTCGCGCCATGTCGGCCTGCAGGTCGGCGTTGCGATAACTGTTGCAGTTCACCAGAGCCCCGAGCTGAATGGTGGAGGTCTGCTCGGCCCAGGCCGCCAGGAGAGTCCAGGACTCGAAGTGCAGGCCGTCCTTCTCCCCGGACAGCGGGAAGAAATGGTCCCAGTTGAACGCCACGTCCGTGCCGAGAGCCTCGACCTCGGTCAGGGTTTCCCGGATCTTCGGGTACAGGGCGTGCTGCGGGGCGATTTGCGCGCCGATGCGCACCCGGCCGGGCATGGAGGACGCAGCGGAGGAGGTCATGCGCTCATCCTAAACCGGCGGCCGGGTGCTACCGGCCGAGCATCTTCTGCAGCGCGGCCATCTCGTCCTCGGTGGGTCCGCCGGCCTTCTTGGAGCCGCCGAGGCCGAAGCCCGTGCCGCCGCCGGCACCCGCGGGCAGGGCCGCCTTCTCGCCGGACGCGAGGGCCAGATTCTCCGCCGCCCGCTTAGCCGGGTTGCCAGACTTCGAGCCCTTCTTCTTGGGTTGCGGCTTGCCGCGGCCGCCGCCGCCCATTCCGCCGGGAACCGGGCCCATACCGGGGATGTTGGGCATGCCGCCCTTGGCGACCGTCTTCATCATCTTGGCGGCCTGCTCGAACCGGGACACGAGCTGGTTCACCTCGGTGACGGTGGAGCCGGCACCGCGCGCGATGCGCAGCCGGCGGGACCCGTTCAGAAGTTTCGGGGTGGTGCGCTCGGCCTTGGTCATCGACTGGATGATGGCCTCGGTGCGCACGATCTCGCGCTCGTCGAAGTTCTCAAGCTGCTGCTTCATGGCGCCGGCGCCCGGGAGCATGCTCATCATCTTCTTGATCGAGCCCATGTTGCGCAACTGCTGCATCTGGCCGAGGAAGTCGTCGAGGGTGAAGCTGTCGGTGGAGAACTTCTCCGCCATCTTGCGGGCTTCGTCTTCGTCGAAGGCACCCTGTGCCTGCTCGATCAGGGTGAGGATGTCACCGAGGTCGAGGATGCGGCTGGCCATCCGGTCGGGGTGGAACGGCTCGAAGTCGTCAAGGCTCTCACCGGTCGACGCGAACATGATCGGACGACCGGTGATCGACGCCACCGACAGGGCAGCGCCGCCTCGCGCGTCGCCGTCGAGTTTGGACAGGACCACACCGGTGAAGTCGACGCCGTCCTGGAACGCCTTGGCGGTGGCCACGGCATCCTGGCCGATCATCGCGTCGATCACGAAGAGCACTTCGTCGGGATCGATGGCCTTACGGATGTCCGCGGCTTGCTTCATCATCTCGGCGTCGACGCCGAGGCGCCCGGCGGTGTCGACGATGACCACGTCGTGCATCTTCTGCTGGGCGAATTTCACGCCGTCGCGGGCGACCGTGACCGGGTTGCCGATGCCGTTGCCGGGCTCCGGCGCGTAGACGGGCACGCCCGCCTGGGCACCGACGACCTCGAGCTGGGTGACCGCGTTCGGGCGCTGCAGGTCGGATGCGACCAGGATCGGGGTGTGCCCGTCTTTGACGAGCCACTTCGCCAGTTTGCCGGCGAGGGTGGTCTTACCCGCACCCTGCAGGCCCGCGAGCATGATGATGGTCGGCGGCTTCTTGGCGAATTCGAGCCGGCGCTGCTGGCCACCGAGGATCTCGACGAGTTCCTCGTTGACGATCTTGACGACCTGCTGAGCGGGGTTCAGCGCTTTGCTGACCTCGTCGCCGAGGGCACGCTCGCGCACCTTGCCGGTGAAGTCCTTGACCACCTCGAGGGCGACGTCGGCGTCGAGCAGCGCCCGACGGATCTCGCGAACGGTGCCGTCGACATCCGCCGCGCTGAGCTTGCCCTTGGTGCGGAGATTCTTGAACGTCTCGGCCAGGCGATCTGAGAGGTTTCCAAAAGTAGCCATGATGCGTTTAGTTTAACCGGTCGCGGAGCCTACGGTTGTTCGGGTGCGCAAACCGCACTCGAAGTCAGGAGTCACCATGTCCGTTGTCGTCGTCGCCATCCTCACCCCGAAGCCCGGTCGCAGCCAGGAGATCCTCGACGCCTTCGCCGTGGTCTCCCCTCTGGTGCACGCCGAGCCGGGCTGCGAGCTGTACGCCGCTCACACCGACGGAGACCTGGTGGTCATGGTCGAACGCTGGGCCAGCCCCGCCGACCTGGCTGTGCACGCGACGGGCGCGGGTATCGCCCGGCTCGGCGCTCTCACCGACGACGCCCTCGCCGTGCCCACCGACGTCAAGGTGCTGCAGAACGTGCCGCTCGGCGAGCCGGCCAAGGGCACTATTCAGTAGGGAGGCTCTCCCCCGCCGGGTCGACGGCCCGGTTACTGCTCGACAGCGATGAGCACAGGGTCGCCGTGCACGTCGATCGTGACGACGAGCAGGGCATCGGTGTCATCGGGGCTGATCGAGTATTCGAGCACCGCGAAGTGCTCTTCGCTGCGGAAGTGGTGGGGGTGGAAGCCGATCCGCTGCAGCTGGATGGACCGCAGGAAGTCGATCTGCTTGTCGCCGGAATCCCAGATCAGGGCGTCGTCGAGCACCTCGGGATCCATTTCGTCGAGCTCGGTCGTGATGTAGGCACTCGTGATCGAGGCCTCCTTGCTCAGGTCGGCGACAAGCGATTCGCGGGCCTGAGAGTCGAGCTCTTCGATGGCGTTGACCATGGCAGCGGCGATGTCGAGCGCCTCCGTGGAGACGGACTCCTCGTCGGGCGAGCTGAGGTCGATCTGTACGTCCTGGTCACCCAGTTCGGCCGTGTCCGACCAGTAGACCTCGCCAGCGTCGTCGCTGCCGAGGATTCCGAAGAAGTCGTGTTCGATGGTCATGGCTTTCCTATCCGACGAGTTTTTGTGCGAAAACGTGCGGCGTGAAACCGGTGAGGTCGTTGATGCCCTCACCCTGGCCCACAAGTTTGATGGGGATGCCGGTCTTCTCCTGCACGGCCAGCACGAAGCCACCCTTTGCGGATCCGTCCAGCTTGGTCAGCACGAGCCCGGTCACGCCGGCATGCTGGATGAAGGCCTCGGCCTGGGCCAGCCCGTTCTGGCCGGTCGTCGCGTCGAGCACCAGGAGAACCTCGGCGATCGGGGTCTGCTTCTCGATCACCTTGCGGATCTTGGTCAGCTCGTCCATCAGACCACCCTTGGTCTGCAGGCGCCCGGCGGTGTCGATGATGACGATCTCCGTGCCGTCCTTCAGGGCTCGCTCGACCGTCTGGAAGGCGACGGATGCCGGGTCCTGGCCGTGCGCCTGCGGCCGCACAATGTCGGCGCCCGCGCGTTCGGCCCAGGTGGCGAGCTGTTCCACGGCGGCCGCGCGGAAGGTGTCGGCGGCCCCGATCAGCACGCTGCGGTTGTACGTGCGCAGGAACTTCGCGAACTTGCCGATGGTCGTGGTCTTGCCGACGCCGTTGACGCCCACGACGAGCACGACGGCGGGCCGCGCGCTGAGGTTGAGGGTGGAGTCGAGCTTGGAGAGCCGTTCCTCGAGGCCTTCTCGAAGCATCCGCTGCAGGTCGGTCGGGTCGGTCGTGTTGTACCGGGCGACCTTGACGCGCAGGTCGGCCACGATGGCCTCCGTGATGCTGGGCCCGAAGTCAGCCTGGATGAGCGCGTCTTCGAGGTCGTCCCAGGTCTCCGCGTCGATTGTCTTCTTCGCGAACATTCCGCGCAGTGCGCCGGAAAGAGACCAGGGGGTGCGTTCTGCCATACCTACAGCCTATGGCTCGCGCGGTGGCTGCGCCGCTCTGCCGGTGGCGTGCCACGCGCGCTGCGGCGCAGGGTGCGCGCACGACGAGATCGGCCCCACCGGACGTCTGACATGTACGGTCACACGGCGACCCCGACCCGGCAGAATGGTGGGGTGACAGCCCAGACCTCCCCCGCACTCGTCGGCATCGCCCACGGCACGTCTTCGCCGCACGGCCAGGCAGCCGTCGCCGGGCTGATGCGTGCGGTCGCGGACGCGCATCCGGAACTGACTGTGGCTCTCGGATTCGTCGATGTGCAGCACCCGGACACCTCGGAAACCCTGGCCGCACTGCAGCCGAGCCGTTCCGCCGTCGTGGTGCCGCTGCTTCTCTCGGCCGGGTACCACGTGCACGTGGACCTGACGGATGCCGTGCGCGCCGAGACCGTGCGCCAGGTGGTGCTCGGCTCTGCCCTCGGCCCGGACGACCGGCTCATCGCCCTCCTGCGGCAGCGGCTCGACGAAGCCGGCCTCGCGGACGATGATGTGGTCGTGCTGGCCGTCGCAGGGTCGAGTGATGCCCGGGCCGTCGCGGACTGCCGAGCCGTGGCGGCGGGGCTCGCCGCGGCATCCGGTCGTGTCATCGCCCTCGGGTTCCTCTCGGCGGTCCGCCCTCCGCTGGCCTGCATGGTCACGCGCACGCGCATTGAGAATCCCGGTCGTCGCATCGTCGCGAGCAGCTATCTGCTGGCTCCGGGGTATTTCCAGGGTCTGGTCGAGAAGTCCGGGGCGGATGTCGTGACCCGGCCGCTCCTGGTACCCGACGAACCGGCACCGTTGTATCTCGTCGACGTAGTGGTCAGCCGGTATCTCAGCGCGGTCTGAAGCCACGATGTAGAAATCTCCGGGGACTTTCGGTCCTAGAACGGCCGACGCGTCGGCCAGACACTGCAACCATGTCAACGGATGCCGGACCCCGCCCCTCCCGCCCCGGTCGGCGGTTGGGCTATGCGATCGCCCTCGTGATCAATTCTCTGCTGTTCTACGCGGTCAACGTATGGCCAGGGTGGCAGGTGGTGCCGTTCCTCACCGAGGAGACCCAGGAGGTGCTGGATCTGGTCAACCTCTCCTTGATTGCGGGAATGATCGCCAATGGCGTGAACGTGTTCGTCGATGGTCCGGCGGTGAAAGCTCTCGGCGCCCTCACTCTCGGGATCGGCGATGCGCCCCGGCGGGCGGCCCCGGAAGCGTGACTTGCGTTCCCGATTGGTGGAGGCACGGACAGCAAAGACGGCAAACGTACCCTGTGGCCCCACCTGGGGATTACAGGGTCGCGCGCTTGCTGGGCAGTGCGATCAGGGTTTGTTCCGGGTCGACGTCGACGGGTGGCTTGAGCCAGTAGTCGTTTCCGGTGCGGATGATGCTCCAGTGCTGGTTGTGCAGGAGCAGATGGTGCGGGTGGCAGAGCAGCACCCCGTCGGCAAGGTCGGTGTAGCCGTTGTCCGCGAGCCATCCGTTGATGTGGTGCGCCTCAGACCACGCAGGTGATCGGTCGCAATCCACCCAGCGGCAGCCTCCGTCCCGGACCCCCATCGCGGCGCGCTGCGCTTCGGTGAAGAGACGTTGGTCACGTCCGACGTTGATGATCTGCCCGGTGTCGTCGACCTGGATGCCGCGGGTTCCGGTGTCGCAGAGCAACCGGTCGATGGTCTCCTGTGATATCGGGACGGGGTTGCCCTCGATCTGCCCGTGGGCGGCGGCTGCTTCGAGGGTTTCGGCGGCTTCGGCCGTAACCGGTCCGCCCTGGGCAGCCTGGCCGGGGGCCGGCTGGCCCGACTTCAGGGCCTTCTCGGTTACGATCACCCGCACCGCGGGGCGGCGCCCGCCGAAGACGCGGCCCTGGTCGGCCTCCCCAGCGATCTTCAGCAGCTGAACCAGGGCGTCAGCGGCGATCTGCTCCGTGGTACGGGGGTCATCCTGCACACGTTTCGCCCAGGCGGCCTTCTCCTTGTCGACGAACCGCACCCCGCCACGGCGAGGGCTCGTGATCGAGTCGAACGTGGAGAGCACGAACTCGCCGTCTTCGGGGGCGAAGAGGCCGTTGAGGCGAACCTTGCCGTTGTCCAGTCGATAGACCCGCAGGAACCGGTCGTCGTGGGCCTGCTTCTCGCGGGCGGCGATGCCGGCCTCGTCGAGCTGGTCGCGCAGACGCCGGGCGAGCTTGAAGACCTGGTCGGCGTTCAGTGACGCGGCCTCAATGAGGAGCGACTCCAGGGCGGTGCCGAGCTTCTCGGCGGTGACCGCCGCGTCGATCTGGCCGAGGCCGGAACGGATCGACTCAGCCGCATCGACCGAGAGAGTGCCCTCGGTGACGGCCCGGGCGATCGGCGCCTGCCACGGCACCTTCGCCTCGAAAGCGGCGACAACACCGGGATCGCTGTCGGGCGACTCCACGGCCGCCTCGACCAGCTTCTCCGCCGCTTCGACTTCGGCCATCATCGTGCCGACGGCGACGAGTTTGAACGCGTCGTTCTTGGTTGAGCCGGTCACCGTCTGGATCAGCGCCTCCGGTGAGAGGAACCCCTGCTGCGCGGCGAGACCGGAGTGGCCGAGCTCGGGCCGAGAGCGACGGGCGATGGTCGCCGCCATCCAGGCGGAGCGGGCGTCCAAGAGGCGGCGCGCGGCCGCGATCTGCCTCTGCCCGGCCAGCACCTCGGCGTCGGGCAGGGCCTCGTAGTCGGCGCAGGAGGAGCCCAGGCGGGCGACGGCATCCGTTGCCTGCCTGAGGTCGTCTGCGGTGGTGGTCATGGTTTGAGAATAGCAGAGTTAGTACGCGTAGTCGAGAGTCTGTCATATATTTATAGACAGATACTCGAAGTTGTGTACTAAGCAGTCAAGGGTCGGCTCGCCGGGTCTCGACAGGCTCGACCACCGGGAGCGGGGCGGGGCGCCGGGTCTCGACAAGCTCGACCACCGAGGGGCGGGGCGCCGGGTCTCGACAAGCTCGACCACCGAGGGAGGCTCGCCGGGTCTCGACGGGCTCGACCACCGAGGGCGACTCGCGGGGTCTCGACAGGCTCGACCACCGGGGCGGCTCGGTCTCGGGGCGCAGGTTGTGGTTCGCGGCGGGTGTTCTAACGTGCGCCTGCTTCCGCAGGGTGCGCCCGGACCGGGGAGGCGGGGACGGCGGGACACCGTAGAGGGGGCAGCACAACGGCGCGACTGTGTGACGGTTCGCTACGGCGCGTGACCGGCCGTTACGGCCGGAAGCGTCGCCCTGCCCTCGTTCTCGGTACGTTTTCCCCCACGCAAGCTCGGCATCTCGTGAAGCCGACACCGCGACCACGAGGAGGAGCCCACCGTGTCACCGAGTCAGACAGAAACGAGTCAGACAGCAGCGACCAGGCCTGCGCGTCCCCCTCGCCCGGCTTCCCGGCCGAACGGGCAGTGGAAGGTCGACGGCACGGCCCCGCTCAACGGAAACGAAGCCTGGAAGCAGGAAGACGGCGGGCTCAACGTGCGGGAGCGGATCGAGGAGATCTACTCCAAGCAGGGTTTCGACTCGATCGAGGGCACCGATCTGCACGGGCGATTCCGGTGGTGGGGGCTGTACACGCAGCGCAAGCCCGGCATCGACGGCGGCAAGACCGCGACGCTCGAACCGCACGAGCTCGAGGACAAGTACTTCATGCTGCGGGTGCGGATCGACGGCGGCCAACTCACCACGGCCCAGTTGCGCGTCATCGGCGAGATCTCCGAGGACTTCGGCCGGGACACGGCCGACCTCACCGATCGGCAGAACATCCAGCTGCACTGGATCCGGGTGGAGGACGTGCCCGAGATCTGGCGCCGCCTCGAGGCCGTCGGCCTGCAGACCACGGAGGCCTGCGGCGACGTGCCGCGGGTCGTTCTCGGCTCCCCCGTGGCGGGAATCGCCGTGGACGAACTGCTCGACCCGACGGAGGCGATCGCCGACATCACGGCGAGATACATCGGAATCCCCGAACTCGCGAACCTCCCGCGCAAGTTCAAGACGGCCCTGACCGGGCACCCGAGCCAGGACGTCGTGCACGAGATCAACGACGTCGGATTCGTCGCCCTGCGGCATCCGGAGCTCGGCCTCGGCTACGACCTCTGGGTGGGCGGCGGTCTCTCCGCCAACCCCCGCCTCGGCGAGCGCCTGGGTGCCTTCGTCACCCCTGACAGGGTCGCCGACGTCTGGCTCGGCGTCGCCTCGATCTTCCGCGACTACGGCTACCGGCGGCTGCGCAACAAGGCGCGGCTGAAGTTCCTGCTCGCCGACTGGGGACCGGAGAAGTTCCGGCAGGTGCTCGAAGACGAGTACCTGCACGAGGCGCTGCCCGACGGCCCTCCCGCCCCGACGCCGACCCAGCAGGGTGACCATGTGGGCGTGCACAAGCAGGTCGACGGCCGGTTCTACATCGGCGTCACACCCTTCGTCGGCCGGGTCTCCGGCACGATGCTCACCGGGCTCGCCGACCTGCTCGAGCAGCACGGCTCCGCCCGGCTGCGCACGACGCCGCACCAGAAGTTGGTGCTGCTCGACATCAGCGAAGAGAACGTCGAGCCACTCATCACCGCCCTCGACGCGCTCGGCCTGGCCGCTCGCCCCAGCCTGTTCCGCCGCTCGACCATCGCCTGCACCGGCATCGAATTCTGCAAGCTGGCCATCGTCGAGACCAAGCAGGCCGCGACCGACGCGGTGCTCGAACTCGAGAAGCGCCTGGCCGGCATCGACGTGCCGCAACCGATCAGCCTGCATGTGAACGGATGCCCCAACTCCTGCGCCCGCATCCAAACCGCCGACATCGGCCTCAAGGGGCAGCTCCTGCCGGGCGCCGACGGCAGCCAGGTGCCCGGGTTCCAGGTGCACCTGGGCGGCGGACTGGCATCCGTCGGCCGGGACGAAGCCGGGCTCGGCCGCACCGTGCGCGGCCTCAAGGTCACCGCGGACGACCTCGCCGACTACGTCGAGCGCATCGTGCTGCGATTCCTGGCCGACCGGGGCGACACGGAGACCTTCGCCGTCTGGGCCCACCGCGCCGACGAGGAGGCACTGCAATGAGCGAGAACAACACCGCCACCCCCACGAGCGTCCGCCGCACCCCCGACGCGCTGCGCGCCCTGGCCGAGGCCGGCGCGGCCGAGCTGGGCGAGGCATCCGTCGACGCGGTCATCGCCTGGGTCGCCCGCAACTTCCAGACGGATGCCGCCGCTGTCGCCTGCTCGATGGCCGACGCGGTGCTGCCCCACCTGGTGTCCCGGCAGCTGCCCGGCGTCGACGTCCTGTTCCTCGACACCGGCTACCACTTCACCGAGACCCATGCCACGCGGGACGATGTGGCCCGGCTGCTGCCGGTGCGCATCGTGGACGTGCTGCCCGAGCAGGGCGTGGCCGAGCAGGACGCGTCCCACGGCGCCAAGCTGTTCGGCCGCGACCCCAATCGCTGCTGCGCCCTGCGCAAGGTGGAGCCGCTGCACCGCGTGCTGGGCGGCTACGAGGTCTGGTTCACGGGGGTGCGCCGTGACGAGGCCCCCACCCGCGCGAACACACCGCTGATCGTCTGGGATGAGCGCAACGGCCTGGTGAAGGTGAACCCGGTCGCGGCCTGGAGCTTCGACGAGATCCTCGACTACGCCGGGCAACACGGCGTGCCGGTGAACCCGCTGCTCGGCCAGGGCTATCCCTCGATCGGCTGCGCACCGTGCACGAAACCCGTCGCCGCCGGCGACGACCCCCGATCCGGACGCTGGGCCAGCCTGGCGAAAACAGAATGCGGACTCCACCTGTGAACGCTCTCCCTGTCCTTGCCGACGCTCCGGCCCCCCAGGCCGCCGCCTCGAGCGGCGCCGACGCCGCCAGCACCGCCGACGCCGCCCACCGCCTCTCCCAGCTCGACGTGCTCGAGAGCGAGGCCATCCACATCATCCGGGAGGTGGTCGCCGAGTTCGAGCGCCCCGTGCTGCTGTTCTCCGGCGGCAAGGATTCCGTGGTCGTGCTGCACCTCGCCGCGAAGGCGTTCTGGCCGGGGAAGGTCCCGTTCCCGCTGCTGCACGTGGACACCGGGCACAACTTCCCCGAGGTCATCGCCTTCCGCGATGAGACCGTGGAGCGCCTCGGCCTGCGGCTCGAGGTGGCCCGCGTGCAGGACTACATCGACGACGGCCGACTGCAGGAACGCGCCGACGGAACCCGCAACCCGCTGCAGACCCTGCCTTTGCTCGACGCGATCGCCGCCGGCCGCCACGACGCCGTCTTCGGCGGCGCCCGCCGCGACGAGGACAAGGCCCGGGCGAAGGAACGCATCCTCTCGCTCCGCGACGAGTTCGGCCAGTGGGACCCGCGCAACCAGCGCCCCGAACTCTGGAACCTCTACAACGGCCGCCACACCGTGGGCCAGCACGTGCGCGCATTCCCGATCAGCAACTGGACCGAACTCAACGTCTGGCGTTACATCGAGCGCGAGGGCATCGCCCTCCCCCCGCTGTACTACGCGCACGAGCGGGAGGTCTACCGCCGCGACGGAATGTGGCGGGCGACGGGCCCGGTGAGTGCGCCCCGGGCCACCGAAACCACCGAGAACCGCACCGTGCGGTATCGCACGGTGGGCGATATGAGCTGCACCGGCGCGGTCGACTCGGACGCGGCATCCGTGGCCGCCGTTGTTCGCGAGATCGCCGTGAGCACCATCACCGAACGAGGCGCGACCCGCGCCGACGACCGCATCTCCGAGGCCGCCATGGAAGATCGCAAGAAGGACGGGTATTTCTAATGTCACCGACGCTGACTCACCCTCTCGCCGACACCGCCCAGGGCACCCTGTTCCGTTTCGCGACGGCCGGCTCGGTCGACGACGGCAAGTCGACACTGGTCGGGCGGCTGCTGCACGACTCGAAGGCGATCCTCGCCGACCAGCTCGACACCGTCACGCGCACCTCCACCGAGCGCGGCTTCGGCGGCGCCTCGGGCGGCATCGACTTCGCCCTGCTGACCGACGGCCTGCGCGCCGAACGCGAGCAGGGCATCACCATCGACGTCGCCTACCGGTACTTCGCCACCGATCGGCGCTCGTTCATCCTCGCCGACTGCCCCGGCCACGTGCAGTACACGCGCAACATGGTCACCGGCGCCACGACGGCGGATGCCGTGATCATGCTCATCGACGCGCGCAAGGGCGTGCTCGAGCAGACCCGCCGGCACCTGTCGGTCGTGAAGCTGCTGCGGGTGCCGCACATCGTGATCGCCGTGAACAAGATCGACCTGCTCGGCTACGACGAGGAGGCCTTCAGCACGGTCGCCGCCGCCGTGCGCGCCGTCACCGAGGAGTTGGCGCTCGGTGCGGTGCACGTGATCCCCGTTTCCGCGCTCGCCGGCGACAACGTCGTGGACCGCTCGGCGAACACCCCCTGGTACACGGGTCCGAGCCTGCTCGAACTGCTCGAGACCCTGCCGGCCGCCGACGAGGTCGACAGTGCCGTGGAGGACTTCCGGCTGCCGGTTCAGCTCGTCGTGCGCCCCCAGGGTGCCGTGGCGGTGGCACCGGATGCCGCGCACGCCTTTCGCGATTACCGTGCCTACGCCGGGCAGGTGGCCTCGGGCACCGTGCGGGTCGGTGACGCTGTGACCGTGGCTCCCGGCGGAGCCACCACGGTCGTCACCGGGATCGACTTCGCCGGCCGGGAGCTCGAGCAGGCGTCCGCACCGCAGTCGGTGTCGCTGCGCCTGCGGGACGAGCTGGACATCGCCCGCGGGGCCGTGATCGGTGCCGCCGGTACCCTGCCCGAACCGGTGCGGGACCTCACGGCCGACCTGTTCTGGCTCGACCCTCGACCGTTGACCCCGGGCGCCCGGATGCTGGTCAAGTTCGGCACGAGCACGGTGCAGGCGCTGCTGGGCACGGTCACCGGCCGGCTGAACCTGGACACGCTGGACCTGGAGACGGCGGGCAGCCTCGACGTGAACGACATCGGCCAGGTCACGGTGCGCCTGGCCACCGCGCTCCCGCTGGAGACGTACGCCGCGAACCGCCGGGCCGGGGCGTTCCTGGTGATCCACCCGCAGGACGGCGCGACCCTCGCCGCCGGCATCGTGACCGAGGCCGGGGTGCCCGCGTGAGCCGGCGCGCCGCCCTCGGCCTCGTCGTCGCCGCCGCCCTGCCGGCGTTGCTCGGCGGCTGCGCCGGCGCGGGCACCGCGGCCGCAGCCCCCGGTCCGGCGGCGGAACTCCGCCTCGGCTACTTCGACAACGTCACCCACGCCCCGGCCCTGGTCGGGCTGGAACAGGGCATCATCGCCGACGCACTCGGCGACACCGTGCTGCAGACGCAGGTGCTCGGCGCCGGCCCGGCCGCCGTCGAAGCCCTCAGCGCCGGAGCCATCGACGCCGCCTATCTCGGCCCGAACCCGGCCGTGAACAGTTATGTGCAGAGCGCCGGCCAGTCGCTGCGGATCGTCGCCGGTGCCGCCGGCGGCGGGGCCGCCCTCGTCGTGCGCGCCGGCATCACCGACCCGTCCGACCTGGCCGGCACCACCCTCGCCACCCCGCAGCTGGGCAACACGCAGGACGTCGCCCTGCGCACCTGGCTGGCCACCGAAGGCTTCGAGACCAGCACCACGGGCGGCGGCGACGTGGACATCGTGCCCACCGAGAATGCGCAGACCCTCGCCCTGTTCCAGAACGGCACGATCGACGGCGCCTGGCTGCCCGAGCCCTGGGTCTCCCGCCTGGTGCTGGAGGTCGGCGCCACCGTGCTCGTGGACGAGGCGTCGCTCTGGCCTGATGGAGCATTCCCCACCACGGTGCTGGTCGTGCGCAGTGACTACCTGGCGGCGCACCCGGACACGGTGCGGGATCTCGTGGCCGGGCACGCGGCATCCGTCGACTGGCTCACCCGCCACCCCGACGAGGCCGCCACGGTGATCAACGCGAAGTTGACCGCCGACACCGGCACGCCGCTGCCCGATGCCGTGCTCGCCCGCGCCCTCACCGCCGTGACGTTCACCACCGACCCCTATGCAGCGACGTTCCCGGTGTCGCTGCAGAACGCCGTTGACGCAGGTACCGCGAAACCGGGCACCCTCGACGGGCTCTTCGATCTCGCACCGTTGAACGCGGTGCTCGCTGAGGCAGGCGGAGCGGCCGTCTCCGCCGCCGGACTCGGAAGGGACTGACCATGAACACCACAACGGATGCCCCGGTCGCCACCCCCGCGACCCTCGCCGCCGCGGGCACCACCTCCGCTGCCCCCGCGATCCGCATCGAGGGGCTCGGCAAGCGCTTCGGCGTCGCCGGCCCGGTCGTGCTCGAGGACATCAACCTGACCATCGAGCCCGGTGAGTTCGTCTGCCTGCTCGGCGCCTCCGGCTGCGGCAAGTCGACGCTGCTGAACATCATCGCCGGCCTCGAACACCCCACGACCGGCACGGTCACCGTCACCAGCGGCAGCGCCGCGGTCATGTTCCAGGAGTCGGCGCTGTTCCCCTGGCTGACCGCCGGGCGCAACGTGGAACTCGCGCTCAAGCTGCGCGGGGTGCCGCGCGCCCGGCGCCGCACCCAGGCCCTCGAACTGCTCGACCTGGTCAACCTCGCGGACGCCGCCCACAAGCGCCCGCACGAACTCTCCGGCGGCATGCGCCAGCGCGTCGCGCTCGCCCGCTCGCTCGCCCAGGACCGCAAGGTGCTCCTGATGGACGAACCGTTCGCCGCCCTCGACGCCATCACCCGCGACCTGCTGCATGAGGAGCTGGAACGCATCTGGCGGGAAACCGGCCGCACCATCGTCTTCGTCACCCACAACGTGCGCGAGGCGGCCCGGCTCGGCCAGCGGGTGCTGCTGATGACGAGCCGGCCGGGGCGCATCGTCAACGAGTGGCGGATCGACGACACCGGTCCCCGCCGGATCGAATCGCCCGAGGTGTCCCGCCTGGCCATCGAAATCACCGACCAGCTGCGAGAGGAGATCCGCCGCAATGCCGTCTGACACGAACACCGCCACGAGCTCCGCCACCGCCATCGCGTCCACATCCACTGCGCACGACGAACTCCGCCGCCTCGAATCCGGTCTGGACGCCCTGCAGACCGTTCCCCTCACCGAGCGGGGCGCTTTCCGCCGCACCCTCGACGGCGTGCTGCCGCCCGTGCTGCTCCTCCTCGCCCTGGTCGTCGCCTGGCAGTTCTACACCGTCATCGCCGACCCCCGGCCCGACCTCTACCCCGGCCCACTGAACGTGGCCGCGTCGATCGCCGAGCTCTGGGCTGACGGCCGGCTGCAGCAGGCGGTGACCACGAGCCTGTCCCGCGGCGGCGCCGGCTTCCTGATCGCGGTCGCCATCGGCACCCCGCTCGGGCTCCTGCTCGCCGAGTGGCGGCTGCTGCGGCGAGCGCTCGGGCCGCTCCTGTCCGGGCTGCAGGTGCTTCCCTCCGTGGCCTGGGTGCCGGCCGCGATCATCTGGTTCGGCCTCACCGACGCCACGGTCTACTTCGTGGTGCTGATGGGCGCGGTGCCGTCGATCGCGAACGGCCTCGTCTCCGGCATCGACCAGGTGCCACCGCAGCTGCGCCGGGTGGGCACCGTGCTCGGCGCCTCCCGCAGCCAGCTCGCCACCCTCGTGATCCTGCCGGCGGCCCTGCCCGGCTACCTCTCCGGCCTCAAGCAGGGCTGGGCCTTCTCGTGGCGGTCCCTGATGGCCGCGGAGATCATCGCGATGGGCGGTTCGATCGGCTTCGGGCTCGGTTCGATGCTGCAGCAGAGCCGCGAGCTCGCCGACCTGCCCGCCGTGCTGGCGACCATCCTGATCATCCTCGCGGTGGGCATCCTGGTGGAGCTCGTCGTCTTCGCACCCGTGGAACGCCGGCTGCTGCGCCGCCGCGGCCTGAACCCTGGAGCACACCGATGAGCACCGACCTCTACCCTCTGGGCTTGCGCCTGACCGGCAAGGCCGTGCTCGTCGTCGGCGGCGGAGCGGTGGCCGCCCGCCGCGCCTCCGCCCTGGTCCAGGCCGGCGCCCGGGTCACCGTGGTCGCCCCGGTCGCCGGCCCCGACCTCCGCGCCCTGTTACACACGGGCGCGCTCACCTGGCGCGAGCGCGCCTATGAGACCGACGACCTCGACGGCGCCTGGCTCGCCCACACGGCGACCGGGGTGACGGATGTCGACGCCCGCGTCGCCGCCGACGCCGACGCCGCCCGCATCTGGTGCGTCAACGCCGCCGAGCATCGCTCCTCGGCCGCCTGGGTTCCCGCCGTGTCCCGCCGCGGCGATGTGACCGTCGCCGTGTCCGCCGGCGGTGACCCGCGCCGCGCGATGGCGCTGCGGGACGCCGTGGCCGACGGCCTCGACGCGGGCTCCCTGCCGCTGCGGCACCACCGCCGCCCGTCCGGCCCCGGCACCGTGCACCTGATCGGCGGAGGCCCCGGCGACCCCGGCCTGATCACCGTGCTCGGCCGCCGCCTGCTCGCCGAAGCGGATGTCGTGATCGCCGACCGGCTCGGCCCGCGCGGGCTCCTGGGCGAACTCGACGCCGATGTGCTCGTGATCGACGTGGGCAAGCTGCCCGGGCACCATCCGGTACCCCAGGACGAGATCAACGCGCTGCTGGTCGAGCACGCCCTGGCCGGCCGGCGGGTCGTGCGGCTCAAGGGCGGCGACCCCTATGTTCTCGGCCGCGGCGGCGAGGAGGCGGCGTTCTGCCGCAGCCACGGCGTGCCGGTCGAGGTCGTGCCCGGCGTCACCAGCGCCATCTCGGTGCCCGCGGCGGCCGGCATCCCGGTCACCCACCGCGGGGTCGCGAACGGTTTCACGGTCGTCACCGGCCACGAGCAGATCGCCGCCCTGCCGGGTGGGTCCGACCACACCGTGCTGCTCCTGATGGGCGTCAGCGCCCTGGCCGGGTCGGCTCGGGTTCTCGCCACCGGCAGCCGCGGCGACGGATGCCCCGTCGCCATCATCGAGGACGGCTACGGCCCGAACCAGCGCGTCACCATCGGCACGCTCGCCACCATTGCCGCCCGGGCGGCCGAGCGGGGCGTGCGCTCCCCGGCCGTGGTCGTGGTCGGCGACGTGGTGCGGCTCAGTCCGCACTTCGCCCCGGCCCGCCGGCGCGGCTCCTCCGAGCCGGTGCCCACCGTCTCCGTTCCCCCCGCCTCGGCACTCCCCGTCGCCCGTCCCACCGTCTCCGCACTCGCTCTCCGAAAGGCCCACTCATGACCCGGACGCCCCTGCCGCCCCTGTCGCCCCAGCAGCCCCAGCCGCCCCAGCCGCCCCAGCCGCTGCGCGTCGCCATCATCGGCGCCGGTCCGGCCGGCATCTACGCCGGCAACATTCTCGGCCAGATGGTGCGGGCCGCGGGCCATGAGGTCGCCATCGACCTCTTCGATTCCCTGCCGGCCCCCTACGGCCTGATCCGTTACGGGGTGGCACCCGACCACCCGCGGATCAAGGGCATCGTGAACTCCCTGCACGAGATGCTCGACGCCGGCACCATCCGATTCCTCGGCAACGTGGCCTACGGCACCGACATCGACCTCACCGACCTCTCCGCGCATTACCACGCGGTCATCTTCGCGACCGGGGCCATCCGCGACGCCGACCTCGACATTCCCGGCATCGACCTGCCGGGCTCCTACGGGGCCGCCGACTTCGTCTCCTGGTTCGACGGGCATCCGGATGCCCCGCGCGACTGGCCGCTCGACGCCACCGACGTGGCCGTGATCGGCAACGGCAACGTGGCCCTCGACGTGGCGCGGATGCTCGCCAAGCACCCAGCCGACCTGCTCAGCACCGACATCCCCGCCAACGTGCACGCCGGGCTGCTCGGATCCCCCGTCACCGATGTGCACGTGTTCGGTCGCCGCGGGCCCGGACAGGTGAAGTTCACCCCGATCGAGCTGCGCGAACTCGGCGACGTACCGGACGTGGACGTGATCGTCTACGAGGAGGACTTCCCCCGCGACGAACAGTCCGAGGCGCGCCTGGCCGCATCGAACAACCAGGTCAAGGTGATGAGCCGCACCCTGAACGGCTGGCTCACCCGGCAGCCCACGGGCGCCTCCCGGCGGCTGCACCTGCACTTCCTTCACAGCCCGGCCGAGGTGTACGGCACCGAACGGGTCGAGGGGATGCGCTTCGAGCGCACCCGGCCCACCGCGGACGGCGGCGTGCGCGGCACCGGGGAGTTCCTCGACTACCCGGTTCAGGCCGTCTACCGTGCGGTCGGCTACCGCGGCAGCGCACTGCCCGAGCTGCCCTTCGACGCGGCGCGCGGGGTGTTGCCCAACGACGGCGGCCGCGTCCTGGCTGCCGACGGCACCCCGCTGCCGGGGCTCTACGCCACCGGTTGGATCAAGCGCGGCCCGGTCGGGCTGATCGGTCACACCAAGGGGGACGCCCTGGAGACCGTGACCCGTCTGGTCGAGGACCTCGCGCAACTGCCGGAGCCCACGGCCTCGAACGGCGGCGGAGGCGACGCCGCCGGGGACGGGATCTTGCGCCTGCTCGGCGAGCGCGGCATCCGTTACACGACGTGGTCGGGCTGGCTCGCCCTCGACGCGCACGAGCGGGCGCTCGGCGACGCCGACGAGTCTGGCGTGCCGCGAGAACGGGTGAAGGTCGTGCCGCGCGGCGAGCAGGTGGCCATCGCGGCCGAGACCGTGCTGGTGACCACGTGACGTATGTGATCGCCCTGCCCTGCGTGGATGTGAAGGACCGCGCCTGCGTCGACGAGTGTCCGGTGGACTGCATCTACGAGGGCGAGCGGTCGCTGTATATCCACCCCGACGAATGCGTCGACTGCGGCGCCTGCGAACCCGTCTGCCCGGTGGAGGCCATCTACTACGAGGACGACCTGCCCACGGTCTGGGCCGACTATTACCGGGCCAACGTGGACTTCTTCACCGAGCTGGGCTCCCCCGGCGGTGCCGCGAAGACCGGCGTGCAGGCCTTCGACCATCCCCTGATCACGGCGCTGCCCAACCAGGTTCCCTGACCCAATTCGACGGAGATTTTGCCCGCACCGGCCCCGAACACGCCGATAGAGCGCTCTACACCGAAAATCTCCGTCGAATTGGTTCACGGGCGAGCCCCGCCCGAGCGCGCAAGCCCCCAGACAAGCGTGCGGCCCGGGTTTACGGTGTCGGCATGGTTGTGAGCACGGGATCGAACAGTATGCGCACCGAGGTCATCCGGTGCGTCGCCGCCTGCGACGCCCTGGTGGCGGTGAGCGAGGATTGCGCGGATGCCTGCCTGCGCATCAACGGCAACGGCGACGTCACCCGCTGCTTCCTCGCCGACCTGGACTGCATCGAGGTGTGCTCGTCGACGAGCCGGCTGCTGTCGTGGCATATGCGCCGGGACGGCCCGACGACCGTCGCCCTGTTGGAGACCTGCCGTGAAGCCGCCCGGGCATCGACGCTGGCCTGCGAGTACCTGGCCGGGCTGCATCCGGGCTGGCAGACCTGCACCATGGCCTGCCGCCGGGTCGACGACGCCTGTGAGCGGCTCCTGGCCGTGCTGCGCTGATCACCGGCCGTCGGCACGCCCGTTGGGGCGATCTGTCAGGAGGCTTGTTCGTCGTCTTTCGCGATGCGCTGACCGACCACGGCGGAGACCCCGTCGAGGCGCATCGAGACGCCGTAGAGGGCATCCGCGATCTCCATGGTGCGCTTCTGGTGGGTGATGACGATGAGCTGGCTGGTGGCGCGCAGGTCCTCGAAGATGGTCAGCAGCCGACCCAGATTGGCGTCGTCGAGGGCAGCCTCCACCTCGTCCATGATGTAGAACGGACTCGGGCGGGCCTTGAAGATGGCGATCAGCAGGGCCACAGCGGCGAGCGAGCGCTCCCCACCCGACAGCAGCGAGAGCCGCTCGATCTTCTTGCCGGCGGGCTTGACCGACACCTCGATGCCGGTCGTGAGCAGGTTGTCGGGATCGGTGAGACGGATGCTGCCGCTCCCGCCCGGGAACAGCACCGGGAACACCTCGGCGAACGCCGCCTGGGTGTCGTCGAAGGCGCTGCCGAAGATGACACCCATCTTCTCGTCGATCTCCTCGATGATCGTGAGCAGGTCGCGGCGCGTGTTGGTGAGGTCGGTGAGCTGCTCGGTGAGGAAGCGGTGCCGCTGCTCGAGCGCCGCGAATTCCTCGAGGGCGAGCGGGTTCACCCGGCCGAGCTGGGCGTAGCGGCGCTCGGCGACGGCGAGGCGGCGCTGCTGGTCCTCCCGGTCGAAGCGGAGGGGTGCTGCGTTCGGGTCGGCGGTGTTCGTGCTCGGGATCGGCTGGTCGGGCCCGTACTCCGCCACGAGCACGTCTTCGGTCAGACCGAGGTCGCTGACGGCGCGTTCGAGCAGACCGGACAGGTGCAGTTTCTTCTCGTAGATGGCCAGCTCCAGACCGTGCACGGTCTCGGTGACGGCCTGCAGCCGGGCGCGCAGGGTGCTGTCCTCCCGGCGCAGCGCCGCGAGCTCCTCGTTCTGGCTGCTGCGCTCGGCCTCGGCGGTCGCCAGACGCATCCGGGCCTCGCTGACGGCGGCGTCGACCGAGGCGAGCACCAGCGGGAGCGCCGCGGCCACCCGGCTGGCGGCATCCACCTGGCGACGACGGATGACCGCACGCCGGGCAGCCTCATCCGCCGCCGCCTGTTCGGCGTGCTGCTGCTTCACCAGCGCATCGGCTCGCGCCTGACCGGCGCGCACGCGTTCGCGGGCGGTCTCGGCCTGCAGCCGGGCCTCGACCTCGGTTTCACGCGCGACCTCGAGGGCTTTATCGAGAGCGTCGCGGGACCCGGTGTCCAGCACCGGGCGCGGCCGGGCGCGCTGTTCGTCGCGCTCGGCGCGGGCCTTCTCGTTCGCGGCCTCCGCGACGGCGACGGCCTCACCCTGTTGCAGGAGGGCGGCGGACAACCGGCTCAGCTCGGCGGTGGCTGCCTCGAGTTGCACGGTGGCGCGGTTGGTTTTGTCGAAGTGCACGGTCTGGCGGGATTCGAGCTCCCGAACCCGGGCTGCGGCGGCGTGCGCCTGCGTCTTCCGGGTGGTCAGCAGCGTGCGGGCGGCGGCGAGATCCGCGACGATCTGCTCGATCCGGGTGCGCACCGCGGCGAGGGAGTCGGCGGCGCCATCGCGGTCGGCCACCAGCTCGAGCCGGCTGCGCCGGGCGCCGGAGCCACCGCGCAGCACGGAGTCGCTGAGCACGTCCCCGGCCCGGGTGATGACCGTGAGCGACACCTCGGCGGACGGCCCGACTCGGTCCATCGCGTCGCGGGCGACGTCGAGATCGTCGGCGATGATCGTGTGCCGGAGCAGGCCGAGCACCCCGGTCGGCGCGTCGATCACCGAGTCGGCCCAGAGCAATCCGGCCTCCGCGGAGAGGTCGGGGCGGGCCGGGGATACATCGTCGCTCGTTCCGGCCACGATCAGCTCGACCCGGCCGAGGTCGTCGGTGCGGGCGCGCACGATGGCGTCGATCGCCGCGCCGCGGGTGTCGGCGAGCACGGCGTCGGCGAGGGAGCCGAGGGCGGCGGCGATCGCGGCCTCGTAGCCGGGCCGCACGCGCACGTGTTCGGCCACCAGGCCACGGATGCCCGCGGGCGCCGCCGCGAGCAGCGCCGACGAACCGTCTTTCTGGTCCAGGGCCAGGGACAGCGCCCCCGCACGGGCGGCCAGGGCGTCCCGTTCACGTTCGCTGCGGTGCAGCGCCTCCCGCAGACGCTCGACGTCGGCCTCGGACCGGGAGACGGCGGCCCTGGCCTCCGCGGCAGCCTCCGCCGGGTGGCTCTCACCGGCGTCGAGGGCGGCCGCGTCGAGGGCCGCGGCGTCTGCGGCGAGTCCGGCCAGGTTCGCCTCGGCCGTCCGCACCCGGGCGCGGGCGGCGTCGAGGGCGTTCTGCTGCCTCAGCACCTCGCCGCGCACGGATGCCAGGCGGCCGGCGGCGGTCTCGGCCGCACCGGAGAGCCGGGACAGCTGCAGGTCGTGCCGGGAGACCAGCACGGCCTGCGCGGAGATCTGCTCATCGAGGGCGTCGAGGCGACCCCGGGCCTCGGCGGTCTCTGCCCGGGCTGCGGCCCAGGCGGAGTCGGCCACGTCGATGCGGCTCCGCAGCGCGTCGATCTCGGTCGCGGCATCCGTGAGCATGGCGGCGGTCACGCTCGGGCCGACGCTGGAGGACTCGGCCTGCGAACCGAGCAGGGCCAGCCGCTGGTTGGCGAGCGTGTAGAGGCCGCGCAGGCGCTCCTGCACGGATTCGAGGCCGAAGCTCGTGCGCCGTGCCAGGTCGACGGCATCGCCGACCTGCTCCTGCTCGAGTCGCTGCAGCCGGCGCTGCCGGGTCTCGAGTTGTTCGGTCAGCACGAGTCGTTCGGCGTGCCGCTCGCTCTCGGTGCGGCCGTGCGCGTCGAGCGCGGTGCGCAGGGTGACCACGTCGTCGGCGAGCAGCCGGGCCCGCGCGTCGCGAGCCACGGCGGCGATGGTTTGCGCCTCCCGGGCGATGTCGGCCTGGCGCCCGAGCGGTTTGAGCTGCCGCCGGATCTCCCCGGCCAGGTCGCTCAACCGGGTGAGATTGGCCTGCATACCGTCGAGCTTGCGGAGGGTCTTCTCCTTGCGCCGGCGATGCTTGAGGATTCCGGCGGCCTCCTCGATGAAGCCGCGCCGCTCCTCGGGGCTGGCGCGCAGCACGGCGTCGAGCTGCCCCTGCCCGACGATGACGTGCATCTCCCGGCCGAGGCCGGAGTCGCTGAGCAGCTCCTGCACGTCGAGCAACCGGCAGGTTCGCCCGTTGATCGCATACTCGCTCGCGCCGTTGCGAAAGAGGGTGCGGGAGATGGTGACCTCGGTGTAGTCGATCGGCAGCGCGCCATCCGTGTTGTCGATGGTCAGTGTCACGGCAGCCCGACCGAGCGGGCCCTTGGTGGACGTGCCCGCGAAGATGACGTCTTCCATCTTGCCGCCGCGGAGGGTCTTCGCGCCCTGCTCGCCCATCACCCAGGCGAGCGCGTCGACGACGTTGGATTTGCCCGAGCCGTTGGGGCCGACCACGCAGGTCACACCGGGTTCGAAGGCGAAGGTGGTGGGGTGGGCGAAGGATTTGAAGCCCTTGAGGGTGAGACTCTTCAGATACACCGGTTCGCCCCCTTTCGTCGCTCATCGGGCCGCGGACGCCCGACGTGCCGCTCCCGACCACGGTACCGGACACCGCCGACACCGCTCGGTAGGCGCGGTCTCCGACGAATTCGTTCGGCCGGTCATGGCACAGGACGGCATGGGGAAGCGCGGCTACGCTGGCGCACCATGGAGACCTTCCGCTTCGAGATCGAGGAACTCACCGTCCCCGCCGCCCCGCAGGCTCCCGGCTGGGCGGATTTCGTGGCGGCGAACGGGGTGCGCAACACGGTCGAGGCCGAGGCGTACGGCACCGTGGACCTGGAGTTGACCGCCGATGAGGTCCTGCCCGGCTGGCTCAACCAGAGGTGGGAGCCGAAGCGTCTGTTCGTGGCGCGGACTGAGGGACGCATCGTCGGGCGTGGTCACTACGAGACCCTTCCGGAGGATTCCGCCGACCACGCGTGGCTGGCCGTGGGCGTGCTTCCCGAATACCGTGGGCGAGGCATCGGCACGGCCCTCGCCGACCGGCTCGAGGCTGTCGCTCACTCCGAAGGCCGCAGCGTGCAGATCGTCTACGCACCGTCACCGGATGCGCCGGGTGAGCGTCTGCCCTCCCCCACCGGTTTCGGCTCGGTTCCCCTCGACAACCCCGAAGTCCGGTTTCTGCAGCGCCGCGGTTATCTCCTCGAGCAGGTCGTGCGTGCCAGCCGACTGCCCCTGCCGGTGGATCCCGCGCAGCTCCGCCGACTGGGCGACGTTGCCGCCCTGCATGCCGGCCCGGACTATTCGGTGGTGCAGTGGATCGATCGCACCCCGCCGGTCTGGTTGCCCGATCTGGCGGTGCTCTATTCGCGCATGAGCACGGATGCGCCGAGCGCCGGCCTGGCCGAACCCGAGCAGCGCTGGACGCCGGAGCGCGTCAGCCAGGAGGAGCAGAAGGTCGCGGCGAGTCCGCGCACCACGCTGACCTCGGCTGTGCTCCATGGGCCGAGCGGCCACCTCGTGGGATTCACCGAGTTGGAGGTGCCGGCGGAACTCGGCCGGGCGGTCAGCCAGGAGGACACCCTGGTGCTCCGCGAGCACCGCGGACGCCGGTTGGGCATGCTGCTGAAGATCGCGAGTCTCGAGCTGCTCACGCTCGAGCGCACCGGGCATCCGTCAGTGCTGACGTACAACGCGGAAGAGAACCGGCACATGCTCACGGTCAACGAGGCCATCGGTTTCGCGCCGATGGGCTACGAGGGTGCCTGGCGCCGCGACGCCCACTGACCCGGAGCCCGGTGGTCGACCCCGTCGACACCAGAGCCCGCCGAGACCCGGTGGTCGAGCCCGTCGAGACCAGAGCCCGCCGAGACCCGGTGGTCGAGCCCGTCGAGACCAGAGCCCGCCGAGACCCGGTGGTCGAGCCCGTCGAGACCAGAGCCCGCCGAGACCCGGGGACCCGCCCTCCAGAGGCTCCCACGACGGTGGTCGAGCCTGTCGAGACCCGGGGCCAGGGGCCAGGGGCCCGGGGCCAGGGGCCACACCTACAGTGCCGCCCGCTTGCTCGGCAGCGGAATCAGGGTCTGCTCCGGGTCAACCTCGACGGGTGGCCTGAGCCAATATTCCGTTCCGGTGCGGATGATGCTCCAGTGCTGGTTATGCAGCAGCAGGTGGTGCGGGTGACACAGCAGCACCCCGTCGGCGAGGTCGGTGTACCCGTTGTCTTTCAACCATTCGTTGATGTGGTGTGCCTCAGACCACGCAGGTGATCGATCGCAATCGACCCACCGGCAGCCGCCGTCCCGCACTCCCATCGCGGCGCGTTGTGCGTCGGTGAAGAGGCGTTCGTCACGGCCGACGTTGATGATCTGCCCAGTGTCGTCAACCTGGATGCCGCGGGTTCCGGTGTCGCAGAGCAACCGGTCGATGGTCTCCTGCGAGATGGGAACGGGGTTTCCCTCGATCTGACCGTGAGCGGCGGCTTCGCGGGTTTCGGTTGCTTCGGCGGTCTCCGGGGCGGCCGGCTGGCCCGACTTCACGGCCTTCTCGGTCACGATCACCCGCACCGAGGGGCGGCGGCCGCCGAAGACGCGTCCCTGGTCGGCCTCACCGGCGATCTTCAGCAACTGCACGAGGGCGTCGGCGGCGATCTGCTCCGTGGTGCGGGGGTCATCCTGCACACGTTTGGCCCAGGCGGCCTTGTCCTTGTCGACGAAGCGCACGCCGCCACGGCGGGGGCTCGTGATCGAGTCGAACGTGGAGAGCACGAACTCGCCGTCTTCCGGAGCGAAGAGCCCGTGCAGGCGCACCTTGCCGTTGCCGAGCCGGTACACGCGCAGGAACCGGTCGTCGTGAGCCTGCTTCTCCCGGGCGGCGATGCCGGCTTCGTCGAGCTGGTCGCGCATCCGCCGGGCGAGTTTGAAGACCTGATCGACATTCAGTGACGCGGCCTCAATGAGGAGGGACTCGAGGGCGGTGCCGAGCCTCTCGGCGGTGACCGCGGCATCGATCTCGCCGAGGCCGGTACGGATCGACTCGGCCGCATCGACCGAGAGGGTGCCGTCGGTGACGGCGTGGGCGATCGGCGCCTGCCACGGCACCTTCGCGGCGAAAGAAGCGACCGCGGCGGCATCCACATCGGATGATTCCACGGCAGCCTCGACCAGTTTCTCCGCCGCCTCAGCATCGGCCATCATCGTGCCGACCGCGACGAGCTTGAAGGCGTCGTTCTTCGTCGACCCGGTCACCGTCTGGATGAGTGCCTCGGGCGAGAGGAACCCCTGCTGCGCGGCCAGTCCGGAGTGCCCGAGCTCGGGTCGCGAGCGACGGGCGATGGTTGCCGCCATCCACGCCGACCGGGTGTCGAGGAGCCGCCGGGCGGCTGCGATCTGCTTCTGGCCGGCCAGCACCTCGGGATCGGCGAGTGCCTCATAGTCGGCGCAGGACGAGCCCAGACGAGCGACGGCATCCGTTGCCTGTCTGAGGTCGTCTGCGGTGGTGGTCATGCGTCGAGAATACCAGAACTAGTACGCGTAGTCGAGAGTTATTCACTCATTTTATGGCTTAGTTTCGAATTTGTTTTCGAGGCGGCGGTTCCAGGCGGGCGGTGCGTCAGCGCAGTCGCTGGCAGCGTGGGCAGAGGTGTGAGCTGCGGTTCATGAACTGCTGCCGCACAAGCAGTGTGCCGCAGCGGGGGCAGGGCGAACCCTGCCGTCCATACGCGTTGAGGCTGTGCGAGAAATACCCGGACTGCCCGTTCACGTTCACGTATTGCGCGTCGAAACTCGTTCCGCCCTCGGCCAGGGCACGGTTCAGGATGCTGCGGACCGCGGCCAGCAGCGCCCGCCCCTTCGCGGGCGACAACGAGTGTGCCGGCTGTTCGTAGTGCACTCGGGCCGCGAACAGCGCCTCGTCAGCGTAGATGTTGCCGATGCCGCTGATCAGGGTCTGGTCGAGCAGGGCGCGCTTGATCCCGGTCTTCTTGCGTCCGAGGGCCGCCAGGAAGAGCGGCGCCGAGAAGCCCGGGTCCAGCGGGTCGCGAGCGATGTGCGCCACCTGTGACGGGATCAGCCCCGGCCAGCCCGCGCCTGCAGCCAGTCCTACAGCACCGCCTGCCAGCCCGGAGTACCCGGCCGTCAGCCCATCGCTGGTGGGCTGCATCGAGTCCACGGCCATGCTGCCGAAGATGCGCTGGTCGACGAAGTGGACCCACAGCTCGCCATGCTCCGGGTGTTCGATCTGCAAACGGATGCGCAGTCGCCGGTCCGTGTCCGATCCGGGGCTGCGCAGCAGCACCTGGCCGCTCATCCCGAGGTGCACCACGAGCGCGCGGCCGGAACTCAGCGGCAGCCAGAGGAACTTGCCCCGGCGCACGGCGGCGAGCACCATGCGCCCCTGCAACAGGTCGGCGAACGGCCCGCTCGCCGGGTCATGGCGCCGCAGCGATCGTTGTTCGAAGACCTCGACGCCGGCGATCACTGCGCCGGACACGGCCGGCGCCAGGCCGGCGCGAACGACCTCTACTTCAGGCAGCTCGGGCATTCGAGCCTTCCAGTGACACGGCGTGCCGGCAGTTCAGGGAGTGCTGAGGCGCGTCCAGGCGTCGAGCGCTGCAGCCATCTCGGCGTGCTTCTTGCTCGTGCCTTCACCGACGGCAGTGACCACGCCCACGGTCACGGTGGCGATGAACACCTTGGAGTGGTCGGGACCGCTCTCCGCGATGGAGTACACCGGGGCCCCGGAACCCAGTCGCGCCGCGGCTTCCTGCAGGCTCGTCTTGGGGTCCATGGAGACACCGAAGTGCCCGGGATCGCGCAGCAGCGGCTCGATCAGCCGCATCACGAGCGCGGTGGCCGTCTCTCCACCGGAGTCGAGGTAGACGGCGCCGATGAGCGCCTCGACGGTGTCGGCGAGGATCGATGACTTGTCGCGACCACCGGTGAGGATCTCGCCGCGGCCGAGTCGCACGTAGTCGCCCAGTCCGATGCCGCGCGCGATGCCCGCGAGGGCAACGCTCGACACCAGGCTGGCCCGGCGCTTGGCGAGGTCACCCTCGTCGAGCAGCGGATATTCCCGGTAGAGCATGACCGTCACGGCCTGCCCCAGGATCGAGTCGCCCAAAAATTCCAGGCGCTCGTTCGTGGGCACGCCGCCGTGCTCGTACGCGTACGAGCGGTGGGTCAACGCCAGTTCCAGCAGGGCCGGATCGATCTGCACACCGAGGGTCGCCAGCAGCGACGACCTCTCAGGCGCAGCACTCATGAGTGCCCACCGAGAAGATACCCCCGGACAACGCTGATGCCGCGACTCCACGGACCGGAACCCGCAATCGGGTCTCCCGGCATCCGTCGGCGCGGCATCAGACGTTCTGGCACAACCGAATTAAACGTCGGCGACCTTACGGCCCTTGTATTCCATGAACAGTGCCGTGCCGGCAGCGTCGGTGACGACCTTGGCGCGGTGCGGCAGGCTGTAGACAACTTTGCCGTTTTCCATGGTCTTGACCAGGGTGGGAGCCTCGGCCTTCCAGCAGGAACGACGTGAACGGGTGTTGGAGCGTGATTGCTTGCGCTTCGGGACTGCCATGACTACTTCTCTTCTCTATCCGTTTCAGCCTGGATGTCTTCATCCGTGCCGCTGCTTTCGGAAGCTTGGAATTTCATGAGCGCGGCCCACCGGGGATCGCGCTTTTCTTCGGGTACGAATTCAGGGGCTTCGGCAAGCCGCTCGCCGGTCTCGGGGTCGAGACCTGGGCAATCCGGCCGGCAAACCGGCTGGAACGGCAGTGACAAAACCACCGCATCCCTGATCAGAGGTTCAAGATCCACGTGGTCATCTTGAACTTCACTTTCATAAGCTTCGTCTAGAGAGTACGCGAAAAGCTCGTGAAACTCGACTTGGACCGGCAATTCGACGTCGATCAGGCATCTGCCGCACTCTCCGGCGGCGATTCCCGACACCTGGGCCGACACGAGAATGCCCTCGTGCAGGGTCTCCAGACGCAGATTCGCGATCAGGGTCGAGCCTGCCTTCACGGCGACCAGGCTTTCGCCGAGGTCTTCCGGGACGTTGATTTCAAGGTGCCGTTCGTGCATCGTGCCCGGACGGTTGATCAGGTCGCGCACATCGACCTTGTACGGGGTCTTCTTAAACTTACTCACGGGGAGAGATTCTACGCGTTCGCGGCTGGGCGTCCGATGCGTTGGGCGCCCGGCTGCCAGAGCGATACCGGCAACAGCGTCGCCTGCACCCGGGCCCGCCGCTCCGACCCCGAACGGATGCCGCGCAGCACCACGTCGAGGTCGGCCACCAGAGCCGCCGATCGCGCCGTGTCCCCCGTGCCCGACGATCGCGCGTACCGGCTACGCTCCGCCGCCACGAGCAGCCGCTCGAGAGCCTCGTTCACGCTCTCCCGCTCGGTGCCCCCGGCCGGTCCCGGCCGGGACTCGACGAGCCGACGCAGGCGGCCCGCGAGTTCCCGCGGCGTTTCGGTGTCCCGCACCTCGACACCGTGGTCCACGGCGGTGTCGCTCACTTCCCGCCAGGCCACGCCTGCTCCGTCCGGCCCGCGAAGGATGCTCCGGCGCCGCAACCGGCGGCGGGTCACCCGAACGGCGGCCGGCACCAGGAGCAGGGCGAGCACCCCGGTGAGGAGGAGGCCGAGTCGGAGGAGGCCGCCGGCCTCCTCCTCGGGCGTTGCCGCGCCCTGTTCCCCGTCGGCTGCGTTCTGTGCGCCGGCGTCCTCGGGCCGGGCTGCGCCCGACGGGGCGGTCTGGCCGGCCTCGTCGTTCGGCGCCGCGGCGCTTGTCTCGCGCGTGTAGTCGGGCACGCGGCCCCGGCTCGGCGTGGGCTCGAACGGCACCCAGCCCACACCCTGGAAGTAGATTTCGGTCCAGGCGTGCAGGTCGTGGGTGTCGACGCTGTACCGTCCGATCCCGGCGACGGAGCTCGACGCCGACAGGACCCCGGGCAGGTAGCCGATCGCGATCCGGGCGGGGATGCCGACCGAGCGGGCCATCACGGCCATCGCCGAGGAGAAGTGCACGCAGTACCCGCTCTTCACCTCGAGGAATGTGCTGACGACGTCGATGCCGCCGCCGTCGTAGTCGGCCTCCACGGGAGCCTCGGTGTCGTAGTCGAACTCGCTGCCGCGCAGGTACTCCTGCAGGGCCACGGCGGCGTCGTACGCCGTGGCCGCACCCGCGGTGACCTCACGTGCGGTGTCGCCGATCAGGGCCGGGGTCTGCGCCGGCAGTTCGAGGCTGTCCTGGATCCCGGACGGATAGTCGGCCTCGGCCTGCCGCAGCTGCTCCGCGGTGGGGGCGAGCGTGAGCGACGTCACGGTGTACTCCTGCCCGCGGGTCGTGTCGCTCGGACTGGCTATGGACCCGCTCGTCCCGTTCCAGTACCAGAAGCCCAGCAGCCCGGTCACCGAGCGGGCCGGCGCCGGTGTCGGCAGCCATCGGGTCGCCAGGCCGTCGATACCGATCGTCGTGATGGTCTCCCCGGTGGCGATCTCCGGAGACAAACCGGGCGGCAGGGCGATGTCATCGACGGTGTTCTCCCGGTTCCCCGGGGCGAGTCGCGCGGTCCAGTTGCGGCCGGAGAACTCGTCGAGGGTCAGCATCCGGAGGTAGGGCGGCCGCGTCGCGGTGGTGCGGTAGTGCAGCACGGGCACCGCGTCCGGCCGGCGCAGGTCCTGTCCGAGGTTGATCATGGGACTCACACCGTTGGCGAAGAGCAGGCTGCCGCCCGGGCGCGCGCCGGCGAGGCCGCCGCCGGGCAGCACAGGCATGGCGACGCTGACCACGATCGCGGCCACGACCGCGATGCCGCCCACGACGACCGCTCCCCCGGGGGCGACGGGCGCCCACGGACGACCGGGGGTGAACGCCGTGCTGCCGGCCTGGCGCATCCGGATCTCCACCCGCAGGAGCACCAGGTAGGCGACGGCCGTGAGCACGAGGGCGGGCAGGTTCGCCTTGCCGCCGAGCACCAGGCCCGGAACGAGCAGCGGCACCAGCACGGGCAGCCCGGCGAGCGCGGGCACCCGCAGCACCACTGCCAGCGTGTCGATCAGGATCGCCATCATTCCGGCGCCCACACCGAGCAGGAACAGGATGCCGGCGGTCGCTTCCGCGGGCGTCGATTGCATTTCAATGGAGAGCGTCCCGGCGAGCACCAGGTCGCGGAACCGGTCGAGGGTCTCTCCGGTGGGAATCACCAGGACCCAGCCGGTTCCCGCGCCGAAGAGCAGCGTCAGGGTCGCCACCAGCAACCCGAACCCGAACAGGGGGCCGAGGAACCCGGGCACCCCGACCCGACGCAGTCCGGCGCCGCCGAGCAGCACCACGGCGGCGACGATAGCCATCAGCCACCACCAGCCGGTCCCGTTCAGCAGGGGCGCGAGGGCGCCGCCGGCCACGGCCAGCAGCAGCAGGAGCGCTCCCGCGAGGGGCCATTGCGCCGAAGCGATGCGCATGGCCCGGATGGTCGGAACGGGCTGCCCGGCACCGGAGGCGGCCGGCGGGCCGCCGGTGGTGGTCTCGGCTTCAGACCGTGTCATGAACGGGCCGCCCCTCGCCGATGAAATCCGTCCAGGCGCGGGGAATGTCCCGGGCCTGGCGCAAACCGATACAGCGCCAGCCTGCCTCGCGGAGACGGCGTACGGCATCCGGATCGACCGTGTCCAGCACGAACGCCACCGCGGGCCTGCTCACGGTCACCAGGTTCGCCAGCCCGGCCACGTCCCGGGCGTCGACGGAGACCAGCACGGCGAAGGTGGGCTGCGCCTGGCCGCCGGCCTGCCCGGCCCCTCGGTTCGCGGAGGTTCCGGCGGTCCCGCCCGCGCGTCCCGGGTGCTCCTGGGCAGCCGGGGCAACCGGTGCTGCCGGTGCTGCCGGTTCCGGCTCCAGGACTTCCCAGAGCCCGGTCGGATCCACGGGCACCACGCGGGCCAGCCCCGCGAGGAGAAGCACGGCGCCGCCCGGGGACCGGAAGACCGCCGGCGCCTCACCGCGCAACCCTCCTCGGCCGGCGTCCCCGCCGGTGCCCGGTTCACCCGGCTCGCCCGGCTGACCCGGCTGGCCCGGCTGGCCCGGCTGGCCCGGCTGGCCCGGCTCGGACTGACCGCCGCCCGGCCTGCCCGGGCTCGGCTGGCTCGGGCACAGCTGGCTCGGGCCGAGCTCGACCAGGTCCACCTGGTACCCGGCTTCGAGCAGGTGTACGCCCACGGATGCCGTCAGCTCGATGGCCACCTCGAAGGCCTGCTCGACGCGCGTGCGGCCCTGGCGCTGCGCATCGGCGTCCTCGCCGGCGCCGGCACCAGCACCGGACGGGACGTCACGACGGCCGCGCAGGGCCGTGTCGAGCACGAGGCGGGCACCCGGGTTGCTCTGCTCTTCCTCCTGACGCACCATGATCTCGCCCCGCCGCGCCGTGGCCGGCCAGTTCACCCGGCGCAGCGGATCGCCGGGCCGGTACTCGCGTGCGATCAGCGGATCCGCGTTGTGATGGAGCCGCCGCAGCCGTTCCGGAACATCACCGTCGTTCAACGCGCTGGCGAGGCCTCGTCCGGCCAACGGGGTGACCCGGGGCGTCACCACGAGGTCGTGCGGCTCCCCCACCGACCACTCGCCGGAGGCAAGGCCGAACGGGTCCGAACGCCCGATCAGAACCGGTCCCGACGCGTAGACACCGCGCTTGGAGACCGTGCTCCGGTATTGGAATCGAAGCGTGTCGGCGCCTGCCCCCTGCCCTCCCTGCGCGCGAGCCAGCCCGGGCAACTCCGTGCTGTCCGGCAGCGTCAGCCCCGCATCGGCGGTGTCCCGCAGACGCAGACCCGTCACAGGCCGCGCCGAGAGGTTACGGAGGCTGAGCACCACCACGGCCTCGCCGCCGGCCGATACGACCGGTGGGCGCAGCATCCGTGTCACCTGCAGGCGCAGCGGACGCACGGAGACGTAGACGACGGCGGCCAGCGGAATCGCGAGGAGCAGGCCGGCGATGAACAGGAGATCGCGCTGATTGCCGATCAGGCCGAGGAGAAGCAGGCCGGCACCCAGGGCGAGGAACATCCCGCCTCGGAAGGTGAGCCGAGGTAACCAGAACGCCGCGCCGCGTCGCCGATTCACTGGCATGGCGTCAGGTGTGCCCGGGGGCGCCGACGGGAACGGGGGTGGCGGCGACGATCCGGCGCACGATGTCATCGACCACGGCGCCGCTGTCCTGGTGGTGGCCGAGCACGCGACTGCTGGGCACCAGGCGGTGCCCGAGGACGGCCACCGCCAGCGCGTCGATGTCGTCCGGCAACACGTAGTCCCTTCCGTGCAGTGCCGCCCGGGACTTGGCCGCCCGGATCAGCTGCAGCGTGGCCCGGGGGCTGGCGCCGAGGCGCAGGTCGCGATCGTCCCGGGTGGCGCGCACGAGGCTGACCGCGTATTCCTTGACCGCCGCAGAGGCGAACACATTCCGCACGGCCGTCATCATGCCTCGCAGCTCGGCCCCGGTGACGACCGCCTCGATCCCGTCCAGGGGGCTCGAGGTGTCGCGGGCGTCCAGCATCCGCAGTTCGGACTCGTTGTCGGGGTAGCCCATCGAGATGCGGGCCATGAACCGGTCCCGCTGGGCCTCCGGCAGGGCATAGGTGCCCTCCATCTCGATCGGGTTCTGGGTGGCCACGACGGTGAACGGCAACGGCAGCAGATAGGTGGTGCCGTCGACCGTGACCTGGCGTTCCTCCATGCATTCCAGCAGCGCGGACTGCGTCTTCGGGCTCGCCCGGTTGATCTCATCGCCGATCACGATGTTGGCGAAGATGGCGCCCGGTTTGAACTCGAACCGGCGGTCCACCTGATTGAACACCGACACACCCGTCACGTCGGAGGGCAGCAGGTCGGGGGTGAACTGGATGCGGCTGACCGTGCAGTGCACGGATTTGGCCAGGGCCTTGGCCAGCATCGTCTTGCCCACACCGGGAACGTCTTCGATCAGGAGATGCCCCTGGGCCAGCAACACGGTGAGGGCGCAGCTCACGGCGGAGTGCTTGCCGTCGATGACGGTCTCCATGTTGCGGATGATCGAGCGCGCCGCCGACTCCACGGCTGAGAGATCCATCAGGGTCTCGTCGTCGGAATCGACGACAGGCCCGTCCGTGGCCCCGGCGAGCGCCGGGGCGTTGACCGCACGAACGGGCGAGGCGCTCACACGGGTGCCTTCTGCAGGAACTCCGCAACGGCTCGCGGAACGTACGGGGTGATATCGCCGCCGAGGGCGGCAACCTGGCGCACCAGGGAGCTGGACACGTGCGCGTTGGCCGGGTCGGGCAGCAGGAACACGGTCTCCACGGCGGCGAGGTTGCGGTTCACGATCGCCATCGGGGTCTCGTAGGCCACATCGACCTGGGAGCGGATGCCCTTGATCAGCACGCTGGCCCCGACCTCGAGGCAGTAGTCCACGAGCAGCCCCACGCTCCAGGAGGAGACCACGATGTTCTCCGGCAGCCCGGCATCCGAAATGGACCGTTGCAGCAGGGCGACCCGCTGCGCAATCGGCAGCAGCGCCGTCTTGCCGGGGTTGTGCACGACGAGCACATGCAGTTCGTCGAAGATACCGGCCGCCCGGGCGATCACGTCGAGATGACCCCGGGTGACGGGGTCGAAGGAACCAGGTACGACGGCGATCCTGCGCATAGCGCTCACCCTAGCCCGAGACCGTGGACGGTTCCTGTGCGTGGGCTGATCTCGGCCCCGTCAGGACTTGGTCAGCGAGGCTCGCTCCGCGTCGTCCAGGCGACGACGCACCGCGTCCCGCAGCGCCGGGACGCTCTCGAGGTGCGGGTCATGCTCGCTCAGGCGCTGGGCGTGGCCGCGGGCCTCCCCGATGAGGTCCCCATCGGTGGCCACTCGCAGCAGGCGCAGCGAGGAACGGCCCCCGGACTGGTTGTTGCCGAGGACATCGCCTTCCCGGCGCAACTCGAGGTCGACCTGGGCCAGTTCGAAACCGTCGAGCGTGGCCGCCACCGCCTCCACGCGCTCGCGCGCGATGGTCTCCGCCTCGGCGGTCGTGACCAGCAGGCAGAGCCCCGGCACGCCGCCGCGGCCCACCCGGCCGCGCAGCTGATGCAGCTGGGAGACGCCGAACCGGTCGGCGTCCAGCACCACCATGGCGGAGGCGTTGGGCACGTCGACGCCGACCTCGATCACGGTCGTCGCCACGAGCACGTCGATCTGCCCTGCAGCGAAGGCCCTCATGGTCTGGTCTTTCTCGTCGCTGGTCATGCGCCCGTGCAGCGGTTCGATGCGGGCCGCGGCGAGGGCCGGGTTGCGGCGCAGTTCGGCGAGCACCACTTCGACGGATGCCGTTTCGACGAGTGCCGTTTCGACGAGTGCCGGCGCGGCCGCTTCGGGATCGACCTCCGCCCCTTCCTCCAGCTGCTTCGGGGCGATGGCCGGGCAGACCACGAATCCCTGGCGCCCCAGGGCGAGTTCTTCGGCCAGTCGAGTCCACACCCGCATCACCCAGCCGGGCTTCTCGAAGAGCGGCACGACGAACGTCTCGATGCCCTGCCGCCCCTCCGGCAGCTCGGCGATGGTGCTCACGTCGAGGTCGCCGAACACCGTCATGGCCACCGTGCGCGGGATCGGGGTGGCGGTGAGTACCAGCACGTGCGGTGGCAGGGCACCTTTCAGCCGCAGGGCCTCGCGCTGGTCCACACCGAAGCGGTGCTGCTCGTCGACGACGACCAGGCCGAGGTCGAAGAACGTGACCTTGTCTCCGAGCAGGGCGTGCGTGCCGATCACGATCTTCGCCTGCCCGGACACCACCCGCAGCAGCGCCTTGCGGCGCTCCGCCACGGGCAGCTGACCGGTGAGCAGGGTCGGCATCAACTCGGCCGACAGCTCGGGCCCGAGCGAACGCACGATCGAGCGCAGGTGCTGGGCCGCCAGCACCTCGGTGGGAGCCAGCAGGGCGGACTGGCCTCCCGAATCGGCGACGGCGAGCATGCCCCGCAGGGCCACCACGGTCTTGCCGGAGCCGACCTCCCCCTGCACGAGCCGGTTCATCGGCGCGGTCTGGGCCAGGTCGGCGGCCATTTCCGCGGCCACGCCCTGCTGGTCGGCGGTGAGGGTGAAGGGAAGGCCGGCGTCGAATCGATCGAGCAGGCCGCCGGGTACCGCTGCGCGCGCGGTGGACAGCTGCTGCCGGGCGTTGAGCCGCTGCTGCACCAGGGCGCTCTGCAGCACGAAGGCCTCGGTGAACCGCAGGGTGTCGCGGGCGCGGCGCCAATCCGAATCGGTTTCCGGTCGGTGGATCAGCTCGAGGGCACGGCCCTGAGGCAGCAGCCCGCGCTCGCCGCGCAGCTCCGCCGGGATCGGGTCGGGCACGAGACCCACGCTGTCGAGCAGGATCGCGATGGTCTGCGCGATCTGCCAGCTGGCCATGGTGTTGGTCGCCGGATAGATCGCGACGGGCTGCTCGATCCAGAGTTTGGCGGCCGCGGCATCCTCGGGCATCTCGGGCTCGTCGTCGGCGCCGGGGCCGAAGAGCTTGTAAGTGGGGTGCGTGAGCTGCAGGTGGCCGCGGTAGTCGGAGACCTTGCCCGCGAACATGCCGCGCATGCCGGGTTGGAGCTGCCTGGCCCGCCAGGACTGGTTGAACCAGGTGAGGCTGAGGATGCCGCGGCCGTCGGAGATCTTCACCTCGACGATCGATCCCTTGCGGGCCTTCATCGCGCGTTCCTCGACACTGCGAATCTCGGCGACGATCGTCACGTTCTCGTCGAGCGGCAGCAGGCTGATCGAGGAGAGCTCCCCGCGGCGGGCGTAGCGGCGCGGGTAATGGCTGAGCAGGTCGCCGACGGTGTCCACGCCGAACGCCTTGCCCAGGGCGACGGCCGTCTTGCCGCCCACCACGTTGGCGAGCCTGCTGTCGAGGGTCACCGGGGCGAGTTTCTCGGCAGCCTCCGAATCGCTCATGCTTCGATCGTAGGCGGCGCCTCTGACCTGCGGCGCCGAGGACGATAAACTCGACGGGTTATGACGCGAATCGTCGCCGGGTTTGCCGGTTCCCTGCCTCTGGCGGTGCCCAAGACCGGCACCCGCCCCACCAGTGACCGTGTGCGGGAGGCGATCTTCTCGGCGCTCGACGCGCGCGACATCATCCGCGGTTCCCGGGTGCTCGACCTGTACGCCGGCTCGGGTGGGCTGGGCCTGGAGGCCGCCAGCCGCGGAGCGCGCATCGTGACTCTCGTCGACAACAACTTCGGCGCGGCGCAGATGTGCCGCAAGAACACCGAGGCCGTGCTGCGTTCGGCGCCGAAGCAGGGCGCCCCGAAGATCAAGGTGAGCAGCCAGGCCGTTCAGTCGTTCCTCGCGGCCACCGGCGAGGGCTTCGACCTGGTCTTCATCGACCCGCCGTACGACCTCGCCGAGACCGAGCTCGGCCACAACCTCGCCGCCCTGGCGTCGCTGCTCGACCCCGACGCCCTCGTCATCGTCGAACGCAGTTCGCGCTCTCCCGAGCCGCTCTGGGGTCCCGGCCTGGAGTCGGACCGCCGCAAGGACTACGGCGACACGACCGTCTGGTACGCCTCCCCCGTGCTGCCCGCCGACTGAGTCGTGCCGCTCGCGGCGCACCCTGTGGCTCGCGGCGCACCTTCTGGCTCGCGGCGCATGCTCTAACGTGCGCCCGCTTCCATAGGGTGCGCCGCGACGGGCGGGCACGGCCTCGGATGACGCTGGCCGACGGATGCCGGATGCCGGCACTCCGACGGGTGGGGCGCTCTCCGACGTGCGGCCGGCCGTCCGCCGTGCGGACGGCGCTCAGACGACGGCGCCGTCCCAGCCGCGGTACGGGTCCCACCCGGCCTGGTCGTGGGGGCGGCCGTCGAGCAGGACCCGGCCGGCGGCATCCGTCACCACGCCGAGGGCGCGGAAGCCGTCGGGCAGCACGGCACCCGGCGGGAACGTGGCGAGCAGACCGTGGTCCTCGCCGCCGCCGAGGGCGCGTTCCACATTCTCGCCAAGCGCCGACCGGGTGAAGTCGATGCCCACGCCGCTGGCCCGGGCCAGGCGCCCGGCGTCGATGGCGAGGCCGTCGGACACGTCGAGCATCGCGGTCGCGCCCGCGGCGGCGGCGGCAGGCCCTCGGTCGATGGGAGGTTCGGGTGCGAGCTGCGCGGCGACCGCGTCGGGATGCTGCGCCCGCAGCGCCTGCGCGAGTGCGGCATCCGGGGTGCCGGTTTCGTCCACGGCGAGACGAAAGAGCAGGTCCAGACCCTCGGCGGCCTCACCGAGGCGCCCGGCCAGGGCCACAACGTCGCCTGGCCGCGCCCCGGAGCGCAGCACGGGCTCGCGCCCCTCGAGGTCGCCGAAGGCCGTCACGGCGAGCGTGAGCGCGTCGGAGGCGGACAGGTCGCCGCCGACGACGCCGCAGCCGGGCGCCAGGGCTTCGCAGCAGTCGCGCAAGCCGTCGGCGATGCCCTCGATCACCGAGATCGGCGTCGACGGCGGTGCGGCGATCGCGACGACCAGGGCGGTGGGGCGAGCCCCCATCGCGGCGACGTCGGAAAGGTTCGTCGCGGCGGCCTTCCAACCGAGGTCGTGCGGGCTCGACCAGGCGAGCCGGAAGTCCGGCCCCTGGATCATCATGTCCGTGGTCACCACGAAGCGCCCGTCCGGGGCCCGCATCACGGCGGCGTCGTCGCCGGGGCCGAGCAGTTGGGCGGCGGAGCCAGGCAAACGGGGGAAGATTCGGGCGAGAACCTCGCCCTCACTCAGATCGGCCAGCGTTTCACTCGTGGGGAGCATCGCGCCCGCAGCATTCGTCATGCATCAAACGGTAGCCTGAATGCAATGACTCCCCGCATCCGCTCCCTCCGCACCGGCATCGCGCTCACGCTCGTTGCGGGCACCGTTCTGCTCACCGGCTGCACGGCGATCGTGCCGCTGGAACCGGCAGCGGATGCCGTCAATCCCACCTGCGCCAGTCTCATCGTGCGTTTGCCGACGACGGTGGCCTCGCTGCCGGAACGGGAGACGAACGCCCAGGCCACGGGTGCCTGGGGCACGCCGAGCGCGGTCCTGCTGCACTGCGGTGTGACGGTGCCCGAGCCCACGACGCTCCCGTGCCTCACGGTCAACGGCATCGACTGGATCGAAGACGATTCGGATGCCCCGCTCTACCGGTACACCACCTACGGCCGCGACCCCGCGACGGAGCTGGTCATCGACTCGGACAAGGTCAGCGGCTCGACGGTGCTCGTGGACCTGGCGCAGGCCGTGGCGAACATCCCCGCGACGGGCAAGTGCCTCGGCGCCGAGGACCTGCTGCTGCCGCCCGACGGCGAAACCCTGCCGCCCGCCCCGTAGCGCACCTGAACCCGCGGTGAGACGACAACTCTGGGGGGTTGCGGCATCCGTCAACCCCTCACAGTCGTCGTTTCGGTGAGGATGCTCGCACCCGCTCGCGCGATTAGACCGCCAGGCGGAGCGCAGCGGGGGCGGCGCGGTGGGCCAGCGCCACCTCGATCAGCTCGTCGATCAGCTGCGGGTAGGTGAAGCCGCTGGCCAGCCAGCACGACGGGAACATCGAGATCGGGGTGAAACCGGGCATGGTGTTGATCTCGTTGATCACCCAGCCGTCGGCCGTGAGGAAGAAGTCGACCCGCGCCAGCCCGGCGCCGTCGATCGCGTCGAACGCCCGGATGGCCAGGGCCTGCATCTCGCCCAGTTCCACCGGGGTGAGGTCGGCCGGGCAGACCAGCTCGATGCCGTCCGCTCCGAGGTACTTGGCGTCGAAGTCGTAGAAGTCGCGGCCGGTCACCCGCACCTCGCCGGCGACGGATGCCCGCGTCGCCTCCCCGGGACGAGCCTGCAGCACCGCGATCTCGAGTTCGCGCCCCGACAGCCCTGCCTCGATGAGAACCTTGCTGTCCTCCAGCAGGGCCACCCGCATCGCCTCGGCGAGCTGGTCCAGGTTCGACACCCGGCTGACGCCCACACTCGACCCGGCCCGCGCGGGTTTCACGAACACGGGCAGACCGAGTCCCTCGGCCGCCGCGAACGCCATGCCTGGAGCCTCGGCCCAGTCGGCGGCGGTGACGGTGCGCCACGGGGCGACCGGCAGGGCTGCCTGCTGGAAGACGGTCTTGGTGAAGTGTTTGTCCATGCCGAGCGCCGACGCGAGCACGCCTGAGCCCACATAGGGCAGCCCGACGAGTTCGAGCAGCCCCTGCACGGTGCCGTCCTCACCGAACGGGCCGTGCAGGATCGGGAAGACCACGTCGACGTTGCCCAGCGAACGGTGGCCGGTGCCGGCACCGTCGCTGACCGTCAGCTGATGACTGAGGCTGCTTTCCGGCCACCGGATGCGGCTGCCGTTGTCGAACACCTCCGGAAGCTGCTCGGCGTCCAGCGTGAACCGGGCCGGGTCATCCGCTTCGAGCACGAAGGCGCCGTCGCGGGTGATGCCGATCGGGATGACGTTGTAGCGTTCGCGGTCAATTGCCGCCAGGACGCCGCCCGCTGTGGCGCAGCTGATCGAATGTTCGCTTGACCGACCCCCAAAGAGCAGCGCCACCGTGAGCTTGTTCGTCATCAATCGTCCTTTCGCCCTGCGGCTCGGCTGAGTCCGTTGTCAGGTGCGGGGCCAGGTCCCGCGGTTTCAGAGTACCGGCCAGCACCTGGCGGACCTGCTCGACGATGGGCATGTCCACCCCCTTGGCACGGGCGAGTTCGAGTACGGGACCGACGGATGCGAGACCCTCCGTGGTCTGCTGCATCTGCTTGACCACGTCGGCGATGCCGTAGCCCTGGCCGAGCAGCCGGCCGGCCGTGTTGTTGCGGCTGAGCGGCGATTGGCAGGTGGCGATGAGGTCACCGAGCCCGGCCAGACCGGCCAGGGTTTCCGGATGGGCGCCGTAGGCCACGGCGAAATCGGTCATCTCCACGAGACCGCGGGTGATGATCGACGCCTTCGTGTTCTCGCCGTAGCCGACGCCGTCGACGATGCCGATGGCGACCGCGATCAGGTTCTTGAGCACGCCGCCGAATTCGGTGCCGATGACATCCGTGTTGACGTACGAGCGGAAGTAGCGGTTGCGGGCCAGCATGGCCACGGCCTGCGCGGTCTCGAGGCTGTTCGAGGAGACCACGGCGGCCGTGGGCTGTTCCTTGGCGATTTCGAGGGCCAGGTTGGGTCCGGAGATCGCCGCGATCAGGTCAGGGTCGATCGGCAGCAGTTCGGCGATGATCTGGCTCATGCGCAGGCCGGAGCCGCGCTCGACGCCCTTCATCAGCGACACGACGATGGCGCCGGGCTCCAGGAACGGCTCCGCCAGAATCAGGTTCTCGCGCAGCGACTGGCTCGGCACCGACACGAACACCTGCTCGGCGCCGGCCAGGGCCAGGTCGAGCCGGGAGGTGGCGCGAAGGCCCACGGGCAGGTTGATGCCGGGCAGATAGTCGCTGTTGCGCCTGGCTTCGGTGATTTCCCGGGCGAGCTCGGGGCGCCGGGCCCAGAGCACCACGTCGGCCCCACCGTCGGTCAGGATCTTCGCGAACGTTGTGCCCCAGCTCCCGGCGCCGAGGACGGCGACCCGCTTGCCTGGCTGGACCTTAGGCTTCAAAACGGCCGGTCTCTTTCTGATCGTGCTCGGCCGGGTTCCAGCGCTTTGCGGGCGCCGTCTCACCCCGGAGATCTTCGAGCAGTTGAGTGATGGCGGCCATGACAAGCGTGGTCGCCTCGTTCAGTGTCGCCGGGTCGAGGTTGCGCCCGCGGAAGCGACCCAGGTCGATCGGGTCGCCGATCTTGACGAGAACGGTCTTGCGCGGGAACAGCCGGAGCCGCTTGGAGTAGCGCGGCATGATCTCCTGGGCGCCCCAGTGCGCGACCGGGACGATCGGGATGCCCTGCTCGAGCGCGATGCGCACGGCGCCGGTCTTGCCGCGCATCGGCCACATCCCGGGGTCGCGGGTCAGCGACCCCTCCGGGTAGACGACGACCATCTGGCCGCGTTCGACCAGGCGCCGGGCCGCCTTCACCGGCTCGCTGCCGCGCACGCTGCCGCCGCGCTGCACCGGGATCTGCCCGGATTTGTGCAGAAGCCAGCCGATCCCGGGGATTTGGAAGACGGATGCCTTCGCCATGAACCGGGGCGCGCGCCCGAGCTTCCAGCTGAGCACGCCCATCAGCACGGGGTCGATCTCGCTGAAGTGGTTGGGTGCCATCACGAACGCCCCGGCGCGCGGGAACTTCTCGGCGTCGGTGACCTTGAACCGCACGGCGAGGTTGATCACCGGAAGGATCATCAGCGCCAGCGCCCAGAAGACCGACGGCGTTCTCGTCTCCGAACGCTCCCGGCCCGGGTTCACTGCGACAGGGGAAACGTGGGTCTGGGGCGCTGGATCGGACACGGGCGCTGGATCTGATGCTGGCACAGCCCCATTATCCTTCGAGATCGAAGTCAGCCCCCAACAGTTGCAGCTTGGTGATGAAGTTCTCGTAGCCACGGCTGATGATTCCGACGTTGCTCACGGTCGACGTGCCCGAGGCGGTCAGGGCCGCGATCAGGTGGCTGAAGCCACCGCGCAGGTCGGGAACCTCGATGTCGGCGCCGTGCAGCTTCGTCGGCCCCGTGATGACGGCCGAGTGGTTGAAGTTGCGCTGGCCGAACCGGCAGGGGTGCCCGCCGAGGCATTCCCGGTGGATCTGGATGGTCGCGCCCATCTCCACGAGGGCGTCGACGAAGCCGAAGCGCTGCTCGTACACGGTCTCGTGCACGATCGAGACGCCGTGGGCGTGGGTGAGGGCGATCACGAGCGGCTGCTGCCAGTCCGTCATGAAGCCGGGGTGCACATCCGTTTCGATGATGACGGGCTTGAGGTCGCCGCCCGGGTGGTAGAAACGGATGCCGTCGTCTTCGATGTCGAACGCCCCGCCGACCTTGCGGAACACGTTCAGGAACGTGATCATCTCGGGCTGACGCGCACCGCCGACGAAGATGTCCCCGTCGGTGGCCAGGGCCGCGGCCGCCCAGCTGGCGGCCTCGTTCCGGTCGAACAGGGCGCGGTGGTTGTAGCCTTCGAGACGCTCGACGCCCTCGATCCGGATCACACGGTCGGTGTCGACCGTGATGATGGCACCCATCTTCTGCAGGATGTTGATGAGATCCATGATCTCGGGCTCGATCGCCGCGCCCTTGAGCTCGGTGATGCCCTCGGCGCGCACAGCGGTGAGGAGCACCTGTTCGGTCGCGCCCACGCTCGGGTAGGGCAGGGACACCTTGGTGCCCTTGAGACCGTTGGGTGCGGACATCCGGATGCCGTTGGGCTGCTTCTCGACGACGGCTCCGAACTTGCGCAGCACGTCCAGGTGGTAGTCGATCGGGCGGTCGCCGATGCGGCAACCGCCGAGGTCGGGGATGAATGCCTCGCCGAGGCGGTGCAGCAGCGGGCCGCAGAACAGGATCGGGATGCGCGAGGAGCCGGCGTGGGCGTCGATCGCGGCGAAGTGCGCGCTCTCCACGTCGACCGGGTCGAGCAGCAGCTCACCCGGCTCGGCGCCGTCGGTGACCTTGACGCCGTGCACCTCGAGCAGCTGGCGCACGATGCGCACGTCGCTGATGTTGGGAACGTTCTTGAGCGTGCTGGGGCTCTCGCCCAGAAGAGCCGCGACCATGGCCTTGGTGACCAGGTTCTTGGCACCCTTCAGCTCGATCCGGCCGACCAGCGGAATACCGCCGCGGATCGTGATCCGGTCGCCCTGCAGACCCACGGCCGCCCCCCAGCTCTGCGCATGCTCACGATTCTGCGCGTCTTCCTTGCTCTGACCGTTCTCACGATCCTGGGTGATTTCGCTGATTGTGCTCATAAACTAACCTGCCTTGCCGGGAGAGTCCGGGGCCGCCATGGCTCCCGGTGGGATTCATATTCTGCGATCCGCGCTTCATCGCGCAGGGTGAGTCCGATGTCGTCGAGGCCTTCGAGGAGGCGCCACCGGGTGTAATCGTCAATCTCGAAGGGAACGGTGAGAGCTCCGACGCGGGCGGTGCGGGAGACCAGGTCGACCGTGAGCTCGATACCGGGAGTGGCCTCGATCACGTCCCACAGGCGCTGCGCGTCGGCCTCGGAGATCTGACCGGCGAGCAGACCCTGCTTGCCGGAGTTGCCGCGGAAGATGTCGCCGAAGCGGGGGCTGAGCACCACGTCGAAGCCGTAGTCGCGCAGCGCCCAGACGGCGTGTTCGCGGGAGGAACCGGTGCCGAAGTCGGCGCCGGCCACGAGCACTCGGGCGCCCGCGTAGGCCGGCTCGTTGAGCACGAAGGCCGGGTCGCTGCGCCAGCGGGCGAAGAGGGCGTCTTCGAATCCGGTCTTGGTGACGCGCTTGAGGTAGACGGCCGGGATGATCTGGTCGGTGTCGACGTTGGAGCGGCGCAGAGGAAGCGCGACGCCGGTGACGGTTGTGAACTTTTCCATTGCTACTTGTCTCCATCCTGGGCCAGGTCCCACGGGCTCGACAGCGTACCGCGGATGGCGGTGGCGGCCGCGACCAGCGGGGACACGAGGTGCGTGCGTCCGCCCTTGCCCTGGCGGCCCTCGAAGTTGCGATTGCTGGTGGACGCGCACCGCTCGCCGGGGGCCAGCTGGTCGGGGTTCATGCCCAGGCACATCGAGCAGCCGGCGAAGCGCCACTCGGCGCCGAAGTCGGTGAAGATCGTGTCGAGGCCTTCCGCCTCCGCCTCGATGCGCACCCGCGCGGATCCGGGGACCACGAGCATCCGTACGCCCGGCGCCAGAGTGCGGCCCTGCACGATCGCGGCGGCGGCGCGCAGGTCTTCGACCCGGCTGTTGGTGCAGGATCCGAGGAAGACGGTGTCGACCCGGATCTCCTTCATCGGGGTGCCGGCCGCGAGGTCCATGTATTCCAGGGCTCGTTCGGCAGCGGAGCGTTCGTTGTCGTCGAGGATTCCGGAGGGGTCGGGCACGGTCTCGCTCAGGGAGACCCCCTGGCCGGGGTTGGTGCCCCAGGTGACGAAGGGTTCCAGGGTGTCGGCGTCGAGGAAGACCTCGGCGTCGAATTCGGCGCCGTCGTCGGTGGCGAGGGTGTCCCAGTAGGCGACCGCGTCGATCCAGTCCTGGCCTTCCGGGGCATGGGCGCGACCCTGGAGGTAGTCGTAGGTGATCGCATCCGGGGCGACCATGCCCGCGCGGGCGCCGGCCTCGATCGACATGTTGCAGATGGTCATGCGGCCCTCCATGGAGAGGGCGCGGATGGCGCTCCCGCGGTATTCGAGCACGTAGCCCTGCCCGCCGCCGGTGCCGATCTTCGCGATCACGGCCAGGATGATGTCCTTCGCCGTCACGCCGGGGCGGAGTGTGCCCTCCACCGTGATCGCCATGGTCTTGAACCGCTTGAGCGGCAGCGTCTGGGTGGCCATGACGTGCTCGACCTCGCTGGTGCCGATGCCGAGCGCCATGGCCCCGAACGCGCCGTGGGTGGAGGTGTGCGAGTCGCCGCAGACCACGGTGATGCCGGGCTGGGTCAGGCCCAGCTGCGGTCCGACGACGTGCACGATGCCCTGCTCGATGTCCCCGAGGGAGTGCAGACGGATGCCGAACTCCTCGCAGTTGCGGCGCAGCGTCTCGATCTGCGTGCGGCTGGTGAGGTCGGCGATGGGCTTGTCGATCGCCAGGGTCGGCGTGTTGTGGTCTTCCGTCGCGATGGTCAGATCGGGACGGCGAACCGGTCGGCCGGCCTGGCGGAGCCCGTCGAAGGCCTGCGGGCTGGTGACCTCGTGCACGAGGTGCAGGTCGATGTAGATGAGGTCGGGAGTGGCGCCGTCGCCCTCGGTGACGAGGTGTTTGTCCCAGACCTTCTCGGCCAGAGTGCGCGGACGGGTGCCGGTGCGTGGTGCGTCAGTCATGTGTGTGCGTCTTCCTCAGCAATGGGTGATCAGCCAACAAGAAACGCCACGACGAGGGAGGCCTCAGGATGGGGACTCGTCGCGGCAGAGAAGAGGGAGTCGACCGAGCAGCACCATGACAGGCTAACACTGTGCGTCTGCGAGCTTGGCTGGCGACCCTCATTGGAGGGTGATTTCGGCGGTGTCCACCTCGCCACTCTATCGGCGGCGCGACTTAGAGAGGTCGACACGGCTCCAGTCCCGACGTGTCCGCAGACGGAATCGGCTGATGATCCGGCGGAGACGGCCCACCCGGGTTTCCGCGAGGTGCAATGATTCCAGCGCGTCGGCCCAGCTCTGCTCGACCAGGTCGTCCCCGATGGGCTGACCGTTGAAGACGGCACGGTCGACGAGTTCGGCCAGGGGCGCCAGACGGATGTCCGCGGCGCCGGGCCCGACCTGACGGTCCAGCTGGGCCTCGACGTCCGCGGCGACCAGCAGGCGGGTTGTGTGGCGCGGCACCTCGAAACCGAGTTCCGCATACCCGTCGGTCACCTCGTCCCAGGCCCCGGCGACGCGGGTGTCGCCGCTGCCGCGACCGCGGCGCCTCCGTCGACGGCGCGCCTTGAGGGCACCGATGACGAGCACCGGGCCGAGGATCAGCAGGAGCGGGATTCCGACTGTGCCCCCCAGCAACCACGCCCAACCGGGCAGCACGAATCCCTTGTCCTTATCGTCTTTCTTCGTGTCGTCGATCTCGATGGCGGTCAGCAGGTCGTCGGACTGGTTGTCGGAGCGGGGCGGCTGGCGCACCTGCGGTTGCGGCACGGACTTGGGCTTGGGGGTCTGGTCCTGCGGAACATCCGTCTGGTCGGGGGTCGGGAAGAACGGAACCCAGCCCACACCCTCGAACGCGACCTCCACCCACGCCGTCACGTCGGAGCCGGTCACTTCCACGCTCGTGGCACCGTCCGGGACCTCCGGGGCGAAGCCCATGACCACGCGGGCGGGCAGGTTCAGGCTGCGCGCCATCAGCGCCATGGCCGCGGCGTACTGCTCCTGGTCGCCGACCATCTGGCTGCGCGTGAAGAGCTCGTCGATGCGGTCGGCGCCGTGGCCGGCCCGGGAGGGGATGCCGTCGGAGGCAAGTCCATGGCTGAGGAAGCCCTGGGTCTTCAGCGCCTTCTGGATCGCGCGGAGCTGGTCCACGGGGGTCACGGCGCCGCCGGTGTATTCCAGCGCCTTGGCCACGACGACATCCGGGATGTTCTCGGCGGCCGGCAGGGTGACGGCCGCCACGGGCACCTCGACCAGGTCTTCGTCCCGGTACGACTGCTGCACGGCGGCGCTGGTCGTATAGCGGTAGCCGCTTTTCACACCGCTGGTGAGCACGGCCGTTCCCGTTCCGGCGTTGTAACGCAGGTTCTCGGCCTGGGCGCTGCTCGCCCGGTCGTCGAAGTCGACGGTGCTGGGATAGCCGACGCCGGGGAGCCAGACATCCGCGTACCCGGACCCGGTGATCGTGACGGTGCTGGAGCGCACGGAGGTGATCAGCGGGGCGTCGGGAATCGTGCGCCCGACGAGGCGGAACCCGGCGGAGGCGCTCTCCGCGCCGTCGACTCCGGCGACGTTCCACAGTTTGCCGTCGTAGGCCTCCATGCTGGCCAGGCGCACCAGTTGCCCGGTCTCCAGACCCTCGATCGTGAAGAGCGGGGTCTCGGCGAGGGTCTTCGTGTACTGGCGGAAGCCGGCCAGCGGGCTCGGGAACTGCAACGGGTCGAACGGCGGCTGGATCTCCTCGCGCAGCACGAATCGTTCGGCCTGCACGGGGGCGAGCACCGACCCGGCCAGGGAGCCGATCAGGATCGTGCCGAGGATGAGCGTGCCGGTGCCGACCAGTTTGCGGCGCAGCAGCCGGTTCGCGCCGGCCGCGGAGGCCTTTTCCAGTTGCGAGCGGCGCCAGCCCAGCCAGACCAGGGCGATCACGCCGAAGGCGATGCCGCGGACGGCGGCGTAATAGGCCTCATCCGTTCCCATCAGGATGCCGGCCAGGTAGAGCGCGACCGGCCCTGCCAGGAGGACGCTGGAGCGCCACACCGTGCGCGGGCGGCGCGGCAGCCAGCGCACCGCGAGCATGGTTCCGACGAGGGCGATCAGCCAGACCGCGAAGTAGGGCAGCACGGGCATGTAATACGGCGCCTCGACCGGGGTGCCGAGCGTGACGATATCCGCCCAGCCGAACACGGCGCCGATGGCGAGGCCGGCCACGGAGGTCAGGCTGGGGAGGACGAGCAGCACGCCCTGGTCGGGCATGGTGAACGGCGTGCCGAGCAGGAAATAGGCGACGATCGCGGCGAGGACGCTGACCAGTGCGCCCAGTCGGAGCGCATGACCCAGAAGCGCGATCCCGGTGCCGACGATCAGGCCGCCGACGCCCGCGAGCAGGAAGTTGTAGTCGCCGAACGAGGTTTCGAAGCCCAGCACGCCGAGCAGGGACAGGGCGCTGAGCACGGCGACGTCGGACCAGGCGCGCTGGGGCACGGAGCGGAGCCGGTTCATCCGTTGACCCGTCGGAGCAGGCTGGGCAGGTCGGCGAGCTCGCCGACCGTGAGCACGGTGAGTCCCGACACGTTCGCGAGCCGGGGCGGGGAGCCCCGCTCGATCCGGAACGCGAGCGTCTTCGTGTCCTGCCCGAACAGAGTCTGGGCGGCGCGGAACCGGGCCAGTTCGAGCAGCGATCCGGCCACCATCATGACGACGCTGGGCGCCGGCAGAGTGCGGGTGGCATCCCGGGTGAAGTCACGCAGGGTCGGATAGCGGCCGCTGACCGGCTGGATCCGGCAGGAGTCGTCGAGGAGGGACACGGGCGTCTTCGTCGTGAGAAGCCGGCCCTCGGTGACCACACTGACCCGGGTGCCGTCGCGGATGACCTGCAGGGCGAGGGACGCCATGACGGAGACGCCGAGTTCGAATTCCTCGTCGGAGGCGTACGTCGTTGTCTCGGCGCTGTGCACGATGGTCAGCTGTGACCGACGGGTCTCCTCGAACTGACGCACCATCAGCTGGCCGGTACGCGCGGAGGTGCGCCAGTGCACATTGCGCAGCGCATCGCCGGGCACGTAGGCGCGCAGTGCGTGGAAGGAGATGTCATTGTTGGTGATCTTGCGGGTGATCTCGCCCTCCAGGTCGCGGACGAGGCCGGCGGCCGAAGAACGCAGCCGGGTGGTGACCGGGTGCACGAACAGTTCGACAGGGTCGGTCCAGCGCACCGTGCGACGCAGCAGCCCCAGCTGGTCGCCGCGCACCGACACGGCCGGGCCGGCCACGATGACGGCCCGGCGATGCGTGGGCACGGCGAACAGTTCCTCATGCTCCGCCGCCGGCGCAAGACCCGGGATCATGAATTCGGCGACCCCGGAACCCACCGGAAGCTCGATGCGCACGGGAAGCAGGCCCTTGTCACCGGAGTTGGCCACCGTCAGCTGGCCCAGGGCGCGCTCCCCCGCCACAACCCGGTGTGGGTTCAGAGCCACCTGGACCGCATAGGTGGCACGGCCGAAGATGAAGCCGACCGCCACCAGGAGGGCCGCCAGCAGCGTGGTCGCCAGGTAGGTGAACTCACTCCAGCCGGTCACGGCGCTGATCAGGAAGGCGACGACGGATGCGGCGAGCGTGAGCCAGCCGACCGGGCCCACGACATCCGTCACGGGTTTGCTGACCTGCCAGCCGCGCCGGGCGAGCTGACCGGCCAGCCGCCCGACGGTGCGCATGCCGCCGCCGAGGGAGCGCCGGACACTGCCCACGGCGTGGGCCGCCGGGCTGATGCGGCGGGGAACCTTCTCGGCGACGCGCGTCATGCTGCGCGGTAGGCGGGCGGTGCGACCTCGACCAGGATCCGGTTGACGATGTCCTCGGCGGTGACGCCGGCGAAGTCGGCTTCCGGGTCGACCATGATGCGGTGCGCGAGCACGGGCACGGCCAGGTCCCGGATGTCGTCGGGTGTCACGTAGCTGCGTCCCTGGGACAGCGCCCAGGTCTTCGCCGCGCGGGCGAGGGAGAGCGCGCCGCGCATGCTGACCCCGAGCGTCGACGACGCGTCGGTGCGGGTGGCGGTGACGATCTCGTTCAGGTAGCTGAGCACGGACGCGTCGACGAAGACCTCGGAGGCCAGCTGCACCATCGAGTTCACCGAGCTGGAGGCGATGATCGGCGTGATCTTCGAGTCCCTCGCCCGGTTCGACGAGTCGAGGAGCAGAGCCACGGCGGTGTCGTGGTCGGGATAGCCGAGCGACGTCTTGATCAGGAAACGGTCGAGCTGCGCTTCCGGCAGGGTGTACGTTCCGGCCTGTTCGACCGGGTTCTGGGTGGCGATGACCATGAACGGGCTGCCGACCTCGTGGCTGACGCCGTCGACCGTGACCCGCCCCTCCTCCATCACTTCGAGCAGGGCGGACTGGGTCTTCGGGCTGGCCCGGTTGATCTCGTCCGCGAGCACGATCGAGGCGAAGATCGGGCCCTTGTGGAACTCGAAGACACCCTTCCCCTGGTCGTAGATCGTGACCCCGGTCACGTCGGAGGGCAGAAGGTCCGGCGTGAACTGGATGCGCGAATTGGTGCCGTCGAGGGTCTTGGCCAGAGCCTTGGCGAGCACGGTCTTGCCCGTGCCGGGGAAGTCCTCCAGCAGCACGTGGCCGCTGGTGAGCATCGCGGCGACCACGAGGCGCACCACGTGGTCCTTGCCGAGGATCGCCTCGTTGACGTTGCCGACGAGACGGCCGAAGGCCTCGGCGAACCAGTCGGCCTGCTCCTGTGTTACTGCCATTAGTGCTGTGTCCTTCTAGCTTGGGTTGCGAATGACGGGGTGACGGATGTCCGGGTGCCTAGACGCACGGGGTGGCGTCTTTCCACGCGATCGTGGGGCTGGTGTAGGTGCCGCCCGGCCCGACGAATTGGATGTACTGGGCCCTGGTGCCGAAGGATCCGTTGATGTCCATCCAGCTGTAGGTCTGCATGGTTCCCTGGGTCAGGCTGGTCGGGATCGTCGCGGTGGTGAAGTTCGCGTCGCCGAGCACCGTGACCTTGTAGCTGCCCGGGATGATGTTGAAGTAACGGGCTCCGAAGTAGTACATGCTTCCGGAGTACTGGTCGGCCCGGCACAGCTCGATCCTGGCGGCGGGCGGCGGCGGGGGCGGCGGTGCGGGCTGGGGTGTGGCCACATTCGACTGCGTCCACCCACTACTGCAACCGCGGGCGTTGCAGGCCTGAACCTCGTACTGGTACGGGGTGTTCACCGCGCCCGTTGCCGTAGCCGATCGGCCACCGTTCGTGCTGCCGGTGCCGTTGCTGCCCTGGATCCACCGGTAGTTGTAGCCCGTGACACCGCGGCCGCCATCACTGGACGGAGCGGACCAGGTCAGGCTCAGGGCGCCGGTGCCCTGACCGGGGGCATCCAGGTTCGCGGAGGCCGGTGCGCCCGGCACCCCGAAGGGCATGACGGTGTTGCTGCCGGCGGAGGAGCCCGAAGCGCCGATCGCGTTCCGCGCGACGACGGTGAACGTGTAGTTCGTACCGTTCCTGAGGCCGGTGACGGAGTGCGTTCCCGCGGCGCCCACGTTTTCCTGCCCCCCGCCGGTCCAGAAGATGGTGTAGCCGGTGATCGGCGAGTTGTTCGACGCCGGCGCGTTGAAGGTCACGCTGGCACTGCCGTCCCCCTCGACGGCAGACGGCTTGCCGGGCGCGTCCGGAGTATTGCGGATGACGAGCGTGACGCGTCCCTGGGTCTCCCGGGCCTTGTCCTTGGTGGCGTCCTGGATCCGGTAGACCACCGTCAGGGTTCCGGTCGCCCCGGACCCGGTGTTGACGGTCACGCCGGACGCGGTGTGGCTGACCGTGGCGGTGCCGACCTGCTGCTCGATGGTGGCCCCGATCACCGTGAGGGGCTTACCGTCCTGCGCGTACGGGTTGTAGTCGTTCTCCAGCACGGGGACGGGGATGGACTGGCTCGGCTGGGTCTCGATGCCCTTCCCATTCGGCCCCGAATCGTCGACGGCCTGCGGTTTGGCCCGCGTCGACGACACGACCGTGACGTTCACCGACCCCGGAATGGTGAACTCCTTGTAGGTGACCGTGAAATTGAGTGTGACCTTCGTGCCCGGCTGCACGCCGAGCGGCGCCGAGACGGCGAGGCTCCCGGCGTTGAGGGTCGCCGCGACCTCCGCAGAGGCTCCCGTGAGTGCGCCGTAGCTGAGCTTCTCCACAATCTGAGGGTTCGGGTGTCCGCTCGAGGTGCGCAGGTTGACCGCGAGCGCGGTCTCGCCGGCCTCGATCGTCACGTTCGGCGGGGTGAAGGTGGGGGCCACGTCTTCGGAGTTCGGGTCTCCGACGGTGACCGGGATGGTCAGGGTCGCCTGGTTGCCGTCGGGATCCGTGGCGGAACTGCCGTCGGTGACCACGAAGGTGACGGATGCCGGTCCGCGGTAGTCGGTCGCGCCGGAGAAGCCCAGCGTCGTCGGGTCCAGCAGCGGCGAGGAGCCGTTGGCGTTGGTGGCCGTCGCGGAGAGGATGGTGGCCGGTCGCCCCGAGGGGACCTCCACGATGTCGGCGAGGTTCCAGGTCTTCGAGTCGTTCATCCGCACGAGCTGCTCGGGCAGCGGCTTCAGGAAGGGCGGCGGGAAGGTCTGCTCGGCGGCGGGCTTCTTCTCTTCTTCAGCATCCGGTTTCGCCGGCACGATGATGAACGCCGTGGCGCTGAGCTTGTCGACGTCGTTGGTGAGGCGGTAGGCGATGGCCTGGCGCACGTTGGTGGGGGTGACCTTGACGGTTCCATTGGGCAGGATGGTGCCGGATGCCGCGTTCGGGCCCTCGAGGCTGATGACGAGGTCTTCGATCAGGCCGCTGGGGTTCTCGGCCCGGTCACGCACCTTCACGTCGACGGTCGCGGCCGTGAGCACATCCTTCGGCTCGATGATGTGGTCGATGGCGCTCGGGTACTGCGCCTTGGCGTCCGCGGTCACCTTCACCTGAACGAAGGCCGTGGCCGCACCGCCGTGCCCGTTCGTGATCTCGTAGCGCACCGTGTACGTGCCCTCGACGTCGGGGGCGTCGATGATGATGCGGCTGCCGTTGACCGTGGCGGTGAGCCCGTCAGCGACCTCCGGGAGCTTCTCCGAGAGGCTGGGCTTGTACCCGTTGGGGTCGGAATCGTTGAGCAGGACGGGGACCGATCCGGTGCGGCCGGGCTTGATCTCGATCGCATCGTCCACGGCGTTGGGCGGCAGCAGTGCCACCGGCCGCGGGATCACACCGATCCGTACGGTTCCGAGCGCCTTGGTGCCATACGTGTCCGCCACCTCGTAGGTGAACGTGTCCGTGCCGGCGGTGCCGGGGTAGGCCTGATAGTAGAAGTAGTCGCTGCCCTGCTTGGTGATCCGCCCGAGACCCGGCGGTGTCGTCACGTTGGTCAGGTACACGGAGTCGCCGTCCGGGTCGATTCCGTCCAGCGGGACCAGCACCTTGATGCTCGAGTCAGCGAACGTGCGCACGGTCAGGGGCAGCGGCGTGGGTGCCTGATTGTTCGCCTTGTCCGGTCCGATCACGGTGAACCGCACGATCGCGGTCGCCGTTTCCAGGTACGGGTCCGTGATGGCGTAGCCGACACTGTAGGAACCTGGCTCCTTCGGCGCTTGGAAGCGCACCTGCTTTCCGGTGACGAAGGCCAGACCGCCGGCCTTGTCGGTGTCGACCAGGTCCGGTGACAGGGTCATCGTCGCGGAATCGGGGTGGAAGTCGTTGTCGAGCACGGGGACGCTCACGATGTCGCCGGCGCGCACGCTGACGGAGTCGTCGACGGCCACCGGGGGCTGGTGCTTCACGAGCGGCGGCACGGGAACGACGGTGACGCCGGCCGTCGAGGTGGCCTGCCCGTCACTGATCGTGTAGGTGAACTGCACCTGCTCGGTGAGGGCCGCACCGGCCGTGACCCGCAGAACGGTGTTGGCCAGGATTTCGACGGAGACCAGGTCCTGGGCATCCTCGGTGTCCACGGACTGGACCGCCAGAACCCGGCCGCTGGGCGAGACGTCATTGTTCAGCACCGGCAGGGACAGCGGTTCGCCGGCGCGCAGGTAGGCGGTGTCCTTGACCGCGATCGGCGGCAACAGCTCGATCGGGTTCTCCTTCACGTCCACCCGGATGAGGCCGACGCTCGACGCGGCCCCGGAGCCGAGACTGTAGGTGAAGACGTAGCTGCCGGCGGCGGGAGCGGACACGGCCACGGTGCCGCGGTCGAGGTTGACGACCGCGGAGACGGTGTCGGGCACGTCGTTGACCCCGATCAGGGCTAACGGCTCGCCGGACGGGGACACGTCGTTGGCGAGCGGCTCGACGAGGACCGTCTCGCCGACGAAGGCGGTGGCGAAGTCCGGCGTGCCGACGGGGTTGAGGCTGCCGGCGGCCTTCACATCCACCGTGAGCACGCCCGTCGCGGTGAGGGTGCCGTCCGACACGACGAACTGCACCTCCTTGACGCCGAGTTCGGCGGTGCGGCTCTCGAAGGTGATGAACCCCTCCGGGCCGAAGCGCACCCCGTCGCCGGTGGTGGGCGACGCGGACACGAGGTAGATGTCGTCGCCGTCGGGGTCGATCCAGTCGCTCAGCACGTTGTAGCTGACAAGCTGGCCCTGCTCGACCGACACGGCTCCGACACGGTGCGAGACCGGAGCCTCGTTGAGTTCGAACGGTCGGAGGGTGAGGTTGACGCTGGCCTCGGCGACGGCTCCGCGTCCGTCGGCGACCGTGTAGCGGAAGCTGACGGTTCCCGCGAGTCCGGGTGCCGGCGTGAACTGCAGCGCCCGCCCGCCGTCGATGTAGTCCAGGCTCCCCTGCGAGTCGGAGAAACCGTTGGTGTTGACCACCGTCAGCACGTCGCCGTCCGGGTCGGTGTCGTTCTCGAGCACGGAGAGCACCGTGGTCTTGCCGGGGCGCACCCCGTAGGTGTCGTCGTTCGCGACGGGTGCCCGGTTCTGCGGGGTGCGTTCGGCGAGGGTGTCCTCGAAGGACTGCTGCGAGGCCTTTTCATCGCCCTCCTCGGAATCCTCCTCCTGCGGCGGGGTCACCTCGTCCCAGTTCTCGACCAGGCGCATATTGGCGTCGACGAGCCACACGTTCCCGTTGGAGAGGTTGTTGAGGGCGATCACGTTCCGGTTCACCCGGAATTCCAGCGTCGAGCCCTGCGTCGGCTGGACGATGGTCTGGATGTTCGGCTTCTTGTCGGTGCAGGCCGCCAGGTACGCCTGGGCGCCGGCCCAGGCCCCGTGGGCGCATCCGTTCAGCCAGACCGGCGCCGACACGTCCTTCGGATCGGTCAGGGCGGTGTCGATGCCCGCCGGGATCTCCACGGTGTCCCCGCCGTCGAGGGGAACCTGGAGCAGGGAATCTCCCGTGGCGAGCACGGCGAACGCGTTCTCGGCACCGTTCTGCTGCAGTTTCAGCGCCGGGACCGGAAGCTCGATGGTGGCTCCGCCGCCGACGATGAGCCGGTCCTTCTTGGTGTCGAGAACGACGGGCGTCTCACCGACCGCGGCAATCTGGTGCGCACTCAGGGCGGGCAGGTCGCTGCGCTGCGGCTCGCTGCCCGGCTCCTCGATCGTGACGAGCTTTTTCTTCGCCGGCGATGTGGCGAACACGGCACCGTTCGGGGACACCGCCACGTGGCCGCCCTTGCCGAGCTTGACGACCGGATCCGTCGTCTTCGGGTCGAAGTTCAGGTCCTGGGCGGCGTTGATCACCCAGACCTCGCCGCCCGCGGGCGACATGACCGCGATGGTGTCGCCACCGTAGGCAACCTCGGATCCCACCGGCAGGTCGACGCGTTGCCCGAGGGTGGTGAAGGCCGGGTCGATCCGTTCGAGGGAACCGACGCTCTGGTCGTAGAGGAAGACGTCATCGCCGTCCTGCAGCACGTCGAAGGCGTTCGAGGCGGTGTTCACCGAGCCGTTGAGCTCTTCGATCTGGCGGTTGAGACGGCCGGCGAGCAGCTGTTTCCCGTTCGTCACCCAGACGTCCGTGGCGACCAGGTCGACGTCGGTGACCGGGAATCCCTGGTGCAGCACCGCGAAGGTGACCGGCACGCCGGCCAGGACCACCATCGCCATCACGGAGGCCGAAGCCTTGCGGGCACGAAGCCACGAGCTGAAGGTGCCCACCCGTTACCCCTTGCTCACTTGCACATCCCCCGAGCGGCCTCTAGAGCCTCTCCCCGAAGTTAAACTAACATGCCGGACGTCCGGCGTGGCGCGCCGGGCTGGTCAGCGGTCGCAAACTCGATTCGCCTCGGAAAGCTTGCCGTCTCTGCGCTGCAGGTACACGTCGATGCAGACGCGTTCTCCCGGTGTGACCTGGTCCACGGCGATCGCCGCGGAGGGACTCAACTGGGGCTGGTTCGGCTCCTCGGCCCGTGCCCACCGGTACACATCGTCGTCCTGCGGGTCCGGGTTGACCACGGAGAAGGTCACGACTGTTCCATCGACGGAGGTGGCCGTTCCCTCGAGAGTCACCATGGGCACGCCCGCCACCACATCGGCATTGCCGGCGGGGCTGGTCGGTTTCGCGGTCGGCGCAAGTCCGGGGGTCGTGCTTCCCGTGACGAAGACCGCGGCCAGAACCGCGGCGACCAGAACGACGCCGGCGGCAGCGGAGACTCCGGCGATGAGTCCGCGGCGCCCGGCCCGCGGAGCGGTGTTCTCGGGTCCGGACTCAGGCTGGAGTGACACGACGGCGGCCGCCGTGGCAACGACAGCCGGGCGCCCCCGGAGCACGGTGGCTTCCGCGGGCGGCGCCGACGGCGCGGGCCCCGGCCGATGCTTCACGACAAAGGCCCCGCGGACCGGGTTACCCGCGGCATCGACGGCGGGTGCCGCCGCAGGCGGAACCGCGGGCCGGGCGGTCCGCGTCGGCTGCGCCGCGATCGTGACCACGGAGCGGGCGCGGGTCTCGTCCTCCCCGGCGCCGGCAGACTCCGACGGCTCGGTCTCGCTCAGGCGCGGAACTTCGATGGCCGTGGCCGAGTACCCGAGCTCGAGCTCGATGCGCTGCAGCGCCCGGGCGAAGTCGACGGCGCTGGAGTAGCGACTCGCGCGGTTGGTCGACATTCCCTTGGCCAGCACGGCGATCAGGGACGCGGGCAGATCATCCCGATTGATCGGTGTGATGACGCCGCGTTCGATCCGGCCGATCAGGTCGAGCGTGCCGTTGGACCTCCCGCGGATCTCGAACGGGGTGAGGCCGGCAAGGAGAGTGTGGAGGGTGGCGGCCAGGGAGAACACGTCGCTGCGCACATCCGGCACCGGGGCGTCCTCGAACATCTCGGGCGGTGACCACGGCACGCTGAGGCCCACGTCCTGGGTCTCGTCGTCGCCGCCGGTGTGCCCGGCGGTGGAGCCGGCGGTGCGCTGCGGGTCGGACGGATCCAGGTCGAGGGTGGTCGAGATGCCGAAGTCGGTGAGTGCGGGCCCGCCGAAGTCGTTCGTCAGCACGTTCGCGGGCTTGATGTCGCGGTGCAGAATCCCGGCCGTGTGCGCGGTGGCGACGGCTCCGGCCAGGCGCACCCCGATCCGTAGGGTGTCCTCCACCGAGAACGGCTTTTGCTTGTAGCGCTCCGACAGGCTCGGACCCGCGCAGTATTCCATGACCAGGAACGGGCGCCCGTCGCCCGCGACACCCGCATGGTAGATCGTCACGATCGACGGATGCGTGGACAGCTGCGCCATCAGATTCGCCTCGTCGACGAAGCGGGCCCTGGTCGACTCGTTGAGCTGTTCGGTCAGCAGCACCTTGACGGCCACCCGGCGACGCGGCAGCTGCTGGTCGTAGAGGAAGACGTCGGAGAATCCGCCCGAGCCCAGCGTCGACACGAAGTCGTAGCCGGGCAGCTCGGGCGGCAGGGAGACGCCGCGACTCATCGCTGCTCACCCACCGTGAGGGTCACGCCGCCGCCCAGGTCGATCACGGTTCCCACCAGAACAGACGCCGCTTCGCCTTTCCGCAGCTTCTGCGGCGGCCGACCGGGCAGCACGATGACGGTGCCGTTCCGGGAGAGCAAGTCGGTCACGACGACGGTGTCTCCCTCCACGGTGACGCGCACATGGTTGCGGGAGATGTCCTGGTCGGCTCCCCCGAGACTCACCAGGCGGGGCAGCTGGCCACCGGGAACCTGGCTCACGCTGGGCGCGCGGCCGATCACGACGGGCTGCTGACCGAGCGCTTCCCGGCCGCCGCCCGGCAGAAGCAGGAAAAGGGCGGACCCCGTGGGAGCGGCGACCACGGACGCGGGCCGCGCGGCTTCGGCCGCGTTCCGGAGGGTGCGGAGGTCCCCGCTCATGACCGTCAGCCCGTCATGGTGGTCGGAGTCCACCGGCTCGGGTGCTGCCCGGCGCTGCTTCCGCCCGACACTGACGACGGTCTGGTCGGTGAAGGGGTCGTCGCCCACGGTGTCGGCGCCGAAGCTGCCGCTTCCGAACGCCTCGGCGCTGAGGGTGTCGTCGCTGATCGGGTTCAGACCCGGGGCTTCCACCCGTGCCGGCGGCCTGCTCGGAAGCCCGGGAACGGGTCCGATCCGCGCCGGGGTCATGACGTCGGGCACGGCGGGCGCCGGAACGGCCGGCGCCGCGGTCGCGGGCACCGGAACGGCCGGCGCCGCGGCGGCCGGCGCCGCGGCGGCCGGCGCCATCCGGGTCGCCACCGCCAGACGGCGGGCGCGCACCATGCCGGCCAGGAGCGGCAGCGCCGTTCCGGAGGGACGCTGATCGGTTCCGGCTCCGCACTCGACCTGGAACCGGTTCACGGACGCGAAGGACTGTTCCCGCCAGGTCGCCACGCCGGCACCCGACAGCTCGTCGGAACCGGTACTGGTGGTCAGTCGCAGGGACACGTCACCCCGAACGATGGCGTTGACGCCGGCACCGTCCACGAGGCTGCCCTGCCAGGTCACCAACACGAAGGACGGTGCCGTGAACAGGCCACGCGACGTGAGCGCGTCGAGAACTCCCTGCACTCCTCCGTCGAGGCTGACCCACAGCCGATCGGCCTGGTCCGCCGAGCCGTCAGACCGCACCACGACGAGCTGTCCGTCCCGCGTTGCCGCCAGCCAGTCCCCCGACTCGTCGTATTCATACGAGAGCATCTGTCCTCTTACCCCTGGCTTCTCGGCCTCGTGTCCTCGAGATGCTCGTGCATCCCCGTCGCTCGCTCACTCGTGTTCGCGGGGTCGTCCTGCTCGGGATTGCCGAGCACCGACTCCACATACACGACCGTAACGTTATCGTGCCCGCCCCGTGCCAGTGCCGCGTCGACGAGGACCTCGGCCAGGGACCGATCCGGCTCCGCAGTCCCGTCGTACGATGCGAGCAGCGTCTCGATCTCACCGGTGGCGAGTTCCTTGGTCAGCCCGTCGGAGCAGATCAGGAACGAGTGGCGGCCGGTCGCCGGCAGCAGCCACACATCGGCGTCCACGGACTCGTCCGCACCGATCGCGCGTGTGATCACGTTGCGTTCCGGATGCTGTTCCGCCTCTTCCTGGGAGATGAGACCGGCGTCGACCAGCTCCTGTACCGCGGAGTGGTCCACGCTCAACTGAACCAGCGTGCGTCCGTCCCAGGTGTAGACGCGGGAGTCGCCGATGTTGAAGGCCATCCAGTGAAAGCCCACATCGTCGCCGGCGTCGACGAATGCCACACCGGAAAGGGTGGTCCCGGACACGGCAGTGCCGTAGTCGTCGACGGCGCTCAGGTCACGCACGGCGTCGTTCGACGAGTGGATCGCGTCGAGGATGCGTTCCGGCGTCGAGGGTGCGCCCCGGGCGATGTGCTCGTCGAACACTCGCGCAACGGTCTGGCTGGCGACATCGCCGTGGGCGTGACCGCCCATGCCGTCCGCGACGAAGAAGACCGGCGCCTGGGCCATGAAGCTGTCCTCGTTGACCTTGCGTTCCAGGCCGACGTCGCTGGCCGCGCTGAACACGAAGCGCGCCCGGGTTTCGGGGAGCACCAACTCACTCTCACTCTGCACGGCCACGTCTGCTCCAGTGTTCACTTGCCTGCGGTGCAGGGCTACGAATGTCATTCCTCGATGAGGTGGGGAATTTCCTCGGCGAGGGTGTGGCCGCGGCGGCGCGCATCCCGTCGAGCCTTGATCACACTGGCAATGGTGGCCACGGCCATGGAGACGATGATCACGCCCAGCGAAGTCCAGGTGTCGATCTCCGGCGCCCACGCCACGCCCTCGCCACCGTTGATGAAGAACACCTCATTGTTGTGCAGGGCATGCAAGACGAGCTTGACGCCGATGAAGAACAGGATGAAGGCGATGCCGTACTTGAGGTACTCGAGGCGTTCGAGCAGCCCGCCGAGCAGGAAGTAGAGCTGGCGCAGGCCCATCAGGGCGAACACGTTCGCGGTGAACACGATGAAGGGACTCTGCGTGATGCCGAAGATGGCCGGAATCGAGTCCAGGGCGAAGACCAGGTCCGTGGTGCCGATCGCGAGCAGCACGATCAACATCGGGGTGAAGACCTTCTTGCCGTCGATCAGAGTGCGCAGTTTCGAACCGTCGAACGACGAGGAAATGTTCATGTGCTTGCGCAGGTAGCGGATCAGGCCGTTGTCGGCCTCGTCCACGTCCGAATCCTTCGCCAAAGCCTGGTGCGCGGCCGTGTAGAGCAGGAACGCGCCGAAGATGTAGAAGATCCAGCTGAAGTTCTCGATCAGCTGCGCCCCCAGCAGAATGAAGATTCCGCGCAGCACGAGGGCGATGATGATGCCCACGATCAGCACTTCCTGCTGGTATTTCCGGGGCACGGAGAACCTGGCCATGATGATGACGAAGACGAAGAGGTTGTCGATGCTCAGGCTGTACTCGGTGAGCCAGCCGGCAAGGAACTGCCCCGCGTGCTCCGCGTCGCCCAGCACCAGCATCAGCAGGGCGAAGACCAGGGCCAGTGCCACATAGAAGGCTACCCACAGGCTGGCCTCACGCATCGAGGGCACGTGAGGGCGCTTGAAGACGATGAGAAGATCGGCGATCAGGATGAGCGTCAGAACGACGAGTGACCCAATCTCGAACCAGAGCGGAAGAGCCATTTCCATGCGGGTAGAGCCTTTCAATCAAAGAGGTGCTGAAGGCAGCACGAAACCCGAAAGTCTCTCCCGTATCAACAGATCGATACCGCCGTGCCGAGGCCCCTGCGGTGCGGCCCGTGTGGACGACCACGGCGACGGGCCCGGAACGGGTCCAGAGGGATGCTTCCCTTCACTCGGTGGAGTCTACCGGGGCTCCCGCTTAAAAATAGAAACCCGGCCCCCTTCAGAGAAGGGAACCGGGTGGTGTTGTGACCCCAGCGGGATTCGAACCCGCGTTACCGCCGTGAGAGGGCGATGTCCTAGGCCGCTAAACGATGGGGCCGTTTTGCAACTCACCTAATATGCCACACGCCCGCGAGGAAACCAAACTGAGCGGTCAGACGTGCACGAAGAGCGCTCCGGGCACCACGTCGATCTGCACCGGCAGAGCGCCCACCCGTTCCCCGTCGGCGTAGGCGACGACACGGTCGGCGTCGATCCGGATGCTGCGGCACCTCGTGATCTCGACCTGCGGAAGGGTCGTATGCGTGCCGGAGAATACTTTGGGGAACACCCGCAGAAAGCCGGCGCGCGACATCGGGGCAACGATGAACAGGTCCAGCAGCCCGTCGTCGATCAGCGCTCCCGGGACGATACGCATGCCGCCACCGATAGACACGTTGTTGGCGACGGAGATCAGCATGGCACGCGCCCGGCGCTGCATGCCGTCGACGGTCAACCGGTACGTGATGGGACGGAAGGTGGCGAGCACCAGGAGCACGGCCAGGGTGTACCGGCTACTCCCCCGCGGCCGACGCATCCGGTTGGCCCGTTCGTTCACGACGGCGTCGAAACCGGCCGAGAGTACGCCCGCGAACCAGGTCGTCGTGTTGCCGCGGTGCACGCGCGCGGCGTCGATGGCTCGGGGCGGCCGGGTGAGGGCGTCGAGCAGATGGCGGATGGCGGCATCCGTGTCGTCGACCGGGATACCGAGTCCGCGGGCCAGGTCGTTCCCCGTGCCGCACGGCACGATGGCCAGCGGCCGTCGCGTTCCGGCCAGGAGATTGGTGCCGAGGCTGACCATGCCGTCGCCGCCGACGACGACGAGAACGTCGACCTCCGGCACCAGCGCGGCCTGCACGTCCCGGCGAAGGGCGTCGAAGCCGGCGGCACTCAGACCGGTCACCCGGTGTCCGGCCCGGTTCAGCGCCGCAACCACCCGGGGGCCGACGTCTCGACGACTGCTGAATGAGGCGGCTGGATTGATGGCGACGACGATGTGGAGAGGGGGAGGCACCGCTCAAGTATGCCGCCAGCTTGCAGCTCGCCGGGATTGGGGATTAGATCGGATCCATGAAACTCACGAAGCTCGAGCACGCAGCGCTGGTCCTGGACAAGGGCGGGCGCCGGCTGTTCGTCGATCCCGGTTCGTTCACGAGCCCGTTGACCGACACCGCCCGGGCTGCCGCCATCGTGATCACCCACGAACATCCCGATCACTGGACCCCGGAGCAGTTGGACCGCATCATCTCGATGAACCCCGACATTCCGATCTTCGGCCCGGCCGGCGTCGCCGCCGCCGCGCCCGACTATCCCGTGACTGTCGTCGCAGCCGGCGATACCGTGGTCGCCGAGCCGTTCACCCTGCGCTTCTTCGGCGGCACCCATGCCGTCATCCACGAGACGATCCCGGTGATCGACAACCTCGGGGTGCTGGTCGACGACGAGCTGTACTACGGCGGTGACTCGTTCGCGCTGCCGGAAGGCGTGACGGTGCAGACTCTCGCCGTGCCCGCCGGCGCACCGTGGCTCAAGATCAGTGAGGTGATGGACTACGTGCTCGCGCTGGCGCCGCGCCGCACCTTCCCGACGCACGAAATGGGGCTCTCCCGGGGCGGCAAGGATCTCTCCAACGCCAGGATCAAGTGGGCCACCGAGCAGAACGGCGGCGAGTTCTTGCCGCTCGAGCCGAACGAGTCCCTCGACCTGTGATGGTTGACACTCCTTTCGGGGGGTAGCTCTGTAGGAATCCCACAAGGATCACGGGACCAGCACGGAATGTGTTGGCCGCAGCCCTGAACTTTTTCGAGCCTTCGATTCTGCGCCTGCCGCGCTGCTACGTTCGTGTGACTTCGGCGCGCCACCGTGCCGCGCGGCTTTCGACCAGGAGCCGCCACGCCGGAGTCTGACCGCGCACCGCACACACACCACGCGAGTTCCGGCATGCCCGCATGCCCGCTCGCGTCTTCCGAGGAGCCTCAATGATGAGATCTGACCGTGCCCTGTCCCGCCGTAGCACTCTCGGCATCCGTTCCACCGTGACCGGACTCTCCCTGATGTTGGTCATGCTGCTGACCTTCTTCTTTCTCACGACCGGGCGGCTGGCCAGTGGCGCCGGAGAACTCTCCACCGGCGCCGTGAAAGCGGAAGCCGGCTCCGTGAAAGTCGCCGGCGGAGCAGCGAAACTCGCTGTGGGCGCCGAAACACTGTCGGAGGGCGCGGCAGCCGCGGCCGCCGGGGCGACCGACCTCCAGGCCGGCGTGACCCGGGCCAATACGGGTGCCGGCAGTCTGGCGACGGGTGCGGCGAGCGCCTCGGCCGGGGCGGGGACCCTCCTCGAAGGCGCACTCACGAGCGTCAGCGGCAGCACCAGGCTCCAGATCGGCGCGGAGTCCGCCCGGCTGGGAGCGGAAACGCTGTCCGCCGGAGCCGCCACCGCCGCGACCGGAGCAAACACCCTCGCTACCGGTGCCGGAGCGGCTGCGACCGGTGCGGCGACTCTCGCCGCCGGCGTGGCCACCGCCGGGACCGGCGCAACGAAGGTCTCCGCCGGAGCGACGCAGGTTGCCGCCGGTGCGGCAACCCTGGCCACCGGCGCCGGCGAGGTCACCCTCGGTGCCACGACGGCTCGCGACGGTTCGGTCCTGCTCGCCGCTGGAACGGCATCTGCCGCCCAGGGCGCGGACCAGGCCCGGCGCGGGGCGGAAGCCCTCGCGCTGGGAGCGAACGGCCTCAGCAGCGGAGCGAGCAGCGTTGCTGCGGGCGCCACGAAGCTGGACGGAGCCCTCGCCGCTCTCTCCGCTCAGGTTGAGGCGGACACGATCTCTCAGGAAGCCCTCCTGGCCACCCTCAAGGGATTGAGCTCCGCCGCCACGACTCTGAGCACGGGCACCGCGGGGGTCGAGTCCGGGGCTGTCGCCCTTCGGGACGGTTCTGCGGTCCTCCGAGACGGATTGACGCCTTTGAGCGCGGGCACTGCGGTGCTCGAGACGAAATCAGCGGCGCTGCGCGACGGACTCACGACCCTTGCCGCCGGTGCGGCCAAGGTGTCCGGTGGAGCCGCTGCGGTGGCCGCCGGGACGGGCGCCGTAGCAAAGGGCGCCTCGGAACTGCAGGTCGGCACGCAGGCTCTCACCGCCGGGTCCGAGCGGGTCGCGGCAGGCACCAGCGCGGTCTCCACCGGTGCGAGTTCCCTGCAGGGCGGCGTCGGCAAAGTGGCTGCCGGCGCCTCATCGTTGTCGACCGGAGCGACGACCCTCGCAACGGGCGCTGTGAGTCTCGCCGACGGCGCGACCCGCATCTCGGTCGGCGCCGGGTCACTGGCTGACGGCACGCAGACCCTCGCGGCTGGTGCATCCACCCTGGTCGCCGGAACCACCGCGCTGGAAACCGGGTCCACGGCCCTGGCCGCCGGCACCGAGAAGGTATCGGCCGGATCCGGGACGCTCCTCGACGGCGCGAACACGCTCGCGGCAGGCACCGCCGAACTGAGCGCAGGCAACGCCAAGGTGGCCGCGGGGTCAGACAAGCTGGCCGATGGCGCCGAGACGGTGAGCTTCAACCGTGCGGCGCCCGGGATCATGGTCCTCGCCGGCCTGCTTCTGGCGGGGGCGGCCGTCTGGCTGTTCCGCCGCCTGAGAATGGCCCGCTGACCGACGACCGGCACACAGCGGGGCCCGATCAATCGATCCGGGTCCCGCTGCGCTCGTTCCGGCACGTTTGGGAGGCAGCTACGGTACTTTGTGCTTGCACACGGCCTGCCCGCTTCTCACTCCGAAGGATGCCGACTCCCATGACAGTTCCCGTTCTCTCCGCCCGGAATATCGGCAAGTCCTATGGCAGCGGGGCCAACCGCTTCGATGCACTCACGGGGGTGTCCGTGGACATCCTTTCGGGTGAGTCCGTCGCGATCGTCGGCAAGAGCGGATCGGGCAAGTCCACCCTGATGCACCTGCTGGCATTGTTGGACGACCCGGACACCGGCGAGCTGCTGGTCGAGGGAACGGATGCGAAGAAGCTCAAGGGCAAAGAGGTGAACCGGCTCCGCAATCAGGACTTCGGTTTCGTCTTCCAGCAGTTCTTCCTCACCGCCAACGCGAGCGTGCTCGACAACGTCGTGCTCCCCCTCAAGATCGCCGGGATCGGCCCGAAAGAACGCAAAGCCCGAGGCATGGCGGCCCTGGAACAGTTGGAGCTGGCCGACAAAGCCAGAAACAAGGCCATCAACCTGTCCGGAGGTCAGAAGCAGCGCGCCGTCATCGCCCGCGCCCTGGTGAACAACCCGAAGGTGATCTTCGCGGATGAGCCCACCGGCAACCTGGACACGGCGACCGGAGCTGTCGTGGAAGACATCCTCTTCGCCCTCAACAAGGACCAGGGCATCACGCTCATCATCGTCACCCACGACAGCGACCTCGCGGCGCGCTGTGACCGCCAGATCTATATCCGGGACGGCCGCGAGGACCCCACCCGGTCCCCCGAGGCCCTCGCGAAGCCCGCAGGAGGCAACGCATGAAGTTCATCGACATCATCACCAGCGCGATCGCGAACAGTTTCCGCAGCAAACTCCGCACCGGCCTGACCGTCGTCGCCATCTTCATCGGTGCCTTCACCCTCACCATCACCAGCGGCATCGGCACCGGGGTGACGAGCTACATCAACAGCCAGGTCTCGGCGATCGGGGCGGCGGACGTGCTCACCGTGTCCAAGGCCGACGACGCCGCGGCGGCAACGGATGACGGACCGGCACCGTATGACCCCGACAGGGCCACCGCGATCAGCCTGGGCAACGGGTCGCGCCCGGGGAGCACCATCCAGGCGCTCACCACGGCCGACCTCGACACCATCAGGGCGACCGACGGCATCCTCAGCGTCGACCCGTCGGTGCAGGTGACTCCCGAGTACATCGAGTACGCCGACAGCGGCAAGTTCGAGCTCACCGTCAATGCGGCCGCCACGCTCACCACGGCTGATCTGGCCGCCGGGGAGCAGCTGGACAACGAGAGCACCGCCGACGAGATCCTGCTGCCGACGAACTACCTCGACACGCTGGGGTTCAGCACGCCGGAGACGGCCATCGGGGAAACCGTCACTATCGGCATCACGGATTTCGCGGGCACCGCTCAGCAGGTCCCGGCCACCGTCGTCGGCGTGCAGAATGAGACCATCCTGGGTGCCGGGGCCGGGCTCAACCAGACGCTGACTGACCGGTTGCGCGAGGTGGAACTCTCCGGCACTTCGGTCGAAGCCGCGCAGAGCTACGCCACCGCGACCGCCCGGTTCGACCTGGACGCCACCGACGCCGAGATCACAGCGATCAAGGACGACCTCGCGGACCAGGGCTACGCCTCGCAGACCGTCGCGGACCAGATCGGCTCGTTCGAGACCGTGATCAATGTGATCATCGGCGTACTGAACGCCTTCGCCGTGATCGCGCTGATCGCGGCCGGCTTCGGCATCATCAACACCCTGCTGATGAGCGTGCAGGAACGCACCCGGGAGATCGGGCTGATGAAGGCCATGGGCATGAACGGTGGCCGCGTCTACGCCCTGTTCAGCACCGAGGCCGTCTTCATCGGTTTTCTGGGCAGCGCCCTGGGTGCCCTCGTCGCGGTCGGCGTCGGCTCCCTGGTCAGCAATATCCTCGCCAGCACCGTGTTCGAGAATCTGCCCGGACTTCAGGTGGTGCAGTTCGCGCCCAGCTCGATCGCCATCATCATCGGCGTCGTCATGCTGATCGCCTTCCTCGCCGGCACCCTCCCGGCCCGGGCCGCCGCCCGGCAGAACCCGATCGACGCCCTGCGCTACGAGTGACGCGTGCGGGTCGCCAGGGGGCTCCGCGGGACATCCGTCGCGAACCGGCATCCGTCGTCACGCAACTGAGGAGATTTTCGCGAATCGCCGGTTGGGCCGGCCCGATGAGCGGCGTGTTGCGAAAATCTCCGCAGAAAGCGCGAGGACAACGGATGCCCGGGGTCGGGCAATCTCCCCCGCCCGGTCACGGGTCTCGCCAGGCTCCACCGCGGTACGGGCGGCTATGACGGCTCGCGGCGCACTCTGTGGAAGCCGGCGCACGTTCTAACGTGCGCCCACTTCCACAGGGTGCGCCGCGACGGGGCGCGCCCGGCGAGCCAGCCACCCGCCGGCCACCCGGAACCCAGCCCCGAGCAACCCCCCGGAAGTCCGCCGCTAGGCGGTGACGAGCTCGCGCCAGTCGGCCAACGGCAGGCCGTGGGCTTCGGAGACGGAACGGTTGGTGACCCGACCGGCCGCGACGTTCAGGCCGAGGGCCAGGGCGTCGTCACGCTCGAGTGCGGCCTTCACACCCAGGTTGGCCAGCGACAGGGCGTACCGCAGGGTGACGTTCGTCAGCGCGTAGGTGGACGTGTTGGGCACGGCGCCGGGCATGTTCGCGACGCAATAGAAGATCGAGTTGTGCACGCGGTAGGTCGGGTCCTCGTGTGTGGTCGCGTGGGTGTCCTCGAAGCAGCCTCCCTGGTCCACCGCGATGTCGACCAGCACGGAGCCGCTCTTCATACGCGCCACGAGGGCGTTGGTGACCAGCTTCGGGGCCTTGGCGCCCGGGATCAGAACGGAACCGATCACCAGGTCGGCATCCGTCACCGCGATTTCGATCTCGTAGGAGTTGGAGGCGACCGTCTTCAGACGGCCCTGGTACTGCGCGTCGAGCTGACGCAGGCGGTCGATGTTGATGTCGAGGATGGTGACGTCGGCGCCGAGGCCCATCGCCATGGCGGCCGCGTTCGTTCCGGCCACGCCGGCACCCAGCACGACGACCTTCGCGGGGCGCACACCGGGCACGCCGCCCAGCAGCACGCCCTTTCCGCCGGCCGGGGCCATCAGGGACTGAGCGCCGACCTGCACGGCCAACCGGCCGGCAACCTCGCTCATCGGGGCCAGCAGCGGCAGGGCGCGGTTGGCGGTCTGCACGGTCTCGTAGGCGATCGCGGTGACGCCGGCCTCGGTCAGGGCGTGGGTGAGGTCCGGCTCCGCGGCCAGGTGCAGGTAGGTGAAGAGGATCAGGCCCTTACGGAAGCGGTGGTACTCGGCCGCGACCGGCTCCTTGACCTTCAGCACCATGTCGGCACGGGCCCAGACCTCGTCGGCGGAGTCCACGAGCTCGGCACCGGCCACGTGGTACTCGTCATCGTTGATGTGGGAGCCGATGCCGGCGCCCTTCTCGACCAGCACGGTGTGGCCGGCGGCCAGGAACTCGTGCACGCCCGAGGCGGTGATTGCGACGCGGAACTCGTTGTTCTTGATTTCCTTGGGGACACCGATGATCATGGCCGACTCCGTTGCTTGGTTGTGCTCAGTGGACGTATGACAGGCCCTGACCCGGTTTCGACTCCGAACCAGTAGCGGGGTCAAGACTAAATCCACGAATTCGAGCGTGGCCCGGCAGCGCGGTCGTGCTTGAGTTGTCGCCGACGACGATGATGGAGACGACCGGATGCCCAGGGTTCAAATACCGTCTCGGGTCAGGTGTTTTTCTGGCGCATCCAGCCCGGACCCGAGCCGCGGCAGCCAAACCCCGAAAAGGGGAACCGGTTTGTCACTCGACAAATGTCGAGCGAGAAACCGGCAAACGTCGCCTGATGTCCGTTTCGGGTCCGTTCCGGCCCCTAGCATTGAGCCAATGAAAACCGCGGAAGTCGAAGACCTGGTCGAACATCTCGCGGCCCGCCTCGACCGCGCACTCTCGCTCGAGGACCTCGACGGCGGCCTGCTCGCCTACAGCCGCGACCAGCCGCTCGCCGACAGCGTGCGGGTCAACTTCCTGCTCAGCAAGAAGGTCCCCGCCGACGTCAGTGCCTGGCAGCTGCAGCACGGCATCAACACGGCGGTGCGGCCCGTCGTCGTTCCCGCCAACGCCGTGCTCGGCATGCTCGGCCGGGTCTGCGTGCCGCTCATGGTGCGGGGGTTCCGGGTCGGCTACCTGTGGGCGATGCAGGGGTCGCACGACGATTCCCCCGACGAGATCCTGCGGGAGCTTCCGGCCGTGCGCGGCGAGCTGGACCGGCTCGCCGAAACGCTGCTCGACACCAACACCGCCGAGTCCGAGCACCGTCGCCAGCGAGAGGCCCTGTTCCTCGCCGCCTGCCACGCGGAGACATCCGCCATCGAGGACGTGGCCGGATGGTCGCAGATCCACGCGACCGGACCCTGGCACCTCGCCACCCTGATGCCCCGCCCCGACGAGCAGGTCGACGGACGGGAGGGCACACCCGACCCGGAGGCCGGCGTTCTGCTGCAGCGCATTTCCGCCCTGCACGCCACGGTCGGCATCGACGCAGCCCGGTTCAGCGCCGGCACCGAGACCCACGCCGTCGTGCTGCTGCGGGATTCCCCGAGCAAAGTGGCCCACACGGAGATCCTGCACCGGTACCGGGCCGAACTCGCCCGGCGCGGCGGCACCCCGGAACGGCCAGACCTGATGGGGTTCAGCGAGGTGTTCACCGACCTCCGACGGTTCCCGGATGCCTACATCCAGTCCCGCAAAGCGGTGCAGGCCGCCGCCGTCGACGCCCGTTTGGGCACCATCGCCGACTTTCGCCAGATCGGCGTCTACCAGTTCCTCGCCGCCAGCAGCCGCAACCTGTCCCCCGTCGAATCGGTCTACTTCGCCGAGCTGCGGGACTTCGACACCAACCACGAGCTGCTGCCCATGCTGGAGCTGCTCTACGACACCGACGGGTCGGTTCAGGATGTCGCGGCAGCCCTGCACCTGCACCGCAGCAGCATCTACAACCGGCTGGCGAAGATCCGCACGCTGATCGGCGCCGACCCGCTCGGCGGCCAGGTGCGGCTGGAACTGCACCTGGCCATGAAGGCCGACCGCTGGTCGCACCGGCCCCGGATCTAACCCGTCGCCCGGGCTCCTGCTCTAGCTTCGAACGAGCGCGGCCTTCTCGGCGCGGGCCTCGGCCCGCCACTCCTCGATCCGCGCCTGCTGTAGCGGTGACTTGCGGTTGACGTACCAGGCGGCGCCGAGCGACAGGAACCAGAGCGGGGCGACGACCAGTGCGAGGCGCGTGTCGTCCGCCTGCCCCAGCGCCCAGAGCATGAATGCGAAGAAGGCCAGCACGACCCAGGGCATGAACCGGGCACCGGGCATCCGGTACGCCGATGCGGCGTGCAGCTGCGGCCGGCGACGGAGGAAGGCCAGGTAGCTGACCATGATGATCGACCAGACGAACATCGTCAGCACCGACGCCACCGAGGTGACGAGCGTGAACGCCCCCATGAAGGAGTCGCCGGTGTAGAGCAGCACCAGTCCGGCGAGCAGGAAGATGCAGGAGAACAGCAGGGCGTTCTGGGGCACCTTGCGGCGGCTCAGGGTGCCGAAGGCCTTCGGGGCGTTGCCGTCCTGCGCGAGGCCGTAGACCATCCGTGAGGTGGAGTAGATGCCGGAGTTGGCGCTCGACGCTGCGGAGGTGAGCACGACCAGGTTGACGACGATGGCCGCGACCCCGAGCCCGGCGAGGGCGAACATGCCGATGAACGGGCTGCTGCCGGGGTCGATGGTGCGCCACGGGTTGACCGACATGATGATCACCAGGGCGCCCACATAGAAGAGCAGCAGGCGCAGCGGGATGGTGTTGATGGCCCGGGGCAGGTTCTTCTCGGGATCCTTGGTCTCCGCGGCCGCGGTGCCGACGAGTTCGATGCCGGCGAAGGCGAAGATGGCGATCTGGAAGCCGAGCACGAAACCGGCCACGCCGTGCGGGAACATGCCGCCGTCGTTCCACATGTTCTCGAACCCGGCCACGGCGCCCGACGGCGAGGTGAAGTGGGTGATGATCATGACGAGGCCGGTGCCGATCAGGGCCAGGATGGCGATGACCTTGACCAGGGCGAACCAGAACTCGGCCTCGCCGAACGCCTTCACGCTCGGCAGGTTGAGCAGGATCAGCACGACCGGCGTGAGCAGCGCCGGGATCCACAGCGGTGTGCCGGGTGCCAGCACGTCGACGTAGCCGGAGATGGCGACGATGTCGGCCACGCCGGTGACCACCCAGAATGCCCAGTACGACCAGCCGGTGAAGAAACTCGCCCACGGGCCGAGCAGGTCGCCGGCGAAGTCGCTGAACGACTTGTAGTTGAGGTTGGACAGCAGGATCTCACCCATGGCCCGCATCACGAAGAAGAGCATGAAGCCGATGATCATGTAGACGAAGATCACGGCCGGTCCGGCGAGGGAGATGGTCTTGCCGGCACCCATGAACAGGCCGGTTCCGATGGTGCCGCCGATGGCGAGCATCTGGATGTGCCGCCGGCTCAGCGAGCGGGCGAGGCTCGGATCCGCGTGGGAATCCCGGGCTGCTGATCCGGTACGTGGGGATCCGGTACTCGTGGCTCCGGATTCCGCGGTGGTGCGTTCAGGCATGGGGCTTCTTCCTCAAAACGGCACAGACGCAGCCACCCAGAGGACGACCGTGTCAACCACGCTGGGGACCTCACGGTTGCGAGGCCCGTTCAGCACGGTTCTGAAGTAGCAACGGTAGTGCCTCGAACGGGGGCCCCGAACCAGACCGGCCCCGCCAGGGGCCTCCGCCGCGTTCCCCTGACCGCGCCGCGCGGGTGCCGACCGGCCGGGATCGACAGCTGTCGAGCATCCGTTCCGGAAAGGTCGTCGGCTGTTCGAGCCGGTCCTGGATCAGACGAGGATCAGAAGAGAGAGTAAGTGCCGATCAGGACAGGATGTCTTTGGTGGAGAACCGGCCGTAGGCGAGGGCGCCGAACACGGCGATGTAGCCCAGCTGCAGCAGTGCGTTGTCGCCGAACGAACCCAGGTCCATGGGCTGGCGCAGCAGGTCGGCGAAGCCCAGCCAGTAGTGACTGAAGAGCCACGGATGCAGCCACGCCAGTTGCGGGAGCACGTCCAGGATCTGCACGACCACCGACACGACGACCGTGGCGGCCATGGCTCCCACGGGAACGTCGGTGAGGGTGGAGATGAACATCCCGATCGCCGCGAAGCCGAGCAGCGACACCGTCACATAGAGCGCGATCAGCGCGGAACGGAGCAGCGATTCCGGCACGCCGATCACATCGCCCGACAGCAGAGTCACCGGTCCGACCGGGAACAGGGCGGCGCCGATCAGGGTTCCGGCCACCGCCAGGGTGAGCGTCGCGGCCAGGCAGAACACGGCCACGCCGGCGTACTTGACGAGCAGCAGGCGCACCCGCCCGGCCGGGGCCACGAGCAGGTACCGCAGGGTGCCGAGTCCGGCCTCCCCGGCGATGGTGTCTCCGGCGACGACGCCGATGGTGAGCGGGAGGAACAGCGGGATGGCCACGATCATGGCGGTGAACGCCACGAAGAGGCCGTTCTGGGTGACCCGGTCCAGGAACGGCGGGCCCTCCCCCGGTGACAGCGTCTGCGAGGAGAGCCGCACGGCGACGGCCAGGAGGATCGGGATCAGGGCGATGGCGACGAGCATGGCCCAGGTGCGGCGACGGCGGAACAGCACCGTGAGCTCGGAGCCGAGCAGGGCCAGCCCGGCCGATCGTCGCTGGCTCGGTACGGCAGGACGCGCCGTCGCAGTGCTCGACGACTGCGGGGACGGCACACTATTGGAGGACATCGAAACCTTCTCCGGTCAGGGCCACGAATCGTTCTTCCAGACTGGATTCCTCGATCAGGAACCCGCGCACACGCACACCGCCGGCTGCGAGCGCCGCGATGACGGTCTCCGGTTGAGCGGTCAGTGCGGCCTCCAGATCTCGGGGCAGCGGAGCCGCGACCCAGGGGTCCTGCCCGGGCACGTCACTCTGCACGGGGGTCAGGCCGAGGGAGGTCAGCACGGCCGACGCCGCCGCGGCATCCGGTGTGCGGACGCGCACCCGCGACGCCCCGACGTGGCGGAGGTCGGCCAGTGTGCCCTGGGCCACCAGATTGCCGCCGCTCATGACAGCGGCGTGGGTGCACATCTGTTCCACCTCGGCGAGCAGGTGGCTGGACACGAAAACCGTGGTGCCCTCGGCGGCGAGCGACCGCACCAGACTGCGCACCTCACGGGTGCCCTGCGGGTCGAGACCGTTGGTGGGTTCGTCGAGCACGAGCAGCTCGCGCGGCTGCAGCAGCGCGTTGGCGATGCCGAGGCGCTGCTTCATTCCCAGAGAATAGGCGGCCACCTTCTTACCGGCGGCGTGGGTCAGGCCCACCCGCGCCAACGCCTGCTCGACCCGGGCGCCGCGCGTACCCGACGGGGCGTTGCGGTCGGCCGTGTCGAGCCGGCGCAGGTTGGCGGCCCCGGAGAGGAACGAGTAGAACGCGGGCCCCTCCACGAGCGCTCCGACACGGGGCAATACGTCGTGAAGGCTGTCGGGCATGCTCTCGCCCAGCACGCTGATCTGGCCGCTGGTGGCCTGAGTCAGGCCGAGCAGCATACGGATGCTCGTCGTCTTTCCGGACCCGTTGGGGCCGAGGAAACCGAAGACGGACCCGCGCGGCACAGCCAGGTCGATGCTATTGACGGCGATCTGTTCGCCGAAGCGCTTGGTGAGACCCCGGCTCTCGATCGCGAGATCGGGAGCCGGGGTGACGGGTGTCACTGTGTCGGGATCATTGGGCGTCGGCGGCGGCCTGGAGCAGTTCGACGGGAACCGATCCGGCGAAGATCCGGCCGTCGTCGGCCAGGAACACGTTCACGAGGGAGGTGGAGAACACCTGTCCGCCGTCGACCGGGGTCGCGAACTCCGACATCACTGGGTTGGCGCTGAGTTCAGCGGGAACGGATGCCGCTGGCACCTCAACAATGGCGTCCCACCCGGTTCCCGTGACGACCGGCAGATTCTCGGCAGGAATCTCGGGCTTGGTCTGGTCGGCGGACTGTTCGGGCATGACCGGCAGCGTGACCTCGTCGACCGTGGCGTCGGCCGGAGGGGTGAACTCGAACAGCTCGGCCGACGGGGTGCTGAAATCGACCGCGGTGAAGCCGACCTCGAAGGCCGGCTCTTCCTGGCCGTTCGCGCGCACGGTGACCTGCAGCGGCATGCCCGTCTCGGAGTCGACCGAGATGGAAACCGATTCGACCAGGGTCTGGGTTGCCTTCGGCGTGAGCACCAGCTCGTAGGCGGTGCGGCCGGCCACCGTGCCGTCGGTGCCGACCGAGACGGTGGTGCTCGGGTCGATCTCGGCGAGGAAACGCTCGGCGACCTGTGACGGGGTGGACAGTTCGGCAGGGGCGCCGGCTGCCATCTCGGCGAACTTCGCCTGCGCGGTGGCCCGGGCGTCGGCGGGGATGGCCAGGTAGCTGGCGGTGTTCGTCTTGGAGTCGTACGCCCAGACATCCGTGCCGTTGCTCACCACATTGCGCTCGTCCATGCGGTCCTGGATCTGCACGCGGGCCTTCGCGGGGGCGTCGGCGTCGCTGCCGTCGACGTAGATTCGAGCTGTGTGGGAGCCGCTGAAGAGTTCCAGAACCGAGGTGAGCGCACCGGCGGCGTCGGCCCCGGGCCCTGCCGTGCCCTCGGGCGCGGACTCGCTCATCGAGTCGGGCATGCCGGCGGCCAGGTCTACGTCGGGCAGGCCGAGCTCGGCCGTCTTCTCGACGGTTCCTGAGTAGGCGGTGACGGTGCTGTCACTGACCATCAGCAGCACCTCTTCGGCCGTCTTGTCGGGCAGATCGACCGCTGCACCGGCCTGTAGCGGCACGGCAAGAACACCGGCGACGATGACAACCGGCACGACGATGGCGGGAAGCCACTTGACTGAATTGCGTGACATGATCAACGACCTCTTCCAAGACGGTTCATACCTCGATGTTACGCCGGGGGCCCGACACGGCGCCCGGATCACACTGGGAGGTTGCTCACAAATCCGGCGCGGAAGCGAGACATGGAACGTCTACCCGAAGAGTTCTCCGAGCCAGTTGTCTTTCTTCTTCGAGCGGTATCCGTCACGGTTGTCAGAGCGGTCGCGGTCGTAGTGGTTCCGGTCCCGGTCCCGGTCGCTGTCGCGGTCCCGGTCGCCGTATTGCGGCGCTCGCGTGCGCGGGTCCGCGTACTGCTGCGCCGGTGCGGCAACCGGCGACACGGGCGCGGGCTGAGCAAACTCCTTCTCGGCACGGTCGAGGATCTTGTCGAGCTCGCCGCGATCCAGCCAGACGCCGCGGCATTCGGGGCAGTAGTCAATTTCCACGCCACCGCGTTCGCTCATCACGAGGGTTGCTGAATCGGTTGGGCACTTCATGAGGGTCCTCCAGGACGTCGTGGGGATTCGATCCTAGACAGCCCGACCCGGCTGAGCCTGAGAGGGCCGTGTTGCTGAACCGCTCGCATCCGCTGCCCCGATATCTTCAGGTGTGAATACCGAGTGGCATTTTCCGATCATGATCGCCGCAGCATTGCTCGAATTCCTGGGCCTCCTCTGGCTCGTCCTCGGCACGAAGACCTTCCGACGGCGCATCCTCGCCGTCGGGATCGTCTCCGTGGTCGTGGTCGTAGCCGGCATGGCGTTCGGAAAATACGGTGCGACCGGCGGGTTACCGTGGTGGGTCTATTACCCGATCCCGGCGCTGGTGACGGTGTTCGTGCCACCCCTGGTGTTCAGGCTCGGCGCTCGACGCACCGTCCTCTACCTGGTGCTCGCGCTGCTCTCGGCACCACTCATCCACGTGCTCTTCGCTTTCTTCCTCGGCTGGGACGAGTACATGCCGTTCCTGCCGATTCCGAGCCTGGCGAGCCTGTTCTCCTGAAGCCGATGCGGTGCCCCGCTGCATCGCCGTCAGCCTGAGCGCAACGTTGTGGCTCGACGTGTCCGGCGCCGTGATGCTGGTCGACCTGTACCCCTCTCTGGGGACCTGGCTGTCCTCCTTTTAGAGGACATCAGGGCTATATTGCCTGTGCGTCGATCAACCCTCGGCTCGGGCGCAGATTGGTACCGAAGACATCTGATTTCATGACCTTGAGTGGCAGAGTTGCCGCCCGCGGCACACGCGGGAAGAAACGGACACCGACGTGGATCGCATCGTGGTCGTCGAGGACGAGCCCATGTTGGGCAGACTTCTCAGCCGCGTCATCAGTGGAGCCGGCTACACGGTCACTGTGGTGGGCACGGCGGCCGCGGCGTTGACGGCGATCCGCACGATTGACCCGACCCTGATCATCCTGGACCTCATCCTGCCGGACGGACGCGGCGAGGACGTGCTCGCCGAACTGATGCGATTCCGCCCGTCGAGTCGGGTTCTGGTGCTGTCATCAATGACGCAGGTGGCGACCCGGGTCGGTGTCCTGAACGGCGGCGCGGTCGATTTCCTGGCCAAACCGTTCGCCAACGCCGAACTGCTTGCCCGGGTCAACACGCGCATCAGAACGCCCACAGCGTCGCAGGCAATGACCGCGACAGACATCCGGTACCTTCGATGCGCCGGCGTCGAGATCGATTTGCAGCAACGGGAGGTTGTGGTCGACGGACGCCGAATCTCGTTGACGCAACGGGAGTTCATGCTGCTGTTCTATCTCCTCCAGCGGGCACCGGAGCCGTGCACCCGGGCGGAGCTGCTCGAGCGGGTCTGGGGAACGAACTTCGACACCCGCACGAACGTCGTCGACGTCTGCGTGCGCCGGCTGCGATGGAAGCTATCGAGCGAAAAGATCGAAACGGTGCGCAATGTGGGATATCGGATCACGGCCTAGGGCCCTCCTCGTCGCCGCGTGGGCGGTGTTCGCGGCAGTGAACTGCTACCTCACCTTCGCGCTGCCCGGCCAGGAAACCATTCCCTATCACCTTGTCTGGACGAGTTTCGCACTGCTCTACGGACTGTGCCCGTGGCCGCGGCGTGCCACCCTGATCGTCTTCTTCGCCATCATGGCGGTGACCGGGATCGCCTTGGTCCGTCACGCTCTGGCAGGTGTCATCGGATGGGAAGAGTGCAGCGAGATCGTCCTGATGGGCGGCATCGTCGCGGTGTTGATCTGGCATGTGAACCGGCAGTGGAACGCTCAGGCGCGCCTACTGGCGCTTCAGCAGACCGACCGTCACCGCAGCGAACAGCGGGAGAACGCCGCACGGTTCGGTTCGCATGAGGTGCGCACCCGACTGACCATCGCCCGGGGCTATGCGCAACTCATCGCCGACCAGTCGGCCGAGCAGACGGTGCGCGAAGACGCCGAGTTGGTGGTGGCCGAACTCGTCAAGGCATCCACGCTGGCGACCAACCTGCTGACCCTGGTCCGGGTCGCCGATCCATCGGCCCCCGAAGCTGTCGACGTCGACCGGATGCTGACCGAGGTCCTGCGCCGATGGTCGGTGACTGCCGACCGGATATGGAGCGCTCAGAGCACGGTCGGCACCGTTCAGGATGACAACGAGCGGCTCGAAGCAGTGCTGGATTGCCTGCTCGAGAACGCAGTCCGATTCACCGGTCCGGGCGATTCCATCGCGATGACGGCGGCCGCCCAGGGCAACCAGCTCGTGCTGACCGTCCGGGACACGGGGGCGGGCATCCCCGCCGCGGATCTCGGCACTGTGTTCGAGATCTTCCGGACTGCGTCCACCGCGGGCGAGCGGGCCGGCAGTGGGCTGGGCCTGGCCATCGTCAAAGCCGCCACGGAGGCCCGTGGCGGCACCGTCTCGGTGGTCAGTTCTCTGGGTGAAGGTTCGACCTTCACCCTGCGATTACCGATACGACCGTCGCTACCGGCCGCGCTCAAAGACAGCGCCTCCGATTCGGCTGACGGTGATCCTCTCGGCGACTTGATCGACGCCCGCAGCTGACGCCGCCGTAAGCCTCGTCGGGACCGGCTCCGCTCAGTCCACGACGACCACATCGGCCACGGCCGCAGGCTGCTCCAAAGCGTTGACCCGGACGGCCGCGGTGATCGTCCATTGGCCTGCGGCGGGTAGGACGACCACGGCCCGGTAGCTGCCCGGCGTCTCCCCGGGCTCAACCTCGGCGGCCAGCGGTCCGAGGCTCAGGTTCGGCTCGGCCACACTGACCTGCGGGATAGTGAGCGGTACGACGGGATCGCCCCCAGCGTCGGTGAGGTCGAAGACGATGACGTTGACCCCCGCCACGCCCGGGCTGAAGCGGCCCGTCAAGTGGCCGGTGCCGAGGTCGGCGAGTAAAGGGGTCCCCACCGAGGCGGCCGGACCCGGCTCAGCGGCGGTCTGGGTCGCCCGCGGGTTCTGCAGCGTCAGGGCCGCGGTCAACCCAACAACGAAAATCAATCCGACCGCCTCCAGTCGGACGGCCAATGCCAACCGTTGCCACGCCTGCGAGGTGACGTCCTCACGCGCCAGCCGAGGGACGAGACCGAACCGGTTCCACGCCGCAAGGGCACCGATCACCGCGACAATACCCAGCTTGACCAGCAACAGCCGACCATAGGCACTGTCAACGAGGGCCGGCACCGACCCTATGAGCACTACGGCCATGACGGCCCCCGTGACGCCCAATAGAACAACGAGGCCACCGGCCAGAGTAGAGAACCTGCTCAGGATCACCGCCGCCGCGACCGGGTCACCCTTCCGTTGTCGAACGCGGGTGAGGTGCACGATCAAAGACACGAGACCACCCAGCCAAACCGCTGCTGTCGCAGCGTGGACCAGGTCGGCGCCCATGACCAGCCAGCCAGGGCCGAAAGTGCGAGTGTGACCGACGGGCAGCACCGACACCAGTGCGGCCCCGGCACCCTCCATCCCGACCCAGAAGCCCACCCAACGTGGCAAACGCGGACTGAACAGCATCAGCGCCACCCCGGAGGCGGCCAGGGCCAGGGCCACCGCGGGCCCCCCTGACCAGGCCGCGGTGGCGAGCGCTGAATCGAACAGCGCGCCAAGGCCTTCCCCCCGCGCCCGCACCGCGGCGAGGGGCACCAGCGCGACGTAGGCGGTCACGGCGACCGCTGCGGCCACCCGGGGCAGCCGACGACCCGCCGGGGTGGTGCGGGCGACGATGAGATCGAAGACCGTGAAACCCACGAGACTGAACAGGCCCAGATACCCCAGAGCGGTCAGCACCGCATACAGGACCTCGACCGGTCGGGCGTCGTTCTGGGCGATGGTGGGGACCGACGCGTCGGCCCGGCCCACGGCGAACGACAACACGCCGGACTCGGGGTGCGAGTCGTCGGAAACGACCCGCCAGCCGAGCACGTAGCTGCCCTCGTCGAGTCCGGACGGCAGCGTTGCCCGGACCGTCGTCCCCACCACCTCGACGGGAACCGTGCGATGAGTGTTGCTGCCGTCGTAGAGCTGGAATCCGTCGAGGACGAGGAAGACCGGCTCATCGAAGGTCAACTCCACAGAGCTCGGCGCATCGGCCAGCACCGCGCCTTCGGTCGGATTCGTGGACAGCAGCTCGGCGTGCGCCGAGGCTGGTGCCGCGGGCAGCGCCAGGGTCAGGATCAGCGCTGCGAAGACCAGTCCGAGGAGCCGGCGACCGAGGGGGCGTCGGGCTCGGGATCCAAGCTGCCTGGTCTCGCGGGGTGTTCTTCTGGACACAATCCACTCCTCGTCCTGCGTGACAGTGCCCCGCCGGCCCTGTGACACCGCCGCCCGGTTTCGATCCGGGCGGCGGTGTCGTTCGGACCGGTGCTAGTTGCCCGTCGTGAACTTCCAGGTGACGGGTGTCAGCAGGTTGCCGGCAGCGTCCTTGATCCCGCTACTGAGGGTGACGGTGTACTGGGTGTTGGCCAGCAGGGTGCCGCTCGGATTGAGCGTCGCCACCTTCGTGGTGCTGGAGTAACTGGCCGTTGCGGTCACTGCGGCACCGGTCGACGTCCGCTTGATGGTGAAGTTCCCGCTCGCCGCGGGCCTGCCGGGCAGGCCGGTGACCGCCTCACTGAAGGTTGCGGTGATGTTCGCCGTTCGGCTCACCCTGGTGGCGTTGACCATCGGGGTCCGAGCTGTGACGACCGGGGCGGGACCCGTGATGAAGGTCCACGTCTTGGCGGTGAGCCGGTTCCCCGCCACGTCCTTGACCTCGCTGGACAGGGACAGGGTGTAGGTGCGGTCACCGGCCAAGGGGGCATCCGGGGTCAGCGTGGCGACTCGGGTGGTGGGGTTGTAGGTCACCTTCGAGGGGATGATCGCGGTCCCGAGTTTCAACGTGAAGTTGGGCGTGCTGGCCGCGGTGGCAGGTAGACCGGTCACGGCCTCATTGAACGTGGCGCTCAACGGAGTCCGCGTGCTGGTCGTTCCCAGCCCGACGCCGGTGGCTCCGGCGGCGGGGTTGGTGGTGGTGACCGTCGGGCCCGGCCCGGTAACGAAGTTCCAGTTCGTCGCCGCGACGGAACCACCCGACCCGCTCTTGATGGCCGTGGTCACCGAGAGTGTGTAGGGCTTGTCAGCGGTGAGTGCCGTCGTCGGGATGAGAGTGGCCGTTCGCGTTGCCGCGCTGTAGGTCACCGTGGCCGGCACGGCCGTGGAGCCCTGCTTCAAAGCGAAACTGGTGTTACTGACGCCCGTGACGGCCTCGTTGAACGTGACGGTCGGCCGCACGTTGGTCGCCACCCCGGTCGCTCCGGGTGCGGGGTTCTGGGCAGTCACCTTCGGCGTCGTGGACGCGGTGAGCACCGGCACGGATGCCGTGTTTCCCGCCGCGTTCCAAGCCGTGACCCGGTACGCGTATTGCCCTGTCCCGGCCGCCTGGTCGGTGTAGGTGGTGACGTTTGCCAGTGTGGTGGCCACCTGGGCGTACGCGCCGACCGTTCCATCGACCAGAGGTGCGCGCTCGATCTTGTAGCCGATCTCGTTCTTCGCGTTGCCCCAGGTGGTGGGATCGGTGATCGACACCGGGGTCCCGTCGGTCCAGCTCAGCAGCACGTCACTCGTGGGTCGGGTGAAGCTCGCCACCGGCGCGTCGGGGAGGGTGCGAGGTGCGCTGACCGAGATGGGCCGCATCATGTCCATCTCCTCATGGCTGAGGATGTGGCAATGCCACACGTACTCCCAGCCGAAGTTGGTCATGACGTTGCTGATGGGAGCGATCGGGTTCCCGTTGGTGTCGGTATTGTTGAACCCGGCTTCGGACCCGTTCGGGCCGGTCGTCGAGCCCCGTGCGCCCAGGGGCATCATCGGGTTCAGTGGCCGGTTGCTGTCCGGGATGGCGAATGGGAGTTTCGGCAGGATGGGTCGGACCGCGATGATCGTGTCCTCCAGCGGGCTGACCCGCACGGTGTCCTTCCAGCCGAGTTCTGTCGCTTCGGGCGGGATGATGATGTTGTCCCAGGTGACTCGATTCAACAGCTGCACATCGTTGAGGTGGAAGTGCAACGGATGGGTGTCCACGCCGTTGTGGGTGATCTTCCAGATTTGCGTGCCGTCAGCGTTGGTGGTGATCGGTGTCACCTTGAGGCTATTCGTCCCCTTGGTTCCGTCCAGCTTCTCCGTGGCTGGGTTGACGTACGGGTAAAGGATGACGTTCTGCAGAAGCGGTGTGGCTCCAGGTGCCTCCAACCCGATGTTGCCGCTCATCCGGCCCCACTCGTCGAAGTTCGCCGAGTTCATCTCGTCGTGGACGCTCTTGCCCTCGATGGGAACGCTCAGCTGTGTGCCCGACAGGGTGTCGAACTTGAACTGGTCTCCTCCTTGCTCGGCGATCCGGGCGAAGCCGTCGCACTTGGCGGCGGGGTTGCTGGCCGCGTTGCAGTACCCGCTGCCGACGAAGCTCTTCCCGTAGGCCTGGTTGTACGCGGCCTGGCCGACCACGATCGGGTTCTGGCCGGATTCGAAGACGCCGGCGGGGTTACCGGCCGCGTCGGTGTGGTGGTCGAACGCGGCCATCAGCTTGCCCATCTGGTCGGCCGTGGTGTTCGGCCGGTCGAAGGCCAGTGCCGGTGCGGCGTTCGAGACCTTGACTTGCATGACCGACCGGGTGTCGGGTCCATAGCCGGGCAGGGTCGCGGGGGCGCCGGCCGGGGACATGTCCGGACCGCCCGTGTAGTAGTCGTATCCGGGGATCCGGGCCGGGAATGCAGCCGGTGCGTCGTTGTAGAGGATCAGCGTCTTCCCCTTGTAGGCCGAGAAGTCGACGATCACATCGGCACGTTCGGCCGGCGCGAGCAGCAGCGAGTGCTGGTCGACGTTGCCGACGTCGAATCGGGTCGCGTCAGTGATCCACGTCGTCTCGTGGGCAGGGACCACGGCGGGGGTCGGCAGGAAGCCACCCTCGTTGCCAATCTGGATCCAGTCCGGGCCCTTGGGGCTCTTCGTGGTGTCCGGCGTCGGGAAGACGACCGGGTCGGTCTGCGCCAGGGTGACCTCGCTGGACTTGAGCGCAACCTCGGTGCCGGTGGCGGGGTCGGCCACGTACCACGACAGGTTCCAGAACCTGTCGTCGGAGCCGTTGAGGATCCGGAACCGGTATGACTTCGGCTCCATGATCGTTGTCGGGTAGGCGGTACCGTTCACGATCGGCGTGTCATGGAAGGCTTCCATACCGACCGAATTGTTGGGAGTCGAGGGGATCAGGGCCGGCTCACAGAATTCAGCCACGTTCGGATCACAGTTCGGGTCGAAGTACGGGTTGGCCATGGGCGGATACTTCGCGTCCTTGGCCGGCGGCCAGAACCACGGGCCGTAGAACCAGCGACCGAACGCGCTCATCCCGCTGGGGTCGCCGGGGTTCTGCGCGGGCATGTAGACGTGCGGCTGCCAGAGGTTGCCCTCCCCGCCCCACTTCGTCGCATCCCAGGTCGGGTCGAGCTGAGCCATCCGTGTCGCGCTCGGCACGAAGGTCTTGTCCTGGATGGTGAGGGAAGTGCCCATACCGAGACCGTCGAGGGCGCCGCCGGGCGCCATCAGCTTCTGCTCTGTGTCGTCGGTGATCATGTAACCGGCTTCCTCGCCGGCATACACGTTGAGCCGGGTGATGCCCCACGAGTGGTCGTGGTAGAACATCATCCGCGCGCTCTGCTGGTTGGTGTAGAAGAAGGTCTCCGCCCCGGGACCCGGGTCCGGCATGTCCGGCACGTTGCTGACGCTGACGCCCTTCGGATACGCCGTGTTCTCACCTGTCGGGGTGACCCACTGGTGCGGCGTGCCGTCGCTGATCCATGGGGTGATGCCGCCGTGCAGGTGCAGGGTGGCACGGTTCTCCGAGTAGCAGGTGGTTGGTTTCGGCGTCTCCCCGCACATTGGGTTACGCACACCATCGAGGACGCTCTTCTCATCCGGTGCCATGTCCATCGGGACCTTGGTGGCAGGGTCCAGCGTCATCATGTCGGGACCGGATCCCGCCCCCATCACCGATGTGTCGACGGGGAGGAACAGGTCACCGTCCACGCCGGTGGGCAGCAGGTTGCGGAACAGGACCCGGACGGGCTTGTCCTTCGTGGCCATGATCGTCGGGCCGAGGTAGTGCGGCGTGTCCACCCCGGTGAAGCTGATGGGACTGTCCGGCTTGGCCGGGTCGAGGTTCGCGTTACCGAGAGCGACGTTCTTGCCCGGGACGACGCTGGTCGAGAGCTGAACGTACCCGCGGAGGAGGGTGGCCGGCAGGTCGCGGTGGAACTTCATCCGGTACTGCACAACGGCGATCTCGTAGTAGTCGGTGCCGGGGTAGGTGGTGGTGTCGGGCACCGCGACCGGGATGTACTGGCCCAGGTCGTTGGCGTTGGCCTCTCCCTGCCCGGGAAGGGTGTCCACGAACTTCTTGATCCCCGGGGTGAGGTAGCCCGCTCCGGGGGTGGTCACCACGATGTCGGTGACCGAGCCCTTGACAGCCACCCGGGCAGTGGCGCTGGCGCCCTTGTCGGCCGTGCCGACGGTGTCCGCGATCGTCACAGTCGGTGCCGAGTCGTAGCCCGCGCCGCCGTCGGTGACGTCGATCCGGGTGACGCCGATGGTGGCCTCGACCGTGGCCTCCTGGTCGGGAGCGGTCTTGCTGGCGTCGGTGAGGGTCACGGTCGGGGCGGAGGTGTACCCGCTGCCCGCATTCGCGATAGCGACGCCGGTGACCACGCCGTTCGCGTCCATCGTTGCGCTGCCGGTTGCCTGCTCGCCGGCTGCGAGGTCAGGCTTGGTGATGTTCACCAACGGCTGGGTCTGATACCCCTTGCCGCCGTCGGTCAGCTTCAAGTTGTCGACTGCGCCGCTGGCCTGCGCATGCGCCTCGGAGCCGGCAGTGGGGTTCCCGCCCGTGAGGGTCACTGCGGGTGCGGTGAATCCGTAACCGGTCTCGTTGACGTCGATGCCGGTGATGACGCCGGTGGCGATCGTGGCGGTGGCCTGAGCCACGGTGGTCGGGGTGACCCCGGCGGTCGTGATCTCCACCGTGGGCGGGACCGCGTAGCCGGCACCTGGGCTGGTGACGGTGACACCGGAGATGGCGCCCGTCTTCGGGTCGACCGAGGCAGTCGCTTCTGCGCCCGTGCCCGGGTCGGTGATGGTCGGCGTGACGTCGGCCCCGAAGGAGTAGGTGCGGTCGTGGGAAAAGTCCGGGTAGTTCGACACTCCGAGCTTCACCGTGCTGTCCTTGGCCGGGGCGACGTTGGTAGCCAGCGTCGGGTCGCCGCTGGCCGGGGTGCTCAAGGTGTCGCCGTTGGCGGCGACGTCGGTATCGACGGGGACCCCCTGGCCGTAGAAGCCGATCACGTCGTCTTTCTGCACTGGCACGGCCGGCACGGAATAGGTCTCGACCTCTCCGGTGCTCACGGTCGGCGCCGGAAGACGACGGTGTACTCCCCCGCGGTTCCCGTGGGTCGAAGCACCAGGGCGTGGAAGAGATTGCCCGCCGAGGTGGTCGGGCTCGCCCCGGCTATGCCCTGGTTCCAGCTTTGAAAGTCGTTGAGGGTGCCCGCGGGCAACTTGGTGTGGTCGAGCACGACCAGCACCGGGCCCATCTCCCCAGTCGGCTTGGCGTAATCGGTCGCGTACTTCCGCTCGGTCAGCGGGTTGCCGTACAGGACCGGTGTCGAGGTGCCGACGCTGATCTTCACCATCGCGTCCGCCAGCGTCTGCGGGCTGTTCGCCCAGTTGGGGTACGGGCCGAAGTAGTGTGGCACCTTCGCAACGTCGGTGGCGCTCGTGGGGATTGCGGCCTCCGCCACATCCGGTCTGAAGACGCTGCGTATCCCGCCCCACGGACCCACGCCGCTCACCAGCAGCGCAAGCGCCAGGATGACGGCCGGCCCGGCCAGGTGACGCCTCGAGGCCGAGTGGAAGGGTGGGCGGGCAGATGGTTGCATGATGATTCTCCTGACACTCGGAGCGAGGGTACGGACTCGATGCGACGATGATGCACACCGGCGGCCCAAAAGGTGCCGTTTATGACACGAGTGTCATCTGGGGGTCGGCGCCGGGCCGGCTTCCAGCTGAACGCGGGTGAACGAACGAGATCGGTTCCCCTTCGAGCCGGAGGCAAGCGCCGGTGCCGGGACCACAGCTCGTGCGTCGCTCACTCCCGTACTTCAGAACTGATCCCAGTGGTGGCGCACCATCGTCAACTAGTATTGACGAATGCAGGCGGAGAGATTGAAAATACTGGTCGGAGAGATGGACGGCAAGGGACCAGCTGAAGCCCTACGCATCATCGCCGAGCTCCATCGGGAGGTAGGGCGCAGTGAGGCAGGCCTCGTTCGCAGCGCGCGTTCGGCCGGGCTTTCCTGGGAGGCCATCGCTCAATGCCTCGGCGTTTCAAAGCAGGCCGTCCACAGGAAGTACGGCAAGCGGTAGCCGAGGATTACGCAGAACGCCGGACGGACAAGTCAACAGTCGTTGACTTTTTGCGAATGGGTCAACTATGGTTCAACCACACGAATCGTCAACAACAGTTGACGAAAAGCTGACCGACGCAAGAACGTGCGGAGAGGTGACTTCAATGGAGACCCAATGGCGTGGGGACACTGAACTTGTTCGTGCTGCGAGCCGCGTCTTTCGTTCAACCGGGGCAGCAGCAGTGGCCGTGATCACCCCTCAGGGCGAATCGACCGCAACGGTGGGTACGGACCATCAGGCCACCTTCGAGATCGGGTCAATCTCCAAGCCGCTCACGGGAATGTTGTATCGGGACGCGACCGAGCGCGGTCTCGTCCAGCCGACGACGGTCCTTCGCGACTTGCTTCCGTTTGAAGGCCACGGAGAGGTTGGTTCCGTGAGCCTCGGTTCCCTGGCCATCCACCGATCTGGTCTTCCCCGCTTGCCGCCGAGGATGCACCCACTTCGCCGCACCGTCGACTTTTGGATCCGAGGCCAGAACCCGTACGGCGAGACCCTCGCTGATCTCCTCGACCAGACTCGCACCGTGCGAGTCGGCGCCCCTCGACCCAGGTACTCGAACCTCGGTTTTCAGCTGCTGGGGCACGCCGTGGCGAGAGGAGCCGGGACTACCTACGAACGACTCCTGCAGGAGGTCCTGGGCGAAGGATTCTCGACGCCGGCGCGCGCAGAGGACCTGGGGCCTTCGGATCTGACAGGATTCAGTCGGTTCGGACGCCCCCTGCCCGCGTGGGTAGGTGAAGGGCTCGCCCCGGCAGGCGGCGTCCGCGCGACCATAGGCACAATGCGCGGCTTCCTCCGCTCGATCCTCGCCGGATCGGCTCGGGGCCTTTCCGCGCTCGAGCCAGTCTCGAAATTCTCTCCGCGGGTCGATATCGGTGCAGGGTGGATCACACTCGAGTTCCGGGGCCGCGCAATCACCTGGCACAACGGCAGCACCGGAGGGTTCAGCAGCTGGATCGGCCTCGACCGAGATGCCGGCGTCGGTGTCGTTGTGTTATCGGCCGTCCATGGGTCCGTCGACAGACAGGGATTTCGTCTTCTGACAGAGTTCACGGCAACCCGGGGCGGTCTCGCCTGAATGAAAAAAACCCCCGCGTGAGCGAGGGCCTTATCTAAAGCTGGGGTACCTGGACTCGAACCAAGAACAACTGAACCAGAATCAGTCGTGTTGCCAATTACACCATACCCCACTGCCCATTCCGCAGAACGGGCCGACTCGTAACTCTAACCCACTCTGGGAGCCGGGACAAACTCAGAGCGAAATCCGCCGGTCATCGCCTCGTGTTCCGCCGTCGGGGCAGGCCCGCTGGGCCGGCCCCGACGGCACGGATCATTCGAGAGTGGTGGCTGCCAGCCGAGTGAGACGCAGCACGGACTCCGCCTTGCCGAGGATCTCCATGGATTCGAACAGCGGCGGCGAGATGCGCCGGCCGGACACCGCGACCCGCAGGGGGCCGAAGGCCACACGGGGCTTGAGTGCGAGCCCGTCGATCAGCGTCTCGGTCAGCGTGGTGTGCACCCGGTCGTGGGTCCATTCCACTTCGGGAATGTCGAGCAGGGCGGCCGTGGACGCGGCCAGGATCTCCTGCGAGTTCTTCGGGAGCGAGGCCAGGGCATCCGGCTGGTAGACCAGGGAGTCGCCGCCGATGAACAGGAAGCCCAGCATGCCGGGCGCCTCGCCGAGCAGGGCGATGCGTTCCTGCACGAGCGGTGCGGCAACCTCGAGAATGGCCTGCTGCACCTCGCTGAGCGGCTCGGCCACATCGCCGGCGGCCACCAGGTAGGGGATGACCCGGGCGGCGAAGTCGGCCGGCTCGAGCAGCCGGATGTGGTCGCCGTTGAGCGACTCGGCCTTCTTGAGGTCGAAGCGGGCCGGGTTCGGCAGCACGTCGACAACGTCGAACGCGGCGATCATCTCGTCGATCGTGAACACGTCGCGGTCGCTGGAGAGCGACCAGCCGAGCAGCGAGAGATAGTTGACCAGTCCCTCGGGCACGAAGCCGCGGGCGCGGTGGTGGAACAGGTTGGACTCGGGGTCGCGCTTGGACAGCTTCTTGTTGCCCTCCCCCATCACGTAGGGCATGTGCCCGAAGCGCGGCACGAACGTGGCCAGTCCGATGTCGATCAGCGCGTGGTAGAGCGCGATCTGGCGCGGGGTGGAGGAGAGCAGGTCTTCGCCGCGCAGCACGTGGGTGACGCCCATCATGGCGTCGTCGACGGGGTTGACGAACGGGTACAGCGGATGCCCGTTGGGCCTCACCACGACGAAGTCGCTGAACGAACCGGCCGGGAAGGTGATCTCGCCGCGAACCAGGTCGTCGAAGGAGATGTCCGTGTCGGGCACCTTGAGGCGGAGCGCCGGCGAACGTCCCTCGGCGCGGAAGGCCGCCTTCTTCTCGTCGCTGAGGTCGCGCTCGAAGTTGTCGTAGCCGGCCTTGGGGTCGCGGCCGAGGGCGACGTTGCGCACCTCGATCTCCTCGCCGGTGGCGAAGCTCTCGTAGATGTGACCGGACGCCTTGAGCTGCTCGATCACGTCACGGTAGATGTCGTAGCGCTCGGACTGGCGGTAGGGACCGTGCGGTCCGCCGACCTCGACGCCCTCGTCCCAGTCCAGGCGCAGCCAGCGCAGCGCGTCGAGGAGTTGTACGAAGCTCTCCTCGGTGTCGCGGGCCGGGTCCGTGTCCTCGATCCGGAAGATGAACGTGCCGCCGGTGTGCCGGGCGTAGGCCCAGTTGAAGAGGGCCGTGCGGATCAGGCCGACGTGCGGCGTTCCGGTTGGCGAGGGGCAGAACCGAACGCGAACGTCGGTGCCGGTGGCGGTGGAAAACGGGTGCGCAATTGTCTCAGACATCACGTCCGATTCTAGTTGGCTGCACGCGCAGGCGCGGGTGAGGAGTCCAGCGCCGCCAACCGGCGCAGGGTGGCGGCGATGGCGGGCACGCCCGCGGCACCGGTCGCCGTGACCGCGTGCAGGGTGCGGTGGTCGCGGCCCCGGGTGGGACGGATGGCCACCAGCGGCTGCGCGCCCACGGAGTCAAGGGCGAGAGCGGGCAGCATGGCCACTCCGATACCGGCCGCCACGAGGCCGATCACGGCGGCCGCGTTGTCGGTTTCGTAGGACACGTTCGGTGTGAAGCCGCTATGTCCGCAGAGCTCCAGCAGGTGGCCGCGGCACCGTGGACATCCGCCGATCCAGTTCTCCTCGGCCAGGTCGCCGAGGTCGACGGCCCCGTCGCCGGCCCGCGCGTGGCCCGCCGGAAGCACGAGCAACATCTCGTCGCGGCGGAGCCGGGTCACGACCAGCCCTTCCGCGCTGTCGCGATGCGGATCGACCCGGTCGCCGGGGTAACTGAAGGTGATCGCCAGGTCGGCCTGGTTCTGCCGCACCAGGGCCACCGCTTCGGGCGGCTCGGCCTCGAGGTAGGTGACGCTGACTCCCGGATGGCGACGGTTGAGGTCGGCCAGCAGGCGGGGCACGATCGTCGCCGAGGCGGAGGGGAATGCCGCGATCCGCACCCGGCCGGCGCGCAGGCCCCGCAGTTCGGAGAGTTCCCCGGCGGCGGCGTCGAGGGCGCCGTTCACGGTGGCAGCGTGCCGGGCGAGTAGGCGACCGGCCTCGGTGAGCCGCACACCGCGGCCGACACGTTCGATCACGGCCAGGCCGATGCGCTGCTCGAGCCGCTTGAGTTGCTGGCTCACGGCAGGCTGGCTGTAGCCGAGCGCGGCGGCGGCCGCCGTGATCGAGCCGTGCTCGGCGAGGGCCCCCACGACGCGCAGCATGGTGGAATCGAGTTCGGGCGGGGCGATGGTGGGCACGTATTAACCATAACGTAGGCTTATGGTTTACCTCATTGACTGGCTATTGTTGAATGAATGCGGCCGGTCGCATGCTGGAGGAATGATCCCGAGCGACTCCCCCACGCCCCTATCGTCGCTGTCTGCACTGCCGGACCGGATCGGCGTGCGTGCGGCGCGCGACCGGTTCCGCGGCGGCCGCGGCTACCTGGCCGCCTGCACGCTCGGGCTGCCGACCAAGGAGACGGAGGCGGCCCTGCGCACGGACGCCGAGGCGTGGGCGCTGGGCACCGCGTCGGCCGCGGGCTACGCAGCGGCGGTCGAGCGGGTTCGGCACGCGTATGCGGGGCTCGTCATGGTACCGGTGAGCCGGGTCGCGATCGGGTCGCAGGCATCCGTGCTGGCCGGGCTGGTCGCCGCGAGCGTGCCCGACGGCGCCGAGGTGCTCTGCGTCGACGGCGACTTCAGCTCGATGGTGTTCCCGTTCCGCAGCCAGGCGCACCGCGGGGTCACCGTGCGGCACCTGCCCCTGGCCGAGCTGGCGGCAGGGATCACCGCCGACACCTGGCTCGTCGCGTTCTCGCTCGTGCAGTCCGCCACCGGTGCCATCGCCGACACCGCGGCCATCGTGGCCGCCGCCCGTGCTCACGGGAGCTTCACACTCTGCGATACGACGCAGGCCGCCGGGTGGATGCCGGTGGACGCATCCGCCTTCGACGCCACCATCTGCCACAGCTACAAGTGGCTCTGCGCCCCGCGCGGCGTGGCCTTCCTGACCGTGAACGAACGCCTGGCCGCCCTGCTGCACCCGGTGCAGGCAGGCTGGTATGCCGGCCGTGACCCGTGGGCCTCCTGCTACGGACCGGACATGGACCTCGCGACCGACGCGCGCCGGTTCGACGTCTCCCCCGCGTGGAACGCCTGGGTGGGCGCCGAACCCGCACTGGACCTGTTCGGCCGGCTCGACCTGAACGCGGTGCAGGGCCATGCCGTGGGCCTCGGCGATGCACTCTGCGCCGGACTCGGGATCGCGCCGGCAGGCCAGGCGATTGTGACCTGGCCGGATGCCGGCGGCACCGACCTCGAGCGCCTCACCCGGGCGAAACTCACCGCATCGGGCCGGGCCGGGCGGGTGCGCGTGGCCTTCCACCTGTGGAATGACGGGGACGACGTCGCCGACGCCCTGCGCGCACTCCGCCCGTAGCCGCTCGCGGCACGCCGCTCGCGGCGCAGGTTGTGGAAGTGGGCGCACGTTATAACGTGCGCCCACTTCCATAGGGTGCGCCGGGCCTCGACTACTACTTCGCGGTGACGGCGGCGATGATCGCGCCGGCGAGAGCGGCCGAGGAGGCCGGGTTCTGGCCGGTGTAGAGGTTGCGGTCGATCTCCATGTGCTCGCCCCAGGGCTCGCCGGCGACGAAGTCGGCGCCCAGCTCGACCAGACGGCTCTGCACGAGCCACGGCGCCTTGGGCGCCAGGCCGCCGAGGGTCTCCTCCTCGTCGGTGAAACCGGTCATGCGGTAGCCCGTGAAGGGCCAGCTGCCGTCGGAACGCTTCGCAGCGAGCAGGGCGGCCGGAGCGTGGCAGAGCACGCCGAGAATCTTTCCGGAGTCGAGCGCCTCGGTCATGATGCGGCCGGACACGGCGTCGACGGCCAGGTCCTCCATCGGCGCGTGTCCGCCGGGGTAGAAGACGACGTCGTAGTCGGCGACCGTCACGTCGGCGATGTCCCGCGGCTCGTCGAGTTCGCTGCCGATCGTGTCGAGGTAGGCGACGATGACCCTGGCGCGGTCTTCCCCGCCGGCGGCCGCGGGAGCCAGGCTGCCCGCGTCGATGGTGGGGGCGACGCCGCCCGGCGTCGCGATGGTGATCGTCCAGCCGGCCTCGGTGAACAGGCGGTGCGGCTCGGCGAGCTCCTCGGCCCAGTAGCCGGTGGGGTGCAGGCTGCCGTCGTTGAGGGTCCAGTGGTCAGAAGCGCTGACGACGAAAAGTACGGAATTCATGGGTTCTCCAGAGTGTGTGATCAAAAAGAAATGGATGCTGTCGAAGAGTCAGACGTTCGTGCGAACGACCATCTTGCCGGTGTTCTCGCCGCGCATGAGACCGAGGAACGCGTCCACGGCGTGGTCGACGCCGTCGACGACGGTCTCATCGAAGACGACGTCGCCCGCGGCGAGCCAGCCCGCCATGTCGGCGGAGAAGGCGGCGAAGTGCTGCACGTAGTTACCCACGATGAAGCCCTTGAGGGTCAGCCCGCGGCCGATCATGTTGGCCAGGTTGCGCGGGCCGCCTGACGCCTCGGTGTTGTTGTACACGGAAATGGCACCGCAGAGGGCGGCGCGTCCGCCGTCGTTGAAGCTGTCCAGCGCCGCCTCCAGGTGCTCCCCGCCGACGTTGTCGAAGTAGACGTCGATGCCGTCGGGTGCCGCCGCGGAGAGCTGCTCGGCGATGTTGCCATCCCGGTAGTTGAAGGCGGCGTCGAAGCCGTACTTCTCGGTCAGGAGTGCGACCTTCTCTGCGGAGCCGGCGGAGCCGACCACGCGCTTCGCACCCTTGAGCCGCGCGATCTGGCCGACCATGCTGCCCACGGCCCCGGCCGCGCCGGAGACGAAGACGGTGTCGCCTTCCTTGAGCCCGGCCACCTCGAGCAGTCCGACGTAGGCGGTGAGGGCGGTCATGCCCAGCACGCCGAGGTAGGCGGAGAGCGGAACACCCGGGAGTTCGGGCACAACCCGGAAGCCGGCGGCATCCTCCTGAACGAGATCGCGCCAACCGAATTGGTGCACGACCACATCGCCCACGGCAACCGCGTCAGAGGCGGATGCGACGACGCGGCCGACGGCCCCGCCCGTCATCGTCTCGTTCAGCGCGTAGGGGGCGGAGTAGCTCTTCACGTCGTTCATCCGGCCGCGCATGTACGGGTCGACCGAGACGAATTCGTTGGCCACGCGAACCTGGCCGGCTGCGAGTTCGGGCAGGTCGACGGTCACGGTGCGAAAGTCGGCATCCGTCGGCCAGCCGGTGGGCCGGGACACGAGTTGGATCTGAGTGCTGGTGGTGGACGAGGCCATGGTGGGCTCCTCTGCTTTTTTGTAACGGATGGTCTAATATATATTGTGTACTGAGCGATCCACAAAACCACTCACAGGGAAATCGGAGGAACCGCCATGGGCCGGCTGCAGAGCTTCGATCGCACGACCGTCGTGCAGGCCGCCAGGGATCTCTTCTGGGACCGGGGTTTCGACCTGGTGTCGCTCGCCGAACTCGAAGACGCGACGGGACTCAAGCGGTCCAGCATCTACCACGCCTTCGGCAGCAAGCGCGGCCTGTTCGATGCCGCCGTCGAGGACTACCAGGTCACCGTCATCCGACCCCGGCTGCGCACCCTCACCGGTACCGGCATCGGTCGGACCACCCTGCTGGCGTACTTCGCCGAACTCCGATCGGCCGTCTCCGCACTGCCGGAGGACTCCCCCCGGCGAGGCTGTCTGCTGGTGAACTGCGCCGCCGGTCTCGCCGGCCACGACGATCTGGCCCGCCAGGTGGTCGACGACTACCGGTCCGACCTGACCACCGCACTGCAGGACGCCCTCCGCGCCGCCGGTTCCGCGGCAGGCGAATCCGGGCCGGATCGCGCGCCGGAACGCGCCCGCACGCTCGCCTCGCTGGGTTTGAGCGCCATGCTGCTCGCCCGGGTCAACGCGACCGAATCGGTGGCGCTGCTCGACACGGCGATGGACCAGGTCCGCTCCTGGTTCCCCGAGGAACCCGAGTAGGTTCCGAGGCCTGTCCGGAGACGGGCCGTCGACGGCCTCTCCGGCCGCCGCCAGGCGATCAGGCGCGGTGCACCGGGTTCGACAACACGCCGATGCCGGGGACCTCGATCTGCACGGTGTCCCCGTGCACCACGGAGGCGGACCGGTCGGGGGCGCCCGTCAGGATGACGTCGCCGGGCAGCAGGGTGAAGACGCCGGAGACGAAGGAGACCATCTCCGCGACGGTGTGCTTGAGCAGGGTCGCCGTGCCCTTCTGGAAAACCTCGCCGTCGATGCGGGACTCGACGGTGAAGGTGGTCCAGTCGTACTCGGTGTCGATGACCGGCCCGAGCGGGCAGAACGAGTCGAAGCTCTTGGCCCGGGTGAGGTGGCCGTCGCGTTCCTGCAGGTCGCGGGCGGTGACGTCGTTGGCGATGGTGTAGCCGAAGATGACGTCTTCGGCGTCGGCAACCGACACGTTCCGGGCGATCTTGCCGATCACGATCGCCAGCTCGCCCTCGACGTGCACGTTCGCCGACGACACCGGCAGCACGATGGCGTCGCCGGGGCCGACCACGGAGGTGTTCGGCTTGAGGAAGAACTGCGGCTCACCGGGCGCCGCGGCGGACTGTTCGGCCTCGTCAGCGAAGTAGGACCACGCCATTCCGACGATCTTCGAGCGCGGGATCACCGGGGCGAGCAGTTTCACGTCGCGCAGGGCTACGCGCTGCCCGGTGGTGTCGTAGCCCGCGAACATCGGGTCACCCTTGAGCACCACGATCTCGTCGTCATCGATGATGCCGAATGCGATGAGCCCGTCGACGCTGAACCGCGCGATCTTCACGCCTGTGCCGCCGGGGCGTCGAGGCGGGTGAGCCAGCCGTGACGGTCGGGCAGCCGGCCGTACTGGATGTCGGTCAGTTCCTGGCGGAGCGCCATCGTGATCTCGCCGGCCGGGGCATCCGGGTCGCCGATCGAGAGATTCGGTCCCTTGAGCTGGGAGATCGGGGTGACGACGGCGGCCGTGCCGCAGGCGAACACCTCGGTGATGGCACCGGATGCGACACCGTCCTGCCATTCGCCGAGGGTCACGTCGCGCTCCTCCACGGTCAGGCCGCGATCCCGGGCGAGCTGCAAAATGCTGTCACGGGTGACGCCCTCGAGGATCGACCCGGTCAGGCGCGGGGTGACGATCGTGTCGGTGCCGTGCACGAAGAACACGTTCATGCCGCCGAGCTCGTCGATGCGGCTGCTGGTCTCCCCGTCGAGGAAGAGCACCTGCGCGCAGTCGTTGTCGTAGGCCTGCATCTGGGGCAGCAGGCTGGCGGCGTAATTGCCACCACACTTGGCCGCTCCGGTGCCGCCGCGGCCGGCCCGGGAGTATTCGGTCGAGAGCCAGATCTTGATCGGGGCCACGCCGTCGGCGAAGTAGGCGCCGGCCGGGCTGGCGATCACGTAGTAGCCCACCTGGTGGGCAGCGCGCACGCCGAGAAAGCTCTCGTTGGCGATCATGAAGGGTCGCAGGTACAGACTCGTCTCCGGGGCGGAGGGAACCCAGTCGCCGTCGACGGCGACGATCTGCCGGATCGATTCGATGAAGTCGGCCTCGGAGAGTTCCGGCAGGGCCAGACGGCGGGCCGAGCGCTGCAGGCGCTCGGCGTTCTTCTCCGGGCGGAAGGTCCAGATCGACCCGTCGGCGTGGCGGTAGGCCTTCAGCCCCTCGAAGATCTCCTGGCCGTAGTGCAGCACCGACGAAGCCGGGTCGAGCTGCAGGGGCCCGTAGGGCATGACCCGGGCGTTGTGCCAGCCCTCGTCGATGGTCCAGTCGATGGCGACCATGTGGTCGGTGAACTTCTTGCCGAATCCGGGGTCAGCGAGGATCTCCTCACGCTCGATCTCCGTGCGGGCCGCCGTGGACGGGGTGAGGCTGAACTTCAGCGGGAAGGTGGTGGTGCCGGATGTCTCGTCTAACGCTGCCTGGCTCATTGGATTCCCTTGTCTGTCAGTCGAGTCACGATGGCATCGCCCACGGCACTGGTGCTCCGGGGGGTGCCGAGAGCCGCACGGGCCACGATATCGGCGGTCACGGCGGCACTCACCCGGGCTGCGGCATCCGTCTGGCCGAGGTGCTCCAGGAGGAGCGCCACCGAGAGGATGGCCGCCGTGGGGTCAGCCAGTTGTTTGCCCGCGATGTCCGGTGCCGATCCGTGTACCGGCTCGAACATGCTGGGGAACCTGCCCTCGGGGTTAATGTTCCCGGAGGCCGCAAGACCGATGCCGCCGCTGATTGCCGCCGCGAGATCGGTGAGGATGTCGCCGAAGAGGTTGTCCGTGACGATGACGTCAAATCTACTCGGATTCGAGACCAGGAAAATCGTGGCCGCGTCGACGTGCAGGTAGTCGACCGTCACGTCGGGGTATTCGGCGGCGACGGCGATGACGATCCGCTGCCACAGGCTGCCGGCGAAGACGAGCACGTTGGTCTTGTGCACGAGGGTGAGGTGGCGGCGCGGGCGGGCCTGGGCTTTCGCGAACGCGTAGCGCACCACGCGCTCGACGCCGAAGGCCGTGTTGACGGAGACCTCGTTGGCCACCTCGTGCGCGGTGCCCTGGCGGATCGCCCCGCCGTTGCCCACGTACGGGCCTTCCGTGCCCTCGCGCACGACGACGAAGTCGACGTTGCCCGGGGCCGCCAACGGGCTGGGCACGCCGGGGAAGAGCACGCTCGGGCGCAGATTCACGTAGTGGTCCAGCGAGAAGCGCAGCTTCAGCAGCAGACCGCGCTCGATGTTCGCGTCAGCGAGGCGCGGGTCCCCCGGCACCCCGCCGACGGCGCCCAGCAGGATGGCGTCGTGACCGGCGATCGCCGTGAGGTCCTCGTCGGTGAGCACATCACCGGTTTCCAGGAACCGGGCGGCGCCCAGGGAGAACCAGGTGGCGTCGAATGTGACGTCGTCGGCCACGGTCGCCGCTTCGAGCACTTTGACCGCTTCGGCGACGACCTCGGGGCCGATCCCGTCGCCGGGAATGACAGCGAGCTTGATGAGAGTGGACATTCGACTCCGTATGTCTGGAAGTTGGCTGTAGATAAACCCTACTGCGACGGATCGAGTGTCTAAGCTGGACAATTCCTGACAACCAACAGAAAGCAGTCCCGCATGAGTCTCGGATTGGGAATCTTCCTCCTCGTCGTCGGCGCCATCATGGTGTTTGCCCTGAACGTGACCGTCGAGTGGATGGACATCGAACTGGTCGGCTACATCCTGATGGGCGCCGGTGCCGTCATCATGATCATCGGCATCGTGCTGCTGACCCGCAAGCGCAGCAGCGTGACCACGACCCGCAGCGCCGTCGACCCGGCCAGCGGCGAGCAGATCACCTCGCAGAAGCGTTCCGTCGACGACATCTGACTCGTCTGAGGTCGCCGTCGTGCCGAGCCCGTTTCGATGCAGTTGTCGAGACGGGCTCTGGCACGTTCACGGTGAGTGGCTGCTGCGCTGATCAGGTGGCCTTCCGCAGGGTGACCAGAGCGACGAACGCCGCCGCCAGCACCAGGGCCGCCCCGATCCAGGCCGTGGGCCCGATTCCGCTGGTGAAGGCCTCCCGGGCCGAGCCGAGCAGCACCTCGGCCAGGCCGGAGGGCAACCCGTCGGCCACCGCCACAGCACCGCCGAGCGTCTCCGCGGCCGCCGTGCTCTGCGCCGCCGTGAGCGTCTCCGGCAGAATGATCGAGCTGCGGTACGACGCCGTCAGGATCGTACCGAGGATGGTCGTGCCGAGCACGGCGCCCAACTCGTAGGCCGTTTCCCCTACCGCGGATGCGGCCCCCATCTTCTCCGCCGGGGCGTTCGCCACGATCAGTTCGTTCGACACCGTCTCGGCCGCGCCGATGCCGATCCCGAGGGCCACGAAGACGAATGCGATACCGGCCGCGTCGAGGTCGCCCCCGCCCAGCGCGGCAGCCGCATAACCGCCGGCCGAGATCAGCAGTGCCACCGGCACCACGATCCACGGCCGCACCCGCCGGGCGATCGGCACGATCACCAGACCGGACACGATCATCGCCACCAGTCCCGGCACAAGCACGAGGCCTGCCTCCAGCGGTGAGAGGGCCAGAACGAGCTGCAGGTACTGCGAGACGAAGAACAGTCCGCCGACGAGGGCGACCACGCTGAGCAGATTCACCCCGATCGCCCCGCTGAAGGCCCCGACGCGGAACAGGCCGAGGTCGATCATCGGGTGGGTCAGCCGCGGCTGACGGCGCACGAAGAGGATGCCGGCAGCCAGGCCGATGACGATCGGGCCGACGGAGACGGGCGTGGGACCGTGCTCGGCCAGGGCCTTGATGCCGTAGACGACCGGCAGCATGGTCGCCAGGGAGAGAACGATGCTCAGGGCGTCGATGCGTCCGGGGTTCGGGTCGCGGGACTCCGGAACGAGCAGCGGTCCGAGAACGAGCAGCGGCACGAGCAGCGGCACGGCGAGCAGGAAGACGGATCCCCACGCGAAGTGCTCCAGCAGTACGCCACCCACCACGGGGCCGAGCGCGCTACCGGCGGCGAAACCGCTCGCCCAGATGGCGATCGCCAGACGACGCTGGTTGCGGTCGGTGAAGACGGACCGCAACAGCGACAGCGTCGGCGGCATCAGCATGGCGCCGAAGAACCCGAGCACGGCCCGATCGATGATGAGCCACTCGATGCTCGGGGCGAAGGCCGCCACGACGGACACCAGGCCGAAACCGGCCGACCCGACCAGGAGCAGCCGTCGACGGCCGATCCGGTCGCCGAGACTGCCCATGGCCACCAGGAGCCCGGCGAGCATGAGTGGGTAGATGTCGATCACCCAGAGCAGCTGGGTTCCGGTCGGCCGGAGGTCCTCGGATATGGCCGGCAGTGCGAGGTTGAGCACCGTGTTGTCGATCGAGACCAGGAGAACGGGCAGCATGAGCACGACCAGCGCCCACCACCGGCGATGAGGGCTGATCACCGGGCTCACGGCAACGATGGGGGTGGACTCACGCAAGGAATTCGACACGGTAACGACTGCTTTCGGCTTGAGAGACGGATGCTGTACCGTCCAGACGGTAAAGTAAACCGTCCAGACGGTATAGTAGCACCATGATCTCCGCCAGCGCATCCCCGGCCACGGGGGCGCACCATACCTCCCCCACACGCGATCGCCTCCTGGACGCGTTCGCTCAGCTCCTGATCGACCAGGGCGAACGGGCGGCCACCCTCGACGCCGTCGCGGCGGCGGCCGGCCTGTCCAAGGGCGGCCTGCTCTACCATTTCGGCTCGAAGGACGCGCTCGTCGAGGGGCTCCTGGCCCGGCTCGACGCGCTGGTCGCCGACGATGTGCAGCAGATTCGAGCGGCCCCGGCCGGAGCGGTCGACTACCTGATCCGCACGTCGATGAGCGAGGGAACAGCGCTCGACCAGTCGATCGGTGCGGCCGTGCGTCTGGCGCAGGGGGCGCATCCGCTGGCCAACGCTGCCCTGGCCTCAACTCGGCGCCAGTGGCTGAGCGTCATCGAGGAGGCGGTGGGAGACCCGGACGTGGCCGAGGTGATCATGCTCGTCAGTGACGGGCTGTACTACGAATCCACCCTCGCGAGCCCCGGCCACCTCGCCGTCGATGACACATCGACGACGAGGCTGGACCGGTTGCTCGCGGTGATCGGGCGGATGACCGCCGGGACCGCTATTCGGTGATGGAGATTTCGATCATGGCCTCGGCCGCGATCGCGTCACGCACCTTGGCGAGCAGGCTGGCCGGAACGGGCGAGTCCACCGTGAGCACGCTCAACGCCTTGCCGCCGGCCACGTGGCGGGCGATCTGCATTCCGGCGATGTTGATCGCGGCGTCACCGAACTCGCGACCGTAGACGGCCACGATTCCGGGACGGTCCGTGTAGAGCATCACGATCAGGTGGTTCTCGAACGTGACCTCGACGTCGTAGCCGTTGATCTCGACGATCTTCTGGGTCTGCTTCGTACCGGTCAGGGTACCCGACACCGAAATCTGCGAGCCGTCCGCGAGGGCGCCGCGCAGGGTGATCACGTTGCGGTACTCCGGCGACTCCTTGTCGGTGATCATGCGCACGGCGACGCCGCGCTGCTCGGCGAGCAGAGGCGCGTTGACGTAGGACACGGTCTCACTGACAACGTTGGTGAAGATGCCCTTGAGCGCGGCGAGCCGAAGCACGCTGACGTCATAGTCGGCGAGCTCGCCGCGAACCTCGACGTCGACGCTGGTCAGCGGGCTGCGGGCGCCGAGACCGGAGAAGACCTGGCCGAGCTTCTCCACCAGCGGGATACCGGGGCGCACGTACGGGTCGATGACGCCGCCGGCGACGTTGACAGCGTCGGGAACGAGTTCTCCCGACAGGGCGAGGCGCACCGACTTGGCGACCGAGACGCCGGCCTTCTCCTGGGCCTCGTCCGTGGAGGCGCCGAGGTGGGGGGTGGTGATGATGTTGTCCAGGCCGAGCAGCTTCGAGCCGGTCGGCGGCTCGTTGACGAAGACGTCGAGGCCGGCTCCGGCGATGGTGCCGGACGTGAGGGCGTCGTAGAGGTCGTCCTCGTTGATGAGGCCGCCGCGAGCCACGTTCACGACGAACGCGGTGGGCTTCATCAGCTTGAACTGCGCCGCGCCGATCATGCCGTTGGTCTCCGGCGTCTTGGGCATGTGGATGGTGATGAAGTCCGACTGCGCGAGGAGCTCGTCGAGGCTGACCGGATGCACGCCGAGCTGCTGGGCGCGGGCGGAGGTGATGTAGGGGTCGTAGGCGATGATGTTCGTGCCGAAGGCCTGCATCCGGGCCGCGATAAGGGCGCCGATCCGGCCGAGGCCGATGATGCCGATGGTCTTTTCGTAGAGCTCGACGCCGGTGTACTTGGAGCGCTTCCACTGCCCCTGGGCCAGCGCGCCGTGAGCGGCCGGGATGTGGCGGGCAAGGCTGATGATGTGACCGACGGTCAGTTCTGCTGCGGAAATAATGTTGGAGGTCGGGGCATTGACGACCATGACGCCGGCGGCCGTGGCCGCTTTAATGTCGACGTTGTCGAGGCCGACGCCCGCGCGGGCGATGACCTTCAGCAACGGTGCGGCGGCGATCGCCTCGGCGTCCACCTTGGTGGCGGAGCGCACCAGCACGGCATGCGCCGTGGCCAGTTCGGCCAGCAGAGCCACCCGGTCGGTGCCGTCTACGGAACGAACTTCGAAGTCGGGCCCCAGGGCGTCGACGGTGGCAGGCGATAATTCTTCAGCGATTAGGACAACAGGTTTTGACACGAAAACGGATCCTCCGATAGCAGCAGAAAGCATGGCTTGCGCCGCGACCGTGGGGCGCCAGATATGAAAACACTCTATCGGCTGGAGAATGGAGCCATGAGCAGCGTTACGTTCCCCGACATCCAGTTCGCCCTCCGCATCGTGCTGGCGGTGGTTTTCATCGGCGCCGGGATCACGCATTTTGTGCCGACGGTGGCGCGCACCATGCGGGCGATGATCCCGCCACGCCTGCGATCGACCGGGGTCCTCCGGCCCGCGAACCTCGTGATCCTGACCGGTGTGTGCGAGCTCGCCGGCGGGCTCGGGTTGCTCTACCCACCCACGATTGTGACGGCGGGCGTCTGCCTGGTCGTGTTCCTGGCGGCGGTTTTCCCGGCCAACGCCTTCGCGTCACGCTACCCGGACCGCTTCGGCGTGGCCGCGATCCCGCTCGTGCCGCGCCTGGTCGGGCAGCTCGTGTTGATGGGACTGATCGTCGTCGCGATCGTCTGAGCCGGCGCCGCCCGCGCCGCCCGCGCCGCCAGGGCCGCCCGCCATTCGCGGCGCAGGTTGTGGAAGCGGGCGCATGGTGGAACGTGCGCCCGCTTCCACAGGGTGCGCCGAGACGGCTTCGCGTTCGGCCTAGGCGAGCAGGCTGCCCGCTCCGAGAGTGAAGATGTTGACGGCGATCGCGGCGCTCAGGCACAGGCCGGCCAGGAACAGGGCCGCCTGTGGGGCAGGACCGCGGAAACGTCCGATCCACGCGGCGAGTACAAAGATCACGATCGGGCCGAGGATGCCAATGAGCAGCACGACGATGCCGAACCCGCTCAGTTGGGAATCGAGGCTCTGGGCCAGGATGTTCAGGCCCACGAGGTTGCCGACAGCCTCCCAGACGTCGTAGGCGTAGAAGAGGCCGAAGAGGATCGCGATCGTCGTCGACAACCAGCGCGGGGTGCGCCGCCGGGACCCGGATCCGACCGGGGTGGCGGTCTGAGAGGAATCGGTCATGCGATGACCCCCGGTCCGGAGATGAATGACAGTGGAACGAGCAGGATGACGCCGATCAGGAGCCAGCCGAACCGAGCCCGCGGGTGTGCTCGAGTGAGCCAGAACGTCACCGCGAACCAGACCGCAGGGGCTGCCACGGCCAGCCACAGGCCGAGCATGAACATGAACTCGGAGACCACGTCGGACGTCGGGATCTGGATGCGGCCCGCGCCGATGAACCAACCGATCGTGTAGAGCAGGTAGATTCCGCCGAAGATGCCGAGCGACACCAGGGCCAGCGAGCTCGTGGCGACGCGGGTCGCTGCGGCATCGGCTGCCGCCTTCGCCTCGACAGCGGATGCCGGACCGGTCACGGTCCATCCCTCCGGCGGTTCGCCGGAGCCGGGGCCAGCGGCACTCGCGGTCTCGCCGGTCTCGCCGGCTTCGTCCCCGGAAGCGAGCGTGGGGTCGTCGTCCCCAGCCCAGCCCAGGGCGTCGTCCCGGTTGTCGCCGTCGGAGTATCCAGAAGTCATGTTTCCAGAGTACCGATCCGCCGAGTTGATCCTCGACAACGCAACTGTTGCCGAAGCGGACATGTGTCGCCGGTGTGCCGGCAACACATGTCCGAACGGGCAACAGTCGCGCCGACCGTGCGGGCCGGGCGCGCCGGGCGAGCGAGCGCTAGCGGCTGAGCACGACCTTCAGCGCCTTGGTCTCCGCGGCGCGGGAGAAAGTGTCGTACGCCTCCATGATCTGGTCCAGCGAAAACCGGTGCGTGGCCAGCTTGGCGGCGGGGATCTTCTTCTGCGCCACGAGCTTCAGCAGCATGGGTGTGGTGTTGGTGTTCACCAGCCCCATGCTGATGCTGATGTTCTGGATCCACAGGTCCTCCAGGTGCAGCTCCACCGGCTTGCCGTGCACGCCCACGTTGGCCACGGTGCCGCCTGGACGCACCACGTCGATCGCCATGGTGAACGTCTCCGGAATGCCGACCGCCTCGATGGCGACGTCGACGCCGGCGCCGTCGGTCAACGCCAGCACCTGCTGCTTCCAGTCGGGGCTGCCGGAGACGACGACATCCGTCGCCCCGAACAGACGTGACTGCTCCAGCCGGTTCTCATCCGTGTCGATGGCGATGATCGTGCCGGCGCCGTAGAGCCCGGCCGTGGCGATGGCGGCGAGGCCGACCGGCCCGGCACCGATCACAGCCACCACGTCCCCCGGCTTGACCCTGCCGTACTGCACTCCGATCTCGAACCCGGTCGGCAGGATGTCGGAGAGCATGACGGCCTCCTCGTCCGTGACGCCGGGCGGCAGGAGGTGCAAGGAGTTCTCCGCGTAGGGAACCCGGACGTACTCGGCCTGGGTGCCGTCGATGAGGTGCCCGAAGACCCAGCCGGTCCCGGATGCCCCCTCGTCGCCCAGGCAGTGCGAGAACAGCCCGGTCCTGCAATTCGCACAGTGACCGCAGCTCTTGATGCAGGAGACGATGACCCGATCGCCCACCGCGAGAGTCTGCACGGCGGTGCCGATCTCCACGATCGTGCCCACCGCCTCATGCCCGAGGATGCGGCCCTCCTGCACGGCCGGCACGTCACCCTTGAGGATATGCAGGTCGGTGCCGCAGATGGTGGTCGTGTCCACGCGCACGATCGCGTCACCCGACCCGACGATCTTCGGATCGGGTACGTCCTCCCACGTCTTTCGTCCGGGACCGTGATAAACCAGCGCCTTCATGGTGACTCCTTCGTCGACGGGACCCGGGTGCACCCCGGCGACGATCACGGTACTCCGCTCACCGGAAGGCCCGCGGTATGGTCGGCGGGATATTGTGATTGAGCCGGAAGACGTTGTCCGGGTCCCAGGTGCGCTTGAGAGCGCTGAGGCGCTCGAGTTTCGCGGGCCCGAAGACGGCCAGGGCTGCGGCAGCCGGGTCCAGGTCCGGTTCAGCGCCGAGAAAGTTGACGTACTGACCGCCCGAGGCGACCGGCTCCATCTCAGCGGCGAATCCGCGCACGAATGCGATCCGTGCAGCATCGTCGGCGGCGTCGGGCCAGAAACCATAGATGTTCAGCCAGAACCGCCCCGCCCGGTTCGGGAACGGCGTGGCGTCCTCGTCGACCCGCGCGAGCGCTCCGCCCATGTGGTGGATGTCGAAGCCCGTACCCCGCCAGGTCTGTTCGGCTGCTCGCCGCGTGATGACCTGGATCACATCGTCATCGAGCCGGTCGAAGGAGGTGTTCTTCCAGTACCCGCGCACGCCCCGGGGGAACAGTTCATCTGCGGACGACTGCCAGACCGGCCAGCGCGCCGGTCCAACCGCCTCTGCGTCGGGTGGTGCGGCCCGGCGAAGCCGGTCGACGACCTCATAGCCGGCCGTGAGGTCGGCTGACGCCCAGGCGAAGCCGAGCAGCATCAGCGGGTCGTCACCCAGGTTCCAGCCCGGCGGCGGCACCATCAAGCTGATGATCGTGGTCAGCTCGTCCGGCAGATCGTGGGTCCAGGCCGCGAAGGCACGAAGGGCCTCCGTCCAACGGTCTCGACCGTAGATGAGGTTGCCGGTGAGCACTTCGGCGGGCAGCGGATGCGCCTGGAACGTGAACGTGGACACCACCCCGAAGTTGCCGCCGCCTCCACGCAGCCCCCAGAGCAGTTCGGCGTTCTCGCTGTCGCTCGCCGTCACGGTCTCCCCCGCGGACGTCACGAGCTCGGCCGCGACCAGGTTGTCCACGGTCAGGCCGTGGGCGCGGGTCAGCCAGCCGACCCCACCGCCCAGGGTGAGGCCGGCCAGTCCGGTTCCCGAGACGACGCCGACCGGCACCGCCAGCCCATAGGGTTCGGTCACCCGGTCGAGGTCGGCGAGGGTGGCTCCCGGCTGGGCGCGCACAGTGTGGGTGCGCTCGTTCACCTCGACCGCGGTCAGCCTGCCCAGGTCGAGCACCAGGCCGCCGTCGACCGTGCTGTTGCCGGCGACGTTGTGGCCGCCGCCGCGCACCGCCAGAGGGAGGCCGCGGGTGCGTGCGAAATGCACCACCGGTCCGATGTCGGCCGCCACCGCGGCCCGCACGACCGCGACCGGGTGGCGATCGATCATGCCGTTCCAGACTCGTCTGGCCTCGTCGTAGCCGGAGTCGCCGGCCGTGATGACGGTTCCGGAGATGTGCCTCTGGAGGTCGCTCACCTCGTCGAAGGCCTGAGAGTGCCTGCTCTGATGTCGTGTGGTCTGTTTACCCATAACTGTCCCCTGCGATTGCAGTCGTCGCGCTGTGGCTGGCCGCGCGGGAAGTCGTGAGGGCGGCCGGGGTCATCCGCTGGGAACAATGCTGAACACCCGCGCCGACCGCGGCAAGCATGCACCTCGGATAGGGGTTCCACCGGCCCTTTAACGATGAAAGCGGGACCGATCGCGTGGATCGGTCCCGCTGTCGACGTGCGCTGGGGTGTTAGCGCGCGGCTTCGCCGTCGATGTAATCGTCGTCGGCGGAGGCGTTCCAGGCGAACAGCTTGCGCAGCTCGCGGCCGGTGGCTTCGATCGGGTGCTCTTCGCCCTTCTTGCGCAGAGCGAGGAATTCCGGTGCTCCGGCGTCCTGGTCCTGGATGAACCGCTCGGCGAACGCGCCGTTCTGGATGTCGGCGAGAACGGCCTTCATGTTCTCCTTGACGTGGGCGTCGATGACGCGCGGGCCGGAGACGTAGTCGCCGTACTCGGCGGTGTCGGAGACGCTCCAACGCTGCTTGGCGATGCCACCCTCCCACATCAGGTCGACGATGAGCTTGAGCTCGTGCAGCACCTCGAAGTAGGCAACCTGCGGCTGGTAGCCCGCCTCGGTGAGAACCTCGAAACCGTACTGGATCAGCTGCGACGCGCCACCGCAGAGCACGGCCTGCTCGCCGAACAGGTCGGTTTCGGTCTCTTCGGTGAAGGTGGTCTTGATGCCGGCGGCGCGCAGGCCACCGATCGCCTTGGCGTAGCTGAGGGTGAGCGGCCAGGCGGCGCCCGACGCGTCCTTCTCCACGGCGACGATCACGGGAACACCGCGGCCGGCCTCGTACTCGCGGCGCACGGTGTGGCCCGGTCCCTTGGGGGCGACCATGACGACGTCGATGCCCTCGGGAGCCTCGATGTAGCCGAAACGGATGTTGAAGCCGTGTCCGAAGACGAGGGCCTTGCCCGCGGCGAGGTTCGGCAGCACGTCGGCGGCGAACAGGTGACGCTGCACCTGGTCGGGCGCCAGGATGACGATGACGTCGGCCCAGGCGGATGCCTCAGCGGTGCTGAGAACGGTGAAGCCGGCTTCTTCGGCCTTGGCCTTGGACTTCGAGCCGTCCTTGAGGCCGATGACGACCTCGACACCCGAGTCGCGGAGGTTCTGCGCGTGGGCGTGGCCCTGAGAGCCGTAGCCGATGACGGCCACCTTCTTGCCCTGGATGATGGACAGGTCGGCGTCTTTGTCGTAGTAAATCTCAGACACGAGTAAATGTTCTCCTTGTTGTTGGCGGATAAGATCTTGTCGGTGGTCGAGCTTGTCGGTGGTCGAGCTTGTCGGTGGTCGAGCTTGTCGAGACCCGGTGGTCGTGTCTCGTCAAGCTCGACAACCGGGATCCCGGTGGTCGAGCCCGTCGACAACCGTTAGTTTTTGAAGACGCGCTCGCTGATCGATTTCGATCCGCGGCCGATGGCCAGCAGACCGGACTGGGCGATCTCCTTGATCCCGTAGGGCTCGAGCACGCGCAGCAGTGCCTGCGTCTTGCCGGAGTCTCCGGTGACCTCGATCACGACGGCGTCGACGGACACGTCGACGACGCGGGCCCGGAACAGGGTCACGGCTTCGAGCACCATCGACCGGGTCGTGTTGTCGGCGCGCACCTTGACGAGCAGGTGTTCGCGCTGCACCGACTGGGCCGGGTCGAGTTCGACGATCTTGATGACGTTGATCAGCTTGTTCAGCTGCTTCGTCACCTGTTCCAGCGGTGCGTCTTCGACGTCGACGAGGATCGTGATGCGGGAGAGCCCGGGAACCTCGGTGTGGCCGACCGCGAGGCTTTCGATGTTGAAGCCGCGGCGGGCGAAGAGACCGGCGACCCGGGTGAGCAGGCCGGGCTTGTCCTCGACGAGGAGGCTCAGAACGTGGGTGCTCACGGGTTATTCCTCTTCCCAGGTCGGTGCGTGGTCTTTCGCATACTGCACATAGCTGTTGCTGACGCCCTGCGGCACCATCGGCCAGACCATGGCGTCCCGGCTCACGATGAAGTCGATCACCACGGGACGGTCATTGGTCGCCAGCGCGAGCTTGATGGCGTCGTCGACCTGGTCGGGACTGGTGACCCGGATGGCGAGAGCGCCGTAGGCCTCCGCCAGCTTCACGAAGTCCGGCACCATCGCGGAGCCGTGGCCGGTGTGCAGGTCGGTGAAGGAGTGCCGTCCGTCGTAGAACAGCGTCTGCCACTGCCGCACCATGCCCAGCGAGGAGTTGTTGATGACGGCGACCTTGATCGGGATGTTGTTGATCGTGCAGGTGGCCAGTTCCTGGTTGGTCATCTGGAAACATCCGTCGCCGTCGATCGACCAGACGACCCGGTCGGGCTCGGCCACCTTGGCGCCCATCGCGGCGGGAATGGAGTAGCCCATCGTGCCCGCTCCCCCGGAGTTCAGCCAGGAATTGGGCCGCTCATACTTGATGAACTGGGCCGCCCACATCTGGTGCTGGCCGACGCCGGCCGCGTAGACGGCTTCCGGCCCGGTCAACTCACCGATGCGCTGGATCACGAACTGCGGGCTCATCAGGCCGTCCGTCGGCTCGGAGTAGCCGAGCGGGAATTCCTCTCGCAGACCCTTCAGGTAGGTCCACCAGGCGCTGATATCGGGCGTCGTCGTGGTCACCGCGGCCGCGTAGGCCACGGTGAGGTCAGCGATGACCTCCTTGGCGTCACCGACGATGGGAACGTCGGCGGCGCGAATCTTGCCGATCTCCGCGGGGTCGATGTCGACGTGAACGATGGAGGCGTGCGGCGCGAACTCGGAGACCTTGCCGGTGACGCGGTCGTCGAAGCGGGAGCCGAGGGCGATGATCAGGTCGGCTTCCTGCAGCGCGAGCACCGCGGACACCGTGCCGTGCATGCCGGGCATGCCCAGGTGCTGGTCGTGCGAGTCGGGGAACGCACCGCGCGCCATCAGTGTGGTGACGACGGGCGTGTTGCTGAGTTCGGCGAACGCGAGCAGTTCCTCCGACGCGCGGGCACGGATGACGCCGCCGCCCACGTAGAGAACGGGCTTCTTGGCCTCGGCGAGCAACTGGGCCGCGGCCAGCACCTGCTTGCCGTGGGCCTTGGTGACCGGCCGGTAGCCGGGCAGGTCGAGCTTGGGCGGCCAGATGAAGGGGGCGCTCTTCTGTTGGGCGTCCTTGGTGATGTCCACCAGCACCGGGCCGGGCCGGCCGGTGGAGGCGATCAGGTGCGCCGACGCGATGGCCGCGGGGATGTCCTCGGGGCGCTTGACCAGGAAGGAATGCTTCGTGATCGGCATGGTGATGCCGACGATGTCGGCCTCCTGGAAGGCATCCGTGCCCATCAGCGTGGAGAAGACCTGGCCGGTGATGCAGAGGATCGGGACCGAATCCATGTAGGCGTCGGCGATGGCCGTGACCAGGTTGGTGGCGCCGGGGCCGGACGTGGCGATGGCCACTCCGACGCGGTTGCTCGCCGAGGCGTAGCCTTCCGCGGCGTGGCCGGCACCCTGCTCGTGGCGCACCAGGATGTGACGGATGCCGGTCTGGCTCATCAGCTCGTCATAGAGCGGGATGACGGCGCCGCCCGGAAGCCCGAAGACGTCCGTGACGCCCAGGAGCTCCAGCGACCTGATGATCGCGCCGGAACCGGTGATGATCTCGGGCGTACCGGAGTCTGGTGCCGAAACAGGCGCGGCAGGTGAGGGCGACGGTGATGGCACGGGGGTTTCCGCGGTCATGTGATCAGTTCCCTAGTTCGATGACGATTGGTGTGTGCTAGCCCGTGACGGCGCCGACGGCCGCAGACTGGACAAGCTTCGAATACTTTGCGAGAACGCCTCGGGTGTAGCGCGGAGGCAGAGGTGCCCAGCCAACACTCCGGGCGGCCAGCTCATCAGGGTCGACCAGTAGGTCGAGCGTGCGAGCTGCGATATCGACCCGTATCAGATCACCATCGCGCACGAAGGCGATTGGACCTGCGTCCACCGCTTCGGGTGCTATATGGCCGATGCACAGTCCGGTTGTGCCGCCTGAGAATCGACCGTCCGTTAAGAGTAGTACATCCGCGCCGAGCCCGGCGCCCTTGATGGCCGCGGTGATCGAGAGCATCTCCCGCATTCCGGGACCGCCCTTGGGTCCCTCGTAGCGGATGACGACGACGTCGCCCTTCTGGATCTCCCCCGCGGTGAGCGCATCCATGGCGCCGCGCTCACGTTCGAACACGCGTGCGGGGCCCTCGAACACGTCGGAGTCGAAGCCGGCGGTCTTGACGACGGCACCCTCGGGCGCGATCGAACCCTTGAGGATGGTGATTCCGCCGTTGACGTGGATGGGATTGTCGAGGGTGCGCAGTACCGTGCCGTCGAGATCGGGCGGATCGATCTCGGCGAGGTTCTCGGCCACGGTCTTGCCGGTCACGGTGAGCGCGTCACCGTGGATGAGGCCGGCCTCGAGCAGGGCCCGCATCACGGCCGGGACGCCGCCGTGACGGTCGACGTCGTTCATGACGTACTTGCCGAACGGCTTCAGGTCGCCGATGTGCGGCACCTTGTCGCCGATCCGGTTGAAGTCGTCCAGGGTGAGTTCGACCTCGGCCTCGTTCGCGATGGCCAGCAGGTGCAGCACCACGTTGGTGGACCCGCCGAACGCCATCGCCACGGCGATCGCGTTCTCGAAGGCCTTGCGGGTCAGGATGTCCCGGGCCGTGATCCCGAGACGCAGCAGGTTGACGACGGCCTCGCCGGAGCGGTGCGCGTAGTAGTCGCGGCGGCGGTCGGCGGAGGCCGGTGACGCGGAGCCGGGCAGGCTCATGCCGAGGGCCTCGGCCACGCTGGCCATCGTGTTAGCGGTGTACATGCCGCCGCAGGCACCCTCGCCGGGGGCGAAGGCGCACTCGATGCGCTTGGCGTCGGCTGCGGACATCCGCCCGGCCTTGACGGCGCCGACCGCTTCGAAGGAGTCGATGATGGTGATGTCTTTTTCGGTGCCGTCGGAGAGCTTGACCCAGCCGGGGGCGATCGAGCCGGCGTAGAGGAAGACGCTGGCGAGATCGAGGCGGGCCGCGGCCATCAGCATGCCGGGGAGCGACTTGTCGCAACCGGCGAGCAACACGGAGCCGTCGAGGCGCTCGGCCTGCATGACGACCTCGACCGAGTCCGCGATGACCTCGCGGGAGACGAGGGAGAAGTGCATACCCTCGTGGCCCATCGAGATGCCGTCGGAGACGGAGATGGTGCCGAACTGCAGCGGGTAACCGCCGCCGCCGTGCACACCTTCCTTGGCGGCTTGCGCCAGGCGGTCCAGGGAGAGGTTGCAGGGCGTGATCTCGTTCCACGAACTGGCGATGCCGATCTGGGGCTTTTCCCAGTCCGCGTCTCCCATACCCACGGCCCGGAGCATCCCACGCGAGGTGGTGGCTTCGATTCCGTCGGTGACGTCGCGGCTGCGCGGCTTCATGTCGATCTCAGTCATGCACTGAGTCTAGAACGTCCGTTGAGGGAGGACCGCCGTTCGGGGCTTATGCTCCGGCGGCGGCCTCACGCTCCGCGGCGACGGCCGCGCGGGCGTCGGCGATGAGACCCAGCACCAGTGGCACGTCTTCCGGCCCGCGCACGCGATAGCCGGCGAGCGAATCGCCGGCACCGATCTTGAGGCCGACGTCGCCGGGCTGGAGCACGGCGAAGGCGTCCTCGTCGGTGGTGTCGTCGCCGGCGTAGAAGACCCGGTCGGCGCCCGTGTGGCGGCGGAGCCGCTCGAGGGCGTCGCCCTTGGTGCTGGAGCGCACCGCGAATTCGATCACGTCCTTGCCGTCCCGCACGGTCAGTCCGGGCAGCAACGCACCCAGCTCGTCGCGCGCGCTCTTCTGGGCGGCGGCGGCGTTCCGAGGCGTCGCCAGCCGGGTGTGCAGGGCGAGGCCGGCCGGTTTACGTTCGATCCAGGTTCCGTCGACGCTGTCGGCGATGCGCTCGAGCACCCGCGCGAGGGCGTCGAGCTGCTCGAGTTCCACCGTGACGAGGTCGAGTTCGATCTCGGGGGTGTCCAGCTGCACCTCGATCCCGTGCGAGCCGGTGAGGAGCACGTCGGTCTGCGGCTGCGACACGTGCTGCAGGCTGACCAGGGCCCGTCCGGAGACGAACGCGACCCGGACCCCGTCGAGGTCGAGCAGGCGCTGCACGGCTTCGCGGGTGCCGGCCACGGCGCGCGCGTCTTCGGGTTTGTCGACGTGCGGGGCGAGAGTCCCGTCGAAATCGAGGGCGACCAGGATGTTGTCGGCGCGGCTGAGATCCTTCAGCGCGCCGGCGAGGGTGTCGGGGATGCCGGGACGCACGGCGGCTCCCTCGGTCAGGGTGCGGAGGAAGGATGAGGACCAGGCGGCGACGTCGTTGTCGAAGACCTTGCGGCGGAGCGCGCGCATCCGTCGCAGCCGTTCCTGGCGCGGCATCGCGACGGCGCGGAGGATGGCGGCCTTGACCCCGTCGATGTCGTGCGGGTTGATCAGCACGGCCTGTTTAAGTTCGTCGGCGGCTCCGGCGAACTCGCTCAGCACGAGCACTCCGTCACGGTCGAAGCGCACGGCCACGTACTCTTTGGCGACGAGGTTCATGCCGTCGCGCAGGGCGGTCACCAGCATCACGTCGGCGGCGAGGTACAGTGCGACCATCTCCTCGCGGGGGTAGCCGTGGTGGTGGTAGCTGATCGCGGTGTGGCTGATGGTGGAGAAGTCGCCGTTGAGGCGGCCGACGGCCAGTTCGATCTCGTCCCGCAGGGCGATGTAGGGGCCGACGCGTTCCCGCGAAGGGCTCGCCACCTGCACCAGCGTCACGTCCTCCACACTCAGGCTGCCGTCGGCGAGCAGCTCGCCGAACGCCTTGATGCGGTGGGCGATGCCCTTGGTGTAGTCGAGCCGGTCCACGCCCAGCATGATCGTCTTGGGGTTGCCGAGGTCTTCCCGGATCTGGCGCGCCCGCTCCTGGATCTCGGGGCGGCGCGCCAGTTCCTCGTAGGCGGCGGCGTCGATGGAGATCGGGAAATGCTTGGCGATCACCCGGCGGTGCGTGCCCTCGGGGGCAGGCACGTCGATGGCGACGCCGCGGGTCGGGTAGCCGTAGAGCCGGCGCACGGCGCGGGAGAAGTTGCCGGCGTCGGCGAGGCGCTGGAAGCCGATCAGGTCGGCGCCGAGCAGGCCGTCGAGGATCTGCTTGCGCCAGGGCAGCTGCGCGTAGATCCCGTACGGCGGGAACGGAATGTGGTTGAAGAAGCCGATCACGAGGTCGGGGCGCAGGTCGCGCAGCATCCGTGGCACGAGCTGCAACTGGTAGTCGTGCACCCACACCGTCGCCCCGTGGGCGGCGGCGGATGCGGCGGCTTCGGCGAAGCGGCGGTTCACCCGCACGTATGCCTCCCACCATTCGCGGTGGAAGCGTGGCGGAGCGATCACGTCGTGGTAGAGCGGCCAGATGGTGTCGTTGGAGAATCCTTCGTAGTACTCCTCCAGTTCGGACTCGCTGAGCCGCACCGGGACGATGGAGATGCCGTCGTTCTCGAACGGCTCGAACGTGCGGTCTGCGATGCCGGGCCAGCCCACCCAGGCACCGTCAGTACTGCGCATCATGGGTTCGAGAGCGGTGACCAGGCCGCCGGGCGAGGTGCGCCAGCCTTCGGTTCCGTCGTCGGAGACCTCGATCTCGACCGGGAGTCGGTTGGACACCACAACCAGTGAGTAGGTCGGGCTCGTGCCGGCGGATGCCGTTGTCTCGGCTGCAGAAGTAATGGGTTCATCCGTTCCGGCGAGCGCTGAGCGCGACCACCTTGCTGGACTCCAAGGTTATCAGCGAGCCGGAATCCGTTGCCGGAGCGGCCTTTCGGACACGGTCGATCGGCATGGTGACAACTTTGAGGTAACGCGCGTATTTTGGCGTGTGAATCGTGTCCCGTCGTGTCCCCTCCTCATCGGTTGTGTCACGTGACGGCTCGACCCCGGAGACCTGTTCGATCAAAGGCGGACCCATGGACCTGAGTTTTCTGCTGAGCTGGGTGTTGATCGCGCTCGCGACCATCAGCCTCGTTGTCTTCGTCTCGTTCTTCCTGGTGGTGCGGGCGGTGTACAAGCGCCTTCGCCGCAGCCGCGCTCTCTCCGGCGCGGTGCTGCGTTCTCGCACCCGCCTCAGCTGGGGCCCACAGCACGAGGTTCTGAAGCTGCAGTTGCGGCTGACGGAATCCCTCGCCAGCGGTCAGGCGGCCGTCGACCTGGCCCGGCAGAATGCTGGTCCGCTCGGCGAGCTTCCCCGACTCTTTCGTCGGATCCAGAGTGAAGGCGTCAGTGTGCAATCGCAGTTGCGGCTGCTGACGAGCGAGACCGATCCCGTGGCGCTCGCCGAGGCGATCCCGGTGGCGGGCCGCCGCGTCGACCGGGTGACCAGGCTGGTGCGCCGTCTCCGCTCCGCAGTCTCCGCCGGCCTCGGGGACCTCACCGATGACAGCCTGACGACGCTGCACTCTGATGTCGAGCATGAGGTTGCAGCACTCCGAGCCGGAGTCGAGGAGTTGCGCTCCCTCAACGGCCGCGAGGATTCACCCCCGGCGCGTCGGCCCGTCCCCGTGCACCACCTCAGTAGGAAGAGTGAATCATGAGCCTCACCTCGCGGCTGCGGGTCATCCTCCGCAGCAAGTCCAACCGCGCTCTGACCCGGATGGAGGACCCTCGCGAGGCGCTTGACGACAGTTATGAGCAGCAGGTGCGGATGCTCCAGCAGGTGCGCCAGGGCCTGGCCGAGGTTGCCACGGCGAAGAAGCGGATCGAACTGCAGGGGCAGGATATGGGTGGTCGCTACCAGCGGCTGGCCGACCAGGCCCAGGAAGCGCTCAACCAGGGCAGGGAAGACCTCGCCCGCACGGCGCTGGAACGCCGCTCGCTCCTCGAGGGCCAGGTGGCCGGGATCCGGGAGCAGTACCTGGCATTGGCACAGCAGCAGGCGCAACTGCAGGACAACGAGCGCCGTCTCGCCGAACGGATCGCCGCCTTCCGCACAGAGAAGGAAACGATGAAGGCCACCTACGCCGCCTCTGAGGCGCGGGTGAAGGCCAACGAGGCCGCGGCCGGGCTCGGCTCCGAGATGACCGACGCCGGTGCCGGCCTGGATCGGGCCAGGGACAGGGTCGCCCAGATGCAGGCCCGCGCTGCCGCCACCGACGAGTTGCTCTCCAGCGGCGCTCTGAACGATGCCACGGCACCGCCCGACGCGGACCTTGAACGGCAGCTATCGGCCGGTGCGACGAAAGCGGATGTCGACCGCCAGCTTCAGGCACTGAAGGAGGCCCGCGCCGCCGCCGGGGGTCGCACCCCGGGCACCCACGCCCGGGGAGGAAGCGACGGCTGGCTGAGCATCGGCCAGACCCCGACCACCCCCTAGCCCCAGCCCCGCACGGTCGGGGTGAGGCGTTCGGGGCGCAGCACTCAGCCGCGCACCTGCGCCAGCCCGAAGGAGCGGGCGCCGCGCCGCCTCGCGACGGTCGCGTAGGAGGCGAGCACGCTCACCAGCGCGAAGATCACCAGGATGGCCGCGGGCCCTCCGGCGCCGCCTGCGCTGCCGGAGACGATGGCCTGCATGCCCTCCACGGCCCAGGTCAGCGGCAGGTACGGGCTGATCAGCTGGAACGGCGCGGACACCAGCTCGATCGGGTAGAGCCCGCCCACCGCCGTGAGCTGCAATGCGAGTAGCACCAGGGAGACCACGATGCCGACCCGGCCGAAGGCGGCCGTGAGGAAGTGGTGCACCGCCGCGAACACGAAGGCGAGGAACACCGCGAAGGCCAGCGTGGCCGGCAGCAGCGACCACGCCACCCCCAGGGTGCTGTGCAGCAGCAGGACCACGACCGCGGCCTGGGCGGCGGCGATTCCGAACGCGCGACCGAGACTGCGCACTACGAGGCCGCCAGTGGACGCGGTCGATGCCAGGGCGATGGCGGACAGCGGCTTCATGACCAGGAAGATGGCCAGTGCACCGATCCAGAGCCCGATCGGCACGAAGACCATCCCGATCACCGGGCCGATCGACGCGAACGCGTTGTCACGCTCCGCGCTGATGCCCACGGGTTCGGAGACCACCGCCGAGGTCAGGGCCGGGTCGGTGTCGGTGAGCGGGGCCGCACCGTCGGCGCCCTCCTGCAGACCGCTGGCCAGGTCGGCCGCACCCGTTTCGAGCTGGCGGGCGCCCGCGGCGGCATCCGTTGTCCCGGTGGCCAGCTGCGAGAGACCGGTGGAGATTCCCGCGACCCCGGTGGCGAGGTCGCCGGCCCCGCCGCGCAGCTCGCCGCCGCCGGCCGCGAGCAGGCTCGCACCGGTCGCGCTCTGAGACACGCCGTCGAGCACGCCCTGGATGCCGGGACCGGCCTGGCTGATGCCGGGGCTCTGCGCCGCGAGGGCGTCCAGTCCCCCCTGGATCTCAAGCAGGGTCAGCGCGTAATCGGCGACCCGGGGGTCGTTCTGCATGGCGGCGTTGAGCTGCCGGAACCCGTCGGCGCTTTTCTGCACCCCGGCGGCGTAGGCCGGCAGACCGGTGGCGAGCGGGGCCAGCCCGGCCGCACCCGTGTTCAGCTGGGTCAGGCCGTCGCTGAGGCCCGTGACGCCCTGCGTGTACTCGGTCACGCCGGAGGAGAATGTGGCGGCGCCGGTCGCGGCCGTCGAGGCCCCGGTGGCCGCGGCGGCCGTGCCGCCGGCCAGCGAATCCAGTCCGGTGGCCACGCCGGAGACCCCGGTCGAAACCTGAGCGGCGCCATCCGCCGCCTGGGTCAGGGACTCCCCCAGCACGGCCAGGTTCGTGTACAGCCCGTTGAGGTACTGCGACGTGATCTCACGGCCGAAGACACCCGACATGGCCGTGCCCACCGACTGCGCCACCGATCCGGCCAGGAACGAGTGCGCGTCATCCGTGCGGATGTCCAGATCCGCCTGCACGGGCGCGGCGCCGCCCAGCGAGGTCACCGATGAGGAGAAGTCTGCCGGGATCGTGAGAACGGCGTAGGCCTCGCCGGAGGCCAGGGCGGCCGCGGCATCCGTGGAGTTGGAGATCGTCCAGTCGAAACCGGTGGCCTCAGATCCGTCACCGGACGGCTTGGTGAGCTCGGTCACCAGCAGTCGCCCGGCGAGCACCGGTTGCTCGGTGCCGTCGGGGAGGGTTGTGGTGACGATTTCGTCGTTGTTGACGACGATCGCCGGCAGGGTGTCCACACGCTGGTCAGCGGTCGCCAAGGCGCCGGCGAAGAGGCCGGCCACCGCGAGCGGCACCACGATCAGACCGGCCAGGAGAGCCCCGAAGGCCCATCGGCGCTCCCCGGGAGTGCGGCTGAAGAGTTTCTCGAGCCTGGTGCTCATCGCTGCAGGGCCTTTCGGTCAGAAGGGGCTCCGTCGAGGGAGCGTCGGTCACGGGAGTCGAGGTGGAGGGTCTGCACGGGCCGGTCACCGCGGTAGACCGGTGCGGTATCCGGGAAGGACGCTGCGCCGAGGATCAGGGTGGTCGATGCCGGGGCGAGGGTCGCCAGCACCTGCACGAGGTCGCGCCCCGACGGGTCGACGGGCAACCCCTCGCCCAGGTCGACGATGACGACGCCCGGGTTCTCGGTGAGCGCCGCAGCCACGAGCACGGCGGCGCGATCGAGGGCGGAGAGCGACGACACGGTCGTGCCGGACCGGATCGGGCTGGTCGCCGGAGCGGCCCGGCCGCTGCCGACCGCCACATTCAGGTGCCCGACCCACCCGGAGAGCAAGGAACGACGGGACGCAGCCCGGTACCACGGATGCGCCAGGTCCAGCCGTTCGGCCAGCAACTCCCCCACGGTCAGGCCGTTGTCCCGGCTATCGCCCACGTCGGCGAGCGCCACCATCCGGAGGGCGCGAGCGCGTTCGGACGGCAGCGGTGCACCCTGCACCTGGAGGCGGCCGAACACCGGGTCGAGCCGGCCGGCCAGTGTGGCGGCGATGACGCGGCGGTGCGTGGCGGAGCCGGTCATCAGGACGACCGTGCCGGAATCGATGGCGAGGTCGAGCGGGCCGAACGGGCTCTCCGGCAGACCGAAGACGGTGCCCTCGGCCGTGATGGCGTGCGTCTGGCCGGTGGCCCACTCCTTGTCGGCCAGGTGCTGGCGCAGACCCTCACCCTCGATGTCGACGTTGGGCAGGATGCGGGAGAGCCATCGCGGCAACCACCAGGCGGCGTCGCCGGCGAGAGCCATTGCGGCCGGGACCAGCGTCATCCGCACCAGGAACGCGTCGAGGAAGACTCCGACGGCGAGGGCGAATGCGATGCCCTTGATCGCCCCGGTGCCCTCGGGCACGAAGGCGAAGAAGACGAAGAACATGATCAGGGCCGCGGCCGTCACCACCCGGGCGGCGTGGGAGAACCCGTGCACGATGGATTCGCGGGCTAGGCCGGTCTTCACGAACTCCTCCCGCATGCCGGAGACGAGGAACACCTCGTAGTCCATCGCGAGGCCGAAGAGAACGGCCATCAGCAGGATGGGCAGGAAGCTCAGGATCGGCCCGGGGGTCTCGACCCCGAGCAGGTCGGAGAACCAGCCCCACTGGAAGATCATCACGGTCGCGCCGATCGATGCGGCCACCGACAAAAGGAAGCCGAGGGCTGCCTTGATCGGCACGAAGATCGAGCGGAACACCATGGTCAGCAGGATGATCGAGAGCCCCACCACGATCAGCGCGAATGGCACGAGCGCGTTGCTGAGTCGGTTGGAGATGTCGATCCCCACCGCGGTCGCGCCGGTCACGGCTATGGGGGTGCCCAGGTCGTCGTCGATCGAGGGTGCGAGATCTCGGATGGCTTGCACGAGAGCCTTGGTCTCGGGCGCATTCGGCGCGCTTTCCGGCATGACCTGGATGATGGCGGTGTCGACGGTCGGGTTCGGTGTTCCCTTGCCGACGAACGCGACGTCGGGAAGGGTTCGCAGTTCCGCGCCGATGGTGTCGAGGTCGGCGAAGATATCCGTTGTCTGGGTGATGTCGACGACGACGATGAGCGGACCGTTGTACCCAGGCCCGAAGCCCTCTTCGAGCATGGTGAACGCCTCCCGCTGCGTCGACCCGGCCGGCTCGGACGCCCCGTCGGGCAGGTTCAGGTCGAGGCTGAGCGCCGGGATCGCCAGAGTGCCGAGCACTCCCACCACCAGGAGAACGGCCACGATCGGCGCCCGGAGTACAAGATTCACCCAGCGGTGGCCGAGCGTGGGCCGGCCGGTGTCCGGTCGGGTGGCGCGGCGGTGCGCGCGACTGCCCGCCTTGGGGGTGAGGCGCCCCTTGGCCAGTCCGAGAACGGCGGGGAGTAGTGTGACGGCCACGAAGATCGAGATCAGCACGGCGAAGGCGGCCCCGAGCCCCATCACGCTGAGGAACGGGATTCCGACCACGAGCAGCCCGAGCAGGGCGATGATCACGGTGATCCCGGCGAAGACGACGGCGCTGCCCGCGGTGGCCACGGCCGTGGCCGCCGAGTCGTGCGGTTCGACGCCGTTGGCGAGCTGCGTTCGGTGCCGCGACAGGATGAAGAGCGCGTAGTCGATGCCGACGGCGAGGCCGAGCATCAGGGCGAGCATGGGCGCCGTGCTGGAGACGGGCACGAAGGCGGAGATCACGGTGATGCCGCCGATGGCGACCCCCACCCCGATCAGGGCCATCAGCAGCGGCATCCCGGCGGACATGAGCGAGCCGAAGGTGATCAGCAGAACCACGCCGGCGAAAATCAGGCCGAGCACCTCGGAAACGGTGATGCCGAAGGTGTTGTCCGCGAACACCTGGCCGCCGAAGGCGACCTTCAGGCCCGCGCCCTCGGCGATCTCCCGGGTCCCGGTCACATCGTCGAGGGTCTCCGCGGTGACGTCGGTCGACAGGCCCGACAGCTGCACCTGGCTGAACGCGCTCTCCGTGTCGTCTGAGATGGCGCCTGAGGCGTATTCGTCGAAGGGTGTCAGCACCGAGTCGACGCCGGCAACATCCGCCAGCTCGGCGGCCATGTCGACGATGGCCGTGCGGTAGGGCTCGTCGTTGACGGATGCCCCGTCCGGCGCCGTGTAGACGACCTGCACCGCAGCGCCCGCCGCCTGGGGGAACACCTCCCCGAGCTTGTCGATGGAGTCCTGTGATTCCGTGCCGGGAATCGCGTAGGACTCCTGGGTCTGGCCGCCGAGCGCGACCCCGACGCCGAGGATCCCGACCAGCAGTAGCGCCCAGATGCCGATCACCAGGCCCGCGCGGCGGTAGGCGAAGTGGCCGATTCGGTAGAGGAGGGTTGCCATGGGTGCTACTTCCGGGACGGGGTGGTGCGAACGGTGACGGGGGCAAGCAATTCGGTGACGACGACCAGCAGGGCAGGTCGAATTTCGTCGGCCGGTGCGATCTCCTGGCCGAGGAACGTCATTCCGGCGACGAGTGTGTATGCGGCGCCGCCGAGGGCGATACCGAAACGGATGCGGTCCTCCGTGCTGGCCTCGCCGTGGCAGAGCGTGTCGGACAGACGTACGATCAGCACCCCCGCCCGGTCGATGACGGGAATGCCGCGCAGCGACTGGGACTGATTGATGAACGTGTGCAGCTCGAGTCGGAATTCGAGGATGAAGTCGATGAAGTCGTTGACGAATCGTCGTCGGCTCTCGACGGTTTCCGCTGTGGCCAGGAAGACCTCGAGAATGGCCTCGAGCCGGTCGATGGCCGGGGTCAGAACCTCTTCGAGCAGGGCTTCCTTGGAGGCGAAGTGGTAGAGCACGCTCGACTTCGAGTAGCCCGCCGCGTCGGCGATCTGCTGCAACGAGGTTCCGGCGAAGCCGACCGAGGCGAACTGTTCCAGCGCCGTGGCCCGCAGTTCGACGCTGGCACTCGGACGGGCGTTCGCGGGTGGGGGCACGGATGCGTCAGAAGTCACCCGGCAAACGCTAGCTGACCGATCGGTCAGAGCCTGTCCGATCGGTCAGATTGTCGGGGAATACGCAGCCAGGCGCTATCCGGGTTAGCGTAGGCACCGGAGGTCTACATGCGAAAGTTCGTTTTCAGCAGCGCAATGATCGGCGTTCTCGCCGGTGGATGGAACATCCTGCACGCCACACGGACCGGTCCCCGTGACTGGCGCCTGGCGTTGATGTGGATCGGCTGGATGCTCAGCGCCGCCGTCGCCATCGGAACGGTCATTCAGGATGCCGACGACCGTCAGATCGAGACCTAACTCGACTCTCGCCCGGCGTGTCAGCCGGGTTCGATGCTCGGGCAGCGACACACTGGGAAGTTCACGGGCACGATTGCCGAAAGGGGCTCCGGATGTTTGGTCGTCGACGTCGCGTCGTACCGGTCGCACCGGTCACTCCCCCGCCTGTTCCCGAGCTCAGCGATGCTCAGGTCTTTGAGCTCCTGCACACCCAGATCGCCCGACTGGTCGGCACGCAGGGTCAATGGACCCTCGTTCCCCGCAGCGCCGACGACACGGACGTGATCTTCCACGGTCTCAAGGCGCACCAGATCGCGTCGTCTCTGGCAGCAGTGCTGCGCGCCGAAACCTCTGTGCTGCGCGGCGAGGTCGTCGCCGAACCCACGTCCCTGCCCTTCACTCCGGCCCCCATCTCGGTGTGGGCCGAACCGGAGAGCGTCATGCCTGCAGTCACGCTGCCGCGCTTCTCCGCCGATTCTTCGAAGGACCACGCCCGGCTCGTCGCCTGACCTCTGCCAGTCCCTCAACCCGGCGAGCCACCCGCCCGAGGTTCGCCTCCCCGGTGATCGAGCCTGTCGAGACCCGGCGAGCCACCCGCCCGAGGCTCCCACGACGGTGGTCGAGCCTGTCGAGACCCGGTGGTCGAGCCTGTCGAGACCCGGCAACCCGCCCTCCAGAGACTCCCACAACGGCGGTCGAGCCTGTCGAGACCCGGGGCCTGTCGAGACCCGGGGACCCACCCTCCAGAGGCTCCCGCGACGGTGGTCGAGCCTGTCGAGACCCGGGGCCACGGGCCACGCCTACAGAGTGGCCCGTTTGCTCGGCAGTGCGATCAGCGTTTGTTCCGGGTCGACGTCGACGGGTGGCCGAAGCCAATATTCCGTCCCGGTGCGAATGATGCTCCAGTGCTGGTTATGCAGCAACAGGTGGTGCGGATGGCAGAGCAGCACCCCGTCGGCAAGGTCAGTGTAGCCGTTGTCCGCGAGCCATCCGTTGATGTGGTGTGCCTCAGACCACGCGGGTGATCGATCGCAATCCACCCACCGGCAGCCTCCGTCGCGCACACCCATCGCCGCCCGTTGCGCTTCGGTGAAGAGACGTTGGTCACGTCCGACGTTGATGATCTGCCCGGTGTCGTCAACCTGGATGCCGCGGGTTCCGGTATCGCAGAGCAGCCGGTCGATGGTCTCCTGTGATATCGGCACGGGGTTGCCTTCGATCTGCCCGTGGGCGGCGGCTTCGCGGGTTTCGGTGGCTGCGGCGGGAACCGGGCCACCCTGGGCGGCCTGGCCGGGGGCCGGCTGGCCCTCCTTCACGGCCTTCTCGGTGACGATGACCCGCACCGCGGGGCGGCGGCCGCCGAAGACGCGGCCCTGGTCGGCTTCGCCGGCGATCTTCAGCAACTGCACGAGGGCGTCGGCGGCGATCTGCTCCGTGCTGCGGGGGTCGTCCTGCACACGTTTCGCCCACGCGGCCTTGTCCTTGTCGACGAAACGCACCCCGCCACGGCGAGGGCTGGTCACGGAGTCGAAAGTCGAGAGCACGAATTCGCCGTCTTCCGGGGCGAAGAGCCCATTCAGGCGAACCTTGCCGTTGCCGAGCCGGTAGACCCGCAGGAACCGATCGTCGTGCGCCTGCTTCTCCCGGGCGGCGATGCCGGCTTCGTCGAGCTGGTCGCGCATCCGCCGGGCGAGTTTGAAGACCTGATCGACATTCAGTGACGCGGCCTCAATGAGGAGGGACTCGAGGGCGGTGCCGAGCCTCTCGGCGGTGACCGCGGCATCGATCTCGCCGAGGCCGGTACGGATCGACTCGGCCGCATCGACCGAGAGGGTGCCGTCGGTGACGGCGTGGGCGATCGGCGCCTGCCACGGCACCTTCGCGGCGAAAGAAGCGACCGCGGCGGCATCCACATCGGATGATTCCACGGCAGCCTCGACCAGTTTCTCCGCCGCCTCAGCATCGGCCATCATCGTGCCGACCGCGACGAGCTTGAAGGCGTCGTTCTTCGTCGACCCGGTCACCGTCTGGATGAGTGCCTCGGGCGAGAGGAACCCCTGCTGCGCGGCCAGTCCGGAGTGCCCGAGCTCGGGTCGCGAGCGACGGGCGATGGTTGCCGCCATCCACGCCGACCGGGTGTCGAGGAGCCGCCGGGCGGCTGCGATCTGCTTCTGGCCGGCCAGCACCTCGGCATCGGGAAGAGCCTCGTAGTCGGCGCAGGAGGAGCCCAGGCGGGCGACGGCATCCGTTGCCGTTCTGAGATCATCTGCGGTGGTGGTCATGTGTCGAGAATACCAGAACTAGTAGGTGTAGTCGAGAGTCTATCACCAAAATTTGAACGAATGTAGAAGTCGTGTTCTACGAGGTCTCGACAAGCTCGACCACCGAAGGCGGGCCGCGAGGTCTCGACAAGCTCGACCACCGAAGGAGGGCCGCCGGGTCTCGACAAGCTCGACCACCGAAGGAGGGCCGCCGGGTCTCGACAAGCTCGACCACCGAAGGCGGGCCGCCAGGTCTCGACAAGCTCGACCACCGAAGGAGGGCCGCCAGGTCTCGACAAGCTCGACCACCGAAGGAGGGCCGCCGGGTCTCGACAAGCTCGACCACCGAAGGAGGGCCGCCGGGTCTCGACAAGCTCGACCACCGGAGGAGGGCCGTCGAAGGCTGCGAACCCCCGCGGCGGCGCAGGGCGGCGGTTGCCCCGGCGGCGAGGACCCCTACTATGGGCGCCATGGTCGCCCATTCCGACAAACCAGTACTGCTGTTCGCCACCACGGCGGAGTGGGCGGCGTGGCTGGAAAGTAATCTCAGGCACGACGGCATCCGGTTGCAGCTGCGCAAGAAGAACTCATCCGCGCCGGGGATCACCTATCCGGAGGCGCTCGAAGTGGCACTGTGCTTCGGCTGGATCGACGGGCAGTCGGGCGCCCTCGACGCCGACTACTTCCTGCAGGGATTCACCCCCCGGCGGGCCCGGAGCCTGTGGTCCCAGCGCAACCGGGATTCGGCCCTGACCCTCATCGCCGAAGGGCGGATGCAGCCGGCCGGGTTGGCGGAGGTCGACCGCGCGAAGGCCGACGGCCGCTGGGAGGCGGCATACAGCCAGAAGGAGAGTCCCGTTCCCGATGACCTCCAGGCCGCCCTCGATGCCAACCCGGCTACCGCAGAATTCTTCCGGACGCTCACAGCCCAGAACCGGTTCGCGATCCTGTTCCGCCTCGGCAGTGTGAAACGGCCGGAGACTCGCGCCGCGAAGATTACGACCTACATCGACATGCTTGCGCGCGGGGAGACGCTCTACCCGCAGAAACCCCGCCCAGCGGCCACCCCGACCTCGGCCGAGGGCGGGAATGGGAATGGGAACGGGGACGGAGACGGAGATGGAGACGGGCCGCTATAGAGTTCAGCAGCATTCTTTGTAGGTCTTCTTCGGGATCGGGGTGCCGCCGAATCCTAGATTGAAGGACATGACTGCCAGCACCCACCCTGCCCGCACCCCCGCCCCCCGCATCCTGAGCGTTCGAGACTTGGCGCAGATCGCCATCTTCGCCGCCCTCATCGCCGCGCTCGGCCTGCCCGGCGCCCTGAGCATCGGGGCCGTCGCCGTGCCGATCACCTTCCAGACCCTCGGGGTGATGCTGGCCGGTGCCGTACTCGGGGCGCGCAAGGGTTTCTTCGCCGTGCTGCTTCTGCTCGCCCTCGCTGCGGCGGGTCTGCCCCTGCTGTCCGGAGGGCGGGGCGGCATTGTCTGGTTCACCACCTCGCCGTCCGCCGGCTACCTCTACGGCTGGCTGCTCGGCGCCCTGGTCATCGGATACCTGACCGGGCGGCTCCTCCCCCGGTACCGGCTCTGGGCGGCGCTTTGCGCCACCGCCCTCGGCGGCGTCGTCGTGATCTACCTGATCGGTGTGCCCTTCACCGCGATCAATCTGGGTCTGCCGATCTGGGTCGCGCTCGTCGACGCCGCCAAGTTCCTGCCCGGCGACCTGGTCAAGGTGGTCGTGACCGTGCTGGTGGCACGGCAGGTGCACAAGGCCTACCCGGGACTGATCCCCACCCGACGTCGCACGGCCGGCGCCGCCCCCGTCGACGCGACCGCCGGAGCAGTCACCACCACGCCATGAGCACGATCGACTTCGATGACGTCTCGCATGCCTTCGGCGAACGGATGGTGCTGCGAGGCATCCGTCTGAGTCTCACCGAACAGCGCATCGGCATCGTCGGGGCGAACGGCTCGGGCAAGTCCACCCTGGTGCGCCTGATCAACGGCCTGATCACGCCCGACACGGGCACCGTGACCGTCGGCGGCCTCGACGTGGCCCGGCACACCAAGGCGGTGCGCCGGCAGGTCGGGTTCATCTTCACCAACCCGGACAATCAGATCGTGATGCCCACCGTCGCCGAAGACGTGGCCTTCACTCTGCGCCGGCGAGGGCTCACTCCGCTCGAGATCGCGACCCGCACCCAGGCCGCGCTCGAGCGTTTCGGGCTCGACCAGCACGCCGACCATCCGGCCCACCGGCTGTCGGGCGGCCAGAAGCAGCTGCTTGCCCTGGCGGCGGTGCTCGTGGCGGAGCCGGCAATCGTGGTGGCCGACGAACCGACCACGCTGCTCGACGCCCGCAACGCCCGGCGCATCACCGAACTCCTGCTCGGCCTGAGCCAGCAGGTCATCGTGGTCACCCACCAGCTCGACCTGCTCGCCGACTTCGACCGGGTGATCGTGATCGAGGACGGCCGGGTGGTTGCCGACGATGCACCGGATGCCGCGCTCGGCGCCTACCGTCAGCTGCTGGCATGAACGGGCCCGCATGATCGGTCTCTACTACCCCGGCCACTCGCTGGTGCACCGTGCGCCGATGCTGCTCAAGCTCGTGCTGCTCTCCCTCGCGGTGCTGGGAGTCGGGCTGGTGGGCGAGCTCTGGCAGCTCGGCCTGTGCCTGGTCTTTGTTGGGGCACTGTTCCTGGTGGCGCGCGTTCCCCTCCGCGCGGCCTGGAAGCAGATCGGGCCGACCCTGTGGATCCTGGTGATCGCTGTGCCGCTGCAGGCGTTGTTCGCCGGCTGGACCACGGCCGGCCTGATGGCGGGTCGGCTCCTGATCGCCGTGGCTCTGGCGGCACTGTTCACGTTGACGACCACGGTCACCGCCGTGCTCGAGGGATTCCAGAAGCTGCTCCGGCCGCTGCGGCGCTGGGTCGACGCCGACCGCGTCGGCCTGCTCCTCGCCCTCACCCTGCGCTGCATCCCCCTCGTCGCCGAGATCGTGGCCGAGGTCATCGAGGCGCGCCGGGCACGAGGCACCCAGGGGTCCCTGCTCGCCCTGGCGGTGCCGGTGGTCGTCCGCTCGCTCTACGCGGCGGATGCGATCGGCGAGGCCCTGGCCGCCCGCGGCCTCGACGACTGAATTCCGTCCACGGGCTAGGGACGACTGAATTCCGTCCACGGGCTAGGTTGGAGGAGAGCGGCAGATTCGGCCGCACCGACCACGAACCTGAAGAGCGCAGTGCGATGAACGTCAGCCCGATGAACCGACCGGCCACCCTCCCCCCGGCGCGGCGCCCCGGGCGGCTGCAACGCGGCATCCGTGCCGGCGGTTGGTGGAGCCTGACCGCGTTCGCGCTCGTCGTGATCGTGTTCCTGGCCTGGGCGAACACGGTGCGCGTCGCCGACCGGGCTGCGGCCGATCAGGTGTTCGCCAACCCGAACGTGAGCGTCACCGACACGCCCACGGCCGTCATCCTCGCGCCCGTCGACGACACGGTCGGGGCCGAAGACACCGGGCTGGTCTTCATTCCCGGCGCTCGCGTCGACCCCTACGCCTACCTCTACAAGCTTGCCGGCACGGTCGAACGCACCGGGGTGACCGTCGCGATCGCCAAGCCGGTGCTCAACCTCGCCATCCTGGACCAGCGCCCGCTGTCCACCTTCACCGGCGCCGTCCCCGACGTCTCGACCTGGTTCGTGGGCGGCCACTCGATCGGCGGCGTGCGGGCCTGCATGCTGGCGGACGACCCCGCGGTCGCCGGGCTGGTGCTGTTCGGCAGCTACTGCGCGGCCCCACCGCAACGCTCCGACCTGAGGGTGCTCAGCATCAGCGGCAGCGCCGACGGACTGAGCACCCCGGAAGATATCGCCGACAGCGCCGACCTTCTCCCCTCGGACACCCGTTTCGTCGAAATCGAGGGCGCCAACCACGCACGGTTCGGCGACTACGGCGTGGAGAACGGTGACGGCGTGGCCACCGCGTCGACGGATGTCGTGGCCGCCGAAATCAGCCGCGAACTCGCGGAATTCCTGACGGAGCGCACCCCGTAGCCGACGGCCTTGCCCGGCCCGCGGTGGCGGAGCACACTGAACCGGTCAGCACCCGATCAGTGGAGGACGGCGTGAGCATCCTGGTCATCTTTGATGTGAACTCCGACACCGCTGTGCTGTCCAGCACCACAGAGTCCGTTGCCGAGACCGTTGCCGTCGAACTCGGCGAGGGCACGAGCGCGGTTCCGGTCGCGGGGTTGGGCCCAGACAGTCTGACCGGCGTGAAGCTGCTCGTGGTCGGCAGCCCGGTCGCCGGCTGGCGCTCCCCGCCCCGACTGCAGGCCTTCCTCGCCCAACTCCGCCCCGGCACGCTGAGGGGCGTTCGGGCCGCCGCCTTCGACACCCGGGCGCGCCGGTCGCTTCACGGCAATTCTGCAGGCCGTATGTCCCGCGCGCTGGAGAAGGCCGGAGCCCATGTCGTGGCGCCACCGACGGGGTTCAAGGTCGACAAACGCGCCGGTGCCCTGGCGCCGGGCGAGGACACCCGGGTCGCAGCCTGGGCCGGCCTGATCGCATCCGCTCTGCGTCGGTGACAGACAACGTCCCGGTAACTGTCATCGACCGGAAAAAGAGAGAAGGACCCAGGTCGTGGTGACCTGAGCCCTTCTGATCCGGCTCATACGGAGCGCGGGTTGCCGTGTTACTTGCTGGTCAGCGAGTCCACGTACTCCTGGTTCTCGGAGATCCACTTCGCCACGATCGGCTCATAGTCCTGGCCGTCGTAGTCGACGAACATGGCCTTCTCGAGCGTGTACAGCTTGTCGAGGTCCATCTCGAATCCCTTGATCCACTCGGTGGCCTGCGGGAAGTCCTTCGCGAAGTCGGCCTTCGCGTAGCTGTGCAGGGCCTCGGTGTTGTCGAGGGTGCCCTCAGGGTCTTCGAGCGTCTTGATCGGCAGGGAGCCGTAGGCCCAGTGCGGTTCCCACAGGGTGACGACGATGTTCTCTCCGGCCTTCGTGGCGGCGGTCAGCTCGGTGAGCATGGCGGCGGTCGAGGAGGTCAGGTATTCCATGTCCTCGAGGCCGTAGGTGGGGATGACCCGGTCGGTGGTGGCCAGGGTCAGTCCGGCGCCGGGCTCGATGCCGACGATGGTGTTGTTGAACTTGTCCGCGTTGGCGGCGAGGTCGGCGAGGGAGTCGATCGGGGCATCCTCGTTGACCGCGATGGTCAACCGGGATTCCTCGTTCCACGCGCCGAGGTCGACGATGTCATCGCCGTACTCCTTCACGTAGGCGGCGTGGGTCTCCGGCATCCAGACATCCATATTCAGGTCGTAGTCGCCGCTGGAGAGGCCCGAGTAGACGGGGGCGACGTCGGCGTATTCCAACTCGGCGTTGTAGCCCTTTTCGTCGAGGATGGCCTTCCACAGTTCGGAGACCGCGACGCCCTCGTCCCAGCCGTTGAACACAGCGATGGTGATGTCTTTCTGGTCCTTGTTGCCGTCGCCGACGACGGCGGCCTCGGCGGAGGCGCAGCCGCTGAGAGCGAGGAGCCCGACAGCTCCGAGGGCGATGAGGGACAGTGATCGGTTCTTCATGTATTTCCTTTCGTGTCACCCTCGCGGGCGACCGGGGTCAAGCAGAGAATCAGGTGATTCGGCAGGTCAGTGTGTGGGTGCGGTTCAGGCGGCCAGCGCCTGCTGGGCGCGGCGCTTGCGGGCCGTCAGGATGCGGCCGACCGGAGTGTCGCCGGTGCCCAGCGCCGCCGTGAGGCGGTCGAGGAAGATGGCGAGGATCACGACGGCCAGACCGGCTTCGAAACCGAGCGACACGTCGATGCGGTTCAGGCTGGCGACCACCTGGGCGCCCAGGCCGCCGGCGCCGACCATGCCCGCGATGACGACCATCGACAGCGAGAGCATGATGACCTGGTTGACGCCGGCCATGATGGTGGGCATCGCCAACGGCAACTGGATCTGGCGCAGGATGCGCCACGGCGAGGCGCCGAAGGCCGCTCCGGCCTCGACGACCTCGTGGTCGACACCGCGGATGCCCAGCTCAGTCAAGCGCACACCGGGAGCCATCGCGAAGATGATCGTGGCCACGATGCCGGGCACGACGCCCACGCGGAACAGAATCAGCGCGGGAATCAGGTAGACGAAGGCCGGCATGGTCTGCATGAAATCGAGGATCGGGCGGATGATGCCCGACGCCACGCTGGACTTCGCAGCCAGGATGCCGAGCGGCACGCTGAACGCGATCGCGAGCAGGCTGGCGACGAGCACGAGAGCGAGGGTGTCCATCGCGTTCTCCCACTGGTCGACGCCCACGATCACGAGCAGTCCCACGATGGAGCCGGCCATGAACCTCCAGCCGCGGGTGGCCAGGGCCAGCCCCGCCGCGAGCAGCACGATCACCCAGAAGGGCGGCGAGACCAGCAGCAGGTCGACGAACTCGTACGCGCCGTCGAAGACCACCTTGATGAAGCCGAAGAAGAAACCGAAGGTCTCGGTGACGTAGTCGATGAACCCCTCGACGAGGGTGCCCAGGGGAAGTCGGAAGTCGTTCACAGGTCGGCTCCTTCCAGAGCGGTGTCTCGGAGTGTCTCGGTGATCACGCTGATGGAGATCGTCGCCGGGGGCTCGATCACGGGCAGGTCGCCCGTGTTCGTGCTCACGTTGCCGAGTGCGGCCAGCAGGGTCACCCGCGGGATGACGCCGAGCAGCCGGTTCTTCTCATCGACCACGGCGATGGCCAGGTCGCTGCCGACCGACGGTTCGACCAGGTCGACCAGAGGGGTGTCCGGGCTGACGGAGATCGCATCCGTGCGCACGATGGCGCGGAGGTCGGTCTCACCGGCCTTGACCTGCCCCAGCACGTCGCGGTCACGAACCACGCCCGCGAAGCTGCGGTCGCGGTTCAGCACGAACGTGGCGGATGTCTGCAGGTCTCGCATGGTGCGAAGCGCCGCACGGGGGCCGCCGGTGATCGTCACAACGGACCGAACAGGCTCCATCACGCTGGCCGCGGTCAGCACCCGGGCGCGGTCGACATCCTGCACGAACTGGGCGACGTAGTCGTTGGCCGGGTCGGTCAGGATCTCCTCGGGCGTGCCGATCTGCACGATCCTGCCGTCGCGCATGACGGCGATGCGGTCGCCGAGGAACATGGCCTCGTTGAGGTCGTGGGTGATGAAGATGATGGTCTTGCCCAGCTCAGCCTGCAGCTCGATCAGCTGTTCCTGCATTTCGCGGCGGATCAGCGGGTCGAGGGCGGAGAAGGCCTCGTCCATCAGGAGAACGTCGGTGTCGGCGGCAAGGGCTCGGCCGAGGCCGACGCGCTGCTGCATTCCGCCGGACAGCTCCGAGGGCAGGCTGTCAGCCCAGCCGTCGAGCCCCACCAGGCGGATGATCGTGCGCGCCCTGGCCAGTCGCTCCTCCCGGCCGATCCCCTGCACCTCGAGACCGTAGGCGACGTTGTCGATCACCGTGCGGTGCGGCAGCAGCGCGAAATGCTGGAAGACCATGGAGATGTTCTTGCGGCGCACCTCACGCAGCGCTGCTGCGGAGATGCCGGTGATCGACTGGCCTGCCACGGTCACGGTGCCGGACGTGGCGTCCAGGAGCCCGTTGAGCATGCGGATCAGGGTGGATTTGCCCGAACCGGACAGTCCCATCACGACGAAGATCTCGCCGCGGCGCACCTCGAAGGAGGCGTCGATGACGGCGGCGGTACCCAGCGAGGACACCGCGTCGCGGCTTGCCCCAGCCTTCAGTTTCTTGACGACCTCGTGCGGGCGACGCCCGAACGCTTTGTACAGTCGATCTGCCTTCACGGCAATAGTTTCGGTCACGGATTCTCCCGGTGCACACCGGGCGGGGCCGAATCACGGCCGACGAAACGGATGCACGCTGTGTCGGACGGGTAGGCCGTGACCGGCCTCGACGCGATGGACAGCGTGGGCTGGGGCGATCATTGGGATCGCTTCCGTCAGGGCCTCACCATACGAGGCGGCCGGTCCCGATAGGGTCGTCGGCTGCACATTCGCGTCCTGGTGAAGGGTCGTAAGACCAGCTCCAACGGTAACACAGGGGGCTTTTGCGTCGAAGAATCTTCGATGTCAGGGCTTCTGGTGCGCCAGAATCCACGCCAGCAGGTAGGACCGGCTGTTGCCGTCATCGATGCGCTCATCGGGCAGCGCAATGGCGAGGTCGAGGGCCGCGGCAGCGGATTCCGGCCCGGCCAGCACCGAGTACATCAGCAGATAGTCCCCGAAAAGCACGTCGTAGCCATCGGGTGCCGAGTCGGCCAGGTTGACCCGCACCCGGGCCGGATCGACGCCCAGATAGTCGGCAACCGGGCTCATCGGCAGCACCACGATGCCCAGCATGGCGCTCGGCTCGGCACTGAACCAGGTGGCGTAGTCGCGTTTGCCACCCCAGACCAACGAGGTGATGGTGTGTTCGAAGGCACTCTGACTGACCGGGTCGAGAGGGAAGTCGGTCCAGTAGGCGCGGGCGGATGCAGCCTCGGCCGACAGCATCCACCCGGCGTCGGCCGCGAGGCCGGGCTGGTTGCTCGCCGCGGCCCAGAGGGCCAGGCCGTTCCACGCGGTCACGGCCTCTGAACTTGATTCCTGGTTGTTGCCGTCGCCGAACGGGGCAGTTCCGCCCGCCCAGGAGTGGCCGGAGTAGGCGTCGAAGACGCGGCGCACGGGGAAGTAGCGGCTCGGCGCGCTGGTGGCCACGTCGGCTGCAAGCAGGTTGAGCACCGGCGCCCAGCGCTCGGCCAGCGCGGGGTCGCCGGCAGCCACGACCCCCGCGGCGTAGAGGAAGTATCCGTAGTGGAAATGGTGGTCGTTGAACTCATCGGATCCGAAGGAGGGCGTCAGCCCCACAACGCCGGATGCCTCGGGGTCGTAGACGAAACAGCGCTGGTCGCGCTGGAGGCATCCGCCCGGCTCGGTCCATTCGGTGAGGGCGTCGACGAGTCGGCCGCGGATCTCGGCGGCGGCGTCGTCGGCCCCGACCTGCTCGGCGATACTGAGCAGATTGGCGGCCCGGAACAGGGACTTTCCACCGAAGTAGGTGTCGGCGGCGAGGCCGGGCGATGCCGCGATGTCCTCCTCCACCTGCTTGGCCAGGCGAACCCGCCAGGTCTCGTCGACGCCCGAGAGGTCGAGTGATCCCTTCGGCGTCACCTCGTCGACCGACCAGTCCAGGTTGGCACCGGCGCAGACGCGCAGTTCGCCGAAGATGCTGGGGTACGTTCCCGAGTCGCACCGGCTCGCGGACTGCCCGGACTGGTGCGGCATGGCTACCGCGAGCGTGTCGCCGCCGTCCGGGGTTTGGTAGGAGAGCCGGGTGCGGGCCCGGCCATCGGCGAGCTCGTAGGCGACATCCGTGGCGGTGATCGGATGCCCGGCCGCGGCGACGAAGTCGGCGAGCGCCCCACCCTCGGCGAGCGCAAACCAGGTAGCAACCTGATCGGTTTGCAGAGTGAGCGCGGTTCCCGCCGGATCCAGCACTCCCCCGCTGACCAGTCCGTAGGTGCTGCCGGCGATCGTCGCGGTCCACGCGCGGCCCGCCCCGGCGGCGGCGGCGAACGAGGTTCCCAACGAGACGACAGTGGGCTGCTCCGCCGTGAAGGTGACGAAAGGCGAGCCCCGGGCGATCACGGTGCGCCCGAGGTCTGTGCCGTTTCGGCGGGCCGTGATGGTGACAGACGCCTCGTCATAGGCGGTCACGGTCTGCGTGTCGGCACCCAGGTCCGCAGCAATGTGCCCGGTGAAGCCGCCCGCGATCAGCTTGGCGGATGTTGTGACGGTCGGCACACCGAACGCGAATCCGCCCGCATCCAGCCGGAACGACAATGGCAGCGGGAAGACGGGCATCGACGGCTGCCCGTAGACGAGGCCCGAGAACCAGCGGTTCGTCGGTGGGATCAGCCCCGGTGCCAGGCGGGCAGCAGGCAGCGGCTTCAGCGTGCGCTGCGGTACGGCGCCGACGAGTGGCCCGATTGCCGCGTCGCTGCTCACAACCTCCGTGCTGCCCGCCTCCGCACCACTGCCCTCCGCGTTCGACGTGCGGGCACCGGGCGGCGGGCCAGACGGGCCCGCCGCCGGTTCACAACCGGTCAGCAGCAGCACACTCACCAGCAGCGCCGTCAGCAGGGTGGTCGCCCGACGGCTGAGACGATGCATCTCAGAGTCCGATCTTGCGCAGAAAGTCGACGAAACCGTCGCCGACCCCGGCGAGAATCCCGTCGTCCCGCAGCAGCAGTCGCGCGGTCACCGGCGTTCCGCGGGCCACCAGGCCGTTGTCCTCACCATCTCTGAGCCCGGTGCTGGTCACGCGCACCAGGGTCCTGGCCTGGCCGAGTTGGGTCTCCACGTCGAGGGATTCCACGGTGCCGCGCACCATCCGCTGGTTCGGCAACAGGATGTCCACCTCTGCGCCCTCCTCGATCCTGGAGTAGTCCCGGCTCGACAGAACGTACTCCGCCGAAACGAACAGCGAACCCTCCCGGTCGACAGTGGCCAGGACCTGGCCGGCCTGAACGAAGGAGCCGCGCTCGGTCGTGATGTCCGAGACGGTTCCGGTGACGGCTGCGGTGAGGGTGATCACGCCATCCGTCGTCACCGAATAGGCGATGGTGTTCGCCTTGATCAGGCCCTCGGCCAGGTCGGCCTGCAGGCTGGCACTCTGCAGGGTGAAGAGGGGCTGGCCGGCGAGCACGCGCTCGTTCTCGCTGACGAAACGTTCGAGCACGGTGCCGCCGTAGTCGGTGCCCACCGGGAACCGCTCCGCCTCGATGGCGGCCGACCGGCTGGTGGCCTGAGCCTGGCGTTGATTGAACACGAGGGTCAGCCCCGCCACGAGCACGAACACGCCGATCAGCCCGACGACCAGCTTGAGTCGGCTCTGCCACGTCATCGGATCACCGCCCTGCCGGCGCGGCGCTGCAGCCGGGCCTCGCGGGCGGCCGCAACGACGAAGCTGCCCAGCACGATGGTGTTGGTCACGTTCCACGCCATGGCCAGGGTCGGCACGCCGTTCCCCACATCCCGCCAGATGGCGACGACCGAGGTGAGCAGCAGGAAGACGAAGAACAACACCTGCGGAATCATGAAATTGAATGGCGAACTGGCCCGTGACCGGTCGCCCGTGGCACTCCATTTCTGCTCCCGACCGACGAGCACATTGACCAGCGCAGCCACGTAGATGGGGAAGGATGCCGTGGCGAGCATGAGCGTCTCCCAACGGAACGATCCCATCGTGTAGAAGGCCAGCAGGATCTGCATCACGTAGAAGCCGGCGTAGTAGAGCAGCCAGGTGAACACCGTCGTGCTGAGGTTCATCGGGCGCAGATCGAAGAAGATCTCCAGCGGCGGCACGAGCAGCAGCAGCAGCGGGCAGATGCCGGTGAAGTAGAACGTGCCCGTGACGAGATATTGCAACCGCTGGTCGAGGGTGAGCCGGCGCCGGAAGCTCAGCGGGTTGTGCTGGAACAGGATTTCGAACCCGCCGGTCGCCCAGCGTAGTTGCTGCTTGGTGTAGGCCTCCACCGACTCCGGGGCGGCGCCGACGGCCAGCACCTGGGGGATGAAAATGGTGTGCCAGCCCCGTTCGTGCAGCATCAGGGTCGTCCACACGTCTTCCGACTTCGACCCGGTGTAGAGCCCGTGCACGTCGTCGATGGCGGTGCGGCGCAGGATCACGTTGGTACCCACGCAGAAGGCCGCGTTGAACCTGTTGCGGCCGGGCTGGATGAAGCGGTAGAAGACTGACTGCATGTACGCGGCGCCACGGGAGATGACCGTGTGCAGGTTGCCGTAGGACTGCGGTGTCTGCACGAAGGCGACCGAGGCATCCGTGAAGAACGGAACGGTCTCGACCAGGAATTCGGGGTCGGGCACGAAGTCGGCGTCGAAGATCACGAAGAAGTCGCCCTTGCTCAACGCCAGCGCATGGTTCACGTTGCCGGCCTTCGCCCCGTTGCTGCTCAGGCGTCGCAGATAGCGCGCCCCGGCCTCGGCTGCCAGCTCGCGTACCGCGTCGGAGCGTCCGTCGTCGAGCACCCAGGTCGTGTGCGCACCGCGAAGGGCGACCGCGGCGGTGACCGTGCGACGGATGACCGCCGGGTCTTCTCCGTAGGTGGTGATGAACACGTCCACCGTGATCGGGGCGTCGCCGAGGTACATCGCCCAGCGGTGGGGAGCCATCGAGAATCCATCGCGGGCGATCTCCCTCGAACGGAACAGGCTCTCCCTCGCCAGGTGGAAGGCGAAGTCACGCGGGTCCCTGGAGGCGGACAGAATCGTCCACATTGACAGCAGTGCCTGCACGATCAGGATCGATTCGGCGAGGAGCACCATCGAGTAGGGCAGCCAGTCTCCGCGGTTGGACGGGTTGAGCAGGAAATTCGCGTAGGCGAGAATGCCGAGGGTCGCGATCAGCACGAGCATCACCAGCGAGGGTGACTGGGCCCGGCCGGGGTCCGGCGGCCGGGCGAGCAGGGACGGTTCCGGCCGGAGCACCGCTGAGGAGGCAGGGGCCAGGTCGGAGGTTGCGGCCGGGTGCGGGGCTTCGATCTCGAGCGGGGGCGCAGAAAGCTGCGGCCGCGAATGAAGGGTCGTCATTCGGTGTTCTCTTTCGGGGAAGAGGAGACGGGCGCTGCGGGTAGGCCGGAAGACGACGCGTGGCGACTCCGGCGGGGGCGGGTGACTCGCGGTGGCCGGAGGTAGGGGCTCTCCGGCGTGCGGACACGCACCGTGCGGCGTCGTCGGCGCTCGGGGTGCTGCGGTGAAGAGGGTGGCGACCCGCAGCGGGTTACGGCAACGATAAGGGCTGGTTCAGCCGGTGCGGGTGACGCTCAGGTTTCGTTTCGGTTAACTCCCACCGCGCAGGTTAACGCATTCGCGGCGCAGGTTGTGGAAGCCGGCGCACGATAGAACGTGCGCCCACTTCCACAACCTGCGCCGCGGACATCCGTGCCGGAGCAGGATCAGACCGTGAGCGCCGCCGTCTGGGCGGCCTTCTCCGTCGTGGCCGCCGTCTCGGCGGCGCTCGGCGTGTGGTGGTGGGCGATCATGGTGGTCTCGTCGAACGGTTCCTCCCGGCTGAGCACGCGGTCGACCTGATCACGGTCGATCTCCTTGGTCCAGGAACCGATCAGCACGGTGGCCACGGCGTTACCGGTGAAGTTCGTGAGTGCGCGGGCCTCGGACATGAACCGGTCGATCCCCACGATGAAGCCGACCCCGTCGAGCAGCTGCGGAGCGTGGGCCTGCAGTCCGGCGGCGAGGGTCGCGATGCCGGCACCGGACACGCCGGCGGCACCCTTGGAGGCGATGATCATGAAGGCGAGGAGCCCGATCTGCTCCCCCAGGGCGAGCGGCTGACCCATGGCCGTGGCGATGAACAGCGAAGCCATGGTCAGGTAGATCGCCGTGCCGTCGAGGTTGAAGGAGTAGCCGGTGGGGACCGTGACGCCCACGACGGGTTTGGAGACGCCCAGGTGCTCCATCTTGGCGATCAGCCGCGGCAGGGCCGCCTCGGAGGAGGACGTCGAGAAGATCAGCAGGTATTCACGACCGAGGTAACGCATCAGCTTGAAGATGTTGACGCCGGTGACCAGTTTGAGCAGCCCGCCCAGGATGACCACGATGAAGAGGATGCAGGTCGCGTAGAAAGCACCCATCAGGGTGAACAAGCTGATCACAGCCTGGATACCGGTCGCGCCGACGACGGCGGCGATGGCGCCGAAGGCACCGATCGGCGCGAGCCACATCACCATGATCAGGATGCGGAAGACCAGGGCCTGCACGTGCGCGATGCCTTCGAGGATCGGCTTGCCGGCCGGACCCATCTTCTGCAGGGCGAAGCCGGCGATCAGGGCGACAAGCAGAGTCTGCAGGATGTTGCCGGCGGTCAGCGACGAGAACAGGGTGGTGGGGATGATGCCGAGGAAGAAGTTCGTCTCCGCTGCCTCCGGCGGCACGAACGCGGTCGCGTTGAGGTCCAGCCCCGCGCCCGGCTTGACCAGGTTGCCCACGAAGAGACCGATCGCGAGGGCGAAGGTGGACATGATCAGGAAGTAGCCGAGGGCCAACCCGCCGATCCTGCCGACCGTGGCCGCCTTCGCGATGGATCCGATGCCGAGGACGATGGTGCAGAAGATGATCGGCGAGATCATCATCTTGATCAGCGCGATGAAGATGTCGCCGAGCGGTTTGAGCGAGACGGCGAAGCCGTCCTTGCCGCCGAAGAGCAGCCCGACGACGACGCCGAGAATCACGGCGACGATGACCGCCATGTACAGGTAGTGGGACTTGTCCAACTTTTTCGTGGACTTGTCGACACGAGCGGGAGGCAGTGACGCCATAAAAGACTCCTTTGTCTAGTAACTAGGCTGGGGTGGGGCGCTGGTGCGTCCGGGCCATCCGTGGTGCATTTCACACTGGTCGACCGAAGCGCCCGCGTCACTGTTGCGGTCATATTGGTCACGACCGGCCGCAGCACCACGGTGTGCACGCGAGAGAAGGATGCAATGGGGCCAGGCTGGAGCATCGCGCGCCGCCTGTTTCTGGCGAACGCCCTGTTCATCATCGCGATGACCGTGTTCGTGGGCACCGCAGCGTTCGTCGACGCCCGAGACCGCGGCTTCGTGGCGGCCGAGGAACGGATGCTGTCGGTCGCCAGCACCATTGCCGACAACCCCCTCGTGCAGGACGCCAGCCGCACGGCCGATCCCAGTGCGGTGCTGCAGCCCTACGCCCTGGCCGTCACGGCGGATGCCGCCCTCGACTTCATCACGATCATGTCGCCCGACCGCACCCGCTGGACCCACCCGACCGAGTCGGAGATCGGCCAGCCCTATATCGGTGCCGTCGAGCCGGCCCTGTCCGGGGAGGCGTTCACGGAGGTGACCACCGGCACCCTGGGGCCGTCGGTGCGGGCCGTCGTGCCGGTCACCGACGACGATGGCACGGTGCTCGCTCTGGTGGCCGCGGGGGTCAAGACGAGCAACCTGTCCATCGCCCTGAGCGCGCGCCTGCCGGCCGTGCTCGGCGTGGCCCTGATCCTGCTGGCCGCCGGCACGGTCGCCGCGTGGTTCCTCGGCCGCTACCTCAGCCGGGTCACGCTCGGCTGGGGTCCCGAGCAGCTCGCCCAACTCTTCGTGTACTACGACTCCGTGCTGCACTCCGTGCGGGAGGGTCTCGTGCTGGTCGGCCTGACCGGGGAGGTCGTGCTGTACAACGATCAGGCCGCCCGGCTGCTCGGCCTGCCGCCACGCCCCATGGGCGCAGAACGGGCGTCCGTCGTCGCGACCACCACCCAGAGCCTGGACCGGTTGAACCTTCCGCCGGCCCTCAGCGACCTGCTGCAGAGCGGCCGTCCGGCCCTGGACGAGATCTACGTCACCGACGAGCGCGTGCTGGTCGTCAGCCAGCAGCCGGCGCTGAAACCGGGCAGCGGTCGAACCAAACCCGCTCCGATGGGCTGGGTTGCCACGATCCGCGACCACACCGACCTGCAGTCGCTCGACAGCGAGCTGCGGTTGATGCGCACGCTCTCGGATGCCCTCCGCGCCCAGACTCATGAGCACGCCAACCGCCTGCACACCATCGTTTCCCTGATGGAGCTCGGTCGTGGCGCCGAAGCCCTCGATTTCGCCACCCAGGACCTGGAGCTCAGCCAGCAGCTCACCGACGACATGATCGACTCGGTCGACGAGCCCGTGCTCAGCGCCCTGCTGATGGGCAAGTTCGCCCAGGCCAGCGAATTGGGGGTGCTGCTCACGGTCGAGGCCGCGGGCACGCTCGCCGAGTCAGGACTGTCGGCACAGGACCTGGTCACGGTCGTGGGCAACCTGGTCGACAACGCGCTGGACGCTGCCGCCGGCGGGGAGGCTCCTCGCCGGGTACACCTCGCGGTGACGTCCACCGGCACAGCGGTGGTGATCGAGGTGGCCGATTCCGGGCCCGGCGTCGCCCCGGACGCCGTGACCGACATCCTCCGTCGTGGCTACAGCACCAAGGAACCCGGCACCTTCGGCCGAGGCCTCGGCCTCGCGTTGGTGCGGCAGACCGTGAACCGGCTCGGCGGCAGCCTGGGCATCAGCCGCCGCGACGGGGCCGTGTTCACGGTCACCCTCCCCTGGCAGCCGGCGCCGTCCCGCGCGGCGGACGAACCCGGCCTCGCGACGAGGACGACGGGCTTCCATGGCTGACCGGGACATCCGTGTGCTCGTCGTCGAAGACGAAGCCATCGCGGCCGAGGCTCACGCGGCCTATCTCGGTCGTCTGACCGGATTCGTGCACGCGGGCACGGCCGGGAACGGCCACTCCGCGCTGCGCGCCCTCACCGCCGCCGCATCCGCCGGCACGCCCATCGACCTTGTGCTGATGGATATGACCTTGCCGGATCTGCATGGCCTCGACGTGAGCCGACGGATGCGCGCGGCCGGCCTGACCACGGACATCATCGCCATCACGGCGGTGCGCGAACTGCAGATCGTGCGGGGTGCCGTCGCGGCCGGGATCGTGCAGTACCTGATCAAACCGTTCACGTATGCGACATTCGCGCAGAAGCTGGTGCAGTACCGGGAGTTCCGGAAGCAGCTGGGCAGCCAGTCCGTGGTGACCAGCCAGACCGATGTGGATCACGCCTTTGCCAGCCTGCGCACGCCCACCGAACTGCCCCGGCCGAAGGGATTGTCGGAGGGCACCCTCGGCGCGGTGATCGAGTTCCTCAAGCTGCAGACCGCCCCGGTCTCCTCCAGTGAGGTCATGGAACAGCTGGGAATCTCGCGGGTGACGGCCAGGCGCTACCTGGAGCATCTGGCCGACACCGGGTCGCTGGACCGGTCGCCTCGCTACGGAACACCGGGTCGGCCGGAGAACGAGTATGCCTGGAAGCGGCTGACGCAGTGACCGGACCCGTCGGCCGCGTGTCTCCCCACATGTATCCCCGCGAGTGCTCTCACCGCCCTGCCCGTTCCGCGAGCCCACGCACGTAGGCAGCCTGGCCGGCATGTTGCAGATCGTCGGCGAGAACGCTGATCAGGCGCACCGCTAGGGTGACCGGCGGGGTCCACCGGGTGTCGACGATGCGGGAGAAATCTGCCGCGGTGAGAGTCGGCAGCCAGGCGACGGTGCGGGAGTGCACGGCGTCGTAGTATCCGGCCAGAACGGATGCGTCAGCGCGCACCTGCCCAACCTCCTCAGCGGTTTGCCCGTAGCCGGTGGCCGCTCGGTCGAATGGGAGCGCGAACCTGTCAGCCCAGCCGGCGCTCTCCCAGAGCTGCTCCTCGTTCATGATCTCGGACAGGTGGTCATCCTGCACCCGGGTCAGGTGCCAGATCAGCCATGCGATGCTGTTCGCCTCCGGGTCGGGGCGGAAGGTCAGCAGCTGCTCGTCGGCATCCTCGAGCACGACATGCACAATGCCCCGGATGTGTCCGTAGGCTTCGGCGATCAGGTAGCTCGACAGCATCCGTTCTCCTCACGTCTCGTGTCTCGACTGGCCTCGTTCGTGCCACCTCGGTGGCACCGCAGACAGAATAGCCCCGGCCGGTGGTCGAGCCCGTCGAGACCCACCCGGAGGTCGAGCCCGTCGAGACCCACCCGGCGGTCGAGCCCGTCGAGACCCACCCGGAGGTCGAGCCCGTCGAGACCCACCCGGAGGTCGAGCTTGTCGAGACCAGAGACCAGAGACCAGACACCAGACACCAGACACCAGACACCAACTCCTACAGCGTCGCCCGCTTGCTCGGCAGCGCGATGAGGATCTGCTCCGGGTCGACCTCGACCGGTGGCCGGAGCCAGTAGTCGTTGCCGGTGCGGATGATGCTCCAGTGCTGGTTGTGCAGCAACAGGTGGTGCGGGTGACAGAGCAGCACTCCGTCGGCGAGGTCGGTGTAGCCGTTGTCTTTCAACCATTCGTTGATGTGATGCGCTTCGGTCCACGCGGGCGATCTATCGCAGTCGACCCACCGGCAGCCCCCGTCGCGGACCCCCATCGCGGCGCGCTGCGCTTCGGTGAAGAGGCGTTGGTCACGGCCGACGTTGATGATCTGGCCGGTGTCGTCGACCTGGATGCCGCGGGTTCCGGTGTCGCAGAGCAACCGGTCGATGGTCTCCTGCGAGATCGGGACGGGGTTGCCCTCGATCTGCCCGTGGGCGGCGGATTCGCGAGCAGTGGCGGCCCCCGGGGTGCCTGGCTGGCCCGACTTCACGGCCTTCTCGGTGACGAGCACCCGCACCGAGGGGCGGCGGCCGCCGAAGACGCGGCCCTGGTCGGCCTCACCGGCAATCTTCAGCAGCTGCACCAGGGCGTCGGCGGCGATCTGCTCCGTGCTGCGGGGGTCATCCTGGACGCGCTTGGCCCAGGCGGCCTTCTCCTTGTCGACGAAGCGCACGCCACCACGGCGCGGGCTGGTCACGGAGTCGAAAGTCGAGAGCACGAACTCGCCGTCTTCCGGAGCGAAGAGCCCGTGCAGGCGCACCTTGCCGTTGCCGAGCCGGTACACGCGCAGGAACCGGTCGTCGTGAGCCTGCTTCTCCCGGTCGGCGATGCCGGCCTCGTCGAGCTGGTCGCGCATCCGCCGTGCGAGTTTGAAGACCTGATCTGCGTTCAGTGACGCGGCCTCGACAAGGAGGGACTCGAGGGCGGTGCCGAGCCTCTCGGCGGTGACCGCGGCATCGATCTCGCCGAGGCCGGAACGGATCGACTCAGCCGCATCGACCGAGAGGCTGCCGGCGGTGACCGCCCGGGCGATCGGCGCCTGCCACGGAACCTTCGCGACGAACGCCGCGACAAGACCGGGATCGCTGTCGGGCGACTCCACGGCTGCCTCGACGCGTTTCTCCGCTGCTTCAGCATCGGCCATCATCAGGCCGACCGCGACGAGCTTGAACGCGTCGTTCTTCGTCGACCCGGTCACCGTCTGGATGAGTGCCTCGGGTGAGAGGAACCCCTGCTGCGCGGCCAGGCCGGAGTGGCCGAGCTCGGGCCGGGAGCGACGGGCGATGGTCGCGGCCATCCACGCCGAGCGGGTGTCGAGAAGCCGCCGGGCTGCCGCGATCTGCCTCTGACCGGCCAGCACTTCGGCGTCGGGAAGAGCCTCGTAGTCGGCGCAGGAGGAGCCCAGGCGGGCGACGGCATCCGTTGCCTGTCTGAGGTCGTCTGCGGTGGTGGTCATGATTCGAGAATACCAGGAATAGTAGGTGTAGTCGAGAGTCTGTCACCTATTTGTCAATGTTTTTTCGAAGTTCCGTTCTATCTCGGCGAGGCTTGTTCGATCACCGGGTCAGCTAGCCCTCCAGCGACCTGATCAGTCGAGCCGGCACGCCACCATGGACGGTGTTGGGCTCAACGTCCCTGGTCACCACGCTGCCGGCGGCCACGATGGCCCCATTGCCGATCGTGACACCGGGCAGAATGGTGGCGAAGGCACCGATCCAGGCTCCATCGCCGACATGGATGGGCTTGGTCACCAGCGGCCCGACTCGGAACTCGCTTGGTCCGATCTCATGGGTGCTCGTGACGAATCGCACACCCTGGGCCACAGCCGCGCGCCCGATGACCACGCGCTCATTCCCGTCGAAGTAGCAGCCCTCATTCACGAAGGCGCCGGGCTTCAGAACGACCATCCTGGATCCGAACGAGACCCCTTTCAACACTCGGGAACCTCTGACGTTCATCCCGGCAAGGCTGAGCAGCCGAGACCGATGCGCCCCATTGATGATCAGGGGCGATGCCAGGAGCCAATTGACTATGACATCGTGCCAGATTCGAACCGCGTGGGACCTGTCCTTAGTGGCTCGTGCAGATCTGATTTTTTCCGCCTTACGCTGAAGGTTCTGTGGACTGCAAATCAGGCTAGCGAGTACAAAAAAGGCCGGGTCCCGTTTGCAACGGGCCTGGCCTTTTCCTGATGGTGCACCCCCCCGGACTTGAACCGGGAACCCACTGATTAAGAGTCAGTTGCTCTGCCAATTGAGCTAGAGGTGCTTATTCTTTTTCTCTCCGATCCGGGGCGACCCGAACCGACTCTAGATACTAACAGCCGGATTGCCCCCGGCGCCAATCGAGGCACAAACCGGTGAGTCGCGCCAGAATTACTAGTCTTGGACTGTGACCCAGACTCAGAATTACTCCCTCGACGACGACCTTCTGCAAGCGATCGAGCTCGCCGATCTGGCCGATGCGATTTCGCGTGACCGGTTCACCGCGATGGACCTCGTCGTGACGACCAAACCCGACCGCACCCCGGTGACGGATGCCGACCAGGCCGTCGAGCGTGCCATCCGCACGGCTTTGGCCGAACGCCGCCCGGCCGACGGTATCCTCGGCGAGGAATTCGGCACCGAGGGCACGAGCGTGCGCCAGTGGATCATCGATCCGATCGACGGCACCGCCGGCTTCCTCCGCGGCATCCCGATCTGGGGCACCCTCATCGCCCTTGCCGTCGACGGCATCCCGGTGGTGGGAGTGGTCAGCTCCCCCGCCCTCGGCAAACGCTGGTGGGCCCGCTCCGGTGGCGGCGCCTGGATGACCGATGAGCGCACTCCCGGCGCCGCCCCCGTGCGACTGCAGGTGTCCGGTGTCGCCGAGCTCGCCGACGCTTCACTCAGCTACAACAGCATCCAGCAGTGGGACCAGACCGGACACCTCGACGAGCTCGTCACGCTGTCCCGTCAGGTCTGGCGCACCCGTGCCTACGGCGACATGTGGTCGTATATGCTCCTCGCCGAGGGGCTCCTCGACATCGTCGCGGAATACGACCTGCAGCCCTACGACATGGCCGCCCTCGCCCCCATCGTGCAGGAGGCAGGTGGCCGGTTCACCTCGGCCGACGGCCAGTCCGGCCCCTGGCACGGCAGCGCGCTGGCCACCAACGGCCTGCTGCACGAGCCGGCACTGCAGGTCCTTTGCGGGGCAGCTCCGACAACGGATGCCGCGGCGCCCCCCACCCTGCCGGCGCGCTAACCGAGTTCCCACCCCATGCCCTCGCCGCTTGCCCGCTCGTCGGCCCGCCAGCCTGCTCGCCGGCGTTCCCCCGTGCGCCCTCGTCCCGGCGTCAGGTCGCTGATGCTGGTCCTGACGGCCGGCGTGATGACCGGCGCCCTCAGCGGCTGCAGCGTGATCGGAGACATGCTGCCGACCCCGGTGCGGAGCGTGACGCCCGTGCCGGCCTCCGCTCTCGGCCAGGTCACCGAGGTGTCGACCCTGCTGGTCGGGGATTGCCTGCGCGAGGCCTGGGAGGGACTGGACGCGACCGCCTCGACCGTTCCGGTCGTCGACTGTGCCGACAGCCACGACTTCGAGGTCTTCGGCCGGTTCAAGGTACCGGGCGACGCCTTCCCCGGCGACGACTCGGTGACCGCAGCGGCCGAATCAGGCTGCGAGTCCCGGTTCGCGGAGTTCGCCCTGATCGACTACCGCTCGTCCTCGCTCGATTTCGCCTATCTGACACCGACCGAGCAGAGCTGGGGTGGAGCCGGCCCCGACGTCTCCTGCCTGATCACCGACCCGGCCGGCCCCGTGACCGGCACTCTGGCCGGCGCAGCACGCTGACCGCGCGGCACCGCGGTCGGCGGCCGTACTGTTAGTCCATGAGGATCAACGCCTTCTCGGACGTCTCGCTGCGGGCGCTCATGTTTCTGGCGACCCTCCCCGAGGGCGACCTGCAGACTTCCCGCATCATCGCCGAGGCGGTGGACACTCCGTACACCCACGTCAGCAAGGCCATCATCCGCCTGCGCGAGCTGGGACTGGTCGAGTCGGTGCGTGGGCGCACCGGCGGCGTGCGCATCAGCCCGGCCGGCCGCGCGGCGACGGTGGGCTGGCTGCTGCGCCGACTCGACACCCGCGCCGACGTGGCCGACTGCGAAACGCCCCACGGCGACTGCCCGCTCCACCTGGGCTGTGGGCTGCGCACGGCCCTGCGCCGGGCCCGGGAGGCGTTCTACGCAGAGCTCGACGACATCGTGATCTCTGAACTCCCCCACGTCGGCTTCCCCGGGCCGGTTCTGGTTCCCCTGCCGACGCCGACCATGCCGCCACGCCGCCCCGATCAGGGGTAATGCGGTCAGATCGGGTAATTAGCATTATAAATGCTACTTTTGAGCGTCCCCCAATAGCTTGGAGTCCGCATGCTTTCCACCCAGTCACTGCCCCTCATCGAAGCGACTCTGCCCCTCGTGGGCGAGCGTATGCCCGAGATCGCGAAGAACTTCTACAGCAGGATGTTGACCGCCCACCCCGAGCTCTTCGACGGCTTGTTCAGCCGGTCCAACCAGAAGAACGGATCGCAGCAGCAGGCGTTGGCCGGCAGCATCGCCGTCTTCGCAACCTACCTGGTGCAGAACCCCGACACCACGCCGGAGGCCATGCTCTCCCGCATCGCGCACAAGCACATCTCGCTCGATATCCAGCCCGAGCAGTATGACATTGTCTACAAGTACCTCTTCGAGGCCATCGCCGAGGAGCTCAGCGACGTCATCACGGCCGAGATCGCCGGCGCCTGGACCGAGGTCTACTGGCTGATGGCCCACGCCCTGATCAAGATGGAGAAGGGTCTCTACTCCGGCCTCGCCAGCGACCGGCCGCTCGCGCCCTGGGTCGTCGTGAAGAAAGAGGCCGCCGGCACCGACGCTGTGACGTTCACCCTCGAGCCGGCCGACGACACCCCCGTGACGCCCGCCCTGCCGGGCCAGTACGTGAGCGTCACGGCCACCATGCCCGACGGAATCCGCCAGGTGCGCCAGTACTCCCTCTCCGCCGGCACGGCAACGACCCGCGTCTTCACCACCAAGCTCGACGCCGACGGCGAGGTCTCCCCCGTGCTGCACCGTGACGTGCAGGTCGGCGACACCCTGAACCTCTCTGTGCCGTGCGGCGACGTGACCCTCGATCAGGGCACCGGTCCGCTGATCCTGGCCTCGGCCGGAATCGGGTGCACGCCGAGCGCGTCGATCCTGCGCTCGCTGGTGGACAGCGGCTCGAAGCGCGAAGTGCTCGTGCTGCATGCCGAGAGCAACCTCGAGCGTTGGGCTTTGCGGGACCAGATGAGCGAAGACATTGCCCTCCTGGAGACGGCCGAGCTGGAACTCTGGTTGGAAACACCGAGCGAGGGCCATCACGAGGGCTTCATGTCTCTGGAGAACGTGACGATCCCCGAGGATGCCTCGGTCTACCTTTGCGGTCCGCTCCCGTTCATGCGCAGCCTGCGCTCCCAGGCGCTGGGGTCCGGCGTGCCGGCCGATCGCATCCACTATGAGATCTTCGGCCCTGACCTCTGGCTCGCCGGCGTCTGACCCAGGCCGGGCGTCAGGCTTCGTTCTCCCATTCGGTGCCCTCGAGGTCCCCGCGCAGGGTGCCGGTCGCCTCGTCGACGGCCTCGCCGACGGTGTCCGCGAACCGTTCCGGCGGGAACCGTCGGGCCAGACCGTAGTCGCGCAGGTGGTCTTTCACGGGACCCTTCATCTCGGCGAAGATCAGGGTGATCCCGCGTGAGGCGAGAAAGTCATCGAGTTCGAGCAGTTCCTCCACGGCGGTCGTGTCGATGTCGGTGATCGGCTCGGCCGCCAGGATGACCGTGTGCACATCGCTGCCGGCCTCGGTGACGACGCGACGCACGTAGTCGTCGAAGATGCCGCCGTTGGCGAAGAAGAGGGGCGCGTCGAAGCGCACGATGGCGATACCCGGCAACCGTTCGCCCTCCGGGTGCCGGGACAGGTCGTGATACCCGCGCTGCCCGTGGATGCGCCCGAGTTCAGCCCGGTAGGGTCGCCAGGAGTGGCTCACGAACGCTCCGAGCGACAGTGCGATCGCCACCCCGATGCCCTCGATCACGCCCACCACCAGAACGCCGAGGAAGGAGGCGAGCGACAGCGCGGCATCCACTTTGTTCATCCGCACCAGCGCGATGAACCCTGTCACGTCAATCAGCCCGGCGACGGCGACGATGACGACCGCGGCGATGGTCGCCGACGGCAGGAAGACGGTGAGGCCGGGTACGAGCAGCATGAACAGCACGATCAGCACCGCCCCGACGACGCCGGTGAGTTGCGTGCGTGACCCCGCGTTCTCCGCGACGGGGGTGCGCGACGACGACCCTGAGATGGCGAAGCCGCCGAACAGGCCGCCCGCCACGTTCGCCAGGCCGATGGCGGCCATCTCCTGGCTGCCGTCGACGGTCTCGCCGCGCCGTGCGGCGAACGTGCGCGACAGCACGGCGGTGTCGGCGAAGGCGATCAGGGCCACGCCGAGGGCGGGGAGGGCCAGCGCCGCCACATCCGCCCAGACCAGGCCGCCGAGTGCCGGCGCCGGCAGTCCCTGCGGCATCGCCCCGACCACGGGCAGTTCGTCCTGCAGCCCGAGGAAAGCGGTCAGGGCTGTGGCCAGCACAACCGCTACGAGCACGCCCGGAATGCGTGATTTGCCCCAGGACAGTCCGACGATGATGGACAGCGACCCGAGGCCGAAGAGCAGGGCGGTCTGATCGATCTGGCCGTCGATGACACCGGAGACGATGGCCACCACATCACTGAACGGCGTCTCCGAGTCGATCGAGAAGCCCAGGAGCGCCGGCAACTGCGACAGGATCACGAGCAGCCCGAGGGCGTTCAGATAGCCGACCCGGATCGGCCTGGACAGCAGGTCGGTCACGAAACCGAGGCGCAGCAGTCCGCCCAGCAGGAGGATCAGGCCGACCATGATCGCCAGCAGACCGGCCAGCGCCACCGCCCGGTCGCCGTCGCCGAGGGCGAGCGGCAGGATCACGGCGGCGATGATGGGCGCCAGCGCGGAGTCGGGGCCGAGCACCAGCACGCGCGAGGGACCGAATAGAGCGTAGGCGGCCAGGGGAATGATTGTGGCGTACAAGCCGGTCTCCGGAGGGAGACCCGCCACCTTGGCATAACCGATGCCCACCGGGATGAGGAGTGCGGTCAGCACGAGTCCCGCCCTGAGGTCGGGGATCAGCCACGCGCGCCGGTAGTTGAGCGCGGTATCGACACCCGGCACCCACTTCTTCACCCAGCCAGCCGCCATGCACTTCCTCCCGGCCCTATCTTGGTACATCCGGGCGGTCGCGTCTGCGGCTGGCCGTCATGCCGCCCCCATCAGTGGCCTGCTACTGCGCACGGATCGAGAACAGCTCCTGCGGTTCACTGGAGACCCGCCCGCTACCGAAGAGCAGGCCGATCCCCGAGGCGAGATAGACGGTCGCGACCGTATCGGCCAGACCGTGCAGCACTCCGCCGGCGCGCAGCACGACGCTGAAACGGCGCCAGTTGGTGAGCCGAAGGAGTCGAAGGGGCGCGCCTGCGCGATCCCGCGCAGAGCACGGAGCAGGAAGACTGTGCCGAGAACAATGGTCACCGCGTGGATCAGGCACGGCACGGCACACACGACCCGGAGCCATCCGTCGCCGTCGGCGAACGTGCCGCTCGCGCCCGCTCGAAGGTCGGCCTGCAGCAGTCGGGGAAGATGTACGGGTAACGAAAAAAGCCCGCAATCACGAGGATTGCGGGCTTTCGCTCAATAGGTGTGACAGCAACCGATGGTGGAGATGCGGGGAATTGAACCCCGGTCCACTGCTGTGGTCATATGCCTTCTACGGGTGTATCCAGTGAAATCGTTCTACTCGGCCCCGGAACTTGCCACTGGCATCTGATCCGACGAGCCCAGCCCTCGTTCAAGTCCCCCTACACCCCGCGGCTCAGAGTAGGAGCAATCTCTCTAAATGACGTCAGGATCCGGGTAGAGAGCATTCCCGGTCTGGCGGACTTCTTAGTGCGCTCGCTTAGGCAGCGAGGGCGAAGTCAGTGCGGTTTGATTTGGCACTTATTGTTTTGCAGAGATCGTTTACGAGATAACCCTGCATCCTCGACCCGCTTCTCATAATTGCGCAGGCAATGTCGAAACCGATCATCCCCATGTGCACTCACTGCCTTCATTCCGGCAATCAAGTGGGTTACTGTCACACGCTGTTGAGTTGTCAATCTACTGAGTTGCCTTCTGCACGGCCCGATCTGATCGACCGTTTCGTACAGCCCCTTAGTCTACAACAGACCAGGCCTGGAAGGCTAGTCGCCCAGGTTCTTGCGGGCGGAGATGGCCCGGTCGGACTCGCGTTTGTCCTGACGCTCGCGCAGCGTCTGGCGCTTGTCGTATTCCTTCTTGCCCTTCGCGACCGCGATCTCCACTTTGGCATTGCCGTTCTTGAAATACAGCCGCAGGGGAACGAGCGTGTAGCCGCCCTCTTTGGTCTTGTGGCTGATCTTGATGATCTCCTGCTTGTGCATCAGGAGCTTGCGCTTGCGCCGCGGCGGATGGTTGGTCCACGTGCCGGCGACGTACTCCTGGATGTGCACGGCGTCGAGCCAGATCTCGCCGTTCTCGATGAAGGCATAGCCGTCGACGAGCGAAGCCCGTCCGGCCCGGAGCGACTTCACCTCGGTGCCGCTGAGCACCATTCCGGCCTCGTAGGTCTCCTCGATGAGGTAATCGTGGCGTGCCTTGCGATTGGTCGAAACGACCTTCTCGCCTATTTCCCTGGGCACGGCATGCTCCTCAACTCGGTGTGTGTCCGACGCGATGCCGACCAGCCCATCAGTCTAGCGCGCACTGGGGGCGAGGCGAGCGGGCTGGGTCAGACCTTCAGATAGCGCGTGATGGCGAATTGCGCGGAGAACGCGGCCAGGACCGCGCCGACAACCAGCAGGATGGGTACAACCACCAGGGCGTCCTGCATGCCGACGAGCGAGAAGTTGGTCAGACGATCACCCAGATAGCCCTGCACGAACCAGTACACGCCGCCGAGAACCGCGCCCCCCGCCAGCAGTGATCCGAGCAGGGCCGCGAAGACTCCCTCCAGGATGAAGGGCGTTTGAATGAACCGGTTCGATGCGCCGACAAGCCGCATGATGCCCAGCTCACGCCGCCTGGAGAACGCGGAGAGACGGATGGTGGTGGCGATCAGCAGGGCGGCCGCCACGAGCATCAGCGCGGCGATGCCGATCGCGGTGTAACTGGCCACGTTGAGCACCGAGAAGATCTGGTCCAGGTATTTGCGCTGGTCAGCCACATTCTCCACGCCGGCAATTCCGGACAGACCTTCCACAAGCACATCCGATTGGGACGGGTCGTCGAGGTTGACCCAGAACGTCTCGTTCAGCTGGTCCGCTGTGACGTAGTCGACGACGGGGTTGTCGGCGAACTGCTTCTTGAAGTTCTCGAAAGCCTGGTCATGGGTCTCGAAGTAGTACTTGTCGATGAACGGCGACAGGGTGGGCGATTCGAGTTGCGCCTTGACCGTGTCGATCTGCTCGGGAGTGGCCTCGCCCGCCGTGCACGTTTCGCCGGAGGAGATGGTGGTGCACATGTAGATGCCCACCTGAGCGCGGTCGTACCAGAAATTCTTCATCTGGCCGATCTGCATCTGCATCAGGATCGCGGCGCCGACGAAGGTCAACGAGATGAAGGTCACGAGCACCACGGAGACGACCATGGAGGCGTTGCGGCGCAGGCCGTTGGCGGCTTCGGAGAGCACGAGTCCGAGTCTCATCGGGTAGGTCCTACATTCTGTTCGCCGGTCTGGTCCGGTTTCTCGCCCGGCGCACGCAGCCCGAGCTTCTCGGCCAGGGTCAGCTGCTCCGGCACGTCGTGCTGGGTGATCGGAACGACGGGGCGGGTCATGGCGCGGCTGAGGTCGCTCACCGGGGCGTCGTCGGCGACATCCGTCTTTGCGTCCTGGGTGTCGTCAGCGTCGACGGGTGCCGGTTCGACCGTGGTGTCCAGGGCCGGGAGCGGGGCAGGCGCAGGCGCAGGTGCGAGCTCCGGGGCACGTACGGGCACCGCGGGGAAGGTGAGCGGCGGATGGTCGGCCGGGAGAACCTCGGCGGCGGCGGTCGCGTTCACGGAAGCGGGAGCAGGAGCCGGAGCAGGAGGCGGTGCAGGAGTCGTAGCCGGAGCAGGAGCCGGGGCGAACACGGATGCCGGGGCCGGAGCCGCGGGCGCGACGCTGGACGTGCCGCTGGGCGCCGACCGGGCCGAGCGTCGGCCGGTGCCGGCCGCCACGGTCGGGATGGCCGCGGTGGCGTAGCCGCCCTGGCGTTCGTCGCGCACGATGCGTCCGCCGACGAGTTCGATCACGCGGCGCTGCATCTGGTCGACGATGCCGGCCTCGTGGGTGGCCATGATCACGGTCGTGCCGCCGGCGTTGATGCGCTCGAGCAGGGCCATGATGCCGGCGCTGGTGGTGGGGTCGAGGTTTCCGGTGGGCTCGTCGGCCAGCAGGATCTGCGGCTTGTTGACGATGGCGCGGGCGATCGCCACGCGCTGCTGCTCACCGCCGGAGAGTTCGTGCGGCAGGCGCAGGGCCTTCTCGGCCAGGCCGACCATCTCCAGGGTGTCGGGCACGGCTTCCTGGATGAAACCGCGCGACTTGCCGATGACCTGCAGGCTGAACGCGACATTGTCGAAGACGCTCTTGTTCGGCAGCAGCCGGAAGTCCTGGAAGACCACGCCCATGTTGCGCCGGAAGTACGGCACCTTGCGGTTGGAGATCGACTTGAGGTCCTGGCCGAGCACGTGAATGCTGCCGCTGGTGGGCCGGTCCTCCTTCAGCACCAGGCGCAGGCAGGTGGACTTCCCCGAGCCGGAAGCACCGACGAGAAAGACGAACTCTCCGCGCAGCACCTCGACGCTGATCGCGTCCAGTGCCGGTCGGTTCGTTCCCGGATACTTCTTGGTGATGGTGTCAAAACGAATCATGGCCCCTTGAGCCTAAGCAGGCATCCTGATAATTCCTACTCCGACATACCGAACCGGAAACAGGAGACACAGATCGAGCGCCTAATCCTGCGGGGCCTGCTTGCGCCAACGGATGCCGGCCGCGATGAAACCGTCGAGGTCACCGTCGAAAACCTGGCTGGGGTTGTTGACCTCGTAGTTGGTGCGCAGGTCCTTGACCATTTGGTACGGAGCGAGCACGTAGCTGCGCATCTGGTCGCCCCAGCTGGCCGTGATGACCCCGGCGAGTTCCTTCTTGGTGGCGGCCTCCTGCTCGCGCTGCAGCAGCAGCAGACGGGACTGCAGCACGCGCATGGCGGCGGCCCGGTTCTGGATCTGGCTCTTCTCGTTCTGGCAGCTCACCACCGTGCCCGTGGGGAGGTGGGTGATGCGCACGGCGGAGTCGGTGGTGTTCACGGACTGGCCACCGGGGCCGCTGGAGCGGAAGACGTCGACGCGGATGTCGTTCTCGGGCACCTCGATCGATTCGGTCTGCTCGATCAACGGCACCACCTCGACGGCGGCGAACGAGGTCTGGCGTTTGCCGGCGGAGTTGAATGGGCTCATCCGCACGAGGCGGTGGGTGCCGGCCTCGACGCTGAGCGTGCCGAAAGCGTACGGCGCATCCACCTGGATGGTCGCGCTCTTGATGCCGGCCTCTTCGGCGTAGCCCACGTCGAGCACCTGCACCGGGTAGTTGTGCTGCTCGGCCCAGCGCAGGTACATGCGCAGCAGCATCTCGGCGAAGTCGGCCGCGTCCACGCCGCCGGCGCCGGAACGAATGGTGATGACCGCCGGGCGCACGTCGAATTCGCCGTTGAGCAGCGTGTGCACCTCGAGGTCGCCGAGCACCTTCGTGATGCTCGCGAGTTCCGCGGTGGCCTCGTCGGCCGATTCCTGATCTCCCTCGGCGTTGGCGAGCTCGACCAGCACCTCGAGGTCGTCGAGGCGGGATTCGATGCTGACGATGCGGGCCAGTTCCGACTGGCGGTGGCTCAGTTCGCTGGTCACCTTCTGCGCATGGTCCGAGTCGTCCCACAGGTCGGGCGCACCGGCCTGTTCATTCAGGTCGGCGATATCGGTGCGGAGTCGATCGATATCGATCACCGACCGGATGTCGTCAAACGTGGCCCGCAGTGCGGCGATCTGCTCCGAGAATTCCAGCTCAATCATGTCGGACCCCAGCCTACCGGGCCGGAACGCGCCGGGCCCGGCGCGAGATAGCATCGAGACGCCATGAGTAACGCCGAGCGCCCCTTCCAGATGCGCTCCGTCGCACTCGCCGCGTTTCTCCCGACGCTGCTGTTCTCGATCGGCGAGGGCGCCATCATCCCGCTGATCCCGATCGTGGCCGACGATCTCGGGGCCACGCTCGCGATCGCCGGGTTCATCGCCGCCATGATCATGGTGGGCGAACTGGCCGGGGATATCCCGAGCGGCTGGGTGGTCGCCCACATCGGCGAGCGCAACGCGATGCTCTGGGCATCCCTGCTCGCGATCATCGCCGTGCTGATCTGCATCGTCGCTCCCAACCCCCTCGTGCTGGGCGTCGGCGTCTTCCTGATCGGCCTGGCCACCGCCGTCTTCGCCCTCGCCCGGCACGCGTTCATGACCAGCTACGTGCCGCTGGCCTACCGGGCCCGGGCACTCTCCACCCTCGGCGGCATCTTCCGCGCCGGCTGGTTCATCGGCCCGTTCATCGCCGCCGCCCTGCTCAGCCTCACCGGAAGCACCGAGTCGGTGTTCTGGGTATTCGTGGTCTGCTGCCTCGGCGCGGCGGCGATGCTCCTCCTGCTGCCCGACCCCGAGAGCACCTTCGGCAGCCCAGAGCTGGTGACGGCGCCCGACGGCGCCGTCATGCCGGCCGGGCAGGAGCTCGCGGCCGAGGAGTCCCAGGGGCTGTTCCGCACCCTCTGGGGCTACCGCGCAGTGCTGCTCCGCCTCGGCACCGGCGCCGGCCTGGTCGGGGCGATGCGCGCCTCCCGCACGGTGCTGCTCCCGCTCTGGGCGGTCAGCATCGGCATCAGCGTGCCCGACATCGCGTTGATCATCGGCATCGCCGGCGCGGTCGACTTCGCCCTCTTCTATGCCAGCGGCCAGATCATGGACCGCTTCGGCCGCATGTGGACCGCCATCCCGTCGATGATCGGCCTGGGCACCGGGCACCTCATCCTCGCGTTCACGCACGACCTGCCCGGCAACGTGGAGTGGTTCATCGCCGTGGCCATGCTCCTGTCGCTCGCCAACGGCATCGGCAGCGGCCTGCTGATGACCCTCGGCGCCGACCTGGCGCCGAAGAACACCAGCCCGGCGCCGTTCCTGGGCGCGTGGCGCTTCACCGCGGACCTGGGCGGCGCGGTCGCCCCCCTGGCCGTGGCCGGCCTGACCGCGGTCGCCACCATCTCGATCGCCAGCGGCGTGGTGGGCGTGTTCGGGCTGCTCGGCGCCGTGATCCTCGGCCGCTATATCCCCCGCTACGCACCCCGCCGTCCGCGCCTTCGCCCCTGAGCCTCCGCAGACCTGCCCGCTGACTAAGAACAGATGTCCACCCGAGGGCGTTTAATGGTCACATGCCCCTCATCGGAGAATACGAGCCCGGCACCCAGCAGTGGGTGCGCGACCAGGTCGACCTGTACGAAAGCTCCGGCGGCACTCAGGGCACCACCCTCCGCGGCATGCCCGTCATCGTGCTGACCACCCTCGGGGCCAAGTCGGGCAAGCTGCGCAAGACCCCGCTCATGCGCGTGGAGCACGAGGGGGCCTACGCCGCGATCGCCTCCCTCGGCGGCAGCCCGAAGAACCCGGTCTGGTACGGCAATGTGGTGGCCCACCCGCTCGTGGAGCTGCAGGATGGCCCGATCCTGCAGGACATGCTGGCCCGCGAGGTCACCGGCACCGAACGCGCCGCGTGGTGGCAGCGGGCCGTGGCCGCGTACCCCGACTACGCCGACTACGAGAAGAAGACGGACCGGGTCATCCCGGTGTTCGTGCTCGAGCCTGTTCCTCCCGCCGACGCCGCCTCTGCTTCCTAGAGGTGGCGCGCGCGAAGACCCGCGGCCCGCAGCTCGACCCCATCGTGCTGGCCGGCCTGACGGATGCCGACGGCAGCGACCTCCGCGCCGGTGACAGCCGGGAAGCCGAGCGTTTCACCGGCTGCGACCTGTCCGGCCGGGACCTGACCGGCATCGGCTTTCAGGAGTGCGAGCTGCGCGGAGTGTCGCTGAGCGATACCCAGCTGCGCGGGGCATCCGTCGCCGACTGCGTGGCCGGCGAGCTGCACGCGTCTGTCTTGTCCGCGCCGCGCTCGAGCTGGCGGGACGTTTCGATCGAGCACTCCCGGCTCGGGTCGGTCGAGCTCTACGAGGCCACCCTGCGCTCGGTGCACATCGACGGGTCCAAGCTCGACTTCGTGAACCTGCGCGGGGCCACTCTCACCGACGTGCTCCTCTCCGACTGCATCATCGAGGAGCTCGACCTGGGCGGCGCCACCGTGCAACGCCTGGAACTGCGCGACTGCCGCATCGGTACCCTCGACGTCACCCGCGCCACCCTCAAGGACGCCGACCTGCGCTCGAGCGATTTCAGCGCCATCCACGGACTCGAGGGTCTGCGCGGCGCCACCATCGACGACGCCCAGCTCAGCCTGCTCGCGCCCGTTCTCGCGGCGCACCTGGGCATCATCGTCACGTAAAGGCTCGTCGGCTCACCGGCCTGAACGCCGGGCAGGGCGCTCCGGGGCGGCCTGTGACGGATACCCGCACGCCCGGTCAGGGAGTCGCGCCCGCGATGATCTCCAGTTCGGATTTCGGGGTGTCGCGCTGACTGGCGATGGCCGCGCCGGCCGCCACGCACACCACCAGAATGGCGATCTGCTGTTGCAGCAGGAAGGTCTCCCCCAGCACCAGCGCGCCGAACAGGGCCGCGATCACCGGGCCGAAGCTGGTGATGATCGCGTAGAGGCGCGGGGTGATGCGGCGCAAAATGTAGGTGTCCAGCGTGTACGGGAACGCCGACGAGAGCACGCCGATGGCCAGCAGCAGCCCGATCACACCCCAGTTGAGGGTGGTCCAATCGACCGTGAGCAGCGCGAACGGCACCAGAAGCGTCAGGCTCACGACGCTGGCCACGGAGATGCCCTCGAGCCCCGGGAAGGTCACGGCCACCTTGCGGGTGAGCAGAATATAGGCAGCCCACGATGCCGCCGCGGTCAGGGCGAAGAGGATGCCGAGCACGTTCAACGCCCCGTCCGACCAGGTCAGCATGAACACCCCGCCCGCCGCCGCCGCGGCATAGACGAAGTCGAGCAGGCGACGCGACGAGGCCAGAGCGAGTGCAAACGGGCCCAGGAACTCGATCGTGGCGGCGATGCCGAGTCCGAGCAGGTCGACGGCCTCGTAGAAGGTCAGGTTCATCACGGCGAGCACGACGCCGAGCGCCAACGCGGGCCACAGCCGCCGCCAGGTCAGGCCGGCGAGCTTGGGCCGGTAGAACGGCAGCACCGTGGCCGCCATCACCAGTTGCCGCACGGCGACCACGACGGGAGAGCCCACGAGCGGGATGGCGAGGCCCGCCAGCGACGACCCGAAGTTGATGCTCACCTCGGTCACGAGCTGGGCGCCGGCACCGGTCAGGCGGTCGCGTTCAGCCGTCACGATGCTCCTCCCCCGGCGCCGGGGCAGGCGCGTCACGCTAACGCTAGCGGAACACCGACCGCGCCACCGCCGTGACCTCGAGCGGCACCCCCTCCGGCAGCAGGATGCTCAGCACCGGCGGGCGCCAGTAGGCGGTCAGCGAGACCGAGGCGCTCCGCCCGTCCACGGATGCCGCATCGCTCACCCTCAACTCCTCCATCCGGCCGTGCGGGGCGGCGGCGAGATACTCCGTGGCGGCGGCCCACACCTCGGCCGACGACAGGGCCGGCCGCAGCGCCGCACCCGAACCGTCGCCGGCGACGGTCACCGCGCCCAGGTCGAATGCTTCGGCCCCGGCGAGCGCCGCGCCGTCCGCGAGGGTCAGCAGGCGTTTGCGCTCCAGATAGAGCGACGTCGCCGCCACGACGATGAGGATCAGCACCATCGCCAGGAACCCGTAGAAAATGGTCAGGATGAGCGTCGAACCGTCGTCGCCTCCGGCCCGGATCGGCAGCCGGCCCGGCATACGCGCGGCCCGTGCTCCGGTGGGCGCAACCGGAGAGCCCACGCCGGCGCCGCTCATCCGGCCCGCCAGAACCGGGACACCGTCTGTGTGGCCTGGGCCTCCAGGGGCACGCTGGCCGAGTCGCGGAGCGAGAGCAGGTCGGGCAGCAGCGGCAGGGCCACCCGGATGCGCACCGTCACCGTGACCGAGTTCTGCCGTGTCAGGCATCCGTTCACACCGCCCGTGCAGGCCACGTTCACCTCGGCGCCGACCGGGTCGATGTCGTAGTCCAGGAGCCCGAACTGCACGGCCCGTTCGGCCCTCGCCGCGGCCGTGGCCTCGTCGGGCGCCTGCACGTAGACGCGGGCGGCCTGGCGAGCGGCTCCCTCCACGGCGAGGGCGCCGCCCTGCAGCGCCGCCATCGCCAGCACCAGGTAGACGAGCGGCACCAGCAGGATCAGCCCGGCCGTGATGAACTCCAGCGACGCCGACCCGCGCTCGGTGTCGGCCACGGCCGACGGTCGCCACCAGCCGGCGCCGCTGCGAAGAACGGTGCGATCGCCCGGAGCGCACCGACGAGCCGCGCTCCCGCTAATCCAGGGTCTCGACCGCCGCATGCCCCACCACCTCGAGCCCGCGATCCACGCCGAACAGTGCGAGCAGCGGCAGGGGCGCCACGACGCGCACCTGCACGCTCGGGAACCCGCCGTAGTCCCCGAATGTCGCCTCCACATCGGTCGCATAGGCCGGGCCGATCGTCGCCGTAATCAGCTCGCGGGTTCGGGCCGCTCCCTCGCCCAGCCCGCTGTCGGCGAGCGCGGCATGCCGCGCGCCCTCCGCGGCGGCGTCGAGCACGGTGTTGCGCACGAGCAGGGCGATCCCGAGCTGCAGGACGGCAAGCGTCAGCACGGTCAGCAGCGCCCCGACCATCACGAACTCGGCCGCCGCCGAGCCCTCGTCACCACCGGGCGATCGTGCCCGGTGCCCCCGTGTGCCGACCATGCCCGGTCAGATCCCGCTGACCCGGTCGATCGCCTGTTGGAACACACCGCTCAGGGCGGGTCCGGCGAGCCCCCAGATGATGATGACCAGGCCGGCGGTCATCAGGGTGATCAGCACCCAACCCGGCACGTCACCGCGCTCGTCGCCCGACCAGTCCGGGAATCGCCGTCTCAATGTCGTCATGATTGCTCCTCATTCTTTTCGTGGGTTCGGGGCGGGTTCGACTTTCATGGGGTTCTCGTCGGCAATCGGGTCAGAAACCGCTCTGCAGGATGAACAGGCCGGGGAAGATCGCGAACAGAATCGTCATCGGCAGTATCAGGAACACCAGCGGCACGAGCATGGCCACCTCCTTCTTGCCGGCCACCTCGATCAACCCCCTCCTGGCCTCGTCCCGGGCGTCCTGCGCCTGGGCGCGCAGCACCTCAGCGAGCGGGGTTCCGCGGTCGAGGGCACCGGTGACCTGGTCGACCAGCCGCGTCACCGAGGGCAATGCGATCTGCCGCGACAGTTCATGCAGGGCGACCGCGAGCGGCACTCCGGTGCGCACATCCGCCACCACGCCCGCCAACTCCTTCGCCAACTCGCCCATGCTCGTGCGAGAGACGCGGCCGAGGGCGTCCAGAATGCCCTCCCCCGCCGACAACGACAGCGTCATGAACTCGAGCACGGTCGGAAACTCGCTCTGCATGCGGGCCAGTCGCGCGGTGGCAGCGCGGCTGAGCATCCAGTCGCGGGTCAGTGCGCCGCCCGCCCCGGCGACCACGGGCAGGAAGACCTGCACGGGCAGCGGCAGCGACCGGAACGTCGGCAGAGCCACGATCGCCCCGGCACCGGCGGCAAGACCCACGAGAGCCCAGACCACCTGCTCCGACCGGAATTCATCGGTGCTGCGGTCCGACCCCGACTGCCGCAGTCTCCGCTCGATCGACTCCGACCCGCCGAGAACCGCGCCGAACGCGCGTTTCAGGGCACCGAACACGGGGGCGAACAGGGTGCCGAGCACCGGCAACGGATGCACCGTCGTGCGCCCCACGAACAGCCGCGCCTCCGCCGACACGTCCTGGATGTACGGCGCGAGCCTTTGCGCGAGGCGGGGGCGGCTCAGCCGAGGCACGAGGCTGGCGAGCGACCAGAGACCGACGCCGAGTGCCGTGCCCAAGAACAGCGCCCAGGCCTGCGCGGCACTCACCGGAACCACCGGCGTTCCTCGGGCAGCCGCCCCAGAGCCACCATCACCCGGTAGGCGACCACGGAGACCCCCAGGCCGCCGACGATCACGACCACCCCGGCGGAGGTGTTGTATGCCACGGCTGCCTCCGGCCGGGAGGCCAGGAGCAACAGCACGATCCAGGGCGCGGCCACGCCCAGCCGGGCCGCGTTGACGATCCAGGATTGCCGGGCTTCCACCTCCGACCGGATCGCGGCATCCTGACGGATCCAGGCCGCCAGGCTGCGCAGCACGGCGGTGAGATCGCTGCCGCCCACCTCCCTCGCCATGCGCAGCGTTTCGAGGATGCGGTCGGCGACGGGATCGGCCAGCGACGCCTTGAGCCCGTCGACAGCGGAGCTGAAGTTGCCGGTGGCCTGATAATCCCGGGCGAACTCGGCGAACGCGGGCCGCGTCGACAGCGGACCGGCCCCGGCCAGGCTGCCCACGCTGTCGGGCAGCGCCAGTCCCGACCGCACCGCCGAGACCAGGTGGTCGACGACGTCGGGCCAGACGGCGCGGTTCGCCCGCCGCCTGGCGCGCGCCCGCCAGACCACCATCAGTGCGGGCAGCGCCAGGCCGGCCAGCGCCGCGACCAGCGACAGCGCCGCGATACCGAGAAGGGCGTGGCTGAGCGCCGACGCGGCGAGCGCCAGAACCAGGGACAGGGCGACGAAGGCCGGCAGCGGCAGGTTTCCGAGCCCGGCCTGGGCCAGGACCGTGCGCCACCGCCCCGGGGTACGCATGCGGGCGGGCCCGGTCTGGCGCGGCCACAGGAACGGTGCGGCGAGCAGCAACAGGCCAGCGCCGAGCAGTCCCCCCAGGGCGAGCGTCATGCGGCCCCCGCCCGCAGCACGATGGCCGGGTCGAGTCCGGCGGCGTGGAATTTGGCCAGCTTCGTCGGGTAGCCCCCGGTGGGCTCGAGCACGCCGTTCCGCGCCAGGAAGATCGGGCTGGCCTCGATCAACGCGCCCGACAGCTGACCGCTCGGTGCGAGGATCTCCGTCACCCGGCGCCGCCCGTGCCGGTCGATCTCGCAGTGCACGACGATGTCGATACAGCCGGCCACGGTCGGCAGAACGAAAGACGAGTCGATGTTGCGGCCGGCGAGCAGGGGCAGCGTGGACAGTTTGCCGAGCGCATCACGCGCACTGTTCGCATGGATCGAGCACATGCCCGGCAGCCCGCTGTTCAGGGCGATGAGCAGGTCGAGACTCTCGGCCTCGCGCACCTCGCCGACGATCAGCCGGTCGGGGCGCATCCGCAGCGACTCCTTGATCAGGCGGCGCAGGGTGATCTCCCCGGTGCCCTCGAGGCTGGGCTGACGGCACTGCATCGCCACGACATCGCGCGCGGCGAGGTCGAGCTCGAAGGTCTCCTCCACCGTCACGATGCGCTCAGTCGTGCGCGTGGCCGAGAGCAGGGCGTTGAGCATGGTGGTCTTGCCGGTCTGCGTGGCCCCCGAGACCAGGATGTTCTGCCCGGCCAGCACACACATCCGCAGAAACTCGGACGACTGCTGCGTGAGCGATCCGAGCCCGACCAGCTGGTTCAGGTCACGGATGCGCCGGGTGAACTTGCGGATGTTCACCGCCCAGTGCCGGCGGGTGATGTCGGGAATGACCACGTGCAGCCTCGACCCGTCGGGCAGAGAGGCGTCGACGAACGGGGACGAGAGGTCGACGCGGCGGCCGGATGCCTGCAGCATCCGTTCGACCAGGTCGCGCACCTCCCGCTCGGTGAGCACCATCGTGGTCAGCTCGGGCACTCCGTCGCGGGCGATGAATACGCGGGTAGGGGCGTTGATCCAGATCTCCTCGATGCCGGGATCGTCGAGGAACGGTTGCAGCGCCCCGAACCCCGTCAGCGAGGCCACGACCTCGCGGGCCGCCTGGCGCTCGTCGGCGATCAGCGGCAAGGAGTTGCCGAGCGCCCGCTCGGCGTAGCGCTGCACCTCGTCGCGCACGTACTGCTCGGTGAGCCCGTTGTTCGAGGAGAGGTCGACGCCGTCACGGCGCACCCGGGTGCGAACCTGCTCGGTGATGATGCGTACGGCTTCGCTCATTCCTGCATACTCGCCCATGCCCCGCCGGCCACGCCCGACTTATCCACAGCCTGCCGACGTTTCCCGCCCGACGCCGTTCCCACCCGCCGCGACGCCCGAGCCTCTCCTCGCGCCAACACCGTGGGCATAACTCCTGCAAAATCTTCAGGGCCGGCCGGATGCACCCGGAATTCCGGGCCGCGGCAGCGCCGCCGCACAGGATTTGCAGGAGTTATGCACGGAGGCACGTCCTGAGGGCAGGCAGCGCAGGCAGGGCAGGCAGGCAGCGCAGGCAGCGCAGCAGCGCCCGGCTCAGCGGGCCGACCAGCCGCCGTCCATCGTGTAGCTGGCGCCGGTGACCATGGCAGCCTCGGTCCCGGCCAGCCAGGCGACGAGCGACCCGACCTCATCCGGTTCGACCAGGCGTTTGATGGCGCTCTCGGTCAGCATGATCTTGCTGAGCACCTCCGATTCGGGGATGCCGTGCACCAGCGCCTGGTCGGCGATCTGCTTCTCCACCAGGGGCGTTCGAACATACCCGGGGCTGACACAGTTACTGGTCACCCCGTGCTCCCCGCCCTCCAGTGCGGTGACCTTCGACAGCCCCTCGAGGCCGTGCTTGGCGGCGACATAGGCGCTCTTGAACGGCGATGCCCGGATACCGTGCACCGAGGTGACGTTGATCACGCGCCCGAAGCCGGAGGCGTACATGTGCGGCAGCACCGCCCGGGTCAACAGGAACGGTGCCTCCAGCATCAGGGCGAGGATGAGCCGGAAGTCGGCCGGGGCGAAGTCCTGGATCGGGTTGATCCGTTGGATGCCCGCGTTGTTGACGAGGATGTCCACCCCCGCACAGGCCTTCTGCAGCACCTCGTCGGTCAGCGCGAGCGGGTTCGCCAGGTCGACGATCCAGCTGGAGCCGCCGACCTCATCGGCGAGTTCGTCCGCTGACGAGCGGTGGATGTCCGCGACGATGACGTGGGCGCCACGGGCCGCGAGCGAACGCACGACGGCGGCCCCGATGCCGCTCCCACCCCCGGTGACCAGGGCGGTTCGGCCGGAGAGCGGCCGGGGCCGCTCCCATCCTGCGATGGAAGCGGCCACGGATGCATCAGTCATTACGGTTTCCTTTGTGTGTCATGCCCGAGGGAGTGAAGCCGGCGCGCGGCACTCAGCGAACGGGCGTGGCCGGCGCCAGGCCGTGCTTGCGCGCATCGACGGCGTCGACCTCACGCAGCGAGATCCCCCTGGTTTCCTTGAGCGTGAGCACAGCCACGACGGTGATCGCACAGGCGCCTGCGAGGTACAGCGCGACCGGCACCCAGGAGTTGTATTCCTTGAGCAGGGCGACGGCGATGATGGGCGCCATCGAGCCGGCCAGGATCGACGTCACCTGGTAGCCCAGGGAGACGCCGGAGTAGCGCATCCGGGTGGGGAACAGCTCGGCCATGATCGCCGGCTGACCCGCATACATCAGCGCGTGGAAGCACAGGCCGAGGGTGATGGCCAGGATGATCAGCACGGGGTTCTGCGTGTCGAACAGCGGGAAGGCGAACAGCGCCCAGGTCGCGCCGAGGATCGCTCCGGCCAGGTACACGGGCCTGCGTCCGAAACGGTCGGAGAGCCGGCCGACCTGCGGGATCACGAGGAAGTGCACGACGTGGGCCAGCAGCAGTGCGAACAGGAGCTGGCTGGTGTCATACGCGTGCACCGTGACCAGATAGACGATCGAGAAGCTCACGATGATGTAGTACAGGATATTCTCGGCGAACCGCAGGCCCATGGCGCTGAGGATCCCGCGCGGGTACTTGCGGATGACTTCCGTGACCCCGTAGCTGATGGCCTGTTCGGCCTCGACCTGGGCGCGAGCCTCAAGGAAGATCGGTGCTTCGTTGACGTGCGTGCGGATGTAGTAGCCGATGACCACGATCACGGCGGACAGCCAGAACGCGACGCGCCAGCCCCAACTCATGAACTGCTCGGCCGGCAGGATCCAGGACATGGTCAGCAGAACGAGGGTGGCGAGCAGGTTGCCGACCGGAACGGCGGCCTGGGGCCAGCTCGACCAGAACCCACGGGACTTGTCGGGGCTGTGCTCGGCGACGAGCAGCACGGCGCCGCCCCACTCACCGCCCACGGCGAAGCCCTGGATGAAACGAAGCCCGATCAGCAGCGCCGGCGCCCAGTAGCCGATGGTGTCGAAGCCGGGCAGGCACCCCATCAGGAAGGTGGCCACGCCGACGAGAATGATTGTGACCTGGAGGGTGTGCTTGCGGCCCAGGCGGTCGCCGATCTGGCCGAACACGATGCCGCCCAGCGGTCGGGCGAGGAAACCGACCGCGTAGGTCAGGAAGGCGGCGAGGATGCCGTCCAGCTCGCTGCCGGCGTTGGGGAAGAACACCGTCCCGAACACCAGGCTCGCGGCCGTGGCGTAGAGGAAGAATTCGTACCACTCGACGACCGTTCCCACCATGGAGGCGGCAACAATCTTCTTCAGGCCGGACTTCTCGTTACCGCTGTTCGAGGTGGTTCCTCCGGAACCGGCCTCGACGCGCGAATTGACGCTCATGTCTGTCTCCTTCGGTGTCGTCTCTGACACGTCGTGGTGGATGGCGGATGGACCTTGACGGCCCAGCACGGCTCCCCCGAGTATTCCCGCCAGTCAGTTCTGCATCAATAACCACTTTGACACATGCAGTGTGCATACTTGCAGATATGAGCTTCGAGTCTGCCTCCGCGTCCCTGCCCAACCCGGACGACCTGCTCATCCTCCTCGCCGTCGCCCGCACCGGCCGGTTCACCACGGCCGCCGACAGCCTGGGCGTGAATCACACCACCGTGTCCCGCCGCATCACCGCCCTGGAGAAGGCGCTCGACGGGCGTGTGCTCTCCCGCACGGTCGGCGGCTGGGAGCTGACCGAGCTGGGCAAACGTGCCTTCAACGCCGCCGAGAACGTCGAATCCGCGATCGCCATTCTGAACGGACCGACGGGCGAGCCGCATCAGCTGTCCGGCGTCGTTCGCATGTCAGCGACGGATGGCTTCAGCGCCTACATCGCCGCCCCCGCCATCGCGGGCCTGCAGCGCACGCATCCGTCCCTCCGCGTCGAGATCGTGACGGTGACCCGCCGGGCCCTGCAGCACCGCTCGGGTCTGGATATCGAGGTGGTGGTGGGCGAGCCTCAGACTCACCGGGCCGAATCGTTCCGGCTGGGCTACTACCTGCTGGGCATGTACGCCTCGCGCGACTACCTCGCCGAGCACGGCACACCAACGACCGTGGCCGAGCTGACGCAGCATCCGCTGGTCTATTTCGTCGACGCGATGCTGCTGGTCGATGATCTGGATGCGCCCAGGCGCCTCGTTCCGTCGATGCAGGCCTCGATCAGCTCGACCAACGTGTTCGTGCACGTCGAAGCCACCCGGGCCGGAGCGGGAATCGGATTCCTGCCCTGCTTCATGGGCGATCAGCATCCGGACCTGGTGCGTCTGTTGCCGGAGCAGTTCCAGGAACGTTTGCAGTACTGGATGGTTCTCCGGCAGGAGTCCCTGCACCAACCTGCCGTCGCGGCCGTCGTCACGGCCCTCCGGGCGCAGACGTCCGCGTTCACGGCGGCGCTGCTCGGGGCCGCGTCCTCCGACTGACCTGCGTCCTCCCGAGCAGGGCAGGCTCACGAAGTAGACTGGGGGCGCACTTCGCGGGAGTGGTGAAATTGGCAGACACGCAGGATTTAGGTTCCTGTGCTTTCGAGCGTGGGGGTTCAAGTCCCCTCTCCCGCACATGAGAAATATGTCGGCCCTGGACGGCCAACTGAGCGACCTGCTGGCCAACACCGGCGTCGTGGTCTTCTACCTGCTTGTCTGGGCGCTGGTCTTCGCCGGAACGGCGGTGTTCCTCGGGGTGTTCATTCCGTTCATCACGGGCGATTCGCTGCTCTTCGGCTCCGGTCTGGTGGCCGCGTCGACCCCGAATCTGAGTATCGCCGTTTTGGCCGTCGGCACCGGTATCGCCGCATTCCTGGGCGACCAGGTCGGATTCCTGCTCGGCCGCCACTACGGTCGCTCCTACCTGGACCGCCATGGCGGGCGCCGCACACGGGCGGCCATCGCCAAGACTGAGACTTTTTATCACAAGTACGGCTGGTGGTCGGTGGTCGTGGCCCGGTTCATGCCCTGGGGCCGGGTGTTCGTGCCGGTCATCGCGGGCGTCGGCCGCATGAACTACTACAAGTTCCTGACCAGCAATCTGGTCGGAGCCCTGGCCTGGGGTGTGGGCCTCACCCTGACCGGGTACTACGCGGCCGCCATCCCGGGAGTCAAGAGCGCCGCCTATGTGATCGCCGGTGTCTTCATCACCGCCTCGATCGTGTTCGGCGTGCGCACCTGGATCGCCGACCGTGCTCAGAACCGCCGGGATGCCCGGGGCGCCGTCCTCGACGACCCCGCGGCCTGATCGCGCACGGCTTCCTGACGGCAAAGCGGGCTAGCCTGTACCTGAGCACACAGTGATCCCGCCGCCCGGCCGATCTGACCGTCGCCCACAGGAGTTTCTTCGTGATCCACACCAGCCTGGTTCCTACTGCCGTCATCCCCTGGCTCGACCCGGAAGTCCTGATCAACGGCTTCGGACCCTGGGCCCTCCTGGGTGTGTGCGCCATCGTTTTCGCCGAGACCGGCCTGCTGGTCGGCTTCCTGCTCCCCGGCGACACGCTGCTGGTGATCACCGGCCTGCTCACCTTCGCGGGAGTGATCCAGATCGACATCTGGTGGGTGGCCCTGGCCATCGGCTTCGCGGCGTTCCTCGGCGGTGAAGTCGGCTACCTGATCGGGCACAGGTTCGGGCCCAAGGTGTTCGAACGCAAGGAATCGGGGCTCTTCAGCATCAAGAACGTGGAACGCACGAACGCGTTCTTCGTGCGGTTCGGCGGCGTCGCCGTGATCGTGGCGCGCTTCGTGCCGATCGTGCGCACCTTCGCCCCGGTCGCCGCGGGAGTCGGTCACATGGACTACCGCAAGTACTCGCTGTACAACCTGATCGGGGCACTGCTCTGGGGTGCCGGACTCACCTATTTCGGATTCTTCCTCGGCTATATCCCGCCCGTCGCGGACTTCGTGCAGAACTACATCGACATCATCCTGATCGGTGCGGTCGTCATCACCCTCATCCCCACCGTCATCCACTATCTGCAGGCCGCGTCCAAGGCCCGTCGGGATGCGACCACCGCATCCTCCGCGACGCCGGCCACCGCCACGGGTAGCCTCGTGCTCGATTCCGACGCCTTCGAGCAGACCCACGACCACAAACACGACGAGCACAAGCACGACTAACGGTGCGGGTTCTCCTCGTGCTCGGCGTGTTCGGCCGGTTCGAGCTGAAACGTGGAGTGGTCCACGTCGAAGTGCTCGGCCAGGCAGCCGGACAGGGCGTCGAGCAGCGCACCGGATCCTCCTGAACTGAGCACGGCCGGCTCGACCACGATGTGGGCGCTGAAGACGTGGGCGCCGGAGGTGATCATCCAGACGTGCACATCGTGCACCGCCACCACACCCGGAGTGTCCAGCAGGTGCCGCCGGATCTCAGCGACATCCGTGTCGGCGGGCACCGATTCGCTCAGCACGCGCAGCACATCCCGCAGCAGCACGAAGGCGCGCGGCGCGATCATGCCGGCGATGACCAGCGACGCGATCGCATCCGCCTGCATGAAACCGGTGAGCAGGATGACCCCGGCCGCCACGATGACTGCCACCGATCCCAGGGTGTCCCCCAGCACCTCGAGGTAGGCACCGCGCATGTTGATCGACGACCCTGCCGCGGGCCGCAGCAGGAGCAGCGCCGCCACGTTGGCCAGAAGGCCGACCACGGCGACGACCAGCATGGGCGTCGCCCGCACCTCGGTGCCGCCGGCGTCGACCAGGCGCCCGACGGCGCCGATCACGACGGCCACGGCCACCGCCAGCAGGATGAGGCCGTTCAGCAGTGCGCCGAACACCTCGGCCCTCTGGTAGCCGAAGGTCTGTCGGTCTGTGGCGGGCCGGGCGGCGACGACGGTGGCCGTGAGTGCGATGACCAGGCCCGCGAGGTCGGAGAACATGTGCCCGGCGTCCGCCAGCAGGGCCAGCGATCCGGTGAGCCAGGCCCCGACGATCTGCACCACGAGCACCACGGCGACGATGGCGATCGCCGCCGACAGGCGCGCGCGGTTCGTCTCTGAGGTGTGCGCGTGGTCGTGGCCCATGCCTCCACGGTATGGCCGTGGGCACCCGACCGCCAGTTCAGCCGCCAGTTGGGAATGAATGCCGTTCTCACCAAGCCGGGCGGATGCGCCGGTCAGGCGTCCAGCAGCGTCTCCAGCACCGGAATCAGCTTGCCGAAGGCCCTCGCCCGGTGGCTGTGCTCATTCTTCACGTTCGGGGTCAGCTCGGCCGCCGAGATCGCGTAGCCGTCGGGCAGGAAGATCGGGTCATAGCCGAAGCCTCCGTCGCCGCTGGGCTCGGCCAGGATTTGGCCTGGCCATTCCCCGGTGACGTGCCATTCGGTGCCGTCGGGCATGGCGAGGGCGGCAACGCAGGTGAAGTGCCCGCCGCGGTGCTCCGCGGACACGTCCCCCAGCTGCCAGAGCAGCAGCTGCAGGTTCTGGTCGGAGTCCCGGGCGGGCCCGGCCCAGCGGGCGGAAAAGATTCCGGGTGAACCGCCGAGCACGTCCACGCAGATGCCGGAGTCATCGGCGATGGCCGGCAGGCCGGTGTGCGCCGCAGCGGCCCGGGCCTTGATCAGCGCGTTCTCAGCGAACGTGACGCCGTCCTCGACCGGCTCCGGGCCGTCGTACGCCAGCACCTCGAGATCGGGCAACCGCGGCGCGAGAATGCGGCGCAGCTCCTGCACCTTGTGCTGATTGTGGGTGGCGAGAACGACCTGCATGGCTCTAGCGCCCCAGCGACGTGTTCTGGAACTCGGTCAGGGAAATCGTCCCGGCCAGGGCCAGGTCGAGCAGCGAGTTGAGTTCCGTGCGGTCGAACGGCGCGGCCTCGGCCGTGCCCTGCACCTCCACGAAGAGTCCGCGGCCGGTGACGACCACGTTCATGTCGGTTTCGGCGCGTGAGTCCTCCGTGTAAGCCAGGTCGAGCATGGGCTTGCCGCCTACGATGCCCACGGAGATGGCCGCGACGCTGTCGGTCAGCGGCTGGGCCTTCTGGCTGAGGAACTTCTTCTCCCGGCCCCACTCCAGGGCGTCGGCGAGGGCGACGTAGGCGCCCGTGATCGCCGCGGTGCGGGTTCCGCCATCGGCCTGCAGCACGTCGCAGTCGATCACGATGGTGTTCTCGCCGAGGGCCTTCATGTCGACCACGGCGCGCAGGCTGCGACCGACCAGCCGGCTGATCTCGTGGGTGCGTCCGCCGATGCGGCCCTTGACCGATTCGCGGTCCATCCGGGAGTTGGTCGAGCGCGGCAGCATGGAGTACTCGGCCGTGACCCAGCCCTTGCCCTTGCCGGCCATCCAGCGCGGCACACCGTTGGTGAACGAGGCCGTGCAGAGTACCTTGGTGCGTCCGAACGAGATCAGGGCCGACCCCTCGGCCTGGTCACTCCACCCGCGCTCGATCGTGACGGGGCGCAGCTGGTCGTTCGTTCGTCCGTCTACGCGCACGGTGTCGGTCACGGGGTCTCCTTGAGGTTGGGATGCGATGCGGCGAACTCGGCAAGCTCGCTCAAGTTGTAGGACCCGGTCTCTACCAGGTCGACGCGGCCGATTTCCGGACCGATCAGTCGGTGGGCCAGGTGCAGAAAATCGTCGGCGCTGTCGCCGGTCGCCTCGTAGCGGTAGCTGGGCGGCGCCTTCTCAGTGCGTTCCAGACCCTGGCTGACCAGCAGCCGGTACACGTCGTTGGCCGTCTCGGTATCGCTGGAGACGAGAGTCACGGTATCCCCCATCACATAGGAGATGGCACCGCGCAGGAACGGATAGTGCGTGCAGCCGAGCACGAGCGTGTCGACCTCCGCAGCGCGCAGCGGGGCGAGGTAGCCCTCGGCGACCGAGAGTAGTTCGTCGCCCGTGGTGATTCCCGCTTCGACGAACTCGACGAACCGCGGGCAGGCCTGGGTCAGCAGCGTGATGTCGGTGGCCGCGGCGAATGCGTCCTCATAGGCGCGCGACTTGACGGTACCGAGGGTCCCGATCACGCCGACGCGCTTGTTGCGGGTGGTGCGCACGGCGCTCCGCACGGCGGGCTGGATGACCTCGATCACAGGAACGCTGTAGCGTTCACGGGCATCGCGGAGCATCGCGGCCGACGCGGTGTTACACGCGATGACCAGCATTTTCACGTCCTGGGCGACCAGGTCGTCGAGCACGTCAAGGGCGAAGCCACGCACATCCGCGATCTTCTTCGGGCCATACGGAGAATGCGCGGTATCTCCGATATAGAGGATCGATTCGTTGGGCAGCTGATCCTTGATCGCCCGGGCGACAGTCAGGCCGCCCACTCCGGAATCGAAGATTCCAATCGGTGCATCCGTCACGACGTTCGAGCTTAGTCGGAATCCCTGACCCCCACCCGTGTACGTCGGAGGTGGCAACGGCACACGACGCGTTCGACCCCCGAACAGGGAGATTGAAGGCATATTCTCAGGCTCCGCTTCGGGGCTCCAGCACGTTCCCATCGGGGAATATGGCCGTAACTACACTCGGAATATGGCCACCGCCAACCGACGGATGCCGCACCGAAGTTTTCGTCACATGCGTCGTTTGAGGAGATGATCACCGTGAATGATCGAGTCGTAATCACCGGTTTGGGCGCTCTGACCCCCCTGGGCAACAATTGGCGCGATACGTGGTCTGGTCTCACCAGCGGCCGCAGCGGCGTCGCGCGGATCACCCACTTCGATCCCACCGGCCTGCCGACGCAGATCGCAGCTGAAGTGAAGAACTTCGTTCCGGCCGAGCGGATGACCGTGAAGCAGGTCAAGCGCGCGTCCCGGTCCTCCCAGCTCGCCATCGCCGCCGCCCGCGAGGCAGTGGCGGATGCCGGCTTCGGCACCTCCATGGAAGGCATCGACACGGCGGTCGTCGTCAATAGCGCCGTCAGCGGGTTCGCGGAGATCCAGGAGGCCACCGAGCTGGTCAACTCCGGCGACTCCCGCCGTATCCCGCCGCGTTTCGTGCCCTCCGCCCTGCTGAACATGGCTGCCTGCGAGGTTGCCATCGACCTCGGCATCCATGGGCCGGTCAACGCGAGCGCCCTGGCCTGCGCCAGCGGCGCGTACGCCCTCCTCGAAGCGCGAACCATGCTCATGATGGGCGACGCGGACGTCGTGATCGCCGGCGGCGTGGAGGCCGCGATCACACCCGTCATGTTCGCCGGCCTGAACGCCATGCACGCGGCGTCCACGAACAACGACTCCCCGGCTGAGGCCAGCCGCCCCTTCGATGCCGACCGCAACGGCCTCGTCTTCGGCGAGGGTGCGGTCGTGTTCGTGATGGAGCTCCTCTCCCACGCCCGAGCCCGCGGCGCCCAGATCTACGCCGAGGTGCTGGGCGGCGCCCTGACCAGCGACGGCCACAGCATCGTCGCGCCCGAACCCACCGGCAAGTTCGCGAGCCTGGCCATGACCCGCGCCCTGATCAAGTCGAAACTCAACCCGAGCGACATCGACATGATCTGCGCCCACGGCACGTCCACCCAGGCCAACGACCGGGCGGAGACCTCGGCGATCCGCCAGGCACTCGGGCACGCCGCCGACTCCATCGCCGTCACCGCCCCCAAGTCGATGACCGGCCACATGATCGGCGCCGCCGGCGCCCTCTCCGGACTGCTCTGCGCCCTGTCGGTCCGCACCGGCATCATCCCGCCCACCATCAACTACACGACCCCCGATCCGGACTGCACCCTCGACTACGTGCCGAAGGTCGCCCGGGAGAAGCCGGTGAAGTTCGCCCTGGCCAACGCCTTCGGCTTCGGCGGCCAGAACTGCATCGTCGCCTTCGGGGCACTGTAGGCCCGGTGCCTCAGCCCAGGCACGAATGCGCACCGACCAGGCCGGATAGGCTTCGACGGTGACCGAATCTTCAGCATTCCGCACCGACCGGTACGAACTCACCATGGTGGACGCCGCGATCCAGAGCGGAACCGCGGGCCGGGAGTGCCAGTTCGAGGCCTTCGCCCGCCGCCTGCCCTCCGGGCGTCGTTATGGCATCGTGGCCGGCACCGGGCGCCTGCTCGAACTGATCCGCGCCTTCCGGTTCACGGACGCCGAACTCACCTGGCTCCGGGACAACAACGTGGTCCGAGAGCCCACCCTCGACTGGCTCGCCGATTACGCGTTCCGCGGCACCATCTGGGGCTACCAGGAGGGCGAGGCATACTTCCCCGGCTCCCCCCTGTTCACGGTCGACGGCACCTTCGCCGAGTGCGTGATTCTCGAGACACTCATTCTCAGTGTTCTCAACTACGACAGCTCCGTCGCCAGTGCGGCCGCACGGATGGTGTCGGTCAGCCTGGGCCGCCCGCTCGCCGAAATGGGTTCGCGCCGCACGGGCGAGTACTCCGGGGTCGCCGCCGCCCGCGCCGCCTACATCGCCGGGTTCGCCTCCACCAGCAACCTCGAGGCCGGCCGCAGCTGGGGTGTCCCGACTATGGGCACGGCCGCGCACTCCTTCACCCTCCTTCACGACAGCGAGGAAGATGCCTTCCGCGCCCAGGTCGCCGCCTTCGGTCCGTCGACCACCCTCCTCGTCGACACCTTCGACGTCGTGAAGGGCATCGACCTGGCCGTCACTGTGGCCGGCCCCGCCCTCGGCTCGATCCGGATCGACTCCGGAGACCTGCCCACAATGGTCGCCGAAGCCCGCGCCCAGCTCGACTCCCTCGGCGCTGTCAACACTCACATCACGGTCACCAGCGACCTTGACGAGTTCTCCATCGCCGCGCTGTCCGCCTCGCCTGTGGACGCCTTCGGCGTTGGCACCTCGGTCGTGACCGGGTCAGGCTCACCCGCCGCGGGCATGGTCTACAAACTGGTCGCCCACCGCGATGATGCCGGGGAGTGGGTGTCGGTCGCCAAGACCTCGGCTGCGAAGGTCTCGGTCGGCGGCCGCAAGCGATCCGTGCGCCGTCTCGACGCCGCGGGGATCGCCCGCGCGGAGGTCATCCTGATCGGCGAGGATCCCGCCGATGCCGCCCTGCCGGTTGAGGCCGAGGGCAGGGACCGGGTGCTGCTCGTGCCACTGATCACCGACGGCGTGATCGACGAGCGCTACCTCGGAGCCGCCGGCACGTCCCTCGCCCGCGCGCACCATGCATCCGTCATGCAGGAACTGCCGATCGAGGCGTTCCGTCTCGGCCGCGGCGATCCCGTGATTCCGACCCTGTACCGGCCGTGATCACCCGGTCGTGAACACCCGGTCGGTCAGGCCTTCATCTTCTCGTAGATGGCCTTGCAGCTCGGGCAGACCGGGAACTTCTCCGGGTCGCGTCCGGGCAGCCACTTCTTGCCGCAGAGGGCGCGCACGGGCTTGCCGGAGATGGCCGATTCGAGAATCTTGTCCTTGGGCACGTAGTGCGAGAAACGCTCGTGGTCGCCCGGCTCGATCTGCTCCTGGTTGATGAGCTCCTCGAGCTCGCGGTCGAGCGTGGACGTGCCGCCGCCTGCGCCCGGGCTGCCGGGCTCTGCGATGCTCACGCGAAAGTTTTCAGTCATGCTCCCAGTCTAAAACAACCCGTGCCCGGATGGGCAGGCCGGTCTGGTCCCGGCACCGAGAGTGCCCGTTCCGGTCGAGAGTGACCGGCGGAACGGGCACTCTCGACCGGAACGGGCGCACTGGCTGCGCATGCCGGCCGCTGGGGATGCCGCGCCAGCGTCGGCTTCCCTAGGCGCGGACGGCCGAGGAGATCATCTCCGGACCGCGCCGCTCGAACGCGCGCGAGCCCAGCCACACCCCGACGACGAGGGTGAACAGGCCCACACCGACGCCGAGGGCGAGCGCCGGGATGTTCCAGACCGGGTCCACGAACACGCCCAGAATGCCGCACACAAGCGCCGGGAGGGACAGGATGATGGACCCCGCGAAGGTCAGGGATTGAATCAGAGCCGCGGCCGTGTCCGATGCCTGCGGCTGCACGAAGGGGCTGTCCCCCGGCTTGCTGGCCGGGTATGGGAAGCGGGCCGACGAATAGCTCGAGAAACCAAGCCCGGTCAGAAGGATGCTGGTGCTCACCCCCAGGATCGCCGGCATCACCGCCCAGTCGCCGTACACCGACACGCTGATGGCTGAGCCGGCCGCGATCATGGGGATCCCGACGAAGAGAGCCGGAACCAGCCGACCGATCCGGTCCGCGAAGCCCCGGGTGCCGGAGGCCACGTGCAACCACACGGCGGTGTGGTCCAGGGCGACGTCGTTGTGCAGGGTCCAGCCCAGGAACACGCTCATCAGCGGCACCGGGAGCAGCGCCAGATAGCTGATCGGAACCCCAGCGAAGGACAGCGGCAGGATCACGATCACGGGGATGACCGGGATGATGAGGACCGACATCCAATAGCGCGAGTCCCGGCGCCAGTAGGTGAGGCTGCGGGCGGCGATCGCGCCCATCGGGGTGTGCGGCAGGCTGTCGAACCATCCCAGCCCGCCGTAGTGGCGCACCTGGGCCTCGCGACCGGGTGTGACGAGCATCCGTGCCACCAGCGCCTGCCACGCCAGCCACAACAGGTAGGTCGTGACCGTGGCGAGGAGCAGCTTCAGCACGGCCTCTCCCCAGAGACCGGTCGACGCGTCCCCGGGCGCGGCCCAGGCTGCCCCGAGGGGGGTCCAGCCCAGAATCGCCGCCACCCCGCCGATCAGATCGAGCCCGTACCGGTCCCAGTCGAAGTTGAGCGCCAGCAGCACGACGGGAGCGATCATGACCAGCAGCAGCACCCCGATGATGCCGGTGAATTCCCGCGACCGACGCGTCGCCAGCAGGAATGCCGCCACGGATGTGCTCACCCGCGACACCAGCATGCACGTGGCCAGCAATAGTGCGCCGGCGACGAGGGCGAACAGTGTCTCCCCCACCCCCCTGGACCAGGTCACAACGGTGCCGACCAGGACGACCGTCAGGACGAGCGCCGGCACGCCGATCAGCGAGGACAACGCCAGACCGAGAGCTAACCGCCGGGTCGGGATGCCCATGGTCGCGAATTTGCGCGGGTCCATGCTGTCGTCGATCCCGAACACGAGCGGGAACAGCGCGAAACCGAGTACGACCAGCGACCCGGCGACGATGACGCCGTCGCGCACGGCCACCACGTCACCCGTGAAACGCAGACCCACGAGCACGACGAAGAGGCCGACAGCGAGAGCGAGCCCGTAGAGCAGGCCGACGATGATGCCGACGACCTGCCAAGGACTGCGCCGGAACAGATTGGCGAGCAGGCGGACCTTCAGTCCGAGAAACTGTGCAACCACTCCATGCCCTCCGCCACTTTGCGTCCCCCGGCCAGCTCGATGAACCGCTCCTCGAGCGTCTTCTCGCCTCTGACCTCGTCGATGGTGCCGGACGCCAGCACGGCGCCCTGCACAATGATGGCCACATGGTCGCAGACGCGCTGGATCAGGTCCATACCGTGGCTGGACAGCACCACTGTTCCGCCGCTGGCGACGTATTTCTGCAGAATCTCCGTGACGTTGACGGCGGAAACCGGGTCGACGGACTCGAACGGCTCATCGAGCACGAGCAGGCGGGGTGAGTGGATCATGGCGCAGGCAAGCGCGATCTTCTTCGTCATACCGGCGGAATAGTCGGCCACAAGACGATTGAGCGCGTCCTCCAGGCCGAAGGCGGTGGCCAGGTCGGCCGACCGCTGGCGCACCGTGACATCGTCGAGGCCGCGAAGCACACCGGAGTAGTAGAGCAGCTGGGCGCCGGTCAGGCGGTCGAAGAGCCGCAGACGGTCGGGCAGAACCCCGATGACGCGTTTGGCCGACATGGGGCTGCCCCAGACGTCGATTCCGTTCACAGTGACGCTGCCGGCGTCCGGCCGGAGCAGCCCCGTGACCATGGAGAGCGTCGTGGTCTTGCCGGCACCGTTCGGCCCGACGATCCCGAAGAACGATCCGGCGCGAACCTCGAGGTCGATCCCCGAGACCGCCACGGTATGTCCGAAGCTCTTCTGCAGTCCGCTGACGGAGAGAACCACGGGCGCCTCCGGATCCGGCGTCGCCGCCACCGGCACCGGGGTGCGCTTGCGCGGCACGCGTTTCCCCGCGGGACGTTTCGCCGACACCTCGGCGACGGATGCGACATACTCGTCCGACTCGTCCGCTTCGTCAGGCTCGTCTGACTGGACAGCCTCGACACTCTCGTCAGACCCGACGTTCTCGTCGGACTCGACGGCCTCGTCAGACTCGACGGCCGCGTCAGCCTCGACGGCCGCGTCAGCCTCGACGGCCGCGTCACTTTCGACCGGCTCTGCCGCCACGGTCACGTCGATCTCCGGCTCGACCGGGGCGTCCACTGTGGGGAGGGACGGAGCGCCTGCCTCCGGAACGAGCGGAATCTCGTTCTCCGGCGGCGCCGGAGCAGGAGACACCGGATCGGCAGGGACTGCCGTGGGTTCGGGGGCGACCGGAGTGAGCGCCGCCGCGGCAGCGGCAAGGGCCGCCGCGCGCTTCGCCGCAGCACGGGCCGCACTGGCCTTGGCCGCGGTCGCCCGGGCCGCGCCGGTCTTGGCGGTGGAATCCGACTTCGCTGTGGCTGTGCGCGCAGCCGTTGCCCGGGCCGCGGTCGCGCCGGCCGGAACGGACTTCGACGTACCGGCGCTTTTCGTCGGTGCAGTTGCTTCGCCGTCCGGCGTGACAACCGGCGTCTTCGTGGGCGTCGGTGTGGCAGCGGGCTTACGCGGTGCGGTTGTTCGGGCTGTGGTCGTTCGGGGGGTAGCCGCGGGGCGAGCCGACGGCTTGCGGACCGGGGCCTTACGCACCGGCGCTGTGCGCACCTCGGCCGGTGCCGATGCCTGTTTTTCTGCGGATTCTGGCGCGGTCGCAGCCGCCAGCTTCTTGTCGGGCTCTGATTTCGGGGGCTCGGGAGTCACCTCGCTAACCTACCAAGGACCGTCTGACATCGCAGAGGTCGGGGGTCATCCGCGCACACATTTCTTCGGGGTCCGGCCACGGCCAGAGGGTCACGAAAACGACACGGAAGGGTTGCGCCCCTTCCCTCCTTTGGAAGCCGTAGGGTACTCTGGAGTTGGCATAACGGTGTGTCTATACATGAACTTAGAAGTGAACCTTAGACAAACTCGGTACGAACACGAGTTTTCTCGTTCACTCGAATTCTTTTTGAGGAGACAATCGTGACCACCCAGGTAGTCATTTTGGCAGCGGGCATGGGCAGCAGACTGGGCCGTTCGCTGCCGAAGCCGCTCACAGAGCTCAACGACGGTCGAACGATCATGCAGCAGCAGTTCGACAACATTGCCCACGCCTTCGGCAAGAAGGCGAAGGTCACCATCGTCGTCGGTTACAAGCTCGAGCACATCATCGAGGCCTTTCCGCAGGCATCCTTTGTTTATAACGAAGAGTATGACCAGACCAACACGTCGAAGAGCCTGATGCGCGCCCTTCAGGCATCCACCACCGGCGGCGTTCTGTGGATGAACGGCGACGTCGTCTTCGACCCGGCCATCCTCGACCGCGCCGCGGCAATGGTCGCCCGTGACCAGTCCTTCGTGACCGTGAACACCTCCAAGGTGTCCGACGAAGAGGTCAAGTACACGACCAGCGCCGAGGGCTACATCAAGGAACTCTCCAAGACCGTCACGGGCGGCCTCGGTGAGGCCGTGGGCATCAACTACATTTCCAGCTCGTACAAGGCCGTGCTGCTGCACCACCTCACCAAGGTTGCTGACCAGGACTACTTCGAACGCGGCATCGAGCTCGCGATCGAGAAGAACAACCTTCTGGTCGAACCTCTCGACATCTCCGATTTCTACGCGGTCGAGGTCGACTTCGCCGAAGATCTCGAGCGGGCTAACCTCTTCGTCTAGCGGTGCCTTTCGTAGGGCGCGTGTTGCGCCCCTACGATAGAGCGCGTGAGTAGTTACGCGGAAGTGCGCCCTGAGCAGCGCACATCGTTCGCCCGGTATCGGCATTCCCTCTGGTTGCTCACACAGCGGGACCTTCGGGTGCGCTACTCGACGTCGCTGCTCGGCTACTTCTGGTCGATCCTCGACCCGCTGGTGATGGCGGGGATCTACTGGTTCGTCTTCACCCAGGTTTTCCAGCGCACCGTCGGCCACGAACCGTACATCGTCTTTCTGCTCTCGGCGCTGCTGCCGTGGATGTGGTTCAACGGCACCGTGTCCGATTGCACCCGCGCGTTCCTGCGCGAGGCGAAGCTGATTCGGTCCACGCGCATCCCCCGAACGATCTGGGTGAACCGGCTCGTGTTGTCCAAGGGCATCGAGTTCGTGGCCTCCATCCCGGTGCTGTTGCTGTTCGCGACTGTCGCCGGCGCCGAGCTGAGCGGGTGGGTGGTGCTCTTCCCCCTTGCGATCCTGATCCAGACCATCCTGACCGCGGGGATCGGGCTGATCGTCGCTCCTCTCGTGGTCTTCTTCCGCGACCTGGAGCGGGCGGTGAAGCTCATCCTTCGCTTCCTGTTCTACGCCTCCCCGATCATCTACGGCACCGCGGACCTGCCCACGGAACTGCAGTTCTGGGCCGGCTTCAACCCGCTCAGCGGATTGTTCAATCTGTACCGGGCCGCGTTCTTCCCCGAGCAGCTCGATTGGACCCTCGTTCTGATCAGCGCGCTGATGTCGTTGCTCTTCCTCGGGATCGGCCTGATTGTCTTCACGCGCACCGAGCGCGCGGTCTTGAAGGAGATCTGATGCCGGCACCGGTGATCACCCTGTCGGGCGTCGGCATCCGTTTTCGCCGCAACCGGCGCGGCCGACGTTCGTTCAAGGACATGTTCTCGGCGCGACGGCGTCGCATCCGTCCCGGCGAGTTCTGGGCCCTGCGGAACGTGGCGTTCACCGTGCAGCCCGGCGAGGCCATCGGAGTGGTCGGGCGCAACGGCCAAGGCAAATCGACCCTGTTGAAGCTGGTCACCGGCGTCGTCCTGCCGGACGAGGGTACCGTGCGCGTAGCCGAGGGCGTCGCTCCCCTGATCGAGATCACGGGTGGGTTCGTCGACGACCTCACCGTGCGCGAGAACGTCTATCTGACCGCGGGTCTGCACGGCATGACCAAGAAGCAGATCGCCGAGCGCTTCGACGAGATCATCGAATTCGCGGAGATCGCCGAGTTCGTCGAGACCCCCTACAAGCATCTCTCCAGCGGGATGAAGGTGCGCATCGCGTTCGCCGTGATCTCGCGGCTCGAAGAGCCCATCCTGCTCGTCGACGAGGTGCTCGCCGTCGGTGACAAGGCGTTTCGGGAGAAGTGCTACCGCCGCATCGAGGAACTGCTCGCCGGCGGGCGAACCCTGTTCTTCGTGTCCCACAACGAGCGGGACCTGAAGCGGTTCTGCACCCGCGGCCTCTACCTCGACAAGGGAGCGCTGGTCCTGGACGCTCCCATCGCCGAGGTTCTGGCGCTCTACAACTCGCAATACGGGATCAAACCGGCCTAACCCAGGCGGCCGGCTGCGACATCCGTTGCCGGCACACCGTTTCCGCTGGGCGGCAGGTGATCGGCGTTGAACCCGGTGACCAGATCGCCCGGCTCCATGCCGAGCACCGAGGCGAGCCGAATCAGGGTATGGAAAGTGGGGTTGCCGGTGCCGCGGTCGATCCTGGCGTAATTGGACACGTTGAGGCCGGCCAGATGCGCGACTGCTTCCTGGTTGAGGGACAGCTGGCGGCGCCGGTGACGCAGACGGACGCCGAGGATACGGGATGCTTCTGACTTCGGCTCGGGCATTCTCTGTGTATAGGCGCGGACCGTGTTTTTCGCCAGAGGCGCAGGCTGGGCACGTAAACTCGACGCGAGACCGAAGGAGGGCACTCTGATGGCCAGAAAGCCACAACCACTGATCTCTGAGACGGGCGGCATGCCGAAAGGCGGCCAGCTGCCGTCGGGAATCATCACCGGCTTCGACCGTGTGATGGCGATCCACCGTCCCGCCGTTCTGGCGCACATCCGTTCGGTTCGGCGTCGCTCACCCCACGCGTCGCCGGTGGAGATCATCCAGATCCTCGAGCGACGCTACCTTGCCGCCGTCACCACCGGGGGTGCTGCCGTCGGTGCGACCGCCGTGATCCCGGGCGTCGGGACGGGCGTCACGCTGGCCCTGTCCGGAGTCGAGACGGCCGGGTTCCTCGAGGCCACCGCGCTGTTCACCCAATCCGTGAGCGAGGTGCACGGAATCGCCGTCGACGATCCCGACCGGGCACGCGCCCTCGTCATGACCATGATGCTCGGCCGGGAAGGATCCGATCTCGTGCGTCAGCTGGCCGGCCAGGCATCCGGAGCCGGAGCCCCGCGCACCGCCTACTGGGGCGAACTCGTCACGACCAGCATCCCCCGGGCCATCATGGGTCCACTCACCGACCGGCTGCAGAGCTCCTTCATCCGGCAGTTTGCCGCGAAGGGGGGCGCCAGCGTGATCGGCAAGGCCCTGCCGTTCGGCGTAGGGGCCATCATCGGGGGTGCCGGCAACCACATCCTGGGCAAGCGGGTCGTGCATTCCTCGCGCCTGGCTTTCGGCCAGCCCCCGTTCGGATTCCGCCCGGAACTCGACCCCAGGGTGCGGGAGATCGTCGACCGCACCACCTCGCCTCGCCGCATCCCCGGCCTGGCCCGCATCCCGTTGGCCGGCCTCACCGGGCGCATGGGGCGTCGACGGATGCCCCCCACCCCGGATCCGCAGGCCCCCGGGAGCGTGGACTAAAGCGGCTCGACGTCCGTGGTTTCGAGCGCCGGCCCCTCGACGGTCGGGTTCGTCGTCTCGATGCGCACGGCCTGCGGGTGCGCGGCGTCGCACCGTTCCCACTCATTCATCAGGTGGGCCACGGCGGCGTGGAATCGATCGGTGGCCACCCCGGGTCCGGTGTCGCCGAAGTAGCGCTCGACCCAGACCGAGAGCCGGTCCTGGGCCTCACTGTCGTGTGTGAGGTCGTCAAGCACGTCGAGGATATTCCCGGCCCGGTCGTCCTGCAGCCACTCGCAGTCGGAGAGGTAGCCGCTGGTGTCGATCTGGGCGGCCGGATCAACCGGGCGCGTGACCATCAAGGCCTTGCCCGAGGCCAGGCGGTCATAGACCATCGCGGAAATGTCGACGATCGCGACATCCGCGGCCGAGAGCTGCCACCCGAGGTCAGGGCTGGCGTCGTAGATGTGCCGGGCGGACGCATCCCGGGCGTTGGCCGCGGCGATGGCGGCGATGATGGCCTTGTTGGCGGCGCCGTACTCGGCGTCGACCACGCCGCTGCGGGGATGCGGCCGGTAGATCACCCGGTGGCGGCCTGATTTCAGAAGGGCCGTCACGAGGGCGACACCGTGGGTGGCGATGGAGCCGTAGGCGGCGGCCGGCCGGTCTCCTTCCCAGGTCGGGGCGTAGAGGATGACCTGGCGCTCGTCGGCGAGGTAGGGGGTCGTCCCGGAGTAGTAGTCGGCCTGAGGGCGCCCGATCTTGATCGCCCGCTTGTCGAAGTCGTAGTCCCAGAGCACCTTGTCGAGGCGGGCGAGGGCGGCGTCACCGGCGACGAAGGCGTAGTCATAGGCCTTGATCTGGTTGGTGACCATGTACATCTTGTCGCTCTCACCGTGATTGATGAAGACGTGCCAGCGGCGCCCGTAGCGCATCATCTGGAAGTTGCGCGGATTCTGGTTCACATAGAACACGATCCGGATGTCCTGCTCCGCCAGGACCCGCTCGAGGTCGGCGACCCGGCGCACGTAGGCAACCGGCACCGGCGACTCCTCGATCAGCGGGAGCGCGCCTGCCCCGCTCCGGCTGAGCACGAGCACCGGCCAGGTTTCGGCAAGCTTGGCCAGCGGCTTGTACCACTGGCGCATCTGGTAGAGGTTGACGCCGCCATCGGCGAAGTACACGGCGATCTTGAAATGCTGCCGGGGCAATGGCTCACGCGTCGACAGCCGCCCGTTCAGCAGACGCTGCGCCTTACGCGACGCCGAGACGTCCCTGACCAGCTTGAGCCCAAGCCTGACGTCCCGTTGTATACCCACGCGTCAAGAATACCGGCGTTGCCGGTCGCCTCGAGCGACGATGACCCCCGAAGGGGATCTTGACGACGGAATCGTTAGACGACAGGTGGCCGGCCGGCCCGCGTCATCCGCCACACCGTGCGTAGCTTCAGCGGACGCCGCTCCCCTGGGTCGGTGGTCCAGCCCTCGCGGAACCCGGCGAGCCAGGCACGCAGGGCACTCGGCGTGCGCGCCCACCGCAGCAGCTGGATCAGGAGCCATGACCCGGCATAGACGGGCACCAGCAGGGCCGGGAGGTTTCGCCGGGCCAGCCAGACCCGGTTGCGGGCGTTCAGGCGGTAGTAGTCGGCGTGGCGGGTGGGCTGGATGACCGGGTGGTTGGCTTCCAGCTCGCCGGCGTACCAGGCGCGCAGCCCCAAATCCCACACCCGCCAGGCCAGCTCGATGCCCTCGTGGGCGTAGAAGAACGGTTCGGCCCAGCCCCCGGTGGCGTCGAAGACGGCCCGGGGAAGCAGCACGGCACCTTCCCACACCGAGAAGACATTGCTGGACTGCGTGGCTTCGCCCTTGCGGATTCGCGGGATCCAGCGGCGAGGCGATTCGATCCCGGTCGGGTCCACCACCCGGGGCTGGAGGAGTCCGATGGTCGGGTCAGCGACCAGCACCGCAATGGCGTCACGCAGGAAATTCGGGTCCGGGATGCTCGCGTCGTCATCGAGGAAGAACAGATATTGCCCGGAGACCTGGGACACGCCCCGGTTACGGCCGGCCGGGATGCCCAGGTTCTCGGGCAGCCCGAGGGTCTTCACCTCGGCGGGCAGGCCGGTCGGCTGCCAGCCGTTGCCCACGCACACCACGTCCAGGAGTACGCCCTTCTGGGCCAGTATGCTCCGGATGCCGCGGGTCAGGTCATCGGGTCTGGTGCCCTGCGTGAGCAGTACGACCCCCACGGTCGGCACGGTGAGGCTGACCGGAGACGCGTCAGGACCGGACACGTTTGGACGCCATGATGGCCACGAAGTGGCCCACCAGCGAGATGAAAGCCAGCGGGACGAGCGCGACCAGCACGAACCTGTCGACCGTCGGCTCACCAAGGAAGCTGCCGACGACCGCGGCGACGAAGATCAGCATGGTCAGTTCGACCGAGTGGTACAGCCGGTGGAACGGGAGGAATCGGGCCAGGCGCCGGGCACGGGCGATGAGGCTGGACGTCGGCGTCTGCTCATGCTTGCGATCGGCGAGCTTCGTCATCCCCGCGTTCGCACGGGCCACGTGCACCATGTCATTGAGCGCCTTGTTCAGCACGATGATCAGGGCGAGCAGCAGGGCGAGGGTCGTCCAGAGGAAGTCGGCCGGAGCTTCGAACGGGTAGAAGGCGCACCGGATGCCGAATGCGATCGGGATGAGGGCCTCGGTCGTGTAGTGCCCGACCTTGTCGAGGAACACGCCGGCCGGGGAGGACTGTCGGCGCCACCGGGCGACCTCGCCGTCAGAGCAATCGACCAGCATCTGCAGCTGCCCGAGCACCAGCGCGAGCAACGCACCCCAGATGCCGGGGATGAGCAGGGCTGCGGCCGTGGACCAGCCGACCAGGATCATCAGGCCGGTGACCCCGTTCGCGGAGATGCGGGTCTTCAGCAGCATCCAGGTCAGGTACGGGGAGATGTCGCGCAGGTAGAGCGACGCCGTCCAGTGCTCGGCGTTCGCCCGCAGCCGCACCTCGGGCGGCTGGGCCACCCGGCGGAGTTCGTCGATCGAGGAGGGGCGAGCCGCCGCGGGATTCGCTGACGTCATGGTTGCCTTCCGGTATGGGCCGTGATGTTGGTGGTGAGTTTCAAATACCCCAGCAGGAAGCCGATCCCCCAGCAGAAGTGAATGCAGGGCAAGACTACGAGAAACCACACCCCGGCACGAAACCCGTCCGGCCGGGTGACGAGCACCGTGGCCATGGCCACGAGGAGCAGATAGGCCGCGGGGATCAGGAACCCGAGCAGCAGCCACGGGGTCACCCCGGTGACCAGCTGAACCAGACCGGCCACTCCGGCCAGGATTCCGACCGAGACGCCCAGGACCATTACGGGCGGCGCGAAGTAACGGATGCCGTTGGACGCCGGATAGCGGCGCGCGAGCTCGCCCCGCCAGAGGCCGGTGGAGACCATCTGCCGGGCCAGCCGGGCCAGGCTCGGGCGCGGCCGGTAGACGACCCGGAGCCGGGGCGTGAACCACACGACGCCCCCGGCCTCCCGCAGCCGCCGGTTGAGTTCCCAGTCCTGGCCGCGTTTGATGCCCTCGTCGAAGAGACCGACCCGCACGATGCCGTCCATCCGGAAACACCCCAGGTACACGGTTTCCGCCGCGCCTTCCGGCCCGCCCACATGCAGGGGCGTTCCGCCGAGCCCGATTTTTGTGCCGTAGGCGCGGGCGACGGCCTTCTGGAACGGTTGCTCACCCTGGGCGTCCATCACACCGCCGACATTGTCGGCACCGGTGCGCTCCAGGGTCTCGACCGCGATGCGGGCATAGTCCGACGGCAGTACCGAGTGGGCGTCGACGCGAATGACGACCGGATACTGCGAAGCGCGAATGGCGGTGTTCAGTCCGGCCGGGGTGGAACCGATCTCATTGGCGACGATACGGATGCGCGGATCGACCGCCGCCATCTCCTCGACCAGTTCGGTCGTTCCGTCGATGCTCGGGCCGAGGGCCAGAGTGACCTCGAACGGTCCCTCATAGTCCTGACGAAGCAGGCTGGTCACGGCGGCGCGCACATGCGTCACGTCGTTCAGGACCGGCATCACATAGGAAACCCCGAGCAGGGATTTGACTCCGGAAGTGGGCTCCTGGCTGGTCATAGTTCCATTCTTCTGGAGGGATGTCCGAGCCTACCAGCCACCCCTTTAGAGCCCGCATCGGGCCCGTTAACGCCGACTGCGCCGCCGGTGGACTCACCGAAGGCGCAGCGGGTGCTGTGAAGGAGCAGGGGTCAGCTGGTGAGCTCGCCGAGCGTGACGGAGACGGTGACCGACTTGCCGTCGCGCACATAGGTCACGTCGGCCTTCTCGCCTGCAGCAAGAGCGCGCACCTGGGCGGTGAGGTCGTTCGCGTCGGTGATCGGAACGTCGTTCAGGTTGGTGACGATGTCGCCTGCCTTCAGGCCGCCCTTGTCGGCCGCACCGCCCTGCGAGACCTCGCTGATCAGGGCGCCGACGGTGGTGCTCCCCTCGCTGCCGGCCGCGCTGGTGACGCTGGCGCCGAGGAGGCCGTGGCTGGCAGAGCCGGTGGCGATCAGTTCGTCGGAGATGCGCTTGGCCAGGTTGGACGGGATCGAGAAACCCACGCCGATGCTGCCGGCCGCAGCCGAGTCTCCGCCGGCGCTGGCGATGGCGACGTTGATGCCGATCAGTTCACCCTTGGAATTGAGCAGGGCGCCGCCGGAGTTGCCCGGGTTGATCGCGGCATCCGTCTGGATCACCGAGAGCGAGATGCTGCCGGTGGAGGGAGCCTGAGCCTGGCCGCCGTTCTGGTCGGGCAGGTCGAAGAAGAACGGGCTCTGGTCGTCGGGTTCGGTCCTGTCCGGGGTGGACGGTGCGGCCGAGGAGGCGATCGAGATGCTGCGGTTGAGCGCGCTCACGATGCCGTCGGTGACGCTGCCGGAGAGGCCGAGCGGGGCTCCGATGGCGATGGCCGTGTCGCCGACGTTGAGTTTGCTGGAGTCGGCCCACTTGATCGGCGTCAGTCCGCTGACGTCGTCGAGCTTGATCACGGCGAGGTCAGAGATCGGGTCGGTGCCGACGAGGGTGGCGGTGTACAGCTTGCCGTCACTGCCGGTGACCTGGAGCGCGGCGTCGGAGGCGGCGCCATCGAGGGTGACCACGTGGGTGTTGGTCAGAATGTAACCGTCTTCGCTCAGGATGACGCCGGATCCGGTTCCGCCCGAGCCGTCGCTGGACGCACTGATGGTGACGACGCTGGGCGTGGCTTTGGCCGCGACGGCGGTGATCTGGTTGACACTGTCCGTGTTGTTGACCACGACGCTGCTGGGGCCGCTGGCCTCGCTCACCGGGATGCCGCTGCTCTGGCTGGTGAGCATGAACGCGGTGACGCCGGCGCCGGATGCCCCGCCGACGAGTGCTCCGATGGCGAGGGCCGCGATCAGGGCGACGTTTCCCGAGCGACGGGGGGCCTTGCGGGCAGCGCCGGCCTGATCGGCGGGGTACCCGGTCTGACCGTTCTGCTGGGCGTAGGCCTGCGGGGCCGCGGTCGGCGCGTAGGCGTTCTGGGTGCTCGGGGACGGTGCACCCTGGATCGGGCGGCCGAAGGCATCCGTGGCGTATGACTGTGTCGGGTGGGTGGCCGAAGCGGGCTGCTGAGCGGCGGCAGGCTGGGCAGGTGCCGGCTGAGGGCCCATGGGCAGGGAATCGGGTGCGATGACCTCGGTCGCCTGCTCATCCGCCGGGGTGGGGGCGGTGGGGGTACTCGGGGAGGAATTGACGGAGGTGGGCTGCACCGGGGCGTTGGCCTCGCCGGCCGCGTTCACTTCGAACGGAACTGCGTCTTTGTCGGAGTCGGGTGATGAGCCGGTTTCCGGTGTGTTGTCGGTCATGGGTGCTCCTTCCAAGCGATTCCACCTTGACGCGTGAACCTGTACGAATGCTATGCGCAAGCTGGGAGCGTTCAATGACGAAGCCGTGACTTGCTCCGCACCCCGTCGATCCCCGCGGTTAGCAGCCCGGACCGGCCGGATTCGTGGTGCAGGTTCGGTTGACGAGCACCGTGCGAGCGTCGCCCACGGTCACGCCGAGGGGGCCGGCCGACACCGGCAGCGTACCCTGAACCGCGCGCCAGGAGGGGCCGGCGAACCGGAACTCAGCCGAGTAGACGGCCGAGGCCTGCACCGAGTAGACGCCCGCACGGCGGAACACGTGGCTGGTCGCGGTATCGGAGAACTCCGGCAGGCCCAGCGCCGCCCAGGTTGCCCCGCCCCCCGTGGTGCGGGCCTCCGCCCCGTCGCCGTATGACCAGCGGTAGCCGATCGGGGTGAAGCGCACCTCAGCCGGAAACCCCAGCAGTGTGCCCGACAGTGTGTGAACGGATGCTGCGGCGATGAAGTTCGCAGGCAACCCCACCACGCTCCAGCCGCGAGGCTCCATCGCCTGGGTCGGCGCCGACGGCTGGAAGTTGACGAGGTCGCTGACCCGCACGATGAGATTGGGATCACACGGCGACCCGGGGATACAGCCGACCGTGAAGTCGTCCCGCACGACCGTCAGCGGATCGGCTACGGGTGCGGCCCCCGGAGCGCCGCCCCCGGGGCCGTTCCCGTCGCCGCTCCCGTCGCCCTCACCGCCGGAACCTGACCCGCCGTCGGACTCCTGGCCGCCGGATGCCTGGCCGCCGCCGGTCTCGTACCCCGCCGACAGGTCCACTCCGCCGTTGTTGATGTTGCCCGATGCTGCTGGTGGCTGACATTCACCTTGAGTCGCTCCCCACCCCGCGCAGGACACGTCGAATATAAGTGGGGATGCTATTTGGGCCGTTGAAGCGAGCAGCCAAGAAACAGTGACCGCGTTCAGCAGAAATTTGAACCGGACCATGACTCTGATTTCTCAACGAGGAGTTGATCACCTGTGTCGAGGTGGATGAACCCGACTTGGAGCGGGACTCTCAGCGATCGATCAGTGGGAACGGTGCTCACACCATCCCCATTCACAACGTCTGCCCCGGACACGTCAATGCACAAGTACGTTTCTATTCTTCCCACGGCCAAGTCAACCTCCTGGATAGTGATCGAATCGAAGGACAGAGCCCCTACCCCTCGCAAACCACCTGCGGCCAATCCGTTCAAGGACTTCATCTCTGCAGTGAGAGCACCTCCGCTCGCATATTGCCTCATTCGTTCGGGTGCGACGCCACCCTCTCGAGCAATCTGGCTTGACATGGCCAGGTACGCCGCATAGGCCTCTGTGGCCGCGGCGAGGGCCTCGGCGTCCGAGGCGAAGACGGGGGCCTCCGTTGGCGCGGTCGTCTCCGATGCCTGCGGTGCCGGCTCGGGGGCGCAGCCGGCGAGTGACAGCGCGGCGAGCAGCACCAGGCTCAGGCTGAGGTGACGCGTGACGGTCCGCATCCGGCCAACCTAGGGCATCCGGCCCGGCGGCGCTCGAACTATCCACATGTCGTAGTTTGGAGGAATGCAGGTGACACGATGACAATCTCCGGGGCCTGGCGACGCACGGCCCGGGGGGCCGGGCTGCTGGCGCAAGACGGCAGCGTCGCCGCGAGTATTTTCGCGGAGATGAGCGCCCTCGCCCTGCGCACCGGTGCCATCAACCTGGGTCAGGGTTTTCCAGACGAAGACGGTCCGGCTGAGGTGCTCGAGGCCGCACGCCAGGCGATTTCCGACGGGGTGAACCAATACCCGCCGGGGCGTGGTCTGCCCGTGCTGCGCAGTGCCGTTGCGCGTCACCAGCACCGGTTCTACGGCTTGTCCGTCGACCCGGACACCGAAGTCCTGGTGACGGCGGGCGCCACCGAGGCGCTGGCCGCCACCATTCTCGCTCTGATCGAGCCGGGCGACGAGGTGGTCACCCTGGAGCCGTTCTACGACGCCTACGGGGGTCTGATTGCGCTGGGCGGCGGCATCCATCGAACTGTGCGCCTGCGGGCGCCCGACTTCCAGCCGGACCCCGATGATCTCCGCGCCGCGATCACCGACCGCACCCGGCTGATCATCGTGAACAACCCGCACAACCCCACGGGCACCGTGCTGCCGCCCGAGACTCTCGAGCTCATCGTTGCCCTCGCGCACCGGCACGACGCCCTCATCGTGACCGACGAGGTTTACGAGCACCTCACTTTCGGTGTTCCCCACCTTCCGGTTGCGGCGCTGGCGGGCGCGGCCGAACGCACGATCACGATCTCCTCCGGTGGCAAGACCTTCAGCACCACCGGCTGGAAGATCGGCTGGCTCACCGCACCGGCTTCCCTGGTCACTGCGATCCTCGCCGTGAAGCAGTTCCTCACCTATGTGAACGGTGCGCCGTTCCAGCCCGCGATCGCTCGGGGCCTCGACCTGCCGGACAGCTTCTTCACCGGCATCGCCGCCGACCTTGAGGCCAAGCGGGACGTGCTCGAACGAGGGCTGACCGCTGCGGGCTTCGCAGTCAGCCGGCCGCAGGGGTCGTATTTCATCGTGGCGGATGCCGCGCCGCTCGGCTACACCGACGGAGCCGAGCTCTGCCGGGCGCTGCCCGACCTGGCCGGGGTGGTGGCGGTGCCGATCAGCGCGTTCTGCTCCGCAGCGCACCGTCCGGAGTACTCCTCGCTGGTGCGCTTCGCCTACTGCAAGAAGGTGGACGTGCTCGAGCGCGCCGCCGCACAACTGGCAGGCCTCGTCCCCCGGTAACAGCCGGCAGCCCCCGTAGCCTCCCGGCCGTGCCCGCAGTCTGCCGGGAGCCCGGCTTCCTCGTGCATAACTCCTGCAATTTCGTCGGCGCCGACATCCCGCCCCCGGAATTCCGGGGGCGGGGCGCAAACGCTTCAGAAATTGCAGGAGTTATGCACATGGCCGGGTCGGGATGAGGGCCGGGCCGGGATGAGGGCCGGGATGAGGTCAGGCCAGAGGGCCGGGAAGCTGGTGCTAGTGCGCCAGGGCCGGGTAGTCCGTGTAGCCCTCGGCTCCGGCACCGTAGAAGGTGAGCGGATCGGGCGCGTTCAGCGGCAGGTCCTTGAGCCAGCGGGCGACCAGGTCGGGGTTGGCGATCACGGCACGTCCGACGACGACAGCATCGGCCAGGTCGTCGGCGATGATGGCCATCGCCTCGTCCCGGTTGGTGACCTCGCCGAAACCGCTGTTGACCAGGAGGGGACCTCCGAAACGGGTCCGCAACTGCTGCACGAGGTCACCGGCCGGCTCGCGGTGCAGGACGCTCAGGTAGGCCAGTCCCAGCGGGGCGAGTGCGTCGGCCAGAGCGCCGTACGTCGCCAGCACATCGGCGGCATCCGTCTCGAGGGCGTCCTGAATGTTGTGCTCCGGGGAGACACGGATGCCCACCCGGCCGGCACCGATAGCCTCGGCCACCGCGGTGACGACCTCAACGACGAAGCGCGCGCGGTTCTCCGGCGAGCCGCCGTAGATGTCGTCGCGCTGGTTGGAGGCGGGAGACAGGAACTCGTGCAGCAAGTAGCCGTTCGCGGAGTGGATCTCGACGCCGTCGAGTCCGGCGGCGATGGCGTTGCGGGAGGCCTGCACGAAGTCCGCGATCACGCCGGGGAGTTCGTCCGTCGTGAGGGCGTGCGGCACCGGGTAGGCGGCCTTGCCCTCGTAGGTGCGGGTCTCACCCGCAATGGCGATGGCGCTGGGTGCCACGACTTCGCGGCCGCCGTTCGTGCCTTCGTGCGTGACGCGACCGGCATGCATGACCTGGGCGACCAGGCGCCCGCCGGCGGAGTGCACGGCGTCGGCCACGTTGGTCCAGCCGGCGATCTGCTCGGGGGTCACGAGGCCGGGCTGGCCCGGGAAACCCTGGCCCGCGTGGCTGGGGTAGGTACCCTCGGTCACGATCAGGCCGAGGGACGCGCGCTGCTTGTAGTGCTCCACGACGAGGGGGCCGGGCACACCTTCGATGCCGGAACGCACCCGGGTCAGCGGCGCCATCACGAGCCGGTTGGGCAGTTGCAGGTCACCGAGGGTCAGCGGGGAGAAAAGATTCACGAATAGCTCTTTCTGTGGGGCAGGGGTGCCATCGGGACGCGTGCGCCGCAGCCGGCCTGGGGAAGCAGGTTCCCCCTGATGGCAACGGCACCGATCCCTCACATATTCCGTTCCGCGAATGACAACGGGCAATCCACAGCGGCGGCCGTGACGAACCACCCCCATGAGCATCCTCGCCCAGACCAGGCCGACCACCTATCCGCGGGTCCTGCCGAGCCGGATCCCCCCGGCGCCGAAAGTACCGGACCAGGGTGCCTACTGCCCGTTCCCGCTGACAAAGGATGCCCGCAGCCTGCGGCTCACGACGAGTTCCATGCGCCTGAGCCGGACCACCGTCTCGGTTCGGCACGGCCGCCGCACCGGCAGCACCACGGCAACGATCCTGCTGCACGGCGCCGCCGGTTCGTGGACCACGTGGACGCCGCTGCTGGCCGCAGCCGACGCCTCCGGGCTGGCCCTGACCGACCTGATCATCCCCGACCTCCCCGGCTGGGGCGATTCGCCGTTCCCGGCCGATGGGCCCTCCCGCTCGATCGAGGCGACCGCGGCCGCCGTCGCCGAGATCGCCCGGGCACTCGGTTACACGTCGTGGAGCGTGATCGGCCATTCCCTGGGCGGCTTCGTCGCCCTCGAACTTGCCGCCTGCGAAACCCGGTCGACCGCGTTCGTCGGCCTCGTCTCGGCCACCACCTATTCGGTCATCGACACCGTGCGGCACCCGGTCGCCCGATTCGCCGCGCTGCCCGGGTATGGCGCCCTGCTGCCGGTGATGCGGGCTCTTGCCTGGGCCGGGCGCCATGGTGACGTCCTGATCCGACTACTCCACCGCACGAACCTGCTGCGCTTACTTGCGGCTCCGCTCTTTCGTCGTCCGCAGCTGCTGCACGAGAGCGTGGTCGGTGCACTCGCCACCGAGCTGCGCCCGCACGCCTTCGCCGTGGCATCCGATCTGGCCGGGGGCTACGACGCCGACCGGTCGTGGTCCCGGATCGAGTGCGCGGTGCGTGCGGTGCAGGGTGACGCCGACATCTTCGTCGCGCACACGGATGCTGCGCGGCTCCATGCTGTCATCCCCCGCTTCGAGCACACCACAATGCCCGGCACCGGTCATTTCGCGCACGTGGAGAAGCCCTTCGCCACGCTGCGACACCTTGTGCCGGGCCTGCGTGGTCAGTTGTGCGGGATTCCGATCGTCAGCCCGCCGTCGATGACGAACTCGGCTCCGGTCGAGTAGCTGGACTCGTCGCTGGCCAGGTACAGCACCAGGCTCGAGACCTCTTCAGGCTTCGCCCCGCGACGGAGGGGGATTTCGACCATGTTCACGTCGAGGGACTTGGTCATCGCCGTTTCGATGAACCCCGGGTGAATCGAGTTGACCCGGATGCCGAGAGGCGCCACGTCCAGTGCGACCGACTTCGTGATGCCGCGAACGCCGAACTTGGATGCGACGTAGGCGTGCAGCCCCGCACTGCCCAGGAGCCCTTCCACCGAGGAGACGTTGACGATCGATCCGCCGCCCCGCCGGGACAGTGCCGGGATGGCGGCGCGCATTCCGAGGAACGTGCCGGTGAGGTTGATCTCCAGGGTGCGCGTCCACACGTCGATCGGAAAGTTCTCGATCGGGGCCGCGCTGGCGATGCCGGCGTTGTTGACGAGCACGTCGAGGCCGCCGAAGGTCTCGACTGTGAAGGTCACCGCCTGCGTCCAGTCCGCCTCCTCCGTGACGTTGAGGTGCACGTAGCGCGCATTCTCACCCAGTTCCGCCGCGAGGGCGGCTCCCTCGTCGTCGAGGAGGTCCCCGATGACGACCTGCGCTCCCTCGGAAAGCAGACGCCGGGCGTGCGATGCACCCATCCCCCGAGCGCCCCCACTGATCAGTGCGACTTTGCCTTGAACCCGACCCATGATGACCAACTCCTGATTTAAAATTATAAGTAACTCATAAATGAGCGTACTCCTTTCTTTTGACCGACTGCCGAAGCCGGTCCGCCACCTAGGCTGAAGGCGATGGATCACAGCCAGGCGACCAGCGCCGCCCCGAACGAGGCTCCGACGAGCGCCGTCGCCCCCGGTCGGCGGGAGCGCAACAAGCAGGACAAGCAGTCCCGCATCCACACCGCCGCAGCGGCACTGTTCACCGAGCGGGGCTACTCCGCGGTGACGACACAGGACATCGCCGACCGGGCGGATGTCGCCATCGGTACCCTCTTCCGTTATGCCTCATCGAAGGCGGAGCTGCTCCTGATGGTCTTCAACGACGACTGGCGCCGCAGCCTGGAGCACGAGCCTGCGGCGGCCGGCTCGGACCCGCGCACCCGGATCATGGCCCTGCTGGGGCCGCTGGTCACCGCAGGGGCCCGCCACCGGGAGAATACGGCCGTCTACCAGCGTGAGATCCTCTTCGGCGAACCGGGACCGTACCGCTCCGAGGCACTGACCCTGGTCGATCAGCTGGAAGAGGCGATCGGAACGGCGCTCCTCAGCTTCGACGGCACGATGCCCGGCGTCGAGCGCCTCCGACCGGGAACGGATGCCTCGCTGGCGGCGCGCACCGTGTTCTCGGTGCTGCATATGGAACTGATCCGTGCGAGCATCGGGCGCTCGACCGCGACGGATCTGCCCCGGGTTCTCAGCGCCGAGATCGATGTGGTACTGCACGGCCTCCTGCAGCCACCCGTCCCGCAGTAGGGGGCGATCGCGGCGGCGTGGCGGATTCACTTGTCAACCGGGATCAATACGACCAAACTGAGGATCATTCCTCAGGAGGCCACTCGCTGTGGGCGGCCTTCTGCACAGCCCTATCGATTGAGAGCGGCGCGCCATGGGTTCGTTGACGTATGACAGAGTCACGGTTGAGTTCGACGACCGGATTCTGGCACATCTCCAGATCGTGATCGTGCAGAAACTTCGCCGCGGGGAGAGTTTCCTACTCTCCTGGCGCAACGCCGCCGAAGCCGGGAACGGGCGCAGTTCCGCCTGGCTGCATCCGGCCATCCCCCTGTACTTCAAGTTCTCCGGCGGCCAGCCGCCCAGCATCAACCCGCTCTGGCTCGCGCAGCTCACCCGATCCGCGAACAGCTCGCAGGGTCTGGTTGCCACGGGCGAGGAGCGGGCGATGGCCGAGCCCGAACGGCCGGAACGATCCGAGCGAAGCCAGCGCCCGGACCAGAAGTTCACGGTGCGCGCCGCGCCTGCCTCGCAGGACACCATCGCCACCGACCTCTGATCGTACGTCCCGTCAGCGTGGAACCACGGTGAACCGGCGCAGCGCCAGCGCGGGGTTGCGGGCGCGCACGGATTCCAGCCGCTGCGTCGCCACCCAGGCGACCGCGACATCCGTCGTCTCGCCGATCGTGACCAGTTCCACACCCATCGGGTCGACCACCATGCTGTTGCCGACTCCCACCGGCGGCGCGTGGTCGGCCGCGGCCACGTAGACGGTGTTCTCCAGGGCCCGCGCGGTCAGCAGTGTGCGCCAGTGTTGTTCCTTCAATGGGCCCCGCACCCATTCCGCGGGCACCAGAACAAGCTCGACCCCCACGTCGACCAGGCGTCGCGTGACCTCCGGAAAACGGATGTCGTAGCAGGTCTGCATGCCCACCCGCACCCCCGCCACCTGGAACGTCTCGGGCTCCTGCACCGGTCCGGCCAGCACCCAGTCGGACTCGCGGTCGCCGAACGCATCGTAGAGGTGCAGTTTGCGATACTTCGCGACCAGGCGGCCGGCCGGGTCCAGGGCAACGAGCGTGTTCGAGAATCGGTCCGGGTCGTCGGTCGTCTCGAGCATGCCGGCCACGACATGCACGCCGAGATCGGCGGCGATCGTCCCCAGGGCCGCAACGAAGGCCCCGTCGAGCGGCTCGGACGCTGCGGCGAAGGACGGCCCCATCACCGGCTCGAAGAACGCTGAGTATTCGGGGAAGACGATCAGCCGGGCCCCGCGGGCGACGGCCGTCCCGGCGAGCGCGCGCATGACGGAGAGGTTGGCGGCCTGGTCGGGACCGGGGGCGAATTGGGCCACGGCCACTCCGACACCAGACCCCACGGGGTGGGCGCCGGGATCGACGGCTGCGACAGCGCGGGTCACGCGGGGATCGATCATGCCGCCAGCCTAGCCGCCGTGGGAAACCGCGAACCGGCCCGCCGCATCCGTGCCCGTCTGCCCGTCGACACCCGCAGGCAGCCCTGCCCGACCGGGTATCAGGGTTCAGCGAGGTGGCCTAACGTATATGCGTGTCCTCCCCGTCTGTGGTTTCCCGCCTCGCTCGCACCGAAGCACCGACCCGTCCCCTGGGTCGAACGGGTGGGCTGGCAGCGCTCCTCGGTTTGTTCGGCTTTCTCGTGTCGGTGGCCGGGTCATGGCAGCCGTCGTTCTGGGGCGACGAGGCGGCCAGCGTCATGTCGGCGGAACGGTCGATTCCCGGGTTGTTCGCGCTGCTCGGGAATGTCGATGCCGTGCACGGCGCCTACTACCTCGTTCTGCACGTCTGGATCGACCTCTTCGGGTCCTCCGAACTGTCGACCAGGGCCCTGAGCGCCCTGGCCGTCGGCGTCGCGACGGCCGGGACGTTCGCGCTGGCCCGCACCCTGATCTCCACCCGGGTCGGCGTGATCGCAGCCCTCGTCTTCGCGGTGCTCCCGCGGGTGACCTATATGGGCGCGGAGGCACGCTCCACCGCCATCGCCACGGCGGTCGCCGTCTGGCTGACCGTGCTGCTGGTGCGCCTGCTGCGCGACCGCGACCTGAATGCCGGCACGCGGTTCGCGCTCTGGGGCGGCTATTCCCTGTTGCTGGCCGCCGGCATCTACTTCTTCCTCTATGTGTTGCTCCTGGTTCCGGTTCTCGGCCTCGCCGTGCTGCTGCTGACGCCGAACGCAGGTGCCAGGATGGCGAGCCTTCGCGCCTGGGTGCTGGCGACCGCCGCCGGCCTCGCCCTGGCCGCACCCGTGATGCTGGCCAGTATCGAGCAGCGGGACCAGATCGCCTTCATCGGGCGCCGCCCTCCGATCGCGGTGCTGACCGCCGCGGTGTACCAGTGGTTCGGCAACACGTCCCTGGCGATTCTGGCCTGGGGTCTGGTGCTGGTGGCCGTCGTGCTGGTGTTCGCCGGCCTGGTCGTGACCGGCCGCGGTCGGTTCGCCGTGCCCATGGTCGAATCGGCAGGGCCGAACACCAGGGCCGCGCTGGCGGTGATGCTGGCCTGGATGATCCTGCCGAGCGCAGCACTCCTGATCGGCACACAGCTCATCACCCCGATGTACTCGCTACGGTACCTGTCGGTCTGCACACCGGCCGCCGCGATCGCCATCGCCGTGGGGATCGCCTGCCTGCGGCCACGCTGGACTCAGGCCGCGGCCCTCGTGCTCATCGCGGCGCTGGCCCTGCCCAGCTACCTCGACCAGCGCAGCGAATTCGGCAAGAACTACGGCGCCGACCTGCGTCAGGCGGCCGAGGTCGTGCGGGCTGGCGCCCAGCCGGGCGATGCGGTCGTGTTCGACGAGAGTGTGAGACCGTCGCGGAAACCCCGGCTGGCCCTGCACGTGTACCCGGACGCCTTCGCGGGACTGAACGACGTCACCCTGGGCCGCTCCTTCGACTCGACCGACGCCCTGTGGGATGTGACGCTGCCTCTGGCCGACGTCACCGACCGGCTCACCGGAACCGACCGGGTCTGGGTGCTGCAGTACGAGGGCAGCGGCGAGAATAGACGCGGGGACGACATCCGCAGCCTGCAGCAGCTCGGCTTCACGGTCACGTCGTCGACCCTGCTGAACCGCACGCTCATCATCGAAATGGCAAGGTAGCTCCATGGCTCGGACCCTGATCATCATCCCGACCTACAACGAACGTGACAATATCGCGTCGATCGTGGGCCGAGTGCGGGCGAGCGTGCCGGCGGGCGACGTGCTCGTGGTGGATGATTCCTCCCCCGATGGCACGGGAGCGCTGGCCGACGCGCTGGCCGCCGCGGATTCCCAGGTACACACGCTGCACCGCACTCGGAAGGAGGGCCTCGGCGCCGCCTACCTCGAAGCGTTCACCTGGGGTCTGTCCCGCGGCTACGAACGGTTGGTGCAGCTCGATGCCGACGGATCGCACCTCCCCGAACAGCTGCCGGCGCTGCTGAGGGCGACGGATGCGGCCGACGTGGTGCTGGGCTCGCGCTGGGTGACCGGCGGCGCGGTCGAGAACTGGCCGTGGCACCGCCGCCTGCTGTCTCGGGGTGGTTCCGTCTACTCGCGCGTTCTGCTGCGCCTGCGCCAGCGTGACGTCACCGGCGGTTACCGCGTCTACTCCGCCCACGCGCTCGAGCGCATGGACCTGTCCAGTGTCGACAGCCTGGGCTACTGCTTCCAGATCGACATGCTGCTGCGTGCGGTGCGGGCCGGGCTCACGGTGGTCGAGATTCCGATCACATTCGTGGAACGCACCCTCGGATCCTCGAAGATGAGCGGCTCGATCGTGGCCGAGGCCATGGGTCGGGTCACGATCTGGGGTCTCACCGGCAGGAACGCCCGCCGCGCTGCTGTGCTCCCACCGGCATCCGTGCCGCAGGGCCGCTGACCGGGCGGCCTGACGGAGTCCCCGCCCTCCCCGTCACCCGCCCCAGGCGCGTGACTTCTGGTCAGTCTGACTATAAGATGGTCCCATTCAGTTAGAGTCAGATTGACCTTTACCGAGTGGATGGTGCGGATGAACGGACAGATCGGGGCGGCCCTCGCCGTGTCGACGGTCATCTTCGCCCTGCGGCCGGACCTTGAGTCGGGTTTCTCGACCCTGTGGCTGCCGCTCGTGCGCCGCACCCGCGAGCCCTACCTCGACCAGTGGGCACTCCCCGGCGGCGGACTGCCGACCGACGAGGAACTGGCCGGCGCCGCCGCCCGCACCCTGCGCGAAACCACCGGGCTGACCCCCAAATACCTCGAACAGCTCTACACGTTCGGTGATCCGGGCCGCTCCCCCGGCGGCCGGGTGGTCTCGGTCGTCTACTGGGCACTCGTGGAGTCCGACGAGGCCGCCCTGGCGGTCGTGGACAAGAACGTGCAGTGGTTCTCCGCCGACCATCTGCCGCCGCTGGCCTTCGACCACAACCGCATCGTCGAGTACGCCCTCTGGCGCCTGCGCACGAAGGTCGAGTATTCCCGTATCGCGCACGCATTCCTGGGCGAGACGTTCACTCTCGCGCAGCTGCGGGAGGTGCACGAGGCCGTGCTGCAGAAGGCGCTCGACCCGGCCAACTTCCGGCGAACGATCGAATCGTCGGGCACGGTCGTCGACACCGGCCAGCGCGTCGCCGGGGTGCCGCACCGCCCGCCGCGGCTGTACCGCTACAACGACTCCGTGCACGCGGTCGATTCGGGTGCACTCGAGCCGGCGATCGGATAAGCATGACGACCACCCGCCCCGCAGGCCCCCTGGCCACGCACAACCTGCCTGAACGCCCCTTGTCTGAACGCCGCTTTTCTGAACACCGCTTTTCTGAACACCGAGGAGTTACCCCATGACCATCGCATCGGTCGACCAGACCATCCGACTCATCAGCACGGGAGCGGCCGCCGGAAGCACCTGCAGCCCCGACCTGGTCACCGCCCCCTGGGAGTTCGATTCCGGCGCGCCGGGCTACGGCCCCGGGGCGTCGATGGGCGACGTCATCCCCACCGGGTCACCACGCCAGGGCGACCTGCCCGAGGTCTACCGTCGCGCGACGACGCAGGAACTGGGTGAGCGCATCCGCGCCGCCAAGGCCACGCTCGGCGACCGGGTGGTGATTCTCGGGCACTTCTACCAGCGCGACGAGGTGCTTGCGCACGCGGACTTCGTGGGCGACTCCTTCCAGCTGGCGCAGGCGACGAAGAGCCGGCCCGACGCCGAGGCGATCATCTTCTGCGGTGTGCACTTCATGGCCGAGACCGCCGACCTGCTCTCCACCGCGGATCAGGCCGTCATCCTGCCGAACCTCGCCGCCGGCTGCTCCATGGCCGACATGGCCGACATCGACTCCGTCACCGACTGCTGGGAGCAGCTCGAAGACCTCTACGGCACCGAGCCTGACGCCGACGGCCGCGTGCCCGTGATCCCGGTGACGTACATGAACTCCTCGGCCGCGCTCAAGGCGTTCTGCGGCGAGCACGGCGGCATCGTCTGCACGTCGTCGAACGCCGAAACCGTGCTCGAGTGGGCGTTCGAACGCGGCCGCCGAGTGCTGTTCTTCCCCGACCAGCACCTCGGCCGCAATACGGCCAAGGCGATGGGTGTGCCGCTCGACCGCATGCCGATGTGGAACCCGCGCAAGCCCCTGGGCGGCAACAGCACGGCGGAGCTCGAAGCCGCGCAGGTCGTGCTCTGGCACGGATTCTGCAGCGTGCACCGGCGGTTCACGGTGGACCAGATCGCGGTGGCGCGACAGGAACATCCCGGCGTGAGAGTGATCGTGCACCCGGAATGCCCGATGAGCGTGGTCGACGCCGCCGACTCCTACGGTTCCACGGACTTCATCAAGAAGGCCATCGAGGCAGCCCCGGCCGGAACCACGTTCGCCATCGGCACCGAGATCAACCTGGTGCAGCGCCTCGCCGCCGAGCACCCCGAGCACACCATCTTCTGCCTCGACCCTGTGGTCTGCCCCTGCTCCACCATGTATCGCATCCACTCCGGCTACCTGGCCTGGGTGCTCGAGGCGCTTGTGGGCACGGCCGACCGTGCGCCCGAGGTGCTGAACCGGATTCAGGTACCCCTGGACGTCGCCGGTAATGCCCGCATCGCGCTCGAGCGGATGCTCGCCGCGAAGCCGCCAGTCTCGCGCGGAGCCTGACCATGACCCATGTGCTCGTCGTCGGCAGCGGACTTGCCGGACTCATCGCGGCGGTGCGGGCGACGGATGCCGGCCACCGGGTCACGCTCGTCACGAAGGCGGGCCTGCCCGACAGCAACACCCGTTACGCCCAGGGCGGCATCGCCGCGGCCATGTTCCCCGACGACTCCGTCGAATCCCACGTTCAGGACACCCTGCGGGCCGGGGCCGGGCTCTGCGACCCCGTCGCGGTGCGCGTGCTCTGCTCCGAGGGGCCGGCCCGGGTGCGCGATCTGATCCGCTTCGGCGTCGACTTCGACCGTGACGAGTCCGGGGTGACCCGGGGTCTCGAGGCCGCCCATTCGCGCTCGCGCGTGCTGCACGCCGGCGGGGACGCCACCGGCGCCGCCATCGAGGCTGCCCTGGTGGCGACGGTGCGGGAGCGCGCCGCCCGATCGCTGCGGGACCCCGGCGCCCGCCTTAACATACTGGAACACACCATGCTGGTGGACCTGACCGTGCGGGACGGGAGGGTGACCGGGGCCGTACTGCTCGGGCCCGACGAGATCCTCACCCCGCTGGTCTTCGACACGGTGATCCTGGCGACGGGCGGCGCCGGCGAGCTGTTCCCGCACACCACGAACCCCACCCTGGCGACGGGCGACGGAGTCGCGGCCGCGTGGCGAGCCGGGGCATCCGTGTCCGACCTCGAGTTCTACCAGTTCCACCCGACCGCGCTCGCTGTACCCGGCACCCCGCTGGTGTCCGAGGCGGTGCGCGGGGAAGGCGCCGTACTGCGAAACTCCGCCGGCCACCGTTTCATGCTCGAGGTGCACCCCGACGGCGAACTCGCCCCGCGCGACGTCGTTGCCCGGGGCATCGCCCGTGAAATGGCCCGGCAGGGCGGCGTTCCGGTGCGGCTGGACGCGACCGGTCTCGGCCGGGAGCTGCTTGAGCGACGATTCCCGACCATCACCGCGGCCTGCCGTGCGGCCGGCCTGGACTGGGCCGTGGAATCGATCCCGGTCGCGCCGGCCGCGCACTACTGGATGGGCGGCGTGCTCACCGATATCTGGGGCCGCAGCAGCCTGCCCGGCCTGTTCGCGGTGGGAGAAGCGGCCCGCACGGGCGCTCATGGCGCCAACCGGCTGGCGTCCAACTCCCTGCTCGAAGCCGCCGTGTTCGCCGACCGTGCGGTGCGCGCGCTGCGCCTGCCGGTACGGGGTGTGCGGAATGGGGGGACCTCGGTCTCGACAGGCTCGACCACCGGAGGCCCGGTCTCGACAGGCTCGACCACCGGAGGCCCGGTCTCGACAGGCTCGACCACCGGAGGCCCGGTCTCGACAGGCTCGACCACCGGAGATCGGGCGGCCGTGCAGCAGCTGATGTGGGAGTGTGCCGGAGTGCTGCGGAGCGGGGCGAAACTCGCCGCCGCATCCGTCACCCTGGCCGACTGGGCGACCCGGAGGCCGGAGCCCGACGGCACCGCCCCGCTGAATATGCGTATTCGGGCATATGAGGACGCCAACCTGCTCGACCTGGCGGGGGTCACTGTGGCCTCGGCCCTGGCCCGGCAGGAATCTCGCGGTGCCCACCACCGCTCGGACTTTCCCGATAGTCGCCCTGAGCTCGCCCACTCCATCGTCTGGAGCCGCGGCGCCGGGGAGACCGCCGCCGAGATGAACAGCACCGTGAACCTGGACCACCTCACCGAGGCCGAGGAGGCCATTGCATGCTGACCATGAACGCCATCGACACCGTTGTGCGCGCCGCACTCGATGAGGACGCCCCCTGGGGTGACCTGACCTCGCAGGTGCTCATCCCGGCGGACGCCGTTGCCACCGCCCAGCTGGTGGCGCGCGAGGCCGGGGTCTTCAGCGGCGGGGCCGTGTTCGCATCGGCATTCCGGCTGACCGACGCAGGAATCGTCGTGCGGATGCTGGTGGCAGACGGCATGGCATTCGCGGCCGGCGACGCCCTGGCCGAGGTGTCGGGGTCCGCCCGCGGCATCCTGCAGGCCGAACGCATCGGGCTGAACTTCGTGCAGCGGATGAGCGGGATCGCCACTCTGACCGCGCTCTACGTGGCCGAGATCGAGGGCACCCGGGCCCGCATCGTCGACACCCGGAAGACCACCCCCGGCCTGCGCGTCCTGGAGCGCGCGGCCGTGCGGGACGGGGGCGGCCACAACCACCGATTCAGTCTCTCCGACGCGGTGATGGCCAAGGACAACCACCTCGCTGTGCTCACCGCCGGCGGCCTCAACCTCACCGAGGCGCTCCGCCAGGTTCGCGACCGCATCTCCCACACCACGCACCTGGAGGTGGAGGTGGACCGGATCGACCAGATCGAGCCGGTGCTCGCCGCCGGCGTCGACACGATCATGCTGGACAACTTCTCGCTCGACGACCTGAGCGAGGGCGTACGCCTGACGAACGGACGAGCTCTCGTTGAGGCCAGCGGCGGTGTGTCGCTGGCTACCGTGCGCGGCATCGCCGCCACCGGCGTCGACGTGATCTCGGTCGGGGCCATCACGCACAGCGTGCGCTCCCTCGACCTCGGCCTCGACGTCGTCATCCTCACCGAGGGCTGATCGGACGCCGTCATGATCTACCTCGACAACGCCGCGACCACCCCGGTGCGCCGAGAGGTGCTCGAGGTGCTCTGGCAGCAGCTCGCCGGCCGATTCGGCAACCCGTCGAGCCACCACCGGGTGGGCGAGGCTGCTGCCGCAGCCCTGGCCGAGGCACGGGCGAGCGTTGCCGACGTGCTCGGTTGCCGCCCGGCGGACGTGGTCTTCACGACCGGCGGCACCGAGGCCGACAATCTCGCGATCAAGGGCATCGCCCTCGGCGCCCCGCGCGGACGCCACCTCATCACCACGGCGATCGAGCACGAGGCCGTGCTCGAGTCCTGCGATTATCTGCGACGCCTGCACGGCTTCGAGGTCACCCTCCTCGACACGGATGTCTCCGGCCGGGTCGACCCGGAACAGCTTCGCGCCGTCCTGCGCGCGGACACCACCCTCGTCTCGGTGCAGTACGCCAACAACGAGGTCGGCACCCTCCAACCGTTGACCGAGCTCGCGGCACTCGCCCGCTCTGCCCGGGTGCCGTTCCACACGGATGCCGTCCAGGCTGCCGGCTGGCTTCCGGTCGACGTCGGCGCGCTCGGTGTGGACGCGCTGAGCATCTCCGGCCACAAATTGGGTGCGCCGAGCGGCACCGGCGCCCTCTTCCTCCGCCGGCGGATCGCAGTCGAGCCGGTGCTGCACGGCGGTGGCCAGGAGCGCGGGCGCCGAAGCGGCACGGAGAACGTCCCGGGGGCTCTGGCATTGGCCACCGCACTGCGCCTGGCCGAGGCCGAGCGCGCGGAGGCTGCCCCCCGCATCATTGCCCTGCGTGACGCGTTCATCGCCACAGTGCTGGCGGGCACGCCGTCCGCCCGCCTCACCGGACATCCGACCGAGCGTCTGCCCGGCACCGCGTCGTTCGTCTTCCCTGGAACGAGTGGCGAGGCTGTGCTGCTCGAACTCGAAGCGCGCGGCATCGTCTGCTCCAGCGGGTCGGCCTGCGCGGCAGGCAGTGACGAGCCCTCCCACGTTCTGACCGCGCTGGGCTACCCGGCCGAGGTCGCCCAGACCGCCGTGCGGTTCACGCTCGCCTCCACGACGACAGCAGCGGATGCCGCGCACGCCGCCGCATCCGTTGAGGGTGCCGTGGCCACCGTGCGCGGTCTCGGCAGCTGAACGGCCTTACCCGGTCCCAACGGCGCTGGCGCACATCGTGCGCACGCGTGTGTGCACGCGCGGACTTCGCGCGTGTGCACGCGCGCGACCCGACAAAGCGAGGAGAGTTGTCAGACAATTAACGAAGGACCCGTCACGCCCGAAGAAACGTGCCTCGATCAGGATATCTCTTACCGAGACCCGGTCTCGGGGAGGCCGAATACGCCTCCCCTGACATGCGACCATCTGGCTGAAGTCGTAAGGTTATAGACAAGAGGCGATAAGCCCAAGTTGGGCCGCCAAAAAGGGACACAATGACAATAATCGACAAACCAGTCACCGAGTCACTTGCCACTCAAATTGACTCCCTGGTTAAAGCCGCTCAGGTCGCGCTTCTGGATTACGCGAACTTCACGCAAGAGCAAATTGATCACATCGTTAAAAAAGCATCCGTAGCCGCCCTCAGCAAGCACGCTGAGCTGGCAGTTCACGCAGTCGAAGAGACTGGACGCGGCGTCTTCGAAGACAAGGCCGTGAAGAACCTCTTCGCATGTGAGCACGTTACGAACTCCATGCAGAACCTTAAAACAGTCGGTGTCATCAGCCACGACGAAATTACCGGCATCACCGAAATCGCCGAGCCGGTCGGTGTTATCTGCGGTGTGACCCCCGTCACGAACCCCACCTCGACCGCGATCTTCAAGTCGCTGATCGCGCTGAAGACCCGCAACCCGATCGTTTTCGGTTTCCACCCGGGCGCCCAGCAGTCCTCCGTGGCCGCAGCGCGCGTCGTGCGTGACGCCGCCATCCTCGCCGGCGCACCGGCGAACTGCATCCAGTGGATCGAAACGCCCTCACTCGAGGCCAGCAGCCTGCTGATGAACCACCCGGGCGTCGCAACCATCCTCGCCACCGGTGGTAACGCCATGGTCCGCGCAGCCTACTCCTGCGGCAAGCCCGCCCTCGGCGTCGGTGCAGGTAACGTTCCTGCCTTCATCGAGAAGAGCGCCAAGCTCAAGCGCGCCATCAACGACGTCGTGCTCTCCAAGGCCTTCGACTACGGCATGATCTGCGCGTCGGAGCAGGCCGTCATTATCGAAGAGCCTCTCTACAACGAGGCCATGACGGAATTCAAGCGCCTTCACACCTACCTCGTGACCCCGGCCGAGAAGACCCTCCTCGAGGACTACATCTTCGGAGTCCAGGCCAACTCGACCAACTGCGGCGAGGCCAAGCTCAACGCGGCCGTCGTCGGCAAGTCGCCGGTCTGGATCGCCCAGCAGGCCGGATTCACCGTTCCCGAGGACACCTCGATCCTCCTGGTCGAGGTCAGCGGAGTCGGACCGCACGAGCCGATGACCCGCGAAAAGCTCGCGCCAGTTCTCGCCGTGCTGCACGCCAAGGACGCGGAAGAGGGCATCTCGCTCTCCGAGCAGATGGTTGAATTCGACGGCCTCGGCCACTCGGGCTCCATCCACAGCGAAAACCCGGCGATCATCGAGGAGTTCGGAATCCGCGTCAAGGCGGTCCGGATCATCACGAACGCACCGAGCTCGCTCGGTGGCATCGGCGACATCTACAACGCGTTCATCCCGTCGCTCACGCTCGGGTGTGGTTCTTACGGACACAACTCCGTCTCGAACAACGTCTCGGCGATCAACCTCATCAACGTCAAGCGCATCGGCAGAAGGAACAACAACTTGCAGTGGTTCAAGGTTCCCGCAAAGACCTACTTCGAGCCGAACGCCGTTCGCTACCTGGCGGACATGCGCAACGTCGAGCGCGTCACCATCGTGACCGACGCCACCATGACCAAGCTCGGTTTCGTCGACAAGATCCTTGACGTGCTCAACCGTCGCGAGAACCGCGTCTCCCTGCAGATCATCGACAACGTGCTCCCGGAGCCGACCGTCGCCGCCGTCAAGAAGGGCGCAGAGGAAATGCGCGCGTTCAAGCCGGACACGATCATCGCCCTCGGCGGAGGCTCGCCGATGGACGCCGCGAAGGTCATGTGGCTGCTGTACGAACACCCCGAAATTGAATTCTCGGACATGAAGGAAAAGTTCTTCGACGTGCGCAAGCGCGCGTTCAAGTTCCCTGACCTCGGTGAACTGGCCAAGCTCGTCTGCATCCCGACCACGTCGGGTACCGGTTCTGAGATGACCCCCTTCGCCGTGATCACGGACGAAGTGACCGGAGTGAAGTACCCGCTCGCCGACTACGCGCTCCTGCCGACCGTCGCGATCATCGACCCGTCGCTCACCGCAGCGATGCCGTCGTTCCTGGTAGCAGACTCGGGCTTCGACGCTCTGACGCACGCGACCGAGGCCTACGTCTCCGTCTACGCGAACGACTTCACCGACGGCCTGTGCCTGCACGCGATCAAGCTCATCTTCGAGAACATCGTCACGAGCGCCAACGGCACGTCGAACAGCACGGATGCCGCCGTCATCAAGTCGCGCGAGAAGATGCACAACGCCTCGTCGATCGCCGGCATGGCGTTCGGTAACGCCTTCCTGGGTATTTGTCACGCGATGGCTCACGTCACCGGCGCGCAGCTCCACCTGATCCACGGTCGGGTGAACGCGACGTACCTGCCGCACGTGATCCGCTACAACGGCCTCATCCCGACGAAGCTGACCAGCTGGCCCAAGTACGAGAGCTACATTGCTCCCGAGCGTTTCCAGCAGATCGCCAAGCACCTCGGCCTCCCGGCCTCGACGCCTGAAGAGGGCATCGAGTCCTACGCACAGGCCGTCGAGAAGCTGCGCGACCAGGTCGGCATCAAGCCGTCCTTCCAGGCTCAGGGTGTCGACGAGCAGGACTTCATCGGTCGCCTCGATTCCCTCGCGATGGGCGCCTACGGCGACCAGTGTGCACCCGCCAACCCGCGGATGCCCATGCTCGCGGACATGAAGACGATCATGGAAGCCGCGTACTACGGCACCTCGTTCAACGAGGTCCGCGCCGGTCGCAAGGCCGTGGAAGCACTGGCACCGGCCGAGAAGAAGCCGGCCCGCAAGACAGGCAAGTAGTCTCTCCGCCTGAATGAATGAAGAACGGCCCCGTACCTCCAGGTGCGGGGCCGTTCTTCATGTCGTGGCCGCTCTGCCGGGCTCTGCCGGGCTCTGCCGGGCTCTGCCGGTCGAAGCCGCTCTGCGGGGACTGAGGCCAGATCAGAGCCAGCGCGGGGCCGCTGAGGGCTCCCCCGTGCTGGACACCACGCCGCCACTGCCCCGGCCGGCTGCCCAGGCGGCAAGGTCGGCGAGGCTGCCGGTGACGTGCTCGGCGGCACCCGCGCTGCCGTAGCTCTCGTGCGCCGAATCGGTGGCGGTGAGCCGGTAGTCGGCATCACCGCGAGCCGTCCACGCTCCGACGATATCGCCGAGAAGCCTCGTGAGGACCTCCCCGGGGAGACTCTCGAAGCCGGCGCCGTGGCCCAGGTCGACGGCATGGAGCCACAGTTCGCGGGCGCGCATCCAGATGCTGTCCCGCAGTGGGATCGCGGCACCCTGTCCGTTCCGCACCGGCGCACACCAGCGATCGGCCGGCAGACTCTGCCACCGGCGATCGAGGTCGGCGGCCGAGTCGGCCCAGGATCGACGCAACGCGTCAGGGCGGAGGATGCTGCCCGCAGCGACCTCGGCGTTCCGCGCCTCCGGCGAGGCGTACATCACGGTCTCCACGCCCGTGTCGGCCCACTGTGCCAGTCGGCCCAGCGCCCGGGCGTTGGATGCCACGTGTGCCACCACGTGACGGCGGGTCCAACCCGGCAGAAGCGAGTCGCCATCGAGTTCGTCATCGGTGAGCGAGTGCAGCTCGCGGCCGAAGAATTTCGTACCCTGCCGCGCGAGGGCCAGGGTCGATTGCCGGGCGGCCAGATCGGACGCATCGCGGGGTGTGATCATGGGGCTCCTGTCGTCGGACAACCTGGGACTCCACGGTACGCGACGATAACAGGCTACTGATCGTCGCGGGTCATGTTCTTGCGTTCGATGGCGTCGGTCATCCGGGTGCGTGACTTCGTGACCCTTCGCCATTTGCGTGCCCCGGTTTCGAGCCAGGGTGGTGCCATGATCTGCACGGCGCCGCGCACCATCCGGATGGCCCAGCCGGAGGCGGCGAGGTAGCGGTGGTGGAACCAGCAGAGGCAGACGCCGTTGTCGGTGTGGGTTTCCCCGCCCTCGGAATGCGGGATGACGTGGTGGATCTCGGTCATGCCGGCGGGGATTTTGCACCAGGGGATGATGCAGGTGCCGTCGCGGAGTTGGATCGCGCGTCTCTGCGCGGGCGTGAAGCAGCGCTCGGGGGAACCGAGCTTGATGATGCGGCCCTCGTCGTTGATCACGACCTTCTGCTGTCCGCCGGTGCTGACCAGATCCTTGACGGCACTGATCGGGATCGGGGAATCGACGCCGTCGATCCAGCCGACGCCGCGGCCCTGGCCGAAGTCCGCGTTGAGGTCCTGTTCCCGCACGCTGACCAGCACCGTGGCGGGGGCGCCGCCGATGGTCGGTGCCTCGCCGGCGCGGGCGGCGACGTCGACGATCACGGCGAACACGTCGTGCCGCCGCTGGTCGGGCGTGCGGTCATCCCGTTCGAGCAGCGCCTGCTCCCGCGCCTGCTCCGGTGTGAGCCCCTCCCGGTTTGTGTCGGCGTCTTCCTCGGCGTGGAAGGCGACCGGCGCACTCTTCGGCGACAGATACGCGTCGAACAGGCGGCGCAGCTTGCCCGCGATCTCGGGCATCAACGACCCCGACACCGGCACCACGCCGTCGCGTTCCCGGCCGAGCCGGAACGACCGCGCCACCGCGGCGTGGTCGTCGGGCCGCGACCCGTCGGGCGCGAGCACGGCCTTCCAGACGGAGCCCTGCAACCGGACCTCATCCGCCGGCGCGGGCACCGGGGTCTGCGCACTCGTGCCCGTCGCCGACGCCACCAGCTCGCTCTCCGCGGCCTGCACCGAGTCCAGGTCGGTGCACCGCAGCGTGGGCGTCAAGGCGGTCAGGATGGCGTCGGCCGTGTCGACGCCGATCGCGCCGGTGGCCAGAGCGATCGAGGTCGCCGGAAAGGTGGGCGGCAGCGGTTCGCCGCTCAGGGAGCGGCCGGTGCGGAGCTGCTTGCCCAGCCGCATCCGTCGCCCGGCGGTCGGGCCCGACACCAGGGTGAGCCGCTCGAGCAGTTCGCCGGCGGTGCGGCAGCCCTTCTTCGCCGACAACTGCGAGGTGCCGAGCTCGGGGCGGGACCGGTCGGCGACCTCCCCGGCCGCCGCCACCCGGAGTGCGTCGACGCGGCGGCCGAGCACCTCGACCGCCGTGGTCACCTGCAGCAACCCGTCATCGTCAAAGCTCCGCACCCCCGCACACGCCAGGGTCGACCCCAGTTCACCCGCGAGAGCCCGCAGCTCAGCCACCACCAGCGCCGCGGCTGACGGGCCGGGCGCGGCATCCGCTGCGAGGGTTTCGGTGGGGTTGGTCACAAGATGATTCTAGCTCAGTTAGAACACATATTCTAGTGAAAGCAGAAATAAATTCTGGTGAGCATCAGACATAATAACGAGCGGTGATCGCCCGGCACTCCTCCGAAATCTACCGGCGCTCCAGCTCGTGGGCCAGCGCCTCGAGTTCGGCACCGCCGGCCATCAGAGCCGTCATCTCGTCGATCGTGATCTCGCTCTTGGCGAAGTCACCCAGGCTCCGGCCGCGCTGCAGCAGCAGAAAACGGTCGCCGACCGGGTAGGCGTGGTGGGGATTGTGCGTGATGAAGACCACGCCGAGCCCCCGGTCCCGGGCCCGGGCGATGTAGGAGAGCACGACCCCGGCCTGCTTCACGCCGAGCGCCGACGTGGGTTCGTCGAGGATGACGACCTTCGCCCCGAAGTACACCGCGCGCGCGATGGCGACGGACTGCCGTTCCCCGCCGGAGAGCGTTCCGATCGGCTGGTCCACATCGCGCAGGTCGATGCCCATCCGGGCGAGCTCGTGCTTCGTCGTGGCGCGCATCCCGGCCACATCGAGTCGCCGCAGCGGGCCTCTGCCGCGGGTCAGCTCGGCGCCGAGGAAGAAGTTGCGCCACACCGGCATCAGCCCGACCACGGCCAGATCCTGGTACACGGTGGCGATCCCGAGGTCGAGCGCCTCCCGCGGATGCATGAAGCGGCGTTCCGCCCCGAAGGCGAGGAGCGTGCCCTCCGAGTGCGGGTGGGCGCCCGCCAGGATCTTGATGAACGTGGACTTTCCCGCGCCGTTGTCTCCCAGAACGCAGAGCACCTCTCCGGCGCCGACGGATGCCGACACGCCCTGCAGCGCCCGCACTGCGCCATAGGCCTTGCCGATGTCTCGCACCTCGAGGATCGGCTCCGGACGGATCGGCGCCGGCGTCATGAGCGCATCCCGGCCTGGCGGCGAACGAGGAGGTTGACCAGCACGGCGAGCAGCAGCATCCCGCCGAGGAAGGCCTTCAGCCAGTTGTTGTCCCACTGCGCGAACACGATGCCCTGCAGCGTCATGCCGTAGATCAGGGCACCGAGGGCCGCGCCGATCGCCGAACCGTAACCGCCCGTGAGCAGGCATCCGCCAACGACGGCACAGATGATGTAGATGAACTCCTGGCCGACTCCGGTGGTGGCCTGCACGGTTGACACGTCGAAGAGTTGCAGCATGCCCACCAGCCAGCCGGCGCCGGCCGTGGTCATGAACAGTCCGAGCTTCACCCGGAAGACGGGCACCCCGACCTGCCGGGCGCTCGTGACCTCGCCGCCGACGGCGAAGACCCAGTTGCCGGGCCGGGTGCGCAGCAAAACCCAGGTGGCCAGTGCGGTGAGTGCGATCCACCAGACGATGGAGACCTTGACTTCCAGGCCCAGCACGGGGAACGACGACCCGAAGAAGACCTTGGCCTGCTGGAAACCGGGCACAGCATTCATGCCCTGGATGGCGACGCTGCCGGTCACGAGCTTCGTCACAGCCAGGTTGCAGCCCTGCAGGATGAAGAACGTGGCCAAAGTCACGATGAAGCTCGGCAGGCCGGTCTTCATCACGACGAACGCGTTGGCGGCGCCGATCGCGAGGGCAACGGCCAGGGCCAGCACGAGCGCGAGCGCGAGGTTCAGTCCCCACTGGGTGGTCACCACACCCACGATGAGCCCGGTGGTGCCCGTCATCGCCCCGGCCGAGAGGTCGAACTCTCCGCCGATCATGAGCAGGGCGACGGCCACGGCCATGATCCCGAAGAGAGAGGCTGAGTACAGCCAGGTGGACACACCAGCAGGGGTCAGGAATGCCTGCGTGAAGAAAGAGAAGAACAGGAAGATCGCCACGGCCGCGACAAGCGCGCCGACCTCGGGCCGGCGCAACAGAGTGAGCAGCGGATGCGACCGTTTCAGCCGATCCGTGAACTCTGCCTCCACGACGACGGTCATCTCGTGCCGTTCTCCGCGAACGTGGCGACCTCGGCCGCGTTCTCCTTCGTCACGAAGCCCGGACCGGAATAGACGGGCAGCCCGCCACCGACGACATCGCCATTGCGCTTCTGCAGAGTCAGGAACGACACCGGCAGGTAACCCTGCGAGTACGGCTGCTGGTCGACGGCGAACAACATGCCACCGTCCAGGATGAGCCGGGTCACGTCGGCCGAGACGTCGAAGGTGGCCAGCGTGGCCGAGCTGCCCGCTTCATCGACGGCCTGGCTCGCGGCCACGGCTACGCCGGTCTGCAGCGTGAGCACGGCGTCGATGGACGGATCGGCCAGGAGTTTGCTCTTGATGGTGTTCTGGGCATCGGCGAGGTTGGCGACGTCGACCTGCACGTTGCTCACGGTTGCGCCGACCGTGTCCGCTGCGCCCGCGCAGCGCTCTTCGAGCCCGGAGTTACCGGCCTCGTGGATGACGCAGATCACGTTGGACACGCCGGCCTCAGCCAGTTTCTCGCCGGCTCCCTGGCCCGCGATGAACTCACTCTGGCCGATGTGGGTCTGCGCGCCGAACTCGCGGGACTTCTCCAGGCCCGAGTTGATGGTGATCACGGGGATGCCCGCGGCCACGGCCTTCTCGACCGCACCCCTGACTCCATCCGGGTTGGCCATCGACACGATCAGGCCGTCCGGATCGGTGGCGATGGCCGCCTCGATCAGCTGGCTCTGCTTGACCGGGTCACCGTCGCCCTGGTAGGTGACGGTGGCTCCGAGGTCGGTGCCGGCCTGCTCGGCGCCGCTCTTGACGACGTCCCAGAAGGCGTCGCCGGCGGTGCCGTGGGTGACCACGGCGATCGTGACCGGCTCCCCCGCCGGCGAACCGCCGTCGCCCGAACCGGTGCCGGTGCCGGTGCATCCCGCCAGCGCTAGCGAAGCGACACCGAAAGCGGCTAGAAGGCTGATCTTGAGCTTCATAACTGAACTGTTCCCGACTGTCGTGCGGTGGCCTGAAACAGCGGGGGTTCGCCGGTGACCTGGTGCATATCGAACTTACTCGACCGGGGACCCGCTCGCCGGGACCGCGATCTCGCCGGTGATGTACTGGGCGGTTCCGAAGCCGAAGGACCAGTCCTCCGGACCGCTCTCCACATAGCCGATGAAGACGTCCTCACCGGAGACCCCGGCCAGGCCCAGTCGGGCGTTGATGCCGGAGTAGAGCGCCTGCTTGGTGGCGACGCTACGACCCCGCTGGGTGAAGATCTGGATCATCACCACGCCCTCGCTTCGTTCGAAGCCGAGACCGGCATCCTGTGCAATGATCGCGCCCGCATCGTGCTGGGTGACGATCTGGAAACGGTCGCGCAGAGGAATGCCATAGACCTCGACGATCGCCTCGTGGATCGCATCGGCGATTGCGGTCACGGCCGCATTCGAACGGCCTCGGTTCAGATCGATTCGAACCAGTGGCATGAGCGACTCCTTCTGATGGAACGCCCGTCGCACAAACCTGTGCGGCGGGAACAGAAAAGCCCCCGGAACCGTGTGGTTCCGGGGGCTGATGGTTGCGGGGGCAGGATTTGAACCTACGACCTCTGGGTTATGAGCCCAGCGAGCTACCGAACTGCTCCACCCCGCGTTGCAAGGACAAACTTACCACAGCCTCGGGGCAGGCCGACACACGGGGTAATCATTCTGCGACGCCGGGCTGCGCCTCAGAGAGGGTGGCTACGATGGCGGCACGACCCCCCGCACCCCTCGACAGTGAAGGATCCCTCCGTGACCGTTCTCGCAGAAGTCCTGTCCGCCAACGCCGCGTACGCCGACGAATTCGGCGACAAGTCCGCACTCGCCTTGCCGCCGGCGCGCGGTTTCGCGATCCTCACCTGCATGGACGCCCGCCTCGATCCGGCCAAGTACGCCGGATTGAGCGAGGGCGACGCCCACGTCATGCGCAACGCAGGCGGACGCGCGTCCGACGACGCTATCCGTTCGCTCGTCATCTCCTACAAACTCCTGGGCACGAAGGAGTGGTTCGTCATCCACCACACCAATTGCGGGATGGAGTTCTTCACCGACGAGGTGATCCGTGGGCTGCTCGCCAACAGTCTGGAGACGGCAGCCCTGGGCGACGCCGGGTTCTACGAGGTCGGTTCCGGCCCGGGTTCCACCGAGGGGAACTACATCGACTGGCTGACCATCACCGACCAGGCGACGAGCGTGCTCGAGGACGTGGCCCGCATCAAGGCTCACCCGCTCGTTCCGCGCGGCATCCCGGTTTACGGCTACATCTACGATGTGGCGACGGGCCGGCTGGTCGAGGTACCCGCAGCCACAACGGCCGGCGCCGCGGCCTAGGCAGCCCACAGGCGCGGCCTGCCCTGGGCTCAGCCGTGGTGGCGTCGCGCGAGCGCTGTGCCCTCCACGTCGACGTTGGGCAGGATGCGGTCGAGCCGGCGCGGCAGCCACCAGGCGGCGCGGCCCAGCAGGTGCATGAGTGCCGGCATGAGCAGCATCCGCACCACGAACGCGTCAATGAGCACACCGAACGCGAGCCCGAATCCGATGGAGCGGATCATCGTCGACTCGGAGAAAACGAAACCGCCGAAGACCGACACCATGATGAGCCCGGCGGCAGTGACCACCGAGCGGCCGGCGCGGAACCCACGGGCCACCGCGAGCCGGGCGGATGCCCCGCGCACGTACGCCTCGCGCATCCCGGAGGCAAGGAACAGCTGGTAGTCCATCGCCAGCCCGAAAAGCACTCCCACCAGGATCACCGGCAGAAAGCTCAGGATCGGGCCGGTCGCGATGCCGAGCGGGCCGGCGAACCACCCCCACTGGAACACGGCGACGGTCGCCCCGTAGGTCGCGAACAGCGACAGGATGAATCCGCCGGTCGCGATCAGTGGCACCAGGATCGAGCGGAACACCAGAATCATGATCAGCAGCGACAACCCGACGACGACCGCCAGATAGGTCGGCAGCACGTCTGCGAGGTTCTCGGAGATGTCGATGTTGATGGCAGCCTGACCTGCAACGCCGAGCGTCACGCCGCTGTTATGGGGCGGCATCGAACGGATGTCCCGCACGAGCTGCTCCGTGGACTCGCTGTTCGGTCCCCCGGTCGGAACGACCTGGAAAGCGGCGAGCGAGTTGTCCGCGGAGACGGCGATGGGAGCGACGCCGACAACGCCGTCCTGACCGGCGAGAGTGCGCGCCACACCGACCTGGGCGCCGAGCACCCCGGGGCGATCCAGACCCTCAGGCAGGGTGGCGGTGACGAGTAACGGTCCGTTCGCGCCGGCACCGAAGTTCTCCTCAGTAGCCGTGAACGCCTGGTAGGACGCGGATTCGACCGGTTCGACGGACCCGTCGGGCAGGCCGACCCGCATCGACAGTGACGGGATGGCGAGGATGAGCAGCACCGCGACGGCCGCCAGCACGGTGGCGATCGCGCGCCAGGTGGGCATCGGCCGGGCCTGCGTGTCTTCGTGGTGTGCCTGGCCGATGCGCGTGCGGGCACGGCGGCCGAGCACGCGCTCACCGAGCAGCCCGAGGATCGCGGGCGTCAGGCTGATCGAGATCATCACGGCGACTGCGACGGCCACGGCTCCGACGGTCCCCATCAGGCCGAGGAACGGCACGCCCGTGACATTCAGCGCGAGCAGCGCGACGATGACCGTGGTGCCGGCGAAGACCACCGCGTTGCCGGCGGTTCCGTTCGCCAGGCCGATCGATTCGCGCACCTCGGCGCCCTCGAGCAGCTGCCTGCGGTGCCGGTTGATCACGAAGAGTGAGTAGTCGATGCCGACCGCCAGGCCGAGCATGACCCCGAGGAACGGTGTGACCGAGGCCATCTGCACGACGCCGGAAAACGAGAGCGCTCCGAGGGAGGCGATCGCGACGCCGACGAGGGCCGTGACGATGGGTAGTGCGGCGGCCAGCACCGAGCCGAGCATCACGAGCAGGATGATCGCAGCGAAACTGACGCCCACGACCTCGCCCATCCCGATCAGCTGCGGCACGGTTTGCGCGATGTCGGAGGAGAACGACACCCGAGCACCGTCGACCGGCTCGGACTCGAAGTGGTCCATGACGGCCTGCTGCGACTCGGCGGGAAGCTCCATGCGCGGCTCGGAGAAAGAGACGTTCACGAGGGCGGCCGCACCGTCTTCCGAGACGACGCGGATTCCGGCGGAGAGATCGAGGAGCACGGCGCCCAGTTCAAGCTCTTCCGCATCCTGGTCGAGCTGGCTGCGGGAGTCGTCGAGCGTGGTCTGCTGGGCGTCCAGCTCCACCACCCCGGCGTCGAGCTGAGCCTGCTGCTGCTCGTAGGCGGCCAGCTGCTCGAGGGGCTGGTCGGGCTGTAGCCAGGCCTGCTCGAGCTGGGTCTGCGCGGCGGCGAGTTGGGCACGGCCGGCGTCGAGCCCGGCCTGCCCGGCGTCGAGCTGCGCCCGTCCGGCATCGATCTGAACGCGCCCATCGGCCACGTCCTGCTCACGGTCAGCCCGCTGTTGCTCGGCCTCGAACGGGTCGATGACGTCGGCGACGTCCGGCAGGCCGCCGGCACCGGCGACGAGTGAGCCGATCTGCGCACGTTGGTCGTCGTTGAGCGCCGACCCGTCGGTGGTCTCGAAGACCACGGTGCCGGATGCCCCGGCGAAGTCCGGAAGCTGCTCCTGGAGTCTCTCGGCGACTGCGCCCGACGCGGTGCCGGGGATGTCGAAGTTCGTCGTGAGGCCCTTGAATCCCACGAGGAACCCGACCCCGGTGAGGACGAGGATGACACCCCAGACCGCGATCACGGCCCAGGCACGGCGAGCTGCCAGCCTCCCCAGACGGTAGAGCAGTTCAGCCATTGCGGATTCCTCCAGGGGACGGACGACGACCGGACAAGAAAAAAGACCGGCCCAGCATTTCTGCTGGACCGGCCTGTTTTGTGCAGTGGTTGCGGGGGCAGGATTTGAACCTACGACCTCTGGGTTATGAGCCCAGCGAGCTACCGAACTGCTCCACCCCGCGTTACAAGTACTAATTTACCACAGCCCCGGGTGCGGTCCGACCACACGGGCGCGGAGCATGCCCGCAACGCGGAGCGCGGGTGCTGCGCCGCTCTGCGGGAGAAATGCCTCCCGCGAAACGGCGCAGCACCCGCGCAGCGGATGAAGCGGCCTACTGGGCGCTACTGGTCGAGCAGCACCAGCATCTTGGCGACCGCGTCGTTCAGCTTCTTGTCGGCGGCGCCGTAAGCCGTGAAGTCACCGGTCGTCAAAGCGGCCTGCTTGTCGGTGACGGCGATCTTGGCTTCCGCCAGGAGCGACTTCAGCTGGGCATCCGTCGCCGGGTCCCCGGTCGAGGTCGACGGCGTGGTGTCACCCTCAGCGGGTGCCTCCCCTTCGACGGGCGTCTCCGACGGCGGCACCGAGGTGTCGCCGGCGTTGGCGCCGGAGTCACCGCCGAAGAGCACGTCGAGCGCCTTGTCCAGCGTGTCCTCGAACGCGATCTGGTCTCCGAAGGCGACGAGCACCTTCTGCAGCAGCGGGTAGCTGGTCTCACCGGTTGACTGCACGTAGACGGGCTGTACGTAGAGCAGACCGCCACCGACGGGCAACGTGAGCAGGTTGCCGTTGAGCACCTTCGACTGACCCTGCTTGAGCAGGTTCAACTGGGTGGACACGGTCGGGTCGGCGTTGAACTTCGCCTGCACCTGGCCGGGGCCGGGCACGGTCACATCCTCCGGAAGGTTGAGCAGACGGAGCTTGCCGTAGCCCTCTGACCGTTTGCCGTCGGTCGAACCGGCGTCCGCGTCGACCGCCAGGTAACCGGTCAGCACGTTACGGCTGGTGGCTCCACTGGCATCCGGGATGAAGGTCGAGTACAGCGAGAACGACGGCGATTCCTGGCCGGGCACCTGCATGGTCAGGTAGTACGGCGGCTGCAGGGTCGTGTTCGTCGACGGCGACACCGGGTCGTTCGGGGTGGTCCAGGCGTCGTCGACCGAGTAGAAGGACCCTGGGTCGGTGACGTGGTACTTGCCGAGAACCTTGCGCTGCACCTTGAACAGGTCCGCCGGGTAGCGCACGTGGCTCATCAGGTCGCCGCTCATCTCGGTCATCGGCTTGATGGTCGTCGGGAAGATCTTCTGCCAGGTCTTGAGCAGCGGATCCTCGTCATCCCAGGCGTACAGGGTGACCGAGCCGTCGTAGGCGTCGACCGTGGCCTTGACCGAGTTGCGCATGTAGTTGATCTGGTCGAGTGCGAACGGCTGCGGGGGCGTCTCCGTGTCGGCGATCGCGTCGCTCAGACCCACCGAGGTGGAGTACGGGTAGCTGGCCGAGGTCGTGTAGCCGTCGACGATCCACTTGACCTTGCCGTCGACGACCGACGGGTAGGCGTCGGAGTCGAGGGTGAGGTACGGCGCCACCTTCTGCACGCGGGTGACCGGGTCGCGGTCGTAGAGGATCTGCGACTTCTCGTTCACGGCGTTGGCCAGGAAGATCTGCTCCGACTGGAACTTGAGCGCGTAGATCAACTTGTTGAACGCGTTGTCGAGCTTCGGCCCGCCGTCACCGGTGAACGTCGTGTACGTCTGCTGCGCGCCATCCGTGCCCGACGGGTAGTCGAGCTCGACGGGCTTGCTGCCCTCGGGCGCACCCACGATGGAATACGGCGGGCTCGTCTCACCGAAGTAGATCCGCGGCTCGTACTCGGGCAGCGATCCGGTGGTCGGGATGCCGGACTCGAGGAACACAGGCTGGCCGTCGGCCGAGCGCTGGTTGCCGTACGCCGCCACCACGCCGTAACCGTGCGTGTACACCACGGTGGAGTTGACCCAGGTGTTGCCCGCGTTCAGACCCTCGAGTTTGAGGTCGCGCACGGTGACCACGGTGTCCTGGGACTTGCCGTCGATCGTGTAGCGGTCTACGTCGAGGTTCTGCGGGAACTGGTAGTACTGCTTGAACTGCTCAAGCTGGGAGAACGCATCGCTGACCAGGGCCGGGTCGAGAATACGGATGTTCGCCGTGGTCTCGGCGTCGGCGCGCAGTGCGCCGGGCTCGGCGGTCGTGCTCGCGTTATAGGGGATCTCTTCGATGTCCGCCAGACCGTAGGCGTCGCGGGTGAGGTCGATATTGCGTTGGATATACGGTTCCTCGAGCGTCTTCGCGCTCGGGTCCACCTGGAAGCGCTGCACGACCCACGGGTAGAGGGAGCCGACCAGCAGGCTGCTCACGATCAGCAGCGCTGTGCCGACGATGGGCAGACGCCAGCGACCGACGACAGCCGTGACTAGGAACAGGATCGCGACGACCGCGGCGATGCCGGCCAGGATGGCGCGGCCGGGGATCGTCGCGTTGACGTCGGTGTAGCCGGCGCCCGTGATCAGGTCGTTCGCGTTGGTCAGAGTGGAATACTGCTCGAGCCAGATGCTCGCGGCCTGCAACAGCAGGTAGAGGCTCGCGGTGACGGCGATCTGAACGCGTGCGGCCTTGGAGACGATGACCTCGCGCCCGCTCACCCGGATCGAACCGTACAGGTAGCTCGTTGCCGCGGCGACCAGGGCCGAGATGAGCACAACGGCCGAGGCGAAGCCCAGCACCGACTGGAAGAAGGGAAGGTCGAACAGGTAGAACGAGATGTCGAACTTGAACTGCGGGTCGACCCGGCCGGTCTCCGTGCGGTTCAGCCACATCAGCACGACCTGCCACCGGGTCGCGGCGGCAACACCGGCGAACAGGCCGAGCAGAGCGGGGATACCGAACATCGCCAGCCGGCGCAGCGGCTCGATGACCTGCTGGTAACGGTCGAGCTGCGAATTGAGCTTCGCGTAGACGGGCCGCAAACGGTAGGCGATCTGGATACTCACCCAGACCGGAACCGCCATCGCGACGAATCCGATGACGAAGAGGCCGGCACCGGCGAACCACTGTGTGGTCAGCACACTCAGGAAGCCCAGTTGGTCGAACCAGAGCACGTCGGCATAGAGCCCTGCGAATACGAAGAAGATGATCACCAGCCCGGCAATGATCGCTGCCGTAATGGCGAGGGGAGCACGGCTGCGCTGGGGAGCGCTACGGGCTTGTTGTGAACTCACGGATTGGCCTCTTGATCTCGAAATCGACGGTCAGGTTTCATTCTAGACAGCCGTTCCGAACGAATGCCGCACGTTCGCTGGGCAGCAGCCCGGGCTTAACCGAGTGGGCACTGCTCCAGCGCGTCGGTGTCCGCGGCAGTGTCCGCGTCGGTACGGATGGCGTCGAGCGCGGCCAGCGCATCGTCGAGCGTCTCGATGGAGAAGACGGTCATCCCCTTCGGTACATGACCGGTGACCTCGTCGCAGTTGTCGGCCGGTGCGAGGAACCAGTCCGCGCCGCTGTCGTCTGCTCCGATCAGTTTCTGACGGATGCCGCCGATGGGACCCACTTCGCCGGCCTGGTTGATCGTGCCGGTGCCCGCGACATCCGCGCCACCCTGCAGGAAGCCCGGGGTGAGCGTGTCGATGATGCCGAGCGCGAACATCAGTCCGGCGCTGGGTCCGCCGACCGAGTCCAGTTGAATGGCCACGTCGAACGGGAAGTCGTACTCGCTTGTGACGTTGATCCCGACCACCACGGCGTCGCCCGACGCAATCGGGGTGATTTCCACGGTCCGGGCCTCTCCGTCGCGGATGACGCCGATCGAGGCCGGGGAGTCGATCCCGTTCCTGGCGAGCGCGCCGCGCAGTGCCGTGATGTCGCCGACGTCTTCACCGTTCACAGAGACCACCTGGTCGCCGGCCTCGATGATGCCCGCTGCGGGCGAGTCGTCGGGCAGGGAGACGACCGAGAGGATCGTCGGGTAGTCGTAGTCGAGGTTGGTCAGGGCTGCGGCGATCGCATCCTGCTGCGAGTTCACCATCTGCACCTGGTTCTGCTCCTCCCGCTGCTTCGTGCTCACATCGGGCGGGAAGGCCGACTCGATCGGGATCACAGCCTGGTTGGGATCCAGCCAGGCGGCGGCAACCGTCAACCAGCTCGGTCGGTTGTCGGGGTTGCCCACCAGCGAGACGGTCAGCAGATCCAGGGTTCCCTCGGTGGGATAGACGGGCTCGCCGGACACGGAGATGAGAGGAATCTGCTCGCCGTCCTTTTCGGCTGTGCCGATGGTGTTGTAGACGGGTCCGGGCTTCTCGATCACGTACGGCGACGGGGTCACGGCCAGAATGAGGCCGATGATCATCGCTATACCGAGGACCACCCAGCCGGCACTGACGGCGCGATCGGACCGAGCAGGCGGTCGTGCTGAGTGATCGGTGAAGAGGGCCACCGGTTTCCTTCCAGGGATTATGCGGGCTGTTCGCGACAGGCGGACACCGGTTTACCAGCGTAGGACATTTCCCAGTCCGCGCCGGGGATCTCGGGCTAGCGTAGAAGCACGTGACTGAGAGGTGCCTGAAATGGCCGACGATGACTCCCGACCCGATGAGGGTCCCAATCCCGAAGATGAGTTTCGGGACATGCTGCGCGACATCCTGAGCGGGAAGTCGTCAATCGATCCGAGCCAATTGGCCGGTGCGGCCGGACTGCCGGGTGACCCCGCGAGCATCTCAGCGCTGATGAGCCAGCTTCAGGGTGCTCTGCGCGGAGGCGGCGACGGGTCCCCCAACTGGGACGCCGCGCTCAGCCAGGGGCAGGAACGCGCAGCGCAGGGGCAGCTCGTCGTGACCCCCGACGAACGGGTGGCCCTCGACCAGGCCTTCCACATCGCCGCCCTGTGGCTGGACGAGGTGATCTCGGTCGCCGAGCTCACCGCTCCCCCGCGCCTGATCACCCGCAAGGAGTGGGTCACCGCGACCATGCCGTTGTGGACGCAACTGGCCGAACCCGTGGCGACGAGCATCTCCGATTCTTTGACCCGCGTGCTCACGGACCAGGCCCCGGAAGAGCTCAAGGGCATGATGGCCGGCGCCGGTCAGATGATGCGCAGCATCGGCGGCACCCTGTTCGCCATGCAGCTCGGCCAGGTTGTCGGCCAGCTGTCTACCGAGGTCGTCTCCGGCGGCGATATCGGGATCCCCCTGCTCAGCGACCAACAGGCCGCCCTGCTTCCGCAGAACGTGGCCGCGTTCGGCGAGGGTCTCGACGTTCCCGCCGACCAGGTCCAGATCTACCTCGCCGTGCGCGAACTCGCCCACGCGCGTTTGTTCCGCCACTCGCGCTGGCTGCGCCTGCACCTGATCAGCTCGATCACAGACTTCGCCCGCGGCATCCACATCGATTCGAGCCGTCTCGAGCAACTGGCCGACGGTTTCGACCCGGCCAACCCGGAGGAATTGCGTGCGGCCATGGTCGACGGCTCGCTGATCCCGCCGAAGAGTGAGGCCCAGCTGGCCGCCCTCGCCCGGCTGGAGACGATGCTCGCCCTGATCGAGGGCTGGGTCGACGTGGTCACCCTCGAGGCCACGAGCCGGTTGCCCCGCGCGGACGCCATCGCCGAGACGGTGAAGCGACGCCGGGCATCCGGTGGCCCCGCCGAGTCCGCGTTCGCCACCCTGGTCGGGCTCGAACTGCGCCCCCGCCGCCTCCGCGAGGCCGCCTTCATGTGGCAAGCCGTGACGGATGCCGTCGGCAACGAGAAGCGCGACGAACTGTGGGCCCACCCTGACCTTCTGCCCTCGTCCACCGACCTCGACGACCCGCAGGCCCTCGTGGCCCGCCTGACCAGCTCGGCTGAGGGTGCCGAGCCCGTGCTCGACGAGGTGGACCAGGCCCTCGAGGATCTGCTCCGCGACGACGACACCGAGCGGCCGCACGAGGCGTAGCTCACGAGGGCATCTCGGTAGGCAATCGGGCCCTGACGAATTCGACGGAGATTTTCCGGCCCTGAGGCCGGACAAGCATTCTTTCGGCCGTTTTCGCCAGAATCTCCGTCGAATTGGTTAGATCAGGCCCTTGGTGTGCCAGATCGTCTTGGTCTCGGTGAACGCCAGGATGCGGGCGAGCGAGGGGCTCGCGGCATCCGGACCGTTCTCGGGATGGAGCACCCGGGTGAGCGTCTCGGCCGCGTCGATCTCGAGGTGGATCCAGTCGAGGTCGCCGGCGCCGACCAGGTCGAGGGCGTTGACGTCGGCGTGGCTGGCCAGCCACGGCGCCATCTCGGCCGGAGACCCGGTGAGCACGTTGACCACGCCTCCGGGAACGTCGCTCGTGGCCAGTACCTCTCCCAGGCTGATCGCCGACAGCGGCATGGTCTCGTTCGCCACGACGACCACCGTGTTGCCGGACACCAGTGCCGGGGCGACCGCGCTGACCAGTCCGAGCAGCGAACCGCCGGTCTGCGGCGCGATGATGGCGACGACGCCCGTGGGCTCCGGCACCGACAGGTTGAAGTACGGCCCCGACACCGGGTTGGCGTTGCCGGCGACCTGCAGGTATTTGTCGGCCCAGCCTGCGTACCAGACCCAGCGGTCGATGGCCTCGTCGACCTGGGCGGCGGCGACCGCGACGCTCACCCCCTCCGATTGAACGATCTCCGCCGTGAACTGCGCCCGGCGCCCCTCGAGCAGTTCTGCGATGCGGTAGAGCACCTGGCCACGGTTGTAGGCCGTGGCCCCGGCCCAGCCGCCGAGGGCGGACCGGGCGGCGACGACCGCATCGCGGGCATCCTTGCGGCTGGCCTTGGCAGCATTGGCGAGGAATTCCCCGTCGTGGGACTGGATCGCATAGACCCGTCCCGATTCACTGCGCGGGAATTTGCCGCCGAGGTAGAGCTTGTACGTCTTGGGAACGGCGAGACGGGTCACTTCGCGGCCTTCTTTCGGGGAACGGCGGTCTTCTCCGCGGGGGGCACGGCGCGCGCGGCCGAACGGCCGGCGGCGGGTTTGAGATAGGCGGCGAGACCGTGGCGGCCGCCCTCGCGTCCGTAGCCGGATTCCTTGTACCCGCCGAAGGGGCTGGCCGGGTCGAACCGGTTGAAGGTGTTGGCCCAGATCACACCGGCGCGCAGCTTGTCGGCCACGGCCAGCATCCGGCTGCCCTTCTCCGTCCAGATTCCGGCGGAGAGACCGTAGGGCGTGTTGTTCGCCTTGGCCACGGCCTCGGCCGGGGTACGGAAGGTGAGCACCGAGAGCACGGGGCCGAACACCTCGTCGCGGGCGATGCGGTGGCTGGTGGAGACGTTCGTGAAGATGGTCGGTTTGAACCAGAAGCCGGTCTCCGGCAGCACGCAGTCCGGGCTCCAGCGCTCGGCGCCTTCCTGCTCGCCGATGTCGGTCAGTTCACGGATGCGGGCCAGCTGCTCCGCGCTGTTGATGGCGCCGATGTCGGTGTTCTTGTCCAGCGGATCGCCGAGGCGCAACGTGGACAGACGCGCCTTGAGGCGCTCGATGACGTCGTCGTGGATCGACTCCTGCACGAGCAGGCGGCTGCCGGCGCAGCAGACGTGGCCCTGGTTGAAGAAGATGCCGTTGACGATGCCCTCGATGGCCTGGTCGATGGGGGCGTCGTCGAAGACGATGTTGGCCGCCTTGCCGCCGAGCTCGAGGATGACCTTCTTGTCGGTGCCGGCGATCGACCGGGCGATGGCCCGGCCGGCGCCGGTGGACCCGGTGAAGGCGACCAGGTTGACACCGGGGTGACCGACGAGGGCCTGGCCGGTGTCACGTCCGCCCGTGACGATGTTGACGACGCCGGCCGGCAGGTCGGCCTGCTGCAGGATCTCGGCGAAGAGCAGGGCGGTCAGCGAGGTGGTCTCGGCCGGTTTGAGCACGACCGTGTTGCCGGCCGCGAGGGCCGGGGCGATCTTCCAGGCGAGCATCAACAGGGGGAAGTTCCACGGGATCACCTGGGCGGCGACGCCCCGTGCCGATGGCGTCGGGCCGACCCCGGCGTGGTCGAGTTTGTCGGCCCAGCCGGCGTAGTAGAAGAACCAGGCGGCGACCAGGGGCACGTCGACGTCGCGGCTCTCCTTGATCGGCTTGCCATTGTCGAGGGTCTCGGCGACGGCGAGTTCGCGGGCCCGCTCCTGCACCAGACGCGCGATGCGGAACAGGTATTTGCCGCGGTCGCTGCCGGAGAGCTTCGACCAGGTTTTGTCGTAGGCGCGACGAGCGGCGGCAACGGCCGCGTCGACATCCGCCGCATTGGCGTGCGCGATCATGGCGATCTGCTTCTCGGTGGCGGGGTTGATGCTTTGGAACGGCTCCCCCCGACCGGCGACGAACTCGCCGTCGATGAAGAGTCCGTAGTCCGCACGAAGGTTCAGCACGGACTGGGACTCCGGGGCCGGAGCGTAGTCAAGAAAGCTCATGGGGTAATCCTTAATCCATCGTCACGTAGTCGGGACCGGAGTAGTGCCCGGAGGTCATCTTCTGGCGCTGCATCAGCACGTCGTTCAGCAGGCTCGACGCCCCGAATCGGAACAGGCCGGGCGACAGCCATTCCTCGCCCACGGTCTCGGCGACGGTCACGAGGTACTTCGTGGCGTCCTTGGAGGTGCGGATGCCACCGGCCGGCTTCACGCCGACCTTCGCCCCGGTGAGGCGGTGCCAGTCGCGCACGACCTCCAGCATCGACAGGGTCACGGGCAGGGTGGCCGCGACGGGCACCTTGCCGGTGGAGGTCTTGATGAAGTCGGCGCCGGCCAGAATGGCCAGCCACGACGCGCGGCGCACGTTGTCATAGGTGTTCAGTTCCCCGGTTTCGAGGATCACCTTGAGGTGTGCGGCGCTGCCGTCGGGGCGGCGGCAGTTCTGCTTGACGGCCACGATCTCGTCGTAGACCTGAGCGAACCGCCCGGACAGGAACGCCCCGCGGTCAATGACCATGTCGATCTCGTCGGCGCCCGCGTCGACCGCGTCGCGCACGTCGGCGAGCTTGACCGCGAGGGACGCCCGGCCGCTCGGGAAGGCGGTGGCGACGGCGGCGACACGCACGCCGGCATCCGTGCCCCGGGAGTGCGCAGAGCCGAGGGCCGCGACGGCGTGCTGCACCATGTCGCCGTAAACGCAGACGGCGGCGACGCGCGGGCAACTGAGGTCGCCGGCGTCGGGGGTGAGGGCCTTGCCGACCAGTGACTTCACCTTGCCGGGGGTGTCGGCACCCTCGAGCGTGGTGAGGTCGATCAGGCTGATGATCTTGTCGATCGCCCACTTCTTCGAGCTGGTCTTGATCGAGCGGGTGCCGAGGTCGGCAGCGCGCTGCTCGAGGCCGACGGCGTCGAGGCCGGGAATGCCGTGCAGGTAGCGGCGCAGGTTGGCATCCGTGGCTTCCCCGCCGATGAGCGCCAGGGCGCGCTCCCCGGTGTTCAACTGGGCCATAACCGAGTGGCTGGTTGTCATGAAGAGTCCTTGCGGTCGGGGTTCGGTCAGGGTTCGGTCAGGAGTCGTCGCCGAGCACGGCGAGGGCGGTTTCTTCATCGGTGACGAGAACGGTGCACAGGCCGCTGCCGACGACGGCTCGGGCGATGGCGTGCTTGGAACTCCCGGCGATGACGGCGACCGCCGTTTTCGCATGGCGGAGCTGCTCGAGTTGGATGCCGACGGTGCGAGAGTCGAGTTCGGGGTCGACGATGTTGCCGGTGCTGTCGATGTAGCGGCCGACGACGTCCCCCACGGCTCCCTTGCGGACCAGCTCGGCGATCTGCTCGGCGGTGAGGTAGCCGCTGTCGACGAGGGCCGAATTCTGGTCGGCCTGGCCGGCGCTGAACAGATAGGCGGATGCCGTTGCGCCCAGATTGAGCACGGCCGCGACGGAGCGATCGGCTTCGATCGCGTTCTTGGTCTCCAGATGCTCGAGAATGGCCGGGCTCGGCAACAGGGTCGCCGCGCCCGAACCCTTGTGGGCGATGGTGACGGCCGTGGCGGCCGCCGTGCCGGCCCGCCGGTTGAGGCTGACACCGCCGTTGATCTGCACGACGTTGACTCCGGTGGCCCACCCCTGGGCCACGTGCAGCGACACCTCGTGCAGGGTGCGGCCCCAGCTGATGCCGAGCGTACGCGGCACCGGGCGCAGGGCTGCGAGGTAGTCGGCGGCGGCCTGCGCGGTGCGGGACTGGAGTTCCTCGTCACCGGTGACGCCGGCGGAGGAGACGACGATGGCATCCGTCAGCCCGGTCTTCTCGCGCAGCCGGCGTTCGATGGAGAGACGGCGGGCGCGGGGATGCACGATCTCGATGCGGATGAAGCCGCTGGCCTTCGCCTGCGCGAGGAGCCGGCCCACCTTCCAGCGGGTCAGGCGCAGCACGGTGCCGATTTCGTCCTGTGTTTTGTTTTCCTCGTAGTACAACTCGGCCGCGCGAATAGACAATAGCTCGTCAGTGTCCGCCATGGTGCTCCGTCCGGTATGACCCCAGCCTAGGTCGCCGGTCTCCCTCGATCAACGGCTGTTGTTTATGTTGCTCACCTGAGCATGAGCAGCTGAACTCGGCACGCCCTAGGCTCGAAGCATGCTCCCCCGTTATGCTCTCGCCGTCGACCTCGGTGGTACCAAGGTCGAAGCCGCCCTCGTCGACGAGCGCGGCGCCGTGCTCGCTGCCAGCCGCCACCGCTCCCCCACCGGCCCACAGAGAACCGCCGACGAGTTGGCGGCCGCCGTCGAATCCGTGCTCAGCCGTGCGCACGCAAGCCTGCCGGACGGCGCTCCCCTGCTCGGCGTCGGCATCGGCACCGCTGGTCCGATCACGGTGGAGACGGGTCTGGTCTCCCCGCTGAACCTTCCCGCCTGGCGGGACTACCCCTTGCGCGACTTCGTGGCCGCACTCGTGCCGGATGCGCCCGTGCGCCTGCGCCTGGACGGCCTCTGCATCACGCTCGCCGAGCACTGGCTCGGCGCGGGGCAGGGTGCCGGCAGCCTGATGGGCATGGTCGTGTCCACGGGCGTGGGTGGCGGCCTGATCCTGGGTGGAACCACCGTTTCGGGTTCCAGCGGCAACGCCGGGCACATCGGCCACATCGAGGTCGGCGGGTTCGACGACCCCTGCGCCTGCGGCGGCACCGGATGCCTCGAGGCCGTCGCGTCCGGCCCGCGCACCGTGGCCTGGGCGCGCGCCCAGGGCTGGACGGGCCTCACCGGCGAGGACCTCTCGGCCGCGTACGCCGCCGGCGACCCGATCGCGGTCGCCGCGGTGAAGCGCTGCGGCCAGGCCATCGGCCAGGCGATCGCCTCGGCGACCAACCTCGTGGACCTCGACGTGGTCGCGATCGGCGGAGGGTTCTCACACGTGACACCTGACCTGTTCGACTTCGTGCGGGCAGCCGTCGCCGAGCGCACGGTGTTCTCCTTCGCGACCCGGGTGCGGGTCGTCGCATCCGCTCTCTCCGGCGACGGCCCGCTGATCGGCGCCGCAGCCCTGATCCACCGAGCCGACCTGGTCGCCTGAGGCCCGCCGGCTAGCGGGCGAGGTCGTCCTCGAGCAGGTGCGGGCGGGACAGCACGGCACCGGCGAAGGTGACGGCGAGGGCAGTTCCGATCAGGAAGACGAGGGGCCAGGTCCAGCCACCGGTCAGCTGGTGGAGCAGACCCACCGTGAGAGGCCCCAGGGCGCCGATCGTGTAGCCGACGCTCTGCACGAACCCGCTCAACGCCACGGACCCCTCATGCGTGCGGGTGCGGAGGTTGATCAGCACCAGAGCCAGCGGGAAGAACAGCGGACCAAGGCCGGCGAAGAAGACCCAGACGAAGGTCAGAACGGTCGGCGCCAGGAGCAGACCGAGGTAGCCCACCAGGAACGCGAGCACGCCGATGTAGACCAGCACCCCCACATTCTTCAGCCGCACGGTGAAATAGGGGATGACCAGGGCACACGGCAGGCCGACCGCCGCATACAGGGAGAGGAGGGTTCCGGCCTGGGCCGGCGTCACCCCGGCGGTCTGGATCAACAGCTGCGGCAACCAGGCGAACATCGCGTAGGCGTTGAGGGACGACGCGGCGAACACGACGGCGATGGCCCAGGCGACCGATGAATGCCAGATGCGGCCCAGCAGCGCCGGTTCCGCCTCCTCCGGCACGGGGCCGGCCACCCCCTGCGCCCGATGCCGCACCAGCATCGTGATCCAGGGCACGAGGGCGATCAGGGCCGGCAGCATCCACAGGCCGAGGGAGACGCGCCAGCCGGCGGCATCCGCGACCGGCACGGCCACGAGCGGCGGCAGCAGGGTGCTCAGGGACATCATGGTCACATAGAGGGAGGTGACCAGGCCTACTCGATCCGGGAAGTACTTCTTCACCAGCGGCGGCAGGAGCACGTTGCCGATGCCCAGTCCCGCGAACGTGATCACGCTGCCGAGGAGGAGCACGCCCACCGAACCGGACAGTCCGCGCACGGCATGCCCGGCCAGCATGGCGATCAGGGCCAGCACCAGAACCTGCTCCAGTCCCACCCGCCGGGTGAAGACGGGGGTGAAGATGCCGAAGACGGCGAAGCAGACCGGTGGCAGCATGCCCAGCACCCCGATGGCGACCGCTCCGAGAGGCACATCGACGCTGATCTGGGTCACGATCGGGGAGAGCGCCGCCACGGCCGTGCGCAGGTTGGCCGCGACCAGCAGGATGCCGACCAGCGCCAGGGTGCGGCCGGCCCACAGGGCTCGGGGCGCGGCATCCGTCATCGGGCAAGTCTAGGGGCGCGTCCTCTCGAGCAACTGTTGCCGCATCGGACGACTGTTGCCGGTGTGCGGGCAACACTTGTCCGCACGGGCAACAGTTGCGGCCCGCGCTTGCCTGCTAGGCCAGGATGCCGCGGACCTTCGAGACGTCGTCGTGCATCTGCACGATCAGCGGCTCGATGCCGGTGAAGGCCACCATGCCGCGGATGCGCTCGACGAACTCCACCTCCACCACGTGGTCGTACAGGTCGATGTCCTGGTCGAGCACGTAGGCCTCGACCTGCTTCTGCGCCACACCGTCGAAGGTGGGGTTGTTGCCCACCGAGATGGCCGCCGGGTAGCGGATGCCGGCATCCGTCAGCCAACCGGCGTACACGCCGTCCGCGGGGATGAGCCCCTCGGACGCCGGGGACAGGTTGGCCGTGGGGAAGCCGAGTTCGCGTCCGCGTTTCGCGCCGTGAACGACCTCGCCGCGCAGGGTCGGGTGGTGTCCGAGCAGGGTCGTGGCCGCGCCGACCTCGCCACGGGTGAGCAGCTCGCGGATCCAGGTCGACGAGACCCGGCGCATCCGGTCCGGTTTCACATCGTCGATCAGTCGCACGGTGAAGCCGAACCGGTCCCCCAGCTCCTGCAGCAGGTGCACGTCGCCGGCACCGTGGGCGCCGAATCGGAAGTCGCGGCCCACCAGCACCGTGCGCGCGTGCAGCCCCTGCACCAGGATGCTCTCGATGAATTCCACGGGCGGCAGGGCGGCCAGCGCCGCGGTGAACTCGAGCACGAGGGTGGCGTGCACGCCGGTCTCGGCGAGCAGGCCCAGCTTCTGTTCGGTGCTGATCAAGGTCTGCGGGCACCGGGTGGGTGCCAGCACGGCGAGCGGATGCCGGTCGAAGGTCACGACCACCGAGGCCAGGCCGTTGAGGTCGGCGACGCCCTTCAGCTCGTCGATCACCGCCCGGTGGCCCGCGTGCACGCCATCGAACTTGCCGATGCTGACTGCGGAGGCCGGCCAGTCGGCGGGGATGTCGGCGACGCCGCGCAACACCTTCACGGGCGCGCCTTCCCGGTGCGGGACAGCCACCACATGCCCAGCAGCGGCAGCACCAGTGGAATGAACACGTAACCGCGGCCGTAGAGCGACCAGACCGAGTCGTGCGGGAAGAGTTCGGGATCGAGAAGACTCAGAGTGCCCACGACGAGCACGCCGACGAACTCGAAGCCGATCGTGATCCACGCCACGCGACGCCAGCGTCCGCCGCTCTTGATCAGGGCCACCGTGGCGACGATGTAGACGACCGCGGCCAGCGCGGACAGCGAGTAGGACAGCGGGGCCTCGTCGAATTTGGCGACGATCTGAACGAACGAACGCCCCGTCGCCGCCAGGGCGAGAAGGCCGTAGACGGCAATCAGAAGCCGCCCGACGCCGGTCACGCGGGAGCTGCGAGCGGCCCCGGCGGCGGTCGACGCGGCGGTCGATTCGGGGGTGCTCGCGGGGGTGCTCGAAGGGGCGGTCATGGCTTCCTAATTATCGCAGCATCCGTGGTGCGTCGGATCACAGCGGTCACAGCGGTCACAGGCCCTGTACCGTCCAGATCTGCCACATGCGGTAGACCATCACGAACACGCCCAGGCCGGCGACACCGAGGATGACGGTGCTCCACCGGCTGCGCTCGATCAACGCCCAACCGACGGCGGCGACGGGAACCAGGATGGCGCTGATCAGATAGGTGTAGAACTCCAGCACGCTGCCGGTGGCGGTGTTGCCGGTGAACGGCGCGACGATGGCCACGACGAGCTGCACGATCAGCAGCAGCTCCACGAGCGCGGTGGCACCCATCGTGAGGTCGTTGGGCTTGCGGCCGGCCAGACCGAGAACGATGCAGAGCAGGCCGGCGACCCCGGCCACGCCGAGTTGCAGCCAGGTGAACCACTCGATCATTCGGCGGCCTCGTCGCGTGGGAAGTTGAGCAGGGACTTGGCGTGGTCGCCGCGGAATTCGACCAGACCGACCAGCCGGCCGTCTGGCGCGACCGCTGCGACAGGCCCGCCGGATCCGTCGTCGCCCTGCCCGGCGACCGTGCGGGACGCAGCATCCACCGTGATGCGCTTGCCGTGGCCGAGATCGATGGCCTGCTGCTCGGTCAGGTCGAGGCGTCCGAGGAGGCGGGTGGCTGCATCCGTCGGGACGATCAGGCCGGCCGCGACGTCGAGCTCGGCCAGCGGCTGGGCCGCCTCGATCCGGAACGGGCCGATCCGGGTGCGGCGCAGGCTGGTGAGGTGGCCGCCGACCGCGAGGTCGGCACCGAGGTCACGGGCGAGCGCCCGGATGTACGTTCCCGACGAGCATTCGACCCGCACCTCGAGATCGAGGAACCCGTCGACCGTCGTCGTGGAGAGCAGCTCGAAGGTGCTCACGGTGACGGGCCGGGCAGGCAGGTCGACCGTTTCACCGGCGCGCACCAGGGCGTAGGCGCGCTTGCCGTCGACCTTGATGGCGCTGACCGAACTCGGCTGCTGGGCGATGTCGCCGGTGAGAGCGGCGATGCCGGCCGTGATGGCGTGCGGGCTGAGGGCGGCCACGACGGCGACGGATGCCCGTGTCAATTCTTCGCCCTCGGCGTCATCGGTCGTCGTCGCGGCACCCAGCCGAATGGTCGCCCGGTATTCCTTGTCGAGGCCGACGACGTAGGTCAGCAGACGGGTGGAGCTGTTGATGCCGAGGATCAGCAGGCCGGTCGCCATCGGGTCCAGCGTGCCGGCGTGGCCGACCTTGCGGGTACCGGCCAGACGGCGGGTGCGGGCGACGGCGTCGTGGCTGGTCCAGCCCTGGGGTTTGTCGACCAGGAGGAGGCCGCTGGCGGTCGCGCCGACCTTGCCCTGCGCTGCTTGTTCATTCACTCTTGCCATGGTATCCGGCACCGGGTGTGAGCTTTCCCGCCGCGCCTCGGCGCTTCGTGCGCGACCTAGGCTGGAGGGATGAAGATTGCGGTGATCGGCGCCGGCGCCCTCGGCGGCACCTTCGCGACCCTGCTCGCCCGGGCCGGCCACACCGTGACCGTGACGGCGCGTGGGCCGGCGCTGGCGGTCATCCGGGCCGAGGGGATTTCCCTGACCGGGGCCTTCGGAGCCGCGCGAGGGCATCCCGTCGCCCTCGAACGCCTGGCCGAGACCCCCCAGCTCACGCTTGTCTGCACCAAAGCGCAGGATGCCGCCGCGGCCATCGGCGACAACGCCCGCGTTCTCAACGGCTCCCCCGTGATCGTCGTCCAGAACGGCCTCGACGGGGTGCGCACCGCGAGTGCGCTGCTCCCCCGCTCGGACTGCTTCGGAGCCCTGTCGATCATCGCGGCGAACTACGCCGCCCCCGGCCAGGTGACGGTCACGACCGCCGCTCCCACCTACCTGGGCCGGGGAACCGGGGTCGCGGATGCCGCGACCCTCGCCTGGCGGGACGTGCTCGCGGGCGCCGTGCCGACGCTCGCCCTCGACAACTTCGTCGGCGCCCAGTGGACGAAACTGGTCGTCAACATGCTCAACGCCCTGCCCGCGATCACCGGGCTGAGCGTTCAGGAGGTCGTGGACCATGCCGGGCTCCGCCGCGTGATGACCGAGAGCATGCGCGAGACCGTGCGGGTCGGGATGCGGCGCGGGGTGCGCTTCGGCAATCTGCAGGGGCTCGGCGACGGACCGTTGCGCGCGTTCTCGCGGCTGCCGGCGGCGTTCGGCCAGGTTCTGCCGCTGCGGCTGCGCTCACGCATGGGCGACGTGCCCAATCTTGGTTCGACCCAGCAGAGCCTGAAGCGCGGGCAGCTCACCGAGGTGGACTTCCTCAACGGCGCCGTCGTGCGCGAAGCCGCCCTGGCCGAGGTGCGGGTGCCCGTGAACGAACTGCTGACCGCGCTTGTGCACGAGGTCGAGGCGCGCGGGGTGCCGCTGTCCACGTTCGACGTGCTCGAGCGTTTCGCGGCCCTCCGCCGCTGACCGCCGGGGCGCAGGTTGTGGAAGCGGGCGCACGGTAGAACGTGCGCCCGCTTCCACAACCTGCGCCGCGAGCAACTCGGCGGTCGAGCCTGCCGGTGGTCGAGCCTGCCGGTGGTCGCGCCTGCCGGTGGTCGAGCCTGTCGAGACCCGGTCAGCAGCTGTCGAGGAACACGCGGCGCGGGTCATCCGGATTGCTCACGTCGACGACCGCCGTGGCCCGGCTGCGCGGGCGCACCTCGCCGCGATACAGCCGGTCGGCCACCACGTGCTCGTTGACCGTGCCGGCCTCGTCGCCTTCGCCGGGGCCGAAGCGCACGGCATCCGCCTCGGTCTCCACCAGAACGCTGTACGACCACAGGTCGCGCAGCTCCTTACGATTCAGGTATTCGCCGTCGAGGATCAGCGTGGCGTCGGGCGGCCCGGTCAGCCAGGTGGGCTGGATCCAGGTGTCCCGGTCGGTGTCGAAGGCCCGCGTCACGAAACCGGCGCTCCCGCCCAGGCGGAACGGGTCCAGCAGCACGCGGCGCAGCAGCGAGAAATCGTAGAGGTAGCGCAGCAGGCGTTCGGGTGATTCCGGCCCGAAGCGCTCCTGCTCGGCGCGCGACCGCCGGAAATCGCGCAGCGAGGCCCGGAACACCGGATGCTCCCGCTCGTCGAACACGGCGGCCAGGTCGTCCGCGAAGGCTGCTCGCTCCGCGGCATCCGTGCCATCGATGGCGACGACCGTGCGACCAAGACCGTAGACGCCGAGGATTTCGGTCGAGAGCTCCCGCAGGAACTCAATCCGGGGAGTGGAGACAAGCTTCATTATTCGAGCCTAGGTTAGAACGGTGAATGCCACCGTCACGAAAACAGCCTGTGCAGAGACCCGCCCCGTCGCCGACTCGCCTGCCCTCAGCCTCGCCATCAACGCCTGGTTCGTGGGCAACGCGCGCGACCTGCCCTGGCGTCGGCACGACTTCGGCGCCTGGGGCGTGCTGGTGAGCGAGTTCATGCTGCAGCAGACCCCGGTCAACCGGGTCATCCCCCGTCTCGCGGAGTGGCTGGAGCGCTGGCCGACCCCCGGCGACCTCGCGGCAGTGCCTCCCGGCGAGGCGGTACGGGCCTGGGCGACACTGGGCTATCCGCGCCGCGCGCTCTGGCTCCATTCCGCCGCCGTGGAAATCACCCAGCGGCACGGCGGAGTGGTCCCGTCCGACATCGATGAGCTGCTGGCCCTCAGCGGGATCGGCGATTACACGGCCCGCGCCGTCGCCGCGTTCGCCTACGGTCTGCGGCATCCGGTCGTCGACACGAATACGCGACGCGTCATCGCGCGGGCCGTGGCCGGGCAAGCCGAACCGGCACCGCCCAGCCGCACCAGGGACCTGGACGCCATGGGGGCGCTGCTGCCTCTGCCACGGGGCGACGCCGCAATCTTCAACGCCGGAATGATGGAACTGGGCGCGGTGGTCTGCACCGCGAAGAACCCCCGCTGCGGCGACTGCCCGATCCAAAGCTCCTGCGCCTGGCGTCTCGCCGGTTACCCGGCCTATTCCGGCCCGCGCAAGGCCGTGCAGAAGAAGTTCGAGGGCAGCGACCGGCAGGTGCGCGGACTGATCATGGCCGAACTGCGGGCAACGCATCACCCGGTGACGGATGCCGAGATCACCGGCCTCTGGCCCGACCCTGCTCAGCGCGACCGGGCTTTGGCCGGACTGCTGGCCGACGGCCTCGCCGTGGCCACCGGTCCCGGCCGGTACACCCTGCCGCACGAGTGACCCGCGCGCACGGGCCGCGCCCGGCGCACGACGAAGGCCGGGCCGCCCCGCATCCCCTCACGGGTGATGCCGGACGGCCCGGCCTGCCGGCCACTGACCGGGGTGTGCTGCTGTGCTACTTCTGCGACTCCGCTTCGGCGGTGACTTCGGCGTGCTGGCCGGCCGCGGGGCCGTCCTCCGAGTCGTCGTCCTGGTCTTCGTCGTCGTCGTCGTCATCCTCGTCGTCGGCGTATTCGCGCGGCTTGACGTAGGGATCCTCGTCACCGGCGTACTTCGCCGTGCGGGCCTGTTCTTCGACCTGGGTGTCGCGCTCGCGCGCTTCACGGAGCAGGTCGTCGATCAGGGCCGCGTTCTCCGGGATGGCGTCCGCGATGAACTCGAGCGACGGCGTCAGGCGGGCGGTGATGTTCTTGCCTACCTCGCTGCGCAGCATGCCGGTGGCCGCCTTGAGCGCTGCCGCGCTGTCCGCGCGTTCCTCCGCGGAACCGTAGACCGTGTAGAACACCGATGCGTGCTGCAGGTCACCGGTCACCTTGACGTCGGTGATGGTCACAAAACCGAGCCTCGGATCGCGGAGGCCGCGTTCGATGCGCTTGGCCACGATGACCTTGATGCGGTCGGCCATTTTCCTGGCGCGTGCCGGATCTGCCATTGTCTTACTCCTATTGTCGAAAAACTTCCGAAGGTGCGGGCCCCGCCGCGTCCCTGTTCAGGAAACCCGGCGAAACCCGCACCCATCATCCGCTGGTCGTTAGACCCGCGGCTTTTCCTTCATTTCGATCGTCTCGATCTCGTCACCGATCTGGATGTCGTTGAACTTGCCCAGGCCGATACCACACTCGAAGTCCGTACGGACCTCGGTGACGTCGTCCTTGAAGCGGCGCAGCGACTCGATGCCCAGGTTGTCTCCCACGACGACGCCGTTGCGGATGACCCGCGCCTTGGCGTTCCTCGTGATGACACCCGACCGGACGATGACACCGGCGACGTTTCCGAACTTGGAGGAGCTGAACACCTCGCGAATCTCGGCGACACCACTCTGCACCTCTTCGAACTCGGGCTTGAGCATTCCCTTGAGGGAGTTCTCAATGTCCTCGAGCGCGTTGTAGATGACGGAGTAGAAGCGCACGTCGACGCCTTCACGGGCTGCGCGTTCGCGTGCCTTCGTGTCGGGGCGCACGTTGAAGCCGATGATGATGGCGTTGTCGACGGTGGCGAGGTTGACGTCGCTCTCCGTGACCGCACCGACACCGCGGTGGATGATGCGCAGCTGAACCGAATCGTCGACCTCGATCTTGAGCAGCGACTCCTCCAGGGCTTCAACAGCACCGGAAACGTCACCCTTGATGATGAGGTTGAGCGACTCGACCTTGCCCTCTTCGAGTGCACGGGTGAAGTCTTCGAGGCTGATGCGCTTGCGGGCCTTTGCCAGCAGGGCGTTCCGCTCGGCGGCTTCGCGCTTCTCGGCGATCTGACGTGCGGTGCGGTCTTCCTGGATGACCAGGAAGGTGTCGCCTGCACGAGGAACGCTGGAGAGGCCCTGAACCTGGACTGCACGGGACGGGGTCGCGGCGAGGACGGGCACGCCGTTCTCGTCTGCCATCGCACGAACACGGCCGTAGGCCGTTCCCGCCACGATGGAGTCCCCGACGTGCAGGGTTCCCGACTGGATGAGCACGGTCGCCACGGCGCCGCGACCCTTGTCGAGGCGAGCCTCGATGGCAACACCGCGAGCATCCTTGTCCGGGTTGGCCCGCATGTCGAGACCGGCGTCGGCGGTGAGCAGCACGGCGTTCAGGACTTCCTGGATGCCGGTGCCCTGCTTGGCCGATACGTCGACGAACATGACGTCTCCACCGTATTCTTCGGCGACGAGGCCGAACTCGGTGAGCTGCTGACGGACCTTCTGCGGGTTGGCGCCGGGCTTGTCGATCTTGTTCACTGCGACCACGATCGGCACGTTGGCGGCCTGAGCGTGGTTGAGCGCCTCAATCGTCTGCGGCATGATGCCGTCGTCCGCCGCAACCACGAGGATCGCGATGTCGGTGACCTGGGCACCACGAGCACGCATGGCGGTGAACGCCTCGTGGCCCGGTGTGTCGATGAAGGTGATGGCACGTTCGATGCCCTCGTGCTCGCTGATGACCTGGTAGGCACCGATGTGCTGCGTGATTCCGCCGGCTTCACCCGCGGCCACCTTGGCGTTGCGAATCGCGTCGAGGAGCGCGGTCTTACCGTGGTCGACGTGACCCATGACGGTGACAACGGGGGGACGGGCGACGAGTTCCTCGTCGGTCTCGTCTTCCAGCTCCTGGTCGATGTCGATGTCGAAGCCGAGCAGGAGTTCGCGGTCCTCATCGTCGGGCGAGACCATCTGGATCTTGTAGCCGAGCTCGGAGCCCAGCACGTCGAACGTCGCCTCGTCGAGGGACTCGGTCGCCGTGGCCATTTCACCGAGGTGGAACAGCACGGTGACCAGGTTTCCGGGGCTCGCGTCGATCTTGTCGGCGAAGTCCGTGATGGACGCACCGCGGCGCAGACGCACCACGGTTCCGCCGTCGCCGCGGGGTACGCTCACGCCACCCAGCGACGGAGCCTCGCGCAGCTCGAACTCTGCTCTCTTCGTACGCTTGGACTTGCGGGCCTTGTTCTTGCCGCCACCGCGACCGAACGCACCAGCGGTTCCGCCACCGGGGCCGCGACCGCGACCACCAGCGCCGCCACCACCGGCAGGGCGGGGCGGGCCGAAGCCGGGGGCTCCGGCCGGGGCGCCACCAGGACGCTGGAAGCCGGGACGGGCGCCGCCGGCGCCGCCGGGAGCGCCACCGGGACGCTGGAAGGCACCCGGACGCTGACCGAAACCGGTCGGGCGCGGGGCCTGGCCGGGTCCACCCGGGCGAGGTGCTCCGGGCCGCGGGGCCGCGGGGCGAGGAATGTTGCTGGGCGACGTCGTGGACGGCGGGCGCTGGCCCATGCCCTGCGCGCTGGCGAACGGGTTGTTGCCCGGACGCGGTGTGGGGGTCTTGCCCATGCCCTGGTTGCTGGCGAACGGGTTGTTGCCCGGACGAGCGGCCGGCGGCTTCGGCACGGATGCCCCGGGCTTGGCGGCGCTGGACGGGCCACCCTCGGTCTTGGCGACCGGGGCGTCCTTCGTGGGTGCGGTCTCGGCGACGGCGGCTGCAGTGGCAGCCTTTTCGGCTGCGGCGGCCTTCTCGGCGGCCTGAGCCTTCTCGGCGGCCTGAGCCTGACGCTCGGCGACGGTCAGCGGAGCCGACGGCATCGGCGGGGCGTCCGCGGCGGGAACAACCGCTGCGGGAGCCTCGACGACGGGACGGGCACCCGGCTTGACGGCGAGCTTGGCCGGGGACGGGCGTGCGCCGCCCGGCTTCGCGGGCGTGGCCGACGCTGTGGGGGTGGTGCCGGCCGGTGCGGCGGCAGCCGCGGGGGCCGCGGTGCTGGAGCCATCGGCTGCAAGGGCGGCACGCAGACGACGTGCCACCGGGGGTTCAACGCTACTGGACGGTCCCTTGACGAACTCGCCCATCTCTTTCAATTTAGCAAGGGCTACCTTGCTGTCGACGCCGAGCTCGCTAGCGATCTCGTGTACGCGTGGTTTCGCAGCCACAATTCTCCTGTTCCGGGTCTGCACCCGGAAAGGGGCAGACCGTTAGTAACGGACGGGTCTCATTTCGAGCCGCTCATTAGTTATCCATAAGCCTGTTCAGCCTGTTCTCTAGTTGATTCGCGTCCAAAGAACTGGTCACGCGAAGGGCACGCCCGAAAGCGTGTCGCCGCTGTGCGTCCTGGAAGCACGCGGTAGTGGGATGCAGCCACGCGCCTCGCCCGGGCAGAGTGGCGGTTTCATCCACCACGAGTTCCAATTCTCGGGCTACAACCCTCAGAAGAGAAGATCGCGGAGCGCGCGAACGGCATCCAATGCACGTTCTAACGGGATCCATCGTACCCCCTATTCCGTGTCCTCCAGAATGCTGTCCGGCTGGATGTCGATTTTCGCACCCGTGAGCTTCGCCGCGAGGCGGGCATTCTGGCCTTCCTTGCCGATCGCCAGCGAGAGCTGGTAGTCGGGAACGAGGGCCCGGACGGCCTTGATCGACTCGTCGATCACATAGGAGCTGGTCACCTTGGCCGGCGACAGTGCGCTGGCGACGAAGGTGGCGAGGTCGGCCGAGTAGTCGACGATGTCGATCTTCTCGTTGTTGAGCTCCACCGTGACGGCGCGCACACGCTGGCCGAGTTCGCCGATGCAGGCACCCTTGGCGTTGACGCCGGGTTCCGTGGCGCGAACGGCCATCTTGGTGCGATGGCCGGCCTCGCGGGCCAGGGACACGATCTCGACGACGCCGCTGGCGATCTCCGGGACCTCGAGAGCGAACAGACGACGCACCAGCGAGGGGTGCGTGCGCGACACGGTGATCTGCGGACCCTTGAGACCCTTGCCGACCGCGGTGACATAGACGCGGATGCGCTGCCCGTGCACATAGCTCTCGCTCGGCACCTGCTCTTCGGGGGGCAGGATCGCTTCGATCGTGCCCAGGTCGACGTGGATCATGCGAGGGTTGGGCCCCTGCTGGATGATCCCGGCGACGATCTCACCCTCGCGTCCCTTGAACTCCCCGAGCACGGCGTCATCGGCCAGGTCGCGCAGACGCTGGTTGATGACCTGCTTCGCCGCGAAGGCCGCGATGCGGCCGAAGTCGGTGGGGTTGTCGACGGCTTCGCCGACGACGTTGCCCTCTTCATCGTGTTCGGGCACAAAAATGTCGACGTGGCCGGTCTTGCGGTCGAGTACGACGCGCGCTTCCGGCTCTTCCTCGACGGCCTGCTTCTCGCTGGCTCCACCCTGCTGGGTGTGCTTCACGTAGGCCGTCAGAATTGCTTGCTCAATAATCTGCACGAGTTCCTCGAAGGGAATCTCTTTCTCGCGCTCCAACTGCCGCAACACGCTGAGGTCGATGTCCATGGCCGGCCTCCTCTATTCAGATCTTGCCGCCGCGAAACTGCGCAGCGGGCTCGTTCTAGGGTAGCCGAATCCTCGGTGCCTCGTCACCCGAACGAGGCGGCGGGGCTACGCTGGGCGGATGGCCGCCGATTCCGTCTCCGACAACGCCCAACAGGCTGCTCGCGCGGCCGAGGGCAGCCGCACCTTCCAATTGCTCGCGCGGGCCGGTTACGCCACGAATGGGCTACTGCACATCATGATCGGCGCCATCGCGATCGGCGTGGCGAGAGGGGCAGGCGCAGAGTCCGCCGACCAGTCCGGCGCGCTCGGCCAGCTGGCACGCACCCCCGGCGGGGTCTTTGCGCTCTGGGTCGCGGTCTTCGCGCTGGCTGCATTGGGTTCGTGGTACCTGGTGCAGGCCTTCCTTGAACCGGCACCCGACCCGAAACGCAAGTGGGCTCATCGCGCCGTCCTGATCGGCAAGGGCGCGGTCTTCCTGTTCATCGCCGGAACGGCGTTCACCTTCGCTCGCGGGGCGTCGTCGAGCTCGTCGGAGTCCGCCAGCGACTCGACCGCGATGCTGCTGTCGATTCCCGGCGGCGTTGTCCTGCTCGTCGTCGCCGGCCTGGCCGTGGTGGTGATCGGCGGCGTTTTCGTCTTCCGCGGGGCCAGCCACGGGTTCACCGACAGCATCACGGTTCCTCGCGGCCCGGCCGGCACGCTGGTCGTCGTTCTCGGCACCGTGGGTTACATCGCGGAGGGCATCGCCCTGGCCGCCCTGGGCATCCTCTTCACCGTGGCGGCGTTCACGCTCGACCCGGAGAAGGCGACGGGCATGGACGGCGCGCTGAAGTCGCTCGTGGCGCTGCCGTTCGGGATGGCGATCCTGGTGCTGGTCGGCGCCGGGCTCATCGCCTACGGGGTGTACTGCTTCGCCCGGGCTCGTCTCGCCCGCCTCTGACCCTCGCTCAGGCCGTTCTTCTGACCTGCGTCTTCCGACCTGCGCTCAGGCCGTCGCGGCGCAGGTTATGGAAGCAGGCGCATGGTAGACCGTGCGCCTGCTTCCGCAGGGTGCGCCGCGACGGTTCCGCGCGCGGCGGAGCGGCGCGGTCCAGGCGTCCGTCAGGCGAAGCTGGCGGCCAGGTCGGCGACGGCCACCTGGGTGCGCTCACCGGTGCGACGGTCCCAGAGTTCGACGATGCCGTCGGCCGCACCACGGCCGACGATGACGATCACAGGGATGCCGATCAGTTCCGCGTCGCCGAACTTCACGCCGGGCGACACCTTGCGGCGGTCGTCGTAGAGCACGTCGCGGCGGGTTCCCTCGAGCATGTCGACCACGGTCCCGGCGGTCTCGAAGACCACCTCGTCACGGCCGGTGGCGATCACGTGCACGTCGAAGGGTGCCACGGTCTCGGGCCAGATCAGGCCCTTGGGGTCGTTGTTCAGCTCGGCGATGGTGGCGAGGATGCGGGTCACGCCGATTCCGTAGGAGCCCATCGTGACCGTGACGAGCTTGCCGTTCTCGTCGAGAACCTTGAGCCCGAGCGCCTCGGCGTACTTGCGGCCGAGCTGGAAGACGTGGCCGATCTCCATGCCACGGGCCAGCTCCACCGGGCCGGAGCCGTCAGGTGCCGGGTCACCCGCGCGCACCTCGGCTGCCTCGATGGCGCCGTCGACCGCGAAGTCCCGGCCGGCGACGAGTCCGAAGACGTGGCGGCCGGCCTCGTTCGCGCCGGTGATCCACTCGGTGCCCTCGACGACGCGGGGGTCAACCAGAAAACGGATGCCCGTGGCCGACTTCTCGCCGAGTACCGCTCCGTTCACGGACCAGGGTCCGATGTAGCCCTTGACCAGCCCGGGGAACTTGACGAAGTCGGTTTCGTTCGCGGCCTCCACCTCGGCGGGGGCGACGGCGACCTCGACGCGCTTGAGGTCCACCTCGCGGTCGCCGGGGAGGCCGATGACGAGGAGCTCACGGGTTCCGTCGGGCTGGATCAGCGCGAGGACGACATTCTTGAGGGTGTCCGCGCCGGTCCAGGCGCGGCCGTCGGGGCGCGGGTGGTCGCTGTTGGCCCGGTCGACCAGAGTCTGGATGGTGGGGGTGTCCGGGGTGTCGAAGACCTCGGCGGCCGGGAAGCCGGCCCAGTCGATCGACGGCGGCACGACCGTGCGGAACGCCTCGATGTTGGCGGCGTAGCCGCCGGCCGAGCGCACGAAGGTGTCCTCACCGACCGGGGTCGGGTGCAGGAACTCCTCGCTCTTGGATCCGCCCATCGCGCCGGCGTCCGCCTGCACGATGACGTACTCGAGGCCGAGCCGGGTGAAGATGCGCTCGTAGGCGTCGCGCTGGGCCTGGTAGCTCAGGTCGAGGCCGGCATCCGTGTAGTCGAAGGAGTAGGCGTCCTTCATCGTGAATTCGCGGCCGCGCAGCAGCCCGCCGCGGGACCGGGCCTCGTCGCGATACTTGTCCTGGATCTGGAAGATCGACAGGGGCAGGTCCTTGTAGGAGCTGTACAGGTCTTTCACCAGGAGGGTGAAGACCTCTTCGTGGGTGGGCGCGAGGAGCATGTCGCTGCCCTTGCGGTCCTTGAGCCGGAAGAGGCCGTCGCCGTACTCGTCCCAGCGGCCCGTGATCTCGTAGGGCTCGCGCGGAAGCAGGGCCGGGAAGTGCACCTCGAAGGCGCCGGCCGCGGCCATCTCCTCGCGCACGATCGCCTCGATCTTGGCCTTGACGCGCAGGCCGATCGGGAGCCAGGCGAAGATTCCGGGGGCCTGGCGGCGGATGTAACCGGCGCGCACGAGCAGGCGGTGGCTGGTGACCTCGGCGTCCGAGGGGTCTTCGCGGAGGGTACGGAGGAAGTAGTTGGACATACGAATAGGCACGCACCTACTTTACGGCGCGCGAGCAGGGGTCGCGGCGCACCCGGCGGAACCGGGCGCACGTTCTACGGTGCGCCGACGTCCACAACCTGCGCCGCGAGCATTCGCGGTGAAGCTCGGCTAGTTGGCGCCGACCGTCACGACGGGGGCGCCGAGGGAGTCCTCGCCGGGCGGCATCTCGGCGGCCATACGGTTGGCCTCCTCGATCAGGGTCGCGACGATCTCGGACTCCGGCACGGTCTTGATGACCTCGCCGCGCACGAAGATCTGGCCCTTGCCGTTGCCCGACGCCACGCCGAGGTCGGCGTCGCGGGCCTCGCCGGGTCCGTTCACGACACAGCCCATCACGGCGACCCGGAGCGGCACGGTCATGCCCTCGAGGCCGTCGGTGACGTCGTTGGCCAGCTTGTACACGTCGACCTGGGCGCGGCCGCAGCTCGGGCAGGACACGATCTCGAGCTTGCGCTCGCGCAGGTTCAGCGACTGCAGAATCTGCAGGCCCACCTTGATCTCCTCGGCCGGGGGCGCGCTCAGCGACACCCGGATGGTGTCGCCGATGCCCTCGCCGAGCAGGATGCCGAACGCCGTGGCGCTCTTGATGGTGCCCTGGAACGACGGTCCGGCCTCGGTGACGCCGAGGTGCAGGGGCCAGTCGCCGCGTTCGGCGAGCAGGCGGTAGGCCTTGACCATGATCACCGGGTCGTTGTGCTTGACCGAGATCTTGAAGTCGTGGAAGTCGTGCTCCTCGAACAGGCTCGCCTCCCACACGGCGCTCTCGACGAGCGCCTCCGGGGTGGCCTTGCCGTACTTCTGCAGCAGGCTCGGCTCGAGCGAGCCGGCGTTGACGCCGATCCGGAGGGAGACGCCGGCGGCCTTGGCCGCGGCGGCGATCTTGCCGACCTGGTCGTCGAACTTGCGGATGTTGCCCGGGTTGACGCGCACGGCGGCGCAGCCGGCGTCGATCGCGGCGAACACGTAGCTCGGCTGGAAGTGGATGTCGGCGATGACCGGGATCTGGCTCTTCGCCGCGATGATCGGCAGCACCTCGGCGTCGTCGCGGCTGGGAACGGCAACGCGCACGATGTCGCAGCCGGATGCCGTGAGCTCGGCGATCTGCTGCAGGGTCGCGTTGATGTTCGTGGTCGGGGTCGTCGTCATCGACTGCACGCTCACACGCGCGTCACCGCCGACGAGCACCTTGCCGACCTTGATCTGACGCGTCTTGCGACGCGGAGCGAGTACTTCAGGTACTTTGGGCATTCCCAGGTTGATTGCAGCCACGGCGATAGCTTACGCGCCAGGCCCGGGCGGAATCTGAACGGATGCCGGGCGGCCCCACACGGGCCCAGTCCCCCGCCGAACTCACCCGCCCCAACCCCGATCGGCCCGACAAAGGAGCCAGACCATGAACACCACTGCCGTGCACGACAATGACGTCGTCATCCTTGCGGGCTCCCGCACCCCGCAGGGCCGGGTGAACGGCCAGCTCGCCGGCCTCACGGCCGTGCAGCTCGGAACCGCCGCCATCACCGGAGCTCTCGCCCGCGCCGGCGTGACGCCCGACCAGGTGGACTTCGTCCTGATGGGCCAGGTCCTGCAGGCCGGCTCGGGTCAGAACCCGGCCCGGCAGAGCGCCATCGGCGCCGGCATCCCGTGGAACACGCCGGCGATGACCCTGAACAAGGTGTGTCTGTCGGGGCTGGCCGCCGTGATCGACGCGGCCCGGCTCATCCGTCTCGGCGAAGCGGATGTCGTCGTCGCCGGCGGGCAGGAATCGATGTCGAACGCCCCGCACCTGCTGCCCGGCTCACGCGCGGGCTGGGCCTACGGCAGCGTCACCATGCTGGACCACGCCGCCCACGACGGGTTGACGGATGCCTTCGACGGCCTCTCGATGGGTCTCTCCACCGAGCATGTCAACGAGCGTCTCGGCCTGCAACGCGCCGACCAGGACGCCATCGCGGCCGCCTCGCACCAGCGTGCCGCCGCGGCCGCCGCGTCCGGCCTCTTCGACGACGAGATCACCCCGATCAGTGTTGCGCAGCGCCGGGGCGATCCCCTCGTGATCGCCACCGACGAGGGGGTGCGCGCCGACAGCACCACGGACACCCTGGGACGGCTGCGCCCTGCCTTCACCCCGGCCGGCACTGTCACGGCCGGTAACTCATCGCCGCTCAGCGACGGCGCCAGCGCGCTCGTGCTGTGCAGCCGCCGCTACGCGGCGGAGCACGGGCTGAGCTGGCTGGCTGTGGTGGAGGCCTCCGGCCAGGTCGCCGGACCGGACAACTCGCTGCACTCCCAGCCCGCGAACGCGATCCACCAGGCCCTGGCTCGCCAGGGCTGGACGGCCGCCGAGCTCGACCTGGTGGAGATCAACGAGGCCTTCGCCGCGGTGTCGCTCGAATCGACCCGGGAGCTCGGACTCACCGCCGAGAAGGTCAACATCCACGGCGGGGCGATCGCCCTCGGGCACCCGATCGGGGCCTCGGGCGGCCGCCTCGCGCTGCACGCGGCACTCGAGCTGGCTCGGCGCGGCACCGGCAAAGCCGCCGTCGCCCTCTGCGGCGGCGGCGGCCAGGGTGAGGCGCTGCTGCTCTCCCGCTAGGCACCTTCCCGACGCCGAGAGTCGCCGTTTCTGCCCAGTTGACCTGGCGGAACGGCGACTCTCGGCGCTTCCGGCGACACTCGACGACCCTCGCCGCAGGGCTGCCCGGCGCCGCGCGTCAGCCGAAGATGTTGATGGGTTTGACGATGTCGGCGTAGATGAGCAGCAGGCTCATCGCACCCAGGACGACCACGACAGCGAAGGTGAGCGGCATCAGTTTCGCCGTGTCGACGGGGCCGGGGTCGGGGCGTTTGAACAGTTTGGCGAACTGGCGGCGCAGCCCCTCCCAGAGCGCGCCGGCGACGTGGCCGCCGTCGAGCGGCATCAGCGGAATCAGGTTGAACACGAACAGGGCCACGTTCAGCGAGGCCAGCAGCCCCAGCATGCTCGCGATCTTGCTGTTCACCGGGATGGCGTCGATGCTCGCGATCTCACCGGCCACACGGCCGACGCCGACCACGCTGATCGGGCCGTTCGGGTCGCGCTCCCCGGGCCCGAAGGCCGCGTTGGCGATGTCGATCATGCGCTGCGGCAGGTTGGCGATCATGTGAACCACGGCACCGATGTTCTCGCCCACCGCGGGCAGCACGGCGGTCGCCGGCTGCGGCACGAGCTCGCCCGCCGGTCCGATTCCGACGAAGCCGACCTGCTGGGTCACCGGCTCGCCGGCGGCATCCTCTGCGATCTCGCCGTCGGCATCGCTCACGTAGCGTTCGGTGAGTTTCGGGGTGATGGTCAGGGTCTGCTCGGTGCCGTCACGTTCGACGACCACAGCGAGCGGCGTGCCCGGCGACTCGCGGATGATCGCGGTGGACTGGTCCCAGCTGTCGATGGGGGTGCCGTTCATGCTGACCAGGCGGTCGCCCGGCGCCAGGCCGGCCGCGGCGCCGGGTGCCTGCTCGTCGGTGGGTTCACAGGTCTGCCGGCTGCTGGTGGCCGGCAGCACGCACTCGGACACACTGCCGACGGTGGTGCTGGCCTGAGCTGTTCCGAAGCCCATCAACAGCACGGCGAAGAGCACGACCGCGATCAGCAGGTTCATGGTGGGCCCGCCGAGCATGATGATCACGCGCTTGACGACGGGCAGACGGTAGAACGCGCGGTGGTCCTCACCCTCGCCGATGGTGTCGGCGCTGGACTGCCGGGCGTCGTCGACCATGGTCGCCATGGCACCGGGCTTCTTCTCGGGCTCGCCCTCCTGCACCAGCTGGTTGAAAAAACCGGTGCTGGATGCCTGCACCTTGCCGCCCTTTTTGGCCGGCGGGAACATGCCGATCATGGCGATATAGCCGCCGAGCGGAATGGCCTTCACGCCGTATTCGGTCTCTCCCTTGCGCCGGGACCACAGGGTGGGGCCGAAGCCGATCATGTACTGGGTGACCTTGACGCCGAAGAGCTTGGCGGGCAGCAGGTGCCCGATCTCGTGCAGGCCGATGGACAGGGCAAGGCCGACCACGACGATCAGAACGCCCAGAATATACAGCAGCACGGTTTCCACAGTCGTAGAGTACCCACTCCAGCCTGCAAGGGCGCTGGCCGTTCCCTCTGCAAGGTGTGGTTTGCTTGACTCCACGGATCCACGAGGAGGTCCCTTCTGTCCAAGCAACCCACCGTCGGCCCCATCGGCATCAGCCTGGCCGACCGTTTTCGAATCGACGCTCTCCTCGGAACGGGCGGGATGGCATCCGTCTACCGGGCCACCGACCTGTTCCTGGGCCGCACGGTCGCGGTCAAGCTGTTCCGGCTGGACACGGCCGACGACGCCGGGCCGGAGCGCCAGAGCGGCGAGGTCACGGTGCTCGCGAGCCTCAACCACTTCGCGCTGGTGACCCTGTTCGATGCCGGGACCGCCGTGATCGACGGCGTCTCACGAACGTTCATCGTGATGGAACTCGTGGACGGCACGGATCTGCGCAGCAAGATCGCCGCCGGAGCGCTCAACCCGGAGGAGGTCGCCGTCATGGGCGCCGACCTCGCCGAGGCGCTGCACTACGTGCATGCGCAGGGCATCATCCACCGTGATATCAAGCCGGCGAACGTTCTGCTGGCCCCGTCGGGCTTCCCCGGGCGCGCCATGCACGCCAAGCTGGCCGACTTCGGCATCGCCCGCCTCTTCGATGCGACCCGCCTCACCGCGACCGGATCGCTGCTCGGCACGGCCGGCTACCTGAGCCCCGAGCAGGCCCTCGGCAGCACGATCGGCCCGCCCAGCGACGTCTATTCGCTCGGGCTCGTGCTGCTCGAGTGCCTCACCGGCGAGCGCGCTTTCACCGGCACGGCGATCGAGTCGGCGATGGCCAGGCTGCAGCGTCAACCGCACATCCCGGTTGAACTCGGCCAGGCGTGGGCCGAGGTTCTTCTCGGCATGACGGCCCGCGAGCCCGCAGAACGGCTCCGTGCCGGGGACGCGGCCGTGCAGCTGCGGCGCCTGGCCACCGGGGACAGCACCGCCGATGTGACCGCGATCACCGTGGCGATGGCAGCCGCCGGGGCCACGGAGGCCACCGAGATCCTGGACCCCACCGCCGTCCTCGGGGCCACAAAGATCCTGGATCCCACCGCCGTCCTCGGTGCCACCGAGCGGCTGGAACCCACAGAGGTGCTTGGCGCCACAGAGATCCTGGAACCCACCGCCGTGCTCGGTGCGGCGACCGAGGCTCCCGAGCCCACCGCCGTGCTGGCTGCCACGAAGGTCTTCACCGCGCCCCGCCCCGGCGCGGATGCCGCCACCGAGTTTCTGACCCCGGCCGGAACCCCCGCGGCCGCGCGGTCGGCCGGCAGCGCACCCGAACGCTCTCCGGGCAGCGCGCCCACCACCACCGACGCGACTCCCCCGTGGCGCCGCCCCCGCGTGCTGGTCGCCCTCGGGGTCCTGGTCGCGCTCATCATCCTCGCGGTCGTGGTCTTCTCCCCCCGGGCTGCCGAACCGGCCCCGCCGGCCGCCACCTACCCGGCCGTCGACGGATCTCTCGGCACCAATCTGAAGCAGCTCCAGGAAAGCGTGACGCCATGACGCCCCGTACCCGCCTGGCGATCGCGCTGGCCGCCGTCGTCGTCGTCGCATCCGCCCTGACCGGATGCTCGAGCCCGCCCCCCGATCTGCAGCAGACGACCGCGACCCAGCTGCAGGCGGGAGTGCAAACCCTCACCACGGCCGCAGCGGCCGGCGACCTGGAGGCCGCTCAAGCCTCGCTCGACGCGGTGCAGGCCGACCTGCTGACCGCCGCCGCGGCCGACCAGGTCAGCGCGGCGCGGGCGGCCCAGATCCAGTCCGCCCTCAACCTGGTCTCCGCCGATCTGGCCGCCGCGATCGAGGCGAGCAAGCCGGCGCCGACGGTGGCCCCTGCCCCGGCCCCGAGCGACGAACCGGCATCCGTTGACAAGGACAACAACAAGGACAACGGTAAGTGCAAGAAGAAGGACGACGACTGCGACGACGACGGCGACGACTAGGGCCGACAGTGTCGACCTGATGCCGGGAGGACCCATGCCCCACCAGCTCGTTGTCGGCTCCGGCATGATCGGGCGCCCGCTGGCCGAGCGCCTTGCCGGCCGGGGTGATCAGGTCACGGTAGGGACCCGTTCCGGCGCTGGAGTACCCGGGGCAGAGTCGGTCGTGCTGAATGCGGGCGACGGCCCGGCCTTCACGCGGGCGGCGACCGGAATGTCGACGATCTTCCTGTGCACCAACCCGCGATACACCGACTGGACCACGCAGTGGCCTCCGGTCATCGACGCGGCGATCGCGGCGGCATCCTCGACCGGCGCCCGCCTGGTCGTGATGGGAAACCTCTACCCGTACGGGTCACCGACCGGGCCGATGACCGAGCACTCACCGGAGACGACCACCGAGACCAAGGGCCTCGTGCGGAAGGAAATCTGGCACCGAGTGCGGGATGCCCACGCCCGCCACGAGATCACGGGCGTCGAGGTGCGGGCGAGTGACTACTTCGGGCCCGGCGTCGCCGGAACGGCCCACCTCGGCGACCGGTTCTTCACCGCCATCCTGCAATCGGAGACGGCGCGGGTCGTGGGCCGGCCAGGGCGGGTGCACAGCTGGAGTTACCTGCCGGACATCGTCACCACCCTCGTGGCCGCGGCCGACCACCCGGGCGAGTGGGGCCGCCTCTGGCATGTGCCGAGCACGGCGGTCACCCGCTGGGACATCGCCGCCCAGCTGAACCGGCACTACGGCAGCCATGGCACGGTCGCCGGCTACCCCCAGTGGCTGCTCACATCACTCGGTCTGCTAAACCCGATGATGCACGAGATCTGGGCCTCGAGCTACCAGTTCCTGGTGCCGTACATCATCGACTCCATCGAGACCGAACGCCTTCTCGGCGTCGCCAAGACCCCGTGGGCGGATGCCCTCTTCACCACCGCCGACAGCTACCGCGCCTCGACAGACACAGCCTGAACGCCGGTCCCTGAGCTGCGCGCTCTCAGCGGGCGAGCATTTTGTCGGCCGTCGCGCGGGCCCACTCCTCGGCTCCGGACAGCGATTCGCGGGTGAGCGGGCCGTCCTGCTCATGCGTGTCCACGACGCGCTGGATCGTGTCGACGATGTCCAGGAACCCGATGGTGCCGGCGTGGAAGGCCGCAACGGCCTGCTCGTTCGCGGCGTTGAACACCGCGGGATAGGTGCCGCCCGCGCGCCCCACCTGCTTGGCCAGATCGACGGCCGGGAACGCGGTCGTGTCCAGGGGTTCGAAGGTCCAGTTCTGTGGGGTGGTCCAGTCGATCGGGGTGCCGACCGCAGCGACGCGGTTCGGCCAGTCCAGCCCGAGGGAGATCGGCAGGCGCATGTCGGGCGGGGAGGCCTGCGCGATGGTCGATCCGTCGATGTACTCGACCATGGAGTGCACGACCGATTGGGGGTGCACGACCACGTCGATCCGCTCGTATTCCACGTCGAACAGCAGATGCGCCTCGATCACCTCGAGGCCCTTGTTCACGAGCGTCGCCGAATTCGTGGTGACCACGAGTCCCATGGTCCAGGTGGGGTGCGCGAGGGCCTCCGCCGGGGTGACCTCCGCCAGCTGGCCCCGCCGGCGACCACGGAACGGGCCCCCGGATGCCGTCAGCACCAGTCGCCGCACCTCGCCGGCCGTCCCCGACCGCAACGCCTGCGCGATGGCGGAGTGCTCGGAGTCGACGGGCACGATCTGCCCCGGTGCCGCCAGTGACTTCACCAGGTCCCCGCCCACGATCAGCGATTCCTTGTTGGCCAGCGCGAGGGTGCGCCCGGCCCGCAGCGCGGCCAGGGTCGGGCCGAGGCCCACGGAGCCCGTGATGCCGTTGAGCACGACGTCGGCATCGACATCCCGCACCAGCTGTTCGGCCTCGTCCGCGCCGAGTGCCGTGTGTTCCACGTCGAATTCGTCGGCCTGCGCCTCGAGCATCTCCCGGTTGCTGCCGGCCGACAGTCCGACCACCTCGAACCGGGTGGGATTGGCCTTGATCACGTCGAGGGCCTGGGTTCCGATGGAGCCGGTCGACCCGAGAATTACTACTCGTCTGCGCATCCTGCAACTGTAGGTGGCGCCGCCGCCTTTCGTGCCGGGGCGGGCCGTGGCGGTAGGGTCCAAGGATGACCGGTGCCAAAGAAGAACCCCAGGACGAATCTCCCGTCGACCCATCCGCGGGGCAATCGGAGCCCACCAAACGGCCCGGATTCGTCTACTTCCTGGGCTACGGCATCATGGCCCCGATCGCACGCCTGGTCTTCCGGCCCACCATCACCGGGCGGGAGAACATCCCCCGTACCGGCCCCGTGATCCTGGCCAGCAACCACCTGTCCTTCATCGACAGCATCGTGATTCCGCTCGTCGCACCCCGGCGCGTGCAGTTCCTGGCCAAGTCCACCTACTTCACCGGCACCGGTTTCACGGGCTTCGTTTCGCGCACCTTCTTCACCTCGATCGGTGCGGTCGGGGTCGAACGTGGCGCGGGACAGGCCGCACAGGACGCGCTCGACGCGGGCCGCAGCATCCTCGAGGCGGACAGTGCGTTCGCGATCTACCCGGAGGGAACGCGTTCCCTCGACGGGCGGCTGTACAAGGGCCGCACGGGCGTGGCGTGGCTCGCCCTCACCACCGGCGCCGTCGTGGTGCCGGTCGGACTGATCGGCACGCAGGAGATCCAGCCGGTCGGTGCGAAGTACCCCCGCATCCGCAAGGTCACGGTCGCCTTTGGCGAACCCCTCGACCTCGGCCACCACGGTTCCGCGGAGTCGGGCAAGGCCAGGCGCGGCGCGACCGACGAGATCATGGCCGCGATCCATGGCCTGTCCCGGCAGGAACTGGCCGGGAAATACAACGAATCACCGCCGGCCGGCACGCTGCAGAAGATCGCCGACAAGGTCTTCCCCCGCGAACGCGTCTAGCCGGGAAACACCCCGGAAATGGACGCGACCTAAGCTGGGGGGTATGTCTGACACGTATTCGGTACCCCAGGAGCGCAAGCTCGTCACGGCCCTTCCCGGCCCCAAGTCCGTCGAATTGCAGGAACGGCGTCTGCGCGCGGTTTCGCGCGGCGCCGGCACGCTGGCGAACATCTACATGGATCACGGAGCCGGGGCGATCCTCGTCGATGTGGACGGCAACCAGATCATCGACCTCGGTTGCGGCATCGGCGTGACCACCATCGGCCATGCGAACGACGAGGTGGCCGCGGCCGCCGCCGCGCAGGCCGCCAAGCTCACCCACACCCTGTTCACGGTCACCCCGTACGAGAACTACGTGGCCGTCGCAGAGAAGCTCGCCGAGATCACCCCGGGCGACTTCGAGAAGCGCTCCATCCTGGTGAACACCGGTGCGGAAGCGGTGGAGAACGCCGTGAAGATCGCCCGCAAGTTCACCGGCCGCCGCGCCATCGTGGCGCTCGATCACGCCTTCCACGGTCGCACCAACCTGACCATGGCGATGACGTACCGCCCCTGGCCGGAGCGCGCCGGAATGGGACCGTTCCCCGGTGAGATCTACAGCGTGCCCACCAGCTACCCCTACCGCGACGGACTGACCGGCGAAGAGGCCGCCGAGAAGACCATCGACTACATCAACACCCACATCGGTGCCACCGAAATCGCCGCGTTCTTCATCGAACCGGTGCAGGGCGACGGCGGAATCGTCATCCCCGCCCCCGGTTTCTTCAAGCGCCTCCGCGAATTCTGCACCGAGAACGGCATCGTCTTCGTCTCCGACGAGATCCAGGCCGGCATCGCCCGCACCGGCACCTGGTACGGCATCGAGCACCACGACGTGGTGCCGGACCTCGTCACCACGGCCAAGGGCATCGCCGGCGGGTTCCCGCTCGCCGCCGTCACCGGCCGTGCCGACATCATGGATTCCGTGCAGCCCGGCGGAATCGGCGGAACCTTCGGCGGTAACCCGGTCTCCACCGCGGCCGCCCTCGCCGTCTTCGACCTGATCGAGCGTGACGACCTGCTCGGCGAGGCCCGCCGCGTCGAGAAGGCCCTCTGGGCGCGCATCGGCGACTGGCCGAAGCGGTTCTCGGTCGTCGGCGACGTGCGCGGCAAGGGCGCCATGTTCGGAGTGGAGCTCGTTCACCCGGGCACGACCACGCCGTACCCCGAGGCCCTCACCGCGATCATCAAGCACGCGACCACGAACGGCGTGATCGTGCTGGATGCCGGCAGTTGGGACTCCGTGCTGCGCATCATGCCCTCGGTCGTCATCTCCGAGGCCCTGATCGACGACGCCGCCTCCGTGATCGAGGAAACACTGGCCGCCCTCTCCGGCCTGTAGCCCGCAGCTCCGCCGGCGGCCGGTGGTTGAGCCTGTCGAAACCCGGTGGTTGAGCCTGTCGAAACCCGGTGGTTGAGCCTGTCGAAACCCGGTCCGCTCCGGAGCGGGTCTCGACAAGCTCGACCACCGGGGGTGCGACGACGGGTGGGGGGCGCGACTTTCAGGGCTGTCAGGTGGTGGCGGCGACCGTCTGCGGCTCGTGCGCGACCGGGAAGTTCACGGATGCGGCGATGAAGCAGAGCCGGGCGGCCTCCGCGTGCAGAGACTGCGCGAGTTCGACCTGAGCCGGGTCGGCCACCGTGACGCGCGGGCGCAGGGTCGCCTCGGTGAAGTGGCCGCCGCCATCCGTCGTCTGCACCATGGACCCGGTCGCGTCGTCGGTGTACGCGACGACCCGCACACCGTGCTTCACGGCGACGTGCAGGTAGCTCATCAGGTGGCATTCGCTGAGCGCGGCCAGCAGCAGTTCTTCCGGGTTCCACCGGTCGGCGTCCCCGTGGAAGGTCGGATCGGCCGACGCGCTGATCGGCTCCTTGCCGGGCGCGGTGATCAGGTGGTCCCGGCCGTACTCCCGGTAACCGCTGGTGCCGGTGCCGCGGTTTCCCGTCCAGACGACGTTCACGGCGTAGTGGTGGGAACCGATCACGGCGTCTCCTTCGATGTGCGCGTCCGTGCGGGCCCGATCCGTGGCCCACAACCGGCCCAAACGCGGCCCGGGAATCGATTGTCTCAGCAATTCGCTGCGCCGCCCGTCGCACGGATCGGTAAACTGGTCCCATCATGACTGACACGCTGACGCCCTCGACCTCCCCGTCCACCTCCGCAACCCCGGTTTACACGGTGCCGCAGGAACGAAAGATCGTCACCGCGATCCCGGGCCCACGCTCGAAGGAACTCCAGCAGCGCAGGCTCGCCGTCGTGTCCGGCGGCGTCGCCTCCGCCCTCCCCGTCTACATCAAGAAGGCGAACGGCGCCATCCTCGTCGACGTCGACGACAACCAGTTCATCGACCTGGGCGCCGGCATCGGCGTGACCACGATCGGCCACACCGACACCAGCGTGGTCGCCGCCGCCGTCGAGCAGACCCAGGACTTCATCCACACCCTCTTCACCATCACGCCGTACGAGGAATACGTGCGCGTCTGCGAGCTTCTCGCCGAGCACACCCCCGGTGATTTCGCGAAGAAGTCGGTACTGATCAACTCGGGTGCCGAGGCCGTCGAGAACGGCGTCAAGATCGCCCGCAAGCACACCGGCCGCCGCGCCGTCGCCGTGCTCGACCACGCCTACCACGGCCGCACCGTGCTGACCATGGCCATGAACTATAAGGCCATGCCCTACGCGACCGGTTACGGCCCTCTCGCCAGCGACGTCTACCACGCCCCCAGCTCCTACCCGTATCACGACGGTCTGAGCGGTGCGGATGCCGCGGCGCGCACCATCGCCTACCTCGAGAAGGTCGTCGGACCCACCGACCTGGCCTGCCTGGTCGTCGAGCCCATCCAGGGTGAGGGCGGCTTCATGGTTCCGGCCGAGGGCTACTTCACCGCCCTGCAGGCCTGGTGCACCGCGAACGGCGTCGTCATGATCGCCGACGAGATCCAGAGCGGCATGGCCCGCACCGGCAAGTACTACGCCAGCGAGCACTTCGGCTGGATCCCCGACCTCGTGCTCACCGCCAAGGGCATCGCCGGCGGCATGCCGCTGGCCGCCGTCACCGGTCGCGCCGAGATCATGGACTCCTCCCAGCCCGGCGGTCTGGGCGGCACCTTCGGCGGAAACCCGGTCTCCTGCGCCGCGGCCATCGCGGTCTTCGAGTCGATCGAGAACAACAACCTGCTCGCCGAGGGTGTGCGCATCGAGAACACGCTGCGCGCCGGCCTCGGGGCGCTCAAGGAGAAGTACGACATCATCGGTGAGGTCCGCGGCCGCGGCGCCATGATCGCGATCGAGCTCGTGCAGCCGGGCACCGGCGACAGCACCAAGGCGCCGAACGCCGCCGCCGTGTCCTCCATCGCCGCCTACGCCGCCCAGAACGGCGTGCTGCTGCTCACCGCCGGCACCTACGGCAACGTGCTGCGCTTCCTGCCGAGCCTGGCCGTGAGCGACGCCCTGCTGAACGATGCCCTCTCGGTCATCGACGACGCCATCGCCGCGCTCTAAGCGCGCCGCCCACACCGTGACAACGACATTCGAGCTGCCCGTGCACGCCGGGCAGACGTTCAGCGTCTCCGATGCGGTCGAACTCGCCGTCGTCGAGCGCAGCGGCTTCGTCGAGTCGAGGCATGCGGGCAGCGCGGTCGTGCTCACAAGCGAGGGCGCGGTCCTCCGCGCCCTCGGCGATGTGACCACCCCGATCTTCCCGCGGTCGTCGATGAAACCGTTCCAGGCCATCGCCGTGATGGCCAGCGGGGTCACCCTGCGCGGGGAGGACGCCGCCATCGCCACGGCCAGCCACACCGGCACGCAGCGCCACGCCGACCTCGTGCGCGGGCTCCTGGCCCGCGCCGGCATCCCCGAGACGGCGCTGGGCTGCCCGGCGGCCTGGCCGGACGACTCCCCCACCCGGGACGCCCTGGTGCGACTGGGAGCCGGCAAGGCCCCGATCTACATGAACTGTTCCGGCAAGCACGCCGCGATGCTCGTGGCCTGCCAGCAGAACGGCTGGGCCCTGTCCGGGTACCTGGAGCCGGGACATCCGTTGCAGAAGCGCATTCTCGACGTGGTCGAACGCTTCACGGGGGAACGCCCGTCGGCGTCCGGCGTCGACGGATGCGGCGCGCCGGTTCACGCGCTCTCCCTCACCGCCCTGGCCCGCGGCATCGCGCGCATCGCCACGTCCAAGTCGAACTCGCCGTTCGCCATCTACCGTGAGGCCGGCTTCCTCGGCGAAGCCATGCGGCAGAACGGCTGGGTCATCGCCGGACCGGGCATGCCCGACACGGTCGTGATCGACCGCCTGGGCCTGTTCGTGAAGTCCGGCGCCGAGGGAATCTGCGTGGCGTCCGCCGCCAACGGCACCACTGTCGCCCTCAAGATGCTCGACGGCAACCTGCGGGCGACCATGATCGTGGCCCTGCGCCTGCTGGCGGATGCCGGAGCGATAGCCCACTCCGACGTCGACGCGATCGTGCCCGAGCTGCACCTCGCGGTGCAGGGCGGCGGTCTGCCGGTCGGCGAGATCCGCGCAAGCTACGTGTAACGCACACCACCAGCCCGTCAGATCGGCCCGGCCCGCGCACCAACGCGGGCCGGGCCGAAACGCGCAGCCGTCGCGTCAGCCCTGTTTCGCCAACCGCTTCGCCCGGGCCGCGCGGGACACCTGGGCGGTGATCACGATCACGAGGGCGAAGATGAACACCGCCGACGCGATCACGTTCGCCTCGGCCGGGATACCCCGGGCGGCGGACACGTAGATGTACTTGGGGAACGTGGTCACCGGCCCGGAGTTGAAGTTGGTGATGATGAAGTCGTCGAAGCTGAGCGCGAAGGACAGCAGCGCGGCCGCCAGGATGCCGGGCAGCAGCAGTGGGAAGGTGATCCGGGCGAACACCTGGGTTGCGGAACCGTAGAGGTCCCGGCCGGCCTCCTCGAGCGCGGGGTCCAGGCCCGCGACGCGCGCCTTGACGGTCACCACAACGAAGCTGATGCAGAACATGGTGTGCGCCAGGATGATCGTGACCATGTCCTTCGGCACGCCCACCGACAGGAACTGCGCGGCCAGGCCTGCGCCGAGCACGACCTCGGGTGTGGCCATCGGCAGGAACAGGAGCAGGCTCGTCTGGGACCGGAACCGGAACCGGTACCGCACCAGGGCGATCGCGATCATGGTGCCGAGCGTGGTCGCGGCCACCGTGGCCACCACGCCGATCAGGATGCTGTTGCCGAACGCCTCGCAGACGGCGCCGTTCTGCACCTGGCACACGTTGAGCCACTTGTCGAAGGTGAAGCCGCGCCAGGTGATGTTGGACTTCTGTGAGTCGTTGAACGAGAACACGAACGTGTAGACGATCGGCACCATCAGGAAGATCAGCGCCAGCAGCGTGTAGAGCGGCAGCAGCCACTTGCCCAGGGAGAATTTCACAGCAGCTCCTCCGTGCCGGAACGTTTCACGTAGATGCTCACGATCACCAGGATCACCGACATCAGGATGATCGACAGCGCCGCCGCCGCCGGATAGTTCTGCAGCACCAGGAAGTTGGCCTCGATCACATTACCGATCATCTGGGTGTCCGGTCCGCCGAGGAAGTCGCGGCTCGCATTGATGTAGTCGCCGGCGGCCGGGATGAAGGTCAGCAGTGTGCCGGCCACGATGCCGGGCATCGACAGCGGGATCGTGATCTTGCGGAACACGTCGAACGGACGTGCGTAGAGGTCGCTGCCGGCCTCGAGATAGCGCAGGTCGAGCCGTTCGAGCGTCGTGTACAGCGGCAGGGTCATGAACGGGATGAAGTTGTAGGTCAGCCCGAAGATCACGGCGACGGGAGTGCCGGTGAAGTAGGCATCCGGTGCAATCAGCGACAGGGCCTTGAGAGACGTGATCACGAACGACTCGTCGGACAGGAGCTGTTTCCAGGCCAGGGTGCGCAGCAGGAAGCTGATGAAGAACGGCGCGATCACCAGCACCAGCATGAGGCTCTGCAGCAACGGCCAGGCCCTGGCCTTCACGCCGATGAAGTAGGCCAGCGGATAGCTGAACACCAGGGCGAGCACGGTGGCGATCAGCGCGTAGCCGAAGGAACGCATGATGTGCGGCCAGTAGGCCGTGATCACCTCGACGTAGTTCTCCCAGCGGAACGCGTAGGAGTACTGGCCGACGTCCCCGAATCCCGAGGGAGCCTGGAACGAGGTCAGCAGCAGCGACACGAGGGGGGCCAGGAAGAACAGCACCAGATAGAGGATGCCCGGCAACAGCAGGAGCAGGGCGATCGGGCTCTTGCGGCGGGGGGCCGCTTCGGTGCCGGTGGTGCCGGCGGAGAATGCCGCGAAGGCCATCCTAGGCTCCCTCAAGCTCCGTGAGCAGGGAGGAGCGCTTCTGCGTCGCGATGCTCCGGGTGGTGTCGTCGGCCTCGAAGCGGGGCTCCGCCGAGGCGTCGTCCTCGAGTCCGAAGCCGTGCTCGATGTTCCAGCTCATCCACACCTCGGAACCCTCGTGGGCGACGGGGCCGAACGCCATGTTCTGCGCGAAGACGATCAGGTTGCCGATGCCCGGCACCTCGACGATGTACTGGGTGCTGACCCCGCTGAAGGAGACGTCGACCACGTGTCCGGGGCCCATCACGTTGCGGGCCACGTCATCGACGGGCTCGGTCAGGTGCAGGGTCAGTTTCTCCGGGCGTACGCCGATGGTCACCTCGCCGGTGTGCCGGTGCGCGCGGGCTGCCGGGACCACGACCTTCTGGCCGGCGACGTCCACCGAGATGGCCTCGCTGGTGCTGCCGACGACGGGGCCGGTGAACAGGTTCGACTGGCCGAGGAAGTTGGCGACGAATGCCGTACGCGGCAGCTCGTAGAGCTCCTCGGGGGCACCCATCTGCTCGATCCGACCCTTGTTCATCACCGCGACCGTGTCGGCCATGGTCATGGCCTCCTCCTGGTCGTGGGTGACGTGCAGGAAGGTCAGGCCGACCTCTTCCTGGATGGTCTTGAGCTCGAGTTGCATCTGTCGCCGCAACTTCAGGTCGAGCGCGCCGAGCGGCTCGTCGAGCAGCAGCAGGGCCGGCCGGTTCACGATCGCGCGGGCGAGGGCCACGCGCTGCTGCTGCCCGCCGGAGAGCTGCTGCGGCCGGCGCGACGCGAGATGGTCCAGCTCCACCAGGCGCAGCGCCTCGTGGGCCTTGGCGACCGGGTCGCCGATCCGGCGCCGGCGCAGCCCGAAGGCGACATTCTCCAGCACGGTCATGTGCGGGAAGAGGGCATAGCTTTGGAACACCGTGTTGACCGGACGCTGGAACGATTTCTGGTTCGTCACATCCGTGCCGCCGATCAGGATGCGCCCGGCGGTCGGCTCTTCGAGGCCGGCCACCAGGCGCAGCGTGGTGGTCTTGCCGCAGCCGGACGGGCCCAGCAGGGCGAAGAACGACCCGGCCGGGATCTTCAGGTCGAGGTGCTCGATCGCGGTGAAGCCCGGGAACCTCTTCTGGATGCCGACGAGCTCGAGGTCGGCCCCGGCGCTGGCGAATTCTCCGCTGGACATCCCTACGAACCCAGCAGGATGCCCTGGAAGGCGGCGTCGTATTTCTGCTCTTCCGCGCCAGTCAGGGTGCGGAAGACCCGCGCCTTGGCCAGAGTCGCATCGTCCGGGAAGATCAGCTGGTTGTTAGCCAGTTCGGGGTCGATCGCCATCGCGGCTTCCTTGGCCCCGACGACGGGTGTGATGTAGTTCACGTAGGCGGCGACCTCGGCGGCGACGGCCGGGTCGTAGTAGTAGTCGATCAGCGTCTCGACGTTGCGCTTGTGCGTGGAGCCGATCGGCACCAGGAAGTTGTCATTCCACAGGGTGCCGCCCTTGTCGGGGACCACGAAGTCCCACTTGTCGCCGTTCTCGGCGTTGAGCTGCACGATGTCGCCGGACCAGACGATGGCGGCGAGGGTGTCCTCATTGATGAGGTCTTCCTTGTACGAGTTGCCCTTGATGTTGCGCACCTGGCCGTCGGCGACCTGCTTCTCCAGCACGTCGATCGCGGCGAAGTACTCGTCGTCGCCCCAATCGCCGGCGATGTCGACCCCCATGTCGGACATGATCAGGCCCATGGTGTCGCGCATCTCGGACAGGACGCCGACTCGGCCCTTGAGGTCGGGGCCCCACAGGTCCTCAACCGAAGCCAGGCCGTTCGGCAGCTTCTCCTTGTTCCAGCAGATGCCGGCGAATCCGCCCTGCCACGGCACGCTCATCTTGCGGCCGGGGTCGAAGCCGACGTCTTTCAGGGACGGGATCAGGTTCTTCAAGTTGGGGATGTTGGCCAGGTCGAGTTCCTGCGTGTAACCGAAACGGATCCAGCGGCCGACCATCCAGTCGGTCAGGCAGACGGCGTCGGCGCCGATGTCCTTGCCGAGGGCGAGCTGGTCCTTGACCTTGCCGTAGTAGGTGTTGTTGTCGTCGACGGCCTCGGTGTATTCCACCTTGATGCCGGTCTCGGCCGTGAACGCGTCCAGGGTGGGGTAGTTGCCGGCGTCGTCGACGTCGATGTAGAGCGCCCAGTTGTCCCAGCGCACGAGCTTGCTGGTGTCGGACTCGTCGGGGGCTGCGGTGGGCTTGGTCGCCCCGCCGGTCGAGCACGCGGCGAGCGCCAGGGCCGCGGCCCCGCCGCCGGCTCCGGCGAGGAGGGTGCGTCGCCCCATCTGGGTCGCCCGCGCCTGACGGACGAGCTGAGCAATCATGGGATCGGCGGGCAACGGCCTGGGCTTCATGGTCGGGTCTCCTTGCACTTCTCAGCGGGTGAGCTCTCACGGCTTGCGTAGCGAGTTGGTCGATACTCGCACAGGACCGCCCCCGGCGCACCCAAGAGAGGCCGAATCGTTAATTTTTGCTCATCTCAGGCACGAGATCAGCACCGTTCGCCGTTGTTTTCTTTCGAAAAGGGCCGTGGGGCGGCGGTAGGCTGGCGCCCAGAACCTGAGGTCCACCGCCGCGGGTGTGCAGCAAGGGAGCGCCATGAGGGTCGCAGTTCCGGCAGAGATCAAGAACAACGAGTTCCGGGTGGCGATCACCCCGGCCGGCGTGCAGGATCTGGTGGCGCACGGGCACGAGGTGCTGATCGAGACGGGGGCCGGGCGCGGCTCCGGACTCAGCGACGAGAGCTACGCCGCCTCCGGCGCCACGATCCTGCCGGATGCCGCGTCCACCTGGGCCGCCGCCGATCTGCTCCTCAAGGTGAAGGAGCCCATCCCGAGCGAATACGGCTATTTCCGCCCGGACCTGCTGCTGTTCACCTACCTGCACCTGGCCGCCGAACCGGCCCTGACCCGGGCGCTGCTGGCGAGCGGCGTCACGGCCATCGCCTACGAGACCGTGCAGCTTCCGACGGGGGCGCTGCCGCTGCTCGCACCGATGAGCGAGGTCGCCGGCCGCCTGGCGCCCATCGTGGGTGCCCACGCGATGCTCAAGCCCAATGGCGGACCGGGCCTGCTCGTGCCCGGGGTGCCGGGAACGCATCCGGCCCGGGTCACCGTGCTGGGCGGCGGCGTGGCCGGAACCGCCGCCCTGCAGGTTGCCGTCGGACTCGGCGCCCAGGTGACCGTGCTCGACACGAATCTGTTCCGCCTGCGCGAGATCGACGCCCTGTACTACGGACGGGTGCAGACCGTGGCCTCGAACAGCTATGAGATCGACCGGGCCTTGCTGACCTCCGACCTGGTGATCGGGTCGGTGCTGATCCCCGGTGCCCGTGCTCCCAAACTGGTCAGCACCGAACTCGTCTCCCGCATGAAGCCGGGCAGCGTACTCGTGGACATCGCCGTGGACCAGGGCGGATGCTTCGCCGACTCGCATCCGACGACGCACGCCGATCCAACCTTCCTGGTGCACCAGTCGCTGTTCTACTGCGTCGCGAACATGCCCGGCGCCGTGCCCAGCACGAGTACCTCGGCGCTCACGAACGCGACGCTGCCCTACGTTCGATTGATCGCGACCCGAGGCTGGAAGGATGCGCTGCGAACGGATGCCGCTCTCGCCGCCGGACTCTCCACGGTCGGCGGCCGGGTCACCAGCGCTCCCGTGGCGACTGCGCACTCGCTGCCGCTTCTCGAGCTGGTGGAGGTCCTGGCCTGAAGCCGGTGAGGGAGATCACAGCCGCGGCCGCAGCGCGGCCCGCCGCACGGTTCCGTCGGGCTGCAGCACCCAGACCCGGTCGCGGCCCGGTGCCAGCGGCGGCGGCAGGTCCCGTCGGCGACTGATCGCACGGTAGTCGGCGAGGCTGCACCCGTCGAACACGAGGTCGGCGCTCCGGCGCAGGATGCTCAGCAACGACCACTGTGCCTGCCAGGCGTCCACGTCGCCGACGAAGACGGTGCCCGTTTCCGCCTCGGTCAGTCGGAGCGATCCGGGACCGGCCGGCTCTGCCTCCGCCGTGCGCCGTGCCTCCGCCACCGCTGCCGGGGACGCCGAGGCCAGGTCGACGACCCGTGTTCCGGGCACCGCCCCGAACGACGCGGCCGCGCGGGCCGGGGCACCCGCAACGACGAGCAGCGTGCGACCCGGCCTCCCGGCCGGTGTCACGGGATCCGGGTGGACCGCGGGGCTCACACGGACCGGGTCGTCGGGCGTGGAACCCAACGCGTCCGGTTGCAGGAGCTGAATGCGGTGGCCCTGCCAGCTGCCGCCGCCCGGCGGAAGACCCGTATCGAACAGCGCGGCAACGCCCCCGGCCGCGACGTGCTCGGGCACATCGGGCAGGCGCAGGATCAGGCGGCTGCGGCACAGCGCCGGCAGCGCCTGCAGGGAGCCCGTGAGGCGCTGCGCGGCGATGATGATGCGCAGGCCACCCTCCGCCCCGTCCCGAAGCAGCCCGGCCAGCAGTTCGAGGGCCGCCGGGCGGTACTCCTGGTCCCAGCGTGCGTGCACGGAATCGAAGTCGTCGAGCACCAGCAGCCGGGAGGCCGCACGCTCCCCGGCCTCGAGGCGACGGCGCGCCTCGACGAGGGCATCCCAGACGGTTTCGATATCCCCGCCAGGCCGGTCGACCGGCCCGGCGGGTGCGAACTGGGCCGCGATCGAGGCCAGGGCCGTACTCTTGCCCGACCGCCCGCCACCGATCACGAGCAGGCTTTCGTCGGTTGCAGGGTCGTAGCGGGCCACCCGGTAGCGCTGCGACTCCGGTTCGTCGAGCAGCCCGAGCAGACAGCCGGGGGCAGCCTCGTCGACCGCTGCGCCGGACTCCACCAGGGCGAGCAGCGTGCCCCGGCGGACGGCGGCGGGCAGCGGGTCGAGCCACGGGCGCCGGAGGACCGGCGCACTGCCGTGCCGTTCGGCCACAGCCCGGATGTCGGGTGCCGAGGTCGTGGCCACCTGGCAGAGCTCCGGCCCCGACGACGCCACGGCGATCAGGCACCGTCCGGGCTCCTCCGCGGACAGGGCCGCCGCGGCATCCGTGCCCAGCACGGCGACACTGTCCGCGCGGTTGTTCACTCGCAGCGACAACCGCAGGGTGCAGTTGGCGAGCAGCGCGTCGCGCACGACGCCCGTGGGCCGCTGCGTGCAGAGGATGAGATGCACCCCCAGGGATCGGCCGCGCGCGGCCACGTCGACGAACAGGGCGTGCAGGTCGGGAAAAGTCGTGAGCATGGTGGCGAACTCGTCGATCACGATGACGAGCCGGGGCAGAGCCTGTTGCGTGTTCTGCGCCGCCAGGTCGACGATGTCGCGCACGCCGGCACGCCGTAGTACGCGCTCCCGATAGGTGAGCTCGGCAGCCAGGCTGGCCAGCGCCCGGTTCGCCTGGTGCCCGTCCAGATCGGTGATCAGTCCCACACAGTGCGGCAGGGCTCGGAGCGGGGCGAACGCGGCGCCGCCCTTGAAATCGACCAACAGGAACGTCACCTCGGCGGGTCCGGCAACCGCGGCCATCGCCGCCACCCACGTCACGAGCAGCTCGCTCTTGCCGCTGCCGGTCGTTCCGCCGACCACCGCGTGCGGCCCGGCGGCCACCAGGTCCAGCGAGACCTCTCCCTGCTCGCCGACACCGATCACGCAATTCAGGCTCAGCGCTGCGGAACGTCGGTGCCGGGGATGAGCGTCGAGCAGGTGTCCCGACAGCTCTCCCAGGCGAACGGATGCGGGGATCGAGCGCCGGCCCCGCACCAGTCCGGCCGCCCCCGCCCGCGCGGTCAGTTCGTCGGCGACTCGCAGCGCCTGCACCGCGGTGATCAGCTCGGGTCGGAAGGCGGTGCCCCAGGCATGTTCGGCGGAACGCATGACCTCGGCCCGGGACGGCCCCTGCACGCGCACGATGGTGTCGCAGCCCCAGGGGAGTTCGTCGACTGCGCGGGCGAGGGCAACGACCAGCGTCGTCCCGGTTCCCCCCGGTCCCCCGGCCGTGCCGAGGGCCTGCCCGGTCGCCGGGGCTTCACAGACCACGACCCGGCGGGCCGAAGGCTGCCCCGCGTCGTGCGGCAGAGCCGCAACCCAGGCCCAGCCGCTGTCGGGCACGCGGATGGCGACCTGGTCGGGCGGAAGAGCGCACGCCAGCTGCACGAGCAGTCCCCGGGCCAGAGCCCGCCCGAGCGGAAGCGGCCCCACGATGCCGATGCCGCCGCCGACATCCGCGCCAATGGGAGCGTCGGTGAGCGTGGCCGCCCAGTCGCGCAGGGCGCGGTGGTCGTCGGGACCGGAACCGCCGTCGAGCCGCAACCCGCTGGGCACCGCTCCGAATCCCAGGCTCACCTCGGTGCCGGCGCCCGCCCCGCTGGTCGAACCCGAGGAGGCCCACCGCAGGGCCGAGTGCGGGGCCGCCACGATGTCGTTGGCCGACGGAGTGCGTTGCCGTCGCAGGCGGCGCAGTTGCTCGTGGCGCAGAGACACCTCCGCCCGCAGAGCCACCAGGGCGCGCTCCTCGTCGGCTGCGGCAGCGCGCCGGGCGCGGCGGCCGGTGCGGCGGGCGTCCACCATGCCGGCCACGGCGATGACCGGGCCGAGAACCGCGAAGATCAGCACGAATGCCGAACCGGTGATCAACCAGATCACCCCGGCCGCGGCCAGCGGCGCGAGACTGGCGACCAGCGGGAACCCCGGCCGCGGCGAGTCGGCGGGGCGAGCGGGAAGGGTCAGCGGGACGTCGGCTCGGATCACCGCACCAGCAGAGCACGTCAGGGAGGCGCTCGAACGGTGCCGACGCGCATCCGTGCGGGGTCGGCACCGGGCCGCGCTGGGGAGGGACCGGTGGCGAAACCGCGAGTGCGGGTCGCAATCCGGCCGAGGCCGTGAGGCCCCGTTTCAGTTCAGGATGAAGAACTGATCCGCGATCTCGACGCGGGAACCGCGCGGCACGAGGTAACGCCGTCCCGGTTCGCAGCGCACGGACGCGGCATCCGGGCGACGGATGATGGTGCCGTTTCCCGAGAATCGGTCACTGACCCAGAACTCGCCGTCGTGCTGACCGAATTCGAGGTGGCTCTTCGACACGGAACGGCCCAGGTCGTTGATCTGCACCAGGATGTCGACGTGTTCGGCCGGTTGGGGCAGCGGCCGGCGGCCGATCAGCCCCGTGCCGTGGGCGGACACCGTCTCCCCCGTGCTGAACTGGAGCACGAAGAGCGAGGCGGTCGGCTGCACGGGCACTGCGACGGGCACGGGAGCCGGGGTTGGAGCCGGGGTTGGAGCCGGGGTTGGAGCCGGGGTTGGAACCGGGGTTGGAACCGGGGTTGGAACCGGGGTTGGAGCCGGAGCCGGATCCTGCACCCGCGGTGACGCCGGCACGATTTCGGTCTGCCAGTCCTCCCCGATCGGCACCGAGATGACCACGCGCTGGCGGGGCAGAGGCTGGATCACCGTGGTGTCGCTCGGACGGGGATCCGGCCGTTTCCTGGTTTGCGGCGTTGCCGTGCTCGAACTGCCGCATTCGCCGCAGAACATGGCGCCGGTGGGAAGCTGTGCCCCGCAGATCAGGCAATTCACGTGCGCACTCCTCCCTGGCCCGGGCGGCTCCCCGGTGGCAGCGTCCGACGAACGGATGCCCTTCCAGCGTACCGACCCAGCGAGCGCAACGACACGAGCGCCCGCAGCCGCACCGAACGCTTCTTCCCCGCGCCCAGCGAGCGGCGCAGTTCGGTGACCGCGTTCCACACCTCCTCGGCGTCCGCGTTGCCCGGCCGTTCCGGCGAGAACACGGCCCGGTCCACCGCCGTCGCGACCGTGCGCGGTCGCGCCCCGGATACCAGCATCGCCAGTTCGGTGCGGGTGGCTCCCACCGGAACGTCGATGCCGTAGTCGAGCGCAGCGTCGGAGAATTCGCGCCAGCCGCCCCGGATCCGGTCGAGCGGCGCGGCACGGTTGCGACGCCGACGCCGACGCCGCGCCTTGGCCGCGATGATCAGCAGGAAGGGTGAGAGCACGATGCCGAGGCCGAGGAGGGTCCACCCGGCCACCGCGGCGGCGGCAAGCAGGAAGGCCAGCAGCGGGTTCGGCGGTGCGGGCGGATCGTCGCTGGTGCTTTCCGGCGGTGCGAGATCGCGGATTTCCGGCGGATCGGGAAGGGCCGGCGGCACGACGGTCTGCGGCCGGGAGACGACGGTCGGATCGTCGGGCGCCCGGGCCGGGATCTCGCGCACGGGCGGATTCGGATCGATCGTGGCCCAGCCGTCGGCGGACTGCACCTCGACCCAGGCCGACACATCGGATCCGACGACCGAGACGGTGGCGGCACCGGGCGCCGACCCTGCAGACCCTGCCGACTCAGCCGACTCCGCCGCTGGCTGTGGGACGAATCCGACGACGACCCGCGCCGGAAAGCCGATCCGGCGGGCCATCAGAGCCGCCGCCACGGCGTACTGCTCGGCGTCACCGAGCATGGGCTGGTCGGTGAACAGTTCACTGATCCGGTCGGCGCCGTGGCCCGACCGGCTCACGGGCTCGTCCGGCAGGATGCCGTGGCTGATGTAGCCATCCGTCGCCAGCCCGTCGAGGATGGCCTGCAGCTGCACCCCGGGCGCGTCACCGGCGCGAACGTAGCGGGCGAGCGCCTGTTCGAGTTCGTCCGGCAGGACCGGAGGCTCGGGCAGCACGGCGGTACCGGGCCGCAGGTCGGCCAGGGTGCCGGGCGCCCTCGGCACGACGGCCGAGGTCTGGTAGCTGTCGCCCCGGACCAGGCCCGTGAGCACCGCAGCAGTGCCGCTGTTGTCGTTGTAGAAGAAGGAATCGGACCGCGAAGTCCGGGTCGGCCCGGTGAAGGTGATCCGTTCGAGTTGGCCCGTGCCGGGCACCCAGACACCGGTGTAGTCGGCGATCGTCACCGTCAGCCGGGTCTCGTCGCCGTCGACGGCGGACTGGTCCAGACGGTCCGGCAGCCGGGTGAAGGAGCCGGAGGCGCTGCTGACCTGGTCGCTGCCCACGGAGTAGACGATCCCGTCGTAGCTGTCGAGGGTGGCCAGGCGCAACCGGCCGCCGCTCGGCAACCCGGCCACCTCGAGCATCACGGCGTCCGCCTGCCCGGCCTGCAGGTAGCCGCGGAATTCGCTCAGCGGGCTCGGGTAGTCCCGGGGGTCGAACGGTTGCTGCACCCGGGCGCGCAGAACGTCCCGCGGCACGTCGGCCGGCAGCAGGAGTGCGGCGCCGGTGCCGGCGGCGACGGCGATCGCAACGATGACGGCGGCGCTGACCAGCCCGCGGGCGGCCGCGACGTGCCGGTCGGACGACGAAGCGGTGGTGCGGCGGGACTGCTGCAACGAGACTCTCAGCACCGAGCGACGGCGCATCCAGCGGAACCAGAGCAGCCAGAACAGGAGCACGACGAAGAGCCCGAGGCCGGTTCCGATCGGGGCATGCTCGACCGTCGGCCCCAGGATGATCCCGGCCACGAACAGGGCCGCCGGGGCCAGGGTTCCGAACTCGCCGACGCGGGTGCGGAGGGCCACCGAAAGCCCGACCACGGTGCTGAGCAGCACCAGGATGAAAGCCGGCACGAGCAGCGCCTGATAGGAACCGACCGGCAGCACGATGGTCACCAGCTGCTTCCAGCCGAGCGCCGTCGCGACGACCAGGTCGAGCAAGCCGCTCAGGGAGGGCAGAACGCCGCGCACCGCTTGCCCGGGCACCGCCAGCGGCACCCCGGCGAGCAGGTAGACGCCCACGGTCGCCAGCCCCACCAGCCACGCCGCCCAGCGGAAGAGCGCCCCCAGAATGGCGATGATCGAACCCAGTACGAAAGTCACGCCGACCAGGACGACGAACTCGCGGCTCTGATAGACCGGCCAGAACGACGCGCTGGCCGTGAGGGTCGCCAGGAACAGCCCGATCGTGTTCCCGACGATGAAACGCCAGTCCAGACGGATGCCGCGGGCCGTCAGTCCGTCGCGGCGCACCCCGGTTCCGCGCCGGCCCCTCCCGCTCATACCGCCTTCGTTCGGCTGAGGCTCTGCTGCAGGTCCTCGAGATAGCCGATGGTGAGCACGCTCAGCTCGGCCACCCGGCGGAAGCTGGGAACGGTCTCCGGATCACAGACCACGGCGACGACGTCGACCCCGGTGGGGAAGCGGCCGGCGGCTGTGCGCAGCTGGGAGAGGGTGGTGGCCGACCCGCAGACGAGGAAGGCGACCGAGATACCGGCCACCGTGTCCGCGGCGGCCTTGGCCAGCTCGCTGACCGGCAGGGCGGCACCCAAGCGATCCACGCCGCTGAGATCGTCGAGCAGCCGGGTGCGGGTGAGGGTGCTGAGCGGCCGGAGGGCCGGCATCCGTCGCCGCGTGGATTCCGGCGGCGCCACGCTGACGACCACGGAGACCGTGCGGGCATCACGGATGGCCCGCACGCCCAGGCTCCCGGCGACGCTGACGGCCATCTCGAACTCCTCCTCGCCGGCGTAGTCGGATTCGGCCAGGCTGAGCGCGACCATGAGGTGGCTGCGCCGGGATTCCTCGAATTGGCGCACCATGTACCGGCCGGTCTTCGCCGTGCTCTTCCAGTGGATGGTGCGCCGTTCGTCACCGGGGACGTACTCGCGCAGGGCGTGGAAGGACACGTCGCTGTTCGTCAGGTCGCGCGTGGGATTGCCCTCGAGGTCGCGGATGAAACCGGTGCTCATGCTCGGAATCGACACTGTCCGCGGGTGCACGAACAGTTCCACCCGCTCGGCCCAGACGACTTCCCGGCGCAGCAAGCCGATCGGGTCGGCGCGGGCCGTTCGCACCGGACCGATCGGGATGACTCCGCGCTTGCGCGTCGGCACGATGAAGACGTCCTCGAAGCTGCCGCCGCGAGCGAGGCTCGGCACCGAGAACTCGGCCATCCCTGCCCCGACGGGCACCTCGACGCTCACCCCCGGCAGCCGTCGACGGGTCGGGTTCGAGACGGTCACCTGGCCGGGGACCCGCTCCCCCACCACGACGCGGTCCACGGGCAGGAGCAGGTGGATGTCGAACGCGTTCCGTCCGATCAGGAAAGTGGATGCCGCGACGATCAGCACGAGTCCGGTCCAGCCGATCACGACGAGCTCGGTCCAGCCGAGCGCATACCCGAACAGGAATGCGGTGCAGACGACGACCAGGCTGGCCCAACCGAGCGGGGTGACCACGGACGAGAGTGCTCCCAGCGCCCGGGCGAGCACCGCGGCGGCCGTGCTGCCGGCCCGCACGATTCGTGCGATGAGGTCGGCCAGGCGGCCGTCGCCGGCGTCCGGCCCCGGCGCAGCGACCGCGGCCGGCAGCGCGGGTGCCGCGGCCGGCAGCGGCGGTCCCACCGTCCCCAGCGTGCGCTGGGTCACGCAGCCTGCCTGTCGCTGGGCGGCGGCGTCTCCATCAGCACTCGGGCGATCACGCTGGACGCGGTGACGCCGTCGAACTCGGCCTCGGGGTCGAGCACGAGCCGGTGCGCGAGCACCGCGTCGGCGAGTTCCTTGATGTCATCGGGCACGACGTAGTGACGACCGTTGGCGGCGGCGAGGGTCTTCGCCGTGCGGATCAGGGCCAGCGCCCCCCGCACGCTCACCCCCAACCGCACCTCGGAGCTCGTGCGGGTGCCGTCGATCAGCCGTGCCACGTAGTCGTTGATGGTGGCGTCCACGAACACCGTCCGGGCGAGGGCGGCGAGTTCGACGACGGTCTGTGCGGAGACCACCGGCGGCAGCGTGATCTCGTGGGCGCGGTGCCCGGCGCCCTCGAGGATCCGCACCGTCGAGGCGTGGTCCGGGTAGCCGATCGAGGCCTTCATGATGAAGCGGTCGAGCTGGGCTTCGGGCAGTCGGTAGGTGCCGGCCTGTTCGATCGGGTTCTGCGTGGCGATCACCATGAACGGGGCCGCAACCGGGTGGGTGACGCCGTCGGCGGTGATCTGGCCCTCCTCCATCACCTCGAGCAGCGCGGCCTGCGTCTTCGGACTGGCCCGGTTGATCTCGTCGGCGAGCACGATGTTCGCGAAGATCGGACCGCGGTGGAACTCGAACGCCCCGCTCCGCTGGTCGTAGATGCTGACCCCGGTGATGTCCCCGGGCAGCAGGTCGGGGGTGAACTGCACCCGGTTGCTGGTTCCCCGCACGCTCTGGGCGATGGCGCGGGCAAGCGATGTCTTGCCGGTGCCGGGCACGTCTTCGAGCAGCAGGTGCCCGCCGCTGAGGAGCGCGGTGAACGACATCCGGATGACGTGGTGTTTGCCGAGCAGAACCTGCTCGACCCCGGTCACCAGTCGGTCGAAAACGTCGGCGAACTGGGCCGCCTGCTCCGCGGTCATCGTCATGGGGTGATCACTTTCGTGGGTTTCATGGTGCGTAGGTATAGCTCTGATTATTCACGGTCACCGTGAGTCTCACCGATCCGGCGGGCGGTGGAGCACCGTCAGTGGCGAAACTGCAGGTGTTCGGGGAGTCGGCGGCGCGCGGGGCCACCGACGCGTCACCAGGCACCGAGCACCGGTAGTCGGCGGGGAAGTCGTTGTTGTCCGGCCCGTTGGTCCAGCTGATCACGCCGGTCGCCGGGTTGTAGCCGAGCCCGGTCACGGTGAAGCTGACGGATGCCTCCGGCGCCGTGAGCGTGCCGGACCACGGCCCGCAGGAGCCCCAGTCGGTGCAGGCGGAGACCTGGTAGCGCACGACCTCGCCGAAGGGGAGTCCGAGCAGTTCACGCGGCCAGCCGGTCCCGCCGAAGGTCTTGTCGGAACCCGGGACGGGAGCGCCGGAGGCATCCACCGCGCGCAGTCGATAGTCACGGATGCCCGCGGACGGGCTGATCCCGTCGACACGCAGATCCCAGGCTTCTCCACGCGGCGCCATCGTGCTCGCCACGTCGGTGACGGGCCCCGGAGCCGGACGAACGAGCACGCTCGTCACGGCTGTCGACGCGCAGCCGGCCGCGTTGTACCCCCAGACCACGAAGTAGTACCGTCCGTTGTCGGTGAGCAGGTCGTCAAACACGACGCTGCTCGCCTCGCCGCCGAGAGTCTGCTGCCTGGCAACGATGCCGCCCTGGCTCGGTGCCTGCACCGCCCCCGACGCGGATACGGTGCAGGCCTGCGCACCCGTCGGAACCCGGTCGGCGTTCAGCTGTTGCACGAAATAGCCGCCGATCACGGCGCCCCGGCCATCGAACGGGTCGAAGGACACGGTCACGGCCCCGGCGGCGTCCGCAGCGGTGGCTGCTATCCCGCCGGCGCGGGCCGGCCCGAACGGCGTCGCGCTGCCGGACGCGCTCTTCCAGCCGGCTAGGGCTGGGTAAGCGTCGTTGCGGGCGCTGACGGTGAAGGGTGTGTTCACTCCGTTGGCCAGGCCCATCACGTCGACGGTGCAGGATGCCGCGCCGCAGTCCGGTCCGGTGGCGCTGACCTCCGGCGCCGCGACGCCGTTCGCGGTGACGACGTAGCCGCGCATCGCGGTTCCGCCGCCGGCCGGAGCGACGGTGTTCCAGCGCAGGCGCAGCCCGCCGTCGAGCGGCTCGGCCACCAGTCCCGTGGGTGCGGACGGGATCGAATCGGACCAGACCCGATCGCCGAGAACGGTCGGCGTCGACAGGCCGATCGTGTTCCGGGCGGCGACGGAGAGCCGGAGCGCGTTGTTCTGACCGTTGCCGGGCGTCGCCACCTCGCAGGCCGTGGCCTGGCAGAGGGAGGTGCCGACCACGGCACCCGACGCGGCATCCCGCAGTGTGATCTCGAAGCCCGTGATGGCCGAGTTGTTGAAGGCGCCGGCGTTGAACGAGACCGAGAGGGTGCGGTCCGCGAAGCCTGTGACGCGCAGGCTGGACACCGGGTCCGGCTTGTCCTGAACCGACACGCGCACCGTGCCCCAGGCGTAGCGGCTCGGGTCGTTGGTCGCGTCGGCCACCTGGTATTGCAGGTTCAGGTCGGTCGCAGCGGCGTCCGCCGACACCGTGACCGTCAGCTTGCTGTTGTCGGCGCTGGGCGTGACGCTGACCCCGTCCGGGACGCGGCCGCCGTCCAGCCCTCGCACGGCGAGCACGCGGAGCGGCACCGCCGGGAAGGGGTTGGTTGCGCCGTCGTTCGCGAGCACCTCGACGACGGTCGTGCGCCCGCGCGGGGCGACGGCGGCATCCGCCTGCGGGATCGCGACGGGCCGGGTGGAGGCGACCACGCCGAGGTCGATCCGGCCGGCGCGACCGTCGTTGAGGTCGTCCCGCACACCGATCGTGATGGAGCTCCGCGCACCCTTCGCAGTGGATTCCGCGGCACGCAGCGTGAGCGTCTGGCCGACCAGCGTGTAGCTGAAACCGACCGGGCGCGGGTCGAGCACGGTGTACGCCAGCTCGGCCTGGTCCTTCGGATACGGGTAGCTGGTGAGCTTGGTGAGGTCGATGACCTTCTCCTGGCCCGGCTCGACGTCGAGCACGGCGCCGCCGAACGCCGGAGGCTGGTTCTCACGGGGCGTGACGAGGATGGGCAGCACGATGGTGGCCGTGCGGCCGGAGGCATCCGCCGCCCCTGACCCGTCGGTCACCTCGAAGGAGATGGAGGCCGGACCGAAGTACTTGTCGGCGCTCGTGAAGGCGAGGCTGGTGTCACTGCCGACCAGAGCCGCACCATCGGAATGGGTGGCCTGCACGAGGCTCTTGTCGGTGAGCCGCACCTTCTTGCCGCCGACCGCGACCACGTAGTCGTTGATGTCGATGGTCAGCAGCGACTCGCTCCGCACGGTGAGCGCGGGTACCCCCCGGCGCACCTGGGGCAGGGCGTCGTCCGACCCGGGAACCCAGATGAACGCGTAGGACACGATGCTCGCGTCTTCCGGGTGGGCGACCGCGAACGGGATGATCTGGCTGGCAGCACCCACCGTGACGCGGATGCGCCGGGCGGGCGTGATCTCGGCGACCGGTGCGAAGCGGTCGGGCACCGTCAGATCCAGTTCACTGGCTGGGCCCTCGGCGAAGAAGACGTTGGCCAGCACGTCGACGTCGACCGTGCGCGCCTCGAGCACGTCGGAGAGAGCCACGTGGGTGTCGCGCGCGTCCGGTCGCGAGCGGGGCGCATCCTCCTGCACCACGACGGTGAGGAAGGTCGAACTCGTGCCGCCGCGCTCGTTCTGGATCGCGTAGATGAAACCGTAGCGGCCCTCTGTCGGCGGTGCCGTCACGGCCACGGTGTCGCCGTCGACGACGGCGCTGCCCGCATCGGTGCCGGAGTCGCCGCTCCCCTCGACGCCCGTGATGCTCAGCGTGCCGCCGTCGGGATCGGAGTCGTTGCCGAGCACGCGCACGGCCACGGTGCTGCCGGGGCGCACCACGACCTCGTCCGGCGCGGCGACCGGGTTGCGGGCGCCGTCGAGGCGTGGGCTGATACCGACCCGGACCGTGCCTACGGCCCTGGCCCCGAGCGCGTCGACTACGGAGTAGGTGAACGTGTCCGTTCCGGCCGAGTATTCCCCGGCCGTGTAGGAGAGTGAGTCGGTTCCCGTGACCGAGACGGTGCCCTTCTCGGGGCTGGACTCCTGGCCCACCAATTGCACGGAGTCGCCGTCGGGGTCGATGCCGGACAGCGGGATCGGGATGCTCACGGTGTCGCCGGCGAGCACGCGCGCGGTCACGGTCTTCGGCACGGGGGCGCTGTTGGAGGTCGGGTCGGCCTCACGCACCGCGATGCTGACTTCGGCGTTGGCGAACTGGCCGTCCGGGGCGTTCACCCGGTAGACGGCGGTGACGTTGCCGGCCGTGTCCGGCGCCAGGAACCGCAGCACGCTGCCCGAGACGAACAGCAGCCCGCCGCCGGACGGGAGCTCGGTCGCGAGCGCCGGGGCGAGGGTCAACGGGTCCCCGTCGGGGTGCTCATCGTTCGCGAGCACGGGAATGTCGATGGCGTCGCCCACCCGCACGGAGATGGTGTCCGGCACGGCGATGGGAGCCTGTTTCTGCGCCGGCGGCGGGATCTCGATCACGGTCACTGTGCCGACGGCTTCGGCCAGGCCGTTGCTGACCCGGTAGCCGAAGACTGCCGTGCCGCCGTCGAGCGGTTTGGTCAGGGTCACCCGCAGGATGCGCTGGTCGAGGATCTCGATCCGCATCCCACTGTCGGCGGGGACATCCGTCGTGCCGGTCACCAGCAGCACTCCGCCGGCCGGGTCGGAGTCCGAGGCGAGAACGTCCACCAGGGTGGCCTGCTGGCCGCGGATGAAGGCGGTGTGCGGCACCGTGATCGGCGGGGTGTTCGCATCGGGCGCGGCCGTCACCTGGACCCGGATGCGTCCGGTGGCGGTGAGTTCGCCATCCGTCACCGCGTACTCGATCTCGTGAACGCCCACCACGCTGCTCTGCAGCCGGAACGTTCCGGCGTCGAAGTCGGCGACGACATCGACCTCGGGTTTGGCCGGCACACTGCTCAGGCGCAGCGGCGCCGACCCACCGCGCACGTGTTCGAGCGGTGAGACGGTCACCTCGCTGCCCGCGGTCGCCAGCACGACGAAGGCCTCGGCGACGATGGGCACCGACCCGCGTGGGCGCACCATGACCGCGAGGGTGCCCGAACCGGACAACCGGCCGTCGGAGACGGTCAGGCCGACGGTTTTCGCGCCGCCGCCGGAATCACCGTCCGTGTAGACGACGGATCCGGCAGGGGTGAAGCTGACCCGGTCGGGTTCCGGCGTGGTCGCGGCAGCCAGGTAGAACGGGTCGCCGTCCGGGTCGATCCAGTCGCCGAGCACGGCGGTGGTGACCCGCCCGCCGGCGTGCACGGTGGTGTTCGTCGCGCGCGCCTGCACGGGTGCGGAGTTTTCCTCCGGGCCGCGCACCGTGACGGTGACGGTGGCGGAGGCGCTGCCGCCCCGCCCGTCGTTGATGGTGTAGTCGAAGGCCAGGCTGCCGGATGCCTCCGGTGCGAGGGTCAGCTGCACCTGCTGGGTGTCCGCCACGAGCTCGAGCCGCCCGTCCGCGGCGGGCAGGTCGGTGACTGATTCGATCACCAGCACGTCGCCGTTGGGATCGAAGTCGTTGAGCAGCACGGGCAGCGTCACCGTGCGCCCCGGCCTGCCGCCGAAATCGTCGTCGACGGCGACCGGCGGCACCTGTGCCTTCTCGTATTCGGGCGTGCTGTCGTCCGTGGTCTGCTCGACCTGCTGCTGATCCTCCTCCGTGTCGACCAGGTCGGCCCAGTTGTCGATCAGTTCGTTGTCCTGCTGCACCGCCCAGGACGCGCCGTTGCGGGCGTCGTTCAGCACCAGTCCGGAGCCGTTCCGCCGGAAGGCGAGCCGGGCATCACCCACCACCCCGGACAGCGTGGCCGTGTTGGCGTCGACGGATGCTGCTCCGCCGCCCGCGGTGCCGGCATCCTCTCCGCAGTCGCGCCACACGGTGCCGTCCGACCAGGCCGCGTGGGCGCAGGAACCGTCCAGCACCGGGGCGGCGGCGTCGCCGTTCCGGCCGGTGACGAGCGTGCTCAGCCGGCCGCCCGCGACGGGAACCGAGACGAGCCCTTCCCGGTGGGCGACGAGGACGCGGTCGCCGGTGAGGCTCGGCTCGGCCAGGATCGGATCGTCGGCGGCTCGGATACTCCCGGACAGGTCGTCCTCGCCCTCGGCGTGGAAGACTCGCCGGGTCGACGCGTTCAGCAGCGCCCAGCGGCCGTCGACGCTGGTCAGCTGGTAGCGGTCATCCGGTTCGCCCGCCGCCACCACGACGGTGCTGGTGATGGTGTCGCTGGTGAGGAGATCGACCCGGGCGAGCTCGCCGGTAGCGGGTGTGAAGGCGAAGAGCACCCCGGCGTCATCCATGCTGATCACCGAGCCGGCGCCGAAGGCCAGCGTCGGCTCAGCGGTGCTGTCGAATCCGGACAGCTGGTTCTCGGCCACGTTCCAGACGTCGCCGTCCGCGGTGATCACCGCGCGGTCGCCCGCCAGGATGACCGACGCGGCTTCCGGCGGCAGCGCCACGCTGTCGGCCACCTCCGCGGTGGCGGGGTCAAGGATGTCGAGGGCGCTGTTGCCGCGGTCCAGCACCAGAACGGTGGCACCCTGCTGCACCACGTCGAGGCTGGCGCTGCCGGCGGTGACGACCGTGTTGAGTTCGAACACGGCCGTATTCGCCCGTCCGACCACCTGCCGGGCCTCGTTCGTCACCCAGACTGCCGCGTCACCGAGGTCCAGCCGTTGCGCGGTGTAGCCGCCCGAAACCACGGCCAGAGTGGCGACGACGGCGACCACCAGGGTTGCACTGAGAGTGGTGGCGAACAGTGACCGGTGGGTGGCGAGCCAGCGACGGATCATTGATCGGCGCCAGTCCCGGTCTGCGTACCGGCGGGTGCGCTGTCCACGCACTTCTCGCCGCTGGGCTCCCCGCTCTTGCCGTCCCGGTTCACGGCGACGGTCGCGCAGACCCGCGCCCGGCCCTGCGGGTCGACCGTGAATTCCGTTCCGCGCTGGATGCTGCTCTCGCCGGTGCGCAGGGTCACCACGTAGTTGTCGCCGTCCCGCACACCGGGATCGGACCAGGTGAACCTGACCGTTCCGGAGAGGAGCTCACCGGTCAGATCGCTGACCCCGGGGATCTCGGTGCCGGTCTGGCGTACCAGCACGGACGCCGCCGTACCGGCCAGACCCAGGATGACGGCCGCGGCGGCCACCAGCCCCCAGACCGTGAGCAGGCGCCGCCGCGCCCTCGGCGCGGTGGTCACGGTGACGCCCGGAGTGCCCGTGCCGGCCCGTCCGGACGTCGCCGACCGGGTGCCCCGGCTGCTGGCCGGTGCCTTCCGGCGGCGACGCGGGGCGCTGTACGCGTCGACGGAGTTGACACCCGTGATGCGGGTGCGGTCGTCCTCATCGTCGACGGACTCCATCGCCCAGCCGTCTCGCGCCACCTCGAGCGGCGTCTGGGCGAGACCGAGTTCGGCCTCGACCGATTGGAGCTCGCGGATGAGCTCCAGCACACTTCCCTGGCGCAGTTCCGGCCGCCGGGACATGGACCTGGTCAGGATCGCCTCCAGCCGGTCCGGCACGTCGGCGCGGTTCAGCGGCGGGATGCGGGCCTTGTTGATCCGGGCCATCATCGCCGCGGAACCGTTCTCGATCCCGGGCAGTTCGAACGGTGAACGTCCGGCCAGGAGCGAGTAGAGCGTGGCGCCGAGCGACCACACCTCCGCGGCGACCGATCCCGAGATCTCGCCGAGGAGGACTTCAGGGGCAGACCACGGAATCGAGAGTCCCACGGCGTCGGATCGTTCGGCCTCGCCGAGGGTGGCCGCGATCCCGAAGTCGGAGAGCACCGGGTGCCCATACGCGGTCACCAGGATGTTGGACGGTTTCAGGTCCCGGTGCAGAACGCCGGCCTGGTGGGCGGTCTCGACGGCGCTGGCGATTTTCACACCGATTCGCAGGGTCTCCGGAACCGGCAGCGGTTGCACGCGATAGCGCTGGCTCAGGGTCGAGGAACAGTACTCCATCACGAGGTACGGACGCCCGTCCGCGGAGACGCTCGCCTGGAAGACCGTCAGGATCGACGGGTGCGAGCTGAGCTGCGCCATCAGGTTCGCCTCGGCCTGGAAGAGCTGGCGTACGTGGTCGTTGACGATCTCGGCGAGGAGCACCTTGACGGCGACCTGGCGCCTCGGCATGTTCTGCTCGTACAGGAACACGTCGGCGAAACCGCCGGACCCGAGCAGCCGCAGATAGGAGAATCCCGGCAGGTTCGGCGGCGTCGAGGGTAAGCGCCGTGCCATGTCGCCTCCCGGTACCGTCGATGCGTGTCAAACGTGTGAACAGGCGCACGTCGACCGGGTGACTCGACGGGCGCCCCTAATTTTAGGGGCCTGCCGACGTGCAGGAGCGTGCCCGCCGTTGGGGTGGCGGGAAACTACCCCAACTCTGGGGGTACGGCGTCGCCGACGGCGAGAACGTCCAGCACGATCACGGTGACGTTGTCGCGGCCGCCGTTGTCGAGCGCGGCCTCCAGGAGAGCTTTGGCCGCGTCATCCGCTCGCGGGTTGGAGATCAGGAAATGACGGATGCCGTACGCCGTGAGTTCCTTGGTCAGGCCGTCGGAGCAGATCAGGAGCCGCATCCCGGCCTGCAGGGGGCGAATGCGGTAATCGGGCACCGGCGGTTCGTGGAACCCGACCGCACGGGTGACGATGTTGCCGTGCGGGTGTACATCGGCCTCGTCCCGCGTGATCCGGCCGGCGTCGACGAGCTCCTGGACCACGGAGTGATCGGTGGTGATCTGCTCCAGCACGCCTGAGGTGAGCTGGTAGACCCGGGAATCGCCGATGTTGAAAACGATCCACTGCGGCACTCCGGAGACGACGGCCAGCGCCGCTCCCGTGACGGTGGTTCCGGTGCCGAGGTCGGTCACGCCCTCGCCAGAGGCCATGTCCACGACCGAGCGGCTGAGCGCGTCGTTGATCTGCTGCGCCTCGACGTGGTCCGTGCCGGCGAGTTCGGCCAGCCGGGTGACGACGGCGGCGCTGGCGACGTCGCCGGCGGAGTGCCCGCCCATCCCGTCGGCGACCGAGAAGACGGGAATTTCCGAGACGAGGCTGTCTTCGTTGATCTGCCTGCGGTGACCGGTGTCGGTCAGCGCCGCCCAGGCCAGGGTCACGGTCTTCTGCACCGTTGGAAGGAGGACGGTGGAACCGGTTGAGCCTTGACCAATCTGGGTCACGGTTGTGCCTTCCGAAATTGCCGAGCGATTACTGAGCGGGCGTCGTGCCGGCTGCGGGGAGGATCTCGATGATATTACCGTCCCCAATGTCCACTGTCGTACCGGGCAGCACCGTGAGCGACTGTCCGGGGTGGAGACGTAGCCTGCGTCCACGCGGCGGAATCACGATCGACCCGTTCGTGGAACCGAGGTCGGTGACGACCACCGAGCTGCCCTCCTGCCGGATTTCGAGGTGGGTTCCGGAGACCGCGGAGGTCGGTGAGTCCACGTTCACCAGCCGCGCCGGAGCACCGGATGTGATGCGCGGCGGCCGCGGACGGCGCCCGACGTGACTGGGCCGGTCAAGCGCAATCTCCTCCCCGTTCGGCAGCCGGAACCGCAGCCGCGCCTCGGCGGGACGCACCGGATGAGCTGCTGCCGCTGTCGGGGTGGCCCGGGCCGGGCGGCCCAGGACGGTGTCCGCGTCGGCCGGACTCTGGTTGCCCCCGGCGTGGATGATCGTGGCGTCGTCTGGGGGGTCGTCTGGGGGGTCCGCCGCTCCCGGGGCCGCGTCGGCCGGGGCCGGCAGTGCCAGATCCGACAACGACCAGAACAGTGTGGTCGCGTCCACAGATCCCAACCCGAACGGATGACCGGAGCCGAGGCCGGCCGCGGGCACCACCGGCCGGCCGGCGAACCCGATCGTGAGCCCGATCACGGACCGGAAGTCAGCCAGCAGCCAGGGGCGGATTCCGCCGGCCGAGAACCGACGCGATCCACCGACCGAGAACACGTCGACCGCCACGTCGCCGCGAGCGATCACGGAGACCGGGATTCCGTCCTCGTCGGTGGGGGCGCGCTGCACGATCACTGCGAAGTGCGCGGTCGGGGTCTCCCCACCGAGCGGAAGCAGGGCCACCAGCGCTTCGGCTTCGACGTGGGGTGCCGTGACGAGCGCGGCCAGTGTCGCGGTCACCGCCGACGGAGTGTCGTCCGGCAGCGCCGCGATGAAGCCGCGGCCCACCACGAACGTCCAACCGGCTTGTCTGCCGGGTTCGAGTTGGTATCCGACGCGCCCCACGGGATTGGTGCCTTCCATTCAGTACACGAGCAAGTCAACACCATCGGTTGCGGGATCGATCCGATTCCACGGTGACGCCGCCGAAGATCCGACGCACATTGAGCATCATCTCGGCGGGAATCGAGCCCAAACCAGTCAATACTCAGTGGATTCCGTTGTCCTTGCTGTGTATTACTGCGGAATCGCTTGCCTGAGGCAACTCCCACTGGCATACTCGCTGGATGAGCGTAAACGGGCGCAATGTTGCGGGCAAGTCGGCACCGCTGGACGAGGTCTCGAAGAAGATCATCGAGCAACTCCAGGTCGACGGCCGGCGCTCCTACGCCGAGATCGGCAAAGCCGTCGGTCTGAGCGAGGCCGCCGTGCGTCAGCGCGTGCAGAAATTGACGGATGCCGGCGTCATGCAGGTCGTCGCCGTCACCGACCCGATGCAGCTCGGGTTCTACCGCCAGGCCATGATCGGGATCCGTGCGACCGGGGACACCCGGGTGCTCGCCGACCAGCTGTCCGCCATCCCCGCCGTCGACTATGTCGTTCTCACGGCCGGCTCCTTCGATCTCCTGGTCGAGGTCGTCTGCGAGGACGACGAGGAACTGATCGACCTTCTCAATGCTCAGATCCGCGGTCTCGACGGAGTCAGCTCCACCGAGACCTTCGTTTATCTCAAACTCCACAAGCAGTTCTACAACTGGGGAACACGGTAAAAAAATGACAACCACAGCACCCACCACGCACTCCGCCGCGACCGACAGCGCAGTCGACGCCCACGTCGATGCACTGGTCGACGCCACGGTCGATACCGCGAGCGCCGGCGACACCGTAGCCGAGGCCCCGGCTGCACCGCGCGTCTACACGGATGCCGAGAACGCCGCCCTGCAGCAAAAAGCGAAAGACCACCTCTGGATGCACTTCTCGCGCCAGTCGGTGCTCGAATCGGGTCACGGCGTGCCGATCATCACCAAGGGTGTCGGACATCACATCTGGGACTCCAACGGCAAGAAGTACATCGACGGCCTGAGCGGGCTGTTCACCGTCAACGCCGGCCACGGCCGTAAACGCCTCGCCCAGGTGGCAGCCAAGCAGGCCGAGGAACTCGCGTTCTTCCCGATCTGGTCCTACGCCCACCCGAGCGCCATCGAACTGGCCGACCGCCTGGCCGCCAACGCGCCCGGCGACCTCAACCGGGTCTTCTACTCGACCGGCGGCGGCGAGGCCGTGGAGACCGCTTTCAAACTGGCCAAGTACTACTGGAAGCTGCAGGGCCGCCCCACCAAGCACAAGGTCATCTCCCGCAACGTGGCCTACCACGGCACCCCCCAGGGCGCCCTGGCCATCACGGGCATCCCGGCCATGAAGGAGATGTTCGAACCGGTGACCCCGGGCGGATTCCGTGTGCCGAACACCAACTTCTACCGCGCCGACGAGATGGGTTCCGGGTTCGGTGACGACGTGGAGAAGTTCGGCCTGTGGGCCGCCAACCGGATCGAGGAGATGATCCAGTTCGAGGGACCGGAGACCGTTGCTGCCGTGTTCCTGGAGCCGGTGCAGAACTCCGGCGGTTGCTTCCCGCCGCCCCCCGGCTATTTCAAGCGTGTGCGCGAGATCTGCGACCAGTACGACGTGCTGCTGGTGGCCGATGAGGTCATCACGGCCTTCGGACGTATCGGCAACATGTTCGCGTCGACCACCTTCGGGATCGAACCGGACATGATCACCTGCGCGAAGGGCATGACCAGCGGCTACTCACCGATCGGCGCCACCATCATCAGCGACCGCATCTACGAGCCCTTCAAGCACGGCGAGACCACGTTCTACCACGGCTACACCTTCGGTGGCCACCCGGTTTCCGCCGCTGTGGCCATGGCCAACCTCGACATCTTCGAGGAGGAAAAGCTCAACGAGAACGTGCGCGAGAACTCCCCGCTCTTCCGCGCGGAATTGGAGAAACTGCTCGAACTGCCGATCGTGGGCGATGTGCGCGGCGAGGGCTACTTCTTCGGAATCGAACTCGTCAAGGACAAAGGCACCAAGGAGACGTTCAACGACGCCGAGTCCGAGCGCCTGCTGCGGGGTTACCTCTCCAAGGCGCTGTACGAAGCGGGACTGTACTGCCGCGCCGACGACCGAGGCGACCCGGTCGTGCAGCTCGCTCCCCCGCTGACCATCGGCCCTGCCGAGTTCACCGAGATCGGCGACATCCTGCACGGCGTGCTCTCGGAGGCCCCGAAGTACCTGTAGCGTTCGGCGTCCCGGTGCCGATTCGCGCACCGGTCACGCGGACTCAGGCGTTTGCGGTCTCGTCCAGCGGGACCGCAAACGCCCAATCCGGCAGATGCCCCACACCGAACACTGTGCGCAGCAGTTCAGCCATTGGGTAGCGGGGATCGATCGCCAGCGCCCGGTCGACGAAGATGCCGGCGACGGACCCGCGCCCCATCGCCCAGGACAGCCAGGCCAGCATGCACAGCGGTGCCGGCCGGGCCCGGCGCGGCGCCAGAGCCACCAGCAGTTTCAACAGCCGGATCGCCCGCTCGATCCGCTCCGGGTCGGGGCGTTCCCGTGAGAGCCCGAGCATGAGGTCGCCGGTGGCCCGGGTGTTCGGGCTGTCGTTCCCGGCGGCCTGCTCCTCGCCGATGATGTCGTCGAGGCTGCGCCCCGTGGCGCGCTGGATGATCGCATAGCGCAGGTTCAGTTCGTGCGTCTGCCGCCCGACCGTCTCGCCGAAGGCGAACTGCAGCATCATCTGGTCCCGGCAGGCCGGCCCCTGCACGAGGTACAGCACAGTGGCCGCGTCGTCGACGCCCAGCTGCTCGAGGTCGAAGCCCAGCGCGGCCTCCGCGGCCGGCACCGGGTCGAGGATGTCGCGGGCCAGCTCGAGCAGCTCCGGCACCGTCTGCGACGTCGAGCCGAGGCGCTGATACCGAGCGAGCCGCCGGGCGACCTTCGCCTTCATCGACGGGTCGACCGCCGGCAGGTCGGCGCGGCTCTGCAGGGTGGCCAGGTCTGTGCGCACCGCGGCGGGGATGGCCCGGTGCACGTCGGAGGCGGCGATCGCGCTCAGCGGATTCCCGCCGGCCGGGCAGTCCGGGTCGAGGTATGAGCCCCACCCGTCCGGTGCCACACAGAGGGCGTCGCGCACCAGGAAACCGGAGAGTCGTGCTCGCGCGCACAACACCTCCGCGAAGCGTTCCTGCGGCAGGCCGGTCACGCCCGCGATGGTTTCGTCGCTGTAGAACACGGGAACCAGCGCGTCGACGCCCGGGATCTTGCAGACGGTGCCCACGAGGGTGGTGGCGATGCGCCCCAGCACTTTTTGCGGGGCTCCGGGTTCGGGCAGGTTGAACCGCATGGCCCCGCAGGTGCGGTTGCCGCGGAAGGCGACGAGCACCAGACTCTTCTCGGGCAGGAACCCGACGAGCTGTGGCACGAGGGCGAGGAAGTCATGCGCTTCCCTGGTCTTGACGATTGTCCTGTTCATGGATCCACCCTGATCGGAAGCGGCTTCCCCTCCCGATCCGGGCCCGGTCGGTGCACAACTCGGCGGATTCACATTCTGGGGAGGCCCGGCCACGTACTCTGGATCGAGACGGATGCGGCCGGTGGGCAAGCACGACACCGACAGAGAACGAGGTTCACGGATGGCGTTTTCAACGATTCTGGATGTGGTGCTCCTGATCGTGCTGTTCGGCTATCTCGTGTCCGGGTATCGCAGTGGGCTGATCGGAAGCCTCAGCGGAATCGCAGGACTCGTCGCAGGAGCCGTGGCCGCCTACTTCCTGGTGCCGCTCGTGGGCACCTGGGTTCCCGCTGCGGAGTGGCGCACCGCCGCCACCCTGGCGACCGCCGCCGTCCTCCTGATCGGCGGTCTCTCCCTCGGCCGTTCCGTCGGCCGCCTGCTCACCCCTCAGGGAACCCGCAACAAGCTCCGCGTCATCGATCGCATTCTGGGTGCCGGCGCCGCCGTCACCGTGTCCGCCCTGGTGGCCTCGATGATCGCCTTCAGCATCGGCGCCCTCGGCGTGCCGGTGGTCTCCTCGGCCGTGAGCTCGTCCAGCGTGATCCGTTCGATCGACTCGCTGACCCCCGACCCGGTCACGAGCTTCCTGGCCCAGCTGCGGTCGATCGTGGCGACCGAGGGCATCCCGCGCGTCGTCGAGGCTTTCAACGGCCCGGCCCCGGTCGTGCCCAGCGTGGGCACCGACAGCGAGGCACTGCTGGCGGCGCGGGCATCCGTGCTGAAAATCACCGGAACCGCCTACGCCTGCGGCCAGAACCAGTCCGGCAGCGGATTCGTCATCGCGACCGACCGGGTGCTCACCAACGCCCATGTCGTCGCCGGGGTGTCGGAGCCCGTGGTGGTCACCCCCGACGGCCGGGCCCAGTCGGGTCAGGTCGTCTATTTCGATCCGGTCGTCGACCTCGCCGTGATCGCGGTGTCCGGGCTGGACGCCCAACCGCTCGCGCTCGGCGACAACCTGGGACCGGGCAGCCTCGCCGTGAGCGGCGGCTACCCCTTCGGCGGGCCCTTCGAGTCCGCGCCGGCCGAGGTGGTCGCCGTCGCGCCCGCCATGGTGGCCGACATCTATGGCGCGGATCCCTCGTCCCGGCAGATCTATACGCTGGCCGCCGATGTGGACCACGGCGAGTCCGGCGGCCCTCTGCTCAGCGAAGCCGGTGTCGTGGCCGGCGTCATGTTCGCCAAGTCGACCATCACCGACAACCTCGGCTACGCCCTGGCGATGGAGGAGGTCGATCCGGTCGCGGCTCAGGCATCCGCGCTCGACGCCCCGGTCTCCTCCGGCTCCTGCATCAGCGGGTAGCCCGCGGTGGCAGACTAGACAGGTCCTGAACGCGCGGGACCCCAGGAAAGGCCCTCAGCATGACTATCATCGCCGCCGCCGACGGTTCGGCCCTGGGCAATCCCGGTCCCGCCGGATGGGCGTGGTACGTCGACGACTCCTGCTGGGCTGCCGGCGGCTGGAACCACGCCACGAACAACCAGGGTGAGCTGAAGGCCGTGCTCGAGCTGTTCCGGGCCACCGCGCACCTCGACGACGACCTGCTCGTGCTGTGCGACAGCCAGTACGTGATCAACTCCGTGACCAAGTGGATGCGCGGGTGGAAGGCCAAGGGCTGGCGCAAGGCGGACGGCCAGCCCGTGATGAACCTTGATCTCCTCCAGGAGCTCGACGAGGCTCTGGCCGGACGCACGTATCGGTTCGAATGGGTCAAGGGCCACGCGAACCACCCGCTCAACGAGGCCGCCGACACGCGTGCCCGGGCTGTGTCGGAGGCGTTCCAGCGCAAATCACCGATCAACGCCGGCCCGGGCTGGGTCCGGGCGGGCGACGCCCCGGCTGCCCGTCGGCCCGCGCTGACCGCTCCGGCGAAGGCACGGGCCGTCGCCGCTCCGACCGTCGCCCGGAAGCTCCCGGCCGGACCGGCGCATCCGGAACTCTTCGCTTTCGACGAGCCGCCGACCTCCCACACCGTGTCCCTGGAACTGTCCCCGGACGAGCACGCCCGCCTGTCGGAGCGCGCCGCCCGGCTCGGCGTCAGCGTTGAGGTACTGCTTCGCGGCCTGATCTGACCTCTGGGGTCCTCGCAGCGGTCTTGGCCGCGTTTCTCGCCGCGTTCCTCGGCGGCAGCAGGGTGTTCGCCTCGTCCAGGGACATGCCGTTGGTCTCCGGGATCTTGGTCAGCACGAAGACGAACGACAGCGCCGCGAACAGCGCGTACATACCGTAGGTCAGCGGCAGCGAGACGGCTGCCAGCGACGGGAAGGTGACCGCGACCAGGAAGTTGGCGATCCACTGGGCCGCTGCCGCAATGCCGAGCGCTTTGACCCGGATGGTGTTCGGGAACATCTCGCCGAGCAGCACCCAGACGACCGGGCCCCACGAGGCGCCGAAGAAGACCACGAAGACGTTTGCCGCGACCAGGGCGATCGGGCCCCACGCACCGGGCAGGCTGATCTCGCCGCCCACGGTGACCGACTGGCTGAAGGCGACCGCCATGGTGGCCAGGGACAGCGTCATGCCGATGGATCCGGTCATCAGGATCGGCCGACGTCCGATCCGGTCGATCAGGGCGATGGCGATGAAGGTGACCGCGATGTTGGTCAGCCCGGTGAACACCGAGATGGTGAGCGAGCTCGATTCCTCGAAGCCGACCGCCTTCCACAGGGTGGTCGAGTAGAAGAAGATCACGTTGATGCCGACGAACTGCTGGAACATCGACAAGAGGATGCCGATCCAGACGATCGGGCGCAGGCCGAAGGACTTGCCGCGCAGCGACCCGGCACGCTGACCCAGGGCGTCGGCCTTGATCGAGGCACGGATGTCCCGGATCTCCCGGTCCACGTCGCCGTTGGGCCACACCTTCCGGAAGACCGCACGGGCCTCATCCTCACGGTCTTTCAGCACCAGGAAACGAGGGGACTCCGGCAGGATCTTGGCGATCACGAAGTACACGGCAGCGGGGAACGCGCAGGCCAGGAACATCCACCGCCAGGCGTCGATCCCGAACAGGGAGGGCTCACCCGCACCACCGGCCGTGTTGGCGAACAGGGCATCCGACAACAGCGCGGAGAAAATACCGATCGTGATGGCGAGCTGCTGGAGCGATCCGAGACGCCCACGCATCGCTCGCGGCGAGATCTCGGCGATGTAGGCCGGGGCCACCACGGATGCCAGCCCAATACCGAGACCCCCGACGATGCGCCACAGCACGAGGTCATAGACGCTGAAGGCGAAGGCGGAACCGACCGAGCTGACGAAGAACATGATCGAGCCCAGGAGCATCACCGGAATGCGGCCGAACCGATCGCCGACCCGGCCGCCCAGATAGGCGCCGGCGGCGGCCCCCAGGAGCGCGCTCGCCACCGCGAAGCCGGTCAGGGTCGCCGTGAGCGCGTACTCGTCTTCAATGGCATTCACCGCGCCGTTGATCACGGATGCGTCGAACCCGAACAGGAACCCTCCGAAGGCACCTGCAATAGCCAGCGCGATGACTTTCCCGTTCGTGGATGGTTTCTCGGTCTGGAACATCGTCACTGCCTCTAACTGATTGTCTAACAATCCGGAAGAGACTACGCCCGAACAGGGGGTGCCGATAATCGGCGGCGGCATACGACCGTCACCTGCCTGTGCTATTCATGAGCCATGACGCGATTCCTCGGAGTTGACCTGGCCTGGGCCGAAGGCAGCGCGTCGAAACCGGCCAACGAGTCCGGCCTGGCCTGCATCGATGAGACCGGCCGGGTGATCGACGCCGGCTGGGCCCGCGGCACGGATGCCGTGATGGCCTGGATCGACTCCCTGTGGGAGCCCGGCGCCGTGCTGGCGGTCGACGCCCCCCTGGTGGTTCACAACCTCACCGGCATGCGCCTGTGCGAGCGGGAGACCGGGAGTCGCTACGGCAGCTGGCACGTCTCCGCGAACGCCTCGAACCTCGGCCGCCCGTGGGCCGGCGGGGTGGCGATCCGCCGCCGGCTGGAGGCCTCCGGCTGGACCTACACCGACGGCCTCACGCCGGTCGATCCGGCAGCCCCCAGCTTCTTCGAGTGCTACCCCTACACGACGCTCGTGGGCGCGGCAGAGTTCGGCTACGTCGACAAGAGACCCCGCTACAAGCGCATGGGCACCTCGCTTCCGCCGGACGAGCGCCGGGCGGCGCGGGCCGCGGTCTGCGACGACCTGATCCAACGGATCTGGCGGCTCACCCGAGCCTCGCCACCGCTCGACCTGGGCTCCCACCCCGTCTCGGACGCCCTGGTGACCGTGCCGTCACCGTTGGTCGACCGACCCTACAAACACCGCGAAGACCTGATCGATGCCCTGCTCTGCGCCTGGACGGCCTCGCTCTGGTGGCACCGGGGCATGGAGCGCTGCCAGGTCCTTGGCGCCCTCGACGACGTGTCGGAGCTCGGTCAGCGCCCGACCATCATCGCGCCGGCCCGGCCGGAGCAGCGCCGCGGCGACGACGGGGCGCGGCTCGTCACCGCACCGGGTACCAGCGCGCCTTGACCCGCTCCGTCACCTGCCACGACACCGGTTCCACACGGGCGCGGGCCGCAGCGAGCACATGGTCACCCACCTCGAGCGCCATCGCGGCGTCATCCGCCGTGAACCGCACGATCGCGCGGGGTGCCCCGGCGACGACGGCGAGGTCGGATGCCTCCACGATCGTCATCTCGGCGGCGGCGGCCGCGAGCGACGACAGTACGGAGTCCGGGGCCACGCCCGGGCGGAGGGACCCGATGATCAGGGTGATGCGAAACGAGGGCATTCAGCCAGCGTAGGCGGGGAAGCAGGTGTTCCGGACCGGAGCGAAGAGGTGTCTACTGGAGCCACCGGCTCCGTCCCGGTCTCCGCTTCCGGCAGACTCCGCTGCCGGCAGACTCCGCTACCCGACCGAATGGAGGTCGACATGCTCTGGCGTATTCCCCTTCTGGTTCTGCAGGGATTCTTGGCTCTGACCTCGTTCGCGGGTGGGATGGCCCTCATGTTCGGGCCCAGCCTCGGCCCGCTCGGCATCGTGCCGCCGGCCGAGTTGCTCGCGGGCACCGGGTTCGACTCCTATCTGCTGCCCGGTCTCATCCTGGTCGCTGTCGTCGGAGGCACGCATCTCGTCGCGTTCCTGTTGCTGCGGCAACGCCGACGCTCCGCTCCGGCCGCGGCCTCGGTCGCCGGGTTCGGGCTGCTGATCTGGGTCTTCGTTCAGATGATCTTCATTCCGTTCAGCTTCCTGCAGGCCGTTTACTTCGGCGGCGGCCTGCTGGAGCTGGTGTTCGTGCTCCTCCTGCTCGACGTGGTCAATCCTCGGTGGACGGCGGCGGTGTCCCCGGGAAGCGCACTTCGACCCGGGTCCGGTCCGCCAGCTCATCCCCGGCCGGATGAGTCAACTCAATGATCACGACGCTCGGAGCCTGGCCGAGGAGGTCAAGGACCGATCCGATCTCCACCCCGGCGTAGGGGTCGTCGACGTCGAGTTCCTCCGGGCGCACGCCGAACAGCGGGTCGGCGGCAGCCACCATCAACACGGCTCCCCGGTGCTCGGCCTGCTCGAACACGCGCGCGAGCTTGGCTTCGGTTTCGGATTGGGTGGCGCCCACGATATCCCCCAGCGGCAGGGTCACGAGCGCTTTTCCCAGCTCACTCGCCACGGATGCCGCTGCCGTGGCCTTGCCCGCGGCATCCGTTCCCGTGAACACGGCGATCGCGCCGGCCCCCGCCAGCTTCACGACGTCACGCACGGTGCCGACCACCGCAGTGCGCTCCGCCGCGTCCAGGGTGAACGACGCCATCACGGCGAAGGACAGCCGCAGGGGCGCTTGGGATGCCAGCCACAGGGAGGTCAGCACCTCGTTGGTCAGCGGGGAGGGCGAGAGCCAGACCTGCAGGTTGTCCGCCGAACCGATGGGGACATTCAGCACGGGGTGGCGCTCGATGACGGCTCGCGCCGTGCCGAAGACGCGGTGGCTTCCGGCATCCGTGTCGACCTCGTCGCCGGGATACGCGCTGACCAGGTAGTGCAGTTCGGCAATGACCCGGCTGGGTCCGCGCTGGGTTTCCTCCCGGTAGCTGATGAGGCTGTCGTAGTAGAGGAACAGGTTGATGGACGGGCCGGTGACACCGGTTCGCGGGGAGCCGAGCGCGTAGGACGTGACCGGCAGCCCGATCGGTGGCGAGGAGAGCAGCCGTTGCAGAGCGACGGTCGTGGAGGCGATGGCCTGGCCGTAGTTCGTGAGCGACGACATGGTGACTCCGGCTTCTGAGCATTCTGGAACGAGGGACGGAAGTGAGCAGACGAGGCCACGGTACTCCGGCTCCCCATGCAGGTCGAGGCATTCGCTGCTGCCCGGGCGACCCGGCCCCGGTCGGGAGCGCCATGCCGTAGCCTGCATCGGGAAGCGTGTTCGCGGCTGGTCTCGATGTGTGTCCGGCGACGTGTGGCCGCTGCTACCCGCTTGCGGCGAAGGAGACCCATGCATTACTCGGTAACGATCGTGGCGCAGGCGCATGTCACGAAACCTGATGCGCTGCGCTTGATCGCGGAGGCGGCGGGTTCGACCGTTCAGGATGCCGCCACGGCCCATCCCTTTGTGCCGCTCGTCGGCGGCGGCCGAGTCGAGGTGGAGATTCCGAAGTTCGGTGAGGCGCCGCCGCTTGCGATCGATGTGTTCAGCCCGCACAGTGTCGAGCAGGCCCGGATGTCCGCGCTGGCGCTGCAGGCGGCTCTGGTCCGTGTAACGGACTGGCCGACGGAGGTCAGGTAGGCACCCTCCACGCCGCGCTGCTCGAGCCCCGGTGGTCGAGCCTGTCGAGACCCGGTGGTCGAGCCCGTCGAGACCCGGTGGTCGAGCCCGTCAAGACCCGGTGGTCGAGCCCGTCGAGACCCGGTGGTCGAGCCCGTCAAGACCCGGTGGTCGAGCCCGTCAAGACCAAAGACCAAAGACCAGCTCCTACAGCGTCACCCGCTTACTCGGCAGTGCAATCAGGGTCTGCTCCGGGTCGACGTCGACCGGTGGTCGTAGCCAGTAGTCATTGCCGGTGCGGATGATGCTCCAGTGCTGGTTATGCAGCAACAGGTGATGCGGATGGCACAGCAACACCCCGTCGGCAAAGTCGGTGTACCCGTTGTCAGCGAGCCATTCGTTGATGTGGTGCGCTTCTGACCACGCAGGTGATCGATCGCAGTCGACCCACCGGCAGCCGCCATCCCGCACTCCCATCGCGGCGCGTTGCGCCTCGGTGAAAAGACGTTGGTCACGCCCGACGTTGATGATCTGACCGGTGTCGTCGACCTGGATGCCGCGGGTTCCGGTGTCGCAGAGCAGCCGGTCGATCGTTTCCTTCGAGATGGGAACGGGGCTGCCCTCGATCTGCCCATGGGCGGCGGCTTCGGCGGGCACCGGTCCATCCGTCTTGAGGGACTTTTCGGTCACGATCACTCGAACCGCGGGGCGGCGGCCGCCGAAGACCCGGCCCTGGTCGGCCTCACCGGCGATCTTCAGCAACTGCACCAGGGCGTCGGCGGCGATCTGCTCGGTGCTGCGCGGGTCATCCTGCACACGTTTGGCCCAGGCGGCCTTCTCCTTGTCAACGAAGCGCACCCCGCCACGGCGAGGGCTGGTCACGGAGTCGAAAGTCGAGAGCACGAATTCGCCGTCTTCGGGTGCGAAGAGGCCGTGCAGGCGCACCTTGCCGTTGCCGAGCCGGTAGACCCGCAGGAATCGGTCGTCGTGGGCCTGCTTCTCGCGGGCGGCGATGCCGGCCTCGTCGAGCTGGTCGCGCATCCGCCGGGCGAGCTTGAAGACCTGATCTGCGTTCAGTGACGCGGCCTCAACGAGGAGGGAATCGAGGGCTGTGCCGAGTTTCTCCGCAGTGACCGCGGCGTCGATCTGGCCGAGGCCGGAACGGATCGACTCGGCCGCATCGACCGAGAGGGTGCCGTCGGTGACGGCCCGGGCGATCGGCGCCTGCCATGGCACCTTCGCGGCGAAAGAAGCGACCGCGGCGGCATCCACATCGGATGATTCCACGGCAGCCTCGACCAGTTTCTCCGCCGCCTCGGCATCGGCCATCATCGTGCCGACCGCGACGAGCTTGAACGCATCGTTCTTGGTCGAGCCGGTCACCGTCTGAATCAGCGCCTCGGGCGAGAGGAAGCCCTGCTGCGCGGCCAGACCGGAATGGCCGAGCTCGGGCCGGGAGCGGCGGGCGATGGTCGCCGCCATCCAGGCGGAGCGGGTGTCGAGCAGACGGCGGGCGGCTGCGATCTGCTTCTGGCCGGCCAGCACCTCAGCGTCGGGCAGGGCCTCATAGTCGGCGCAGGACGAGCCCAGGCGAGCGACGGCATCCGTTGCCGTTCTGAGGTCGTCTGCGGTGGTGGTCATGCGTTGAGGATATCAGGAATAGTACGCGTAGTCGAGAGTCTGTCACCTATTAGTCAAAGCTTTTTCGAAGTCGTGTTCTAAACGGTCACGGGTTGGCTCGCCGGGTCTCGACAGGCTCGACCACCGGGGTCTCGACAGGCTCGACCACCGGGGTCTCGACAGGCTCGACCACCGGGGTCGCGACAGGGTCGGCTCGCCAGGTCTCGACGGGCTCGACCACCGGGGTCTCGACGAGCTCGACCACCGGGAGTGGGGCTCGACCACCGGGTCTCGACAAGCTCGACCACCGGGAGCGGGGCCCGACCACCGGGACGCGGCGCAGGTTGTGGATCGCGGCGAGCGTTCTTACGTGCGCCTGCTTCCACACGGTGCGCCGCGACGAGCGTGCGGGAGCGGTGCACCCTCACTCACCAGTCGGTGCGGGCGCGTTCCTGGGCGACGACCGCGTCACGGTCGACCAGGCGGCGCAGCCCGGCGAGCGGCTGTGCCATGCGGTGATTGCCCCGGATGCGCGGCTCCACCCGGTCGAGGAACGCCCAGTACCCGGCGGTGAACGGGCACGCGTCCTCGCCCAGCCGTTTCTTCGGGTTGAATGTGCAGGAGCCGCAGAAGTCGCTCATCTTGGAGATGTAGGCGCCGCCGGAGGCATACGGCTTCGTGGCGACGATCCCGCCGTCGGCGTGCTGGGACATCCCGACGACGTTGGCGGGCATCACCCAGGGAGTGCCGTCGACGAACGCGTTCGTGAACCACTCGGTGAGCTCAGCCGGCTGGTAGCCGCGCTGCAGCGCCCAGTTGCCGAGCACCATCAGACGCTGGATATGGTGCGCGTATCCCGTGCGGCGCACCTCCCCGAGCACATGGCTCAGGCACTTCGCCCGCACCGCGCTGCCGTCGAGTTCCCAGAACTCCCGCGGCAGTGCCACGTTCGCCTCGAGGTGGTTGCTGCGCCGCACGTAGTCCTCGCCCAGGTGCCAGTAGAGGTGCCAGACCCAGTCCCGCCAGCCCATGATCTGGCGCACCACGGCCTCCACGCTCTGCAGCGGGGCTCCCCCGGTCTCGTAGGCGGCGATCACGGCGTCGATCACCTCCCGCGGATGCAGCAGCCCCAGGTTCAGGGGAACACTCAGCTTCGCATGGGCCATCGTCTCGTCACCGAGCAGGGAGGCATCCTCGAACGGGCCGAAATCGTTCAGGCGCGTCTCGACGAAATCAGCGAGCGCCGCGAGCGCTTCCGTCCGGGTGGCCGCGAACAGGCGAGGTCCGTCCTCGCCGATCAGGTGGATGCGTCCCTCGGCCTGCCACGTGTCCAGGTCGGCGCGCACCTGCTCGTCGATGTCGTCTTCGACCGGGCGGAACGGGTCCGGCAGCCCCAGGCTCACCGCTCCCTTCGGCGGCGGCTGGCGATTGTCGTGGTCGAAGTTGAACTTGCCGCCCTCAGGGTCGGGCCCGCGCATGAGCAGCCCGGTCTCGGTGCGCACCTGGCGATAGAACTGGTCCATGATCATCCGGGATGGTGGTCTGCCTTCCGCCCACGCGGCGAAGTCTTCCTCGCTGGTCACGAAGCCACGGCTCGGCAGAACCCGTGCTCCGAGCTCCCGAACGAGAGCCCGGGAGCCCCAGGAGGTGGGATTGACCACCTCGAGGTCACGACCGGTGAGCACGTCGCGGTAGTGCTCGGCGTGCAGGTATTCCACCCGGTCACCGAGTTCTCTGGCCCGGTGCCGGAGGGCGCTGAGGATCAGGTGCGCCTTGGCACGGTGGTACGGGTGCCGACCGAGTACACCGACGGACTCCACCATCAGGAGAGGTCCGCCGTCGTCGAAGTGGGGGCCGAGTTGGTCGGCGAAGATGAAGCGGGGCACTGCCATGGTTCGAGTTTAGGATGCTCCCGCGCACCCCCGCCGCGCACCCCGGCACGCGCACCGCTGCCGCACGCACGGTTCGAGGCCGATGCCCAGCCACGACGGGTTAACCTCGGTCCATGGGCAGGTTCACAGACAGCTGGCGGTCGCATCTTCTGGTGACCCTCTCCGGAAATGGCGACGGCCGCCCGCAGTGGGTGGAGAAGATGGAACTGGGCGACGACGTCGGCTTCTTCGGCCCCGGCTCCGCCTCCTGGGCCGTGCACGGCGGGCTCGCGACGATGGTCGCCGGCATCCGTGCCCTGCTCATGCAGACCCTCCATCCCGGCGCCATGGCCGGCGTGCACGACTGGTCTCGCTATAAGGAAGACCCGCTCGGGCGCCTCTCCGGGACTATCCAGTGGCTCGTCACTGTGACCTTCGCCGACACGACGCTGGCCGAGAGCGAGTCGTCCCGGGTGGGGCGCTTCCACGACCGTGTCACCGGAACCTACCGCGACGCCCAGGGAATCGAGCGTCCCTACGCCGCCGGAGACCCTGAACTTCTCGCCTGGGTGCACATCGTCTTCACCGACGCGTTCCTGGCCACCCACTCGATCTGGGGAGGCCCCATCCCGGGCGGCGCCGACGGTTACGTGCGCGAATGGGCCAAGGCCGGAGAACTCGTCGGCGTGCACAATCCCCCGCGCTCCGCGTCCGAACTGCAGACCCAGCTCGCTGCGTTCAAGGATGCCGGCATCCTGAAAAGTGACGAGCGCGTCGCCGAGGCCGTGCGCTTCATCCGCAATCCCCCGCTCCGGCCCGGCATGATGCCGTTCTACCGGGTGATGTTCGCCGGCGCCGTCGCCTCGATCCCCCGCGAATACCGCGAGCTGCTCGGACTGCGCCGTTCCCTGCTCCCGGCGGTCTGGGCGACCGGAGCCGTTCTGGGTCTGGTTCGCCTGCTGCTGGGCCGGTCTTCGACCTCAGAGGATGCCGCCCGCGCCCGCATCGCACGCCTCGCCGAGGCGAATCCGGCCTAGGCTTGGCGGATGCCTCCGCACCACGGCCGCCGATTCCCGGTCGCAAACCCTCCTCGCCGTTTCCCGGTCCGGGTGGTCGCGGTCGGCGTGGCGGTGCTGATCGCGAGTGCCGTCGGACTCAGCGTGGTCCTTCCCCTGTCCGCCGCCGACGGCACTGTGCGCGTGACTCGCACGGATGATCGCCCGCTACGGGTGCTGTTCGTCGGGGATTCGATCAGCTACGGTCTGAACGCCCAGCGTCAGGACCTCGGCTTTCGCCCGCTGATGGTCGATGCGCTCGCGAAGGGAGGGCCGGTTCAGGAGTTCCACACGAATCGCGCCGGGGCGACCACGCACGCGGTGTCCCGGCTGGTCGACGTGCCGGAGGGACTCGACCTGGCCGTGGTCGAGCTGGGCACCAATGACGTGGTCGACCAGACCGCACCGGACGATTTCGCCCGCAGCTACCGCGCACTTCTCCACCGTGTGCACACGGAGTCGCCCGGGGTGCCGTTGCTCTGCGTGGGAACGTGGGGCAGCGCGGGCGGCGCGGACGGGTCCGACACCTACAACGCGCTCATCGACCGGGAATGCGCGCGGCAGGGCGGAGCCTTCGTCAGCCTGTACGGGCTGTACCCGATCGAGGCCAACCGCGGACCTGCCGGGCGGAAGGTCTTCGGCGGAACGAGCGACCGTTTCCACCCCAACGACACCGGATACCGGGCTATCGCGGCCCTTCTCCTTGACCGGATCACTGTCCACTGACCGGGCAGCCGGCCTCCTTGGGCGGCATCACACAACGCATCGCATATCGCGCCACCGAAGTACACCCCCTTGTCGATCTCCCTGATCTGAGGAAATCTCCAAGTATGAGATCAATCGACTGGGTACTGACCATCCACTGCCGGGAGTGCGGAATCGGCGCCACAGCCCACGTCGGGTCCGACCGGCGCATCGTATGGCCGGTGATCGTGCATGAGGGCGGATGCGCACTTGCCGACGACGAGGATCTCGTGGAATCACGCTCCGGGCATCCCGTGCAGGGACGCCGCCGCCCGGTCTACGCCGGCTGACCCGGTCCCCGGCTGTTTCTGGCGGCGACATCACTCCTCGGACCTTGTGGTTTCGTCGGCGGATTTCGTCGGCGGATTTCGTCGGCTCGGCGTGCGATCTTCTTCAGAGTTCGGACGCCGGAGGCGCTGAGTACCGGAGCGAGGACAGATGCTCCTGGGCCGCCCGGCGCAGACCGGAGAACAGAGTGTCGCCGAGCACTGTGCCCACGACGACGATCTCCGCCTTGGCCGCCCGCTCGATGCGAGCGTCGAGTTCATCAATGTCGGCCTCGGCCGCCACGAGGGCGGCGGCCGCGTACCGCCGGAACCAACCGGCGGCGTCGATCTGGCCGATTCCCGTGAACGTGTCGAAGACCTGGGCCGCCGCGAGGCGACCGGGGTTGTCGTCCGAGACGTGCCAGCCCGCCATCAGCGTGTCGACGTGGGCCAGGGCATCCGCTGTCACCGTCGTCGGATCGACCGCCTCGGACACGGCATGCTGGGCGATCTCGAATGTCTCCGGCAGGGGGAGCTCGGAATCGATGGCTTCCAGCACTCGCCGGGCGGCGGCGACGGAGAGGCCACCGACCTCGGTCAGGCCGCGGATGAGACGGATGCGACCGAGGTGCGCGTCTCCGTACAGCGCCTGATTCGGACCCGTGCGAACGCCCGCCGGCAGCAGGTTCTCCCGCTGATAGAACTTGATCGTCGCGACCGCTACACCGCTGCGTGCGCTGAGTTCAGCCATCTTCAGGTCGGCGTCCGCCATGGTCAGGCGCCCGCCCGCTCGGCCGGCGCGCGATAGCTTTCGATCACGGCTGCCAGCGACTCCGCCCATGGTGTGGCATGCACACCGAGCAGTCGCTCGGTCTCACTGGAGTCGACCAGGAACGGCCGGTTGAACTGGTAGGACGAGTCGTTGGCCGCCCGGATGAACGGCACGAAGAAGCCGAGCAGTCGCAGGAACACCGGGCTCAGCGCCTTGACTCTGCCTTCTTCACCGGTGAGCCGATTCACCCGCTCGGCGATCTCGGCGCGGGAGAGCGGCTTTGCAGCGGGCACGTGCCAGACCCGGCCCCACGCACCGCGGTAGTCCGCGGCCGCGATCAAGGTGGCAACGATGTCTGCCCGGTAGCACCAGCTGTGCGGTTCGGTCGGGCTGCCGAAGACCCGGGCGGTCTTGCCGGCCAGAACCGGCCCGAAGAAAGTTGAGCCGAGTTGGCTGTTCCGGCCGGCGCCCGGTCCGAAGTAGTCGCTCGCCCGCACCTCGACGACCTCGATCTCGCCCCGGGCCTGAGCGGCGAGCGCGAGCGTCCAGCCCTCGGCGCGCACCTGCCCCTTCGGCTCGGTCGGGTGCAGCGGCGTCGTTTCGGACATGGGCATGGCGCTGTCCTCGCCATAGCCGTAGAGGTTGCCCATCAACACCAGCCGGGCCGAGGACCGGTGGGCCGCTTCGATGGCAGCCCGGTGCATCGGGGGCCACAGCTCCGGCCAGCGGTGATACTGGCGAGGACCGGTCGCGAGAAAGATCGTGGCGGCGCCTGCTGCTGCGGTGGCCAAGGCGTCCGGATCGGACGCGTCGAGGGTGATCGACGTCGTGCCGGGCACGTTCGTGCCGGAGCGGGTCGCGAGCAGCACGGTGTCCCCACGCGCGACGAGGGCGCGGGCAAGGGCTTCGCCGATGTAGCCGGCGCCGGCGATGAGGTGGACGGTCATGAGAATCTCCTCTGCGGACGACGAGAGAGCCGTCGTGATGATAGTGCGACTTTCTGATAGTTAAAGTATCAGATATACGAACTATCTAGCAAGTAATGGGGCCCCTATTCCTGCGTCCGCCGCGGCTGCCGAAGGCGCCCGCCGGTCGCTAGTGCTCGGGGGCGAAGAACGCGCCGATCGCGCCGCTCAGCGCCACCGGGTCGTTCACGTGGCATAGTTCCCGGGCGGAATGCATCGACAGCAGCGGGATTCCCACGTCGACCGTGCGGATCCCGAGACGCGTGGCAGTCAGCGGCCCGATCGTGGAGCCGCACGGCACCGTGTTGTTCGAGACGAATTCCTGGTACGCCACGCCGGCCTGCGCGCAGGTGCGGGCCCAGAGCGCCGCACCCGCTGCATCCGTCGCGTAGCGCTGGGTGGCATTGATTTTCAGGAGCGGCCCGCCCCCGGCGACGACCAAGTTCGCCGGGTCGTGCTTCTCCGGATAGTTCGGGTGCACCGAGTGGCCGGCGTCGGCCGAGAGGCACCACGAGCCGGCGTAGGCGCGCAGGCGATCGCTGACGGATGCCCCGAGCCCCGCCCCGATCCGGGTCAGGATGTCGTCGAGCAGCGGTCCGCTCGCACCTGAGCGGGTCTCGGAGCCGATTTCCTCGTGGTCGAAGGCCGCGAACACCAGGATCTGCCCGGTGGGTGCGGGGGCGGCGAGCAGGGCGACGAGGCCGGCGTGCACCGAGGAGAGATTGTCCATCCGCCCGGCGGCGAAGAGCTCGTTACCGAGGCCGAACCGCGCCGGCGGTGCCGTGTCGGCCGTAAAGATGTCGTACCCGGCAACATCCGCCCCCGCCAGACCGGCCAGACCGGCGAGGTGCCCGATCAGGTCGGCCTGGCTCTTCTCGCCGACGCCGAAGACCGGGGTCAGGTGCCGCTGCCGGTCCAGGGTGAGGGCCGTGTTGGCGTCGCGGTCGAGGTGGATGGCCAGCTGCGGGATGCGGCAGAACGGCCCGGTGCGCACCAGGTGTTCGGTGCCGTCGACGGTCGTGAGGCGGCCGGCGAATTCGAGTTCGCGGTCGAGCCAGGAGTTGAGGAGCGGGCCGCCGTAGACCTCGACACCGGCCTGCAGCCAGCCGTGGGCGCCGATGGTCGGCTTCGGTTTCAACTTGAAGCCGGGCGAGTCGGTGTGGGCGCCGAGGATGCGGAACGGGGTCGTCGGGCCGGCGCCGTCCGGCTGCACCCACGCGATGACGGCGCCGTCGCGCACCACGTAGCGACGCCCGCCCTCCTGGGGCCACTCGTCCGTTTCGCTGACGCGGCCGAAACCGGCGGCGTCCAGGCGGCGGGCGACCTCGGCCGCCGCGTGGTACGACGACGGGGAGGCGGTGATGAAGTCGGCGAAGTCGTCGATGTAGTCGGGTGTGAAGGTCATGGGTCAATCCAACCACTCTGCGTACTATGTGCTCTGTCACGGCCCGACACCCACGGCCTGCCATCACGGTCCCAAGGAGCGCACCCATGAGTGAAACGAACCCGGCGAACAAGCAGCCGCACCCGTCCCGCGCCGCCTTCGACGCCGTGATCTTCGACCTCGACGGAGTGGTCACCGACACGGCCGCCGTGCACGCCCGGGCCTGGAAGGCCCTCTTCGACGAGGCGCTGCCGGGGCTGACCAGATCACCGGTGCCTCCGTTCGAGATCGGGATCGATTACCGACGGTACGTCGACGGACGGGCGCGGGAGGACGGCATCCGTGCGTTCCTCGCGTCGCGCGGGATCGAGCCGAAGCGTGGCCGGGCGACCATCGACGCCCTCGCCGCTCGCAAGCAGGAGCTCTTCACCCGCGAGCTCGCCGCGGGCGGAGTGAGCGCGTTCCCCGGCACGCTGGCTCTGCTGCAGCAGCTGCGGGAACAGGGTCTGCCGGTGGCCGTGGTGACCTCGAGCCGCAACAGTGGCGCCGTGCTGGCCGCGGCGCGCGTCACGGGCCTGTTCGACGTCACCGTCGACGGTACTGACGCCCTGCGAATGGACCTGGCCGGCAAACCCGACCCGGCCCTGTTCCTCGAGGCTGCCCGGCGGCTGCACGTGACGCCCGACCGCACGGTGGTCATCGAAGACTCCGAGGCCGGGGTGCAGGCCGCGGCGCGCGGTGGATTCGCCCTGGTCATCGGCATGGACCGCAACGGCGACGACCGGCTGCACTCGGCCGGAGCCGATCTGCTGCTGACCGACCTCGCCGGCCTGGATCTGGCCGCCCTGGATCCCGCCGTGACCGGGAAGAATCGCGGCTGGGCGGGCGGAGAGTCCGGCAGCGACCCGTGGCTGCTGCGTTACATCGGCTACGACCCCGCCACCGAGGGGCTGCGGGAGGCGCTGTGCACCCTCGGCAACGGCTACTGGGGAACCCGCGGCGCGGCCGCCGAGGCCTCCGACGACGGCGTGCACTACCCGGGCACCTACCTTGCCGGCGTCTACAACCGGGTGCAGACCGACCTCGGCGAGCGCACCGTCGAAGACGAGCACCTGGTCAACGTCCCGAACTGGCTCCCGCTGGGATTCCGGGTGGCCGATGGCGACTGGTTCGACGTCGGCCGGGCCCGGCTGGTCACCTACCTGCAGGAACTGGACCTGCGCCGCGGCCTGCTGACCCGGGTCATCCGTTTTCGCGACGAGGCCGGGCGCACCACACGGGTGACCTCCCGGCGGTTCCTGTCGCAGGCGGCGCCGCATGTGGCAGTGCTCGACACCACGTTCGAGGCCGAGGACTGGTCCGGCCCGCTGACCGTGCGCTCGGCCCTCGAGGGCCGTGTCTTCAACCGCAATGTGGCCGCGGACCGGTTGCTCAGCGACACGCACCTGCTCCCCCGCACGAGCGCGGCCGTCGACGCCGAGACCGTGCTGCTCGAAATGGAGACCACACAGTCCGGCATCCACATCGCCCTTGCCGCTCGCACCCGGGTTCGGAGGGACGAGCAGGCCGTTGATCCCCCCCGGCACCTGCTCACCGACGACGCCGGCTGGGTGGCGCACGAGTTCACCCTCGATCTGGAGCCGGGGCATCCGGTCAGGGTGGAGAAAACCGTGATCGTCAGCACATCTCGGGACCGGGCCATCGCCTCACCGGCGCGGGCGGTGGCCGCCTGGATGCGGCGGCTACCGGACCCGGCGGACCTGCTGGCGGCGCACGAGCTGGCCTGGCAGGTCCTCTGGGACGAATTCGCCGTCGGCATGCGCGCGAGCGATCACCAGTCGCTCGCGCTCAACCTGAACACGTTCCATGTGCTGCAGACGGTGGCGGCCGTCGACGCCGACCTTGACGCGAGCGTGCCGGCCAGAGGGCTGCACGGCGAGGGGTACCGCGGCCACGTGTTCTGGGACGAACTGTTCGTCTACCCGATCCTCACCCTGCGCCGCCCTGACCTGAGCCGCGCGCTGCTCGGCTACCGGTACCGACGCCTCGGCGAGGCCCGGGCCGCAGCCCGGGGAATCGGCTGCGAAGGCGCGATGTTCCCGTGGCAAAGCGGCATCGATGGGCGCGAGTCCACCCCGACGGAACTCTTCAACCCGCTCTCCCAGCAGTGGATGCCCGACAACTCCCAGAACCAGCGGCATGTGGGCCTCGCCGTCGCCTACAGCGTCTGGGAGTACTACCAGTCCACCGGCAACACCGAATTCCTGATTCACCAGGGTGCCGAGATGCTGCTCGAGGTGGCCCGCTTCTTCGCCAGCCTGGTCCGTTACGACGAGGCGGACGACCGCTACGACATCGACGGGGTGATGGGGCCGGACGAGTTCCACGACGGGTACCCGGGGATACCCGGCAGCGGCGTGCGCAACAACGCCTATACGAACGTAATGACCGCGTGGGTGCTTCGCCGCGCGGTGGACACCGTGGCACTGCTGCAGAACCGTTACTGCCGGCCCCTCTGGAACCGTCTGCAACTGCGGCCCGAGGAGGTCGACCAGTGGGCCCGGATCAGCCTGAGGCTGAGGGTGCCGTTCCACGCGGACGGCGTCATCAGCCAGTTCGAGGGCTACGAGGACCTCCCCGAATTCGACTGGGACGCGTACCGGGCCCGGTATCCCTCGATCGCCCGGCTCGACCTGATCCTCAACGCCGAGGGCGACAGCACCAACAACTACCGGCTCTCCAAGCAGGCCGATGTGCTCATGCTGTTGTACCTGCTCTCCGCGGAAGAACTGCGCGAACTGCTCGAGACGATGGGCTACGCCCTGCCGCCGGAGGCCATCGTGCGAACGGTCGAGTTCTACTCGGCGCGCTCCACGCACGGCTCCACGCTCAGCAACGTGGTGCATTCCTGGTTGGATGCCCGACGCGACCGGGAACGGTCCTGGGCCTACCTGACCCGGGCTCTGGACAGTGACCTGGGCGATATCCTCGGCGGTTCCACCCACGAGGGCATCCACCTCGGAGCGATGGCCGGATCGGTCGACATGGTCGTGCGCTGCTACACCGGTCTGGAGATCCGGCAGGACATGCTGTGGCTGCACCCGATGCTGCCGGAGGAACTCACAGAGGTCACCTTCAGCATCAACTACCGGGAACAGCCGATCCGCCTGGAACTGACTCCCGGCAACCTGCGCCTGCAACTGAGGGCCGGAGGCGCCGCCCCGATCCGGGTGCGCATCGAAGGCAGCGAGGCCACCCTCTCCCCCGGTGAGACCCGCGACTTCCCCCTCGGCGAAATGGTGCCGAACCGACAACTTTGAGGGGTGCGGCCGGGCTGGCACCCCTCAAACGTGTCGGTTCACCGCAGTCTCGATGGTTCATCCTCGACGGGTACGCCCGCCGTCGCCCCGGGGAGACGGCCGTGGTGGTCCTCGAAACGGTGACGTGAGCGGTACCGGCTCCAGCCGCGAACGCGCTCACGCCTCGGATTGCAGGGCGGCCCGGGCGAACGCAGCCCCGCCCGGCGTGACGATCCACCGCCTGTAGCTGCTCGCGCCGAGGTCGAACACGCCCAGCCCGCGCAGCAGACGCCATTTCGGCAGCACCAGGTCGAACGCCGCCTCGGCCGAGAGCGGGTCGCCGTCTCGCCGCACCCAGCCGACGGTCTCCAGGCTCAGGGCCAGCAGCTGCTTGAACAGGTCGCTCTCGTCGAATCCCCGCCGCGCGATGAGCAGGAGCAGGAGTCTGATGGCGTCGGTCTCGGCCGGGTCGCGGCTCTGGTCCACGGTCCGGGCCAGGTGCCACCACAGCTCCCGCGGCGCCTCGGCGAGCGCCCGGCCGCGACTGGTTTGCAGCAGCATGCCGTGGCTCACGCGCAGCAGGCCGACGGTGCGCAGGTGCGCGCGCAGCTCGAGCAGCGGCAGGAAGTTGCTCTCCCGGTTGGCCGTGCCGGGCCGACCCCAGTCGAGTTGGGCCCTGGCTTCCACAACCACCGCCGGCGGCAGATAGCCGGCCTGGGTCAAACGGATGCCGTGCGCGCCGACGCGACGCAGCATCCACTGCACCGGTGTCACCATGCGTTCCATCGCCCGCACCGGCAGCAGGATGGTGTCGGCCACCCGCGCCTCCGCGAGCACCAGGCGGAACCCGGCGACGGAGTCGGGGTGCATGCGGGTTTCGAGTTCCTGGGTGACCTTCACCGTTGGAGCATAGCGAGGTGGTGCGACACGGCGGCCGGGCATCCGTATTGCCGTAGCTTTGAACCATGGCCAGAGACATTGCAACCACCACCGTCGTCGACCTCGCCGAGATGCTCGACTTCGTTCGCCCGAGGCACCGGATGCTGCTGGCCACCACCCGCTCCGACGGCCGCCCGCAGATCTCGCCGGTGTCCGGCGGGGTCGACCCTGCCGGCCGCATCGTGATCTCCTCCTACCCGTCCCGGGCGAAGACGCGCAACGCCGAGCGCAATGTGCACGCCTCCGTGCTGGTGCTCTCGGACGACTGGGACGGCGGTTGGATCCAGGTCGACGGCGACGCCGAGGTGCTGCACATGCCCGACGCTGCGGACGGGCTGGTCGAGTACTTCCGCTGCATCGCCGGCGAGCACTCCGACTGGGCCGAGTACCGGGCGGCGATGGCGTTGCAGGACAAGTCCCTGATCCGGATCACCCCGACACGGTGGAGCCCGATCGGCACGGGCGGGTTCCCGGCCGACGTCGCCGCTCGCCTCGACGCGCTCTAGCCGCATCCCCCGGCCTCGCGGCGCACCCTGTGGAAGCAGGCGCATGGTCTAACGTGCGCCTGCTTCCAAAACCTGCGCCGCGAGCGTGGTCCGGCGCACCGTCGGCGCACCGTCGGCGCATCGTGCGCACCCCGCTCGGCGCACTGTCACCCGCACCTGCGAAGCTGGACGGATGACCGACACCCGCACCATGGCCCTCGAGATCCTGCGAAACCTGGTCGGGCGTGACGACGCCGACTTCCACGAGGGGCAGTTCGAGGCGATCGAGACCCTGGTCGACCAGCGCCGCCGGGCCCTGGTCGTGCAGCGCACCGGCTGGGGCAAGTCGGCGGTCTACTTCGTCGCCACGCTGCTGCTGCGCCGTCAGGGTGCCGGCCCGACCATCCTGGTGTCGCCGCTGCTCGCCCTGATGCGCGACCAGGTGGCCGCGGCCGCCCGCGCCGGGGTGCGCGCCGTGTCGATCAACTCCTCCAACCCGCACGAGTGGGCCGAGGTGCAGCAGCAGCTGCAGGACGACGAGGTCGACGTGCTCCTGGTCTCCCCGGAGCGGCTCAACAACCCGAAGTTCCGCGACGAGCAGCTCCCGGCGCTGCTGGCCCGGGTGGGTCTGCTCGTGGTGGACGAGGCCCATTGCATCTCCGACTGGGGCCACGATTTCCGGCCCGACTACCGGCGCCTGCGCGACCTGATCGCCCAGATGCCCGCCGGCGTGCCGGTGCTGGCGACCACGGCCACGGCGAACAGCCGGGTGGTGACGGATGTCGCGGCGCAGCTGGTCTCGACAGGCTCGACCACCGGGGGCTCGCCGGTCTCGACAGGCTCGACCACCGGGGGCTCGGGCTCGACAGGCTCGACCACCGGGGGCTCGACCACCGAGGTGGTCACCATCCGCGGGCCGCTCGCCCGGGCCTCCCTGCGGCTGGGCGTGCTGCGCCTGCCCGACTCGCGCACCCGGCTGGCCTGGCTGCTCAGCCACATCGACGAGCTGCCGGGCAGCGGCATCATCTACACCCTCACCGTCTCGGCGGCGGAAGACACCGCCCGGCTGCTGCGGGACGCGGGCCACCCGGTGCGCGCCTACACCGGGCAGACCGACACCGCTGAGCGGGAGGAATCCGAGGGCATGCTCAAGCGCAACGAGGTCAAGGCCCTCGTCGCCACCAGCGCCCTGGGCATGGGGTTCGACAAGCCCGACCTCGGCTTCGTGCTGCACCTGGGTGCCCCCTCTTCCCCCGTTGCCTATTACCAGCAGGTCGGCCGTGCCGGCCGCGCCACCGAGAACGCCGACGTGCTGCTACTGCCCGGAGTCGAGGACGAAGACATCTGGCAGTACTTCGCCACGTCCTCGATGCCCAGCCAGCACAAGGCGGAGGCCGTGATCGGGGCTCTCACCGAGCACGGAGGTACCCCGCTCTCCACTCCCGCGCTCGAGGCCCGCGTCGACCTCAAGCGCAGCCCGCTGGAGCTGCTGCTCAAGGTGCTCGATGTGGACGGGGCTGTGCGCCGCGTCACCGGCGGCTGGGTGGCCACCGGGCAGCCCTGGTTCTACGACCGGGAACGCTACGAGCGCATCGCCGCCGCCCGGGTGAATGAGCAGCAGGCCATGCTCGACTACGAGCGCACCACCGGTTGCCGGATGGAATTCCTGCAGCGCGCGCTCGACGACGACACCGCGGTGCCCTGCGGACGCTGCGACAACTGCACCACAGCCTGGTTCCCCGGCGACGTGGCACCCGAGATGGCGACTGCCGCGGCCGCGTCACTCGACCGGGTCGGGGTGGCCATCGAGCCGCGCGCCCAGTGGCCCACCGGGGTGGCGAGCCTGGGCGTGAACGTGCGCGGCAACATCCCGGCCGGTGAACGGATGCTGCCCGGCCGCGCCCTCGCCCGCCTCACCGACCTCGGTTGGGGCGGCCCGTTGCGCGACCTGTTCGCCACACAGACCGCAGATGCGCAGGCCTCCGGTGCGCCGGGCACGGATGCCCCGGCGAGCCCCGCCCTGATCCAGGCCTGCATCCGCGTGCTGGCGGAGTGGGGCTGGGACGAACGCCCGGCCGCAGTGGTCAGCGTGCCCTCGCGCCGGCATCCGGTGCTGGTCGAATCGGTGGCCCGGGCGTTCGCCGACGCGGGGCGCCTGCCCTGGCTCGGCTCGCTCGACCTCGTGAACGGCGGGCCCACCGGCACGGCGGGGGGCAACAGCGCCTACCGGCTCTCCAACGTCTGGGACCGCTTCTCGGTGGGGCCCGAGTTGGCCGCGGCCCTCGATGAGGTGCAGGGGCGGCCGATCCTGCTGGTCGACGACCTGGCCGACAGCCGTTGGACCCTCACGGTCGCGGGCCGTCTGCTTCGCCGGCAGGGAGTCGTCGCGGTGCTGCCGTTCGCGCTGGCGCTGAAGTCCTGAGCGGTCGAAGCGTCAGCGCACTGCGCGCAGTTTGACCGTGCGCCGCCGGTCGACCTCGTCGGCCACGGCTCCCCCGACCTCGCCGGCTTCGCCGCGGTGGGCCGCCTGCATCGACAATCGCACGAGATCCACGCCGCGGAGCCCCGGCCAGCCCTGCACGAGGTGGCGCCAGGCCGTCGGCACGGCGGCCAGCCCCCAGCGGGCGGCCGTCAGCGCTCCTGCGGTCGCCGCGACGGCGTCGGTGTCTCCGCCGCCCCGGGCCGCCGCTTCGATCGCACGGCGCACCTGGCCGGCATCCGTGGCCCGGGCGTGCGTGATCGCCGACCAGGCGGCCTGCAGAGTCTGCACGACCCAACCGTTCCCCGGGAAGTCTGCGGGCCGTTTGTGCTCGGCATCGTCGAACCGGGCCGTCCACATCTCACGTCGCTCACTCGGCAGCGTCGGCAGCCCCGCTCGGATGTCCAACTCCCCCTCGAGCACAGCCTGCCGAAGGGCGAGCCCGAACAGTGCGCAGGCATCCGACGCATCGGTTTCGCAGTGGGTCAGCTCGCTGACCCGGCGCGCGGTCTCGGCCAGGGCGACCGGGTCGTCGAGATAGGCCAGCGCGACGGCCGCGGTCCGGAGCAGGGAGCCGTTGCCGGCGCTGCGTCCGTTGCGTTCGTGCTGTTCCCTGGCCGCGCGGCGCGCGCCGGCCGCGGTCGGCTCGCTGCCGGACAGCACGGCACCCAGCTGGGTCCCGGCATACGGCGCCGATTTCGCCCAGTTCACCCACTGGGCCACGATCTCGTTGAGCACGGACTCGTCTCGAAGGTCCCGGCCGGCCGCCGCCGCCACCGCAAGCGGAACCGTCATGGCCGTGTAATCGGTCCATTCCCCGGGGGCCCAGTGGAATCCGCCGCCGCCGCGCATGCTGACCGGAGCGGTGTCGGGCAGCGGTCCGGCGAATTCGTAGCCTGCCCCGAGGGCGTCCCCGCAGGCCAGCCCGAGGAGAACCCCGGCCGATCGGTCATGTTGGGCGGCGGTGAGATTCATGCGGGCTCCTTCGAGTGGGGCCGAGCGTAGGTCTGAGAGAGGATCGAGAACGGGCAGAAGAGGGGGCGGTGACGAGTGCGGTTCCGGTGTCGACAGTGAGCCCGCAGGCCTCGCGCAGCCTATTGCGAGGCGGAAGCCCGAACAAGGGTGTTGACATCAGCCCGACCGATGTGACGCACGGTGTCACGGGAATACTGACCGGCACACACTCCTTGTTAGTCTTCGGACGTCGCTTTTCGGCGATGAATACGCACCTGCAACCTCGGTTAGGCCAGAAACAATGAAGCTCAAGATCATGTCGGCGGTACTTCTCACAGCGCTCACCGTGTCGCTGGCCGGCTGCTCCGCCGCCGACACCGATGACACGACCACCACCGGCGCCGACACCTCGCTGTCCTCCGTGACGGATGCGGGAGTGCTCACCGTCGGCACCGAGGGCACGTACCGCCCGTTCACCTTCCACGAGGGTGGCTCCGGCGCGCTGACCGGCTACGACGTCGAGATCATCGAGGCCGTCGCAGCCGAGCTCGGCGTCAAGGTCAAATTCGAGGAAACCCAGTGGGACGGCATCTTCGCCGGCCTCGAGGCCGGGCGCTTCGACGTCATCGCCAACCAGGTCACGGCCACGCCGGAACGCGTCGCGAAGTACGACTTCTCGACCCCGTACACCGTCTCGACCGGCGTCATCGTCGTGAAGAGCGACAACACGTCGATCACCTCCTTCAAGTCCCTCTCCGGCAAGACCACGGCCCAGTCGCTCACCAGCAACTGGAATACCCTCGCCACCGAGAGCGGAGCCAACGTTCAGGCCGTCGAGGGCTGGGCCCAGTCGGTCGCCCTGGTCGAACAGGGCCGCGTCGACGCGACCGTGAACGACAACCTGACCTTCCTCGACTACCAGAAGCAGACCGGTGCCGCCGGCCTCAAGGTCGCCGCGAACACCGATGAGAAGTCCGCGACATCCTTCGCGTTCGTCAAGGGCAGCACGGCGCTCACGGATGCCGTCGACGGCGCCCTCGAGAAGCTCGCCGCCGCCGGCACCCTGACGTCGATCTCGGAGAAGTACTTCGGGTCCGACGTCTCCAAGTAACCCGTTCCAGCCATGAACCAATCTGCCTGGGACCTTTTCTGGTCCTCGCTTGGCCCCATGGTGCAGGGGGCGATCCTCGGCACGATCCCGCTGGCCCTCGCCTCGTTCGCGATCGGGCTGACTCTCGCGCTGGGACTGGCACTGATGCGTCTGTCCCGGCTTGGGTGGGTGTCGGGCATCGCCCGGGTCTACATCTCGATCGTGCGCGGCACGCCTCTGCTGGTGCAGTTGTTCGTGATCTTCTACGGCCTGCCCTCGGTGGGCATCGTGATCGATCCGTGGCCGAGCGCCGTGATCGCGTTCTCGCTCAACGTCGGCGGGTACGCCGCCGAGGTGATTCGGGCGGCGATCCTCTCCGTGCCCAAGGGCCAGTGGGAGGCCGCGTACATGATCGGCATGTCGCATCGTCGGGCGCTGACCCGCATCATCCTGCCGCAGGCCGCCCGGGTGTCGGTGCCGCCGCTGTCGAATACCTTCATCAGCCTGGTCAAGGACACCTCCCTGGCGTCGGTGATCCTGGTCACCGAGCTGTTCCGCGAGGCGCAGCAGGTGGCTGCCTTCAGCTCGGAGTTCATGCTGCTCTACCTCGAGGCCGCCCTGATCTACTGGGTGATCTGCCTGGCCCTGTCCTCGGTGCAGAGCGTTCTCGAAAAGCGATTGGACCGCTATGTCGCCCACTGACCCGATTGACCCGACCGATCCGGCCGGCCCGACGGCCCCGGATGCCGCGGCGCAATCCGACGCCCTGCTCCGCGTGCGCGGATTGAAGAAGAGCTTCGGCCCGAACCAGGTTCTGCAGTCCATCGAACTGACCGTGGGTAGAGGCCAGGTGCTCGCGCTGATCGGCCCCTCGGGCTCCGGCAAGACCACGATCCTGCGCTGCCTGAACGGCCTGGAGCTGGCCGACGGCGGCACGATCGACGTCGCCGGCGAGGTGTCGCTCGACTTCGGCACTCCCCCGACGAAGAAGCAGCTGGCGGCCCTGCGCGACCGGTCGGCCATGGTCTTCCAGCACTACAACCTGTTCCCGCACAAGACCGTGCTGGAGAACGTGCTGGAGGGGCCCGTCGTGGTGCAGCGACGTCCGAAAGACGAGGTCACGGCGGAGGCGCTCGCCCTGCTCGACCGCGTTGGACTCAGTTCCAAGAGGGACAGCTACCCGTTCGAGCTCTCCGGCGGCCAGCAGCAGCGCGTGGGCATCGTGCGCGCGCTCGCCCTGCGCCCGCAGCTGCTGCTCTTCGACGAGCCCACCTCGTCGCTCGACCCGGAACTCGTCGGCGACGTGCTGCGCCTGATCAAGGAACTGGCCCTGGAGGGCTGGAGCATGGTGATCGTGACCCACGAACTCGAATTCGCCCGGGAGGTGGCCACCGAGGTGGCTTTCGTCGACGGCGGCCGGATCGTGGAGCACGGCGACCCGAAACAGGTGCTGCGCCACCCGAAAGAGGAACGCACCCGGCAGTTCCTGCACCGGCTGCTGTTCCCCTTCTAGGTTCGCATCCAGGTGTGGGGGCCGACCTCGCCGTGCAGCGGCTCAGCCCCTCACCTGTATGTCAGCTCGTGCGCTCAGAGTCGGACTGATCCGCCGGCTCGGACTCGGGCTGATCCGCTGCCCGGAGGGAGCCGGCGTGAGCTCGCGCCGTGGGATCCTTGCGCGTCTTGATCAGGCTTGCGACCGTGGTCACGGTCAGGACCACACCGATGACGATGAGGCTGAGGTTCGTGCTGATCTCGGGCACGCGGTCGTCCAGACCGTGTCCCCAGTGCAGAACGAGCTTCACACCGATGAAGGCCAGGATCAGGGACAGGCCGGTCGACAGGTAGACCAGCCGGTCGAGGAGTCCCTTGACGAGGAAGAACAGCGCCCGGAGCCCGAGGAGTGCGAAGGCGTTGGCGGTGAAGACGATGTACGCCTCGTCGGTGATTCCGAAGATCGCCGGGATCGAGTCGAGTGCGAACAGAAGGTCGGTGCTGCCGATCGCGATCAGAACGATGAACAGCGGCGTCACCGCGCGGCGGCCGGCGCTGCGGGTGAACATTCGACCGTCGACATAGTCGTCGGTCACGGTCAGGCCCCGACGGGCCACCCGAACCAGCACGTTGTCCTGCACGTCGGGGTCGACGTCGCGGTGCCGGTACAGCTGCACGGCCGTGAAGATCAGCACCAGACCGAAGATCAGGAACATGAAGGAGAACAGCGAGAGCAGGGCGGCGCCCAGCGCGATGAAGATCCCTCGCAGAATCAGTGCGAGCACGATCCCGAAAATGAGGACCTTCTGCTGGTACTTTTCCGGCACGGCGAAGGTCGACATGATGATCACGAAGACGAAGAGGTTGTCGATGGACAGGCTCTTCTCGACGATGTACCCGGCGAAGTACTCCGCGCCGAAGCCCCAGCCCACCTGCGCCGCGAAAACGAGGCCGAACAGGATGGCGACCGCGATGTACAGCACCGAGGAGAGTGCGGCCTCCCTAAATTTGACGACGTGCGGCCGAGCCATGGCCAGGCCCAGGTCCAGCGCGAGCAGACCGAGAATGAGTGCGATTGTGAGCGTCCAGCGGAGCGCAGTTACTTCCAGCAACTGTGACCTTCCTGTCAGATCCTCAGTGAGGATTTTTGGTCTGGCCCCAATAGTAGGGACCAGATTTGTGATTGCGTAACTTGGATTCGTGAGCCGGAAGGGTGGAGCGGCCTGCCCTGCTGATTCCCCAGCCCGGCAGCACTATTCTTTTCCAGTGACTTCAACAGCGATTTCTACGGTGGCCTCCGACTCCTCATCGCCCTCCGCCCTCCGACGCCTCTCCGGTCTGCTCCGGATCGGGATGGGCCTGCTGCTGTTCGCGAGCATCGCCACCCAGGTCACCGACCAGATCTGGAACGACGCCTTCGTGGCCACCGAATACTTCGGTTATTTCACGATCCAGTCGAGCCTGATGAACGTGGTCGTCCTGCTCGTCGGGGGTTCCCTCGCCTTGCGCAGTCGTGTCGATCCCGAACTTCTCACCACGGTGCGGATGTCGGTCCTCACGTACGCAGTCGTCACCGGGGTCGTGTACAACGCGCTGCTGCGCAATGTGGTTTCCGACGGCTTCATCGGCGTCGGCTGGCCCAATGAGGTACTCCACGTGTGGGCGCCGATCTTCATCGCCCTGGACTGGGTTCTCTCGCCGGGGCGACCCGCCGTGGCGTGGAAGCGTCTCGGCTTCGCCCTGATCTACCCCGTTCTCTGGGTGGTTTACGCCCTGGTGCGTGGAATGACGACCGGCTTCTACACCTACCCGTTCCTCGACCCTGCCCAACCCGGCGGTTTCACCGCGGTGGCGCTGTACGTGCTCGGCATCGCGGTCTTCATCGGCGGCCTGGCCGCGGCCGCGATCGCCGCCAGCCGCCTGCGGGCCCGGGCTCTGGAGGCCGAGCCGGCGTCCTGATCCGCGCCCGCGGTCATCCGGCTGCGGCACCGCGGACGAGAGCGTGGTGAACACGGCGATCATCTCGTCCACGCTGTGCGAGGCGGTCGACGGATGCCGGAACGGCCGCTTCCGCTCGAGGCTGTAGTGGTTGCGCCGGCCCACCCGCTCCCGGCGGATGTACCCGGCCTCGACCAGGTCGGCCGTGATGCTGAGTGCCGCCCGCGACGACACCCCCACCGTGTCCGCGAGCTCCTGCACCCGCGCATCGGGGTTGTCCGCGATGGCGAGGAGCAGGTGGGCGTGGTGGGTGAGGAATGTCCACGGCTTGCCGGGGGCATCCGTCGCCGGGGTCTGAGGTTCGATTGTTGGCAGCTCGGTCATCGGCGGGTCTCGTTCTCCTGCTTTTTCTGCCCGGACTTCTGGGCCTCCCGCTCGCGGGTGCGAGCCGATCGACGCCAGACCGGCTCCATCTCCGCCATCTCTTCGGCGGTGGCCTCCCGGAATGCGCCGGCGGGGGCGGCCTCGACCTCGCGCCGACCCTGTCCCCGGGTGGCCCGCAGGCTGAGCACGACCGAGACCGCGATGATCAGCGAGATCACACCGAGGGAGACGTTCGTCGGAATGTAGAACACGTCGAGCAGCAGCATTTTGACGCCCACCCAGATCAGCACCAGAGAGAGGCCGATCTTCAGGTAGACGAACCGGTGCATGAGGTCGGCGAGCAGGAAGTACATCGCCCGGAGGCCGAGGATCGCGAAGGCGTTGGCCGTGAACACGATGAACGGTTCACTGGTGACCGCGAAGATCGCCGGGATGGAGTCCACGGCGAACACGACATCCGTCACCTCGACCAGCACGAGAACCGCCAGCAGCGGGGTGGCGAGCAGGATGCCGTTCTTGCGTACGAGGAAGCGCTGGCCGTGGAACGCGTCGGTCATCGGGATGAAGCGGCGGAAGATGCGCAGCACGGGCGACTTCTCGGGGTGCGCGTGTTCGTTGCGGGTGCGGATCATGCGGTAGCCGGTGAAGATCAGGAACGCGGCGAAGACGTAGAGGATCCAGGAGAAGTTCTCGATCAGCACCGCGCCCGCGGCGATGAAGATTCCGCGCAGCACGAGCGCGCCGAGCACGCCGAGGAACAGCACCCGGTGCTGGAACTGGCGCGGCACCGCGAAGGCCGCGAAGATGATCGCCCAGACGAAGACGTTGTCGACCGCGAGTGACTTCTCGATCAGGTAGCCGGCGTAGTACTGCTGTCCGAACTCGGCCCCGGCCGTGACCCAGATCACGGCGCCGAAGGCGATGCCGATCACCACCCAGATCACGGACCAGACCGCGGCCTCGCGGACCCCGATCACATGGGCCTTACGGTGGGCGAACAGGTCGACGGCCAACATGACGGCGATCACGCCGAACACCGCCAGCCAGGCGTACAGAGGAACGTTCATGGGGATTGCCTTCCAGTCATTGTTTCGACTGGAGGTCTGGTCCAACCCGGATCGGGTCCCTGCGGCCGGGTTTCACTGACGAAACCGTAATGACGACCACAAACTGGGGATTACTCCCCTCCGCGAACCAGTGAAGCATACTTCACCCTTTTGGCCAAACCGCGGCGGTTGAGCAGGGCTGCCGCCGCGACTACCGTGCACGGGAACGAAGGAGGATTCCATGAAGGGTTTTGTCGACGACATCGAAGACGCAGCCATCCGCAACTCCAATTTTCGGCAGGTGCTGTACACCTCGGAGAGGTTGCAGCTGGTCGTGATGGCGCTGGAGCCGGGTGAGGACATCGGGGAGGAGGTGCACCGGGATCGCGACCAGTTCTTCCGGGTGGAGAAGGGCAAGGGAGAGATCTGGATCGACGGCTCCCGAACGAAGATCCGCAAGAACTCGGCCGTGATCGTGCCGGCCGGGGCGCGGCACAACGTGGTGAACTCCGGCGGCAAGGTGCTGCGGCTCGCCACGATCTACGCGCCACCGGAGCACCAGGATGCGATCGTGCACCTGACCCGTGCGGACGCCCAGGCCTCGGAGGAGCACTTCGACGGCACGGTCACCGAACCGAAGGCGAAGGCGAAGGCGAAGCAACAGCCGCGGAAGACGAAGCCGGCCGCCAAGCCGTCATCGACGAAGGCGTCGTCCACCGACACCGATTAGCCGGGCTGCGTGCCGGCGGGCGCAACCTGCAGTCTGCGTGCCTGCAGGGCTCGTTCGCGCATCGCGAGGAACAGCGGGAAGGTGAAGGCGAAGGCCGTCAGGCCCGAGAGCACCACGTACAGCCAGCCGCGCTTCATCCCGAGGCGTCTGGCCTCAACGATGATCAGGATGCTGCCGGCCACCGCCACCACCAACAGGTCCACGGTCAGCGATGACACCGCCGGGCCGCTGTTCACCCAGTCCCCGACGAAGTCGCGCAGTTGCACGATAGCGAGCACGTTGAAGGTCCAGGTGCCCACGAGACCGGCCAGGGCAAGCGCCAGGTATACGAAGGCCAGCGGGGTCCAGTTTTTGGTCATGGGCCATTATGGCTGCCCGGTAGGGTCGTAAGCCGACCCCTGGGAGCGCCACCATGCCACACTCACCGCGCGCGTCGGCGTCGGCCCGCAATCGGCGCTCCCGACGCCCCGCCACAGCGCTTGTGGTGGTTCTGCCGCTTCTGGCCCTGGTCTGGGCGATCCTGGCCGGTGTGCCAGGCCTCACACCCGGGCTCGCCCCCGGCACCACGCCGGGCCTCGAGCCGGGTGCGTCCTCCGTTCCCGGCGTGGGTGCCCCCGCGGCCACCGGCGACGCCGCCGACCTGCTCGCGACCCTGCCGGTCAAGGGCAAGGCCCCGAAGACGGGCTACGACCGAACCGGCGAGTTCGGTTCGGCCTGGCAGGACGTCGACGACAACGGATGTGACACGCGCAACGACATCCTGGCCCGCGACTTGACCGCCCTCGTGACCGATGACACCTGCCGGGTGCTCAGCGGCACGCTGCTGGCGCCGTACACGGGCGAGTCGGTCGCGTTCGAGCGCGGCGAGACCAGCTCGATGCTCGTACAGATCGACCACCTGGTGGCCCTGTCGAACGCCTGGCAGACCGGCGCCCAGCAGCTGGACCGGGCCGAACGGATCGCCCTGGCCAACGACCCTCTGAATCTGCTGGCCTCCGACGGCAGCTCCAACTCGCAGAAGGGCGATGGGGACGCCGCCACCTGGTTGCCTGCCCAGAAGTCGTTCCGCTGCGAGTACGTGGCCCGTCAGATCTCGGTGAAGGCCGCTTACGGTCTGTGGGTTGCCCCGGCCGAGCACGATGCCATGGGGCGGATTCTCGTCGACTGCCCGGGCCAGACGGCCTACGCGGCCACGGTCCGGTAGAACCGGGACTCCCCCGGAGCGGGTCGGGCCAGGGCAGTCGGGTGCCGGTGAGGGCAATCGGGCTAACCCGACACCACGACGTCTCCGATCTCGCTGTAACCCTGGGGGCTGACGGTGATGACCAGCTTGGCCGGGATCTGCTCCTTCATGGAGTCGACGTGGCTGATCAGCCCGATGGTGCGGCCGCCGGCGCGGAGGCCGTCCAGGGTGCTCATCGCGGTTTCGAGGGTGGCACTGTCGAGCGACCCGAAGCCCTCGTCGACGAACAGGGTGTCGAGGGCGATGCCGCCGGCCTGGTTCGACACGACCTCCGCCAGACCGAGGGCCAGGGCCAGGGAGGCCAGGAAGGTCTCGCCGCCCGAGAGCGAGTGGGTCGGCCGGGCGCGCCCGGTGTGGGCATCGCGGATCATCAGCCCCAACCCGGACTGACTCCCCCGGTACTGCACCGAGTCGTCGTGTTCGAGGGTGTACCGGCTGCCGGTCATCGTGCGCAGCCGGTTGTTCGCCGCGGCGATGATCTGCTCCAACTGCGCGGCGAGAACGTAGGTTTCCAGGCGCATCCGTTTGGTGTTGGGTTCGTCGCCGTGCACCGCGGCCGACAGCTCCCGCACCTGGGCCTGCCGGGACAGGAGTTCGTCCCCGGCGTCGAAGTGCGCCCGGGCATCCGCGACCAGCCCGGCCATGACCGCGACCCGCTCCCGGAGCGAGCCGCGGGCGGCCAGCGCGGCGTCGCGCTCTGCCGCGGCCCCCGCCACGGCGTCCCGGGCCGGTGCGAGGTCGAGCAGGTCGGCAGGCAGGCCGGCGAGCGACGGCTCGGCGAGCACGGATCGCGCCGCCGCCACCTCATCGTCGTGGCTGCGGATGCGCTCGTCGAGCTGGCGGACGTCAGCCTCGGCACGGTGGGCCGAGACGGCATTCGCCTCGTCGGCGAAGCCTTCCCGGACAAGCTGGGACTGCACGGATGCATCGGCGGCCTGCAGCACGCTGCGATGCTCGCGGCTGAGGCCGAGGGCCTCGTCGAGGGTGCGCGCCGCCGCCAGTTCGGCGTGCAGCCGGTCGACCCGGCAGCCGACCGAGGCGAAGTCGCCGCGCTGGAGTTCCACCCGGTCATCGATGGCCAGCCGGGCGCTGCGCCGCTCAGCCAGCTGAGCGGCCACCTCGTCGCGCGTGGACCGCAGGCCCGACAGGGTGCGGACGGCGGCGTCGAGTTCGGCCCGTAACCGACTCCGGTCCTGGCCAAGGGATTTCTCCCGCAGCCCGGCGCTGCCGGCCGCGGCCAGGGTCTCCTCGGCGACGGCCAGGTCGGCACCGAGCTGCTCGGTGTCGCGGTCCCCGGCCCGCACACGGGCCTCGGCCAGCCGGGTGGCGACCGTGCCGATGCCGGCATGGGTCTGCTCGAGCCGGGCCTGCCCGGATTTCAAGCGCAACCGGGCCGCCGCGATATCGGCCTCGGTGACCGGTTCGTCGTCGCCGGTGGCCGGGGCCGGATGCACGGTCGAGCCGCACACCTCACACGGAAGGCCCGGCAGGAGGTTCGAGGCCAGTTCGACGGCGTGGCCGGCCAGTCTGCGGTCCACCAGGGTCTGGTAGTGCACCGCCGCGGCCGTGTTCTCGCCGGCCGCCACCGCATCGGCGAGATGCGCCGCCGACAGGTCGGCGTCAAGACGCCGCACCTCGTCGGACGCGGCGAGGGCCGCCTGCAGCCGCTCCAGCCGGGCCCGCGCCTCGGGTTCACGGGCCGCCCCGAGGGCCGCCTCCGCGAGCTCGACATCCACCGCGTCGAGCCGTTCCGGCAATTCCTCCAAACGCGACTCTGTCTCGAGCACGGCCGCCGCCTGCCGGTCGAGGTCGGTCTGCAGCAGCGCGATCTCGCCCTCGATGCCCGGGAGCTGTTTTTCGGCCAGCGCCACATCGTTCAGGGACCCGAGTCGGCCGAGGAGATCCTCGGACACGACCGTGAGATTCGCCGCCGTCTCCGTCGCAGCCGGGTCGGCCTGGAACGCGCGCCAGGCCTCGCGGGCCAGCTGCTCGGCGGCGAGGGCCGGCTCGAGCGCGGCGTCGGCCTCCTGCCAGGCCTGCAGCGCGGGCCACACCCGGGCAGCCCGATTCGCGGCCTGCACGGCCGCCCGATCGGCGGTGACGCCGGGCTCCCGGCCATCGAGGACCGTCCAGGCGGTGTGCGCCGCGGCCCGGCGTTCCTGCCGGCCGCGCAGTTCCTCGTCGGACTGCAGCTTCGCCGTCGCCGCGTCCAGCGCGGCGGTGCACCGCTCGGCGGCGTCCACCGCGTGCGCCAGAGAATCGTCCAGGTGCACAAGCGCGTCGGTGAACCAGCCGCGATCGAGAACCTCGGGAACCACGGGAGGCCCGGACGCGTCGGCCGGCTGCAGCTGGCGGGAGGCCGTGGTCGCCAGTCCCGCCAGGCTCTGACGCACCGACAGCACCTCATCGTCGAGGCCCTTGCGCCGATTGATCAGTTCCAGGTCGAGATGCTCGAACCGGGCCGTGCCGAACAGGGTGCGCAGCACGCCACGGCGATCATCGGTCCTGGCCAGCAGGAACCGCTGGAACCGGTTCTGCGCCAGCAGGATCACCTGAAGGAATTGGTCTTGTTTGAGCGGCAGGATGCGGCTGAGCTCGTTACCGACGTCGACCGGCTTGGCCGCGACGCTGCGCCAGCCACCTGGAGCGCCCGGCTCGCCCGGCAGGTCACGGATGTCCAGACGCGCGTCGGGCGGCGACATGGTCGTTCCCACGCCACGCTTCTTGGCCTTCTCATACCGGGGCGTGCGATAGATGCGGTAATCGCTCTCGTTCAGACCGAATTCGAGCTCGACGAAGGTGAGGTCGTCGGGATCGCAGTGGTCGCTGCGCAGCGGGGACTCCGTTCCCTCGTAGCGCGGCACGCTGCCGTAGAGGGCGAAGCAGACGGCGTCGAGGATGCTCGACTTGCCGGCCCCGGTCTTGCCGGTGATCAGGAAGATGCCGTCGGCGTCGAACCGTTCGAAGTCGATCACCTGCTCGTTCTTGTACGGGCCGAAACCGGCGATCCGCAGGCGTTTGATCTTCACCGGCTGACCTCTCTGATCGCATCGACGGCGAGGAGTTCCGCCACCAGGTCGCGCTCGAATTCGGTCTGCCCGACCCCGTTGCGCACGAATTCGAGGAATCCGGCGACGATCTCGTGGTCGGTGCGCCGATGGATGCGGTCGCCGTAACTGGCGGCATCCGGGTCGGCGACGATCGCGGGCCGATGCTCGAGGGTGACGCAGTGCGGAAAGCGTTTCTGCAGGCGACGCATGCCGTCGAGCGGCCGCACCTGGTCGGTCAGGATGGCGGACACCCAGTCGGGCTCGAATTCCGTGAGGGCGTCGTCGGTGAGGAGCTGGTCGATCTCGCCCGTGAGCACGCTGAGCCGGCGCGGGACCGGCAGCGAGACCCACTCGATCTGCGCTGGGAGAGCGGCCCGGAGTTCGACCAGCCAGCAGCCCCGGGGTTTGCCGGCCTCCGAGAACGAATAGTGCAGCGGAGCCCCGGAATAGCGCACCCGGTCGGTGAGCCGGGCCCGGCCGTGGATGTGGCCCAGTGCGACATAGTCCGGGTCAACCTGCGCCACGCCCGCCTGCGCGGGGGCGAGCGGGGCATCCGCTCCGGCGAAAACGGACACGGGCACCAGGTCGAGGCCGCCGGCGGTGATGTCCCGCACGGCGTCGGTGGCGGCGGCGGCGGGCACGCCCGCTGCGAAGCAGTGGCTGAGCACGACCGACCGCCCCCCGCGCACCGCCAGGTCGTCGCGGATCTGCTGCATCACGAAGGTGAGCACCTGCTCGTGCGTCTTCAGCTGCTGCCCCTCGACCTGAAAGGAACTGAGGTGGCGGATCAGCGCAGGCTCGAGATAGGGGATGCCGTAGAAGTGCACGGGACCGTCGTCGTCGAGGATCGTGACGGGTTCGAGGTACTGCTCCGGTCGGGTCAGGACGTGAATGCCCGCCAATCCCGCCCATTCCGACTGGAAGCCCAGCCGGGTCGCCGAATCGTGGTTGCCGCTCGTCATCACGACCGATGCCCCTGCCTCCCGGATCGCGCGCAGCGCGGCCGCGAGCAGGGTGTAGCTCTCCGCCGACGGCATCGCCGAATCGAAGACGTCGCCGGCGACGACCACCACCGTGACCTGTCGTTCCCGCACGACCTCGACCAGCGCGTCCAGAACCTGGCGCAGGTGTTCCAGGGTCGGATGCGTGTGGAAGGTGCGCCCGATGTGCCAGTCAGACGTGTGCAGGATCTTCATTCTGTTCACGCTAGCGCCGACGACCGACACCCCAAGGACGTCCGGAACCTCATCTTTGTTTATCTGTGTTTTTCTTGACAAACAAAAACAAACACAGGTACGATTTTCGTATTCTTCAATTCAGCGTCGAGGAGGTCGAAAATGTTCGCAGAAGAGCGTCAGGCCCTGATCGTCGATCTGGTCGCCAGTTCGAACCGGGTCACGGTCAGTGACCTCGCCACCCGCTTCGACATCACCCCGGAAACGGTGCGCCGCGATCTCGACACCCTGGAGAGCTCGCGCCAGCTCCGCCGCGTTCACGGTGGCGCCGTCTCGTTCGACCGCCAGAGCATGGCGGAGCTCAGCCTCGAAGAGCGACAGACCCAGCACAGTGATGAGAAGCAGCGCATCGCGGCCGCGGCCCTCGCCCTGATCCCGGCGAGCCAGACCGGATCAATCCTGCTGGACGCCGGCACCTCGACCGAGTTGCTCGCCGATCTCCTCGTTGACTGGGCCCCCGCTGCTCCCGCCGACGAGCTGCTCGTGATCACCAACGCGGTGCCGATCGCCACCAAGCTCGCCACCAACCCGGCAATCCAGATCTACATCCTCGGCGGCCGGGTGCGCGGCCTCACCCGCGCCGTCGTCGGACCCAGCACCATCGCCCAACTGGATGCACTGCGCCCGGACATCGCCTTCATCGGCGCCAACGGTGTGCATGCCGAGTTCGGTTTCAGCACCCCGGATGCGATTGAGTCCGCCGTGAAGACAGCCATCGTTCGTTCGGCCCGTCGCGTCGTCGCGCTCGCCGACTCCTCCAAGCTCGACAAGGAAACCCTGATCCGCTTCGCGGCCCTGGGCGACATCGACGTGCTGATCACGGACGCCCTCCCATCTAATGAACTTTCCGCAGCCCTGGCCGCGGCCGACGTTGAGGTTGTGATCGCGTGATCATCACGCTTACCCCGAATCCGAGCCTGGATCGCACCATCGAGCTCCGCGCCCCTCTGGCCCGCGGCGAGGTGCAGCGAGCCGGCTCCTCCCACGAAGAGCCGGGCGGCAAAGGCGTGAACATCGTGCGCGCCCTCGTCGCGTCGGATGTGCCGAGCCTCGCCATCCTCCCCGGTGACGGTCTGGACCCGGTGCTGGTCGCCCTCCGCGCCGCGGGGGTTCCCCACCTCGGAATGGCCATCGGCGCCACGATCCGCAGCAACATCGCGCTGACCGAGAACGACGGCACCACGACCAAGGTCAACGTGCCCGGCCCCGTGCTGAGCGCCGCCCAGCAGAGCGAACTCATCGAACTCGTCCTGCACAAGGCCGAGGGTGCCGACTGGCTCGTTCTGGCCGGATCGCTGCCGCCGGGCGTGCCCGTGGACTTCTACGCCGCGATCACCCGCGAGCTGCGCAGCCGGTTCGGCGCGCACGCCCCGAAAGTCGCGGTCGACTCATCCGGAGCCCCCCTCGCCGCCGCCGTCACGGCCGGGCCCGATCTGATCAAGCCCAATGCGGAGGAGCTGGCCGAACTCACGGGTCTGCCTGACTCGGACAGCCTCGAGGGTGACCCCGTGCTGGTGGCCCGCGCCGCCCAGCGACTCGTCGCCACCGGCGTCGGAGCCGTCCTGGCCACCCTCGGCTCCAAGGGCGCCGTGCTGGTGACGAAAGACGGCGCCTGGCTCGCCCAGACCCCACCCATGGTCGCTGTCAGCACCGTCGGCGCCGGCGATTCGGCCCTCGCCGGTTTCCTGCTCAGCACGATCGCCGGCGACACCGCCCCCGAATCTCTTCGCCAGGCTGCAGCCCACGGGGCCGCAGCCGCCTCCCTGCCCGGATCGACTGTTCCGGCACTGCACCAAACCAGACCGGGTGACGTCACCCTGACGTTGCTCAACACCCATCCAAAGGAGGATGTCCAGTGAGTGCACTGATCACCCCGGAGCTTGTTGCTCTGGATAAGAACCTTGGAGCCGCACCTTCGAGCGTAATCCGGCATCTTGCCGAGCTCGTCGTCGGAGCCGGCCGCGCCACCGAGATCGAGAGCCTCTACGCAGACGCCCTGGCCCGCGAAGCGAAGACGGCCACCGGCATCCCCGGCGGCCTGGCCATCCCGCATTGCCGCTCGGCAGCCGTTAAGGAGCCGACGCTGGCGTTGGCCCGCCTGACGTCCCCGGTCGACTTCGGCGCCGCCGACGGTCCCGCGGACCTCGTCTTCCTGATCGCCGCTCCCGAGGGCGCGGACCAGGAACACCTTAAAATCCTGGCCAAGCTGGCCCGCTCGCTGATGAAGGCCCCCTTCACCGCCGCTCTGCGCGCCGCCAAGACCCAGGCGGAGATCGTCGAACTGGTCACCAGCGTCGTCGCACCGACCCCCGTTGCCGCCGGAGGTGCCGCCCACGCCAACGTCGGCAGCACGCCCGGCGGGGCATCCGCCGACGTGAAGCGCATCGTGGCCGTCACCGCGTGCCCGACCGGGATCGCCCACACCTACATGGCGGCCGAGTCCCTCGTCGCCGCGGCCAAGGCTGCCGGCGTCGACCTCCAGGTTGAGACCCAGGGTTCCGCCGGACTCACGATGCTCGACCCGGCTGTCATCGCCGCAGCCGACGCCGTCATCTTCGCCGTCGACGTCGACGTTCGCGGTCGTGAGCGTTTTGCCGGCAAGCCGGTCATCCAGGTGCCCGTCAAGCGCGGCATCGACGAGCCGGCCAAGCTCATCAAGGATGCGCTGGCCGCGGCCGAGAACCCCAACGCCCGCCGCGTCGGCGGCACCGTCAGTGCGGCCGAGGCCGCGGAGACCAGCGAGCACTTCGGCCAGAAGGTCAAGCGCGCCCTGCTCACCGGTGTCAGCTACATGATCCCGTTCGTCGCCGGTGGAGGTCTGCTGATCGCCCTCGGATTCCTCCTCGGAGGCTACGAGATCACCGAGGTCGCCGACACGGTCACCCTGCAGAACAGCCTGTTCAACCTGCCGGAAGGGGGCATGCTCACCTACCTGGGAGCCGTCTTCTTCAAGATCGGCGCCCTGTCGATGGGCTTCCTGGTCCCGGCACTGGCCGGGTACATCGCCTACGCGATCGCCGACCGCCCCGGAATCGCCCCCGGTTTCGTCGCCGGTGCCGTCGCCGGGTTCATGGGTGCCGGCTTCCTCGGCGGCATCGCCGGTGGTCTGCTGGCCGGTCTCGCGGCCGCCAGCTTCGCGAAGCTCGACGTTCCTCGTTGGCTCCGCAGCCTGATGCCCGTCGTCATCATCCCGCTGGTCGCGTCGATCGTCGCCTCGGGCCTGATGTTCCTGGTTCTCGGTGGCCCGATCGCGCTGCTGACCACCGCCCTGAACGAGTGGCTGTCCGGCATGACCGGCGCCTCCGCCATCCTGCTGGGCCTGATCCTGGGCCTCATGATGGGCTTCGACCTCGGCGGTCCGGTCAACAAGGTTGCCTACGCCTTCGCTGTCGCCGGTCTCGGCACGGCAACCGTCGCCAACCAGGCGCCGTGGGAGATCATGGCCGCGGTCATGGCTGCCGGCATGGTTCCGCCGCTCGCCATGGCTCTGGCCACGGTGCTCGACCGCCGCCTGTTCTCCGTAGCGGAGCGCGAAAACGGCAAGGCCGCCTGGCTGCTGGGTGCGTCGTTCATCTCCGAAGGCGCCATCCCGTTCGCTGCCGCAGACGTGTTCCGCGTGATCCCGGCCTCCATGGTCGGCGCCGGAGTGACGGGTGCTCTCTCGATGGCCTGGGGTGTCACCTCCAAGGCCCCGCACGGCGGGATGTTCGTCTTCTTCGCCATCGACAGTTTCGCTCTCTTCGCCCTGGCGATCGCGATCGGTACCGTCATCGCGGCACTCCTGGTGATCGTTCTGAAGCGTTACGCTCGAAAGACACCGTTGGTCATCGCGAACGCAGCAGCGCCCGCCCTGGTCAACGCTTAACAGCACGTCGGCCGCCCCGAGCAATTCGGGGCGGCCGACGCGTAGCATCAATAGCGCAGTATTTTTGCTGCGCAAGAATAGAGGTTGTCCCGTGCAGAATTTCACTGGTGTAGGCGTAAGCCCCGGCCGGATCATCGGATCCGTTCGCCAGATGCCCAAACCGATCAGCGAACCTCCGGCAGGTGAACGCCTGGAAGCGGCGACAACGCCCGAAGTGGCGACCGTCGAGCTACGAGCGGCCGCCAAGGTCGTTCAGGCGGAGCTCCAACGCCGCGCCGAGGAAGCCACCGGTGCCAGCAAGTCGGTTCTCGAGGCCACCGCGCTGATGGCCACCGACCCGATGCTGATAAAAGCTGCAGTGAAATTAATCGCCACCGGAACGTCGGCCGAACGCGCAATTTGGGAGTCCGGCGCATCCGTCGCCGAGATGCTGCACAACCTCGGCGGTTACATGGCCGAACGGGCCACGGATGTCCTCGATGTACGGGCCCGGATCGTCGCCGAGCTGCGCGGCGTCACCGCCCCCGGCATCCCGCAGTCCGATGTGCCCTTCGTGCTCGTCGCCGAAGATCTCGCCCCGGCGGACACCGCCACCCTCGACCCGAACAAGGTCCTCGCCCTGGTCACCAGCGGCGGCGGACCGCAGTCGCACACCGCGATCATCGCGCGCGCCCTCGGCCTGCCGGCCGTCGTCGCCGCGGCCGGCGTGGAAGCCCTCACCGACGGCACCGAGGTCTACGTGGACGGCGCCGCGGGCACCCTCCTGGTCGGCCCGGGCGACGAACAGCGCACCGCGGTCACGGCATGGGAGCATGTCGCCGCCAGCCTGTCCGTGTTCGACGGCACCGGCAGCACCGCCGACGGCCACCTCGTTCCCCTGCTGGCCAACGTGGGCGGGGCCGCTGACGCGGTCAAGGCCGCCGCCGCCGGCGCCGAGGGCGTGGGGCTGCTCCGCACCGAGTTCTGCTTCCTCGAGCGCGACACCGAACCCACCATCGACGAACAGGTCGTCGCCTACAAGGGCGTTTTCGACGCGTTCCCCGGCAAGAAGGTCGTTGTGCGCACGCTCGACGCCGGCGCCGACAAGCCCCTCCCGTTCCTCACCGACAGCACCGAGCCCAACCCGTCGCTCGGCGTGCGCGGCTATCGCACCGACCTGACCAGCCCCGGCGTGCTCAAGCGCCAGCTCACGGCCATCGCCACCGCAGCGCAAGCGTCCTCCGCCGTGGTCTGGGTGATGGCGCCGATGATCGCCACGGTCGACGAGGCTGCCGATTTCGCCGCCATGTGCCGCGTCGCCGGCCTGAAGACCCCCGGCGTCATGGTCGAGGTTCCCTCCGCAGCGCTCCGCTCCGCGAGCATCCTGACCGAGGCGGAATTCGTCAGCCTCGGCACGAACGACCTCACCCAGTACACGATGGCCGCCGACCGGCAGCTGGGCACGCTCGCCGCGCTGAACTCGCCGTGGCAGCCTGCCGTGCTGCAACTGATCCAGCTCACCGTGGCCGGATCGATCGCTGAGGGCAACAACAAGCCCGTCGGCGTCTGCGGAGAAGCCGCCGCCGACCCCGTTCTCGCGGTCGTGCTCGTCGGACTGGGCGTCAACACCCTGTCCATGACGAGCCGGTCGATGTCCGCTGTGGGTGCCGTGCTGAAGTCCGTCACGCTCGAACAGGCGCAGAAACTCGCCCACCTCGCGGTTTCGGCCCGGAATTCGGACGAGGCGCGTACCAAGGTGCGCGCAGAATTGCCCATACTTGAAGAGTTGGGTCTCTAGCCGCTTCGGACACCCGTCGCATCGCACCATCACCGGCGAGCCACCCCTTCGCCGGGCACCAATTAGGAGGAACCATGTCCGAACGTAAAGCAACCATCGCGAGCCGCGTCGGCCTGCACGCACGCCCCGCCTCGATCTTCGCGGCGGCCGTCGGCGAACTGACCATCGAGGTCACCATCGCCCTCGAGACCGACCCGGCCGAAGACGCGATGGATGCCTCGAGCATCCTGTCGCTGATGAGCCTGGGTGCGTCCAACGGCGACGTCGTCGTTCTGCGCGCCGAAGGCGACGGAGCGGATGCCGCACTCGAGTCCCTCGTCAAGCTCCTCGAAACGGACCTCGACGCCGAGTAACACGAATTCAGAAGGCACCCTCGTTCCGCGCCGTAACGGCGGAGCGAGGGTGCCTTTTCGGTGGGTCAGGCAGGTGCCGGCGTGACCAGGGTGATGAACGCGCTCAGCTGGGCGAGCGCCGCCACGGTGGTCGGCAGAGTCTCGGTCAGCGCGGGCGAGTAGACAAGCCAGGCCGCCCACTGCGCCCGGGAGACGGCCACGTTCAGCCGGTTGGCCAGCAGCAGGAACTCCAGGCCTCGCGGCACCTCCTGCGCCGACGACGCGGCCAGCGAGACGATCGCCACGGCCGCCTCCTTACCCTGGAACTTGTCGACCGTACCGACGGGCACCTCGCCGAGCCCGGCCTGACCCAGGCGCGTGCGGAGCAGCTCGACCTGCGCGTTGTAGGGGGCGACGACGATCACGTCCCCCTGGCCCAACGGTCGGGTGCGGCCTCCGGAGGTGAACGGGCGGCCGAGCAGGCCGCTCACCAGCGAGACCACGGCCTCGGCCTCCTCCACCGACGACGTGGAATTCAGCGAGTGCGGCACGGGTATCGGGTGCAGACCCGGCTCGACTCCGTCGAGGAATCGGTCCGAGGGGTGAGAGAGCAACCGGCCCTCGTAGGACAGCGCCGACACCGGCGCACACACGCGAGGATGCATGCGCCAGCTGGTCTTGAGGAAGTAACCGAAGTGCGGAGGGAGCACCTGGTGCCCGTCGCTGAGCCAGCCGAGCGCTGAGCCGTCGACGGGTTCGGGATGCGTGCCCTGGCTGACCTGGGGCAACTGCTGAGGGTCGCCCAGGAGCAGCAGCCGCTCTGCCGCCACGGCGGCGGCGATGGTGCTGGCCAGCGAGAACTGCCCGGCCTCGTCGACCACGAGCAGGTCGAGGGATCCGCGCGGCACCCGGTCGGCGTTGCTGAAGTCCCAGGCTGTGCCGCCGAGCACCCAGCCGCCGGACTGGCCCGTGAACCGGCCGAACGTCTTGGAATCCAGTGGGGTCCACGGCACGGGCTTCTTCTCGTCGCCGTTCTTCGGCTTCTTGCCGACCTGACCGGGCTCCAGCCCGGCATCGACCCCCGCGGCAAGCACCGCCCGGAGCATGTTCTCGACCGCGGCATGCGACTGGGCGACGACCCCGATGCGCCAGCCGTGCCGCACCACGAGGTCGACGATCACCCGCGACCCCACGAAGGTCTTGCCGGTTCCCGGCGGACCCTGCACGGCCAGGTAGGACCGGTCGAGTGCGAGCAGGGAGTCGCGGATGGCTGTTCGCACGTCGCCGCCGTCTTCTCCCCCGCCCTCACGGAGGCCGGGCTGGGCCAGACCGACCCCACCGTGCAGACGGGGCGGTGTGCGGCGCAACAGGTCGAAGGCGGCATCCGGCAACGGATCCGGCCAGGCGTCCAGCACGGCGCGTCCCCACTCCGAGATGGCGGTGACCTGGCTGCCGGCCGGCGGCGGGGTGCCCGGCGTCAGGGCGATCGGAAGCTGCCGGTGTGCGGGCGCGTCGCGCTCGAGCACCTCTTCGACCAGAAACACGGACTCGTCGATCACGTCGACCACGGTCGCCTTGTTGTGCGCGGTGCGGGCGCCGGGGGCGTCGCTGCGCCGGATCGGCGGATACGGCGGGTCGTAGAGGAGGAAGGGTTGCTGCCCGACCTTGATCGAGCTGCCCGGCGCGAGCGCCCCGGTCAGTCGCAGCACCCGGCGGTCGAGGGCCTGGCGGCCTTCCCGGTGCCAGCCCAGGTGCACCGTGGCCGACTCGACGACGAGCACATCCCTGGTGTCGGCCCAGTCGTCCACGGGCGCGCTGAGGCGGCTGTAGTGGTCCCACCAGAAGGACTTCTGCTCCCGCCGGTGGTAGTCGATCGCCGCGGAGGCGAGAGCGAGGGCGGTCTGGTCGGCCGTGCGGTCGGCCGGCGGCACCTCGGCCAGGAGAGCGGAGAGTTCGAGGTAGACCGGATCGGGCTCCCGCACCGGCAGGGTCAGGGCCGCCAGGATCGCCGCCGGCTCCGCGGCGTCGCCCGTCTGCTCGGCCGCCCGCGCCAGCAGCCAGTCGCGAAGCCGCAGGGTGGAGCGGCAGTCGTACGCGTTGTAGCGGGCGATGTCATGCAGGATCTGCCGGGCGGCATCCGTCTGCCCCGCGGCCAGCAGGCTGCGCGAGCGCACGTATTCGGTGATCGAGTCGGCGGCGTTGGCCACGCCCTCCCGCTCCTCGGCGCCCATGTAGAGCGGCTCGAGCTTCTTGAGCGAGTAGCTGCGACTGCCGATGCGCAGCCCCTGACGCACGATCGGGTAGAGGTCCACCAGCACGTTCGCACGCAACAGGTCGTCGACCGCGTCCTCGCCGACGCCGTGGCGGGCGGCGAGGGAGAGCAGGTGGGTGCGTTCGTAGGGGGCGTAGTGGTAGATGTGCAGGCCCGGATGCCGCGAGCGGCGTTCCCGCACGTACTCCAGGAAGTCGATGAGCGCCTGGCGCTCCTCGGCGTGGTCGTGCGCCCAGAAGGTGCGGAACGTGTCGTCGGGCTCGACCAGCCCGAACAGGTAGTCGAGTCCCCAGTCGACGGTGCCGGAGCCGGTGCCGGAGACGGTGCCGGAGACGGTGCCGGAGCCGGAAGAACCCTCGTCGCCGCCCTCCTGATAGAGCGGGTCACCCTCGAAGTCGAAGAACACGTCGCCCGCGTCGGGGGCAGGCAGCGCCGCGAGGGCGGCCGGGTTGATGATCTCCCAGTTGAGCGGGCGGCCGCGACGCGGCGGCTCGATCTGCAACCGGGCCTGACCCTGCAGGGTGGCCAGGGTGGCGTCGGACAGGCCGGGGACCGGCAGGGTGCGGGTGGCGAGCTGCTCGATGGACTCCACGCCGGCCGTGCGCAGCCGGGCCCGCTGACCGAGCCTCAGGTTCGCGACCAGGAGCACGTCGCGGTGCAGGCGCACCTGCTCCTCGCAGACGTCGCAGCGGCCGCAGGCCGTGTAGCGCGGGTCGCCCCACGGGGTGGCCCGGGTATCGGCGAGACGCTCGTCGACCAGCCGTTCGAGGCGGGCCCGCCGCGTGCGGTAGACCGGCAGGATGTCCTGCACCCGGTGCGAGCTGGTGCGACCGTCGCCGAGCAGCAGGTGCACGTTCTCCCCCGTCGCCACGCCCATCCGTTCGAGTTGGTCGCTGTAAGCGGCCAGTTGCAGCAGCGCCGTGATCTTCGCCGAGCGCGCCAGCTTCGTGTCGTAGACCTCGTACACGGGCGCGTCGCCGGCGGCGTGCGCTCTGCCGACAGGTTCTGAACGGATGATGAAGTCGGCATAGCCGAGGAAACGCCCGTCGAAGAACGCAGCCTGGAACACCACCTCGGCGCCGTCGCGCAGGGCAGCCTCGGTGCGGACGGCGGCACCGGTGGTCGAACCACTGATGATGTCGGCGAGGTCGCCGCGGTCGATCTCCACGACGCTCCGGGTGGCGCGCAGCCGGTGCAGCATGCGCAGCTCGTGGGCGTCACCCAGCTCGGCGGTGCGCATGAGCATGGCGTCTTCCGTTCCGGGGACGGCGTCGATGCGCCCCAGCTTCGCGTCGAGCCGCCGCAGCAGGGCCCATTCGCAGGCCGCCGCGGCGCTGAGATCGCTCGCGGAATAAACGACGGTGGCAGGGCCGGACAGGAACACGCGGATCTCCTTCGTGCGGGGCGCAGCCGGCTCCGGAAGCGCCGATCACGGGTATTTCGAGGCTAGTCGAGACCACTGACACGAGCCGGGGCCGCACCGGTTTCAGCCCGGCCCGAAACCGGTCCGGAACCGGTGCTTCCGGGCTCTTCCCCCGACTGCCGCGCTCAACTAGGGTTGGCTCACACGCGGCTGCCGAGGCTCCTGACGGTTGCCCGCGCGGCGGTTCACTGTTGATCCGATTCTGGCCGTATGTGGCCCGATGTGTGACGACCGAGTGCCGATTCCCTGCAACCAAGCGAGAAGGAACACACCGTGACTGACAGCCAAAACACCGCACCCGCTTCCAACGCCTCCGGCCCCGACGCCCACAACATCAAGGACTGGACCGACCTCGGCAAGGAGATGTGGTCCTACCTGACCGGCAAGAGCGCCGTCATCAACTACAGCTTCATCGATATGACCGTGGAGGTGCCGCGTGACATCGGGCCGGACGCACCGCGGGCCACCTGGAAGCTGAACGGCACCCTGCGGGTCACCACGAGCGAGGGTTCCGGCACCGAACCGCTCACCAAGTAGCCATGAGTCCCACCACCCGCCTCGACATCGATCTGGAGTTCTCCCTCGCGGAGCCGGATCCGACCGGCGACCCCGCGGATGCGGCGGGCGCCGAGCGGATGCAGGGCACCATCAAGGCGAGCGGCCTCGACGTCGAGATCTTCGCCAGCAAGCCCGAGATGTTCGTGCGCACCAACACCATGAAGCTGAAGGACCTCCGCGGTCTGGCCGGCGACCTGGCGGAACGCGGCCTCAGCGTCTCCGTGTCGGGCCCGAACGGGCTGATCGTGCGGCTCGGAGCCGTCAAAGCGCCCGTCATCCAGCGGCTGCTGACCGGCTCCGCCCACATCGCCCTCGGGAGCAGGGCCGCGCTGGCTCCGCTGCTGCGGCGACGCAGCACGGCCGGGTCGGAGAGCCTGTCGCTGACCTTGCCGCCGACCACCCTGCTGCCGCTGGTGCCGACCTTCGACCGGCGCATTCGTCGCCGGGTGACCACGACCCACTACACCCCGGGTGCAGGTCGGCCCCGGCTGATCTTCGTGATCGGATCGGAGAACTGGAACGGCCAGATGCCGCGCGAGTTCGATTTGAGCCCGACCGTCACCACCATCGGTTCGGCCCCGAATGCCGACCTGCAGCTGGCCGGGCTGCAACCCTTCCATGCCGAGATTCGTCACGACGAGAATGACGAGTACGTGCTGTACCCGCTCGGCGACGTCTCCGGCGGCGCCAAACGGGAGCCGAGGCAGGGCCGTCGTGACGGTCAGGTGTTGCGCACCGGAGCCCGCATCGAGATGGGCCCGTGGCGGATGGCCTACTTCCGCGAGGAATACGCCGACCACGGCCGCCCGTTCGGCGGTCGACTGGGTGGCGAACTGTCTGTGCAGAAACCGCAGCCGAGCCGTCGCGCGGCGCGGGCGGAGGAGCGCACGGGCACCGCAACGGGGCCCGGTCCCGGGCCCCGCACGAGCGGCGAACCGAACGCGGGGCCGTTGGACGACTCCGAGATCTAGTCGCCCGCACCAGGCACCGACCACGGGGTGCGCCGCTCGCGGCGCACCCTGTGGAAGCCGGCGCACGTTCTACCGTGCGCCCGCTTCCCTGACCTGCGCCGCGACGGATGTCCTGAGTCGCCCACCTGCGCGGGCTCGGCTAGACGGGTTCGCCCGCGGTCTCGGCCGCCGGGATGTCCGCGCCGGGGGCCGCGTCCTCGGGGCGCGGCTCCACGTGGGGCGCGGTGCCGGACAGGCGCAGCGTGGCCAGGAACCCGAGCACCAGGAACCCGGCGGCGGCGTACGCGGAGTACCGGGTGCCGTCGCTGAACGCCTCACGCGCGGCATCCGCCAGCTCGGGGCTCTGCTCCTCCAGCGACGGGATGACCGAACCGGCGCTGTCGACGACCGCGTCGACGATCTGGCTCTGGGTCTCGGCCGGCAGCCCGGGCACCTCGGCCAGTTTCGCGTCGAGAGACGCCCCGACCGAGGTGAACAGCACGGTGCCGAGCACCGCGATGCCGAGGGCCGAACCGATCTGCCGTGCGGTGCTGGAGGTTCCGGAACCCTGGCCGCTCTGGGCAACGGGCACGTCCTTGAGCACGACGCCGGTGAGCTGGGCGGTGGCCAGGCCCACGCCGATCCCGTAGACGAACAGGAACGGCACCACGACGAGCCAGGTGGACTGCGCGGTGATCACCAGGCCGAGGCCGGCGACGCCGACGATCTCGGCGACGATACCCATCCGAACAATGGTCTCGGGCGAGGTCTTGTTTCCGAAGGCGCCGGACACCCCGCTGGCCACGAAGGAACCCAGAGCGAGGGCGAGCAGCACGAACCCGGTCTGCAGGGCGTCGTAGCCGAGCACGTTCTGCAGCCAGAGCGGCAGCGACAGGATGATGCCGAACTCGCCGAGCGAGACGATCATGGCCGCGATGTTGCCGTTGCGGAACGACGCGATCCGGAACAGGGAGAAGGCGAGCAGGGTGGTCTTGCCGGCGCGCTCGCGGTAGAGCCCCCAGTAGACGAAGGCCACGCCGGACACGACCGTGACCAGGAAGACGAACGGGATGATCGAGATGTCGTACGGCCAGGTCCAGTCACCCACCGTGGGCGGGTTGTTGGTGAACCACCAACCGTAGGTGCGGCCCTCGATCAGCCCGAAGACGAGCGATGCGCTGGTGATCACCGAGAGCACGGCGCCGACGACGTCGATGCGGCGCGGTTCGCCGGCATCCTTCGATTCGAGTACGTAGACCAGCACGCCGATGATGATGACGACGCCCAGCGGCACGTTGATGCCGAAGGCCCAGCGCCAGGAGTAGTAGGTGGTCAGCCAGCCGCCGAGCAGCGGACCCACCGCCACCATGCCGCCGATGGTCGAGCCCCAGATCGCGAATGCGATGCCTCGGTCGCGGCCGCGGAACGTGGCGTTGATGATCGAGAGCGTGGTGGGTAGAACCATGGCTCCGCCGACGCCCTGTACCAGGCGGGCCAGAATCAGAAGCTCGCCCGTCTGCGACAGCGCCGCGAAAACGGATGCCGTGGCGAACACGATCACGCCGAGGATCAGGATGCGCCGTCGCCCGAACCGGTCGGCGAGGGTGCCGAACACCAGAAGCAGGGCCGCGAACACGAGCGTGTAGCTCTCCTGCACCCACTGCACCTGGGTGGACGTGATCGCCAGGTCGTCGACGATCGAGGGGATGGCCACGTTGATGATCGTGGAGTCCACGATGATCAGGGCGACCGCGACGCTGATGAAGACGAGGCCGGCCCAGCGCCGCCGGGCCGAGGTGGCGGTGGCGCCGCCGGGCGCGGCCGGGGTGACGGCGGTACTCACGCGGAGACCAGTCCGGTGACGGCCGACCGGGGCGTGCGCACGCGCAGGGTCACGGTGACGATCACGATGGCGGCCACGGCGAGGATGGCCGCGATGGCCGCGGGGGTGGAGAGCAGGTTGCCGGTCAGCCGGGCCACGGCCAGCCAGGCCAGCCCCCACGACAGCGACGCGGCCGGGGCGAGCCGGCCGCGGCCGTAGACGGCGACGAGCACGCCGACCAGGCCGGCCACGGCGATCACCAGGACGGCCCACAGGTCGGAGCTGAGCCCGAACCCGTCGAAGCCCGCAGCCACGAGAACGGCCGTCACGTTCGCGGCGGTCGCCACGCTGACCCAGCCGAGATAGAGGCCCACGGTGCCGTCGGCGACGATCGTCTCGATCAGGTTCCCCGGCCGGGAGAGCAGCGTCAGCTGGAAGGCCCGGATCAGCACGATCAGCAGCAGCACGATCACGGGCACGCTGAGCCAGAGCAGGTCGAACTGGATGCTCAGGATCCAGGCCGCATTCAGCACGAGCGACGCCGCGATCGGGTAGCCCAGGGTGCGCTGGCGGGCATCCGTTTTCTGCGCGGGCAGGAACTGCCAGACGGCGTAGGCGATCAGCCCGAGGTAGATGACGGTCCAGATGCCGAAGGCCGGGCCGTCGGGGGCGATCGGGGTGGCGTCGGCGGCGAGCGCCCCGCCCGACGCGTTCTGGATCGGGGTTCCGCCGGCGGCGCCCGACCCGATGAATGATCCGACGATGGCCAGGATCGCGCTCACCAGCACCACCGTCTGACGCAGTAGATCGTTGCTTGCGCGCTTCCTCATCGCATTCATCTCAGTCTCCTAATAATCAATTCGCCTAACAGCTTACGGTAACAGTGCCTCCGACCACCCGCAGTTGCCCGCCGCACGGCTCACTCGCCGAACGCCACCGAGCAGGTCTGCTGACTGGCGGTCTGACCGCGTAGTCCCGCGAGAACCTCGGCCTCCCCCGGCTCACCCGGCTCACCCGCAGCCTCCCTCGGATTCTCGGGCTCCACCGTGCCCGTCGCGGGCGGCACCGGAGCCGCGGTCACCGGTGCCGCCGTGCCGCCGGGCCGGAGGGCCGCGCTGGATCCGAGCGACTCCGGCGCGAGCGTGAACTCCTCATCGGCCGCGAGCTTCTGCACGAGCCGCCCGGCGAGTGCCGGGTCCGGCACGAGCTTGGCCGGGTTCTCCGGGTTGGGCAGCGTGGGGTACTGCACGAAGAGCAGCTGGTCGGGGTCGATCTTCGTGAGCACGAGACCCATGCTCACGAGGGTCGGCACGGTGGCGAGTGACTCAGACAGCCGGAGGTTCACGGCGGTGGCGCTCGCCAGCCCCGAGAGTTTCGGCAGGTCGGTGAGCGTGCTGCCGCTGGTGAGCACCCGCACCAGGGAGGAGAGGTACGCCTGCTGGGAGGAGATCCGGGCCAGGTCGCTGCCGTCGCCCACGCCGTGGCGGCTGCGCAGGTAGGACAGCGCCGTCTCTCCGGCCACCACGCTGACTCCGGCCGGGAGGTTCAGCCCGGTGTACGGGTCGTCGATGGCCTCGGTCAGGCAGATCGGCACGCCGCCGACCGCGTCGGCCATCGCCACGGTCCCCTCGAAGGAGATCAGCCCGGCGTACGGAATCGACAGACCGGTGAGCCGCTCGACCGTGGCGACCACGCAGCCCAGCCCGCCTCGCCCGAAGGACGCGTTGATCGGGGCCGCAGACACGGCGGCGGACACGGTGCCGCTGTCGGCATCCGTGCAGGCCGGCTGCGGGATGACGAGATCGCGCGGCAAGCTGACGACGACGGCGCTCGCCTGGTCTTCGGCCACGTGCAGCAGGATGTTCACGTCGTTCAGCGTGGCGCCGCGCGAACCGTAGCCCGCGCTCTGGTCACTGGCGTTGTCGACGCCGACCATCAGCACGGTGAAGCCGCCGTCGAACGCGGTGATCGAGGGCAGGGCCGGAGCGGGAATCCTGCCGTCGGCGGCGGCACCGGCACCTGCGGCGGCGGTTCGCCCGTTGGAAATGTCGACGGCGTTCCCGGCCACTCGGGCGGAGAACTCGTTGACGAACACCGATGCCAGCACCGTGCCGCTGACCAGCAACACGCCCAGGGCGATCAGCGCGAATCGCAGCACGGGAAGCCCCCGGCTCCGCCAGCGCGAGCGGCGACGGTGGCGGGCCGGACCGGATGCCGGTCGGGCGACGGTCAGTGAGCCCGGTTGCCTGTCCGGTTTCATCCTGACCTCTTCCGCCCCTGGAGTATGCGAAACTGCCGAGATGCTCATCAACGGAGTGCACCACATCGCCATTATTGCCAGCGACTACGAACTGTCCAAGGCCTTCTACCTCGACGTGCTCGGGTGCACGCTCGAGGCCGAGTATTACCGGGCCGAGCGGCAGTCGTGGATGGGCAAGCTCGCCTTGAACGGCCACTACCTGATCGAGCTGTTCTCCTTTCCGGACACCCCGCCAAGGCGGAGCGGGCCGGAAGCGCTCGGGCTGCGCCACCTCGCCTTCGAGGTCGACGACGTGCCTGCAGCGCGCGACGAACTCCTCGGCAAGAACGTCGACTGCGAGGAACTCCGGGTGGACCCGAATACGCACAGGGCGATGTTCTTCTTCCGCGACCCCGACGGTCTGCCGCTGGAGATCTACCAGAGCTGAGCCTGGTCGGCTCCTACTCCCCCGTGACGAGGTGGAACACCACGCCATCATCCTGCACGCTCACCCGCAGGCGATCGAGGCTGGGCACCACCAGGTCGGCTTCCAGCTGGGCGGCGAGGTGGGTGCCGACGACGCCGATGGTGGCGCAGCCGGCGGCGCGGGCCGCCGCGAGACCGGCCGGGGCGTCCTCGACCACGACGCAGCGCGCGGGGTCGACGCCGAGGCGTTCGGCCGCGAGCAGGAACGGCTCGGGGAAGGGCTTGCCGCGGCTGGTGTCGTCGATCGTGACGACCGTGCGCGGAGCGACGAAGCCGGCCGCGTCGAGCCGCACCAGGCACAGCTCACGGCCGCAGGAGGTGACGATCGCCCGGCGCTCCTCGGGGATGCCGGCCATGAGTTCGGCCGCGCCGGCCAGGATCGTGACGCCATCCGTGTCGGAGAGTTCGAGTTCGGTGAGGCGGGTGACGGATGCCTCCACCAGCTCCTCGGCCACCAGGGTCGCGATCATCTGACGCGCCGGAACCCCGTGCTCGGGGCCGGTGAACGACGGGCCGAGGCCGACCTCGGCAGCCCAGCGCAGCCAGGACCGGGTGACAGCCTGGGTGGAGTCGACCAGGGTGCCGTCCATGTCGAACAGCACCCCCTGGAAGACCTTCCCCTGCAGCGCCTCCGCCAGGGTCGTGTCGAGCGGGCTGGGTGCGGGCTGCGTCATGGTGGTTCCGTTCGTCGTGGGGCGGGTACCCCTCAAGTCTGCGCCCCCGACGCTCCGAGACCTATCCGGCGGGGAGTGGCCGCGCTGGCTGCTCTACTCTTTTTCCGCTTGTTTCCAGGAGGCTCGAAGATAGCCGGGTCGGAGAGTGGTCATCCAGATCAATTCCCAGTAGGAGTAGGCCTCTCTCAGGCCCAGCCGCCTCCACAGCTCTGCACCATAGACGGATGCCCCCACGAGTGCGGAGGCCGCGAAGAGCGAACCATCGAACCAGGAGCCGTTCCGCGATTCGACGAACACCGCAGCCAGTACCAGCCCGAGGGCAGCCGCGCAGAACCAGACAAGATACCGGGTGCGCGGGATGTCGGACAGAGCCATCAGTGCCCCGACGCACAGCCCTGCGAACACAACCACTACGGTGCCCATGGTTCCCCCCTCACGGTGCAGACGGATGCACCTAGTCAACGACCCTATCGACACGGTGGGCGCGTTCCGGGCACGGCGGGGGGAGCGGGCTCCTCGGCGGCTAATCAGGAGCCGGCGGCTCTGACGGATTGGCCGGCACCGATGGTTGCATAACTCTTGGTTAAGTGAAATGCTTAACTGCATGGAAAGTAATTCTTCGGGGCGGGAAGCATCGACGGCTGCGCAGGCATCTCTTGACGCACTTCTGGCGGATCGGCAAAAACTGGCCAGTCGCGCCAAAGCCCCCGTCTGGTACTACCCGGCGGCGGCTGTCGCTACCGCGGCGATCGTCGGCGCTCGGGCCATCCCCGACGCCGTGTGGATGTTCACCCTTATTGGTCTGGCCTGCGCTGCCATCGCCTTCCTGGAGCTTGGGTACAGGAGGGCAACCGGGCTGTCCACCAATCGGATTCCTGGCCCTCGTTCCCTGCTGGTGCTGATCGGGATGGGAGTCACGGTGGTAGCCATGCTCACCGTCACCGGGTGGCTGGCGGCGAGCGGCCAGCAATCCTGGGTCGTCGTGACGGTTTCGATCGGCTTCCTCACGATGTACCCAGGCGGCCTGCTGTATGACCGGGTGTACGGGTTGGAGCTGTCCCGTGGGATCTGAGGCCCTTTTCGACGAGTCGATTCACGCGCCCACTCGGCTGCGCCTCTGCGCAATGCTGAGGCCCGTGGACTTCGCAGAGTTCGCGACTCTGACGGCGACCCTGGGTGTCAGCGAAGCGAACCTCTCCAAGACGATTCGGAATCTGGTGGAACTCGGGTATCTCTCCACATCGAAGCACTCGTCGCCGGATCGGAACGATCTTCGCCGCACGACGAACGTTTCCCTGACGAGCCGAGGGCGCACAGCCTTCGACAGACATCTCGCTGCGCTTCAGGAAATCGCCGCTTCTGCGCACTCGGGCGAGCCCGCTACCGCTCCCGATCGCCGCACACCGCCGGGCCTGCCGAACAAGACGCCCGCGGAACTACGCTGGGAGCCATGACCACTCCTCCCCGCGCAGCCCGGAAACCGCAGCAGCGCATTTTCCACAACGACGTGTTCACCGACGACTACGAGTGGATGCGCGACAAGGACAGCCCCGAGGTGATCGCGCACCTCGAAGCCGAGAACACGTTCACGGATGCCCGCACCGCGCACCTCTCCCTGCTGCAGGAGCAGGTCTTCGAGGAGATCAAGGGCCGCACCCAGGAGACCGACCTCAGCGTTCCGGTGCGTCAGGGCACCTGGTGGTACTACACCCGCACGGTCGAGGGGCAGGAATACGGCATCCACTGCCGGGCACCCATCTCCGACCCCGGAGACTGGACCCCGCCCCTTCTGCCGGAGCCGCTTCCCGGGGAGACCACCACCGCGGGCCTGCCGGGCGAACAGATCGTGCTCGACGACAACGCCGAGGCCGCCGGCCACGAGTTCTACTCACTCGGCAGCACCGACGTGAGCGTCGACGGAACCCGGCTGCTCTACGCCGTCGACACCGAGGGCGACGAGCGTTACACCCTGCGGGTGCGCACCGTGGCGACCGGCGAGACCCTCGCGGACGAGATCCCGAACACCGGCGAGGGCGCCCTGTTCGACCCGAGCGGCCGGTACATCTTCTATACGACCATCGACGATGCCTGGCGCCCCGACACCGTGTGGCGCCACGAGGTGGGCACCGCGGTCTCCGCCGACGTGCCGGTCTTCCACGAGCCCGACGAGCGGTTCTGGGTGGGCGTGAGCCTCACCCGCAGCCGCAGGTTCCTGCTGATCGAAGCCGGTTCGAGTGTGACCACCGAGACCCGGCTGCTCGATGCCGCCGACCCGACCGGCGAGTTCACGGTGGTCTGGCCGCGGCGGGACGGCGTCGAGTACGGCGTGGAGCATGCGGTGCTGAATGGCGAGGACCGCCTGCTGGTGGTGCACAACGACCACGCGGTCAACTTCGAACTGGTCAGCGTCTCCGCCGCGGAACCGCAGGGTGCGAAGCGGATGCTGCTGCCCCACGACCCGGCCGTGCGGCTGGAAGACGTCGACGCGTTCCGCGACTTCGTGGTGGCCGAATACCGGCGGGACGGGCTCACCCGCGTCGCCGTGAGCGGCGTGAACGGCGTGACGGGCGGCGACGGGCTCGATTTCGTCGAGCTCGCCTTCGAGGAGCCCCTGTATTCCGTGGGCACGTCGGCCAATCCCGAGTGGGAACAGCCGACCATCCGTCTCGGCTACACCAGCTTCGTCACACCGTCGACGGTCTACGACCACGTCGTCGCCACGGGCGAGCGCCGACTGCTGAAGCAACAGCCCGTGCTCGGCCACTACGACCCGAACCTGTTCGAGCAGCGTCGCGAGTGGGCCACCGCCGCCGACGGCACGCGCATCCCCCTCTCGCTGGTCTACCGCCGCGACCTGGTCACGCCGGGCAAGCCGGCCCCGACCCTGCTCTACGGCTACGGCTCCTACGAGATCAGCATCGACCCAACGTTCAGCATCGCCCGGCTCAGTCTGCTCGACCGCGGCATGATCTTCGCGATCGCCCACGTGCGCGGCGGCGGTGAACTCGGCCGCGATTGGTACGAGAACGGCAAGAAGCTGCACAAGCGCAACAGCTTCACGGACTTCATCGACTGCGCCCGGCACCTGATCGACCGGGGCGACACCGCCCCCGACCGGCTCGTCGCCGAGGGCCGCAGCGCCGGCGGACTGCTGATGGGCGCCGTGGCGAACCTGGCCCCGGAACTGTTCTCGGGCATCCTGGCCGGCGTGCCCTTCGTCGACGCGTTGACGTCGATCCTGGACCCGTCGCTGCCGCTGACCGTGATCGAGTGGGACGAGTGGGGCGACCCGCTGCACGACCCCGAGGTGTACGCCTACATGCGCGGCTACTCCCCCGTGGAGAACGTCCGCGACACGCACTACCCACGAATATTGGCCGTGACCAGCCTCAACGACACCCGGGTGCTCTACGTGGAGCCGGCCAAGTGGGTGGCCCGGCTGCGTGAGGTGGGGGCGGATGTCCTGCTGAAGACGGAGATGTCGGCCGGCCACGGCGGCGTGTCCGGCCGCTACAGCCGGTGGCGGGAGGCGGCGTTCGACTTCGCCTGGATCATCGATGCCGCGCGGGCGCATCCGTCGGGCGAGCCGGCCCTCAGCCTCACCACCACCGCGTAGCGTTCCCCGAACAATTCGACAGAGATTCTGCCCGTATCGGTGCCCAACAGCTCGAAAACACAGTTCTGGAGCAAAATCTCCGTCGAATTGGTTCAACAGCGGAGCGGCGCTCGACCGGGGCGGCCGCGTGAGAGCATGGAGCCATGTCTGAGCCCGGGTCTGCACCGGCGCGGGCCGACTGGAAACAGATCGCCGCACCCGCCGCCGGCGAGCCGGATCCGGGCGCCGAACCGTTCGTGCCGATGGGCCTGCAGTTCGAGTTGCGCGAGCAGACCCCGCGCACAGGCGAACGCTGGCGGGGCGCGACGGCCCGGCCCCTCACTGCTGTGCGACCGGGCACGGGCGAGATCCGTCTCGGGGTGCGCCCGGTCATGCGGAGCGCCCGCGGCAACTGGGTGCACACGCCGGGGTCCTGGAACCAGCTCGCCTTCCACCGCAACCGGCTCACCCTCAACCCGGAGCACCACCGCTGGCTGAGCCAGGTCCTCGCCCTGCACCGGGCCGTGCGCGGCGTCTACACCAGCCAGGAAACGGACTGGCTCTACCTGGACGACTTCGAAAGTCCCCTGTTGTGGACCCTGTTCGACCAGGCGGCGGTGCTCGGCCTGCACCTCGCCGGCAGCAAGAAGGATGCCACCGTCAGCGTGGGCCGCGCGGCCCACGTGAGCCTGGACGCCAGCACGCACGGCGCCGACCTGAACCTGACCACCCGGCTCCTGTTCGACGGCGTGCCGCATCCCGCCGAGCACGCCGGGGCCATCGGCGACCACGGCGTCTACGGCTACCTGCTCGGTCCACACCCCGTGTTCACGCTCGCCCCGGCCGGGGCACCGCTCAGCGCCCAGCAACGCCGGCTGCTCGGCCGGCCTGCCTCCGCGCTCGTGCCCGGCGACGAGGTGGCCGAGTTCCTGACCGACTTCTACCCGACCCTGCGGCGGGCCCTGCCGGTCACGAGCACGGATGCCTCCGTCAGCTTCCCGCAGGCCGACCCGCCCGTGCTCGTGCTCACCGCGCAGTTCCAGCCGAGGCAGTCGCTCACGCTCGACTGGCACTGGGAGTACCGCGAGGGTGCCCGCGTCGCCCGGCTGCCACTGCTCCCGGCGCCCGGCCCCGAGTCCGGCGCCACCCCCGGCACCGTCCCGGTGCCCGGGACCCGAGACGAGCCCGCCGAACGGGTCGTGCACGAGCGCGTCACCCGGCTGCTCGAGGAGGCCGACCGTGCCGATACGGCCCCGGCCGCGGCATCCGTCACCCTGCACGGCGTCGACGCGGCCGAATTCACCGAGCACCTGCTGCCGCGGCTCGAGCGGCTGCCCGGCGTGCGAGTGGACGTGCGCGGCCGGCGCCCCGACTACCGCGAACTGACCGAGCCGCCCGAGCTGACCATCACCACCGTGGAAACCGACCAGCGGGACTGGTTCGACCTGGGCGTGATCGTCACGATCAACGGCCGGAGCGTTCCCTTCGGCCCGCTGTTCAAGGCCCTCGCCAAGGGGCAGGCGAAGCTGCTACTCGTCGACAACAGCTACCTCTCGCTGCGGCAGCCCGCGTTCGAACGACTGCACGAGCTGATCACGGAGGCCCGCGCCCTGGCGGAATGGGACACCGGGCTGCGCATCAGCCGCTATCAGGCTGCCCTGTGGCACGACTTCGAGGACCTCGCCGACGAGACCGAGCAGGCCGTGGCCTGGCGGGCGGCGGTGTCCGGACTACTCGAGCACGCGGGCCTCGCCGAGCACGGGGGACCTGCGGCGCACAGCGAGCCGGTCCAGTCGCCCCCGCTGCCCATCGACCTGCGCGCGACGCTGCGTCCGTACCAGGTCCACGGCTTCGCCTGGCTGGCCTTCCTCTGGCGGCACCAGCTGGGCGGCATCCTCGCCGACGACATGGGCCTCGGCAAGACCCTGCAGACTCTCGCGTTGCTGGCGCACGCCGTCGCGCAGCCGGGCGAGCAGACCGAGCAGACCGAGCAGGCCGAACATGCCGAGCCGCACCGCCGGCGGCCGTTCCTGGTGGTGGCCCCGACATCCGTCGTCGCCACCTGGCGCAGCGAGGCCGCGCGCTTCACGCCCGGCCTCGACGTGCGGGTGGTCACTGCCACCCAGGCCGCCGGCGGCACCACGCTGACGGATGCCGCGGCCGGCGCCGACGTCATCGTCACCTCCTACGCCCTGTTCCGTCTCGACTTCCCGGCCTACCAGGCTCACGGCTGGGCCGGGTTGATCCTGGACGAGGCGCAGTTCGTGAAGAACAGCGCCTCCCGGGTGCATGAGTGCGCGCGGGACCTGACAACGCCCTTCAAACTCGCCATCACCGGCACCCCGATGGAGAACAACCTCGGTGAACTGCACGCCCTGTTCGCGATCGTCGCACCCGGCCTCTTCCCGTCGCTGCGCCGCTTCACCGAGGAGTACGTGCGTCCGATCGAGCGCGGCGACACCCCGGCGGTGCTCGCCCGGCTGCGGCGGCGCATCCGCCCCCTGCTGTTGCGGCGCACCAAGGAGCTCGTGGCGCCTGAGCTGCCGCCCAAGCAGGAACAACTGCTCGAGATCGAGCTGAACCCCCGGCACCGCGCGTTGTACGACACGTTCCTGCAGCGGGAGCGGCAGAAACTGTTCGGGCTGATCGACGACCTGGACAAGAACCGGTTCATCGTGTTCCGGTCGCTGACCCTGCTGCGGCTGCTCAGCCTGGACGCGTCCCTGGTCGACGAGAAATACGCGGGGGTACCCTCGAGCAAGCTCGACGCCCTGCTCGATCAGCTGGGCGATGTCGTCGCCGAGGGCCACCGCGCCCTGGTCTTCAGCCAGTTCACGAGCTACCTGAAGAAGGCGGCCGCCCGGCTGGACGCCCAGGGCATTCCCTATTGCTACCTCGACGGATCCACCCTGCGACGCTCCGAGGTGATCGACCGGTTCAAGTCGGGCGTCGAGCCGGTCTTCCTGATCAGCCTGAAGGCCGGCGGGTTCGGCCTCACCCTGACCGAAGCGGACTACGTCTTCCTGCTCGACCCGTGGTGGAACCCGGCCACCGAGACGCAGGCCGTCGACCGCACCCACCGCATCGGCCAGTCCAGGACGGTGATGGTCTACCGGATGGTCGCCACCGGCACCATTGAGGAGAAGGTGATGGCGCTGCAGAAGCGCAAGGCCGAGCTGTTCGACTCGGTGCTCGGCGACCCGGCGCTCGGCGACCCGGCGCTGGGCGACAGAGCGCTGGGCGACCCGGCACCGGACGGCCCCGGCACGCGCGGCTTCGGCGACAGCCTCACGGCCGACGATATCCGCGGGTTGCTCGAGCGTTAGCGGCCACGGCCACCCCCGGCCGACCGGTCCTGCTACTCGCCGCGCAGCTCCCGGGCGATGCCCGCCGACCACTCGTCGATCGCGGCCCAGTCGCGGAAGTCACCCTCGGGCAGGAGCTCACGCCCGCTCGGGATGCGCCGCACGAGCCGGTCGCGGCGGCCGAGCACGTTCGGGTCGAGGGCACCGAAGAACACCTGCATGCCGCGCGGCTGGAGGGACTCGCTGAATTCCTCGAACTGCTTGGGTTCGCTCTCCTTGAGCAAGTCTCGCCCCTGCGCATCCTGGCCGGCCGTGCCCAGCGGCCCGCTGCTGAACAGCCACACCGGGTGCCCCGAGAGCAGTTCCCGGTTGCGCCGAACGAACTCGGTCGCTTCCTTGCGCCACGATCCCATGTAGGCGGAGCTGCCGATCACGAAGGCGTCGTACTTGTCGGCCTTGTCGACGGATGCAGCCGGCCGGGCGACGGCATCCTGCCCGGCCTCGCGGAGTTTGCGGGCGATGCGCTCGGCGATTCCCTCGGTGGCACCGTACTTGCTCGAAAAACCCACCAAAACCGTCATGATCGCCTCCAACTCGTCGGACATTCCCTTCCATGGTACGACCGCCGGGCTCCCGGCCCCGGACGGTTGGCCACCCCCATTTGCGTGGATCGGAGCTCACCTGCCCCCCGCCGCTGCTAATCTGAACCGAGATAACGTGGGGGTGCCGTGCAGGTGAAGTCAAGGGCGCTCGACGGGCGCCTGCTCAGTGGTTTTTTGGCCAGATCCGGCTCCGGGCTGGCCTGGCTGATGTCCGCATTCCTGAGCCTGTACGTGATCGGGTTGCTCGTGCCCGACACTGGTCTCAACTTCGTCGTCGACGGGGTGCTGGCCACGCTGGTGAAGCTGTCTCTCGTCGCCGTGTGCTGGACCGCTGTAGTTCGCAAGCGCATGCGCAGCCGTGCGGAACCGACCTCGGGTGGCCCGATCCGGTCCCGTCAGCCGGAGCTCGTGTTGACGGCCGTGGCCATCTCCGCCATCGCGTTCGCCGATTCGCTCTCCCTCGTCTTGCGGTTCTGGGGCGACGGCGGGCTCCGCGAGGTGATCGAGTTCGCCTACCTCGTGTTCTTCCTCCTCATGGTGACCGTGCTCGCCATCCTGCTGCGCCGCCGGTTGCGCGGCATGGTCTGGTCAGTCGTTCTGGACAGCACCATCGGGGTCCTCGGCACGATGTCGGTTCTGGCCGTGCTGCTCGGGCCGGTGGCGACCGCGCTCGACGCGGCCGGGGCGAATACGGCGATCTCCACTGCGGTGGCCTACCCGCTGTTCAACCTGCTGCTGGTTGCGGTCGTCGTCGCGGTCACCACCTCGCAGGGACCTGTGGCCGGTCGGCGCTGGATCCTTCTCGCGTTCGGGCTGCTGATCTTCACCGCCACCGGCCTCGCGTTCATCGCGCTCAAGGCCAACTATGTTCTGGGCACTCCGCTCGATGCCGGCTGGGCCGTGGGCCTCGCCCTGATCGCGCTGTGGGCGGATGCCTCCTCACGCCCCGATGTGGCGCAGAACAGCTCGACCAACAGCCTGGCTGCACTGGCGATGCCGGCCGTGTCGACAGCGGCCGGCCTGGGTGTGCTCCTCCTCGCCAGCCAGACGACGGTGCCCGCCGTCGCCGTCGGCCTGGCCGCCGCCACCCTGGCGCTCGCTGCCGTTCCGCTGGTGTCCCGGCAGATGGCCCTGCGGCGCCAGGCCCGCACCGACGAGTTGACCGGCTTGCCGAACCGGCGGGCCCTGTACGCCGAGATCTCGAGGCGACTGGCCACCGACCAGAGCCCGAATCGTGCGCTGCTCCTGCTGGACCTGGACCGCTTCAAAGAGGTCAACGACAGTCTCGGGCATGACGCCGGGGATCGGTTGCTCGTGCAGGTCGGCCGTCGCCTCCAGGCCGGGCTGGGGCCGAACGACCTGCTCGCGCGCCTCGGCGGTGACGAGTTCGCCATCCTTCTCGAGCACTCCGACCAGGCGCAGGCCGAGGCCGTCGCCGTCAGACTGCGCGCCGCTCTGGCCCAGCCGTTCACGCTGGAGGGCATCTCCCTGCAGACCAGCGCCAGCATTGGAATCTCGCTCTACCCCGATCAGGGCGACGATCGCACCGCCCTGCTGCGCAAGGCCGACATGGCGATGTACAAGGCCAAGTCGACCCTGAGCGGCCACCACGTCTACCGCAGCGTGGACAACCGCCACGGTGACGTGCGGTTGCGCACGCTGCAGGAGTTGCGCCTGGCCCTGACCGAGGACCAGCTGATCCTGCACTACCAGCCGAAGATCAACCTCACGACCGGGTCGGTTTCCGGTGTCGAAGCCCTCGTGCGCTGGGAGCACCCCGATCGTGGGCTCCTGTTCCCCGACCAGTTCCTGACCCTCGTCGAAGAGGCCGGGCTCATGCACGCGCTCACCCAGGAGGTCCTGCGCAAGGCGCTGGACCAGTCCGTACTCTGGGCCGCCCAGGGCCGAAACCTGACGGTCGCGGTGAACCTGTCCGCCAGTTCGCTGATCGACGGGGACCTGCCCGAACGGGTGGGCACCATGCTGTCGGCCCGCGACCTGCCGGCCACCGCCCTGATGCTCGAGATCACCGAGGACTTCCTGATGGCGGACCGGGACCGTGCCCGGGACATCCTGACCCGGCTGCGTGCCAGCGGAATCAAGATCTCCGTCGACGATTTCGGCACCGGCTACAGCTCGCTCGCCTATCTGCGCGACCTGCCCATCGACGAGCTCAAACTCGACCAGTCCTTCGTCTTCCCGATGGCGGACGACGCCCGGGCGGCAGCCCTGGTTGCTTCCACGATCGACCTGGCGCACGGCCTCGGACTGAAAATGGTGGCCGAGGGAGTGGAGAACAGCGTCGCCTACGACGAGCTGGTGCGCTACGGATGTGACTTCGCCCAGGGATATTTCATGTCGCGCCCCATCTCTGCCGCAGCGCTCGACGAGTGGTTGACCGCCCGGCTGAACGCGGCGGCCGTGCCATGACCGGCGGTACCCGCGAGCGGTTCCGCATCGGAGCGCTGACGCTCATGCTGGTGCTGGTCGTCGCCTATGCCGTCGGTCTGGCCCTGAAGGGTGATGGATTCAGCCCCCTGGTCGACGGCTGGCTGGCCATGCTGTCGGTGTGGGCGCCCGTTCTGGTCGGAATCACCGCCCTCCGCCGGGCGGCGCGAGGGAACATCGTGGTGGCCCTCGCCACTGCCGCACTGGCGTCGACGGCCCTGGCGGACAGCTACTACCTCGTTCTCACGGATGCGGACGGCAATGCGCCGTTCAGTTCGCTGGCCGACATCGGCTATCTCCTGTTCTATGTGTTGCTGCTCGCTGCGCTGGGAGTGCTCGTGCACCGGCAGCTGCGAGGCTCGGCCTGGTCCGTGTTCCTCGACAGCGCGGTGGGTTCGCTGGGGGCCGCAGCCGTCCTGGCCGTCGTCCTCAGTCCTGTCTTCGATAGCGTCGCCGCGAACCCGCTGAGTCTCGGCTCCGTCATCGCGGCCGCCTATCCGTTGCTCGATCTGCTGCTGGTGGCGGCGATCGCCGGGATCGTGGCGTCGCACGGCCGAGACGGCGGTCATCGCTGGCTGCTGCTCATCGCCGGTCTGGTGGTCATCGCGGGAGCCGACACCGTCTTCGCCCTGCAGGGCGACACTTACAGGGTCGGCACCTCTCTCGACGCGAGTTGGAACGTCGGCATGGCACTGATTGCGCTCTGGGTGGACGGTTCCGCCCGTCCCCGCCCGGTGCCGGATCGCACAGGCATGAGCCGGGCCGTGTCCGCTCTGGCGGTCCCGATGGTGGCCACGGTGGCCGGGCTCGGGGTGCTGGTCCTGGCCAGCCAGATGGCGGTGTCCAACTTCGCGGTGGCGTTGGCCGGTGCGACCATGGCGGTGGCTGTGGTGCCGCTGGTCGGCCGCCAGCGGGTGCTGAACCGGCTGGCCCGAACCGATGACCTCACCGGATTGCGCAATCGCCGCGCTTTCAACGCGGATGTCCCTGCCCGCCTTGCCGACGGCGAAGGCAGGAAGGGTGCCCTGCTCCTGCTCGACCTGGACCGGTTCAAGGAGGTCAATGACAGCCTCGGCCATGACGTGGGTGACCGGCTGCTGATTCAGGTCGCCAACCGCTTGAACCGGCAGTTGCGCTCCGGCGATCTGCTGGCCCGCCTCGGCGGGGACGAGTTCGCCATCCTGCTCACGGATGCCGCCCGGCATGATGCCGTGACGGTTGCCGTCAAACTGCGTGCAGCCCTGGCCGAGCCGTTCCTGCTCGCGGGCATCACACTGCAGACCAGCGCCAGCATCGGCATCGCCCTGTATCCCGACCAGGGTTCCGATTTCACGGCGTTGCTCCGCAAGGCCGATATGGCCATGTACAAGGCGAAGGTGAGCCGCGGCGGACACCACGTGTTCGACAGTGACGACGACAGCCACGGTGAGATTCGGTTACGCACGCTGGAGGAGCTGCGCCTCGCCCTCACCGAGGGACAGCTGGTTCTGCACTATCAGCCGAAGGTCGACCTCGGCACCGGGGTGGTCTGCGACGTCGAGGCCCTCGTTCGCTGGAACCACCCCACGCGTGGGCTGCTGCTGCCGGATCAGTTCATTTCGATCGTCGAGGAGGCCGGGCTGATGCACGCCCTGACTCAGGTGGTTTTGAACCAGGCACTGGATCAGGCGGCCGTCTGGCAGGCGCAGGGGCATCCGCTGACCATTGCGGTGAACCTGTCGGCCTCATCCCTGGTCGACATCGAGCTGCCGGACCGAATCGGCGCCATGATCGCCGCCCGGGGGCTGGCGCCGTCCACTCTGGCACTGGAGATCACCGAAGAATTTTTGCTCAACGACCGTGACCGGGCACGGGGCATCCTGACCCGGCTGCGCGAGCAGGGCATCCGGATCTCCGTCGACGATTTTGGAACGGGCTACAGCTCGTTGGCGTATCTGCGCGACCTGCCGATCGACGAGCTCAAACTGGATCAGTCCTTCGTCTTCCCGATGGCCGAGAATGAGCGCGCTGCAACCCTGGTGTCATCGGCCATCGCCCTCGCCCACAGTCTGGGGCTGCGCATGGTGGCCGAAGGGGTGGAGACCGGCGCCGCTTACGACCAGTTGGTCGGCTACGGGTGCGACTTCGCCCAGGGATTTCACCTGTCGGAGCCCGTTTCCGCGGCCACGCTGGACAGCTGGCTCGCCGAACGGCGCCGCACGCACGCCGCCCTTGTCGTGGAGCCTGCCGAGGTGTAGACCGCCCTGAAAGAGCGCCCTGATCCAGCGGGTCCACCGGTTCACCGGGACGCGGATTGAGGTTCATGATGACGCTTCGACCGGCCGCACCGAAACACTCTGCACTGGCGCAGTCTGCACGTCCATATTCAGCACGGCGATATTCAGCACTGCGACGGATGCTGCTGGTGCCCCTGCTGCTGATTCCCACGCTGGCCGCGTCGGCGTGTTCACCCTGGGATCCCAATCTCGGCGGGAACGCCTCTCCCTCCGCCACGGGTACCGCCACGGCCACGGCTTCCCCCTCGCCGACGCCGACTTCACCGGCGTCACCCTCCCCCGGCACGCCTCCACCGGACGAGACGAGCCCGCCACAGTCGGGTGACCGGGTCATCTCCTCCCGGATCAGCCAGGACTGGGTGTGGCCCGGCCCGGATCAGCCGATCTCTGTCGTGCATGACAACCCGGTGCCGATCGCGCCACCGCCCGAGCCTCCGATTCCCTATCTGTATTCGATCGGGGTTGGGGAGCATCCGTCGGATACCCCGCCGTACGACCAGATGAGCTTCAAATTCAAGGGCGGTTTTCCTGGTTACGAGCTGATGTTCGTGCCCGAACTGGACTCGGACGCCAGCGGATTGCCGGTTCCCATGCCCGGGACCAGCCGCATTCTGCGGGCGGTCTTCACCGTTGCCCAGGCGCACACCGAGCAGGGTGAGTCGAGCGTCGTTTCGGCGCCGCCGGCTTTCATCGGTTACGACGCGATCACCCGTTACGCGCCGGCGGGCGATTTCGAGGGCTACGTCACCTACGGGATCGGTGTCGGTCGTCCGATGGATACCGTGCCGCAGACGCTGGTTCGCGTCTACGAGGTGGAGAAGATCGAGCAGGGTCAACGTCTCTTCGTCGTCGCTATTCAGATCGATGCCAGCCTCTGGCGTTGAGTCCGGCAAAGACAGCAAACGTACCCTGCGACCCGGCTTCCGGTTACAGCGCCGCTCGTTTACTCGGCAGTGCGATCAGCGTCTGCTGCGGGTCGACTTCCACCGGTGGTCGTAGCCAGTAGTCGTTTCCGGTGCGGATGATGTTCCAGTGCTGGTTGTGCAGCAACAGGTGATGCGGATGGCAGAGCAGCACCCCGTCGGCAAGGTCGGTGTACCCGTTGTCGGCAAGCCATTCGTTGATGTGGTGTGCTTCAGACCAGGCGGGTGATCTATCGCAGTCCACCCACCGGCAGCCTCCGTCGCGCACTCCCATCGCCGCCCGTTGCGCTTCGGTGAAGAGTCGTTGGTCACGTCCGACGTTGATGATCTGCCCGGTGTCGTCGACCTGGATGCCGCGGGTTCCGGTGTCGCAGAGCAACCGGTCGATGGTCTCCTGTGATATTGGCACGGGGTTGCCTTCGATCTGCCCGTGGGCGGCGGCTTCGCGGGTTTCGGTGGCTGCGGCGGGAACCGGGCCACCCTGGGCGGCCTGGCCGGGGGCCGGCTGGCCCTCCTTCACGGCCTTCTCGGTCACGATCACCCGCACCGAAGGGCGGCGGCCGCCGAAGACGCGTCCCTGGTCGGCCTCACCGGCGATCTTCAGCAACTGCACGAGGGCGTCGGCGGCGATCTGCTCCGTGCTGCGGGGGTCATCCTGCACACGTTTGGCCCAGGCGGCCTTCTCCTTGTCGACAAAGCGCACCCCGCCGCGGCGGGGGCTCGTGATCGAGTCGAACGTGGAGAGCACGAACTCGCCGTCTTCCGGGGCGAAGAGCCCATTCAGGCGCACCTTGCCGTTGCCAAGCCGGTACACCCGCAGGAACCGATCGTCGTGGGCCTGCTTCTCCCGGGCGGCGATGCCGGCCTCGTCGAGCTGGTCGCGCATCCGGCGGGCGAGTTTGAAGACCTGGTCGACATTCAGCGACGCGGCCTCGGCGAGGAGGGTCTCGAGGGCGGTGCCGAGTTTCTCCGCAGTGACCGCGGCGTCGATCTGCCCCAGACCGGAACGGATCGACTCGGCCGCATCGACCGAGAGGGTGCCGTCGGTGACGGCCCGGGCGATCGGCGCCTGCCACGGCACCTTCGCGGCGAACGAAGCGACCGCGGCGGCATCCACATCGGATGATTCCACGGCGGCCTCGACCAGTTTCTCCGCTGCTTCGGCATCGGCCATCATCGTGCCGACGGCAACGAGCTTGAACGCATCGTTCTTCGTCGAGCCGGTCACCGTCTGAATCAGCGCCTCGGGCGAGAGGAACCCCTGCTGGGCGGCCAGACCGGAATGGCCGAGCTCGGGCCGGGAGCGGCGGGCGATGGTTGCGGCCATCCACGCCGACCGGGTGTCGAGGAGCCGCCGGGCTGCCGCGATCTGCTTCTGACCGGCCAGCACTTCGGCATCGGCGAGTGCCTCGTAGTCGGCGCAGGAGGAGCCCAGCCGGGCGACGGCATCCGTTGCCGTTCTGAGGTCGTCTGCGGTGGTGGTCATGCGTCGAGAATAGCAGGAATAGTACGCGAAGTCGAGAGTCTGTCACCTAATAGTCAAAGGTTTTCGAAGTAGTGTTCTACGACATCTGTGCGCGTGGCGTGCTGCAGGCCGACCGCTCGCAACTGAGGAGATTGTCGCGACGCGCCGTTCGCGGCACCTCGATGGGCGGCGTTTCTCGAAAATCTCCGAAGTTGGTGTCGCAGTTGGTGTCGCAGTTGGTGTCGGAAGCTGCCGGCACCTCCGGGTGTCGGTGCCTCAGGTCTCGACAGGCTCGACCACCGGCGGACCGCCACTGACGGGGGGCCGCCGGGTCGTTGCCCCAGCGGTTCTACACTGGAAGGTGCCGCGGGCCAGACTGACCCGGTATTTCGCGGAAAGAGGAACCCACCCGATGGACGCACCTGCTCAATCGGAACAACTGGACCGGATCGACCCCCTCGACCTCGACCCTTCACTGGCCGATGCCACCGAGATCGCCCGCCGGCTCGAGGCCGATGCCCACCTGGGCCTGACCGCGGCCGAAGCCGCCCGCCGCCTCGCCGCCGAGGGCCCGAACGAACTCCGTGCCGTGCGCCCGGTTCCGGTCTGGCGCAGAATCCTGGCCCAGTTCAACGACCCTCTGATATACCTGCTGCTGGTCGCCACCGCGGTGTCGCTCGGCGCCTGGCTGATCGAAGGCTCCCAGGGCCTGCCCGTCGATGCCCTGGTGATCGCCGCCATCGTGGTGCTCAACGCCGTGCTCGGCCTGGTGCAGGAGGCGCGCGCGGACAACGCGGTGGCCGCCCTGTCCACCATGACCGCGGCATCCTCGACCGTCATGCGCGACGGCCTGCTCACCACCCTGCCGAGCACCGAGCTGGTGCGCGGGGACCTGCTGGTGCTGGGCGAGGGAGACAGCGTCGGGGCGGATGCCCGGCTCACCGAGGCGAACTCGCTGCGCATCGCCGAGGCCTCCCTGACGGGCGAAAGTTCGGCTGTCACCAAACACCCACGCACACTCCCTGCCCCCGCCGCCCTCGGCGACCGCCTGAACATGGTCTTCAAGGGCACGGCCGTCAGCCAGGGGGTCGGCCGCGGCATCGTCACCGGGACCGGCATGAACACCGAGGTGGGCGCCATCGCCTCCATGCTCGAGCGCACCGAGACGCACCCGACGCCGCTGCAAGTCGAGATCGGCCACATCGGCAAGCTGCTCAGCGTCGTGGTGATCGTGATCGCCATCGTCGTGATGCTGACCATCGTGCTGGTGCAGGGGGTGTCCACCCCGGCCGACTTCGTCACCGTGTTCCTGCTCGGGGTGTCCCTTGCCGTCGCTGCCGTTCCCGAGGGTCTGCCGGCGATTCTGTCGGTCATCCTCTCCATCGGCGTGCAACGGATGGCGCGGCAGAACGCCGTGGTCAAGAACCTGAAATCCGTGGAGACCCTGGGCTCCGCTTCCGTGATCTGCTGCGATAAGACCGGCACGCTGACCCGCAATGAGATGACGATCCAGCAGCTGCTGACGGCCTCCGGCCGGGTCGACGTGACCGGGGTGGGCTACCGCCCGGAAGGCGACGTGCGTCAGGGTGACGCGCCGCTCACCGACCTGTGCCTCCGGTACGAGGCCCAGCTGGTGCTGGGCGCGGGATCCCTCGCCGGCAACGCCCAGCTCACCGAGAAGAACGGCGAGTGGGAGATTCAGGGTGACCCCACCGAGGCGGCGTTCCTGGTGGCGGCGGCCAAGCTCGAGGGAACCACAGGCCACATGGCCCGGTTCGACCGTCTGGACGAGATGCCCTTCACCTCGGAGCGCAAGATGATGTCCACCCTGCATCAGGAGACCAGCGACGGGAGCCTGCGCATCTTCAGCAAGGGCGCACCCGACATTCTCCTTGAGCGGTGCACCTTTCTTCAGGTCGGCGAGAGCGTCGTACCCCTGACCGACGAGCGGCGACAACGGATGCTCGCCGACATCCAGGCGCTCTCCGCCCAGGCCTTCCGCACGCTGGGTGTGGCCTACAGCCGCGCCGACGAGAACACGGCCCCGCTCGACGAGGCCGACGAGCAGGGCCTCATCTACGCCGGGGTCGTGGGCATCATCGATCCACCCCGCACCGAGGTGACCCCTGCCATCAAGGAAGCCCACCGGGCGGGTGTGCGGGTGGTCATGATCACGGGTGACCATCCGACGACCGCCGCACGGATCGCGAGCGACCTGGGGATCGTCGAACCCGGTGCGCCGGCGCTGGCGGGAGCGGATCTCGACCTCCTCGACGAGCCGGGGCTGCGGGAAGCGGTGCGCGGGACATCCGTCTTCGCCCGCGTCTCCCCCCACCACAAGCTGCGCATCGTCGACGCCCTGCAGGCCAACGGCGACATCGTCGCGATGACCGGAGACGGCGTCAACGACGCCCCGGCGCTGAAATCCGCTGACATCGGCGTGGCCATGGGCGTGACCGGCACCGAGGTGACCAAGGAGGCAGCGAAGATCATCCTGGTCGACGACAACTTCGCCACCATCGTGGCCGCCGTGCGGGGCGGCCGGGTCATCCTCGACAACATCAAGAAGTTCCTGCGCTACCTGCTCTCCTCGAACATGGGCGAGGTGCTCACGGTGTTCCTCGGGGTGCTCCTGGCGGGGGTGCTCGGCCTGGCCGGTGCCAGCAGCGAGACCGTCGTGCTGCCGCTGCTGGTCACCCAGATCCTCTGGATCAACCTCATCACCGACTCCGGCCCGGCCCTGGCGATGGGCGTCGACCCGGAGATCGACGACGTGATGGCGCGCCCGCCCCGGCCCATCAATGAGCGGATGATCGACCTGCGCATGTGGATGGGCATCATGTCGACCGGCCTGGTGATGGCCGTGGTGACCCTCGCCACCATCGACCTGTTCCTGCCCGGCGGGCTGCTCCCGGTGCTGGATCCCGGCAGTGACGATCTCACCGTGGCTCGCACCGCCGGCTTCACCACGCTGGTCTTCGCCCAGCTGTTCAACACGCTCAACTCGCGTTCCGAACTGACCACCGCGTTCCACCGCCTGTTCGTGAACCGGTGGCTGTGGGGGGCGCTCCTGCTCGGCGTCCTGCTTCAGGTGGCCGTGGTCGAACTCCCCTTCCTGCAGGCCGCGTTCGGGACGGCCTCGATGGACACCGTGCACTGGGCCGTCTGCGTGGGGATGGCATCCATCGTGTTGTGGGCCGAAGAACTGCGCAAGTGGATCCTGCGGGCGCGCACCCGATCCTGATCCTGATCCCGCATCTATTTGCGCAAAGCGCAATACCATCGGGCCATGAGCGTGCCCGATCCGTCATCGTCCCCGGCCGAGGAGCCGATAGGCGGTCTGCGGCGGGGTGAAACGGATGCTCAGCGCCTCGACCGCAACTGGCTGTCGCTGCTGCAGGAGCTCAGGGTCACCCAGACGGGTACGCAGATCGTCGGTGGTTTCCTGCTCGCCCTGGCCTTCCAGCCGCGCTTCACCGAACTCGACGGCTACCAGCTCACGGTGTACCTCATCCTCGTGGCCACGGCCGCCGTGACCACGGTGCTGGCGCTCGGCCCGGTCAGCCTGCACCGGGTGCTGTTCGGGAAGCACGCGATGAAGCAGATCGTGCGGGTCGCCGATGTGCTGGTGCGGGCCACGCTGGTCGGAGTCGCTGTGATCCTGTCCGGCACCGCTCTGCTGGTCTTCGACGTGGTACTGGGCCGGGCGGCCGGTCAGACGGCCGGGGCCGCAGTGCTGCTGATCATCGTTGTTGTCTGGCTGATCCTGCCGCGGCTGGCGAAGCGCTGATCTGAAGCACTGATCTGAAGCACTGACACGCTGACACGCTGCCGCGTCAGCAGACGCCCCACTGGCCCGCGCCCGCGCTCATCGCGGCCTCCTCGGCCGCCCTCAGCAGTGGGAAGTAGGTGTCGTTCGGCGCGATCGTGAGCGACTCGGCCGCACCACCGGAAACCAGCTCGTAGTTGACGAATCGCCCGTCCTCGGTCCAGAGATAGAACAGGCTGCGCCCGTACTGGTCGGTCGGATCCTGATCGGCGGTGACCCAGGTCTGGCTGCCCTCCGGCAGCAGGGCCCGCAGCGCCTCCGTGGCCTGGTCGCCGAAGCATTCTGCGTTGTCCCCTACCTCCGGTGTGTCGATTCCGAGCAGTCGCACCTTGACGTCATCCGTCGTGGCCACCAGGGCGTTCGGCTGGTCTGCGCGCAGAAAGAGCGTGTCACCGTCGTGCACGTACTCCACCGTCATCGGCACGGCGTCGCCGGGCCGCGCGGGAATCTCGCCGACCGCCGCCGGAGAGACAGGGTCTGCGGCGGTCACCGCCGGCGCGGCGCTCACACCGGAGCTCTCGGTCTCGCTCAGCGAACCCAGCGCGCCCTGGAAAGCGGTCGCCAGAGAGCCGGACTGCTGCGCCCAGGCGAATCCGACTGCTCCCAGAACGAGAACGCCGACCAGCACGACCGAACGACCCTGTTGTCTACCCATTCTCCGAGACTAGGGCAGTACGCCTAGACCGCCGCGGTCTCGTCCACCGCGTGGAACCACGGCGGGTACACGACGACCTTGGGCTTGTAGGCCCCGGCCGCGAGGATGGTGCGCACGGCGTCGCGCACCTTGTCGTTGGCGACTCCGACGAGCGTGACCAGTTCGAACGGGAATGATTCGGTGACGAGCAGTTCCGCCTCCCGGATCTTCTGCGATTCCTGGTCGGCACGCAAAGACCGCAGCATGCGATCGGCGGTCTCCGGCGCGGCGCCGAACCGGGTCAAGGACCCGGCGGCATCCCCATTGGCCACCGCGACGGCCGCCGCGGACGTCTCTGCGCCGTCGTGGGCGTCGCGGAGCTTCTTGACCGTGCTGACCAGGATGACGAAGTCGTAGGTCTGTGAACCGTGGGCCTCTTTCGACAGACGCGGGTCGTTGGACTCGGTGAGCAGGCTGTCCCACAGGCGGGCGTTGGGCGAGAGGTAGAACGGCACGTAACTCGCGACGCTGGGGCTGTCATCGCCCGCCACGAGCGCTGCACGCCGGGCCGCTCGCTGGGGTGCCGACGAGAGGTCGACGGCTGGGCGGGTCGTCCAGGCGTCGCTGGTGTCGGCGAGCAGGCGGCCACTGCTCAGGATGCCGGCCAGGTTACGGATGTGCGTGACGTGGTAGATGCGCTGCTCACCGACGTTGTCGGCGGCGGACTTCGAGCTGGTGACGGGCTTCACCGCGGTGGCCGCCCGCGTCGTGACGGGCTTCACGGCGGCGGTCTTGGCGCCCAGGGTGGGGTTCGGTCCGCCCAGGGTCACGGTGCGTGGTGACGGCGAGCTGCGAAGCGACGGGGCGCGGCCCGCGGACTTGCTCCGAGTGGCTCGGGTGGCCACACCGGGCACGATTTCGGGAGCGGCTTTCGGGTAACAGCTGGCGCAAAGCCCGCCCTCAAGTCCATGGATGCATTCGTCGCTCAAGCTGGAAAAACCTTTCGTGTGCGTGGCCCCCACACTCTTCAAGTCCGATGCTCGAAGACCACATATCAACGGTACGGTCATTTCGCACCCGGTGGTGACCGTTGTCGGGATTCGTGGCACCATTTCAGCCGGGATCATTACGCCTTGCCGGTAACGGTGAGCGATGCTACTACCGACGTATGAGCAGCGTCGACGATTTCAACGAGGACGCCATCGAGGTCTCCCGGCCCAGAACGTGGGCGGCGGGAGTCCCCGGCGTCACCCATGCCATGGGGCCGGCCTTCCGGCAGATGGGCGTGCCGCGCAGCCTGCGTGCCCTGACCGCGATGAACCAGCGCGACGGCTTCGACTGCATGAGCTGCGCGTGGCCGGACCCGGATCACCGCAAGACGTTCGAGTTCTGCGAGAACGGGGCCAAGGCGGCAACCTGGGAGGCCACACCGGTCACGGTGCCTACCGCGTTCTGGGCCGAGAACCCGATCAGCGAGCTGCTGACGAAGTCGGAGTACTGGCTCGGCATGCAGGGCCGCCTCGTGGAACCGGTCTACAAACCGGCCGGCTCCGAGCACTACCGGCCGATCACCTGGGACGCGGCATTCGAGCTGGTGGGCGACACCCTCCGCGGCCTCGACTCCCCCGATCAGGCCGCGTTCTACACGAGCGGCCGCACCTCGAACGAGGCCGCGTTCCTGTACCAGCTCTTCGTACGGGCGTTCGGCACCAACAACCTGCCGGATTGTTCGAACATGTGCCACGAATCGACCAGCTACGCGATGCTCGAGACCGTGGGCATCGGCAAGAGCACCATCACCTACGCCGACTTCGCCCGCGCCGACCTGATCATCATCATGGGGCAGAACCCGGGCAGCAACCACCCACGGATGCTCACGGCACTGGAGGAGGCGAAGGCGGCCGGCGCATCCGTTGTCGCGGTCAACCCGCTGCCGGAGGCCGGACTGCTGCGCTACAAGAACCCGCAGACGGTGCGCGGCGTCATCGGGGCCGGCACCGTGATCGCCGACCAGCACCTGCAGATCCGGCTCGGGGGCGACATGGCGCTCCTGCAGGCCGTGTCCAAACGGGTTCTCAACGCCGAAGCCGCCCGGCCCGGAACCGTCCTCGACCACGAATTCCTGCGGGAGCACTGCGTGGGCCTCGACGAGCTGCGCGCGCATCTGGCCCGGCTCGACGATGCCGCCGTCGCCGCGGCCACGGGCCTGACCGAGTCCGAGATCGACGAGCTGGCCGACCGGTACCTGCGCGCGGAGAAGGTCATCATCACCTGGGCGATGGGCATCACCCAGCACAAGAAGGCCGTGCCCACCATCAAGGAGATCATGAATCTGCTGCTGCTGCGCGGCAACATCGGCAAACCCGGCGCCGGCGCCTCCCCGATCCGCGGGCACAGCAATGTGCAGGGCGACCGCACCATGGGCATCTGGGAACGGATGCCCACGACCTTCCTCGACGCCCTGGAGCGGGAGTTCGGCTTCGACCCACCCCGGGCCGACGGCCTCGACAGCGTCGGCGCCATCCGCGCCATGCGGGACGGGCGAGTGAAGGTCTGGATCGCCCTCGGCGGCAACCTGGTGGCGGCGATCTCCGATTCCGCCGTCGCCGAGGCCGCGATCTCGAAGACGGCGCTGAGCGTGCAGATCTCCACCAAGCTGAACCGGTCCCACGCGGTGGTCGGCGAACAGGCGCTGATCCTGCCCACGCTGGGCCGCACCGAGATCGACCGGCAGGCCACCGGCCCGCAGTTCGTGTCCGTGGAGGACACGGTGTGCGCGGTGCATTCCTCCACCGGCCGGCTCGAACCGGTGTCGGACCGGCTGCTCTCCGAGGTCGCCATCGTGTCGCGCCTCGCCCGGGCCACGCTCGAGACCACCACCTCGATCGACTGGGCCGGTTTCGAGAACGACTACGACGGCATCCGTGAGCACATCGCACATGTCATTCCGGGCTTCGCCGACTTCAATCAGCGGATCCGCCAGCAGGAGGGCTTCTCCCTTCCCCACGGGCCCCGCGACCGGCGCACCTTCCCCACCCCCAGCGGCAAGGCACTGCTGACGGTCAACGAACTGGAGCCCATCGAGCGCCCGCCGGGGCGTCTGCTGCTGCAGACCCTGCGCTCGCACGACCAGTTCAACACCACGATCTACAGCCCGAATGACCGTTACCGCGGCATCAAGAACGGCCGCCAGGTCATCTTCGTGAACCCGGAGGACATCGTCGAGTTGGGTCTGATCAGCGGAATGCTCGTCGACGTACACAGTGAGTTCAGCGACAACGTCGACCGGGTGCTGCGCCGGTTCCGGCTCGTCGCGTACCCGAGCGCCCGCGGTTGCGCCGCGGCCTACTTTCCCGAGGCCAATGTGCTGGTGCCCCTGGACTCCACGGCGGAGGGCAGCAACACTCCCGTCTCGAAGGCGGTGCTGGTGCGCCTGGAACCGTCGCGCTGACCCGGGCGCACCCGGCCCGGGACGGCCGGGGCGGGCTGCTACGGGGTCGGCGGGATGACCGGTTCCACGAAGCTGAAGGTCATGCCGAGCAGCCACACCAGCAGCAGCACCACCGGCAGGTGGAAGAGGAACTGCAGCGAGGTGAAGCCGACGAGGTCGCGCGCCCGCAGCTTCAGAACGGCCAGCAGCGGCAGCATGAAGAACGGGTTGATCAGGTTCGGCAGGGCCTCGGCCACGTTGTAGATCTGCACCGTCCAGCCCAGGTTCATCTGGACATCCGTCGCCGCCTGCATCACATAGGGTGCTTCGACCAGCCACTTGCCACCGCCCGAGGGCACGAAGATGCCCAGGATCGCCGTGTAGACGGCGATGATCACGGCGAAGCCGCCGCCACCGCCCAGGCTGGTGAAGAACTCGGCGAGGTGCTCGGAGACCGTGAGGCCGTCGCTGCCGACGGCACGGGTGAGCACGGCGGCCATCGCGGCGTAGAGCGGGAACTGCACCAGGATGCCGGCGGTGGCCGGCACCGCTTTGGTCACGGCCTGCAGAAAGTTGCGCGGTGTCTTGTGCAGCACGAGGCCGAGCACGAGGAACACCAGCAGGTAGCCGTTGAGGCTGCTGATCACGGTCAGGAATGGTTTCGTCAGGAACTGCGCGACGAGCCAGCCGAGGGTCATCAGCCCGAGGATCGCCGGGAGGATCCAGTGGAATTCGAGCCACTCGCCCGGGCGGGTGCGGGCCTGGGTGGGTTCGGGCTGGTCGTCGAGGCTCACCTCGAGTTCGGCAGCGGTGCGGATGGCGACGCCGCGGGGTGCTGACAGGTGAGCGACGGTCACGGTGAGAGCCATCATCACCGCGAGCAGCACAAGCGACTGCCAGGTGAAGATCGTGGTGCCGAAGTCGAGCACGCCGGTGACCTTCAGCAGCTCCGGCGGGAGCGAGGTGGCCGTGGCCTGCAACTGCGCCGCGGACGACGACAGCCCCAGCGCCCAGACCGCGCCGAGCCCCATGAAGGCGGCGGCCCCGAGGGCCCGGTAGTCCACGCGCAGGTCGACCCGACGGGCGATCGCCCGAGCCAGGAGCCCGGCGAAGACCAGGCTGAGCCCCCAGTTCAAGAATGACACCGACATCGACAGCAGGGCCACGAAGCTCACGGCTGTCGCCGCGGTCTGCGGCACCGCCGCCAGCTTGTTGATGAGGCGGGCGACCGGGGCCGAGGTGGCCACGACATACCCGGTCAGCACGACCATGGCCATCTGCAGGGTGAAGGCGGTCAGGTCCCAGAAACCGTCTCCGAATGCCGTGACGACCGCGACCGGCGAGGAGCCGTTGGCCAGCGCGGCGATCGCGACGATGATGACGCCGCCGAGCGCGAAGACGTAGGCGTCGGGGAACCATTTCTCGGTCCACCGCGCCATGGACTGCGCCACACGGGCCAGCCCCTTCTCGGAGACGATCTCGGTGCGGGGCATGGCCGTGGTCATGGGTCGGTCCTCTTCATTGAGTGAGTCAGTTTCATTGAGTGAGTCAGTGCCTGAACGCAGACCAGGTCCGCAACCCGGCCAAGGCTAGGTGCCCTGAGTGGGGGTGTCAAAACGCCTGTCCGGATCGGCCGCTGGCAGGCCACGCTCAGGGTTGTCAATTTTCCTAGACATCCGTGGCGGGGTCTGCCTACACTTAAACCTGCGAATGCCCTTTCCTGGGCTGGGGAACTCGTCTTCAGAATCGACACCGATCTCCAGATGAACGACGACGACCATATGCTTCCGACTCCCACCTGTGCCTCCTGCTACGCCGCGATGGCGCCGGTCGGCGGAGGCTGGTGGTGCGATCACTGCGAGGAATTCGCGTAGCCACTGGGGCAGCCTGCCGGAGAGGTTGGGTAGTGTGGACGGGTTCCACCAGCACCCCACGCAGCTACCAGAGGAGTTCCATGTCGGTCACCGTCTCAGGCGTCATCGCTCGATCGAAGGGTGCACCGGTGGAGGTCGTCGACATCGTCATCCCCGACCCGGCTGCCGGCGAGGTCATCGTCGATATCGAGACCTGCGGCGTCTGCCACACCGACGTGCACTACCGTGATGGCGGCATCAACGACGAGTTCCCGTTCCTGCTCGGCCATGAGGCCGCCGGTCGGGTGAGCGTGATCGGCGCGGGCGTCACGCACGTCGCCGTGGGCGACTTCGTGGTGCTGAACTGGCGTGCGGTCTGCGGCGACTGCCGTGCCTGCAAGCGCGCCGAGCCCTGGTACTGCTTCAACACCTTCAACGCCACCCAGAAGATGACCCTCACCGACGGCACCGAGCTCACCCCGGCCCTCGGCATCGGCGCGTTCGCCGAGAAGACCCTCGTGCACGAGAAGCAGTGCACCAGGGTCGACCCGGCGGCCGACCCCGCGGTCGTCGGACTGCTCGGCTGCGGCATCATGGCCGGCATCGGCGCCGCCATGAACACGGGCAACGTCACCCGCGGCGACTCGGTCGCCGTGATCGGATGCGGCGGCGTGGGCAACGCGGCGATCGTCGGGGCCCGGCTCGCCGGGGCATCCGTCATCATCGCCATCGACCGCGACGAGAAGAAGCTCGCCACCGCGGTAGCGCTCGGCGCCACGCACAGCATCGACTCCGCCGGCCTCGACGAGGATGGCGTGGTCACGGCCGTGCAGGACCTCACCGGCGGCTTCGGCGCGGATGTCGTGATCGACGCCGTCGGGCGTCCCGAGACCTGGCGGCAGGCGTTCTACGCCCGCGACCTGGCCGGCACGGTCGTGCTGGTGGGCGTGCCTACCCCCGACATGATGCTCGAGGTCCCCCTGCTCGACGTGTTCGGGCGCGGCGGCGCGCTGAAGTCGTCCTGGTACGGCGACTGCCTGCCCGAACGCGACTTCCCGATGCTGACCGACCTCTACCTGCAGGGCCGCCTGCCGCTGGACGAATTCGTCAGCGAGCGCATCGGCATCGGACACATCGAGGAGGCCTTCGCGAAGATGGCCCGCGGCGACGTGCTGCGCTCCGTGGTCGTGCTCTGATGGCCGCCCGCATCGAGCACCTGGTCACCTCCGGCAGCTTCAGCCTCGACGGCGGCACCTGGGACGTCGACAACAACGTCTGGATCGTCGGCGACGACGACGAGTGCGTCGTGATCGACGCCGCCCACGATGTCGACGCCATCCTCACGGCCGTCGGCGACCGCAAGCTGGTGGGCATCCTCTGCACGCACGCGCACGACGACCACATCGGCGCCGTCGCCGGCGTGCAGAAGGCGCACACCGCGCCCACGTATCTGCACCCCGACGACATGATGCTGTGGGACCGGGTCTACCCGGATGCGCCGCCGAGCCGTCCGCTCGAGAACGGTCAGCACATCCAGGTGGCCGGCATCGATCTCGAGGTGCTGCACACCCCCGGCCACTCCCCCGGCGCCGTTTGCTTCTATTCCTCAGCGCTGGGCACCGTGTTCAGCGGCGACACCCTGTTCCACGGCGGACCCGGCGCCACCGGCCGCTCGTTCAGCGACTTCCCCACGATCATCGCGTCGATCACGGGCACGCTGCTGACGCTGCCGGCGAGCACGGTCGTACTCACCGGCCACGGCGAGTCGACGACCATCGGCGCCGAAGCCGTGCACCTCGACGAGTGGATCGCCCGCGGCCACTAGGACGTGTCCGGCCGCGACGGATGCCCGCCGCCGGCCGGTCAGCGGCGCACGATCGAGCGCAGCAGCCGCACGACCACGGACAGGGACGCCATGTCGTCCTGGCCGAGGGCGTTGACCTCCTCGAACACGCTGCGGGCCCGGCCGAGCTGTTCCGCGTTGAGCGTCTCCCAGGCCACGACGCGTTCGTCGGCGGTGCCGGCATCCGTCTCGGTGAGCACCGCGCGCGTCATGTCGGCGACGACCGCATAGAGGTCGTCGCGGAGGGCGGCGCGGGCCAGGGCCTGCCAGCGGTCCTTGCGGGGCAGCACGGTGATGCGCTCCAGCAGGTTGTCCACCTTGAACCGGTCGTAGACCGTGTAGTAGAGGCCGGCGACGTCGGTCATGGGCTCGTCGACCTGCGCAGCGATCTGCGCCACGTCGAGCAGGGCGAACGCTTCGAAGAGCTCGGCCCAGCGGCGGCCGAGGTTCTCCGGCACTCCCCACTCCTGGGCCGTCTCCAGGAGGGACAGCACGCGTTTCAGGTCGCCGCCCTTGAGGTAGTCGTCGAGGTGCGCGCGCATCAGGTCCATCTGCGGTTTGTACTGGGCGACCACCTCGCCGACGGGGCGCGACGCCCCCTGGTTGACCTGCCAGCGCACGGCCCGGTCGAGCAGGCGACGGATGTCCAGGTGGATCGCCGTCCAGTGCTTCGTCGGGAACGACGACGGCAGGGCGTTGACCTCGCCGACGAGCACGTCGATCTCGAAGATCTCCCGCAGGGCGACGAACGCCTTGGCGACCGTGGCCTGGTTCGCCGAGGTCTCCTCCATGGCCCGGAACGCGAAGGTCACCCCGCCGAGGTTGATCATGTCGTTGGCCACGACGGTGGCGATGATCTCGCGGCGCAGCGGATGCGTGTCGAGCTCGGCGTCGAAACGCTCGGACAGCTGTTTCGGGAAGTAGCGGCGCAGCGTGCGGCCGAACCACGGGTCGTCGGGCAGGTCGCTGTCCCGCAGCGACGTGGCCAGCTCGATCTTGGCGTACGCCGCGAGCACCGAGAGCTCCGGCGAGGTCAGACCCTGCCCCGTCTCGAGGCGCTCCCGCAACGTCGCGGTGGTGGGCAGCGCCTCCAGCTCGCGTTTGAGGTCACCGGAGGTCTCCTGCCAGTCCATCAGCCGCTCGTAGCTGGGGCTCCAGGTGGTCACCTTGGCCCGGTCATTGAGCAGCAGGATGTTCTGGTCGACGTTGTCCTCCAGCACCAGCCGGGCCACCTCGTCGGACATGGAGGCGAGGAACTCCGACCGCTCCGACTCGGCCAACTTGCCGGCGGCGACCATCCGGTCGACGAAGATCTTGATGTTGACCTCGTGGTCGGAGCAGTCCACCCCAGCGGAGTTGTCGATTGCGTCGGTGTTGAGGATGACACCCGTGAGGGCCGCCTCGATGCGCCCGTGCTGGGTCATCCCGAGGTTGCCGCCCTCACCGACGACCTTGACGCGCAGGTCCTTGCCGTCGACCCGGATGGCGTCGTTCGCCTTGTCGCCGACCTCGGCGGCCGTCTCGGTGCTGGCCTTCACATAGGTGCCGATGCCGCCGTTGTAGAGCAGGTCGGCGGGGGCGGTCAGGATCGCGCGGAGCAGTTCCGGCGGACTCAGCCGCACAGTGCCCTCCGGCAGCCCGAGGGCGGCGCGCACCTCGGCGGAGATCGGCACGACCTTGGACTGGCGCGGGAAGACCCCGCCGCCGGCGCTGATCAGGCCGGGGTTGTAGTCCGCCCAGGAGGAACGCGGCAGCGCGAACAGGCGCCGGCGTTCCTGGAAGGAGGTCGCGGCATCCGGATTCGGGTCCAGGAAAATGTGCCGGTGGTCGAAGGCTGCCAGCAGACGGATGTGCTGCGACAGCAGCATTCCGTTGCCGAAGACGTCGCCGGACATGTCGCCCACCCCGACGACCGTGAAGTCCTCCGCCTGCGTGTCGACGCCCAGCTCGCTGAAGTGGCGTTTGACCGACTCCCACGCGCCGCGGGCGGTGATGCCCATGGCCTTGTGGTCGTAGCCGATCGAACCGCCGGACGCGAACGCGTCCCCCAGCCAGAAACCGTATTCGGCGGCGAGCCCGTTGGCCACGTCCGAGAAGGTGGCCGTGCCCTTGTCGGCGGCGACGACGAGGTAGGAATCGTCGTCGTCGTGTCGCACCACCCGGGCCGGCGGCACGAGCATCTCCCCCTCCGGCGTGGTCACCAGGTTGTCGGTGAGGTCGAGCAGCCCCCGGATGAACGTCTTGTAGCTCGCGATGCCCTCAGCCATCCAGGCCGCGCGGTCGAGAGCCGGATCGGGCAGCTGCTTGGCGAAGAAGCCGCCCTTGGCGCCGGTCGGCACGATCACGGCGTTCTTGACCGTCTGCGCCTTGACCAGGCCGAGCACCTCGGTGCGGAAATCCTCCCGCCGGTCCGACCAGCGCAGCCCGCCGCGGGCCACCTTGCCGAAGCGGAGATGCACGCCCTCCACCTGCGGGGAGTACACCCAGATCTCGTATTTCGGCCGCGGGAACGGCAGCAGGTCGATCAAGGTCGGGTCGAGCTTGATGCTCAGGTAGGGCTTGTCCTGGAAGAAGTTCGTGCGCAGCGACGACTCGATCAGGTTGATCAGGGTGCGCAGCACCCGGTCGGCGTCGAGCGTGGTGACCTGCTCCATGGCCGCTGTGAGTTCCTCGGTGACCTGCAGGCTGCGACGGATGCGTTCCGTCTCCGCCAGGTCGGGATCGAACCGGGCCTCGAAGAGCTCCACCAGCCCCCGGGTGACGGCCGGATTGGCGAGCAGGGTGTCGGCGATGAAGCCGTAGGAGTTGGTGTTGCCGGCCTGGCGCAGGTACTTGGCGTAGCTGCGCAGGATGACGACCCGGTGCCAGGGCATGCCTTCCCGCAGCACGAGGCGGTCCAGGCCGTCCGATTGGATGGCCCCGCTGACGGCGGCGCCGAAGGAGTCGGCCAGGAGCGCGCCGGTCGTGATCGGGTCCACGCCCTCGGGGTAGTTGAGGCCCAGGTCGTAGAGGTAGAAGGCGCGGCCGTCCGCGGTCTCGATTTCGAAGGGCACCTCATCGAGCACCTCGATGCCGAGGTTCTGCAGGAACGGCAGGATCTGGCTGAGGCTCTTGGGCTCCATCATGTAGAGCTTGATGCGGGCATCCTCTTCCGGGATCTCCCCGGCACCGGTGGGCAGATAGACGTAGAGGCCCGGGCGGGCCGTGCCCACGCCGGCGCGGAGGGCGTCCTGCGCGGCGGCGTCGGCCGCCTCGAACCGGCCGATGTCCTGCAGGGCGTTCTCGATCTCGTAGTCCACCCGGTAGCTGGCGGGGAAGGCCTCGGCCCACAGGTCGGACAGGCGCTCCGCCTCATCCACCGGGCGGCTCTCGCGCAGCTGCTCGCTGAGACCCTCCGACCAGGAACGCACCGCCATCACCAGGCGGCGTTCCAGCGCGGCGGCGTCGACGGAGACGGCCGGGGCGTCCTTCGGCAAACGGATGCGGAAGAACAGCCGGGCGAGGGCGGATTCCGTCATGCGGGCTTCGAAGTCGACGGACTCCGCGGTGAAGGTGACCCGCAGCTCCTCCTCGATCCGCAGCCGCACGGCGGTCGTGTACCGGTCACGCGGCAGGTAGACCATGGCGGTCATGAAACGGCCGTAGACATCCGGTCGCAGGAAAAGCCGGGTGCGGCGCCGTTCCTGCAGGCGCTGGATGGCGAGCGCGGTGGTCAGCAGGGTGGGCACGTCGATCTGGAACAGCTCGTCGCGCGGGTAGGTTTCCATGATCCCCATCAGGTCCTTGCCGCTGTGCGACCCGGCCGGGAACCCGGCCTGGGTCATCACGGCGTCGACCTTGTCGCGCAGGATCGGAACGTCGCTCACGGAGCTGGTGTAGGCGGTGGCGGCGAACAGGCCGATGAAACGGCGTTCTCCGACGACTCTGCCCTCGGTGTCGAAACTCTTGATGCCGATGTAGTCGAAGTAGGCCGGACGGTGAACGCTGGAGCGGGAGTTCGCCTTGGTGATCACCAGGGCGGCGCGTTCGCGCGCCTTCTGGCGGCCGGCATCCGTGAGGTGCTGGATCTGGTGGCCGTCATCCTCGGACCGCAACAGCCCCAGGCCGCTGCCCTCGCGGATGACCAGCACGTCTTCGCCGTCGACGGTCTCCAGGTCGTACTCGCGGTAACCGAGGAAGGTGAAGTTGTCGCCGCCCAGCCAGCCCAGCAGCTCCTGAGCCTGCCGGATGTCCTCGATGCCCTCGGCGTGGGCCACCTCGTCGAGCGCAGCGGCGATCTCCTGGGCCTTCCGGGTCATCGCCGGCCAATCCTCCACGGCGGCCCGCACATCGCCGAGCACTTTCAGCAGGCCGGCCCGGAGGCGCACCTGGGCCTCGTCGGTGGCGCGGTCGATCTCGATCGCGATCCACGACTCGCGCTGGCTGGCGTCATCTTTCGCGGCGGTCGCCGACACGCGGGCGGCGCTCTGCAGCTCGTGGCTGTCACGGTCCCGGGCAACGACCAGCAGCGGGTGCACGACCAGGTGGATGGCGGCGTGCTGCCGCACGATCTCGGCGGTGACCGAGTCGACCAGGAACGGCATGTCGTCCATGACGACGTAGATGACGCTGCGATCGGATTCGTTCCGGATCTCGACGCGGGCGGCGCCCGGCATCCGGTCCCGGGCGACCTGCCAGTGCTGCAGGGCCCGCGTGCGCAGCAACTCCACGTCGTAGTTCTGGCGGTCTTCGCCCGCGAGGTGCTCGTAGTAGTCGAGGAGGAAAGCGTCGAGCGTGTCTTGCGGGGGCAGACCCGCACGGGTGGACTCAGACGTCATTGAAAAATAGCCTCCATCAGATATCCGGCTTCCGCGTCGTTGCGGTCACCGTCGAGCCGTGGGTTCTCCGACGCGAACGTGGGCCCCTCATCCATCGTAGTTTTGTTCCGCTGATCCGCCACTCGCCCGTCGGCGGGTCCCCGAATCGGGCGCGCGAGAGTCACCTTTCCGGTCGAGAGTGCCCGTTCTACCGGTCACTCTCGACCGGAACGGGAACCCTCGGCGCTCGTAGGATGGGCGGATGCGCGCGATTCTGATCGACTCCCCCGGCGGCCCCGAACGACTCACCCTCACGACGGTGGCCGACCGTGTGGTCGGGGCCCGGGACATCCGGATTCAGGTGGCCGCGGCGGGCGTGAACCGGGCGGATGTCGCGCAGCGGCAGGGCAGCTACCCCTCGCCGGCCGGCGCGCCCGAATGGCCCGGGCTGGAGGTGTCCGGGGTGGTGATCGAGGCCGGCGACGCCGTCACCCGGTTCGCGCGGGGCGACCGGGTGTGCGCCCTGCTCGCGGGCGGCGGTTACGCCACCGAGGCCGTTGTGCACGAGGATCTGGCGTTGCCGGTTCCGGATTCCGTCGACCTAATCGAGGCCGCCGGGCTGCCCGAGGCGCTGGCCACGGTCTGGTCGAATGTGTTCCTCTCCGCCGGGCTGGCCGCGGGCGAGACCCTGCTCGTGCACGGCGGGGCCAGCGGCATCGGCACCACCGCCGTGCAGCTGGGCGTGCTGGCCGGCGCCCGGGTGGCGGTGACGGCCGGGTCGGCGGAGAAGCTCGCGGTGTGCCGCAGCCTGGGCGCGGAGATCCTGATCAACTATCGCGAGCAGGATTTCCCGGCCGAGATCGCCGCCGCCACCGACGGGCACGGCGCGGACGTGATCCTCGACATCATCGGCGGCTCCTACGCGGCCCGCAATGTGGCGGCACTCGCCGTCGACGGCCGCATCATGGTGATCGCCAACCAGAGCGGCGAGCACGCCGACTTCAACCCGTTCCACCTGATGCTGAAGCGCGGTCGCTACTGGGGCACCACCCTCCGGGCCCGTCCGTTCGAGCAGAAGGCGGCGATCATGCAGGCCCTCCGCACGGATGTCTGGCCCTGGCTCGAATCCGGCCGCTTCCGCCCGGTGATCGACAGCACTTTCCCGTTCGAGGCGGCCGCGGACGCCCACCGCCGGCTGGAGGCATCCGTTCACGTGGGCAAGATCCTCCTGACCCCCTGACCCTGCCTCCGTCCGGCCCCCGGCCGGCCCCGGCCCCCTGCCCCCTGCCGACCCGGCCCCCGGGCATAACTCCTGCAATTCGGCTGCGAACGGCCCATTTTCGCCCGTTTCGGGGCTCTCCCGAAGAATCTGCAGGAGTTATGCACGCACGGCTCAGCCACTGCCGCCGGGCCGGGCCCGCACGCCCTGCTACCGTGAAGACTCACGCCCTCCCGGCCGTTGATTCCCACCGGATAGGAACCACCCGCATGAAGAACTGGTCCTTCAACACCTGCGCGATCGCCGGGTTCAGTTTCAGCACCTTCGCGGTGGCGCTGGTCATCTTCAATGCGGTCACGGCCAACCAGTTCCTCACGCCGCTGTTGACTCTGGCGGGGCTGTCCCTGCTGATCGGCGGCGCGCTCTCGGTACGCGCCCACTTCCTTTGGTCCCGCGGCGGCAGCCGCTAGCTGCCGACGCTCCGGGCACCGTTCCGGGTGCCGCTAGATGACGAAGTTGCCGCCGGGGGCGCGCTCGACCTCGGCCAGGCTGGCCGGGATGTTCGTGGCGTTCACCGGCTCGTCGCTGTAGGTGGACGTGACCAGGATGGGCAGGTGGTCGGAGGTGCCCAGCGGCAGCGTTTCGACGCTGTCGATGGTCAGACCGATGGAGGTGGCCAGGTCGAAGTGGCCGCGGAAGAACTTGTACCGCGTGTAGGTGCGGGTGTCGCTCAAGGTGAGGTCGTAGCCGGACTGGGTGACGTGGTCGCCGAGGCGCCCCTTGAAGATGGGGTAGTTGTAGTCGCCCACCATCAGGGTCGGCAGGCCCGGGCCGAGCAGGTTCAGTTCCTCGTGCGCGGTACGGATCTGGTTGCGCCGCAGGGAATTGAGCGCGGTCAGCGGCGCGGCATGGAACGACGCGACGACGAGCTCACGGTGGGCCACGATGTCGGTCAGCCGGGTGCCGATCAGGCGCTCGTGCGCGGGAGTCAGAACCCGGTCGTGCAGCGACTTCTTCAACGCGAAGGTCTGGGTCTTCTCGTTGGTGAACCGGTCTTTGCGGTAGTAGATCGCCAGGCCCAGGCGATTGCGCACGGTGGAGTCGGCCAGGTGCAGACGACCGATCTCCTCGGGAAGTTCCAGGGTGTCGCACTCCTGCAGACACAGGACGTCCGGATCGTAGTGATCGGACAGGGCGATGAGCTCTCCACTGGCACGATTTTTGCGGAGGTTGTAGCTGATGACTTTCACGACTGACCTTTTTCGACTCGACTCGACTCGATGAACACCCACCCAGCCTACGTTTGCGACGGCGAAATGCTATATCGGCAGGGTGAATTCTCGGTGACGCCCGTGCGAGACTCGGGGCATGAAGCAGGATGCGATGGGCCCGGTTACGGTGACAGCCACGGTGGAGTCGGTCAGCCGCGATGACCGGCACCGCTTCAGCAAGGCCACGGTGCCGGGCATCCGTTTGATCGCCGGATTCGGGGTGGAGGGCGACGCTCACGCCGGAACCACCACGCAGCACCGCTACCTGGTGCGGACGGATCCGACCCGGCCGAACCTCACCCAGGTGCACTTCCTGGCCGCCGAATTGTTCGACGAGCTGCAGGGCGCCGGCTTCGAGGTCTCCCCCGGTGAACTGGGCGAGAACGTCACGACCCGCGGGCTGGATCTGTTCAGCCTTCCGCGGGGCGCCCGGCTTCGGCTCGGTGCCGACGCCGTCGTGGAGATCACCGGAATGCGCAACCCGTGCTCCAAGATCAACGGCCTGCAGAAGGGCTTGATGAAACGCCTGATCACCACGGATGCCTCGGGCCAGGTGATCCGCAAGGCCGGCATCATGGGCGTCGTCATCGTCGGCGGAACGGTTTCGCCCGGCGACGGGATACGGGTGGACGTGCCGTCCGGGGAACAGGTTCCGCTCGGCGTGGTCTGAGCGCGGCGACGCCTACGGGGAGCCGGGGCCGGGATCCTGCTATTCTCGGCCTCACCCGCCCGTTAAGGAGCCATGATGGCACGCAAGACGTACACCACAGATCAGAAGATCTCCCGCCTCAGGATCTACAACATCGTGGCCGGCTCCCTGCACCTCGTGCAGGCTCTCGGCTTCGCCTACGTGCTCACCCTCCTCAGCACGCAGGTCACCTTCGCGGTCACCGCCGACTACCTGTCCGGTCCGCCCGGCGTGCCGCTGCCGCCCGAGCGCGTCACGCTCTTCGACGTCAACGTGGGTATCGGAGTCGTCTCCTTTCTGGCCCTGTCGGCCTTCTTCCACTTCCTGATCTCGTCGCCGAAGTTCTTCCCCCGCTACGCGGCCGGCCTCAAAGCCAACCGGAACTACTTCCGCTGGGTCGAATACTCCCTGAGCTCCTCGATCATGATCTGGCTGATCGCCCAGATCACGGGAATCACGGATATCGCGGCCCTGTTCTCGATCTTCGCCGCCAACGCCGCCATGATCATGTTCGGGGCGCTGCAGGAAAAGTACGAGACACCCGGCAACGGCAAGTTCCTGCCCTTCATCTTCGGGTCGATGGTGGGCGTGGTGCCGTGGGTCGTCATCCTGATCTACTTCATCGGCCCCGGCTCGACCAGCGAGGCCGAACCACCGGCCTTCGTCTACGGCATCATCATCTCCCTGTTCCTGTTCTTCAACACGTTCGCGGTGAACCAGGTTCTGCAGTACCGCCAGATCGGTGGTTGGCGCGACTACCTCCGCGGCGAGCGCGCTTACATCACGCTGAGCCTGGTCGCCAAAACCGCGCTGGCGTGGCAGGTCTTCTCCGGAGCGATCATCCCGGCCCTCACCTAGGGCAGGCGCCCGCGTCGGGTTCTCACGGCGGGCGGGCGCCCTACCGCGGGCCGGACGCGGGGACTACATTGGGGGCCGTCGGCCTCGGCCGAGGTCGGCATCCGTTGTCAGTCCCAGCCACCGGCGAGGAGCCCACGATGAAAGCCGAACGAATCCAACTCGAACCGCGCACCCTGGTGGGCGTGCACGAAACGCCCCGAATGGATAACCTCACCGAGTTCATGGGGCGGGCCTTTGAGACCGCCGCCACCGAGATCGGCAAGCAGGGAGCCCACCCGGCCGGCCCTCCGATCTCGATGTATCACGGCGTACCGACCGATACCGTGGACGTCACGGCCGGGTTCCCCGTGGCCGAGCCGGTCACGCCGACTCCCGGAGTGGTGGTCGAGACGCTGCCGGGCGGCCCGGCGATAGAAGCCATCCACACCGGGTCGTACGACACCCTGACCGAGACCTACGCCGAACTCACCGTCTGGCTCACGGAGCAGAAGCTGACCCTTTCACCCGATATGTGGGAGGAGTACGTGGTTGGCCCCGACAGCGAACCGGACCCGGCCAAATGGCGGACCCGGATCGTATTCCCGCTGAGCTGAGCGGGGGGCGAGCAGTGCGAGGCGGCGAGGCGGGTCTCGGCAAGCTCGACCACCGGTGCAGGCTCGACCACCGGTGCAGGCTCGACCAGCGGCGGCATCAACGACGGCGGGGGGTGATCACGTCGAGCCGGCGGCTGACGACGGTGCCGTCGGCCCAGGCGGCGGCCAGTCGGATCAACGCGTCGACGGCCGTCGGCACGGATGTGCGGGTGCGGCAGGAGCACCACCCCGCCGCCTCGAAGCTGGCCCGCAGCGCCACCTCGTAGTCGTCCCGGGTGAACCCCGGGATCTCCCGCACGACGGCTGTCGTGGTGGTGCCGTCAGAACTGAAACCCGAGAACAAGCGCCCGCACGGGCACCGGCCGTTCGGATTGGCCGCGCTGGTCGGGCACGGGTCGAGCATCCACACGAGTTCCCCCGGGATGCAGCTCGTGAAGTCCCGCGGGTGCGCGCCCTGGGTTGCCTCGGTGGCCACTAGAGCCTTCATCGTCTTCTCCATATTCTCGGCACGAGTGTCTGTGAGTAGATACGAATCACGCTAGGTGCAGCCACCGACACTGGGCCGCTCGGCACAGCCTTGACGCGGTGAGACGACGAGATTGAGGGGCCGACGGATGCCGCCACCCCTCAAACCTGTCGTCTCACCGGCAATGCCGGCCCTACAGAGACGAGGAGCGCTTGCCCGCGCGCCCGGCAGCACCCCGGCCCGCTGCGCCCGGACCGTCGAGGAACTCGAGCACGTCCGGCATGAGGCGGGGATCCGTGCTCGCCGCCAGGTGGCCCTTGCCGGGGTACAGGATCAGCCGGCCGTTCGGGATGAGCGCCGCCGTGTCCCGGAACAGGTCGGGCGGATAGAAGCCGTCCCGGTCGCCGCCGATCACCAGAGTGGGCGCTTCGATCTCTCCCAGCCGTCCGCGCAGGTTGAAGGCGTCATCCGCGCGGATGGTGGTGATCAGGTCCGGACTGGACCGGCCGAACATCATCGGGCCCAGCAACCACCCCATTCCCGCCGCCAGCCGGCTCGGCGAATTGTCGCCGCTGATGCGGAACATCTCCCGGCTGGCCTGCCGCGGTCGCCCGGCGAGCACCTCCTCCGCGACGCGTCGCATGACCTTCCGAGCATTGGGCCCCATCGCGTAGGCCGCCGAGACGAGGATCAGCCGTTGCACCACATCGGGGTGGTCGGCGGCGAGCTGCAGGGCCATGCTCCCTCCGGTCGAGGTGCCCATCACGTCGACGGGCCCCGGGAACTCCAGGCGCAGAGCGTCGGCGTAGTCCCGCGCGATGTCGGCCATCCCGGCGTTCGGGTCGAGGCCTGCATGCGGGGTCAACCGGAGCACCCGGTGCCGGGTCGCCAGCGGCATCAGCATCTGGGCGGCGAACATGCGCTCCAAGCCGACCGCCGGCTCGTAGTTCTGCAGGAGGCCGGGGATCGCCACCAGCGGCGTGCCCGTGCCGAACCTCAGATAGGGCATCCCGCCGAGCAGGGTGCCGGTTCGCCGCACCTGGGAGCGCGCATCGGTGGCTTTCTTCGTTTCTGTCATGGGGGGCATCGAATCGACCCTTTCGTGTCGGTGACTGTTCGGAGGCGCACAGCCGGCTCCGCGGGAACCGTTGGTGACAGTACCCGCGCCCCGAGACGCCCGAAACCGCCGCCCCGGATCGCCCGGCACGGCACCAGCGTCGGTGGTCAGCCCAGCCGCTCAGCCCGGACGCTCAGCCAAGCCGCTCAGCCCAGCGGGTCGCTCGGGCCGAGGCCGATCAGGCGCAGCCAGCCGAGCAGTTGCAGGGGGTCGACGGATGCCGCGCGGAACCCGACATGGCCGTCGGGTCGCACGATGAGCACGCCCGTTCCGGGACGGTCGGTCAGGCGGTGCACGTGGACGCGGGCATCCGTCAGCGCCGGGGCGAGAGGCGGGATCGCCGGGTCGGCCGCCGCCGCCTGCAGCAGGATGTGCACTCCCGGCCGCGCGAGCAGGTTGTGCAGCCGCACCCGCACTCCCGCGCAGGTGACCTCGGTGTCGGCCAGCCGGTCGCCCGGGTGCGGGCCGGTCGGGGCCGGCAGTCCGCCGTTGACCGAGAGCGGGCTGTGCCGGTAGCGCAGCCCAAACTGGGACAGGGTGTGCGCGCCGGCCGCCATCAGGCGCCGCCGCCGTGTCAGCCACGGCAGCACGGGGGCGCCGATCGGCACGAGCACCGCGCGAAGGAACTGGGCCAACGGATGCCGGCTGGCCTCGGCCCAGAAGATGACGTGCGTCGCGCGCAGCACCCGCTGGTCGACGGGGCGCCGTTCGGCCTCGTAGGAGTTCAGCAGCAGTTGCGGCGGGCGCGCAGCATTCTGCGCGAAGGCCAGCTTCCAGCCGAGGTTGAGGGCGTCCTGGATACCGAGGTTCATGCCCTGGCCGCCCGCCGGGGAGTGCGCATGGGCGGCATCGCCGGCGAGGAAGAACGGCCCGCGACGAAAATGCGTGGCCAGCCGGTGCTGCAGTCGCACCGGGGCCGACCAGACGACCGTCCTGATGCGGGCCGGCAGCCGGGCGGCGTCGAGCAGCGCCTGCAGTTCGGCCCGCGGCACGTGAGCACCGGGCTGCCCGAACGCGGCCGGCGCCCGGCCCGCGGGACGGGAGGCCAGCATCCGCCAGACCGCGCGCTCACCACGCGCGAACAGGAACAGCACCCCGCTTCGCGCGGCGGCGACATGCGCAACGGTCGGCTCGAGCGAGTCGCCGACGCCGGCCTGCGGGCCCAGGTGCGGGCCCAGGTCCGGGCCCGGCTCCGGGCCCAGCTCGAGGTCGGCGAACACGACCTCCTCGGCGTAGTCGCCGCCGCGCCACGCCCCCACCCGGCCGCGCACCATGCTGGCGGCGCCGTCGCAGCCCACCAGGTAGCGGTACGGGATCTCCTCCTGCACCCCCTCCCGGCGGATGACCGCGCGCCGGGGCTGCAGCCGGAACCCCCGCAGCTCGGTTCCCCGCTCGATGCTCACACCGCGTGCCTCGAGCGCCTGGGCGAGCACGGCCTCCACATCGGCCTGGCGGATCACGAGCAGGTGCGGGAAGGCCGTGCCGGGCAGGTCGAGCGCTTCGACGTGCACGGTCACGACCCGCGAACGCAGGTGCAGTTGCGCGGAGGCGGTGGTGTCGCCGCGGGCGAGGAGGGCATCCGTCACGCCCAGGGGACGCAGCAGCTCGAGCGTGCGCGGATGCATCAACAGCGCTTTCGACGGCCGGAACAGCTCGGCCCGGCGCTCGATGACGCGCACCCGGGCCCCGTGGTCGTGCGCCTGCAGGGCCAGGGCCAGCCCGGTGGGGCCGGCCCCCACCACGAGGATCTCGGCGGCCGACCCGCTCACCGCCGCGAGCCCCGACCTGCGCCGCGCCGTGCGCTCTGCGCGGCGCCCTGCGCGGCGTCCTGCCCCGCTCTCCGCACCGCCGGAACGGGCTGCGCGGGCAGCCACCAGGCCTCGGCGGCCGTGCGCGGGGCGGGCGCGCCGGCATCCGTCGCCAGCACGGGGTTGGCCAGAAAGTCGTCCCGACGGATGCCCGGCAGCACCCGGTAGCGGATCGAACCGGGCTCGCAGACCAGCGCCAGCACCCGCCAGAGCGTGCGCGCGTAGTTCTCCGCGCGCACCGGGCCGTCCCACTCGTAGATGCCGCGGTAGACCCCGTTCTGGTCGTTGCCGAGCCACAGCTTCGACACGTAGCCGGGGAAACCGACGAACAGCGGCGTGTTCAGGATGCTCTCGGCCCGGAACAGATCATGGCCGCGTCCCCGCACGTACAGCAGCCGGAACGACACCAGCAGCACGGCCGGCCGGCGCGTGGGCCCGCGGCCGACGACGGTCTCCCGGTACACCACCGCCTCGCTGCCGTCGGTGAAGGGCAGCCGGCGGCCCACGTTCGGCCGGGGCAGGTGCACGCGGCCGCGGGCGAGGAGCGCCGTTGTCGCCGCCACGGAGCGGGTCAGGTTCTTCACGGTCGGCCACGGGTCGGCCGGGGGTTTCGGCAGGCGTTCCGGGTTCATGACAGTCTCCAGCCTTGGGGCGAAATGAAACGGCGTGTGCAACGGCGGGTGCAATAGCGTGTGCGATGGCGTGGGGGACGCGATTGCTGCCAGCATAAGGAGGCGGTCCGCGCCTGGGAAGACCCTCCCCCGGCAGCGCCGTGTGACGAATGGGCGCCGGTATGCGTCTAATCAGTGAGACCGATCAGTGAGACCGATCTGCCCGCTTCCACCCGAACGGATCCCATGACCAGCACCGACCTGCACGACGACGCCCTTCCCGAGCACGCTCTGAGCGACGATGCGCACGCCGCCGAACCGGGCGATGCAACGGGCGACGCACAGGCCGACGAGGCGGGCGACGCACAGGCCGACCACGGGCTCGCCGCTGTCGTGTACAACCCGGTGAAGGTGAACCTCGACGATCTCAAGACCGCCGTGGCGGCCGAGCAGGCCGAGGCCGGCTGGCCGGAGACGCTGTGGTTCGAGACGTCGGCGGAGGATCCCGGTCAGGGTCCGGCTCGCCGCGCGATCGAGGCCGGAGCAACCGTGATCATCGTGGCGGGCGGCGACGGCACCGTGCGCGCCGTGGCGGAGGCGGTGCACGGCACGGACTGCGCTCTCGCGCTGCTGCCGTCGGGCACCGGCAACCTGCTCGCCCGCAACCTGCAACTGCCCCTCGACGATGCCGCGCTCTCCATCCGCACCGCCTTCACCGGTCGGGACCGGGCCATCGACGTGTGCCTGATCGACATCGAACGCGCGGACCGGTCGGTCGACCGGCACACCTTCCTGGTGATGGCCGGGCTCGGTCTCGACGCCAAGATGCTCGCGAACACCGACGACGCCCTGAAGGCGAAGGCCGGCTGGCTGGCCTACGTGAAGGCCCTGATCGCGGTCGGCAAGGATGACAGCGAGCTGCGTTTCCGGTATCGCCTCAACAACCAGCCCGAACGGTCGCTGCGCGCACACACCATCATGGTCGGCAATTGCGGATCATTGCCGGCCAGCATCGAGCTCATTCCCGACGCGGCGCTCGACGACGGCGTCTTCGACGTGGTCGTGCTGAAGCCGGAGGGGTTCGGCGGCTGGGTGCAGATCCTGACGAAGGTGATCTGGGAGAACGGTGTGCTCAGCCGCACGAAGCTCGGGCGCAAACTGCGCTCCGGCGAGGTCGACGCGCTCAACTACGCCACCGGAACGAAGCTCATCCTGCGCCTCAGCGGCCCGGAAGAGATCGAACTCGACGGTGACGGGTTCGGCACCGCCGTCGCGCTCAAGACCTGGGTGGATGCCGCCAGCCTCACCGTGCGGATGCCGCGCGACGCCGCGTAGGCCGCAGCGCGGCATCCGTCGGATGCGCGCGCGCAACCCCTCGACCGGCCGTGCCCGCAGGTGCACCATGGCTGGGCGACCTCGCCCCGGGGGCGCCCGAACGGACGGAGACAGCCCATGCCTAAAATCGCCAGGGATGACCAGACGAACGTCGCGCACTACGCCCGGATGCCCGGTTACGAGGGCCGCCAGATCGAGGCCGACGGATACATCGTGGCCTTCGAGAAGTATGAGACCGGAGTGGACTTCACGCCGCTGTATCGCGGTCTGCCCGACGACCTGTGCCCGGGCCACCACTGGGGTTACGTGATCAGCGGTCGCCTCACGATGCACCGTCCGGAGGGTGACGAGGTCTACTCGGCGGGAGACGCGTTCGTGATCACCCCGGGCCACACCCCCGAGGTGGGCGACAACACCGAGTTCGTGGAATTCACCCCGACGGATGTCGTCGCGCGCATCACGGAAGTCGTGCGTCGCAACGTGCAGTCCGACGTGACCTGAGGTCGATTTACGCCCCCTCAGCGAAGTCCGCCGGCAGCTGGAGGACCCGGCGCCACTCGGTCAGCGGCCGCCGCCGCCCCCTCCGCCGCCACCGCCGCCGGAGAACCCGCCGCCGAAGGATCCGCCGGAGAAGCTGCCACCGCCGATGCCGCCGCCCGAGCTGTGCGGCAGTGTGGAGGAGGTCGCCACGGCCCCGGCCATGTGACCGAGGGCGTTCCCGAAGCCCCGGGAGCTGAAACCGTTCTGTGACCCGTACCAGGACGGCTCGGGCGCGCCCTGCTCGTAGAGGAAGACGAGTTCCTTGGCCCACTCCCGCTCGACACCCCAGAGCACCGCGAACGGGAGCAGTTTCTCGTAGAGCTTGACCCGCTCCAGGGTGTCCGGTGCGGCGCTGCCGACCGTCGCCTGCCCCGGCACCGCCGCCGGAACCGTGACCCGCAGCGCGCCCTCCGGGCTCTGCAGCATGCGGAACCGCTCCTCCTCGGCCAGCTCGAGGTACACCTTCATCCCCTTGAGGTAGTCGCGCTGCTCGGCGCCGGCGTCGGTGAGCACGAACTGCGAGCGGCCGAAGAACTCCGCCACGCCGATGAAGACCCCCATCAGGAGGCAGAACGGGATCACGCCGATCAACGGCCAGGCCCAGTCGATGATCGACACCAGAACGACCCCGGCGACTCCGATCCCCGCCACGATGTACATCGCCTTGAGAATCTTCTTGCCGGCCGGGCTGGTGGCCTTGACCCGCCCACCGCGGGCCGTGACCAGGCGCCTGGTGGCAGGGCGGAGGTCGGTCAGCTGGCGGGCGAGAATCTTGTCGACGGTGCCCAGTTCCCGCACGGCGCCGACCGTCAGACCCGAGAAGAGGGTCGCCAACAGCTCGCGCTCCTGCGTGTCCACACCGTCGACCGACAGCAGTTGCAGCGTGTACTCGGCGGAACTGTCACTGACCGGGTAGTCCAGGATGCGCACATTGCCGCGCACCGCGAAGCTCACCAATTGTGCGGCGACGGCCGTCTTCGGCCGACCGACGAGGTCGGCCGCCTCCAACAGGTTGTAGCCCTCCGGCACGCTGTACTGGGCGATGATGGTGCCCCGTCCCCGAGCGTCCCGCCGGGCGAACAGGCGACGGATGCCCGCGGCCACGGCCCCGAGCACGCACACCAGCAGCACGAGGATCTGCAGGACGAGAGCGGGGATGCCCTCATCGCCGTCGCCGCTGTCGCTGCTGCCCCCGGCGGAGGCCGGCACCTGCAGGAAGGTGCCGGGAGCGAAGCCGATGGCCACGCTCACGTTCTGCCGCGGGCCGAGGCCCTGCACCGTGGAGGTGAACATCGCGCCGAAGTCGGGTGAGGCGGCATCCGTCACCGGGCACGCCGCGGTGTCACCCTGGCCGCCGGAATAGCAGGCGGTGTCGCCGGTGAGGAACTCGGTGACGCTCGGGTCGACGTGCACGCGCGCGGTGACCGAGCCGAACGGCTGGTCGAAGCCGGTGCCGTTGGTGTCCCAGTAGAACTCGTCGTTCTGGGTGTCGGCGAAGGCGCGCACCACATTCTGCTGCGTGTATTCGATGACGTAGGTCTGCGTGCCGCGCACGAAATCGTCGGTGCCGAGAGGCAGCTCGAGACTGTCACCCTGGTCGATGACCTCGAAGGAGACGGGTGCGCCGGCGGCGTCGGTGACCGATTGAACGGTCGTGTTCAGCGGCACCCCGTCGTAGTCGTTCGGAATCACGCGCACCATGCCGCGGTTCTGGTCGAAGTCCGGGAACTCGGCCACGAACGTTTCCACGGTGCGCAGGGTGGAGTGCCCGGCGTCGTCCCGGGAGAGGTAGTAGTCGGCCTCGAACGAGGTGAACGTGAAGTCGCCGGTGCCGGCGTTCGCGACCAGCGGCATCCCGAGCGCCAGCAGCGCTGTCACAGCAAGCCCCGCAATGACCTGGGCGAATCGCCGCAACGGATGTCTGGTCGATGCGTTCCCCTGCATGCTGCCGCTCCCCTGGTGTGCCGGCTGTCCCCACAACATCCGCTCCTCGAAGGCTAGTGCAGCCCGGCGTCGCATCGCGCCCGCTGCCCGCGAAGCGCCGACGAACCGACGAACCGACGAACCGACGACTTTGAGGGGTGCGACTGGGCGTCGCACCCCTCAAAGTTGTCGTGTCACCGGGCGGGATCCCCGCTCAGGGAATCAGTACCAGTTGTTGGCCTGTGAGTGCGACCAGGCGGCGCAGGGAGTGCCGTAGGACGAGGCCTTGATGTAGCCCAGGCCCCAGGCGATCTGCGTGGTGGCGTTGGTCGCCCAGTCGCTGCCGGCCGTGGCCATCTTGTTGCCGGGCAACGCCTGCGGGATGCCGGTGGCGCCGCCGTTGGAATTGACCGCGTCGAACTTCCACTCGGATTCCTTCTGCCACAGCTGGTTCAGGCAGGAGAACTGGTCGGCACCCCAGCCGTACTGGGAGGAAGCCATGGCCTGAGCCGTGGCGCGCGCGCCGGCGGGCGTGTTGCCGGCGGCCAGGGTCTGGGCACGGGCGGCTTCGGCGGCAGCGGATGCCGCTGCGGCGGCCTCGGCGGCCACCCGGTCGGCTTCGGCGGCGGCGGCGCTGACCGCGGCGGTCTCGGCCTTGGTCTGCGCCGTCAGCGCGGCGATCTCGTCGAGGGGCAGAACCTCGTAGCCGGCCAGCGAGCTGGCCGCCTTGGTCAGGCCGGAGGCATCCACTTTGTTCTGGCTGGCGGCGAGAACCTGGTTGGCCTCGTCCAGTGTGACGGACGCCGAGTTGTCGGCGTGCGCCTTGGCGACCGCGCTGTAGGCGCCGAGCTGTTCCCGGTGCAGACCGGTGCTGTCGGCGAGCTCGGCCGTGGCCGAGACGCGGGCCTGGGTGGCCGCTGCAGCCTGGCCCGCGAAGCCGGCGCCGACCGCGAGGCCGGAGACGGCCAGCACGCTGCCGGCGATGAGCGCGATGCGGCGCGGGCCCTTGATCGTGCTGGTGCCGTGCTTGCTGGTGGTGCTGTTCCTGCTGGGTGTGCCGTTGCTTCGCTTGTTCTGGGCAGCGAAGCGGACGCGGAGTTCTTCGGGTGACTCGGGCATATAAGACGGTGACTTCCGTGTTACGCAAGCCCGCGCGCGTGAGCGCACCGGCTCACTGAGCATCGGATCTGCGCTCTCGGAGGGCGGCGCAGACGAAACGACAACCATGCCCCACGTTTCTGGACAAACCCTCATTTTTACCTGAGAGAGTCATGGGCAGCAGGGGATTGACACCGCTTTCGACAGGTCTTCATCGGTGTGGACCCGTGCTCGGTGGCCAGGAATATCAGGTCGGTGCTCACCCGACCGATCGGCGGCCCACCCAGTGCTCGGACCGGTGTCAGGGATCGCGCCTGGCGGACCCGGTGGCCAGCGGAGTCGGCGCCTGGCGCCAGGGATTCGCCGGGTCGATCCAGAACAGGTAGACCAGCGTCGCCGCCAGCAGCAGGTTCGTCACGGTGTACAGACCCAGCGGGGTGATTCCCACCAGAAAGGCGGCACCAACGAGCAGGCCGGTCAGCCGGGCTGTTCCCCGGCTGAGGATGAGCGCGGCGATGGTCAGTTCGAACACGACCATGAAGACGCCGAACGCCTGCGGCAGGGGCGACACCACCGCGAGCATGAGCTCGCGGTACCAGAGGAACGGCACCTCCTCGGCCATCGCCACGAACAGCCCGGGGGCCACGGTGAGCACCAGCCCGTTCACGACCAGAGCCATGAGCGCAAAGAAGATTCCGATCGCGATGCGCCCCACGTTGGGGCGCCACAGGGCCAAACCGGCAAGGGCCGCGTACACCGCCAGGGCCACAACAACTCGTTCCACTTCGCCATCTCCCCGAGATTCTGGTGCGCGAGTGTTTGCCCTGACAGTGTGTGCGCGGGTCGCCGAGTCGTCAATGCCGCAGGTCGGGCGGCGCTCGCCCTACGCGATCCCCAGCGGCACCAGCAACCGGGGAAAGTCCGTGACGAGGGAAGTCCGCTACGAGGGCAGTCCGCGACGAGGGCATTGACGAGCCACGAGGGAGCTCACCCATAGCGGCGGCGACCAGGTCAGTTGGCGCCGATAAAGCCCGCCCTTCTCGCATAACTCCTGCAAATTGGGTGAGTCTCTGCGCCCGTGCCGCGTGATTGCGCGGGTGAGTAACTCGTCCGGCAGAATTTGCAGGAGTTATGCTCACGTCGCTCGGGTCACCGGACCGGCTACCGCACCCGCCGCAACCGGATCGGGCCCTTCGCGGTCGACGGATCGACCACGGTCCCGCCCTGGGTGATCTGCAGTTCGCCGCGGGCGACCATGCGGCGTGCGGCGCGGCGGGCCGGCTCCATCAGGTCGCTCCACGCCTCGCCGCCGACCGCTTTTGCCGCTTCGGACGGGCAGATCGTGGCATCCGTCGCGCGCGCACTGAGCAGTGCGGCGATGCTCGCTTCGAGCCGGAGGTCGGTCGCGGTGACTCCGTGTGCCCGGCACGCGGTGGAGCAGTACTTCACCGAATCCCAGTTGTTCGCCCACTTCGCGCGCCACTCGATGCGCCGCCCGCACGAGGCGCAGGTCTTGTCCGCCCGGTCGCGAGACGGGTCGGATTCAGCGGGTGTGCGTTGACGATGGGCCATGCCTTCAATCATGGCGTGACGAATCCGTTCCGCATCCGTCTTATCAGTGACGGATGCCCCAGCTCCCGCCACCACCCCGGCCGCCCGAATCTGCGATTTGCTAGGATTCCCGCACCTGAACCCGAAGGAAACCACGTGACGACCACCGACCGTGCGAGTGCCGAACGACGGCGTGTGACCGCCGACAACACCCGGGTTCGCCACGTCGAACTGGACGGGCATCAGTTCACCGTGCACTCCCTCTCCAGCACCTCGCGTGCGCCGGAGCTGCCGACGTATCTGATGGTGCACGGCATCGGGGCGTCGTACCGGTATTTCCGCCGGATGCAGCAGGGCCTGGCCGTGACCGGGCACACCCTGTCGCTCGACCTGCCCGGATTCGGCGGCACCCGTCGGCCCGAACGGCCGCTCGCGGTCGAAGAGTACGGCACCCTGATCGGCCGGCTTCTGGATCACCTCGAGGTGCCCCGCGTGGTCGTGATCGGCCATTCGATGGGTGCCCAGTTCGTCACGGAGCTGGCCCGGCAGCGACCGGATGCCGTCTCCCACCTGGTTCTGATCGGCCCCGTCACCGATCCCCGCCGCGCCACGGCCGTGCAGCAGGCGATGGGTCTGACCCGTGATGTGGTGAAGGAGTCCCCGTCGGGCAACCTGATCGTCTTCCAGGACTACCTCGAGTGCGGCCCGCGCTGGTTCTCCACCGAGCTCGCGCTCATGCTCGACTACCGCACCGACCTGGCCCTCCGCGAGGTGCGCTCCCCCACCCTCGTGATCCGCGGCGTCGACGACCCTGTGTCGGGCAGCGACTGGTGCGCGCGCCTCGCCGCCGCCGCGCCCGACGGGCACCTCCTCGAGGTGGCGGGGCATCGCCATCTGGTGCACCACAGCGCCGCCGAGCAGACTGCCGCCCAGATCGAGGGGCACGCTCGGCGGCATCCGTCGATCGCGCGCCCGGAACAAATCGCGCTGCCGGAACGATGATCCGCCGCCTGCTGAGCCCGCGCCTGCTGACCCGGCATCTGCGCGAGGGCCGGTGGTGGCTGCTCGACTACGTCTACGCGGGGATCGGGCAGACGCGCGCCTTCCTGTCCCGCGCCCGGCCGGCGGATTTCCGCTCGGGCGCCGGGGCCCCGATCGTGATCATCCCCGGGGTGTACGAATCCTGGCAGTTCATGCGGCCGCTGATCCAGACTCTGCATGACCACGGGCATCCGGTGCACGTGGTGGCGAAGCTGGGCCGCAACCGGCGTTCACTGACGGATGCCGCCGCCACCGTCGCCGACTACCTCGAGCGCGAGAACCTGACCGGCGTCATCATCGTGGCGCACAGCAAGGGCGGCCTGATCGGCAAGCAGCTGATGACGACCGCCGACCCCGAGCATCGGGTGAGCGCGATGACCGCGATCAGTGCTCCCTTCGGCGGTTCCCGTTACGCGCGCTACTGGGTGGTGCCAGCCATCCGTGCCTTCGCTCCCGCCAACGCGGCCCTGCACGACCTGGGTCTGGACCGCCGGGTCAACGGCCGCATCACGTCGATCTACGGGGTGTTCGACCCGCACATTCCCGAGGGCAGCGAACTCGTCGGCGCCCGCAACATCCGGCTGCGGGTCGGCGGGCACTTCCGCATCCTCGGTGATCCGGCGACGGTGCGGGCCGTGCTCGACGCTGTGACGGATGCCGCGGCGCCGGCCGTCTGACCCTGTCGCGTGGCTCGTCGTGCCGGCCTGGAGGCCCCGACCCCGTCCGTGCCGATAAGCTCAGCGATATCGAGGCTCGGGGGAACGAATGTCGGCAGGGGGATCGGCATGGAGCGAAGCGACGCGTCAACTGGCGCTCTCAGAAGCTCACGCGCTCGCCGCTGAATCCTCACGGGCCAAGGCCGCCAACTACTTCGCCGCCGCCGACAGCGAAAAACGCATCGCCCACGTTCTCGCCCCTCTCGCCGCGGCCGGCTACCACTTCCTGCCCGATCGTCAGTGGCCCGGCAGCCGTCGTGCTCAGGTCGACATGGTCGTCGTCGGGCCGGGCGGCCTGTTCATCGTGGACACCAAGGCCTGGAAGGACCCGATCATCGCGGCGGGCCGGGTGTTCCGCGGGCAAGCCGATGTCACCGACGAGTTCGATGGTCTGGCCGACCTCGCTTGGAAGACGGAGGCGGCTCTGGCCGAGATCGGCCTCGCCCCGGGTGAGGTGCGACCCGTGGTCGTCTTCGCCGGGCACAAGGGTGTCAACGCGTCGGTCGGCGGGGTCGAGATTGTCGGCGAAGGGGACATCGTGCGCCACATCGCCCGCCGCGGGCAGCGCCTCACCGCGTCTGCCGTCGAGCAGGTGTTGGCCGCCGCGATCAAGCACTTCCCCCTGATCGGCGCGCCGGCCCCAGTCGACGTGACCCTGCCCGAACCGATCATCGGCCCGGAACCAGCTCTTGATCTGGACCATCTCCCGAGCGAGAGCGACATCGAGGCTGCGATCCTCGAGGGACTCCTCGCCCCTCCGATCGAGGAGTGGATGACGTTCCTGCATCCCGACCAGGTCAAGTTGGTGCGCCGCAGTTTCAACGGGCCCTCTCGCATCCGTGGGGCTGCAGGCACCGGCAAGACCGTCGTGGGGCTGCACCGTGCCGCGTACCTGGCACGGTCGCAGGCGAACGCCCGCGTGCTCGTGACCACATTCGTGCGCACGCTGCCCGATGTGCTGAGCAACCTGCTCGGCCGCATGGCACCGGATGTCGCAGGTCGCGTGGAGTTCAGCGGCGTGCACCAATTCGCCCGCAAAGTGCTCGACGAGCGCGGCATCGACGTGCGTGTCAACAGCAAGCTGGCCGATCAGTCATTCGACGAGGCCTGGAAGCAGACCTGCGACCCGCTGACAAAAATCGATACGAACTCCCGTTACTGGCGGGAGGAACTCGACCACGTGATCAAGGGCCGCGGTCTCACCACCTTCGACGAGTACGCCGACTGTGCCCGCATCGGCCGGCGCCGCCGCCTCACCCTCGACCAGCGCCGCTCGGTCTGGGCGCTCTACCAGCGCTACGAATCGCGTCTGCGCACTCGAGAGGTGCACGACTTCGCCGACCTGATCCTGCTCGCCGAAGCGTCCCTGCGCGCCAAACCGATGGTCGGCTACACCGCCATAATCGTCGACGAGGCGCAGGATCTGTCGTGCGCAATGATCCGCATGCTCGCCTCTGTGGTGCCCGGTGACGGCGCGGATGCCTTCACCCTGATCGGCGACGGCCAGCAGACCATCTACCCCGGCGGTTACACCCTCGCCGAGGCCGGCCTCTCCGTTGCCGGCCGGGGTGTGATCATGGACGTGAACTACCGCAACACAGCCGAGATCCTCGCCCTGGCGGCCCGCGTCGTCGACGGCGACAGCTATGTCGACATCGAAGGCACCGCAGCCAGCACCGCCGCGATCACCTCGCCGCGACACGGAGAACGTCCCCTCTTCGCCCGGGCGCGCACCCGAACAGAGCACGACGGCAAACTCGTGCAGCACATCCGCCGGGCCACGCAGAGCGTGAGTGTGGGCTGGGGTGACGTGGGCGTGCTCTGCTCCACCACCTGGCAGGTGCGTGACGCGGTGATGCTGCTTCGCACAGCGGGGATTCCCGTGGTCGAGCTCACCGACTACGACGGTTGCCCAACGGAGGCCGTGAAGGTCGGCACGATCAAACGTGCCAAGGGGCTGGAGTTCAAGCAGGTGTTGCTGCCCTGGATCACCGAACACCTGATGTCCCCGGGCGTCACCGGAGCGGGGTGGACCGACTCCCAGATCGAACGTGACGAGCGCGACCGTCGCGAACTGTTCGTGGGTATCACCCGAGCTCGCGACGGGGTGTGGGTCGGCTGCATCGTCGCGCAGGGATCATCTGCGTAAACCTACGCAATCCCCAGCTGCACCAGCAGCCGCGGAAAGCGTATGACTACGAACCGGGTGCGATCAGCCCAGCGACGATGAGCAACCCGAGCAGCGAGAGCAAGGCGGTCATCGCGCCCGCAAGCCACACCCGACGGTGCTTTCCGGTTGGAGATCTCCTCATTGCCAGGACCGTAGCGAATACAAGGCCTGCAGCCACGGGCAGGAAGGCAAACTGCCTCTGCAGCGTATCCAACGGCAGCAATCTATCGGCTCCGTACAGTGCCAGCACCAGCGCCGGAATACCCAGGCCAAGAGAGGCAACCGCAGCCAAAGTATTGAAATTGCTCTGCGCGTCGGCTTCCCGCGAACTCGACACGGACGCGGCAGCAGAGAGCAGCGCATGCACACTCGCGGACTCAGCGTCGAGTTGTCCGCGCAACTCGGTGCATTGACGAATCGCCGCGTCGTGGAGTCTCATCCATGGTCTCGTCAGCTCCGTTGCCGGCGGGGCGCCGTTGATGATGCGTGGGTCTTGTACGACACGGTACGAGTGATAAGCAGACGAGTCCGTAAGGAAGACCCACAGACCCTCCCTGATTACCTCTCGAGCATTGTCCGCGCCCCGCCCAAGAATGATCCCCAGCTGCAACAGGGCTGAGACGATGGATGCCTGCGACCCTTGGATATTCGACTTCGCGCTTGCTTCCGCGAGTTGTCGTTCCAGGCCGTAACGAACCTCTCTGACGTGCGCGATCGCATTGCGCGAGCACTCGGCAATACCCTTGGCGATGTATGCGGCATGAAACTCATTGGTCGTATCCGTGAGGCCCGGTTGCGGATCAATCGAATCGACGAGTATCTGTTCGAGTACGTTTGTCGCACGAAGGAGGTCTTCGGCTTCCCCCGGAACATCCAGATTCAGCGGCACGAAGCAATCCTTCACGTTTCCTTCCGTCCACGTACCATCCAGGAATACTTCGAGGGCGACGTGGCGGGCTCCGCTCACGACGATTCGAACATTCCCAACCGCAATGCGCCTCGACCCCTCCTCCGTGAAAACTCTGAGGAGGGGAACAACCCGGACCACGCTCGGCGAATCACTCTGATCGAGGTAATCCCGTTGAATACGGTCATCCATCTCAGTGAAGCTGAACCTTTTGGATCCATGCGTGATTCTCACGGCAACGGCAACCGCGGTACTTGCGGAGAGGTTTTCAGTTCCCGAGGGCGTAGGCATAGCCCTAACCTATTGGGCATTGCACCGGTTGCGAGACACCTGAATCGCGCCGTGGGTGATTGGGGCTTGATCAACCATGGACTGCTGCGACGCAGGCCCTAAACCGCCACGCGAACGCAGACAAAGCGGGACAAATCCGATGCTCACTCCACCGAAACGTCGATCAGCACCTTCCCCACAACCCCGCTCTCGACCAGAGCGTGGGCATCCGCCGTGTGCGCGAGGTTGGTGCGGTGCAGGGGCAGCCCCGCTTCCTCCCCCACGCCCAGCGCGCCATCGACGAGGGCCGCGTTGATGTCCTCGGCCGCCGCCCGAATCACGTCGGCGCCCACCGTGTAGAGCAGCACGAACTGGTAGCGCACGTTGAGGCTGAAGTGCTGCCGCACGTCGAGCGTCACCTGGTCGCCGCCGTTGTTGGCGTAGACCGCGATCGACCCCCGATTGCGCATGACGGCCAGGTCGAGCCGCGCATTCTGGGCCGGTGCGACCTCCACGATCAGGTCCACCCCCTCCGGTGTGATCGCCCGGATCTGCTCGACGACGTCCGGGGCGGTGTAGGTGAGCACGTGCTGCGCGCCGGCCGCCGTGGCCAGCGCCGCCTTCGCCGGCGAGCTCACAGTCGTGACGACGGATGCTCCCGCCCACCGGGCCAGCTGGATCGCCGCGTGCCCGACCGCACCCGCTCCCCCGGCCACAAGCACGACCTTGCCGGCCAGGGCGCCCGGGTGCAGCCGCCGCGGTCCGTCTTCGGCCACCGTCAGCGCCCGGTACGCCGTGATCGCCGGCACTCCGAGGCTCGCACCCTGGTCGAAGCTCGCATTCGCCGGCAGCAGGAAGACCCGCTCCGCGGGAAGCACCGCATGCTCCTGAGCCGAGCCGCTGTTCGCGCGCTGGTACGCGGCGAGCGCCAGCCACACCCGGTCACCCACGCTGACGTGCTGCACATCGGCGCCGACCGCTTCCACGATGCCGGCGCCGTCCTGTCCGGGCACGACGTCGTCAAACGCGAGCACCTGGCCCGGTGCCGAGCCGCGGCGCGACTTCCAGTCGGTGGGGTTCACGCCGCTGACCACGATCCGCACCCGCACCTCGCCAGCTCCGGGTTCGGTCACCGGCCGATCGACGAGCTGGAGCACGGTCGGGTCACCGGTCTGGCTGTACACAATTGACTTCATATCAGGGGCAACGCGGGTGCGGGTGGAATGTTTCCTTGGCCTGCTTCGAGGAAGCTCATGAGGTGCCGCTCGAGATCGTTCATGTCCCTGACTTCGCACTCCCAGACGGTCAGGACTTCCCACCCGAGCGAGTTCAACTCACCCATCATTCGGCTATCACGCGCCACTGTGGCACGCCGCTTCTCGGCCCAAAAATCTGGGTTGGTTGCAGGAACGACCATGCCAAATCGACACGAATGCATGTGCCAAAAACACCCATTCACGAAGATGACCCGTCGCCGTCCAGGAAAGACGAGGTCCGGGGAGCCCGGGAGATTTCGAACGTGGAGCCTGTATCTGTAGCCGCGAGCGTGAAGGAGCCGTCGGACTGCCATCTCGGGCTTGGTGTCTTTTGAACGGATTCTCGACATGTTCAGCCGTCTTTGCTCCGGAGTCAGCACGTCGATCATGCGTCCAGAATACGCACCTCGGTTGAGGGGCTGCTCCCGATGATCAGCCCACAACAGATGTCGATACTTCTCCCGCTGATTGACCTCCAGCGGGGAGGGCAAAACCTTTGCGCGGACCAGCATTTCTGAACGCTAGGATCGAATCAACGACGCGGTATGGAACCGAGTCACACGGTCGGGGGGCGTGCTTTGGAGGACGAGATCTGGGCGCCCGGCGCTCAACTCATGGAATCGATGAGGGCCGTTGGCTACTCACTGCGAACCGCTCTTGCGGACATCATCGACAACTCGATTGCGGCTACCGCGCACAATATCGACATCTTCTTCTCGGCGGAGACTGATCGCCCCTACCTGGCATTCCTGGACGACGGCAAGGGCATGGATGCCCAGTCGGCCAGACGCGCAATGCAACTGGCGGGCATGAGTTCTGTCACACAGCGCGACGAAGGGGACTTGGGGCGGTTTGGGCTCGGGCTGAAGACGGCATCGCTCTCACAGTGCCGGCGATTGACGATCATCAGCAAGCAAGGTGACGCCATCACGGGACTCGTCTGGGACTTGGATCACATCGCCGCTACACAGCGGTGGAGCCTCATTGTTCTGGGTGAGAGCGAGTTCGGCGACGTGCCTCACTTTGCAGATCTGCTGAAGTTAAAATCTGGAACATTGGTGGTCTGGCAGAATCTCGACCGTCTCTTGGAGGAAGGCCAGAATCCATCGGCCCTTCTTGACGGCCATATGGCGGATGCCCGGGAGCACTTGTCGCTGGTCTTCCATCGTTTTCTCTCTGGCGATGGTTTCCCGAAAGTCACCCTGCACATCAATCGCGTTGCCGTTGTAGGAGCCGATCCGTTCCTAACTAGGGCAAAGGGAATCCAGATTGCTCCCAAGGAGAGCATCGATCTTCTTGGACAGGAAATCACGGTCCAGTCATTCACTCTCCCGTTCCTTAACAACATGACCGCAGGTGATCGACGTAGAGCGCAAGTAGCAGGGGGGCTTCGGGAATCGCAGGGCTTCTATATCTACCGCGGCGGTCGGCTTGTGATCTGGGGAACATGGTTCCGCCTCATGCCGAAAAGAGAAGGTGGGAAGTTGGCACGGGTCAAGGTCGATATCCCGAATGCACTGGACCACCTTTGGAGTCTGGATATCAAGAAGTCCTCTGCCGTTCCGCCCGCAGCCGTGCGCGCTCGACTCAAGATACTCGCGGAAACCATGATCGAGCCGAGCCACAGGACGCAGAACTGGCGAGGTAGAAAGAACCGGGCAGACGATTCCGTGATCCGCCCCTGGGAGCTCGTGGAAGACCGCGACACATTCCGGTATTCGATCAACAGGAGCCATCCGGTTGTTGAGGCGCTCACGGGCTCACTGACTACAGAGGGGCTCTCGGGCCTCGAGACCATAATCCGAACACTTGAGAGCACATTTCCTGTTCAGGACCTTTTTAACCGGATGTCGAGCGATCGCGTTTCGACTCAAACCGAGTCGGGCATTGGCGACCTGCGAGTCGTCTTACTCGAAATCTGGACGAGCACACAGCCTGCCCTCGAAACGGTCGAGTCTTTCGTGTCGCGGATGCTGTCTGTGGAACCCTTCGATCGACTCAAGTCAGAGAAGGAAAGCATCGTGGCCTCCCTCTCTACAATCACGAAGGAATCACTTAGCTATGAATGAAGCACAACAGGGTCAATACGACACGGTGAAGAAAGTCTTCAACGCGGCAATCCCCAAAATCGTCCCTACGGAGGCGATTCTGAAGACCATTCTTGCCGGATTGAAATTCCTGGGACCGAATCTCGAGGCCCTTCACTTCGACGCGATCTTCGATGAAATATCAAAACGCAATGACATCATCATGGAAATCGGAGGCTACGTCGATGCTGCAGATCACAAGTCTTGGCTGAAGGAGCGTCGGAGTAGTGTCGACTGGCGGCTCTGGAATGCCTATTCGCAATTAATGACCAACCAAGGAAGGCCAGCACTGGTCATTGACAAGCTCGATCAATCGCTGGACATAATTCTGGATCACTTGGGCAACCCCGCCGAGAAGGGTGCTTGGGCGCGTCGAGGGCTCGTAATTGGCGATGTGCAGTCGGGCAAGACGGGTACCTACATCGGTTTGATGGATAAGGCTGCCGATGCTGGTTATCGCTATTTCATTCTCCTCACCGGCAATACGGAGTCCCTCCGCCAACAGACCCAGTCCCGGGTTGATCAGGGCGTGATCGGTCGCGACTCGCTTTTTATGCACCGGGTCGGGCCAGCTCAGGCGCACCAGCCCAAGGTCGTGGGCATCGGAGCGCTTCTGGCCGACAATCACGCCACGGTGAGCATGACGACTATGACGACCGATTTCCGGAAAAACAGTCATCAGGCGATCAATATCAATCCCGGCCCCGAAATGATCGTCGTGTTCGTCACGAAGAAGAACAAGACCGTTTTGGACGAGGTGGCAAAGTGGCTTGGAAAACAGGCTCAAGCCAATGGGCAGGTGTCCGCGCCGCTGCTCCTGATCGACGATGAAGCAGACTATGCCTCCGTGAATACCGCGAATGAGGACGAAGATCCAACAGCGATAAATGCTGCCATCCAAAAAATCCTGGGCAAGTTTTCAAGAAGCTCCTACGTGGGTTTCACCGCCACCCCGTTTGCGAATATCTTCATCGATGACGAGAAAGACACTGACCTCTTCCCCCGTGATTTCATATACGGTCTCGATGCGCCGTCAAACTATGTGGGCCCACAGACCATTTTCGGTCGCGACAGTGCCGCCAGCTCTCTGCATGTTCTGGATGACGCAGAGCGGTTCTTCCCGGTGAAGCACAAGAGCACGCATGCTGTGACAGGTCTACCTGATTCGCTCCCAGAGGCAGTCAGAACTTTTCTTCTCGCCAACGCAATCAGAGATCTCCGTCAGCACACAAGTGAACCGCGCGCGATGCTCATCAATGTATCGAGGTTCAATCTGGTACAGAGCAAAGTTTTCGATCTTGTTTCCGAAGTACTGGCAACTCATAGGAACGCCATCTTGCATCACTCCAGAATGTACAGCCAAGGCGTTGAAAATGAGACGCTTCGCGCTCTTGAAGACACCTTTGGTCGGGAATTCGAGAATTCCGGTTACACCTGGTCGGAAGTTCTTGATCAACTGCCGTCAGCGGTCAAGGAAATCCAGGCTCGCCTCGTCAACTCCAAGACGGACAAGAAACTGGAACAGGACGAGTTGAGCCTTGATTCGCCACCGCGCCTCATCGCAGTGGGCGGAGATCTCCTGAGTCGAGGGCTCACTTTGGAAGGCCTCATGGTCAGCTACTTCTATCGCCACACGGCTGCATCGGACACTCTCATGCAGATGGGGCGCTGGTTTGGGTACAGGGAAGGCTACGGCGATCTCTGTCGTCTTTGGATAGACGACGATATGGCGTCGGCTTACACACATGCGGCCGACTCACTGGACGAGCTCCGACTCGAACTCGTGCGAATGCAGGCACAGAAGCTGACCCCAGAGGAGTACGGGCTTGCAGTGAGGAACCATCCCGGAGCTTTGATGATAACTGCCCGTAACAAGATGCGCGCGGCAAAGATTGGTGAAAAGAGTATCTCGCTCCGAGGCAGATCAATTGAGTCCTTCAAGCTCTCGTCTGACCCCGTTGTGATCGCGGCGAACCATGTCGCCTCACAGGTCCTGATGGATTCCCTAACTGCTAGTGATGGCGCGCCGATGCTCGCTCGGCAGAACCGACCCATCTGGCGAGCCGTGGACAAGAAGAGGGTCGCGGCGTTCCTCGACGAGTTTCAAGCACATGAGTCGCTTGGCCTGTTTCAGAGGGGAGCCCTGGGCAGGTTTGTGAGATCTGCGGCTGCCAGCGATCTGCAGACATGGGACGTCGTCGTTATCGGTGGCAGCGGGTCGAAGCTTCTCGCGGGCGGTGTTGAAATCCTCAGGCCACGCCGAGCCATAAAGCCCGGGCCCGAGGTCGACTCATGGCTGGTTGGCGACAAGCAGAGGGTCGCGGGGCGCGGTGATGTCGCGACTTCCCTTGATCGGGCAAGGGTCGTCGAGATCGATATGCGTTACAAAGACGCGAATCCGATGAATGCCAATGTTCCTGACTCCGAGTACGTCTTCGAACTGGAGCGTCCGACGCTCTTGCTTTATTTCGTGGAAGGAACCTCATCAACCGGTGCAGCTCTTCCCAAGGACCCGCTCGTCGCCATCAAGATTGCCATCCCAGGAATTCGTGACGCAGACGGGCGTGCCGTCGCAGAGCCCGGCGTCACCTACATTCTCACCAAGGCGGCTCAGCGCCTCTGGCTGGCAGCAGACGTTGTCGACGATGCCGAGGACACCAACAATGTCGGCTAACGCGAACACTATGACGTGGCGGAAGCTGCTCGACGCCGGAGGTCCACGACAGCGCCTCCTTGATGGTCATCCCCTTCACCTGTACTTCGGCGCGGACGCGGCGTCGAAGCCAGTCTTCTTCTTGATCACGGCTAATAAACCGCAGATACCGGAGATGTCGACCATCGTGACGGTGGAACGGCGTGAGCGACTAGCCGACAAGACTTGGGCTGTGGTTCTGACCCTTCAGGACCGCGAGTATTCCGACGCCTTCATGGGGATGTGCATGGAATTGGCTCGTCGCTCCGGCGAAACGGACGATGCCGAACGTGCCCTCAAATTGTTTTTCGAAACTCTGCACCAGTGGAAGACGCTTCTAAGTCATAGATACGCAAGGCGCCTCTCCAAGGAGCAGGTTCGCGGCCTTGTTGCTGAGCTCTGGTTTGGGCTGGAACACCTCAGCGATCGCTACTCGCCTGCCGAGATCCTCATGTCATGGCACGGGCCTTATGGTGCACCGCAGGATTACCGAACTCCCGACGGGCGCCTTTACGAAGTCAAGTCCGTTCACGGCGGGTCGAAGTTTGTCGACATTTCCTCAGTCGATCAGCTCGACCCAATCGATGGGGCGCCCCTTGCCTTGTGCCTTGTTACCGTTGAAGAAATCGAGATTCCGACAGGCGCTAGCGTGTCCCTTATGGGCTTGGTTGACAAGTTCCGAACCCGACTAGCCGGGATGCCGAAGCCCCTCGAAGACTTGGAAGACAGATTCGCGGCACTGGGATTCGATTCTGCCGATGAGGTCTACGCGGACCAATTCTTCATGATTGGCGGGCTCCGTGCGTTTGACGTGGCTGTCGGCTTCCCCCGACTCCTCCGGAAGCACGTTCCGCTGGCCATAGATGCCGTTCGTTACCAACTCAAGTTGGCCTCTCTCAATGAATTCGAAATTCGCGCCCAGCCCGTATCACTTGAAGCGCGCTAGAAGAAACGGATCATGCTCCTGATGTCAGACGATCTCCAAGTGTTTTACGCCGACCTCCAGAACACGGTTCGGGCCGCCGCTGCCTCGGATGGCACGTTCACCCAGAATGCCTTCGTCGACGAGATCGCGAAGCGCATGTCCGCAGTGGAGGAAGTCGATGGCCTCATCGCCTGTCATTTTGAAGGGACTGGAGCACGCAACAAGAAGCTTGAGCTCGATGGCGTCGACTTCGGAGACGAAACTGGCCATGTGGTTCTCGCTGTCGCTGGTTACATCGCGGGTGACGAGATCGCGACGCTCACCGACAGCGAGGCCAGACGCAAATTCGGAACTCTAGAAGCATTCGTCGAAGCCTCATTAGACGGTTCGTTCTCGAACTACCTCGAGGAAAGTTCTCAGGCTTTCCAAGTGGCTGTCGAACTCCGTGATCGCAAGCCCACGACTTTCAAAATCCGGCTCTACCTGATCACAAACGCGAAGCTCAGTTCTCGAGCACGCAGCTTTGATTCGGTCGAGATAGGCGGCATCAGCGTCGAGTTCCATCTGTGGGACATCGAGCGATTCCACCGCGTTGAGGCATCGCAGTTAGGCCGCGAGGAGATCGATATAGATCTGACCGAATGGGCGCCACTAGGCGTGCAATGCTTGCAGGCCAAGTTCGAATCAGCAGATCTCGAAACGTATCTCGCGGTGCTGCCGGGAAGCTTGCTGGCCGGCGTCTATCGAAAGTATGGCGGGCGCGTTCTTGAGGCAAACGTTCGCTCCTTCCTCAGCGTGCGAGGTAACGTGAACAAGGGAATCCGTGGGACTGTCATGCAGCAGCCCGAACGCTTTCTGGCGTACAACAACGGAATCACCGCCACGGCAACCGCCGTGTCAACCAGGTCCGAGAATGGGGCCCTGTGGCTCACCAACGTCAAGGATCTGCAGATCGTCAACGGTGGACAGACAACGGCATCCCTTTTCTACGTCAAAAAGGACGACCCTGCGGCTGATCTAACCGACGTTCACGTGCAGATGAAGCTGATCGTCGTTCAGGAGTCGGACGCTGCCGAGATCGTCCCAAAGATTAGCCGCTTCGCCAACACGCAGAACCGCGTAAGCGAAGCCGACTTTTTCTCCAACCACCCCTTCCACGTGCGGATGGAAGAGAAATCTCGGCGGATGCTGGCTCCAGCCAGGGCAGGAACTCACTACCAGACTAAGTGGTTCTATGAGCGCACCCGTGGTCAGTACCTCAACGAGAAATCGAAGCTGAGAATTGCGGAAGCTCGTCGCTTCGAAACGGAGAACCCCAAAGCCCAAGTCGTCACAAAGACCGAGGCGGCAAAGTTCATCACGACATGGAGCCAGCGGCCGCACATCGTCAGCTCGGGAGCTCAGAAGAACTTCCTTTCCTTCGCTGACGAGATCTCAAAAGCGTGGGGTGCCGACGGCGCAGCCTTTGGCGATGAGTACTATCGCGGACTCGTTGCGAAGGGCATTCTCTTCAACTCAGTTCGAGCGATGGTGCAAAAGGCAGACTGGTACTCGAGCGGGTATCTAGCGAACATCGTGACCTACGCCCTCGCCAAGCTTTCGTCAATGATCCAGACATCGGGCCGAGGAGGGGACCTCGACTTTGCGGCCATCTGGGATTCGCAGAACGTGCCGGAATCCCTCCTACGGGAGATCGAACCGATCGCGAGGAGCGTCTTCAACGTCCTCACAGACGAGGACCGCCCGGTAGTCAACGTGACTGAGTGGGCGAAGCGCGAGAAATGCTGGGACGCAGTTAAGGCCGACCGAACCCCGTTAAGCGATGCACTCGCTGAATTCATCCTGATTCCTGAGGAGCGCCGGGCTGTTGTGCGCGACGCGAAAAGAGAGCAGCGCATGGACTCAGGCATAGACGCTCAGGTGAGGGTGATGAAGCTCGGCCCCAAATATTGGGTGAACCTTCGATTCTTTGGCCGGCAAATGAAGTCGCTGTCACCCAAAGACATCAGCATCCTCTCCTTCGCTACTGGGGAAGCCGGGCGAGTTCCGACAGAACTGCAGGCGCGCACGCTGATGCAGATGAGCGCCAGCATGGAATTACTCGGGTTTACCGGCAGCTAGTCAGAACAGCTTCTTTCCATACATTTCGCGTATCGGTCTCGAGCAGGAAATCAAGACGAGATTTGAGGTCAGCCGGTGGTTACGAGCTCCAGAAACTGCTTGACAGTGGTGAGCTGCGTCCTCTGGGCCTCGGTGAATGTGTCTTGGAGAGCCCCAGGGATAACAAGGCGGACATTTTGACGCATCATCTCGTCGGTCTGACTCTTCGAAATGGCAGCTTCCAACGTCAGTAAATGCTTCACCGGGATACGCTCCGCCTCAGCAAGGATCTGTCGCCAGCGATCCTTAACCGAACGTTTGGAGGCCAACATGTGCAACTCTGACGCCGGAAATGCAGGATTGTTGTACTTCGCCGCACTTGGAAATAGGAAATCGGGTTTTGAATTGGCCTCGGTTTTGGCTCCTCGCGAGTAAGCCGCCCCGTTCAATTTGAGGATCTCCTCAATGTGATTCTCAAGCGACGAACCGCTCCGACTCTTGCGGCGGTTCTGGACGCTGAGGGAGTAAGCCAAAAACGCCTCCACCGCACTCTCGCCAGTGAAACCGATATCTAGCCGTTCTGTGATGAGATGTTTTTCGAGCGTTTGATAGAGCACGTATTCTCGGTCCACCCAGGAGATAAGGGCCCCGTCAGGGTCGCCGATTGCGTCAACCTCGGTCGTGAGCGAGCGAGCGAAAGGGGAGAACGCGTTCGTAGCCGGCCACACTTTGCCGAACTTATCCAGAATCTTGCCTAGAACGGAATCGTCAGTAACTTCAACTTCGACTCCGATGTGCTCTAGAACTAGCCGCGAGGCAAGTTCAAGGCGGTCCCCCTCATGTGTGAGGTCGCTCCGAACGGAAAACCCGGGAAGGTTCTGAGTGCCTAATCCAAAGAGCCACTCAAGCTGTGACGCGATACTGGAACCGTTCTCTGCCACCAACACAAGCAGATCGCCCCCCTTCTGCTTGGCCAGTACCAGCAAATCCCCGGGGGCCATCAAATCCGTCACATCGTTCTTCGCGAAATAGAACCGGTATTCTGGCGATCGGTTTGCTTTGGAGCGACGCGAGTCATACAGAGTAAGGGAATCATCAACGAGGACTGGTTCAGGGCCATCGTCGGTGAGATACATGAACCGAGCTGGGAAGGCGGTCGGCTCGCTGGATCTTCCGATGAAATCGAGCATTGCCCGGACTGCTTGAAATTCATGCTGGTGCGACCTCGCTGGATCGCTCTCTACAGCGCTCAGGCGCTTCGTCGCAACGCCGTCGAAATACTCTGACAAGTATCCATATTCCACGTGAATGCCCCCAATTTTTTTGATCGTGATCGCCGTTCGGCATAAGCACGTCTTCTAGCGCCGAGCGTGGACAGCCAAGACACGATCGTCCGCGCTTAGTAGCCGCGAAATAGACCTAGCCCCTAGAACTTTTCGCACTTTTGGTCACCGTGCAGACACTTGATCCCGCATTCGCCTGCCCGCTGGTGAGTCAACTAGCACGTACTTGCGCACTTGCCGCGGAACGTTGCTCCTTAACCGCGGCGACGTGAGGCTTCATTATTCGAGCCACCTCAGCCATCACGGGGACGACGACGCTGTTGCCGAATTGCCGATAGGCCTGCGTGTCGCTGACGGGAATGCGGAACTCGTCGGGATAGCCCATCAGTCGAGCGCATTCCCGCGGCGTTAGCCGGCGAGGGACTTGGCCTTCACCCTGGCTCACCAAGATTTCGGAGCCGTCCTTGTGGTAGCGGGCGGAAAGCGTGCGCGTGACACTTTCGCGCGTGACGAGCCCAAACCCGAACCCATTTCCGGCCGCCTTGTGTTTCGCCGCGTAGGCTTGAAGATACGCCCACAGGTTGGGAGTTAGAGTATATTTCGGTGGCACTGACACGGTGGAATGGTCGAAGAACCGCTCGCCATCATGCTCTAGGTAAGGCTCAGACCCGTCTACCTTGTGCATAATACTTCCCAGCACTGGGCGCTCGTTCGGCAGTATCAAGTCGTCCCAAGTGAATTCCGTTGGCTCCGCAAACCCTACGATCAGAATTCTCTCTCGGTGTTGGGGCGTGAAATGACCACCATCGATCACTTTGTAGTGAACCTCATAGTTGAGTTCATTCCGGAGAGTGTCCAAAATGACGCGGAACGTGTTTCCTTTGTCATGGCTTAGTAAGTTCTTCACGTTTTCCAGCAAGAACGCTGCTGGCCGTTTGGCCGCGATGATTCGGGCAACGTCAAAGAAGAGCGTTCCTTGGGTGAGATCTTCGAAACCATGAGCCCTACCCAACGAATTCTTCTTGCTGACGCCCGCAATGGAAAACGGCTGGCACGGGAATCCCGCAAGTAGTACGTCGTGATCGGGGACGTCAGACGCGGGGAACGGAACGATGTCTCCCACGAACTCGTGAGTCTCCGGGAAATTCTCGAGGTACGTAACCTTCGAGAATTTGTTCCATTCGCTGGTAAACACGCACTCCCCACCGTGGGCCGCGAAGCCGGTGCGAATCCCTCCCACACCTGCGAAAAGATCAATTGTTGAGAATTCGGGCCTCACTTTTCGGGTGATGGGTGACGATTCTGCGATGGCCTTCAATGCGTACTCCAAAAATCGAGGATAAGAGGTAACACCGTGCTCCCATCTCCCGATGGTCTTTACGCTCACACCAAGCTTGTCTGCGAGTTCTCGTTGTGAAAAACGGTCTCTCAGGGCCGACAGTAAAGTGTGGGCTTCAGGGCGCGAGGAGTGAATTACGCTGGGCGTCATAAGAGACATTCTGTCCCATATACGTCCCAGCAATCGGGATGTTGGCTGGTGTGTCCGTGTCCGACACGACCACGGTCAAGAGCCTAAATGCTCGGGCCGACATTCCCTCTCGCGCCGACGCAAAGGCCAGAGTCAACGCACCCCACGCATCAGTGGTTCACTCACTAGGCTGGTATCACCACTACGAGCGATGCCCCCGAAATCGCCGCGTTATGCACGTTCCACTCGGGCTCCTAAGGGCAGCCGCGCGATGCCGCTCGGGAAGTCGACGAGCGTGTTGTCGAGGTCGATGTAGAGGATCTTCTTGGGTGCGGGCGGTTCGTGGTTCGTCATGGTGGTGCTCCTTGGATCGGGTGTCTTTACGGCAGGTAGGGGCCCAGAACGCGGGCCGTTGTGAGGGCGAGTTTGCGGTCGATGTACTCGTAGGCCGGCATCAGCTCGGTCGCGCCCAGCACCGTGTGGATCACCCCGGCCGCATCGAAGATCGCGATCGGCTCGAGGTTGCGCAGCAGTGCCCAGAACGGCTGGAAGAAGTGGATGCCACGTCCGGTCGACTCGAGCTGCTCGAGCGCCGCCCGGGTGTAATCATCGCGCGCCTCGAGCGCGGTCGGGACCGAGTTGAAGTACGGGCAGTCGGGGTCATCAGTCGGCATCATCGGGGCCGGTACCGCGTACCACTCGTGCCGGTCGTCGACCGCGGTGGCGAGCGCGCTGGCCATCACCCGGTAGGTGAGCGACCGCGGCGTCGTGACCGGTGTGGCCTTCGGGATGCCGAGGCCGGTCGCCACCTCGATGCGCTTGACGGTCTCGTGCGGGCTGATCGCCGCCATCATCTCGATCCAGCTGATGCGGTTCACGACCCCGTTGACCAGGAACTTGCAGCCGCCGACGAGATCCCACTGGATGCTCATGCCGTCCTGCTCATCATGCACGATCACGAGGCGGCCGTCGCCGGGGACCTCGTGGCCCGAGATGCGCAGGTGCGGATGCCGCCGCACCAGTTCGCTCGCGATCCACCACACCTGCGCGGTGAGGAACCGGTCGGCGGGCGGGTTGTACTCCTCGAAGCCGTCGCCCCGGCCTTCGCCGTCATCATCGTTGGTCACGAAGTTGTTGCCGGAATCGTTTGATGCTGCGTCAATCATGCTGTCTCCTTGGGGGTCAGGTTCAGTTGTGGGGCGGCATCCGTCGGTGGTTGAGCTTGTCGAGACCAGTGTCGAGGTCTCGACAAGCTCGACCACCGGTGGCGCTCAGCCGAACAATCGCCTCGCGCAGGAACCGCTTCGGCGCCGCCGCGGGGAGCGCTGACACGACCTCGGCGAGCGCCCGCCCGATCGGCACGCCCCGGTGCAGGGCCGCATACAGCGCTGCGACCGACGGAGTGCGGCTCTGTGCCTGCGCGCAGTGCAGCAGCACCGTGTGCCCCTCCGCCCGCAGCGCGACCATGGCGTTCACGGTGTCGATGAGCACGACGTCGAGGTCAGGGTTTTCCGCGGGGTCATCCTTGTCGATGAGCCGCACCTGCAGGTGATGACGGATGCGCGCCGGCACCTGCCTGCTGCCTACCCGGCAGAGCGAGACCACCGCGTCGATCTCGTCGGGGAGGGTGTCGAGGGCTCCGGCCGCGCCGAGCCACATTCCATCGTCCTGGGGGTGGCGGATCAGGGTGGAGACGTCACCGAGGTAGGCGTAGTCGAAGCGTTCCGGACGTGTGAGAGTCATGCCTGCCCCCCGGCGTTTTCCATCTGCGGGTGCGTGGTGTTGAACACCGTGGCGAGCACCAGACGATCACGGTGACGGATGCCGCTCAGACTCAACTTCCCCCTCCTCGACACTATCGGCGCGACACCGTGGGCGTCTCCTCCGTGTTCGAGGGGCATCGGGTCGACCGCGCCGAAGCTGGCGCCGTGTCCAACATGGAGTGTGTGGTTCATCTGGTCCCCCTGTGTTGTGGTGCTTCGGGTTTTGATTCGATCAAACTTGATCTATTCCAAACATAGATCAACCCTGCGACAATTACCTAGTGATCGCAATTCGAGACAGTTCAAACAAGCTCCTGACCGACTATCCGCGCCCGTCGGTGGCGGTGGACACGGCCGTGCTCACGGTGAAGGACGGCGCCCTGTGCGTCGCGCTCGTGCAGAATGACACCGGCTGGCGACTGCCCGGAACGTTCGTGCACGAGCGTGAGACGCTGGCGGAGGCCGTGCTCCGGTCCCTGCGCGACAAGGCCCAGATCGAGGGGCTGCGGCCGCGCCAGTTGCACGTCTTCGATGCTCCGGACCGGGATAACCGGGGCTGGGTGATGTCGGTGGCGCATCTCGTGGTGGTGCCGGAGGCATCCGTCGCCCAGGTCGACCTGACGCCCGTGGCCGAGGTGCACGGCACGGTCTACGACCACGAAAAGATCATCGAGATGGCGGTGGACACGCTGCGTGACTCGTATCGTGCGTTCGCCGACCCGGAGCGGTTGCTCGGGCCGGAGTTCACGCTGCTCGAGCTGCTGCGGCTGCACTCGGCGATCGCGGGCGAGCCACTCGGGAAGGACACGTTCCGGCGCTACATGCTGGGGCAGCTGGTGGAGACGGATGCCTACCAGCAGGGTGTGGTCGGCAAGCCGGCGAAGGTGTTCCGGCACGCGGTGGGGTGAGGGGGCCGGACAGGATCATGAACCGCCCAGGACATTACGGCTTGCCGACCGCCCAGCCGACCAGAGCCACAAGCAGGACCCACGCCCCGAAAATCACGATGGATGCGCCTGTTCGGCCTCGGTGACGCAAACCCAACTCACGTCCCGTCGTCGACCACATCGACAGCGCCATGGCGAGCCCAGCAGTGGGAATCAGGGCCAGCAATGCTGTCACAGAGGCCGCGGCGATGGCGTTGCCGGCTTCGTATCCGTTGTCGGCGATCAGCCGCTCCACCCACCAGCTGGCGCCAGATCGCGGGACCCCACTGACGCCCACGCTCGCGATTGCCGTTGCAGCTATGGCTAGCCAGACCTGAAGTCGGTACCAGCGGCGGGGCTCGCGATCCGACTCGGGCACTCGAACGAACGCCACCTGACTGTAAAGAACAGCAAACCAGGCGAACGCAGGCACAGCGGCCACTGCCACCAACGCAGAATAGATGTCCAGCCCCGACCATCCGTGAAGCATCATGGACCGGATAATCCAGGGGCGCACGAACGTTGTGACGACGACCAGGTACACCAGCACCACTAATGCGACCAGGACGATCCGAGCAATCAGGGGAAGCCTGAAGTGAGTGGTGCCGAGAGCACGCGCAGTCGGGCCGGTCTGTGGATGTGCGGGCATCGGAGTTCCAAGTCGGTGGGGCAAGTCAACGTTCAGCGGCGTTCAGGCGTCTCACATCGAGTGTTGTCCATATTGTGACTAATAGAACGTTGTCCACGCCCACCAATTTCTGGCTCCCCTCGGCCGCCCCGGTGTCGCCTCAGATCTCGTCACCGACCGAATCGAGCTGGGAGGTGACCAGCGGACCGCGGCGGAGCGCACTCCGACTCGTGTACCTCTGCCCCAGTGTCCAACCCCATGGCTTGCCAGTTGCAGTGACTTTGTCGTTGCGCACGGCGTGTGCGAGCGTGAGCGTCTGAGCACTTGTCGCCGGTGACAACAGCACCACTTTGTAGGCCTGACCGCTCTCTCGGGTGCCTTGACGGAGTTGCTCCTGGATCAGTTCGCCGACTCGGCGAACGTCGGCGTGGGTTGAACCCAGCCGAGCTGTTGCCTCCGCCTCGGTGAAGATGACCGATTCCTCCACATAGAGGATCTCCGCGATCTCAGGCTTGATCTCCTGATTCGCGTAGAACCCCATGTGAGTCACCTCATCGCGAAAGAACCGCTCCGGCTGACAGAAATAGGCCGCCGACGCCAAGTACTCTCCGTAGGCAGCGCGCGCAGCGACGATGACCGTGTCTTCGATTGCGGAGGGAGGCAAGGCCGGCGCAGCGGACTCCTCCGGGGCCAGGACGGGCTCGCGATGCGGGCCGACGTACATGATCGGGTTGGCCGCGCCCGGTTTGAAGAGGTGGGCCACGGATTTCCAGCGGTAGCGGAGCTGGACTTCCTCGGGTGCAACACGGCCGACAAACTCAAATCGATCGGTTGAATCGTACTTACGTGCAGTGTCGGAGTACATGGTTGCCTCCGCCGGCAGCCAAGTAGCGATCTGGTACACCTCACGAACCGTGCCCCCGAAGACGGCGAGAGCGAACTTGGCCTTCTGTGCGTTCGCGAGGCTGACCCTCCATACGCCGCGGGTTGCGTCGTAGAGATCCATCGCGCTCTGTTTGCCGGTGTCCGCATAGGAGTCGCGGATGCGGATCAGCACGCAATCGTCATCGAACTTCTCTATCGGTTTTGAGGACAGTTTCCCGTGCACCTCGTCGAGCCGCATCCGGCCAAACCGTTTCGCGCCGTGGCCGACAACCTTATTCGTGAGGTTGCCGAACCCGACCAGATCGATCGCCGCAGCCTCCACCTTGAAGGCCGTCGTTTCATCCAACCCGAAGGCGAGGATTTCGATCTCTGGCTCATTCCCGGTCGCTCGGATCTCCCGGATGCGAGCGACCTTGGCACTCTCACTCGCATCCGTCAGATGGGAAAATGCACGGTTTCCAACACCCTTGCCGATGTAGAAGGGCCTGTTATTACGCGGGTCGGAATAGACGTAGACGTAGAACTTGAGTGCTTCGACTTCTGTTGGATCGAACTGGCGAATCATGTCGTTGGCACTCCTACGTTTGCGCCGAGCGTGTCGGCGATCTGTTGAAAGGCGGCCACCTGGTGGGCGACGCGAGCCTCACGAACGGCGGGGTCCTTGTGCCAGAGCGCCTGCCGCCCCGGGTGATAGGTCTCAATGACGGTGAGGGCGCGGTCGCGAACCAGACCTGGCACTCGCTTCTGCACCCGGCGCCACGAATCTCGCGCGCTTCCGCCTTGAAGGAGCACGACTTGTAGCTTGGTCGCCAGGCGAATCAGTTCAAGAATCGGGTCGACGCCCAGCTCGAGCTCGCCCGCCTTTGGTGCCCGGTTGATGTACCACGGGTAAGCGTTCCAGGGCAGGACATCATGTGCTGTCAGACCGACCGCTGCCAGAAGTTCACCCTGACGCTCAGCAGTCGGGTCATCGTTCTCGATACATAAGAATCCGCTCCCGCCGATGTCTTGCGTGCGAGGCCCAGGGTCGCGGAGCAGAGTCAGAACTCGGGAATCGATGCCGCCGTGAAGAGGCGCCACATACGGCAGCCAGTGCGGCACCCGGATGCTGTCGATGTACTCGTTGATCGGTGCGACGTGCGGCGCATACCGCTGATCCCACTGGGAAGTGCGGAAGTCAGCATCCGCCATGCGTCGAGTCATATTCCAAATCTAGTGACGTTGGTCGGGGCCGGCGCGACGGAGTGTCACACGCTGGGCGTGCATGACGACGTGGTCGCGGACTTGGCTCCGACGGGAGTACCCGTGCCGGCGCCGATCGCTGACCGGGTCTACAGCGGTGAATTCATTGCGGCGCGCCCGTCAGGACGGTGCCGAGCACGGCCGGCAGCAGCAGCCACGCGCCGAAGGCTGCTGCGCACAGTGCGAGTGTGCCACTGAAGCTCCACACTCTGCGCCGCGTTCGCGCAGCGAGAACCTCGGCATCCAGCGCATTGAAGCGGGCCAGCACGTTCTCTGTCGGCGGGAACACCGGGGCCGGCCACGTCGCCGGATCGTCGATGATCGCGGTGAGCTCCGCCAGGTCACCGGCGTTCAGTACCACGGGACGCTTCACGAGCCAGCGCCGCAGGGCAGCGGCGGTTGTGACTTTCACCTGTTCCGGCTGCACCTTGACGGTCAGCGACTTGGGGTTGACCAGCGCGAGCACGGGTTGCGCGGCCGGGAGCAGCGGCATCCGTTCTCGGAGCAGTTTCGTGACCCGCCCGGCTTCGTATTCGGCGTTGCGGATGTAGGGCTGCTTCTGGCCGGACACCATCAGGCCTCGCCCGGCCACCCACACGGTCTTGCCGGCGTGGTGCTTCGTGTTGATCGTGAAGACGCCGCCCGGGCCGATGACGATGTGGTCGATGTCCGAGCCCTTCTTGCCGATGGGCAGGGCGTGGAAGGACGTCCACTCCGGAGGCAGAGTCGCGAGGATCTGGCCGACCACGATCTCGCCTTTGGCCCCCAGGTACCAGCTGACGCTGTCGGCGCGCAGCGGAGAGGTGCCGCAGAATCGTGCGAAGGTCGTGCGCTGTGGCGTATCGGCGTGCTGCCGCAGCAGTTCCTCGATGACCGCCTGGGCCGCGAACTGCTGCCGCATTGATGGTGCCTGAATTGTCATGGATCCCCCGTTTTCCCCCGATCGAATCTAGCGGGTGCGGCGGTGCGGGCAGCAGCCCCAGAAAGGGCTCGCAACGCCGTCAGGGCCCGGCAGTCGCTGATCAGCGGCGTGAAGGAACCGTCTGCATCACGCGCTCTGAGCTTCTGACACGGGCTCAGGGGCACGCGGCGCCCCGAACTGCTCCAGGATCGTCTCCAGCGTCGTGCCCAACAGCAGCGCCGACCTCTCATATTTCTGCATCAGCCGCCCCCACGATGCCGCCGACAGGCCCGTCTGCCGCGCCGGGTCGGCGTTGTGCGAGAGGTCGGCTTTCTTCACGATCAGCGCGAGCGGGTTGGCCTTGACGCGCGCCAGGTACTCCTCGAGCGGCTCTCCGTGCACCTGCGTGACAGCATCCACTGCCTGCACGATCTGCGTGGCAAAGCCCCGGCTGCGCAGGTCGGCGAGGGTCGTTTCGGTGTGTTCCACCACGTCGTGCAGCACCCCCACGATCTTCGCCTCGGTGCCGCTCACGCGCTGCATCACGGCCAGCGGGTGGTAGATGTAGGCGACGCCGACCCTGTCGACCTGCCCGGTATGCGCCGTGCGCGCCAGGGTGATGGCGTCGTGAAGCTGCGAGGGCTGGGCGCCCGTGATGAGGTAGTCGGTGACGGATGTCCAACTCGGGAACGCGGCATCCGGCCCGAACTGCAGCCACTCGCCTTCGAAGCAGCCGGCGCCGTTGGCGGAGCGCGCGTCGATCAAGTAATCGCCGCGGTTGAGGTTCTTGTGATGCGAGAGGATCAGCCGCTTGTGCGCGGCGGTCTCGCTGTCGATGCCGAGGTGCTTCTGAACCCAGAGCACCTTGTCGTGGCAGGCGGAAACGTTGTGCCACGGTGCCGTGGACACAATGTAGGTGTCGAAGTGCTGGGCCAGCTCGCGATAGGCCGCCAGGGCATCCGGCACCGGCTGCATCAGTGCGAAGATTCCGGGGGCATCGTCGTAGTGACCCTCGTACTCTTCCCGCGCCTCGTGCGTCAGCTGCCGGATGCCGCTCGGAAAGTCGATGAGCGTGCTGTCGAGGTCGATGTAGAGGATCTTCCGGGGCGCCGGAGCGTCGTGGTGCGTCATCGCAGTGCTCCTTGATTCACATCACACCGGTCGCATCGAAGTTAGCGATCGGCTCAAGGTTGCGCAATAGCGCCCAGAACGGCTGAAACAAGTGGATGCCACACAGACCAGTTTCCCACTTCTCGACGGCGTCGGCGCGACCACCCACGGGCGTGCGTGTCCGCCGACGACGCGACGCCGCTGATGGACTACTTCGAGGCTGATTGAGGGGCTCACCCCGCAACCGGCGAAGGAGCCACGTTCTGGTTCAAGCGGAAGAAATTGTCCGGATCCCAGGCACGCTTCAGCGCCCGGAGGCGTGCGTATTTCGCCTCGCCGTAGGCCTGCCGCACCCGCTCTTCACCCTCATCCATCAGGAAGTTCACGTAGACGCTGGTGTGGAACGGCGCGAGGTCTGACCAGAAACTACGCACCCAGTCGCGTTCCCGCTCGAAGCCGTCGGCGTTCTCGGTGGCGGCGTTGATGTTGAACGTGTGGCCGGCCGCGCGCCCGTGGAAGGCGGTGTCGTCTTCGGCCACCCGAGCCATCGCGCCCCCGCCCTGCCAGATCGGGAATGCGGTCAGTGGAGACGTGATTGCGGTCGCGTGCTCTACGGTGATGTCGATGACCTTGTCGGTGAGTTCCGCGACATCGCAGGCCTTCATGTAGTACCACCAGCCCGACGGATAGCTGGCGTCAAACATGGACTGGTGCTCCAGGAATGGCTTCGGCCGGCACAGGTCCAGCACCGGGGAACCGAACTCCTTCAGCGGCCGGAGCACTCTCTCGCCATCATCCACTGCCCCCGCGTAACAGCTGACCACGGCAACCACGGGCTTGCCGCGGAGTTCGGCCGGAATGTAGGGGACATCGGCGGCGCGCCGGTGCACGACCATGGTCATCAGCTCGTCCGGCGCCTCGGCGATCCACTCGCGGTAGAAGCGCAGCACCTTCGCCGAATCGGCCCCGGACCAGAAGACCGGCCCGGCCATAACGATCGGGCCGACCGGGTTCAGCCGGAACTCGAACTCGGTGACGATCCCGAAGTTGCCGCCGCCCCCGCGCACCCCCCAGAACAGCTCCGGGTTCTCGGTGTCACTCGCCCGCACCAGCCCGCCATCGGCTGTGACCAGATCCACCGCCAACAGTTGGTCGATGGCCAGCCCGAACTTGCGCATCAGCCAGCCCAGTCCGCCGCCCAGGGTCAGCCCGGCCACACCGGTATGGGTCACAATCCCCGACGGCACCGCGAGCCCGTGCTCCTGCGTGGCGCGGTCCAGGTCGCCCAGCAGTGCGCCGGCCTGCACTCGCGCCGTACGCGCTTCGGGGTCAACCCGGATGCCATTCATCAACGACAGGTCGATGACCAGTCCGTCGTCGCAGACCGAGTGCCCGGGAAAACTGTGCCCGCCGCCGCGGACCGCCACCAGCACATTGTTGCGCCGGGCGAACCGAACCGCGGCGATCACGTCGTCCCGGGAGGCGCAGCGCGCGATCAGGCCGGGCAAGCGGTTGATCGAACCGTTCCACACCCGTCGCGCCTGGTCGTAGGCAGGGTCACCGGGTCTCACCAGCTCGCCCTGCAGGTGCGCCTCAAGGTCGGCGACCTCGCGATCATCCAACTCGACGCGGCCGCTGCCGGTGCTGCGGTCGCTGCCGCTGCCGCTGCCGATCGTCGCCAATGTGGTCATGGTGTCCTCCTGGCTTCTGTCCCCCTTCGCGTGCCCATTCGCGTGCACCTGAACATGGTAAAACCGACCCGGGCGCTGCAACAGGGGCGGTGGCGAAAGACGGCGGATGCCGGGCACGGGCAGCGCGGTCGTGGCGCACGGTGTGGAAGCCGGCGCACGATAGAACGTGCGCCCGCTTCCACAGGGTGCGCCGCGACATCCGTCAGGTGACCTCAGCCTCGGCCCGTCGCAACGAGCGGTTCGGGCTCGGGCGCGGGCCCCGACTCCGGCCCGACGTCCGTCGTCGCCGGCGCCTCCGCATCCGCCGACGGCCGACGCGTCGTGCGCCCCCAGGCACTGCGGCCCGCGATCGCGAGCAGAGCGGGCACGAGCACCAGCATCACCACGAGTGCGTACACGGCGACCGCCATCGCCAGGCCGAAACCGAACATCGTCACGGTGCGCTGGTCGTTCAGAATGAAGCTGCCGAAGACGACGACCATGACGGATGCCGCGGCCAGGATCACCCGGGCCGTCGCGGCCAGTCCGTCGCGCACCGCCCGGTTCGCGTCTCCCGTGCGGGCGAGCTCCTCCTTGACGCGGCTGAGCAGGAACACGGTGTAGTCGGTGGACAGTCCGAACAGCACCGCGAAAAGCATCACCGGAACGAACGATTCCACCGGGCCGGAGGACACCCCGAGCAGGTCGGCGGGCCACCAGCCCCACTGGAACACGGCGACGACCGGCCCGTAGGCAGCTCCGACCGCGAACAGGTTCATGATGACGGCCATCGCCGCGATGTACGGCGCCCGGAACTCGATCAGCAGAACGATGAAGGCCAGCACGACGACGATCAGGATGAACCAGCCGATCTGCGCGAGGAGCGTGTCGGCCAGGTCGATGCTGGTCGCGGTTGCCCCGCCGACGTGCGCGGCCGCATCCGGTGCCGCGGCCGGCAGCACGGTGCCGCGCAGGTCGTGGACGAGGGTTTCGGTGGCGGCGTCGTCCGGTGAGCTGGTGGGGATCACCGTGAACAACGCGGTCGTTCCGTTCTCGGCCAGCCGCGGGGGTGTGACCGCGCTGACGCCATCCGTTGCCGCCAGCTCGGCGTGCACTGCCATGCTCGCGGCCTGGTTCTCGGGCGGCGTGGAGTCGGCGCCGAAGTCGACCGTGACCAGGAGCGGGCCGGCCCACCCGGCACCGAAGCCGTCGACGATGAGGTCGTAGGCCTTGCGCTGGGTGGTGTCGGCGGCCTGGGCTCCGCCGTCGGCGGTGCCGAGGCGCAGAGACAGGAGGGGCAGGGCCAGAATTGCCAGCACGAGCACGGCGGCGAGCGCCGAGACCCAACGACGACGCTGGATGCCGCCGACCCAACCGCGCCAGCCGGAGGCGGGCTGCATCTGGGAGGTGCTCGCGGCATCCGTCGTCACGACCGTCTTCTTGCCGAGCTTGCGCACCCGCAGGCGGTCCAGATTGGTGCCGAAGATGGCCAGCAGCGCCGGCAGCAGGGTGACGGCGGCGAGCATCGTGGCGCTGACCACGAGGGCGCTGGCGAGCCCCAGTGAGGAGACGAACGGGATGCCGATGGCGTAGAGGCTGAGGATGGCGATGATCACCGTGGCGCCGGCGACCAGGACGGAACGGCCCGCGGTGGTCATGGCCGCTTCGATGGATGCGTTCGGGGCCAGGCCCTGGTCCAGGCCCTCGCGGTGCCGGGTGACGATCAGCAGGGCGTAGTCGATGCCCACACCGAGGCCGATCATGGCGGCCACGATCGGACCGGACGTGCCGATGGTGACCGCCCCGGCGATCATGGAGATCGAAGCGAGCCCGACGCCGAGGGCCATGAGCGCGCTGACCAGGGTGACCAGCATCGCGAACACGGAGCCGAACACGAGGAGCAGCACCAGGGCGGCAGCGAGCAGCCCGTAGACCTCACTTCCCGACGGCCCGGACTCGGCCTGGGCAGCGGGGCCGCCGAATTCGACCTCGACCCCGGCATCTTCCACGCCGTCGAAGGCGGCCTGGGCCTCGGCCAGCGTTTCGACGGGGATGTCCTTGGCCCGCTCGGTGAACTGGATGGTCACCATCGCCGTCATTCCGTCTTCGGAGACCATCGGCTGCGGCGGGCCGTAGGGCGACCGTGCGGCGGCGACACCGTCGAGGGCGGCCACCTCGGCCACAGCCTCCTCCACCGCGGTGCGGGTGGCCGGGGATGTGACGGGCGCCGCGGCATCCGTGCTGTGCACGATGGCCTGCATGCCGTCACCGGACAGTTCCGGGAACTGCTCGCGGAGGGTGTCGTACGCGGCCTGCGAGTCGGTGCCGGCGAGGGTGAGGTCGTTGCTGAAGGTGCCGCCGATATACCGGCTGCCGAACAGGGCTCCGAGAAGCAGCACCAGCCACATCGCGACCACGATCCAGCGGTGGCGGGTTGATATGCGAGCGAGTGCAGAGAGCACGGAGAGTCCCATCACGGTTCATCGGGTCGGCAGCACCATTCGGGCTGCTGACCTGAGACTAGAGGAAATGAGACAGCGTTGTCTAGTTTTTAGGCTTCTCTGTCGCGATTCCGCCGACCAGGGTTTGGAAGATGAGCTCGGCCACGTCGACGTCGGAGTGCTTCGTGGTGGGCGCGGCGCGCACGGCAGCAATGAGCAGGGAAGCCATGGCTGTGACGATCCAGTCCGGTGACAGGTCCGAACGGATGTCCCCCTCACGCTGGCCCCGCTTGACGACCTCCACCACGGGCGCGAGAACCTGGTCGCGCTGGGTGAGGAATCGCGGACTGGAGTCCGATGCCTTCATCAGAATGATGCGGAAGCGCATCCCGTGCTTGCCCAGCTCTCCGATGACGCGCTGGAGCACCTCCAGGGCGCTCCCGTCGTCGAGACGACACGCGTGCAGCGTCTCCGACGCGCGGGTGAGGGCTTCCGCCTGGATCGCCTTGAGCAGGGTCTGCCGGTTGCTGAAATGGCGGTAAAGGGTGGCGCGGGTCAGGTTCGCCGCCTGCGCCACATCCGCCATCGAGGAGTCGGGGTCACGGGCGAGCACATCGGCCGCCGCCGCAAGCAGAGCCCGCTGGTGGCGTTCCACATCGATGCGCGGGACTGCTGGCTGTTTAGGGCTGGGCATGGTGCCTTTCCGAGGAGTGCGTCGATGTCGAGAATACGCGACCGGGGCATCCGTGGAGGGGCGTTGGGCCTTGATGGCGCGGGGGTCAGGCCGCCCGTGGCGCACCCTGTGGAAGCTGGCGCACGGTAGAACGTGCGCCTGCTTCCACAGGGTGCGCCGCGACATCCGTGACCGTGACCGTCACCGTCACTCGATGATCTTCCAGAAGGAATCTTTGCGGGTGATCTTGCCGTGCTGGTCGAACTCGAGCAGGTCGAGCCCGCGCACCTCGATCGACTGTCCCGCGGTCGAGGTGCCGGTCAGAGTCCACTCGGAGACGCCGCCGACGATGCCGTCGCTGACACTGTCAATGCACACCCAGTGCCGGTCGTCGCCGTGGTGCACGTCGGGGATGCCCTCGAAGCGCCTGGCGAGTCCCGCCCTGACCGCCTCCTTGCCCTCGAACCGGTCGCCGCGCGGCTTGGCACCCCTCGGCAGGTAGAAGACGCAGTCGTCGGCGAAGTAGCCCATGATGGCGTCCAGGTCATGGCGATTGAAGGCATCCAGAAAGCCTTTCAGAGCTTCGCGTGTCACCGTCTCGCCCATGTGAACCTGCCCGGCGATTCCACCGGGCGTCTCGTCGTCGCGGCCGGTTGCGTTCACCAGGCCAACCTGCTGTGACAGTAACCAGCGGCGGTCCCCGCTTCAAGGAGCGTTCCCACAGCGCCTGCCCACGATTGGCCCGGTGCTGAAGGCAGCCGGCTTGAGCTTCCGGGGCTGAGGGGTCGCAAATCGACCTTCAGCACCCTCTGGAAGGTCGCTTTGCGACCCTCACAGAGGACGGAGCCCCCAGGATCTCCCGGCAGGTGAGTGGTACGATATCCAGTACCGAAATGCGAGCGAAGGGCTGACGACATGGCAATCACGGCTTCCCAGGCGCGGGCACAACTGTTCCCGCTGATCGAAAAGGTCAACGAGGACCACATGCCGATCGAGATCGTCTCGAAGAAGGGCAGCGCGGTTCTGATGTCGCTCGCCGACTATCAGGCACTCGAAGAAACCGCCTATCTGCTCCGCTCCCCCGCCAACGCGACGCGGCTGCTCGAGAGCATTGCGCAGCATCGTGCCGGCACGGCGACCGAGCGCCCGCTGGGCGAGTGAACATCGTCTTCACCGACGTGGGCTGGGACGACTACCAGCACTGGGTCGCCACAGACAGGGCGATGGTCAAGCGCATCAACAAGCTCACCGCCGACGTGCAACGAACGCCATTCACCGGCATCGGCAAACCCGAAACGCTGAAGCACCAGCTTTCGGGCTATTGGTCCCGCCGAATCACGGAGGAGCACCGCCTGGTCTATGCCGTGGAGGAGAACCAGATCGTCGTGATCGCGGCGAGGTACCACTACTAGGGGCGGTCGGGCATCCGTTTCGGTCAGAACGGGGCTGGTCAGAACGGCGCGTCGTCAGAACGGGCCTGGTCACAGCGGGGCTGGTCAGAACGGTGCGTCGTCGGGCAGTGGCGGCCGGGCGGGTCTCGGCGTTCGAGGAGTAGCCGAGCCCGGTGGGGCGATCGGGGTGGCCGGCTCCGTCACGTAATCGCGGCCGGTCGGTGAATGCCAGGTGAGGATGCCGCCCGGCTCCTGCTTCACCGTCCACCCGGTCTCGGACTTCAGGGCATGGCAGCCCGGACAGAGGTGGGCCAGGTTGTCGTGGGCTGTGCGGCCGCCGTCTTGCCACTCGTGGGTGTGGTCAATGTCGGCGGTGCGCGCGGGCTGGTTGCACCCGGCGAAGCGGCAGGTTTCGTCGCGCAAACGGAGGAACCGCCGCATCTCTTTCGTCACCTTGTAACGGGTGCGGCCGACCGAGAGCACGACGCCGGTCTCGGGATGAACCAGGATGCGCGTGAAGCTCGACGCCCGGGAAGCCAGGTCGCGGGCCGTGTCGGGGTCGATCGGCCCGTAGCCCTCGAGGTAGCCGGGTTCTTCGCTGTGGCCGAGGAGGGTCATCACCGGGACCGTGATCTGAACCGTGGCCCGCACGCCCTTGCCGACTCCCGACGGGGTCACACCGTCGACCAGCAGGTCGCTGATCACGTCGGTGCGCACCTGGGTGAGCGTGCGCGTCTCCCCCGGCCCCTGGAGGCCCCGGGCGAAGTCGTTGGCGCGGCTGAAGATGGAATGCACCACGTCGGCGCTGGTGGTGACGCTCAGGGTCGCCATTCCGTCGGGTTCCGCCTGCACCCAGGAGGTGCGATCACGGAAGGACTTCTCCCGCCGGGCGGTGATCGACTCGGGATGCAGGCGCTCGCGCAGCACGCGGGCCTTGTGCTTGAGCTTGGCCGCGGTGAGGGTGCGCGCGGCCGGCAGCAGCGCCTCTTCGAAGGCGGCCAGGGCCTCGGTGGGCACCGACCAGGCCTGGCCGATCAGCACCTGGGCGTGCCGGTAGCTGATCTCGCCGGCCTCGAGTGCCGCCCGGGTGGCAGGCAGGTCGTCGGCCAGAGCCTGGGACTCGGCGATCAGGCTCACGGCGGTGGGTTCGGGGATGTGCAGGGTGCAGGCCAGCTCGCTCGAGAACTCACGCCGGGCGATCTCGGCCGGGTCCCACCGGGCACTCGTGGTGCGGGGAGCGTTCGCGGCCGTGGCTTCGCTGAACCGGCGGGCCTCGTCGATCATCTCGGCCCGCTGCGCGAAGCCCCGCGCCAAGCTGCGGTCGAGCGCGGAGATCGCGTCGAATCGCGAGCCGAGCTGGGCCTGCGCGGTGCTGACTGAGGGGGTCATGACAATCACGTTACGGGGTACCACTGACATTCCACGAGGTTTTCTCGGGGGTGTGAATAAGCTGGTCAAAGTATTTTTGTGGAGGAATAGCTGAGGCCACACCGGCGCCTCGCCGGGCTGCCAGGCTGCCGGGCCACCGGGCGAGCCTCTACGGGTGCAGGCTGGCCGCGGCGACTCGGCCCACGGCATCCGTCACCTGGTCCAGCAGCCGGGAGGCGATATTCCAGCGCTGCCAGTAGAGCACCACGTCGATCGGATGCCCCGGCGCCAGTTCCACGAGCCGGCCGTCGCCGAGTTCGGTGAGGCACTGTTGCTCGGGCAGCAGCCCCCAGCCCAGGCCGAGTATCACCGCGCGGGCGAAGTCGGCCGAGGTGGGGATGTGGTGACGCGGCACATCCGTGGCCCGGCCTCCCAGGCCGCGCAGAAACCGGTGCTGCAGGTCGTCGCGACGGTCGAAGTTCACCATCGGGGCCGTGTCGAGCCCCGAGAGGTCAGGCCCGGCCAGGTCGGGCCCCGCACTACCGCCGGCGACGCCGCCCAGCCAGACATCGACGAACCGGGGGCTGGCCACGGCCCGGTAGCGCATCGAGCCCAGCCGCGTCGAGCTGCAGCCCTGCACCGCCTCCGCCGTCGAGGTGACCGCCGCCATCACGGCGCCCGAACGCAGCAGCGAGGTGGTGTGCTCCTGGTCTTCGCGGTAGATGTCGAAGACCGCGCCGCTATCGGCAGGCACGGCAGCGAGCGCATCGAGGAACCAGGTGCCCAGGGAATCGGCGTTGACCGCCAACGCCAGCGAGGTGCGGCCGCCCGGCTGCAGGCCCGCGCCGAGCTCGGTGGCCACGTCGCTCTCGAGCAGCTGCACCTGGCGCGCATGCCGCAGCACCACGTCACCGGCAGCGGTGGGAACGACCGGGTTCACCCGCTGGATCAGCACCTGACCGGCCGCCTGTTCCATGGCCTTGACCCGTTGCGAGACAGCGGATGCCGTGAGCCGCAGCCGCTGCGCCGCCGCCTCGAACGTTCCCTCCTCGACGAGCGCCACGAGGGTGCGCAGGTGGTCCAACTGGAATGCCATCATTAGCCTCGCTTAGGTATGCTGCGAAAGTTTAGCTGTACTACATGGGGCGCGTCTCCTAGATTTGCCAGCATGGATTTCGCCACCACCCTCCTCCCCGCGCTCTTCGGGTTCGGCACCGGGCTTGCCCTGATCGTGGCGATCGGCGCGCAGAACGCCTACGTTCTGCGGCTCGGGATCGAGGGGCGCACCCGCACCATCCTGCCGGCGGTGCTGATCTGTGCCATTTCGGATGCCGCGCTCATCTTCGCCGGGATCCTCGGCATCGGCCTCGTGGTGGAGCAGATCCCGGTGGCGCTGGTCGTGATCCGCTTCGTCGGGGCCGCGTTCCTGCTGGCCTACGGGGTGTTCGCCGCCGTTCGGGCGTTCAAACCGGGGGCCCTGGTGGCGGATGCCTCACCGATCCCGATCAGCACCCGGGTCGCCGTGGTGACCATGCTCGCGCTGACCTGGCTGAACCCGCACGTCTACCTCGACACCCTGATCTTCCTCGGCTCGGTCGCCAACCAGCAAGGCGAGGCCGCCCGCTGGTGGTGGGGCGCCGGTGCGATCACGGGCAGCTTCGTGTGGTTCTTCAGCCTCGGTTTCGGAGCCCGCCATCTGAGGCGGTTCTTCTCCCGCCCGGGCTCGTGGCGCATCCTCGACGGTTTCATCGCCGTCGTGATGCTCTCGCTCGGTGCAGGGATGGCGTTCGGGGTGTAGCAGCGCCCGGCGGGGAGCTCCGCGAGAGCGCACAATCTGCCCCCATGCTCAGCGGGAGAGGGCAGATAGTGCGCTCTCGCGGGCTGCGACGGATGCTTACCGGCCCAGCCCGCGGCATCCGTTGCTAGCCGACGACGAGGGCTGCCTCCAGCTCGGCCGGGGCGGCGAGCCGCACGGTGACGGGCGTTGCGTTGCCCAGGTTGTCCGAGACCGGGCAGCGGAGGCCGGCCAGGCGGAGCACCTCGTCGAGCTGCGCCGTGCTGGAGTCCGAATCGAATTCGGCGATGAGCTCGATGCCCTCGAATCCAGCCCGGTTCTCGGTGGGCAGCCCCATCAGCCGTGACGGGTCAAGCTCACCCTTCACCGTGAGCCGCAACGACCGCAGCTCGACGCCCTGCTCCGTGGCGACCATTTGGATGACGACGTTCATGCAGCCGGCGAGCGAGGCCAGAGCGTATTCGACCGGATTGGGCCCGGCATCCTCACCGCCGAACATGGCGGGCTCGTCGATGATGAACGAGAAATCCCGCACCGAAACGGCGAGCTTGGTCGGCGATTCCGAGGTTCCGGTGACGGTGACCTTGAGTGGCTTGACAGACATGTTTTCTCTCCTCTGAGAAGTGCCCTGCCGCCCTCAGCGAGACCGCCAGCGCCCTTTCAGGCTACGCCTCTGCAGCGGAAGAAATGACCTATTCCGCGCACCACACGCCGGCCTGCATCGTTGCCGTGACGTGCAGGTTCGCGTCGAGCACGATCAGGTCGGCGCGGTGGCCGGCGGCGAGCCGTCCGCGGTCGGGGAGGCCGATCATGTCGGCCGGGTTCTGGGTGGCCGCCCGCACCGCCACGTCCAGCGGTACGCCGGCGGTGTGCACGGCGTAGCGCACCGCCGCGTCGAGGGTGAGCAGGCTGCCGGCGATCGTGCCGTCGGCCAGGCGAGCCTCGCCGTCGGCGACGCTCACATCGAGGGCGCCGAGCTTGTACTCGCCCTCGACCGCGCCGGCCGCGGCCATGGCATCCGTCACGAAGACAGGCCGCGACGGGCTCTCGACAATGAACCGCACCACGGCCGGGTGCAGGTGGACACCGTCGGCGATGAGCTCGGCGAAGACTGTCGGGTCTTCGAGCAGGGCGAGGGCCGGCCCGGGCTCGCGGTGGTGGATCTGCCGCATCGCGTTGAACACGTGCGTGCCGGCCGTGGCCCCGGCGGCGATGGCCTGCCGGGTCATGTCGTAGTTCGCGTCAGTGTGCCCGATCGCGGCCACGGCCCCGAAGCCCGTGATCTGGCGCACGGCCGCGAGCCCGCCCGGAAGCTCCGGCGCGATGGTGACCATGCGCACACAGCCCCGCCCGGCCCGCATCAGCCGATCGACGGTCTCGGCGTCAGGCTCGCGCAACAGGCTCTCGTCGTGGGCTCCCCGGTGGGCTGGGCTCAGCCACGGCCCCTCCAGGTGGATTCCGGCCAGCACCCCCTCTTCGACCAGCCTGGCCAGGGCCGCCACGGCGCGCTCGAACTCGTCGAGCGGAGCGGTGACGAGACTGGCCATCATCGTGGTCGTGCCGTGGGCGAGGTGGGTCGCGGTGATCCACGCCACGGCGGCACCAGTGTCGGCGTCGTTGAAGCTGCGGCCACCCCCGCCGTGGGTGTGAATGTCGACGTACCCCGGCGCCAGGGTGCTCTGCGCGAAGACATGGTCGGGCCTGCGGGGAGGCTCCCCCGCCCCGCAGGCCACGATCAGCCCCGCACGGATGTCCACCCACCCCGGCGTGTGCACCGCGTCGGGTGCGATCACGGTTTCGGCAGCGACGAGGAGCGAGTCGGCCGGGGTGGGTGCGGGCAGCGTCATGAAGGCGACTCTAGCGAACGGCCGGAGCCGGGCATCCGTCGCGCCGCACGTGTCTTACGCGTCGCGCCGCTTCAGCAGCAGGGCGGCGAGCACGCTGCTGACCGCGACCCAGCCGAGCACGATGAGCAGGTTCTGCCAGCCCTCCTTGACCTCGCTGAACCCCGACGAGGCGACGATCTCCGGACCGGCATTGCCGATCAGGTACGGGGAGGCGCTGGTCGCCCACTCGGCCGGAATCAGGCCCAGCACGATCGGGAGCACCAGCAGGATGCCGAGAACCGTGGCGATCCCCCCGGCGGTGCTGCGGAAGACGGTGCCCATGCCGAGCGCGAAGACCGCGATCAGAGCGAGGAACAGCGGCCCGGCGAAGAGGCCGCGCAGCATGTCGGGCTCGGCGAGGCCTGCACTGATGTCGCTCTGCGCGAGAACCAGCGACGCCATCAGGTAGGCGGCGAGGATGCTGCCGAGGCCCACGAGATAGGTCGCGACGAACACCACGACGCCCTTGGCCGCGAGCATCGGCAGACGCTTCGGCACGGCGGTCAGGCTGGACTTGATCATGCCGGTGGAGTACTCGCCCGTGACGGACATGACCCCGAGCACGGCCACGATCATCTGGGCGAAGAAGATGCCCACCGTCGACGCGGTCACGACGTACCCGACCTGCGCTTCCGGCGGGATCTCCACCCCGGACTGGTCCAGCCGGCTGGCCAGCGCGATCAGCAGGGCCATGCCCACCGAGACGACGATCACGAGCGCGAACGACCACACGGTCGAGCGCAGGCTCCACAGCTTGATCCACTCGGAACGCAGCACGCCCACGAAGCTCAGACCCGAGCGGGTGGTGACGGATGCGCCGGGCCGGCCGGAGGCATCCGTGACGGAATTCAGGGTGCTGGTGCTCATCGTGCTGCCTCCTGCGGCTCGCTGGTGGCCAGGGCGGCGGCGACGAAATCGTTCGATCCGCCGGTGCGGTACTCCACCTCGTTCTGGGTGAGGGCCATGTAGGCCTCTTCAAGGGATCCGCGGAGAGCGGAGAGTTCGTGCAGGGCGATGCCCGAGCGGGCGGCCGCATCGCCGATCTCGGCGGGGCTGAGGCCGACGACCTCGAGCACGTCGGGCTCGAGACCGGTGATGATCACGGCCGGGTTCGCGAGCAGGGCGGCCAGCTCGGCGGCGCGCGGGCTGCGCACCCGGGTGGTGCTGCGGCCGCCGGAGTTGATGATGGCGTCGACCGGGGCGTCCGCGATGACCTTGCCGCGACCGAGCACGATCAGGTGGTCGGCGGTGAGGGCCATCTCACTCATCAGGTGCGAGGAGAGCAGCACCGTGCGTCCCTCGGCGGCGAGGTGGCGCATCAGGTGACGCACCCACTGCACACCCTCGGGGTCGAGGCCGTTGATCGGCTCGTCGAGGATCAGCGTGGCCGGGTCGCCGAGCAGCGCGGCGGCGATGCCGAGGCGCTGACCCATGCCGAGCGAGAAACCGCCGACGCGCTTGCGCGCCACGGACTCGAGCCCGGTGAGTTCGATGACCTCCCGCACCCGGCCGGCCGGGATGCCGTGCGTCGCCGCGAGGGCGAGCAGGTGGTTATAAGCCGAGCGACCGGTGTGTACGGCCTTCGCGTCGAGCAGTACGCCCACCTCCCGCAGGGGAGCCTTGTGCTCGCGGTAGGGCTTGCCGTTCACGATCACGGATCCGCTGGTGGGTCGGTCGAGCCCGACCACCATGCGCATCGTCGTGGATTTGCCCGCGCCGTTCGGGCCGAGCAGACCGGTCACCTTGCCGGGTTGCACGGTGAAGTCGATGGAATCGACCGCCGTCTTGCTGCCATAGCGTTTGGACAGAGCCTGTGCCTGGATCAAATCTTTGCCTCATTCCACATCGAGGGTGGGAGGCCTCACGCCGGCAATCGTGTCGCGCGACAGTGGTCCCCCCGGCCCATTCAGTCGTAACCCAGAACACTAGCTGATCAGAGTGGACAACGCACAAGCCGACCGGGCGCCTGCCTGCCTACCCCTGGGCCCAGAGCGCCTGCAGGAACGCGGCATTCGGGTGGGCGTGCGGCAGGACATCCGTCACGTCGCGCAGCGCCTGCCCGATCGGGATCCCCCGGTGCCTGGCCGCGTAGAGCGCACCCACCGCGGGTGTGCGGCTGACCGCCTGCACGCAGTGCACGAGCACCGTGCGACCCTCGGCGCGCAGGGCCGCGATGGCATCGACGGTGTCGGTGAGAACGAAACTGAGGTTCGGGTTGGCCTTCAGGGCAGGTTCGTCGACCAGCCAGACCGCGATCCTGTTCTCGGCACGAATGCGGCCGGGCACCTGCGTGCGACCGACCCGGCACAGCGACACGACGGCATCGATCTCGGCCGGCAGGTCACCCAGGATGCCGATCGCGCCGAGCCAGACGCCGTCGTCGTGCGGGTGCCGCACAAAGGCAGACAGGTCACCCGAGGTGGCATAGGCCAGGTGGTCGGCCGTGGGCCAGGTCGTGGCGACGCGGTCCTTGCGGGAGCGACGGTCGAGCACCGCCGGGTCGCGGCGGTCGACGGCACCAGGCTCGCGCGCATCAGGCGTGGCCGGGTCCCTGCGCTCGGTCAGCGCCGGGTCCCGTCGGGACCGGCCGCCGTCCGCGCGGGCGGCCAGCACTCCGCGGCGCACCAACTCGTCGGCGCGCAGGCCGTCCGGCCAGCCGTGCACGATGCGGCGCCAGGCGGCGGGAACGGCGGAGGCGCCGTAGCGCGCCCCGAGCAGCCCGCCGGCGATCGCGGCGACCGTATCGGTGTCGCGGCCGCCGCGCACGGCGATCTCGAGGGCATCCTGCAGGTGCCCGGCGGGGGTCACGGAAACGGTGCCCGCGGCGGAAGCGCCGCCCGGCGCACTCCGCGGCTGCACGATCGCCGACCAGGCTCCCTGCAGCGCCTGCACGACCCAGCCGTTCCGGTCGAAGTCGGACGGGACGCCGGCCTCGGCCTGGGCGATGCGCGCCTCCCAGAGCGCACGGCGGTCGGCAGGGAGCGCGTCCAGACCCACCCGAACGTCGAGGGTGCCCTCGAGCACCGCGTGCCGGATGGCCAGGCACCAGAGCACGCAGGCGTCGCCGGCATCCGTTTCGAAGTGGGTGAGCGTGCTGATCGTGCGGGCCACGTCGGCGAGCGCCAGCGGGTCGTCCAGGTAGGCGAGCGCCACCGGAGCCGTGCGCATCAGCGAACCGTTGCCGCCGCTGCGGCCGTGCCGGTCGTGGTGGGCGCGGGCGACAAGTCGCACCGCGGATGCCGTGGGCTCGGTGCGCGACAGCACCGCGCGCAGCTGGTTGCCCACGTCGGGTGCCGTGCGAGCCCACAGGGCCCAGGCCGCCACGATCTCGTCGAGCACGGCCTCGTCGCGCAGGTCATGGCCGGCCGCGATCGCGTTCACGATCGGCACCGCCATGGAGGTGTCGTCGGTCCACTCGCCGGGAGCCCAGTCGAACCCGCCGCCGCCCTTCATCGTGACGACGGCATCCGCAGCCAGCGGGGGGCCGAATTCGTAGCCCGCGCCGAGCGCGTCGCCGCAGGCCATGCCGAGCAGCACGCCGGCGGCGCGGTCCAGTTGTGCGGACGTCAGTTTCAAGCGGTTCCCCCGTGCGATCGTGCAGTCGTGCTGTCAGTGAAGCCTGGCCGGGCACGCCCGTTACGGGCTCTGCCGAGGCACAAGCCCCCGCATCGAGCCTACGGGCGAAACGGGGTCACCGGCTCCGCCACGTTCGAGGGGCACCGGACGCGGAACTCTCGGGGTTTCCACCCCGCCCGCCGGGGCCGATCACGACCTGTCGCGGGTTACGCGGCTGCGGCAGTGGCGAGCCGATCACGGCCGGCACCCTTGGCCTCGTACAGGGCCGCATCGGCGCGGGCGAGCCAGCCGGCGACCGTCTCGCCGGGCAGCAGTTCGGCCACACCCACGCTGGCCGTGCAGGCCAGGTGCGGCGCCAGGGCTCCCCAGTGGTAGTCGCGCACGGAGGCCAGCAGACGACCGCAGGCGAGCTGGGCCTGTTCCAGCGTGGTGTCGGCGAAGACGAGCAGGAATTCCTCCCCACCCACCCGCACGGCCATGTCGCGCTCCCGGGTGACGGCCCGCAACAGGGTGGCCATGGCGTTCAAGACCTGGTCCCCGGTGGCATGCCCGTGTTCGTCGTTGACCCGCTTGAAGTGGTCCATGTCGATCATCGCCACACAGAGCGGCTGCCGGCGGTCGCGGGAGAGGCCCATCAGGGGCGGCAGTTCCCGGTCGAGCGCCCGGCGGTTCGGCAGCCGGGTCAACGGGTCGGTGTTGGCCTGGAGATCCAGCTCGGCGGCACGGATGCGCAGCCGCTCCGCATCCAGTTGCGACCGCTCCGCCTCGTGGCGGGCCTGCTCGATGCCGAGGGTGTTCACCAGCATCTGGGACTGGATGCCGGCGGTGTCGGTGGTGCGCTTCAGGATCAGGGCGTGCAGCTTCTCATGGTGCACCAGCGCCTGCTCGAACCGGCCGGACTCCTTGTGCATCTCATACAGCGAGCGATGCAACAGGATGTGCAGGGCCGGGTCGTCTTCCAGCGCGGCGACCAGCAGCTGGGCGTTCATCATCTCGGTGGCGTCATCGAGCCGGCCCTCGGCGCGGGCGACCTCGGCCAGCTGCGCGTCGTTGTTCTCCTCGAGGCTGCGGAAACCGTGGGCCTTGGCCAGGCGCCGGGCCCGGCCGGCCTGCTCGCGAGCCTCGGCATGCTCGCCGAGCTCGATCAGGATGCTGACCAGGTTGGTGCGGGCGATGCTCTCGTAGAAGCTGTGCCCCTGCGCGTGGGCCACGGACACCGCCTCGCGCACGAGCAGCAGGGCCTGCTTGAGGAGGAGCCCGGCATCCAGACCCTGGGCTCGCTGCTCCTGAGCGCGCTCCAGGCAGGTGTCGCCCAGGTTGTTCAGCCCGACGAAACTCGCCTCCGGATCGTCGATGGTGCGGGACAGCGCGAGCGCCTGCCGCCCCAGCTCCAGACCCCGGTCGACCTCGCCCATTCCGCCGTGCACCATCGAGGACCGGCTCAGCGCCCAGAATTCGGCCAGTGCGCTTCCGCTCGCCCGGGCCGTTTCCAGCGCCACCAGAACGTGGCGCAGCGCCTGCTCGTAGAGCCCGGTATCGGAGTAGGCCAGCACCAGGGTGCAGTTCACCTTGGACTGCCGGATCAGGTCTCCGCTGCCGTCGAGGTACTCCAACGCCAGCAGGCCCTGTTCAACGGATGCCTCGTAGTCGCCGAGCCGCAGCCGATGCAGTGCCAGCAGCTCACGGGCATGCGCCTGCTGCCGCTTCGTCGCGCCCGGACGCGCCAGCACGGCCTCGGCCTGCCCGACACCGTCGAGGTGGCGCCCGTTCGCGCTCGACAGCTCGCACTCCGCGAGAAGCTCGTCGATCGCTGGTTCCACTGTCGATTCGATGGTCGGTTCAACCTTTGGTTCAGGTGCGGCGTCCTGGTCTGAGTACACGTGCAGTCCCCCAACTGTTTTCACTCAGCACCGAATCTAGCAGTCGGCCCGACGCCGGAAGCCGGTTTTCGCGCCCGCTCTCGAGGGGCACCCTCCCCAGAACTGGGTGCACGCACGGATGTTCGCGGGTCGCGGCTGTGGCTCACGCAGACCGGTTGGCGCGGGCAGGGGCGCGGGTTCCGCGGTCACTCAGGGTGCCGACCTAGACTGAGCGGATGACCGATCTCGCCACTCCCCCTGCCACCGAAACCGACACGAAGCGCATCACCATGTTCGGCGCGGAGTGGTGCGGCGACTGCCGCCGCTCGAAGAAGCTGCTCGATACCCTCAAGGTCGACTACGACTACGTCGACCTCCTTCTGGTCGAGGACGGCGCCGACCGCGCCCACGTGATCAGCGGCCGCACCCAGATCCCCGTGATTCTGTTCCCCGACGGCACGCACGTGGTGGAGCCCAGCGACTCGACGCTGCACGCGAAACTGACCGAACTCGGCAGCATCCGCTAGCCGGAGACATCCCCGGCGCCCCGCTCAGGGGAAGTACGACCCGAGCACGCGGGCCGTCACGAGTGAGAGCTTGTGGCCGGTCTCCTCATACAGCGGCATCAGGGTCGTGGCGCCGAGGCCGGTGTGCACCACCCCGGCGGAATCGAAGATGGCGACCGGCTCGAGGTCGCGCAGCAACGCCCAGAACGGCTGGAAGAAGTAGACGCTCCGACCGCCGGCCTCAAACTCCTCCAGGGTCATCGCGACGTACTCGGCCCGCGGCAGGATCGTGGAGGGGAAGTCGCGAAAGTACGCGCATCCGGGATTCTCGGGGTCTTCGTCGTGCAGCATGGGTGCCGGCACGGCGTACCACTCGTACCGGTCGTTGGTCGTCGTGGCCAGCGCGTTGGCGATCACCCGATAGGTCAGGGACCGCGTCGACGTGGCCGGCCTGACCCGCGGAACACCGACCCCGGACGCCACCTCGATGCGCTTGACCACCTCAAGGGGGTTGAGCGCAGCCAGCATCTCAATCCAGCTGATGTGCTGCACCACCCCGTTCACGAGGAACTTGCAGCCGCCGACGAGGTCCCACTGCACGCTCATGCCGTTTTGTTCGTCGTGCACGATCAGGAGGCGGTCGGCCTCGTCGACCTCGACCCCGGAGATGCGCAGATGCGGATGCCGCCGCACCAGTTCGCCCGCGATCCACCACATCTGAGCGGTGAGGAAACGATCCGCCGGCGGGTTGTAGACCTCGAAACCGTCGTCGTCGGCGCCTCCGCCGTGGTCACCGCCGGTGCTGTCGTCGGCGGTATCGTCGGCGTCGCCGGCGTCGTCGTCGGGTAGAAAGCGCTCACTGAAATCGTTGGTCTCTGCGTCCCCTGCGTCACTCATCGTGGCGTCCTCCGCTCAATACGGCTCGTGCGCCCATCATCGCCCGTCCGGACTCCGTGCGAAACTCCCCTTTCGAGGCCTTTTCGGGGCCGTGCTCGTCAGTATCCGTCGGGCGAACTGCTTGACGGCGAATCCCGTGCGCGCGTAGCGTCGGAGTGTTGCCCCGGACCCGGCAGCCGCACGGATCGTGCCGACTGAGGGGGTTTGATGTTCGGGAACGCGGAGGCTAAACCGCCGACGGATGCCCCGGACCTCTCAGCCGGTTCGGTTGAGTCCTTGCCGGAGGGCGGCAACGCAGCGGAGAGCGGCAGCACGGCAGCGAACAGCAGCGCCGCGGCGAACAGCGAGACGGTCGGGCAGTGGCTCGAGCACCTGCCGACGCGTTCCTGGGACGAGAGCCCGGACGAGTAGCCGGCTGGACCGCACGACGGGGGAATGAATCCGTTGAAGCATGTGTTTGCATAGAAGTCGGCGTCCACTCGCGCCGGACCAGCACCACCACTGCCACGAACCCCCACTCGCTCCCGACCCGCACCCCGCCAGAAAGGGACCCATGACTCCGCACACTTCCGGTCTGCACCACGTCACCGCGATTGCCGGTGCCCCGCAGCGCAACATCGACTTCTACGTGACCGGCCTCGGCCTGCGGCTCGTGAAGAAGACGGTCAACTTCGACGACCCCGGCACCTACCACCTCTACTACGGGGATGACGCGGGCCGCCCGGGATCGCTTCTCACCTTCTTCCCCTGGACCGGCATTTCCAGCGGGCGCCCCGGCTCGGGGCAGTCCACGTCCACGGCCTTCTCGGTGCCGGCCGGCAGCCTCGGCTGGTGGGCCGCTCACTTCAAGAACCTCGGCGTCGAGTCCGAGATCGTTCGCCGCTCCGCCGACGAGGAACGTCTCTCCCTGCGCGACCCCGACGGGCTGCAGCTGGATCTGGTGGCCTCGTCGACGGTCGATCCGCGCAATCCGTGGGACTCGGCATCCGTGCCCGCCGACTACGCGGTGCGCGGCCAGCACTCCTCGGTGCTCACCGTCGCCGACCCGACCGGCACCGTCGAGGTGCTCACCCGCGACCTCGGAATGCACGTGATCGAGGAGACGGCCGACCGCATCCGAGTGGGTGCCGGCGACGGCGCCGCCGGCAACATCGTGGACATCATCGCCGACCCGAACGGGCAGGTCGGCCGCACCGCGGGCGGCAGCGTGCACCACATCGCGTTCCGCGTGCCCGACAAGAGCACGCAGGAGCAGTGGCGCCAGGAGCTCGTCGAGCGCGGCTACGGCGTGACGGCCATCCTCGACCGGCAGTACTTCACGTCGATCTACTTCCGCGAGCCCGGCGGCGTGCTGTTCGAGATCGCGACGGACACCCCCGGCTTCGACATCGACGAGCCCCTGCTCGAACTGGGCCGCTCACTCAAGCTGCCGCCGTGGCTCGAGCCCAGCCGCGACCAGATCGAACGCGCCGTCGTTCCGATCACCCTGCCGAGCGAGAACAACCCCGCCCTCGTCACCGGGCTGTAGGCAACCATGCTGGAGAAGATGCCCGACCTCGACCTGCCCGACTTCGACCGGGCCGCTTCCGGACGCGGCCCCGGCGACGGGGGACCTGCCGACGGCGCCGCCGGCCTTCCGGCGGGCGGCCGGGAGCAGACCGCTCTCGACTGGCCGCACGAATACCGGGCAGGTGCGCCGGTGGCATCCGCCGGCTCGCCGACCGGCTCCCCCGTGCTGCTGATGCTGCACGGCACCGGCGGCAACGAGCGGGAGATCCTCGCCCTCGCGGACGCGCTCGACCCGACCGCGACCGTTCTCGCCCCGCGCGGACGCGTCACCGAGAGCGGCATGCTGCGCTGGTTCCGCCGCCTCGCCGAGGGCGTGTTCGACGTGGACGACGTGGTCATGCGGGCCGGCGAGCTGGCCGGCTTCATCGCCGCCGCCCGTCAGCGCTACGGCCTCGGCGAGCGCCGCATCATCGCGGTCGGGTTCTCCAACGGGGCAAACATCGCCCTGGCCACGGCTCTGCTGTACCCCAGGGCACTTGACCGGGTCGTGGCGTTCTCGGGCATGTTCCCGCTCGACGATCGCGCGCTGACGACGGATCTCACCGGCACCGCGGTGCTCCTGCTCAACGGTCGCTCCGACCCGATGGCTCCGCTCACCAGCGCCGACCGCGCCGCCCGGACCTTCACCGAGCACGGTGCCCACGTCGACCGCGAGCTGCGCGAGGGCGGTCACGGCATCAGCGACACGGATGCCGCAGCCGCCCGAGCCTGGCTGGCCCGCCCCGCGCAGACCCGCGGCTAGGCATCCCCTGATGGAGCAGATCCCCGGAACCGGCGACGGGCCCGAAGGCGGGCCCGAACGTGGGTCAGGCCGCGGTTCCGACCGCGGCGCGGTCGATCTCGACTTCGAGTATCGGAGCCAGCGGCAGCGCGTGCTGTTCGGCACCGGCCGGGCCGCCGACCTGCTCGCCACGGTTCTCGGCGAGCTCGGCGCCCCGCGCGTGATGGTGATCGCGACCCGGCGGGAGCTGGAGCGGTCTGCGGCGGTGCTCGGCGGCATCCGTGCGGTGGTGGTGTTCGATGAGGTCGTGCAGCACGTTCCGGCGGAGTCGGCCGAACGCGCGCATCGGGCGGCAGGCGCTGCCGGCATCGACGTGGTCGTCGCCCTCGGCGGCGGGTCGGCGATCGGGCTGGCCAAGATTCTCGCCCTGTGGAGTGAACGGCCCGGCGGGTTGCCGATCGTGGCGGTGCCCACCACCTATTCCGGTTCGGAGGCGACCGCTGTATGGGGTCTGACCCGGAACGGGGTGAAGACCACCGGCTTCAATCCACGGGTGCTGCCCGGCACCGTGATCTACGACGCCGCGCTGACGCTGTCCCTCCCCCGCGAGCTGAGCGTGTCGAGCGCGTTGAACGCGCTCGCGCACGGCGTCGACGCGCTGTGGGCTCCGGGCGCGAACCCGGTCAGTGCCCTGATCGCCGCGGAGGGCATCCGGATGCTGGCGCGCGCCCTGCCTCGAATCGCCCCGGGCTCCGGCTCCGGCTCCGGCCACCAGGAAGCCCTCTACGGCGCCTATCTGTCGGCGAGCGCATTCTCCAGCACCGGTTCCGGACTGCATCACAAGATCTGTCATGTGCTGGGTGGCTCATTCGGGTTGCCGCACGCGCAGACGCACTCGATCGTGCTTCCGCATGTGGTGGCGCTCAATGCACCGGCCGCGCCCGAGGCTGAGGCGCGGATCGCCGGCGCCCTGGGTTCACCAACCGCCGTCGAGGGACTGCTCGCCCTGCGAGACCGGGTGCAGGGTCCGACCGCGCTGCGGGATGTCGGGTTGAAGGAGCCTGACGTGGCCCGGGCCGTGGCGCTGATCCTGCCGACTGTTCCCGCTTCGAATCCGTGCGCGGTCACCCCCGACGACCTGACCCGGCTGCTGCGGAACGCCTGGGCCGGCACTGCTCCGCTCCCGCAGTAGACGGCGGCACCCTCCCGACGCATCCATTTGCCGCAGGAACCGGGCGCGCTAGGCTGCCAGCGAAAAAAGGGAGACACAATGAGCAACACGGAGCACGGCGACGGTGCCGAGCAGCACAACACCAATCAGAACAGGCCCGCGCTGACACCCGAAGAGGCCGCCGATCGGCTCTCGAGGCAGTTCGCGCAGGAGTCCCGACTTCGTATCCTCCGCAGCAAGGCCGCCGTCGCCCGGTCCGAGGTCGATGCCCTGGCCGCCATGCACCTGGACACCGACACCCTCGAGGACCTGCTCGAGACGGCCAGCGCGCAGGAGGCCGCCCGGCTCCGCAAGTCGGAGCACGCGATCAGCGTGCGCGTCTCCGAAGCCCGCGCCCGAGCCGAGGCCGCCGAGGCCGAGTACGAGCAGGCCGTGCTCGACGACTTCGACGAGGCCGAGCGCTAGCCGATCACGACGAGTCACGACCCGCGACGACGGATGCCGGCCACCGGCATCCGTCGTCGCGGGTCACCCCTCCCGGCTACTTCGTGTCGTGATTGTGCTCCGCCTGCGCGATGTGGCCCACCGTCTTGAGGAAGCTGTCCGGGTTGAGCGAGATCGAGTCGATGCCCTCCTCCACCAGGAAGGCCGCGAAGTCGGGGTAGTTACTCGGGGCCTGCCCGCAGATACCGATCTTGATGCCGGCGGCGTGCGCCTTCCGGATGGCGTCGCTGATCATGCGTTTCACGGCATCGTCGCGTTCGTCGAAGAGGGCGGCGAGGTCCTCGGAGTCACGGTCGACGCCCAGCACGAGCTGGGTGAGGTCGTTGGAGCCGATCGAGAAACCGTCGAAACGGGTGGCGAACCGCTCGGCGAGGATCACATTGGCCGGGATCTCGCACATCATGTAGATCTGCAGCCCGGCCTCGCCGCGCACCAGTCCGTTCTCCGCCATCACGGCGAGCACCCTGTCGGCCTCGGTCACGGTGCGGCAGAACGGCACCATCACGATCACGTTGCGGAGGCCGATCTCCTCCCGCACCTTCTTGATCGCCCGGCACTCGAGGGCGAACCCCTCCCGGTAGCGCTCGTCGTAGTAGCGCGACGCGCCGCGGAAGCCGATCATCGGGTTCTCCTCCGAATGCTCGAAGGCCGCCCCGCCGATCAGGTGCGCGTATTCGTTGGTCTTGAAGTCGCTCATCCGCACGATCACGGGGTCCGGATGGTACGGCGCCGTCAGTTTGGCGATGCCCAGGGCGAGTGTCTGCACAAAATATTCCTTGGGGTCCATATAGCCGCGGGTGAGTTCTTCGATGCGTCGGATGGCGGCCCGGTCGGTGACGCGTTCCGGGTGCACGAGCGCCATCGGGTGGATCTTGATCAGGTTGTTGATGATGAATTCCATCCGGGCCAGCCCCACCCCGTCGGCCGGCAGGCGCCACCATTCGAACGCCGCGGCCGGGCTGGCGATGTTGACCATCACCTTGGTGCGGGTCTCCGGAACGGTGCCGAGATCGATCTCCTCGGTGTCGAAGGCCAACTCGCCCTCGTAGACGTAGCCCTCGTCGCCCTCCGCACAGGAGATCGTGATCATCTGGCCGTCCGTGAGCGTGTCGGTCGCGATGCCGGTGCCGACGACCGCCGGCACGCCCAGTTCGCGGCTGACGATCGCGGCGTGACTGGTCGGACCACCATGGTCGGTGACGATTCCGGCCGCCCGGGTCATGATCGGAACCCAGTCCGGGTCGGTCATCTCGGTGACCAGGATGGCGCCGTCGACGAAGTTCTCGATGTCGGCCGGGTCCTTGATCACGCAGGCCACGCCGCTCGCGATGCTGTCACCGATGGCGACGCCGGTGACCAGCAGCGGACCGGTTTCGGTCAGGGTGCTGACCGTGAAGCGGGTTCCGCTGGCCTGGGAATGCACGGTCTCCGGACGCGCCTGCACCAGGAACAGTTCGCGGGTCAGGCCGTCCTTGGCCCATTCCATGTCCATCGGCCGTCCGTAGTGGTTCTCCACGATCACGGCCCAGCGGCCCAGCTTCACGATCTCCGCGTCGGTCAGCACGAACGACTGCCGTTCCCGGTCGGGGGTGTCGATCGTGCGGGTGCGGGCGCTGCCGCCCTTGGCGTAGACCATTTTGCGGGCCTTCTCACCGAGGGTCTTCTCGATGATCGGCAGGCAGTCGGGCTCGTCGAGCAAGGCCTTGAAGACCAGGTATTTGTCGGGATTGACGGTGCCCTGCACCACGGTCTCGCCGAGCCCCCAGGCGGCACTGATCACGGCCACGCCCGGAAAGCCGGTGTCGGTGTCGATGGAGAACATCACCCCCGAGCCGCCGACGTCGGAGCGGATCATCCGTTGCACGCCGATCGAGAGCGCCACGTCGAGATGGTCGAAGTGCTTCACCTCGCGGTAGCTGATCGCCCGGTCGGTGAAGAGCGAGGCATAACAGCGACGGCAGGCGTCGAGCAGGTCGCGCTCACCCGTGACGTTGAGGAAGGTCTCCTGCTGGCCGGCGAAACTGGCGTCGGGCAGGTCTTCGGCGGTGGCGCTGCTCCGCACGGCCACGGGCAGGTTCGGCTGCCCGGCCTTCTCGGACAGTTCCCGATACGAGGCACGGATGCCGTCGGCGATGTCCGCGGGAAACTCCCCGCCCAGGAACAGCTCGCGCAGGGCCTCGCCCGTGACGCGCAGCGAGGCGCTGCCGGCGTGGAACAGGTCGAGCTGGCGCCGCAGTGCCGGCTCGATCCCGTTCGCCGCGATGAACGCGCGGTAGGCGTTCGCCGTCGTCGCGAACCCGTCCGGCACCTGAACGCCGTCACCGCTGAGCGCACGCACCATCTCGCCGAGCGACGCGTTCTTGCCGCCGACCTGCGGAATGTCTTCCAGACCGATCTCGTTGAACCACACGACACTGCTTTCGAGCATTGTTCTTCCACCCCTTGCGAGTTCTGCGACTCGTGACTCTGGGACCCGGTGACCACGCCTGTGACCCGGGTTATGCCAGGTGGTGGCAACCTACTCCCCCGAAAGTGTCCCTGCCCGGTCGCCTCGGATGGGTATCCGGCCGCCGGCAATGTCAGTGGCTTCTGAGACGGTGAATCACTCCCCACGCGGGAGCCTCAACCAGGAGGTACAGATGACTGATCCCAACTACACCGCTCTGCTGCTCGTGATCGACCGGAGCGGCTCGATGTCGAGCATCCGTGACGACATGGTCGGCGGCCTGACCGCGATGCTCGCCGAGCAGGCCGCCGAGCCGGGCCTGCTCACCGTGGACATCGTCACGTTCGACGACGAGATCGAGCACACCCACACCCTGGCCGACCCGAGCGACATCACCATCGAGCTCGACCCCCGCGGCATGACGGCGCTGCACGACGCGATCGGTGTGGCCGTCACCGGGTTCGGAGCCACGCTGCGCGGCCTGCCCGAGCACGCACGCCCCGGCACCGTGCAGGTCGTGGTCGTGACCGACGGCGGCGAGAACTCCAGCGCCGAATACACCGCCGCGGCCGTGCGTGACCTGATCAACCGGCAATCCTCGGCCTACAGCTGGGATTTCGTGTTCCTCGGCGCCAACCAGGACGCCGTACTGACCGGTTCCGCGCTCGGTTTCGACGCGGACAGCTCCATGACGTTCGCCGCCGCGCCGGGCGAAGTCGCCATGATGAGCGCGAATCTCGGCCGCTACGTGACGGATGTCCGCAAGAAGGAGAAGCGCGGCTTCACCGCCGAGGAACGCATCGAGTCGAGCGGAACCTGATCCGCAACGAAGCTGAACTGATCTGAACGGAACTGGGCTGAGTGCGTCAGCGCGTCAGCGCTGGTCGTTCACGGGTGAGACAAGCATGCGATCGGGGATCGAACCCGAATCAATCCCCGATCGCAATGCCATATCAGGACGAAATCCCTAATCTCGCCCGGCTTCCGCCGTTTCAGTCGCGTGCCTACCCAAGGGGACGACGAAACGGAGGTGTGTGCACCATGCCGAAAGGCAACGAAGACAGGCCTGGACGGCCGAATCTGTCGTCGGCCTCAAGGGAGGTGAAGTTCATCTGGACGGTTCCTTTTCATTCGGTAGGCCGGCTAACCCGATGGGTTCCGTGCCTTTGCGACCCCGCCTTACAACGGGTGTGCCTTTGCGATTGACGTGAATTCCGTCTCTCCAGCGACCAGTAGGTCACCTGAGAAGAACCTATCAGCCCGAGTCTGCGCCAGACCACTGAGAAAGTCACAACTTCCGCAAATCCGGCCCCCCAAATCGAGGGGCAGCGCGCAGAGGAACGAGCTGCTCGTTCGTCACCTCTAGCCATCGATGCGAGCCGGCGCTAGCGTTGGGGCGTGGGCGTTGTCCCGATTGGGGTGCATTTTCTTCCCGGGGCACCGAGCACTCAGAGTCGTTCACACGCTTGGTCAACAGGGGGTCCCCATGTCAGTCACCACGTCGGATGCATTCGTCGCCGCCGCAGAGTCCATCGCGACGAACGCTCACCAGGGGCAGGTCGACAAGCTCGGCGCCGACTACATCGACCATCCCCGCAGAGTGGCCGAGAACTTCTCCGACCCGCTCGCGCGAGCCACAGCCTGGTTGCACGACGTGCTCGAAGACACGGACATCTCGCCCAGCGACCTGCTCGCCGCCGGCATCCCGGGTGGTGTGGTCGAGGCCGTTCATCTGCTGACCCGAACGGAGGAGGTCAGCGACTCCGCGTATTACGCGGCCATCCGCGCCAACCCGATCGCCCTCGCGGTGAAGCGCGCGGACATCGCCGACAACCTGGCGGAGTGGCGGGTGGCCCAACTGGCGAGCGACGACCGGGAACGCCTCGCCGACAAGTACGCCGGGGCGCTGGCCGCCCTCGACTGAGCGGTCGACTCGTCGCCAGGGCGCACCCAGACGCCGAGGTCAGGCTTCCATGTCGTCGTGGGTCACGATGCGGCCGAGCTCGATGCCCCCGTCGGGCAGCTGCCAGAAGTGCATGCGACGCGCCGCCGGCGTGTTCTGCTCGATCGACACCCGCATGCAGCGTGCGCCGTCCCAGCGCAGCAGGTGCGGATCAGCCGGTCCGGCACCCTGACGCAACGCATGCAGGTGGCGGCCCTTGAGGGTTTTCACCCGTCCGGTCAGCACATCCACGGATGCCTTGAACGCCTTCGCCAGCTGGCCGTCGTCGAGCCCGGCGAGGGACTCCGCGAACCGGTCCCCGAGCACGTAGCTCTGCGGCAGCGGCCACTCCGCCCGGTCGGATTCCGGAACCCGATCGACCCAGGCGAGCAGGATCTCGTGCCGCACCCAGCCGGACGGTTCCTCCCAGGCGGCTCGCCGCGACTCGTACTCGCTCGCCGCGGCCGGGGTGGGGGCGGTGCGCCGGGATTCGCGCAGCATCCGTCGTTGGGTGCGCTGGTCATCCCGCAATTCCGCGACCGTGTGTCGCAGGGTGGCGAGCTCCACGAGGGCGTCCCGGAGCTGCATCTGCGCGGATCGGGCCTGCTCCCGCAGCTTGGCGAGATCGGAATCGGTGGCACCGGCTTCGACCAACTGGGTTTCCAGCCGCACGATGCGCGCCTTCGCCTCGGCCAGGGACAGCTGGGTGGACTGCAGGGCGGAATGCGGCGCCGGGGCCGGTGTGGGAGTGACCCGGAACGGGATCGCGCCCGTGGTGGCGGGCCGGGCAGCGGCTCGCACCCGGCCGGGGCCGGGCGCCGGGCGCGGATGCAGGCGGTCCGCGGTGGGCCCGGCCGTCGCCAGGGCGACGTGGCCGGCTGCGGCGGACTCCACGCCCGCGGCCACCACCGTCGAGGCAGGTGAGGGGGTTCCGACCAGCTCGACCACCGCGGAGGCGTCTTCATTCTCTTCGACCAGCGGCAGCAGCGGGCGGTTCTCCTGCAGCCAGGGGGGCCCGTTGCGTACCGCGCAGAGCGACGGCAGCACGGTCTCGTCGTCGTCGACGTCGCTCAGGCACAGGTGCAGGGCGCCGCTCGGAAGATGGATGACCCGCGCCGCCACGACATCGCCCTCGGAGAGGAGCGCGTCGACCTTGTCGAGGGGGTTGGCCGAGATATCGGCCCGCGTGATCGTGAGCTGCAGGTGCGGGTGCAGCGCCAGCACGGCGCGCTGGGCGCTGACCTTCTGCACGAGGGCGAGGGTGATGCTGCCGTGCGGATACCGCTTGGAGATCGCGGCCGTGGTCGGCGGCTTGTTCTCCACATTGAGGCGATGGGTGGACGCATCGAGCGCCCCCTGAACGCGCTGCCCGGGTTTGAGCGACCAGTCCAGCGGCACCGGCGGGTAGGTCAGTTCCTGCCAGACCGTGGCCATGCCGCCACTGTCGAGCTCGACCAGGGCGCGCGACCCGCCGAGCATGAAGCCCTTGACGGTGCCGTCCACGGTGATCACGGATGCCGGGGCGAGCGCGAAGAGGCCGGCCTGGTGCGCGTGCGCGAGGGCATCCGTCACCAGCTGATCGGTGGCGTGCTGCGCGTCGCCGTGCGTGAACCGGAGCCGGGAGCGGGAGAGCTCGGCGAACGCGTCGCCGACCGGGTAGGAACGCCCGGCACTGCCGTAGACCTGGAACTGTGCCGGGAGCAGGTCGCCGAGCTGGCGGGTGAGCTCGCCCGTCTCGATCAGGAAGACCCGGGCGACGTCTCCGATCTGGCTGGAGAGCTGGTCGATCCCGATTTCGGGCACGGCCGTGCCGAACGGCGACGACACCACAACCCAAGGACGATCCCGACCGGAATCGTGCAGGCCGTTCGCGAGTTGTTGCACCGCGACGCTGGTCTCCACGCGGGTATACACACTGACTCCCCTTCCGGCCTTCGTGACGGGCCGTGTGTCGAGAGTACGCCTAACGCCTGTGAGAAACGCCCCGCGCGTTAATCTTCAGGGTGTAGGGAGGCCGGCGAAGGCTACGAGGTCCCGAGCAGCCCGGGCATCATCGTGACGGCCGCAGTGACCATGCCGACGGCGGCCAGACCGACCAGGACGAGCTCCAGCGGCAACAACACGCGGCGCTGCAGCCGGGCGGCCCGCACCTCGGCCTCGAGACGGGTGAAGGTCTCCAGGAGACCATCGCCCGAGTCCAGGGGAACATCGATCCACATGGAGGGGTTGTCGAGAATCTCGGTCAGGCCCTGCCCCTCCGCCGGGCTGAGCACGACCGGGAGCGCCTCCAGCCAGGCGGCCAGCTCCCCGGAATCGAGCACCGTGACCGGGGCCGGCTCCGCCTGCACGTCGATACTGCGTGCTCCGACGAAGACGACCAGCGGGATCACGGGCGTCGCCAGGGTGCGACGCTCTTCCAGCAGCGTCGTGACGCGTTCGGCCTCGAATTTCGCGTGGCGCAGATAGGGCACGGGCCGGCTGTCGAGGAGGATACTGCGACGGTCGACGTGCACCCGGCTGCCGTGGTGCTGCTTCGTGTTGATGGTCACGACGCCGCCCGGACCCACCAGGACGTGGTCGATATCCCAGCCGTGGCCACCGATCGGGAGGGCATGGAAGACAACCCAGTCCGGGGACAACGTCGACAGCTTCTCGCCGACGACGATCTCGCCCTGAGCCCCCTCGTACCAGCCCGCACAGTTCGCCCCGAGCGGGGATCGACCCATGAACCGCGCCCACCGGGTACGCGCCGGCACGCTGCCCTGCTCGCGCAGCAGCTTCTCAATCATGAACTGTGCCGCAAAGCGCTGGCGCATCATGGTGCCTCCCACGGTCATCCGGGTAGCTCCCTGTGAGTGGAGTCTACCGGCCCGCCTTCCGGCGGTGGCACCCGCACGGGGGTCGACAAACGACAACTACGATCGATGGATGGTCAACAACATGAGGGTCGTGCAGACCCAGCTCGGACTGCTTGAAAGCCACATCAACACGATCAAGGAAGATGCGGCCGCACCGCGCGGGGTCGAGGAGGCGCTCGTCGCCATTTGCACCGCACTGGACGCCCTGACGGACGAGTTCCGCCGGCGCCTGCCGACCGAGTAGATCACGGCGCGGCGGTCGGGCCCGGGTCGTCAGCCCGCGGCGGTCACCGCGGCGATCAGCTGCAGCACGCCGAAACCGGCAGCGATCGCGGCGGCCGCGGCGAGCACGCCCCAGCTCAGCCGACGGATACCGGCCGAGCGCAGCCGCGCATCGAGCTCGGTGAACCGCTCCTGCACGTCCTCGGGGGTGGTGTCCGGAAGCGCATGCCAGACCTGCGGGCTGTCCAGGAGGTCGGCCACTTCCTGCACCTCGCCGGCGCTCAGCACCGGATGGAGCCGGATCAGCCACGGGCACAGGTCCATCGCGTCGAGCACCTTGACCTGCGGTGGCTTCTGCTCGATCGTGAGCAGACTCGGGTCGACGAAGACGAGTACCGGCTGCACGGGCGCGACCAGGGGCATCCGTTCGCGCACCAGGCTGGTGACCCGCTCGGCCTCCGACTCGGCGTGCTGCAGGTAGGACACCGGCTGGGAGTCCACCTGCAAGGTGTTGCGGCCGACGCGGATGTCGCCGGCGTGATTCTTCGTGGTGATCGTGAAGATTCCGCCCGGGCCGATCACGAGGTGATCAATGTCGGTGCGCGCGGAATCGGCGGGAACGGCGCGGAAGACCGTCCAGTCCGGCGGTAGCTTCGCCAGGAAGGAGCCGACCACGATTTCTCCTTTGGCCCCGAGATACCAGGACATACTGTCATCGCCGACCGAGGTCAGACCGAAGAGCCGTGCGAGCGCCGAACGGCGGGGCGCACCGCCCTGCACACGCAGCACATCCCCGATGACCGACTGCGCCGCGAACCGCTTGTGCATCGTGGCACTGTACAACGACATCGAGCTCCCCCCACTGCTGAATTGAATCTAGCGACTCGCACACGCACCCGCGCCTCCCCGAACTGGGGTGATGGCGGCGTGTCGGCTGGCGCCGCGATCACGCAGGGAGGTGGCCGCGGCGGCTGGTCAGACCGGTGGTGGCGCCGGCGCGGGTCGACGTCCCCCAGACTGGGGGGTGTGAATGCATTCAGGATGACCGGTTTCCGCACGTCTTCCTGGGTTGCGGGGGCCGTCGTCGCCGTGGTCCTGGTCGGTGCCGGCACCGTCGGGATCACGGCCGCGGCCGGACTCGGCGGGAGCGAGTCCAGGCTGACCGACAGCGAACTCGACCAGGCCAGCCGCGCGGCATTGGCCGAGGTCGGCCCCGGCACGGTGACGGATGCCGAACGCGGCCCGGCCGCAGCGCCCTACGCAATCGACACGCGGCTTCCGAACGGCGTGGAGGTCGCGGTCGAGCTCGACCACTCGTTCGCGGTCGTCTGGGTGAGCCTTCCCGGCTGGACCGGGGACCCGGCATCCGGTCTCGAACCCCGCGCCCTCACCCCGGACGAGCTGGCGAGCGTCGACCGCACGACCGCCGGCCAGGCGGCCCTGGCCGAAGTCGGCAGCGGCACGGTCACGGACTTCCGGCGCAGCACTGACCTCGACCACGCCTTCGAGGTGGAGGTCACCCTCGACGACGGCACGAAACGGGTGATCAATCTCACCGAGCGCAGCCTGGTCGTGCGGGTCGACCGCCCGACCGCGGGCTGAGCCGCCGCGTTGGTCGCACCCGCCGCGGGATCGACCGCCGGCGCACGGACCCGAGCTGCGCACGCCGGTTCAAATCGTTAGCGTGCAGGTTCAAGAAAGAATGACAAGCCACCCGGTAACGAAGTAACGTTGCTCAATAGGGCAGAAACGGTGTGCTCAATCCCGCAGACAGCCCTCGCAACATCACAGACGTTGCACCCACGCACCAGCGGCTCCACCTGAGTGAGTTCCCTCGGGTGGCGCCGCGCGTCTGGTTCAGCGCCGGGTCGTTCAGCGCCGGGTCGTTCAGCGCTCGACGAGGATGCCGTCTTCGTCGCAGTAGATGGTGCGCCCGGGGGTGAACGTCACGCCGGCGAATTCCACGACGGCATCCGTCACACCGGAGCCGGTCTTCGTGCTCTTCCGCGGGTTGCTGCCGAGGGCCTTGACGCCCAGCGGCATGGTGCCGATGGCGACCCGGTCACGGATCGCGCCGTTGATCACCACACCGGCCCAGCCGTTCTGCACCGCCAGCTCGGCGATCATGTCGCCCATCAGCGCCGAGTTCAGCGAGCCGCCACCGTCGATCACGAGCACCTCGCCGGCGGCAGGCGACGACAGCACCGACTTGAGCCGGGCGTTGTCCTCGAAGCACGTCACGGTACGAATCGGTCCGCTGAACCGGAGGGTGCCACCCAGGTTCTGAAACTGCAACGGCACGGATTGCAGCTCGTCTCCGCGCTGGTCGTACAGGTCGGCGGTCAACAGCATTGGTGTCCTCCAGGAGTTCGGGGTGGTGCGGCCTCTGGCTCCTCAGGCTAGTGGCACGGCGGAGGGCGGCGGCGCGGCGGGACATCCGTCACCGGTTGAACGCCCAGGTCGACACGTCCGGTCGAGTTCGCCCCGCGCACGTGGCGGGCTCGACCGGAACAGCCGAACTCGGCGGTGTGCCCGGCCCGTCGAAGCGGATGCCGCGACCCGGCCGCAAGTGCGCGCAACGTAGAGCCGCCTAGCCTCGAACCCACGGACATCGACGTTCGTCCAAGGAGGATCCACCATGACATCGACCACGACATCAGGTTCCACCCCCGAGACCTTCGGACCCGCCACAACCACCATGCAGGCCGCCGTCGTCAACGCATTCGGCGAGCGCCTCACCATCGAACAGCTGCCGATTCCCCAGCCCGGCCACGGCCAGGCCCTGGTGAAACTGATCAGCTCGGGCGTGTGCCACACCGACCTGCACGCGGTCGAAGGCGACTGGCCGGTCAAGCCCAGCCCGCCGTTCATCCCGGGCCACGAGGGCGTCGGCCGGGTCGTCGCGCTCGGCGACGGCGTCACGGACCTCGCGGTCGGCGAGCTCGTCGGCAACGCCTGGCTCTGGTCGGCCTGCGGCAACTGCCAGTACTGTCGCACCGGGTGGGAGACCCTCTGTGAGCAGCAGCAGAACGGTGGCTACAGCGTGGACGGGTCCTTCGGCGAGTACATGCTGGTCGACGCCCGCTACGCCGTGCGTCTGCCCGACGGAGTGGACCCGGTCGAGGTTGCCCCGGTGCTCTGCGCCGGCGTCACCGTCTACAAGGGCCTGAAGATGACCGAGGCGCGACCCGGCCAGTGGGTCGTCATCTCCGGCATCGGCGGCCTCGGCCACCTGGCCGTGCAGTACGCCCGGGCGATGGGCCTGCGCGTCGTGGCCGTGGACGTGGCCGACGACAAGCTCGAGCTGGCCCGGAAGCACGGAGCCGAACTGACCGTGAACGCCCTGACCGAGGACCCGATCGAGGTCATCCAGCGGGAGATCGGCGGCGCGCACGCGGTGCTCGTCACGGCCGTGCACCCGCGGGCGTTCGGGCACGCGATCGGCGAGGTGCGCCGCGGCGGGACGATCGTCTTCAACGGACTGCCGCCGGGAGACTTCCCCGCGCCCATCTTCGATATCGTGCTCAAGGGTCTCACCATCCGCGGCTCCATCGTGGGCACCCGGCAGGACATGGTTGAGGCCCTGGACTTCTACACCCGCGGCCTGATCCACCCCACCGTGCACGCGCGCACACTGGACGAGGTCAACGAGGTTCTCGGTGAGATGAAGCAGGGCAAGATCGACGGCCGGGTCGTCATCGAGTACTGACCGGGAGGCCCGGCGGGCGGCGCGGCTGGTGGGCGCTGCGGGTGGCTGCCGGGCGCCGACAGTCGCCGTTTGTGCCGAGTGACGCCGCCGGACGGGCGACACTCGGCAGAATCGGCGACACTCGGTGCGCATCCGCCGAGCTCGACATGTGCGGTCGAGCTCGGCGAGCGACCGCGCAGCAGCGGTCAGTCGATCGCGTCGACTGTGAACAGCGCGGCCTGCTCCGGCGCGAGAAGCGGCGCGGGCAGCCCGACCAGCGCGAGCACCGCCCCGGTCAGCGTCACCGAACCGCCGGCAGCGCCACCGCCGACACCCGACGCTGCCCCACCGAACGCGCCCGGATCCGCCAGCCAGGCCGGGGGCGCATCCTGGATCGTGCGCGGCGGCGCACCGAGCGGCAGCTGCGCCACGCGGTAGCGCCGCTCGGGTGCGAGACCGGGGAACCGCATCCGCTCCGGCACGGCGGCGCGCGGGGCGGCAAGGGCCACCTGGGCGAACAGGGCCGAATTCTGATCGGGTGAGACGACGCCGTGCAGCTCGAGGGCCGGGTCGCTGGGGTCGGACCGCACGACCACGCCGGAGTGCAGCAGCGGCCGCAGGTGCTTGTACCGGGCGATCCAGGTGGCGATCTGCGTCAGCTCGGCCTCGTTCGCGCGGGTCAGGTCCCACTCGATGCCGGCGCTGCCGAACAGGGCGGTGGCGAGGCGGAAGCTGAGCTCGGAGGTGCGCCCGGTGGTGTGCGCGGTGGCCGCGCCGAGGTGTCCGCCGAGGTATTCCGGCGGCACGAGCACGCTCGTGTAGCGCTGGATCTGCTGCCGTTCGAGCGGGTCGTTGGTGTCGCTGGTCCAGACCCGGTCGACGCGCTCGAGGATGCCGAGGTCGATCCGGGCTCCCCCCGACGCGCAGGACTCGATTTCGACACCCGGATGCGCGGCGCGCACGGCGTCGATCAGGCGGTAGAGCGCCGTCGTCTGCCGGTGGGCGGAACCGGCCAGGAGGTCCCGGTTGTGGTCCCACTTGAGGTAGGCGATCGGGTACTCGGTGAGCAGGGCCGTGAGGCGCGCGAGAACCCAGTCGTAGGCATCCGGGTTGCCGAGGTCGAGCACCCGCTGGAACCGCCAGGTCACTACCGGCGACGTCGAACCACCGGCGCCGGCATCAGCACCCACGCCAGAACCGGCCGCGTCGTCCGCCGCACCGCCGAGCACCCACTCCGGGTGCGCGCGGGCCACGTCCGAGTCGAGGCTGACCATCTCCGGCTCGACCCAGAGGCCGAAATCCATCCCGGCCGCGTGCACGTGCTCGATCAAAGGGTGCAGGCCGTCGGGCCAGGTCACGGGGTCGACGAACCAGTCGCCGAGGGCGCGCCGGTCGTCCGAGCGGCCGGTGAACCAGCCGTCGTCGAGCACGAATCGTTCCACGCCGACCACGGCCGCGGCGTCGGCCAGTCGGGCCAGGGTGGGCAGGTCGTGGTCGAAGTACACGGCCTCCCAGGTGTTCAGCACGACCGGGCGCGGCCCGGTGATGGTCGACCAGCTGCGGATCCACGGATGCAGCCGCGCCGACAGTCCGTCGAGCCCGGCAGCCGAGTACACGGCCACGGTCCACGGGGTGGTGTGGCTCGCACCACTGGCGACGCTCAGCTCGCCGGGTGCCAGCAGTTCGCCGCTGCCGAGCGCCGAACAGCCGAGCGCGCTGTTCTCGGCCCAGGCGCGCTTGTCGCCGCTCCAGGCCAGGTGGGTGGCCCACACTTCGCCGGTTCGGAACCCGAATCCCGGTGTGCCGGCAACCATCAGATAGGAGTCATCGTGGCCGGGGCGGCCGTGGCGGGACTCGCGGCTCCACACGCCGTGGCCGAGTGTGCTGCGCTGCGGCCGGCGCTCGTGGGTCCACAGCCCGGTGAAATCGAGCAGTTCCCGGGCCCGGTCGGGCACCGGAAGGATGACGTCGAGAGAACCGAGTTCGAAGGGCGCGGCAGCCGGGTCGACGTCGGTGTTGGTGAGGGTGTGGCGCAGTCGCAGCACGCCCTCGACCGAGAGTTCAAGGTCGGTGCGCACGGCCACCCGGGCCGCGGCATCCGTCAGGGAGATCGTCAGAGTCTGGGTGCCGGGCAGTAGCCGGTCGGTTTCCGACAGGCCGCCCGCCCGCACCTCGGCCAGGCGCAGGTCGAGGGCCGCGGCGCGCCGGCCGGGCCGGAACCCGCTCACCCCCGGGCGTCCGCTCCACCCCTCCGTGAGGGTCGGCAGCAGGCTGAGCCGCAGGGGCACATCGATCGAGCTCGGCGAGATCGCGGGCACGGAGGCGTCGGCCAGCGCAGCGAGCAGCTCACCGGTCAGGTCGCCCAGGTCGGCACCCCAGTGCACGATGACGGGCACGCCCGTGCCGCGGGCATCCAGCACAAGGCTGGTGCCCGCGGCACGGAGGTAGGGAATCGACACAGTGGGACTGATGCTACTTGTTGACCGGGATCGACTGGGCCTCGAGAGCGTCGATCGTGCTCTGCTGGGCGCTCGTGAGAGCATCCGTCAGCGTTCCGTTGCCGGTGACCGCACCCTTGAAGCCGTCGGAGGTGTCGTTGTAGACCTGCGTCATGGTCGGGCCCCAGATGAAGTCGGGCGAGACCTGAGCGGATGCCTCGGCGAACACGTCGTAGATGGCCTGGCCGCCGTAGAACTCGACGCCTTCCTTGAGGGCGGGCAGTTCGAGGCCGCTCTTGGCGGCCGGGTACAGGTTGGCCGACTTGTTCAGCATCGTGAGGGCCTCGTCCGAGGTGTTCAGCCACAGCGCGAACTGGGCCGCCTCGTAGGGGTGCTTGGAGCCCTTGAACACTGCGGTGGACGAGCCACCCCAGTTGCCGGCCGCGTCGTCACCGGCTGCCCACTGCGGGGACAGTGCCACGGACCAGTTGCCGGAGGTGTCCGGAGCGCCGCTGGCGATGGAGTTGGCACCCCAGGCTGCGGAGTTCCAGGTCCAGTTGGAGCCGGTGTTGTAGGCGTTGTTCCACTCGTCGGTCCACGGCGGGTTGGTGGAGACGAGGTCGCGGTCGATCAGGTCCTGCCAGTAGTCGGCGACCTTCACGGACTCGGGGCTGGTCAGGTCGATGGTCCAGTTGTCGCCGTCGTTCTCGAACCAGCTTCCGCCGGCCTGCCAGACGAAGCCGGCGAACTGGTTGATGTCGCTCTGCGAGAAGTTGGTGATGTATCCGCCGGTGGCGCGCACGGCTTCGGCGGCAACCGCGAACTCTTCCCAGGTGGTGGGGATCGCGATGTTGTTGGCCGCGAAGAGGTCGGCGCGGTAGAACATGGCCATGGGTCCGGCGTCCTGCGGCACCGCGTACACGGCGTCGTCTTCACCGAAGTTGACCTGACCCCAGGTCCAGTCCACGAAGTCGGCCTTGGCGTCGAGCACACCCTCGCACGCGGCGAGGTCCATCAGGCCGTCCTGCACCCGGAAGTTGGGGAGGGCGTCGTATTCGATCTGGCCGAGGTCGGGCGCGTTGCCGGCCTTGAGCTGGTTGAAGAAGTTCTGGTACGTGCCGCCGTTGCCGTTCGGGCCGGTCTGCACCTTCACCTGAACGTCGGGGTTCTCCTCGTTCCACACTGCAGCGACGTCTTCCATCCCGGGGATCCAGGTGGTGAACGTGAGGTCGACCTTGCCCTCGGAAGGCTCACACGCGGCGGCGTCGCCGCCGGACGTGGTCGAACCCGATGCGCAGCCGGTCAGCACGACCGTGGCTGCCGTGAGCAAGGCGACGGCGGCTGCTCTCTTCTTGATTTGCATTGTTCTTCTTTTCTCTTGGTGGGGGTGGGGTGGGGCAGCTGGGGGGGTTACTTCACCGAACCGGCGCTGAGGCCGTTTCGCCAGAAGCGCTGGAGCAGCAGGAAGATGATGATCAACGGAATGATCGACAAGAGCGCGCCGATCAGCACGTAGTCGCGCAGCACGGGGATCTGGTTGACCTGCGAGTTCCAGGCGTAGAGACCGAGCGTGACCGGGAACAGGGTTTCGTCGCGCAGCATGATCAGCGGCAGGAAGAAGTTGTTCCAGATGGCGACGAACTGGAAGAGGAAGACGGTGACCAGGGCGGGCACCATCATCCGTACCGAGACGGTGAAGAAGGTGCGCAGCTCGCCGGCGCCGTCGAGGCGGGCAGCCTCGATCAGCTCGTCGGGCACGCTGGCCGAGGCGTAGATGCGGGCGAGATAGACCCCGAACGGGCTGACCAGGCTGGGCAGGAACACCGACCAGAAGGTGTTGGTGAGGCTGATCTGGCTGAAGATCAGGAACAGCGGCAGTGCGAGCGCCGTCGCGGGCACGAGCACGCCGCCGAGCACGACGTTGAAGATCAGTTCCCGGCCCGGGAAGTTGTACTTGGCCAGGGCGTAGCCGCACATGCCGGCGATGATGGTGCCCACGAGGGCGCCGCCACCGGCGTAGAGGGCGCTGTTCAGCATCCATTTGAGGTAGACGCCGTCGCGGTAGGCGATCAGGTTGCCGATGTTCTCGAACAGGGAGAAGTCGGCGAACCACAGCGGGTTGGTGCTGTTGAACTGGGACCGGTTCTTGGAGGCCGCGACCAGCAGCCACCAGATCGGCACCAGGAAGTAGAGCGTGAAGACGCCCATCACGATCATGGCGCTGACCCGGGCGAACGGGCTCTCGCGCTGGGCGCGCGGCGCTTTTTCCGCGGTCGAACGGATGCCGCGGGCCGGCTTGGCGGGGGTCAGGGTGCTCATTTGGCTTCCTTCCGCTGGGTGAACTTCAGGAACGTGAAGGAGAGGATGAACGTGGCCAGGGCCAGCACCACGGAGAACGCGGCGGCCAGGTTGAAGTTCGGGATCGACGAGGTGGAGTACACCGTCAGGTTCGGCGTGAACGTGCTGGTCACGGCCGAGCTGAAGCTGCGGAAGACCTGCGGTTCGGCGAGCAGTTGCAGGGTGCCGATGATCGAGAAGATCGCGGTCAGGATGATCGCCGGCATGATCAGCGGGATCTTGACCGACCAGGCGATGCGGAGCTGCCCGGCGCCGTCGAGGCGGGCAGCCTCGTAGAGCTCGGCCGGGATCGCCAGCAGCGCCGAGTAGATGATCAGCATGTTGTAGCCCACGAACACCCAGGTGACGACGTTGGCGATGGCCCAGAGCACGAGGTCGGCCGAGAGGAAGTTGATGTTCTCGGTGACGGCGCTGAACGGCGACAGATTCGGTGAGTAGAGGTAGCCCCACATGATCGCGGCGATGACGCCGGGAACCGCGTAGGGAACGAAGAAGGCCAGCCGGAAGAACTTCTTGCCGCGCACCAGCGGCGAGTCCAGCAGCAGGGCGAACAGCAGCGCGAGACCGAGCATGATCGGCACCTGCACGGCGCCGAAGGAGAGCACCCGGCCGATCGACTCCCAGAACGGGCCGTTCTGGAACACCAGGATGTACTGGGTCAGCCCGCCGAAGACCTCGGTGGCCTGGCCGAAGGTGCCCTCGCGTTCGATCACGAGCAGCGACTGGTAGATCGCGTAGCCGATCGGCACGAGGTAGAACAGGGCGAACAGGGTGCCGAACGGCAGAACGAACGCGAGGATCGCGCCCTTGTGCTGTACGCGGGGCTTCGCTCCGACCGGCTTGGCGGGCTTCGCTGCGCGGGGCTTCTTCCGGGCAGCGCTGCCCGGGGCATCCGTCAGGGGAACGGCAGGTGCGCTCATGATGCGGGGTCCTCTCTAATCACGCGAACGGCTCCCGCCGGCACGCGCACAATTCGACCGACGGGTTCGTCGGTGACGAGTTCATGGCCGGCGGCCGCAAGCTCGATGTCATCCGGACCGTGGTTGATGATGAACAGGTAGCTGTGGGCGAGGCCCACGCGGCGCACGACCTCGACCCGGCCGGCGCTCTCCGGGCCGAGCCTGGTGACCCGGGCCTCCTGGGCGATGGTGCGCACGAGGTCGCGCAGCGCTCCGGCCTCCAACGCGGTGGCGACGTACCAGGCGGTGCCGTCCTCGTGCCGGTTGCGGGTCACGGCGGGGATGCCGGGCAGCGGCCCGTCGAGATAGCTCGCGATCACCTCGGCGGTGTCGACGCGCAGGCGTTCCGCCCACAGGGTGGCGGTGGCGCCGGAGTCGAGGGCGAGCACGTGCCCGGGAAGCAGCGGGGAGAATTCCTCCACCGTGATGCCGAGGGTCTCGCGGAACGCGCCGGGGTAGCCGCCGGTGCGCACCCGGTCGTCTTCGTCGACGATGCCGCTGAAGAAGGTGATCAGGGCGTGGCCGCCGGCGGCGACATACGCGTTCAGGTTGTCGGCCTGCGTGTCCGAGACCAGGTACAGCGCCGGGGCGACGACGAGGCGGTAGCCCGAGAGGTCGGCATCCGGGGAGACGATGTCGACCGTGACGCCGACCTCGTGCAGAGCCGTGTAGGCGGCGTGCACCTGGTCGAGGTAACGCACCGCGTGGGAGGGGCGGGATTCGCCGTCGCCGGCCCACCAGGATTCCCAGCTGAAGAGGATGGCGGCATCCGCCACGACCCGGCTGCCGGTGACCTCGGCGAGCCGGTCGAGGGTCGCGCCCAGCGCCACGACCTCGCGCCAGAGCACGGTGTCGGTGCCGGCGTGGGGCACCAGGGCGGAGTGGAACTTCTCCGAGCCCTGCAGGGAGGCGCGCCACTGGAAGAAGCAGATGCCGTCGGCGCCGCGGGCGACGTGGGCGAGGGAGTTGCGGGTCATCTCGCCGGGCGCCTTGGCCAGGTTGTGCGGCTGCCAGTTGACGGCGCCGGCGGCCTGCTCCATCAGGAGCCAGGGCGCGCCGCCCGCCAGCCCGCGGGTGAGGTCGGCGGCGAAGGCCAGCTCGGTGGTGGGGTCGGCGAGGCGGTGGTCGAGGTAGTGGTCATTGGCGACGATGTCCATGTCACCGGCCCAGGACCAGTAGTCCAGGTTGCGGATGTGCGCGGTGACCATGAAGTTGGTGGTGACGGCCACGGTCGAGTGGCGGCGCAGCACCGCGGTCTCCAGACGGTAATAGTCGAGCAGCTCGGCGGAGCTGAACCGGTGGAAGTCGAGCACCTGGCCGGGGTTCCGGCTGGAGAGGGTGAGCCGCGGGGTGAGGATCTCGGCCCATTGGCCGTAGCGCTGGCTCCAAAAGGAGGTACCCCAGGCTTCGTTGAGGGCCTCGATCGTGCCGTACCGTGCCTGCAGCCAGAGGCGGAACGCCGCGGCGGTGTCGTCGCAGTAGCAGAGCGCGTTGTGGCAGCCCAGCTCGTTGGACACGTGCCACAGCGCGATGGCCGGATGGTGGCCGTACCGCTTCGCGACCTGCTCGACCAGGGCGAGCGCGTGCTCGCGGAACACGGCCGAGCTCGGGCACCAGGCCTGGCGACCGCCCGGGAAGCGGCTGGTTCCGTCGTCGGTCACCGGCAGGATCTCGGGGTGGCGCGTGGTCAGCCACGGCGGCGGAGACGAGGTGCCGGTGCCGAGATTGACCCGGATGCCATTGGCGTGCAGCAGCTCGACGACCGTGTCGAGTGTCGTGAAGTCGTACTCGCCGGGGCGCGGTTCGATGTGCGACCAGCCGAAGATGTTGATGGCCACCAGGTCGACGCCGGCCTCGCGCATCAGGCGCACGTCCTCGGCCCAGGTGCCCGGGCCCCACTGCTCCGGGTTGTAGTCGCAGCCGTAGGCGATGCCCTCGTGAACGAACGGGCTGGCCGAAGCCGTTCCGTCGTGAGTGGCTGCGCGCGTGTTCATGTGCTCCCTGACCGTGGTGTGCAGACACCGGTGTTGACGACTCTGTGAACGTGCACAGAGTCGAGAGCAAAACTCACCATCGGGTTTTCTGTGAACGTACACAGAGTACGGACGCCACGGCTCCCGTGTCAAGCACGTCTGCCCCGTGGGAGCGTTACAGTTATCGAATGGTGATGATTCCGGCTCGACGCAGACGCGCGACGATCCACGACGTCGCCGTGGAGGCCGGCGTCTCCCGCGGCACGGTCAGCCGGGTCGTGAACGACGAACCCTACGTCTCGGCGTCGGCCCGCATCGCCATCGAGGCCGCCATCGAAAAGGTCGGCTACGTGCCCAACAACGCCGCCCGCAGCCTGGTCATGCAGCGCTCGGAGGCCGTGGGCTTCATCGTGCACGAGCCCCATTCCCTCTTTCTGGACGACCCCAACATCGGCGGCATCCTGCTCGGCGCCAACACCGTGCTCTCCCGCGCCGACTACCAGATGGTCAGCCTCGTCATTGATTCCCAGCGCGACACCGACCGTGTCGCCCGCTACCTCAGCGGCGGTTTCGTCGACGGTGTCGTCATCGTTTCCGCCCGCCACGAAGATCCCATCACCCGGGTGATCGAGAAGCTGCGCCTCCCGGCCGCTTTCGTGGGACATCCGCCCGACCTGCAGGCGCTCCCCTTCGTGGGCATCGACAACCGGGCGTCGGCGCGCGCCATCACCGAACGCCTGATGCAGACCGGCCGCACGCGCATCGGCATGGTCGCCGCGGCCCTCGACCGCGACTCCGGCGCCGACCGCCTGGCCGGTTTCACGGATGCCCTCGGCGACCGCTTCGACCCGGCCCTCGTCGCCCGTGTGCCGCTGTACACCTTCGCCGACGGGGCTCAGGGCATGCGCGAGCTGCTCGAACGCGACCCGCTGATCGACGGCGTGTTCGCGGCGTCCGACGCCGTCGCGGCCGGAGCCCTCGAGGCCCTCCGCGACGCCGGGCGCAGCGTGCCCAGTGACGTCGGCATCGTCGGCTTCGACGACAGCACCTGGGCGCTGCGCACCCAGCCGCACCTGTCCACCGTGCACCAGCCTGCCTTCGGCCTCGGTGCGGCGGCGGCCGAGTGCGTGCTCGGCCAGTTGCGCGGCGAGGAGCAGCCGCCCGGCGGCATCCTGCTGGAGACCCCGATCGTCTGGCGCGACTCCGCCTGAACGGGCGGGCAAGCCACTCCGCGCGGGGTGCGAGCAGGCCGGGCGCGGGGCAGACTGGGAGCATGGTTCGCAAACAGGCCGTCGTGCGCGGGGTCGTGCAAGGGGTGGGGTTCCGCTACTACGCCCAGGCCGAGGCCCGTCGCCTCGGCCTCGCGGGATTCGTGCGCAACCGCGCGGACGGCACGGTGGAGGTCGAGGTGGAGGGGAACGCGGCATCCGTCTGGGCGATGCTCGCGTGGCTGCAGCACGGACCGCCGTCGGCCCACGTCGAGGCCGTCGAGGTCAGCACGATTGCCCCGCTCGACGAGACCGGGTTCCGGATCGGCTACTGAGCGGGAACCCGACCTGCAGAGGTAGCGTGGAAGCATGTGCGCGCGAGCTGCCGATCCCGCTCGGACGAAACCCACGGAACGCGTCCCGGCGGCGGCGAACCCGGTCATGCGCGCACTGCCGGCGGCAGGCACCCGCGCGGCACTGACCCGGGGGCCGCGCCCGTTCCCCGTGCGCCGCGTGCGCCAGGCATTCGGCGTGGGTCGGCTCCTGCTTGCCGGGCTGGGCGTGGCGGCCCTCCTCGGCTACTTCGACTACGTGCTCGGCTTCGCCACGTTCCAGATCTACAACTTCTACAGTTACTTCACGGTGCAAAGCGGCATGGCGGCGGTCGTCGCGTTCGTCGCCGGTGCGATCGTCGCGTTCCGGCACACGGTCGACCCACCGTGGCTGGACTGGTTCCGGCTGCTGGTCACGACCTACATCACCGTCTCGGGGATCGTGTTCCTGACCATCGTCATCCAGTCCTCAAACCGGGACTACACGATCGAGGTGCCCTGGTCGAGCCAGCTGCTGCACTTCTGGATTCCGGCGATCGCCCTGCTGGACTGGCTGACGGATGCCGGCAAGGCCCGCCTGCCCTGGAAAATCCTGGCCTGGGGACTCGTGGTGCCCAGCCTGTGGGGAGTATTCACGCTCATCCGCGGGTCGATCGTGGGCTGGTACCCATATTTCTTCCTCGACCCGGTGCAGGTCAGCGGGCCGCTCGAAACGGCGGCCTACTGCCTGGTCGCGCTGACGCTCTTCACCGCTATCGCAGCCGTTCTCACGGCCACGTCGCGGCTGCCCCAGTGGATGTGGCGGCGCGGGTCTACAGCGGAATGAACGAGTATTCGCTGGTCAGATGCTCACCCTGACAGGCTCCGCAATAAAGCACACCGGATGCCTGCATCGCGAGCACCCGGGGCGTGCACTGCACCACCTTCGGGCCGCAGCAGGGCGAGATGACCATATAGGAGCCCGGGGCGGTGGGCAGGTGCCCGCTCAGCCCACGGATGTGGTGGGTGCCTTCGCACGGCAGGTCAGGGTCGAAGTCGAGGAGAACGACGGATTCGAGGTCAATGTCGAGGTCAAGGAGGGTATCCATGGGGAGCACAGCAATCACACGGTCAAGCAGAGAGGTGGAACAGTCGCGGGTGGAGGTGGTGCATCCCAGTGGCAACCACGCTGAGACGGCCGGCGGCTGAGCCCGGCCTGGACCGGGGGTACTCACCCCTCAGGAATCCGTCGGCACAGCCAGTCAGGGTAACGACTGGACCTCTGGGCGCTGCACCACGACGGGCTGCGCCTGCATGAAAACGCACCCCGAAGGGGGGCCAAATTTCACCGACTGGACGTTGGCAGGAGCATACACGACGAATCTCGAGATTGCCAAGGGTTGACTTCGGCGAGGCGCTGGTCAGGTATTTTGATGACGGGTGGTTCGCGCCTACTCCGGGGTCGGGGTGGAGGTCGGCACTCCGGCGTAGAACGGTTCGAGGCTGGTCAGTGCGGCCGCCAGGAACTCGTCATCATCGACCTCCGCGAGGCGCAGAGCCGCTTCCGCAGTGACGAGACCGACCAGGACCGGTTCGCCGGTGAGCGGAACCATGTTGATCCAGACGCGGAAATCGTCGACGACGCCGACCGTGGACCAGAGCGGGGCATCCGTGTCCCAGAACGGTTCCTCGAACTGCAGCCAGATCTTGTCGAGCGTGCCCATGCCCAGCGCCGCGATGGCACCGCGATGTGCGAAGGGCAGCGGCGGGTCGAACTCCATCACCTTGGTCTTCAGCACGCCGAGCGGCACCGTGACGATGACCCGGTCGGCGGAGAGCGACTCGCCGTTGCCGAGCCGCAGGCTGGTGCCGGAGTCGCTGTAGGCGATCCGGGTGACCACGCTCGAGCCGAGCACGTCGATGCCGTCACTCAGGTCCTCGAGCAGGGTGGCGTAGCCGCCGAGCACGATGCGGTCCTCGCCGGCGCCGTCGTCGGCGCCGTCGGCGCCGTTTTTCGCGGCGGTATCGGCAGCCGAATACCAGGACGACTGCTCCGAGACGGGAGCGCCGGTCTTCGGATCGAGCACCACCGTGATCTGGTAATCAAGCCAGTCGGCGTCGGAAACGCCGATGTCGGCATCCGTCGTCGAGAGCTTGGAGGCGCCGGAATCGGCCAGCGCCTGGGCGATGGACACATCGGCAGGCTGCTCGGCGGCCCAGGCCAGGGCGGTGGCAACCGCCTGCGCGCCGGTGTCCGGCACCTCCACGACCGCGCCGGCCGCGGTGCGTGCCTCGGGTACTCCGGAGAACGGGGCGGTGGCGACGCCGCGGTCGGTGAGGTCCTCATCGAGGGTGGTGTCCCCGGTGCGCCGCACGACGGCCGCGCCGAGCTCGATCGGGAACGGCCAGTCCGTGTCGGTGACGGTGTCGATCCGGCCGCCGATGCGGTTACGGGCCTCCACCACGAACACATCGAAGCCGGCGTCCTGCAGGTCGCGGGCAGCGGCGAGCCCGGCCATTCCGGCGCCGATCACGGCGATGCGCTCCCCCACGTCGGCGGCCGCGATCACGTCGCGGGCGGCGCGCTGACCGGAGTCGCGGGCACCCTGCACGGTGCCGAACGCATCGGTGGAGGTCGCCTCACCGGCGAAGAACAGCCGGTCGTCGACCGGCTGGCTGAGGGCATCCCGCTGCTCGGGCGTCGCGCCCACGGCGGGAAAGCTGAACGAACCGCGCGCGAACGGATCGGCCGACCACGACGTGCGACGCATGGCCGCGGGCTTCGGCACGAGCGAGGGTGCCGAAGTCGGTTTGGGCGTGACGGAGGCCGAGGGCCGGGGAGTCGGCGACACGCACGCGGTGAGCGCGACCAGGGACAGGCCGGAGACCGAGCCGAGCAGAAAGGTTCGACGTTTCATGGTGTGTCCGCGTCACGTGTGGCGCTGACGCTCTCCTTTCCGAGCGGGCCGGGCAGTATGACCAAACTACCGCAGAGGTCGGCGAAGTGGCTGGTCGGGGCGAGTGTGGCGGGACGCACGCACGTCGCGTCGGCCTGTGTGTGCTCGCAGCCTTCGCCCGCTGGTGTGCATCCCGCTGGTGTGCATAACTCCTGCAATTCGTCGTGCGGGGGAAATACAGGCCCGGAATCACGCGGGAGACCGGCTGCACTCGCCGAAATTGCAGGAGTTATGCCTGTGAACGGAGGTTGACTCGGGCACCAGCAGACGTCGGCGCAGCAGGCGAGCGCGGGTCAGGCAAGGCCGGCGAGCGCGGGTCAGGCGAGCGGATGCTGCAGGAAGCCGTCGTCCAGCAGCTCACGCACCCGCGGAAACAGGTCCGCGGCGAGTTCGCGTTCGTCGACGTCGAGCAGCTCGGCCAGCGCGGCCACGATCGAGCCCACGTCGAGGTCACCGTCGCAGGCTCCGACGAGTGCGGCGAGGCCGGTGTCCAGCGGGACCGACCGGCCGAAGCCGCTGCCCTGGTGCAGGGTCATCAGGGTAGGGTCCTCCTGGCCGGGCCAGTAGTGCCGCTCCTCGGTGACATCGGCTGCGACGGTGAGCCGCGCACGGGCGAGGCGGGCGTCATCCGTTGCCGCGTGCCAATCGTGGGCGGCGAGGCAGGCGGCGAGGTGGCTGCCCATTCCGCCGGGGTTGTGGCCGAGGCCGCCGGGAAGTCGTTCGAGGCGGCGGAGAGAGGGCGGGCCGGCGACCGGACGGCGCAGCAGCATGTAGCCGAAGCCGACCTGGCTCACGCCGCGGGCCTCGAAGTCGTCCAGCCAGGCGCCGTAGAGACGGTCGAAGTCGGCGGTGTCGGCGCGGGTGCCGCCGTCGCGGATCCACGTCTCGGCGTAGAGCGTGGGGGCCTGCACCTCGCGTTCGATGATCCAGGCGTCGAGCGCCACGTGCGAATTCGACGGAGATTTTGCTCCCGGAGGGGCCGCAGGTGTCGAATTCGGGGTGTTTCGGGCAGAATCACCGTCGAATTCGTCAGGGGCATCGAGCCAGCCGGCCAGTCGCTCGAAGGCGTCCTGGCCGGCGTGATACTCCCAGTTGCCGAGCAGCTGGGCGACGCCGCCCGGGGTGAGGTGCTCGGCCGCGCCGCGCACCACGGCCTCCACGAGGGCGTCGCCGACCAGGCCGCCGTCGCGGTATTCGTAGGCCGGCACCCCCGGAACCCGCGGGGTGATCACGAACGGCGGGTTGGAGATGATGTGGTCGAAGCGCTCCCCCGCGACGGGTTCGAACAGGCTGCCGAGGCGGAACTCGATGTTGCCGATCTCGTTCAGGGCCGCGTTCAGAGCGGCGAGCTCGAGCGCGCGCACCGAGATGTCGGTAGCCACCACCCGGTCCGCGTGCCGGGACGCGTGCATCGCCTGGATGCCGCAGCCGGTGCCCAGGTCGAGGGCGCTGGCCACCGGGGTGGGGATCAGCAGCCCGCTGAGCGTCAGGGATGCCCCGCCCACGCCCAGCACATGGCTCTCGCCGAGCGGGTGGCCGAGTGCGAGCTCGCCCAGGTCGGACAGGATCCACCAGCTGCCGGCACCCTGCGCGTCGACGAAGCTGTAGGGCCGCAGTTCGAGCAGCGGGCGAACGGTGGCACCGGTGTCTGCGTCGGCGCCCCGGTCGGCAGCGACGGATGCCGCGAGCCCCAGCTCTTCGGCCCCGGCGGCACCCAGTGCGGGCAGGGCGGCCTCGAGCTCCGCACGGTCGACGGGCAGGCCGAGCACGAACAGGCGGGCCAATGTGGCGCAGGGCTCGGTGTGCCCGAGCGTCTCCCGGAGGCCGTCCAGCGCACGCAGCGCCGGGACCCGCTGATTGCGGCGCAGCGCGGCATCGGCGTCGATCCCCCACAGGCCCGTGAGGGCCGAAACCGAGAAGTTGGCGGTGGCGAGGTCGGAGCGAAGCCGGGCGATCAGTGCAGAAGTCACCGGTCTATTCAACTGCACCCGCTCAACCGCACCGACTCCGCAGCCCCGGCTCAACCGCCGGTCTCCGGCCGGGTCAACCGCCGGTCGTGTGCATAACTCCTGCAATTTGCACCGGCGTCGCCGGACTTCCGCGTGATTCCGGGCCTGTTTCCTGCCCGGGCGACGAATTGCAGGAGTTATGCACCATTGCGGAGGACCACTGCCCGGACCCATACCCAGACCCGGACTCGGACCCAGACTCGGACTCGGACTCAGACTCAGGCGCAGGCGAATCGAATCGCAAGCCGCACCGGCAACCGGCCTAGCGGCGTTCCTCGGCCACGCTGTTGCCGCCGTCGACGACGATGGTCTGGCCGGTGATGTACGACGCGCCGGGCGACGCGAGCCAGGCGATCACGGATGCAACCTCCGCCGCCGTGCCGCTGCGTCCCACCGGAACGAGCGCGCCCTCGACCGCTTCGCTCTCCAGCTGGGACCCGGTCTCGATCCAGCCCGGCGCGACCGCGTTCGCGGTCACGCCGAGCCAGGCCTCGTCCACGGCGAGCGCCCGGGTCAGCCCGGCCAGGCCGGCCTTCGCCGCCGCGTAGGTCAGGTCCCCGCGGGAGGCCATCACCGGCCCCGACACGCTGGACACCGTGATGATGCGTCCCCAGTTCGCCTCATGCATGTAGCCGATCACGGTGCGCGTGGCATGGAACGCCGTCGACAGGTTGATCGCGAGGCCGCGGTCCCATTCCTCCGGCGACGTGGTGCTCACGTCGCCGTGCAGCATCTCCGCGTCGCCGACCGCGACCATGCCCGCGTTGTTGACCAGGATCGTGGGTGCCAGGCCGGCCTCGAGCAGGGCGTCGGCCAGAAGCCGCGCCCCGGCCTCGGTGTCAAGGGTGCAGACGAAACCGGATGCCCCGATGCCCCGTTCCGCCAGCTCGGCCGCGCGCTCGTGCACGCGTTCGGTCGTGGCGGTGAGCACGACCAGCGCACCGAGCTCACCCAGCATCCGGGCTGCGGCGAATCCGATCCCGGAGGCGCTGCCGGCCCCGGTGACCAGGGCGGTGCGGCCGGTGAGGTTCCACGCGTCGGGCAGGGCGGCCGGGAGGCCGGCAGACACCGGCACACCGGGGGAAAAAGGGAGACCGACAACCTCGGGGAGAGTCATGGCGTCATGCTAGCGGCTACTACGGCACGTCCATCGGAATGGCGGCGAACTCGCGCACGACCAGCCGGGGCGTGATCAGCCGGTGCCGCGGCTCGTCCGATTCCGGGGCGCCGTGCACGCGTCCGCCGAATTCTCCCGTGAGGAGGTTGAGCACTCCGGCGGCGACCTCGTCGACGGCCTGGTCGACGCTGGAGAGGCCGACCGCGGCGGCAACCGGCGTGTTGTCGTACCCGGTGACCGGCACGCGGCCCGGGTTGGCGATCATCGCGCCGAGGGCGAGCGAGTCACTCGCGCAGAGCACGGCGTCGAGCCGGCCGGCGTTCTGCCGCAGCTCCGTCATCGCGGCGGTGCCCTGGCTGACACCGTCGGTGGTGACGATCTCGAGCCGGGCGAGTTCCTCGGCCGAGACGTCGCCGCGTTCCATCATCGCGTCGTACCAGCCCCGGCGGCGTTCGTCGCCGGTGCCCGACGGGCTGGGCCAGCCGATGTAGGCGATCCGCCGGGCACCGGCATCCTGTTGCGCCCGGGTGGCTTCGTGCAGGCCGGCCCAGCCGTCGACATCCACCCACAGGTGCTGCGGGTCGTTCAGATCGTCGTCACCCCACGGGCGTCCGAAGGTGACGAAGGAGATGCCGTTCGCGATCAGCCACTGGGTGCGCGGGTCGCCGGCGAACGTCGAGGTGAGCACGAAGCCGTCGACGTCCGCGCCGTCGTTCAGACGCTGGAACTGGGTGATCTCGTCGTCGGGGCTCGTCGCCGTGAACAACAGCACGCGCAGCCCCTGCGCGTCGGCCTGTTCGGTCAGGGCGTGCAGGAACCGGTCGAGCACCGACCCGGAGATGCCGTCGATCATCGGGTCCAGACGGATGCCGATGGTCGAGCTGCGCCGCGTGCGGAGGCGCCGGGCGGAGGCGTGCGGCCGATACCCGAGCTCCTTGATGGCGGCCTCGACCCGCTCGCGGGTGTCAGCGCGCACGATGCCAGGCGAATTCATCACATTCGAGACGGTCTGGCGGGAGACGCCGGCCGCAAGGGCGACATCCGTCACCGTGGGAAGCCCGCTCATACCTGCTCCTGCCCCAAGCCTGCCGATGACCGCGCACGACCGCGCCTGAATTGAACGATCAAATACCGTTCTGCACAGGCTACCGCGTGCCGCCGGATCGCAGGGAACGGGAGCGCCCGCCCGACCACCCGTCCGCGCGCCCCCTGCGATCGCCCCGCCGGTCAGGCAATTCTCCGCTCGGCCACCCCGCGGACCTGTTCCCCGGAAAGACGCGGATTGTATCGATCAAAAGAAAAGTTTGATCGATCAAATAAAGTCAGCTATCGTGACCTCTACACAAGCAAACGCGCATCGATGCGCGACACAAGGAGAAACAAGATGCAACGACGCAACTCTCGCTGGTTGATCGGAACCGGGCTCGCCGTCGCCGGCGCCCTCACTCTCAGCGCCTGCGGTTCCGGATCCGGCTTCGGCGACACCGCCGATGCGGGCGGAGAGCTCACCAGCGACTCCTCCCAGGGACTCAACGTGCTGATCGGCTCCAGCGGAGACGCCGAGACCGCATCCGTCAACGCCGCGGTCGCCGCCTGGTCCGAGAAATCCGGCACCGACGCCAAGGTCAGCGTCGCCAGCGACCTCAACCAGCAGCTCGCCCAGGGCTTCGCCGCCCAGAAGCCCGCCGACGTCTTCTACCTCTCGACGGATGCCCTCGCCGGCTACGCCTCGAACGGCTCGCTCCTGGCCTACGGCGACCAGCTCGCCAACAAGGACGACTTCTACCCGAGCCTGGTCAACTCCTTCACCTACGAGGACAAGTTCTACTGCGCGCCGAAGGACTTCTCGACCCTGGGCCTGGTCATCAACACCGACCTCTGGGCCCAGGCCGGACTCACCGACGCCGACATCCCCACCACCTGGGATGAGCTCGCCGCCGTGAGCAAGACCCTCACCACCGACACCCAGGTCGGACTCTCCCTCGGGGGCGAGTACGCCCGCCTCGGCGCTTTCATGGCGCAGGCCGGCGGCAGCCTGATGAACGAGGACAGCACCGAGGTCACCGCGAACAGCGCGGAGAGCGTCGCGGGCCTCGAATACGCGCAGACCCTTCTGAACGACGGGGTGATGAGCTACGCCAGCGAAATCGGCGCCGGCTGGGGCGGCGAGGCGTTCGGCAAGCAGCTCTCGGCCATGACCATCGAAGGCAACTGGATCACGGGCGCGATGAAGAGCGACTTCCCCGCGGTCAACTACACGGTCGCCGAGCTCCCCGCGGGCCCGGAGGGCCAGGGCACCCTGCAGTTCACCAACTGCTGGGGCATCGCCGCCGACAGCCCCAACCAGGCTGCCGCCCTTGAGCTGGTGGAACAGCTCACCAGCAAGGACGCCCAGCTCACCTTCTCCGAGGAGTTCGGTCCGATGCCCTCGATCGAGTCCGCCGCCGACGAGTGGAAGACCGCCAACCCCACCCTCGTCGCCTTCCTCGACGGCGCTGACTACGCCCAGGGCGTGCCCAACGTGAAGGGCGCCGCGGATGTCGTGAGCGACCTGAACGCGCAGCTCGAGTCGCTCAAGACCGGGGACGCCCAGGCGATCCTCGACTCCGTGCAGAAGAACCTCGAAGCACTGCTGAAGTAGTCCACCATGTCGACGCCCGCACGCACAGCTCGCCGCTCCGGCCTCCGGAGCGGCGAGGCCGCCTCGGGGTGGCTCTTCACCGCCCCGATGATCATCCTGCTCGGCATGTTCCTGGTCATTCCGGTGCTGATGGCCCTCTGGGTCAGCTTCTCCGACTGGAACGGCCGCGGCAGCCCCTTCGGCGGCACCGTGTCGTTTGTGGGCCTCGACAACTACTCCGCCCTGGTCGGCGGCGGCGGCCTGGCCGAACAGGACTTCGGAACGGCGCTGCGCAACAACGCCTGGTACGTCCTCCTGGTCGTGCCGACCCAGACCATGCTGTCGCTGCTGCTGGCCGTGCTGGTCAACCGGCAGATCCTGCGCGGCCGCGGCTTCTTCCGCACCGCGTTCTACTTCCCGTCGGTGACCAGCTCGGTCGCCATCACGGTGCTCTGGCTGTTCCTGTTCAGCGCCAGCGGAGCGGTCAACAAACTGCTCGCGTTCATCGGCATCAACGGACCGAACTGGTTCAATGACCCCAGCGGTGTGCTGCACAACTTCCTCGGCCTGTTCGGCGTCGAGACCGGGCCGGCCGCCCTGACCGGCAACATGTTCCTCGGAATCTCCTTCTGGGAGTGGCTCGCCGGGCCATCCGTCGCCATGAGCGCCTTCATCCTGATGGCCGTGTTCACCACCAGCGGCACGTTCATGCTGCTGTTCATCGCCGCGCTGCAGAACCTCAGCGGCGACGTCGTCGAGGCCGCCATGATGGACGGCGCCAACGGCTGGCAGCGGTTCTGGCGGGTCACCCTCCCCCAGCTGCGGCCGACCCTCTTCACCGTGCTCACCCTCGGCCTGATCGGCGCCTGGCAGGTCTTCGACCAGATCTACACCGGCACCCAGGGCGGTCCGGGCAAGACCACGCTCACGCCGGCCTACCTCTCCTATCAGGCGGCCTTCACCAACCAGGCCTGGGGCCAGGGTGCCGCGATCGCGTTCATCCTGTTCGTGATCATCGTGGCCTTCACCCTCTTCCAGCGCTGGCTGCTGGCCGAACGTCAGGTCTCCGAACGACGGATGCGTCCGTATCTGCAGAATCCGACATCCGGAGGTTCGAAATGAGCACCACCACGAGAACCCGCGAGCGCACCGTCTCCCCGTCCCGGCGCCTGCGCGCCCTGAGCCGGGAACAGCTGCCGAACCGCCAGGTCGCCGGCAAGTCGCTGCTCTACGCGATCCTGATCGTGCTCGCGATGATCTACATCGCCCCGTTTCTGATCCAGGTCGCCACCTCCTTCAAAACGGATGGCGACGCCGCCAGCAATCCCATGTCGCTGCTGCCGCAGACCTGGTCCACGGCCGCGTACGAGAGGTTGTTCCTCAACTCGGACTTCCCGGTCTGGTTCCAGAACTCCGCCATCGTCACGGTCTTCGTCACCCTCGGCCGCGTCTTCTTCAACTCTCTGGCCGGGTACGCCCTCGCCCGGTTGCACTTCCGGGGCCGCAACGTGATCTTCGCGCTGCTCATCGCCGTGATGAGCGTGCCCGGTGTGGTGCTGCTGATCCCCAAGTTCCTGGTGATCAACCAGCTCGGCATCTACGACACCTACGTGGCCATGATCGTGCCGCTGCTCACGGACGCCGCCGGCGTCTTCATCATGAAGAACTTCTTCGAGTCGATTCCCGCCAGCGTGGAGGAGCAGGCCCGCATCGACGGGGCCGGCACCTTCCGGGTGTTCTGGTCGATCGTGCTGCCGATGGCCCGTCCGGCGCTGGTGACCATCATCATCCTGTCGTTCCAGGGTTCCTGGAACGAGCTGTCGCACTTCATCGTCGCCACGCAGTCGCCCGAGCTGACCACCCTGACCAAGGGTGTGGCCTCACTGGCGTCCGGGCAGCTCAGCCAGGGCACCCAGTACCCGCTCAAGCTGGCCGCGGCGGCGATCATGACCATCCCGGTCGCAGTGATGTTCTTCATCTTCCAGAAACGCATCATGAACACCACCGACGGGGCGGTGAAGGAGTAACCCCTCCTCCCTCCCCCGCCTTTTCTTCCTATCCGCACCACAACCCCCTCTGGAGTCGTTCCTCGCTCATGTTCTCTCACCCTGTCCAGCCTCTGCTCCATGACTCCGCCATCGTTCTGGCGGCCCCCACCCAGGCGTGGTCGCGGTCCGACGGGCAGACGGAGAAGCCCATCCACGGCCTCTACCACGCGGACACCCGGGTCCTCTCCGGCTGGTCGCTGCTGATCGGCGGCCAGACCGGCGAGGCGATCGGACACGCCCAGCGCGGTGCAGGCGCGGTCACCTTCACGTCGCTGCTCCGCCACCTCGACGACCGCACCGCCGACCCGCGGCTGCGACTCGAGGTCACCCGCACGGTCACCGCGGGGCGCATGACCGAGCGGATCGAGATCATCTCGGGACTCGAGCAGGCCGTCGAGACGACCGTGTCCGTGCGCCTGACGCCCGATTTCGCCGATATGCAGACCGTGAAGGCCGGCCTCGCGGGGGCTGCCGAGCGCGACGCTTTCGGGGGCGCGGACCTGCCCGCGGCACCGGATGTCGCCGTGACGGAGGCGAGCGGGGGCATCCGTCTGTCGACCGCCGCCGTGTCGGCGCTGATCGGCGTCAGCGGCGACGGGGTGCTGGCCGGGTCCACCGCCGAGGCTGACACCGAGGTCACCGGCACCTGGGCGGTCACGGTGCCCGCGAGGGGCAGCGTCGCCGTGGAGTGGTCGGTCGACGTCGCGCACGCGGCGACCGTGGTGCAGGGCGCGCCCGGGCTGCCGGAGTGGGCCGGCGTGTCGGTGCGCTCCGGCGACGCGCGCCTGGGCCGCTGGGTGGCGCGCGCGCTCGACGACCTGACCGGCCTGCGGATGGCCACCCGGGAGAGCCCGGACGAGCCGTTCCTGGCCGCCGGCGCACCCTGGTTCTTCACCCTGTTCGGCCGGGATTCGCTATGGGCGGCACGTTTCCTGCTGCCCCTCGGCACCGAGATCGCCGGTTCCACGCTGCGCCTGCTCGCCCAGCTGCAGGGCACGAAGAGCGACACCGAGACGGCGGAACAGCCCGGCAAGATCATGCACGAGCTGCGCCCCGACGTGTTCTCGATGCCGGGCGAGAGCCTGTCGCTGCCGCCGCTCTACTACGGCACCGTCGACGCCACCCCGCTCTGGATCTGCCTGCTGCGCGACGCCTACCGGTGGGGTTTGGCCTCCGACGAGGTCGAGGCGCTGCTGCCGGCGCTCGAGGCGGCCCTCGGCTGGATGCGCGACTTCGGCGACAGCGACGGCGACGGCTTCCTCGAATACGTCGACATCACCGGCCACGGACTCGCGAACCAGGGCTGGAAGGACTCCGGCGACTCGATCCAGTGGCGCGACGGCAGCCTCGCCGACGGGCCGATCGCCCTGTGCGAGGTGCAGGCCTACGCCTACGAGGCCTACATCGGCGGTGCCGAGCTGCTCGACGCGTTCAACCGGCCCGGCGGCGACGCCTGGCGGGCCCGGGCCGAAGCGCTCCAGACCCGGTTCCGGGATTCGTTCTGGATCGACTCGCCGGCAGGCCGCTACCCGGCCGTCGCCCTCGACGCCTTCAAGCGCCCCGTCGACACCGTGACCAGCAACATCGGCCACCTGCTGGGCACCGGGCTGCTCTCCGCCGAGGAGTCCGCCCTCGTGGCCGCCCGGCTGGTCTCCCCCGAGCTCAGCTCCGGCTACGGCCTGCGCACGATGTCGACGGACTCCACCGGCTACTGGCCGCTGAGCTACCACGGCGGCTCGGTCTGGACCCACGACACCGCCATCGCGATCTCCGGACTGGGGCGCGCCGGATTCGGCGCCGAGGCCGGCATCCTGATCGAGGGGCTGCTCGCCGCAGCCGAATCCTTCGACTACCGCATGCCGGAGCTGCACTCCGGCGACGCGTCCACCGCGGTCGCCCAGGCGGTGCCCTACCCGGCCGCCTGCCGCCCGCAGGCCTGGTCGGCGGCCGCCGCGGTCTCCGTGCTGGGCACCGTGCTCGGCCTGGCGCCGGACCCGGTCACCGGCCACGTCACCGCCACCCCGATCAGCCCCGCCGTCGTCGGCGATGTGACGGTGCACGGCCTCCGGACCCCGCTCGCCCCGGCCCCGGTCGGCTAGGGCTCGCGCCGGGCTGGCGGGTGGTCCGTCGCCTGCCCGGCAGCCCGGCAGCCCGGACCAGGTCATCCGTCACCCGTTGCATAACTCCTGCAAATTCTGGTGCCGGCCGGGAGCCACCCCCGGAATTCCGGGCAACCGTTCCGCTGCTCCGCCGAATTGCAGGAGTTATGCACATGGCCCGGCCTGCACCTCCGAACCCTGCACTTCCGAATGGGGACCAGAAGGGGCGGACTACAGCCAGCGCATCGTGAAGGCGCGGGCGAGCACGGCGCTGGCCGGCGGCACCGCGAGCATGCGCACGAGACCGTTGCGTGCGCGCAGGCGCAGCCCCTGCACGGGGCCTCCCATCGCCATGTTGAAGCCGGCCTGCCGGGCGGCCATCCGGGCGCTGCGCCGGCGGCGGCGGTCGTAGTCCCCGAGGACCGAGGCCGCGGCATCCGGTTCGCGCAACGCCCGGTCCAGCGCCGGGGCCAGCTGCAGCGCGTCGAGCCAGCCGAGATTCATGCCCTGCCCGCCGATCGGGCTGATCTGGTGCGCCGCGTCCCCGATGAGCACGACCCGCCCGGCCACCAGCCTCGCGGCCAGACGCTGCTGCACCGAGAACGCGCTGGCCACAGCGTCCGTCGGGGGCAGGCGCACACCGGTGCGGTCTCGGATGAGCGCGGCCAGGTCCTCGGACGTGGCCTCCGTCAGCAGGGCCTCGGTCATGGCCACCCAGCGGCGTCGCCCTCCGGGCAGCGGGAACGACTCGACCACCCCTCCCCGTTCGAAGAAGAGCACCGCCTCCCCCGGGTGCTCCCCCGTGTCGGGGTAGTCGCTCATCAGATACGTCTCCCCGCCGGTGCGTGCTGCAGAACGGATGCCGAGGAGGTCGCGCACCAGACTGCGCGCACCGTCGGCCGCCACGACGTAACGGGCTTCGAGAGTCTCCACGGCCTCCCCGGCCGTGCGCACGGTGTCGACCGCCACCCGGTCGCCCCGATCGTAGACTCCGGTCACGGTGACGCCCGCGCGGAGCCGACCGGGCGCGAGCTCCGCGAAACGGGCACGCAGCACCGCCTCGGTCTCGGTCTGCGGCAGGGAGATCACGCTCTGCGTGCGGTCGGCGGACGGGGCGAAAGACATCCGGCCCAGGGTTCGCCCGTCCGAGCGCACCACGCCACCACGGATCCGTACCGCTCGATCAAGGACCTGCCCGGCCACACCCAGTTGCTCCAGCGCCCGCAACGACGGCGGGTGGATGCCGATGGCCCGGGAACGCAGGGACGGCTCGGCGCGCTGCTCGAGCACCTCCACGTCGACACCGCGCACGGCCAGCAGACCCGCGAGCAGGATGCCCACCGGCCCCCCGCCGACCACGATCACGTCGGTCGTCCGAACCGGCACCGGCCCCCCACTCTGGCTCGATAGGTCCCGTTCCGGTCGAGAGTGCCCGTTGCGCGGGTCACTCTCGACCGGAACGGACACACTCGCGGCAGCATCCGCCGCAGCAAGAACCGCTCGACCAGGCCCCGACGAGGCCGCCGGCGCCTTCCAGCGCAGAACAAGGCGTGACGGATGCTCGCGCGTCACCTGCCACCCGGGCGGCACCACCGCGCGGAGCTCCGGTGCCGTGAAGCTGCGGCGAATGGAGGTGAGCCCGTCGTCGCGGATGAACGACCGGCGAAACAGCGGCCAGGTGCCGAGCCCGAACCCGAGATACGCGAACCGGCTGCGCTCGATGTCGGCGTGCAACACCCGTGCCGCAGGACGGCGCCCGGAGGCCGGAAGGCTCCCCGGGGCCACCAGGAGCTCCGAATCGGCGAGCAGCCCGCCGAGCTGCTCACCGGTGAGGTGGTGCAGCACGTGGTTGGAGACCACGAAGTCGAAGCGGAGCCCCTCGGCGACCAGGTCCGAGCTGAGCGCCCGACGGAACGTGAGCCCGGGCAGCGGCGGCAGGCTCGTCGCGTAGGCGTGCGCCCGGGCATCCGGGTCGACGGCCGTGATCCGCAGGCGCAGTCCGTCGCGGGCGGCCCAGCGGGCCAGTGCCCGGGCCACGTCGCCGCCACCGCACCCGACGTCGAGCAGGGTGCTCTCCCGGGTCGGCGACAGCGCCGGCCGGATCTCGCGGCGGTACATCCCGCGCCACCCCGACACCACGGCGTTCACGAACCGGAAGTTCGCATAGGTGCTGTCGAGTTTGTCAGGGTCGCAGTCGGGGTCGTCCATGAGCTCGACGGCGTCACTCGCGCGCCGGCGCAGCGACGGGAGAGGCACGCCCGCTACCCGGCGGAAACGGTCATCAGCCCGGATTCGACCGTGAGCCCCGGGCCGAACGCCATCGCGCAGACCCGCTCACCGTCATCCGTGGCCGGGGCGTCGAGGATCGCCTTGAGCACGAACAGGACCGTCGCGCTGCTCATGTTGCCGTAGTTGCGCAGGGTCTCCCGCGAGGGCACCAGCTGAGCCTCGCTGAGCCCGAGTTTCGCCTCGGTCTTGTCCAGGATGCTGCGCCCGCCGGGGTGGATCGCCCAGTGCGCGATCGCGGCGGCGGGTGTGGCGCCGGGTGTGGCGCCGGGCTCTTCGACGAGAAGCGCCACCGGAGCGGCCAGGGTCGCCACCGACCCGGCCGACACTCCCTCGGGAACACCCGCCGACACCGCGGAAGGAACAAGCACCGGCACCGGGGCCGGCGCCAGCACGGCACTGAGCGCGGCATCCCGGGCGAAAAGCGGAGCGAGCGCACTCTCGATGTGCTCGTCGATGATGTGCGGCACGTAGGTGCTGAGCACCATCTCGAACCCCTCATCGCCGATCTTCCACGCCATGTCCCCCTCGCCGATGGGGGTGATCACGGTTTCGAACAGGTCGAGGTTGAGCGCCTTCTCGCCCGCCGCCGGGGAGCGGGAACTCACGATTCCGGCCGCCGCGCCGTCCGAGAACAGCGAGGAGGCCACGATGGTGTCGGGGTCGTCCGAGGTGCGCAGGTGCAGGGAGCACAGTTCGGCGCTGACGACCAGCACCACGGCGTTCGGGTCGGCCTCCACGAACTGCTTCGCCGTGCGGAGCGCCGGCATCGCGGCGTAGCAGCCCATGAATCCCAGGTGGTAGCGCTGGGTGGAGGGTTTCAGTCCCAGCTCGCGCACGAGCATGTAGTCCGGTCCGGGCGCGAAGAAACCGGTGCAGGACACGGTCACCACATGCGTGACATCCGACGCCTCGATACCGGGGCACGCGGCGAGGGCACGCCGGCCGGCCTCGACGAACAGCTTCGTCGCCTCGACGATGTAGAGCTCGTTGCGCACCCGCGTGCTCGGCCGCAGCAGTTGCTGCGTCGTGCCGTCGAAGAATTGGGGATCCGGCGACGACGCCCCGTCAAGGGTGAGCTCATCGATCACGCTGTGCCGGGTGTCGATCCCGGACAGGTTGAATGACGCCGTCACCAGTCGTTGGGCCAGTCGGCTGAGTCCGGGTTGCGCGGAAAACACATCGCGCACCTGATCCTGGATCAGCACTGTCGGGGGAACCACGGTCTGCAACGCTCTGAGAGTGACGGACATAGACCCCAGTGTGACACGCCCTCCCGAACGGGCGCACCCCCGGATTCGGCCTCAGATCAGGGCAGCCGTGCAAACAGGCGGATGCCTGTGAGCCCGATTCCGAGACCCGCGGCCACGATCGCGGTGACGCCGCCGATGTAGGCGATCAGGGTGCTCGGGGTGTCGCCGAACGCCCGGAACCAGGTCACCAGGAACGCGGCCACCGCGACCACGGCGACGGGAATGAAGAGGCGCAGCTGGAGGCGGTCGACGCCGGCGGGGCGGATGGTGCGCCCCTCGCCGACGATGCCCATGGACCACGGACCTCGGGTCAGGACCAGGCCGGCCACACAGCCCCAGATCGCGACGACCAGCAGCGCGGCGATCACATCGCTCGGCCGGTGCCAGCCGTTGGCCAGTGTGGCCACACCGGCCACGATGGCGAAGCCGGAGCCGCCCAGTGCGGCCAGTCCGCGCGTGCGTGGGCTGGCGACCAGGAAGACGGCGAGAGCGGATGCCGCAGCGACCGTCGTATGCCCTGAAGGGAATGAATTACCGTCGTAGCCTTCGACACCGAGGTCGGGACGGGTCAGGATGGCCATCTTGAGCAGTTGCGTGCTGACGACGGCGCCGAGCGCCGCCCCGAAGGCCACGACCAGGGTCTTGCCGTTGCGCCGCACCACCGTCACGACTCCGGTGAGCAGCAACCCGATGACGACGGACACGAGCGGCACGGCGTCCAGGAGTTCCTGGGCCAGGGGGGTGACGCTGCGACGACCGAACTCCGCGCCGTCGAACGCGAGCTGATCCATGGCCTGACCGGCGAGGGTGCGCACGAAGAAGACGTACAGCCCGGTGAACAGGCCGATGCCGGCGATCGCCCCCGCGAGGTAGCGAACGGGGCTGATCGTCGGAGAGGTGCGCACGGTCAAGCTTCCCACGGCGCGAAGCACCGTTGACTCCGTTCGGGGTCGGCGTAGCGTGAAAAGATGGATGAAAAGAAGAGCAGGCAGGCCGGTGCCGCCCGAGGGCCGCGCCACAGGAAGAACAGGTCCGAGCCTCGGATCGGCGGTTTCACCGGTCTGGAGGGAGACTTCGAGGCCGAACGCCGCCGGGCCGCCGAGGCTGCCGACGAACCGATCGATCCGTACGAAGACGACCGGCTGGACCGGCCGGCTTTCCCCGGTTCCACGTCCGGGCTGACCCACCCCTGACCCGGTCCGCCACGCCCGGTCCGCCACGCCCGGATGCCCGCCGCCCGAACCGCCTTCGCTCAGCGCGAACACAGCGCCTCGTTCCACCGATTGCAGAACTCCACGCTCCGGATTACATTGATCCATAGTTGAGCCACATGGACTCAACTTTGGGGGGCAACCGGACCGACGAAAGGAAGCGCTATGGCAACGAACTATGACCCGTTTCGCGAGCTGGACCGAATGGCCGCCGCTCTGATGGACAACCGGGGGCCGCGCGTGATGCCGATGGACCTCTTCCGCGAGGGTGACCACTACGTTCTGAACGCCGACATGCCGGGTATCGACCCCGGCTCCGTGGACATCGACGTGGACGGCCAACTCCTCACCATCCGCGGGGAGCGCACGATGGCGAACCACGAGAATGTGAAGTGGATCACTCGTGAGCGCATGGCCGGGTCGTTCCTGCGCCAGTTGAACCTCGGCCAGGGCGTCGACGTCGACAACATCAGCGCCACCTACAACAACGGTGTGCTGAGCGTGACCATCCCGGTGCACGAGGCGGCAAAGCCACGCCGGATCGAAGTGAAGACCTCGACCGAGCAGCCACTGCAGGTGAAAGAAGGAGCGAAGAAGATCAAGTCCTGAGACCGTGATCGGCGATGGGCCCGGAGAATTCTCCGGGCCCATCGCGCTGCTCGGGCCGTTCATGATGTTCGCCTGTCATTCACCCCCGGTTCAACCGATACTGCTCAGATAATCGGAGTAGAGTCAGCGAACTCACCGAAGAGTGCTTAGCCCCAACGAATGGAAGCTCCGTGAACATTCGAACGGCCGAATACCCCAGGCCGGATCATTTTCTGCTCCACCTCAGCGACACACACCTGCTGGCGAACGGCGGGCGCCTGTACGACCGGGTCGACAGCACCGCCCACCTCACGCAACTCTTCGCGGAGGTCGAGGCCTCAGCAGGTCGGCCGGACGCCATCATCATCACCGGCGATCTGGCCGACAAAGGCGAACCGGATGCCTACCGAGCGTTGCAGGGCATCGTCGAGCCGGCCGCCGCGCGGCTCGGCGCCCGGGTCTTCTGGGTGATGGGCAATCACGACGACCGGGCATCCTTTCGCAGCACGCTGCTGAACGAACCGGCCAGTGACGAACCGATCGACCGGGTCGACTTCATCGGCGGCCTGCGCCTGATCACCCTGGACACATCCGTTCCCGGCCACCACTACGGCGCCGTGACCGAGGCCCAGCTGCGCTGGCTGGCCGACCAGCTGAGTGTGCCGGCTCCTGACGGCACCATTCTCGCCATGCACCACCCGCCCGTGCCCAGTGTTCTCGACCTGGCCGTGTCGGTCGAATTGCGCGACCAGTCCCGCCTGGCGCAGGTACTGCGCGGCACGGATGTCCGCAGCATCCTGGCCGGGCACCTGCACTACTCGTCGATGGCGACGTTCGCCGGCATTCCGGTGTCGGTGGCATCGGCCACCTGCTACACGCAAGACCTCAACGTGCCGGTCGGCGGCACGCGCGGCCGCGACGGCGCCCGCACATTCAATCTGGTGCATGTGTTCGCGGACACCGTGCTGCACTCGGTCGTACCGCTGGGCGAGTACCCGGCTCTGGACTACATCGAGGCCACCGAGAGCGCGCGACGCCTCGCGGCCGACGGCATCCGGATCATGCCCGCGGGTACTCTGCCAGCGTTCCGTGAATCCCCGATGACCACGCCGATCCGGGTTCTCCGCTAGCCAGCGGGGAGCGCCCGGACTGGGGCGCGCCGGAGGCCTGGTCGGTGGCGGCCTGGCTCTCACGTTCCCACGGGGCGACGATCGGGAAGTAGCGCTCGAGGAAATCGGTCACGGCCGCGCGGCGCACGTCGTCCGAGATCTCGGGGTTGCTGCCGTCGTTGAGGCAGAACATGTCCTGATCGCGACGCTTGCGCAGTGCGTTCATCTGGCGCAGCGCCAGCTTCAGGGTCGTCTCGATGTAGAGCGAGCGTGCCTGGGTCTGCTCGACGGCCCGCCCGGTCATCAACGCGTAGTAGTGGTACAGCGAGTTCGTGACCGAGATGTCGGTCGCGGAACGGAACTGGCTGGCTGCGGTGCGGGCGAAATCGGCGGGGAACTCCGCCTCCAGTTCGGCCATCACGCTCTTGCGCAGCGGCGCCGCCGTGTGCTCGAGGTGCCGGGTGGTGACCTTGCCGAACCGCTCGCGCAGCAGCGCCCGGTTGACCCGGGCCCCGTTCTCGAACCCGCTGCGGGTCGTGTTGTTCTCGCCGAGGCCGATCCGGGTGGACGCCTCGATGAACTTGGTCACACCGCCCGGCGAGAAGAACAGCTCCGGGCCGACCGGGCGACCGAAGAACATGTCGTCATTGGAATACAAGAAGTGCTCAGCCAGCCCGGGGATGCGGTGCAGCTGGCTCTCCACGGCGTGCGAGTTGTGCGTGGGCAGAACGCGCAGGTCGGGAAAGAAATCCTCGCTGCGCATGATCGTGACGCGCGGGTGCTCCGCCAGCCATTCGGGGGCCGGCGAATCCGTCGCGATGAAGATTCGACGCACCCACGGCGCGAACATGTAGACGCTGCGGAGCGCGTACTTGAGTTCGTCGATCTGGCGGAAGCGGGCATCCGAATCGTCGCCGTCGCCGACGACGTAGGCCTTCATCCGCTTGGCCCGTTCACGCTGGAAGTCGCTCGACGAGCCGTCGACCCAGGAGAAGACCATGTCGATGTCGAAACTGACGTCGCTGGCGAGGTCGTCGAACATGTGCTGCAGGGTGCGCCAGGTGCGCCCGAAGAGGTCGATGGTGGTCTCGCGGGCCTCGGACCGCGGCAGCCGGGCCCGCATCAGGGAGTTCTCGACCGGGGCGACGATCTCATCGTCACCGAAGTGCCAGAGTTCGAACTGGAACGCCGTCTCCGCGCCGTAGCGCAGGCGGCCGATCGGTTCGATCCGCGGGCGGTAGACCCGGAAGACGGATGATTTGCGCAGCGTCGACAAGGCGCCGTCGGCCAGCAGCAGCGCCGGGGTCAGGTTGCCGTCGAGGGGTTTGGCGTAGAAGGGCTCATTGGCGAATTCCTCGGCGAGTACCCGGGTGAGGTTCTTGCGGCAGGTGCGGTCGACCGCGATCACCGGGCGGTCGTTGTCGCCGCGCACGAGCAGGAAGTCGATGCCGGCCCGTTCGAGGGCGTCGCGCATCGCGAGAAGGTCCTTGACCATCGACTCGTGGGGAGTGAAGTGACCGTTGATCAGATTGATCTCACCCTTGCGCACGACCACGTCTTCGCGGTCGAAGCGCCGCGTGCGCGGGTCGGGCGAGAGCAGCACCAGCTCGGGTTCGTTGCTCAGGGACAGCGTCGGCAGGATGCCCCCAGGGTCGGTCGCGTCGCTCCGGGCGGTGTCTGGGCGGTCGAACGTGACCATGGTCCTCCTCGAGAAGATTGGGGAGCACTCATTCGCGAGGCAACCGCACGCAATGCCGGGGAGAGTGCGTCCGTTGATGCCGGACGGCAACGACTGTTCACAGACCGGGATCGAAGCAGTCGGTGGAACGCGTTGGCGCGTGCTCAGTCTATGTCGCGCTCACGCCGCCGCGGACTCCCACCCCGCCCCCGCCGGGAGCCCGTTCCGGCCCGGAGTGCCCGTTTCGCCGGTCACTCCGGGCCGGAACGGGCACTCTCGAGCGGCATCCGTTATGCGGCGCCGATCCCGAACAGGCCGATGATCAGTGCCATCACCAGCAGGGTGACCAGCTCGTGGGCGATATTGAGTACGGTGAGTCCGGACGGCCGGCGGTCGAAGGCGTCGTGTGTGACCATCCGGGCAGCGGTGAAACCGGCCCACAGGATCACGGCCGTCAGCAGGGTGTTGACGAGGAAGTCGCCGCCGCAGAACTCCTGCGCGATCGCGGCGGCGCCGGCCAGCACCGTGGCGGTGATGAAACTGACGACAACCGTGATGACCAGCGGCGCCGTCGACCCCGTGCTCACACTCTGCTCGTCATGGCCGACGGCCTTCATCCAGTAGGTTCCGAACACCCGACGCGAGTACCAGATCGCACCGACGACCATGCTGGACGCGGTGGCCAGCAGCACGGCCCAGATATTGATTTCGGGAACCATGGCGGGGGTCCTTTCGAGTGAGGGGGGCGACGTCCGGTGAGCCGCTGAATCTGAGGGTACTGCGGCGGTGGGTCTCCGGGGCGCTTCCCTGTCAGGAGGCCGGCAGCTCAGCAGGGTCGGTGACGGGCAGCCGGCAGACGAAGTCACGGCAGAGGTACGCCGTCGGCCGGCCCCGGTGCGCCACCCGGTCCCGGAACAGGTCGAAACCGGCGTCGGCGAAGGCCAGCGCCTGGCTCTCGGTGACGGATGCGACGAGCCGGGTTCCGCGGCGGCGAACCGTTCCGAGCAGGTCCGCGGGTTCTCCGGCAACCGCCTCCGGCGCGGGAGCGTCGGGCGTGACGACCACGAGCTGTTCCACGGGGCCGTTCAATCGACCCGACAGGCGCAGCGCCGCCCCGAAAGCCAGCGGACGTTCGAGAGCGCGGTCACCGACCACCGCCATCGCGGAGACGGCGGCCACCCGATAACGTTCGTCGGCGGTGAGCTGGTGAAGCAGGGTGGCCGCTTCAGCGACGGCCGTGATCCCGGACGGGTAGGCACCCTCCGACGGGTCGACGTCCAGGGCGAGGCCCTGTCCCGCCAGGATCGGGTCCGGGCCGTCCGGCGCGCGAAACGGCATCCCGCCGGGTAAGTCGACAGCAGGCGTGTCGGCGGCGGGTGGGTCGGCGGCGGGCGGTACCGTTCCGGCATCCGTTCTACCCAGGGTGCCGTCGACGAGCCGACGGGCGGCGGCGGCGAAGCGCACCTCGCCCGTGGCCAGAGCAAGCTCGAGGAGACCCAGTGCCCACATCCCGTAGTCCTCCAGGGTGGCCTGAGCGGTGGAGGCCCGCCCCGCGATGGACGCCCGGACCAGGCTCCCATCGCGTCGCACGTGGTGCGCGAGCAGGTAGTCGGCCGCGTCGGCGGCGGCGGCCGTGAATCCGGGTGCGGCGAATGCGAATCCGGCGCGGGCGAGGGCGGCGATGGCGAGGCCGTTCCAGCCGGTGAGCACCTTCTCATCGAGGGCCGGCGGGGTTTCCTGCAGCCGGGCGTCGGCGTCCAGGCCGTAGTAGGCCCCCTCGACGCGGCGCCCGGCGACCGTGCTCTCGGAGTCCTGCGCGCTGGCGAAACCGCCGCCGGGCAGGCGCAGCACCGTGGTGAGGAACGAGGCGATGCCCTCGGCGACCGTCTGCGCCCACTGCTGCCCGGTGATCTGCCAGGCCTGCGTGTAGAGGTCGAGCAGCTGAGCATTGTCGTAGAGCATGCGCTCGTAGTGCGGGTCGGTCCAGTCCTGGTTCACGGCATAGCGGAAGAACCCGCCCTCGACCGGGTCGCGCAGGGGCGAGGCGCCGATGCGCTTGAGTGTGCGCAGTGCCAGGGCTTGCCCCTCCCCCTCACGGCCGAGCAGAAAGCCGAGCGCCGGCGCCACGGGAAACTTGGGCGCGCCGCCGAATCCGCCGAAGCGGGAGTCTTCCTGGCCCACGAGCTCGGCTGCGACCCGGGCGAGCGCGGCCGGACCGGGCAGCGACCCTCCGGCGACCGGCACGGCGGCGGCCGCGAGGGCCTCGGCAACGAGGGACGCGCTGTCGGTGACCTCGCCGCGGCGGGTGGTCCAGGCATCCGTCACCGCTTCGAGCATCTGCCGGAACGACGGATGTCCCGGCAACGGCAGCGGCGGAAAGTACGTTCCCGCGTAGAAGGCCGCACCGTCGGGGGTGACGAACACGTTCAGCGGCCAGCCGAGCCCGCCCACGAACGCGCTGGCCGCGGCCAGGTAGCTGGCGTCGACCTCGGGGTGTTCCTCCCGGTCGACCTTGATGCTCACGAAATGCGCGTTGAGGTAGTCGGCGAGCTCGGGGTCGCTGAAGCTCTCCCGGGCCATGACATGGCACCAGTGGCAGGTCGAATAGCCGATCGAGACGAGCACCGGAACATCGCGCAGCCGGGCCTCGACGAAAGCCTGGGCACCCCAGCCGTACCAGTCGACGGGGTTGTCGGCATGCGAGCGCAGATACGGGCTGATGGCATCGAAGAGGCGGTTGGGCATGCCTCCATTGTGCCCTCCGGGTCAGCGGCGGGTGGCGGCCAGGTCGGCGGCGTGGGACGCAGCGGCCGGGCGGCGTTGCACGCGCATCCAGATGAAGAAGCCGGCAAGGGTGAACGCCCCGTAGAAGATGTAGAGCACAGCGGATGCGTAGTAGCCGGCGCTGAGCAGCAGCGGCACCCCCACGATGTCGACGGCCACCCAGATCAGCCAGAACTCGGTCCAGCCCTTCGCCATCCCATAGGTCGCCAGCAGCGAGCCGGTGAAGATCCAGGCGTCGGCCCAGACCGGTTCGAAGGAGCCGAGCGCACGGAAGACGGGGGTCAGGATCAGGGTTCCGGCGACCAGGCCGAGTCCGAGCAGGATGCGGGCCCGGTTCCCCGCCCAGTGCGGTGCCACGGCGGCCTGCGCCACACCCCGGCGATGCTGAGACCACTGGATCCAGCCGAAGACGGACACGACGATGAACATGATCTGCCGCCCGGCCTGCCCGAGCAGGTTGACCGGGTTGGGCGTGCCGAAGACGGCCCCGAGGAACACCGTGAACAGCAGCACGTTCCCGATGATGCCGACCGGCCAGGCCCACACCTTGCGGCGCATGCCGCCCACCGCGCTCAGGATGCCGAAGGTGTTGCCGATGATCTCGCGCCAGAGGATCGTCTGGGTTCCGATCTGCAGCTGTGCGTCGAAAAGCCACTCGATCGGGTTCATCCGTCATCTTCCTCGCCGGGCGCTTTCCGCCCACCCCAACCTAACGCCCCGCCCGGGGTGCCATTCCCGGGACAGGGTCAGTTCACGTCGGCAGGGTGCGCGCTCACCCGGCCGGCGCGCTCGAGCGCGGAGATCGTGGCGACCTCGGTGCGGCTCAGCTCGAAATCGAACACGTCGAAGTTCTCAATCATGCGCTCCCGGCGGTTGGACTTGGGGAAGACGATGTTGCCGGTCTGCAGGTGCCAGCGGATGACGACCTGCGCCGGCGTCTTCTCGTGCGCCTCGGCCGCGACGGCCACGACGGGCTCCTCGAAGAGCGGGTACTTGCCCTGGCCGAGCGGCCCCCACGCCTCGATCTGGATGCCGTGGGCACGGGCGAACGCGGTCACCTCGGGCTGCTGGTGCGCCGGGTGCAGCTCGATCTGGTTGACGGCGGGCACGACATCCGTCTCCGTCAGCAGGCGCTGGAGGTGCGGCACCAGAAAGTTGGACACGCCGATCGAGCGGGCCCGGCCCGACTCGCGGATCTGCTCGAGCGCCTTCATGCTCTCGACGTAGCGGTCGTTAGCGGGCGCCGGCCAGTGGATCAGGTAGAGGTCGACGTAGTCGAGCCCGAGCTTCTCCAGGCTCTCGTCGAACGCTTCGAACGCCGACGCGGTGCCCTGCCGGTCGTTCCACAGCTTGGTGGTCACGAACAGGTCGGAGCGTTTGATCCCGGATGCCCCGAGCGCGGCGCCGACGCCGGCCTCGTTCCCATAGATGGCCGCCGTGTCGATGTGCCGGTAGCCCGTTTCGAGGGCGTCCGTGACGATGCGGGTGGTCTCGTCCGGTTCGACCTTGAAGACACCGAATCCGAGCTGCGGGATGGTGTGGCCGTCGTTGAGCGTGAGGGTGGGAACGGAAAATGTCATTCGACCACCCTAGGTCGCGGCACGACAGGCCAGCCCCGGCAGCATCCGTCGTTCACCGCACGGTCATACGGAGGTCATACGATAGAAGGCTCATGATCCCCGTCGACATCACCTTCCCGCCCGAGCTTCCGGTCAGCCAGCGCCGGGAGGACATCGCCCGCGCCATCCGCGACAACCAAGTGGTCATCGTGGCCGGCGCGACGGGCTCCGGCAAGACCACGCAGCTGCCGAAGATCTGCCTCGAGCTCGGCCGGGAGAACATCGGCCACACCCAGCCCCGGCGTCTCGCCGCGCGCACGATCGCGGAGCGCATCGCCGAGGAGCTCGGCCAGGAGGTCGGCCAGACGGTGGGCTACCAGGTTCGGTTCACCGACCAGGTCGGCCCGGACACCCGCATCAAGCTGATGACCGACGGCATCCTGCTCAACGAGATGCACCGCGACCGGTTGCTGCGCAAATACGACACGATCATCATCGACGAGGCGCATGAGCGCAGCCTCAACATCGACTTCCTGCTCGGCTACCTGCGGCAGCTGCTGCCGCAGCGCCCCGACCTCAAGCTGATCATCACCTCAGCGACGATCGACCCGCAGAGTTTCGCCGAGCACTTCGCCACGCCCGACGGCACGCCGGCCCCGATCATCGAGGTTTCCGGGCGCACCTACCCGGTCGAGATCCGCTACCGCCCACTGGTCGCCGAGGCGATGGATGCGGGCGACGACGACGATGACACGACGGATGCCGCGCCCACCGTCGACCGGGATTACATCGAGGGGATCTCCGCCGCGCTCGACGAGCTCGAACGGGAGTCCAGCGGCGACGTTCTCGTCTTCCTCAGCGGCGAGACCGAGATCCGGGATGCCGCCGACGCGCTTGCCGGCAAGTACGCCTCCTCGGTGCGGACGAGCCCCACCGAGATCCTGCCCCTCTACGGGCGGCTGTCCTCCGCCGACCAGCACAAGGTGTTCCAGCCGTCGAAGGTCGCCGGCGTGCGGCGCCGCATCGTGCTGGCCACCAACGTGGCGGAGACCAGCCTGACCGTGCCGGGCATCCGTTACGTCATCGACGCCGGAACCGCGCGGATCAGCCGGTACAGCGTGCGCTCGAAGGTGCAGCGGCTGCCGATCGAGGCAATCTCGCAGGCCTCCGCGAACCAGCGCTCGGGCCGAAGCGGGCGCACCAGCGACGGCATCGCCATCCGCCTCTATTCGGAGGAGGACTTCGCCCGCCGGCCCGAGTACACCGAGCCGGAGGTGCTGCGCACCAACCTGGCCGCGGTCATCCTGCAGATGATCTCGCTCGGCCTCGGCGACATTGCCGCGTTCCCGTTCCTCACCCCGCCCGACTCGCGCGGAATCAAGGACGGCCTCGACCTGCTCGCCGAGCTCGGGGCGGTCGACCTCGGCGCGGCCGGGCACAGCTCCGGCACCAAGACCGGCAAGCCCGGAGTCTCCCGGCTGACCCGCATCGGCCAGCAGCTTGCGAAACTGCCGATCGACCCGCGGTTCGGCCGCATGGTGATCGAGTCGAAGACGCAGGCCGTGAGCCGCGAGGTGATGGTGATCGTCTCCGGGCTCACCATCCAGGACCCCCGCGAACGACCGCTCGAGCGCCGCGCGCAGGCCGACCAGCAGCACGCCCGGTTCACCGACCCGACCAGCGACTTCCTGAGCCTGCTGAACCTCTGGAACTACCTGGAGACGCAGCAGCGGGAGCTCGGCTCCAGCGCCTTCCGGCGCCTGTGCAAGAACGAGTTCCTCAACTACCTGCGGGTGCGGGAATGGCAGGACGTGTACAAGCAGCTGCGGCAGATGGCGAAGCCGCTCGGCCTGCACATCGGTGAGCCCAGTGTGAACCCCGACGGCATCCACCGTTCGCTGCTGGCCGGCCTGCTCTCCCACATCGGGCTCAAGGACACCGCCAAGAAGGACTACATCGGCGCGCGCCAGCAGCGGTTCGTGATCTTCCCGGGCTCGGCGCTGGCGAAGAAGCAGCCGAACGCGGTGATGAGCGCCGAACTGGTCGAGACCAGCCGCCTGTTCGCCCGGATGAACGCCGTCGTCGACCCGGCCTGGGCCGAGCCGCTCGCCGGAGACCTCTGCAAGCGCAGCTACTCCGAACCACATTGGGAGAAGAAGCAGGGCGCGGTCGTCGCCTACGAGCGGGTCACCCTCTACGGGGTGCCGATCGTGCCGCGGCGCCGGATCCAGTTCTCCCGGGTCGACCCCGCGTATGCCCGCGACCTCTTCATCCGGCACGCCCTGGTCGAGGGCGAGTGGGACCTCGACCGCATCGACCAGCGCGTCACCGCCTTCGACCGGGCCAACACGAGCCTGCGCAAGGAACTCGCGGAGCTCGAGGAGCGCACGCGGCGCCGCGACATCCTCTTCGACGACGAGGCCGTGTTCGAGTTCTACCAGAAGCGCATTCCCGCCGACGTCTGCTCCACTCGCACATTCGAGACCTGGTGGCGTCAGGCGCGCACCCAGACGCCGGACCTGCTCACGATGACAGCCGAGGCGCTGGTTCCCGAGGATGCGCCGGAGATCGACGAGGCCGTGTTCCCGCCGATCTGGCGCCAGGGCGACCAGAAGTTCGCCCTCAGCTACCGGTTCGAGCCCGGCGCGGACGATGACGGAGTGGCCGTGCACATCCCGCTGGCCCTGCTCGCGCGGCTCTCCCCCACCGGCTTCGACTGGCAGGTGCCGGGACTCCGCGCCGACCTGGTCACGGCGCTGATCAAGTCGCTGCCCAAGAGCATCCGTCGCAACGTGGTGCCCGCGAATGACTGGGCGAAGCGGCTGCTGAACGAGCTGCCGCCGGCGCCGGGCGAGGTGACGGTCGGGGTGTCGGGTGCGGGCGGGGCGTCGATCGGGGTCTCGACAGGCTCGACCACCACCGGCGGCTCGACCACCGGCGGACTGTTCGACCGGGACGACGTTCCGTTCACCGAGACGCTCGCCGCGCTGATCCAGAAGCTGACCTACGTACCGGTCGCCGCGAACGACTTCGAGCTGGGCCGGGTGCCGGCGCACCTCCGCATGACGTTCCGCGTCGTCGACGAACGCGGTCGGCCGATCGCCTCCGGCAAGGACCTGACCGACCTGCAACGCCGGCTCGGCAACCAGGCCCGCGAGAGCGTCGCCGCGGCATCCGCTGCCACCCCCACCAATGCGATCGAGCGCTCCGGACTCACCACGTGGGACTTCCCCGAGCTGCCCCGTTTCCTCGACACGAAGCAGGGTGACAACACCATCCGGGGCTACCCGACGCTCGTCGACGAGGGCACCTCGGTGGCGATCCGCATGATGAGCACGGAGGCCGAGCAGGCCCGCACCCTGCCCGGCGGGGTGCGCCGCCTGCTGCTGCTGGCCACGCCCTCCCCGGTCGCCTATGTTCAGCAGCACCTCACCGGGGCCGAGAAGCTCAGCCTGGCCACCAGCCCGTACCGCACCACCCAGGCGCTCTTCGACGACTGCCTTGCGGCCAGCGTCGACGACGTGCTGTTCCGGGTGAAGCCGGGCGGCCAGGTGTTCATGCGCGCGGAATTCGACACCATCCGCGACCGGGTCTCCGGCGTGGTGATGGACTCCATGTTCGACACCGTCGGCCTCGTGGCCCGCATCCTCGCCGCCGCGCGCGCCGCCGACAAGGCACTCAAGGCGTCCACCAGCATGGCCCTGCTGCCGGCACTGACGGATGCCCGCGCGCAACTGGCCGGGCTCGTCTACCCCGGTTTCGTGAGCGCCACCGGCCTCGTGCAGCTTCGCCACCTGCCGCGGTACCTGGCCGGCATCACCGCCCGCATCGTGAAACTCGGAGACAACCCGAGCCGCGACCGGGTCTGGATGAACGAGAGCCAGGCGGCCACCGGACGGTTCGAGGTCGCCGGCGGCACGATCCCCCTGCAGGTGAACGCCGCCGCCAACCTGGTGCGCGCCCGCTGGCTGATCGAGGAACTGCGGATCAGCCTCTTCGCCCAGGAGCTCAAGGCCGCGGAGCCCGTCTCCCTGCAGCGCATCCACAAGGCCCTGACCGGCTGACGGTCTGACGGTATTTCCGGTGAGACGACACCTGTGAGGGGTTGGAGCATCCGCACACCCCTCAGAGTTGTCGTTTCGCCAACCTTTTCCTGCGTGCGGGAGCCGCTCCCTTAGGCTGAAGTCATGGAATTCCGCTATCTCGGTTCATCAGGTCTGAAAATTTCCGAAATCACCTACGGCAACTGGCTCACGCACGGTTCGCAGGTCGAGAACGACATCGCCACGCAGTGCGTGCAGGCCGCGCTCGACGAGGGGATCACCAGCTTCGACACCGCCGACGCCTACGCCAACACGAAGGCAGAGTCCGTGCTGGGCGACGCTCTCAAGGGCCAGCGCCGCGAAAGCCTGGAGATCTTCACGAAGGTCTACTGGCCCACCGGCCCCAAGGGGCACAACGACGTCGGGCTGTCTCGCAAGCACATCATGGAGTCGATCAACGGGTCGCTCACCCGCCTGCAGACCGACTACGTCGACCTCTACCAGGCGCACCGCTACGACACCGAGACCCCGCTGGAAGAAACCATGCAGGCTTTCGCCGACATCGTGCGGCAGGGCAAGGCGCTCTACATCGGCGTCAGCGAGTGGACCTCCGCGCAGCTGCGTGCCGGCCACGCCCTGTCGAAGGAACTGGGCTTCAGCCTGATCTCGAGCCAGCCGCAGTACTCGATGCTGTGGCGGGTCATCGAGGACGAGGTCGTACCGACCTCCCGCGAGCTCGGCGTCGGCCAGATCGTCTGGTCCCCCGTGGCCCAGGGCGTGCTCACCGGCAAGTACCAGCCGGGCCAGGCCCCGCCGGCCGGCTCCCGCGCCACCGACCTCAAGGGCGGCGCCGACATGATCAGCCGCTTCATGAACGACGACGTGCTCACCCGGGTGCAGAAGCTCGAGCCGATCGCCGCCGACCTCCACCTGTCGATGGCGCAGCTGGCCGTGGCCTGGGTGCTGCAGAACGACAACGTCTCGGCCGCCCTCGTCGGAGCCTCCCGCCCCGAGCAGGTGCGCGAGAACGTCAAGGCCGCGGGCGTGAAGATCCCGGCCGAGAGCATGAAGCAGATCGATGAGGTGCTCGGCGACGTCGTGGAGCACGACTCCGCGATGACCTCGGCCACCGCGCCGCAGAGCCGTCCGGCGTAACACCCTCGGCGTAGAACGCGAAAGTCGCCGTTCGTGCCGAGAGTCCCCGTACCAGCGGGGACTCTCGGCACGAACGGCGACGCTCGGTGTGCGGCGTTCCTAGAGCACCTTCGAGAGGAACGCCTGCGTGCGGCGGTGCTGCGGGTTCGTCAGGATCTCGTCCGGGTCGCCCGCCTCGACGACCACACCGCCGTCCATGAAGACGAGCGAGTCGGCCACCTCTTTGGCGAAGCCCATCTCGTGCGTGACCACGATCATGGTCATGCCCGACTTGGCCAGGCCCTTCATCACGTCGAGCACCTCGCCGACGAGCTCAGGGTCGAGCGCGCTGGTCGGCTCGTCGAAGAGCATCAGCTTGGGCTCCATCGCGAGGGCGCGGGCGATCGCCACGCGCTGCTGCTGGCCGCCTGAGAGGTGTGCCGGGTAGTAGTTGGCCCGTTCGGCCAGTCCCACCCGGGCCAGCAGGTCGAGCGCGCTCTGCTCCACCTGGGCCTTCGGCAGTCCCTTCACCCGGATCGGCGCCTCCATCACGTTCTGCAGCGCCGTCATGTGCGGGAACAGGTTGAACCGCTGGAACACCATGCCGATGTCCCGGCGCTGCCGGGCCGCTTCCTTGGGCGCCATCTCGTACAGCTTGCCGTTCGCCTCCCGGTAGCCGATCAGTTCGCCGTCGACGCTGAGCCGGCCGGCGGACAGCACCTCGAGGTGGTTGATGCAGCGCAGGAACGTCGACTTGCCCGATCCGCTGGGCCCGACCAGGCACATCACCTCGCCGCGCTTGACCTCGAGCGTGATGCTCTTCAGAACCTCGTTCGAGCCGAAGCTTTTCGAGACCTGCTCGGCCAGGACCATGGGCGGAATCGTGACGGATGCCCCGGCCTGCGTGTTCACGTCGGTCATTTCACGCCTCCGGGGTTGGCTGGTGGATCGTCCTGACGCGGCGGTGCGATCACCGACGGCTGCCCGGAATCGACGACCGGGACGACCCCGGTGAGGGTGCCCGTTCCGGTGCCGACGGCATCCTTGCGATCGGTCTGCCGGTCGCCCACGCCGCGGGCGAACCGCTTCTCGAGGAAGTGCTGGCCGACCATCAGGATGGACGTGAAGAAGAGATACCAGATGGATGCCACGATCAGGAGCGGGATCGGGTTGAACGTCTCCGCGGAGATATCCCTCGACCGGGTGAACAGCTCGAAGCTGAACGGCACGGCCGTGACCAGCGAGGTGGTCTTGAGCATCGAGATGACCTCGTTGCCGGTCGGCGGGATGATCACCCGCATCGACTGCGGCAGGATGACCCGGGTCATGGTCTGCGACCAGCTCATGCCGAGCGCGGTCGCTGCCTCTTCCTGGCCACGGTCCACGGCGAGCAGCCCGGCGCGCACGATCTCAGCCATGTAGGCCGCCTCGTTCAGGGCCAGCCCGATGATGGCGATGGTGAACGTGCTCAGCGCCGCGTTGGTCGAGAAGGAGACCCACGGGTCCATGAACGGGATGCCGATGTCGATGCTCGAGTAGATCAGGGAGATCAGACCCCAGATCGTGAGCTGCACGTACACCGGGGTGCCGCGGAAGATCCAGAGGTAGAACCAGGCCAGGCTCTTCACCACGGGGTTCGGCGAGAGTCGCATGACGGCCAGGATCACCCCGAGCACGATCGCGATCACCATGGAGTACACGGTCAGCTGCAGGGTCACGACGGCCGCCTGTGAGATGCGGCGGTCGAAGAGGTACTTGCCCACGGCGGGCCAGTCGTAGGCCGGCCGGAGCGCGGCGTCGACGACGACGGAGACGAAGATCACGACGAGCAGAACCGCGAACACCATCCGCCACGGATGCCGCAGCTTGATGGCCTTGATCGGCACTGACCGGGCTTCCTCCGGCGGGAGGGTGGCCCCGCCCGCCGCAGGACGAGTTGTGGAGCTCACGCGTTATCCGTTCGACGCCGCGTTGATCGTGATCGTGTCGATCGCACCATCCGCAACGCCCCACTTGTCGAGGATGTCACCGTAGCTGCCGTCGTCGACCATCGACTGCAGTGCGGCCTGCACGGCCTGGGCCAGACCGGAATCCTTGCCCACCACGATGCCGTAGGGCGCCACGTCGAAGGTCTCGCCGGCGGCCTGCAACTTGCCCTCGGTCTGGGCGATCGCGTAGAACGTGACGGGTGAATCGGCGCTGAGCGCGTCGGCCTGGCCCAGCACGACCGCGTTGGTGGCCTGGTCCTGGGTGTCGTACTTCAGTTTGTCGATCGGCGCTTTACCGGCGGCGACGCAGGCGTCGCTCTTGGCCGGCACCTCCTCGGTGTCCTCATAGGTGGTGGCCTGCACGGCGACCTTGAGCCCGCACGCGTTGTCCGGGTCGACATCGTTGCCGGTCGCGGAGGCCCACTGGATGCCGGCGACGTAGTAGTTGACGAAGTCGACCTGCTCCTCACGCTCGATCGTGTCGGTGAAGGAAGACGCGCCGATGTCGGCTTTGCCGCCCGTCACGCTGGGGATGATGTTGTCGAACTTCGCGACCTGGAATTCCGGGGTCAGGCCCAGCTTGCCGGCGATGCCGCTGGCGATCTCGATGCCCCAGCCGATCGGCTCGCCTGCTTCGTTCTTGAATTCATTGGGCGCGTACGTGGGGTCGGTGCCGATGGTGAGGGTGCCGGCATCGGCGATGTCGGCCGGGAGCAGCGCCGCCGCGGCGTCATCGACAGCGATATCGCTGCCGGAGCCGGACGTCGCACCATCCGTTGAGTTGTCCACGCAGCCCGTGAGGAGGAGGGCCGTGACGGCGGCGAGGGCCGGGAGCAGGTGGTGAGCGCGCATTGCGAAACCTTCTTCGTGGTTGTCGGATGTTTCTGGTTCGTCTTTGAGGTCCGTTAACGGGATTCGACAGAAGCGAGCATATAACAGCTCCCAATAGCCGATTCCGTGCGCTGATAACGTTTTAGACCCGTCCAACCGAGCGCGGACAAGCATCCTCGTGCCTCAGTATGACCGGAAGCGTGTTTCGTGCGGATTTCACGCCACGCCCCCGGTCGACCACCCGACAACCGGTGGCGGGCCTAACCGATCGGGTCAGCCCGCAGGGCCGCGTCCGACAGCAGGGCGACATAGTCGTCGATGCCCCAGGTGAGTGACAACCCGGTGGGCGGCGACACCGCGGCGATGAAGGCGGCTCCCACCGGTGACGCGACCGTTTCGTTCTGCACCTGGCGCATGGGCTGGGCGTAGGCGGCCGAGAGGAAGGCTTCGGACTCCTCCGGTGTCGTGCCGAAGTTGACCAGAACGTCACTGTCCAGCTGGTCCAGCTGCTCGTAGCTGAGCGTGTAGTAGAACCCGGCGTCGTCGGTGGCCAGGGCGTCGACGCTCGGGGCGCTGACGAAACCGAGGTCGAGGGTGAAGGCCACGCGCGGGTCATCCTTGGTGTAGACGTAGAAGGTTCCGCCACTGTCACTGGTCAACGCGATGCTGCGGCCGGCGAATTCCGGATGCGCCGCCGCCTGTTCCGCGATCTCGGCATCGATGCCGTCGAGCAGTTCCACGGCCTCCGCGGTCTTTCCGAGGGCGGTTCCGGTGATGGTCACGAGTTCGCGCCAGTCCGTGGCCCAGGGCTCGCCGGGGTAGGCGACGACGGGGGCGATCTCGCTGAGAAGCTCGTACTGTTCCTCGGTCAGGCCGGAGTAGGCGGCGAGGATCACGTCGGGGGCGGCCTCGGCGATGTCCTCGTAGGGTGGCTCCTCCGAGTCGGGCAGCACGGTCGGGAGGTCCTCGCCCTGCTCCTCGAGCGCGTCCGCGATCCAGGGCAGCACGCCGTTCTCGTCGCCGCCGTAGGCCTGGAACGGGATGGCGACCGGCACCACGCCGAGGGCGATGGCATCGTCGGCGCTCCCCCAGCCCCAGGTCACGACACGCTCGGGCTGCGCCTCGATCGTGGTCTCACCGAAGGCGTGGTCGATGGTGACGGGGAAGGAGCCCGACGTGGCGGCATCCGTCGCCGAATCGGCGGGTGCTGCCGAACAGCCGCTCAGGGTGAGGGCGAGCGCGGTCGCCGCGGCGGCGAGGGCGTAGGTCGAACGACGTGACATGGTGGTCTCCGAGAGTGAGGTTAGATTAGGTAAGGCTAACCTAACACACGCACGGCCGGGGTGCCGTGGAACCGGCCGATCGGCACCACCAGCGGAGACCCGCACACCGGATCCTCGACGACGACCGCCTGCAGTCCGAAGGCCTCCTGCACCACCTCGGCCGTCAGAGTGGCGGCGGGCGGGCCCTCTGCGACGATGCGTCCGGCACCCATCACGACGAGGTGGTCGGCGTAGCGCGCCGCGAGGTTGAGATCGTGCAGCACCATGACCACGGTCGTGGACCGAGTGCGATTGAGCTCCAGCAGGAGGTCGAGCACCTCGATCTGATGCGTGACGTCGAGGAAGGTGGTCGGCTCGTCGAGCAGCAGGATGTCCGGGTCCTGGGCGAGTGCCATCGCGATCCAGACCCGCTGCCGCTGCCCGCCGGACAGCTCGTCGACCCGGCGGGAGGCCAGGTCCAGGGTGTTGGTCGCCGTGAGCGCGTCCGTGACGATCCGGTCATCCGCGTTCGTCCACCGGCGGAACAGCCCCTGGTGGGGATACCGTCCCCGGCCGACGAGGTCGGCTACACCGATTCCCTCCGGGGCGAGCGGTTGCTGTGGCAGCAGCCCGATCACGGCCGCCAGTCGTTTGCCGGGCACGGCGGCGAGATCGCCGCCGTCCAGCCGCACCACGCCCGCCTGCGGCCGGAGCAGCCGGGCCAGCCCGCGCAGCATGGTGGACTTGCCGGAGGCGTTGGCGCCCACGATGACGGTCACCGCGCCGGTCGGCACCTCGAAGTCGAGGTTGTCGACGATGGTGGCGTCCGCGTAGCCGAGGCTGACTCCCTCGGCGCGGAGCGCGTGCGACGTGGCGGTACGGTGCGGCTGGGGCTGAGTTGGCTGGGGCATCAGGCGCCCTTTCCCTGTCGGTTCGTGCTGGCGAGCAGCCAGAGCAGATAGGGAGCTCCGACGGCCCCCGTGATGATGCCGGCCGGCAGTTCGAGTGAGCCGGGCAACAGATGCTGGGCGGCGAAGTCGGACACCGTCGTGATCAGGATGCCGACGAGCGCCGCGGGCAGCAGGGTGAGCCCCCCGCCGCCGACCAGCCGCCGGGCGATCGGCGCGGACACGAACGCGACGAAGGCGAGCGGCCCCACCGCGGCCGTGGCGATCGCGGTGAGGGCCACGGCCGTGACGAGCAGCGCGAGCCGGGAACGTTCGACGCTCACCCCGAGGCTCGTGGCAGCCTCGTCACCGAGCTGCAGCGCGCGGAGCCCCCCGGCCAGCAGCCCCACGGTCGGCAGGAGCACGGCCAGGAATCCCGCCAGCACCGCGATCTCGGGCCACCGCGCACCGCTCACGCTGCCGACCAGCCAGGCGAGCGCATCCTGGGCGTCACGGATGTCGGCGCGGGTCAGCAGGTATCCGAGCACGCCGTCCACCATGAACGCCACGCCCACGCCGATCAGCACGAAACGGGAACCGGCGACCCCACCCCGCCAGGCCAGCAGGTAGATCGCCGCGGCCGTGGCGAGCGCCCCCGCGAAGGCGGCCAGCGACGTGGCCACGCTGCCCACTCCCAGCACCAGCATCGCGAAGACCGCCGCCGCGCTCGCGCCGCCGGTGACCCCGATGATGTCCGGACTGGCGAGAGGGTTGCGCAGGAGGCTCTGGAACAGGGCCCCCGACACGGCGAACGCCACCCCGGCAAGCACCGCGAGGACGAGCCGCGGCAGACGCAGCTTCAGAACGATGAAGTTCTCACTGCCTGTCCCCTGGCCCAGCAGCGTGCGCAGCAGGTCGGGCGCGCTGAGCGAGTACGCGCCCACCGCGAGGCTCACCGCCGCGACCACGAGAACGGCCGCGAGCAGCAGGAGGGCGAGGCGGTTCTCGCGGCGCCGACTGCGCCCACGGATGTCGGCGAGCAGGTTCCCGGGTGCGGCGGGCGTCCCCGTGAGAAGGTTCACAGCCCGACCGGCTTCGTTCGACGCACGAGGGCAATGAGCACCGGGGCGCCGAGGAAGGCGACCACCAGGCCGGCCTCGATTTCGCCGGGCCGGGCGATCACCCGGCCCAGGACATCCGCTGCCAGCAGCAGTGTGGGACCGAGCAGTGCGGAGAAGACGAGGATCCAGCGGTAGTCCGGCCCGGCGAACCAGCGGGCGAGATGCGGGACAGCCAGCCCGACGAACACGATCGGGCCGGCCATCGCGGTCGCCGATCCGCAGAGCAGCACCACGGCGACTCCGCAGAGAATGCGCGCCGCCACGAGGTTCTGTCCCAGCCCCCGGGCCAGGTCGTCGCCGAGGGCGAGGGCGTTGAGCATGCGCCCGGCGACGGCGGCGAGCAGGGCCCCGGCCAGGACGAACGGCACCAGCGGCAGGGTGGACTCGAGGTCACGGGAAACCAGGGAGCCGGCCGCCCAGAACCGGTAGCGGTCAAAGGCCTCCCCGTCGCTCAGCAGCACGATCGTGATCAACGAGGTGAAGGCCGCGGTGAGGGCGGTGCCGGCCAGGGCGAGCTTGAACGGGGTCGCGCCGTCCCGGCCCAGAGACCCGATGGCGTAGACGATCACGGCGGCGACCGCCGCGCCGATGAAGGCGAACCAGACATAGCCGGCAGCGGATGTCATCCCGAACCAGGCGATGCCGGCCACCACGAACAGGGAGGCCCCGGCGTTGACGCCCAGAAGCCCCGGATCAGCCAGCGGATTGCGGGTCAGGCCCTGCATCACCGCCCCCGCCAGGCCCAGCGCGAGTCCGGCGAGCAGCCCGACCACGGTGCGCGGCACCCGCAGATCGCGCACGACCGTGTGGTCGGTCAGGGTCGGATCGGGCGCGAGCAGTGCGCTCCAGACGGTCTCCAGCGGGATGCCCCGCGCACCGACGGCCAGGGAGGCTGCAATCGCCGCGGAGAGCCCCAGCAGGGTCAGCAGCACTCCGATCGTCAGCGTCCGGGAGCGCGCCCGTGGGAGGCCCGTGGGCCGCGCGGTCGTCCTGGTCGCCGCCAGAGGACGCCGGCCGGTCCGGACCATGGTCACTCCACCAAAAGTAAGGTAAGCATTACCTAAGTATGGCGATCCCCACTGACCAGCGCAAAGCCGTCAGCCGGCGGACCCCCCGGTGGCGACCGGGCGGCCCGGGAGGTTGGACCATTGCGACCAGGAACCCGGTATAGGGCCGGCTCGAACCCGGCGATGGTGAGCGCGGCCGCCTCGTGGGCGGCGGTGACGCCGGAACCGCAGTAGACGCCCACGGCGCTCTCCGTCGTCAGGCCGAGCGCCTCGAACCGGGCACGCAGTTCGGCCGCCGGGCGGAAGTGCCCGTCGATGGTGAGGTTGTCGACCGTGGGTGCGCTGATCGCCCCGGGAATGTGGCCGGCCCGAGGGTCGACCGGCTCCGTGTCACCGCGGTAGCGTTCCGCGGCGCGGGCGTCGAGAAGCACGCCGGTCCTGGCCAGGCGAGCGGCGGCATCCGCGTCGAGCACGGGTGGCACGTCGTGCGCAAGAGTGATCGTGCCCGGGGGGATCGTCTCCTCACCGACGGAGACGGGCAGGCCGGCGGCCCGCCAGGCGGCGAGCGCCCCGTCGAGCAGCAGCACGTCGCGCACGCCCGCATGGCGCAGCAGCCACCAGGCGCGCGCGGCCGACATCGAGCCCAGGTCGTCGTACACCACAACGGTGTCACCGCCACGGAGACCCCAGCGGCGCGCGGCGGCCTGCAGGGCCGGGCGGGTCGGCAACGGATGCCGCCCGTCGGCCGCGACCCCGGCGCCGGCGAGCTCGGTGTCGAGGTCGACGTAGGCGGCGCCCGGGATGTGGCCGGCCCGGTATTCGGCGCGGCCGGGAGGCCCGCCCAGCTTCCAGCGCACGTCCAGCACCCGGATGTCACTTCGAGTGTGGAGCTCCCCCGCCAGCTCGTCAGCCGTGATCAATATTCGCACGCGCTCACGCTACCGCGGCAGACGTAGACTTGAGTAAGTGAGCAGCTACCTGACCCTTCTGAAGACACCGGGCGTAGCTCGCGTCATCGCCGCACAACTGACCGCACGCTTCCCCTTCGGGATGCTGTCGCTGGCGTTCCTGATCCACATCGAGCAGATCTTCGACTCCTACGGCGCCGCAGGCCTCGTACTGGGCGCCATGAGCATCGGCCAGGCCATCGCCGGGCCGCTGACCAGCCGTCTGATGGGCCGCTGGGGTATGCGCCCGGTCATCACGGCCACCCTCGTGGTGTGCGCGACCTCCATCGTCACAATGGCCCTGGTCCCGATGCCCATCTGGGCGCTGATGGTCATCGGTCTGGTCGCGGGGCTGTCCACGCCGCCGATCCAGCCGGCCGTGCGCACCATCTATCCGAAGATCGTCAACTCGCGCCAGCTCACCCCGCTGTTCTCGCTGGACGCGTCGGCCCAGGAGATCATCTGGGTGCTGGGGCCGGTGATCGCCACGTTCGTGGCCATCCAGGTCAGCCCGGTCGCCGGCATCCTGCTCGCCGCCATCTTCCTCATCGGCGGCGGCATCTGGTTCCTGGTGCTGCCCGAGGTCGGTCGGGTGCGCATCCCCCGCAGTCGCCGCAAGCTCGGCGTCGTGCTCAAACGTCCGGCGGTCATGCTCAGCACCATCGTCGGCTTCATGCTGGTCGCCGCCTGCGCCGCCGTCGAGGCCGGCGTGGTGGCCGCGTTCGGGCACGGCAGTTCGACGTCCGGCTGGGTGCTCGGCATCTTCGCGGCCGGGTCGCTGGTCGGCGGCCTCGCCCTCGGGCACGCCCCGATCGGGCCGTGGGCGCTCGCGGGACGCATGCTGATCGTCACCGCCGGTCTCAGCCTCGCCGCCGCCGGCAACCTCAGCTTCTGGTGGCTCGCCGCCACCCTGCTGGTGGCGGGGATCGGAATCGCGCCGGCGTTCGCCGTGCTGTTCGGCATCGTCTCCGCGAGCGTCAAGTTCAGCGACACCGCGGAAGCCTACGGCTGGGTCGGCACCGGTCAACTGATGGGGGCCGCCATGGGCTCCGCCATCGCCGGATTCATGATCGACCAGAGCGGCGCCACGGCAGCCATCCTGGTCGCGGCCGGTTTCGCGGGGCTCGGCACCATCATCCCCGCACTCGGCCGGCGCTGGCACCCCGACCTTCGCGGTCGGGACCCGAGCCCGCTCCCCGACACGGCGCCCATCCAGGTGCAGGTCTCCTGACCGCATCCGCTCGTCGAACCGACAGGTTCGAGGGGTTGAGCGTCGCGCCCACCCTCAAACGTGTCGGTTCACGCCCGGCCGGGGAGGGTTAGATGGGAACATGACGTTCTCACCGCTGCTTGCCCTCCAGGACGGCCACCGCATCCCCCAGCTCGGCCTCGGCGTCTACAAGATTCCGGATGCCGCGGCCGCCGATGCGGTGCAGGTCGCCCTGGACGCCGGTTACCGCCACATCGACACCGCGGCGCTGTACGAGAACGAGGTCGGCGTCGGCCAGGGCGTGGCTCGCTCCGGCCTGCCGCGCGAGGACGTGTTCGTCACCACCAAGGTGTGGAACGATCAGCACGGCTACGACGCGACCCTGCGCGCCTTCGACGTGAGCCTCGGCAAGCTCGGCCTCGACTACGTCGACCTCTACCTGATCCACTGGCCCGCGCCCCGGCAGAACCTCTTCGTCGACACCTGGCGCGCCCTCGAGACCCTGCGCGCCGAGGGTCGGGCCCGGTCGATCGGAGTGTCCAACTTCCACCCCCACCACCTGGACCGCCTGCTCGCCGAAACGGATGTCGTTCCGGTCATCAACCAGGTGGAGCTGCACCCGTGGCTGCAGCAGTCCGCCGTGCGCGAGTACGACTCGGCTCACGGCATCCTGACCGAGGCCTGGTCGCCGTTGGCCCGCGGCCGCGCCATCGGCAACGCGACCATCGACGCCATCGGCGCCCGGCATGGCAAGTCGGCCGCTCAGGTCGTGATCCGCTGGCACCTCGAGATGGGCAATGTGGTGATCCCGAAATCGGTGACGCCCCTGCGCATCCGCGAGAACTTCGACGTGTTCGACTTCACCCTCGATGCCGACGACCACGCGGCCATCGCCGCCCTCGACTCGGGCGAGCGCACCGGCAAAGACCCCGACGACCTCGACTAGACGGCCCGAACAGGCTCCCCGACTACCGACAGTGCCCGTTCCGGTCGACAGTGACCGGCGGAACGGGCACTGTCGACCGGAAAGGTGACTATCGGGTGAGGTGTTACCAGCGGGGGTGGATCTGGTCGCGCAGCATCCGGTCGTAGATGTCCTGGACGCCCTCGTTGAAAGCGAGGCTGAGCGGGGCGACCGATCCGGCCGCAGCGTTGCCGCGGGCCTGCTGCACCGAACGCGCCCCGGGAATGACCGAGCTGACGCCGTCGATCTGGGCCATCCAGGCCAGCGCGGCCTGCGCGGGAGTGATCTCTCCGGGAAGCGACCCCACGAGGGCCGTGAACTCCGCGGCGGCCGCGAGGCCGGTCTCGTAGTCGACGCCGGAGAAGGTCTCGCCCACGTCGAAGGCGCTGCCGTCACGGTTGTAGTTGCGGTGGTCGTTCGCCGCGAAGGTGGTGTCCCGGGTGTACGTGCCGGTCAACAGGCCACTGGCCAGCGGCACGCGGGCGATCACGCCCACCCCCGCGGCGCGGGCCGCCGGCACCACGGCCTCGAGCGGCTTGAGCCGGAAGGCGTTCAGGATGATCTGCACGCTCGCCAGGCCCGGCCGCTCGATCGCGGCGAGCGCCTGGTCGCAGGTCTCCACGCTCACCCCGTAGGCGGCGATGGCTCCCTCGGCGACGAGGGTGTTGAGCGCGTCGTAGACCTCGTCGGACTCGACCACATCGGTGGGCGGGCAGTGCAGCTGTACGAGGTGCAGGGTGTCCAGGCCGAGGTTCGTGCGGGACCGGTCGGTCCACGCCCTGAAGTTCGCCAGCGTGTAGTTCTCGGCCAGCTGGTCGACCCGGCGACCCATCTTGGTGGCCACGGTGATTCCGGCGGCGGCGGAGCTTTCGGCCAGGAAACGGCCGATGATCTGCTCGCTGCGGCCGTCGCCGTAAACGTCGGCGGTGTCGAAGAAGGTGACGCCGGCGTCGACGGATGCCGCGAGCACCGAGGCCGCGTCGGCCTCCGACACGTCACCCCAGTCCGCTCCCAGCTGCCAGGTGCCGAGCCCGATCACGGAGACGGTTCGGTCGGTTCTTCCGAGGGTGCGTGTGTCCATCTCCCCAGCCTAGCCACCGGCGCAGCGCCCGGTGGGGCAACGGATGCCGCCGCCTCGGACGCGCTGCCTGCCTCCGGTCCCGCCCCGGTGTCCGCCTCCGCACCCGTATCCGTGTCGATGACGCGGGCGAGCGCCCGGGCGAGGCGCGGGCGGATGAGGTGGTCGTTCGCTTCGACGCGGTGCATGGTGACGTGGCGCATCCGTTCAATCACCGTCATGGTGCCGGCGGCGATGAACGCGTCCAGAGTGCCGTAGACCACGTCGACCGGCACCCGGAGGGTCGCGATGTCGCTGACCACGGTCTGCGACTCGATGCAGTGCTCCAGCGACTTCACGAACGGCGTCCAGTTGCGCTCGGTGAGCTCGAAAATGCCCTTCGGCAGCAGCCGGGCGATGATGGCCGCGTTGGCGAGGGTGAATTCCTTGTTCAGGCGCAGGAAATCGTAGGCGCGCAGATAGGTGCTGACCCGGGCTCGCACCCACCGGTCCCCGATATCGTTCGGCGACAGGTAGACCGGCGGACCCACGAGCACCACCCGGGACACCTGGGTGCGCCGGGATGCGCGGGTGCGCGGCAACGCGGCCATCCGGGCCGCGATCAGGCTGCCGAGCGAATGACCCACCAGGATGAACGGTTCGCGCAACTTCAGCGCCCGGATGGTGGCGGCCAGCGAGTCGACGTGGTCCTCGAGCCGGTACTCACAGCCGGCGGGGATCGGCGATTCGCCGAAGCCCAGAATGTCGACGGCGATGACCCGATGCCGGGGCACGAGCAGGGGAACCAGTTCACGGAACGTCTCCGAGGAGGACGCAATGCCGTGCACCAGGATCACCACGGGCCCGGTGCCCTCGTCGGTGGCGATGTGCAGCAGCGGCGGGCGCCGCCGGCCGAGCCGTTCAGAGAGGGCCGCCCACCAGTTCATGCTTCCAGTATCGCCTCCCCACGCCACCAGGCTCATTCTGCGCGGCCTGCCGCGGCGTGCGCCCGGCCCCTCCTGCCGAGACGCGATTGTGATCCGGCGCCGCCGATCGCGGCCGTACAGTGAGGCCATGAAGCGTTTTACCGGAGTGGCCGCCGTCCTCCTCGGCGCCCTCCTGCTGGCCGGATGCTCCGTGCCCGGCGATTCCAACGGTTCCGACTCCGGCGGCTCGGCCACGGCTCCCGGCCTCGCCGAACCCGGCACCGTGAACCCGGGAAGCATCGAACCGGGCGGCAGCACCGGTGAGATCACTTCCACCCAGCGCGACGTGATCACCACCGGGATGGTGTCGATCACGGTGGACGACCCGATCGCATCCGTGCAGGATGCCGTCACCATCACCGAGCAGGCCGGTGGACGGGTCGACAGCCGCACCGAGAACCCGGCCACCGACAACCAGCCGGCGAGCGCGAATCTCACCCTGCGCATCCCCTCGGACGAGCTCGACCGCACCCTGGCGGAACTCAAACAGCTCGGCACCGTCAACTTCGTCTCGCTCAACGCGTCGGACATCACCCAGCAGACCCAGGACCTCGACGCCCGGATCACGTCACTGCAGACCTCGGTCGATCGGTTGCTGGCCCTGATGGTGGAGGCCACGACCACGGCCGACCTGATCGCGGTCGAGAACGCGCTGTCCCAGCGGCAGAGCGAGCTCGAGGGGCTGCAGGCGCAGCGGGACTACCTGTCCGACCAGGTCGATTTCTCCACCATCACACTCGACCTGTACTCGACCGGCACGGTGGCTCCCGGCACCCCGGACGGCTTCTGGGACGCCCTCGCGGCAGGCTGGAACGCCCTCGTGACAGCCCTCGGCATCGCGATCGTGGGCATCGGGTTCGCGCTGCCCTGGCTGCTCGCCCTCGGCCTGGTCACCGCGATCGTCTACCTGGTGATCCGGTTGGCGCGCAAGAGGCATCCGGCTGCGTAAACTTGTTCGGTGTACACGTCTGCCGAACCCTCCCCGCTTGGCGACGAGCTTCTCGAACGCATCCGTTCCCGCGCCGCCGCCCATGACCGCGACAACACCTTCCCTGCCGAGGACCTGGCCGAGCTGGTGGCCTGCGGCTACCTCCGTTCGTTGGTTCCGGTGGCGCTCGGAGGCCTCGGACGCGGCGTGCAGCAGGTCGCGCAGGATCAGATCCGGCTCGCCGCCCACGCCCCGGCCACCGCCCTGGCCGTCAATATGCACCTCGTCTGGACGGGCGTGGCCCGCACCCTGCACGAGCAGGGCGACGACAGCCTGGCCTTCGTGCTGCACGGCGCCGTCAGCGGGGAGATCTTCGGCTTCGGTGTCAGCGAACCCGGCAACGACCTGGTGCTCACCGACTCGCTCACGACGGCCGCCCCGCAACCGGACGGCGGCTACCGCTTCACCGGCACCAAGATCTTCACCACGCTCTCCCCGGCCTGGACCCGGCTCGGCACCATGGGCATCGACCGTGATTCGGCCGACGGCCCCAAAATCGTCTGGGCGTTCATCGACCGGGCAGACCCGGGCGTCAGCCAGAAGGATGACTGGGACACCCTGGGCATGCGTGCCAGCCAGAGCCGCAGCACCCTGCTCGACGGCGCATCCGCCCGCCCCGACCAGGTCTTCCGCCGGCTCGATCCCGGGCCCACTCCCGACCCGCTGGTGTTCGCCATCTTCGCCAATTTCGAGATCCTGCTGGCCGCCGTGTACACCGGCATCGGTCGGCGCGCGGTCGAACTGGCCGTGCTGGCGGCGACGCGGCGCACGTCCCTGAAGCACGGCGGGCGCAGCCTGGCGCAGGACCCGGACATCCGGTGGCGCGTCGCGGAGGCCGCGATGACGATGGATGGCCTGTACCCCCAGATCGACGCGCTGGCGCACGACCTCGACACCCTGGCCGATCACGGCCCGCGGTGGTTCGCCCTGCTGTCCGGTTTGAAACACCGAGCCACCGAGACAGCGCGCCTGGTCGTCGACCAGGCGCTGCGGGTGAGCGGCGGCTCCTCCTACTTCGCCGGCAACGAACTCGGGCGTCTCTACCGCGACGTTCTCGCCGGGCTCTTCCACCCGTCCGACGCCGAATCGGCGCACGCCACCGTGGCGACCGCCTGGTTGGGCCCGACCGATGTCTGACGTCACCCGCACGATCAACGTCTTCGACAGCGCCGCCTACACGCGCTCGGTCCTCGACCTCACCATGCGGCTCGCTGAGGTCATCTTCGCGGCCGGCGCCGGCGCCGAAGACGCAACGGCCGCCATGGAAGCCATCACCCGGGCCTACGGGCTGCGCGGCACCGAGGCGAACGTCACCCATACGATCATCGCGCTCACCCATGAGGATCCGGCCACGCACGAGTCCATCACCCGGACCCGCAACGTCAAGTACCGTTCGCTCAACTACGGGAAGCTCACGGCCACCTCCGAGCTGATCGCGGAGATCCTCGACTCGCCGCCCGAGGTCGCCGACGCCCGCAAACGCCTGGCCACCATCGTCAGCGCCAAGCCGCAGGTGCCCGCCCTCTTCCGCCGGGTGGGCTGGAGCCTCGTCGGGGCCGGGGCCGCCGTACTCATCGGGGGTGGCGTGGTGGTCTGCATCGCCGCCTTCATCGCCACGTTCTTCATCGACGTGATCACCACCTCGCTCGACCGGCGGCAGGTTCCCGTGTTCTACCAGAACGTCGTCGGCGGGGCGATCGGGCCGATCGTCGCCGCGATCGTCGCCCTGATCGATCCCACGGCGAATCCGTCCCTGGTCGTCATCGCGACCATCATCATGCTCCTGGCCGGCGTCACCACCTTCGGCGCGGTGCACGACACCCTGTCGGGCTTCTACCTGACGGGCACGGCACGGATGATGGAGGCCCTCCTGATCACGGGCGGCCTGGTCACCGGCGTGGCCGGGGCGTCGCTGCTGCTGGCTCGCTTCGGCTTCCAGCTGCGCGTCGACGCCAACCTCACCCCGACCCTGGCCGAGGTGCCGGTGATGCTCGCCGCGGCCATGGTCATCGTCGCCGGTTTCGCCCTCGGCGTGCAGGTGCCCTGGCGGGCGTTCTGGGTGGTCTGCCTGCTGGGCGCCATCGCCGAGCTGCTCTACCTGGGCGGCGCGCAGGCCGGCTTCGGCCTGGTCTGGTCGTCGGCCCTGAGCGCCGTGGGCGTGGGCCTGCTGGCCGCGATCGCGGCCCGCGTCGTGCGCACTCCCCCGCTGGTGATCGTCGTCTCCGCGCTGGTTCCGCTCGTGCCGGGGCTGATCCTGTTCCGCGGCCTGCTGCAGTTGTCCGACGGCAACATCGACGGGCTGCTCAGCATGCTCACCGCCGGGGCCGTCGCCGCGGCGCTGGCGGCCGGCGCCATCCTCGCCCAGTATTTGGTGCAGTTCGTCTGGGGTCCGGCCCGGCGCCTGCAGCGCCGGTTCGTGGGACCACTGATGGCACTGCCGGTGCGCCTCGGCCGCGGGCCCGGCAAGCGCATCTAGCTCAGGGCGCCGCCACCGCGGCGTCCGGGCGCAGCGTGAGGAATCGGGCGTAGCGTGCGCCCGATTCCCCACGCTGCGCCGCGACGGGCTGCGCGGGCCTGCTCCCGCTAGTTGGGGATATCCGCTTCGCCCTGTTCGTCCTGCATGTCCTCGACGAACCGGTAGGGAATGGGCTCCTCCTCGGTCGCCCGCACGAGGCGGAACAGGCGGCGCACCGTGTCGCCGTCTTCCGTGGCCTCCAGCAGGACCTCCTTCTGGTACTCGCCGTTCACGTACTCGAGTTCGTGCTCCGTTCCGGCGGCGATCACGTTGGGTCCGTAGAAGATGGCCTGGTAGGTGGTTTTATCGCTCATGTGTATCCCTCTCTGCCGGGGTGGAGACGGGTGCCTCGCGTTCGGGGCGCGTCGGGCCCAGCCTACGGCCGGGCTGTCAACTTGCACAGGGCCGGTTGCCACCGACCGCGGGAAGGTGCCGTTTGGCGGCAACCCGCGTAGGGTCGAAGTCACGGTGCCGCTGGGGCTCGATTCGAAGGAGTACACATGGCTGACAAATCACCCAAGAAGGACGCATCCAAAAAGGTTGCCGGTAAGTCCTTGAAGGAAAAGCGTGCCGACAAGCACGCCAAGGCGAACGAGACGACCGAGAAGGCACGCAAGGCCTAGCGCCTGCTCCACGATTAAACTCAGGGTGTTGCCGCCAACTGCGGCAACACCCTTTTTCGTCCCGAAAGGACCCGTCGATGACCCTTCCCTCCGTGGACACCCAGGTGGACTACCCGGCCGGCCTGACCCGCACCACCGCGACGGTGCTGCACGTCGAGCCGCAGGCGGACGGGCGCGTCGCCGTGCTCCTCGACGCCACCCCGGTGCACCCGGTCGATGCCGGCTGGCCCGACCAGGGGCCCGACCGGGCCGTGCTGCGCGTCGCGGGGGCCGAGCTGACGGTGCTGGACTGCATCGTGGGAGCGACGGACGGGTCGGCACTGCACCGGGGCCGGGACATCCCGGTGCCGAAGGGCACGCCCGGCTGGGCGTTCGTCGTGGTTCACCTCGTCGAGGGTGCCGCACTCGTCGACGGCGCCGCCCTGGCCGAGGGTCAGACGGTCGAGGTGGTCGTCGACGCCGACTACCGCCACCGGATGTCCGCGGGCCACACGGCCTGCCACCTCGCCTCCCTCGCCCTCAACCGGGCGCTGGCGGACCGGTGGAAGAAGGAGGTGCGCGCGGATTCCCTCGGTCACCCCGACTTCGACGGCACCGCGATCGACGTGTCCCTGATCCGTGAGAACGGATCCGTCGACACCTACCGGCTCGGCAAATCCCTCCGCCGCAAGGGCTTCGCCGCCGAGGGGGTGGCCGAGCACCTGGCCGGGATCGAATCCGCCGTGAACGCGGCCCTCGCCGAATGGGTGGCCACCGGAGCGAGCGTACGCATCGACCGGGACGGCCCGCTGCTCACCGACCGGCGGTACTGGGTCTGCGAGCTGCCGGCCCACAGCGTGCGCATCCCCTGCGGCGGCACGCACGTCTCTTCACTGGACGAGCTCGGCGCCGTGCGCGTGGCCCTGTCCACGTCCGAGGTTGACGGCACGACCGTGCTCACCATGGAAACCGTCGTCGGCTGAGCGGCCCCGCTCACTCACTCGATCAGGAGCGCCTCCACCGCGGCGGTACCGCGGATCTCCCCCAGCAGCTCGAGGACGCGGTCGACGACCTTCACCGACACCCCCGGGCACACGATGCTGTACGCGCCGAGCTCGGCCAGACCGCCGGCCCGCACCCGGATCACCGCCCAGCCCACGTCGGCCAGCGCGGCGTCCTTCTCACGGTCCGACACCTCCTTCAACCCCCGGTGGGAGCGGCCGTCACGGCCAGGGTCGTCGTATTCGATCGCCACCTTCAGGGCGGGAATGATGATGTCCGGCCACACCTCCGGCTTGCCGTAGAAGGTGCGGCTGATGCGCACGGCATTGACGCGGTGCGGCAGACGGATGCGTTCGCCCAGCAGCATCCGCAGCCGTTGTTCGGTCATCGACGTGCCCAGCCTCAACCCGGGCTTCATGAACGGCACTCCGCCCTCGAACCGAGCACTGGGCGCTTCGGCGTTGGCCGTGCACTTCGGGCACCCGGAGCCCGTGAGGGCAGCCCGTACCGTGGCGACATAGCGGGAGTGGCCACGGTCGCAGATCCACTCGTAGTCGGCTCCGATCCGCGTCTCCTGCCCGAGGTCACCGCGACGCCCCGCTGCCACCTTGCGCAGCAGCTGTCCGCGGCTGCGCTGCGTCTCGGCAAGGAGCATACAGAGGGGACAATCGCGTTGCAGGGTGATGCGGGCATCCGTCGCCGGCGCCCCGTGCCCGCAGCGAAAGCGCACGGCCGTGCCGCCACCGACTGCCACCCCGCCGCCTGCCACCCCGCCGCCTGCCACCCCGCTGCCCGCAGCCCCGCCGGCCACACCGCCCGTCATGCCAGCCATCCGCACGCTCCGCCCTGCGCCCCAGTCGGCGCAGGCCCACGCTATCCCCGGCCACTGACACTCGCCCGCCACGGGGAGCCGTGCGCCAGAACCTCGACCGTAACCCCACGCGCGAACTGAGGAGGTTTTCGCGACACGCCGGTCCCCCAGCCACGACTCGCCGCCCAGCCCGAAATTCTCCGGCTATACGTGCAGGCGGAGGCGTGCAGAGGCGGAGGAACGGCCCGCGGGAAGAGAGGAAAAAAGAAGAAGGCAAGAGGGGAGGAAAAGAAGAAGGCCCCCGGTTTCCCGGGGGCCTTTCAACTGACTATCTCGGTGGAGCTAAGGAGATTCGAACTCCTGACCTTCTCATTGCGAACGAGACGCGCTACCAACTGCGCCATAGCCCCCAACCGCTTATGCAGAATATCACGCGCAGCGACCGAGTTTGGCCGACCCGCGCGTGAGAGCGCGATTCGGTGCGGATTCGCCCGGTTGGGATTCGGTCAGCCGACGGCGCGGCGACGGCGCAGCACGTCGTCGAGATCACTCATGCCGGGTGCGGTCTCCCCGACGACCCCCATTGATGCGAACCGGCTCGCGGCCGGTGCGGCGGCAGGAGTTGCCGGCGCCTCGGCCGTCACACGCTTCAGCGGAGTGACCGCCACGTCGAGGGCCGCGGCGCGGCGGGCGAGCTCCGCTTCGGCGGCGACCCGGCGCAGTTCGGCGGCTGCATCAACGGATGCCATCGCCGCCTGGGCGACGGATCCGCGCGACAGGTGCATCGGCCGCGGCAGCGGGAGCGGCGTCCAGCTCGAGGCGACAACGGGCGTCTCCTCCAACTGCACGGGCTCGAACGTCTGGCCGACCCGGGCGCGCGTCGCGACGCCGGACCCAGCAGCAACCCCGTCCGCCCGGTGTGCCCGGCGTGCGGTGCGCGCCAGGCGGGTGAGAGCGCTGAGGGCGAGAACGGTCGTCACCAGGCCGCTGACCAGGGCCGTCCAGGCTCCGCCGGTCGCCACGGCGACGATTCCCGAGACGAAGAGCACGGTGCCCAGGAGCAGGATGAGGGAGGTCATTGCACGCACCCGGCGCAGGCGGCGAGCACGGGCGGCCGAGGGGGCCGGAAGCGATGAAGTTCGAGCGGAACCGGACGCCGCGGCCCCCGCGCGCACGGCGGCGGCCTGGGCGGCAACGGCCTTCGCAGCGGCGGCACGGTTCGCGGCCGCGAGGGCGGCGGCCGAACGGCGAGCGGCGACCGCGGCATCCGTCACGGCCTTGGCCTCGGCGCGAGCGTCGTCCTCGGCCTGGGCGAGCAGCTTGCGCTGGGTGACCACGGTGCGGGCGTTCGCTTCGAGCCGCACCTGCTGGGGTACCTCGGACGTTTCGGCGAGAATCCGCATGGTCTGCTGCAGCCGCACGGCGTTGCGCTCGGTGGCCAGGTACTGGCGTCGGCGCGCCCAGGTCGGCATGAGGTAGGTCACCCACAGGGCAGCGGCAACCGCAATCATCACTCCCCCGCCGAGAACCTCGCTACTCATAGTTTCTAAGGTAGGAGCGGCACGGCGGTGCGGGGATGATTACCGAGGGTGTGTCACGGCCAATTACCGGCCTCATCGGTCGCTCACCGGCAACGGATGCGCCGCGGCCGCCCGATCGACGTCCGTCACCCGGGCAGCGTCGGCCGGCGCCAGACCCGACTGCCACCGGTGCAGAACGCCCTGGCGCACCTCCTCGGCCACGAGACCGAAACAGAAATGGTCGCGCCAGTCACCGTTGATGTGGATGAACCGGCGGCGCAGGCCCTCGTAACGGAAGCCGAGCTTCTCCACGACCCGCAGCGACGGCACGTTCTCGGGCCGGATACAGATCTCCATCCGGTGCAACCCCAGTTGACCGAAGCAGTAGTCGGTGGCCAGCGCCACGGCCGTCGGCGTGATCGACTTGCCCGCGAATTCCTCGCCCACCCAATAGCCGATCGTGGCCGAGGACAGCGAGCCCCAGGTGATCGACGACACGTTCAGCTGACCGGCCAGTTCGCCGTCGTATTCGATCACAAAGGGCAGCCCGCTGCCGGTGCGCGCGTGTGCGAGCAGACTACGGATGCTGGAACGGGTGTCGAAGGACATCGGCGCGTAGGGGCTCGTGGCCTCCCACGTTCGCAGCCAGCCGCGGTTCTCCATCAGGGACCGCTCGAGGTTCCTGTCGTCGCGCAACCGGATCGGCCGCAGGGTGACGGGTCCGTCATGAAGCGTCGGTAGTGCGATCGCCACAGTGTGCCCGTCTACTCAATCCCGCGATGGTGTTCCCTCAATGTACCGCTCGTGCCCTAGTCGAGGGTCGCGACGAACTCGTGCAGCCACGGCCGCAGATCGGGCCCGAGGTCTTCACGATCCACCGCGAGCTGCACGATGGCCTTGATGTAGTCGAGGCGGTCGCCCGTGTCGTAGCGGCGGCCGCGGAAGATGACCCCGTACACACCGCCGGTGGTTTCGGGCGTGAGAGCCATCTCCTGCAGGGCGTCGGTGAGCTGGATCTCATTGCCCTTGCCGGGCAGGGTGTGCTCGAGCACGGCGAAGACTTCGGGCCGCAGCACGTAGCGACCGATGATGGCCAGGTTCGACGGGGCATCCTCGGTGCTCGGCTTCTCGACCAGCCCGGTCACCCGCACGACGTCGGGGTCGTCGGTCGGCTCGACGGCGGCGGCGCCGTAGAGGTGGATCTGCGAGGGCTCGACCTCCATCAGGGCGATGATGGTCGTGTTGCGCTTGGCCTGCTCGGACAGCATCTTCGTGAGCAGTGGGTCGCGATCGTCGATGATGTCGTCACCGAGCAGCACCGCGAAGGGTTCGTTGCCCACGTGCATCTTGGCGCGCAACACTGCGTGGCCCAGTCCCAGCGGGTCGCCCTGGCGCACATAGTGGATGTCGGCGAGTTCGGTGGCGTGGTTGACCTTGGCCAGGCGGCCCTGGTCGCCCTTCTGCTTCAGGATCGCCTCGAGCTCGGTCATGCGGTCGAAGTGGTTCTCCAGCGCGTTCTTGTTGCGGCCGGTGACCATCAGCACGTCGGTCAGACCCGCCGAGACGGCTTCCTCGACCACGTACTGAATGGCCGGCTTGTCGACGACGGGCAGCATTTCCTTCGGCATGGCCTTGGTCGCCGGAAGAAAGCGCGTGCCCAGTCCTGCAGCAGGAATGACGGCTTTGGTAATTGTTGTCCCCATGGTCCCTACGATATCGGCATCTAGGATGAGTTATATGGACTCCGACATCGGTCATCGAAAGCGCGCGCTCCGCGCCGAGCTGCGGGAGCGCCGCCAGAACATGTCTTCGGTGCAGCGGGATGCCGCGACGGCCGGCCTCACCCAGAACCTGCAGAGCATCACCCTGGACCTGTCGGCCCGGTCGATTTCCTGTTATCTGTCGAGTCGCACCGAACCGGACACCCGGCCGTTCGTGAACTGGGCGGAGGCTCAGGGCATCCGTGTGCTGTTCCCGGTCTCCCGCGATGACGGCCTGCTCGACTGGACCGTCGGTGAAGACCAGACCGAATTCGAGGGCCTTTCGGGCGCGCCGGAGCCGCAGGGCCTCCTGCTCGGCCCGATCGCGATCAACGACGTCGACCTGATCGTCGTGCCGGCCGCCGCCATCGACGCGTCCGGACTGCGCATGGGCTGGGGTCGCGGCTACTACGACAAGACCCTCGGCTCGATGGAGAAGTGCCCGCCGGTGTACGCCGTCGTCTTCGACAACGAGTTCGTCGACGAAGTGCCCCGCGAGGTGCACGACCAGCCGGTGGACGGCCTGGTCACCCCCACGCGCATCATCGCGTTCTGACCCGTTCCCCCCTACTTTCCCGCCCGTTCCACGAAAGCCATTCAACAATCGGAGATTCCGGCCCGCGCGCCGGTTCCCCCATCGGAGTTCCAGTGCCTACCTATTCTTATCGCTGCACCGAGTGCGACACCGCGTTCGACATCCAGCAAGCCTTCACCGACAACACGCTGACCGAGTGTCCGAGCTGCGGTGGCAAGCTGCGCAAGGTCTTCTCGTCGATCGGTGTGACCTTCAGCGGGTCCGGCTTCTACAGCAACGACTCCCGGTCGGATGCGAAGCGCTCACTCGAACGCTCGTCGAAGACCTCGGACAAAAAATCCGAGAGCACATCGGCCGACTCCGGCTCGAGCTCGAGCTCCACTTCCAGCGAGAAGTCCGCCGCCGCCTCGACGCCCGCAGCGAAACCCGCCACCAGCAGCACGTCAGCGCCGGCGGCGAAAGCCTCCTGAAATAATTCCCCTCTCACCACCCCCCACTCGCCTGTCCCGGCGCCGAAACCTCACCGGAGAATCACCATGATCCAGGGCTTCAAAGAATTCATCATGCGCGGCAACGTCATCGAGCTGGCCGTCGCCGTGGTCATCGGCGCCGCGTTCACCGCGGTCGTCAACGCCATCGTCGCGGGTATCTTCAACCCGCTGATCGCGGCGATCTTCAATTCGGAGAGCCTCGCCAAGGCCATGGTCGTCGACCTGCCCGGCGGCGGGGAGCTGTCGTTCGGGCTCGTGCTCGCGGCGGCCATCAACTTCCTTCTGGTCGCGGCCGTCGTCTACTTCGTCTTCGTGATGCCGCTCAACCACGTCAAGCACGCGCAGGAGCGCCGCCGCGCGGCCGGGCTTCCCACCGAGGCCGAGGCCGCCGCCCCGGCGACGGAACTCGACCTCCTGACCGAGATCCGCGACCTTCTGGCCGCCGGAGCGACGATCGACCAGGGTCCGAAGCACACCCGGTAACCGGGCGGGTCCCACCCGATCGGCGGCGCAGCGTCCGGTCCGGAAACGAACCAATTCGACGGAGATTCTGCCCGGATCGGCCTTGACCAGCCCGAAACCCCGCTCCACGACGAAAATCTCCGTCGGATTCGTTCGGGGCGTGGGCGGCGAGCGGCGGGTGAACGTCCGCTCCGGACCCGCACTGGTCCGTGACGGCCGGTGCATGCGGGCGACGGATGTCCTGAGTCAGCCACACGCGCGCGCTCGACCTGCGCCCGGGCAGCAGGGGCCCAGGCAGCAGTGGCCCAGGCAGCAGCGCGGACGGCTACCAGTGCGGCGGGCGGTCCTGCCGGAGCCGCTCGTCGTTGACGCCGCGGGTGTCCGGGCCCGCGGGGTCGGCGGGCACGACGCCGCCCTCCTCGCGCAGAACCGGCGGATGCGGATTCGGGTCGGTGCCCGGCGCCGGCGTCAGCCGGGCGCGCCGCGAGGTGCCGGCCGATTTGACGACCGATTGCCGGGGAACGACGGATGCCGTCCCTCCCTCGAGCGCGTCTCGACCGTGACCGGCGTCTGCCTCGGGCGCTGCGCGCTCAGGCACCAGGCCGGCGTACCGTGCCGGATGAACCAGGCCCGGCCGAACCGTGTGCCGCCGATCCCGGAGCGGAGGGCGTGGCCGTCACCCCGACCAGGGCGGCCACGCGCGCGGCCACCGCGTCCGGGTTGCTGAAGAGTTCGAAGCTGTGCACGCGCAGGTAGTGCCAGCCGAGCCGGCGCAGCACTTCGGGGCGGAGCCTCAGGGACTCGCGCAGGCTCGATCGGCCGACGACGGCATCCGTCTCGACGACGACGGCGCGGCCCGCGTGCGAGCCGGCGAGCGCCAGCTTGCCGCGGTGGCCGAGCGACACGGTGAGGCCGAGCCGTTCGAGCCGGCGGGCCAGGTCGACCAGCATGGCCTCGCTCGCGTCGGGCACCTGCGCCTCGTTGCGGCGCGCCTCGGTCTCGCTGAGCACCTGGGAGAGCGCGAGGATGCCGTGGCGCTGGCGGTCCTCGTCGATGTCGGAGGGGCGGAAGCAGGAGACGATGTCCATGGCGCGGCGCGCGCGGGTCATGCCGATGGCCAGCAGGCGTTCGCCGCCCGGTTCGCCGAGCGAACCGAAGTTCGTCAGCAGGCGGCCGTGCGGGGTGCGGCCGTAGCCGATGGAGAAGATGACGCGGTCGCGGCTCTGCGCCACGGCCTGCTCGAGCGTGAGCACCGTGAACGGTTCGGCCCGGTCCTTGAGGATGAAGTCGGAGAGGTCGGTGCGCTTGGAGAAGGCGGACAGCACGGCCTGGTGCACGCGCACGGAGTGCCGCGCGCTGGCCGTGATCACCATCAGCGATTCCTTCGGGCGCTTGACGGCGTGGTCCATGACGAGTTCGACGACCTTCGCGACCTCGGCGTCGACGCTCTCCACGGCCCCGGAGTCGGCGTCGGGCATGCCGTGCCCGCCGGCGACGTAGTTGATGGTGAGGCTGCCGTGCCCGAGGTAGCTGCCCGCCCAGGGCAGGGAGTCGATGCGGCCGCCGTAGAAGCGGTGATTGACCAGCTCGGCGAGGTCCTCGCCGCCCGCGCGATAACTGCGGGTCAGGGTGAGGGTCGGCAGGAGTTCACCGAGGCGGGCCAGGGCGGAGTCGGCGTGGAGGGCGTCCACGTTGGTCTCCTGCAGCGGCTTGTCGTCGGCGGCGGCCGTGATGCCGGTCTCGAACGAGGACGGCGTCTGCGTGACCGGGTCGCCGAACGCCACGATCTGGCGGCCGCGACGGATGGCGCCCACGTTTTCGGCCAGGGTGGTCGCGCCGGCGTCGACCAGCAGCACGGTGTCGAAGCTCATCAGGTCGTCGAGGCCGGCAACCTCGTAGGGCGAGGCAAGCCAGACCGGGGCGAGCACGCGCCCCAGGTGCGGAGCGGCCTTGTGCAGGCGGGTGGGGGTGGCCCGGTCGGCGCGCAGCAGGCGCCGGAGGTTATCGGCCTCTTCGGGCCAGTCGACGACACCGATCTTCCAGGTCTCCGCCAGCAGCCAGGCCAGCAGCTGCCCCGTGGTCGAGGCGTGCGCCTCGTCGACCAGGCGGAAGTCGGCCTCGAGTCGGTCGAGCACCTGGGTGTTCGCGTTCAGGAGTGCCTTGTCGCCGCTGAGCATCGTCTCGAGCACGGACTGCCACCAGGCGAGCTCGAGTTCGTCGGCGACGTCTTTCTCTGACACGTGACGCTGGGCCAGGTCGGTCATCAGGGGGTCGAGGTTGTGCTCGCGCAGGGTGGCCAGCAACGCGGTGCGCTCGTGCAGGTTCGCGAGCACCTCGCTCTCGGCGGCCAGTCCGGAGATCGCGTAGATCAATTCCTTGACCGGGCGATTCGACAGCTGCCGCGTCGTTCCGGCCGTGCCGAGGGGGATGTCGAGGCTCGCCAGGTCTTCGGAGACACGCTGGTAGGCCACATGCACATCCGAAATTCCCACAGGGACCTCGGGGGTAACGCCGGCCACCACGAAGCGCTGCCACAGGGTGCGCTGCTGCTGGATGCGACGCAGGCTCTCGTTCATGTCGCTCACGTGAACGCCCGGACGCAGGTACTCCACGGCCAGCTTGCGCAGGCGGCGGCGGTTGGCTCCGGTCATGTCGGGCGATTCCCGACGAGATGCGGTCGCCGTGATCAGTTCGGTCAGCGACCGGTCGAAGACGGCCGGCTGGAACTTGTCGAGGGTCTCCCGGATGTCGAGCAGGAGACGCAGGTACACGCCCAGTTCGGCGATGGTCTCGAAGGGGCGCAACCGGGTCTGGCCGACGAGGCCGGCGGCGCGCTCGAGCAGGCGCGGCAGCTCGACCTGGTTGACCCGTTTGGCGAGCTGATGCGCCCCCGAGGCGTCGGCCGGGGAGGTGAAGGACGCCCCGTACCAGGGTGAGTCGCCGGGGCCGTAGCGGAATTCGCCGAGCGCGGCGGCCTTGATCAGGGTGGCGGCGGCGAGCGGCCGGCCCTGCGCCAGACGTTCGAGCGCGTTGCGGTCGAGGCGGGCCGTGGTCGACGGCGGGGCAGGCAGCTGCGCCAGGCGGGCGAGCTCGCCGAGGGCGTCGAGCACGGACACCCCGAGGGCCGGGTCGCGCCGGGTGAGCGCCGACCGGTAGTCGAGCAGCACCTTGCGCAGTCGCACGAGCGCGTCGTCCACGTCGCCGACCAGGGGCTGGGTGGCCTTCTCGTTGCGGGTGATCGACTGGATCAGGTCACGGCGCAGGGTGCGCGGGGTGACCGCGACCCCGGGCAGCCCGACCTGCACCAGACGGTGCGCGATGCCGTCGAGGCTGGAGCGGCGGGCGCTGACCACGAGCACGCGCTTGTGCTGCGCGATCAGCGATCCGATCGCGTTCACGATGGTCTGGGTGCCGCCGGTGCCGGGAAGTGTTTTGACGACCAGGGAGTTGCCGGCCGCGATCTGGGCGACGACGTTCTCCTGCTCGGAGTCGGCGTCGAGCAGCAGGGTGTCGGTGGCCGGCGGCCGGGAGTCCTGGCCGATCGGGACGACGGGGTTGTACGCGGTCTCGATGGCGCGGCGGGCGTTGTTGTTGCCGCCGATCGCGTCAAGAAGCGGATGGTCCAGCTCGGCGGCATCCGCGGCGAGTGCCCGTCCCACGTCGGCGAAGGAGGACGCCACGAGACGGGGAACCACGTTGAACCAGGGCAGGTGCGAGGTCAGTCCGCGCAGGCGGTCGATCACGGGTTGCGGTTTGAAGGCGCCGTTGGTGACGGCCAGCGCCACGAACGCGTCGGCATCGAGCACGATCTGGAACTGGTCCTTCAGCGCGCGTGCCAGCTCCGGGTTCAGGAACGGCTGGCCCTTGAGTTTGAGTTCGAAGTCGCGGCCGTACCGACGGATCGCGAGCGGACGCAGCAGCACGGGGGCGCTGTAGTCCACGTCGTTGTAGCGCCACTCGGCGAGGCCGATGGCGAGGTTGACCGACTCGATCCCGCGCATGGAGCGCAGTTCGATGCCCTTCTGGGTGATCTCACCGGCCGCCAGCCTGGCGTTCCTGAGGGCCAGCTCGTCGCGGATCAGATTGGAGAGCAGCGTCGTCTTGCCGGTGATGAACTGGGGCAGGCCGCCCGGGTGGGTGGCACTGAGTTCGATGCGGGTGCGGGGGCCGTCGCTGAAGTGCAGCAGCGGGGAACGCCCGCCCACCTCGGCGAGTTCGTCGCGCCAGCGCTGCCAGACGGGGTCGGCCACATTGCCCACGGTGAGGGACGGATCGCCCAGGCTGACCGCGTGCGCGGCCGCGGAATCGTGCGGGTCAGCAGACGGAGCATCCTGAATCTCCGTCAGGAAGCCGTCGTCATCTAGTTTCTTATCGAGGCGCCACACACTCGACACCCTAAGCCAATCACCTCCGATTCCCCGGCAGGCGGCCCGGAATTGCGGGGATTCGAGCCCGAATTGGGCCAAATCGGGGCTTCCGGATGCGCGTGCGGCCGTGATCGAATCGGCTTGCGAGAATGGTGCAATGAAACTACCCCTCGTCGAACTCCACCTGCACATCGAGGGAACCCTCGAACCGGAGCTGCTCTTCGAACTGGCCGAGCGGAACGCGGTGACCCTGCCGTGGGCATCGCTGGACGAACTGCGCGCCCAGTATGATTTCGCCGATCTGCAGTCGTTCCTGGACCTCTACTACCGGGCGTTGGACGTTGTGCGGGAACGGATCGACTTCGCCGACCTGACCCGCGCCTATCTCGCCCGGGCACGCACGGCGGGGGTGCGGCACGCGGAGATCTTCTTCGACCCGCAGGCGCACACGAGCCGGGGTGTGCCGCTCGGCACGGCCCTGGCCGGGGTGCGCGACGCCCTGGACCGTTCGGTCGACGAGTGGGGCATCACCACCAAGCTGATCGTGACGTTCCTGCGCGACCGGCCGGCCGACGAAGCGCTGCAGATCCTGCGCGAGATCCTCGCCGGCGGGGTGGCGATCGACGGAATCGGGCTGGATTCGGCCGAGGTCGGCTATCCCCCGGCGCTTTTCACCGAGGTCTTCGACCTGGCCCGCGCGCACGGTTTGCGCCTGGTCGCGCACGCCGGCGAGGAGGGGCCGCCCGACTACGTCTGGCAGGCCCTCGACCTGCTCGGGGTGGAACGCATCGACCACGGCATCCGCAGCCTGGAGGACGAGGCGCTGCTCGACCGGCTCGTGCGGGACCGCGTGCCGCTCACCGTCTGCCCGTTCTCGAACGTGCGACTCCGGGTGATCGACACCCTCGCCGACCACCCGATCGTGCGGATGCTCGACCGCGGGCTGCTCGCCTGCATCAACTCCGACGACCCGGCCTATTTCGGCGGTTACATCGATGACAACCTGGCCGCGCTCGATGCGGAGTTCGACCTCGGGCCGGACCGGCTGGCCCTGCTCGCCCGGAACGGCATCGAGGCGTCGTTCCTGACACCCGCCGAGAAGGCCGCGCTCCTCGACGAGGTCGAGACCTGGCTGACCACCCGGCGGCAGCCGGCCTCGGGGCCGGCTACAGCCATCCGTTCTTCTTGAACACCCCGTAGAGGCCCACGCCCATCATGAGCATCAGGGAGAGGGCGAACGGGTAACCGAACACCCAGCCGAGCTCGGGCATATGGGTGAAATTCATGCCGTAGACGGCGCCGACGAGGCTGGGCGCGAAGAGGATGGCCGCCCAGCTGGAGATCTTCTTGACCTCTTCGCTTTGGGCCAGGCTGGTCTCGGACAAACGCCGGGTCTCCTCGTTCTGGCGCTGGGTGACGAGGGTGCTGTGCACCGTGAGCGCGTTGTCGAGGAGCTGGCGAAACGCATCGCCGCGCTCGACGATACGGAGAGTGTGGTCGAGCACGTCCCGCAGGTGATGGCCCAGCTCCGCGGCGACATGGTGGGTGGCGAAGCCCTTCTGCAGCGACTCCAGCATGCCCACGAGCGGCTGCGTCGCACGCTGGAACTCGATCACCTCACGGGAGAGGTCGTAGATGCGCCGCGCCACGGCCTGGTTGCCGTCGAAGAGCTGGTCCTCGATCTCGTCGATGTCGTTCTCCAGCCCGGCGACGACCGGCCCGTACTCGTCGACGATCTGGTCGAGGATGGCGTAGAGCACGGCCTCCGGTCCGAGGGCCAGCAGTTCCGGCGTCTTCTCCATGCGCTCGCGCACCTGCGCGAGGTCGGGCGACTCGGCGTGGCGGATGGTGGCCACGAAGTCGGGGCCGACGAAGACGTGCAGTTCGCCGAATTCGACGCGTTCCTCCCGGTCGAGGTAACGGGCCGGGCGCAGCACCAAGAACAGGATGTCGCCGAAGCGCTCCAGCTTCGCCCGCTGGTGGCCCTTCAGCGCGTCTTCAACCGAGAGGTGGTGCAGGCTGAATTCGGCCGCGACCGAGCGGATCTCGTCGGGCGATGGCCGGTACATCCCGATCCAGGCGAAGCCGTGGTGGGCCTTCATCACCTCGTACGTCTCGTCGAGCGACCCCGGGTTCGCCTCCCGGTGGCCGTTCACGTATACAGCGTTGTCGATCAGTGCCACGCGCGTTCTCCTTAGATACCAGCTACCAGTGTCGCACCGGGCTCACCGCCCGCTGACCGGGGCAGGCTCGTCGGCGGGGACGGTAGGTTGGGGTCGTGAATCCTGAGCGAGCCGGCGACGTCGTCGTGGTGCTCGCTCCCCGCGGGCCCACGGATGCCGACGATCGCCTGCTGCTCGCCGCCGCTGCCGCGTGGGTGCTCGGCGTTGCGCCACCGTCGGTGCGGATCGAGCGCAGCTGCCTGCACTGTGGCGGCACGGACCACGGCCGCCCGCTGGTGGCGGTGTCGCCCGGAGCCGGCAGCGGGGCCGGCCCGCTGCACGTCAGCCTCAGTCGGGCCGGACGGAGCGCCGCGTTCGCCCTGACCTTCCTCGGCCCGGTCGGGATCGACGTCGAGTCCGTCGCGGCCGTGTCCCGGGCGGGGGTCGACCCGGCCCTGTTCGACCCGGCCCTGTTCGACGCGGTCGCGTTCGGGCCGGCCGAGCTCGCCGCCCTGTCCGCGGTGCCGAGCATTGACGCCGCCGACGCCCGGGCCCGGATGTGGACCGCGAAGGAGGCGGCGCTGAAGTGCACCGGCGACGGGCTCCGGGTGGACCCGCGCGACCTGACCGTCGGACTGCCGGGCCGCGAAGACCCGCCCGACGTCGTCCTGACCGCCTGGCGCGGAGCCGGCTTCCCGGTCGAGGCCCTGCGCCTGCGCGGCTTCGAGCCGGGCGCCGGGCTCGTCGGCACGGTGGCCGTGCTCTCGGAGGACGGGTTCGCCGCGGGCGGGCCGACCGTGAGCGTGGTGCCGGCCGCGGCCATCCGTCGGTGACGCCGGCCCGGCCTAGAGCTTGGGCAGCGCGCTCCGGTAGATCCAGCGGTCAACGATCCGGCGGATCTCGCTGCTGTCGGTGTGCACGGTGAAGAATTCGACGAAGTCGTCGGTGGAGACAGAGCCGTGGTGGCGCGCCCGGGTGTAGGCGCGCACGGCGCCGAAGAACACATCGTCGCCGAGTGACCGTCGCAACGCGTGCAGAGCCAGGGCACCGCGCTTGTAGACCCGGTCGTCGAACATATCGTGCGGGCCCGGATCGCCGACCACGATGTCGCGCGGCAGCGCCTCGATCTCGGCGCGGTGCGCGGCGGCGCTCGTGTCCGCGGGAAGTCCCCCGCTGGCCTCGGCCCACAGCCACTCGGCGTAGCAGGCGAACCCCTCGTGCAGCCAGATGTCCTGCCACCGCGACACGGTCAGGCTGTTGCCGAACCACTGGTGGGCGAGTTCATGGGCGATCAACCGGTCGCTGCCGTGCAGGCCGTCGACGTGGTTGCGGCCGAAGACGGCAAGGCCGTGCGCCTCGAGCGGGATCTCCAACTCGTCGTCGGTGACGACGACGGAGTACACGCCGAACGGGTAGGGACCGAAGAGACCGTCGAAGACGGCGATCATCTCGGGCAGGCGGGCGAAGTCCACCGCCACCTCACGGGCGAGGTTGGCCGGAAAGAAGATGCGCTGGGCCACCGGGGCGGCCGCCACGTCGGCCCGGCGGTACCGGCCGATCAGCACCGTGGCCAGGTAGGTGGCCATCGGCTCCTTCACCTCGTAGGTCCAGCTGCTGCGTCCCGACCGCGTCGTGCGAGCGATCAGCGCGCCGTTGGAGACGACCGTGTACGGGTCTTCGCAGGCGACCCGGATCCGGAACGAGGCCTTGTTGCTCGGGTGGTCGTTGCAGGGGAACCACGACGCGGCACCGGTGGGCTGCCCGGCGACGAGCACGCCGTCGTCCAGTTCCTCCCAGCCGACCTCGCCCCAGATGCTGTTCAACGGATGCGGCGTGCCACGATACCGCACGGTCACCTCGAACCGCTCCCCCGCTTCGATCGCCGTGGCCACCGTGATGGTGAGCTTGCGCTTGCTCTGGCTGACCTTCTGCGCCCGCACCCCGTCGACGGTGACCCGGTCCACGGTGAGGCCGTCGAAATCGAGGCTGAACCGGTCCAGCCGGAGGGACGCCAGGCCGGTCACCGTCGCTGTTCCCCGCAGCTGATTGGTGGTCACCCGGTAATCGAGGTCCAGGTCGTAGTGCAGGGCGAGGTACCCGCCGTTGCCGCTACCCGGCAGGTACGGGTCGCCCGCCGACGCGGAGCCGTGGCCGGCGGCGGCGAGCGCTGGCCTGGGCGGCAGCGCGGTGAGGCTTTTGGCGGAACTCGGAGCGGGGATCGTGGCGAGGGCGGGACTCTTCGGCGGGGTGCGAGGCATGGGGCGTCAAGTCTGCCACGGCGGGGCACGCCAGGGCGAAATGGGGTTGCCCGACCACACCGACCCGGCCGGCACGCGTTCCCCGCGCATGACCAGGGAGGCAGGTCCCACGGTCGCTCCCTCGCCGATGCCGGCGGCCGGCAGGATCACACTGTGCGGCCCGAGCGTCGCCCCGGCCGCCAGGGTGACCCGGTCCAGCTGCATGATCCGGTCGTGGAACAGGTGCGTCTGCACGACGCAGCCACGGTTGACGGTGGCGCCGTCCTCGAGGGTCACCAGGTCGGCCTCGGGCAGCCAGTACGACTCGCACCAGACCCCGTGCCCGACGTTCGCGCCGAGGCTGCGCAGCCAGAGGGCGAGCACGGGCGTTCCGGCGGCCTTGGCCGCGAACCAGGGTCGGGCGACCATTTCGACGAAGCTGTCCGACACCTCGTTGCGCCAGATGAACGATGACCAGAGCGGATGCTCCGTGGCGTCGATCCGGCCGATCAGCAGCCACTTCGCGGCCGTGGTCACGACGGCGGCGACCGCGCCCGCGGCCAGGAGGACCAGTCCCGAGAGCGCGAGGGCCCAACCCACACCGAGCAGCAGCCAGAGCGCATCGAGGGCGGCCAGCACGCCGAGTCCGATCAGGGCCGTGACGATGACCGGCACGATGCGCAACAGCTCCCACAGGGCACGCCAGGTGACGAGCCGGGCCGGCGGGTGGAAGGTGCGGGCTTCGTCGACATCCGTTGTCGTGCGGCGCAACCGTTCGGGCGGGTTGCCCAGCCACGACGACCCGCGCTTCGCCTTGCGCGGGGTGGAGGAGAGCACGGCGACGAGACCGTTGCGCGGCACGGTGCGCCCGGCGCCCGCGATGCCGCTGTTGCCGAGGAAGGCCCGGCGACCGACCTTCGCCGGTCCGATGCGCAGCCAGCCGCCGCCCAGCTCGTAGCAGGCCACCATGGTGTCGTCGGCCAGGAAGGCGGCCGGGGCGATGGTCGTCAGGGCGGGGATCAGCAGCACGGTGGAGGCCTCCACACCCGCGCCCACCTTCGCGCCGAGCAGGCGCAGCCAGACCGGGGTGAGCAGGCTCGCGTAGACGGGGAACAGCAGCGTGCGGGCGCTGTCCAGGATGCGTTCGGTCATCCAGACCTGCCAGCCGATGCGGCTGCGCACCGGGTAGTACCCCTCGCGCAGGCCCACGCCGAGCGCGCGCACCGCGAGGAGCACCAGACCCGCGTAGACGAGGCCGGCGGCCGGCACCGCGGCCAGGGTGGCCAGGGCGGCCCGGCCGAGCGCGTCACCCAGGGTGGCGGCGTCGCCGATCGCGGCCCCCACGATCAGTGCGCCGACGAGCACGGCGATCACGGGCAGGGCCGTCATCGCGATGGCCCCGGCGGCGAAGGCGGTCAGCCAGCGGGTCCCGCGCGGTGGGCGTTCGGCCGGCCACGACGCGTGGGCGGCACCGACCCGGGCGGCCGGGGATCCCGCCCACCGTTCGCCCGGCGGAACCGGTCCGGACACGGCGGAGCCGGATTCGATCACGGCACCGGCCCCGATCCGGGCGCCGCCGAACAGGGCGCTGCGGGAGCCGACGGTCGCGCCGGCGCCGATCCGCACCGCCCCGATGCGCAGCACATCGCCGTCGATCCAGTAGCCCGACAGGTCGGTCTCGGGTTCGATGGCCGCCCCCGCACCGATCGTGAGCATCCCGGTCACCGGCGGCAGGGTGTGCAGGTCGACGTCGGTGCCGATGCGGGCGCCGAGGGCCCGCGCGTAGTAGCTGATCCAGGGCGCGCCGGCCAGACTCACGGCGTCCGAGAGCAGCGCCACCTGTTCGGCCAGCCACAGCCGCAGGTGCACGGAGCCACCCCGAGGATAGTTGCCCGGCTCCACGCCGCGCAGCAGCAGGCGGGCGGCGACGACGGAGACGGCCATCTTGCCGGGCGGCGTGACGAACAGCAGGAACCCGGCGGCCACCCACCACCAGGAGATCGTCGGGGCGAAGGAGGCTCCGCCCCAGGCGGAGAGCAGGTTGTTCGCCGCCGCGAGGTAGACCAGCCACCGCGCGCCGACCAGCACGTGCAGGGGCACGCCCAGCAGGGTGAGGGCCAGCTGGCTGCGCCGGGGAACCGGCAGCACCGTGCGCCCGCTGCTCGGCGCCGCGGGCACCCGGCCGTCGAGCTCATCGGCGAGGGAACCGATCCGGGGGTAGTCGTAAATGTCGGAGACGCGGGTGTCGGGGAACCGTTCGCGGATGGTCGAGACGAATTGCGCGGCGGAGAGCGATCCGCCGCCGTGGGCGAAGAAGTCAGCATCCGGGCCGTCGGCCGGCACCCCGAGGATGGCGGCCCAGCCGTCGGCGAGCCAGGCGGCCGTGGGCGTGAAGGCATCCGTCTGCTCGCCGCCCGTGGTCGGCAGCGGCCAGGGCAGGGCGCCGCGGTCGACCTTGCCGGAGGTGCGGGTGGGCAGCTCGTCGACGACGTGCAGCAGCGGCACGAGCGCGGCCGGCAATTCCTCACGCAAACGGATGTTGGCGGCCGCCCGGTCGAAGACGGCCCCCTCGACCTGGGCCAGATAGCCGACCAGGACCTGATTGCCGGCCGGTGTTCTCTGCACGACCGCGGCCGCCCCGGCCACCCCGGGGAGCGCGCGCAGCGCGGCCTCGATCTCGCCGAGTTCGATCCGCCGCCCGCCGAGCTTCACCTGGTCGTCGGCTCGGCCGACGAACACGAGACCCTCGCGTTCGTAGCGCACCAGGTCGCCGCTGCGGTAGGCACGGTGCCAGCCCAGTTCGGCGTGCGGGGCGTACTTCTCGGCGTCCTTGGCGGCGTCGAGGTAGCGGGCCAGCCCGACCCCGCCGATGATGAGCTCCCCCGTTTCGCCGTGGGCGACGCGGGCGCCGGCCGCGTCGACCACGGCCAGGTCCCAGCCGGCCAGCGGAAGCCCGATGCGCACGGGCCCCTCGCCGTCGAGCCGGGCGGCGCAGGCGACGACGGTGGCCTCGGTCGGCCCGTAGGTGTTCCAGACCTCCCGGCCGCGCACGGCGAGCCGGGCGGCGAGTTCGGGCGGGCAGGCCTCGCCGCCGAAGATCAGCAGTCGCACCCGTTCGAGCGATTCCTCCGGCCACAGCGCGGCGAGGGTGGGCACGGTCGAGACCACGGTCACCCCGTGCTTGATCAGCCACGGGCCGAGGTCGACACCCGACCGCACCAGCGACCGGGGCGCCGAAACGAGGCAGGCGCCGTTCCGCCAGGCCAGCCACATCTCCTCGCAGGACGCGTCGAAGGCCACCGACAATCCGGCCAGAACCCGGTCCGCGGGCCCGATCGGTTCGGACTGGAGGAAGAGGTCGGCCTCCGCGTCGACGAACGCCGCGGCCGAGCGGTGCGCCACCGCGACCCCTTTCGGCACGCCGGTCGAGCCGGAAGTGAAGATCACCCAGGCGTCGTCGTCGGGGGTGGGCATGGCGCCGATGGTGCCGGCGAGGGCCAGGTCGTCGCCGGGCGGGAGCATCCGTTCGGCGAACATCTCGGCGTCGATGCCGCTGCGCACCGCGAACACGCCCCCGGCCCCGATCACCCCCACGACCCGGGCCTCACCGAAGACGAGCCGGGCACGCTCCTCGGGGTCGTCGGCGTCGACCGGCACATAGGAGGCGCCGACCAGGAGCGTGGCCAGAATGGAGAGGTACAGTTCGCGGGTTCCCGACGGGATCCGGATGCCCACGGTGTCGCCGCGGCGCACCCCGCCACGGCTGAGCTGCTCGGCCTGCTCGGTGACCAGGCGGATCAGGTCCCGGTAGTTGACGGCTCCGTCGACGTCTTCGAGGGCGAGGGCGGTCGGATGCCGCTCGGCCGTCTCGAGCAGAATGTCGACGAGGGTCCGGGCGCGCGAAGTGCGGTGCCCGGCCGCGAGCACGTCCTGGCCGGGCTGAATCGGGGTCAGGGTCACACAGGCTCCTCACACGGTCGCGGTGCCAGCCACCGCGCGCCACCAGCTTAGAACCCGCAGGTAACGAGCAGGTGTCCTGTTTCGTCGTCACCCGCGATGGATGCCGCGGCTACTCGATGGTCTCGATGGCTGCCAGCACCTGGGCGGAGAACTCCGGCGAGAGCGGTGCCGACCCGGCACCGTCCGCGGCGGCCTGCTGCCCTTTCGCACTGGCCATGTAACCGAGGTAGGCCCGCACCAGCTCGGCGTCGGCCGGGTCGGGGTAGACCTCGCAGGCGATCAGATAGCTCACCAGAACGAGCGGGTAGACCCCGGCCTCGGTGGTCTTCCGGTCGACGTCGATCACCAGATCGTTCGGGTTGTCCCGTTCCACCACCGGCGAAGCGTCGATGATCGCGGCGGCAGCCTCGGAGGAGAAGTCGACGAAGTTGTCGCCCACCTTCAGAGAGGCGACGGTGAGATCGCCGGCGCGGGAGGCATCCGCGTAGCCGATCGTGTTACGGCCGTTGGTCACGGCGCTGACCACGCCGGAGTTGCCCTGCGCGCCCTCGCCCGTGTACGGGAAGGCGTCGTCGGGTTCTTCGGGCCAGATCTCCGGCACGTTCTGGTACAGGTAGTCGGCGAAGTTCTTGGTGGTGCCGGAGTCGTCCGAGCGATGCACCGCGCTGATATCGGCGCCGGGCAGGAGGACGTCGGGGTTCAGCGCGACCAGTGCCGGGTCGTTCCAGGTCGTGATGGTACCGGAGAAGATTCCAGCGATGGCGGCCGCATCGAGGCGCAGGGTGTCGAGGCCCTCGACGTTGAAGATCAGCACCAGCGGGGAGACATACATCGGCAGATCGATCGCCCGGGAACCGGGTGCGCAACCGGCGAACTGCCCTGCGAGTTCCTCGTCGTTGAGCGCCGAGTCCGAGCCGGCGAAGTCCACTCCTCCGCCGAGGAACTGTTCCCGCCCGGCACCGGAACCGGTCGGGTCGTAGTTGATGGTGACGCGCGAATTTGCGCCCTGGAACTCGGACACCCACACCTCCTGGGCGGCGGCCTGGGCCGAGGATCCGGCGCCGTCCAGCGTGCCCGAGAGCGGGCTCGGCGTGTCCCCGGCTTCGTTCGCGGCGCATCCGGTCAGCATCAGGCCGAGGATGGCGGTTGTGGCCGCGGCCTGGGCAAATCGGCGTTTCATCTGGTTCGTCACAGTAACCATTCTCTCTGATCGGCGAACAGCTGCCGCCACCCTCCGTCGCCTGCCCGGCGCCGGCGTGTCCACGGTCAGATCAGACCGTGGCGGCGGAAGGCGTTCCAGACACCGTCGTCCTGCACCGAGGTGGTGACCTCGTCGGCGTGGGCTTTGACGGCATCCGTCGCGTTGCCCATGGCGATGCCGACCCCGCAGACCTGCAGCATCTCGATGTCGTTGCTGCTGTCGCCGATACCGAGGGCGGATGCCGCGTCGAGGCCGAGCCGGTCGAGCAGCTGAAGAATGGTGGAGCCCTTGTTCACACCGTTCAGCGTGACCTCGCCGCTGCCCCGGCCCATGTGCGGGATGGTGCCGGTGATCACATGGAAGTCCGCGCCGAGCGCCTCCGAAACGCGGTCGAACGCCCGAAGGTCGCCGGCCAGGAACACCGATTTAGCGATGCCGGTGTACCGGTACGGGCGCACATCGGCGAACGCTTTCAGGGCTGGGTGGTCGTCGTCGGCGTCGGTGACGGATTCCGGTTCGGAGCCGGCTTCCGCCTTCCGCGCGCGGTCCGCCGCGTAGTACTCCGCGAAGCGGTCGCGCACACCGGGACTCGGATACAGCTCGTCGAAGGACTGCAGGTAGAAGTCGTACCCGGACTCCTCGTAGAAGCCGATCATCCGTTCCACGGCCTCGGCCGGCATCGTGCGCTTGATCACGAGCTCATCGCCGATCTCCGCGAACCCGCCGCCGGAGCTGATGGTGCCGTCGAATCCGATGTCGCGGATTTCGGGGTAGATCTCGACCGACGCCCGTCCGGTGCTGAGGTACACCAGATGCCCGTTGCCCCGGGCGGTGCGCACCGCCGCGATGGACGACTCCGCGATCCCCGAGCCGGTTTGCAGGAGGGTGCCGTCGACGTCAACGAACGCGATGCGGGGGGAAATCATGGTGCTCCAGACGGGTGTTTCTCCGGAGCGTTTGCATCATCGAAAGACGGCCGGAGCGGTGTAGTCGTATATATCGACGCTAGCTGCTGACACGCGCACCCCGTAACCGGAAAAGGCTATGGGCGCTGCTGGGCCGGAGTTCGCAGATGGGGCAGGAGTGCACGCGTGGTCGCGGCGATGGTCGCCTCGAGCCGGGTGAGGTGGTCCTCCGTCACGGGTCCGCCGGCATCGGCGCAGGCCTCGATCTCCGCGCACCTGGCGGACAGAGCTGCGGCACCGATGGTCGCGCTGGATCCGCGCAGTCGGTGCGCCAGGAAGGCAACCTGAGCGACGCTGCCGCGCTCGATCTCCCTACGGAGCAGGGCCACGTGGTTTCCGCTCTCGTCGAGCACGTGCTGCAGGAGCATCGCCTTCGTCTCGGCTCCCATCTCGTCGAGGTAGCCGTAGACCTCCTGATCGATCATCGCGGAGGGGGCGGCAGCAGCAGCACCCTGGCCGTCGCCCGCGTCGAAGGTCTCGAGGTCCCACTCGGACGGGTCAGAGTCGGCATCGTCGTCATCGAGGGCCCGAGTCACGGCCTGCAGCGTGGCTGCCAGGTCGGAGAGGCGGATCGGCTTGCTGAGAAAGAGGTCCATGCCGGCATCGAGACACAGCTGCCGGGACTCGGCGCTGGCACTGGCGGTCAGGGCGATCACCACCGGCTGACGAATCGTGTCGCCCAGCCGCCGGATCAGGCGCGTCGCCTCCAGTCCGTCGACGACGGGCATGTTCAGGTCCATCAGGACAACGTCGAAATTGCCCTGCCGAACGGCCTGGACGGCTTCGGCGCCGTTGCTCACGGTGTCGACCCGGTGCAGGCCTTTGGCGAGCATCAACTGCGCCACCTTCTGGTTGACCAGATTGTCCTCGGCCAGCAGCACCCGCAGCGCCGTAGCCGGTGGATCGACCGTCGCGGCATCGCGCCGGTCGGGCGACGGCTCACCGGCCAGCGCCTCGATCAGGATCCGTTGAAGTTGGGCACTGCGCACGGGTTTGGTCGCGATGGCAGCGAACAGGAGCCGGTCGTCCGGGTTGAGCGTCGCACTCAGGCTGGTCTGCAGGATGAAGGGGGTGTCCTGCCAACCGGGCAGGCGACGGAGTATTCCGGCGACGGCAGCCCCGTTCATGCCCGGCAGCTGCATGTCGAGGATTGCGATGTCGGGAACGGGGCCGGTCCTGGCGCGGTCGAGGAACTCTTCCGCCGAGGAGGTGGCCTCGCAGGTCATGCCCATGCGCTCGACCTGCACCGAGGTCAGCCGACGATTGTCCGCATTGTCGTCCACCATCAGAACCGTCCGAGAAGCGAGGATGGTGGTCCTGGCCCGCCTCCGATCCGGCACACCACTCTCCGGTGCGTCGGCGCCATCGCGCAGACGACGGTCAGGAAGTCTCTTTTTCAGCCAGTCTTCGCTCGCGCCCGTCGATCCGGCGACCCGAACGAACGGCTGCAGGCCGATGGTGAACGAGAACGTGGAGCCCACTCCGACGGTGCTTCGCACCTCGATTCTGCCGCCCATGAGTTCCACGAGAGCCTGACTGATCGCCAGGCCCAAGCCCGTTCCTCCGTAGACCCGCGTCGTGGAGGCGTCCACCTGGCTGAACGACTGGAAGAGCCGGGGCATCCGATCGACCGGGATCCCGATGCCGGTATCGGTGATCCGGAAATGCAGGGCGACCGGTTCCGCATCCCCGGCTACTCCGCCGCCGACCGGCGTCGGAACCCGCACTTCCGGTTCCACCCGCACCAGTACCGAGCCGGCCACGGTGAATTTGACGGCATTCCCGACGAGGTTGACCAGGATTTGGCGCAGCCGTGTGACATCGCCCAGCACCCAGGACGGGCAGTCGTCGGCGAAGTCCCACGACAGGGTCAGGCCCTTCCCGTCAGCGGCGACGGCGAGCAGGCCGACGGCGTCCTCGACCGCCGACACCAGGTCGAACGGCCGGTTCTCCAGTTCCAGCCCACCCGACTCGATCTTCGAGAAATCCAGGATGTCGTTGATGACGTCGAGCAGGAGGTCCCCACTGCGACGTACGGTCTCCACATACTCGCGCTGCACGGAGTCCAGCCGGGTGTCCAACAGCAGTCCGGTCATCCCGATCACCGCGTTCATGGGCGTGCGGATTTCATGACTCATGGTCGCCAGGAACGCCGATTTCGCGGTCGTCGCGGCGAGCGCCGCATCCCGTGCCCGGGCCAGGCTCGCGTTCAATTCAACCTGCTCGGCGCTCACCCGATCCGCATCCCGCACCGCCAGGACCAAACGTGCGGTGCCGGCGAGCAGAGTGCAGATTGCGGCGAGGACGGCGATGGAGGCGAGCTGCGTGAACTCGTTGACGATGATCACGCTCAGGGCTCCCACGCTGAACAAAGCCGGGGCCGCCAGTGCCAGGGTGGCGCTCGCTCCGTCGGGTGGAGCCTGGGCTGTCGGACTCCACGCGGCGAGTCCGAGCAGGATACCCACGGCGGGCCAGACCGCGTCGACTATGCCCCCGCGAACGTAAGTGCCGTCGGCGATCGCGGGGGCGAGGAACGCGTTGGCGGCGGAGAACGACAGGAAGGCGACGGTGAGCAGCACCCAGACGCGACTCGGCCGTCGCCCGTAGATGGTCAGTGCCCCGCCCAGGATCGCCACCGGGATCAGCGCTGCGACCGGGTACGCAAGCGCGAGCACGTCCTCGACGACGATGTCGGACAACGGCCGAATCAGGAAGGAGGCCGTCACAGCGACCAAGCCGAGCCCTGCGATCAGGCCGTCGAACCAGACCGTTGCGGAAATCGGGTGCAGCCGCCCCCGGATCAGCACGACGAGGAAGGCGATGCAGAGCACAAGGAAGGCGGCAAAGAAGATGATCGCCGCAGTGGACGTCGGGTGAGGGATCCCCGGCGGGAACGCCACCGATTCGATCGAGTCGGCCACGCCCACGCACACCATGGCCGCGCCGAGCAGGCTCCAGGCCAGCCGGTCAGCGGACACCAGGACCGCACGCGCGATGACCAGACCGGCGATGACGAACTCGAGGACGAGGTACAGCCCGTAGTCCACCCACACCGGTCGCTCCGAGATCGTGAATTCGAGAGTCGACCAGGCGTAGCCCAGGACGGCCAGGGCGACCAGGACGAATCCGGCCCGGATCCAGGGCGGCGCAGCCATCACGTGCGGCTCCGCCCGCCGTCCGGAGACGGCCGCCTGCCGCGGGTCGGCCTCGTGTCGAGCGGTTTCCGTATCGACCGTCATTCGCCTTCTGACCTCTCCGTCCGTCGGACTTCTGCTGGATAGCGACCGGACAGGCGCCGCTGCGGCGCGATCACGCTCGTGGCAAGGATACGGACTTCCACGCCTCCCTGGCTCACTTTGCATGCAATGCCGCTCTAAATTACGACATACTGATCATGCGTGACACCCCGAATTGGCGCGCAACGCAGAGTAAACGCTCCCAGATGCCTCAGTATCTGAGCTGCGATTGCATGCAATTCACGTCTTCCGTCTGCGCACGCAGTGCCACAAGCTGTCAGGGGTATCCATGAGTCCATTCGCGTTCCCGCCTGGCAGGCCGGATTTCACCGCATGAGCCGCTCCACGGCACGGACCCCACCGGCCAGACTCCGCATCGGCGTCGTGACCGCCTTCCCGCCGGGGCGCAACAGTCTGAACGAGTTCGGCTTCCACCTCGTCAAGCATCTGGTTGCGCAGAGCGAGGTCCAGGAGGTGCTGCTCTACTCCGATGTGACGGATGCCGGCACCCCGGCCCCGATGGACGGCGTCACCGACCATCCCAGCTGGACCTTCAACAGCGTGACGAACGTGTTCCGTCTGACGCGCACCATCGCCCGAACCCGCCCCGATGCCGTCCTTTTCAACCTGCAGTTCGCGACCTTCGGGGACAAGCGCATCGCCGGAGCGCTCGGCCTGCTGATCCCGGCGCTTCTTCGGGTGATCCGGGTGCCGAGCGTCGTCGTGCTGCACAATCTCGCCGACAACGTCGACATGCAGGATGCCGGCTTCGCCGGTTCGGCGGTGACGGCCCGCCTGATGAAGTTCGCCGGCCGCATTCTCACCCGGGCACTGCTCCGTGCCGATCTCGTCGCCCTGACCATCCCGCGCTATGTCGAATACCTGCAGGAAAGCTACGGCGCGAAAAACGCCCTCCTGGCGCCGCACGGCAGCTTCGAGGAGGTGGCGGTCCCGTCCTTCGGCATCCCCGCCGGCCGCAGACGCATCCTCGCCTTCGGGAAGTGGGGAACCTACAAAACCGTGGATGTTCTCGTCGAGGCCTACCAGGAGCTGCTGCGGCGGGGCTACCGGGACCTCGAGCTCACCCTCGCCGGAACCGACAGCCCGAACTCCGCCGGCTACATGGCCTCCGTCGCGGACCGTTTCGCCGCCCTGCCGAACCTCGTGTTGACCGGTTATGTCGCGGAGGACGAGGTCGCCCCGCTGTTCTCCTCAGCGACCGTCGTGGCCTTCCCCTACACATCGACCACCGGGAGCTCGGGGGTGCTGCATCAGGCCGGCGAGTACGGTCGCGCGGCGGTGCTTCCCCGCATCGGCGACCTCATCGACATCATCGAGGAAGAGGGGTTCCTCGGAGTGTATTTCGAGCCCGGCGACGCAGAGAGCCTCGCGGACGCACTGGCCCTGGTCCTTGATGACCCGAATCGGCGCACGTCCATCGGCCGCCGCAATTTCGCCGCCGCCTCCGGAATCCCGATGTCCGAGGTCGTGCACTGGCACCTGATTCACATTCAGCGGCTGCTCGACCGGCGGCCCGCCCGGTGAGCACGGGAGTGGGTACCGGTTCGGCCGGTACGAAGTCCCTCGTCGGTGGTGGCACGTACCTCGCCGTGGCGATGATCGTCGCCAATGTGGGCAACTATGCGCTCAACCTGTTCCTGGGGCGAGTGCTGACCCCGGCGGAGTTCTCGGACGCCAACCTGATGGTGACCCTGATGCTCACCCTCACGTCCATCGCCCTCGGCCTGCAACTCGTCGCGGCGCGCTTCGTCGGAACGTACGACGAGGCCGGCCGACCCGAGAAATCCGAACGCCTCGCACGCACGCTGCGCGTCTACGCGCTCGGCGCCGGACTCGTGACCGGGTTGGCGCTCGCCGGCGGCAGCGGGTTCTGGTCCGAATTGTTCCAGACGGCATCGTTCTGGCCGTTCGTCATCCTCGGAGCCGGGATGCCGTTCTACCTGGTCCAGTCCGTGGGACGGGGGGTGATGCAGGGTCGGCTCCGGTTCAGAGAGCTCGCCGTGTCCTTCGTGGTGGAGATGATCGTGCGGCTGGGCGCCGGTGTGGTGCTCGTCGCCCTGGGCTTCGGGGTGAACGGCGCGACAGTCGCGCTCACCGCATCGTTTGTCGCCACCTGGCTCACCGTGAAGCTCCTGGCCAGGGTCGGACCAGCCCTGGCCGGCTCAGCCCCCGCTCCCGAAGTGCGCGCCTACGCCGCCCTCGTAGCGGTCCTTCTGATCGGACAGATCATCGCCAACAACAGCGACGTCCTCGTCGCGAAGGCCTTCTTCACACCGGATGCCGCGGGTATCTACGCGGCGATCGCCCTCGTCGGCCGGGCCGTGTTCTTCCTGGCCTGGTCGGTCGCGACGGTCGTCTTCCCCGTCGTGGCACGTCGGCACGCGAGCGGCGGCGACACCGGCTCGATCCTCACCGGCGGAATCGCGGCCGTCGCGGCCATCGGCGCCACCTGCACCCTGGGCGCCCTGTGGTTGGGCGGCCCGATCCTCGGAGTCATCCTCGGACCGGACTACGGCGACCTCTCCGCCCCACTCGCTGCGTACGCAGGCATGACCACTCTCTTCGCCGTGGCGAATCTCATCGCCAGCCACGAACTCTCCCAGGGGCGCAACACACAGTCGTGGTTGTTGCTCGGAGCATCGGTCCTGCAGCTCGGACTGCTGCTGATCTGGCACGAGTCGACCGCCCAGCTGATCCTCGTCCAATTCGTGGCGATGGCCGCGCTCCTCCTGGTGATGGCCGCGCGTCGTGTCATGCGAAATTCTTCTTCCCCGATCCTCCCAGCAGAAGGGCCGTCGCGATGAGCGCAGAATCCGGCACGTACCAGGCCTACCGAACGTGGGTCACCGAGAAGGCGACGGTCCGTCCGCTGATCTCGGTCGTCATTCCGGCGTACAACGAAGAGTGGCGGATTCTGCCGACCATCGGCGCGATCGCGACTCATATGTGTTCGCGGGGCGAACCGTGGGAACTCATCATCGCCGACGACGGGTCCACCGACACGACGGTCTCACTTCTGGAAGACCTGCGCTTTCCGAACATGACAGTGCTGGTTGCCGCCCGGAACGCCGGCAAGGGTGACGCCGTGCGCCGCGGCATGCTCGCGGCCCGCGGCGACGTCATCCTGTTCGCGGACGCGGACCAGTCCACCCCGATCGAGCAGTTCGACCGCCTCCTGGACAAGATCAATGCCGGCTACGACGTCGTCGTCGGCTCGCGCGCCGCCGACGGAGCCACAGTCAGTAGCAAGAGCGCGCTGCGCAAGGTTCTGAGCCGTGGTCTCAACCTGATCGTCCGGGGTGGTTTCGGCATCTCGGTCTCCGACACCCAGTGTGGGTTCAAGCTGTTCACGGCCCCGGCTGCGCGGTCCCTGTTCACGCTCCAGGTTATTGACGGGTTCTCGTTCGACCTCGAGGTGATCTACCTGGCCGGCCGGCTCGGACTGCGCACCAGCGAGGTTCCGGTCGAATGGATCGACGCCCCCGGCTCGACCGTCGACGCCGCCAAAGTCAGCCTGCAGTTCCTGGCGGACCTGGCCAGGATCAAGGTCCGCGATCTGCGCGGCCAGTACCCCGTCACCGCCCATTCCCCGGCGGGCCGACCGGCTCCCTCTCTCCACAACTTGCCCCGATCGGATAGGACACCACGATGAGAATCCGCACAGAATCTGGAATCGGCCACACGGCAGTGAGCCTCGCCGGCCGTTTCGACGCTCACGAGACTGCAGCCTTCCGGGTGGTCGTCGATGCCCTGTTCGGCCCCGACCAGGCCACCGTGCGTCTCGACCTCTCGAATGTCGTCTTCGTCGACTCCAGCGCCCTCGCCGAGCTCCTGCGCGTGCAGAAGGCTGCCCGGGCAGCCGGCGGCGAGGTCGTCCTCGTCAACGTCTCCGACCCGGTCCGCATCATCCTGGAGCTGACCGAATTGAAGCAGGTCTTCACCCTGGAAACCACGCCACAGACGGCTTCGACGCTCTCGTGACCGCCGCGCTGCCCCACGAATTGATCGAGAGCGACGCCGCCGACGCCGCCCTCGAGCGTCTGCTCGTGGGTGCCGGCGCCCGAAGCATCCACAAGTCCCCCGGCCCGGACTGGACCATTTCGGGCCCCGTGTCGCGTGACGCTCTGGACGCGGTCAACGAGGTCCGCCGAGCCATCCACGACATCTACGCCGCCCAGGACGAGATCGCCGGCGCCCTGGTCCGAAGCCAGGACGACCTTCTCGCCCTGAGGGCGCTCACGCAGGTGAACGTGGGCACCCTCGGCGTTTTCGAGTCGTTCCAGGACCTGCTGCGGGAATCCAGGGACCTCACCTCCTCCGACGTCGTCGCGCTGCTGGACGACCGTCTGATGCAGAGCTCAGGAGGCCGCGGCGCGGATTCGGCGGCGTTCGCCGAGCTTCTGCTCGAGGCCGCGGACGTACCCGGAGACCTGGAACCGAGACTCGCCAGGGGCGGTCACGCCGTCGTCGCCCCCCTCGTGACTCCGGGGGGCGGTGTCCGCGTGCTGGCGTTCCTGCGCGTAGCGGGGCCGGTCTACTCCACAGGAGATCTGCGCCTAGTCAGGGCAGCGGTGGCCGCTGCCAATATGCGGTTCACCCTCACCCGCCTGCACCTCCTCGAGATCAAGCGCGCCACCTTCGAACGCGAACACGAGGTGGCCTCGAGCCTGGCGCAGGCGGTCTTCTCCCAACCCGCACCGGTACTCGCCGGGGTCGACGTGTTCTCGGATACCCTTCCGGCCAGCCTCGCCGGTGGAGACTTCTTCGCTTTCGCCGTTGTCGACGGGGTGATCTGGTTCACTGTCGGGGACGTCGCGGGCAAAGGCCTTCCGGCGGCCATGGTCATGACCCGGGCGGTCAGCGCCGCTCGGGTCGCGTTCCTCACCCACCCGGACGACGACGCCGCCGGGGCAATGCTGGCCATGGGTGCGGAACTGTACGACTATCTCGACGACGTCGGCCTCTTCATCACCGTGGTGATCGGCGCGTACCGGCCCGCCACCGGCGTCCTGCACCTGTGCAACGCCGGTCATTCCCCGGTCATGCTGGTGCGGGACGGTGCGATCACCCTCGTTCCGGCGTCGATCCCGCCGCTGGGCGTTCTGCCGGCCCCGGTTGGCCGAACGGTGCGCTTCGACCTCGACGCCGGTGACGCGTTGGTGCTCGGTTCCGACGGTCTTGCCGAGCAGGAGAATCCCCGGGGAGTCATGCTCGGCTATGACCGGCTGGGCGAAGTCTGTGCTGAGCTTCAGGGCGCATCCGCCGCCCGATTGGGACACCATATTCTGGATGCCGTGACCACACACGCCGATGGCGCGCCCTTCTCCGACGATCGCACTCTCGTCATCCTCCGAGCCGTGGAGATGGCACGATGACCCCCGCCGAGCGCGACGAGCTGGTGATCGAGGGTGACAGCCTCGCGATCAGGAGGATCGGGCCCTGGCTGCGTGACCGGCTCGACGGCCTGCCGGCCGACGAGGCGGGCGAGATCGCGGCGCGACTGGAACTGGCCGTTCATGAGGTAGCGATGAACATGGTCGACCATGCGCGTCTCCCCGCCTCCGCCCTCCTCCGGTTCCGGGCCGCGATCACCGACACCGTCGTCGAGGTCAGCGTCACCGATCCGGGTGAGCCCTTCGACCCCGATACCGAGAAGACGCCCACCGCCGGGACACCCCAGGAACGCGGTTACGGTCTGATGATCGTTCGGAAACTGGTCGATCACCTCGAATACACCCGGCTCGACGCCGGAAATGAATGGATCCTGCGAGTCAACCGCACCAGCCCCGCCGATCCCGGCACACCGGAAGTGAGCAGCACCCATGACTGACGTCTTCACGCTCGACGACTCGCAGCCCACCTTGAGCGCGAGCCTCACGTTCCCGGCCACCGGACTCGCGATCGTCGCGCTCACCGGCCGACTCGATGCCGTCGCCGCGCCGGAGCTGCGTCTCCGGCTGACCGAGGCCGACGTCGCCGGATGCGCCAACGTCGTGTTCGACCTGTCCACGGTCACCTTCGTGGACAGCGCCGGCCTTGCCGTCCTGGTCTGGCTCCGGCGCAGATGCCGGGCGGAAGGCGGAGACGTGGTGCTGGTCAGTCCGGATCTCGTCGACGCGATGCGCGTCTTCCGGCTCACCCAGTTCGATCAGGTGTTCCGGATGCTCCCGGACTCGGCTGGTTAGGGCCGGCGAATGAGCTACACCGCCCTGGTCGTGGACGATGAGATCGTTTCCCGCCTCGTCCTCTCGCACATGCTCCGCCGAGCCGGCTGGACCGTCACCGAAGCCGACGACGTCGCCCCGGCAGTCGCGCTCACCGAGGCCCGGGACTTCACCGCGATCTTCTCTGATTTCTCGATGCCGGGCGGCACAGGCATCGATCTGCTGAATTCCCTGCCGCAGGCGCCGAACCGCCCCCTCTTCGTCCTGGTGACCGGCGTTGTGGAACACTCGTCCGTCGGCCGTGACCTGGCCGGTGTCGACGGCCACCTGACCAAGCCGATCAGCTCGCGCGCTCTCGCCGAGTGCCTCGCCGGCGTCCGTCCGGCCGAAAGCGACCGGTGACCCAGGTCAGGATGCCCTCCCTGGCCACCGCCGCCATCGTCGTCGGCTGGCTCCTGGCCGGCAGCCTGGCTGCGGTCGCCGTGGCCAGGGCAGTTGACGCGGACGGGAGATCCATTCAGATCGGAATCCAGGGGATCGCCGTCTGGCTCCTGATTCCGGCCTACCCGCTCCTGGTGGGCGCCGTGATCGCCGTCGTGCGCCGGCGCCGACGTGGCACGGCCGGCCTCCGATGGTGCGTCGCACTCGCCTCGGTCGCACTCGTCCTGGTCGGCGTGCAGGTGCTGCTTCTCGTGTCCGCGATCGGCTGGAACGGAACCCGCTCCGCGCCGGTCGGCTCCGGCGCACTGCGGATCGTGAGTGCGAACGTGCTGCTCGACAACACGCAGGTCCCCGATCTGGCCAGAGAACTCGTCGCGACGGGCGCCGACGTCATCGTGCTGCAGGAAGTCACCCCGGAGCACGTCACCGCCCTGACCGCTTCGCCGCTCGCGGCCGCTTACCCCCACCGGCTGCTCGACCCGCTTCCGGGCTACCACGGCTCGGCGATCTTCTCCCGGTTCGCGATCGCGGGCGGCGGGCCCATCGACGTGGCCGGTTCCCCCATGTTGCAGGCGGACATCCACCTCCCCGGCGGACTCATCCGGCTGATCAACGTGCACACGGTCGCTCCGATCGGTGCGGGCAACGCCGCAGCGTGGCGGGAGCAGTTCGCCGAACTCAGCCGGATGGCCGGGACCGAGACGAGTCCGCTCATCCTCGCCGGCGATTTCAACGCCACACTCGACCACGCGCCACTGCGACGACTCCTGGCCGAAGGATTGCGGGACGCGTTCGTCGAGGGCGGCACCGGCTTCGGGGCGACCTGGCCCCGATGGGACGGCATTGTTCCTCCGGTGATGCGGCTGGACCATGTGCTCGTCAGCTCGGAGATCAGCGTCGTCTCACTGGCCACCCAGACGAGCTCCGGCAGCGACCACCGCCGACTCCTCGTCGATCTTGCCCTTCCCCCTGCCTCATGACCCTGACCTTGACCCGGGCGGAGGAGTCTCGCGACCACGTCGAGCGACCGAGCATGGGCTTCGTTCGTCGCCACCGGCTTCTGTTGATCGCGCTCATTCTGGTGGTGCTCTTCCACGGTTCGCTGCTGCTCTCCGGAAGTTACCAGCGCACCTACGACGCCTACGTACACATCTTCTTCGCCGACCACTACGCGAGGGATTGGTTCTCCAGCTGGGATACCCGGTGGTACACCGGATTCTCGACGCTGAGCTACCCACCGGGCAGCCATTTCCTGGTCGCCGGATTCAGCAAGGTGATCGGACTGCGACCGGGGTTCGTCGTGGTGCAGATCTTCGCATTGCTCAACCTCACCATCGGGGTCTACCGGTGGAGCCGCATCTGGGTCAATCGCACGTCGGCCGGCTGGGCGGCGATCGCCCTGGTTGTGGCCTCGTCGATCGCCGAAACCGTGCACGTCTTCGGCCAGCTGCCGACCACGCTGTCGCTCGGGTTCCTGCTCAACGCCCTGCCCTTCGCATACGCCTGGGTGCGAACGGGAAACAAGAAGGCCCTGCTCGCGGGGGTGGGTTGCATCATGGCCACCACGGCCTGCCACCACGTCACCACCCTGTTCGGTTCGATCTTCTTCCTCGGGCCGGTGCTGGTCGCCGCGGTTGTCCTCGCCCTGCGCACCCCGCTCGCGGGGGAACCCGCCGGGCATCCGCCCCGTTTCCGTTTCAGACTCCTCTGGCCGCTGGTCGCGCGACGCCTCCGCCGGGCGCTGCCGGCGCTCACTCGCACCGGCATCTTCGGCGTGCTGCTCGTGGTGGCCCTGGTCGCCGTCGTGTTCCCCTACTGGCTGTACTCACGAAGCGATCCGATCACCCAGGTGTCGATACCGCACGCCAGCCGCGACAATTTCCTGGTCAACGTCAACGCGGGCCTGGTGTTCTGGGCGATCCCCTGGGGCACGACCCTGCTCGTCCTTCCCTACGCGTTCGTTCGCGGCCTGACCGGCAGGGCCTGGCCCCTCGCCCTCTCGCTGGGCGCGCTGGCGTTCCTGGGCACCGGAGGCACCACCCCGATTCCCCGGTTGCTGCTGGGAGGCGCATACGACATCCTCACGCTGGACCGTTTCACATTCTGGGCCACCATCTCGGTGCTGCCGTTCGTCGGACTGTTCGTGTCGAGTCTCACCACCGGGTCGATCCGCGCCTGGCTGCTCGCGCACGTCGGGCGAACCCTCTCCGTGGTCCTGCCGGCCATTCTTCTGACCGCCCACCTGGCCACGACCCTGTTCGCGGCCAACCTGACCCACTACCGCGCGTTCCAGCCTGCCCCCATCGATGTCGCCCCGATCGCGTCCTTCATGGACAAGGACCAGCACTCGCAATGGCGATACCTGACGCTCGGCTTCGGTGACCAGATGGCATGGCTGGGCGCCAACATGACGGCAGGCACCGTCGACGGCAACTACCACTCCGCCCGCCAGCTCCCCGAACTGACGTCCCGGCCGATCGAACGGCTGGAGGGCGCCAAGTACTCCGGGGTGCCCGGTATCGGGAGCCTGCAGCAATTCCTCGCGGTGCCCGGCCGGTACTCCCTCAAGTACGTCTTCAGCAATGACGCGTTCTACTCCCCGCTGCTCGACGCTAGCGGTTGGACCAACCTGGGGCCGCTCGAAAACGGCGTCGAGGTCTGGGAACGCGCCGACGTGGCCCCGCTGCCCACGAACGAGGTCTCCAACGAGGCGCCGCTCTGGAAACGCCTCTGGTGGGGCATCATCCCCCCGGCCTCGATCGCCACGGCCCTCCTCCTCCTGCTGTGGTCACTCGTCGGGTCGCCGACGTGGGGCCTGCCCTCGAACCGGCGAACCCGTTCGTTCCGCGCCGCGCTGCGCGCCCTCGTCAACCCCCTCTTCCGAGCCGCCGCCGGGCTCGACGCCGCTCTCGCCCGGGCGAGCGACCGCATCCCGCCGGTCGAAGATCCGGCATCCGCCTCGACGGACACCGGTTGGTTGCCGTGGGCTGCCCCGCTTCCCGCTCTCCGGAGGCGCGCCCGAGCACGTGTGCGGCGCCGCCGCCGCCGCCGGCAGGCCGCAGCGGTGACCGTTCTCCTCGTCCTCGCCGCCGCCGGGGGTGCCTTCGCTGTCGCAAAGCCCCGCCAGCCCACCGCAGCCGCGGTCGTGGAAGCCTACTATGAGCACCTCGACTTCCGTCGGTTCGCCGACGCGTATGCCCTCCTCTACCCGGCCACCCGACCGGACTACACGCGGTTCCAGCAGGAGCTGGGTCGCGACGGCGGCCTCGTCGCATCCTTCGCCAAACTGGCCTCGGTCTCGACCGTCCAGACGTCGAGCACACCCGGCGGGCAGGTGCTGACCACCAGCCTCACCTACCTCACCTCGCTGCAGTCCTACGTCGTAACCACACCGGTCTCCCTGGTCCACGCGTCAGGCGGCTGGTTCATCGACCTGCCCGCGGCCGACGCGACCAGCCCGCCCGACCAATTCACCAGCCGTCCCGCGGTGGGATTCCTCTCCCAGGGCCGGCGGGCCATCAGCGTTGACGGCACGGACACGGTCGATGTTCTCGACCGTCCCGAGCTCACCCTGGCCAACGTGAAGTCTCTGTTGGTCGACGGCCGCTGGGTCGTGATCGGGGAGGTCACCAACGCCGACGTCGATCCAGCCGACGTCACGGTCGAGGCGCAACTGCGCGACCGGAGCGGCACGCTGCTGGCCAGCTGGGACGCCTCCCAGGTACTCGTCCACAAGCTCATGCCCGGAGCCACGAGTCCATTCCGGATCGAATTCCAGAGCCTCGCCGGCACCGGCGACTACGGCCCGGAGGCGGGTGGCGGCCTCAGGAACGCCACCCCGGACACACCGGGTTCGGCGACCACGGTCACGGCGGCGGCGCCCGCCAAGACCTCCGACGTCTATGGTCCCGTCGAATTCGACCCGCAGACCATCACCCCCCTCGTCCTGGCCGCCGACGCACAGGTCGCATCGGTGGACGTCTATGCCAGGGCCGTCGTCACGGCGCGGGCGACCGAGCGTGGGCTGCAGGTGCAGCACCTGCGGCTGGGGGGTTCGGCGGAGCTGGGCTACTTCGTGGCCGGGGAACTGCGGAACGACGGCACGGTCGAGGCCTCGGTGCCGCACCTCCTGCTCTCCTACACGGCGGCCGACGGTACCCTGGCGTGGGTCGACCACGCCTACCTCGAGCACAGCATCGCCCCGCAGTCGGTCACCATGTTCCAGATTCCCCTGGCATCGAGCACGCTGATCATCCCCGCCGCGGTCCCGGCGGAAGGGTTCGGCGGTCCCGCCCATTCCCCGCCTGCGTCCGCTCTCGACGCGGCCCTGCAATTGCCGCCCGACACCGGATTCGCCGGGCTCTCTCTCACCGCCACGACCTTCGCCCGATTGGGCGCGCCATGAGGCGGGTACGGTCCGGCCCGCTGCTCGCCCTGCTGCTGCCCCCGATGCTGGCCCTGGGACTCGCCACAGACACCGGCGCGGGCGCCCGCGCCTCCGCGGGTCCCCGGCACAGCGAACGGACGGCCCTCGCCGTCGACGCACCGGCGTCGGCCGAGGCCGGACGGGTGCTGACCGTAGCCGTCTCGGGCGCCGGCAACGGCTCCACCGTGCGATTGATCGCCATCGGTTCCCTCGGCCAGATCGTGCTCACCGCAACAGCCACGGCCGACACCGCGCGCTTTCATCTCCCGGTCGCTTTCACCCGCACCGCCGGCTCGGTCACCCTGGTGGCGACCTCCGCCGGCTTCGTCGCGCACGGCACCACCGAGCTCCTCGCCGGCACCGCGGTCGGTCCGGTGCAGGCGGTGGTCGGTGCGCGCTCCATCGTCGCCGACGGAGCCGACGCGTCGATGGTCGTCACCATCCCGGTCGACGTCTGGGGCAATGCCGTCGCCGAGGGCTCGCCCGTGCAGTTCTTCCGGCAGAATCCCGACGGCACGCAAGGTACCAGTCAGACCACGATGACTCACCTCCTCGCCTTTGCAAACCTCCTCTCCGGCACCCGTGCCGGTCGCGGCACGGTCTGGGTCTCCGTCGGCACCGTGTCCGGCCCCGCCGTCAGCCTCGACGAGGTCGCCGGTCCCCCCGAGCCCTTCACGCTCGAACCGGTCGAGCCGCTGCTGGCCGGCAGGGCCATGGCCGACGGTCAGACGTTGGTGCCGGTGCGGACATCCGTGCTGCGCGACCGATTCGGGAACGTTGAACCTGACGGCACCCAGGTGACCGTGGAGTGGTCCGGGGCGGAGGGACCGGCGCGCGCCACTGCTGTCACGATCGCCGGCGTCGCGCAGATCTCCGTTCAGGCTCCCTCCACGCCCGGAGATCTCCAGATCACCGGCTTCTGCCGCGGCGTGGCGTCGGCCGGCGCACTGGTGCTTCCGTTCTCAGCCGCGGTGGGCGACTTCCCCGTGACCGCGGACCTGCGCCCTGCCGCCGTGAACGTCACGGTCGGACCGGTCACCGGATACGGGGGCAGCCTCGTGCCTGACGGAACCCCGGTCTCAGTCAGTGTGACCGACGAGACTGGTCCGGCCGGTTCCCGTTCGGGCGGTCTCGTCAATGGAACCGCCGACGTCGTCGTACCGAGCCGGAAACTCGTCGGCCGGGTCACCGTCACGGTTTCGGTGCTCGGCGCCCAGACCGAGAAGACGCTCCGATGACCGACACCAGGGCGGCTCTGCGACGTTCGCGCATGCTCACGCGCGGCCGCACGAAACGCGTCGCCGCCGCGGTGCTCGCCCTGGGTCTCGTGGCCCTGACGAGCGGGCTCCTCGTCATGTCGGGGCAGGTCACCCTGCAAACGTCGACCGGTGCGGCAGTGCCCTCCGGACTGAACGAAGTCGCGACGGTCCCGGCCAACGCCGACCAGCTCGTGAACTGGTTGCCCGACGCCTGGCCGGATGAGCGGGAAATGGAGCCCGCTTCCCGCACCAGGATAGCCGCGAGCTATATCCGGGCCTGGGCCGCGATCGGTCGCTTTCAATCCACGGGCGAGACGCCAGCCGTCATCGATACGTTCAGCGGGGCCGCCCGGCGTGCCGTTCTCGAGCTGCCGCGCACTGGGCCGAGCGCCACCTGGGACCTCCGGCACTCCCTCGAGCTCGAGTTCTACTCGCTTGACGGAGCCACGGTCGCTTTCCAGGACCAGGGTGCGCGCATCGCCCGCACGGTCGGCACCGGAGAGTCCGAGACTGTCATCCTCAGCCAGGAGACGTACGACGTCGTGATGGTCCTCGAGGACGGGTTCTGGCGCATCCGTCAGCTGAAACGCGCGCTCGGCAGCGACGATGTCACGGTGACGACCGCTGCCGCGGGAGCGACCACGATCACCGGCGCCACCCCGAGAGCCCCTCTCCCGATCCCCTCGAGTCGCGCCACCGAATACCGGCCGGACGGGTGGGAGGCGCGTGACCCCGCCGAGCTCGCAGCAGACTTCACCCGACTGCGTGCGCTCGGTTTTGACACCATCCGGGTGCCGCTGTCCTTCACGGACCTGGGTGGCACTCGTCCGACCGACGACGCCATCGACGGAGTGACAACGCTGCTCGAGGAGGCCGACGCGCACGGGCTGCGGGTCGCGCTGGTCCTCTTCGACGACTTCCCGGACCTCACTCCGGCGACGTGGGTCGGCGCCGGAGCCCATCTGACCCGAATCGCGACCGCTGTCCGAGGCCAACCTGCGCTCGTTCTCTGGGACCTCGCCGATCGGCCCGACCTCCGTACGAGCGGGCCGACCAGCGCCGCAGAAATCCGCGCGTTCCTCGTTCACGCCGGCTCCGCGCTGCGCGAAATCGACCCAGAAACGCCGCAGACGATCTCGTGGGCGACCAGCGCGACCGCTGCCGATCCTGCCATGGCGGGCCTCGTCGACGGCGTGACCCTCCATCTGACCGGGAACGAGGACCCGGCCGGTGCAATCCAGACAGTGCGCACCGCGGTGCCCGACAGACCTGTTTTGCTCACTGTGACGGGTCTCGATACCGACGGTGGCTGGAGCCCGCTCCCGCGAACCGAGGCCCGGCAGGTCGTCGACGTCGATCGGGTGCTCCAGGCCGGTGAACGCGCCGGTCTGTCGCGTGTGAGCGTGGCAACGTTCATCGATACCGAAACGGATGCCGGCGGGCTGCTGCGCCGCGACGCCTCCGCGAAACCGGCCGCCGCTTTGTTCGCCGCGAGCGCTGAACCAGCCGCCGTTTCCCCGCCCGGTGTACTCGACTACGCCCGATCGAAGTTCTGGATCCTGATGACCGCGCTCCTCGCCGCGGCCGCCAGCGTCCTGCTGTGGGTCCGGCGGCGCAAACATACAGAGCCTGCGAGGCCGAAAACGTCAGACGGCGAGGCCGACGGTGATTAAAAAGCGTGGTGCCCCTGGAGGGATTCGAACCCCCAACCGTTTCCTTAGGACGGAACTGCTCTTCCGTTGAGCTACAGAGGCTGACCTGTGAAGTTTAGCCGCATCCGTCGCCACGCGGCGCAGGTTATGGAAGCTGGCGCACGTTCTATCGTGCGCCCGCTTCCACAGGGTGCGCCCCAAGACTCGCGGCAGTGACGGGACGGCCGCGGCAGGGGTGGCGGTTACGTCGGCGGGTACAGGAAGAGCGGAACCTCACTGGGCGAGACCGTGCGCGTGTGGTACGCGTGGCTGCTGTTCCAGTTGTATTCCTCGAGCATGACCGAACCGTCGCTGTTGATCGACTGCACGTAGGCGACGTGGTTGTAGTTGAACCACGCGACCGCGCCGACGACGGGCGTGTCCCCTGTGGCCCAGCCGTGACCGGCCCACGCGCTGGCCCAGTTGCTCGCGTTGCCGCCGCTGGGCGTGAGGCTGCTCCAGGTGTAGCTCCACGGGGAGCCGGTCGACCCGGCGTCGCGGTTGAGCCGCCAGGCAACGAAGTCCACGCACTCGCGGTAGTAGTAACCGAGGGGCGACAGTCCGCCGCCCTGGTCGTCGGTCGCCTGGTCGAACCAGGGGTAGTCGTCGCCCTTGGCCCGAACCGTGTAGACGGCGAAGTCCGCCGAGGCCGATCGGTTCGTGGACGCCGCGGCCTCTTCGGCCTGCTTCGCGGCGAGCGCGTCGGCGTCTCGCTGGGCGAGTTCCTCGGACGTGGTGGCCGTGAAGCCGTCACGGGCCACGGTGATGGCGGCGGCGCCACTGGCGACCGTGACACCCTGCGTCTCACCGGCAACTCGGGTTGAGGTGGATGCGACGTCGCCGGCAGGCGAGAACGCGTAGGCCGGCAGGCCGGCGGTGAGGAACATCCCCGGGATGGCGAGGAGGGTCACCGCGATCTTCAGTGGGCGGCGGACTCGCGACGTGCGAACCGGACGACTGGCGGCAGCCCGGTGCGCCTGCGGTGGCACCGGATTGAGTCGACCGGGCCGCGCGACCAGCGATGCGACATCGACGGCCACGGTCTCGGCCGGCGGCAGCGCGACCGTGGCCGAGGCCACGGCAGGACCGTCCGTGTTCACCGGTGTGCTCACGGTGGCGTCGGCCTGAGCCTCGGCAGCCTCTCGCTGGGCCCGCAATTCGCGGCGCGAGGGAACGGAAATCGGGGTCTCTGGCGAGCCAGGAGTGCCGGGTACGCCGGAGTAAGGCAAGAGAAGATCCTCTGTGGCACCGAGATCGGGGATCGGCGCCTCCCCAACACTAGGGGAACGGAACGGGGAAGTCACCCTCCCGCGTTACATTTCCGTTACATCCGTCACATTCACAGATCAGGCGGCCGGCGCCAGGAATTCGTCCCACTGTGGCAACGGACGTTCGGCCCCGCGAACCACCCAGGTGGTGCCGGCCGGCAGCCCCGGATGGAACAGGAGGTTCCACCCCATCTCGGCCGGCGTGCGGTCGCTTTTGAGGTTGTTGCAGCGCAGACAGCAGGCCACGAGATTGTCCCAGGTGTCCCGGCCCCCGCGAGACCGCGGCAGCACGTGGTCGATGGTGCTCGCCGACGTGCCGCAGTACCCGCAGCGGTGCTCGTCCCGGCGCAGCACCCCGCGCCGGCTGACCGGCATGGCTCGGGACCGCGGGATGCGCACATAGCGCGTGAGCAGGATGACGCTCGGCCGGTCCCAGGAACCGGAGGCGGCACAGACCGGATGCCCCTGGTCGGCCTGCACGATCGTCGCTTTGTGATTCATGACCAGCACGAGTGCCCGTTTGAAGGACACCACGGCGAGGGGTTCGTACCCCGCGTTGAGGACCAGTGTGCGCATGCGTTCCCTTTCGAAAAGGGCTGGACGGCTTCCAGCCATTCGAACTACGACGGCCGGCAAGGAAGGAGCGCACAGGGAACAAAAAAGGGCGTCGTCACAATGACAACGCCCCACAGGCCACGCAGCGTCCACGACACGCGCAACTCAGATTTGCTCGACTGATCCGCCGCAACGCGAAGCGGCCGCGCACATCCATGGTGTGGATCGTGCGCCGCTCGCGCATTGGCTCTCCCGAAAACTCGCAGAACATCAGAGCAACAGGTTAACCCAGATTCGGTGCCCCGTGCAGCGTGGGGCACCGAATCAGGCGGGTGTTACGAAACGTTCACAATCGGGTCATCCTGACTCAGATGCCCAGGCGAACGATGGTGTACGAGCTGGTCCAGATCGGCTGCACGCGCACCGACGCCCCCTCATACGGTGCGTGCAGGATGTTTCCGTTGCCCGCGTAGAACCCGTCGTGACCGTCCATGATGACCAGGTCTCCCGGCTGCGCCTCGGACACGGGGATCTGGGTACCCGCGGCACCCTGCCCGGTCGAGGAGTGCGGCAGCGAGATGCCGAACTGCGCGTAGACGTACATGACGAATCCGGAGCAGTCGAAGCCGGCCGGTGTGGCACCGCCGTAGACATACGGAACGCCCTCGTATTGCAGGGCGACACCGTAGACGGATGCAAGGTCGAAACTCGGGTACGCGGGCGCGGCCAGGAAGTCGGCCGTCGACGGGCCGGTATAAGAGGCGGCGTACGTCGTCATCGCGGCAGCGGCCGCCTGCCGACGCTCCTCTGCGGCAACGGCCTCCGCGGCGGCGACGGCCGCTGCAGCAGCCGCAGCAGCAGCCGCCAGCTCCTCGGGTGTGGTGGCAGTGAACCCATCCCGGGCGACGCTGACGGTCGCCGCCTGGTCGGCGACCTGCACGGACTGCGCTCCCGACTCGGTCAGCTGGGTCGTGGCCGTGGCCGAGTGCTGGTCTTCGGTGGGGGCGAACGCGTAGGCGGGGATGGCCATGGTCGTGACCAGTCCGCCGGCGAGGGTCATGAAGACCACGTTCGCCAGGGCGCCGCGGCGCCGGGGCCGTCGGGTGGAATGAGGTGGGGACGCTCGGTAGTGGCTGAGCTCCGCGTGCTGCGTGTCGATTGTGGTGGATGCCGAGTTCGGGGCTCGACGGGACAGTTTGTTTCCTGATGCAGCCAAAGTGTTTACCTCCGGCACCTCGACAACGCTAGGGAGTTGCCCCGTCCACTGCGCTCATGGCGTGAGTGACACCGGAACAAGAGACGGGAGTGAAAGGCGTCTTGATCCGGGCCCGACGGCCGGAATCTGGCCTGTGGGACGTTTCCAAACTATGTGACGGTCAGCCGTTTGTCACTCGAAACGAGATTTTCCCTAACATATTGATAACGAAACCATGGTCGGCTCGTGCAGTCGGGAGGCGCAATCTAGGAGGATGTCGACGGTGTGGCCACGAAGATGTGGCCGGCCACGTCGCCCGGCAATTCCAGCCCGTCAACGAAGCCGTTGACCTGGACTCGCACATAGGACCCGACCGCGGAGAACACCCCGGTGGCGCCCGGGATCACCCCTGCGCCCTTCAGCTGGGCGAGCAGCTCAGGGTCGACCTGCACCGGCTCGCCCAGGCGGCGTACGACGGCGGTGACCGGTGCGTCTTCGCCGGCGACGAGGTCGACGAGGCTGGTGACCCCGGCCATGAAAGCCATGGCCGGCGAGTCGCCGAGCTCATCGAGCCCCGGGATCGGGTTCCCGTACGGCGACTCGGTGGGGTGACCGAGAATTTCGAGAATCTTGCGCTCGACGCGCTCGCTCATCACATGCTCCCAGCGGCATGCTTCGTCATGCACGAACTCCCACTCGAGGCCGATCACGTCGCTGAGCAGGCGTTCAGCCAGCCGGTGCTTGCGCATGACATGCACCGCTTTGCTGCGCCCGTCCACGGTCAACTCGAGGTGGCGGTCACCGGAGACGACCACCAGGCCGTCCCGTTCCATCCGCGCCACCGTCTGGGAGACCGTGGGCCCGGAGTGCCCGAGGCGCTCGGAGATGCGCGCACGAAGGGGCACGATGTCCTCCTCTTCGAGGTCCAGGATCGTGCGGAGGTACATTTCGGTGGTGTCGATCAGATCCGTCATGTCCAGCTTTCCTCTCGGCTCTCCACGTACTGCCCAACCTTATCGCCGTGACAGCGGCCATTAGAATCGCCGTATGTCGAACCTGATAATTCCCCCGGAACTTCTGCCCATAGATGGACGATTCGGCTGCGGCCCTTCGAAAGTCCGTCAAGAACAGCTCGATCACCTCATTAAGTTCGGTACGAGCATCATTGGCACCTCCCATCGCCAAGCACCCGTTAAAAATCTGGTCGGGCGCGTGCGCACCGGCCTCGCGGATCTGCTCCGCGCACCTGAAGGCTATGAAGTCATCATCGGCAACGGCGGGTCCACCGCGTTCTGGGATGCGGCCGCTTTCTCTCTTATTCTCCGACGCAGCCAGAACCTCGTCTTCGGCGAGTTCGGCGGCAAGTTCGCCGCCGCCGCCGCCGCTCCCTTCCTCGAAGCGCCCGATGTGGTCAAGGCTCCGGCCGGTTCGCGCAGCGAGTTCGTCGTGACGGAAGGCGTCGACGTCTACGCCTGGCCTCAGAACGAGACCTCGACGGGCGTCATGGCCCCGGTCACCCGGGTGGTCGCCGACCCCGGCGCCCTCACCGTGATCGACGCCACCAGTGCCGCGGCCGGAATCGACTACGAGGCTGACCAGGCGGATGTCTATTACTTCGCCCCGCAGAAGAACCTCGCCTCCGACGGCGGGTTGTGGATGGCCCTCTTCTCCCCCGCCGCGATCGAGCGCGTGGAGCAGATCGCCGCGAGCGGCCGTTACATTCCGGAGTTCCTCAGCCTGAAGAACGCGATCGACAATTCGCGCCTCAACCAGACCCTGAACACGCCGGCCGTTGCCACCCTTCTGCTGATCGAGAACCAGCTGGACTGGATCAACGAGAACGGCGGCCTGGCCTGGGCGTCCGCTCGTACCCGTGAATCGTCATCCGTTCTTTACGACTGGGCCGAGAGCGTCTCGTTCGCGACGCCCTACGTCGTCAACCCGGAACACCGGTCTCAGGTGGTCGCGACGATCGACTTCGACGACGCGATCGATGCTGCCGCGGTGGCCAAGACACTGCGCGCCAATGGGATCTCCGACACCGAGCCGTACCGCAAGCTCGGCCGCAACCAGTTGCGGGTGGCCACGTTCACCGCAATCGAACCCGACGACGTGCACCAGCTGGTCGCGTCCATCGAGTTCGTGGTGCAGAACCTGGGCAAGTAGCTCGCATGCGGTTCTGGCTGAAAGACAGTGAGCGTCGGCCAGACCCGCTGCCGGCTCGAACGGATGCCCGCAAGGCTTTCCTTGCGGGCTCCGCCGCCTGGCTCGTGGCGCTTGTTCTCGCGGCCGTCTTCCGCGGCGAACTCGCCGCCGCGGGAGTGGGCTGGTGGCTCTGGGCTGCCCTCATCGGCCTGGGCCTCGGCGTGGCCGGCCTGGCCTGGGTGGCCCTCCGGCGCCGCTAGGCCTTCGCCGAGTCGATCCCGTCGAGCGTGTCGTCGTCCTCGTCGTCGTCGTCGTTGAAGTCGTCGTCCTCGAGAGCGAGGGGGTCGCTGTCCGACTCGTCGTCGTCATCAGACTCGTCGTCGTCGTCATCAGACTCGTCGTCATCATCATCATCATCGGACTCGTCGTCGTCGTCAGACTCGTCGTCGTCATCGTCGTCGTCGTCGTCGGACTCGTCGTCGTCATCGTCGTCAACGTCCAGGGCTTCCGCCGCGGCCACGGCCGCCGCCAGCTCCTGCGCGGTGCGGTAATCGGCCAGACGGTCAGACCAGGGCACCCATTCGGGCGCGATCAGCGCGTCGTCGCCCGGGGTGAGCTCGGCTTCGAGCACAGTGGGCTCGGCATCGCCGACGCGGGCCAGGGTCACCGTCCAGCGCCATCCGGGGTACCCCGTCAGGTTGCAATCGAAGAGCAGCGAGAGCAGCTGTTCACCTTCGACGATGTGGCCGAGGGGCTCGCCGACGGTGTCGGCGGGCGTGATTTCGAGGAGCGCGGCGCGCGCCTGGTCGACGGCGGCCAGCAGGCGCTCGTCAGCGATCGCCTCACGCATCGAGTTCCTCCGCGACCTTGCGCAGCATGGCCGCGATCTTGTGACTGTGGGCACTGTCGGGGTAGCGGCCGCGGCGCAGGCTCGCCCCGATGCCGTCGAGCACCTTCACCAGGTCCTCGATGATGATGGCCATGTCGTCAGCCGGCTTGCGGCTGAGTTTGACCAGGCTCGGTGGCGCCTCGAGGATGCGAACGGACAGTGCCTGGGCGCCCCGTTTGCCGTCGGCGATGCCGAATTCAAGCTTCGTTCCCGCCTTGACCGAAACGCCGGCGGGCAGTGCAGAAGCGTGGAGAAAGACCTCATGGCCCTCATCTGACGTGATGAAGCCGAAACCCTTCTCCTCGTCGTAGAACTTGACCTTGCCGGTGGGCATCTGGACCTCGCTGCATTCCGGGCGCGCGGAATACGCGCCGACCACACCCAGCCTATTCGGTCCTACCGGTTCCCGCCCCGTATCCTTGAGTCTGTGACCAATCAAACTCCACACGCCGCGAGCCGGCTCGAACGCATCCTTGCTTACATGGTTGCGGGTGTGGTGGGTGCGTCCATCCTCGCGTTCTTCGCCGTCATCATCGGCACGGCAGTCGGCGCAGGGGCGGACAACGGTTTCGGCCAGGGGGTCTGGCCGGCGGTGCTTGCTTTGCCGCTGTTTGGATTGCCTCTCGGATTCGTGCTGATCATCGTCCTCATGGTGATGACCGGCATGCGTCGCGCTCGTGAGGCACGACAGAATAAGGAGTAGCAATGCTCACTCTCGCTTCGCGCCTTCGGGCGCTGGATGACGCAGCGCTGCGTCGCACGATCGACCTCCGCGCAGTCTCGGCGACGGGCATCCGTGATTTCTTCGACCTGGCCGAGGCTCTCCTCGAGCCTGATGCAATCCAGCGGGTGCTGGCGCGGCTCGACCGGGCCACGCTGGCGGTCCTCGCGGTCGCCGGTGAGTCCAGTCAGGGCACGGATGCCGCGCCCTCCCTGTTCGATCTCGCCGAACGCCTCTCCGCGCTGGCGGGCTCCCCCGTGGATGTGGCCGAGGTGGCCGGTCGAGCGGCCGAGCTCGACGCGCTCATGCTGGCGCGCCTGGCCGACGGACGCTTCAGCCCGTATTCCGCGGTGACCGTGCAACTGCTGTCCTGGCCGGAACTCGGCCTGCCGAACGCGCTGGAGCTGGCGTCCACGCCGGCGCCCGCCGCGTTGGCCAGCGTCGACAACACCGACGCCCGGTTCACCGACCGGCTCGCGGCCGAGCGCGCCTTCGCCGCAGTGTCGTCGATCGCCGAACTGGTCACCGAACTCGCCCGCGAACCGGCCCGCGAGCTCAGCAGAGGCGGACTGGGCCTTCCCGACACCAAACGCCTCGCCGCCGTGATGGGCGTGGACCTCGAAGCCGTGCCCTCCGTCGTGGCCACGGCGGCGCGGGCGGAACTGATCGCGCACTCCGAGGGCTACTGGAATGAGACCGAGACGGGCGAGGCCTGGCTGCTCGAAAGCACCGCCCGCCGTTGGGCGACCCTCGCCGAAGCCTGGCACTCGGCCCTGCCCCCGGATGTGCGCGGAATCCTCGCCCACCGGCCCGGCGTGTCCTGGGGTGACGTACTCCGCAGCTTCGTGGCGTGGCTCTACCCGGCCGGCGGCCAATGGATGGATGACCGGGTCACCGAGTTCGCCGATGACGCGGAACTGATCGGCGTCACCGCCCACCAGACCACGAGCACGGCCGGAGCCGCGGTGCTGGCCGGCGACCTCGAAGGCGCCGTCGCCACGATGTCGGCCTCACTGCCGGCCACCGGTGGCGCCGTCTACCTGCAGAACGACCTCTCGATCGTGTCCCCCGGCCCGCTCGCCCCCTCGATCGACACCCGCCTCCGCGGGCTCGCCGACGTCGAGAGCCGGGAACTCGCCCTCAGCTACCGCATCACCGCCACCTCCGTGAACCGGGCCCTGGCCGCCGGGGAGAGCGCGGAGTCCCTGCTGGAGTTCCTGCGCACGGTGTCGCTGACCGGCATCCCGCAGCCGGTCGACTACCTGATCCGGGAGTCCGCCGCCCGCTACGGGCGGGTGCGCGTCGGCCCGGCCGACAAGGCGGATGCCCCGGCCCAGTCATATGTGCAGTCCGACGACGCCGCCCTGCTGAGCACCATCGCCGTGGACCAGACCCTCGCCTCCCTCGGGCTGATCGCCGCCGAGGGCAGCCGGCTGACCAGCCGGTTCAGCTCCGATGTGGTGTTCTGGGCGCTGAGCGACGCCCGCTACCCCGTCGCAGCCGAAGGCGCCGATCACGAGATCGTGCACCTGCGCCGGCACCAGCTGGCCCGGGTCGTGCCGGTCGACGCGCCCGACCCGGCCATCGCCCTGGTCGAGAAGTTGCGGGCCGCCGACGGCGGAGAGGGCCAGGCCGCGGATGCCTGGCTCGCCCGCCAGCTCGACTCGGCCATCAAGGCGAAACAGACCGTCGTCGTCAGCATCGCGATGCCCGGCGGCGTCGTGGTCGACTACCTCCTCGAACCGGCCAGCGTGGGCGGCGGACGCTTCCGGGCCCGGGACCGCCGTGCCGACATCGAGCGCACCCTTCCCCTGTCCAGCATCATCAGCATCACGCCGGCTCCGTAAGCGGTGCGAGGCTTCACGACGACCGGGCGTAGGATTGACGGCTATGTCTGATGGCCCACTGATCGTCCAAAGTGACCGCACGGTTCTGCTCGAAGTCGCGCACCCTCTCGCCGAGGATGCGCGCCACGATCTGGCCGTTTTCGCCGAGTTGGAGCGTGCCCCCGAGCACATCCACACCTACCGGATCACCCGGCTCGGCCTGTGGAATGCCCGCGCCGCCGGGCATGACGCGTCCAACATGCTGGCCACGCTCGAGAAGTACTCGAAATTCGCGATCCCGCAGACCGTCAGCGTGGACATCACCGAGACGGTCGGCCGCTACGGTCGACTCGTGATCGAGCGCGACGCCGAAGGTCAGCTCATCCTGCAGAGCAACGATGAGGCCGTGCTCACCGAGATCGCCGGCGCACGGCGCATCGCCCCCCTCCTGATCGGGCATCCGTCACCGGATTCGTTCCTGGTCGAGCCGTGGGCCCGCGGCCAGCTCAAGCAGGAACTGGTGAAACTCGGCTGGCCCGCCGAGGACCTCGCCGGGTACACGCCGGGCACGCCGCATCCGATCGCCCTCAAGGAAGACGGCTGGGCCCTCCGGGACTACCAGAACAAGGCGGTCTCCAGTTTCTTCGACGGCGGTTCCGGCGTGGTCGTGCTGCCCTGTGGGGCCGGCAAGACCCTGGTCGGCGCGGGGGCCATGGCCACTGCCAAGACCAACACGCTCATCCTCGTCACCAACACCGTCTCGGCCCGCCAGTGGCGCGACGAGCTGCTCAAGCGAACGACGCTCACGCCGGACGAGATCGGCGAGTACTCCGGCCAGGTCAAGGAGGTCAAGCCGGTCACGATCGCCACGTACCAGATTCTCACCGCGAAGCGGAAGGGCGAGTACGCGCACCTGGAACTTCTCGACGCGATGGACTGGGGGCTGGTGATCTACGACGAGGTGCATCTGCTGCCGGCGCCCGTGTTCAAGCTCACCGCGGAGCTGCAGGCCCGCCGTCGCCTCGGGCTCACCGCCACCCTGGTGCGCGAGGACGGCCGCGAGGGCGACGTCTTCAGCCTGATCGGTCCCAAGCGGTTCGACGCTCCGTGGAAGGAAATCGAGGCCCAGGGCTTCATCTCCCCGGCCTCCTGCTACGAGGTGCGGATCGACCTGCCGCAATCCGAGCGTCTCAGCTACGCCGCCGCCGCCGATGACGAACGCTACCGAATGGCCGCGACCGCTCCCGCCAAGCTCGACGTCGTGAAGCGGTTGGTGGCCAAACATCCCGGCGAACGCATCCTCGTGATCGGCCAGTACCTCGACCAGATCGACGAGCTCGCCGACGCCCTCAACGCTCCCAAGCTCACGGGCGCGACCCCGGTCGATGAACGCGAACGCCTCTACCAGGCGTTCCGAATCGGTGAGGAGAACCTGCTCGTCGTGTCGAAGGTCGCCAACTTCTCGGTCGACCTGCCGGAGGCGACCGTCGCCATCCAGGTGTCGGGTTCGTTCGGCTCGCGCCAGGAGGAGGCTCAGCGTCTGGGACGCCTGCTGCGCCCCAAGGAGTCCGGCCTGTCCGCGAATTTCTACACGCTCGTGGCCCGCGACACCGTCGACCAGGACTTTGCCCAGAACCGCCAGCGGTTCCTCGCCGAGCAGGGCTACTCCTACACGATCCTCGATTCCCAGAACCTCGACGCGCAGACCGTAGCCGTCTAGCCCCGTCACGCACGGGCCGGTGACGGGGCGTGCGTCAGGAGGCGACGCGGCGGGCGTAGCGCAGGAAGAGCATGTCTCCGGCGGTCAGCACGTGCAGCAGGGTCATCGTCCGGGTGGCGCCGGCTGCGCCCGAGGCGATCCGCCCGGCCGGGCCTCCCTCGAGCACCGGGCTGACGGTCAGGCACAGCTCGTCGACGCAGCCGGCCTCGATCAGTGCGCCGAACAGGTGCGGCCCGCCCTCGCAGAGCACCTGCACCAGGCCGCGATCGGCCAGCGCCGCCACCATTCGATGCGGGTCCAGGGCATCCTCCCCGCAGACCACCACGTCGGCCACCTCGGCCAGGTCGCGGCGACGCTGCGGCGGGGACGCTCCGTGCGTCAGCACGAGTGGGCGCACCGCGGCGTCGGCGAAGAGCGGATGCGACGGGTCGAGGTCCAGCCGCGAGGACACCACCGCGACCGGCGGCTGGGCGCCGAGTCCGGCGGCAACCCGCCAGGCCGCATCCGCAGGCTCGAGGCGGATGCCGCCGTACCCTTCGGCGCGCACCGTGCCCGCCCCGACCACGATCACGTCGGCCAGCATCCGCAGGGTGTCGAAGACGAGCTTGTCGTCGGCGTTCCCGAGCCCGCCGCTCACCCCCGCCCGGGTGGCCGCGCCGTCGAGGCTCGCGATGAAATTCACCCGCAGGTGCGGCACGCTCCGGTCGGGCACCGAATAGCGGCTGAGCAGCTCGTCACGATCCAGCATCGTCAGGCCAGGTTGTGGCGCAGGTACGCCGGTTCACGGAAGCCCAGCATCGCCTCGGTCATCCGCACGGCGTCGACCGCGGCGCTCACATTGTGCATCCGCACGATCCGGGCTCCCTGCACGATGCTGAACACGGCGGCGGCGAGCGATCCCTCCACCCGGTCCCCGCGTTCGCGGTTCAGCGTCTCCCCGATGAAGTCCTTGTTCGACACCGCGACGAGTGTCGGGTAGCCGAGCGCGGTGATCTCGGAGAGCCTCCGCGTCAGCTCGAGCGAATGGCGGGTGTTCTTGTTGAGGTCGTGTCCCGGGTCGACGATGATGCGGGATGCCGGCACGCCGCGTCCGAGCGCCAGCTGGACCCGTTCCCGCAGGAACGCCCCGACCTCGTCCACGACGTCACCGTAGGCCGGCGCCGGCCAGGGCGTCCGCGGCGGCGCGAGACTGTGGGTGATCACGAGGGTGGCGTCGCTGTCGGCGACGACGTCGGCCATTGCCGGATCGTGCACCCCCGTCGTGTCGTTGATCACGTGGGCGCCGGCCGCCAGGCTCGCCCGTGCCACGGCCGGATGAAACGTGTCGACGGAGATGACGACGCCTGAACCGCGGAGTGCCTCGATCACCGGCACGACCCGGTCGATCTCCTCCTCGATCGGGATCGCCGGGCCGGGCGCGAATTTCGCACCGCCGATGTCGACCCAGTCGGCTCCGTCGGAGATCGCGCGCCGGGCAGCGTTCACGGCCTGATCGAGGGCGAAGGTCGCACCCTTGTCGTAGAACGAGTCCGGCGTGCGGTTGACGATGGCCATCACGGCGACTTCGCGGGAGAAATCGAACATCCGCCCGCCGATCAGTCGTTTCGGATGGATCAGCTCAGGCAGCGACGGGCCGGGCCGGGTGATCGCGTTGTCCATGTCAGGTCCTTCAATCGGGTGCACCGGCGAGTAGTTCGTCGAGTGCAATGCTCTCATCCGCGAGCCGGGACGCGTCGACCCGAACCCCGGTCCGGATGAAGCGCTGCACGGTCTCGTTGACGTTCCACACGTTCACGTTCAGGCCTGCGACGACCTGCCCGTCGGCCACCCAGAAGGCCATGAACTCCCGGCCGGCCCGGTCGCCGCGGAACACCACCTCGGCATCCCGCGCCCGGCTGCGGTACCCCGAGTATTCCATCCCGAGATCGAACTGGTCGGTGTAGAAGTACGGAACGGCGTCGTAACTGATCGCCTGATCGAGCATGGACCGCCCGGCGGCCGCGCCGGCCCGCTCGGCGTTGTCCCAGTGTTCGATGCGCAGGTGATGCCGGAGCACCGGGTGGAAGACGGATGCCACGTCGCCCACCGCGTAGACGTCCGGGTCGATCGACCTGAACGCCGCGTCGACGACGATGCCGTCGTCGACCGCCAGGCCCGCGTCCCGGGCCAGCTCCGTGTTCGGCACGGCACCGATGCCCACCACGACAACGTCGGCCGGAACGATCTCACCGGTGCTGAGCAGCACACCCGTGACCCGGCCCGACGCCCCGGTGAGGTCCACGGGGTGGGTGCCCATCCGCAGTTCGACACCGTTCACGCGGTGCAACTCGGCGAACACGGATCCGACCTCGGCGCCGACCACGGCCGCCAGGGGCGTGCTCTCCCGGCCGAGGACCGTGACGGCGTTCCCGTACCCCCGGGCGGCCGCAGCGACCTCCAGGCCGATCCAGCCTGCTCCGATGATCACCACCTGCCGAGTACCTGCCTCGACGTCGGCCCGCAGCGCCTGCGACTCGCCGACCGTGCGCAGATGGTGCACACCGTCCAGTGCGGCACCCGGGCCGGTGAAGCGCCGGGACGACGCGCCGGTGGCCAGGAGCAGCTTGTCGTAGCGCACCGACCGGCCCTCCCCCAGGTTCACCTCGTGGGTGTCGAGGGCCAGGCCGGTCACCCGGTTGCCCAGCCGCACATCGATGCCGCGGTCCCGATACCACTCGGCCGGGTGCACGTCGATCGTGTCCCGGGCGGACGTCCCGGCCAGGTAATCCTTGGACAGGGGCGGTCGCGCATACGGGAACTCGTTCTCCCCGGCGAGCAGAACGATGCCGCCGTCAAACCCTTCGGAACGGATGGCCTCAGCCGCCCGGGCGCCGGCCAGGCCGGCGCCCACGATCACAAAGGTAGGAACGCGCATCCTGGTCTCCCAACGCCGCCGCGGCCTGATTCGCCCACCAATCTACCCACCTCGGCACGCACCGGTCCTTTTCAGTGAACTTCCAGCTAACGCGCAGATACTAGGGTCATGACTGACGGCCCCCGCATCCTTATTGTCGACGACGAGCCCAACATCCGGGACCTCCTCACCACCAGCCTTCGCTTCGCCGGTTTCGCCGTTCGCGCCGTCGGCAACGGCGCCCAGGCGATCTCCGCCGTGCTCGAGGAAGAACCCGACCTCATCATCCTCGATGTCATGCTGCCCGACATGAACGGCTTCGGGGTGACCAAACGCCTGCGGTCGGCGGGCTACACCGCCCCCATCCTCTTCCTCACGGCGAAAGACGACACGGAAGACAAGATCACCGGCCTGACGGTCGGCGGCGACGACTACGTCACCAAGCCGTTCAGCCTGGACGAGATCGTCGCCCGGATCAAGGCAATCCTGCGCCGTACCATGCACGCTGACGAAGACGCCGTCATCCGGGCCGGCGAACTCACCATGGATCAGGACACCCATGAGGTCCTCGTCGGCGAGGCACCCATCGAACTCAGCCCCACCGAATTCAAGCTGCTCCGCTATCTGATGCTGAACCCGAACCGGGTGTTGTCCAAGGCCCAGATCCTGGACCACGTGTGGGAGTACGACTTCAACGGGGATGCCGGCATCGTGGAGTCCTACATCTCCTACCTCCGCCGCAAGGTGGACGCGCACTCGACAGAACCCCTGATCCAGACCAAGCGCGGCTTCGGCTACATGCTCAAGGCCGCCAAGGCTTAGTCTCAGGCAGCGCCCATAGACTGGGAGGCCTGATGCATCAGTCACTTACGGAGCGGTGGAGCCGCGTTTCCCTGCGATCCAAGATCACGGGTGTCACGGTTCTGATGCTGACCCTCGGACTCCTCGTCTCCGGTATCGGCACCATGGCCATGCTTCGCCAGTATGTGATCCAGCAGGTTGACTCCCAGCTTCAGGTCGACGCCCAGTCCGCCTCGAACAGCTACTCGGCTGCGGCCCTCGGCCAGGGCACCACGGCGGTGGTGTCGTCTGATTATTACGTCGCCCTCTACGATGAGCATGGTCACCTCAAGGACCATACGTGGCGTGATCACCCCCGCGACGAGCTCCCGCATGTGACCGGCTCGCTCGACCTGCAAACCGTGATGGAACTCGACGGCCGCACGATGACGCTGGAGGACGCGGCTCATGACACCGAGTTCCTCGCGGTGGCCGTCCCCCTCGTGATCTCCCCGCAGGGAACTCTCGGAACGCTCGTCATGGCTGTCTCGTTGAAACCGACCGAGAACACCATGGCCACCTATCTCACCATTTTCCTGGGGTTCGGCCTCGGCGTCGTGCTCGTCGGGGCCCTGCTCACCCGGCTCCTGGTCACCTCCACCTTCGCTCCGCTGCGCGAGGTTGAGCGCACTGCCGCCGCCATCGCCGACGGCGACTTCAGCCAGCGTCTCGGCGGCGCCACACCCAATACCGAGGTCGGGCGTCTCAACCGGTCCCTGAACACCATGCTGAGTCGCATCGACCGCCTCTTCAAGGACCGCGCCCGCACGATCGATCAGATGCGGCGCTTCGTCGGTGACGCCAGCCACGAGTTGCGCACGCCCCTCGTCTCGGTGCGCGGCTACGCCGAGCTCTACCGGATGGGTGCCCTGCAGTCGCCCGAGGAGATCGCGCAGGCCATGGAGCGCATCGAGAAGGAAGCGATTCGCATGGGCGGGCTGGTCGAAGACCTGCTGGAGCTGGCCCGGCTCGATGAGACGAAGCCGCTCGCCCTCGCGCCGGTCGACCTGATGCCCCTCGCCCGCGATGCGGCGCTCGACGCCATGGCCTCCTCCCCCGGGCGCACCATCACGGTCATCACGCCCATTCCGGCCGAGTTCGAGGACACCGTCGAACGCCCGGCCATCGATCTCGCGCATTCCACGGGCGAGGTTCCCGCGGCGTCCGCCACGGGACCGAAGCCCGCCGAGAAGCCCCCGGAAACGTCCCATCCGACGAACGGCTCCGTCTCCTTCGCCGGCGCCACCCTGGCCCGGCTGCGCACCCGCAAGCCCCGCAAGACGGATGTCCCGGCCCCTGCACCGGAAGCGGCGCCCGTCAGCGAACCGGCCACCGTGCAGGCCGTGGTCATGGCCGAGGAGAATAAGATCCGTCAGGTCATCACGAACCTGATGGGCAACGCGCTGCGGTTCAGCCCGGCCGACAGCCCGGTGGAACTCGAGGTCGCCGTGGACCGCCGCAACCAGCGGGCGTCCATCGCCATCATCGACCACGGCGAGGGCATCCCACCTCAGATCCGCGACAAGATCTTCCAGCGGTTCTGGCGCGCCGACACCTCCCGAGCCCGCGAGACCGGCGGCAGCGGCCTCGGCCTGGCCATCGTCGCCTCGATCGTGGCCAGCCACAACGGCACGGTACAGGTCGTCGACACCCCCGGCGGCGGCGCGACCTTCCGGGTCTGGTTCCCTCTGGCCTGCTCCCCGAGCGCACCCCAGCGCGTCACTCCTGCCACCACCCCGTAGCGTGGGTCGTCACTCCGTGACGATCATCGACGAGCAGGCCCGTTGGCGTTCCTCCCCAGCAGGGTGCGGCACCGTAAGAGCAACGGAGCGGCTCCCTCCCCGGCCCCGGTGCACGCCGGCTCGTAGTCTGATCGGCACACCCTCAGCCGAAAGGACTCCCCATGACCCGCTACCAGGTCGACAGTGAAGCCGTGCTCCACACCACCGCCATGGCCCGTGCGTCGATCGCACGCATCCAGAGTGAAGTAGCCGGGCTGATCACCCAGCTGACCGCTCTGGAAGGGTCATGGACGGGGCAGGCGGCGACCGCGTTCCAGACGGCCGTCACAGACTGGCGGGCCACCCAGCAGCAGGTGGCACAGAGCGCAGAGGCCCTCAACCTGGCCCTGAACCAGGCCGGTCAGCATTACGCGGAGATCGAGCAGGCCAACGCACGCCTCTTCCTGCGCTGACCGCGGCAGAAACGACACAGGGCGCCTCCCGAAGGAGACGCCCTGTGTTGTGAAGCGGTGAAGCGGTGTGGACTTAGAAGTCCATTCCGCCGCCCTGGTCGCCGGCCGGAGCCGGGTTCTTCTCGGGCTTGTCGGCGACAACGGCCTCGGTGGTGAGGAACAGCCCGGCGATCGACGCTGCGTTGAGCAGCGCGGAGCGGGTGACCTTCACCGGGTCATTGATTCCGGCGGCGAGCATGTCGACGTACTCACCGGTCGCGGCGTTGAGGCCCCAACCGATCGGCAGGTTGCGCACCTTGTCGGCGACAACGCCCGGCTCCATGCCGGCGTTGAGGGCGATCTGCTTGAGCGGAGCGTCGATGGCAACCTTGACGATGTTCGCGCCCGTTGCCTCGTCGCCGACCAGTTCGAGCTTCTCGAACGCGGTCTTGCCGGCCTGGATCAGTGCAACGCCACCACCGGCGACGATGCCCTCTTCGACGGCAGCCTTCGCGTTACGGACGGCGTCCTCGATACGGTGCTTGCGCTCCTTGAGTTCAACCTCCGTCGCGGCGCCGGCCTTGATGACGGCAACGCCGCCGGCGAGCTTGGCGAGACGCTCCTGGAGCTTCTCGCGGTCGTAGTCGCTGTCGGTGTTCTCGATCTCGCTGCGGATCTGCTGAACACGTCCGGCGATCGCCTCGGGGTCGCCGGCACCTTCGACGATGGTGGTCTCGTCCTTGGTGATGACGATCTTGCGGGCGTTGCCGAGAAGGTCGAGCGTGACGTTCTCGAGCTTGAGGCCGACCTCTTCGCTGATGACCTGTCCACCGGTGAGGATGGCGATGTCCTGCAGCTGCGCCTTGCGACGGTCACCGAAGCCGGGAGCCTTGACGGCGACCGACTTGAAGATTCCGCGGATCTTGTTCACGACGAGCGTGGCCAGGGCCTCGCCGTCGACGTCCTCGGCGATGATGAGGAGCTGCTTGCCGGTCTGGATGACCTTGTCCACAATGGGCAGCAGGTCCTTGATGTTGGAGACCTTGGAGTTGACGATCAGGATGTAGGGGTCTTCGAAGACCGCTTCCTGACGGTCGGGGTCGGTCACGAAGTACGCCGACAGGAATCCCTTGTCGAAGCGCATGCCCTCGGTGAGCTCCAGCTCGGTGCCGAGAGTGTTCGACTCCTCGACGGTGACGACACCCTCCTTGCCGACCTTGTCGATGGCTTCGGCGATGATGGCGCCGATTTCGGCGTCTCCGGCGGAGATGGACGCGGTGGCCGCGATCTCTTCCTTGGTCTCGACCTCTTTGGCATTGGCGATGAGCTCGGCGATCACGGCAGCCGTGGCCTTCTCGATGCCGCGCTTGAGGCTGATGGGGTCTGCGCCGGCCGCGACGTTGCGCAGGCCTTCGCGGACGAGTGCCTGAGCCAGGACGGTGGCGGTGGTGGTTCCGTCGCCCGCGACGTCATCGGTCTTCTTGGCGACCTCTTTGACGAGCTCGGCACCGATCTTCTCGTACGGGTCGTCGAGCTCGATCTCCTTGGCGATGGACACGCCGTCGTTGGTGATCGTGGGGGCGCCCCACTTCTTCTCCAGCACCACGTTACGTCCGCGCGGGCCGAGGGTGACCTTGACAGTGTCAGCGAGGATGTTCAGGCCACGCTCAAGGCCGCGACGGGCCTCTTCGTTGAAAGCAATGATCTTTGCCATATGTGTTTCTCGTCCCTCCCGGACGTTACCAAAACGGTGATGGGTTGGCACTCAAACAGAGAGAGTGCCAAATCGATTCTGGCACTCTGGGGTCGAGAGTGCAAGTGAACGACAGGGGCTACGGCACGAGCACGACCGAGCCGCGGTCCGCGGGGACCAGCTCGATCCAGGTGTTGCCGGCGGCGAGTCGAACCGTCACCCCGAAGTCATCGACCAGACGGATGGGCGCAGTCTGGTCGGCCTTGGACCAGACCGCGTGCAGTGACTTGCCGCCGGACGCAACCCAGGCCTCGCCCGATCCGATCATGGTCGTCTGGGGAACGTCGGGGAAGCGGTCGTCAATGGCGACACGGAGAACCACCACGTTGGTGGCCCGCAGCTGCGCACCGGTGGAGTCGAGGTCGGGGGCACCCTCCTGCGAGCGAAGAAAGGCGGCGCTGGCCGCGTCCCAGGTCCAGCTCGGCCAGCGGGAAGCGGAGAATGTGGAGTCGATCGCCGAGACGGGCACACCGTCGACGGCGGCGGAAGAGCCCTGGGCGGTCGCGGCGTAGGAGAACTGTTGCGGCGGCGGCGGCAGGGTGGAGTTGCGGTCCACCAATTCGGACGCCTGCAGGATGACGTCGTGCGGGGCCTGCCTGTCGTCCGCGCGAGCGAAGAGGCCGGTGTCATCGGTGTCGAAGGCCGCGTTGACCACTTCGGTCGCCTCCATCATGTCGATGAACTGCTGCTGCCCGCCCGAGTAGGCGATGATTCCGCCGAAGGGCGCGACGATGTCGGGGTCCATCGGTCGGATCGAGCGCACGGGGCCAACCGATTCGGGGATGTCCGACTGCCAGACGGCGACGTACCGGGTCAGGCCACCCTCGACGAGTTCTTCGAACACGAGGTCGGTGCGTTCCAGAGCGAGCTGCGGCCTGGCCTGTTCATGGTTGTCGATCTTCGCGGCGAGAGCCGGATTCTGCAGGCTGCCGGCAACCACGCTCGTTCCCCGCAGTGGGGCGACGTCCAGGACCGCGGGAGCATCGTAGGAAGAGTCGCTCGGAGCGCTGGCCGACGGTTGTGGCGCATCACCGACCCCGGCGCATGCGGTGAGGAGCAGGACAGAGGACAGCAGTACGGCACCGGCATTCCGGAGGGACCGGACTGACGGTGCCGTACGACGTCGCTGCGGGTGAGTCACAGTAGTCGCTGTCACGTTTTTCGATGTCACGCACCACACACTAACCCGGCTTCAACACCGCGTCTGTGAACCTGGAGCGCAATCCCGAAATGCTGTTCGAACTGCAACGCCTGACACCGGATGGTGTCGCCGCCGCCTCCCCCCGCTGGGTCAGACCGGACGAACCGATTCTGCCTGGGGCCCCTTCGCCCCGGTACCCAGTTCGAAGATGACATGCTGTCCTTCTTCGAGAACCTTGTAGCCGTGCATATCGATGGCCGAGTAATGCACGAAGACGTCCTGGCCACCTCCATCGACAGTGATGAAGCCGAAACCCTTTTCAGCGTTGAACCATTTGACGGTTCCGTTCGCCATGTGTAACTCCCTGTTGCTTTGAATTCGTCGACACGCGCCCGCTGGCCGTACCGGGCCTGGCGCAGTTACTGCGTCCATTACGCCCGACCAGTGGAATACGCCTCTTACGAGAACGTCAGGACGGGCGAATGAGCGACCAATGTCAAACCTACGGAAGCTGCGAGAGAACAACAGGGGGTTGACGTGCAGGCCCCGGACGTATAGGTGAGGCTTATTCGGCGGGCTCGTAGTCGTTGCCGACGACGACCGTCAAAGAGGCCGCGGAATCGGCGAAGTCGCTGGAGAGCAACACATCTGATCCGGGAAGAGAGGCGGCGACGCCGCGAGCCGCGCCTTCCAGTGTCTCGTCGGCGTAGTAGACGATCGTGGTCGGTACGTCTTCCGTGCTCGCATTGTCGAGTTCGCCGAGCGTCCAGCCTTCGGTCTCGAGGAGGTCCCCCACTGCCCGAGCGACGCCGTCACCCGCCGTTCCGTTCAGCACGGTCACGGTCAGGCTGGGGTCCACCGTTGCGGCAGGAGCAGGAGCAGGCGCAGGCGCGGGGGCTTCTGCGGGGCTGGCCGGGTCACTGGTCTCGGCGGTGCTCGCCGCGGTGGTCGCGCCCGGGAGCTCGAAGTCAAGGTTGTTGTTCAGCATGGCCAGCCCGAAGACTCCGGCACCGACCAGCACCACGGTGGCTCCGAGTGCCCACCAGAAACCGATCCAGCCGCGTCCCTTCTTACCGGGGGCGCGGTGAGCGCCCACCCGGGCCAGGTCATGCGGGAGGTGGTCGAAGCGGTCTTTCTCGTAGGAAGTCGGCATCGTCAGGCTGTGTCAATCCTCTTGGAGCTGGATCTCAATGGAGGCAGCATGCTGGTCAGGGTGTCAATCGGCGGGGCGCAGCGACCGGTCGGCCCGTGCGTTCGACCGGGCGTCACGCATCCGTTGCAAGCGTTTCACCAGCATCGGGTCGTAGGCCAGCGCGAGCGGAGAATCGATCACAACTCCCAGCAACTGATAATACCGGGCGGCCGAGAGGCCGAGCTCGGCCCGGATCGCCTGCTCCTTCGCGCCCGCGTGCTTCCACCATCGGCGTTCGAAAGCAAGGATCGACTGTTCGTGGGCGGCCAGCGCGGCCGGCGCTGACGGGTCAGGAGTCGGATCAGGAACGGATACCCCGTCCATCTGCCACCTCCCTTGTCTCCGCCAGTCTATTTGCCCGGGCCTCCGCACTCGCTGAGTCCGCGGTCCGCGCGGTTCGCTCTCTGTGCGGCGGTGCGCTTCCGGATCGAGGAATACTGGCGCGGTGCGGTGAGTTTATTGTTGGTACGTACAGATTTCGGCCGCTCCCCGGCCGTGCAGGAAGGACGGAACATGGACTACGAGGTCGAAAAGTCGGATGCGCAGTGGCGCGCGGAACTGAGCCCCGAGCAGTACGCCGTTCTCCGCGGTGCCGCGACCGAGCGCGCCTGGACCGGTGAGCTGCTCGATGAGGGTCGCTCCGGGATCTACACCTGCGGGGCCTGCAATGCCGAGCTGTTCAAGAGCGGCACGAAGTTCGACTCCGGTTGCGGCTGGCCGAGCTTTTACGAGTCGGTGCGCCCCGAGGCGGTCGAGCTGCTCGAGGACCGCACGCTGGGTGTCGTGCGCACCGAGGTGCGCTGCGCGAATTGCGGCTCGCACCTGGGACATGTCTTCGACGACGGATTCGGCACACCCACCGGCGACCGTTATTGCATGAACTCCATCTCGCTCAACTTCAAGCCGGTCGAGTAAGCGTTGTCTGCGGTCCTCGATGCGGTCGGACGGCGACGGTCCCACTCCAAGGTGACCGCCCAGGCGCCGACCCACGAGGAATTACTGCCACTGGTGAGCATCGCGGCCCGGGTCGCCGACCACGGAGCCCTGCGTCCCTGGCGACTGATCGAGGTACGCGGTGACGCTCGACTCCGTCTGGGCGAGGCGCTGGTGGAGGCCGCCGGCCTGACCGGGACCGAGGCTGCCAAACTCGCCGCCAAGCCCCTGCGTGCCGAACTTCTCATTGCCATCGTCGTGAGCCGACGCGAGAGCGATTCCGTGGCCGCCTGGGAACAGGATGCCGTTGCAGCCGGTGTCGGACACATGCTCAGCCTCCTCCTGACGGATCAAGGCTGGGGCGTGATGTGGCGCACGGGGCCGCTCACCCGCTCAGAACCCGTGCGTCGTGTTCAGGGGCTCCGCGAATCCGAGGAGCTCCTGGGGTGGCTCTACGTCGGAGGCGTGCCGATCGATTGCCGGCCGGGAGTGCGCCAGACCATCAACCCCTCGGATTATCTCAGCGAGCTCTGACTATCTCAGCGAGCTCTGAGCTCGGCCCGAACAGACCTGTCCATTACAAACGTCAGGGCCGGCCACGGGACTTGAACCCGTAACCCCCACTTTACAAGAGTGGTGCGCTACCAATTGCGCCAGGCCGGCATGAGGCGAATGCCGCCTCGACACACCATCCTAAATGACGAAAGTAGCCCGTGGGGCCACTCCCCGGCAGGGATCAACCCGCCGGTGCCGGTTCTGGAGTCGGCGTCGAGGTGGAGTAGGTCTCCCCGGCCGCCTGCAATACGAAGGCAGCGAATTCCTTGGGGTCGTCGAGGGCGCCCACGTACTGCTTGCCGTTGACAAGAACGGTGGGCGTTCCCGTGATGGCCTCGACCTCCGTGTTCGGAAGCGGTCCGGAAACGGCACGGTCGGTGGAGGCGATCACCCAGGACTTGAAGGTCGTGTCGTCAATGCACTCATTGATCTTCGGCACCGCCGAACTCACGCCCGCCTTCTTCACCAGGCCCTTGATGGCCGCATCGTCGTGCCCGACGGTTCCCTCCTCCGGCTGCTCTTCGAAGAGGATGGCGTTGAAGGCGTAGAAATCCTTGGGGGCGTAGTTCGCGACGCAGGCCGCGGCGTTCGCGGCCCGCAGCGAATACTTGGATCCGGACGACTTGTGGGTCAGGATCGACACCGGGTGGATCTCCACGGTCGCCGCGCCCGATGTGACCCACTGGCTGATCTGCTCGCTGTTCGCGGTCTCGAACTGGCTGCAGAACGGGCACAGGTAATCGGAGTAAATGCGAATGTCGGCAACGGTGCCGGTAGCGTCCGGTTCAGACGGGATCGGCTTGGCGTCGGGTTGAAGCGCTGTGGTGACGACCGGCGTCATCCCCTCGCCGATCAGCACGCCGTCACTGGCCATATTCGCCGGCCCCGGGCCTACCGGGGGAATCGAATTGATGATGACCAGGGCGATCACGGCGACGACGGCAACACCGGCCGCTGCGATCCCGCCCCGAAGGACGACCCGGTTACGGCGGTCCTTCTTCTTCTGCTCTTCGCGGATCCGTTTGGCTTTGGTGCGTACGGCGTCGCGTCGATGATTCTTAGTGGGACGGCCATCGCCCGATCCGCCAATAGTCATAAATGCTCGCTCCGAAATAGGTATGTGCAGAGGCAAGCCTTTTGCGAATGCCTCCCAAATAGTAGGTCCCCTTTCTGGGAAACGTCCAGACGAGCCCGGCCGGCGCACCGGAGACAGCGTTTCTCGCAGACGGGCTGTTCCCCCGACATGACATACTGAGGGAGTTGACCCGCAGCACATGACGCGCTACGGGCGTAGTAACCCATCACAACGGATCGTCCGGCACGTACCTGCCGGTGAAGGAGAAAACAACCATGGCTTCAGTCACGTTCGACAAGGCGACCCGCCTCTACCCGGGTTCCGCCATTCCCGCCGTTGACAAGCTCGACCTGTCGGTTGCCGACGGCGAGTTCCTCGTGCTGGTCGGCCCGTCGGGCTGCGGCAAGTCCACGTCCCTGCGCATGCTCGCCGGTCTCGAAGAGGTCAACGACGGCAACATCTTCATCGGTGAGCGCAACGTGACGGATGTCCCGCCGAAAGACCGCGACATCGCCATGGTCTTCCAGAACTACGCGCTCTACCCCCACATGACCGTTGCGGAGAACATGGGCTTCGCGCTCAAGATCGCCGGCGTCAACAAGGACGAGCGCGCCACCCGCGTTCTCGAGGCAGCCAAGCTGCTCGACCTCGAGCCCTACCTCAGCCGCAAGCCGAAGGCGCTCTCCGGTGGTCAGCGTCAGCGCGTCGCCATGGGACGTGCCATCGTGCGTCAGCCCCAGGTGTTCCTCATGGACGAGCCGCTGTCGAACCTTGACGCCAAGCTCCGCGTGCAGACCCGCACCCAGATCGCCTCGTTGCAGCGCCGCCTCGGCGTCACCACGGTCTACGTGACTCACGACCAGACCGAAGCGCTCACCATGGGCGACCGGATCGCGGTGCTCAAGGACGGCGTGCTGCAGCAGGTCGGCACCCCGCGCGACCTGTACTCGAAGCCGAACAACGTCTTCGTTGCCGGATTCATCGGCAGCCCGGCCATGAACCTCTTCCTGGCCGACACCGTCGACGGTGGCATCAAGTTCGGCACGGCAACGATCCCCGTTCCCCGTGAGACCCTGGCCGGCTCCACCGGCCCCAAGGTCACGATCGGCGTGCGCCCGGAGGACATCCACCTGTCCACCACGCACGGAGAGGGCCTCGAAGTTGCCGTCGACCTCGTCGAGGAGCTCGGCGCCGACGGTTACCTCTACGGCCACTCCACGGTCGAAGGAAAGCGCACCGACATCGTCGCTCGCGTCGACGGCCGTTCACACCCGTCCGCCGGCGACACCGTCTACCTGACCCCGACGCCGCACCACATGCACGTCTTCGACGCCGAGACCGGCCTCCGCCTCGGTGGAGCAGTCGCCGACTAGTCTGCGACCCAGTCGAACGGCCGGATGGAGCTTGCTCCGTCCGGCCGTTTTGTCGTTCCCCGGGCCGGGAGTCCACCGGTAAACTCAATTCATGAGCGGTTCTCTCAACATCACGTCGGCCACGGCCGACCCAGCCCTGCTTGACCTTCCCTGGCACCTCCCGCTCGACGCCTGGCCTAACGAGAACATCGCGGCCCTGCCCAAGGGAATCTCGCGCCACCTGGTGCGCTTCGCACATTTGAGCGGTCGTGTCGTCGCCATCAAGGAGACCACCAGCGAGATGGCCAAGCGCGAGTATGAAATGCTCCGCACCCTCCAGGGCCTCGAAATCCCCTGCGTCGAACCTCTCGCCGTCATCACCAACCGCACCAACGACGACGCCGAGCCGTTGAACTCCGTGCTGGTCACCCGGCACCTCAAGTTCTCGCTGCCCTATCGCGCCCTGTACTCGCAAACACTCCGCCCGGACACTGCCACCCGCCTGGTCGACGCCCTCGCCCTGTTACTCGTGCGCGTGCACATGGCGGGCCTGTTCTGGGGAGATGTCTCGCTCTCCAATACGCTCTTCCGCCGCGACGCCGGCGCCTTCGCCGCATACCTGGTCGACGCAGAGACCGGGCAGCTCTACCCGGGCGGCCTGTCCAACGGCCAGCGCGAGAATGACCTGGAGATCGCACGCGTCAACATCGCCGGCGAACTGATGGACCTCGAAGCCGGCGGACGGGCGGCTGACGAACTCGATCCCATCCGGGTCAGCAACGGAATCGTCGCCGCCTACCGTCTGCTCTGGAAGGAGCTGACCGGTTCGGAGTCGTTCTCCAGTTCCGAGCGCTGGCGCATCACGGAACGCGTGGAACGCCTGAACGACCTCGGTTTCGACATCGAGGAACTCGCCATCAAGACCGACAACACGGGCACGACAGTGCGGATCCAGCCGAAGGTCGTCGACGCCGGCCACCACCAGCGCCGGCTACTGCGCCTCACGGGGCTCGACGCCGAGGAGAACCAGGCCCGGCGGCTGCTCAACGACCTCGACTCCTACCGGGTCTCGTACGGTGACCCGGAGGCCGACGAGGAGATGCTGGCGCACGAATGGCTGGTGCGCGTCTTCGAACCCGTGATCCGGGCCATCCCCCGCGACCTCAAGGGCAAGCTCGAACCGGCGGAGATCTTCCACCAGCTGCTCGACCACCGCTGGTTCATGGCCCAGAACCAGTCCCGGGACATCCCGCTGGCCGAGGCAGTGACCTCCTACGTCAAGGATGTTCTGCGGCACCGCCGCGACGAGGCCACCGTGATCGAGCCGGTCACCGGTGAGATCACCATTCCGATCGACGTGACCGACGATGACACCGCTGCCCTGGCGGACGCGGCCGAGTCGGCCGCCGACGATGAGGCCGACTGGCGCCTCAAAGTCTAGTCACCGGCCACTCTCGCCCCCGCGAGATGCGGAAAAAGCACCCCCATTTCGAAAACGAGGGTGCTTTTTCCGCATCTCGCGGGATGAGGGTTCGCTAGGAGGCGGAGGTTGCCGCCGCGGTTGCTGCCGCTGCCGCTGCCGCCTTTGCGAGCTTGGCGGCCTTGGCGGCCGCACGCAGGCGGGAAACCTCGTACAGGGTCACGCCGGCTGCGATCCCGGCGTTCAGCGATTCGGTCGAGGCGCTGATCGGGATCGACACGATCGCATCGCAGGTCTCGGTGACGAGGCGGGACAGGCCCTTGCCCTCGCTGCCGACGACGATCACGATCGGACGCTCGGCGAAACCGATTCCGAGCTCGGGTAGCTGGGTGTCACCGTCGCCGGCGAGGCCGATCACGAGCACGCCGCGTTCCTTGAGCGCCTTGAGCGACTGGGTCAGGTTGGTGGCCATCGCGACGGGCAGGCGGGCTGCGGCGCCCGCCGATGTCTTCCACGCCGACGCGGTCACACCGACGGAGCGACGCTGCGGCACGATCACGCCGTGACCGCCGAAAGCGGCCGTCGAACGGACGATGGCACCGAGGTTGCGCGGGTCGGTGATGCCGTCGAGGGCGACGAAGAGCGGCTTGTTGCCGCGGCTGATCGTCAGTTCCAGCAACTCGAGGGGCTCGGCGTACTCGTAGGCCGGCACCTTGAGTGCGAGGCCCTGGTGCACCGAGTCCCGGCCGGCCAGACGGTCGAGTTCCGGACGCATGACCTCGAGCACCGGGATGCCGCGGGTCGTCGCGAGGGTGAGGACTTCCTTCACCCGAACGTCCATTTCAATCCGCGTTGCCATGTACAGGGCGGTGGCGGGGATCTTCGCCCGCAACGCTTCCAGCACGGAGTTGCGTCCGGTCACGACCTCATGCTCGTCGATCTGCTTCGCGCGCCGGGTGGAGGCGCCGCCGCCGCCGGTGTTGCCGGTGGTCGCGCTGCGCGGCGCGCTCTTGGGTCCCGCGGAGCTGCGGCTGCGGCCGCCGCCGGCCGCGACGAAGCGGTCGGCAGCCAGCTTGCGCTTGCCGGCCGGGTGGTACGGACGGTCTTCGGCCTTGGGAGTGGGCTTCTTGCCCTCGAGCGCCTGGCGTCCCTGGCCGCCGGAACCGACCTGCGGTCCCCGGCTGCCCTTGCGCACGGCCCCGGTGCGGGACTTGCGGTCTGTGTTCTTCATCAGTCAAAACTCCAATGGGCACCCGAGGGGGTGTCTTCGATGGTAATTCCGGCGGCGACGAGCTCGTCCCGGATACGGTCTGCGGCCGCATAGTCGCGGCCCTGCCTTGCGGTTTCGCGGTCGTCGAGCAGTCGCTCGACGAGGGCGGTCAGTGCGATCATCGCCGGTTCGTCCGTCGACACGGCCCACCCGGGCGACAGAGGGTTGATCCCGAGGACCTCGCTCATGGCGAGCACATGTCCACGGGCGGCGGCCGCGGCGTGCAGGTCTTCGGCGTCCAACGCCGCGTTGCCGGTCCGCACGGTTTCGTGCAGCACGGCCAGGGCCTGAGGAACGGCCAGGTCGTCGTCCATGGCGGTCGCGAATTCGTCCGGGACGATTTCCACTCCGGATCCGGCGAACCGGGTGTCGGCCAGGCGGCGATCGGCGCGGTCGAGGAAGCTCTCGATGCGCTCGAGGGCCGCTTCGGCCTCCACGAGGGCACCTTCGTGGTAGTCGATGGTGGAGCGGTAATGGGCCGCGCCCAGGTAGTAGCGAACCACGATGGAACGAGCCTGGTCGAGCAGTTCCGCCGCGAACACGGAGTTGCCGAGCGATTTGGACATCTTCTGCCCGTTCACGTTCACGAGCCCGTTATGCACCCAGTAGTTCGCGAAACCATCGCCGGCAGCGGCGGACTGGGCCAGCTCATTCTCGTGGTGCGGGAAGCGAAGATCGAGCCCGCCGCCGTGGATGTCGAACCGTTCGCCGAGGTAGCGCGATGCCATGGCCGAGCATTCCACGTGCCAGCCGGGCCGGCCGGGTCCCCACGGGGACGCCCAGGAGGCCGACTCCGGCTCGTCGGCCTTGCGTCCCTTCCACAGAGCGAAGTCGCGCGGGTCCTTCTTGCCGCGCGGGTCGGCATCCACGGCCGCCTCCATATCGCCGCGGCGCTGACGGGTCAGGTCGCCGTAGTCGGGCCAGCTCGCCGTGTCGAAATAGACGTCGCTGGAGTCGTCGTCGGCCGGGTAGGCGTGACCGCGCTCGATCAGGCGGCCGATGAGGTCCTGCATCTGCTGGATACTGGCGGTGGCCCGGGGTTCGTAGCTGGGGGCCAGGATGCCGAGCTTCTGGTAGCCGGCGGTGAACTCCAGCTCGTACCGGTAGGCCAGGGCCCACCATTCCTCAGTGCCGCGGGCGGCGTGGGCGAGGATCTTGTCGTCGATGTCGGTGACGTTGCGCACGAAGGTGACGTCGAGACCACGGTAGGTGAGCCACCGACGCAACTGGTCGTAGACGAGCGCGCTGCGCAGGTGGCCGATGTGGGGCGAGGACTGCACGGTGGGTCCGCAGACGTAGATGCCCACCGCGCCGGGCGTGAGGGGAATGAAGTCGCGGAGGGCCTGGGCCCGGGAATCGTAGAGTCGCATGGTCACGCTTCCCAGCTTAGGTCAGGGTCTGCCGGCTGCCTGGGGAAAATGAGCGCTGTCGCGAGGGCAGCGATGCCCTCGCCGCGCCCGGTGAGGCCCAGGGCGTCCGTCGTGGTCGCGGACACGTTGACCGGCGCCTTCAGCAGCCCGCTCAGGAGCGCCTCCGCCTCGGCCCGGCGGGGACTGAGCTTGGGCCGGTTGCCGATGATCTGCACTGCGACGTTACCGACCCGGAAACCGCCGTCAGCCAGGAGGCGCAGTGTCTCCCGCAGGAAAACGTCGCCGTGGGCGCCGTCGAAGCGCGGATCGGAGGTGCCGAAGACGCCGCCGATGTCGCCCAGCCCGGCGGCGGACAGCAGGGCGTCGCAGATGGCGTGCACGACGGCGTCACCGTCGCTGTGCCCGGACAGGCCGCGCTCCCCCGGCCAGTGCAGACCGGCCAGCCACAGTTCCGACTTGTCGTCGAAGGCGTGAACGTCGAGGCCGGTGCCGACCCGCGAGGCGGACGCGGCCGGTTCCCGCGCCCTGAGCAGGGACTCGGCGCGGCGCAGATCCCATGGAGTGGTGATTTTGAACGCCAGCGGGTCTCCGGCGATCACGCTCACGGGGAAGCCGGCGGCCGCGACCACGCCCGCATCGTCTGTCGCCGAGGCGGTGGCGCCCACGATCGCGAATTCGAGCATCTCCCGCGGGAAGCCCTGGGGCGTCTGAACGGCGGACAGCTCGGCACGGTCCACCGTGCCGAGGATCGCGCCGGCACGGGTGACGTTCTTGATCGTGTCGACCAGGGGCAGTCCGGGAACGATCCCGTGCCCGGTGGACCGTACGGAATCGACGACGGCGTCGCAGAGCGCGGCGGGGGTGAGCGCGCGCGCCGCATCGTGCACCAGAACGACGCGCACGCCGGGCTGCAGTGCGGCCAGCCCGCGAATGACGGAGTCCTGCCGGGTCGCACCGCCGGCCACCACGTCGACGGAGGTCCCGCCGCCGGCCCGGGCGGCGATCCGGTGCGCCTCCGCGAGGTGGCTGTTCGGTGCGACGACAATGACCTGGGCCGCGTCGCGCATCCCGAAAACGGCGAGCAGGGAGCGTTCGAGCAGCGTGCGCCCGGCCAGCAAGACGAACGCTTTCGGCTGCGGGTGCCCGAGCCGACTGCCGCTGCCCGCGGCGACGACGATGACCGCAACCTGGGGCACAGGGGAATCAGTCATGTCTGGAGGCTATCTGGTGAGGTCTGCGACAGGAGACGCGGAATCGGGGCAGGGAGGGAAACGCGAAAGGCGGCACCTCTCGGCACCGCCTTCCAACGAAAGCAATTCTGGATGTTTCAGGAGATGCTCCGGGTCAGGAAGCGAGGACCTCATCGAGAACCGTGGAGGCCTTCTCCTCGTCGGTCTTCTCCGCCAGGGCGAGCTCGGAGATCAGAATCTGACGGGCCTTGGCCAGCATGCGCTTCTCGCCGGCGGACAGGCCTCGGTCCTGATCGCGACGCCACAGGTCGCGAACAACCTCGGACACCTTGATCACGTCACCGGACGCGAGCTTTTCCAGGTTGGCCTTGTACCGGCGCGACCAGTTGGTGGGCTCTTCGGTGAACGGCGCGCGCAGCACCTCGAACACCTTGTCGAGGCCCTCTTTGCCGATCACGTCGCGAACGCCGACCAGGTCGACGTTCTCAGCAGGCACCTCGATGGTGAGGTCGCCCTGAGTAACATTGAGCTTCAGGTACAGTTTTTCTTCACCCTTGATCATCCGCGTCTTCACCTCGGTGATCGTCGCGGCTCCATGGTGGGGATAAACGACAGTTTCGCCAACCTCAAAAAGCATGTGTGTATATCCCTTCAGCAGCGTCTAGGATACCACAGCCGACGGTGGTAAGGTTCGCCGCGCCTTCAGGCGCGCCGTGGGCCCCGGTGGAAGCCAGTAGGCTGGGGCGAAAGCTAAATTTGCGGCGTTTGGCCATCGGGCAAAACGGTGAACTGTTGTGGAGGCCTTGTGAGAGCTCGAACCATCGTGTCCGTCGTCGTGGCGGCCGGCATCCTGTTGGGAACCAGCGGCTGCAACCTTTTTGCACCACAGTCGACGACCGCCAAGTATGACGCGAGCGACGGAGTGAGCGGCGATGTCGGCGATCTCGCCATCCGCAACGCCATCCTGCTGTCCGAGGACGGCGACGTCGCCAATCTTCTGGTCACCGTCGTCAACTCGTCCGACTCGGCGCAGAGCCTGAACGTGCAGTACGACGACGGGTCCGACAAGGTCACCCAGGAGGTGAACGTGGATGCGAATTCCAGCGTCACCCTCGGCACCGAGGACGCGCCCACGGTCACGGTCACGGCCGACCTGGAGCTCGGTTCTCTGTTCCCGGTGTTCTTCCAGTACGGCAGCGAGACCGGCGTCGAGGTACTCGTACCGGTCCTCGACGGCACTCTCGACGAGTACTCGACGCTGCTGCCGACGCCCGCCCCGTAAGGGCGGGCGCGGTCGGCGCTCTCAGGCGTCGAAGCGGTAGCCGAGACCGCGCACGGTGACCAGCATCGTCGGGTTCGACGGGGTGGCCTCGATGCGAGAGCGGATCCGTTTGATGTGCACGTCCAGAGTCTTGGTGTCACCGAAATAGTCGGTGCCCCAGACCCGGTCGATCAGCTGGCCGCGGGTGAGCACCCGGCCCGCGTTGCGCAGCAGGAATTCGAGCAGTTCGAATTCCTTGAGCGGCAGGTTGACGATGTCGCCGGACACCGTGACGGTGTGCCGCTCGGTGTCCATGCGCACGGTTCCGGCCGCCAGGATACTGAGGTCCTCTCCGGCCTCGTCGACGCGCCGCCGGGACACGGCACGGATGCGCGCCAGCAGTTCCCGGGTCGAGTAGGGCTTGGTCACGTAGTCGTCGGCGCCGAGTTCGAGTCCGACGACGATGTCCACCTCGGAGTCCTTGGCGGTCAGCATGATGATCGGCACCATGGACCGCGTGCGAATCTCCCGGCAGACCTCCGTGCCCGGAATGCCGGGCAACATCAGGTCGAGCAGGATGAGGTCGGCGCCGGTGCGGTCGAACTCGGTGATGGCGCTCGGGCCGTCTTCGGCCACCGTGACCTCGTAGCCTTCACGTTCGAGCAGGAAGCTCAGCGGTTCGCTGAGCGCGCTCTCGTCTTCGACCAGCAGGATGTGGGTCACAGGGTGTCTCCTATCGCCGCCGGAGCGGTGTGCGGTGCCTCAGGGAGGCGGATGGTGAACGTCGATCCGCTGCCGGGCTGGGACCAGACCCGGATGTCTCCCCCGTGGATCAGAACGATGTGTTTGACGATCGACAGGCCGAGGCCCGTGCCGCCGGTGTGCCGCGAGCGAGCCTGGTCGACGCGGAAGAATCGCTCGAAGATCCGATCGAGGTCGGTTTCCTCGATGCCCACACCCTGGTCCGTGACGCTGATCTCGACGACGCCGTCGTGGCGGCGCACACCCACGCCGACCCGGCCGCCCTCGGCGGAGTAGTTCACGGCGTTGGACACCAGATTGTGCACGGCCATCACGAGCAGGCGCTCGTCGCCGGCAACCTCGGCGCCGGACTTCTTGCCGACGGCAATGGTGATGTGGGCAGCGTCGGCCGGGACCCGGTTCTGGTCGGCCGCGGCCGCCACGATGGCATCGACATTGAGGATCTCGGGTTCGGTCAGGGAATCCTGCGCCTGCAGCCGCGACAGTTCGATGATCTCCTGGGTCAGCCGGGTGAGCCGGCCCGACTCGGTGGTGAGGCGGTTCGCGAAGCGGCGCACCTGGGCCGGTTCGTCCGCCGCCTGATCGAGGGCTTCGGCCAGTAACCCGACCGCGGCAATGGGTGTCTTCAGCTCGTGGCTGATGTTGGCGACGAAGTCCCGGCGTACCTCATCGAGGCGGAACGCCTCGGTGCGATCCTCTGCCAGCAGCAGCACATACCGGGTGCCCAGCCGCGCCAACCGAACCCGTACTCGCATGCTGGCATCGCCGAAGGGGCCCCGGGAGAGAACCAGGTTCTCCGAGATCGGTTCCCCGGTGCGGCGCACCCGGGCGATCAGGTCGAGCAACTCGGTGTGCACCAGTTGACGGTTCCAGACCAGGCCCATCGACACCGCGGCCTGGGACGTCTTGATCACGTTGTTCGACGGGTCGACCACGGCACCGGCGGTCTCGAGCGCGTCGAGCACCTGATCGATGCCGTCGGGGACCGCCGGGTTCACGACCTCGGCCGCCCGTCGCCCGTGGCGCTCGGCCACATGCAGGAGAGTCATGAATCCGGCGCCGACGGACAGGCCCAGTGCCAGCGCCAGCAGCACAAGCCCTGTCGATTCCATTTATCCAGATTACTGACACTTATCGGGGACAGGTGACCCAGCGGCACAAGCGCGCAGACTACTTTAGGTAGAGTTCAATACCACGGCACCTGCCGTTAACCTCGCTCCCCCATGATTACCCGGGGCCCAGGTGGGTCTCACGTGTCTGCGCGTTACGCGCGCCCAGGAAGGACCACACACCATGCGTGAAGTATTCCAACAGGAACTCGCTGAAGTGCAGGATCGCCTCGTCGAGATCTCGCGCCTCGTGGCGATTTCCATCGACAAGGCGACGCGCGCCTTCAACGAGTCCGACGTCGGCCTCGCCGAGGAAGCGATCACCGAAGACGAGAAGATCGACGAGCTGACCCTCGAACTCGACGAACTGGCCATCACGATCCTCGCCCGCCAGCAGCCGGTGGCCCGCGACCTCCGGATCGTCGTCAGCGCCCTGCGCATCAGCGCATCGCTCGAGCGGATGGGTGATCTGTCCACCCACATCGCCCAACTCGCCCGCTACCGGTTCCCGGACAAGGTCGTGCCCAAGAGCCTGCGCGGCACATTCGCGGAGATGGGCTCGCTCGTCACGGCGATCGCGAAGATGCTCACCGAGCTCCTCACGAACGAGGACATGCTGCTGGCCGAGACCATTCGCAACGAAGACGACAAGGTCGACGCACTGCACCTGAGCGTCTTCGACGCCGTCCTCGGCGAGACCTGGAAGGGTCAGGCGATCGACACGGTCGACTCCACCCTCGCCAGCCGCTACCACGAGCGCTTCGCCGACCACGCGGTCTCCATCGCCAAGAAGGTGCAGTACCTCGGCACCGGCGCCTGGCAGCAGAACTCGAACGCCTAGGACCAGGCGTCCAGCTCGGCAACGAACGAGAAAGCCCCGGAAGCAGTTGCTTCCGGGGCTTTCTCGTTCGTGTGGGTGGGAGCGGCTGCTCTACTTCTTGTTGCCCTGGGCCGCGACGGCGGCGGCGCCGGCGGCGGCGGCCTCCGGGTCCAGGTAGCGGCCGGGGCCGAGCGGCATCATGTCTTCGCCGAGGCGGTAGACCAGCGGAATGCCGGTGGGGATGTTCAGCTCGGCGATGTCTGCGTCGCTGATGCCGTCGAGGTGCTTGACCAGGGCACGCAGCGAGTTGCCGTGGGCGGTGACGAGAACAGTCTTGCCCGCCCGCAGGTCAGGCGTGATGTCCGATTCCCAGTAGGGCAGCATCCGGTCGACGACGTCGCTCAGGCACTCGGTGCGGGGCAGGTCCTCACCCAGGTTCGCGTAACGCACGTCGTGCGCCTGGGACCAGGGAGAATCGTCGGCCAGAACGGGCGGCGGCACGTCGAACGAGCGACGCCACAGCTGGAACTGCTCCGGACCGAACTTGGCGAGGGTCTCCGCCTTGTCGAGGCCCTGCAGGGCGCCGTAGTGACGCTCGTTGAGGCGCCAGGAACGCTTGACGTCGATCCACAGCCGGTCGGCCTCCTCGAGCGCGATGTTCGCGGTCTGGATGGCGCGGGTAAGTAATGAGGTGTGCAGGATGTCGGGCAGCAGGCCCGACTCGGCGAGGAGCTCGCCGGCGCGCTTGGCTTCGCCCGCGCCCTGCTCGCTCAGCCTGACATCCACCCAACCGGTGAAGAGGTTTTCTTGATTCCATAGGCTTTGGCCGTGACGGAGAAGGATGAGATTGTATGCATCTGACATGCCTTCAACTCTACCGATGTGGCGGCCGCGCCGGTGCTGGACCGGCAGACCGGACCGTGCCTGCGTCCGTGGCCGGTCAGCGGCCCGGTGTGCGGATGCCGAGGCGGGGCAGCCGGGGGATCTCCGCGACGGAGCCGGCCGACTGGGGCACGATGACCTCCTGGGCGGCCGAGACGAGGATGCCCTGGGACGCCACATAGAGGGTGACCGTGGCGGGAACCGTGCGCTTGATCGTGGCAAGCGCGATCGGACCGAGCTCATAGTGGATGGCACTGGACGTGATCAGGCCGATCCCCCGATGCTCGGTGCCGCCGTCCGGCAGCTGCCGCACGGCCTGCACCTCGTCGCCGTGAGCGGGGAGGACCGCGTCGGAGCCGTCCAGGTGCAGCAGCACGAGACGGCGCGGCGGATGCCCCAGATTATGCACCTTCGCCACGGTCTCCTGCCCGCGGTAGCAGCCCTTGGCCAGGTGCACGGCGCTGCGGAGCCAGTCGAGTTCGTGCGGCAGGCTCTTCTCGTCGACCTCCCGGGCCCGGCGCGGACGCCAGGCAGCGATCCGCAGCGCCTCCAGGGCGAGCAGACCGGACACGGCGACCTCGCCGTCGCGCACGGCGTCGCGCAGGGCCGGCAGCGACGAGCGCGGCACCAGGGTCTCCGTCCAGCGCCAGGCGGCGCCCGGATGCGCCGGCGCATCCGCGTACTGGAATCCGCCGGCGCCGACCTGGTTCCACGGGTCATGCCACACCAGCGGTACGCCGTTGGGCGCGGCGGGGACGCACGGAAGCCCCGACGGGTCACCCATGGAACCGATCACGGCCCAGGACAGGGTGTGGTCGACGACCTGCACGCGCAGGGTGAAACGCATCTTGTCGAGCCAGGCGTGCAGTCCGGGCAGTTGGGCCGCCTCGACGAGCAGCCAGGTCTCGACCCCGTCGTCGATGACCGCCATGGCGTATTCGACGTGACCGTTCGGGTCGAGCAGGAGCGTCTCGGTTGACTCCCCCGGGGCGAGTGTGCGCAATTCCTGGCTGGAAATCGAGTTGAGCCAGGTCAGACGGTCCGGTCCGGCCACACTCAACACGCCGTGATGGGACAGGTCCACGATGGTCCCGCCGGCCAACAGCCGACGCTGCTCGGTGAGGGGGCTGCCGTAGTGCGCGGCCACACCGGCATCGATGCCCTCGGCCTGCACCGCGCCGTCGAGCTCGAGCAGCGGAGAGGAAGCTGACGGGGACGACGGGGATTCGCTGGTCATGAGAACTCTTTCCATCGGGCTGGTGGACGAGGTGCCGTCCGGACGCTCGGCGCCCGCAGGCACCGGATCATTCAACGCGCTTGAGACGGCCGGAGGCGTGCGTGCGCAGGCTTTGGCCGAGGGCTGCGATATCCCAGGCCCAGAGCAGGTGGCCGTCGACCAGCCCGTACAGCCTCGTGGCGGCGGAGTAGGGCTTGGCGCCCTGGGTGCGCATCACGGCATCCGTCGCCAGATCGATGCGGGGGCCCTTGACCTGACCCAGGTAGATTTCGGCGACCCCGCCCGGATGCACGATGGTCACGTCGATGTCGAAGCCGTCGTCGGCGTTGCGCAGGGTCTCGACCGCGGCGGCAGTGATGAACGGATGCGCGCCCTCGGCCGGCAACAGCCCCGGTCCGGGATCACCGGCACCCTGACTGCGACTCAATCGCCAGTACCCGGTCTCGGTCATCAGCGGCGTCTTCTCGTCGCTGCCGCTGCCCGCTTCAGGCTCGAGCCAGGTGTAGGAGTTGTAGTTCAGATGCGGGAGACCGTCGTGGCTGAAGCTCAACCGCTGGCCGAACTCGCGACTGACGGACTCGTCGCCGATCTGATAGTCGAGGACCCCTGACCCCTCCCACACTCCGAGGAGCCACGACAGCGGCACCAGTTCGGACGGGAGCTGAGTGGGGAGCTCAAACATCGATGGTTACCGCTGCCCCCGGAACAACTTGAACAGAACCATGCCGGACACCCAGGCGATCGACAGGCTCGCCAGTGCGAGCAGCCCCAGGAAGAAGATTTCGAGAGCGAGGATTGACATGTCCCTCACTCTAGCCCGCCCGACGGACAGAACCCCTAAACGAGGCCGATCAGGGCGAAAACACCGGTCGCGGCGGCGAGAACGGTCACGGCGCCGACCAGGCTGGCCGTGACCCGGTTGACGTAGCCTTCCTTCTGCCCGGTGGCGAGTTGCACACAGAGCGTGCCGATCGTGCAGCCGGCGAAGGAGAGTCCGATCCAGGTCAGGTGTTGGCCAGGCAAGGACAGCCACCCCGTCAGAACGGCGCATACGAGCGCGAACAGCCACACCACGACGACGCTCTTCCACTGCCAGCTCACCCCCTCATTCTGCACTGCCCGGCACCCTTTCCGCGGCACGCTAGGATTATGCGCACAATCCTTGGAGGGTGCGCGTGGCCCAGTTGTTGATCCTGACCTCGGCGGTCAACAGTGACGTTCTACCCGCCCTTGCCCTGCTGTCCCACGGCACCAGGGTCATCCCGGCGCAGCCGGACCAGCTCGTGACGGCGCCCGACGCCGACCTGATGCTCGTTGACGCTCGTTCGAATCTGATGGCGGCCAAGTCGCTGTGCCAGATCCTGCGCACCACGGGAAGCACCGTTCCGCTCCTCCTGGTGATCACGGAGGGTGGCCTCGCCGCCGTCAGCCCGGATTGGGGGGTCGACGACGTCATCCTCGAGACAGCCGGGCCAGCCGAGGTGGATGCGCGCATCCGTCTCGCCGCCGGGCGTGTGCCCCGCACGGAGGAATCAGCCACCATCCGCGCCGCCGGCGTCATCATCGACGAGGCCAGCTACTCGGCCAAAGTGCACGGTCGGCCGCTGGACCTCACCTACAAGGAATTCGAGCTGCTGCGCTTTTTGACCGCGCACCCCTCGCGGGTCTTCACGCGGGAACAGCTGCTCAGCGAGGTCTGGGGCTACGACTACTTCGGCGGCACCCGAACGGTCGACGTGCACGTGCGCCGCCTGCGGGCCAAGCTCGGCGATCAGGAATCCCTGATCGGCACCGTGCGCAACGTGGGCTATCGCTTCAACGTGGCGGAACAGGACGGAACCCGTGGCATTCATCCGATACGCGCCTGACCTAACGGATGCCGGCTTCGCGGCCGAATTCCACCGGGTCGCCGCCGCCGCCACTCGCGTCGACGGCTACGCCCCCTTCAACGAGCAGGCGCTGTTCGATGCGGCCGCCGGCCAGCGGACCTCGTTCCTGGTCGAGGATGCGGACACCGTGGTGGGCGCGGGAATCCTCGGCGCCGGTGAACTCGACCTCGTCGTGGACCCGGCCCGGCGCCGGCTCGGCCACGGCGGTGCCGCCCTCGCCGCCGTTCTGGCCGACACGTCCGGCGAGCTGAGCCTGTGGTCGCACGGCGACCATTCCGCCGCCCGGGTGCTGGCCGACCGGTTCGGTTTCACGGCCGACCGAACGCTGCTTCAGCTTCGCCTGGATCTGACGGTCCCGGTACGCGCCGGCATCCGCTCCGACGCGTCGGCCGACGCCTCGGCCGACGTGCGCGTCGAGGGGTTCCGGCCCGGACAGGACGACGCGGAGTGGGTGGCGCTCAATGCGCTCGTCTTCGCCGCTCACCCGGAACAGGGTGCACTCACCGAGAGCGACCTGGCCGACCGCCGGGCCGAACCCTGGTTCCAGGCCGGCGATTTCCTGATCGCCCGCGACGCGGGAACCGGCCGCATGGTCGGCTATAACTGGCTGAAGATCGAGGACGACTCACCGGTCGGCGAGATCTACGTCATCGGTGTTCATCCGGATGCCGCCGGCCGGGGCCTCGGCCGCCGGCTCATGCTGGCCGGCCTGCACCGTCTCCGCGAGCGCGGCTGCCGGACCGCGGACCTGTACGTGGAAGCGGACAGCGCCGCCGCGGTGACGCTCTACCGATCGCTCGGTTTCTTGGATCGAACCGTCGATGTGCAGTACCGGCGAGGCGCGCGTTAGACAGTGTTCATCCAAGATCGTCGCGTTCGCGCGGTCGGCAGTGTCAAGATGGACGAATGGACGGCGACAACATCCAGACCGACTCGGGACTGGGCAGCGACTTTGACGATGATTTCGATCCACTGATCGGCGAGGACGATCCAGCGCTCCCCACCGAGCGCTACCTCGATCGTGAGCTGAGCTGGCTGGCCTTCAACCAGCGGGTGCTCGAGCTGGCGGAGGATCCGGATCTGCCGGTGCTCGAACGGGCGAACTTCCTCGCCATCTTCGCCAGCAACCTGGACGAGTTCTTCATGGTGCGCGTCGCGGGCCTCAAGCGTCGCATCCTCACCGGGCTGGCGGTGCCGACGAACATCGGCCGCGCCCCGCAGGACGCCCTCTCGGACATCTCCGCCATGGCCCACGTTCTGCAGGCGCGGCACGCGCGCGCCTTCCAGGACCTCGTCATCCCGGCCCTCGCCGGCGCCGGGATCGACATCGTTCAGTGGGACACCCTGGACGACGCCGACCGCCGTTCGCTGCGCGACTACTTCTCGAATCAGATCTTCCCCGTGCTGATGCCCCTGGCCGTGGACCCGGTGCATCCGTTCCCCTACATTTCCGGGCTCTCGCTCAACCTCGCGGTCCGGGTGCGCAATTCCAAGACCGGCAAGCAGGAGTTCGCCCGGCTCAAGGTGCCCACCATGCTCCCCCGCTTCGTGCGCGTGGACCGCCGCGAGGAGGCGAGCAGCGTGCGCTTCATCACGCTCGAGGACCTGATCGCGAATCACCTCGGCGATCTCTTCCCCGGCATGGACATCCTCGAGCACCACATCTTCCGGGTCACCCGCAACGAAGACGTCGAGATCGAAGAGGACGAGACCGAGAACCTGATCAAGGCCCTCGAGAAGGAGCTGCTGCGCCGCCGGTTCGGCCCGCCCATCCGGCTCGAGATCACCGAGGACATGGACGAGGTCACCCTCGGCCTGCTCGTGCGCGAGCTCGACGTCACCGACCAGGAGGTGTACCGGCTGCCGGCGCCGCTCGACCTGGGCGGATTGTTCGACCTGCGGATCGACCGGCCGGACCTGCGCTACGTGAAGCACGTGCCGACGACGGCCGTGCAGCTGCTGGCCCCGGAACCGAACGCGGAACCGGACATCTTCAGCGCCATCTCGCGCCAGGACATCCTGTTGCACCACCCGTACGAATCATTCGCGACCAGCGTGCAGGCATTCCTGGAGCAGGCCGCAGCCGACCCTGACGTGCTCGCCATCAAGCAGACGCTGTACCGCACCTCCGGTGACAGCCCCATCGTCGAGGCACTCATCGCGGCCGCCGAATCGGGCAAGCAGGTGCTCGCCCTGGTGGAGATCAAGGCCCGCTTCGACGAGCAGGCGAACATCACCTGGGCTCGAAAGCTGGAGAAGGCCGGTGTTCACGTGGTCTACGGTCTCGTGGGCCTGAAGACGCACTGCAAGCTCGCCCTCGTGGTGCGCAACGAGAACGGTGTGCTGCGCCACTACAGCCACATCGGCACCGGCAACTACAACCCCAAGACCAGCCGGCTGTACGAGGACCTCGGGCTGCTCACAACGGACCCGCAGGTCGGCAAGGACCTCACCCGCCTGTTCAACGAACTCTCCGGCTACGCGATCGAGAAGAAGTTCAAGCGTCTCCTCGTGGCGCCGTTGCACCTGCGCCGCGGCCTGCTGAAGAGCATCGCGGCGGAAACCGCGGCCGCCCGGGCCGGCAAGCCGTCCGGCATCCGGATCAAGGTGAACTCGATGGTCGACGAGGCCATCATCGACGCCCTCTACCGGGCCAGCCAGGCGCGCGTGCCGATCGAGATCTGGGTGCGCGGCATCTGCAGCCTGAAGCCCGGGGTCCCCGGGATGAGCGAGACCATCAAGGTGCGCTCGATTCTCGGGCGGTACCTGGAACACTCCCGGATCTTCTCGTTCCACAACAGCGGCGACCCCCAGGTCTACATCGGCAGCGCCGACATGATGCACCGCAACCTCGACCGCCGGGTCGAGGCGCTGGTACGCCTCGTCGCCCCCGACCACCTGACCGAAATCGACGCCCTCTTCACCCGGGCCATGGACGACCGCACCTCATCGTGGTGGCTGGACAGTTCGGGCGAATGGACGCGCCACCACCTGGACGGCTCCGGCCATCCGCTCGACGATATGCAGGACAGGCTCATGCAACAAATCACCCTTCGTAAACGCCCGACCGGCCGCCGATGAGCGTTCCACCCGTGTACGCCGCGGGCGCCGTCTGCTGGCGCCCGATCGACGGCAAGATCCACGTTCTCCTGATCCACCGCACCGTGTACGGCGATGTGACCATCCCCAAGGGCAAGGTCGACCCCGGCGAAACCCTGCCTCAGACAGCCGTGCGCGAGATCGAGGAGGAGACCGGCCTGGCCGTCGCCCTCGGCGTGCCGCTGGGCATGTCCGCCTACTCGCTTCTCAACGGCCGCGAGAAGATCGTGCACTACTGGGCTGCGGAGATCACGCCCGAGGCCATCCAGCACTCGACCTTCGTTCCCAACGGCGAGGTCGCGGCAATCGAGTGGGTCACCATCAAGAAGGCCCGCACCTACCTCAGCTACACCCCCGACGTGGACATCATCGACGCCTTCGCCAAGCTTGTCGACACCGGCGTGACCCGCACCTTCGCCCTGATCGCGCTCCGTCACGGCAAGGCCGTGCAGCCGGGCCAGTGGGAAGGCCCCGATTGCAGCCGGCCTTTGTCTGAGCGCGGCGTCAAGCAGGCCGCGGCCATCGTGCCCACGATCACCGCCTGGCAGCCCCAGCGGATCGTGTCGAGCACGGCGACCCGTTGCGTGACGACCGTGGCCCCGCTTGCGGCGGCCACCGGCATCCAGATCAAGCGCACCGAGCGCTACAGTCAGGACGCGTTCGAGCAGGGCCGGGCGGATGTCCGCTCGGGCATCGGCAAACGGGTGCGGTCGCGCAAAACGGCCGTGATCTGCAGCCATGGGCCGGTCCTCCCCGAGATCCTGCGCGAGATCGCTCTTGCCACCGGCACCACCCACGGCGCGTACATCTCCGACGCGGCGGCACTCGAAACCGGTTCGTTCTCGGTGGTGCACCTCTCCGCCGACAATCCGAGCGCGGGAATCGTCGCGATCGAAACACACTCTCCTGCACTCTGATCAGGTGCGCCGATCGAATCCGTCCCTTACGCGTGCCGAGGCTCGTTCATCTTCCGTTAACCTTTTAGCAAGGGTTCTGTTATCCGAGCGAAATACGGTCACTCCGCGGCCAGCCCCTGTCGCGTGTGTCAATCCCCGTTCTTGAAGGCAACCCTCTCAGGGAGTTACAAGCATGACGACCGCAGTAGAGCGCCCCGCGCTCAAGGCCAAGGAACGACCTGGCGACCGCATCTTCTCTTCGAGCACGATTGTGGCCGGCGGCCTCATTCTGGCTATCCTCGCCGCCGTCGCCGCCTTCCTCCTGGTGCAGAGCCTGCCGGCCTTCATCGCCGATCCGGAGGAGTTCAAGGGCGATGCGACTGACTTCTGGGCGTATGTCTGGCCGTTGGCGTTCGGCACTCTCTGGTCGGCCTTCCTCGCGCTGCTCATGGCCGTGCCCGTTGCCATCGGCATCGCGCTGTTCATCTCGCACTATGCCCCCCGTAAGCTCGCGCAGGGCCTGGGCTACCTGATCGACCTCCTCGCCGCCGTGCCCTCCGTGGTCTTCGGCCTGTGGGGCATCGGCGTTCTCGCGCCCCTCGTGCAGCCGTTCTACGCGAACCTGGTCGAGTGGTTCGGCTGGTTCCCACTCTTCGCCGGCCCGGTCTCCGGCACCGGGCGCACCACCCTCACAGTGGCCATCGTGCTCGCCGTCATGGTGCTGCCGATCATCACAGCGCTGTCCCGCGAGATCTTCCTGCAGACTCCCGTTCTCTACGAAGAGGCATCGCTGGCCCTCGGCGCCACGCGCTGGGAAATGATCACCATGGCCGTGCTGCCCTTCGGCCGCGCCGGCATCATCTCCGCCTCCATGCTCGGTCTCGGCCGGGCCCTGGGTGAGACCATGGCGGTCGCCATGGTGCTGTCGCCGAGCCGGGACGTCATCTTCCAGTTGCTGACCTCAGAGAACCCCACCACGATCGCCGCGAACATCGCCCTCAACTTCCCGGAGGCACACGGCGTGGGCGTCAACATCCTGCTCGCGACGGGCCTTGTTCTCTTCGTCATCACGCTCGTGGTGAACATGATCGCGCGTGTCATCATCAACCGCCGCAAGGCCTTCTCCGGAGCGAACTGATGAGCTTGACGAAGTCGGCCACGGCCGCCCCCCTGACCAACTCACTCACCGCAGGCAAGCTTCCCGAGCGCTCCTCGCTCGCTGTGCTCGTGGGCAGTTGGCTGGTCACCGGCGCGGTCTTCTTCGTGCTGATGCTTTCCGGCGCCACCGAGGGCTTCAACATCGTCGGAACGCTCTTCTTCGGCGCTCTCGTCTACTGCGTCGCCATCTACCTGCTCTCCTACTCCGTGGAGGGCGTACGCAAGGCCAAAGACCGACTGGTCACCGCCCTGGTGACCGGCGCCTTCGTGGTCGCCTTGCTTCCACTCTTCTCGCTCGTCTTCACGACCCTGGTCAACGGGCTGCCGGCGTTCCTCACCCCGAGCTTTTTCTCCGAATCCCAGCGCAACATCGTCGGAGAGGGCGGCGGCGCACTGCACGCGGTTGTCGGCACGCTGCTGATCACCGGCGTCGCCACTCTCATCTCGGTTCCGATCGGCCTGCTGAGTGCGATCTACCTCACTGAATACGGCCGCGGCCGACTCGCGCGGGCCATCACGTTCTTCGTCGACGTCATGACCGGGATCCCCTCGATCGTCGCCGGGCTCTTCGCCTTCGCGCTCTTCTCCCTCCTGTTCGACGACCCCGGCATCCGCTTCGGATTCGGAGGCGCTGTGGCCCTCACGGTGTTGATGATCCCGGTCGTCGTGCGTTCGAGCGAGGAAATGCTCAAGCTCGTTCCCAACGAGCTGCGCGAGGCTGCGTACGCGCTCGGCGTGCCGAAATGGCTGACCATCCTCAAGGTGGTGCTGCCGACATCCCTCGCCGGGATCGTGACCGGGATCATGATCTCGATCTCCCGCGTGATCGGTGAGACGGCGCCGCTGCTGATCATCTCCGGGTTCACGGCCAGCATGAACTACGACCTCTTCAGCGAGCGGATGATGACGCTGCCCGTCTTCGTGTACACCCAGTACGCCAACCAGGGCGCGGACACCCAGGCCTACCTCGACCGCGCCTGGGCCGGCGCCCTGACGCTCATCCTGATCGTGATGCTGCTGAACCTCGGCGCGCGCATCATCGCCAGAATCTTCTCGCCCAAGCTCGGCCGCTAGGCTCCACCTCCCGGCCTTCGGCCGTCCGAACCAAAGGAATGCATGTCCAAGCGCATTGAAGTCAACGACCTCAACGTCTACTACAGCAAGTTTCTCGCTGTCGAAGAGGTGTCGTTGGTGATTGAGCCTCGCACGGTGACGGCCCTGATCGGGCCCAGCGGATGCGGCAAGTCCACATTCCTGCGCACACTGAACCGGATGCACGAGGTCATCCCCGGGGCGTATGTCACGGGCGAGGTCCTCATCGACGGCAACAACCTCTACGGCCCGGGCGTCGACCCGGTGCTCGTACGCCGGCAGGTGGGCATGGTCTTCCAGCGCCCGAACCCGTTCCCCACCATGTCGATCGGCGACAACGTGCTGGCCGGTGTGAAGCTCAACAACCGCCGGATGGCCAAGTCCGACGCCGACGACCTGATCGAGAAGTCGCTGATGGGCGCGAACCTCTGGAACGAGGTCAAGGACCGCCTGGACAAGCCCGGATCGAGCCTTTCCGGCGGGCAGCAGCAGCGGCTCTGCATCGCCCGGGCGATCGCTGTGCAGCCCGACGTCATCCTGATGGACGAGCCCTGCTCGGCTCTGGACCCGATCTCCACGCTGGCGATCGAGGACCTGATCGAGGAGATGAAGGCCGACTACACGATTGTGATCGTCACGCACAACATGCAGCAGGCCTCCCGGGTCTCGGACCGCACCGGCTTCTTCAACATCGCCGGCACCGGCAAGCCCGGCAAGCTGATCGAGTACGACGACACGACCACGATCTTCTCCAACCCGAGCATTCAGGCGACCGAGGACTACGTCTCCGGTCGATTCGGCTAGGCCAGGCTCCGCCGACGCAGGCGAGACTCGGGCAGAATCAGGCGGTGCGGGCGAGCAGGGCGGCGTTGAAAGCGCGGGTCAGCTCGGGGACGGACGGCAGGGGCCGGCCGTCGAGTTCGGTCACCTGCACGGCCAGACGCACGCTGGACAGCAGCCACACGGCATCCGCCGCCCGCAGCTCGTCGACCGTCACGTCGCGGTACTCTGTGCGCTCCCCTGCCGCCTGCAGGTGCTCGAACACGCTCTGCTGCGTGGTGCCGTGCAGTATGGCCCCGCTCGGCACGGGTGAGACGAACACGCCGCCCGTGCACAGGACCACGGTCGAGGTGGGTCCCTCCAGCACGAAGCCGTCGTGCGTGAGGAAGACCGCGTCGTCGGCGCCCCGGCGGTGCGCCTCCCGGAGCGCGGCCATGTTGACCGCGTAGCTGAGCGTTTTGGCACCCATCAGGAGCCAGGGTGCCTGTTCGGCAAGGCCGTGCGGGTAGCCCCTGTCCAGGGTGACCGCACGGATCCCGGATTCCCGCACGGCCCCGAAGTCGGGGGCCATGGTCGCGTGCAGCCACGCGGTGGGAGCCGGGCCGGAATCGACACCACGGCTGTAAATGAGCTTGAGAACGATTTCACCCTGCTGAGGAAGTCGCCGGGTGGCCCGCGCGATCGCCGCGTGCCACTGACCCAGGTGCGGTTCGGGCAGCTCGCAGATGACGGACGAGGTAGCCAGACGGGCGAGATGCGCTTTCACGGCCTGCGGATGGCCGCCGACCACGCCGAGGGTCTCGAAGACGCCGTCACCCCGCTGGGCGCTCAGCTCCCCGATGCGCAGGGTCGGGGCGGTCCAGTCGACCTCCCGAAAGGTGTCGTCGAACTGCGTGCGCGGTGAGTCGGCGGCAACCGGATCGATCAGCAGGGTGAAGGGCAGCGTCTGAGGCTGAGCAGTCATTTTCCGAGCTTAGTCATTTCCTGAGCGGAATCAGTTCCTGCCCAGGGAACGGGTCAGGAACTCTGGATGGCCACGATCGGGTCGCTCGTGGGCTGCTTCGAGCCACCCTTCGGTTCGACCGTGACACCGATCGTGTCCCCGGCGGTGAGGCTGCCGTCGAGGACGCGCCAGACGGTGCCGGTGCCGGATGAGTCGAACGTTCCCGCCGGAACCGCACCGGAACCGCCGATGTACCAGAGCTGGTAGTCCTGGTCGGCCGACAGGGACGGCAGATCGTCGATCAGGAGGGCGGACAGCCCGCTCTGCTCGGACCAGACCAGGGTGGCCTCCTGGCCGTCGGCCGTTCTCGCCGTCGCACGCTGCGTGTCCGCGGCCGCCGTGATCTGCACCAGGCCGGCGGCCTGGTCCTGCTCGAACTGGTCGGACTCCAGCGACAGGCCGACGAAGGTCCCACCCGCGAACAGGGCGACGGCGGCAGCCGCAGCCGCCAGCACACCGACGGGACGCTGGAACCAGCGCAGGCGGGCACGCTCGGCGGCACCGCCGCGGGGGGGCGCGGAAGCATCCGTGGCGTCGGCCGACGCCTGTGACGGCGCCACCGGCGTCACCGGCGCGTCGGGAGCGGCGCTCTGAGCGGCGGCGGGAGCAGTCTGCTCGGTCGGGTGGGCGACCTCGGGCGCGGTCAGCGGCGCCAGCTGCGGTGTGGACGCGAGCCTGGCCATCAGGGAGGCCTTGAGCCCGACCGAAGGCTGTACGGGGGTGACGGCGAGGCCCAGGGCCACCGCGGTGTCGCTCAGCTCGGCCGATTCGATGCGGGCCTGCTCGGAGGCCGCGAGGTGCGCCTCGTAGGCCGCGGCGTCGTCCGCGCCCAGCGCATTGAGGGCATAGGCACCGGCGAGCTCGCCCGGGTTGTCCCCGCTACCGCCGTGGGTGTCGTCGTTGCGGGTGTTGTCGCTCATGACGCCACTCCCATCTCGTCGCGAAGACGGATCAATCCGTCTCTCAACCTGGTCTTCACGGTTCCGAGGGGGATCTGCAACCGCTCCGCCACTTCGCTCTGGCTGAGACCGCCGTAATAGGCGAGGCTGATCGCCTGGCGTTGCAGTTCCGTCAATCTGGACATCGCCTTCTCCACCCTTTCGTGCTCGATTCGTACGGCGACCGTCTCGGACACCTCGTCGTAGGCAACCGCGAGATCACGGATGCCGATTTTGACGTCGCGGTCGCGGCTCGCCTGCGACGACCGGATCCGGTCCACCGCCCGGCGGTGCGCCATGGTCAGGATCCAGGTCGATGCTCCGCCGCGCTGCGCTTCGTAGCGCGTGGCCGTCTGCCAGATCTCCAGGAAGATCTCCTGGGCCACCTCCTCCGACTGCGCGGGGTCGACCAGCAGGCGCCGGACCAGACCCAGGACGCGCGGGGCCATCCGGTCGTACAGCTCCCCGAATGCGGCTTCATCGCCCTGAGCCACCCGGCCCAGCAGTTCCTCCTGGGAAGCAGGAACGGTCGACTCCCGGTCGACATCGAATTCAGCACTCATGAGAACAAGCATGTCAGGTCTTGTCCGGGTCCATAGCCGTAGTTCGGTGCGCCGGCCGGATCGGATTGGTGCCACCGGGGGCACGGTGACGGGCCCGGCCCGAGCGCGGACGAAGTGAAGGCCGGGCCGCAGAACGCCTCTCGGCGCGAGGCCGCTCAGAGCGGCGAATATTGGAGCCCGGGGTTACTGCGGCCCGACCAGCATCCAGTGTAAACGACACGGATGCCCTTCGCGCACAGACTCGGTCGGCATCCGTTCGCGGGTGCTGCGGTCGGGCTGCGCGGGCACGGTGCTAGTCGAGCGACTCGCTGCGCCAGAGCCGGGCGCAGGCGGCGAATTCCTGGGCTGTGGTCGAGAACCGAAGCGCCCGGCGGGTCAGTTCGGTGGACCGGCCCGGCTCGGTCGTCTCCAGATCGTCGGCGATGCTGGTGCACCCCACCGAGCTGACGCGGCAGAATGCGGCCGCGCGATCAAGGGCCACGGCGAAGTCTCCCGTGAAGATCCCGCGCAGGATCTGGTCGGCCAGGATGATGATCTCGGTCGTCCCGGTGGGCACCATCGCCCCGGCGATGAGCGGGTCGATCGCCGGCGTGACCTCGGTGCCGCGCTGGTAGAGGAAGGACGTGCCCTCGGGATCCTGGCGGATGAGCAACCGGATCAGGTAGAGACGCCAGAGCGCGCCCGGCAGGCTGCGCGGAGTCGCCCGAGACCAGAGTTCGGCCACGGCGTCGATCCCGTTCTCGTCGGTGTAGGCCACGAGCCGGTCGACGATCTCCGGGTCCGGGTCGCTGCGCACCCGGGCGAGCAGTGCCTGGGCGGTCTCGTGCGCCACCCGGCTGATCGCCGCGGGGTCTTCACCGCCCTGGAAGGACTCGAATTTGCTGCCGGAGAACTGGGTCGGCTTGTGGAAGTTTTCGGCCATCGCATCCTCCTGTGGTCGTCGGCGAGGTTCACCGGGTGTTCGCTGCGGGCGCATCCGCGGCTGGCTCGGAAGGCTCTCTCCCACGCTACCGAGAAAAACCGATCCGGAATCCCCTGTACATTATTAACCGCGGGCCTCTAGCTCAGTTGGTAGAGCAAAGGACTTTTAATCCTTGGGTCGTCGGTTCGAGCCCGACGGGGCCCACTCAGAAATACGGTCGGTGCACGCCCGGGCCGTGGCCTGTCGTCACGCCTGGGCCTGCCCACGGCCCCTCCCGCCGTCTCTGCACCTCTCCCTTGGACTCCCGGCGGGCGTCCAGCGTTGATTCGGGCGACGCTCGGGTCTGTCCTTCATACTTCGGGGATGAAGCAGGCATGACCGATGCCGGCAGCAGGAGACGGAGGTCGCCATGGGCAGAGTGAACGAGGAAGTCGAAGTCGAGGCCGGAGTCGTCTCACGGTACCGGCGCCACCCGCATGGGTGCGGCCTGGTCTCCCCCGGCGCACGCGTACACCCTGGCGCGTTCGTGTCCCGAACCGCCTATGTGGAGAGCGGTGCCCGCGTCGGACCGGAAACATGGATCGGACCCGGCAGCTGGATCGACCACGGCGCCGAGGTCGGGGCCGGGGTGTTCGTAGGCCAGAACGTGCACATCGGTGCAGACGCGGTGGTCGGCACCGCCGCCCGCCTCGGCAGTTATGTGCGGATCGGACGCTCCGCAACGATCACCCCCGGTGCGGTGGTCGAGCGCGACGAACGGGTGCCGGACAACGCCGTCATCGGTGCGCCCCGCGGCCCGGCGCAGCCGCGCGCTCGGCCGGCAGCCGACCGGCTCGAACACGCCGCGTAGACCCGTGCGGCGCCAGATCTAGGCCAGGTTCGGGGGAACGCCGAGTTCCCGCTGCACCATCAGTGCGAGTTCGCGGAGCAGCACGAGGTCGACGGTTTCCGCAGCGCGCGGCTCCGGGTCGAAGACGCAGAGGGCGCCGATGAACTCCCCGGACGGCGACTCGATCGGGAACCCGGCATAGAAGCGGATGCCGCCCTCGGCCAGAACCAGGGCGTTCTCCCGGAACCGGTCGTCCAGACTCGCATCCGGGATCACCATCGCGGACGTGCTCTGGATCGTGACGGCGCAGAAGGACGACGACCGCGCCGACTCCCGCTCCGCCACGCCGACACGGGCCTTGTGCCACTGACGGTCCCGGTCGATCACCGTGAGCGCGGCGGAGCGGGTACCGAACAGCGTGCTGGCGAGCGCCACGATGCGGTCGAACCGTTCCTCCGCCGGGGTGTCGACGATACCGAGCCGATCGACCGCTCGCTGGCGACGCACCTCTTTCGCCTGAGCCTGTTCGTCGGACGGCGCCGGCTCCGCATCATGGGTCGAGACCCGGTCGGCGGCGAGGAGCGGGGACATCCGCGCAGCCAGCGCCTCAGCGCAGTGCGCATAGGTCTCCGCCGACCGGTACCGGCCCGGCGGCGGCGTGGGCGCAGCGATGGACGGAACAAAGGTGACCCGGTCGGCGGCGGCGCAGAGACGCTCCGTCGCCCGATTCAGGAGCCGGGCATGGCTGTCCGCCACCGTGCCGAGCCTCGAGTCGAAGACCGGAATCGACCGGATGGGCTGGATTCCCGACACGATGATCCGGGTACTGCGCGACGACGAACCCTCCAGGAAGCGGAACAGGTTCGCCAATTCGCTCCGCCACACCCCGGTGGGCGTCAGATTGAGGGCGTCGTTCACCCCCAGGAACACCACGATGGCGTCGTAACGGGACAGCCTCACCCCGGTCAAATCGGCGACGGCGGAACCGACGGTCATCCGCGGGTTCGCGATGAGGTCGACGTCGACTCCGCGCCCGGTCTGTGCCGACAGCGCACGCGCAAGCGAACCAGGCAGAGCCAGGTTGTGGCTCACCACCCCGCGGCCGATTGCCAGCCCGGAGCCGAAGATGAGCACCCGGTCGGAGTCGATTCCTGCGGAATGCGCCTGCGGGGCATCCGTGGGCACCGGGATCGCGCCGAAGCCGCGTTCGGATGCCGCGGCCCAGGCGCGCATGCCGGGGGCCAGCAGCCACCGTATGACTTCCTGCACTGACGCCCCTTGCTGCTCGGACACCAGGGTGTATCGACCAAAGCTCAATTATCCCCCATCCGGGGTGCGCGCGGGCAACCCCCATCCGGGATTCGCGTGAACGCCCCCCTAGACGAGGGAGACGACAGCCTGGGCGGCCACAAAGATGAGGAGGCCGGCCAGTGCTCCGACGACGGTGCCGTTGATCCGGATGAACTGGAGGTCCTTGCCGACCTGCAGTTCGATCTTCTCGCTTGTCTCGGCGGCATCCCAGCGGGCGACGGTTTCGGTGATCACCCCGGCGATCTCATGCCGGTAGCGCCGCACGATGTAGCTGGCCGTGTCGGCCAGCCAGCGGTCGATGCGCGCGCCCAGGGCCGGGTCGCTGATCAGCCGCCCGCCGACCTCCATCACGGTTGAACGGATGCCGGTGCGCAGCCCGCTCTCGGGATCGGCCAGCGCCGCCACGAGGGAGAGCTTGACCGCCTCCCAGGTCTCGCTCGCGAACTCGCGCAGCCGGGCGCTGTCGAGCAGTTCGAGCTTGAGCCCTTCCACGCGCGAGATCATCTCGGGCTCGTGCTGCAGGTCGTGCGCCAGCTCGCCGAGGTAGCGGTCGATGGCCTGGCGGAGCGGGTGCGCGGCATCCGCTCGAACGGTGGCCATGAAGGCGAGCACCTCCCGGTGCGCCTTGTCGTCGACGAGCTTGTCGACGAAGCCGGGCATCCAGCTCGGCAGCCGCTGGGACACGGCCCGCCCGAAGGCCTCCGGATGCGCCAGCAACCAGCCCTCGGCCCGCTCCAGCAGCAGGTCGACGGCGGCGTGCTGCTGCCCTGACTCGACCAGCCGCTCACCCACCCGCCCGATCGGCGGTGCCCACTCGGGTTTCAGCAGGTTTTCGCGCGCCACCGTCTCGATCAGGTCCTGGATGGCGTTGTCACTGAGCAGGTTGAGCAGCCCCGACCCTGCCACCGCGACCTCATCGGTGAGCCGGCGGGCGTTCTCCTCCTCGGAGAGCCACGCACCGAGCCGCCTGGAGACACCGATCGACTCGAGCTTGCCGCGGATCACGGTTTCGGAGAGGAAGTTCGTCTCGACGAATTCGCCCAGGCTCGCCCCGATCTCGTCCTTGCGGCCGGCGATGATGTTCGTGTGCGGGATTCGCAGTCCGAGCGGGTAACGGAACAGGGCCGTCACGGCGAACCAGTCCGCGATGGCGCCGACCATGCCGCCCTCGGCCGCCGCGCGCACGTACTGCAGCCAGGGATAGCTCTCCTGCAGGGCGAACGCGGTGGCGAACACCACGGCCATCAGCAGCAGCAGACCGAGGGCGAGCCGCTTCATTCCGATCAGGGCCCTGAGACGCTCAGCGTCCTGCGGGCTCAAGGGGGCCCGGGGTGCTGCTCCCCGCGGAACGGTGTCGGTCAGGTTCTGCCTCAGATTCTCGGCCATCTTCCCAGACTGCCCGATGACGGCCGCCGAGCGAAACCTGAGGACGAGTGTCGCTCAGTCGGACAACTGTTGCCGCCGCGGCGGCAACAGTTGTCCGACTGAGAAACAGATGCCCGGCCGGGGTCGTCAGCGCAGGGTCAGCAGTGGCAGTGGCCCTCGTCAACGGGCGTGGACGGCGGCACGTCGAGCACCGGGCTGCGGTCGAAGAAACCGTCGGGCTTCAGCTTGAATCCGGCGGTGTCCACCGGCATGATCGGCCAGTCCTCGATCCGTGGATAGTGGGTGAGGCCGAACGTGTGCCAGAGCACGATGTCCTGGCCGTCGATATCACGGTCGGCTTCGATATAGGTCGGCAAGCCGGCTCCGCCCGCGTGCTGGTTGACGAAATCGCCGGTCGGGTAGCGTTCCTCCTCGGCGTACCGGGTCACCCACAAATCCTTGGTCGCGAAGGCCGCCCGGCGAGCCACGGACGAGTTCTCATCGGCGAGCAACGTCGGCTGCCCCTCCGGATAAAGCTTGTAGCCGACCGGTTCTCCGAGCCGGTTGAGCACGTTCGGGTTGGACACGAGCCAGGTACGCCCACTGCGCATATCGGCCTCACGCACCCCGTTGGATTCGCGGGTCAGCAGCGTGCGCTTGCGGGTGAAAGCGTTGCCGCGTTCATTGCCGGGGCCCATCGGAACGCGCACGGCCTGCTCCTCCTCGACCCGGTTGGTGTTGCCGTCGAGGGCCATGTCCAGCCGTGCGCTGAAGAGGTGCTGGTGGAACGGTGCTCCCAGCCCCGGGGCCAACTCCGACGCGTACGGGTAACCCTTGCCGGGGAAGGCGCTCGTGAACACGACGCCGGTGGCCTTGGCCTCGAACTCGATCGTGCCGTCGAGGTAGAGGTACCAGTAGAAGCCGTAGTCGTAGTTGCCCACGGTGGTGAAGAAGGAGATCACCAGCCGGCGGTTGCGCCGCGTGTATTCGATCCCCGACCAGAGATCGCTGTGCTTGGCGAGGATGCTCCAGTCCTCCTCGTGCATGCAGATGCCGTTTTTGATCGTGCGGGGGTTGCCGAAACCGTCCGTGATGACCGGGCTCAGGTAGGTGATCTCACCGAGGCAGTCGCAGCCCAGCTCGAGCGAATTGGCGTATTGCCCGACCAGGTACTCTCCCGTGTCGAAATAGTTCTGCCACGACCGCACCGGGGCCGGGTCTCCATAGGGCACGACCATCTCCGCGATCGAGGCCCGGTTGATGATGGAGCGGCGCGTGCCGTTGTCGTCGAAGCCGATGTTGTGCAGCACGACGCCTTCCCGCACGTCGAAGCCGACGTCCAGGCTCCATTTCTCCCACTCCACGTGGTTGCCACCGGTCACGGTGAAACTCGGGCCCTCCGGCTGCGTGATCTCGATCGGTTTGAGCGTCTGGCGCAACGGCCCGGTCAGAGTGGGATCCGTGTAGTTGCCGTGCTCGGCCGGAATCGGCACCACACCGAAGTCGATCACCTGGTCCACGGTTCTGCTCACGATGTCCACGTAGGCGACGAGCCCGTCGATGGGGTGAGCCCAGGCGCTGTCCTCCGGGAAATTCTGCACAAAGGCGAGACCGCGCAGGATACGGCGGCCCTTCTCCTCCGGGTACTCGAAGACTCCCGCCGACAGCGGCGCCACGCGCACGTTCGCCACATCGAGGCCTCGGTCGGCGAGGGCACTCAACCAGCGGTCGTCGTGGGTGAGGAGCTCTTCGACCGCAGCGAATTCCTCCTCCAGCACGGGTAGTTCACCGGTCTCGGCGGTGTCCAGCACGACCACGGACTCGACGATCTGCCGGGTCGCCGACACCGTGACATCCCGCGGCGCGGTGCACCCGGACACGTCGTGCAGGAACACCCGGAACCTGCGGTCGGCTTCGGCCGCCGCACCACGCGGCGGATCGAGCAGCCCGAGATAGGCAACCCGGATGCTGTCCCCGAGCAGACCGGCTTGGGTCAGGATGCCGCGCACAGCAAGAATCTCGCTGTCCGTAGCGAGGGCGTAGGCGGCGGTGACGGCGAGCGAAACGGAAGTCATGATTCCCCTTTCCGGGGCTGCGGGAGGGCAGACGCGATGCCCCGGCCGAAATCTTTTTTCTATAGTTGTAGAACCATAGGCGGTCACTAAGCTCACTGGCAAGGGGTTTATTCAGCCGACTTTTCAGCGGGAGGGCATCATGCCGAAGGTCGTCGACCACGATCAGCGCCGAGTCGAACTCGTCGAGGCAACCTGGCGGATCATCGCCCGCCACGGCATCGAGGGTGCGACGATGCGTGACATCGCCGCCGAGGCCGGCTTCGCCAACGGCGCCCTGAAACCGTATTTCCCGAGCAAGGACGACCTGCTCGCCTTCGCGTTCAGCCACGTCTTCAGCCAGACCGGCCGCCGCATGACCGATGCCACAGTCGGCCGGTCCGGACTCAGCGCGCTCCGGGCCTATTGTCTGGAAATCCTGCCGCTGGACGACATCCGGGTCAGTGAGGCCCGCATCGTCATCCCGTTCTGGCAGAAGGCGCTGACGGATCCCGCCAAGGCCGAGCTGCACGCGGCTGCGATGTTGCAGTGGCGCGACACCATGTGCGAGCACCTCCGGGAGGCCGGCGCCGCCGGCGAACTGGGCACCGCCACTCCCCACGAGGACCTCGCGGGGCTTTTGATGAATTTCGTTCTCGGCACCCAGATCACCGCGGTGCTGTCCCCGATCGAAAACTCCGCGGACCGGCTTGTGGCCCAGCTGGATGCCTGCCTCGGCCTGATAGCCGACGGCAGCTGAGCCTCCACGCATTTTTCGACGAACGTGGAATAACCCGTGACAATGCTGCACGGCTGAGCTAAATTACTGGCAATGTGTGGTGTTCACGCTGGCAAAGGAGCTACCCGTGACTCTGACGACCGTACCTGCCCCGCCCGGCGGCGGCGACCCGGTGCAGTGTGCGCAGGCGGACACGTTCGCCGAGTGGCGCACGTTGGTCTCTGACTCCTTCGTTCCGCTGGAAGTGCGTTCGGATGCGATTGACTTCCGGGGAACGCTGCGATCCCGTGTGCTCGATGAGCTCTCCATCGTCGAGGTCACCGCCAACGGACACCAGGTGCTGCGCACCCCCGCCCTCATCGCCCGGTCGGACCGGCACTATTTCAAGCTCAATCTGCAGCTCTCCGGCCACGGCATCCTGATCCAGGACAACCGGGAAGCCACCCTGCGCCCCGGCGACCTGGCCGTCTACGACACGCACCGCCCGTACACCCTCGCATTCGAGCAGGATTTCCGCACCCTCGTGCTGATGTTCCCCCACGAGGCCCTCGACCTGCCCGCCGAATCCGTGGGCCAGCTCACCGCCAGGCGGATGGCAGGGGACGCGGGGCTCGGCCGGATGATCAGCCCGTTCATGGTGCAGCTCGCCGCGAACCTCGACGCACTGTCCGGCACGACCGGGCACCGGCTGGCCTACAACGCGGTCGATCTGATCGCCACGATGTTCGAGAGCGAGCTGAGCATCCGCCGCGAACCCGTGGCCGGCACGCACGGGGACCTGCTCACCAGCATCCGTCAGTACATCGAGGCCGAACTGGGCGACCCGGCCCTCTCCCCGGCCGGCATCGCCGCCGCACATTTCATCTCCACCCGCCAGCTGCACAAGGTGTTCCACGAGGCCGACACGACGGTCTCCACCTGGATCCGCGCCCGCCGGCTCGAACGTTGCCGCCGAGACCTGCGCGACCCCATCCTCACGGACCGGTCGGTCGGCGTGATCTCCGCTCGCTGGGGTTTTCTCGACCCTGCCCGTTTCAGCCGGATCTTCCGCACGGCGTTCGGCGAACCACCCAGCACCTACCGGCGAGGCTGAGGGAACGCCTCGAGAGCCGTCGCGCTCCGGCAAGTTCCGTTCGTGGAAAGACAAGTCTGCGGCCCGATGCTCGGCGAGAGTCGTGGCACTGGCTTCCACAGGCGGAGCCGCTCAACGAGGAGCACCCATGACAACGAAGCTATTCATCAACGGCGAGTGGACCAGCGCGACGGGCGGATCGATCGCCACCCTGAACCCGGCGACCGAGGAGATCCTCGACGACGTCGGCTTCGCGAGCACTGTTGACGTCGACGCCGCCGTCGACGCGGCCCGGGCCGCCTTCAACAGCACCGCGTGGCGTGACCTGCTCCCGGTGGCCAGGGCGCGGCTCCTGTTCCGGCTCGCGGACCTGATCGAGGCACACGCCGACGAGCTGGCCGAACTGGAGACCCGCGACCAGGGCCAGCCGCTCGGCGTGTCCCGCACAATCTCCGTGGCCGGCGCGGCCGAGCACTTCCGCTACTACGCAGGCTGGGTCACCAAGATCGAGGGGCGCACCTCCCCGATCTCGTTCCCCGACACCCACCACTACACGCGACGCGAACCAATCGGCGTCTGCGCCCTGATCACACCGTGGAACTTCCCCTTGATGATCCTGGCCTGGAAACTCGCCCCGGCCCTGGCCACGGGCAACACCGTGGTGATCAAACCGGCCGAGCAGACCCCGCTGACGGCCATCCGTCTGGTCGAGCTGGCTGCCGAGGCCGGCTTCCCGGCGGGGGTGGTCAACCTCGTCACGGGCGACGGCAGCACCGGCCAGGCTCTGGTGGATCACCCGCACGTGGACAAGGTGTCGTTCACCGGTTCCACCGCCGTCGGCCGCTCCATCGTGGCCGGCTCGGCCGCCTCGAACCTCAAGAAGATCACCCTCGAGCTGGGCGGCAAGGCTCCCTCGATCATCACAGCGGACGCCGACATCGACGCGGCCGTCGGTGGCAACCTGGCCGGCGGCATGCTCAATTCCGGGCAGGTTTGCGCCGCCTACACCCGGTTCTACGTGAATAAGAAGCGCGAGGCCGAGTTCGTCGAAAAGATGGCAGCCGGGGTCTCGGGTATGAAGCTCGGCGCCGGGATGGACCCGGCCACCCAGCTGGGCCCGCTGGTCTCGCAGCGACACCTCGACCACGTCGAACGGATGGTCACGGTCGGCCGGGCCGAGGGTGCGGAACTCGTGACCGGCGGATCCCGCTCCGGCGATGTCGGCTATTTCTTCCAGCCGACCGTGTTCGCCGGTGTGCGCGACGACATGGCCATCGCAACCGACGAGGTCTTCGGACCGGTGCTCTCGATCATGTCCTACGACGACGACGACGACCTGCAGGATCTCATCAACCGGGCCAACGACACCGACTACGGACTCGCGGCCACCGTCTGGACGAAGGACCTCGAAAAGGCGCACCGCCTGGCGAACGGCATCCGTGCCGGGGCGATCTTCGTGAACATGCCGCCGGTGCCGGACATGGCCGCGCCGTGGGGCGGGTTCAAGACCAGCGGCTGGGGCAACGAGATGGGCCCGTATTCGATCGACGCGTACACGCAGGTCAAGGGCGTCTGGATGCACTACGGCAACTAGGCACTCGGGCGGGGTGGCATCCGTTCGCCCGCCCCCCGGCCGCCGTTTCACCCTCAACCGTCTCTTCCTGCCATCGTCAACTCATCGAGGAGTAAACCCATGACGACTACCCGCAGTACCCCTCAGTCCGACTCCCAGTCCACCCTGCACACGGGCCGCCTCGGCGTGATCGGCATCGTCTTCTTCGTGGTCGCCGCCGCCGCACCGCTCGTCGGCATGACCGGCGCGGTGCCGGTCGCGATCGTTCTCGGCAACGGCGCCGCCGCCCCGGGCGCGTACCTCGTGGTGGGCCTCACCCTGCTCCTGTTCAGCGTGGGCTACGCCGCGATGAGTCAGCGGGTCACCAACGCCGGGGCGTTCTTCGCCTACATCGGCCGGGGGCTCGGCCGGCACCTGGGCAGCGCATCGGCCTTCGTCTCGATCCTGGCCTACCTCGCCATCCAGCTGGCCATCTACGGGTTCTTCGGCGGACTCCTCGGCGCTCAGGTCGGCCTGCTGCCCTGGTGGGCCTGGTCGCTCGTCGCCTGGGCTGCCGTCACTCTGCTCTCGCTGCTGAGCGTGGAGGTCGGAGCCAAGGTTCTCGGGGTGCTGATGCTGCTCGAGCTGCTGGCCCTTGTGGTCACCTCGGTCGCGATCCTCGCGGACGGCGGACCGGAGGGCGTCAACCTCTGGGCGTCGTTCAACCCGGCCGCGATCCTCGCCGGCGGGCTTGCCGGCTCGGCCGGGATCGCCTTCGCGTTCGCGTTCGCGTCGTTCATCGGGTTCGAGGCCACCGCGATCTATGGCGAGGAATCGAAAGACCCGAAGACCGTGGTCCCCCGGGCGACGTACCTCGCGGTCGCAGTGATCACGGTGCTGTTCGCGCTGACGGCGTTTGCCATGGTCACCGGGATGGGCGCGTCGTCGGTGGTCGAGAAGACCGTGGAACTGTCGACACTCGACGGGGTCCCCCTCGCCGACCCGGCCGCTGTGCTCTTCTCCCTGGCGACCCAGTACGTGGGCCCGTGGATGGCGACCGTGATGGGCATCCTGGTGCTCTCCAGTCTGTTCGCCGGGCTGCTCGCGTTCCAGAACGCCGCTAGCCGGTACCTGTTCGCTCTCGGCCGCGGCGGGGCACTTCCCCGGAAGCTCAGCCACGTGAACGGCCGCGGCGCTCCGAGCACCGCTTCCCTCGCGACCTCAGTGCTCACGGGTGTCGTCATCGCGGCCTTCGCGGTCTTCCGACTGGACCCGGTGCTCAACCTGTTCTACTGGTTCAGCGGCCTGGCCGTCGTGGCGATCGTGCTGATCGAGATTCTCGTCTGCGTGGCGGTCGTCGCATTCTTCCGCCGGAACGCGGGGCACGAGAATGCCTTCCAGACCGTGATCGCCCCCGTGCTGGCGACCATCGGGCTCGTCCTCGGCGAGTACCTGCTGATGAGCCGTTTCGGGCTCCTCGCCGGAACGGTGGCCGCGGATGTCGACCCCACGGTGACTCCCTGGGGCCTGAGCCCGATCGGCTGGGTGCTGGTCTTCCTGCCGTTCGTGGTGCTGCTGGCCGGGTACCTGCACTCGCTGTTGTCGAAGACCGAGAACGAGGACCTGGTCAGGGACGTCCTCTCGTAACCGGGCCGGCCGCACCGACCTGGCCGGGTGTTGCGGCTACAGGCCGAAGCCGGTGTGACGGATGCCCCAGCGCACCGTCCAGGACTCGCCCGGTTCCAGCCGGCGCAACCCCGCTCCCGAGTTGAACGCGTCGGCCGGAGCGGTCATCGGCTCGATCGCAACGGCCAGCCCCAGGTACGGGCCCTCCCGGCCTTCGAAGGGGAAGTTGCGCGGCGTGAAAACCTGCACGTTGCGAATGTTGCGGTCGCCCCAGACCATGACGCTGCGGCCGTCGGGTGCGGTCACCGAGGCCACCGTGCTGCCGGGCTCATCGCCGGCCACGTCGGGCAGCACCTCGGCCGGCTCGGACGCTACCCCGCCGAAGCCGTCGTCCAGGTCGATGTCGCCGACCCGGCGGCCCCCGCGCAGGTCGAACCGCGTACCGGCGACGGCGGATTCCCCGACGGGGTTCTGCCGGTCGTCGACGTCGATGTGGGTGTTCGCCGCGATGGTGAGAACGAGGTCCTCCGTGGGGACCCCGCCGATCTTGAGGTACGGATGCGCGCCGAGGGCAACCGGGGCCGTGTCCCGGCCGACATTGCGCACCGTGTGCGTGACAGCGAGGCCGTCATCGGTCAGTGCGTATCGCACGGTGGTGTCGAGCAGGAACGGGTAGCCGGCCTGCGGGAAAACCGTGGCAGCCAGGGTGACCGAGCTCGGGCTGCGCTCGAGCATGCGGTAGGGCGAATACCGCAGCAGTCCGTGGATGGCGTTGGAGAGCTCGGGCTCGGTGAGCGCCAGACGCTGCACGACTCCCCCGTGCTGCCAGAGGCCGTCCCGGATGCGATTGGGCCACGGCATCAGCACGATTCCGGCGCCCCACGGCGGGGCGGACGCGGCCGCAAACGGCTCGACCAGGTCTATGCCGTCCACGGAATACATGCGGAGACCCGCTGCCACCTCGGTGACGATCGCCAGGGCCGGCCCGCTCGGCGTGGCCGCCCTCAAGTCATACTGGAAACCCGTTACTGCGCGCATGAGGCCAACCTACTCCGGTTGCAGAACGGTCAGACCGGCCTCGCGGAGCGGCGCCAGCGCGGCTTCGTCGGCTGCGGCATCCGTCACCAGGGTGTCGAACGCAGCCAACGGACCGACCTGCCCGAGATGCACCTGGCCGAGCTTGGAGCCGTCGGCCACGACGACCGCCCGGGTCGCGGCCGCGAGCATGAGCGTCTTCACTCCCGCCTCGGGCAGGTTGATGTTGGTGACCCCGTGGCCGGCGTCCACGCCGTTGCACCCGATGAAGGCCAGGTCGGCATGCACCTGGCTGAGCACCGTCCGGGCGAGCGGCTCGACGAGGGAGTGCTGCAGCGGGCGGAGCGACCCGCCGGTGACGATCACGGTGAACCGTGGGATGGCGGGCTCGAGGGCGAGGGCGATGCTCAGCCCGTTCGTGATGATCACGACGTCGGTCAACTCGGTGCGAGCCAGCAGGGCACGGGCGATCGCGAGCGTGGTGGTGCCGACATCGAGGATGATGCTTTGCCCGCTCGTGACCAGGGACGCGGCGAGCGCTCCAATCTGCTGCTTGGGCAGCACGGATGACGCGAGCGCCTCCTCGAACGAGGACTCGCGCTGCGGACGACCGCCGGCAGACGCGACCGGAACCGCTCCGCCGTGCACGCGCTGCAGCGAACCGGCGGACTCGAGCAGATCGAGGTCGGCCCGAGCCGTGACACCGGACACCCCGAACGCCTCGCGCAGCTCCCGCACCCGCACGAAACCGCGCTCTCCGACCAGACGCTGGATCTGCTCACGCCGCTGGTAGGCCGGAATCGTGTCGCGGTCGCCGGCAGGATCGGCCGGGGTAGGAGGTTCAACGGATGCCATCTCCCCATCTTCGCTTAGTTTGCTTTAGTTCTCAATGCGAAGCCTCTGGTTTCAGATACGCAAATCGGATAGCGTGTTGTGTGCCATGAACACACCAGACTTCGTAGCCGACACCGGCATCATCCGTCACCGCCACACCCTCGCCGATGGTCGGGATCTCATCTACTTCGATGACCCGCAGACCACCCTGCCGCCGGAACGCGCGGCCGACCTGCGCGAACTCGACCCGCGCCCCGCCACGGCCCGGATGCGCCAGGACCCCCTGAGCGGCGAATGGGTCTCCATCGCCGCCGCCCGCCAGAACCGGGTCTTCCTGCCCCCCGCGCACCTGGACCCGCTCGCACCGTCGACCCCGGGGAACCCGTCCGAGGTGCCCAGCAACTACGACGTCGCCGTGTTCGAGAACAAATCGCCCTCGTTCGGGCCTCTGCTCACCGATGCCGACGCCCCCGCCGGGCTCGACGACCTGAACACCATCGGCCTGAACCGCATCCGCACATCGGTCGGTCGCTGCGAGGTCGTCTGCTTCAGCCCCGAGAACGAGGGCTCCTTCGCGAGCCTCTCGGTCGTGCGCGCCCGCACCGTGATCGAGGCCTGGGCCGAACGCACGCACGCCCTCTCACAGCTGCCCGGCGTGGAACAGGTCTTCCCGTTCGAGAACCGCGGCGAGGCCATCGGCGTCACCCTGCACCACCCGCACGGCCAGATCTACTCCTACCCGTACGTCACGCCGCGCACGCAGCGCGTGATCGCATCTCTCGACCAGTACGGGCCGAACCTGTTCGCCGACATCCTCGCCAGTGAGCAGTCCGGCGGCCGCGTCATCCTCACCGGAGAGCACTGGACGGCGTTCGTGCCGTTCGCCGCCCGCTGGCCCATCGAGGTGCACATGCTGCCGCACCGCCACGTGCCCGACTTCGCCGCGACCAGCCTCGCCGAACGCGACGAGCTGGCCGTGCTCTACCGGCGGCTGCTGCGCGGCATCGACGCCCTCTACGACACCCCCACGCCGTACATCGCCGCCTGGCACCAGGCCCCGGTTTCGGTGCGCCGGGACGAGATCCGACTGATGCTGCAGGTGACCAGCCCCCGCCGGGCCGCGGACAAGCTCAAGTTCCTGGCCGGGTCGGAGGCCGCCATGGGCGCCTGGATCGGCGACGTCACACCTGAGCAGGCGGCCGACAACATTCGCCGCGCGGTCGAACGCTCCGCCGCGGCGGACGCGGCCGACGAGCTCGCCGGCGCCGCGGCATCCGTTTCCACCATCAGCACCACGCTCGAAGGGCAGGCCCACGCATGAACGACCTCATCACGACCGTGACGGATGGCTTCACGAGCCGCTTCGACGCGGCCCCCGCCGGGCTGTGGTCGGCCCCCGGTCGCGTCAACCTGATCGGCGAGCACACCGACTACAACGACGGCTTCGTCTTCCCGTTCGCGATCAACCGGCGCACCGTCGTCGCGCTCAGCCTGCGCGACGATCGCCTGCTGCGGGTGGCGAGCTCGTTCGCCGCGGAGACCGTTGAACTTCCCCTCGACGACCTGACCCCGGAGAACCTGGCGGGCTGGTCGGCCTACCCGCTCGGCGTGGCCTGGGCCCTCAGCCAGTTCGGCGCGGACCTGACCGCCGTGCCCGGCTTCGACGTGTTCATCGACTCTGACGTGCCGATCGGAGCCGGACTGTCGTCGTCCGCCGCGATCGAGAGCGCGGTCGCCGTGGCCCTGAACGACCTCTGGCAGCTCGGGCTCGACCGGCGCGTGCTCGCCCGAGTGGGCCAGCTCGCCGAGAACCGGGCCGTCGGCGCCCCCACCGGCATCATGGACCAGTCCGCGTCACTGCTCGGCGAGGCTGACGCCGCCGTGTTCCTGGACTGCCGCAGCCTCGAGGCCGAGGTGATCCCGCTCGGCTTCGACGCCGCCGGCCTCGAGCTGCTGATCATCGACACCCGGGTGAGCCACGCCCACTCGACCGGCGGGTATGCCTCGCGCCGGGCATCCTGCGAACTCGGTGCACGGATGCTGGGCGTCACCTCCCTGCGCGACCTCACCGTGGACGACCTCGCCCGGGCCGCCGACGTGCTCGACGACGAGACGTTCCGCCGCGTACGGCATGTGGTCACCGAGAACCAGCGCGTGCTGGACACCGTGCGCACACTGCGCGCGCAGGGACCGACCGCGATCGGCGCCCTCCTGGACGCCTCGCACCTGTCCATGCGGGACGACTTCGAGATCTCGGTGCCCGAGCTGGACCTCGCCGTGGAGACCGCCCGCGGTGCCGGGGCCATCGGCGCCCGGATGACCGGTGGTGGTTTCGGCGGAGCGGCGATCGCCCTGACCCCGAGCGCCCTGATCCCCCAGGTGACCGCGGCTGTCATCGCCGCTTTCGCGGCCCAGGGCTTCGGGGTCCCGGACCTGTTCGTGGTGCGCGCGGCCGATGGGGCGGGGCGCCAGGAATAGCGCTCGGCGCCGAATGGCAGCATGCCCCGACTCGGGCGGCCTCGGCATAACTCCTGCAATTTCGTCGGCCGAGGCCTGATTCAGCCTGATTTCGAGACTTTTCGCAGAATTTGCAGGAGTTATGCACGGGGCGAGCCGGACATCCGTCGCCGGCGGCCCGGGCATGGTCAGGGGGCAACCGCGGTCGGCTCGCCGTCGGTGATCCGCACGAGCTCGTCGAAGGTGGTCGGGAACACGGTGTGCGCATGGCCCGCGGCGGCCCAGACCACGGGGAATTCGGCGAGGGCGACGTCCACCAGGGTGCGCAGCGGTGACGGATGTCCGAGCGGCGCGACCCCGCCGATCACCTGTCCGGTGGCCTGCCTGACGACATCCTTCGAGGCACGTCCGATCGTGCCGCCCAGCCGCTCCCCCAGCCAGGCCGCGTCGACCCGGTGCGCCCCCGACGTGAGCACGAGCAGCGGCTCGCCGTCCAGGGTGAAGACGAGCGAATTCGCGATGGCACCGACGTCGATGCCGAGCGCCTCCGCGGCGGCGGCCGCCGTCGTGGCCGCGTCGTCGAACCAGCGGATCTCCGGGTCCAGACCCTGGGCGCGGAGCGCCTCCCGAACCCGGTCGACGGACGGATGCGCGGTGTTCACCATGCTGAAATCCTACGACCCTCCTCGCCGAGCCGTGGGAAACGCTCCTGAAAGCACGCAGCGGATAGGTAATACTCACGGTTCGGCGGAGGGTGGACGGTCGTTCGGGGCGGGCGGAGCCCGGCACAACGGGGGCGCTAGGCTGACGCGTATGACTGCCGACAGCGCCGCCCGCATCATCACCCTTCCTGACCGACCGGGACCCGTCGTCGCCGAGAGCGCCTACGTCGCACCGGGCGCCGTACTGGTGGGCAACGTGACCCTGGCCGAGCATGCCAGCGTCTGGTACAACGCCGTGTTACGGGCCGAGGCGGAGCCCATCCGGATCGGTCCAGGCTCCAACCTGCAGGACAACGTCTCCTGCCACGTGGATCACGGGTTCCCGCTGATCGTCGGGCGCAATGTGTCCGTCGGACACGGGGCCGTGCTGCACGGCTGCACGATCGAGGACGGTTCGCTGATCGGAATGATGGCGACCGTGCTGAACGGCGCCGTCGTCGGGGCCGGGTCACTCGTCGCCGCCGGAGCCGTGGTGCTCGAGGGCACCGTCATCCCGCCGCGGTCGCTGGTGGCCGGCGTTCCGGCCAAGGTACGACGCGCCCTGACGGATGACGAGGTGGCCGGTCTCGGCCACAACGCCGAGGAGTACCTGCGCCACTCCGCCCTGCACGCGTCGGTGAGCGCGGTTCCGCAGGACTGAGCCGGGCTACCGGCCGAGGGACAGCTCGGCGGCCTTCACCACGTTGCAGAGCAGCATCGCGCGGGTCATCGGTCCGACGCCGCGCGGGTTCGGGGACAGGTGACCGGCGACCTCGGCGACATCCGGGTGCACGTCACCGGTCAGCGTGCCCTTGCCCGTGATCGGGTCAGTCACCCGGGTGATGCCCACGTCGAGCACCGCAGCGCCGGGCTTCACCCAGTCGGCCTGGACCAGGTGCGGCACGCCGACGGCCGCCACGACGATGTCGGCGCGGCGCACTTCGCCGGCGAGGTCGACTGTGCGGGAGTGAGTGAGAGTGACCGTGGCGTCCAGCCCCTTGCGGGTGAAAAGCAGGCCGAGAGGGCGGCCGACGGTGAGTCCTCGCCCGACGACGACCACACGTCGCCCGACGATCGGCACCTCGTAGCGGCGCAGCAGTTCGACGATTCCGGCCGGGGTGCAGGGCAGCGGCGAGTCCAGTTCGCCCTCGATGCCGAGCACCAGCCGGCCGAGGTTCGTCGGGTGCAGGCCGTCGGCATCCTTGGACGGGTCGATCAGTTCGAGCATGGCGTTGTCGTTGTGGCCGACCGGCAAGGGCAACTGGATGATGTACCCGGTCACCTCACGCGCGGAGTTGAGGTCTGTGATCGCGGCGCGCACATCGGCGCTGGTCGCCGACGCGGGCAGGTCGATGCGGATGGATTCGATGCCGACCTCGGCGCAGTCGCGGTGCTTGCCCGCGACATACGAGCGCGATCCCGGGTCGTCGCCGACCAGGAGGGTGCCGAGTCCGGGCACGATGCCGTGCGCGCGCAACTCCGCGATGCGGTCGATGAGCTCGGTCTTGACCGCGGACGCCGTCTTGACTCCGTCGAGGGTGATTGCCGTCATTGTGGATCCATTCACTCGGTCATTCTCAAGTTCGTCAGTGCTGCGTGCCCGGAGGCCGGAGACGCGTGCGAATTCGACGGAGATTTTACGCGACACGCCGGTGACGGATGCCGTCAGCGCGTTCTCAACGCACAATCTCCGTCGAATTCGTTCAGGCCGGGGGCCAGGCGCAGGGCGCGGGGTCGGGCCCGCTCCGAGAGGGCGCGGCGGGTGTTACTGCTGCAGGTCGGGGTACAGCGGGAACGCGTCGGTGAGCACCTTGACGCGGGCGCGGAGGCCCTCGATGTCGGCGTCGGGTTTGAGGGCCTCGGCGATGACGTCGGCGACGACCGTGAACTCCTCGTCGCCGAAGCCACGGGTGGCCAGGGCCGGGGTTCCGATGCGCAGGCCGCTGGTGACCATCGGCGGGCGCGGGTCGAACGGCACCGAGTTGCGGTTGACCGTGATGCCCACCGCGTGGAGGGCGTCCTCGGCCTGCTGGCCGTTGATCGGCGAGTTGCGGAGGTCGGCGAGCACAAGGTGCACGTCGGTGCCGCCGGTGAGCACGTCGACGCCGCCGGCGCGGGAGTCATCCGCCATCAGCCGGTCGGCGAGGATGCTGGCACCACGCAGGGTGCGCTCCTGACGTTCCTTGAACTCGGGCTCGGCCGCGAGCTTGAACGCGGTCGCCTTGGCGGCGATCACATGCATCAGCGGCCCGCCCTGCTGGCCGGGGAACACGTTCGAGTTGAGCTTCTTCGCCAACGCCATGTCCCGGGACAGGATCAGACCGGAGCGGGGACCGGCGAGCGTCTTGTGCACCGTGGTGGATACGACATCCGCGTAGGGCACCGGGGACGGGTGCAGGCCGGCGGCGACGAGTCCGGCGAAGTGGGCCATGTCGACCCAGAGCATGGCGCCGACCTCGTCGGCGATGCTGCGGAAGGCTGCGAAGTCGAGGTGACGCGGGTAGGCGGACCAGCCGGCGATGATGACCTTGGGCCTGGTTTCGAGCGCCTTCTCGCGCACGACGTCCATGTCGACCAGGAAGGTGGTCGGGTCGACCCCGTACGCGACCGGGTTGTAGAGCTTGCCGGAGAAGTTGAGCTTCATCCCGTGGGTGAGGTGGCCGCCGTGGGCGAGCTCCAGGCCGAGGATGGTGTCGCCGGGGGCCGCGATGGCCGAGAGCACGGCGGCGTTCGCTGTGGCGCCGGAGTGAGGCTGCACGTTGGCGTACGCGGCGCCGAACAGGGACTTGGCGCGGTCGATGGCGAGTTGCTCGGCGACGTCGACGTACTCGCAGCCACCGTAGTAGCGGCGTCCCGGGTAGCCCTCGGCGTACTTGTTGGTGAGCACCGAGCCCTGCGACTGCAGCACCGCGCGTGGCACGAAGTTCTCGCTGGCGATCATTTCGAGGTAGTCGCGCTGGCGTCCGAGCTCCTGCTCGAGGACGGCGGCGATCTCGGGGTCGACCCGCGAGAGGGGCTCATTGAACGTGGACCGCAGAACGGTCGAAGGCACGGAATCGGGCACGGGGTCTCCTCAGACTTTTTGATTACGACGTGATGATCAATCGTCGTGGCCCAGGCGTGCGGTCACTAACCGTGTCAGTCGCTCCCCGATGGTGAACCATCTTTCGTGCTACGCCAGTCGCGACAGGGTCGATCTTATCAGTCGGGCCGGGTGCCCAGCTCATCGAGTATGAGCACGTCGATGCGCACATGGTGGGTGTCGTAGGAGGACCGGGCCACCAGATGCGCCACCACCGGCGCAGTCAGGGCCTGGAACACGACGATGGCGATGACGAGAGTGACGGTGCCCACGGTGAAGTTGTTCAACGCCACGTCGGCCGTGATCGCCATCAGCCCGAAAATCTGCGGTTTCGTGGCGGCGTGGAGCCGGGACAATACATCCGGAAAACGGATGAGGCCGACCCCGGCCGCGAGGCACATCACCGCACCGGCGAGCACCAGTACCGCCGAGATCACGTCACGCAGTTCGTCGCTCATTCGGTGTCCCGAACGGGCAGGAAACGGGCGACACTCAACGATCCGAGAACGGCGAACAGGGCGAGTGCCAGGAGCACGGCGAGAGTGTCGGTGTGACGGTTGAAGGCCATCTCCGCGCCGAGAGCGCAGATCACGGTGGCGACGAGGACGTCCGAAGCGATAACCCGGTCGAGCACGGTCGGCCCGCGCACGATCCGGTAGAGGGATATGAGGGCCGCGGCCCCGAATAGTATCCCGGCGATGATGGCGACGATGTGCATCAGGTGATTCCTCCCCGCTTCCTTTTCTCGCGCGCATGCTGGGTGCGTGCGTGCTGGTCTTTTTCACTCCGGTCTTCGCCGCTGACCCGGCGGAGGCGTTCAACGTCCGCCCGTGATCCGAGGGCCATGACGATTCGGCGCTCCTCGGCCAGGACGCCCTTCCGGAATTTCTCCACCTGTTCCGGCCGATGGACGTTGAGCACGTGCAGGTACAGGGTGGATCGCACCCGGTCCACGTCGACCACGATCGCCCCGGGCACGATGGACGTCGACACCCCGGTCAGCGTCAATACGAAGTCGCTGCGGGTCCGGAGATGCACGGCCACGATGGCATTACTGGGTGTGTAGCGCGGTGAGAGCGCCAGGACCGCAACCTGCACCGAACCGAGCACGATGTCGAACAGAAGCCTCGAGAAATAGACGAAGGAGTACCAGAGGTTCACCCGCAGCCCCAGCTCGACGGCAGGCAGGTAGAAGCCGACGGAGACGATCACGGCCAGCAACGCCCCGGTGAGCACGGTGAGCCCGGAATAGGACCCCCAGAGCAGCATCCACAGGAGTATCAGCCCCAGGAACAGCGGCACCTGGTTCAGAGTGGCCTTGAGTCGTTCCTTCCTGGTGGTCATGGCATTCCGTTCGGGAAGACGGCGTCGATGTAGGTGGACGGGTTCTCGATGTTGGTGGCAGCACGTGAAGCGAGTCCGAAGACCGGCCCGGCGAACACGGTGAGCGCAATGGTCAACGCCAGAAGCGCCGTCGTCGCTCCCGTCATCAGGGGCGAGATCGTGCGGGTCTTGACCGTACCGGTGTCCTCGGGGTCTTCGACGAGGCGGTCCAGCATCGGGGACTCGTAGTCCGACACCTCTTCCGGGGACCGCCAGAACGCGATGTTCCAGACGCGCGCCAGGGCATACAGCGTGAGCAGCGAGGTCGCGGCCCCGGCGGCGATCACGATGTAGGTGGCCGGGTCGCCGATCTCGGCACCCGCCTGGAAGAGGGCGAACTTGCCGAGGAACCCGGAGAACGGTGGAATCCCGCCGAGGTTGAGCGCCCCCACGAAGAAGAGGAGGGCCACGAACGGCGCCGCCTTGAGCAGCCCGCCCAGACGGGCCAGCGACGTGGTTCCACCCACTCGCTCGATCAGCCCGGCGCAGAGGAACAGCGCAGTCTGCACGGTGATGTGGTGCACAACGTAGTAGATGGTGGCCGTGATGGCCGCCTGGGTGCCCATCGCGATGCCGAAGATCATGTAGCCGATGTGGCTCACCAGCGTGAACGACAGCAGCCGCTTGATGTCCGCCTGCGCGAGCGCGCCGAGGATACCCACGATCATGGTCAGGAACGCCACCACCATCAGGGGCACCGAGAGCGGACTCTCCGGGAAAAGCAGGGTCTGGGTGCGGATGATCGCGTAGATACCGACCTTCGTCAGCAGGCCGGCGAACACCGCCGTGACCGGGGCGGGAGCGGTGGGATAGGAGTCGGGCAGCCAGAACGACAGCGGGAACACCGCGGCCTTCACACAGAACGCCAGCAGGAGCAGCAGATTGAGGATGAGCTGCACGTCGGCCGGGAGGTCCCCGACCCGGTCGGCGATCAGGGCCATGGTCACGGTGCCCGTTGCCCCATAGATCAGCGCGATGGCACTGAGGAACAGCAGGGAGGAGACGAGGCTCACGATGACATAAGTCACGCCGACCCGGATGCGCGCTCCCGTGCCGCCGAGCGTCAACAGCACGTAGCTGGCCGACAGCAGCATCTCGAACCCGACATACAGGTTGAAGAGGTCACCCGCGATGAACGCGTTGAAGAGGCCGGCCGCGAGCACCAGATAGGTCGGGTGGAAGATCGAGACCGGCGTCTCCCGATCACCGTCGACGATTCCCTGACCGACGGCGAACAGCAGCACGCCGAGCAGCATCAGCGCCGAGATCAGGAGCATGATCGCCGAGAGCCGGTCGACGACGAGCACGATGCCCCACGGGGCATCCCAGCCGCCCACATGCACCACGGCCGGGCCGCTTTGATCCACCTGCCCCAGGAGCACGGCGCTGATGACGACAACCGTGGTCAGGGCCAGCACGCTCACGGCGATCTGCTGGGGCCGGCGTCGGCCGAGGGCGAGGGTCAGCGCGCTACCCAACAGCGGGATCGCGACGACAAGGGGAACGAGAGTATTCGCGGTGATATTCATCGGTTCATCGCCTCCCCCGGGGCGTCGGCAGGGTCGCGCTCGCTCGCGGGTGCGCGCCCGCTTGCTTGCTCACGTTCGCTCGCGTCGAGGTCTTCCTGACTGGCCGCTTCGTCGTCGGTCACCGACCGGAAGGACTCCTCCGTGCCTGCGAGGGTCTCGGCGGCATGCTCATCGGTGAGCGTGTCGCCCTCGTCGCCGAGCTGAGCCAGCCACCAGGACCGATAGATGAGAGCGAGGATCAGCGCCGTGATGCCGAAGTTGATCACGATGGCGGTGAGCATGAGCACCTGTGGCAGCGGGTCGGCCATGTCAGCGTCGGAGGCGGTGCCGGTCACGATCGGTGCAGTGCCGGGGCGGCCGCTCATCAGGAACAGCAGCAGGTTGGTGGCGTTGCCCACCAGGAGGAAGCCGATCAAGACGCGGGTGAGGCTGCGTTCGAGCATCACGTAGACGCCGGCCGCGTACATGACCGCCATCACGACGACGAGGGTGAGGGAGGCGCTCATGCCGAAGCCTCCACACCCTGCTGCGACCGCGGGCGCGGATCGGTCTCGATATCACTCTGCCGGTCGACCTCGCTGCCGAGGCTGCGCAGGATGTCCAGCACCAGGCCGACCACGACGAGGTAGACCCCCACATCGAAGATGGTCGAGGTGCCGAAGGAGAGGGAACCGAACACGGGCACCGAGGTTTCGAAGTAGGCGGATTCCAGCGGAAGCCCACTGAAGAAGAGCGAAACGACGGCCATTCCCACGGCCAGCACGATGCCGAGCCCGAGGATCTTCCCGGGGTCGATCGGCGCGGCCTCGCCCAGCTCGTAGCGTCCTCCGGCGAGGTAGCGGGAGACGAGTGCCAGACCGGCGATCAGACCGCCGGCGAAACCGCCGCCCGGCTCGTTATGGCCGGCGAAGAGGAGGAAGACGGAGACGATGATGGCCGGGTGGAAGAGCAGTCGCACGAGTACCTCGAGCATGATCGACCGGTCCTTCTCGGCGATCGTACGACCGGCCAGCAGCCAGGACTGGCGCGTCACGGCATGCCCGTCCGAGGGCGCATGCGGGTCGGCGACGACTTTGCGGCGGTGCATCAGGCTGCGCCGTTTCTCGGACTCGCCCATCCTCGGCAGGTCGGCGTTTCGACCCGAGACGAACAGCAGGCTGGCCACGCCGGTGGCCACGACGATCAGCACGGAGATCTCTCCCATGGTGTCCCAGGCACGGATGTCCACGAGCATGACGTTCACGATGTTCCGCCCGTGACCCTCCTCCAGTGCGAGGCGCGGGAACTCGCCGGCGATACTGGGGGCCTGCCGGGCACCGAGCGCGATCACGCCGATGGTGCCCATCACGGCACCGACCAGCACGCCGATCAGCGCGCGGCGGCGGCGCTTCATGGGCCGGTTGTGCTGGGCGATCTTCTGGGGCAGCCGACGCAGGACGAGGACGAAAACGACGATCGTCATCGTTTCGACCAGAGCCTGCGTCAGGGCCAGATCGGGAGCGCCGTGGAAGGCGAAGAGCGCGACAAGGCCGTATCCGGTGACGCCGGCGAGCAGCACGGCCGTGATGCGCTCCCCGACGCGAGCCGCCATCACCGCAGCGATGCCCATGATGAGGGCGATCACGACCTGGCCCGGGTAGTCCCAGAGCACGATGGCGTCGGGCCAGCTGCGGTTGATGAAGGCCGCGAAGCCCAGTGCCAGCACGAAGACAACGAGGATGGTGGAGAGGTACTGCGGCAGCCCGCCCTGCTGGGCGAAGTGGGTGATGCGGGCCGCGGCCCGGTCGATGCCGCGCACGGTGGAGCCGTAGCCCTGGCCGGCGTCGATGTAGGCCGGGACCCTGCCCTGCAGCCGGGACACGCCCTGTCGTCTCCAGAACAGCACGGCACCGAGCAGCACCACCGCGGCGCTCAGGGCGAGCGCGGGTTCGAAGCCATGCCAGAGGGCGAGATGGTAGTCGCCGCCGCCGGGCACGGTGTCGGCGTAGGACGCCAGCACCGGGTCGAGCAGGAAGATGAGCGGGCCGAGCAGCACGGTGGCCACGGCGAGCAGTCCCGGTGCCAGCTGGAAGTCCCAGCGCGCGGGGTGCAGGGCGGTGTCCGCGAGGCTCACCCGGGTGCCGAACGCGCCCCAGAAGAAGCGGGCGCTGTAGGCGACCGTCAGAACCGAGCCGAGCACGGTGCCGACCAGGGCGACCCAGCCCCATCCGTCACCGGCCAGGGCTGCCTCGAGGAATGCCGTGAACACGGCTTCCTTCGCGACGAAACCGAGCAGCGGCGGAATACCGGCCATGGAGGCGACCGACACGAGGGCGATCACGGCCAGCGCGGGCGCGGTGCGCCCCACGCCGGAGAGCTGGCGCCAGTCGCGGGTGCCGGCGCGGTGGTCGATGATGCCCACGGTCAGGAACAGCGAGGACTTGTAGAGCGCATGGGCGAGGAGCAGCGCCACCCCGGCGAGCGCGGCATCCCGGGTGCCGAAGCCGACCACGACCATGAGGAAGCCGAGCTGGCTGACCGTGCCGTAGGCGAGCACCAGCTTGAGGTCGTACTGGCGCAGCGACCGCCACGCGCCGACCAGCATGGTGCCGACGCCGAGGGTGACGAGCACGGGCATCCAGCCCGGAGTGTCGGCGTAGCCGGGGGCGAGGCGGGCCACCAGGTAGATGCCGGCCTTGACCATCGCGGCGGCGTGCAGGTAGGCGCTCACCGGGGTCGGCGCCGCCATCGCGGCCGGCAGCCAGAAGTGGAAGGGCACGAGCGCGGACTTCGACAGCGCCCCGACCAGGATGAGCAGCACCGCCCAGGTGGCGACCGGCCCGGTGACGGGGTCGGCGACGATGGCGGCGAGGGAGGTGGTTCCGGCCTCCACGGCGAGGATCACGACACCGATCAGCATGATCAGTCCGCCGAAGGTCGTCACCAGCAGCGCCTGCAGGGCGGCGCCGCGACTGGCCCTCTTGAACGTGTAGTGCCCGATCAAGACGTAGGAGAGCACGCTCGTGATCTCCCAGAAAATGAACATCACGACGATGTCGTCGGCCGTGACCAGACCGTACATGGTGCCGGCGAACGCCAGCAGGGCCGCGGCGAAACGCCCAAGTGCGGGTTCGTCGGCCGTGAAGTAGCGGGCGCAGTAGATCAGCACAAGGGCGCCGACCCCGGTCACGACGAGGGCGAGCAGCCAGGCGAGGGTGTCGACGCGGAACGATAGCGAGATTCCCAGCGCGGGGATCCACGGGACGGACTCCGTCACCGAGCCGCCCGAGATGACGAACGGGGTCTGGCCCAGCGTGTAGACGAAGGCTGCCGCCGGGAGCAACGCGATCACGTAGAAGACTCGCAGCGAGAGCCACCGGGTGAGGAGGGGCGTCAGCGCGGAAACGGCCGCGAAAATGAGGAGGATCGTCGCCATGCGGCCTCCCGGCTCTCTCCCAGTCAGAGTGTCGATCTCAGTCTACCGGAGGTCCGATGGCGCACACCCCGTCCGGGGGCCGCTAGGGTTGGCGGAAACCCGATCTATCGGAAGAGCCCCATGACGCGTGCAAGCCGGGGGCCTCAACTCCCCCACAGACCTGACCACCCCGAGTACCACGGGCGCGGCACCGAGACGCCGTTCGAGCACATCTCCGACGCCGTCAACGTGCACGAGGACGAGGGACTGCACAAGGGTCTCAAGGCCCGCCAGGTGCAGATGATCGCCATCGGCGGAGCCATCGGAACCGGCCTGTTCCTGGGGGCGGGAGGGCGCCTCGCCACCGCGGGCCCCTCCCTTGTCTTCGTCTACGCGATCTGCGGTTTCTTCGCGTTCCTGATCCTGCGCGCCCTCGGCGAGCTCGTGCTGCACCGGCCGTCGTCGGGCTCGTTCGTCTCCTACGCCCGCGAGTTCTTCGGCGAGAAGACGGCGTTCGTCACGGGCTGGCTCTACTGGTTGAACTGGGTGATGACCGCCATCGTCGACGTCACGGCCGTGGCGATCTACATGAACTTCTTCGCCAAGTACTGGGCGCCCTTCGGCGACGTGCCGCAGTGGCTGTACGCGTTCGCCGCCCTCGCCGTGGTGCTCTCCCTGAACCTCCTGTCGGTCAGCGTGTTCGGTGAACTCGAGTTCTGGTTCGCCCTGATCAAGGTGCTCGCCATCGTGGCCTTCCTGCTGGTCGGCACCTGGATGGTCATCTTCGGCACGCCGATCCCCGGCCAGGAAGCGGGCTTCAGCCTGATCGGGGAGAACGGGGGCTGGCTGCCGAACGGACTGATCGCATCCGTTCTCGTGGTGCAGGGCGTCGTCTTCGCCTACGCCTCGATCGAGCTGGTCGGCACGACCGCCGGGGAGACTCAGAACCCGGAGAAGGTGATGCCGAAGGCGATCAACACCGTCATCATCCGCATTGCCGTGTTCTACGTGGGCTCGATCCTGCTCCTGTCACTGCTGCTGCCGTACACCGCCTACAAGGCCGGCGAGAGCCCGTTCGTCACGTTCTTCGGCACCATCGGTGTCGGCGGCGTCGACGTGATCATGAACCTGGTCGTGCTCACGGCCGCCCTGTCCTCGCTCAACGCGGGCTTGTACTCCACCGGGCGCATCCTGCGATCGATGGCGCTGGCGGGATCGGCACCGCGCTTCGCCGGCAAGGTGAGCCGCACGGGCGTGCCGTTCGGCGGCATCCTGCTCACCGGCGTGGTCACCCTGCTGGGCGTCGGCCTGAACGCCGTCGTGCCCGACAAGGCGTTCGAGATCGTGCTGAACATGGCGGCCATCGGCATCATCAGCGCCTGGGGCATGATCGTGCTCTGCCAGCTGCGCCTGCACGCCTGGTCGAAGCTCGGCATCCTGCAGCGACCGGCATTCCGGTTGTTCGGGGCCCCGTACACCGGCTACGCCAGCCTGGCCTTCCTCGTCGCCGTGCTCGTGCTGATGGCCTTCGACTGGCCCGTCGGCACGCTCACGATCAGCTCGCTCGTGATCATCATCCCGCTGCTGATCGTGGGCTGGTATGCCTGCCGCGGCCGCATCCTCGAGATCGCGAGCGCCCGCGAGGGGTTCACCGGCCAGGTCCCGATTCTGCCCAACCGGCCGCTGTCCGACCGGCTGCGCGGAACCGATCCGACGGACGACAACCGGACGGAATAACCGCCACGCCCACAAGTCGCCATTCCGCTTCCCGCCAGCCGGTGCGGCTAACATGGCCGATTGATCACTGCGAGGCAGATCGTCTCGCGACGTTACGGAGAACCCTATGACCACCGAATCGGTGTGGATGCCACCCAGCGCGCTCGCCCTCCTGATCGAGGAACTCGCCGTACTGGCCAGTCAGCCCAGCCCCGACGCGGCCACGGAAGAGCGAATCCGTGAGCTGCGCAAGACCCTCAGCCAGGCCGAGGCCTCCATCAAACCCGACGACGGCCTGGTCGAGCCAGGCATGCGGATCACCGCCATGCTCTCCGGCGACACCCGGGCCACGGTGTTCCTGCTCGGCGAGCGCGAACTCGTCTCCCTCGACCCGGCGGTGGAGGTGGACGTGTATTCCCCGTCGTCGCCGATGGGCAAGGCCATTATCGGGTCCTACGTCGGCGACACCGTGTCGTACACGACGCCGAACAACTCCACCGTCCAGGTCGAGATCCTCGCGGCGGTCCCGTACACCGGCGGTCGCTGAACCGACAGCCTGAACCGACGGAAATGGGGGGTACGGATGCGTCCGCACCCCCCATTCGTGTCGGTTCGGTGGGCCGGCGGTGTCGGGTCGGGTGCCGGCCGTCAGTCCGCTCGGCGCCGCACGACCACGTCGCTGACGATCACGAGCACGAACGCCAGGGCCAGGATTCCGACGTAGACCAGCGGCACCGCCGTCATCCCGACCGTGCCCAGGAGTGTGGCGCCGAGCAGGGCGCCGCCGCCGATTCCGGCGTTGAAGGCGGTGGTGTAGATCGCGCTCGCGGTGTCACGGATGCGCCGCGAGGCGGTGTGCAGCAGCCGCGTCTGCAGCAGCGGCGGAAGCACGCCGAAGGCCAGACCCCAGAGCACGAAGGCGGTGATCGCCACCGGCAGCGTCGCGGCGAAGAGCGCCAGCACCGTGACGCTCAGCGCCGACACGGCGATACCGATGACGAGGCCGAGCTGCGGCCTGGGGCCGAAAACCGTCCCGGAGAGCACCAGGCCGACCGCGCCCGCGATCCCGTAGGCGAACAGCAGGGGCGCGACCGCACCGGATCCCACGCCCATCTCGTCGATCAGGAACGGGGCGATGTAGGTGTAGAAGGTGTAGTGGCCGACCATGGTCAGGCCGGTGATGGTGCAGAGCAGGATCACGGCGCGCATCGTGGGGTCGCGGCGTGGTTCGGGGACAACGGCCGCAGGGTGTTCCACAGCGGACCCGGGACCGTCGGTCGCGGCGGAAGCGGAAGCGGCGGAGTCGGCTGCTGCGGCATCCGTCACGCGGGCCCCGTAATGCGACACCGGGGGCAGGAAGCGCCAGACGACGACCGCGCCCACCAGCATGAGGCCGGCGAGGGCCAGGAACGACAGCCGCCAGCCGAGCAGGTGGCCGGCGGCGGTGGCGATGGGCACTCCGAACACGAACGCGAGCGTTCCACCCGAGACGGTGATGGCGACGGCGCGACCGATCTGCTCACGGGGAACGAGATGGGCGGCGTACGCGCCGACCACGGCCCAGAACAAGCCGTGCGCCATGCCGCCGATGATGCGCCCACCCACCATGAACGCGTAGTTCGGGGCGATGGCGGTGAGCACGTTGCTGACTGCGAGCACGACGAGCACGAGCACGATCAGCCCGTGCCGAGGCAGGCGGCGGGTGACGTGGGCCAGTGACGTGCTCGTGAGCACCACCGTGAAAGCGAACCAGGAGACGAGCAAACCGATCTGCCCCTCACTGACCCCGAGAGCCCGGCTCATATCGGGCAGCAGCCCCGTCGGCAGCATCTCGGAGGTGACGGAGAGGAAGACGGCGGCGGCCAGGGCGAGCAGGCCCACCCAGGGGAACGGGGCGGCGGCGTCGGGGGTCGAAGGCGAGTCGCCCGAATCCCGAGGCAGATTGATGGGTGCGGTGAATGACATGGCGCTGTGGCTCACAGACGGGAACAGTGGCTGCGCGGTCGTGCCGCGGGCCGGTCCGGATTGACTGCGCGCCGACGTGCGCGCCCGGGGCCGGCGTGCTGCGCCGACCATCGACCAGCCTAGCAAACGCGCAACGGCCGGTGCCATGGGGCCGGTAACCTAGTCGGATGACTTCTTCGCTTGCGCCGAACCCCCGCCACCACTGGGTGATCACCCTCGTCTGTGTCGACCAGCCGGGTATCGTGCACGCCGTCAGCGGTGCGATCGTGCGAGCGCGCGGCAACATCACCGAGAGCCAGCAGTTCACCAGTGCCGACACCGGCCGCTTCTTCATGCGGTTGCAGGTGGAGTCCCCGGCCACACGGGCCGAGCTCGAGGAGGAGCTCGCACCGGTCGTGCGCCGGTACGAGATGGAATCCGTCATCGATGTCGTCGGACGCCCCCAGCGCACCCTGATCCTGGCGTCGACCGCCGGCAACTGCGTCAACGACATGCTTTTCCGGCAGCGCGGCGGCCAGCTTCCGATCGAGGTGCCGCTGGTGCTGAGCAACCACGGCACGCTCCGCGACCTGGTCGGTTTCTACGGGGTGCCGTTCGAGTCCCGTCCGGTGACGGATGCCGACAGCAAGGCGGCCTTCGAAGCCCGCGTCGTCGAGGCCATCGACGAGCACAACATCGAGCTCGTCGTGCTGGCCCGGTACATGCAGATCCTCTCCCCCGCTCTCTGTGAGCTGCTCGAGGGCCGTGCCATCAACATCCACCATTCCTTCCTTCCCGGATTCAAGGGCGCCAACCCCTATAAGCAGGCCCACGCCCGCGGAGTGAAGCTGATCGGGGCCACGGCTCACTTCGTCACCGGCGACCTCGACGAGGGTCCGATCATCGAGCAGAACGTCGTGCGGGTGGACCATTCGCGCACTCCGGCCGAACTCGTCGCCATCGGGCAGGATGAGGAGAGCCGCACCCTGACCCAGGCCGTCACCTGGTTCGCCGAGCACCGGGTGCTGCTGGACGGCGCCCGCACCATCATCTTCAAGTGAGTGCCCGCCTCCAGGTAGTCGCTGAGTGCTCGGTAGGATGGGGCAAGTGACCGAGACCAGCACGAAGACCAGCCCCAACGACATCGTGCGATTCCTGCTCGAACTGTTCGCGTTCATCAGCCTGGGAATCTGGGGCTTCGCGACGTGGCCGCTGCCCTGGCCCGGCGTGCTGGTCGGCATCCTGACCCCGGCCTTCGCCATCCTGGTCTGGGCGCTGTTCCGTTCCCCGAAGGCGGTCTTCCGTCTCGACCCGTTCGGCAAAGCGGTCATCGAGATCTGCGTCTTCGGTTCCGCGGCACTCGCCTGGTGGGACCTCGGCCTGCCGCTCGTAGGAGTGGTCTTCGCCCTGGTCGCCACGGTCAGCGGCGTCATCTCCGGCCGCGCGGAACTGCGCTAACCGTTCCCGCCCCTCCGCCCTGATCCCGGTACGCGGAACTCCGGGCTCGCCGGGACTGACGCACTTCGGCCAGGGAATCGCGCTCCACGGTGTCATCCTCACCCTTGAACCCGGTGAGGTCCTCGATCTGGATCCGTGGCGACACCCCGTGCCGGTCCATCGGATGCTCGGCTATGTTCCGGGTGAACCCATTCTCTACCTGCGATTGACCGGTGGCCACCACATCCTGTCCTGCTCGATTGCGCCCGCCGGGACGACAGGGGGACGGTGGCCGCCCTGCCCCCCCCCCGCCTCGATCTCGGTTGCCCCACCGCCTGACCTCCGCGCGGTGGTCGAGCCTGTCGAGACCCGGTGGTCGAGCCTGTCGAGACCCGGTGGTCGAGCCTGTCGAGACCCGGTGGTCGAGCCTGTCGAGACCCGGCGACCCACCCTCCAGACGCTCCCACGACGGTGGTCGAGCCTGTCGAGACCAGAGACCAGAGACCAGAGACCAGAGACCAGAGACCAGCTCCTACAGAGTGGCCCGTTTGCTCGGCAGCGGGATCAGGGTCTGCTCCGGGTCAACCTCCACGGGCGGTTTGAGCCAGTAGTCGTTGCCGGTGCGGATGATGCTCCAGTGCTGGTTGTGCAGGAGCAGGTGGTGCGGATGGCAGAGCAGCACCCCGTCGGCAAGGTCGGTGTACCCGTTGTCTCTCAACCATTCGTTGATGTGGTGCGCCTCAGACCACGCGGGTGATCGATCGCAATCGACCCACCGGCAGCCCCCATCGCGGACCCCCATCGCGGCGCGCTGCGCTTCGGTGAAGAGACGTTGGTCGCGGCCGACGTTGATGATCTGCCCAGTGTCGTCAACCTGGATGCCGCGGGTTCCGGTGTCGCAGAGCAACCGGTCGATGGTCTCCTGCGAGATCGGCACGGGGTTGCCCTCGATCTGACCATGGGCGGCGCCTTCGCGAGCGGCGGCGCCCGGCTGGCCCGGCTTCACGGCCTTCTCGGTCACGATCACCCGCACCGCGGGGCGGCGGCCGCCGAAGACGCGGCCCTGGTCGGCCTCGCCGGCGATCTTCAGCAACTGCACCAGAGCGTCGGCGGCGATCTGACCGGTGCTGCGCGGGTCGTCCTGCATCCGTTTCGCCCAGGCGGCCTTCTCTTTGTCGACGAAGCGCACGCCGCCACGGCGCGGGCTGGTCACGGAGTCGAACACGGAAAGGACGAATTCGCCGTCTTCGGGGGCGAAGAGCCCGTGCAGGCGCACCTTGCCGTTGCCGAGCCGGTAGACCCGCAGGAACCGGTCGTCGTGGGCCTGCTTCTCCCGGGCGGCGATGCCGGCCTCGTCGAGCTGGTCGCGCAGGCGCCGGGCGAGTTTGAAGACCTGGTCGACATTCAGCGACGCCGCCTCGACAAGGAGCGCCTCGAGGGCGGTGCCGAGCTTGTCGGCGGTGACCGCGGCATCGATCTGGCCGAGGCCGGAACGGATCGACTCGGCCGCATCGACCGAGAGGGTGCCGTCGGTGACGGCCCGGGCGATCGGCGCCTGCCACGGCACCTTCGCCACGAAAGCGGCGACGAGACCGGGATCGCTGTCGGGCGACTCCACGGCCGCCTCAACGCGTTTCTCCGCCGCTTCGGCATCGGCCATCATCGTGCCGACGGCAACGAGCTTGAACGCGTCGTTCTTGGTTGAGCCGGTCACGGTCTGGATCAGCGCCTCCGGTGAGAGGAACCCCTGCTGCGCGGCGAGACCGGAGTGGCCGAGCTCGGGCCGAGACCGGCGGGCGATGGTTGCCGCCATCCAGGCGGAGCGGGTATCCAAGAGGCGGCGCGCGGCCGCGATCTGCCTCTGACCGGCCAGCACCTCGGCGTCGGGCAGGGCCTCGTAGTCGGCGCAGGACGAGCCCAGGCGAGCGACGGCATCCGTTGCCGTTCTGAGGTCGTCTGCGGTGGTGGTCATGGTTTGAGAATACCAAAGATAGTACGCGTAAACGAGAGTCTGTCACCTATTGTTGATAATAATCTCGAATCTATCTTCTAGTAACGGCGACATGAACCGTCACGTGCGGCGGGCAGGCCGCGGCATCCGCAGCGCGTAGGCCGAGGTCGCGAAGAAGAGCAGGGCACCCACTCCGAAGGCGACGGGATAGGACACGCTGTCGACCAGAAGTCCGGCGGCCAGCGGGCCGACGATGGCGCCCAGGTCGGAGAACATCGAGAACACCGAGACGGGGCGCCCTCCGCCGGCTCCGGCGGCATCGCCGACGGATGCGGCCGGTGCGGTTCCCATGAAGGCCGAGGCCACCCCGTAGACACAGAGCAGCGCCGTGAGCACGACGATATTCGGTGCGAACGGAACAGCGAGGATGGTCACTCCGGCAACGAGGAACGCCCCGATGATGGCCGGGCGGCGACCCACGGTGTCGACGAACCGCGAGGCGGGGGCAAGAGCCACCGTCTGCGCGACGGCCGCGAAGGCGAAGGCGATGCCGGTCCACGCCGTCGGGCCTCGCAGAACCTCGACGACGAGCACGGGGATCAGCGCGTTGCGCACGCCGAACGAGTTCCAGCCGGTGGAGAAGTTGGCGATGCACGCCGCCCGGAAGCGGGTGTCCCGCAGCACCGTGCGGAACGGGATGCGCTCGGGCACTGGGCCGGCGGCGGCGACGGTCCCTCCCCGCACCGGGCGCAGCAGCACGAGCCCGAGCACACCGGCGACGGCGAGCGTGCCGGCGTAGAAGAAGAAGGGCGCCGTGAGCGAGATCGTGGCGAGGAGTCCGCCGAGCGCGGGACCAGCCATCCCGCCGAGCAGGAACCCACCCTGATAGAACCCGATGGCCCTGGCCCGGAATCCCGGGGCCGTGGAGCCGAGCAGGAGGGTCATGGCCGCCACCGTGAACATGGCCGAACCGACACCGCCGGCACCGCGCAGGAGCAGCAGCTGCGGATAGTTCTGGGCCACGCCGACCAGCCCGCTCGAGACGGCGACGATCCCGATGCCGGTGGCGAGGATCATCCGTTCGCCGGCCCAGTCGATCAGCCGGCCGGTGAAGGGGCTCGCCACGAAGCGCATCAGCGCGAACGCGGAGACCACAGCACCGATTTCCAGGTACCCCACGCCGAAGCTGCGCACATAGACGGGCAGCACCGGTACGACCACACCGAAGCCCACCATCACGAAGAACGCGATCACGCCGAGCACGTAGACCTCGCGGGACAGCCGGGGTCGGCTGTCGCCGGGGGTCTCGCCGCCGCGGCGGATTCGTGCGAATCGCATTATCTCAGGGTAAACCGTGGCCCGGCGTCCGACCGCCGCGCGCTGCCCCCGCGCCGCTGACGAATTCGACGGAGATTCTGCCGACATCGGCCTCATCCGGGCCCTAAACGGTATTTGTCAACCTGTGTGAGACAGGGTGAGGATGGTTTTTTGGTGCGGGTCGTTGATGCAGACGCGCCGGTGCAGGGTGGGTGGTTTGGGCCGGTGATTGAATCGTTCGGGGTGCGCGGTGGCGGTGCGGTCGAGTAGCTTGCGTCGGGCCGCGCTGATGGCAGTGGTGCGGCCGTGGTGGACGTTGTCGGGTGTGTGCCAGCCGATGCCGGAGTGGCGGTGGTTCTGGTTGTATTCGCGGAAAAACCAGTGGCAGAATTCCTCGGCGGTGGCGAGGTCGGGGAAAGATCCCGGGAAGGCTTCGTCGTATTTCAGCGTCTTGAAGAGTGCTTCGGAGAAGGGGTTGTCGTTGGAGACTTTCGGCCGGGAGAAGGACTTCCCGATGCCGAGCTTTTCCAAGAGCACGGATACGGGTTGGCTGACCATCGCGGCCCCGTTATCGGAGTGCAGGTAGCCGGGTGCTTTCCCGTTCAAGGTGACGGCGGTCTGGATCATGTCTTGGGCGAGGTCGCTGTCTTCGTAGTTCTCGATCCGCCAGCCCACGGCCCGGCGGGACCAGATATCGATGATGACGTAAAGGTGGAACCGCTGGCCGCGGCGCGGGCCACGGACCTTCGTGATGTCCCACGACCAGACTTGGGAGGGGCCGGTGGCGACCAGTTCCGGGATCTTCTTGGGCGAGCCCGTGGCCTGCCGGCGGCGGTCGCCGACTTGGCCGGCCTCGCGGGCGATGCGGTACCAGGACGACTTCGACGCCACATAGTGGCCGTCATCCCAGGCCCGGTAGAACGCCTGACACACTGATAATCCGGCGTAGGTGGCGAGGTTGAGGGTCTCCAACACCGACGCCCGCTCCGAGGCTGACAACGCCGCCGGCTGGTAGCGATCGCCCTGCGGCATTGGTGCCCGCTTATCGGCCGCGGGGCGGCCGTGGCGGTAGAACGAGGCCCGCGAGTAGCCGACCAAACGGCAGGCCCGGACCCGCGACATCCCCGTGACGGCGAGGTCGGTGACGGCACGGAACCTTATTCGTCCCGCTTCCGGCTCTGGAACGCCGGCGGGATCGAGGGTTGGTCCGGCAGCGGGGGCGCCTTGATTTGCGAGCTCTTGGCCAAAGCAGCCAAGAGCTCGGATGCTTTTCCCAGCACCTCCACCGCAGCTTCCGACTGGTCCAGCTGCGCTTTCAACCGCTCATTCTCACGCTGCAGCCGCCGATAATCGGCGCGCTCTTCTTTGCTCATCACGTACTTATTCTTACGGGCATCGGACACGATCAGCAGCCCCTCACGGCGCTGTTTGTCCCACCCGTTCACCGTGCTCGGACTGATCCCGAGCTGACGGCAGAACGCGGAACGCTGGCCATGCTCGAGGAGCGTGTCCCACCGGCCCAGGATCGCCAACCGCTCATTCGGGCTATACCGCTGATACTTCGATACTCGTTCGGGCAACTCTGAAATATCCAACTGGACTCTCGATTCCCCGCCCCAAACGCGGCCTGTAGTGAAACACGAACTGTCTCACTACAGGCTGACACTCAGGGTAAATGCCCTTCTCGCCGAAATTCTCCGTCGAATTGGTTCCGTGACGGGGTCAGCGGGTGAGCACGCCGGCCGACACCGGCTCGCGAGCGGCGAGCCGGGCCTTCACCGCGGCATCCCGGCGGCCGCCGATCGCCCGCAACGCGTTCAGGATCGTGGCCAGGTCCACGAATTCCTGCAGCAGGGCTCCGACCGTGGCCGGGATGAAACCGAACGCGGCCAGCAGCATGAGACCGAGGCTCATGGCGATCCCCAGCCAGATGCTCTGCAGTGCGATCCGGATGGTGTCCTGGCCGATCGCGACCGCCCGCGCCGTTCGGGTCAGGTCGTCGATCAGGATGACGACGTCTGCCGACTCGCTCGCGGCAGTGGCCCCGCGCGCGCCCATGGCAATGCCGACATCGGCGACGGCCAGCACGGGCGCGTCGTTCACGCCGTCGCCGACCATGATCACCGGGCGTTTGGCCAGGCCCTTCACCGCGTTGACCTTGTCCACGGGCAGACAGTCCGCCTGCACGTGCTCGATCCCGACCAGTGCGGCGATGTGCTCGGCGGTGGGCCGGGCGTCTCCGGTGAGCATCACGGTGTCACTCAGTCCGAGGGCACGGAAGTCGGCCATGGTCTGCGGTGCGTTCTCCCGCAGACTGTCGCTGGCGACGATGCTCCCGGCGAACCGGCCGTCGACGGCGAGGTAGATCGCCAGTTCGCCGCCCTCGAGCGGCGCGGCCACGGCATCCGGTGCCCGGTCACGAATGTAGGACAGCTTGCCGACGGTCACCTCGCGGTCTCCCAAACGGGCGACGACCCCGTGCGCCGGAACCTCGTTCGCGGTCTCCGTCGAGGTGAGTTCGAGCCCGCGGCTGCGGGCCGCCGCGATAACGGATGCCGCGAGCACATGTGACGAGTACTGCTCCGCCGATGCGGCGAGGGCAAGCAGTTCATCCTCGCCGAAGCCGGGTTGGGGCAGCACCCGGGCGATGGTCGGTGTGCCGTGGGTGAGCGTGCCGGTCTTGTCGAAGACGACGGTTTTGGCGCGGGAGAGCATCTCGAGCACGCCGCCGCCCTTGACGATGATGCCGTTGCGCGCGGCCCGGCTCATCCCGCCCATGAATGCGACGGGTGCGGAGATCAGCAGCGGGCAGGGGGTGGCCACCACCAGAACCTCGGCGAACCGGGCCGGGTCGCCGCTGATGATCCAGGCGAGACCGGCGATCGAGACCGACACCGCCGTGAACGGAACGGCGTAGCGGTCGGCCAGGCGCACCACCGGGGCCTTACTGGCCGCGGCTTCCTCGACCAGCGCGATGATCTGCTGATACTGGCTGTCGGCGGCCGACCGTGTCGCCCTGATGGTGGCGGCGGCCTGGCCGTTGATCGACCCGCTCAGCACGGCGTCGCCGGCCTGACGTTCCACCGGGAGGCTTTCTCCGGTCAGCGACGACTCGTCGAACGCGGCGCTGACGGAGACCAGCTCGCCGTCCACCGGCACGATCTCAGCCGGGCGGACGAGGAGCAGGTCGCCCGGCCGCACCTCGGTGGCGGGCACGTCCTCCACCTCGCCGTTTCCGTGGTCCCCGGCGTCGGTGCTGTTGCCGCCGATCAGCCGATGCGCGATCTGCGGGGCCCGCCGGAGCAGTGCGTCGAGCTCGCGCTTGGCGCGGTTCACGGCGAAGTCCTCCAGGGCCGCGCCACCGGTCAGCATCAAGACGATGATGAGGGTGGCGACGTACTCGCCGACCAGGACCGTGGCGACGATGGCCATGATCGCCAGCACATCGATCCCGAAGGTACCGTGTCGCAGCCGTCGCATCATGCCGATCGTTTCGTAACCGGCGACCAGGAGACCGAATCCGCTGAACAGCCAGCGCACGGCATCCGTCTGGCCGAACAGGGCCAGCACAGCGCCGACGAGCCCGAGCAACACGGTCGTGGCGACGAGAGGGTACCGACGAATGGCCGCAACAAGACTGGACATACCCCAAGTCTCGCTCCGTCTGCAGGCGGGCGCCAGCAAGGAAAGGCTCCCCTGTGCGGCCGGTGTCGAGGTGGCCCTGATCCGATCTCAGAGTGCGAGCGCCACCATGAATGCCGCGTTGACGGCGTCGCCGACCTTGGCCGGGGACACGCAATCGCCGAGCGGATGCACGTTGGCGCGGCCGGCGAGCGCCAGCGTGAGCGCGGTGTTGGGTCGCACTCCGAAAGCGGCCACGACGGTGTCGGCGTCCACGCGGGCGACATCGTCGGCACCGTCGGCACCGTCGGCGCCGGAGACGGTGACCCCGTCGATATCGATCGCGGTGACGGTGTGCCCGGTGAGGATGCGCACACCCCCCTCTGCCAGCTGGCGGAGCAGGGTGATCCGGTTGATGATGATCATGTCGCGGGCCAGTTCGTCGGCGAGTTCGACGATCGTGACCTCGTGGCCCTGGCCCGCGAGTTCAAGCGCCGCGTCGCAGCCGGACAGCCCGCCGCCGGCGATGACCACGCGCGGCCCGACGGGCGCGCCCCGGTGGAACTCGAGCACGTCGATCACATTCGGGCCGTCGATGCCGTCGATCGGAGGGAGCAGCGGCAGGGAACCGGTCGCGACGACGATCTCATCCGCACCGTCGAGCTCGGCGGAGTCGGCGCTGATCGGGTGCCCCAGGTGCAGGGTGACCGGCAGTTTCGCCAGCTGGCGTTCCCACCAGCCGATCATGGCACGGAGCTCCTTCTTGAAGTCGGGCGTCGCGGCCGGCCACAGGACGCCGCCGAGCTGGGTGCCTGCCTCGTAGAGTTCGACCGTGTGCCCGCGCAGCCCGGCGACCCTGGCTGCTTCCAGGCCTCCGGGGCCGCCGCCGATGATCACGACGCGCTTGGCCGCGGGGGCCGGATCGATGCGGCGCTCGCGTTCGAAACCGACCTGGGGGTTGACCGCGCAGCCGAGGGGCAGGGCGAAGAAGGCGTTGCCGACGCAGAGTGAGTTGCAGCGGATGCACGGACGGATGTCGTCGCGGCGCCCGCCGGCGAGTTTGCCGGCCCACTCGGGGTCGGCGATCAGGCCCCGGCCGATGCCCGCGAAGTCGGCGTCACCGGCGAGGAGTGCCGCCTCCGCGTTCTCCGGGGTGAGGTTGCCGACGGCCATGACCGGGATGTCCACGACGTCCTTGAGCGCCCGAGCGGCGGGGACCATGCAGGCGTCGCCGAGATAGTAGGGCGGGAAGACGTAGTCCATCGCCTCGTAGGAACCGTCGTCGGCGATGATCAGGTCGAGACCGGCGGCGGCCAGCACGACGGCGATGGCCTGGCCGTCTTCCGTGGTGCGGCCGCCCGGGAAGCGGTGGTTCACGGACAGCCGGAAGCTGATCGGCAGGCCGGGAGCGGCCGCGCGCACGGCCGCGATGATCTCGACGGCGAAGCGACAGCGGTTCTCGACCGACCCGCCGTACAGGTCGGTGCGGCGGTTCCAGCACGCGCTCATGAACTGGTCGATGAGGTAACCGGTATGGCCGTGGATGTCGATGGCGTCGATTCCGGCCGCGGCGGCCCGGGCGGCGGCTTCGCCGAAGCGGCGCACCAGCACCTGAATCTCGGCGACCTCCAGCGGGCGGCAGATCACGCTCGGGTCGGCGTAGTGCGGGTTGTCCGAGGCGGAGATGGGCGCACGGTCAGGATCGATCACGTTGAGGTTGCGGCCGAGGCCGGCCGTGAGCTGCAGGGAGACGAGGCCGCCGACGGCGTGGATCGACTCGGCGAGGGCGGTCAGTCCCGGCAGGCTCGCGTCCGTGTCCACCCGGCACAGGCCGGGGTTGATGACCTCGTAGTCCTGCGAGACGGCACTGATTCCCGTCATCACCAGGCCGGTGCCGCCGCGGGCCCGCTCGGTGTAATAGGCGATTTCCTGCTCGGTGAAAAGCCCGTCGTGCGTGCCCATCTCGGTACCCATCGGGGCCATGATGACCCGGTTGGGAAGTTCGAGGGTGCCGATGCGGCCGGGAGCGAGAACGTGATTGAAGAGTGCCATGGTGATTCCCCTATGAACGATTTCTGGTGTCATCGTCGGCCTGGGGCCCATTCCTGCGGGTGGAACGTGGAGCAAGTGGCGAGTACGTGAGTGGTTCCAACTCTAGAGCCGGGACGGACCCCACTCCTCGTTCGCCCTCGGCCCGGCCCCGAGGCGGGCTCCCGCGAACAAAGAAAGGCCCCGACCATCCGGTCGGGGCCTTTCTTCGGCGGGCGGGTTACGCCAGGCGCGCCTGAAGGTTCTCCGCGATGGCCGCAAGGAACTCCTCGGTCGTCTGGAAGGCCTGCTCCGGGCCCACGAGAAGAGCGAGGTCCTTGGTCATCTTGCCGCTCTCGACGGTCTTGATGACCACGTCTTCGAGCGTGTTGGCGAATTCGGCGAGCGCCGGGTTGCCGTCGAGCTTGGCGCGGTGCGCGAGGCCGCGGGTCCAGGCGTAGATCGAGGCGATCGGGTTGGTCGAGGTGGGCTTGCCCTGCTGGTGCTGGCGGTAGTGACGCGTCACTGTTCCGTGCGCGGCCTCAGCCTCGACGACCTTGCCATCGGGCGTGGAGAGCACGCTGGTCATCAGGCCGAGTGAGCCGAAGCCCTGCGCGACGGTGTCGGACTGCACGTCGCCGTCGTAGTTCTTGCAGGCCCAGACGTAGCCGCCCTCCCACTTCATGGCCGAGGCGACCATGTCGTCGATCAGGCGGTGCTCGTAGCTGAGGCCGGCCGCGTCGTAGCGGGCCTTGAACTCGGCGTCGAAGATCTCCTGGAAGATGTCCTTGAAGCGTCCGTCGTAGGCCTTGAGGATCGTGTTCTTGGTGGACAGGTAGACCGGGTACTTGCGCTCGAGGCCGTAGTTCAGCGACGCGCGGGCGAAGTCGCGAATCGAGTTGTCGAGGTTGTACATTCCCATCGCGACACCGCTGCCGGGGGCCTGGAAGACCTCGAACTCCTGCGGCGCGGAACCATCCTTCGGGGTGAAGGTCATGCTGAGCGTGCCCTCCCCCTCGAAGCGGAAGTTGGTGGCCTTGTACTGGTCGCCGAACGCGTGGCGGCCGATGATGATCGGCTTGTTCCACCCCGGCACGAGGCGCGGGATGTTGGAGATGATGATGGGCTCGCGGAAGATGGTGCCGCCGAGGATGTTGCGGATGGTTCCGTTGGGCGAGGCCCACATCTTCTTCAGGCCGAATTCCTCGACGCGTGCCTCGTCGGGCGTGATGGTCGCGCACTTGACGCCGACGCCGTGCTTCTGGATGGCCCGGGCCGAGTCGATCGTGATCTGGTCGTCGGTCTCGTCGCGCTTCTGGATCGACAGGTCGTAATACTCGAGGTCGATGTCGAGATACGGGTGGATCAAGGTCTCCTTGATCGCGTGCCAGATGATGCGGGTCATCTCGTCCCCGTCGAGCTCGACGACAGTGCCTTCAACCTTGATCTTCGCCAATGGAAATCTCCTCAGAATATCGGGGGGCAAGAACAGCCACACCGATTCTAGTGGAGGCCGGTAATTATCTTGACATCGAGACACTTTTACGGATGTCCCGGGCGGCATGCTCCTGCCGCCGTGTCGTCCGAAAAACCGACTACCCGACCAGCTCCGGCGCACGTTAGCCTGTTCGCATGGGTGATCTACGTCTGGAAGAACTGTCCGCGCGCAACATCGTCGCGGCGAATAGCCTGAGCCTGAAACCCGGGCAGGAGCAGTTCATCGCCCCGGTCTCGTACGCGGTCGCGGCATCCGTCATCAACCCGGCCACCGCCTGGCAGCGCGTCGTCGTGCTCGACGGCGAGGTCGCCGGGTTCATCCACGGCAATTTCGACCCCGACTCCGAGCACGAGGAATTCCGCGCCTGCATCTGGCGCATCAACGTGGATGCGGAAGCCCAGGGCAAGGGCGTCGGCAAATTCGCCGCCGACGCACTGGCCACCGAGGCCCGCAAGCGCGGGTTCGACCACATCACCGTGATCTGGGAGCCCGGTGAAGAGGGCCCGGAGGAATTCTTCCACCACCTCGGCTTCAGCGACGTCGGCCAGACCGCCTACGGCGAGACCATCGGCGCGCTGCAGCTCTGACCGGCGACCGCCCCGACGCCGACCCGATGACGGATGCCGCCACCCGGGAACCCGGGTTCGTCCTCCACGTTCTCGGCATCGTGGAATCGATCCCGCCCGGTCGCGTGATGACCTACGGCGACGTCGCGGCGGTGCTCGGTTCGCGAGGCGCCCGACTGGTGGGGCAGATCATGGCGCACCACGGCGCCGACCTGCCGTGGTGGCGGGTGATCCGGGCCGGCGGGCACCCGCGGATCGGGCACGAGGAGCGCGCACTTCGCCACTACAACGCGGAGGGCACGCCCCTGCAGGCCGCACCGGACGGCTACCGAATCGACTACCCGGCGGCACGCTGGACTCCGGCATAGCGATCCCGGCCGGGATGCCCGCAAAGCCTAGGCTCCGGGCCATCTCTGGTGTTACCTTTTTCGCATGGACAGCGAAAACACCGCCGCACACACGGCCCTCGATCCCCTCGTCACCGACCCGGGCTCCTACCGCGTACTCCTCGAGAACGACCGCGTTCGCGTACTCGAGTTCCTCGACGCCCCCGGCGACGAGACCAATCCCCATGAGCATCCCGACAGCGTCATGATCACCCTCAACGCCTACGCCCGGCGCCTGTCGTCGGAGGGGCGCGAGATCGACGTCGAACTGCCCGCCGGCGAGACCCGCTGGCTGCCGGCCCAGGAGCACGCCGGACTGAACATCGGCAGCACACCGTCGCACGCGATCTTCGTCGAGCTCAAAGAGGCACCCGTCACCCCGCGGGACCCTGGCTACCGCCCGCTCGGGCCGGTCGCCTCCAACCGACCTCTGTCGGGCACGCCGCTCTCCGACGCCTCGAGCGATGAAGAGAAGGCGTGGGGTTTCGCCTAACCCCGCACCCGCTTCACCGCCCGCATCCGTCACCGTCGCGGCGCACCTTGTGGAGGCCGGCGCACGTTCTACCGTGCGCCCACTTCCGCAGGGTGCGCCGCGCAGCGCGAGACCCGCCGACGCGAGACCTGCCGACTACACCAGAGAGTCGCGCCAGGCGGCGTGCAGCTGCGCGAACCGGCCGGTGCCGGCGATCAGCTGGTCGGGCGTGCCGTCCTCCACGACGCGACCGTGCTCCATCACCAGCACCCGGTCGGCGATCGCCACGGTCGACAGCCGGTGCGCGATGATCACGGCGGTGCGGCCCCCGAGCAGGGTCTGCAGGGCCTGCTGCACCAGGCGCTCGCTCGGGATGTCCAGGCTCGAGGTGGCCTCGTCGAGAATGAGCACGGCCGGGTCGGCCAGGAACGCCCGCGCGAACGAGATCAGCTGGCGCTGCCCGGCGGAGACGCGCCCGCCGCGCTTGTTCACGTCGGTGTCGTACCCGTTCGGCAGACCGGCGATGAAGTCGTGCGCACCGACGGCCTTCGCCGCGGCCACGATCTCGGCGGGCGTCGCATCCGGTTTGCCGATCGAGATGTTGTCGGCGACCGACCCGCTGAACAGGTAGGCCTCCTGCGTGACCATCACGATCGCCCGGCGCAGGTCCTTGGGGTGCAGGTCGCGCAGGTCGACGCCGTCGAGGGTCAGCCGGCCCTCCGACGGGTCGTAGAAGCGGGCCATCAACTTGGCCAGGGTGGACTTGCCGGCCCCGGTCGACCCGACCAGGGCAATGGTCTGCCCGGCCGGGATCGACAGGTCGAAGCGCGGCAGGATGACCCGATCGCTCTGGTAGGCGAATTGCACACCCTCGAACGAGACCGCGCCCTTCGCCGCCCAGAGGTCCACCGGGGTCACCGGGTCCGGCACGCCCGGGTGTTCCTCGAGCACCCCGGAGATCTTCTCCAGCGCCGCGGCGGCCGACTGGTAGGAGTTGTAGAACATCGCCATCTCCTCCATCGGGTCGAAGAACCGGCGGGTGTAGAGCAGCGCGGCGAGGAGCGCGCCGATGGCGAGCTGCCCGTCGACGACACGGAACCCGCCGACCAGCAGCACGACCGCGACGGCCACGTTCCCGATCAACACGAGTCCCGGGTCGAAGATGCCGAACAGCTGGATGACCCGGCTGTTCACCTTCCGGTAGTCCTCGACCAGTTCGCCGAACACCTTCTCGTTGCGCTTCTCGGCCCGGAAGGCCTTGACCGCACGGATGCCCGTCATGGTCTCCACGAACTGCACGATCAGGCTCGCCGACGCCGTTCTCGACCGTCGGAAGAGCGTCTGCGAGCGCACCTGGAACCAGCGGGTGAGCAGGGCCAGCGGCACGATCGACGCGAGCAGGACCAGCCCGCTGGTGCCGTCGAGCAGGAACAGGGCGATCGCGGTGAACACCATGTAGAGCAGACCCTGCACGAGCTGGTTGATGCCGGAGTCCAGCAGTTCCCGGATGGCGTCGAGGTCGCTGGTCTGCCGGGAGATGATGCGGCCCGAGGTGTACGACTCGTGGAATTCGAGGCTCAGCCGCTGTGTGTGCAGGAAGACCCGCTTGCGCAGGTCGATCAGTACGGCCTGGCTGATCCTGGCCGACATGATCGTGTACCAGGCGATCAGGAAGGCCCCGACCACACCCGTGGCGAGGTAGACCACTCCGGTCGCGGCGAGCGGCACCCAGTCCTGCTCCATCAAGGCGGGCAGGCCTCGGTCGATCCCGAACGCGATCAGGGCCGGACCGGCAACCTGCGCGGCCGTGGAGACGACGACGATAAGCATCGCCGCGACGACGGGCCAGCGCACGGGGCGCAGCAGCGACCCGAGCAGGCGCAGCGACCGGCGCCGGATCTGCTTGCTCTCCGCGGCGGTGAAATTGCTGCGGTCTTCCCCCTCGACACCGATGACACTCATCGCGCCACCTCCTCTCGCGCTGACTCTCGTCGTTCTTCGTCTTCCAGGCTCGAGATCACGAACTTGTAGTGCTCGCTCTCCCGGAGCAGGTCGGAGTGCCGTCCGACGGCGGTGACGCGCCCGTTCTCGAGCAGTGCCACCCGGTCGGCGAGCATCACAGTCGAAGGTCGGTGCGCCACGATCAGCGCCGTGGTTGAGGACAGCACCTCGCGCAGTGCGGCCTCCACGAGGGATTCCGTGTCCACGTCGAGGGCCGACAACGGGTCGTCGAGCACGAGCACGGCGGGCTTCGCCGCCACCGCCCGGGCGAGCGCGATCCGCTGCCGCTGGCCGCCGGACAGGCTCATCCCCTCCTCGCCGACGAGCGTGTCCACGCCCTCCGGGAGGTCGTGGGCGAAACCGGCCTGGGCGACCATCAGCGCCTCCTCGAGTGCGGCATCCGCTTCGGGCGAGCGCTCGGCCCACTCCGGGCGACCGAGCAGCACGTTGTCGCGCACGGATGCCGAGAACAGCGTCGCATCCTCGAACGCCATCGACAGATGGCGGCGAAGCTCCTCGCGGCTGAGGTGGCGCACGTCGACCCCGTCGAGGGTCACCGCCCCCTCGGTCACGTCGTACAGGCGCGTGGTCAGCGCCGTCAGGGTGGACTTGCCGGAGCCGGTCAGGCCGACGAGCGCCATGGTCTCCCCCGGTTCGAGCACCAGGTCGACGCCGTCGAGCAGATCCGGGAAACGGCTCGGCGAGTCGGGATAGCGGAAGTGCACACGCTCGAACGCCAGGCGGCCGCGGGGCCTGTCAAGTGTGACCGGATGCTCGGGGTCGGTGATCGCGTTCGGCGCGTCAAGCACGTCGAAGAACCGGTCGGTCGCGGTGCGGGCGTCGAAGGTCATCGACAGCAGGAACCCGACCGACTCGATCGGCCAGCGCAGTACGGTGGCCGTGGCGAAGAACGCCACCAGCCCGCCGACGCTGAACTCGCCCTGGCTGGCGAGCCACACGCCGGCGACGAGGCAGAGGGCGAAGGCCACATCCGGGATCATCAGCAGCCACAGCCAGATGCCGGCGATGGCGCGGGCCTTCTCGATCTCCGTGCCGCGCAGGCTCTCGGCCTGGTCGGAGAAGTTCTTCAGCGCGAATTTGCCACGCCCGAAGGCCTTGAGCACCCGGATGCCGTGCACCGACTCCTCGACGGCCGTCGCGAGGTCGCCGGCCTGATCCTGGCTGCGGCGCGCGACGACGGAGTACTTCTCCTCGAACAGGTAGCCGACGATCCAGAGCGGCACGGAGCAGACCAGGAAGATCACGCCGAGGATCCAGTTCATCGACACCAGGATCACGGCGCCGATCACGATCGTCACCACGTTCACGATCAGCAGCACGAGCCCGAACGAGATCCACCGGCGGATCAGGTTGAGGTCGCTGACGGCGCGGGAGAGCAGCTGGCCGCTCGGCCACTTGTCGTGGAACGTCACCGGAAGGTCCTGCAGCCGGGCGTAGAGCGCGTTGCGCATCCGGGCCTCGATGTGGGTGCCGGGGCCGAGCACGAACCAGCGCCGCAGCGCGATCAAAACCGCCTCGATCACGCCGAGGACGAGCACGACGATGACGGCGGGCCAGATCTGAGAGGCGTCCTGCCGAGTCAGGGCCCCGTCGACGAGGCGCTGCAGCACCTGCGGGATCGCGAGCGCCACGAGCGCCGCCAGCAGGGCGGCGAGCATGCCGAGCGCCAGGCGCGGCAGGGCCGGGCGGGCGAAGGGGTAGAGGCGCATCAGCACCTGGACGGTGTTCCGGCGCGCCGGGTCGGTGGCGGAGCCGGGTCCCGCTGCGGGGTCGGGATCGGGCGGATGGCTGTGGTCAGTGAGCGTGGTCACGAATGAGTCCTGAACGAGTCTGGTGCAGGCGAACGGCGCCGTAGGGCGTCGGGAGGCCGGCCGGAATCGGGACGGCCGGGGTGGGGGAAGCCAGGATGCTTCCGGTGGCGGCAGCGTGGCTGCCGGCGTGAGGCGCGTCGGCCGTCAGCGACCGGGAGTGAGCGGCCGGGAGTGAGCGGACGGGTGGCGTCGGGGCGGGGCAGAGGCTCTAAGCGCTGCGCGGGAACGAGATGGCTGCGCCGATGCGGGCGCCGTCGTTCGCGTACGTTGCGAGCGTGAACGATGCTGTCTGTGTCATGTCGGCCTCCTGAGCGCGTCGTGTCTGAGCTGTGCCCCCCTGATCAGGCAGCCTTTCAGGATACGTTTCCCCGGCCTCGTACGCAACCGCCCAAATGCGGACAAAACACCTTCGCCGGGCGATCAAGGGGCCGCATCTGGCGGGGGTGGCGGGTGTCAGCGCACCCGCACGCTCAGGCAGGTGACGCAGCCCTCGAGCTTCTCGAACTCGGAGATGTCGACTGCGATCACCCGATACCCGAGGCCCGCGAACAGGGCCGCGGAGCGCGGAGCCGCGCTGGACATGAGCAGGGTCGCGGCGTCGAGCACGACCACGGCGGTGCCCTCCGGCTCGGGTACAGGCAGGAATCGCGGGAACAGGCTCGGGTCGTCGATCAGCGGCCGGTAGCCGATCACGGTGCCGTCGGGCAGCGCGGTGACGGCGGTCTTGAGATGCAACACCTTGGTGATCGGCACCGCGACGACCGTGTGGCCGCGCGGCTCGAGGACGGAGCGCAGCTGACGGATGCCCTCCGCGTTCGTGCGCCGGCTCTGGCCCACGTAGACCGTGCGGCCGACCTTGAGCACGTCGCCGCCGTCGAGGGTACCGGGCAGCTCGATGCGGTGAACGGTCAGGCCCAGGGCACGCACGGCGGCCTCGGCGGCCGGGGTTTCGTCGCGGCGGCTGAGGGCGCCGGGGCTGGCCACGACGGCCAGGTCGCCGAAGAGGATGACGGCGTCCTCGACGAAGACGGAGTCGGGCAGGTCAAGGGCCGGTTCGACCTCGATGGTCTCCCAGCCCTCGTTCGTGAGTGCCGCCACGTAGCCGCGCCACTGCTCGTCGGCCAGGTCAGGGTCGATCGGGTTGCGCGTGATGTGGGTCAGCTGACCCTCGGCCAGGTTTCGCGCCGGCCGGCGCACGAGCGCCCGCCGAGGGGCGGCCCCGGAGGAAACGGTTTCAGAAGCAACGGATGCGGCGGGCCAGGTTTCGGAGTCGGCGGTTCCCATCCCGCCAGTGTAGGGCTCAACCCCACAGTCACCGTTCCGGTCGAGAGTGCCCGTTGCGCCGGTCACTCTCGACCGGAACGGGCACTCTCGCGGGACGGGCTGCCCGGCTCAGGCTCTCGCGCTGGTCGTGCGCCGAACCGCAGCACGCGCGCAGCGGCGCAGCACGCGCGCCGCACCGCCGGGCGGTGCGCGGCGACTACAGGCGCGGGCGGGCGGTGCGCGGCGACTACAGGCGCGGGCGGGCGGTGCCGGGCGACTACCGGCGCGGGCGGGCGGCGTCCAGCCGCGCGGCAGCCAGGCGCTCGGCGGCGGCGAGGGTCGTGATGCCCTGCTCACGGGCATCCGTGAAGATCTCTGCGACGACGTCGCCGATCGCGGCGACCCGCTCGGCCACCCGGGCCAGGTCGGCGTTCGGCTCCGAGGCCAGGGCCAGGTAGATCACCCCGCCCGCGTTCACGACGAAGTCGGGGGCCCAGAGGATGCCGCGGGCATCCAGCTGGGCGGCTCCCTCCGGCTGGGCAAGCTGGTTGTTGGCGGCGCCGACTACCCCGAGCACGTTGAGTTCCCCGATCACGCGCGCGGTCAGCACCCCGCCGAGACCGCACGGCACGAACAGGTCGGCCGGCACGTGGTGCACCTCGTCGACGGGAACCCACTCGGCCCCGAGGCCGGCGGCGAACTCCTGCTTGCCGAGGTTGACGTCACTGACGGTGAGCCGGGCGCCGGCGGCGGCCAGGGTTGCGGCAAGGCGCCCGCCGACCTGGCCGAGGCCGGAGATCACGATGTGCCGTCCGGAGACCTCGCGGCTGCCGAACAGGGCATCGAGGGTGGCGAGCACGCTGGCGTACACGCCGGCCGCGGTCGCGTCGGCCGGTTCGCCCACGCCGCCGCTGGCGGCCGGCAACCCACAGACGTGGTCGGTGCACTCCTTCACCACGGCCATCAGCTCGGCGTTCGTGCCGACATCCTCAGCCGTCATGTAGGCGCCGTCCAGGCTCTCGATGGCGTCACCGAGGTCGAGCATCGCGTCGCGTCGCTCCGCCTCGCTCAGCTCGACCCCGAACGGCAGGTGGATGACGGACTTTCCGCCGCCCCGGTTCAGCCCGGCGACAGCGTTCTTCAGGGTCATCGCCGCGGACAGGCGCAGGGCGTCGGCGACGGCATCCGTCCAGTTCTCGTACTGCCACAGCCGGGCGCCGCCGAGGGCCTGGCCCAGCCGGGTGGAGTGCACGGCCACGGTGATCACGAGGCCCGAACGGATGCCGGTGGTGATCACCACGCGTTCGTGCGTGAACGGGAGGCCGATCAGGGCATCCAGCGAGGTGGTGGGGTGCGTGAGCGTCATGGGTGGTTCTCCTCGCTGGTCGGCCTTGTGGGCTCATCGTGCCGCCGCGATCGTGGCGCGTCGACTGCACCAGACTAGTCACCCGACTCCTCGAACGCTCGCCTTGAGCCGCGGCGCGTCAGCGCTCCTCCGCCGGCCCCCTCTGCACGGGGATGGTGGCGGTGAACTCGGCCGCCCGCGCCTTGGCATTCTCGTCGCCGGAGAACAACCCGATGGGCGCGGTGACGGGGTGCGCCGGCTCTGAGCGCACGGGGGCCGGCGCCCGCGGGGTTTCCCGCCGCAGCTCCATCCGGCCGACCGGCAGCGCCTCCGGATTGTGGGTGTTGATCCAGTCGATCAGGTTCTCTCGCACCAGACAGCGCAGGTCGAACAGGGTGGGAGCGTCGGCGGCGGAGACCAGCACGCGCACGCGCACGAAGCCGCCCACGGCATCCGTCACCTGGAGCACGACCACGCGTTCGTCCCAGAGCTCGGTCTGCGCGACGATGCGGTCGAGTTCCACGCGCATGCCCGCCGGGTCGACGCGCCAGTCGAGGTCGAACTCGACCGCGCCGAGCAGCTCGCTGTTGTGCCGCGTCCAGTTCTGAAACGGGTTGGTCGTGAAATAGGTGGACGGCAGCACCATCCGGCGGTCGTCCCAGATGTGCACGACCACATAGGTGAGCGTGATCTCCTCGATCTTGCCCCACTCGGTCTCGACGATCACGACGTCGTCGACCCGCAGGGCGTTGTTGAAAGCCAGCTGGATGCCGGCGAACACGTTCGCGAGCGTGGACTGCGCGGCCAGGCCGGCGACCACACTGAGCAGGCCGGCGGAGGCGAACAGGCTCGCGCCGAGGGTCGCGGCGCCGGGGATGCTGAGCAGCACGGCCCCGATCGCGCAGATAATGACCACGACGACGCCGATCCGGCGCAGCATCCGCAGCTGGGTGCGCACGCGGCGGGCGACCCGGTTGTCACGCACGTCCACGCGGTAGCGGGTGGCGGCCACCTCCTCGAAGAAGTAGAACAGCGCACAGACCAGCCAGGTGGCCGCGGCGATGAACAGAGCCCGGAAGATGAAGTCGACCAGACGCTCGATCTCCTCTGAGCTGTCCAGGAACACGGTGTTGACCGACCAGATCGCGCCCACCAGCAGGGTCAGCCGGAACGGTACCCGCACCAGGCCGACCAGCGTGCGCGCCCAGGTCTTTTTGCGGCCGGCCACCCGGAACACCAGGGCGGTGATCGCCGTGATTCCCACGGCGGCCACAACCGCGATCGCCAGGGCGATCAGGTAGTCGGTCTGCACGAATCCCTCGAGATCGGGCACGATGCTCCTTCCGGCCGGGACGGTTCTGATGAAGCCACGGACCCCTCAATCGTGCCAGACTCCGTGGCCGACTCCGGAGAAAACGGATGCCGCCGATCTCCTGAGTCAGCCACAGGGGGGATTCCCCCGCGAACGCCTAGTGGAAGAAGTGGCGCTCCCCGGTGAAGTACATGCTGACGCCGGCATCCGTCGCCGCCTGGATGACCTCGGCGTCGCGCACCGAACCGCCGGGCTGAACGACGGCCGTGACGCCCGCCTCGAGCAGCACCTGCAGGCCGTCCGCGAACGGGAAGAACGCGTCCGAGGCCGCGACCGAGCCGGCCGCCCGGTCGCCGGCCCGCAGCACCGCAAGGTGACAGGAGTCGACCCGGTTGACCTGGCCCATTCCGACGCCCACGGATGCCCCGCCGCGTGCCAGCAGGATGGCGTTCGACTTCACGGAGCGGCAGGCCTTCCACGCGAACTCGAGGTCCGCCCGGGTGGCCTCGTCGACCTCGGCGCCGGCCGCGAGGGTCCAGGCCGAGGAGTCGAGGTCGTCGAAGGTGTCGGACTCCTGCACGAGCAGGCCGCCCGAGATCTGGCGCAGCTCCAGCGAGGAGCGGTGGTAGTCGGCCGGCAGCTCCAGCAGGCGGATGTTCTTCTTGGCGCTGAGCAGCTCGAACGCGGCCGGCTCGAAGCCCGGGGCGACGAGCACTTCGGTGAAGATCTGGCTGACGGTCTCGGCCATGCCGAGGGTGACCGTGCGGTTGGCGGCGATGACGCCGCCGAAGGCGGAGATCGGGTCGCAGTCGTGCGCGCGGTGGTGCGCGGAGGCGATCGCATCGGGTGCCTTGGGGTTGGCGACGGCGATGCCGCAGGGGTTGGCGTGCTTGATGATGGCCACGGCCGGTTCGGCGAAGTCGTAGGCGGCGCGCACGGCGGCGTCCGCGTCGACGTAGTTGTTGTACGACATCTCCTTGCCGTGACGCTGAACGGCCTGCGCGATGCCCTGGCCTCCCTCGCCGAGGTAGAGCGCAGCGGCCTGGTGCGAGTTCTCGCCGTAGCGGAGCACGGCACTGCGGGTGGCCTCGATGACGAGGGTCTCGGGGAACGGCATCTCGTCAGCGAGGGCGTCACCGATCACAGCGTCGAACTCCTCGAGGATGTCCTCGTCGAGGGCCGCGGCGTCGTCCTGCCACTGGTCGTAGACGTTCTCGGTGAACCAGGCGGAGACGCTCAGGTCGTAGCCGGCGGTGTGCTCGAAGGCCAGCGACGCCAGCTTCTGGCGCAGTGTCAGCGGGGTGCCGCCGGCCACGACGGCGGCGATGACCTCGTCGTAGTTGTCGGGGTCCACCACGATGGCGACGTTGGCGTGGTTCTTCGCCGCGGCACGCACGAGGGCAGGTCCGCCGATATCGATCTGCTCGATCACGTCGGCCGGGGACGCGCCCGACAGGGCGGTCTCGACGAACGGGTACAGGTTCACGACGACGAGCTGGAACGCCTCAATGCCGAGATCGGCCAGCTGCACCTCGTGCGCTTCAAGGCGCAGGTCGGCGAGGATTCCGGCGTGCACTCCGGGGTGCAGGGTCTTGACCCGGCCGTCGAGGGATTCGGGGAAGCCGGTGACCGCGGAGACATCCGTCACAGCGTGGCCCGCGGCGCGGATGGTGGCCGCCGTGGACCCGGTCGACACGATTTCGACGCCGGTCGCCGCGAGGGCGGCGGCCAGCTCGATCAGCCCTGTCTTGTCGCTCACCGAGATCAGGGCGCGCCGCACGGGCACGACGTCGCGGTGGCGGTACAGGCTCTGGGCGTTGGTGGGACCGCTCATATGTGGGAATGCTCCTTGAGATCGACGTGTCCGTTGGCGATGTCGAGCACGGCCTGCACCAGCAGGCGACGCTCGACGAGTTTGATGCGGTCGTGCAGGGATGCCTGAGTGTCACCCGGCAGCACCGGCACCCGTTCCTGCGCGATGATCGGCCCGTCGTCGACACCGGTGTCGACGACGATCAGGCTGGCGCCGGTTGCGGCGACCCCGGCGGCCAGGGCGTCGCGCACACCGTGGGCCCCGGGGAATTCGGGCAGGTAGGCCGGATGCGTGTTGAGCAGGTTCGGGGTCAGCGCGGCCACGACCCGGGGCGGCAGCAGGCGCATGAAGCCGCTCAGCACGACGAGGTCGGCATCCCACTGCTGGATCTGCGCGAGGAGCTCGTCGCCCCACGCCTCCCGGGACGGGTGCGACGTGAACGGAACCGTGAACGTGGAAATGCCGTACTCCTCGCCCAGCTCGAGCCCGTCGGCGTCGCGGTCGGCGCCGATGGCGACCACGCGCGCGGGGTATTCGGCGTCGCGGCAGGCCTCGAGCAGGGAGCGCAGGTTGGATCCTCCGCCGGAGATCAATACGACCAAGTTCAGCACGGGAGAAGCCTACCGTTCGGCGGCCACATGGGGGCCACCCACCTGTGACGCGGGGATGCGGGCGGGCCCGTCAGCGGCGAGGGAGTGAGTTGCGGAGCTTCCCGAGCAGGCGGCCGGCGCCGCCCGTTGCGCCGTTCTTCGCGCCGCCCGTTGCGCCGTTCTTCGCGCCGCCCGTTGCCGCGGCCCGAGCCGCGGGCGCGGGCGTGAACAGTCCGAGGCAGGCCGCGACGCCTACCTCGGCGGCGGCGAGCACGCCCACCAGGAACGGGTTCGGCCCGACCTCGACGAGCCGGCCTGGGCCGACCGCTCCGCCCGACCACCAGGCCAGCAGGCCGAGCAGCACGCCGGCGACGAGACCGGTGCCGAGACCGGTGAGCAGCCGCGCCGTGATGGTGGGGGCAGGGGCATCCGTGGCACCGGTGCGCTGACGCAGGATGACGGCGGCGAGAAAGCCGATCAGCACGGGAACGAGCAGGCCGACGAACCCGAACGCGAGGCTGCCCTGGGGCAGCACGCCGAGGATGGGCAGTCCCGGCACGGTGCCGAGCGCCGTTCCCACCGGCGAGACGCTGGTTCCCACGCCCACGGCGATGCCGGGACCCACGAACCACGACGCTGCCCAGATGACCAGGTTCGGGATCAGCGCGAGCTGGGCGATGGTGAGCGCGATGCCACCCAGAACCCCGGCCTGCACCGTCTCGTAGAGTCCGATGATGGTGGCGTAATTGGTCAGGATCAGCACGAACAGCGTGAGGCCGGCAACGCAGAGGATGCCGGCGGCCGCGGCCGTGCCGCCCCGCAGCGCCGCGACGACGCCCGCACGAACCGGGGCCGGGAGCACCCCGGCGACCGGGCGACGTCCGGCGCCGGCGCCTGTGCCCCGGATCGCACCGCGGACGCCGGCACTCGCACCGGCGCTGCCCGCACCGCGGGCGCCGCGCATCCCGCCACGGAACAGACCCGTCACGCGGCCCGGCAGACTGCCGAGCAGGCGGCCGAGCTGACCGCGGTCGGCGCCGATCAGAACCCCGGCGGCGTAGACGAGCGGCGGCAGGAGCAGACCCTGCGCGGCCGACGGGCGCACGGCATCCGTGCCGGCCGACCACACGAGCAGGGCCGTCAGAATGGCGTAACTGAGGATGGCCGCCGACACTCCGACCCGCGGATGCGCGGTGTCCGCGGCCTGCCGTCCGGTGCGCAGGCCCAGGAGCACGGCCAGCAGGGCGAAGCCGAGCAGGGCGATCGTGATCGGGAACGCGGTCTCCGCGCCGGGCAGGGCGAGGGCGGCGACCAGTGTCGGGTCGAGCTGCACGAGCAGGTCGACCCCGTTGCCGACGAGCCAGATGTCGACCGCGGCCCGCCAGAACACCAGCCAGTTCACGGCCAGCTCGAATTGGGTGGCCCACAAGACGGTGAGCGGTACCAACGCGATGCCCACCCCGATGGCCACGACAATGAGCGCGTCGAGTGCGGCAAGCAGGGCGGTCGTAAAGCGTTTCACCGAAGGGAGCCTACCGTCACCCCGGCCGACGCTCCCCCGGCCCCGCCGCGCACCGACGAATTCGACGGAGATTTGGCTCTACCTGGGCTCCTGGGCGCCATGTCGGCGCGTTTCAGCAAGAATCTCCGTCGAATTGGCTCGGCCGGCCGGGCGGTCACGAGCAGGCGGGCACGGATGCCGCGGGCCGGCACAGCGAAAGGGCCCGCCCCGTGAGGCAGGCCCTTTCGGTCCCGGCCGGTGGCTCAGTGCCACCGTGGTTCACCTGCCGGTTACAGCGCGGCGAGAGCCTCGCGCAGCAGGGTGGCAGCCTCGCTCGGCGTCTTGCCGACCTTGACCCCGGCGGCCTCGAGGGCCTCCTTCTTGCCCTGGGCGGTTCCGGCCCCGTTGGAGACGATGGCGCCGGCGTGGCCCATGGTCTTGCCCTCGGGGGCGGTGAAGCCGGCGACGTAGCCGATCACGGGCTTGGTGACGTGGGCCTTGATGTACTCGGCCGCCTTCTCCTCGGCGTCGCCGCCGATCTCGCCGATCATGACGATGGCGAGGGTCTCGGGGTCAGCCTCGAACGCCTCGAGCGCGTCGATGTGCGTGGTGCCGATGATGGGGTCGCCGCCGATGCCGATGGCGGTGGAGAAACCCAGGTCCCGCAGTTCGTACATCATCTGGTAGGTCAGGGTGCCCGACTTGGAGACCAGGCCGACCGGGCCCTTGCCGGTGATGTTCGCCGGCGTGATGCCCACGAGCGCCTCACCGGGGGTGATGATGCCGGGGCAGTTCGGCCCGATGATGCGGGTCTTGTTGCCCTTGGCCTTGTTGTACGCCCAGAACTCGGCGGAGTCCTGAACCGGCACACCCTCGGTGATGATGACGAGCAGCGGAATCCCGGCGTCGATGGCCTCGATGACGGCGTCCTTGGTGAAGGCCGGCGGCACGAAGGCGATCGAGACATCCGCGCCGGTCTTTTCGATGGCCTCGGCGACCGTGCCGAAGACGGGCAGCTCGACGCTGCCGTGCATGACCGAGGTGCCGGCCTTGCGGGCGTTGACGCCGCCGACGACCTGGGTGCCGGCCGCCAGCATGAGGGCGGTGTGCTTGGTGCCCTCACCGCCGGTGATGCCCTGCACGATGACCTTGGAGTCCTTGTTGAGGAAGATTGACATGTTCGAAAATCCCTTACTTCGCGGCGTGGGCGAGTTCGGCGGCCTTGGCGGCGCCCTCGTCCATGGTGGCGGCCAGTGTGACGAGCGGGTGGTTGGCCTCGGCGAGGATGCGACGGCCTTCCTCGACATTGTTGCCGTCGAGGCGCACGACGAGGGGCTTGTTGGCGGCGCTGCCGAGTTCGGCGAGCGCGCCCACGATGCCCTTCGCGACAGCGTCACAGGCGGTGATGCCGCCGAAGACGTTGACGAAGACGGACTTGACCTGCGGGTCACCGAGGATGACGTCGAGGCCGGCGGCCATGACCTCGGCGGATGCTCCGCCCCCGATGTCGAGGAAGTTGGCCGGCTTGACGCCGCCGTGGTTCTCGCCCGCGTAGGCGACGACGTCCAGGGTGCTCATGACGAGCCCGGCGCCGTTTCCGATGATGCCCACTTCTCCGTCGAGTTTGACGTAGTTGAGGTCGTTCGCTTTGGCCTTCGCCTCGAGCGGGTCCGCCGCGGCGGCGTCTTCGAGCAGGGCGTGCTTCGGGTGACGGAAGCCGGCGTTCTCGTCGATCGTGACCTTGCCGTCGAGGGCGATCACGTCGCCCTCCTCGGTGAGGACGAGCGGGTTGACCTCGACCAGGGTCGCGTCTTCACCTGTGAACACGGAGTAGAGCTGCACGAAGACGGGTGCGACCTTGTCGACCAGGTCGGCCGGGAACTTCGCGTCGACCGCGATCTGACGGGCGGTGGCCAGGTCGATCCCGGTGATCGGGTCGATGGCCGTGTAGGCGAGCGCTTCGGGCTTCTCGACGGCGAGAACCTCGATCTCCACGCCACCCTCGTAGCTCGCGAGCGAGAGGTAGGAGCGGTTGGTTCGGTCCAGCAGCACGGAGAAGTAGAACTCCTGCTTGATTCGCGCTCCGCCGGCAACCATGACCCGGTTGACGGTGTGGCCCTTGATGTCGAGTCCGAGGATGGCGCGACCGGCGGCCTCGGCGTCGTCGGGGGTCTTCGCGACCTTCACACCGCCGGCTTTGCCGCGGCCGCCGACCTTGACCTGGGCCTTGACGACGACAACGCCGCCCAGCTTCTCGGCTGCCGCGCGCACCTCCTCCGGAGTGTCCGCGATGATGCCCGGGAGAACCGGGACTCCATACTGTTCAAACAGGTCTCGTGCCTGATATTCGTAAAGATCCACGCTGCTCTTCCAATCCGCTTCGTAGCGTTCCTGCAAGGTCTTGAGGGGCAAGGAGCACGGCGCCAGTGCCGCAGATAGCTCGACATCAAGACATACGTACCATCTGAAACTCTATCGTCACCAACCGGCATCGCGAACCGCGGGCGCCGCCCTGGCGCGTGCAGCACCGCAGCAGGCGAGTCCCGCTGGCGCTGCAGGCATCCGGATGCTTGGATTCAGTCATGACTGAACCGGAGCACGGCGTCGATCCCCATTCCGCCGACCACGCCTCGCGCCTGAACTGGCTCCGGGCCGGCGTGCTCGGAGCCAATGACGGCATCGTGTCGGTGGCGGCCCTGGTCGTGGGCGTCGCTGCAGCCACCACGGATGCCGCGGCGATCCTGATCGCGGGTGTCGCCGCCCTGCTCGCCGGCGCGATCTCAATGGCCCTGGGCGAGTACGTGTCGGTGAGCAGCCAGCGCGACACCGAGCGTGCCCTGATCGCCAAGGAGACCTGGGAACTGGAGAACATGCCCGAGCAGGAGCTCGCCGAACTGGCCGATCTCTACCAGGCGAAGGGGCTCAGTTCCGAGACGGCGAAACAGGTGGCGCTCGAACTGACCGCGCACGACGCCCTCGGCGCGCACCTCGAAGTGGAACTGCACATCGGTGCGGATGAGCTGTCGAACCCGTGGCACGCGGCCTTCGCCTCGGCGGTCGCTTTCACGGTCGGCGCGATCCTGCCGCTGCTGGCGGTGCTGCTGCCTCCGCCGGAGTGGCGCCTGCCGGCCACCTTCCTCGCCGTCGCGGTCGCCCTGGTCATCACCGGGTGGCTGAGTTCCTACCTGGGCGGCAGCCCGAAGGCCCGCGCGATCTCCCGGGTGCTGGTCGGCGGCCTGCTGGCGCTCGGCGTGACCTGGGCGATCGGCTCCCTGATCGGCACCGCGGTCTGACCATCCGGCGAGACCCGTCGGCCGGCCTCCCGAACCGCGGCACGTAGGCTGGATTCATGGCATTCCAGCAGAACAACCGGTCCGGTCTCCTTCTCGCGGCGGGGCTCGACGCCGCCCTGGTTCTGGTCTTCGTGCTGATCGGCCGGGCCAGCCACGGCGAGGGTCTGCTCGGAACCCTGATCACCGGGTTGCCGTTCCTCGGTGGCCTCCTCGCGGGGTGGCTCGTGATGCGCGCCTGGCACAGCCCGCAGAAGATCGTCTGGACGGGCACCGGCATCTGGATCCTCACCGTGGGCGTCGGGATGCTGCTGCGCACCGTGAGCGGGCAGGGGACGGAGTTCAGTTTCGTCGTCGTGACGACGATCGTTCTGGGCGTGTTCCTGCTCGGCTGGCGCGGCCTCGCGGTGCTGTTCCGTCGCCGCCAGGCACGCACCCGCACCGTCACCGCCGCGTAGCCGCGCCGGCCCCACACGCACGCACTCTCGCCGCGTTGTCTGCCCGGCGGGCAACTCCCCGACGAGTCATGGTGTGCTCTTTTCGAGGTCGTGCGCCCGTGACGGCGACGGTCACACGTCGATTGCGACACTGACCGCCTACTCTTCGACCCCGGGCCCGCCCGTCTCCCGGTCCTCGTCCTCGTCGTCAAGGTCGACCGGACGCTGGTCGGCGTCGATCATCCACTCCGGGGCTTCTTCCTCGGTGGGCGGCAAATCCTCGTCGAGGGTCAGTTCGATGTCGTCGATCTCGCGGTTTTCGTCGAGTCCGTCGCTCGCGGCATCCGTTTTTCTCGGCCAGAGTCCGTCCGGGTTGCTCGCCATGATGACCTCCCATTGACGCGAGTCGCCCACGCTGAGCTCCCCCGCGGCGGCAACGGTACGCTCCCCCACCGGAAGCGACAAGGCATCCACGCCCACCGGACCATCAGGCTGAGTCGGCGCGCAACCCCGGCGTGGCCAGCAGCGAACCGTCGCGCAGCACGGCCAGCACCTCGATCGGGAAGGTCTCCGTGCTGCGATGCAGAGCCGGCCGGCCGCCGGCGATGATGGCCGTGGCCAGCACATCCGCCGTCACAATGTCCCGGCCGAACACGGTGACCTGACGGAAGGGCGAGAGCGCGCCGTCGACGGTGGTCCAGATGTGCTCCCCACGCTCGGCGCTGCCCGAGGTGGCCACGGCCCGGAGCGGCGCGCGCAGCGGCACGCTCGCCAGCCGGGCGCTCCGGTCCAGCGGGTCGACGATCGCGGCCGCCCAGTCGAGACCGGGCGTCTGATCGCCCGCCACGAGGATGTCCCCGCCCGCGTTGAGTGACCAGTCCCGCAGGCCGAGCCCGTAGAGCGCCTCGCCGGCGTGAGCGATGGCGAGGCTCTTCACGATGCCGGACAGGTCGATGGCACCGTCGGCACGGTGCGGTGTGAACACCCCGTCGGTGCGATCCCGCCAGGCCAGGGCGAGCGCGTAGCAGTCCCGCAGTTCGCTGCCGGCCTGGGTGAGCCGTAGCTCGCCACGGTTGACGCGACTGAGTTCGGAGCCCTCCCGGTAGAGGCTGAAACGGTCGTTCCAGCCTCGGAACACGTCCGCGACCGCCTGCCGGGCCGCCGCGCGCAGGGCCTCGTCGTGCGGGGAACCGGCATTCCCAGCGGCTGCGCCGATACGGAGGCTGATGACGGTTCCCATGCTCTCGACCGTGATTGCCGGGTGCCCGGCGTACACGCCGGACACCACGCTAGAACTGTGCCGCATCGAGGGCCGCCTGGAGCGACTGGAGGTAACCCTGGGTCGTGTAGGTCGCGCCGCTGACGTTGGCCACGCTCGCCGACTGGGCCGAGAGTACCTCGTCTCGCAGGATCGGGGCTGCCCGGTTGCTGATCATGACCGACTTCTGGTCGTCATTGGTCAGCTGCAGCGGCGTCACCTCGGTGATCGTGCCGTTTTCGATGGTCACCGACACCTGCATGGGGCCGAACCGGGTCTGCACGGCCGAGCCATCGAATGTGCCGGTGACCTCGGTGGCGGCGGGCGCCTCGGCCGCCGGCGCGGTCGTTTCAGGCGTGGTCGTCGCTGCGGAGGACGTGCCCGAACCGGAGGACGTGCCCAGTCCGGATGCGGTCGTGGTCGTCGCCTCAGCCGATGCGGAGGATGACAGCGTCGTCGTCAGCGTGGACCTGAGCGATTCCACGGCGGGGGCTCCGACGAGCCACCCCACCGATAGCACCGAAGCGGAAGCCAGGGCGGCCGCAGCCGCTGCTCGTATTCTCACCAGTCAAACCTTTCACAATGGATCTGTCGCGTCGGAAGTCCGGCCGCGCGGGCATCCCGCACGACCTCGTCGGTCCATCGCCGTGGACCGCACACATACACATCCGCGTCCCGCAGGTGCGGAACCAGGGTCTTCAGGCTGACCCGGGCCGCCAGCGCGTCGGCCGGTAGCCAGCTGTTCACACCCGGCGGTCGCGTGCCCGCGATGATGCGGAATTCGGCGCCTCGCGCCCGGCACAACTCGGCCAGCTCGTCGGCCAGGTAGCTGTCGCCGACGGTGTGCGAGCGAAGGATGACCGTGGCCTGCCCCGGAAGGAACGTCGCCGTCTCCAGCAGCGAGCGAATCGGGGCGACGCCGATGCCGGCGGCCACGAGCACCAGCCGAGGGGACGTGCGAGCACGGTCGGTGAACAGCCCGTACGGGCCCTCGACGCACACCCGGGTGCCCCGCCGCAGACCTCCGAGCGCCGCCGAAGCATCGCCGAGTGAGCGCACCGTGATGCGGAGGGAAGTACCGGTGGGCGCCGCCGAGAGGGAGAACGGATGCGCCTGCCACCAGAGCCCGGGGGTCCAGAACCGCCAGATGAAGAATTGACCGGAGTGGGCCTGCAGGCGGCGCAGATTGTGCCCGGACAGCCGGATCGACACGACGCCGTCGGCGACCCGGTCGACGCCCTCCACCCGGAGCCGGGCGCGCAGCGAGCGCACGACCGGCAGGATGAAACGGAAGACGAGGATCGACCCGGCGACGCCCACGTAGAGGGCCAGCCAGTAGAACCACTGCGGCGACCCGGCGGCGAGCAGAGCGCCGACGGTCAACTGATGCGGGAGTGAGGCGAGCACGGCCACGTAGGAGAGCAGGTGAACGATGTGCCACACCTCGTAGGGCAGCCGGTGCCGCACGATCACGATGGAGCTCACGACCACGAGCACCAGGAGCCCGAGGCCGACGAAGGCCAGCACCATGTCCGGCAGCACGGTCAGCATGCGCCAGACCTCGGCGAAGACGCTGACCCGGCCGGCGAGCGAGTAGCCGACGATCAGGAGCACGGCGTGGGCCAGGATCAGGTAGAGGGCCGGTTTGCCGAGCGACTGGTGCAACGCCATGGCGCTGTCGTGGCCGAAGGCCCGGTCGATCGCGGGCAGCCGGGCGGCCAGCAGCATCATGATCAGCAGCAGGTCGGTGCCGACGAGGCCGGCCAGCACGCCGATCGAGGTGAGCGCGTCCGCGGGGGTGGCGAAGCGGGCCGCTCCGCCGTCGGCCAGGAACAGGGCCACGACGAGGGCGACGGAGACGATGCAGAGCACCTGCAGGGTGTCGGCCAGCCGCATCCGTTGCCGGTAGTCGGGGCGCACGAGCGGCGCGGGAGCGCTGCGATGATGCCGCTGGGTGGTGCGCGTGTCGATGCTCATGAGTTGAGCCTCGCGAGCATGCCAATCGAGGGGCTATGGGGAAGCTGTGAGCAACCTGTGCGATTCCAATGGGGTTGCCCTGTCGGAGGGCGGCCGAACGGTCACGGTTCGGGCGGGCCGTCAGGCAGGCCGGCGCTCGCCCAGCCGAACCGCGCCTCGCGCCGCGAGCACGATCAGCACCGCGACCACACCGCCCAGCGCGGTCTCCACCACCCGGTCGACCAGCAGCGTCGGCACGGCGGTCGGGCTGGCCAGGTGCGCCACCGTCAGTGCCAGCGGCGTGACGAACAGCAGCGCCGCACCGTAATGCTTGCCGATCAGGATCTCCGCTCCGAACTGACTGATCGCGATCACAACGATCAACACCCAGACGGATGGCCCGGGCAGCAGCACGAGCGCGGTCACCATCACCCCCAGCGCGGTTCCGACGATGCGGTGCACGGCCCGGGAGATGGAATGCGCGGCGCGGGGCGGCGGCAGCACCGCGACCACGCTCACGACCGCCCAATAGGGATGTCCGATGCTCGAGGCCAGGGCGAGCCCGCCGGCGATCAGCACGCCGACCAGGTTCTGCAGGATCGTGAACCAGACCTGGCCGTCGCGGTAGGCGGCCGGGCGCAGCACCGGCGTGCGCGGCAGCTGCTTGAACAGGTCGCCGGAGCGGTCGCCGGCCAGGCGCCGCGCTGCCCACCCCGACATGGTCAGCAGCCAGGCCAGCGCGGCGCTCGCCACCGCCACCAGCAGCCGCGGCAGCACCTCGTTCGCCGGCGCGGGCACCTGCGCGCAGACCAGGTAGGCGAAGACGAAGAAGATCGGGGTGCCGGGGAACAGGCCGTACGTCGACGCCACCAGGATGCCCGCGGTGATCACGAAGACCAGCCCGAGAACCAGGGCAGGCAGGGCTGCCTCGGTTACGCTCATCGCCAGTCCGGCGGTGACGCTCACGAGCATGCAGGCCGCGGCGACGCTGACCGTGCGCGCGCGCAGCCGGTACGGCTCGCTCCGGCCGTAGAGCGACGTCATCGCCCCGAACGCCGCGTAGGCGGCCCAGTCGATTCGACCGACAAACACCAGGACCACGAGCGGCACCACGACGGCGATGCTGGCCCGGGACGCCACCTCCAGGTCGAGGGTGCGCAGCGACTTCAGGCGTTCGAGCAGGGTTTCCGGCCGGTCGGCCGCCCCGGACACTAGATCTTCTCGATCGGCGCGATCTTGATCAGGAGCTTCTTTGCGCCCGCCGTGTCGAACTGGACGTGCGCGATGCGCTTGGTGCCGTCACCGGTGACCTGGTTGACGCGGCCGTCGCCGAAATCGACGTGACGGATGCGGTCACCCGCAGCGAGCGTGAGGTCGCCGTTGTCCCGCACCTGGCTCGGCACCCGGCTGGCCCACTCGGTCTTCTTCTTCGGCGCGGGCGGCAGCGCCTGCGGCTCGTCGCGCTTGGCGAACCCGCCGCCGAAGCCGTCACGCCGGGCGTTCAAGGCCCGGGGCTGGGTGCCGCCGCGGGAGTTCGCCATGCCCGGCGACTGCTTCCAGTCGATCAGGTCGACCGGGATCTCCTGCAGGTAGCGGCTGGGCATGGCCACCTGGATGTCGCCGAACTGGGCCCGGGTCATCGCCAGCGAGAGGTAGAGCCTCTGGCGGGCGCGGGTGATGCCCACGTAGAACAGGCGCCGCTCCTCGGCGGGCCCGCCGGGCTCGTTGGCCGACATCTGGTGCGGCAGCAGCCCCTCCTCGACGCCGGTCAGGAACACGGCCTCGTATTCGAGCCCCTTGGCCGTGTGCAGGGTCATCAGCGACACCGTGCCGGACGCGTCGTCGAGGTCGTCGGCGGCGGCGACCAGCGACACCTGGGTGAGGAAGTCGACCAGACCCGAGTCGGGGTTCTCCTTGTTGAAGTCCTTGGTCTGGGCGACGAGTTCTTCGATGTTCTCGGCGCGCGCCTCGTCTTGCGGGTCGCGGCTGCCCCGCAGCAGGGTGAGCAGACCGCTGCCGTCGAGCAGGAAGGTGAGCAGCTCGGACACGTTCGCCGTGCCGGCCGGGTTCTCCGGTATGAGCTTCAGCGCCGCCTCGTCGAGCAGGGTCGCGAGTTTCAGGATGGCCCCGGTCACCTTCGGGCCCAGCCCGAGCGACGCGGAGTCGCGCATGGCCTGCCGGAAGCTGATCTGGTTCGCCTCCGCGAAGCTCGCCAGTGCCGTCTCGGTGGCGGGCCCGATGCCGCGCTTGGGAGTGTTCAGGATGCGGCGCAGGGCCAGTTCGTCGTTCGGGTTCGCGACGGAGATCAGGTACGCCAGCGCATCCTTGATCTCGGCGCGCTCATAGAACTTGGTGCCGCCGACCACCCGGTACGGCACCGCGGAGCGCACCAGGATCTCTTCCAGGGCACGGGTCTGCGCGTTGGTGCGGTAGAAGACGGCCATGTCCCGGTAGGCCATGCCGGCCCGGTGCAGCACCTCGATCTCATCCGAGACGAACTGGGCCTCGTCGTGGCCGGAGTAGGCCGTGTAACCCACGATTTTCTCGCCGTCGCCGCCCGCGCTCCACAGCTTCTTGTCTTTGCGGTCGAAGTTGTGGCCGATCACGGCGTTGGCGGCCGAGAGGATGTTCTGCGTCGAGCGGTAGTTCTGCTCGAGCAGGATCACCTTGGTGCCGGGGAAGTCGCGCTCGAACTCGCTGATGTTGCGCGTGTCCGCGCCGCGGAAGGCGTAGATCGACTGGTCGGAGTCGCCGACCACGGTGAGTGAGGCGCCCGGGATGGCGCCGGTGCCGTCGCGCAGGTTGCGCACGTGCACGCCGGTCGCCTCCATCTCCTCGGCCAGATGGGGCTCGACGGGGCGGGTCAGCTCGCGCACGAGTGAGTACTGCGCGTGGTTGGTGTCCTGGTATTCGTCGACCAGGATGTGGCGGAACCGGCGCCGGTAGAGCGCCGCCACCTTCGGGAACGCGCGGAACAGGTAGACCGTCTCGCCGATCAGGTCGTCGAAGTCGAGGGCGTTGGCGGCGCGCAGACGGTGGGTGTACTGCCGGAAGATCTCGACGAACATGACCTCCTGCGGGTCGCTCATGTTCGCGTTGCGGGCGTAGGAGTCGGCGTCGGCGAGCTCGTTCTTGAGCTTGGAGATCTTCGCCGACGCGTTGCCGGGCGTGAAGCCGAGGGTGTCGGCGTCGAGGGCCTTGATGATGCGTTTGAGCGTGACCTTGGTGTCGGCCGAGTCGTAGATGCTGAACGTAGCGGACAGGCCCGCGCTTTCGGCTTCGCGGCGCAGGATGCGCACGCAGGAGGAGTGGAAGGTGCTGATCCACATGCCGTCGGCCCCCTGGCCGAGGATGGCTTTGACCCGCTCCCGCATCTCCGCGGCGGCCTTGTTGGTGAACGTGATCGCCAGGATCTGGCTCGGCCACGCCTCGCGGCTCTCCAGCAGGCTGGCGATGCGGCGGGTGAGCACGCTGGTCTTGCCGGAGCCGGCTCCCGCGATGATCAAAAGCGCCGGACCGCGGTACTGCACGGCTTCCTTCTGCTGGGGGTTGAGCCCCTCGAGCAGCGGACTCTCCCGGTCGCCGGGAACGGCTCCGTCGAGAATGATGGGCACCGCGGACGGAATCTGGCGGGCGGGCGTGTGATCCGGGTCGAAGAGGGTCGTCATATCGATCCCAATTCTAGGTGCTGCCTCTGACAGTGCCCGGGTGTGCCGTGGGCAGGAGTCAGCCCTCGGCCGCCAGCTCGTCCCGCACGAGCACGGCCAGGTCGGGGTGGTCGGCGAAGACCCCGTCGATCCCGGTGCCCATGATGGTGCGGAACTCGGCCTGCCAGTTGCCGAAATCGGCCCGCAGCCGACCGCGGCGGAACGTCGTCGCGAGGTACCGGTTTTCGGGGCGCAGCGTCCAGCAGTAGATCTCCAGGCCCGCGGCGTGGGCCGCGTCGACCAGGTCGGAGGCGCCGGACACCTGGCCGTCGGCATCCGTCGCCAGGATCAGAGATTTGGGCACGCTGATGCCGTCGACCTTGCCGCTGAGCCCGTAGAGACCCGCATCGGTCAGATAATCGGCGTATCGCGGCGCCTCTTTGCCGAGCAGCGTCAGCTCGTCGAAGGGTTTACCGCGCGCCTCGAGCAGGAAGACGCGCTTGCCGTAGATGCCCCGCGCGTAGACCTTGTCGAGCAGGCTCCGCTCGAAGCTTTCGATCGTGAGACGGCCGTCACCGGCGTTCCAGCCGACGTCGTTGACCTCGGCGGCGAACAGCTCGTCGAGCGGCAGCCCGATCGAGTCGAAGTAGGTGGCGTGCTTGAGCTCGGCGACGACGCCGATCGGCCGGCGCACCCGCCCGGAGAGCCGGTCCATCAGACGGAACACGTCTCGCAGGCGCAGCAGCGGGAACCGGTCGTCGAAGGTGGCGCTCGACTTGCGCACCTCGGGCAGGCGTTCCCGGGCGCGCAGGGTGCGCAACTCGCCCCACGTGAAGTCCTCGGTGAACCAGCCGGTGAGGCGGATGCCGTCGATCACCTTCGTGGTGCGCCGGCCGGCGAACTCGGGGTGCGCCGCGACATCCGTGGTCGTCCCGATCTCGTTCTCATGCCGCACCACCAGAACGCCGTCGCGGGTGGCCACGATGTCCGGCTCGACCGCGTCCGCCCCGAGGGCAACGGCCAGCTCATAGGCGGAACGGGTGTGCTCTGGTCGGTAACCGCTCGCCCCGCGGTGACCGATCACAATCGGCTGCATTTGCCAACCCTACGCGTGCAACTGCCAGAATCGAGGCGATGACACCCTGGACCGCTCCCTCCGCCCGCCGGCACCGCTGGGGCGACTATCGCGCACGCTGCGTCACCGGCCTGACGCTGGTCGTGCTCGGGGTGCTGGCCACGATCTTCACCAGCACCTACAGCCTGCTCTTCCTCGCCGTCGGCGTTCCCCTGCAGGTCGTGGGTTGGCTCGTGCTGCCGGGTGCGCTGTGGCGGCGGCTCACGGTCCTGGTTCCAGCCGTGCTCTCCAGCATCCTGCTGCTGGGCGGGGCCGATTTCAACGGAGCCTTCGCGGCGCTGTTGGCGTGCTGGCTGCTCGTTCGCCACCGCCCCTGGTCAGGCTATCTCGCCCTGATCCCGTCGATCGTGATGAGTTTTTTGATCAAGGAGACCCTGACCGACTACGAACAGAACTGGGTCGGTTACCTGCTCGGGTTCTCCACTGCCGTGGCCGGCGCGTGGCTCGCCTGGTGGCTGGCGGGGTGGAGGAGGCCCCGGAGGCCCCGGTCCCCGCACGCCGCCCACAGTGAATACGGCGGATCCCCAGCAGATCTGAATAGAATCTAGGAACGCTCCAGCGTCCTCCGATGCTGGCTCCACCCCTACCCACGTGATTGTGAGCTACGGCAACCATGGCATCCTCCAACCCCGCATTCTCCCGAAACGCCGCGTTCGGCGCTCCTGGCGCCACTGCAGGTGGCAAGGTGCTCTCCGACAGCGACCTGCAGAGCATGTTCAACGCTCCGTCGGCCGGCTCGCAGGACACCGATCGCATGAGCTACGACGACACCCTCCGCAAGACGGTGCTCAGCTTCGCCCTCCTGCTCGTGACCGCAGCCATCGGCTGGGTCGTCACGCCGGTGACGATGCTTCCGCTCATCGTCGGTGCGATCGCCGGGCTGGTGCTCGGCCTGGTCAACGCGTTCAAGAAGGAGCCGTCGCCGCCCCTGATCCTGGCCTACGCCGCGGCCCAGGGCCTCTTCGTCGGTGGCATCTCCATCGTCTTCGAGCAGATCTACCCGGGTGTCGTCACCCAGGCCGTTCTCGCAACGCTCGTCGTCGTCGGCGTCACCCTGGCCCTCTTCGCCAACGGTAAGATCCGCGCCTCGGCCAAGGCCACCAAGGTCTTCATGATCGCAATGATCGGCTACGGCGTGTTCTCGCTGATCAACTTCGGCATGATGGTCTTCGGCGCGACCGATAACGCCTTCGGCCTCCGCAGTGCGGAGATCTTCGGCATCCCGATCGGCCTCCTGATCGGCGTCCTCGCCGTGATCATGGCCGCGTACTCGCTGGTGCTCGATTTCGACTTCATCCAGCGCGGCGTCAACAACCGCGCCCCGCGCAAGTACGGCTGGACCGGCGCCTTCGGCATCATGCTGACCGTCGTCTGGCTCTACATCGAGATGCTGCGCATCTTCGCCATCGCCCGCGAGTAGCGCCCACCCCGCACCACCGCACCACCGCACCACCCGGAAGGGCCGCCCCCAGGAGCGGCCCTTCGTTCGTCCGCCCTCGCACCAAGCTCCCCCTCTCTCCCCCACCATCCGCGCGACAGTGCCCGTTCCGGTCGAGAGTGCCCGCAATACCGGTCACTCTCGACCGGAACGGCAACACTCACCCGAACCTGCGCGTCCGAGCGACCGCGAAGCGCAGCGCAGCGGGGAGTGGGCGGGTCGCGGGGTGTCGAGTTATGGGCGGTCGGGAGCACCCCGGAGCGAAGCGGAGGGGTGCTCCCGACCGCCCATTGTCTGAGCTGAGGAGCGACCCGCCCACTCCCCGCCCCCCCTGCCGAATGAAAAAACACCCCCGACCAGAAGTCGAGGGTGTTTCTTTTCACAGCAAGAGCGAGGAGCAGTCCCCTACTCCCATTCAATGGTCCCCGGCGGCTTCGACGTGACGTCGAGCACGACACGGTTCACCCCATCCACCTCGTTCGTGATCCGGTTCGAGATCCGGGCCAGCAGGTCGTACGGCAGGCGGGTCCAGTCGGCCGTCATGGCGTCTTCCGACGACACCGGGCGCAGCACGATCGGGTGCCCGTAGGTGCGGCCGTCGCCCTGCACGCCCACGGAGCGCACGTCGGCGAGCAGCACCACCGGGCACTGCCAGATCTCACGGTCGAGGCCGGCGGCCGTCAGCTCGGCGCGCACGATCGCATCCGCGTGGCGCAGCAAGTCGAGCCGGTCCTGCGTGATCGAGCCCACGATGCGGATGCCCAGGCCGGGTCCGGGGAACGGCTGACGCTGCACGATTTCGGCCGGCAGTCCCAGCTCGGCGCCGATCGCCCGCACCTCGTCCTTGAACAGTGTGCGCAGCGGTTCGATCAGTTCGAACTGCAGGTCTTCCGGCAGCCCGCCCACGTTGTGGTGGCTCTTGATGTTGGCCGTGCCGCTGCCGCCGCCGGACTCGACGACGTCCGGGTACAGGGTGCCCTGCACGAGGAAGCGGATCGGGTCGCCATCAGTTTCTGCCGCCTCCTTGATCAGCTCGGCCTGGGCCTGCTCGAAGGTGCGGATGAACTCGCGGCCGATGATCTTGCGCTTGGTCTCCGGGTCGCTGACGCCCTCGAGCGCGGTCAGGAACTGCTCGCGCACGTCGACGGTGACCAGGCGCACGCCGGTGGCCTTGACATAGTCTTCCTCGACCTGGCGGCGCTCGTCCTGGCGCAGCAGGCCGTGGTCGACGAACACGCAGACGAGCTGGTCGCCGATGGCCTTGTGCACGAGGGCGGCGGCCACGGCGGAGTCGACGCCGCCGGACAGCCCGCAGATGACCTTGCCGGTGCCGACCTGAGCCTGGATGCGGGCCACCTGTTCGGCGATGACGTTGCCGCTGTTCCAGTCGGCGGGGATGCCGGCGGCGCGGTGCAGGAAGTTCTCGAGCACGTTCTGGCCGAATTCGGAGTGCTTGACCTCGGGGTGCCACTGCACACCGTAGAGGCGGCGCTCGTCGTTCGCGAACGCGGCGACGGGGGTGGACTCGGTGGAGGCGAGCACGGTGAATCCCGCGGGGGCCTTCGACACGGAGTCGCCGTGGCTCATCCAGGCGGTCTGCTCGGCCGGCTGGCCGGCGAGCAGCGCGTTGCCGCTGTCGGTGACCCTGACCGGGGTCGCGCCGTACTCGCTCTGGCCGGTTCGGGCCACCTCACCGCCGAGGGTCGTTGCCATCACCTGGAAGCCGTAGCAGATGCCCAGGATCGGAATGCCGAGGTCGAAGATGGCCGGGTCGAAGGTGGGGGCACCCTCGGCGTAGACGCTGGACGGCCCGCCGCTGAGCACGATGCCGAGCGGGTTCTTCTCGGCAACCTCGGCCGCGGTGATCGAGTGGGTCACGATTTCGGAGTAGACGGATGCCTCACGCACGCGGCGCGCGATCAGCTGCGCGTACTGGGCGCCGAAGTCGACCACCAGAACGGGGCGTGCGCCGGTCTGCGCGCTCACAGCGGCGCTCACGGACGGGCCTTCGCCGCGGCGGCAGACGTGTCGGCGTGCGTCGCCAGGAAGGCGTTGACCTCGCGCGCAACGCGCACCTCGAGGAAGAAGGACAGGGTAGGAATGATGCCTCCGAGTGCGATCAGCAGGAACTTGGGGAATGACCAGCGCATCAGGCTCCAGAGCTGGAAGTCGCTGAACAGGTAGAGCACGTAGAGCCAGCCGTGCACAATCAGGATGCCGGTGCTCACGTTGAACGCGGTCACCGAGTCCCGGGCGGTGAGGGCGATGATCCCGTTCGGGCCGCCCGCTTCGATTTCGAGCTGAAGCACGAACTTCAGGAAGACCTCGACGCAGAGCAGCAGCAGGAAGACACCGGTGATGACCGAGGAGACCTTGTAGAGCCGGAGCGCGCCGGGGATTTTGGGGATGTCGGCAGGCTTGGGGTCAAGTGGCATAAGCCAATTCTAGACGGCCTCCGCCGCGTCGATGGCGGCCTGTTCCATCTGCCGTTCCCAGTCGTCCCGCACCAGGCGGTACCAGAGGAAGACCGCGAAGCCGGCGAAGACCGCCCATTCCAGGGCGTAGAAGATGTTCAGCCAGTTGACCGAGGCGTCGTTGCCGGGCACGGGCGAGTCGATCACGGTCAGGTTCGCGGCGGCATCCGTGTCGACGATGTAGCCGGCGTAGACGGACTGGTCGGTGAAGTCGGTCCACTGGTTGATCAGCGCGGCGGTGGAGACGGTGGTCTGGGTCTGCGGGTCGCTGTCGGCGTCGGGCACGGCCGGGGCCTCGGAGGGCACGAACCGACCGGTCACGCTCTGCGGCTGCCGGGCCGGCTGGGCCGCGAGCTCCCCGATCGCCGCCCGGGCTTCCGCCTCGGAGGCCGCCCAGCCGCGAGCAACGGCGATGGTGGAGACGGGCACGGATGCCGTTGCCGCGGTCTCGAAGCGGCTCACCACCCAGAACCCGAGCTCGCCCCCGTTGAGACGTTCGCTGATCAGCGTTTCATCGCCCGGCAGGTAGGAACCGTCAACCGTGACGAGCTGCCCGGTGGCGGCCTCGCGGGGCGGCCCGTCGGGCTGCAGGGCGGCGTCGAGGGGCTGCACGGTTTCGGTGCTGCGCTCCACGACCTCGCCGGAGGCGATGGCGCGTTCGAGCTGCCACCGGCCGAGGAGGGCGAAGGCCGCGGCGATGGCGAGCGCCAGGAGCAGGGCGAGCAGCCACCGGGGGCGGAGCATGGTCTTGATCATCAGTAGTCCCCTGAGGCCGTGTCGCGCACCGGCTTGTCGGCCGGTCCGGTTTCGGCGGGAAGCCGGCCGGAAATGAAATCGAGCATCGAGTCGCTGTCGGCGAGTTCGTCAGCGTCAGCGTCAGCGTCGGCGTCCACGCCGGAATCCAGGTCGCCGACCGCGTCGGGAGAGGTCGGCGCCGGCGGTGCAGGCCGTCCGCGGCGGTCGGCGGCGAGGCGGTCGGCGGCGCGCTGCGCATCCGGGCCGCTGTCGGCCTTGATGGCCGCCTCCACCAGGGCGATTTCCTCTTCCAGCATCCGGTCGTGGGCGCGCTGCCGCGACGGAACGATGGCCCGGCGCCGGCGCAGGGCCGCCCCGATCTTCTCGGAGTTCGCCGCGAAAATCGGCCCGAGGATCGCCATCGTGAGCACGTAGAGTCCGGCGAAGGGCTGTAACCGCTGATCGAGGCCCGCGGTCACCGACAGGGTCGCGAGGATCAGCGTGAACTCGCCGCGGTTGACGAAGATGGCCGCGGTGTTGAGCCCCTCCCGCGGGCCCATGCCGTGCAGCTTGGCCATCAGCATGCCGGAGATCAGGCTCAGCACGAAGGTCATGCCCACGGCCGCGACGACGATCGTGATCACCGACCCGAATTCGGCCACGTTCAGCGCCAGACCGAAGTTGAGAAAGAAGAAGGCCCCGAACACGTCGCGCAGGGGAACGGCGACGCGTTCGATCCGTCCGCGGTACGTGCTCGCGCCGAGCACCACCCCGATCAGGAAGGCGCCGATCGCATCCGTCACCCCGATGATCTCGCCGATCCCGGCGAACAGCACGGCGAGCCCGAAGAACAGGATAGTGAACAGCTCGTCATCCTTGGTGCGCATCAGCCGGGACACGACCTTGGCCCCCCAGCGGGCCACCGAGAACATCACGACGAGGAAGAGGAAGGCGATGCTCAGTTGCAGCACGATCGGCCAGACCTCGGTCTTGCCGCTGAGCACGACGGACACGATCGCCAGGTAGACCGCGATGAAAATGTCGCCGACGACGGTCACTCCGAGGATCATCGGGGTTTCCTTGTTCGCCAGGCGGCGCAGTTCGATCAGGAGCTTGGTGATGATGGCACTCGAGGAGGTGCCGGTCATCCCGGCGATCACGAGAGCCTCCCGGCTGCCCCAGCCGACCATCAGGCCGAACGCGAAGCCGACTCCCATATTGATCAGAACGTAGGAGCCACCGGAGAGCAGGAGTTTTCCGGCGTCACCGAAGAACGCCTCCTGGTCGAATTCGAGGCCGAGACTGAAGAGGAGCAGGATCAACCCGAACGTCGCGATCAGGGCGATGTCCGCCGACTGGAAGTCGAGCGGGAACCAGCCGCTGTTCGGGCTCGCCATCAGTCCGACGATCATGTAGATCGGGATGGACGGCAGTCCGATCAGCTTTCCGGCGCGACCGAGCAGATACGCAACGACCAGCAGAATGCCAAGAGTGATGAGGTCTTCGCCGAGATGCATCGGCTATCCTCCGGGCGGCGCGTCGAGGGATTTGGGCTTGACCTCGCCGGTGCGGAAGAAGGCGAACGCCTTCGCGACCTTCTCCGGAGACCCGGCGACGACCAGGGTGTCCCCGGGGAAGACACGGAAGTCGTGGGCGGGCGCCGGGTTGGCGGACTCCCCGCGCACGACGGCCACGACCGTGAGGCCGGCGATCCCGCGGTCGGCGGGGTTGCCCAGCGGCTGGCCGGCGATGTGGTCCTCGTAGTCCACGGTGAACCAGTCGATGCTGAGCCCGGGGATCTGGTCCAGCGCGGTGAGCGACTCGGTGATCTGGGTGCCGCCGAGCAGTTCGGCGAGGGTGTGCGCCTCGTCTTCCTTCAGACGCAGGGACACCTTGGCCGCGTCGGGCCCGCCCTCGTCGTCCGCGAAGGTGATGAGGTCGCTGTGCCCGGAGCGGTGGGCGATGACGCCGACTTTGCCGCCGTCATCCGTAATGAAGGTGTGCAGCACTCCCACCCCGGGAAGTTTGACCCGCCGAACGTCAACCATGGTGCGACTCCTGAGGTTTGTGGGCAGTCAGGCCAGTCTACCGGAGCGAGTTTGGGTGACGGATGCGGCGGGTGCGCCCCTACTTCGTGACCCCGATGTCCGGGGCCTCGAGGCGCGCGCGGTCGGCGGACTCGTCGTCGGGCTGCTGTTGCGACGCACGCTCCGCCGCCACCCGCTTGAGATAGTGGCCGACTTCGCGTTCTTCCCGGGCCTCGTCCCAGCCGAGCACGCCGGCCATCAGCCGGGCCGCCACGGGGGCGGCGGACACCCCGCGGTCCCAGGCCTCGATTGAGATCCGGGTGCGGCGCGCCAGCACGTCTTCGAGGTGCAGGGCACCCAGATGTGTGGCGGCGTAGACCACCTCCGCCTCGATGTAGTCGTCGGCCCCCGGGAGCGGGTCGGCGAGAGACGGCGTGGCGCGGATCAGGTCGAGCAGCTCGTCGGTCAGGGTGCCGTACCGGTTGAGCAGGTGCTCGACGCGCACGGTGTGCAGGCCGAAGGCCCGGGCGATCCGGCTGCGCTTGTTCCAGGCGGCCTGGTAGCCCTCGGCGCCGAGCAGGGGGATGTCGTGGGTGGTGGAGGCCGGCACGCGTTCGTCGAGCGCGTCGGCGGCCGCATCGATCGCATCCTTCGCCATCACCCGGTACGTGGTCCATTTTCCGCCCGCGATCACCACGAGTCCGGGAACGGAGTGCCCGACCAGGTGTTCGCGCGACAGCTTGGAGGTGCTCTCCGACTCGCCGGCCAGCAGCGGCCGGAGGCCCGCGTACACGCCCTCGACGTCTTCCCGGGTGAGCGGCACCCGCAACACCGCGTTCACATGCTCGAGCAGGTAATCGATGTCGGCGGCCGTGGCGGCGGGATGCGCCTTGTCCAGGTGCCAGTCGGTGTCGGTCGTGCCGATCAGCCAGTGTCGTCCCCACGGGATGACGAAGAGCACGCTCTTCTCGGTGCGCAGCAACAGGCCCATCGCCGACTGGAACCGGTCCCGGGGCACGACCAGGTGCACCCCCTTCGACGCCCGCACCTTGAAGGTGCCGCGTTCGCCGACCATGCGCTGGGTGTCGTCCGTCCAGACTCCGGTCGCGTTCACGACCTGACGGGCCCGAACGTCGAACCGCTCCCCGGTCTGCAGGTCGTGGGCGTGCACGCCGACGACCCGCTCGCCGACCTTGATGAAACCTTCGACGCGGACCCGGCTGGCCGCATGCGCCCCGTAGAACGAGGCGGTGCGCACGAGCGAGGCCACGTAGAGCGCGTCGTCGACCTGGCCGTCGTAGTAGGTGATGCCGCCGACGATCGTGTCGGTGTTCAGGCTCGGCAGGAGCCCCTTCACCTGACGCTTGGACAGGTGGCGGTGGTGCGGCACTCCGGGGCGCCCGCCCGCATAGGAGAACAGGTCGTAGAGCAGCATGCCCGCGCCCACATAGAAGCGCTCGGTGACCCGCTTCCGGAGCGGGTAGAGAAACCGCACGGGCTTCACCAGGTGCGGGGCGATGCGCTGCAGGAGCAGCCCGCGTTCGGTCAGCGCCTCGCGCACCAGCCGGAAATCGGCCTGCTCCAGGTAACGGATGCCGCCGTGCACCAGTTTCGACGACCGGCTCGACGTTCCCGACGCCCAGTCCCTGGCCTCGAGGATGCCCACGCTCAGACCGCGGGTGACCGCGTCCAGTGCGGCGCCGGCACCGACGATGCCGCCGCCCACGACCAGGATGTCGAGCTCCTTGCCCTTCAACCGTTCGAGGGCCGCGGCCCGTTCTTCCGGTCCCAGCTTCGTGGACCGTGACGCCGAGTTGCCTGATGCCATGTGCTCACTCCCATTTCGGATGGTCTGGTGTGTACACAAAAGCTAGTTCACTCGGTACGGCGCGACAACCGCCCCCCGGGCCGGATCCGGCCGGTGACGGCCTAGTTCCCCCGGTAGGGAGCGACGACCACCTCGACGCGCTGGAATTCCTTCAGGTCCGAATAGCCGGTCGTGGCCATCGAACGGCGCAGGGCACCGACGAGGTTCGCGGTGCCGTCGGCGATCGGCGTCGGGCCGTTGAGAATGGTCTCGAGCGGCGCGAGGGCGCCGACCTCGACCCGCTGGCCGCGCGGCAGCTTCGGGTGGTGCACCTCGGCACCCCAGTGGAACCCGCCGCCGGGGGCATCCGTCGCCCGGGCGAGGGCGGTGCCGAGCATGACCGCGTCGGCGCCGCAGGCGATGGCCTTGACGATGTCGCCGGAGGTGTTGAGGCCGCCGTCGGCGATGACGTGCACGTAGCGTCCGCCGGACTCGTCCATGTAGTCCCGGCGGGCGCCGGCGACATCCGCCACGGCCGTGGCCATGGGCGCGTGGATGCCGAGGGAGGCGCGCGTGGTCGAGGCAGCGCCGCCGCCGAAGCCCACGAGCACGCCGGCCGCGCCGGTGCGCATCAGGTGCAGGGCCGCGGTGTACGTCGCCGCACCGCCCACGATCACGGGCACATCGAGCTCGTAGATGAACTTCTTCAGGTTGAGGGGTTCCTGGTTCTGCGAGACGTGCTCGGCAGAGACTGTGGTGCCGCGGATGACGAACAGGTCGACTCCGGCGGCGACGACGGTCTCGTACAGTTCCTGCGTGCGCTGCGGCGACAGGGCACCGGCCACGGTCACACCGGCCGCGCGGATCTCCGCGAGGCGCGCGGTGACGAGTTCGGGCTTGATCGGCTCGGCGTACATCTCCTGCATACGCGCGGTGGCCCGGTCGGCGGGAAGCTCACGGATCTCGGCGAGGAGAGGCTCGGGGTCGTCGTAGCGGGTCCAGAGGCCCTCGAGGTCGAGCACGCCGACGCCGCCGAGCTGGCCCATCATGATGGCCGTCTTCGGCGACACCACGGAGTCCATCGGCGCCGCGAGGAACGGGATCGAGAACTGGTACGCGTCGATGGTCCAGCTGACGGACACGTCCTCCGGGTCGCGGGTGCGCCGACTGGGCACAATCGCGATGTCGTCGAAGGCGTACACGCGGCGAGCGCGCTTGGAGCGGCCGATCTCGATTTCCATGACTTCAGTTTAGAGGCAGCGAGGCTCCTCGACGACGGATGCCGCGAGGTGCATCCTGAGGTGATGGACGTCATCGCCGACCCTCTGTCCTTGCTGCGCGAGCGCACGAGCATGAAATGGCGCAGTTTTCCCGCCGATGTTCTGCCGCTCTTCGTCGCCGAATCCGACTTCCCGCTTGCGGCACCCGTGGCCGAAGCGCTGATCGCGGCGGTGCGGCGCAGCGACACCGGGTACGTCGCTCCGGTCAACGGGCTCGCCGAGGCTTTCGCAGGCTTCGCCGGCCGCCGCTGGGGCTGGCCGGTCGACCCGGAACAGGTGAGCACGACGACGGATGTCAGCGTGGCCATCGTGGAGACGCTGCGACTGCTGATCCGGCCCGGCGACCGGGTCGCGATCACGCCACCGGTGTACCCGCCGTTCTTCGACCTCGTCCCCGAGGCCGCAGGCCAGGTGGTTTCCGTCCCGCTCCTGAACGGGCAGACAGGCTGGACCCTCGACCTCGATGGCCTGGAGCGAGCGTTCCAGAACGACGTGCGCGCCGTGCTGCTCAGCAACCCGCACAACCCGGTCGGCCATCCGCACACCGTCGAAGACCTCACGGCACTGTCCGTACTCGCCGCACGGTACGGCGTCACGGTGGTCAGCGACGAGGTGCATGCCCCGCTGACCTACGCCGACGCCGTCTTCACGCCCTACCTGACCGTCTCCCCCGAGGCCGCCGACCACGGCGTCTGCGTGACCAGCGCCAGCAAGGCGTGGAACCTGGCCGGCCTCAAATGTGCCGTGATCGTCACGGCAGGCGAACGGATGCGCGCCGCGCTCGCGCCCCTGCCGCGGGAGGTGTCCTGGCGCACGAGCCAGTTCGGCCTGATCGCGGGCATCGCCGCCTACACCCACGGCGAGTCGTGGCTGGACGGTTCGATCGCGGCGCTCGACACCAACCGCGGGTTGCTCACCGCCCTGCTCGACGCGGAGCTTCCCGGAGTCGGCTACCGGCCGCCCGACGCCGGCTACCTCGCCTGGCTCGACCTGCGCAGCCTCGGCTGGGGTGGCGACCCGGCCCTGGTCGCGCTCGAACAGGCGCGGGTCGCGCTCAGCCCCGGCCCCCTGTTCGGCGAACCGGGGCGGGGCTTCGCCCGGCTCAACTTCGGCTGTTCGCCCGAGGTGCTCGCCGAGGCGGTCTCCCGGCTGGCCGCTGTCGTGTAGCTCGTGCTCTAGCGGCGGTAGTTGGGTGCCTCGACCACGATCTGCACGTCGTGCGGGTGCGACTCCTTCAGCCCCGCGGAGGTGATCCGCACGAACTTGCCCTTCTGCTTGAGCTCGTCGATCGTGCGCGCGCCCACGTAGAACATGGACTGGCGCAGGCCGCCGATCAGCTGGTACGCCACGGCGGACACCGGTCCGCGATAGGGAACCTGGCCTTCGATGCCTTCCGGGATGAGCTTGTCGTCGGAGGGGACATCCGATTGGAAGTAGCGGTCCTTGGAGTAGGAGGTCTTGGTGCCGCGGCTTTGCAGCGCGCCGAGCGAGCCCATGCCGCGGTAGGTCTTGAACTGCTTGCCGTTGACGAAGACGAGTTCGCCGGGGCTCTCGTCACAGCCGGCGAGCAGGGATCCGAGCATGACGGTGTCCGCTCCGGCAACCAGGGCCTTGGCGATGTCGCCGGAATACTGCAGTCCGCCGTCGGCGATCACCGGGATGCCGGCCTCCCGCGCCGCGAGCGACGCCTGGTAGACGGCGGTGATCTGCGGCACGCCGACGCCGGCGACGATGCGCGTGGTGCAGATCGAGCCGGGGCCGACGCCCACCTTGATCGCGTCCGCGCCGGCGTCGATGAGGGCCTGGGCGCCGGAACGGGTGGCCACGTTGCCGCCGATCACGTCGACCGCCTCGAACGCCGGGTCGGACTTCAGGCGACGGATGATCTCGAGCACCCCGGCGCTGTCGCCGTTCGCGGTGTCGACCACGAGCACGTCGACGCCCGCGTCGAGCAGGGCGGTGGCGCGCTGCCAGGCGTCGCCGAAGAAGCCGATGGCCGCGCCCACGCGCAGGCGCCCGGCGTCATCCTTGGTGGCGAAGGGGTATTCCTCGCTCTTGTCGAAGTCCTTGACCGTGATCAGGCCGGTGAGGCGGCCGTGGTCGTCCACGAGAGGAAGCTTCTCGATCTTGTGGGTGGCGAAGATGGCGACGGCGTCCATCGGGGCCATGCCCACCTTGCCCGTGATCAGCGGGGCCGTGGTCATCACCTCGCGCACCCGGGTGGTGTGCTTCTTGGTGCTGGAGACGAAGCGCATGTCCCGGTTGGTGATGATTCCCACGAGCACGCCGTCGGCGTCGATGACGGGAAGGCCGCTGATGCGGAACTGCCCGCAGAGGGCGTCGACCTCCGCGACGGTGGCATCGGGCGAAGTTGTTACCGGATTGGTAATCATGCCGGATTCACTGCGTTTGACGAGGTCGACCTGCTCGGCCTGGTCCGCGATCGACAGGTTGCGGTGCAGCACGCCGAGGCCGCCTTCGCGGGCCATCGCGATGGCCATCCGGGTCTCGGTGACGGTGTCCATCGCACTGGACAGGAGCGGGGTGGCCACGCTGATTCGGCGCGTCAGGCGAGACAGGGTCTCGGCTTCACTGGGAATCACGTCGGTGTGCCCCGGAAGAAGAAGGACGTCGTCGTACGTCAGCCCGGTGAAACCGAACGGATCTGGCTGATCCATGAAACCCCTTTTACAGATGCGAGAAAGTGGAAAAAGACCGGCGTTCCAACTCAAAGTCCGGCTTGTCAATGTTAAGCGACGTTGCGCTCCATGCATTCCTCGACAGAGAATCTAGGGAGTGCCGGTGCCCGTCGTAACATTTGCGACATAATCGTCATTTACTGTCGACAAAGATGTTGGCAGGTGAGACCCGGGGCACGCTCGGTCGCAGACCCAACGGTGCCCCCATGGAGGTGCAGTGAATTCCACTGAAGCTGTTCGCAGATTCTCACCCAGGATGCTGGTGATCTTTCTCGGCCTGCTCTTCGCAGCCTTGACGATGTCCACATTCGCCACGCTCTCCGCCGGTCCGGCTCACGCCGACGAGGTGGGCACCGATGAGTATGACTTCGTCCTCTCCGGCAACGTGCAGTTCAATCAGGAACCGCTCGAGGGCGTGTTGATCACCGTCGAGGGATCCGGCTACGAGGCATCCGTGAAGACGGGCGTCGACGGCAAGTGGAAGGTGGGTGTGCCCGAGAAGGCCACCTACACCGTCTCCCTCGACGAGGACACGCTGCCCGAGGGCGTCATCGTCGCCAAGGGCGGCAGCACGACCGAGGCAGAGTTCGGCCTCACCAAGGTCAAGGCGGTCAACTTCTTCCTCGGCGAGGGCGTGCGCACGACGGTCAGCTTCTTCGACCAGTTCGTCAATCGTTTCGTCAACGGGTTGAACTTCGGTCTGCTTCTGGCCCTCGCCGCGATCGGGCTGTCCCTGATCTTCGGCACCACCGGGCTGAGCAACTTCGCCCACGCCGAGATGATCACCTTCGGCGCGCTGATGACGCTCCTGTTCTCGGTCACCCTGGGAGTTCCGATCTGGTTGGCGATCATCGTCGCGATCGTGCTCAGTGCAGGTCTCGGCTGGAGCCTGGACGCGGCAATCTGGAAACCGCTGCGCCGCAAAGGCGTCGGCTTGATCCCGCTGATGATCGTGAGCATCGGACTCTCCCTCGCCCTCCGCTACCTGTTCCAGATCTTCGTCGGCGGCGGAACCAGTCAGCTTCCCGGCTCCGGCCTGGCGGACATGCAGCTCGGTCCGATCCGGCTCTCGGCGATCGACCTGGCCAGCATGGGCGTCAGCATCGTGGTGCTGCTGGCGGTCTCCTACTTCCTGCTGCGCACCCGTATCGGCAAGGCCACCCGCGCCGTGTCCGACAATCCCAGTCTGGCCTCGGCCAGCGGGATCGACGTCGATGGCGTCATCCGGATCGTCTGGGTGCTCGGTGGCGGCCTCGCCGGGCTCAGCGGCGTGCTGTGGGCCTACTTCCGCCCCGGCGTCAGCTGGGACATGGGCTTCCAGATCCTGCTGCTCGTGTTCGCGGCTGTGACCCTCGGCGGTCTCGGCACCGCCTTCGGCGCCCTGATCGGTTCGATCATCGTCGGCCTGTTCGTCGAACTGTCGACGCTGTGGCTTCCCTCCGACCTTAAATACGTCGGTGCACTTGTCGTGCTGATCCTGGTGCTGCTGCTTCGGCCGCAAGGCATCCTGGGTCGCAAAGAGAGAATTGGCTAGAAGGGCATCCGATGATCGACTGGGGAGCAATCTTTAGCAACGCAGCCGTCGAGCTGATCAGCCCGACCACCGCCGCCTACGCCCTCGCGGCGCTCGGGCTGGCGATCCACTTCGGATACACCGGCCTTCTGAACTTCGGCCAGGCCGGCTTCATGGCCCTCGGCGCCTACGGGTTCGCCATCTCCACCCTCAGCTTCGGCTTCCCCGTCTGGGGTGCCGTGCTGGTGGGGATCGGCGCATCCGTCATCTTCGCCCTGATCCTGGGCATTCCGACCCTGCGCCTGCGGGCGGACTACCTGGCGATCGTGACGATCGCCGCGGCCGAGATCGTGCGCCTCCTGTTCACGACGAACACGTTCCAGGCCATCACCGGTTCCGCGAACGGGCTGAGCGGGTACAAGGGCGGTTTCGCCGGCCTCAACCCCATCCCCGAGGGCCGCTACGGCTTCGGCCCCTTCGAGTACAACGAGTACGACTGGTGGCTGCGCATCGTGGCCTGGTCGATCGTGGCTCTCGCCTGCCTGTTCACCTGGCAGATCATGCGCAGCCCGTGGGGTCGCGTGATCAAGGGAATCCGTGAAGACGAGGATGCCGTGCGCGCGCTCGGCAAGAACGTCTACTCCTACAAGATGCAGTCCCTGATCCTCGGCGGCGCGTTCGGCACGATCGCGGGCATGATCTTCGTGCTCCCCCGTGCCGTGGTGCCCTCGAACTATCAGACGTCTCTGACGTTCTTCATCTACGCGATCCTGCTACTCGGCGGCGCGTCGACGATCCTCGGGCCGGTCATCGGCTCGATGGTCTTCTGGGTGCTGCTCTCCTTCTTCTCCGGGTTCATCGCCCGTGCGGTGGAAGCCGGCTGGATTCCGTTCATGACCAGCATCCAGGCCGGCCAGCTGCGCTTCATCCTGGTGGGAGTGGCGATCATGCTCATAGTCATCTTCAGACCGCAGGGCATCTTCGGAAATAAAAAGGAGTTGGCCTTTGTCAAATAACACCGTTCCCAGCAACAAGCCGATCAAGTCGACCGACCTGCACATCGGTGAGGCCGAACCGGGCTGCAAGAAGCGCGACCCGATCCTGGTGGCCGACGGCGTGAGCCGCACCTTCGGCGGGCTCAAGGCCGTCGATGTCGACCACGTGGAAATCCCCCGCGGAGCCATCACGGCTCTGATCGGGCCCAACGGGGCCGGCAAGACGACCCTGTTCAACCTGCTCACCGGATTCGACAAGCCCGACACCGGTTCGTGGACGTTCGAGGGCCGCCCGCTCTCGGGCATGCCCGCCTTCAAGGTGGCCCGGATGGGCCAGGTGCGCACCTTCCAGCTCACCAAGGCCCTCGGCCTGCTGACGGTCATGGACAACATGCTGCTCGGCGCCAAGGGCCAGGCCGGAGAGAACCTGTTCCGGGCGATCTTCCCCTTCTTCTGGCGCAAGCAGGAGGAGGCGAACAAGGCTCGGGCCATCGACATCCTCGAACGGTTCAAACTCGACGCCAAGAAGGACGACTACGCCGCCAGCCTCTCCGGCGGGCAGCGCAAGCTGCTCGAGATGGCGCGGGCGCTGATGAGCGTGCCGAGCCTGGTCATGCTCGACGAGCCGATGGCCGGGGTGAACCCGGCACTGACGCAGTCGCTGCTGGACCACATCCTGAACCTGAAGTCAGAGGGCATGACGGTGCTGTTCGTCGAGCACGACATGCACATGGTTCGCCACATCGCCGACTGGGTCATCGTCATGGCCGAGGGCCGGGTGGTCGCCGAAGGCGACCCGCACGAGGTGATGCGCAATCCCGCCGTGATCGACGCCTACCTGGGCCAGCACCACGACGAGGACCTCGGCGAGGATCCGGCCGCCGAATCAGAACATGTCGAAGCCATTAAGGAGCTGCTCGAGTGACGAACACTAGCCCTGCCGCCGCACCGGCCTACGCACCCACCGGGCAGCCCGTCGTCGAGGTCAAGACCGTGACGGCCGGCTACCTGCCGGGCGTCAACATCCTCAACGCCTGCTCCCTGACCGCCTACGACGGCGAGCTGATCGGGATCATCGGCCCGAACGGCGCCGGCAAGTCCACGCTGCTCAAGTCGATCTTCGGCCAGGTCAAGGTGCGGGAGGGTGAGATCCTGCTGCGCGGTGAGAACATCACCAACCTCAAGGCGAACAAGCTCGTCGCCAAGGGTGTCGGGTTCGTGCCGCAGACGAACAACGTCTTCCCCACCCTGACCATCCAGGAGAACCTGGAGATGGGAATGTTCCTGAAGCCGAAGGGCCTGCACGAGCGTCTCGAGTTCGTCACCGAGATCTTCCCGGAGCTGAAGAAGCGGCTGCAGCAGCGTGCCGGGTCGCTGTCGGGCGGCGAACGCCAGATGGTGGCCATGTCGCGGGCACTGATGATGGGCCCGCACGTGCTGCTGCTCGACGAGCCGAGCGCCGGGCTCTCCCCGGTGCGTCAGGACGAAGCCTTCCTGCGCGTCAAGGAGATCAACAAGGCCGGCGTCACCACCATCATGGTGGAGCAGAACGCCCGCCGCTGCCTGCAGATCTGCGACCGCGGCTACGTGCTCGACCAGGGCCGCGACGCCTACACGGGCACCGGACGGGAGCTGCTGAACGATCCCAAGGTGATCGGTCTCTACCTCGGCACCCTCGGCCAGGACGACTAGCCACAACTGCACGACCGCACGACACCGCACGACCTGCACACAGAAGCGGCGCCCGAGATCCTCGGGCGCCGCTTCTGCGTGCCCGGGGCGACGTGCCCGGGGCGAGTTCGACGGTTCCGATCGACTTCGCCACGTGCGCCATGCGAACTCGACCGAAGGTGCCGGATGCGAGCGGGGCGCGCGGCGCAGGTTGTGGAAGCGGGCGCAGGGTAGAACGTGCGCCCGCTTCCACAGGGTGCGCCACGTCGCGAGGGTCGCGGGGGCGCGAGGGGCACGAGCGACGGATGCCGGGGTCGCCGCGGGCCCTGTGGCGGCGCTGGGCGCACGAAAAGGGCCCCGACCGAAGTCGGGGCCCTTCACGTGTCAGGGATCAGTCAGCGACTGATCACTGACTAGTTGATGCGCTTGTACGTGTTGTCTTCGATGTACTCGTAGACGCCGATGGTTGCCTCGGTCGGGTCGCCGTTCTCGTCGAACGTGACCGGGCCGGAGAAGCCGTCGTAGTCGATCTGGTCGCCGGCCACGAGAGCTTCAGCAGCTGCCGCGAAGTCGGTGACGGTCTCGCCGTCGCCGGTTCCGCCCGAGACCTGGCGGAGGTACTTGGAGATGGACTCACCCGAGACGTCGTTGCCCGCGAAGGCCGCCATCGCCACGAGCATGACGGCGTCGTAGGACTCGGCCGCGTAGCTGAAGTCGGTCAGGGTGGGGTCGATTTCCAGAAGACGGTCGGTGAAGTCACCGAGGGTTCCCACGTCGAGACCCGGCAGGGTGCCCTTGGCTCCGGTGATGATGCCGGCGTCGAAGTCCTTGCTGTAGTCGGCCAGGTTGCCGTCCACGAAGTAGAGGTTGCCACCGGGGTAACCGGAGCCGACGAGTGCAGGGGTGATGACCTTGGCCTGGTCGAACGTGATCAGCGCGATCGCGTCCGGGTTGGCGGCGGTCACTTCGGAGATCTGGGCCGCGAAGTTGGAGTCACCCTCGTTGAACAGCGACGTGGCGACGACCTCGCCGCCGGCAGCCTCGAAGGCCGCGGTGGTGGACTCGGCCAGGCCGGTGCCGTAGGAGTCGTTGAGCACGATCAGGCCGAGGGTGCTGTTGCCGTCCTCGGCGATCTGGGTGCCCAGAACCTCGCCCTGCAGCAGGTCGGACGGGGCGGTGCGCCAGTAGAGGTCCTTGTCGGCGTACTTCGTGAAGTCCGCCGAGGTGTTGGCCGGGGAGAACTGCACGACACCGGCACCGGTGATCTGGTCGATCACGGTCTTGGACACACCCGAGGACGCCGCACCGATGATCGCGGAGACGTCCTGCGAAAGAAGGTCGGTCACCGAACCGGTGGCGGTGTCCGTCGTGGTGTCGCCGGAGTCACGGAAGATGGCCTCGACGGTCATTCCGAGGTTCGCGTCGTTGATGTCCTTGACGGCCAGCGCGACGCCGGCTTCTTCGGGCGGGCCGAGGAAGGCCAGGGCGCCACTCTGGGGAAGGATGGTGCCGATCTTCAGGGTCAGGTCGCGGTCGCCGGCCTTGATGGCCTGGGCGTCTCCGCTCGCGGCGGGGGCTTCCGATTCAGCCGGATCTGCAGCGTTGCTGCTGCATCCGGTGAGCAGAAGTGCACTGACGCCGACCATGGCGACTCCAGTGACGACTGCCCGGACTGAGCGGGAGGCCGAGGCCTTCGCGAATACGCTCATGTTGCTCCTTGGGAGTAGAGAATGAGAAATGACAGCGGTCGATTGACTACCGTTCTGTCACATTATTGACAGGGATCGCACGAAACAAGGCAACCGTGTTACATCCGTGTAACGCAGACCCAATCGTTACGATCGGCGGCCGGTGACTCCCGCATAGGCGATCTGTTGCGCATCGGCCATCGCGGCCGCACATTCTCCCCAGGAGGAGCAGCTCACCGACCCCGTGCTGACCTGGTCCATCCCGAGCGTGATCGAGGCTCCCCCGTCGTCGCCGGCCCGGGCAGCGGCGAGCGCGGTCAGGACCACCCCGTCGTAGGCCTCCCCGCCGCCGGCGGTGGCCGTCAGCCCGGGGTCGAGGGTGCGCAGGCGCGCCGCGAATTCCTGCCCGGCCTCCAGCGGCGTGCCGCCGTTCGCAAAATCACCGAGTGCCAGCAGCGCGACCGGCGCTGCGGCGATCGCGGCGGCCAGGTCGTCCGGGAAGGGAATGGTGGCGTCCCAGAGCACGACGTCGACGCCCCGGGTGAGCAGGTCGGTCAGGGAGTCCGCCGCGGCGACGGCGGAGTCACGGTGGATGAGCTCGATCGGAGTGCCGAGCACCCGGCCCTGCTCGGTGATCTCCCGGGCCGCCAGTTCGGATCCGGCCACCTGCGCGGCTCCGCTGGCGGCAGCATCGCCCGTCATCGGGAACAGGGTGCCGATGCGCACGGTCCCGTCGCCGGTCGGTTCGATCACGGCGGGGGCGGCAGAAGGCGTTGCGGCGACGGTTGGCGTCACCTGCGGCGCACAACCGGAGAGCAGCAGCACGCACGCAACCACTGCGATCAGGCTGACGGGGGTCGAAGCAGCGCGCATCCGGTTGTCCTTTCGCGTACGAGGTGCGCCACCGAGCGTAACCCGGCTCACGCGGGTTCGAGGGACGCACGCCGGGGAGCGCGACCGCTGAGGACCATGTCCGTGGTGAGAACGATCAGGGCCACCCAGACCAGGCCGAAACCGACCCAGCGTTCGGGCGGCATCGGTTCCCGGAGCACGAAGACGCCGACCAGGAACTGCAGGATCGGAGCGAAGTACTGGATCAGGCCCATGTATGTCAACGGCAGACGTCGGGCCGCCGCCGCGAAGAAGAGGAGCGGGACGGCGGTCACGATCCCCGTCGCCAGCAACCCCAGCGTGTGCCAGGTCGACAGGGTGCCGATGGTGAGGCCGGAGATCGAAGCCACCACGATCAGCTGAACCACGGCGATGGGCGCCAGCCAGATCGTCTCGAGCGTGAGCCCGGCGACGGCGTCGACGTCGCGGCCCACCCGTTTCTTGATCAGGCCGTAGAAGCCGAAGGAGAAGGCGAGGACCAGCGACACCCACGGCAACGATCCGTAGCCGACGGTCAGCACGACCACGGCCCCGAGGCTGATGCCCACGGCCACCCACTGCAGCAGGCGGAGCTTCTCCCCCAACAGAAGGACGCCGAGGAACACCGTGACGATCGGGTTGATGAAGTAGCCCAGCGCGGCTTCGACAACGTGGCCGCTCAGCGCGGCGAAAACGTAGGTCTGCCAGTTGACGAAGATCAGCAGCCCGGCCAGCCCCATGGTGAACACGATCCGGGGCCGTCGCAGCAGGCCGAGGAACGCACGCCACTTGCGGGTGACGGTGATCAGAAGCGCGCAGAAGACGAGGGAGAAGAGCACCCGCCACGCGACGATCTCGAAGGCGCCGCTCGGGGAAAGCAGCAGGAAGAAGAGCGGCAGCATGCCCCACAGGGCGTAAGCGAGGATCGCGTAGATCAGGCCCTTGCTCTGCTCCGACCGCACCGGCCGGGCTGCCCGGCCCCCTCGGGGTGTGCCAGGTGAGGACGGACCTTGCTCCACGGACGCGCCTTTCTTAACGAAGAAGAATCCCGGATGGCCAGGCCATCCGGGATTCTATCAATCAGTTCGTGAGACTAGCGAACGACGACTGCGAGCACGTCGCGAGCCGACAGCACGAGGAGGTCCTCGCCACCGAACTTGACCTCGGTTCCGCCGTACTTGGAGTAGATCACCTTGTCGCCGACGGCGACGTCGAGCGGGATGCGGTTGCCGTTGTCGTCAATGCGGCCGGGGCCGACTGCGACAACTTCGCCCTCCTGGGGCTTTTCCTTGGCGGTGTCAGGAATGACCAGACCTGATGCGGTGGTCTGCTCTGCGTCGACCTGCTTGATGACGATGCGATCCTCGAGCGGCTTGATGGAGACCGACACGGTTGACCTCTTTCTTAGCTAAGACATAGTTAGCAGACTCACAGCGAGAGTGCTAAGTCGAGTTTAGGGCGCATCTGGCACTCACGCAACGTGAGTGCCAGATGCGCCTGAGTTGATAGGTTTGCACGATGGAACGCTCAGAGCTCGTCGAGCTGTTGTCGCCGGGTGGTTTGCGCCTGCTGGACTCGTTGCCGCCGTACGATGCGACCGCCGATGTCGTGCGGGTGGTGAGCGACCTGCGCAAGGCCGGCCACAGCCCCGACCTGGTCACCGCCGTGCTCGGCCAGTCGAGGCTGCGCGCCAAGGCTGTGCCCAAATTCGGTGAGTTCGCCGGGCGCATGCTCTTCACGGATGCCGGGCTCGAGCAGGCTACGCGGCTGCGCGTGGCCGCCCTGCACGCCGGCCGGTTCGCCGGCGCCGGCCTGAACCGGGTCGTCGACCTCGGCTGCGGGATCGGCGGCGACGCCATGGCGCTGGCCGCGATGGATCTCACCGTGACGGCGGTGGACGCCGAAGAGGTGACCGCGACGGTCGCCAGCTACAACCTGGCCCCGTTCGAGAACGCGAGCGTGCTGCACTCCGCCGCGGAAGACGTGGACCTGGCCGGCTTCGACGCGGCCTGGCTGGACCCGGCCCGCCGCACCGCCGGGCACGCCAATACCAAGCGCCTCACCCGCCCCGAGGACTATTCCCCGCATCTCGACTTCGTTTTCGGCCTCAGCGATCGGCTGCCCATCGGCGTCAAGCTCGGTCCGGGGCACGACCGCGACCTCATCCCCGCGGCGGCCGAGGCGCAGTGGGTGTCCGTGGACGGCAAGCTCGTGGAGATGGGACTGTGGTTCGGGGCGCTGGCGCGTGCCGGCATCCGTCGCTCCGCCCTCGTACTGGGCCGAACCGGGACCCACGAATTGACCGCACCCGGCGACAGCGAGGATGCCCCGGTGGGTGTTCTGGGTGACTACGTCTACGAGCCGGACGGTGCGATCATCCGTGCCCGCCTGATCGGCGACCTGGCCCGTTCGCTCGACGCACGGATGCTGAGCGACGCCATCGCTTACCTCACCTCCCCGACGCTGCAGCGCACGCCCTTCGCCACCGCGTTCCGGGTGCTGGAGCTGCTGCCGGTCGACGAGAGGAAACTGCGGCTGGCCCTGCAGGAGCGCCGCATCGGCACGCTCGAAATCAAGAAGCGGGGCGTCGACGTCGATCCCGCCACCCTGCGCACCAGGCTGAAACTCAAGGGGCCGGAGTCCGGCACGCTGATACTCACCCGCGCGGCCGGGCAGCGGGTCGCCCTTCTGGTGGAACGGGTTGCGCCGATCGACTGACGTCGCCGCCGCCGAGTTCAGCCCGGCACGAACGTCAGGGCCCGCATGACGATCAGAACCCAGATGACAGCCAGGACCAGGCCGGCCAGACCGGTGGCCAGCCCGTAGGCCCACACGGCACCGGGGCGCCGCTCGGTGATGCGGGCCATGACTGCCAGGACGACCGCGGCCAGGGACAGTGCAGCACCCCACACCCCGAAGACGGCGATGCCCAGCCCGAGCAGCCCAAAGATGAGTGCCGCAACGGACAGCCCGCCCCGGCCGGAGCGGGCGCTGAGTTCACTGTCGGTGTAGACGTAGGGCACCCATTCGGTGGGAGCCGTGATGGTGGACGCGTAGTCCAGTTCTCCCTCGACGGGCGCCGACGGCCGGGTGAGGTCTAACCGGAATTGGTCATCGCGGGACCGGTCCCGGTACTCCCCAGCCATCGGTGTCGCCAGCTCCGGCTCAGAACGTGGAGTAGTCGCTGGGAACGCTGGCGAAGAGCACGGCCCAGGCCACGATGCTGATGAGGGCCAGGCCGACGCCGATGAAACCGGTGATGAGGCCGGTCAGCCAGAACCCCTTCGCCCTCGGTTCCTTCGACTTGCCGAGGAAACCCAGGATGACGGCTGCGGCCGGGATGAAGAGTCCGAGGATACCGCCCACGATCGGGATGAAGCCGACCGGGGCGCCGAGGATACCGACGATTCCGGCGACAAGTGCCAGGATGCTCAGGATCGGCTGCTTCGTGGCGGGTTCAGTGCCGTAACCCGCGTAGGGGGTGCCGTAGGCCGGTGCCTGGGCGGCCGTGGGTGCACCATAGGCGGGCGGGCCGGTCGGGGCGCCGTAGGCGGGCGGCGGGGTCGGGGTGCCGTAGGCGGGCGGCGGGGTCGGGGCGCCGTAGGCGGGCGGCGCGGCCGGCGTGCCATAGGCAGGCGGCGCGGTCGGGACATCCGTACCTGCGTCGGATCGCGGGATGTCCGGAACCTGAGGCACATCGGGCACCTGCGGGACGTCGGGCACCTGCGGGACCTCGGGGTTGCTGGGAGTATTCGAATCGCTCATGCGAGTTCATTCCTTTCCGAACGGCGCAGTATGCGTCGCAGGTTGTCTGGGGTCACCGGCTAGCAACCCAGGTGGCGGCCAACGGCCGCTGTGTCAGAAGCTGTCGACCATGGACGGGTCGTTGAGGATCGCGACCATCACCGGGATGAGAACGACCATCAGGATGATGCCGGCGACGATCCCGAGATAGCCCAGGACGAGGCCGGCGATCGCGAGCCCGCGGCCCTTTTCGCCGGTCCGGCCGATCTGGCTCAGGCCGATGTGGCCGCAGATGATGCCGGCCAGGGAGATCCCCAGCACGCTCGTCACCAGCGACACGATGGACAGCACGTTGTATTTCTCGGTCGCGGACTGCTGCGCGTAGGGCTGCTGGTAGGGCTGCTGCCCGTACGCCGGGGCAGCCTGGGGTGCACCCTGCTGCTGCGGGGCCGGAGTCTCGGCGCCGGGCGCCGGGGCAGCCGGCGGCTGGAACATCGGGGGCGGGGTTACCGGAGGCTGATTCGGATCGGTCATGTCGCGTGCTCCTTTGAGAATGGTGCATCTGGGCTGCCGGGGTGGCTCCCGGCGGGACAGCGGGACAGGTGCCGCGAGCGGGGCCTGCCGAAGCCCAGAATACCCGCCCGACGGCGAAACGCCGGTGATCGGGGCTTCAGACCTGGATGTCGGATACCGGAAGGGTCGAATCCGCGCCGAATTCCAGCGACGAGGGCTCATGCCCGGCCATGATCAGCTGAGCCCCGAGGGCGGCGATCATCGCGCCGTTGTCGGTGCAGAGCGATAGAGGCGGGATGCGCAGGGCGATGCCGGCGGCATCCGTGCGTTCCTGGGCCACCTGGCGCAGCCGGGCGTTGGCGATGACGCCGCCACCCAGCAGCAACCGCGGCACGCCCAGGTCGACGCAGGCCGCCACGGCCTTGGTCAGCAGGATGTCCACGACCGACTCGCGGAAACTGGCGGCGACATCGGGGATCGGCACCGGTTCGCCGGCGTCGCGTTTCTGCTCGACCCAGCGGGCCACCGACGTTTTCAGCCCGGAGAAGGAGAAGTCGTAGCGGTGCTTCTCCATGTCCTTGGTCTGGCTGAGCCCGCGGGGGAAACGGATGGCGGAGGGGTTGCCCTCCAGCGCCGCCTTGTCGATCTGGGGTCCGCCCGGGTACGGCAGGCCGAGCAGACGGGCCACCTTGTCGAAGGCCTCGCCCGCCGCGTCGTCGATGGTCTCGCCGAGCAGTTCGACGTCGGAGACCAGGTCGCGCACCAGCAGCAGCGAGGTGTGCCCGCCGCTGACGAGCAGCGCGATGGTGGGGTATTCGAGCGGCTCGGTGGTGTCGTCGGCGCCGAGGCGCAGCACGTCGGCGCCGACGTGGCCGACGAGGTGGTTGACCGCGTAGATCGGTTTGCCGAGGGAGATGGCGAGCGCCTTGGCCGCGCCGACCCCCACCATGAGCGCACCGGCCAGACCGGGGCCGCAGGTCACGGCCACGGCGTCGATGTCGTCCAAACTGATGCCGGCCTCGAGCGTCGCCGCCCGGATCGCCGGCACCAGTTCCTCGAGATGAGCGCGCGCTGCCACCTCCGGCACCACTCCCCCGTAGCGGGCATGTTCGTCCATCGATGACGCGATCGTGTTCGAGAGCAGCACGGTGCCGCGCACGATGCCGATCCCCGTCTCGTCGCACGAGGTCTCGATGCCGAGCACGAGCGGGTTCGTGCGGTTCAGGGCCAGGGGGTCGTTCACGCCGGTCATTCGGTGGCCTCCGGCGCGGACTCGGCCGGCGTCATCATCATCTCGGGGTCAGGCACGTGCAGGCGCATCACGATCGCGTCGACGTTGTCGGGCTGGTAGTAGCCGCGCCGGATGCCCAGCTCCTCGAAGCCGAGCCGGCGGTAGAGTTCCTGGGCCGGCGGATTGTCGGCGCGCACCTCGAGGAACACCTCCCGCACGCCCCTCTTCCGGGCTTCGGTGATCAGGCTGAGCATCAGCGTTCGGCCGAGGCCATGCCCGCGGGCCTGCTCGCTGACCGCGATGGTCTGAATATCACCTTCGTGCGCCCCGGCCGGAGCCAGCAGGCCCGCGTACGCCTCGATCCGGTCGGGCCGGCCCGGCGGGAAGGCCACCAGGTAGTAGCAGTCGGGGCTGACCACGTCGTGGGCCATCGCGTCAGCGGACCAGGCGTCATTGACGAAGATGCGGGTCTCGAGGGTCATGATCGCCTGCACGTCATCGGCTTTCGCACGGCGCAGCTGCCAGGTCATCAGCTCACCCGCTTCGGGCCGTTGGACAGGGTGACGTCGGGCGAGCGCAGGTACAGCGCCTCGTCGACGGCGAACGGGCGCTGGTGCGCCCACATCAACTCGGCGACCTGCCCCAGGTCCCCCGCCGATACGCCGACCGCGTCGAAGCGGGGCACTGCGGCGTGGACCCACGCGGCCTCGAGCAGCACGGCCGGCTTGGCCACGCCCGGCCCGTCGACCCGGATCGGGAGGCCCACGGCATCCGTCCCGCTGTACACGGACCAGTTCACCTCGCGCCGCCGGGCGTCGGTGACGACGACCAGTGGGCCGGAGTGGCCCGCCTGGTAGTGACCGAAGGCGAGCGCATCGTGACTGACGACCGGTACGAACGGCACACCGGCGCCGAGGGCGAAGACCCGCGCGGCGGCGATGCCCACGCGCAGGCCGGTGAACGGCCCGGGGCCCATGCCGCCGACCACGGCGGACAGGGCGCTGATCGGCACGGCCGCGTCGCGGAGGCAGTCGGCGATCAGGCGGCCGACCACCTCGGCGTGGCGCATGGTGTCGCTGGTGGACTGTTCGGCGATCACGCCTCGGGCGAGGTCGACGACCGCGACGCTCGTCCCGGCGGAAGTATCGATGGCGAGAAGCACCTCACCAGCCTATTCGTTGAATGCGCCGGAGTCAGCCCAGCGGGGGCCGTGCGGGGTCACCGTGACCGTGCGCGGCTCGTCCAGGTCGAGCACCTCGTCGGGGTGGGCCGTGACGACGGATGCCTCGGCCTGCGAGGCCCCGACCGGCCGTTCGATCTCGATGTCCAGCCAGGCGTCGGCGAGGCCGTCCAGCATGCCGCGGCCCCACTCGACGACGACGATGGACCGGGCGAAATCGATGTCGAGGTCGTCCAGTTCGAGGGCGCTTCCGAGCCGGTAGGCGTCGACGTGCACGAGCGGGGGCCCGCCCACCGTGCTGGGGTGGGTGCGGGCGAGCACGAACGTGGGGCTGGTGACCGCACCCCGCACCTGCAGCCCCTCCCCGAGTCCGCGGGTGAAGGTGGTCTTCCCTGCTCCGAGCGGCCCGGTCAGCACGATCAGGTCACCGGCCCGCAGCAGTGCCGCCACCGAACGGCCGAACTCGTGCATTGCGGCGGCGTCGGGGATGACGGTGCGCATCATCGCTCACCGCCGCGGGCGGTGCCGACGGCGTCACCGGGGGCGTCCCGATAGCTGCGGGGAACCCGGTTCCCGATCCGGGTGACGATCTCGTAGTTGATCGTGCCGGCGGCGTCGGCCCAGTCGGTGGCGCTCGGAACGCCGGTGGCCGGGTCGCCGAAGAGCACGACCTCGTCACCGACCGCGACGCCCTCCCGGCCGACGCTGACGACGAACTGGTCCATCGCGATGCGCCCGACGAGGGGATGGAGCCGCCCCGCCAGGCTGACCAGCGCGGTGCCGGATGCCTGACGCGGTACCCCGTCCGCGTAGCCGAGGGGCACCAGGGCGAGGTAGCCGTCAGTGGGAGCCCGCCACAGGTAGTCGTAGGAGACCCCGGCGCCGGCAGCCACCAGACGGACCGCGGCAATCCGCCCTCGAAAAGTCATGGCCGGTCGGAGGCCCAGGTCATGAGAGCTCTGGTCCGTGAATGGCGACAACCCGTAGATGCCGATGCCGACGCGCACCATGGTGTACCGCGCCGCCGGGACCCGCAGGGCCGCGGCAGTGGAGGCAAGATGGATCAGCGACGGGGTCAGGCCCGCGGCGCGGGCGACGGCGAGCCCGCGTTCGAAGCGGACGATCGCCTCGGCGTCATCCTCCGGGGAGGCGTTCGCGAGGTGGCTGAAAACGCCCGTCACGATGAGCCGGCCGGCCTGCTCGAGCTCGGCCGCCAGCGCGAACGCCTCGGCCCAGTCCGGTTCGTGCACGCCGTTGCGGTTGAGCCCGGTCTCCAGTTTGATGTGCACGTCCGCCACGACGCCGAGCGTGCCCGCGGCCTCCGCCACCTGGTGCAGCTGCCGCACGGACGACAGCCCGAGGGACACGTTCCGGGCGAGGGCGGCGGCGAAATCGGCATCCGGATCGTGCAGCCACGCCAGCAGGGGCGCGTCGATGCCGGCGCTCCGCAGCTGGAGCGCCTCGTCGATGTCGGCCACGCCGAGCCAGTCGGCGCCGGCGGCGAGCGCGGCGCGGGCGACCGGCACGGCCCCATGGCCGTAGGCGTTCGCCTTGACGACGGCCATCAGGTGCGGCGTGCCGATCACGCTCTTCAGGTGGGCGACGTTGGCGGACACGGCACCGAGATCGATGACGGCCTCGCGATAGCCGGTCATGCGTGTCCTTCCGCGACCACGAACGCGCAGGCCACCCCGGCGTCGTGGGTCATGGTGAGGTGCACCGTGTCGATGCCCCGCACGGCCAGGGCCGCGGCGGCGGCTCCGGTCAGCACGAAACCGGGATTGCCGTGCGTGTCGGTGACGACGTCCATCTCCTGCCAGCTGACGCCGGCGCTGTCGCCGAGGGCTTTGATCAGAGCCTCCTTGGCCGCGAAACGCGCGGCCAGGGAGTTCACCGGCAGGCCGCGCTCGGCTGGCGTGAAGAGCCGGGCGATCAGCCCCGGCGTGCGCAGGACCTGCCGTTCGAAGCGGGCGAGGTCGACGATGTCGACCCCGATGCCCCGGATCATCCGTTCACCCTGCGCTGCTCCCCGTCCGCTCCGCCTCGGCTACTCGACCGTGACCGACTTCGCCAGGTTGCGCGGCTGGTCGACGTCGAGTCCCTTCGCCGTGGCGAGTTCCATGGCGAAGATCTGCAGCGGCACGACGGCCAGCAGCGGCTCGAACAGCGGCGATGCCAGCGGGATGCGGATGACGGTATCGGCGAACGGCAGCACCGCGACATCCCCCTCTTCGGCGATCGCGATGATGCGCGCGCCGCGGGCGCGGATCTCCTGGATGTTGGAGACCACCTTGGGGTGCAGGTGAGCGGAGCCGCGCGGGCTCGGCACGACGACGAAGACCGGTTGGCCGGGCTCGATCAGCGCGATCGGGCCGTGCTTGAGCTCGCCGGCGGCGAAACCCTCGGCGTGGATGTAGGCCAGCTCCTTGAGCTTGAGCGCACCCTCCAGGGCGATCGGGAAGCCGACGTGGCGGCCGAGGAAGAGGACGGCGCGGGTGTCGCTCATCCAGTTGGCGAGTTCGTGAACGGTCGATTCCTGAAGCAGGGTGGTCGCGATCTTCGCCGGGATGCCCTGCAGCTCGACGACCTGTTCCGCCTGCTCGGCCTCGGACAGGCTTCCGCGCACGCGCGCCAGGTGCAGCGCGAACAGGTAGAGCGCCGTGATCTGGGCGACGAACGCCTTCGTCGAGGCGACGGCCACCTCGGGTCCGGCGTGCGTGTAGATCACAGCGTCGGACTCGCGGGGGATGGTGGCACCCTGGGTGTTGCAGATCGAGATTGCCTTGGCGCCGGCGTCCCGCGCGTACTTCACGGCCATGAGGGTGTCCATCGTCTCGCCGGACTGGCTGATCGAGATGACCAGGGTGTCTGCGGTGAGCACCGGGTCGCGGTAGCGGAACTCGTGGCTGAGCTCGACGTCGACCGGGATGCGGGTCCACTTCTCGATGGCATACTTGCCGACCTGGCCGGCATACGACGCGGTGCCGCACGCGACGATGACGATGCGGCGGATGTCCCGCAGCGCGTCATCACCGAAGGCCGTCAATTCCGGCACGACCACGGCTGCACCCGCGATGCGGCCGCGGAGCGTGTTCGCGACGGCGTCCGGCTGTTCGGAGACTTCCTTGGCCATGAAGCTGGACCAGCCGCCCTTTTCCGACGCGGAGGCGTCCCAGGCGATGTCGAACTCTTCCGTTTCGACCGGGTTGCCGAAGAAATCCGTGACGGTGACGAGGTCAGGCGTGATTGTGACGATCTGGTCCTGGCCGATGGCCACGGCCCGGCGGGTGTACTCGACGAAAGCGGCGACGTCGGAGCCGAGGAAGTTCTCCCCGTCCCCCAGGCCGATCACGAGCGGGGAATTGCGGCGGGCGCCGACGACGACGCCGGGCTGGTCCTGGTGCACGGCCAGCAGGGTGAATGCACCGTCGAGGCGGGAGACGACCGCGCGGAACGCTTCGCCCAGGTCACCCGTGCGCTGGTATTCACGTCCGAGGAGGATGGCCGCGACCTCGGTGTCGGTCTCGCTCTCGAAGCTGAACCCCTCGGCGAGGAGTTCGTCCTTCAGCGTGGAGAAGTTCTCGATGATGCCGTTGTGGATGACCGCGAGCTTTCCGTTGTCACCCAGATGCGGGTGCGCGTTCAGGTTGTTCGGCGCACCGTGGGTCGCCCACCGGGTATGCCCGATGCCGGTGTTCCCGTTATTGATCGGGTGGGCCTCGAGTTCCGCGGCCAGAACGGCCAGCTTGCCGGCACGCTTGGCGGTGTTGAGGGTACCCTCGCCGTCGATGACGGCGATGCCCGCCGAGTCGTACCCCCGGTATTCCAGCCGACGAAGTCCTCCCATCAAGACCTGAACACTCTTGTTGTCTCCGACGTATCCCACGATTCCACACATGGATTCGATTTTAGTCCGAGTAAGCTCGGTGGAATGTCCGATCCGGTTGCGAGTCCTTGGAACAACGGCCACAGCACTCCCTTCGTCGAACTGGACCGGGCAGACTGGGCCGCCCTCGCGCCGACCACCCGGCTCCCGCTGCGAGAGACCGAGATCGTGCAACTGCGGGGGCTGGGTGAGCCGCTCGACCTGAATGAGGTCACGGATGTCTACCTGCCGCTCAGTCGCCTGCTGAACCTGTACGCCGCCGGCGCCCGGCAACTGCACCGGGCCACGAGCGATTTCCTCGGCGAGCGGGCCCAGCGCACGCCGTTCGTCATCGGCGTCGCCGGATCGGTCGCGGTCGGCAAGTCCACCATCGCCCGGCTGCTGCGCGAGCTGCTCGCCCGCTGGGAAGACACTCCACGGGTCGAACTGGTCACCACCGACGGCTTTTTGCTGCCCAACGCCGAACTCAACCGACGGGGCCTGATGGAACGCAAGGGCTTCCCCGAGTCATATGACCGCCGGGCCCTCCTGCGCTTCGTGGCCGCGGTCAAGAGCGGTGCCGCGGAGGTGCGGTCACCGTTCTACTCCCACCTGAGTTACGACATCGTGCCGGACGCCCAGATCGTCGTGCGCCAGCCGGACATCCTGATCGTGGAGGGCCTCAATGTGCTGCAGCCTCCCGGGCCGGGTCACGGCCTGGCCGTCAGCGACCTGTTCGACTTCACCGTCTACGTGGACGCCCGCACCCAGGACATCGCGCGCTGGTACGAGGAGCGCTTCCTGAACCTGCAGCGCGGCGCGTTCAGCAACCCGAAGTCGTACTTCCACCGGTATGCGAGTATGACCGAGCCCGAGGCGCGAAGCCGGGCGCGGGAGATCTGGACTGAGATCAACGAACCCAACCTGCTGCGCAATATCCGGCCGACACGCTCCCGCGCCACTCTCGTGCTGCGCAAGGACGCCAACCACGCCGTGTCCAAGGTGCTGCTCCGCAAGGTCTGACCTGCGCAGTGCCCGTTCCGGTCGAGAGTGACCGCTCCGCCGGTCACTCTCGACCGGAACGGGCGCGCTCGCGGTGGCTAGAGGGTGAGCTGCCGCCGCACGATGTCGGCCAGCTCGTTGGCGAGCCGGTCTGCTGTGCCCTGATCGGCCGCTTCGACCATGACCCGAACCATGGGCTCGGTGCCCGACGGTCGCAGGAGTACCCGCCCGGTGTCGCCCAGTTCGGCTTCGGCGGCGCGCACGGCCTCCGCGATGACCTCGTCGGCGTTCAGCCCGTGGTGATTGACACCACGAACGTTGACCAAGATCTGCGGGAAGACCGTCATCACCGAGGCCAGCTCGGCCAGGGTCTTGCCGGTGCGGGCCATTTCGGCGACCAGGTGCAACCCGGTCAGGATGCCGTCACCCGTCGTGGCGAATTTGGTCATGATGACATGGCCGGACTGTTCGCCGCCGAGCGAGAGCCCGTCGATGTTGAGTTCTTCGAGAACGTAGCGGTCGCCGACCTTGGTCTCGATCATGCGGATGTCGTTGGCGGCCATGGCCTTGCGCAGACCGAGGTTGCTCATCACTGTAGCCACGAGGGTGCGGTCTTTCAGCACGCCGCGTTCGGCCATCGACACCGCGAGGATCGCCATGATCTGGTCGCCGTCGACGATGTTGCCGTCGCGGTCGACGGCCAGGCAGCGGTCCGCGTCGCCGTCGTGGGCGATTCCGACGTCGGCGCCGGCTTCGATCACGGCGCGGGCGAGGTTGTCGAGGTGGGTCGAACCCACGCCGTCGTTGATGTTGTTGCCGTCGGGGTCGGCGCCGATGACCGTGAGCGTGGCTCCGGCATCCGTGAAGACCTGCGGGGACACGCCGGCGGCGGCGCCGTGCGCGCAGTCGAGTACGACATGAATGCCGTCCAGGCGGTTCGGCAGGGTGCCGAGGAGGTGCACGACGTAGCGGTCCTCGGCATCGGCGAAGCGGCTGATCCGGCCGACGTTGCCGCCGACAGGCGTGAGCATGTCGAGCTCGAGGTGCTCTTCGATGCGGTCTTCGACGTCGTCGGGAAGTTTGGTGCCCCCGAAGGCGAAGAACTTGATGCCGTTGTCGGGAGCAGGGTTGTGCGAGGCGGAAATCATCACGCCGAAGTCAGCGCCGATATCGGCGATCAGGAATGCGGCCGCAGGGGTCGGGATGACGCCTGCGTCGAGCACGTCCACGCCGGAGCTCGCCAATCCGGCCGCAACCGCGGCCGAAATGAATTCACCGGAGATCCGAGGATCCCGGGCGAGCACCGCAACGGGCCGACGGCCCTCTGCGCGACGCAACTCCGCGCGGCGGCCCTGAGTCAGGACCGCCGCACTGGCCTGGGCGAGGCCCAGGGCCAGTCCAGCCGTAAGGTCACGGTTGGCCAGACCCCGGACGCCGTCCGTGCCAAATAGTCGAGGCATGTGTCTACAGTGCCGATCGACTTAACGCTTGGAGAACTGAGGAGCCTTACGGGCCTTCTTGAGTCCGGCCTTCTTACGCTCCTTGACACGAGCGTCACGGTTGAGGAAACCGTTCTTCTTGAGGATGGCGCGGTTGTTCTCTTCGTCGATCTGGTTCAGCGAACGCGCGATGCCCAGACGCAGGGCGCCGGCCTGGCCGGAGGGGCCACCACCGGTGATGCGTGCGATGACGTCGTAGCTACCGATGAGGTCGAGCACCTTGAACGGGTCGTTGATGAGCTGCTGGTGCAGCTTGTTCGGGAAGTAGTCCCCGAATTCGCGGCCGTTGACCGTGATGGTGCCGGAGCCGGGGACGATGCGCACGCGGGCGATGGCCTGCTTGCGACGGCCGACGGCTGCGCCGGGAACGTTGAGGATGGCGCGGGGCGCCTTGGTTACAGTCTCGGTCGGAGTCTCGGTCGAGTAGCTCTCCGGAGCCTGGTCAATCTGATCTGCGATTTTCGCCACGATGGTGTGAATCCTTTTTTCTTAGAATCGAAAAGTCTGGTGGCCGGCGCTACTGAGCGACCTGGGCGAGGGTGTACGGCTTGGGCTGCTGCGCGGCGTGCGGGTGCTCCGGGCCGGCGTAGACCTTGAGCTTGGCGAGCTGGGCCCGACCGAGGGTGTTCTTCGGCAGCATGCCGCGGATGGCCTTCTCAACCGCACGGGTCGGGTGCTTCTCCAGCATCTCCGAGTAGTTGGTGGCCGTGAGGCCGCCCGGGTAACCGGAGTGGCGGTAGGCCATCTTCAGGTCGAGCTTCTTGCCGGTGAGGGCGATCTTCTCGGCGTTGACGATGATGACGAAGTCACCCATGTCCATGTGCGGAGAGAACGTTGCCTTGTGCTTCCCGCGAAGGAGGATGGCGGCGTGGCTGGCAAGACGACCAAGAACGATGTCGGTGGCGTCGATGACGACCCAGTCGTGCTGGACTTCGCTTGCTTTGGGGGTATAAGTGCGCGTCACTATTGTGCTGCTTTCTTGTTTTCGAACGGAGGTGTTCGTGAATCCCGCTCCGGGTGTGTTCCCAGAGAGGGAACACGATCGATGGAGGGCTCACGTTCGTGTGCCTGGCTGCAACGCACAGACACCAAGGAATAACACTAACGCGACCGACTCCCGAGCGCAATTCGGGGCGGCGCTACTCGGTGTCGTCGATCAGCTCACGGCGTGCGCGGGTCTCGCGCGCCCGCAGGGCCAGCAGCTCATCGGCCGGATAGCCGACCTCGAGCAGGGTGAGACCCTGGGCCGGCATGACCTTGAACTCGCTGGTCCGGGCCCGCTCGATCCGGAGGTCGACCAGGCGGTCCCCGGCCAGACGGCCCTCCCCCACGGCGACGCACGCCCCGACGAGCGCGCGCACCATGCTGTGGCAGAAGGCGTCAGCCTGAACGGATGCGACGAGCACGCCATCCGGGTCACGGCGCCAGCGGAACTCTTGGAGGGTGCGGATCGTGGTGGCCCCGGGGCGGGGTTTGCAGTAGGTGGCGAAGTCGTGCAGGCCGATCAGCGTCGCGGCCGCCGCATCCATCGCGTCCACGTCGAGGGCGAACCCGTGCCAGGTGGTGCGGAAGCGCTGCAGCGGGTCGTGCCCGACCACGGAGTCGGCGATCCGGTATTCATAGCGGCGGTAGAGCGCGGAGAACCGGGCGTCGAAACCGGGCGGGGCCAGAATCGACGACTTGATCACGATTTCCGGCTGGGTGACGAGGATGCCGCCGAGACGCCGTTGCACCATGACCGCGAGCGGCGTCGGCGGCCGGCCCTTTCCGCGGGTGATGCGCACGAGACCGTCGGCCTGGTCGGGGTTCAGATCGAAGTGGGCGACCTGCCCGGTCGCGTGCACGCCGGCATCCGTTCTCCCGGCCACGGTCAGAATCGGTGTGGGCGGATGGCTGTGCAGGATGCCGGCGAGCCCGGCCTCGATCTGGCCCTGAACAGTGCGGAGGCCCGGCTGGGTGGCCCAGCCGCTCATGCCGGTTCCGTCGTAAGCGATGTCGAGCCTGATCCGGGTGGTGCCCGCTGCTTGGGTCTCGTCGGGCGCCGGGGGAAGAATCACGGAGGTAAGTGTATGTTCCGGGCCGGGTTATCGTAGAACCCGGACTTCGGTCCCCACCTGTCATGAATACCTGTAGCCCCCGCCCTCTGACGCTTGCCGGCACTCCGTGAGCGTCCCCACCAAACGCCTGGCCGGTCTCGACGGCCTGCGTGGCATCGCCGTGGGCTTGGTCGTGGTGTTCCACTTCTTCCCCGCGGCCCTGCCCGGCGGGTTCATCGGTGTGGACGTCTTCTTCGTGATCAGCGGATTCCTGATCACCGGCCTGCTCCTGACCGAACGGGACAGGACCGGCCGCATCTCTCTCGGCCGGTTCTGGCAGCGCCGGGCGCTGCGCCTGGTGCCGCCGCTGATCCCGCTCATTCTGATCGCCGCAACGGCCGCGTGGCTGATCGGGGGTGATGTGCTGGTGGGGCTCGGCTGGCAGCTGATCGGGGCGGCGACGTTCGGCTACAACTGGGTGTCGATCGCCGGGTCGGCGAGCTATTTCAGCGCCACCGCGCCGGAACTGTTCCGCAACCTGTGGTCGCTGGCGGTGGAGGAACAGTTCTACCTGATCTGGCCCTTCGCCCTGCTGGCCCTGCTGCTCGTGCGGAACGACCGGCTGCGGCTCGGCCTGGTCTCTGCACTGGCCCTGGCGTCGGCCCTGTGGATGGGGCTGCTGTACCAGCCCGGAGACCCCACCCGGGTCTATTACGGCTCGGACACGCACAGCTTCGGGCTCTTCACCGGGGCCGCGCTCGCACTGCTGCTGCACCGCTCCGGGGGCGGCGCCCGGCCGGTTTCCCGACTCGCGGCCCTGCTCGGCCGCTGGCGCCCCGGGCTCGGCGTGGCCGCTCTGGCCGGGGTGCTGGTCGCCGCGTTCCTGCTGCCCGATACGGGAGCCGCCACCTACCGCGGCGGGCTGCTGGCCGTGAGCCTGCTGACTGCCGTCGTCATCTGGGCGGCCGTGCAGGGGCGGCGCTTCGGTGCCGCGCTGGACACCGGCACACTGCGCTATCTCGGCGAACGTTCCTACGGCATCTACCTGTGGCACTGGCCGGTGCTTGTGCTGCTGCAGTCCCTGTGGCCGGCGGCCCTCACCTCACCGACCGTGCTGACGAGCATTGTCATCGGCCTGCCGGCGCTGTCCCTGACGCTGCTGGCGGCTGGCGCGTCGTACCGCTGGCTCGAAGTTCCGGTGCGATCGAACGGGGTGCGCGGGAGCGTCCGTCGCCTGCGCACGCGCGCCGCCCGCTCTCCGTACCGGCGCGGCTGGGTGGCCCTGGCCGTCGTCACGGGCCTCCTCCTGACCGGGGGTACGACTGCGGCGATCGTGACAGCCCCGCAACAGACGAGCGCGCAGAGCGAGATCGAACGCGGGCAGAAGGCGCTGGATGCCGCGGAGCGCCAGGCTCTGCAGGCCGAACGCCTTGCATCCCGGTCGGCCGCCGCCGCGCCCGCGTCCGCCGGAGCGGGTGAGCGGATCACGGCCGTGGGCGACTCGGTCATGCTGGCTTCCGCGCCCGAGCTGCAGGCAGGGTTCCCGGGCATCGCGATCGACGCGGCGGTGTCGCGGGGAATGGCCGCCGCCCCCGACATCCTCAAGGCGCAGGCCGAGTCCGGCGCACTCCGGCCGGTGGTCGTCGTCGGACTCGGCACGAACGGGCCGATCCGGGCGAGCCAGCTCGACGACATCCGCGCCGTGATCGGCCCCGACCGGGAGCTGGTCCTGGTCACGGCCTTCGCCGAGCGCGACTGGACGGCAGGCGTCAACGACGCCCTGGTCGCCTTCGCCGGCCGCTATCGCGCGGTCGAACTCGCAGACTGGCACGGCGCGATCGCCCCGCACACCGACCTCCTGGCAGGGGACAACGTCCATCCGGGACCGACCGGCGGCCGGATCTATACCGAGAGTGTGCGGGCGGCCCTGGACCGGCTTGCTCACACGCCGCCGGCGTTCGGCGGACTGGATGCGTACCGTGCGCCCGACCCGATGCGGCCGCTGGAACACCGGCCGCCCCGAATGCCCTGACCGGTTGACGCGCTGACGCACCGCGAGCGAACGTGCGGCTCCCTAGAGCTCCACCGTGAAGGCGAGCCTGCGGGTGGTCGGGGTGAACCCCATCCCGAGGTACAGGCTCAGCGCACCCGTCGGGCTCTCGGAGTCCACGATCAGAGTCGCCCGGGCCAATCCCTCGGTTCGCGCCGAGGTGAGGTGCCGGGCCAGCAGGGCCCGCGCCACGTGTTTGCCGCGCCATTCGTCGATGACACCGACGAGATCGACGTGGCTGCCGGTGTAGCCCTGGTTCGCCCAGTCGTCGACGTTGACGGTGGCCATGGTGAAGCCCACGACCTGCTCGGCGCTGCCGGGGCCGGCCACAACGGCCACATAGGAGAGGTCGGGTCGGAATATGCGCGAGTTCACGAACGAATCCCACGCTTCGTCGCTCATAGGCTGGCTCGCCCAGTGGTCCCGGAACGACGAGTCGCGGGCCGCATGCGCCGCACGGGACACGACCGGGCTGAATCGCACCACACGGATGTCCCCCGGCAGGTCGACCTCGGGGATCGGTTCATCGAGGCGTCGTTCGAGGGATTGGAAGTAGCGGGCGCACTCCATGCCCATCCGCCGGAACAGGCGGGCGCTTCGGTACGCGGTCTCGTCGGTGTAGGCCAGTATCCAGCGGGGCACCGTCGGGGCTACCGCAGCCAGTTGCTGTTCGGCCCGGGCCAGCTGCCAGGCGAGCAGCTCCCGGCCGAGGCCCCGCCCACGGTAGCCGGGGCGCACGCCGCCGACCAGGATCGACCGGGCCAGGGTCTCGCGGTGCGGCGGGGAGATGACCATGCCCATCGCCGCCAGCGTCCCGTCGGCGGCGAAGCCGATCAGTGAATCCTCCGCCGGATGGAAGTACGACAGCCCGAAGTCCCGCGCGATGCCCTCCCGCGTGGTCAGGTGGTGCGGATGGTCCGCTTTTCCGACAGCGCGGGTGAACTGCCACAACTCGTCGACGTCGTCGGGGGTGGCCGGTCGCCAGTGCTCGATCTCCGGGTGGGAGGGCAGACGGCTGCCGGCCGCCGTGTCCGGGCGACGGGTCGGGGTGCGCGTCGAGCGTTCCATGGCGCATACGGTAGCCGGGGCCCGATACGCCCGATAGGCGGTTGCGGAAGCGCGAAAGAGGGGCCCGACCGAAGTCGGGCCCCTCAGTGTTTCGCGCGGCCGTCAGGCCGCGCTCAGCACGCGTGAATGCTTACTTGGCTTCCTCGTCAACGACGTCAGCTTCAACAGCTGCGTCCTCGGCGACGACCTCGGCCGGAGCCTCGGCAACGGGCGCTGCCGCGGCAGGCTTGGACGCAGCCTTGACGGAGGAGCGCTTGACCTTCGGGGTGACGGGCTCGAGAACGAGTTCCATCTGAACCATCGAAGCGTTGTCGCCCTTGCGGAAACCGAGCTTCGTGATGCGGGTGTAGCCGCCTTCGCGAAGAGCAACCTGCGGTGCGATCTCGGTGAAGAGCTCGTGCACGACGGTCTTGTCACCAATGGTGGCGAGAACGCGGCGACGAGCGTGCAGGTCACCCTTCTTTGCGAAGGTGATCAGTCGCTCGGCGACCGGACGCAGGCGCTTGGCGCGCGTCTCGGTCGTCTTGATGGACTTGTGGGTGAACAGGGATGCGGCCAGGTTGGCGAGCATGAGGCGCTCGTGGGCCGGTCCGCCTCCGAGGCGGGCTCCCTTAGTGGGCGTAGGCATTGGTTATCTCCAGTATCAAAGTCGAAAGTCAGTCTGAAAGACCGCTTTAGATGGTGGTTTCTTCGTCGTAGCCGCTGTAGAAGTGGGCGCCGTCGAATCCGGGCACCGAGTCCTTCAGGGACAGGCCGAGCTCAACGAGCTTGTCCTTGACCTCATCCACCGACTTCTGGCCGAAGTTGCGGATGTTCATCAGCTGGGTCTCCGAGAGGGCGACCAGTTCGCTGACGTTGTTGATGCCTTCACGCTTGAGGCAGTTGTACGAACGAACCGACAGATCGAGGTCTTCGATCGGAATCGACAGTTCGGTCGACAGCACGGCATCGACCGGCGCGGGGCCGATTTCGATGCCCTCAGCGGCGGTGTTCAGCTCACGGGCCAGACCGAACAGCTCGGTCAGCGTACGACCGGCGGATGCGATGGCGTCGCGAGGCGAAATCGCCGACTTGGTCTCCACGTCAACGACGAGGCGGTCGAAGTCGGTACGCTCACCGGCACGAGTTGCCTCGACACGGTAGGTCACCTTGAGCACGGGCGAGTAGATCGAGTCGACCGGAATCTGGCCGGCCTCGGAGTACTCGTTGCGGTTCTGGGTGGCCGACACGTAGCCGCGGCCACGCTCGATGGTCAGTTCGAGTTCGAACTTGGCCTTGTCGTTCAGGGTCGCGATGACGAGCTCGGGGTTGTGAACCTCGACACCGGCCGGAGCCGAGATGTCGGCGGCCGTGACCTGGCCCGCACCCTGCTTGCGCAGGTACGCGGTGATGGGCTCGTCGTGCTCGCTGGAGATGACGAGACCCTTGATGTTCAGGATGATCTCGGTGACGTCTTCCTTGACACCGGGAACGGTGCTGAACTCGTGCAGCACTCCGTCGATCCGGATGCTGGTGACAGCGGCTCCGGGGATCGAGGACAGCAGGGTGCGGCGCATCGAGTTGCCGAGGGTGTAACCGAAACCAGGCTCAAGAGGTTCGATGACGAACCTGGATCGGAACTCCGAGATGTTCTCTTCGGTGAGCGTGGGGCGCTGTGCAATAAGCACTGTTGATTCCTTTCGGCTAAGTGTCCGCTATATGACACTTGCGTGGCGAGGTTTTGAGTTGTGTGTCTCTCGACAAGCCCGACAATCGAGCACATCGTCGAACGAGGAAGGGGTGGTGCCCCACGACCCGCCACAGCCGGACCCGTCTTGCGACGGGCCCGGCCGATGGCGAGATGCCGGTTGGTTAGACGCGACGACGCTTGGGCGGACGGCATCCGTTGTGCGCCTGAGGCGTGACGTCGTTGATCGAACCGACCTCGAGGCCAGCGGCCTGGAGCGAGCGGATCGCAGTCTCGCGGCCCGATCCGGGTCCCTTGACGAAGACGTCAACCTTCTTCATGCCGTGTTCCTGCGCCTGGCGGGCAGCCGACTCGGCAGCCAGCTGTGCGGCGAACGGGGTCGACTTACGCGAGCCCTTGAAGCCAACTCCACCTGAGGACGCCCAGCTGATGACCGCACCGGTGGTGTCAGTGATCGAGACGATGGTGTTGTTGAAGGTGCTCTTGATGTGGGCCTGGCCCACAGCGATGTTCTTCTTTTCTTTCTTGCGCGGCTTCCGAACGGCCGACTTTGGTGCTGCCATGAATTTCTCCTGAATCCTAAAGGCTTAGGCGGGCCGGGCCGAGGCCTAGCGCGCCTTCTTCTTGCCGGCTACGGTGCGCTTCGGGCCCTTGCGGGTGCGAGCGTTGGTCTTGGTGCGCTGGCCGCGAACGGGCAGGCCCTTGCGGTGGCGGATGCCCTCGTAGCTGCCGATCTCGACCTTGCGGCGGATGTCAGCGGCAACCTCGCGGCGGAGGTCACCCTCAACCTTGAAGGTTCCTTCGATGTAGTCACGGAGGGCGACGAGCTGCTCGTCACTCAGGTCCTTGACTCGGATGTTTCCATCGATTTCAGTGTCGGCGAGGGTCTTGAGTGCCCTCGTGCGGCCAACACCAAAGATGTAAGTCAGTGCAACTTCCACGCGCTTATCGCGGGGAATATCAACGCCGGCTAGACGTGCCATTGTGGCTTCTCCTGTATATGAGTGGAGGTCTGTAACAGTGCCTGTACATCGGCCTCCAACCGATGGTGTCCCCCCGAAGGGTTCCCGGCACTGCTATTTTCTGTATTCAGTTGCATCTCGACGGACTCGACGTTGATCGGGCCTGTCGCCGTGATCGAGCTCGTGGTGATCGAGCCTGTCGCGGTGAACGAGCCTGTCGCGGTGGTCGAGCCTGTCGAGATCAGCCCTGACGCTGCTTGTGACGAGGGTTCTCGCAGATGACCATCACGTTGCCGTTACGGCGGATGACCTTGCACTTGTCGCAGATCTTCTTGACGCTGGGCTTGACCTTCATGGTGTGTCCTTGTATTCGCTGTCTTCGTACCCCAGGAACGCCTCGGGCCGTTACTTACAGCACTCTCTACTTGTAGCGGTAAACGATCCGGCCGCGAGTCAGGTCGTACGGGCTCAGCTCAACGATCACGCGGTCCTCAGGGAGGATACGGATGTAGTGCTGACGCATCTTGCCTGAAATGTGGGCAAGAACTTTGTGGCCGTTGGTCAACTCAACGCGAAACATCGCGTTGGGAAGAGCTTCGACTACTGCGCCCTCGATTTCGATGACACCGTCTTTTTTGGCCATAACTCACTATCGCTAGGGTATTGATTGCTGGTCGTGCGTGGATTGTGGTGAAATGACACGCCGCATAGGCGGGCATCAGACACCAAGGGTTTACTCTATGGTACAGAGTTGCCTTTTGGCAATTCTTCCCTATAATCCGATCGAGAATTCTGAGCTTTCGCCCGACAGGATTCTGAGGATCTCTGCGGGCGTGTCGGCGTCGATCAGCTTCTGCACCTGGTTCACGTCGGAAAAGACGGCCGCGATCTGTTGCAGGATTTCAAGGTGCTCGCTGTCGAGGCCCGCGATCCCGATCACGAAGCGAACCTGCTGTCCGTCCCACTCGATCGGGTCGGCGTAGCGCACGAACGACAGGGCGGATCGCACGATGGACCCCCTGGCCTCGTTGGTGCCGTGGGGGATGGCCAGGAAGTTCCCCATGTAGGTCGACACGCTCGCCTCACGCTCGAACATCGACTCGACGTAGTCGGGGAGCACAGCGCCCGCGCTGACGAGCAGGTCACCGACTTCCCGGATGGCGCCGGGCTTCGTCGTTGCCGTGCCCGCAGCGACCGCGTCGAGCAGCGGCAGGATCCGCCGAGTCATCAGGCTACTTCTTCGTTTCGGCCCAGTCGCGCGTCTTGTAGGCGTAGATGGCCGCGTCCAGCGCTTCATCCCCGTTCTGCGAGGCGAAGACGGTGGCCTCCATCAGGGCCACTCCCACGCCGACGTGAACGGCCTGCAGGCGGATCTTTTCGAAGCGGGGTGCCAGGTGGGGACCCACCAGCAGCACGTCGACCGGCCCGAGGGAGGCGGGCAGGTCCGATTCGCTGCCCGCGGCAACATGCACGTCCAGACCGCGGGCCTCCGCGGTGTGCCGAACCCGGTGCGCAACGAAGGCACTGGAAGCTCCAGCACCGCAGATGACGAGAATCCTCATTGAATCGCTCTTTTCCGATTGCCGAGACGGACGATTTTGTCCTTCCCTCAATCTTCCCGCTTCCGCGCACGGGAAAAGACCACAACCGCTCCCCCAGGCCTGGCTGTTGCCGATCGAACGCGGGCTACTGGATAGGAACGGGGGTGATGCCGAACGGCGCCAACGCCGCAGCGCCGCCGTCGGCAGCGGTCAGCACCCAGATTCCATCCTTGTGCACGGCGACGCTGTGCTCCCAGTGCGCGGCCGCCAGACCGTCGCTGGTGGCGACGGTCCAATCGTCTTCACGCACGTACGTGTCGATGGAACCCAGAACGACCATCGGCTCGATGGCGACCACGAGTCCGGGCTTCACATCCGGCCCCTTCTGACGCACGCGATAGTTGAACACGGGCGGGGCCTCGTGCATGGACCGGCCGATGCCGTGACCGACGTAGTCGGTGAGGATTCCGTAGCTGCCCTGGGATTCGACGTAGTCCTCGATGGCCTCACCGACCTCGTTGAGGTGGCGGGCCACCGCGAGGCGGGCGATTCCGTGCCACAACGACTGCTCGGTGACGTGCGACAGCTTCTGGCGCTCGGCGACGATCTCCGGGCGGTCCGGATCGGGGATCACGAACGAGAACGCAGCGTCGCCGTTCCAGCCCTCGATGATGGCGCCGCTGTCGATGGACACGATGTCGCCGGCTCCGAGCACTCGTGCACCGGGGATGCCGTGCACGACATCGTCGTTGACGGACGCGCACACCGTGTGGTGGTAGCCCTGCTCCAGCTTGAAGTTGGGCAGGCCGCCACGGGCCACGATGGCCGCTTCCGCCGCAGCATCGAGCTCCAGCGTGGTCGCGCCGACCCTGATGGCCGCCCGCGCCGCGTCCAATGATGCAGCCGTGGCCAGCCCGGGGGCGACCATCAACCGCATCTGCGCCGGCGACTTGTAGATGGAACGGCGAAGGCTCATTGTGAAATTCTCTGCAGACTGCTGAGGACGCGCCCGCCGAAGGGCCGCGCGTCCGGGTTAGGAGGCGCTGGCTGCGTCTCCGCTGGCCACGGGCACGGAAAGTCCGCGCTCGGCCAGGGCGTCGAGGATGCGACCGGTCACCTCGTCCACGGCGCCGAGGCCGTCGACCGTGACCACAAGACCGCGGGAGGAGTAAATGTCGATCAGAGGAGCGGTCTGCTCCTCGTAGACGGCAAGGCGGTGACGGATGACGTCGGCAGTGTCGTCCGCGCGACCCTGCTCCGCAGCGCGCTTGAGGAGTCGGGCCACGACCTCTTCGGTGTCGGCCACGATCAGCACGACTGCGTCCAGCGCACCGTTGTCAGCTTCGAGCAGACGGTCCAATTCGTGAACCTGGTCCTGCGTGCGCGGATAGCCGTCGAGAAGGAACCCGTCGACCGCGTCCTCCTGCTGCAACCGATCGGACACGATGGCGTTGGTGAGAGAGTCGGGCACGTACGCGCCGGCATCCATGAACGCCTTGACCTGGAGACCCAGCTCGGTGTCGTTCTTCACGTTGTAGCGGAAGATGTCCCCGGTGGAGACGGCCGGCACGGCGAACGCCTCGGACAGGCGTTCGGCTTGCGTGCCCTTGCCCGCGCCGGGCGGGCCGATCAGGAGAAGACGGGTCATCGGAGGAGCCCTTCGTAGTGGCGCTGCTGGAGTTGTGCGTCGATCTGCTTGACCGTCTCGAGTCCCACACCGACCACGATCAGGATGCTGGCCCCGCCGAACGGGAAGTTCTGGTCGGCGCCGATCGCGGAGAACGCGATCAGAGGCAGCAGGGCGATCAGGCCGAGGTACAGGGCACCGGGCAGCGTCACCCGGGTGAGAACGAAGTCCAGGTATTCGGCGGTCGGTCGACCGGCACGAATGCCCGGGATGAATCCGCCGTACTTCTTCATGTTGTCGGCGACCTCTTCGGGGTTGAAGGTGATCGCGACGTAGAAGTAGGTGAATCCGACGATGAGGAGGAAGTACAGCGCCATGTACAGCGGGTCGTTGCCCTGGGTGAGGTTGTTGGTGACCCAGGTGACCCACGCCGGCGGAGCCTGTCCGGCGGCAGGCTGGTTGAACTGCGCGATCAGGGCCGGCAGGTAGAGCAGCGACGACGCGAAGATGACGGGCACGACGCCGGCCATGTTGACCTTGATCGGGATGTACGTGTTGTTGCCGCCGTAGGTGCGGCGTCCGACCATCCGCTTGGCGTATTGCACCGGGATGCGTCGTTGGGACTGTTCGACGAAGACCACCGCGGCGACCACGACCAGGCCGATGGCGAGCACGATCAGCAGCACCTCGATGCCCTTCTGCTGGCCGATGGAGGCGAGCGAGCCGGGGAACAGGGCTGCGATCGACGTGAAGATCAGGAGGGACATGCCGTTGCCGATGCCGCGCTCAGTGATGAGCTCGCCCATCCACATGATCAGGCCGGTACCAGCGGTCATGGTGATGACCATGAGCATGATCGCGTACCAGGCGTCGTTGGTGAGCAGCTGAGAACACTCGGCGCTGGCCGACGTGCCGTAGAGCGCGCCGCTGCGGGCCACGGTGATCAGCGTTGTCGACTGAAGGATCGCAAGGGCGATGGTGAGGTACCGCGTGTACTGGGTGAGCGTGCCCTGTCCGGACGCGCCCTCCTTGTGCAGGGTCTCGAAGTGTGGGATGACCACGCGCAGCAACTGCACGATGATCGACGCGGTGATGTACGGCATGATGCCCAGCGCGAAGACCGACAGTTGCAGCAGAGCGCCACCGCTGAAGAGGTTCACGAGCTCATAGAGGCCGCTGGCGTCCTGATTCGCCGCCAGGCACGACTGCACGTTTCCGAAGTCGACGAAGGGGGCCGGAATGAACGACCCCAGTCTGAACAGGGCAACGATACCCAGGCTGAACCCGATTTTCCTGCGCAGGTCGGGCGTGCGGAATATCCGCGCAATGGCGCTGAACACAATGCCTCCAGTTAATAACGAGAAAAACGAGCTTGTCGAGACCAGCATCGAAAGATTTCGATTGGTGGCCTCGACAAGCTCGCTCAGCGTCTACGGACTTACTTGATTGAGCCACCCGCAGCGACGATCTTCTGCTCTGCTGAGCCGGAGACCTTATCCACTGCAATGTTCAGCTTAACGGCAATGTCACCGTTGCCGAGCACCTTGACCTTCTCGTTGTCGCGGACCGCGCCCTTGGCGACCAGGTCGGCGATGGTTACATCGCCGCCGTTCGGGTAGAGCTCGGCAAGCTTTTCCAGGTTCACAACCTGGTACTCGACGCGGAACGGGTTCTTGAACCCGCGCAGCTTCGGAGTACGCATGTGCAGCGGCATCTGGCCACCCTCGAACCCGATACGCACGTTGTAACGTGCCTTCGTGCCCTTGGTACCACGGCCGGCGGTCTTACCCTTGGATCCTTCACCACGACCGACGCGCATGCGCGACTTCTTGGCTCCGGGGGCAGGGCGAAGGTGGTGGACCTTCAGGACCTGCTCGCGCTTTTCGGCCGGAGCAGCCTTCACAGCGACCTTGGCGGTGGCAGCCTTCTTGGGGGCAGCCTTCTTTGCAGTGGCGGGCTTGGCGGCTGCGGTGGCAGCTTCCTTCTCGTCAGCCATTAGTCAATCTCCTCGACCTTTACGAGGTGAGCAACGGTGTTGACGTAGCCGCGGTTCTGCGAGTTGTCCTCGCGAATCGTGACTGCGCCAATGCGCTTGAGACCCAGGCTGCGAAGCGTGTCGCGCTGGTTCTGCTTCTCACTAATTTTGGACTTGATCTGTGTCACTTTGAGGCGAGCCATCAGGCACCTGCCTTTGCTGCTGCTGCAGCTGCTGCTGCGGCGGCGTCGGCACGCAGGAAGCGCGCCGGAGCGACGTCTTCGTACGCGAGGCCACGGCGAGCCGCAACCGCACGCGGCTCTTCGAGCTGGTGCAGGGCCTCGACGGTGGCGTGAACGATGTTGATGGTGTTCGACGAACCGAGCGACTTGCTCAGGACATCGTGGATGCCTGCGCACTCGAGGACGGCGCGCACCGGGCCACCGGCGATAACGCCGGTACCGGCAGCGGCGGGACGCAGCAGGACAACGCCGGCTGCGGCTTCACCCTGGACGGGGTGCGGGATCGTCAGGCCGACGCGGGGAACGCGGAAGAAGTTCTTCTTCGCTTCCTCGACGCCCTTGGAGATAGCGGTCGGGACCTCGCGGGCCTTGCCGTATCCAACGCCGACGAGGCCGTTTCCGTCACCGACGACGACGAGAGCGGTGAAGCTGAAGCGACGACCACCCTTCACCACCTTGGAAACGCGGTTGATGGTGACGACGCGCTCCAGGAACTGGCTCTTGTCGGCATCGCGGCTTCCGCGGTCCTTGTTCGGGTTGCGCTCACGGCCGCCACGACGAGCCTCGCGAGGCTCGTTCTGGGCGGGTGCCGTTGACGCAGCGGTTTCGACGGGTGCCTCTGCAGCCACCACGGTCTCCTTCGTTGCTGTGCTAGCGGTTTCAGTGCTCACAGGTTCAATCCACCCTCTCGAGCTCCATCGGCGATCGCAGCGACGCGTCCTGCGTACTTGCTTCCGCCACGGTCAAATACGACGGCTTCGATGCCGGCGGCCTTCGCACGCTCGGCGACGAGTTCGCCGACCTTGCGGGCCTTGGCGGTCTTGTCACCATCGAAGGTGCGCAGACCGTCTTCGAGCGTGGACGCCGACGCAAGGGTGAAGCCCTTGCTGTCGTCGACGACCTGCACGAAGACGTGGCGAGCCGAACGGGTCACGACGAGACGCGGACGAAGCGCGGTCCCCTCGATCTTCTTGCGAAGACGTGTGTGCCTGCGTCCGCGGGCAGCAGCCTTGCTCTTACCTCTAGTTCCGAGACCCATGGTTACTTACCACTCTTTCCGGCCTTGCGGCGAACAATCTCGCCGGCGTAACGCACACCCTTGCCCTTGTAGGGCTCAGGCTTGCGAATCTTACGGATGTTGGCGGCGACCTCGCCGACAGCCTGCTTGTCGATGCCACCGACCGTGAGGCGGTTGACGCTCTCGACGGTGAGGGTGATTCCGGCAGGTGCCTCGACGAGGACCGGGTGCGAGAAGCCGAGGGCGAACTCGATCGAGCTGCCCTTCTGGGCGACGCGGTAACCGGTACCGACGATCTCGAGGGACTTGGTGTAACCCACGGTCACCCCGATGATCTGGTTTGCGATCAGCGTTCGGGTCAGTCCGTGCAGCGAACGCGAGTTGCGCTCGTCGTTCGGGCGGGTGACGACAACGTGGCCGTCCTCGATCTTGACCTCGATGGGGTTCGCGACGGTGAGCGCGAGCTCACCCTTCGGGCCCTTGACGCTGACGCGCTGGCCTTCAGTGGCGACCGTGACATCCGCGGGGATCGGGATGGGGAGTCTTCCAATACGTGACATTGTCGGCTACCACACGTAGGCGAGAACTTCTCCGCCTACGCCCTTCTTCTCGGCCTGGCGGTCGGTGAGCAGACCGCTGGAGGTGGACAGGATGGCAACGCCGAGGCCACCGAGAACGGTGGGGATTTCGGTCGACTTCGCGTACACGCGCAGGCCGGGCTTGGAAACCCGCTTGATGCCGACGATGGAACGCTCGCGGTTCGGACCAAACTTGAGGTTGAGCGTGAGGGTCTTGCCGACCTCTGCATCCTTGACGTCCCAAGCCGAGATGTAACCCTGGGCCTTGAGGATGTCTGCGATGTTCGCTTTGAGCTTGCTGTGCGGCATGGACACGGTGTCGTGGAACGCCGAGTTAGCGTTGCGCAGTCTGGTCAGCATGTCTGCGACCGGATCTGTCATTGTCATTTGTGGTGCCTTTCTCGCCTGGTTTCGTTCATCCGTTACACGGGTGACGACCTTGGTCGTGGTGGGGCTGGACGGTTGTCCAGCCCCGGGTTTTTACTACAAGAGCCAAAGAGCTACTTTACTTGGTGTTTTCGGCCGTCTTGAACGGGAAGCCCAGCGCCTTGAGCAGCGCGCGTCCTTCGTCGTTGTTCTTGGCCGTCGTCACAACCGTGATATCCATACCGCGGATACGGTCGATCCGGTCCTGGTCGATCTCGTGGAACATGACCTGCTCGGTGAGACCGAAGGTGTAGTTACCGCTTCCATCGAACTGCTTGTCGCTCAAACCGCGGAAGTCGCGGATGCGCGGCAGCGCCAGGCTCAGAAGCCGGTCGAGGAACTCCCACATGCGGTCGCCACGAAGTGTGACGTGTGTGCCGATGGGCTGTCCTTCACGCAGTTTGAACTGCGCGATCGACTTGCGGGCCTTGGTGACCTGCGGCTTCTGACCGGTGATCTTGGTGAGGTCGGAGACGGCCCCGTCCATGATCTTTCCGTCGCGAGCTGCCTCGCCGACACCCATGTTCACGACGATCTTGACCAGGTTCGGAACCTGGTGAACGTTCGTGAAGCCGAGGTCCTTGGTGAGCTGGGCCATGATCTCATCGCGGTACTTCTGCTTGAGACGCGGCAGGGCTGCCTCGACGGGCGCTTCTGCTGCTGCAACTGAAGAGTCGGTCATCAGAGGTCCTTCCCTGACTTCTTGGCGTAACGAACGCGGACCGTCTTGGTGACGCCGTCCTTCGTTACTTCTTCGAGGCGGAAGCCGACGCGAGTCGGCTTCTTGGTCTCCGGGTCGACGAGGGCCACGTTGGACACGTGAATCGGCGCCTCCATGGTCTCGATGCCACCGGTCTTGGTGCCGCGCTGGGTCTGGCCCACGCGAACGTGCTTGGTGACGAAGTTGATGCCCTCTACGAGGACGCGGTTCTTCTCCACCAGGACGGCGATGACCTTACCCTGCTTGCCACGGTCTCCGCCGCGGGCCTGGGTGCGGCCGGTAATGACCTCTACGAGGTCACCCTTTTTGAGTCTGGCCATGATTTAGATAACCTCCGGTGCCAGCGAGATGATCTTCATGAACTTCTTGTCGCGAAGCTCGCGACCGACCGGTCCGAAGATACGGGTGCCGCGGGGGTCACCTTCGTTCTTCAAAATCACTGCGGCGTTCTCATCGAACTTGATGTACGAACCGTCTGGACGACGGGTCTGCTTTTTGACGCGAACGACGACGGCCTTGACGACGTCGCCCTTCTTGACGTTGCCGCCCGGGATCGCATCCTTGACCGTGGCGACGATCGTGTCGCCCAGTCCGGCGTAGCGACGGCCGGAGCCGCCGAGCACGCGAATGGTCAACAGCTCCTTGGCACCCGTGTTGTCGGCAACCTTGAGTCGTGATTCTTGCTGAAGCACTTTTTATACCCTTCTATCAAGTAAGCGCGAGGCTTACTTGGCCTTCTCGAGGATCTCGACCAGGCGGAAGCGCTTGGTGGCGCTCAGCGGACGGGTCTCACTGATCAGGACCAGGTCACCGATGCCGGCAATGTTCGCCTCGTCGTGGACCTTCAGCTTGGATGTACGGCGGATGACCTTGCCGTACAGGGGGTGCTTCACGCGGTCTTCGACCTCGACAACGATGGTCTTGTCCATCTTGTCGCTGGTCACGTAACCACGCAGCGTCTTGCGGTAGCCGCGAACGAGAGCTTCAGCCTCGACAGCGACGACCTTTTCGTCAGTCTTCGCCATGACTAGGCCTCCTTCGTCTCGACGGCGTCAGCCTCAACTGCAGGCTTGGCCTTCTTGGTCTTCTTCTCAGCCTTGGCCGGAGCCTCGACCGGCGCGGGAGTCGGGCGAATACCCAACTCGCGCTCACGGAGAACCGTGTAGATGCGAGCGATGTCGCGCTTGACCGCACGCAGGCGGCCGTGGCTCTCGAGCTGGCCGGTGGCCGACTGGAAGCGAAGGTTGAAAAGTTCTTCCTTCGCCTTCTTCAGCTCATCGAACAACCGCTCGTTTTCAAAAGTGTCGAGCTCGACTGAGGCGAGCTCCTTGGATCCGATCGCCATTATGCGTCGCCCTCCTCGCGCTTGATGATGCGTGCCTTCAAGGGCAGTTTGTGAATAGCGCGGGTCAGCGCTTCCTTGGCAACGATGTCGGTGACACCGCTGAGTTCGAAAAGCACGCGACCCGGCTTGACGTTGGCAACCCACCACTCGACGGAACCCTTACCGGAACCCATTCGGGTTTCGGCCGGCTTCTTGGTGAGCGGACGGTCGGGGTAGATGTTGATCCAGACTTTGCCGCCGCGCTTCATGTGACGTGTGATCGCGATACGAGCGGACTCGATCTGACGGTTGGTCACATAAGCGGGCGTGAGGGCCTGGATGCCGTATTCACCGAACGACAGCTCGGTACCACCGGTTGCGTGGCCGGTACGGCCCGGGTGGTGCTGCTTGCGGTGCTTGACTCTGCGTGGAATCAACATGGTTATGCCTCAACTCCTGCTGCAACCGGAGCCGCTGCCTCTGCGCGGGGCGCACGACGCGGTCGGTCGTCACGACGCTCGGGGCGGGACGACTTAGCGTTGGCCTGCTCGCGAGCGAGTTCCTTGTTGGTGATGTCGCCCTTGTAGATCCAGACCTTCACGCCGATACGGCCGAAGGTGGTCTTGGCTTCGTAGAAGCCGTAGTCGATGTTCGCGCGCAGGGTGTGCAGGGGCACACGGCCTTCGCGGTAGAACTCCGAACGGCTCATCTCGGCGCCACCAAGGCGACCGGACACCTGGATGCGAACACCCTTGGCGCCGGCGCGCTGGGCACCCTGCAGGCCCTTACGCATCGCGCGGCGGAATGCCACACGAGCGGAGAGCTGCTCGGCGATTCCCTGAGCGACGAGCTGAGCGTCGACCTCGGGGTTCTTCACCTCGAGGATGTTCAGCTGGATCTGCTTCGCGGTGAGCTTCTCGAGGTCGGAGCGGATGCGCTCGGCCTCCGCGCCGCGGCGACCGATCACAATGCCCGGACGGGCGGTGTGAATGTCGACGCGAACGCGGTCACGAGTGCGCTCGATCTCGATGCGGGACACGCCGGCGCGGTCGAGGCTGGTGCTCAACAGGCGGCGGATCTTGACGTCTTCAGCGACGAAGTCGCTGTAACGCTGGCCGGGCTTCGTGCTGTCAGAGAACCAACGCGACACGTGGTCGGTCGTGATTCCCAGACGGAAGCCATAGGGGTTTACTTTCTGACCCATTACTTCGTACCCTCCTCAGGAGTGGCGAGCACAACCGTGATGTGGCTCGTGCGCTTCTTGATCTGGAATGCGCGACCCTGTGCGCGGGCCTGGAAACGCTTGAGGGTCGTACCCTCATCAACGAATGCCTGGCTGACGAACAGGTCCTGCTCGTCCAGGAAGGTGTTGGCTGCATCAGCCTTGACCCGGGCGTTGGCCATTGCCGAGGCAACCAGCTTGTACACCGGGTCGCTCGCGCCCTGCGGCGCGAACTTCAGAATTCCCAGGGCCTCATAGGCCTGCTTGCCGCGGATCAGGTTGACAACGCGACGAGCCTTCTGGGGGGTAACGCGGATGTGACGCACGCGTGCGATCGACTCCACCATTTCTTATCCTCCTTCACGTCACCGCGTTAGCGGCGACGGCCCTTCTTGTCGTCCTTCACGTGACCACGGAAGGTGCGGGTGGGCGCAAACTCGCCGAGCTTGTGCCCGACCATGCTCTCGGTGACGAACACCGGGATGTGCTTGCGTCCGTCGTGCACGGCGATGGTGTGCCCGAGCATGCCGGGGATGATCATCGAACGGCGCGACCAGGTCTTGATTACGTTCTTGCTACTGGCTTCGTTCGCCTTGACAACCTTGCGAAGCAGGTGGTCGTCAACGAACGGGCCTTTCTTGAGACTGCGTGGCATCGTCTACTCCTACTTACGCTTCTTGCCGACGGTACGGCGACGAACGATGAGCTTGTCGCTTTCCTTGTTCGGGTGGCGGGTGCGCCCTTCCTTCTGGCCCCAGGGGCTGACGGGGTGACGTCCACCGGACGTCTTACCCTCACCACCACCGTGCGGGTGGTCGACCGGGTTCATGGCAACACCACGAACGGTCGGGCGAACGCCTTTCCAGCGCATACGGCCGGCCTTGCCCCAGTTGATGTTCGACTGCTCGGCGTTGCCGACCTCGCCGATCGTGGCGCGGCAGCGGGCGTCGACGTTACGGATTTCTCCGGACGGCAGGCGCAGCTGGGCGTAGATGCCATCCTTCGCGACGAGACGAACAGACGATCCGGCGGAGCGGGCCATCTTGGCGCCACCGCCCGGACGCAGCTCGACCGCGTGAATGATGGTACCGGTGGGGATGTTCTTCAGCGGCAGGTTGTTGCCGGGCTTGATGTCAGCACCGGCGCCCGACTCTACGATGTCGCCCTGGTTCAGCTTGTTCGGGGCGATGATGTAACGCTTGGAACCGTCCATGAAGTGCAGGAGCGCGATGCGGGCCGTACGGTTCGGGTCGTACTCGATGTGAGCGACCTTGGCGTTGACGCCGTCTTTGTCGTTACGACGGAAGTCGATCAGACGGTACTGACGCTTGTGTCCACCACCGATGTGACGGGTGGTGATGCGACCCTGGTTGTTGCGGCCACCGGTCTTGGACAGGGGGCGAAGCAGGGACTTCTCCGGCGTGGAGCGGGTGATCTCTGCGAAGTCTGCAACAGATGAACCGCGACGACCGGGAGTCGTGGGCTTGAACTTACGAATAGCCATTTCTTATTCCTCTAGTCCGCGCCGCTTAGCCGACGGCCGTGAAGATGTCAATGGAACCGGACTTGAGCGTGACGATGGCACGCTTGGTGTCCTTGCGCTTGCCCTGACCGAACTTCGTGCGACGCGTCTTGCCGATGCGGTTCATGGTGTTGATCGAAGCGACCTCTACCTTGAAGATCTTCTCGATCGCGAGCTTGATTTCGGTCTTGTTCGAGCGCGGGTCCACGATGAAGGTGTACTTGCCTTCATCGATCAGGCCATAGCTCTTCTCAGAGACGACCGGAGCGATGATGACGTCGCGGGGATCCTTGTTGATCGGGGTAGCCATTATGCGGACACCTCTTCCTTCTTGGTCTTGCTCGCCACGAACGCGTCGAACGCGCCCTTGGTGAAGACGATGTCGTCGCTGACGAGCACGTCATAGGCATTCAGCTGGTCCCACGGCAGAACGTGCACCGTCGGCAGGTTGCGGATGCTGCGCAGCGTCAGTTCGTCGGTGCGCTCCAGAACGACCAGCACGTGCTTGCTGCTGGCGATCTGGCTGAGCAGCTCGATGGCACCCTTGGTGCTGGGCGTCTCGGCGCTGAACAGTGCGGTCACGACGTGAAGGCGGTCACCACGGGCACGGTCGGAAAGCGATCCGCGCAGTGCTGCCGCGATCATCTTCTTGGGGGTGCGCTGTTCGTAGTTACGCGGGGTCGGTCCGTGGACGATGCCACCACCGGTCATCTGAGGGGCGCGGATCGAGCCCTGACGAGCGCGACCGGTTCCCTTCTGCTTGAACGGCTTGCGGCCGGAGCCGGAAACTTCGCCACGACGCTTGGTCTTGTGCGTACCCTGACGTGCGGCAGCGAGCTGCGCGACGACGACCTGGTGGATCAGCGGAACGTTGGTCTGAACGTCAAAGATTTCGGCGGGAAGCTCAACAGAGCCGGCCTTCTTACCCTTGGCGTCGATGAGATCGAGTGAGGTAGTCATAGGACTAGGCTCCCTTCACTGCATTGCGGACGAATACGAGGCGGCCCTTGGCACCGGGAACGGCACCCTTGACCAGCAGGAGGCCCTTCTCGGCGTCTACGGCGTGAACCTTGAGGTTCAGCACGGTGACGCGCTCGCCACCCATACGACCGGCCATGCGCATGCCCTTGAAGACACGGCTCGGGGTCGAGGAAGCACCGATGGAACCGGGCTTGCGGTGGTTACGGTGTGAACCGTGCGAGGAGGAAACACCCTTGAAGTTGTGACGCTTCATAACACCGGCGAAACCCTTACCCTTGCTGGTGCCCATGACGTCGACCTTGGTACCGGCTGCGAACACACCGTCAACGGTGAGTTCCTGGCCCAGGGTGTAGTCAGCGGCATCCGCAGTGCGGAGCTCGGTGAGGTGACGGCGAGGCGTGACGCCTGCCTTTTCGAAGTGTCCGGCGGAAGGCTTGTTGACCTTGCGCGGGTCGATGGCCCCAGCAGCGATCTGGACGCCGGCGTAGCCGTCGATGTCCTTGCTGCGGATCTGGGTGACAACGTTGGGCGAGATCTCGATGACGGTGACGGGAACGAGCTTGTTGTTCTCGTCCCAAACCTGCGTCATGCCGAGCTTCTTGCCGAGGAGACCCTTGGTGGTCTTGGTATCTGCGTAAGACATCGCGGGCCCTAGAGCTTGATCTCGATGTTGACGTCGGCCGGCAGGTCGAGACGCATAAGCGAGTCGACGGCCTTCGGGGTCGGGTCAATGATGTCGATCAGACGCTTGTGGGTGCGCATTTCAAAGTGCTCCCGGCTGTCCTTGTACTTGTGAGGCGAACGGATGACACACACCACGTTCTTCTCGGTCGGAAGCGGCACGGGACCGACGACAGTTGCACCCGCGCGGGTCACTGTGTCGACGATCTTGCGCGCCGAGATGTCGATGACCTCGTGGTCATACGACTTAAGTCGAATGCGGATTTTCTGTCCCGCCATGTCGAACTCGCTTTCTTGTCAAGGCTTCGTACATCCCGAGGGCTGCATTGGACGCCGTAGTAGCACTGCTGCTGTCGCACCACTGTTCATCTGTCAATTTCGGTTCGACCGCCAGGCGGTCTTCCCCGAGCCAACCCGCTTCTCCACACTCGCGCGTGGGGGAAGGCATGGATTTACCCAGCATTCCCGGCTGTTGGTTTGAGCTATGTTCTGCTACCCGCGGCCTAACTGTGCACCTGGCGCTTTTTACGGCGAACGGCACAAGCTATGCACTGCCTGGCAGTGATCCCGACACCGCGTGCAGCGCGGCAGTCGAAAGTGTTGAACTAGAAGAGTCTGCCACAGGGGCGGGTCATTGTGCAACCCGGGCGTGTCGCGTGCGGCGTGTCGGCACATCCGCGTCGTTCCGGGCCTCCCCTGCTCTGCACCCCGGGCGCGTCGCCGGCTCGGAATCTCCCCCACAGTTCCCGTTCCGGTCGAGAGTGCCCGCTGCTGCGGTCACTCTCGACCGGAACGGGAACACTCAGCGCACGATAGGGAGGCCGGCCTGAGTCAGGATCCGCTGCAGACGTCGAGGTTCTCGAATGTCGTCGATCCCCCATCGAGCGAAGCTGTTTCCTTCGGCGCGGAGATGATCCTCGCGGGTCTTCTCTGCGTACACAGCCTCCCCCGGTGTCATGGATCCGAGATACTCCTCTTTGAGGTACTTGCCGCGGCCGTCTAGTTCCCCGATTGTGCGGTAGTCCGGCCATTCGGTGTCGGTGTAGTAGAACCCACCGCGGGGATTGACATGCCGACGCTGCAGAATCGGGTCGGGAAATCCGAGCTCGAAGATCACGACGCGGCTTTCAGACTCCCCCGCGTTGGCCGCGAGTCCAGTCCCGAATTCGATCGCCTTCATGGCCTGCCTTCCACCCCGCGGCGACACCACGCGGCCGTGAACCTCGAACAGCTCATCCTTGGTGACACGGTTCTCGACAGTGCTCCGAACCGGGTTGAGGGCGTAATCGATTGCAGAGACACTATCCCGAAGGTGCAGGGCGCGGCCCAGATCAACCAGGGTGCGCTGGGGACTCGTGACCAGCAAACCCCCGAGTTCGACGACATCCGCCGATTCGAGGCCTTCCCGGTGAATCCTGACTCCGTTCTTGCTGCGCGCACTCGAGGCCGGGTCGACGATCAGGTGGACCACCCCCGGCCAGGCGCTGGCTCGTGGATAGCCCCACAGTGCGGCCGCCGAATCGTAGGCAACCACCGGCATCCGTCGCCGGGTGCGCACCACGGCCATGATTCGTGCGCGGTACCGTTCGGCGGGAGTCATGGCCGCCCACAGCGCCTCGTCCACATAGGCGCCGCGGCGAATGCGCTCCCGGGCGCCCGCTGACTCGTCGCGTCTCAGCGGCCTGTCGTCCTGAGCAATTGCTACGACGTCCCGCACCAGGACGAGCCCCGACTTGTGGGTGATCTCGTTGTGTCTCATCCCCTCAGAGTTGCGACGAGGGACGCCAACCCACCCGGCAGGATCGAATCTGTGGGCAGCGGCCCGACCGAGAACACGGGGAGGGGGCAGCCGGCCACATAAACGCACTCGACTGTTGCCGTTCCGGTCGAGAGTGACCGCAAGAGCGGGCACTCTCGACCGGAAAGGTGACTATCGCGGGTCGCTGTGGGGGCAGACGCTAGTCGTTGCCGATCTTGTCGTCGGCGGCCTTGCGGGCACCCTCGATCTTGTCCTCGTGCTTGCCGCCGGTGACCTTGTTGGCCGCGTCGGCGGCTGAGGCGAGCAGCTTGTCGCTGATGTCCTCGGCCTGCTGGCTGGTCAGGGCTTCCTTGACCTTGTTGTCATCCAAGAAATTCCGGGCCTTCTTCGTGATGTCGTCCAGTGCCATGGCTCTGCCTCCTTGTCGGGCTGCGTGGCGCAGCGCGTTCCACATCAGCGTAGTGGTGGAAAGAGGGTGCGAAGAAGGGACGAAAAAAGGGGCCGGTCCCGAAGGACCGACCCCTTGATCTCGACCCGCTCGATCACCGAGGTGACTGTGCGGGCGAAGGGAACTACTTGATGATCTTGGTCACCGTTCCGGCGCCGACGGTGCGGCCACCTTCACGAATGGCGAAGCCGAGGCCCTCTTCCATGGCGATCGGCTGGATCAGCGCGACGTTCATGTCGGTGGTGTCGCCGGGCATGACCATCTCGGTGCCCTCAGGCAACGTGATGACGCCGGTGACGTCCGTGGTGCGGAAGTAGAACTGCGGGCGGTAGTTCGCGTAGAACGGGTTGTGACGCCCACCCTCATCCTTGGACAGGATGTACGCGGTGCCTTCGAAGTCGGTGTGCGGCGTGACCGAACCCGGCTTGACGACAACCTGGCCGCGCTCGACGTCTTCGCGCTTGGTGCCACGAAGAAGAAGACCACAGTTCTCGCCGGCCCATGCCTCGTCGAGCTGCTTGTGGAACATCTCGATACCAGTGACCGTGGTCTTGATGGTCGGGCGGATGCCGACAACCTCGACCTCGGAGTTGATCTTGAGGGTTCCACGCTCGGCGCGGCCGGTGACGACGGTTCCACGACCGGTGATCGTGAAGACGTCCTCGATCGGCATCAGGAAGGGCTTGTCCTTGTCGCGGACGGGCTCCGGGAAGTAGTCGTCGACAGCCTTCATGAGCTCAAGGATGTTGCCGACCCACTTCTCGTCGCCTTCAAGCGCCTTGAGTGCGGAAACGCGAACGACGGGAGCGTTGTCGCCGTCGAAGCCCTGGGCGGAGAGGAGTTCGCGAACCTCGAGCTCAACGAGCTCAAGGATCTCTTCGTCGTCAACCATGTCGGACTTGTTCAGTGCGACGAGCAGGGACGGCACGCCGACCTGCTTCGCCAGCAGAACGTGCTCGCGGGTCTGAGCCATCGGGCCGTCAGTGGCGGCAACCACGAGGATCGCGCCGTCCATCTGAGCAGCACCGGTGATCATGTTCTTGATGTAGTCAGCGTGGCCCGGTGCGTCAACGTGCGCATAGTGACGCTTTTCGGTCTCGTACTCAACGTGCGAGATGTTGATCGTGATACCGCGCTGGCGTTCTTCCGGAGCAGAGTCGATCGACGCGAAGTCGCGCTGAACGTTCGTCTTGGACGGGTACGTGTCGGCAAGGACCTTGGAGATCGCTGCAGTCAGCGTGGTCTTTCCGTGGTCAACGTGACCGATCGTTCCGATGTTTACGTGCGGCTTGGTCCGCTCGAACTTGGCCTTGGCCACTGTGGGTCCTCCTAGGACTCATGGCTCCATCGACCGCTGGTTTGCGGCCGGTGGAACTGCTGGATTTGTGTACTTATGCTACTCGGGCCGGGAGGCCGAAGCGATTTGGGCCCGAAGGCCCGGAGAGACCGGAAAGACTAAGGCTACTCGCCCTTGTTCTTCTGGATGATCTCTTCGGCCACAGCCCGGGGGACCTCCGCATAGCTCTCGAAGGTCATCGAGTACACCGCGCGGCCCGAGGTCTTCGACCTCAGGTCACCGATGTATCCGAACATCTCCGACAGCGGCACGTTGGCGCGAATTACCTTCACGCCCTGAGCGTCCTCCATGGTCTGGATCTGTCCACGACGCGAGTTCAGGTCGCCGATGACGTCGCCCATGTATTCCTCAGGCGTACGTACCTCAACGGCCATCAGCGGCTCGAGCAGAACGGGGTCAGCCTTACGAACGGCTTCCTTGAAGCCCATCGAACCGGCGATCTTGAACGCCATCTCCGAGGAGTCGACGTCGTGCGCGGCGCCGTCAAGCAGGCTTGCCTTGACGCCCACCATCGGGTAGCCGGCCAGGACGCCGACGTGCAGCGCATCCTGGATTCCTGCGTCCACCGAGGGGATGTACTCCCGGGGGATGCGGCCACCCGTGACCTTGTTGACGAACTCGTAGCTCTTGTCGGCAGTGATCTCGAGCGGCTCAATCGCGATCTGAATCTTCGCGAACTGCCCGGATCCACCGGTCTGCTTCTTGTGCGTGTAGTCGTGACGCTCGACCGCCCTGCGGATGGTCTCGCGGTATGCGACCTGGGGCTTGCCGACGTTGGCTTCGACGTTGAATTCACGCCGCATCCGGTCGACCAGGATGTCCAGGTGCAGTTCGCCCATTCCCTTGATGACCGTCTGACCAGTTTCCTGGTTCTGCTCGGTGCGGAAGGTCGGGTCTTCTTCGGCCAGCTTCTGGATCGCGAGACCCAGCTTTTCCTGGTCCTGCTTGGTCTTCGGCTCGATCGCAACCTCGATGACCGGGTCAGGGAACGTCATCGACTCGAGCACGACCTGCGCGTTCGGGTCGCACAGGGTGTCGCCTGTGGTGGTGTCCTTGAGGCCGATGACCGCGTAGATGTGACCGGCGGTCACGAAGGCCACCGGGTTCTCCTTGTTGGCGTGCATCTGGAAGATCTTGCCGATGCGCTCTTTCTTGCCCTTGGTCGAGTTGATGACCTGAGCACCGGAGTCAAGGTGACCGGAGTACACGCGAACGTAGGTCAGACGACCGAAGAACGGGTGCACGGCAACCTTGAACGCGAGGGCCGTGAACGGCTCCGTCGCGTCGGGGTGACGCATGATGACCTTTTCCTCATCGCGAGCGTCGTGGGCCTCGATGGCCGGCACGTCGAGCGGGGTGGGGAGGTAGTCGACGACTGCATCAAGCATCGGCTGGACGCCGCGGTTCTTGAACGCGGAACCGCAGAGGACCGGGTAGATCTCGCTGGAGACCGTGAGCTTGCGGATCGCGTGCTTGATCTCGGAAACGGTGAGCTCTTCGCCGGAGAAGTACTTCTCCATGAGGTCGTCGTCGGTCTCTGCGACGGTCTCGAGAAGCAGCTTGCGGTATTCCGCAGCCTGCTCGACGAGGTCGGCGGGGATCTCTTCGATGGCGTACTTGGAGCCCATCTCGACGTCACCCTTGGAGTCGCCGCGCCAGGTCAGTGCACGCATTTCGACGAGGTCGACAACACCTTCGAAGGTGTTCTCGGCGCCGATGGGCAGCTGGATGACGAGCGGCTTCGCGCCGAGGCGCTTGACGATGGTGTCGACGGTGTAGAAGAAGTCGGCGCCGAGCTTGTCCATCTTGTTGACGAAGCAGATGCGGGGCACGTCGTACTTGTCGGCCTGGCGCCAGACGGTCTCGGACTGGGGCTCAACGCCCTCCTTGCCGTCGAACACTGCGACAGCGCCGTCGAGGACGCGGAGCGAACGCTCCACCTCAACGGTGAAGTCGACGTGACCGGGGGTGTCGATGATGTTGATCTGGTTTTCGGCCCAGAAACAGGTCGTCGCGGCAGACGTGATGGTGATGCCACGTTCCTGCTCCTGCGCCATCCAGTCCATGGTCGAGGCGCCGTCGTGCGTCTCGCCGATCTTGTGATTGACACCCGTGTAGTACAGGATGCGCTCAGTGACGGTGGTCTTGCCAGCATCAATGTGAGCCATGATGCCGATGTTGCGGACCTTACTCAGGTCGGTGAGCACGTCAAGTGCCACAGGGGTCCTCCGGAAGTTTGCTTATGGTGATTGGGGCGAAACAGGGCATCCGGTGTCCGGGCCCCGGTGAGCGTGCGTGTCGAGATTTGATCTCGACAGGCTCGATCACCGGAGCCGGACTCCGGAACGCGACTACCAGCGGTAGTGTGCGAAGGCCTTGTTCGCCTCGGCCATCTTGTGCGTGTCCTCGCGGCGCTTCACAGCGGCACCGAGGCCGTTGGATGCGTCGAGGATTTCGTTGGTGAGACGCTCGGTCATCGTCTTCTCGCGACGAGCCTTGGCGTAGCTGGTCAACCAGCGCAGCGCCAGAGTGTTGGCGCGGTGCGGCTTGACTTCGACGGGCACCTGGTAGGTGGAACCACCGACGCGGCGCGAACGCACCTCGAGGGTCGGGCGCACGTTGTCGAGTGCCTTCTTCAGCGTGACAACGGCATCCGCACCGTTCTTGGCAACGACGCCTTCGAGTGCATCGTAAACGATGCGCTCGGCGAGGCCCTTTTTGCCGTCGAGGAGGATCTTGTTGACAAGCTGGGAGACGATGGGGGCGCCGTATACCGGGTCAGCGATAACGGGACGCTTGGGCGCTGGGCCTTTACGAGGCATTACTTCTTCTCCATCTTGGCGCCGTAGCGGCTACGAGCCTGCTTGCGGTTCTTGACGGCCTGGGTGTCCAGTGCGCCGCGAACGATCTTGTATCGAACACCGGGGAGGTCCTTCACGCGACCACCGCGGACAAGCACCATCGAGTGCTCCTGCAGGTTGTGACCCTCGCCGGGGATGTAGGCGGTGACCTCGGTGCCGTTCGAGAGCTTGACGCGGGCAACCTTGCGGAGGGCCGAGTTCGGCTTCTTCGGCGTGGTCGTGTAAACACGAGTGCACACGCCGCGCTGCTGGGGGTTGGACTTCAGGGCGGGCGCCTTGGTCTTGGTGACCTTGGGGCTGCGGCCCTTTCGTACCAACTGCTGAATGGTGGGCACTAATTACTCCTTGTTATTGCTGCACGGTGACAGCTCATTGATGGTTAGCATTCGAATCGTTCCGTTCCCGGCCCGATCGAGTTCATCTGGACCCACCGACACACGGAATGAATTCCGCGGGCTGAGGCAGGTATGCCGTGGGGGCTGCTCGGAGAGCAAACCCTGTGTGAGTGCCGCATCAGGGCGCCTAAGGTGCGGCACGACAAGATCGCGATGGCATAACTCAAGCGCACGACAAAGCGCACACCTCGAAAGGATATCCCGGGGGTGACCGCCGGGTCAAATGGATGACGAGGGCTCGGGGGTTCGTTCAGCTGTTGTTCAGATGCCCCGAGGCCAGAGCGGGGAGTCGAGCGCGGTGTCGAGGTCGGCGAGGAGTGCCAGCACCCAGGGCTCGACGAATTCGGCGACGGCGGCGCGCATCCGTTCACTGTGGCGGGACAGCTCCAGGCAGACCCGGTTGCCGACCAGGGCGGCATGGCGGTCGGCGAGTTTCACCTCGGCACGGATGGCGGCCTTTTCGTCGGCGGTCAGCGGCGGCGGCGCGGCAGGCGGGGGCGCCGATGCCTCGGGCCGGGCGAGTTCGGCGAAGGTGAACAGGTAGGGGGCGTCGGGTGTGGCCGGCGGATCGAGGTCGAGGCCTGTGTAAGCCGGGTCGAGCCCCTCGGCCGGATGGTAGCTCGCCGCGGCCTTACGCTGCTCGTTCACCTGAATCTCCCGGCTGAGCAGCGGAAGATTCGTCTCAGTGTAGGCGTCGACCTCGGCATCGATCAGATGTTTCATGCGCATGGCGAGGGCGTGCTGCACGGCGTGCGGGACATCCGTGGCCAGGCCGGCGGCGACGATGACCGGCGAGCCGAAGCAGATGCGGCACAGGCGGGTGCGGCCGCGATGCGTGCCGGGGCGCCAACGCGGCAGCCACGCGAGCCAGTCGTCAACCTGCTGGCTGACCCGCGACTCGATGGAACCATCCATGGAAGTTAAGGGTACCCGATCGGGGTGCCCCGCGGTCGGTGAGTTTCGCGGCGGCGATGGCTCAGTCGTCGCCCTGTTCCCACGGCCATTTCGGGCGGCCGCGTTCGGGCATTCGTGAGGCGAGGACCAGAGAGTAGAGCAGGGTGATGATGAAGCCGAGGATGCCCACGGTTACCGCGAACGGGCCCAGCAGGATCGAGACCGCGAACCCCCCGCTGTCGCCTGGGAGGCCCGCGCCGAGCGCGTAGAGCACGGCCCCGGTGAGCACGAAGGCGGCCAACGCACCGAACCCGGTGGCGAGGGCGTAGCCCACGGCGACGCGCTGGTTCTCCGGCCGGGTGCGCAGCCCGAGCAGCAGCATCAGGATGAAAACGAGCACCGCGGCGGCGATGGTCATGCCGGGACCCACGAGAGGTCCGGCGTTGGGGTCGCTGATGACATCCGTATCGGCCAGCAGGCTGATCATTCCGAAGGCGGCAACGAGGAGCGCGGCGTAAAGCACTACCGCGAAGACGGCGACGACCGTCGCGTACTTCTGGTATTCGCGCATCGCTCCCCCTGCCTGCCGTGCATGCCTGCTCGGCCTTCGAGCCGTGCTGTGCCGGGCGCGGTGTGCGCCCGGCCCGACCGGCTAGTTGCTGCGGATGCCCTGCGGCCCTGCGGCGAGGACGCGGTCGTACTCGGCCTTGGCGGTCTCGTTGCGAGCGGTGATGGCACGGCCGTTACGGGCGATCCAGGCACCCGCCCAGATCGGGACCTCGCGGGCGACGACCGCGGCGGCGATGGCGCCCGGGTTCAGCCACTGCTGGCTGATGAAGCGTGCGGCCTGATCGGGCGTGAAGTTCCACGCCTGCACGCTGAGGAGCGCCGCGCCGATGTAGGAGAAGTAGACGGCCACCGCAACGAGGAAGCCGAAGAGCACGTAGGCCCACCAGCCGCCGCGGTTCACGATCAGCACCAGGAGCGCGAAGGCGATGAAGAAGAAGATGACCGGCACGTAGAAGATGGGCAGCACGATGAAGTCGGCAAACTTCGCGGCCGTGTCGGCGATGGACAGGCTGCCGATGCCGGACAGGGCGAACGCGACCACGGCGTAGACGGCGGCGAAGATCACGGTGGAGAGCAGTGCGATCACGACACCGGGGCCGCGGTTGCTCTTGTACCGCGGGGCGGTGGGCGCCTGGATGTAGATGGGGGGCTGCACGCTGGTGTTCGTGGGGGCGTAGGCCGGGGTCTCCGTGGCGTGGCTCTCCGTGGCGCGGGCCTCTGTGGCGCGGGCCTCGGTGGCGTGGGTCTCTGCGGCCGGGGTCGCGACCGGCTCGAGGCGCTGGGTCTCGGCGGTGTTGTTCACCGAGGCGGCGGGGACGTAGGCGGGCGTGGCGGACGCACGAGAGGGGTCGTGGGTGACCGGCGCGGGCGCGGATGCCTCGGGGGCGTCATAGGAGATCGGCTCGCCGACGGGCTCGACCGGGGCGGCCTGGTACGTGCGGGTCTCGGCTGCGTCGGGCTCGGCTGCGGAGTCGTAGTCGACCGGGCCGGTCTCGTGGCGTCCGGGGGTGGTTGCCGCGGCATCCGTTTCGGGGTTGATGTTGCCGTCGTTGGGCGTGTTGTCGCTCATGCTGCACTCCTTACGGGCCTGGCGGCCGCAGTTCTCTCGGGCAACCTTAGCAATCCGCGGGCCCCCGGACGGGGAGCCTCGCGGCGCAGGGTGGGAATCGGCGCGGCGCGGCCGGCGGCTATTCCGCCGCCGGCGCGGCGGCGGCTGCGGGCGGGACGAGCACGTAGACGAGGCCGACGATGGTGGCCGTGACGTCTCCCGTAGGTGACGCCCCCTCGTCGCCAGTCTCGAGCGTTGTGGTCAGTCCCGAGACCATGAAGAGCCGCTTGCCGGTCTGGAGCCCATTGACAAACCTCAGAGCATTTCCGTAGCTTCCCTTGACCGAAACGGTGACCGCAAGTGACGCAAAATTGTCTGCCGTGATCTGGGAGTTCGTGACGGGAGGAACCCCGGCATCCGGTGCGATGGCCGCTTCGGACGGACTCGGTGTCGGCGTCGAGCCCGACTCTTCGACGACTTCTGCTTCAACGGGCGCGGCGACGGGGGCGTAGGGAACCGCGTCGGCCACGGTGATGCCGGTCAGAGTCACCTGGGTCTCGATGGCCAGGGCATCGAGCTGATTCACAAAGGCAGGCATCTCCGTGCCGTTGGGCACGGACGCGCTGAGCGGATCCAGCTCGTCCTTGAGAGCGTCGATACCCTCGAAATCCTTCTTAAGCTGAGCCAGCACCTGCGCCTGTCCGGCGTTGGATGTCTGAACGCTGGTCTTCTCCGCGTCAGCGGCAGCCCGCGCGGCCAGTTGCGGCATGATCCCCACGACCACACCGAGAACCAGGACGAGCACCATGACGAGCACGGAACCGATCATCCACAGTCTGTTCTTGTCCACGATTACTCCCCCTCGGTGACGAAGCGCTGCGCGAACGCCGCATCGTTGACGTGCATGACAATCTCAACCTTGTACACGCCGGTCTCCGGTTCGAGCGTGACGGACCCAGGTAGAGCATCCGCGAATCCTGGCAGGGTCGCGAGGGAGTCCAGCCAAGTGGGGACATCGGGCAGAATCAGGCTTGTTGCAGTGAAGCTCACCGTGGCAACTCGTGCACCCTGCAGCGGCGCGGTGGGCTGCACGTAGATCGCGAGTGGCGAAGCCGAGTCGACGGCGACTGCTTCGATCGTGACGCTGGCGGGCAGAATCGCCTGCACACTCTCGAGGTACTCCTTCCAATCGATTTCGGTCGAGACCCCAACCTGTTGCGCGGCCTTCACCAGGTCCACCTCGCGCTGCACCGAACGAACCTCGACGTACTTGCCCTGCTCAGCTACGAGTTCCGGAGTGAGTGCCTGCTCGCTGGCGAGTTGACTCTGTGCCTGCAGGGCGAGCGCAACGGATGCTCCCGTGCCCACGATCATGATCGCCAGCACGCCGATGACACCCAGGCCGAGACGCCGACGAACGACCGTCGCCGCCCGATCCTTCTTGACTTCCGGCGGAAGCAGGTCAACCGAGGGCTCCCCGCCGATGACGAGCACGTCGCTCTTGCGCTCCCGGCTCATGCTGCACGCCCCAGGGCGAGGCCGAGCGCCACGGCGAAGGAAGGCCCTTTGCTCTGCAGATCATCGGAGTTGAGACCGCGGGCCAGCTCCACAGTCGACAGTGGATCGCCGAGCACAACGGTCAGACGGGTCATTTCGGCCAGAGCCTCCGGGAGTCCCCTCAGTCGGGCGCCACCGCCACTCAGCACGATCATATGCACCGCATCAACCGGACGTGTGTTGACGAAGAAGTTGATGGTGTTGCGGAGGCTCGACAACTGCTCGCTAGCTATTTTGTAGATCAGCTCGACTGCGAGCTTGTCAACGGGGGCCACGGACCCGGTGGCAAGTCCAAGACGCCGTTTGAGTTCGTCGGGCGACTCGGCCTCGGGACCGAAGTCATTCAGCAGCGCTTGGGTGATGTCGTCTCCACCCGTTGCGATGATCCGCACGAATTGCGGGACACCGTTTGTGGCGATGACCACGGTCGTCGTGCTCCCACCGATATCGACGAGTGCGACAGTGCCCTCGACACCCGGTCGGGACAGCAGCACTCGGCTCAGCGCGAAGGGAATCAGGTCGACGTCGATGGCAGTAAGCCCGGCAAGTGTCGTGGCCTTGACGTTCGATAGAACGGTGGCCTTGACCGCAGCGATGAGGAGTCCACGCACCGCGGGGCCGTTGTCGCCAGCCGTCTCGGCAATCGGATAGAAATCGAGCACCGCCTCGGCGACCGGGATGGGGAGCATTTCCTGGACCTCGAACTGCAGAGACTCCCGGATCCGTGAAAGCGACATCTTCGGCACGGTCAGGTCGCGGGCCAGCACCCGTTGGTTGCCCATGCCGAGAACCACGTTCTTGCTCTTGAATCCGCCGGCAGACCAAAGCTGCTTCAAAGCGACCGCGACGGCTTGCGGATCGAGGACTTCGCCGCTGCTCACCGTGCCCGGCAACAACGGGACCTCATGGTAGCGCAGCAGCGTCGGCCTCGACTTGCCTGGGTCACTCACCTCGACTGCGCGGAGCGACACGCTGCCGATATCTATCCCTACGACGCTCGTGACCACGTGTGCACTCCCTTTGTACCGTTGAATCGCTTCATAGCTATGCCAGACCAAGTAGCGTCAAGTAACCGTCCCACACCCGGGAGCCAAAGAAGATCCCGACCCACGCGCCGACCAACATCCATGGCCCAAAAGGGACGCCACTCTTGCGATTCGCCCGCCGCAGGAGTACGAGCACCAGGGCGAAGAGGCCACCCAGCAGAAACGCACCAAAAGCGCCGACGGCGAGCTGGCCCCAGCCGAGGAAGCCCAGGTAGAGTCCGAGCACCCCCGCGAGCTTCACATCGCCGAGGCCCATGCCCCCTGGGTAAACGAGCGCCATCAGGAAGTAGGCACCCCCGAGGGCGGCCAGGCCAATGCCTGCCCGCAGCAGAGCGGGAAGGTCGCCTCCGGCGAGGGCTGCGGTCGCCAGCAGGCCCGCACCGACGAGATAGCTCGGGAGCACGATGGCATTTGGCAGGCGGTGGGTGTCCACATCGATTAGAGCCAAAGCAACGCTCACCGCAGCCAGGTAGAGGTAGGCGGTGATGACGAGGACTGTGCCGAGTGCCGAGCCGGCACCCCCGACGACGATCCAGCCCGACAGGATTCCCCACACGACTGTTCCGAAAAACAGTGCCGTGCCCAGCTCGACCAGCGGATAGCGCGCCGATATGGCGGTGTGGCAGTTGCGGCACTTGCCATGCAAAGCGATCCACGACAACACGGGGACATTGTCGTAGGGCTTGATCGGGGCCGAGCAGCGAGGGCAGGCGCTCGGTGGGGACACGATCGACAGGCCATGCGGAACCCGATAGACGACAACGTTGAGAAAGGACCCGACGACCAGACCGAGGATGCCCCCGAAGACCGCGAGGAGTGTGACCATTCCGCCGGAAATCTCGGCCATCATGGATTCGGCGTCCCGTTCGCATTGAACGCGGATTTCACTTCGATCAGGACGCTGACACCGTAGCTCGTCGAGATCGGGGACAGGAACTTCGGCGGTGCGATGTAGCGAAGGCGCGGATCGTAGACATAGTTCTTCGAGTAGCCGCTGCTGCCGCTGCGCACGATTCCGCGAAATTTCTGAGCGATCGCGCCATTCACTGTCAACTCGCCCCTGTCGCCGCCCGAGTTGTAGTTCTGCACTTGAAAGGTGTGCGCCACGGAGAGGATCGCCGCGTCGATGCGGCGGTCATAGTCTTGCAGCACCTTGTACCCGTTGTCCTGCATGGGGTTCCATACCCAGACGGCATTGTTGCCGACCAGCCCAAGTACGTCGTCACTCGAGTCCACGTATGTGATGTTGCCCGTGACGTACACATAGTTCTCGGCGGCAATGGTCATTTCTCCGTTCAGGGAACCCTTAACGAAGGCATCACCGTTGCGATATCCATATGCGGTGGAGGAGGGCGACTCTTCATCCCGGGACCCGACCGCTGCCGGAAACCCGATTCCGTTACCGGCGCCGGTGGTTCCCGAGTCGCCCCAACACCTAACGACACCCGAAGGCTTGGTGCAGTTGGTGGTGGACGGGTAGGTGTTCGACGCCCACCAGTTCGGGTCCGATGAGCCCGAGGGCACATTCTGCACGAAGACCAGGTTCTGTGCGGGGACCGTGACGATGGCTCCGCCAGGGGCACCCAACTGCCCCGTCGAAGTCCCCGGCGTGCCGCATTCGGCGGGCGTAGTCCCCGACGATGCAGGGGAACCGGCGACCCTCGTCTTCTTGGTCCATGGTGAGCGCACATTCATTGTTCCGTCTGAGTTGAACGTGAACGTGGTCGGCCCGGTGTAGAGGCAGCCCGGCCGGGACACCTCAGAAGGCAGATCAGTGCGCACTTCCTTCTTCATCTCAGCGTTCGTCGGCGGCATCCCAATGACCGGGGCGTAGGAGGGACTCCCCGCGACAGTGAAGACCTGGCCGCCGCAGGTCGTGCCGAGGGAGTTCTTATTGATGTAGCGGCGTCCGGTTGCCGGATTATAGGCGGTCGTCACAGGACCTTTGAAGGTGGCATCGCAGATACGGATTGCATCGTTGGAGTGCATCGGCCCATTGATCACGTCGCCAGAGCCAAAGGCAATCTCGCTGCACCCTGAGGGCCGGCTTTCCCACACATGCTTCGTACAGGTCGATGCATTTACACCGCTTATCTCCGGGTCCTGGATCTCATAGTCCGTGAAGTACAGGAAGTCGATGAACCCTGTCTGCCGCAGGTTGGCGACCACGCTTCGAGTCTCATCTCCGACCCTCCCCGTGGACCGAACCCGAAGAACCCCGGTCGAGTTGTACTTGGAACTGTCTACCTCGTAACGGAAGGACGAATCTCCGCCACTGCCCGGAACAGTCGCCCAGGTTCCGGACGCACCCAAACCGAACGCAGGATTAACCTTTGTCCCCGTGGGAAGAACCAGAGTCGTGCTGGCGGCACTGAACGAAGCCGTCTTGTCACCGTATTGCTGATATGTGTTGTCGTTGGCGATGCGGCTCGAATACTCCTCGACGCCGGCATAGGCAGCGGCCATAGCGCCGGTCCAGTCCTGGTCGGTGCGGGCCTTGACGACCCCACTGAGCGAGAAGGCGAGGGCCGTGCCGACGAGCAACGTGAGCACCGTGCCCATGGCAAGAACCATGATCATCGCCACTCCGCGTTCGTTCACTCCGGCGGCCGCTGGTACATGAATCCTGTTTGTCATGGGAGAACCGTTCGTGGGATGCCGAGATTGGGGATGCCGACGGCATTCGTCAGTGTTACGGCGTGCTTGGAGTCGGTCGGACTCGACTGCACCGAAAGGGTCACTCGAACGGCCGCGATGGTGCGTAATTGTGCCGCGGTGAAGGTGCCCGTCGTCGGGACCGGAAGCGGATCGCCATTCGCCAGCAGGTAGGTGAAGAGCCACGGCGCCGCGGACTGAGGCGATACGCTCTCAGCTAGGATGCGCGTCGATGCCGGGGTCGCCGCAGGGGCAGGAAAACTCCAGTTGCCATTACTGAGAGCCGTCGCCGGCCACCGGCTTTCGACAAGGCGCCGATTGGTGTCGACCGTGAGGCGAATCATGACGGGGCTCTCGGCAGACGAATCGAGGTTGACGTAGGCGTACATGATCAACGTCTCGTTCTGTGCGGAAACGAATGCGGGGTCGCTGAGCGCGTTGCCTGCCACCGGGTTGTCGGTACCGGCACGAATCACGCGGGCCGCTTCATTCATTCCGTTCGATGCCGTCTTGGTATTGGTGTTGATACCCCGTGCCGTCGCGATCGATTGGGTCGTGCTGAGAAAGAGCGCTGTGACGATTGTCATCACAATGCCCAACAGCATGATCGAGACCAACAACTCCGCGAGGCTGAGCCCGGCGTCATTGCCCGCTCCCGGACCGCCCTTCCTGGCCGTCCCCCAGCGGAACCCGGTCACGGTACAACCGCCACGCGGGGATCGAACGTGATGATTCCCGACGCCGGTGTCAACGTTCCGTCACCCGTCATCGTCATCGCGGCTGTTCCGATGAGGTTGGTGGTGGCCGTCCCCGAGGCGCCGGAGTAGAGCTTCCAGGAACCGAAGGGAAGCGCGATGGTCACTGTTCTCGTGGTGCTCGTAGAGAGCACCGCGCCGAACGTGTACTTCATCTCCACTGTGCAGCCGGGGTCATCCGTGCCCGGAGCCGAGGCCTGGGACACCGCGTTCAGGAAGGTGCCGCTGACGCTCTTGAGTGTGACGACTGCGACCCCCATCGGCGCGTTGAAGGCGATTGCGCCGCCTGGAGTCGTGGCAGCCACCGGTTCCCGCTCACCGAGGTAAGTCGTGGCGCCGACCGTTCTGCCGGGCCAGGCCTCGGGATCGACCGATTTGCAGCTGCCGGAGGGGACCATCGGGTCAATGTAGTGCCCGGGCAATGCCACGTAGCCGGCGGGAAAGGGGTGAAGCTGTGCGGGATTCACTGATGCCTGGCGATAGTAGGTGCCGTAGGTGTTCAAATAGGTCATCTCGAGATTGGTCGGCTTGATTACCGGGCCGGCCGTGTAGTTCGAGGCGTAGGTGGCGGTGAAGTTTCCGGCCAGGTCGAACTGGAATCCGGCGGACGCAGCGGCTCCGGCGGCCACATCCACCGTGCTGACGCTGGTTCCGAGGGATTGGGCCGTATCGACGTATCCGGTCTTCGTGATCTTCACGTCGTAGGTTCCGGGGGCGACCTTCAGGATGTAGCTGCAACCCTGCGCATCCGTTGCCAGGGGCGCCACGGTGAGAGCTACTGCGGTGTTACCTGAAATGGCCGATGGAGAGGCGGTCACCGCGATTCCATCGCTTCCGGTTCCAGAAGCGTTGAGCACGGAGACGAGGATGGTGCCGAGGCTCGGATCGTTGATGCGGCCTTCTGGCGCGAGAACAGTGTGGCTCTGTACCGCCGGCGTGGACGCGCGCATGCCGGTCCAGGTCACGGAGATATTGACTCGCTTATATTGCAGGGTGCCACCGCCAGCGCCGCAAGAGGCGTCTGTGCCTCCGGTGAACCAGTTCGTGGAACGTTCGACGCTGTACGTGTCAGCGCCGACGGTCACGGAGGTGGTGTCGTCGAGAACCTGAAAGACGTCGGTCACCGACCGGAGAAGGTCGACCTCCTCAGCAGCGAGATTCGCAGCCACCTCGCGCTGGCGGGCGTCATCGGTCATCGTGAGGGAGAGGGTCAGCGAGTAGGCCACCGCGATGGAGATCATGGCGAAGACCATCATGGCCACGAGAATCTCGACCAGGGAGAGGCCCGCCTCATCCATTGGCCGTCTTTGGACGCCAGGGAGTGCCTTCACGGCTGGCCTCCTTGGAATGTCACGGTTGTGAAAGAAATGCACTTCCCAAGGGAAATGGTGGGGCGCAACGTACGACGCCCCACCACATCACTCAGACAGCTTCAGTACTGGCCGGGTTACGGGCAGCCGCCAGCTTCCACAGCACTGGCCTGCGTGATACGGAACTTGTTGGTGGTCTTGCCGACACCGTCGATGCAGAAGGAGGTTGCTGCAGCCGCGACTGTGCCCTTCCACGCGATGGATGTCGTGGTATCCGAACTCAGCGTGAAGCCGTACTTGGTCAGGGTCGCGCTATCGATCGTTGCCGGAAGTCCTCCGGTATCGGTCTGGTAGGCGATCACGGCAATTTTCGCATTGGTGAGGTCGGACTTCACGCCGGCGTCCTTGGCGTTGTTCTGGATGCCCAGGTAGACCGGAATTGCGATCGCGGCGAGGATACCAATGATGATGACGACGACGAGGAGCTCGATCAGGGTGAAACCGTTCTCGTTTGCGTCGGGGTCGTTACGGCGGCGGTTGAGGGCGGCGAGGCTGCGAGAGAGCACGGGGATCCATTCACTAGGGGGCATTGAACTAGCGGTCGGGTCCGCTGGGGCTCTAATAATATTCGCAGGTTATTTTCAGCCACGACCCAAGAAGGAGGGGTATTTTTACGTTCTCTTGCCCCCAGTCTTGGGGGCACCGAACTGAGGGTCGTAGAGACCGCTACTGAATGGCGCCAGCGATGCTGAAGATGGGCATGTACAGGGCGATGACCATGCCTCCGATGACAACGCCAAGGAAGGCGATCAGGAGGGGCTCAATGGCCGCCGTGAGCTGCTCTGTCGAGGACTCAACCTCCTGGTCGTAAAAATCCGCGATCTTGTTGAGCATGGTCTCCAGCGAACCGGCATCCTCACCGACGGCGATCATCTGCGTGACCATCGGGGGGAAAACGGGCTGCAGGATCAGCGGACCCGAAATGGATTGCCCCTGGCGCACAGACTCCGCCACCTTGGTGAGGGCGTCCTGGATAACCCAGTTTCCGGACGTCTCGCCAACGATCTTCAGGGCCTGCAGAATCGGCACGCCGGCGCCGATCATATTCGCGAAGTTTCGGCTGAATCGCGCCACGGCGATCTTCTTCAGCAGCGAACCGAAGACCGGCAGCTTGAGCTTAAGAGGGTCGAGTCTCATGCGAACGCGGTCGGTGTGCTTGTTAGTGCGCCACCAGATGGCGAAGCCGATACCGAGGACGGCCATGACCGGGACGATGAAGATCATGGAGTTGGATACATTGACCAGGACCTTTGTCGGAAGGGGCAGCTCGCTGCCCAGACCGGAGAACATGTTTTCGAAGATCGGCACGATGAAGATCAGCATGATCATGACCGACACGAGTGACATCAGCAGAACGATCACCGGGTAGGTCATCGCCGACTTGATGGTGCCGCGCAGCTTGACCTCCTTTTCGAAGTTCGCTGCGATCGATTCGAGGGCCCGGTCCAGGAAACCGCCGGTCTCGCCGGCCCGCACCATGTTGATCATGATCGGGGGAAAGGACTCCCTGTGCTTGCCAAAAGCATCCGAGATCGAAACTCCGGTCTCCACATCGTCGCGCACGTCCACAAGGATTTTGGCCAGCGGCTTACACTCGGTCTGCTCAGCCAGGATGTTGAGGGTGCGCAGGAGGGAAAGTCCTGAACCGATCATGGTGGCCATCTGACGGCTCATGATGGCGAGGTCTTTCAGGCCGACGCCCTTGGTGAAGCCGGGGATCGAGATTTCCCGGTTCAATCCGGTCGCTTCGGCAGACTCAGCGATGGTGATCGGTGAGATACCCATCGCGTTCAGTCTGGAGGCGACACCACCCTCGCTGGCACCGTCGAGGCGACCCTTGACCGTCTTGCCTTGTGCGTCGCGCCCCGTGTACGCATAGGTCTGCGTCGACGCCATCAGCGGCTGACGTGGGAGTAGGTGTCGCCGTAGTCGATGCCACCACCCATGTTCCGTGCTGCCACGTCGGCCGAAGTGTCCGCCCGCTTGATCAGCTGGCCGATGCTGTCGGCGTCATGGGCCTTATCGATGGCCGCCTGACGGGTGATCTGGCCGCTGTCGACGAGGTCGGCCAGGTGCTGATCCATGGTGTGCATGCCCTCTGCGGCGCCGGCCTGCATCATCGACGTGATCTGGTGGGTCTTGCCCTCCCGGATGAGGTTCGCGATGGCGGGCGTCGTGACCAGGATCTCGGTGGCGACGACACGCCCGCCGCCGTTGGCTTTCTTGACCAGGGTCTGGCAGACCACGCCGCGCAACGTCGCCGCGAGCTGGGTGCGGATCTGACCCTGCTGGTGCGGCGGGAACACGTCGATCATACGGTCGATGGTCTGGGCGGCATCCTGCGTGTGCAGGGTGGCGAAGACCAGGTGGCCGGTCTCGGCGGCAGTCAACGCCACCGAGATGGTCTCCAGGTCGCGCAGCTCGCCGATCAGGATGATGTCCGGGTCCTGACGCAGCACGTGCTTGAGGGCAGCGGCGAAGCTCAGTGTGTCATGGCCGACTTCGCGCTGATTGACGAGGGATTTCTTGTGCTTGTGCAGGAATTCGATCGGGTCCTCGACGGTGACGATGTGGTCGGCACGCGTGCTGTTGGCGAGGTCGACCATGGCCGCCAGGGTCGTGGACTTGCCGGAACCCGTAGGGCCGGTCACAAGCACGAGGCCGCGGGGCATCAGCGAGAAGCGGCCGACCGATTCGGGCACACCCAGAGCCTTCAGCGGCTTGATCTCGCGCGGGATGAGACGGAACGCCGCACCGATCGAGTTGCGCTGGTGATAAAAGTTCACCCGGAACCGGGCACCGGCCGCCGTGAAGGCGAAGTCCAGCTCGCGGTCGATCTCGAACCGCTGCTGGTCGAGTGGGGAAATGATGCTGAAGAGCGCAGCGTGCACCTTCTCGGGCATCCACTTCTCCAGCCCCTCGATCGGGCGCAGGCTGCCATCCATTCGGATGGTCGGCGGAGCACCGACCGTGATGTGCAGGTCTGAGGCATCCAACTCGAGCACGAGGGTGAGCGCCTCGATCAGGTCAGGGTCGGCCTGCCGGCCGTCGGGGCCGATGTGCGGTGGGGCCTTCACCTTGACCGGCGCCGGGGTCTCCGCACGGTCAGCCTCGAGAGCGGCACGTCGGCCGGAGGGGACCTGGCGAGCTCCATGCCGGTAGATCAGCTCATCGTCGAATGGCTCGGCCGAGCCGATGGAGGCTACCGGAAGCTCCGTGGTGGCCACGTCAACAATATGCAGCGCCTCGGTGTCGTTCGAGACCACCGGGTCGGCGACGGCTACAGCCACCGCCAGAGTGGGCGCATCGCCGGCGTCAGGCTCGCCGATGGGCGTCGGGTCCCACCAGGAGACCGTCTCCCCCGGCTGGATCGCTGGAATTTCGTAAATCGGCTTGTCCATATGAAGTCTTTCCCCTTTGGCACACGCGAACGCTATGCAACGACTCGCAAAATCTCTTCGATCGACGTGAGGCCCATGCGGACCTTCTCCCAGCCGTCTTCCCGGAGGGTGATCATTCCCTCGGCCCGCGCCGCCCGGCCGATGTCCGCGCTCGAGGCGCGGGCAACGGCGAGACGTTCGATGTTCTCGGTCACGGACATGACCTCGTGCACGGCGATGCGCCCGCGATACCCGGTCTTCGAGCAGTGCTGGCAGCCGACCGGCTGGTAGAGCACGGGCAGCGGAAGCAGCGGGTCGAAGCCGAACTTCAGGCTCGTCAGGTGCTCGGCCGTGTGGTCGGCCGGAGCCTTGCAGCGGTCGCAGAGGCGACGCGCGAGGCGCTGCGCCACCACGCAGTCCAGCGCGGAGCCGACCAGGAAGGGCTCGATGCCCATCTCCGTGAGGCGGGTGATCGCGCTCGGCGCGTCGTTGGTGTGCAGGGTCGACAGCACGAGGTGGCCGGTCAACGAGGCCTCGATGGCGATCTGCGCGGTCTCATGGTCGCGGATCTCACCCAGCAGCACGACATCCGGGTCGCTTCGCAGAATCGAGCGAAGCGCGCTCGCGAAAGTGAGGCCGGCCTTGACGTTCACCTGCACCTGGTTGATGTCTTTCATGCGGTACTCGACCGGGTCTTCGACGGTGATCACGTTGATCTCGGGCCGGGCGACGGAATGCAGGGTCGTGTAGAGCGTGGTCGACTTGCCCGAACCCGTGGGCCCGGTGACCAGGATCATGCCGTAGGGCTTCGAGTACGACTTCTTGTAGGCCTCGTAGTTGTAGTCGAGCAGGTTCAGATCGTGCAGGCTCATGGTCGTGCTCGAGTTGTCGAGGATTCGCATGACGATCTTCTCGCCCCAGACCGTGGGCAGCGTGGCGACGCGCAGGTCGATCTGGCGGCCACCGTGACTGACCGACATGCGGCCGTCCTGCGGTTTGCGCCGCTCGGCAATGTCGATATCGCTCATGATCTTGAGCCGGGAGATCACACCGTTCTGGATGCCCTTCGGCGCCCGCTGCATCTCGTGCAGCACTCCGTCGATGCGGTAGCGCACCCGCAGGCTGTGCTCCCCGGGCTCGATGTGGATGTCCGAGGCCTTGTCCTGGATGGCCTGACTCACCAGCAGGTTCACGAACCGCACGATCGGGGCGTCGTCCTCGATCGAGTCCGACACTCCGAAGGCGGAGGCCTCGACCGGGGCCTGCTCCTCCTGCATGGTGGTGGTGAGGTTGGTGAGCTCGTCGTCGGCACGGTGGTAGCGGGCGATGGCGGCCAGCAGATCGGCGCGCTCGGCGACGACGGGGATGACGCGCATCCGTGCCGCTTCGCGCACATCGTCGATCGCGAAGACGTTGCCAGGGTCGACCATGGCGAGCACGAGACGGCCGCTCTCGATCGTGATGGGGAGCACCTGGTGGCGACGGCACATCGCGGCCGTGACCAAGGCGACGGCAAGGCGGTCGACCGGGTATTCCATCAGTTCCAGGAAGGGGAGACCGGCCTGCTCAGCGCGAGCCCGGGCGAACTGCACCTCGGTGATGACGCCCGAGTCGACCAGGGCACGAACGGCACTCTCGTCAGCGGGGTCACCGGCCATGAGCTTGTCCAGCTGCTCGATCGGCAACAGCCCGTGCAGAATCAGGATCTCGGTGAGGCTGGCCACGCGATCCTCTCGAACAGGCTCAGATATGAGGTGACAGATAACGGTAACCCTGGCCGGGAAGTACGGCCAGACCCGCAATCAGGGGGGGGGGTGGTACGGATGCAGCCTGTTCAGTTCGATCCTAGCGGCCCCGCACGCAGACCCGAGGCACGGAAATCGCTCGCCGGAGCCTCCTCGCGGGCACTCGACATCCGTCTGCCGCCACGATTGGGCCGACGCTAAACCGTGGCCCACAAGTTGTTGACCATGTCCTGGGTGTAACCCAGCGGGCCCGCATTCGTGTACTTGGTGGCGAGCCAGATGCCGTCGCGCAGGAAATGGGATTCACCGAAGGCACCGTCGAGCGTGTTCGTCTGGATGACGCACCGCACACCGCCCGATTGCGCGAAGCACTCGAGGCCGGTGGCGACGAGCCGTTCCTCCACCGCGGAGCTCTGCTCCGGAGTCACCCACGCCAGAGTGGTGATGATTCCCGTGTCGGAGCCGCCGTAGGGGCTCCCCCACACACAGGTCAGGTGATCTGCTGAATCGATCACTGCCCGCAGTTCGGTGTCGTCCGTGCCGTGGGACACGCCGGCCTCCGGGTCCTGGGACCATTCGGGATTGAGCGCGAGGCCGCTGAGCGCCTCGACCATGGCCGGGCTGTAGAGCTCGTCGCAGGAGGACGGCTGCGGCACCCCCGGCGCCGCGTTCTGGCCCGGTGGCGTCGAGGCGGGGGTGGGGGTGTCGGGAGGGCGCGTCGCAGGGTCTGAAGGCTTCGGAGTGGCGGGTGCCGTCGTTGCGGGCGGGGCGCTGGCACTGGCCGTGCTGGTTGGCGGACCCGCGACCGGAGGCCCGCCGACCACTTGCAGGGCGAGAACCACGATGAGAACGATGGACAGCGCCGAACCGAGGACGGCAAGACCGATGTAGAGACGTCGCCGAGCCGTAGGTGACCCGGTTGGATTCTCGCTCGTGTCGGAACTCATCGGCGCATCCTCCGCGGTAGTGAACACACCATATCCGGGGTGTGGATCAAGACAACCGTGACGGCAGAAGGGTTGACGCGCTGATTCCCGCAACGGTGGTCGAGCTTGTCGAGACCCGGCATGTCACCCTCGGTGGTCGAGCCCGTCGAGACCCGGCGAGACAACCCGGTGGTCGAGCCCGTCGAGACCCGGCGAGACAACCCGGTGGTCGAGCCCGTCGAGACCCGGCGAGACAACCCTTGACTGCTTAGAACACGACTTCGAGTATCTGTCTATAAATATATGACAGACTCTCGACTACACCTACTAACTCTGCTATTCTCGACGCATGACCACCACCGCAGACGATCTCAGAACGGCGACGGATGCCGTCGCCCGCCTGGGATCCTCCTGCGCCGACTATGAGGCCCTGCCCGACGCCGAGGTGCTGGCCGGGCAGAGGCAGATCGCGGCCGCCCGCCGCCTCTTGGACACCCGCTCGGCGTGGATGGCGGCAACCATCGCCCATCGCTCCCGGCCCGAGCTCGGCCACTCCGGTCTGGCCGCCCAGCAGGGCTTCCTTTCGCCCGAGGCACTCATCCAGACGGTGACCGGGTCGACGAAGAACGATGCGTTCAAGCTCGTCGCGGTCGGCACGATGATGGCCGATGCCGAAGCGGCGGAGAAGCTCGTCGAGGCGGCCCTGGAATCATCCGACGCGGACGCAGCCGAGGTCGCGGCGTTCGTCGCGAAGGTTCCGTGGCAGGCGCCGATCGCCCGGGCCATCACCGCCGGCACCCTCTCGGTCGACGCGGCCGAGTCCATCCGTTCCGGTCTGGGGCAGATCGACGCCGCGGTCACCGCCGAGAAGCTTGGCACCGCGCTCGATTCCCTCCTCATTGAGGCCGCGTCACTGAACGTCGACCAGGTCTTCAAGCTCGCCCGGCGGATGCGCGACCAGCTCGACGAGGCCGGCATCGCCGCCCGGGAGAAGCAGGCCCACGACGACCGATTCCTGCGGGTCTACCGGCTCGGCAACGGCAAGGTGCGCCTGAACGGGCTCTTCGCACCGGAGGACGGCGAGTTCGTGGTCTCCACGTTCGACTCGATCACCAGTCCCCGCCGCGGAGGGGTGCGCTTCGTTGACAAGGAGAAGGCCGCCTGGGCCAAACGTGTGCAGGACGACCCGCGCAGCACCGAGCAGATCGCCGCCGACGCCCTGGTGCAGTTGCTGAAGATCGCCGGTGAAGCTGACCAGGGCCGGGTCTTTGGCGGCCGCCGCCCCGCGGTTCGTGTGATCGTCACCGAAAAGGCGCTGACGCCGGGCCAGACGGGAGCCCCGGAGGCCACCACTGCTCGCGAAGCCGCCGCTCACGGGCAGATCGAGGGCAGTCCGGTCCCGGTCTCGCAGGAGACCATCGACCGGTTGCTCTGCGACACCGGAACCCGCGGCATCCAGATCGACGACACCGGCCAGATCATCAACGTCGGCCGTGACGAACGACTCTTCACCGAAGCACAACGCGCCGCGATGGGAGTGCGTGACGGCGGCTGCCGGTGGGTCGACTGCGACCGATCACCGGCATGGAGCGAAGCGCACCACATCAACGAATGGTTGAAAGGCAACGGGTACACCGACCTTGCCGACGGAATACTCCTCTGCCATCCGCACCACCTGCTGCTGCATAACCAGAACTGGAGCATCATCCGCACCGGAACGGAGTATTGGCTTCGGCCACCCGTGGAGGTTGACCCGGAACAGAACCTGATCGCGCTGCCGAGCAAGCGGGTGGGGCTGTAGGAGTTGGTGTTTGGTTGCTGGTCTCTGGTCTCTGGTCTCTGGTCTCTGGTCTCTGGTCTCTGGTCTCTGGTCTCTGGTCTCTGGTCTCGACAGGCTCGACCACCGGGGCGGGCGCCTCGGAGGGGCGGGTCGCCGGGTCTCGACAGGCTCGACCACCGGGTCTCGACAGGCTCGACCACCGTCGCGGGCGCCTCGGAGGGGCGGGTCGCCGGGTCTCGACAGGCTCGACCAACGGGGCTCGGGCGACGGGGAGGGTCAGTGCGCGAAGACCACCGCGGGAGCCGCACTCGGGGCCGGCCTGGAGAAGAGATAGCCCTGACCGTAACGGCAGCCCATCCCCTGCAGCAGATCACGCTGGGACGTTGTCTCGATACCCTCGGCCACGACATCCAGGTTCAGGGAATCGGCCAGACGCAGAATGCCCTCCACGATCGCGCGATCGTGGTCAGAACTCTCCACGTCGCGAATGAACGTCAAGTCGATCTTGAGCAGGTCAACCGTGAATGCGCGCAGATGAGTGAAGGACGAATAGCCTGTGCCGAAGTCGTCGATCGCCAGTTTCACGCCGAGCCCACGCAGCTCCTGGAAGGTCCTCGCCGCGGAATCGATCGCGTCGAGCACCGCGCTCTCGGTCAACTCCAGCCAGAGCTGTTCCGGCGGCAGCCCCGACTCGGCAAGGGCGCGCTTGACGACGTCACCGAAGTCATCCTGCACGAACTGGCGTGCGGAAACGTTGACGCTGACCGCCATCCCCCGGTCCAACTCGGTGGCCGCACGGCACGCCTGGCCGAGCACAGTCGATCCGATCCCCTTGATCAAACCCACCTCCTCAGCCAGAGCGATGAAATCGCCCGGCATCACGATGCCGCGGTCCGGCCGCCGCCATCGCGCCAGAGCCTCGGTGGCCACCACGGTGTGGTTCTGCAGATCCACGATCGGCTGGTACCAGGTTTCGATCTCGCCCAGTTCGACCGCATCGCGCAGGGCCAGTTCACAGTCGAGCCGCTGGTGAATGCGGTAGCGCAGGTCGTCGTCGAAGACCTCATAGCGGGCCCGCCCGCGATCCTTCGCCTGATACATGGCCTGGTCCGCGTTGCGCAGCAGCAGCTCGGCATCGTCGTGCCCGAGGCCGAAGGCGATCCCGATGCTGGCATCGACGGATGCGATCTGGTCGCCGACCGCGATCGGCCGCGCGATGGACGCCTGGATCGTATCGGCAATCTGGCGCACGTCGGCGCTGCTGCCGACATCCGGGCAGATCACGACGAACTCGTCGCCACCGATCCGGGACACCGTGTCACCGGAGCGGATGCTCTGCCGCAAACGGATGCCCACCTCAGTCAGCACGGCGTCGCCGGCGTGGTGCCCCAAGCTGTCATTGACGAACTTGAATCGGTCGAGATCGATGAACAGGACCGCGACGCCGAGCCCCAGGCGCGACGCCTGCAGAAGCGCCTGATTCAAACGGTCAAGCAGCAAGAGACGGTTGGGAAGGTTCGTGAGCGGGTCGTGGAAGGCCAGGTGCTCCACCCGCGCTTCAGCCAGGCGCCGGGCGGTGATGTCCTCCACCTGGTACAGCAGTCCCCCGGCCTGGTCGCCCTCGAGGATCTCGGCAATGCTGACCTTGACCCAGGTTTCCTGCTCACCGCCGTGGCGCATCCGCCGGTCCATGCGCTGTCGAGTGGACGCACTATTGAGGCCCGTGCCCTCGGCCAGCCCGTCGTCACCGTGCACAGCCGGCATGAAGATCGTCTCGATGTGCGCGTTGACCAAAGTGGCGCTCCCACCCGCCAGGCTGAGGAGCCTTCTGTTGGCGGCCACCACAAGCCCGTCCAGGGTGACGATGGCCGTGCCGAGCGGCGAGGACGCGAAGGCCGCCTCGAACCGTGCGGCAGCCTCCGCCGCCGCGTTCTCGGCCACCCGCTGCGCCGTCACATCGGTGACACTGGCCAAGTGCCCGACGATGCCCCTCTCGTCGCGCATCGGGGCGGTGTTCACCTGCACCCAATTGACCTGGCCAACAGGGGTAAGGAACCGCATCGTGGTCTCGTAAGGCTCACCGGCGGCGGCTTTCAACTCCCATTGGGCGAACACACGCTCCGCGTCGTCGGGATGAACCGCACTCGCCCAGCCGTCACGACGCGATGCACTCTTCGTCAGCCCGCTGAGCGCATGCCACTGGTCGTTGGCGGAAACGAGTCCGCCCGCGGCATCCAGCTGCACGATCCCGACCGGCGCGATCTTGATGAGGGTGTGCAGGGTGTCCGCTGTTTCCGCGAGCTGACGGGTGCGGTTCTCGACCGTCTCCTCGAGCGTGTGGTTGGCCTCGGCGAGATCCTGCATGGCCGCCTGGCGCAGGCGATCGACGACGCGCAGTCGACGAGCCGCGACCCACGCGAGGACGCAGCCGAGAATCGTCACGCTCATGACCAGGATGGCGATGCCGAACGCTGTGTCGTACCAGCCTCGGCGCTCACCCCAGAGCTCAAGCCAACCGAGCACGAACGGTCCGACAACCAGGAACGGAACCACCTGACGGAGAAGTCGCCCCGCGCTCCCATCGGTGCGGATCAGCCCGAGGAGACCGGCATCGGGACGCTGGAGCAGAACGGCCGAAGCCAGGATCACGATGCCCAGGGCCGTGGGCCAGGCCATGCTCGTGTAGCCACCGACGGAATAGAGGGACGAGACCCCGAAGGCATAGCCCATGATCGCGATCAGACTGACGCTCAGCGCCGCGAACGCGAAGCCGAGCATCGCGGCCGAGCGAGCGGTTCGGCTGGCGATGACGGATGTCCCGAGCAGGATCAACGCCACCGCGGTGGACGGCGCCATCCGCTCCGACTGGCCCTGGAAGTCGATCCCCGGCAGGAGCGCGTCGATGCCGAGCGAGTTGCCGGAGACGAACTCTGCCACGGTGAGAGCCCCGATCACGAGGGCCATCAAACCCAGTGTGAGCGAGAGCCAGCGCCGGTCGAACGAGAAAACGCCGACCGCGACCAGAACGAGCCCCAGCGCTGTCATCGGCTTCATCGCCAGCAGGAAACCCATCGACGAGGGCATGGAATCGAAGCCGATGTACCACCCGGCGAGAATGATGAGCGCCGTGGTACCGACGAATGCCGCACCGAGCCTGCCGACCGCGCGCATGCTTATCCCCCGCTTCCGAAAAGCAGGACTGCCACTCGTTGTTCCAACACTACTTCGTTCGCGGATTGTGATCCGGCGCTACGCGTCGGCCCAGACATTCGCGATCATGTCGTGCGTGTAGCCATCCGGACCGGCGTTGAAGTAGTACGTGGCCAACCAGATTCCATCCCTGAGGAAATGCGACTCACCGGAGACGCCACCGTCATCAGTGCCCTCGACGATGCACCGCATCCCCGCGAGTTCCTCGTAGCAGTTCATTCCCGCCGCCGACAGCCGGCTCTGCACCGCGGCAGACTGCTCGGGCGTCACCCAGACCAGTTCCGTGGTCAGTCCGACACCGGAGGCACCGCCCGCATTGGCCCACACGCAGGTGAGTTTCTCTTCGGCCGCGTCGATCAGGGTGACGAGTTCCGGGTCGGCAGACCCGCGATTGGCTCCCGAGTTCTCCTCGGCGACCCAGGCGGGATTGAGCGCCAGATCGCCGAAGGCCGCCACCATCGCCGGGCTGTACAACTGCTCACACTGTGACGGATGCGGCCCGTCCGCTACCGGCTTCGACGGGGGTTGCGGCGAGGCGGTGACCGCCAGCGGGGCCGGCGTCGAGCTCGGCTGCGGGCGACTCGCCGCCTCAGCCTCAGGCACACCGGCACCCCCGCGCCACACGATGAGCAACACAACGAGGGCGATGACCAGCAGGGAGCCGACGGCACCGAGGAGCACCCACATCCGTCGACGCGTCATTGCCGAAGCGGACACTGGACCTGCAGCCATGCGATACCCCCAGAGAGAATTTCGGCTAGCTTATCGCGGGTCTCGACGCGCTCGGGTCTCGACAAGCTCGACCACCGGGTGGCTCGGGGTCTCGACGCGCTCGGGTCTCGACAAGCTCGACCACCGGCGGCTCGACCACCGGCGGGCGGTTAACGGAGGATGGCCCCCTGCCGAAGCAGGGGGCCATCCGTGGAACCTATCGCTAGTGACTAGTTGTAGGTGCCGGGGGTGAAGTCATCCGACGAGAAGCTGTCGAAGTCGACGAAGCTCAGGTCACCCTCGTTGAACGTTGCATCATCGGTGAAGATGCGGTTCGGGTAACGCTCAGCCTTGGCCTCGTCCGTTGCCTCGACGGTGACGTCGCGGTAGCGGGGAAGACCGGTGCCGGCCGGGATCAACTTACCGATGATGACGTTCTCCTTGAGGCCCATCAGCGGGTCGCTCTTGCCTTCCATGGCCGCCTGGGTCAGAACCCGGGTGGTCTCCTGGAAGGAAGCGGCCGACAGCCAGGACTCGGTCGCCAGTGAAGCCTTGGTGATACCCATGACTTCCTGACGGGCAGAGGCCGTCTTCTTGCCCTCGGTGAGCGCGGTGCGGTTGAGTTCGTTGTACTTCAACCGGTCAACGAGCTCGCCGGGGAGCAGGCCGGTGTCGCCGTGCTCGACGACGGTCACCTTGCGAAGCATCTGACGAACGATGACCTCGATGTGCTTGTCGTGAATCGGCACACCCTGCGAACGGTAGACATCCTGCACGCCACCGACGATGTGCTTCTGCACAGCGCGGACACCCTTGACTCGAAGAACTTCCTTCGGGTCGACGGCGCCGATGATGATCTGCGTGCCGAGCTCGACGTGCTGGCCATCCTCGACGAGGAGGGTGGAGCGCTTGAGCACCGGGTAGGCAATCGCCTCGTCGCCGTTGTCGGGGGTCAGAATGACCTTCCGGCTGCGGTCGGTGTCTTCGATGGTGATGCGACCGGCGGTGTCGACGATCGGCGACGCACCCTTGGGGGTACGAGCCTCAAACAGTTCCTGCACACGAGGCAGACCCTGGGTGATGTCGTCGGCGGATGCCGATCCACCGGTGTGGAAGGTACGCATCGTGAGCTGGGTACCCGGCTCACCGATGGACTGCGCGGCGATGATGCCGACGGCCTCACCGATGTCCACGAGCAGCCCGGTGGCGAGCGAACGGCCGTAGCAGACCGCACACACACCGACGGCCGACTCACAGGTCAGAACCGAGCGCACCTTGATGGTCTCGACACCGGCCTCGACCAGCTTGTCGATGAGCACGTCGCCCACGTCGTCGCCGGCGTCAGCGACAACCTCACCCTTGGCGTTGACCGCCGGGGTGGCCAGGCTGCGAGCGTAGACCGCGTTCTCCACGTTGGGGTGACGAACGAGATCGCCCATCGGGTTGATCTCGGCGATCGGCAGTTCGAGACCCTTGGTCGTTCCACAGTCGTCCTCGCGGATGATGACATCCTGCGAGACGTCCACGAGACGACGCGTGAGGTAACCCGAGTCAGCCGTACGCAGAGCGGTGTCGGCCAGACCCTTACGAGCACCGTGAGTAGCAATGAAGTACTCGGCGACGGACAGACCTTCGCGGTAGCTCGAGATGATCGGGCGAGGGATGATCTCACCCTTCGGGTTGTTGACCAGGCCTCGCATACCGGCGATGTTTCGCACCTGCAGCCAGTTACCACGGGCACCGGACGTGACCATGCGGTTGATGGTGTTGTCCTTCGGGAAGTTCTCCTGCATGGCCGCGGCAACGTCTTCCGTTGCCTTCGTCCAGATCTGGATGAGCTCCTGGCGACGCTCGAGGTCGGTCGTGAGACCCTTCTCGAACTGCGACTGAACCTTGGCGGCCTGCTTCTCGTAGCCGGCAACGATCTGCGGCTTGTTCGGCGGGGTCAGGATGTCGCTGAGTGCCACGGTCACACCGGAGCGGGTAGCCCAGTAGAAACCGGCATCCTTGACGCGGTCCAGCGTCGCGGCAACTTCCACCTTCGGGTACCGCTCGGCGAGGTCGTTGACGATCGCCGAGAGGGTGCCCTTGTCGGCAACCTTTTCGAAGTACGGGTAGTTGACCGGCATGGCCTCGTTGAAGATGGCCCGGCCGAGCGTGGTTGTGACCAGCACGACACCGACAGCCTGTCCGTCGACGAGTTCGACGCCTTCGGGCTGCGTGCCCTCTTCGAAGAACTTGTCGGTGAGACGGATGCGCACCTTGGCGTTGAGGTCGAGCGACTTCTGGTCGAAAGCAAGGATCGCTTCCGCAACAGAGGAGAACGCGCGGCCCTCGCCGATGACGCCTTCCTTGAGCGTGGTCAGGTGGTGCAGACCGATGATCATGTCCTGCGTGGGCAGGGTCACCGGGCGACCGTCAGACGGCTTCAGGATGTTGTTCGAGGCGAGCATCAGGATGCGCGCTTCGGCCTGGGCTTCCATCGACAGCGGCAGGTGGACTGCCATCTGGTCACCGTCGAAGTCGGCGTTGAACGCGGCACAGACGAGGGGGTGCAGCTGGATGGCCTTACCCTCCACGAGCTGAGGTTCGAACGCCTGGATGCCGAGGCGGTGAAGCGTCGGCGCACGGTTCAGCAGCACGGGGCGCTCACGGATGATCTCCTCGAGCACGTCCCAGACCTGCGGGCGTGAACGTTCGACCATGCGCTTGGCGGCCTTGATGTTCTGAGCGTGGCTCAGGTCGATCAGGCGCTTGATCACGAACGGCTTGAACAGCTCGAGCGCCATCTGCTTGGGCAGACCACACTGGTGCAGTTTGAGCTGCGGGCCGACGACGATGACCGAACGGCCGGAGTAGTCGACGCGCTTGCCGAGCAGGTTCTGACGGAAACGACCCTGCTTGCCCTTGAGCATGTCGCTCAGGGACTTGAGGGCGCGGTTGCCGGTACCCGTGACGGGACGGCCACGACGACCGTTGTCGAAGAGCGCGTCAACGGCCTCCTGCAGCATCCGCTTCTCGTTGTTCACAATGATCTCGGGGGCACCGAGGTCCAGCAGACGACGCAGACGGTTGTTGCGGTTGATCACACGACGGTAGAGGTCGTTGAGGTCGGATGTCGCGAAGCGGCCACCGTCGAGCTGCACCATCGGGCGCAGTTCGGGCGGGATCACGGGGACGACGTCGAGCACCATGGCAGCCGGCGAGTTGCCGGTGATGATGAAGGCGTTGACCACGCGGAGGCGCTTGATCGCACGGATCTTCTTCTGGCCCTTGCCCTCGGCGATCTGCAGGTGCAGGTTCTCGCTCTCGGTGACCAGGTCGAAGGAGAGCAGGCGCTTCTTGATGGCTTCGGCGCCCATGTAGGCCTCGAAGTACATGCCGAAGCGGTCCTGCAGCTCGTGGAAGACCGAGTCCTCAGGCTTGAGGTCGCCGACCTTGAGGGTGCGGAAGTCTTCCCACACGCGCTCGAGGTGAGCGATCTGCTCGTCGAGAGACTTGCGGACCTGGCTCATCTCCTTCTCGGCGGCGTCCTTGGTGCGCTTCTTCTGGTCGCTCTTGGCGCCTTCGGCCTCCAGTGCGGCGAGGTCGGTTTCCAGGCGCTGCAGACGGTCGGCGATGCGGGAATCGCGCTGGCCCTCGAGGGTCTTGATCTCGAGGCGAAGCTCGTTCTCAAGGCCCGGCATGTCCTGGTGGCGGCCGTCTTCGTCCACCGTGATGACCATGTACGCAGCGAAGTAGATGACCTTTTCGAGGTCCTTCGGAGCCATGTCCAGCAGGTAGCCGAGACGCGAGGGGACACCCTTGAAGTACCAGATGTGGGTGACCGGGGCGGCGAGCTCGATGTGGCCCATGCGCTCACGGCGCACCGACGACTTCGTGACCTCTACGCCACAGCGCTCACAGACGATGCCTTTGAAGCGAACTCGCTTGTACTTGCCGCATGAGCATTCCCAGTCCCGGGACGGTCCGAAGATCTGCTCGCCGAACAGGCCGTCTTTTTCCGGCTTGAGCGTGCGGTAGTTGATGGTTTCGGGCTTCTTGACCTCACCGTGAGACCAGCGACGGATGTCGTCGGCGGTCGCAAGGCCAATGCGAAGCTCGTCAAAAGTGGTTACGTCGAGCAATTTCTCTCCTTGGAAAGTATTCGAAGTGTTCGTCATCGGCCGGGCCTAGATGTCGTCGATCGAGGACGACTCAAACCGGGTGGAAATGTTGATGCCGAGCTCTTCCGCAGCGCGGAACACCTCGTCATCCGTGTCGCGCAGGCTGACGGCGGTACCGTCGCTCGACAGCACCTCGACGTTCAGGCACAGCGACTGCATTTCCTTGATCAGAACCTTGAAGCTCTCGGGGATACCCGGCTCCTGGATGTTCTCACCCTTGACGATGGCCTCGTACACCTTCACGCGGCCGAGGATGTCATCCGACTTGATGGTGAGGAGTTCCTGCAGGGCGTAAGCGGCTCCATATGCTTCGAGCGCCCACACCTCCATCTCACCGAAACGCTGTCCACCGAACTGCGCCTTACCACCCAGCGGCTGCTGCGTGATCATGGAGTAGGGGCCGGTGGAACGGGCGTGGATCTTGTCATCGACAAGGTGGTGGAGCTTCAGGATGTACATGTAGCCCACGGAGACCGGGTTCGGGAACGGCTCACCGGAGCGGCCGTCGAACAGCTGGGTCTTGCCCGAGGAACCGATCAGGCGGTCGCCGTCACGGGTCGGGGTCGTGGAGTCGAGGAGGCCCTCGATCTCGACCTCGAGCGCGCCGTCGAACACCGGGGTCGCGACCTTGGTGTTCGGAGCTGCGCTGTGCGCGGCCTCGGGCAGACGGCCGGCCCACTTGGGCTTGCCTTCCACCTGCCAGCCCTGCTTGGCGATCCAGCCCAGGTGGGTTTCCAGGACCTGGCCGAAGTTCATTCGGCCCGGGATGCCCAGCGGGTTGAGGATGATGTCGACCGGGGTTCCATCGGCAAGGAACGGCATGTCCTCGATCGGCAGGATGCGGGAAATAACACCCTTGTTGCCGTGACGGCCGGCGAGCTTGTCACCCTCGGTGATCTTGCGCTTCTGGGCGATGAAAACGGCAACGCGCTGGTTGACGCCCGAGCCGAGCTCGTCGTCGCCATCCTGCGAGTCGAAGACCTTGACACCGATGATGGTGCCGCGCTCACCGTGGGGAACCTTCAAGCTCGTGTCGCGAACTTCACGGCTCTTCTCGTTGAAGATGGCACGCAGCAGGCGCTCCTCGGCGGACAGCTCGGTCTCGCCCTTGGGCGTGACCTTGCCGACGAGGATGTCGCCGGGGCGAACCTCGGCACCGATCCGGATGATGCCGCGCTCGTCGAGGTCGGCGAGCAGGTCGGGCGACACGTTGGGCAGGTCGCGAGTGATCTCTTCCTTGCCCAGCTTGGTGTCGCGAGCGTCAACCTCGTATTCCTCGATGTGAATCGAGGAGAGGGTGTCGTCCTTGACCAGGTTCTGGCTCAGGATGATCGCGTCCTCGAAGTTGTAGCCTTCCCACGGCATGAACGCGACGAGCAGGTTCTTGCCGAGAGCGAGCTCTCCGTTTTCGGTGGCGGGGCCGTCGGCGATGACTTCGCCGACTTCGATCCGCTCGCCGGCGGTGACGATGACGCGGTGGTTGTAGCTCGTGCCCTGGTTGGAGCGCGCGAACTTGCGCAGGTAGTACTCCTGCGTGCCGCCCTCGTCGAGCTGGATGGTGACGACGTCGGCCGAAACCTCCATCACCACACCGGCCTTGTCGGCGGTGAGCACGTCACCGGCGTCGATGGCCGCGAAGACCTCCATGCCGGTACCGACGAGCGGGCTCTCGCTCATCAGGAGCGGGACGGCCTGACGCTGCATGTTGGCACCCATGAGGGCGCGGTTCGCATCGTCGTGCTCGAGGAACGGGATGAGCGAGGTGGCGACGGACACCATCTGGCGAGGCGAGACATCCATGTAGCCGATGTCTTCCGCGGGGAAGAGGTCGACCTCTCCACCCTTCTTACGGGCGAGAACACGGGCGTCGGCGAAGTGCCAGTCCTTGGTGAGGGGGGCGTTCGCCTGGGCGACGATGAACTCGTCTTCTTCGCTGGCGGTGAGGTAGTCGATCTGGTCGTTCATGACCTTGCCATCGACGACGCGGCGGTACGGGGTCTCAATGAAACCGAAGGCGTTGATCCGCGCGAATGAGGCGAGCGAACCGATCAGGCCGATGTTCGGGCCTTCCGGGGTTTCAATGGGGCACATGCGGCCGTAGTGCGAGGGGTGAACGTCTCGCACCTCGACGCCGGCACGGTCACGGGACAGACCACCCGGGCCCAGCGCGGACAGGCGACGCTTGTGCGTCAGTCCGGCGAGCGGGTTGTTCTGGTCCATGAACTGCGACAGCTGGCTGGTTCCGAAGAATTCCTTGATCGCGGCGACGACGGGGCGCACGTTGATCAGGGTCTGCGGGGTGATCGCTTCGATGTCCTGCGTGGTCATGCGCTCGCGAACGACGCGCTCCATACGGGACAGGCCGGTGCGCACCTGGTTCTGGATGAGCTCGCCGACGGCACGGATGCGACGGTTACCGAAGTGGTCGATGTCGTCGATGTCGATGCGGATGTCGGTCTGCTTGCCGTCGCGGACGCCGGAGATCGTGGTCTGGTTGTCGTGCAGCGCAACCAGGTACTTGATCGTGGCCAGGATGTCCTGCAGCGTCAGCACGGAGTCGCCGAGCGGCGCCTCGAGGCCGAGCTTGCGGTTGATCTTGTAACGACCGACCTTGGCCAGGTCGTAGCGCTTGGAGTTGAAGAAGAAGTTGTCGAGGAGCGCACGCGCGGCCTCGGCGGCGACCTGCTCGCCCGGACGCAGCTTGCGGTAGATGTCCTTGAGGGCTTCTTCCTTGGTCAGGATGTTGTCCTTCTCAAGGGTGAGCTCGATGGACGCGAAGCCCTTGAACTCTTCGAGGATCTCTTCGCTCGTCAGGCCGAGGGCCTTGAGGAAGACCGTGACGGACTGCTTGCGCTTGCGGTCGATGCGAACGCCGACCTGGTCGCGCTTGTCGATCTCGAATTCGAGCCAGGCGCCGCGGCTCGGGATGACGCGAGCGGAGTAGATGTCCTTGTCGGACGTCTTCTCCTGCTGGCGGTCGAAGTAGACGCCCGGGGAGCGGACCAGCTGCGACACGACGACACGCTCGGTGCCGTTGATCACGAAGGTGCCCTTGGGGGTCATCAGCGGGAAGTCACCCATGAACACGGTCTGGGTCTTGATCTCACCGGTGAGGTGGTTCATGAACTCAGCGTTCACATAGAGAGGTGCGGAGTAGGTCTTACCCTTTTCCTTGCACTCGTCAATGGTGTACTTCTCCGGCTCGAGCTCCGGGTTGGTGAACGACAGTTGCATCGTTTCGCCGAGGTCCTCGATGGGTGAGATCTCTTCGAAGATCTCGTCGAGTCCGGTGCGAGTCGGCAGGTCCTGACGACCGGCCGCCTGGCCTTCTGCGACACGCTGTTTCCAGTTGTCGTTACCGACGAGCCAATCGAAGCTCTCGGTCTGCAAGGCAAGCAGATCCGGAACAGTCAGATTGTCGGTGATCTTCGCGAACGAAAGACGGCCAGCGGCACGTCCGTTCTTGGGTGAGTTGGTGGTTGCGTTGCGCGCAGCAGCCAAGGAAATAACCTCCGTGGACCCCGTCAGGTCTAGTCACTGTTAGTAAGGAATACCGAGTACGAACTCCTCAGACCCTCGAGTTCTGAACTACTGAACGAGGTATGCGTCAAGGTGGCTTGAGCACGCAAAGCCGACCGCAATATGAAGGCAGAGTTTAGTCTGGGAGCGTAAAGAACAACTATATGCTGATTGACCCGCTCTGTCCACTAAATTCTTGACCTCTTGCATATTCTCAGGTATAACCCGGTTTTGGGTGTCTTCCGTCGGCGTTGTCGCCTGGGATGGAGGGCGCACACTTGAGGGATGAGTAGGCCTGTCGCGCAGCATCCGTCGATCACCCTGAAACTGAGCGGCCACCACGCCGTCATCGAGCCCGACCGGTTCACCCCGGGCAGCTTCAACCTGATCGTGGACGGCACGCCGCAGTCGAACGTGAACATGGACGACCCCGGTGAGCTGTTCTTCGAGTACGTGCAGCGGATCGGGCACGTGATCGACCTGATCGGCGACGTGGGCGAGCCGATCACCGCCGTGCACCTGGGCGCCGGGGCGCTGACCCTCCCCCGCTATGTGGAGGCCACCCGGCCCGGGTCCCGCCAGCAGGTCGTCGAGCTGGAGAGCGACCTGATCGACTTCGTGCGCGGCGAACTGCCCTGGGACAAGCGCGCGCAGCTGCGCGTGCGGCACGGGGACGCCCGCGAGGTGCTCGCGAAGCTGCCGGCCGGATTGCACGGCGCCGTGGACCTCGTCGTGGTCGACATCTTCTCCGGCGCGCGCACCCCGGCCCATGTGACCAGCCGTGAGTTCTACGAACTGGCCGCTCCCCTGCTTTCGCCGCGCGGGGTACTCGTCGTGAACGTCGCCGACGGACCCGGGCTGCCGTTCGCCCGCTCGCAGGCCGCGACGCTGTCCGCCGTGTTCGGGCATGTGCTCGCCCTCGCCGAGACCCAGGTGCTCAAGGGGCGCCGGTTCGGCAACATCGTCTTCGTCGCCGCGCACACCCCCATCGACACGAGTTGGGTGTCGCGGTTGCTGGCGGGCGGGCCGCATCCGTCGAAGGTGGTCGAAGGCGCCGAACTCACCCAGTTCATGGCGACCGCCCTGGTCACGACGGATGCGACGGCCACGCCGTCGCCGCTTCCCGGCCGCACGGTGTTCCAGCTCGGAAGCTGAACGGGCGCAGGCTCGACGGGTCGGGCCCGCTCACGCGGCGAAATCTCCTGAGTCAGCCGCAGACGCAGCGACGGATGTGACGGATCGCCCCCGATCGGGGACCGTCCCACCCGGCCGGGGCTACGCTGGACGGGACCACGTTTCGCCCGCGGCATGTGCCGCCTTCGCCTCAGGACCACACCCTGCCCATCATCACTGGCTACGATGCCGTCACCCTGCGTGAGAAAGTCGACCTCCATGCTGCGCAGCTGCGCCTCGAAGAACTCGGCGAGCTGCGCAGCCTCTCCGCTCTCAACGAGAAGGTCGTGCTGCTGCGACTGACCGGCCGGCTCGACGAGGCCTGGGACATGGCCAACACGGCACTGCGCCAGTCCCGATTCACCGGGTCGCGGGAGGAACTGGCGTTCAGCCGCATCCGTCGCGCCCAGGTGCAGCAGTACCGGGGCAAGCTCGACGAAGCGGTGACCGAACTGACCCACTGCGTGCTCGAATCCGAGACGCACGAATGGGCCAGCGTGGCATCGTTCGCCCGGGAGAGCCGCGGCAAGGTGTACTTCGAACAGGGCGACCTCGACGCCGCCCTGGCCGACTTCCGGGCTTCCGTGACGCTGCGCGAGCAGGCCGGGGCCACGCCGGCCCTCCTCGAGAGCGCGCTCGTCGCCGTCGCGGTGGTCGAGTCCTTCATCGCTGAGCGTCGCCAGGGCCGCCCACAGCAGTAGGGCGGCGCACCGCATACCGGCCCCCTGCGCCAGGACGAGGCAGCGAGCATCCGTGCAAATGCACAGTGCGCCCTGCGCCCTGCGCCCTGCGCCCTGCTTCCTTCGCCCTGGGCAGTGTGCATAACTCCTGCAATTTGTCTCGCGGCCATCGCCGCGGGCCCGGAATTCAGGGGTTCACCCACTCCGCGGCTGCGATTTGCAGGAGTTATGCACAACAGCGGCCGCTCACCCGCGGCGGCAATCCGGGGCATGCTGGATTTATTGCCGGCGGGCATGCCGGTTCGAGACGAGGTGGAGCGTGAACGGCAGCATGAATCGGCGGATGCACGCACGCACCGGCGCGGCCGGGGCGCTGGCCCTGGGCGCACTGCTGCTCCTCGGCGCGTGCGCGGCGAGCCCGCCGCTCCCCTCGGCGTCTACCTCGACCCCGGCCCAGCCATCCCCGACCGACCCCGGGGTGCCCGGATCCGTCGCACCCGGTCCCCCGGTGCGGCCGGTGGGTGACCCGGTCGTGATCGCCTCCGGCCTGAACGCGCCCTGGTCGATCCTTCGCCTGCCGAACGAGGGCACCCTGATCAGCGAACGGGACACGACGCTTGTGCGCGAGCTCCTGCCCGACGGCAGCCTGCGCGACGCCGGCCGGATCGCCGAGGCTCGCCCTGACGGAGAGGGCGGGCTGCTCGGCCTCGCCGCGCTGGCCGATCCGGCCGCACCGGGCGGCACGGGCTGGGTCTACGCCTATGTCACGGCCGTCGACGACAACCGCATCGTGCGGATGCCGCTGCTCGGCTCCGTTGGCAGCCACACCCTCGGCGACGCCGAACCGGTGCTCGACGGAATCCCGAAGGCCGGGTACCACAACGGGGGCCGCCTCGCCTTCGGCCCTGACGGCCTGCTCTACGCCACGGCCGGGGACGCCGGCAACCCCGGCAACGCCCAGGATCCGGCGTCCCTCAGCGGCAAAATCCTGCGGATGACCCCGACCGGCGCCGTGCCGGACGACAACCCGTTCGGAACCCTCGTGTACTCATTCGGGCACCGCAACCCTCAGGGCGTGGCCTGGGACTCCACCGGCCAGCTCTGGGCCAGCGAGTTCGGCCAGAACACCTGGGACGAGCTCAACCGCATCGAGGCCGGCGGGAACTACGGCTGGCCGGTCGTCGAGGGCATGCAGGGCACGGATGCCGACCCCGGCTTCGTCGACCCGGTACAGCAGTGGCCCACGAGCGAAGCCAGCCCGAGCGGACTCGCGATTGTGAACGACACGATCTTCCTGGCCGCCCTCCGCGGTGAGCGACTGTGGCGCATCGATCCCTCTACAGGCGAGGTCGACGACTGGTTTGTGAACAGCTTCGGGCGGCTGCGGGACGTGGTGTCGGGGCCCGATGGCACACTGTGGTTCGTGAGTAACAATACCGATGGCCGCGGCACCCCCTCCCCCGGCGACGATCGGCTCTATCAGGTGGCGGTGGCACCCTGATGGCCGACCTCGACCGCGTGCGCCACTGGGCGAACGCCTTGATCACCCTGCACCTCGACCCCGGCTGGACCTTCGCTTTCGACAACGCGAAGAAACGGGCGGGGCTGTGCAATTACACCGTGCAGCGGATCACCGTGTCCCGGTACCTGGCCGCGCGCTATGACGACGACGACGTTCACCAGATCCTTCTGCATGAGGTTGCGCACGCGCTGGCCGGTCCGCGCGCCGGTCACGGGCCGAAATGGAAGCTGACCGCGCAGAACCTCGGCTATGAGGGCAAGCGCACCCACGACGGGGAGATCGCGGATGAACTCGCCCCCTGGGTCGGAACCTGTCCGTTCGGGCACGTGCACTACCGGTACCGCCAACCGACCCGGGCATTCGCCTGCGGGCTGTGCGGGCGCGGATTCGACACGGCGTTCCTCATCCGGTGGACGCGGCGGGAGATCACCGCCGCGGCCCGGCGTCGGGCCGCGGCGGCGACAGGAGACAGATAGGAGCCGGACTACTCGGAGACCTGAATCTCTTTCCAGAAGGCGACGTAGTTGCTGTAGTCCTGACCGACACGGTCGAACGAGGCCGGGGGCGGTGTCGGGTAGCTGAACGCGCGGTCCTGCAGCAGGGTCTCGCCGTCCTTGATGTTGAAGTACTGGCACTCACCCTTCCACGAGCAGGTGTACTGGGTCGGGCTCGCGACGAGCAGGTCGGCGTTGACGCTCGCCGGCGGGAAGTACCAGTTGCCCTCGATCTTGAGGAGGTCGGCCTGGGGTGCTTCGGCGATGACGACGCCGTTGAGTACTGCCTTCATGGGGAGGTGCTCCTTCTCGGTGGTGTGCGACGCTGCGACGCGCGCTGCGACGCGGTTCGGTGGTCACGACCAGGGATCGATCGTGCTGGATGCAACCTCAGGCCGGAAAGGCGAATTCCCGCAGTCGGGAGATTCCCGGGGACGACGCGGGGACATCCGTCATCGATGCACCGGCCGGTGTCGACACCGCGGCCGGCACCGCGGCCCTCACCTCGGCCTGGCGACCGCACCGGGAGAGTTCCTGAGCAGTTTCGGACGCCGTGACCAGGTGCCGCACGGCCTGCCGGAGCCCCGCGAAGCCGGCGGCGGCCGCGGCCGCCTCCGGTGAGCAGTGGTCGATTCCGCGAACGGCGAGGGCGTCGATCACGGCGCCGGCCACGAGCAGGTCCTCCACCGCGAAGCGGCTGCTGCCGTCGGCCCGCTGCTCCCCCACGGCGATCACGGCGACGGCGAACCGGTCGCCCTTCTCCGCCTGCCGGGCAAGCACCCATTTCGCCACGCTGGCGCTGTTGGCCAGGTTCGCGGCGATGACCTGGTGGGCGTCCACCGACGTGGAAACCGCGGAGGCGAGGTCGGTCGCCGGCAGCCCGTCGGCCAGGACGATCACGTCAGCGGTGGCAGCCAGGGCCTGGAACCCGGCCAGACCCATGTCGAAACGAACCTGGTACTTCTGCTGGGGTGCGGCGTTGGTCACGGCTCAAGGGTACTGGTGCCGGCCAGGGAGCCGGAGCGCCAGGACCCGCGCCGCCGCACTCCTACCGGGCGTCGAAGCGGGCGAGCGCGTCGGCATCCGTGGCGTGAGTCATCGCCTTTCGCGCGGTGTCCAGGGCGGAGACCGGGTCGGCCTCCGCACTCGCGAGGCTCAGCTGACGTTCGGCCTCGGCGAGGCGGGTGCGGGCGGCAGCACCCACGCGCCCGGGGTGAGCATTGATGAAGTCGCGGGTCACGGTGATCTGACTGCGCGCGGCCAGGAGCGCCCCGGTCAGCGCGCCGCGGGCGTTGTCGAGCCGCAACTGGCGGTTGCGGGCCTCGGAACGGATCAGGTCGAGACCGTCCATCGCGGTGCGCAGCCGGGACTGGTCCGCTGCCGGGTCGCTCAGGCGCGACGGATGCCGCAGCTCGCCCACGACGCGGTCGGCCTCCGCGATGACACCGTTGAGTTCGCCGCGCGCAGCGGTCTCCTCGTGCCCATCGCGCAGGGCGCGGACCTCCGCCAGCTCGATGTCTGCGGCGTCGAGCGCGCGCGCCAGGGAGGCGAAGCCGACGTGCAGCTGGTCCTCGCCGAGTTCGATCGCGTCGAGGAGGGTGCCGGCCTGATGCAGGGCCTGCTCCGCCGCGAGCAACTGGTCGCCCACGGGGTCGGTGGCCTCCCGGGCGAGCCGGGCGGCCGCGGCATCCGCTGCCCGGCGGGCGTCGTCGAGGGCGCTTTCGGCGCGGGCGACGTTGTTGCTGATCGGAGCGAGGGCAGGCGCAGCGTAGGTGCGGCCGAGTCGGGCGAGGCTGGCGGTGCCGGCCGCGACACGGTCGGCAACCCGGTCGAGACGGCGGCGCAGCTTCTCCAGCAGCAGCGGGGCGTCCCGTTCGATGCCGCGCCGGGAGTCGAAGACCCGGGTCTCGGAGCCGAGGCGCTTGACGGCCTCGTCGGCGAGCGCGATGATCTGCTCGGTCCAGCGGCGCCGCTCACCCTCGGAGTCGGGCACGCTGTCGTCGAGTCGCTGCTGCAGCAGGAAGGCGTCGCGCACCTGCCGTTTGGAGGCATCGAGCGCGGCGGCGAACTCGCCGGTCGCGTTCTCACCGAACTGGGCGAGCGCGAAACCCAGCTCGTCGGAGGCGGCTTCGATCACGTCGTCCGCGCGAACCAGGGCAATCGCGGCGGCACGCGTGCGCTCCGCGGCCAGAGCCTGGTCGACGCGGGTGCGCTCCCGGGAGCGGCGGCGCAGGAGCGCCACGATAAATGCCAACACCGCTGCCGCACCGCCGAAAACGACGACCGAGGGCACCCACCAGAACTCGCCAGTCATACCTTGAGTGTACCGAACGGATGCGTTCCCGCCCGGCCCCGCACTCGGCAGCGCCACCGCGAAAATCGCCGATCCCGCCCCTAATCGCGGAGCAACGGACGAGCGGGAGCGGGCTCGCTCGGGCGCTACACCCGGCGCATCTGGCGGCGGATCAACTCGAAGTCGTGCCGGGAGATCTCGAGCAGCCCCCGCCGCAGCTGGTACCCCCAGTTGGGGTCGCTCCGGGTGAATTCGAGCACCGACAACAGGGGTCGGATCGAGGTGGCGACGGCATCCGTCTCGTAGTCGATGTGACGACGCCAGGGGCGATACGAACTCGGGGCGGCGGATTCCCCCTGATGCACGATTCCCGGGGCGATGCGCCCGATCGCGGTGAATTCACGCAGGCTGTCACCGTCGATGTCGGTCTTCGGGGAGTAGTAGACCACCCCGTCGGACTCGCCCATCTGCTCGAGCGCCGCCCGGGCCCCGTGGCGGGCCTGCACGAGCCCGACCGCCACGGCGCGCACCACGTGTTCGCGGGACGCGACGCCCAGCCAGTATCGAATTGCCACCCTCTTAGTTGTACTGCATGCCCCGGCACCACAGACTGGGGTCATGCGTGTTCTTCTGAAAGAGATCCTCGACTGCTCCCCGGATGCCGCCTGGCGCGCCCTGCGGAGTCCCGCCGTGTTCCGCGAGGTGAGTTCGCCCGTGGTGAGCGTCGAATCCCTCGAGATGGATGGCTTCCCCACCATCTGGGAACCGGGTGAGCATCCGGTCAGCCTGACCGCGCTCGGCCTGGTGCCGATGGGCGAACAGGTGATCCGGCTGACCATGGCCACCACCCGCAAAGACGGGGTGCGCATTCTGCGCGACACCGGCCGCGGCGTGTCGGGGCCGCTCGCCTCGGTCACGCTCTGGGACCACCGGATGGCCGTCGCTCCCGACCCGGCCGGCACCGGCAAGACGCTCTTCCGGGACCAGCTGATCTTCCGCACCGGCGTGCTCACCCTGGCCAGTTGGCCTGTGTTCTGGACGCTCTGGCAGTGGCGGCTGCACCAGCTCAAGCGCCTGGCCCCGAACTGGAGCCTCGACCTCGGCGTCGACGAGCCGGTCCGGCCGGACGCGGCCGGCACTGCCGGCACCGCCGGCACCGATCCCGTTCCCGACGCCGCTCCGGAGTCCCGCGCATCCGGGGTGACCTCATGACCACCACCCTCGGCGCGCTGCAGGTGGCCGACTGGCGCCGGCGAGTGTTCGGTCTCTACGCCGGCGTGCGGCAGCTCAGCGCGCACGACCCGGCAGCCGGCCACGAGCTGTGGCGGAGCGGCCGGGATGACCTGTTCGGCGGGCATCCGGCGTCGCCGCTGATGCCCGACGACCGGGCCGGGTTCACCGGGCTGCCGGTCGCGGCCTACGACCCCGACTGGCGGTTCGAGGCCGAAGTGCACCGGGCGGAGCATCCGCTGCGCATCACGGTCGACACCGGAACCGACGGCCAGGTACCGTTCGACCTCGTCGGAACCGTTCGTCTGCCCTATCTGGGACCGATCGACCTGTGGCGGCTCTCCTGTTACGGCGGCGGACTGTTCCTGCCCCTGCGCGACGGCCTGGCCGGTAAACCCGGCGGCACCTACGGCGGCGGACGCTACCTGCTCGACACCGTCAAGGGCGCCGACCTGGGTGCCGGGGCCGACGACGACAGCATCATCCTCGACTTCAACTTCGCCTACAACCCGTCCTGCGCGTACGACCCGATGTGGGCCTGCCCGCTTCCTCAGGCCGGCAACACCGTGACCGCTGAGGTGCCCGTGGGCGAGCTGGCACCCGGCGAGGAGCGCCACCCCACGGCTCCCGCAGGACGCGCCCACGAACCGGAGGCTTGACAGCATCCGCTAGGATGGAAACTTGCGAGTGCGTAGTTGCGCTCGCTGCGTCGTAGAACGCCCTCTTCTTATTGCGGCAGCCCCCACGGGCCGGCCGGATTTTTCGAATCAAACCTTCTTACGGCGAACGGATGTGCCCATCGGCACCTTCGCCAAGTGAGTCCTCACAGGTTCCGAGTTACCGCCCTTGCGGAACGGATGCCGTGAGGCCTCTGATGCCCGAAAGGCACCACTTTGTCTGAAACTTCCTTTAGCGCGCTCGGCGTGCCTGCCCCCCTCGTGTCCATCTTGACGCAGCAGGGCATCGACAGCCCGTTCCCCATCCAGGTGGACACGCTGCCCGACACGCTCAACGGCCGCGACGTGCTCGGCCGAGGCAAGACCGGCTCCGGCAAGACCCTCGCGTTCGCGCTGCCCATGGTGTCGCGCCTCGGCGGCAAGCTCGCCGGCGGCAAGCGCCGCCCGGGCCGCCCGCTCGGACTGATCCTCGCCCCGACCCGCGAGCTCGCCACCCAGATCACCAACGCGCTCACGCCGCTGGCCGAGGCCTACGGCCTCAACACCACCACGATCTTCGGTGGCGTTTCACAGGGCCGTCAGGTCTCCGCACTCAAGGCCGGCGTCGACATCGTCGTGGCCTGCCCCGGCCGCCTCGAGGACCTGATGAAGCAGGGCTTCATCAGCCTCGACGCCGTCGAGATCACCGTGCTCGACGAGGCCGACCACATGGCCGACCTGGGCTTCCTGCCCGTCGTCACCCGCATCATGGACAAGACGCCCAGCAGCGGCCAGCGCCTGCTGTTCTCGGCGACGCTCGACAACGGCGTGGACAAGATCGTGCGCCGCTTCCTGCACAACGAGGTCATGCACTCGGTCGACGAGGCCAACAGCCACGTCTCCGCGATGACCCACCACGTGTTCGAGATCGACGGCGTCGAATCGAAGAAGGCCCTGGTCGAGAAGCTCGCGAGCGGCTCCGGCCGCCGCATCCTCTTCATGCGCACCAAGCACCAGGCCAAGAAGCTCGCCAAGTCGCTCACCGACGCCGGGATCCCCTCCGTCGACCTGCACGGCAACCTCTCGCAGGTGGCGCGTGACCGCAACCTCGCCGCGTTCAGCGCCGGCGACGTCAAGGTGCTCGTCGCCACGGATGTCGCGGCCCGCGGCGTTCACGTCGACGACATCGAACTCGTCATCCACGTCGACCCGCCGGCCGAGCACAAGGCGTACCTGCACCGTTCGGGCCGTACCGCCCGCGCCGGCAGCGCCGGTGACGTCGTCACCCTGGTTCTCCCCGAACAGCGCCGCGACACCGACGCACTGCTGCGCAAGGCCGCCATCAAGGTGACCCCGCAGCGCGTGACCGCAGCCTCCCCCGCCGTGGACGCCCTCGTCGGCGACGTTGCCGCCTATGTCAAGCCGGTTCCCCGGGTTGAGCAGCCGCACGGCCAGTCTCAGGGCGGCCGCTCGCAGGGCGCCAACGCCCAGCGCAAGCGCGTCAACCGCGACGAGCGCGACTCCGGCGGACGCGACACCGGCGCCCGCGCCGGTGCGACCCGCGGCAACCGCGGACACCGCGGCAGCGACGCCGTGGCACCCTCCGGTGCAGCGCGTCAGGAGCGCTCGGGCCGCCCCGCGGCATCCGGTCGCGGTCAGGGATCGGGCAACGAAAAGAGCCGTCCGGCCCAGAATGGTCGCTCCGGCGGCCTGCAGGTCGGCGGCCTCGTTCGCGGTGCCGGCGCCACCGGCGGCGCACGCCGCTCGGCCCCGCGCCGCGCGCAGGGCTAGTCACTCGGCACGCTCTGCCAGCGCAGTGAATAGTTGAACGGGTCGGTCTCTCACGAGGCCGGCCCGTTCTGCGTCGGGCGGCGCGATCCTCCGTTGCCGGGCGAGGACGTGTCAGTCACACGTCTGCCGCTGAGCTAGTCTCGGGTCATGATCACCACCGCAGACATCCGTCCCGTCGTAGAAACGGACGCCGAAAGCCTCGGCCGCGTGCATGCCACCTGCTGGCATGAAACCTACGACCAGCTGCTCAGCAAGGCCGCTCTTGAACAGCTGCAGCCCGCACGTCTGGCCGCGATGTGGCGGCGCTTCAGCTCCCAGGGACCGAACTACCGCCAGGTGGCAGCTCTCGTCGACGGCGAGATCGTGGGCTTCGCCGGCAGCGGGCCGTCCCGCGACGAGGACAAGCCGACGCCCCGGGAGCTCTATTTCATCTACCTGCTCGACGCCTATCACGGCACCGGAATCGGCCAGCAGCTCTTCGACGCGGTCGTCGACGACGGACCGTCCTCGCTCTGGGTCGCCGAGGTGAACCCGCGCGCGCACTCGTTCTACAAGCGCAACGGCTACGCCCCCGACGGTCACAATCAGGACCAGGAGGTGCTCGGCGAGCAACTCCACGAGGTGCGCCTGGTCCGCCCCCGGGCGCTGGCACGCCGGTTGTCGCTGGTCACGAACGACTAGCCGGTAGCGGGGCTGCGCGCCCGGCAGTCCGCCGCGCCGACTGTCGCCTGTTCTGCCGAGAGTCGCCGTTCCGCCAGGTCAACTGGGCAGGAACGGCGACTTTCGGGGGCTGCGCACCTCCGTATCAGCGCAGCTGGCCCACGGAGGCGAGCGCCATGCGCAGCAGCGCTCCCCGGCCGCCCTCCATCTCGGCTGCCACCGCATCGGAAGCAGCCTCCTTCGGGGTCATCCAGGTGAGTTCGAGGGCGTCCTGGCGCGGGTCGCAGGTGCCCGTGACGGGCACGACGTAGGCCATTGAGACGGCGTGCTGGCGGTCATCCGTGAATGCGGTGATACCCGGCATCGGAAAGTATTCGGCCACGGTGAAGGGCACCGGGCTCGTCGGCAGCTGCGGGAAGGCCATCGGGCCGAGGTCCTTCTCGAGGTGGCGGAAGAGCGCGTCGCGCAGGGTCTCGCCGTACAGCACCCGGCCGGACACCAGCATCCGGGTCATCTCGCCGGTGGAGCGGGCACGCAGGAGCACGCCGACCTCGATCACCTGGCCGAGGCCGTCGACCCGCACGGGCACGGCCTCGATGTAGAGGATGGGCAGTCGGCGACGCACCTCGGCGAGCTCGACATCGCTCAGCCAGCCCGGGTTGGTATTGGGCGGCCCTGCGCCCTCGGGGCCAGGCGTCCAGTCCGGATCGGGGTCAGGGGTGCGCACGCTCATGAATCCATTCTGTACTACCCGTCGCGGGATCGGCCACGCCACCGGGGCGGCACGTCCGGTGCCCGGACCGGGCCGTCGCGGACGAGCCCCTCGACTGGCACACGCGGGTGCGGGCGCGCGGCTCCGTCGACCTGCTCGGACCCTCGACGACACCGGCGGTCGAGCGGGCGACAGCGACACGATCGCCGCGATCTGCGGGGCCGAGCTCGGTTCCGTGTTCGGATGCAGCCGTCCTGGGCCGATGCACCCCGGTTGTGTGCATAACTCCTGCAAATCGGAGGAGCCGCGGCACAGTTTCCCGGAATTCCGGGTGTCGATTCGCCCGTGTGCTGCAGATTGCAGGAGTTATGCACACGGGGCCGCGACGAGAGGCAGCCGATCCGACGGATGCCGTCGCTACCCGGGGAGTGGAAGGATTGACCCGTCGGCGTTTCCCGGTGTCGACCTCGAACAGGAGGACCACCATGGACCAGAACGACAGCACCAACGCCGGCGACGACACCGGCGACACGACCGGCACCCCAAGCCCGCGCGCCGAGCCCATCGACCCGCAGGCCGTGCTGTGGAGCGCCTCGGCCGCCGACCGTGCCGGACGCCCGTTGCTGCTCATCCTGCACGGCTACGGATCGCATGAGGGGGACCTGTTCTCCCTGGCGCCGCACCTGCCGCTGCATCCGGTGATCGCCGCCCTGCGCGCCCCGTTGCCGGCCGGGCCCGGTTGGGCCTGGTTCCCCATCGGCGCGGCCGGCGCGAAGGTCAATCCGGGTGCGCCGAGCGCCGACGCCCTGGACGCGGCGGCCACCGGCGTGCTCGCCTGGCTCGATTCCCTGCCCGAGCAGCCCTCATCCGTGGGTCTGCTCGGCTTCTCGCAGGGCGGGGCGATGGCGCTGCAGCTGCTGCGTCAGGCACCGGATCGCTTCACGTTCGCGGTGCAGCTGTCCGGGTTCGTGGGCCGCAGCGCGCATCCGGGCGACGAACGCCTGGCCGAGCGCCGCCTGCCGGTGTTCTGGGGCCGCGGCACGGCGGACCCGGTCATCCCGCAGGACGCCGTCGACCGCACCCAGGCCTGGCTGCCGGGCCATTCCACGCTCACCGAGCGCATCTACGAGGGGATGGGTCACTCCATCTCGCAGATCGAGCTCGCCGAAATCGTCACGTTCTTGCGGGCACAGTACGACTCCCAGGAGTAGCGGCGCGGCGGCGGCCGCGGGGTCTAGCGGCCGCGGCCGGCCTTCTCGTTCTGCGCGGCCTGGCGGGCGACGTGGGCGATCTTGCGGGCACGCTCGGCGTCGCGGTCCTTGACCCGGATCTGCTCCTCGCGCACCTCGTACTGGGTGGCGCGCTCGGTGACGAGCCAGGCCGGCGGCTGCTGCAGCAGGGCCTGGATCTCGGCCGAGGTGAGCGGCTCGGTCACGGCGCCGCGCACGAGGCCGGAGATCGAGACGCCGAGCTTGGCGGCGACGACCTGCTTAGGGTGCGGCCCGTTAGCGCGCAGCTCGACCAGCCAGGCCGGCGGGTTCGCTTCGAGCGCGGCCAGCTCGGTGCGGGAGACGGGTGCCGTCTGGAATTCTTCCGGGGCTGCTTCGAGCAGAATCCCGAGCTTCTGGGCCGCCGTGGCGGGCTTCATGGTCTGGGTCTTCTTCTCGCTCATCAGTCAAGCGTATAGCCTGAGAGCACCCGCATCGCCGGAGAGAGCGCCGTTCCCCGCGGATCGACGTTCGAAGCGCCATCACAAGAAAGGATGCCGGTGACCTTTTCCATTGCCTTCGTCGCCGGTGTGACTCCCACCAAGTGGACGCGCACCTGGGCCGATCGACGCCCCGACCAGCCACTCGAGGTCTTCCGCACGGACCCGTCCGACCAGGACGCCGTTCTGCGCGACGGCCGCGCCCAGGTGAGCCTCGTTCGCTTGCCCGTGGATGAAACCGATCTCAGCCTGATCGCCCTCTACCGCGAGATTCCCGTGGTCGTCGCGGCCAAGGACCACTTCATCGCCGACGCCGACAGTGTGCTGGTGGCCGACCTCGCCGACGAACACCTTCTGCAGGACCCCGACGACGTGCCCGAGTGGCGCCTCGTGGCCACCGAGCTGAAGGACGGCACCCGCCGCCCCCTGCCGGCGATGCGCGATCTCGACGACGCGATGGCGCAGGTTGCGGCGGGGGTGGGCATCCTGATCGTCCCGCACTCGATCGCACGAATGTACAGCCGCAAGGATGTCGTGTCCCGCCCGGTCGAGGACGTCGCCGAGAGCCAGGTGTCCCTGGCCTGGCTGACGAGCGAAACGACCGAAGACGTCGAGGAGTTCATCGGCATCGTGCGCGGCCGCACCAAGGACAGCTCGCGGGTCGACTCGGTGCCGGCCGGCACCGAGAAGGTCAAGAAGGAAAAGAAGACGGACAAGGCCAAGGCGGCGGCGAAAGCCGTGCGGGTCGCGGCGGCGAAGTCCAAGCCCGCCGTGGCGAAGAAGGCGACCAGCGCCCCCGGCCGCACCCGCAACACGCCCAGCCCGCGGGCGGGCAAGCGGCGCGGGGGCAGGTAGCCCGTCCGTGCCGGAATTCCTGCGGTGGGCGCTGGTGCCCCTGATGAGGGCGCTGTCCGCGGCGGTGAGCCGCGACTACGACGACGTTCCGCGCCCCCGGGACAGCCCGCAGGCGCACTCCCCTGGAAACGACAGCGATCGCATCCTGATCTTCGGCAACGGTCCCGCCGCGGGCTGGGGCGTGCTCAGCCATGACGTGGCCCTGCCGGGATCCCTGGCGCGGGCGCTGTCGGTGCGCACCGGGCGCGGCACGGATGTCGACGTCATCCCGAACCCGCAGGTCACCATCCGCACGGCCCAGGCTGAGCTCGACGGGCTGGGCCTCTGGCGATATGACGCCGTCGTCGTGAGCGTCGGCACGTCGGATGCCATCACCCTGCTGTCCGCGCGGGTGTGGCGGCGCGAACTGTCGGCGCTGCTCGACCGGATCGAGCGGGAATCCTCGCTCAACACCCGGATCTTCGTGCTCGGGGTGCAGCCGATCCGCTCGATCGCGGCCTTCGACTCGGCCCTCGGAGCCGTGGCCGGGAAGCACGCCCGCCGGCTGAACGCTGCCAGCGCGGCACTCTGCGGCGAGCGGGCGCAGAGCCACTTCGTTCCGATGGGGGCGAACCTCAGCCCGACGCCGGGGCGGGTGCGCACGTCGGCGCACTACACGCGGTGGGCCGAGGCGCTGGCCGACCGGATGGCGCCCGCGCTCGATGCCGACCACCTCGACTCCGGTCGGGCTGCGGCCGAAGTGCGCGCGGTGGAACGCGGTGCCGAGCAACTCTCCCCCGGCCCGCGCCGTGCCGTCGACCGGCTCACGGGCATCGGCACCGCCGCCGAGGTGGCCTGCGACCGGCTCGTCGCCCTGGCCCGGAGCACCTACGGCACCAGCTCCGCCGCTCTCACCTTCGTCGACGGCGATCGGCTCTGGGACATGGTGCACCTCGGTTTCACGCCCCGGGTCTACCCGTTGGCCGGTTCGATCACGGCCCGTGCGGTGAGCGGGGCAGGCGCGTTCGTGGTGTCCGACGCCCTGCTCGACGATCGGTTCGCAGCGCGTCCGCCCGAAGCCGGCCAGGCGGTGACCCGGTTCTACGCGGGCTTCCCGATCGAAGCCGACTCCGGCGAGCGGATCGGTGTTCTGTGCGTCTTCGACACGAAACCCCGCCGCCGGAACGAGGTCGACACCGTGCTGCTGCGGGAACTCGCCCTGTCGATCCAGGCCGAACTCAGCGAGCGTTCCGAGTAGACCACCGGCGTGCCACGATCAGGCCGGGGCGACCGGCTGTCGCAGCACGGTTTTCAGGTTGGCGGGCGCGGCACGGCGCGGATCGCCCAGGTAGACCTCGTGGTGCAGGCCGTTCATCCGCAGTCCGTGCTCCGCCAGGTACTCGTCGTGAAGCCGGGCGAGGATCGGCGCCTCGTCGGCGTACGGTCCGAGGTGCAGCACCTGCGCGGAGAGCCCCTCGTCGAGGGTGTCCACCCGAACCCGGGCGAGCGCGGGGAGCTTCTTCTTCGCGAGCGCCCCGGCGATGGCCTCGGCGATCGCGGCATCCGTCACCCAGTCCGGCTGGCTGATCAGCAGCGTCCACTTCCATTGCGCCTTCGCGTCGGCCGTGAAAACGGATGCGTCGTCGGCGTACCAGAGGCCCTCGAGCGGAGCCACGACCATTTCCCGGCCGAGGGCGCGCTTACCCGCGAACTTGATCGCATACGCCACCGCGTAGAGGGATTCGACGGCCTCCGTGTACGCGGGTGCCGTATTGGGGTCACCGGTCCCGTCGACGGCGATGAACCGCTGGGCGGGAACCTGGACCAGCTCCCAGTCGCGGTTTTTGGGCCCGTAGAGCGGCGGGTGCACCCGCTTCACGTCCCAGGGCCCGGCCCCGACCGGTGCGGTATTGCGGGGGGCGCGCAGCGCACCTGTGCGCCGGTCGGTGCGAAACGGAACCGCGTCACTCATGGCGACTCGTCGACTCTGGGGCACGGTTCATGGGGATCACTGACTCCTGCTAACGGGAACTGATGGACGCGAACTTGCGGATGCACAGCGGAACGAACAGTACCAGCATCACCGTGATCCCGATCAGCACCGTGAGGATCGGGTTCTGCATGGTCCAGATGTCGGGCACGGGCGCCGTGCCCTCGTTGCCGAACAGCTCCCGGGCCGCTTGCACCAGGGAAGAGACCGGGTTCCACTCCGCGAACACCCGCAGCGGGGTCGGCAGTGTGTCGCTGGGCACGAAGGCGTTGGAGATGAAGGTCAGCGGGAAGAGGATCAGGAACGAGGCGTTGTTGATCACCTCGGGTGTTTTCACGCTCATGCCGAGCAGCGCCATCACCCAGCTGAAGGAGTAGCTGAACAGCAGGAGCAGACCGACACCGGCCAGGAATTCGGACACCGACGAGTTCACCCGCCAGCCCACGAGCAGCCCGGTCAGCATCATGATCACCATGGAGATCGTGTTCAGCACCAGGTCGCTGTTGGTGCGCCCGATCAGAACCGCGGAGGAGCTCATCGGCAGGCTGCGGAACCGGTCGATGATGCCTTCCTTGAGGTCCTGCGCCATGGCCGAGCCGGAGAACGTCGACCCGAACACGACGGTCTGCGCGAAGATCCCGGCCATCAGGAACTGCACGTAGTCGGTGCCCTGCACGGAGATCGCGCCGGCGTAGACCTGGCTGAACAGCAGCACGAACATGATCGGCTGGACCACGGCGAAGACGAGCATGTCCGGGGATCGCTTGATCTTGATCAGGTTTCGCTTGGTGACGGTCCACCCGTCGGAGTACCAGAGCGAGAGCGGGTTCCAGGTGGGGAGGGTTGCTGCAGCGGTCATTTCGCCTTCTCCAGTTCCGCGTCGGCGGCCACGTCTGCCGTCTGGTCGGCCTTGTGGCCGGTCAGCTTGAGGAATACGTCGTCGAGGGTGGGTCGACGCATGCCGGCGTCGTGCAGACGGATGTCCGCTGCGCCCAGAGCCGCCAGCACCTGCTGCAGGGCGCGCGGACCGTCGATCACCGCGACCTCGAGGCCACGGCCGTCGCTGGTCACCATCGGTTCCCCGGCACCGTAGCGGGCGAGGATCTCCCGGGCGGCCGGGCCGTCGCCGGACTCGACCAGGGCGACCACGAGCCGGTGGCCGCCGATCTGCGCCTTGAGCTGATCGGAGGTGCCCTCGGCGATCACCCGGCCGTCGTCGATCACGACGATGTCATCCGAGAGCTGGTCGGCTTCCTCGAGGTACTGGGTGGTGAGCAGCACGGTGGTGCCGTCGGCAACCAGACGTTTGATGACGGCCCAGAGCGCGATCCGGCTGCGGGGGTCCAGTCCCGTGGTGGGCTCGTCGAGGAACAGCACCTTCGGATTGATCACCAAAGCCCCGGCCAGGTCGATCCGGCGGCGCATCCCGCCGGAGAATCCCTTGACCGGACGGTTGCCGGCCGCGGTCAGCTCGAAGAGGTCGATCAGCTCCTGGGCCCGGCGCCGGGACTCGGCACCACCCAGATGGTAGAGCCGGCCCACCATCTCCAGGTTCTCGAACCCGGTCAGGTTCTCGTCGACGGCGGCATACTGGCCCGAGACGCCGATGACGCGCCGCACCCCCTTGGGGTCGGCGACGACGTCGATCCCGTCGACATAGGCGGTGCCGGAATCCGGCCGGATCAGTGTGGTGAGCATCTTGACGACGGTCGTCTTGCCGGCGCCGTTCGGGCCGAGCAGCGCTTTGACGGTTCCGCGCGGCACGGACAGGTCCAGCCCGGCGAGAGCGTGCACGGGGCCGGACTTGGACCGGTAGACCTTGGTCAGCCCGGAGGCTTCAATGATATTCATCGGGGGTTCCCTGTCTGTCGGTATGCGCGGTGCGGGGCGACCCGGAGCGGTGCGGGGCGAGCCAGAGAAAGCGGCGCCTCACGGGCGGGGCGCAAGCGGATGCTGCCGACATCCGTCTCATATTTTAATGAGGCCCTGCCGTAACGGCAACCGTCGCGGGTGATCGCACTCCCGAATCCTCCTGACTATGGTGTGCTCATGGATCAGGCGCGCTGGGAGAAGGTCGTGCAGTGGCCGCTGCTGTTCGCCTCGGTGCTCTTCCTGATCAGCTACACGTGGCGGGTGCTCGCCGATCTCGACGGCCCCCGCGATGCGGTGTCGGCGGTCGTGCTGCTGACAGCCTGGCTGGTGTTCGCCGTCGACTACCTGGTCAATCTCGCCCTCGCGCCCGAGCGCGGGCGCTGGTTCATCACCCACCTGTTCGATTTGGCGGTGGTGTTCCTGCCGGCGCTGCGACCGCTGCGTCTTCTCCGGCTGGTGACCTTGCTGCCGATGTTCCAGCGCACTCCCGGCCAGGCCGTGCGCTCCCGGGTCGGCCTCTACCTGGTCGGGGCGTCCAGCCTGCTGATCTGGATGGGCTCTCTGGCCGTGCTCGACGCCGAGCGGGCGGCCCCCGGCGCGAACATAATTACTCTGGGCGATTCTCTCTGGTGGGCTTTCGTGACCGTGTCGACGGTGGGCTACGGCGACTACTTCCCGGTGACCGGCGCCGGACGGCTCGTGGCCGTCGCGCTGATGCTGGGCGGCGTCACGCTCGTCGGCGTGATCACGGCAACCCTGGCGTCGTGGATCATCGACCGCATCGCCGCCGTCGGCCAGAACCGCTGACCTGGCCCGCTATGCGGGGGCGTTCGTCAGGCCAAGCGCACGAGCTGCCCCAGGTCGTCGCGCGGCAGCTCGTCGACGACGGCCGCGACCGTGAGGGACTGCAGCAGCACGCCGCCGCCGATGGTCGTCAGGAACGCGGTGTCTGCCGCGTCGCGGCCCGTGGCGATGCGCACCAGCGACTGCCGGGGAGCCAGCGTGGTCGCGTCGACCACCTGCCAGGCGTCGTCGACGAAGGCCTCGGCCACGGCATGGAAGTCCATCGGCGCCAGACCCGGGGCGTAGACGGAGACCAGGCGGGCCGGCACATCGCGGGCCCGCAGCAGCGCGACGACCAGATGGGCGTAATCCCGGCAGACACCCTGGCGGGCGAGGAGGGTGCGTACCGCGCCATCGGTCGGCAGGCTCGATCCCGGCACGTAGAACAGCTTCTGCCCGACCCAGGAACTCACGCTGTTCAACAGATCGGTGCCCTCCAGGCCGGCGAATTCTGCCTGGGCCGTGGGCCCGAGGCTGTCGGACTCGCAGTAGCGGCTGGGGCGCAGGTACCGCACCAGGTCGATGTCCCGGACCGTCGGCGGGTGCGCCCGGCCGGTCAGGTCGGCGCGGTAATCCACCTGCACCGGCCCGGCGCTGACATTGGCCAGGTGCAGGCGGGTTCCGTGTTCATCGGTGATCTCGCGCACCGCCACGGCGGCGTCGTTCTGCACGACGGTGAGCAGGTCCGCGCACTCACGCCCCGGGTCGGCGGCGTCAGCGGAATCGGCGGCCACGGCAATCGACAGCACGAGACGTGCCGGAGCCAGGGCCTCGAGCGAGAGGTGAGCGGAGACGGTGCGGTTCATGCCTCGATCCTGACATGCGCGCGCCGGCGCCGGCCACAGCTACTGGCGCGGCCTCCGGCCTGGGGCCACACTGACCGCATGCTCGGTGAACTGAACGACCAGGAAATTGAAGGCGTGCTGCTCGAGGCGATGATCGGCCGGATCGGCTGCCACATCGATGAGCGGACCTACATCGTGCCGGTGTCCTATGCCTACGACGGAGAAGCCGTCTACGGTCATTCAGGCGCCGGCCGCAAGGTGACGATGATGCGAGCCAACCCGTCGGTCTGCTTCGAGGTGGAGCAGGTCGACGACCTGGGCAACTGGCGCACAGTGATCGCCTGGGGTCACTACGAAGAACTGACCGGAACGGATGCCGCAGCGGGCCGGCAACTCCTGCTGGACCGATTCAAGCCGCTCCTCGGCGGCGGCGCCCCCTCCAGCGCCGCCGCCGTGCCCAGCCTCGGGCCCGACGGGACCCCGTTGCGCGCCCCGGTGCCCGGAGCCGCACCGGCACCCGTCCCGAAGCCGGGGCCGGTGCGCGCGCACGTTCCGGCTCCGCACCCTGCCGGCCGTGAGCCGAACGGGAGCGGGACGGCGGCGGTGCTCTACCGCATCCGTCTGACAGAGAAGACCGGACGCTTCGAGCGAAGCTGAGCTAGCCGGCCGCGAGGATGTCGACCACGAAGACGATCGTGTCCGTGCCCTCGATGCCCGCGGCGGGCTGGCCTTCGGCACCATAACCGAGTTCCGGCGGGATCACGATCATGACCTGGGAGCCGACGGTCTGGCCGACGAGACCCTGGGAGAAGCCCGGAACGACGGAGGCAAGGGAAATCGCGGTGGGACCGCTCTTGCCCCAGGTCTGGTCGAAGACCACGCCGGTGGACCAGACGACGCCCGAGTAGTGCATCACCACGGTGTCCCCCTCGCCGACGGTGGCGCCATCGCCCTTCTTGAGGACCGAGGTCTTCAGCTCGGTCGGAGCCTCGGCGGCCGGGATCGCCACGGTCGGGGCGCCGTCCTTGGCCAGCTCGACGGTCGGGAAACCGTCTTCCGGTGTCTGGTCGTCACCGTTCGCCGTGGCCGGGATCTTGCTCTTGACGTCGATCACGAAGACGATGTTGTCGTCGGCTGCGACCTTGAGCTCTTCGTTGCCCGCATCGCCGAACGCGTCAGCCGGGGGCGACACGACCGCGACGCGCGATCCGTAGGTCGCACAGGCGACACCCTTCATGAGGGCCGGGAAGACGGTGGATTCTTCGGCCATGGTGATCGGTGCGCCGAGGTCGTCCCCGAAGCCGCCGGCGTTCATCTTCTCGCCCGTGGTCGCGTTGTACACCGAGAATCCCAGTTCGACGATGTCATCGGTGGCGACGGCGTCGCCCTTGCCCTCGGTGACGACGCTGACCTCGGTGGCCTCCGCCTTGAGGGGCGACTCGAACGTCACAGTGGGCTCCGCGTCGGCCTTGCCGGAGACTTTCAGGGCCTCGGAGGCCTTACCGGAGTCGACGCAGGCGATCCCCGCCGCGCCGGTTTCGTCGGAGGGAGACGTGCTGCAGCCGGTCAGGGCGAGCACGGCGACCGTGGCAATGGAAATGAAAGCAGGAAGTTTACGCACACTGATCTTTCTGTTCGACGGTGTCTGGTACGACACGGGCAGGGGGTCGAGGACGTCTGGTTCGAGACCGGGCTCCGGCCAGTATGCCCGACCGAACGGTACGCCGCCTGTGTTCCGGCTGGCACGCACGTGCCAGCCGGTCGATCGCGAGGTCGTTCCGGGCCGGCGGGCCGCTGGACCGATGAGCCTACAGTCCCTCGGCGATCGCGGCCGTGGCCAGGAGCCAGGCCTCGCGGGTGCGTGGTGCGAGGGCGTCGATGTTGAGCGAGCCGCCGGCAACCAGCGCCGCGTCGTACGGGACGTCCACGACGGTGCGGGTGAGCTGGCTGAAGTGATCGTGCAGACGCACGGACAGCTGGCGGTCGGCCGTCTTGGCCGGGGAGGCGAGGATGGTGACCGCGTGGGCGACCTTATCGGCGTGGCCCTTCTGGCGCAGCCCGTCCAGCAGGGAAGCCGCGCCGTAGGCCGTGTCTTCCCGGATGGTGGAGACCACGACGAGCTGGTCGGCGGTCTCGACGGCCGCCTCCCAGTTGGAGGCGCGCATGTTGTTGCCGGTGTCGATGATCAGCACCCGGTAGAACCGGCTGAGGGCGGCGTGCAATTTGCGGAAGGCCACGTCGTCGATGCTGGCCGCGCCGGCCGGGTCGAGGTCGGAGGCCAGCGCGTCGAACCGGGCGTCGCCCTGATTGCGCACGTAGTTGTCGAGGTCTCCCACCCGGGCGGAGCTGGAATAGGCGAAGTTGTCGAGGTCGCGGAGCAGGTCGACGGCCGTGTTGGTGTGGGCGGCGGTCTGCGCCCGTACGCCGAGGGTGCCCATGGTTTCGTTGTTGTCCCAGGCGAGCGTGTAGCCGCCGCGGTGGATGCCGAACGTCGCGGCGATGAGCAGGGTGGCCGTGGTCTTGTGCGCGCCGCCCTTCGGGTTGAGCACGACGATGGTGCGCGGGCCCACCAGACTGCGCTGGACGGAGGCGACCGCCGCGCGGTGCGCCATCTCGCCGGCACCGGGGGCAGGGGCGACCATCCCGCCGGTGAGGCGCCGAATCGCACCCTGCCAGCCCAGAAGGGCGGGACCGGCCACGAGGGGCGGGCGGGAGTTCATGAAGTCCGCGAGGTTGGGACCCTCCCCGCTGATCACCGCGGGGGAATCCGACCCGACCAGCACGGCCAGCGCCGCGGCGGGATCCACCAGGGGCGGGCTCGGCACCGGTGCCGGCTCGGCCGTGGCCGTGGCGGTGTCACTGTCCGAGGCTGACCGCGGTGCGAAGTAGCCGGCGGCGGCGACGTCCTGCTCGGCGCCGTCCTCGTCGTCGTCCGCGTCGGCGTCCAGGTCGAGCACCAGGTCGTCAAAGGTGGTTGCGTGCTCGGAATCACCGAGCATGCCGGCGTCGGCCACGGCATCCTCGATGTTGCCGGCGTTCACTGCGGCGGCGTCCAACACGGCGGCGTCGAGATCAGGCGCGTCATCCTCCGGTGCCTGATCCTCCGCCGTCTCAGGCTTCGGGGCGACGACCAGGGCGACCAGTTCGACGACCTCGGTTTCGGTCGCGGTGGCCGACACCGGGGTGGCCCCGGGCATGGCCGAGATCCGCGCCGCCGGACGCGGTGAGTGCTGCGGGGCATTCTCGGCCTCCGCCTCCGCGTCCTCGGCGTCCCCTGCCTGCTCCACCGCGTCCTGCTGCGGTGCGACGGGAGTGGGGATGAACGCCCCGTCGTCTTCCACATCTCCGTTGGGGTGCACGATCAGCGGCGATTGCCCCTGCTCGTCTTCCGCGGTCAGGCGCACGGCACGGCGGATCGAGCGCGCGGCATCCGTGACCCGGTTGATGATCTCCTCGCGCACACCGGCTTCGTCGGCTGCGGTGATGTGCTGGCTGACTCCGTCGATCAGCAGATCACCCGTACCGTCGCTTCGGATCATCGCGCGAATGCGAGGGAGTTCGGAAATGTTCTGCGTCATGTTCGGCCTTTTTTCGTCGAGCTCAGCTCATCAAGCGTGAACACGTCGAAAAACCCTCGGGCGTGCCCTGTTCAGCCTAACGGGGCGAACGGAGCCCACCCCTCGTTTGGGCGGGTACGGCGACTATCGGCAGAAAGCGCGTCGGCGGGTGGCGCTACGCCACGCGGGGGGCCTGCACCTCCCAGCGGATGGCGCACAGGCCGCCCCGGGTTGCATGCGTGTCGTCGTGCCCGGTCTGGCGGCGACACTCCACAAGGTCATTCGTCGGAGTGATGTGCGGGTCCCGGCAGGAACTGGCGTAGCTGGTGTAGTCCGTTTCGAGGAGCAGTTCGTCGTCGGTGGGGGTGCTGTGGCTCATGGTTCAGGTTTCTGTTCAGGCGCTCTGTCCGCCCCCTCGGCGGCTTGCGCGGTGCTGCCTGGTCGATTCCCGGATGGGTCAGGCTGGTGATTGCGTGCAAGCGTACGTTGACTTGGTGCCATTATGCGAGTATTGGTCACTTTGTTAACACGATGGAAACCCGGCCGCACCGATCAGCTGGGGGCGGGTGTCAGTCCGGGGTGGCCGCGTGCAGGTCGCGGAGCATCATCTTCATGACCTTGCCTGTGGCGGTGCGGGGCAGCGTTTCGACGAAGTGCACATCATCAGGCACCTTGAAACTCGCGATCAGGTACCGGGTGTGGGTGAGCAGGTCCACGGCCGTCACCGCGTGGTCGGGCCGCAGCACGACGTAGGCCTTGGGCCGTTCGCCCCACTTCTCGTGCGGGATGCCGACGACCGCCACGTCGAGCACGGTGGGATGGGCGAGCATCGCGTTCTCGACCTCGATCGAGGAGATGTTCTCGCCCCCGGAGATGATGATGTCCTTGACCCGGTCTTTGAGTTCGAGGTAGCCGTCCGGGTGCATGACGCCCAGGTCACCGGTGTGGAACCAGCCGCCCCGGAAGGCCTCCGCCGTCGCCTGGGGGTCCCGGTAGTAACCGAGCATGACGTTGTTGCCGCGCAGCACGATCTCGCCGACCGTGGCACCGTCCTTCGGCACGTCGACCATATCGGCATCGACCACCCGGGCCGATTCGGCCTGCAGCATGCCGACGCCCTGGCGGGAGATCTTGCGGGCCCGCTCCTCGCTGGGCAGGCCGTCCCACTCCGGCTGGTACTCGCAGATCGTGTACGGCCCGTAGACCTCGGTCAGGCCGTAGACGTGCACCACCGTGACGCCGAGGGTCTCCAACTGTTCGATCACGCTGGGTGCCGGCGGCGCCCCCGCCGTGGTGATGCTGAGCGGCTTGGACAACGGATGCGCCTGCTCGGCATTGGCGATCAGGCTGCACACCGTGGGCGCGCCGCAGAGATTCGTGATGCCCAGGGTGTCGATCGCCGACCAGACGGCGTCGGGCCGCACCGCGCGCAGGCACACGTGGGTGGCACCGGCCGCGGTGACCGCCCAGGGGGTGCACCAGCCGTTGCAGTGGAACATCGGCAGGGTCCACAGGTAGACGGATGAACTCGTGAACGAGTTGTGGAAGACCTCGCCGAACGAATTCAGGTAGGCACCCCGGTGGGAGTAGACGACGCCCTTCGGCTTGCCGGTCGTGCCGGAGGTGTAGTTGATCGTGAGCGGCGAACGTTCGTCGTCGATATCCCAGCGCAGCGGGCGGGCATCCGTCACTGCAGCCTCGTCGGCCTCGGCCAGGAAGGATTCCAGGGTCTGCTGGCCGAAGTCCAGGCCGCTCGCAGCCAGGCCGAACTCGGCGTCCGGGATCTCGATCGTGCCGGTCAGGAAGGTCGAGGCGGGCCGGGAGTCCCCCACGGTGGCGACGAGTTCGGCGTCGACGAACAGGAGCGTGGCTTCGGAGTGCCTCAACACGTACTCGATCTCGGGCCGGGCCAGCCGCGAATTGAGCGCCACCAGGATGCCCCCGGCCAAGGGCACGGCGAAGTGCGCGATCAGCATCTCCGGCACGTTCGGAGCCAGGAACACCACTCGGTCACCCGGTGTGATGCGGGCCCGGATGCCCCGGGCCATCCGTTCCGCGGCCGCCTTGAACTCGGTGTAGCTGTAGCGGCGGCTGCCGTAGAGGATGGCGTCCTTGTTCGGGTACACCTCCGCGGACCGCTGCAGGAAGCGCAGCGGGGTGAGCGGCGAATCGTTGGGCAGTCCGGTCAGGGGTTCGAGCGTCGTCATCTGTTCAAACACGGTGGACTCCTTTGTCCTTCGGTTGGTGCAGCAGTGTCGTTCGGCGCCGTGGGCGCGGGGTGGCGCAGGGTCTGTCGCAGTGTCGTGCGCGGGTCAGCGGAAGGCGCTGACCCCGGTCAGGTCCCTCCCGATCAGGAGCGACTGCACACTCTCGGTGCCCTCGTAGGTGTGGATGGACTCGATGTCGGCGAGGTGCTGGATGACGTGGTTCTCGAGCAGGATGCCGTTACCGCCGAGCATGTCCCTGGCCATCGACGCGATCTCCCGCGCCGCCCTGGTGTTGTGGTATTTCGCCAGCGACGCCTGGATCGGCCGCAGCGTTCCGGCGGCGTCGAGCTCGGCCAGGCGCAGGCAGTGCAGCTGCATCGACGTGAGCCGGGACAGCATCATGGTCAGCCGCTCCTGCACCAGCTGGAAACCGGCGAGCGGCTTGCCGAACTGGATGCGCTGGGTCGAGTAGTTCAGGGCCGCCTCGAACACCGCCGTGGCATGGCCGAGGGCCGACCACGCCACTCCGAGCCGGGTGGCGAAGAGCACCGCTGAGGCGTCCTTGAACGTGCGGGTGCCGGGGAGCACAGCGTCCTGCGGGATCCGCACATCCGTGAGGGTGATCCGGGCCTGGTGGACGGCGCGCAGGGAGCCTTTGCCGGTGATCGTCACGCCGAGGTAGCCGGGGGTGTCCTGTTCCACCAGGAACCCGCGCACATTGCCGTCGTCGTCGCGGGCCCAGACCACCGTGACGTCGCCGACCGAGCCGTTGCCGATCCACTTCTTCTCGCCGTTCAGCACCCACTCGTCTCCGTCGCGCTGCGCGGTGGTCTCCAGGCCCACGGAGTCGGAGCCGTGGTCGGGTTCGGTCAGGGCGAAGGCGCCGAGCTTCTCGGCGCGGGCCAGCGGCACCAGCCAGCGCTCCTTCTGTTCCGGGCTGCCGAAGAGGGCGATGCTGCGCAGGGCCAGGCCGCCCTGCACGGCGACCACGGTGCCCATCGAGCCGTCGCCGCGGGAGATCTCCATGTTGACGAGCCCGGCTGCCAGCGGAGACATGGGGCTGAGTCCGGGGCCGACGACGCCGTCGGTGAGGAGATCGAGCTCACCCATGCGCCGAACCAGGTGCAGCGGGTACTCGGCCCTGTCCCAGGCCTCGGTCAGTTCGTCCAGGGATTCCGTGGCGAAGGTGCGGGCCCGGTCCCAGAAGGCCCGGTCGGCCTCGGGGACGTCGGAGAACACACCGTAGTAGTCGGTGTCGAGGGGCATGGATACGTCGTAGTCGGGCACGGTTTCCCTTTCGTGGAGGACGGATTCGAAGCTCATACGCCGGCCACGCCGGCCGGGTGGAACAGGGCGCCGCGGGCCGCCAGGGAGGCTCCCGAGCGGTCGAGCAGCGGGGTCAGCCCGCCGGTGTGGTGCGGGTAGTTCGCCCCGAGGATCATGCAGGCGTCGATGTCGGCGGGGCTCTGCACGGTGCCGTCGGCGAGCATCCGCCCGACTTCGTCGGCCAGACCCCGCAGTAGTCCGAGGCGCACGACGGCCGGGTCGGTGGGCACGGGCGGGCGGGCGGCGGCCGGGGGCAGGATCTCCTCGACCGCGGCGGCGGCGGCGGCCGTGAGCCGGCCGTCGGGCCCGATATAGCCGGGCAGCGAGAGCTGCACGATCCGCTGCAGGCTCGGGCTCACCGTGAACCGGTCGGCGAAGCCCTGGTGCAGGGTGTCGAGGATGTGCAGTTGCACGGCCGGTCCGATGTGACGGATGAGCGTGAGCGGCGTCATCGGGAACCCGTCACCGACGAGGGCCGCGTCGACGATCTCGGCGTCCGCTCCGGCGTCGATGAGGGCGAGCGTGTCGCTGAACCAGCGGGTGATCAGGCGGTTGACGACGAACCCGGACGAGTCCGCCACCAGCACCGCGGTCTTGCCGAGCCGAACGGCGAGCGCGAAGGCCGCGTCGACGGTCTCCGCGCTGGTGCGGGGTGCCCGCACGATCTCGACCAGCGGCAGCACCGTGACCGGGTTGAAGAAGTGAAAGCCGATCAACCGTTCCGGGTGGTTCAGCTGCGCACCCTGATCTGCGATCCCGAGCGACGACGTGTTGGTGAGGAGCAGGGTGTCACTGGTGACGACATGTTCGACCGACGCCCAGACGTCCCGTTTGATCTCGAGGTCTTCGAAGACCGCCTCGATCACGATGTCGCAGTCGGCGAAGTCGGCGACCTGGCTGGTGCCGGACACCAGGGCGGCGATCCGGGCGCTGTCCGCGGCCGTGCGGGTTCCCCGGGTCACGGCACGCTGGAGCTGGTCGGTGATGCGGTCGATCGCCTGGCTCACCCGGTCGGGCGTGAGGTCGGTGATCCGCACGGGAACATTCAGGCGGTCGGCGAACAGCAGTGCGAGCTGGGTGGCCATCAGCCCGCCGCCGACGACCCCCACGCGGGTCGGCTCCCGACCGGTCCCGGCACGGCTGCTGCGTTTCTGGGCGGACTGAAGGGCGTAGAACGCGTAGACGGCGGCGCGGCACTCGTCGCTGTGCAGCAGCGCGCCGAACGCCTCGATGGTCTCGGCCTCCACCGGATCGGCTCCCCGGGCCCGTCGCGCGGCCGTGCGGGTCAGGCCGGGCGCGGTTTCCAGCGCTCCCGAGTCGGTCGTTGCGGATGCGCCCGCTCGGCGGGAATGCCAGATGGCCAGCAGTCCCAGTGCCGCCTCGACTGCGGGGATGGCGCCGGAGATCCGTCGGGCGACGCCGGCACGCACGGCCGCCGGATCCCAGACGTCGGGCACCGCCGCGGATGTGGGGGCGAGAGTCAGCGGGTCGGCAAGGGTCCGGGCGGCCCAGTCGAGCGACGCCTCGAGGAAGCCCTCGTCAGCGACGATCACATCAGCGAGACCTCGATCGCAGGCCTCGACGGCCGTGAGGGACCGGCCGGAGAGCGAGCGGGAGATCGCGATGTCCGCGGCGTCGTCGACTCCGACGAGGTCAGCGAGGGAGGACAGGCCACCCCAGCCCGGCACGAGACCCAATCGAACCTCGGGCAACCCGAAACTGCGGGCCGACCGGGCCACGGTGCGGTAGTCGGTGCGCAGGGCCAGTTCGAGGGCGCCGCCCAGGGCGGTCCCGTTCAGGAAGGCGAAGGTGGGCACGCCCAGACGGCTGATGTCGTCCAGGACCAGGTAGCCGGCGCGGGCGATGCGCTCACCGTCGGCCGGGGACGCGGCGAAACGGAAGGGCCCCAGATCGGCTCCCGCGCCGAACACGGCGCCCTCTCCCGTGAAAGCGACCGCATCGACCTGGCTGATGTCGATCGAGCGCACCGCTTCACCGAGGGCCTCAAGCGCCTCCCAGCCCCAGGAGAGGATCATCCCGGGCGGAGGCGCGAAGCCCACCAGGGCGAACCGTCGGCCCCCGACCCGTCGGGTGGTGACGCCGACTCGTATGCTCAGCCCATCGTGCACGGTGCCCCCTTGCGCCGGTCAGAAAAATGCCTAAGTACAAGTTCTAGCTGACACTCAGTCTCAGGTCAAGTGAAACTGAGTCTCAGAGAGAACGCACCTGAGCGCGCAGGCGCTCCTCGATGGCGCGAGCCAGCACTCCGGGGTCCGTTGCGGCCGGGAAGACGGCGACGACCAGCTCGCCGGCGGACCGCCCCTCCGGGGCCGGCGCCGCCGCATCCGGATGGAAGAGCCGTCGCACCTCGGCGAGTTCGGCGGCCAGCGAGAACCGGCCGACGTTGTCCTCGGCCCGGATCAGCCGGCGCAGGACGAAGTTATGGGTGGCGGTCACCGCCGCTGCGAACCGGATCGCGGTCAAAGGCGGCACTTCGGGAACGGCGCTGCGCAGGTAGCTGGCGAACAGCCGTTCATAGCGGATGGCCATGATGGTTTCCCGGTCTCGCAGCACGGGAGTGTCGCGCAGGACCCGGTCCCGGATCCGCACGATCTCGAGTCGCTCGCGGAAGCGCTCGAAGACCATGGCGGCCGCCTCGCACACGGCCAGCCAGGGGTCGGCGTGCGACACCCGGAAGTACTCATCGATGCTCGCGACCAGTTCTGCGTGGTCGGCGAAGATCACATCTTCCTTGGCCCGGAACTGGCGGAAGAAGGTGCTGCGCGAGATCCCGGCCGCCTCGGCGATGTCCACGGTGCTGGTGGCCTCATAGCCGTGCTCCTGAAACAGGCGAACCGCGATATCGGCGACCTCGACTCGGGATAGCGACTGCTGCGGCCGCGGCGGTCGTGCCGGCTCGGCAGGGCGGGAGGAGGCGACAGGCAGGTCTGACATGATCTGGCGAAATTATCACGGAATACACGAACTGATGCCCCCGCGAGGCCAGCCACTCTCCCTTGCTCGGTGCGCGACGGGCGGGCAGTCTGGCAATGACAGGGGAGCGACCATGACGACGTCAAGCACGAACGCCGATGTTCCGGCGGACCAGACACCCCGCCACGGGCGCCGCGCCCTCATCACCGCCTGGATTTTCGTGGCCCTGTTGCCGGTGTCCTTCGTCGCAGCCATACTTCTGGGTGACGCCCTGCTGAGCCTGCAGGGTTACGAGGGCGGCGGCACGAAGCTGATCCCGCTCGGCGTAGTGGCGGTGGCCGGAATCCCGTCGGTTCTCGTTCTCATCGCGCCGACCATTCCTGCTATGGCTTTCGGCTTGCGGGCGCGACACCTGGGCGTGCCCGCCGGCATGTGGCCCGCAGCCGTCGGGGCTGCCGCGCTGGTGCTCGGCCTGATCATGAACACCCTCCCCCTGCTCCTCGCGAGCTTCGGCGGGTAGTTCCACCGAGGCTCTGGTCGCGAGGGCCGTATCGGAGTAGTGTCTCCGTCACGGTCATCAACGAGGGTGCGGTTGCGCCGAGAGAGAGCGCTCCACACATGGACTTCAATCCCCACTGCCAGCAGGGCGCATGCGCCGGACGAATGCGCACTCGGGCCGTGTCAACGGACACCCTTGCCGATGAAGAAATCTGGTTCCAGTGCGAGGAATGCGGCTCCGAGAAGCACTGGACCAACCTCGGCGACCAGGACGCTCCGCGCGCATAAAGCCCGGCACACCCCGTCATCCCGACATCCCGACGCCGTCTCGGCCATGGTCACGGAAACCGGGGCGAGGTCGGTGGATTCGCCGGCCTGACGCGGCCGGAATTGCACTGACCGACCCGGTGCCGTAACTTCTGAATCGGCACCTCTTCGGGTGGCGCCGAATCGAACCGGAGTTGAACATGACCGCTGTCGAACTGCTCGTCTACGCCGATCGCCTCGGCGGCACCATTCATGACCTGCAGGCAGTGCTGGACGGGCCGTTGCGCGCGTTCGGCAGCGTGCACGTTCTGCCTTTCTACGTACCCTTCGACGGCGCGGATGCCGGGTTCGACCCGATCGACCACGCGGCGGTCGATGCCCGCCTCGGCAGCTGGGACGATATGCGCGCCCTTGCCGGATCGCGCGGGCTCACCGCGGACCTGATCGTCAACCACGTGTCTTCTTCCTCGGTGGAGTTCATCGACTGGCTGGCCAACGGCACCGCCTCCGACTACGAGGGCATGTTCCTCACCTTTGACACCGTGTTCCCGAACGGCGGAACCGAGAAGGATGTGACGGCGTTCTACCGGCCCCGGCCCGGCCTTCCGTTCACCGCCTATCAGGGCGCCGACGGCAGCCGCCACCTGGTCTGGACGACCTTCATGCCCACCCAGGTCGACCTGGACGTCAACCACCCGGCCGCCCTCGCCTACCTGCGCCGCGTGCTGCAGACGCTGGCCGGAGGCGGGGTGTCCACTGTGCGGCTCGACGCCGTCGGTTACGCCGTGAAGACCCCCGGCACCGACAGCTTCATGACCGAGCAGACCCTCGAGTTCGCCCGCACGGTCGTCGCCCTCGCCCACGAGGAGAACCTCGAGGTGCTCGTCGAGGTTCACGCGCACTACAGCCAGCAGCTCGCGATCGCCCCGCTGGTCGACCGTGTCTACGACTTCGCGCTGGCTCCCCTGCTGCTGCACTCGCTCGGCACCGGAACCGTCGACCGCCTCGCCGACTGGTTCCAGATCCGCCCCGAGAACGCCATCACAGTGCTCGACACCCACGACGGCATCGGCATCATCGACGCCGGCCCGATCGGCGACAAGCCGGGCCTGCTGACCCAGGCCGAGATGGTCGACATCTTCGCCCGCGCGGAACGCGCCACGAACGGCCACTCCGCGATCGCATCCGTCATTCCGGAGTGGTTCACGCTGCCGCACCAGATCAACGCCACGTTCTTCAGCGTTCTCGGCGGCGAGGAGGTGCCGTACATCCTGGCCCGCGCCGTGCAGCACTTCCTCCCCGGCCGCCCCCAGGTGTACTACGTCGGGCTGCTCGGCGGCCTCGACGACACCGAGCTGTTCGGGCGCACCGGCAACGGCCGCGATGTGAACCGTCATGTCTACACCGCGGAGGAGGTCGACCGAGCCCTTGCCACCGACGTGACCCGGGCCCAGCTGGGCCTGGCCCGCATCCGCAGCACGCACCCGGCATTCACGGGAGACTTCTCCTGGTCCACCGTCGGCGGCGACCGGCTCGAGCTCCTCTGGACGGCGGCCGACGCCAGCGCCCGCCTCACGGTGGCCACGACTCTGGGCTCACCGAGCTTCCGCATCGAGCTGACGGATGCCGGACGCACGCAGGTGCTGGACACGGTCGCATCCGTCGCCGCCTGGGTCGGCTCGAACGACTGATCCGGCGCGCCCCGCGGGCGCAACCCGTTCGGCGCGCTTGACTGAGGTGTGCGCACACGAACCCGCTGTTACCGCGACGGCACCCTCGTCGATGAGGACTTTCCCCTCGCCGAGGTGTCGGAGCATCTCGCCCTGCCCGACAGCGTCGTCTGGGTGGATCTGTCCGATCCCGGCGAGAGCGACCTGGCCCTGCTGGCCGGGGAGCTGGGGCTGCACGAGCTGGCGGTGGAAGACGCTCTCACCCTGCGTCAGCGCCCGAAGCTCGACCGGTACCCGGACCACCTGTTCCTGTCTGCGTATTCCATCGACATCGAGCCGTCCACGGCGAAGGTGACCACGAACGAAATCGCTGCGTTCATCACCGACCGGGCGCTCGTGACCGTGCACACCAACGGACAGTTCGACCTGGCTGCGGTTGTGAACCGGTGGGATTCTTCACCCGATCTGGCTCGCAACGGTGTGTCCTACCTGCTGCACGGTCTGCTCGACTATCTCGTCGACGGCTACTTCGAGGCGGTTGAAGCCCTCGACGATGAAATCGAGGACCTCGAGGATCAGCTCTTCCTGCCTAATTCCGATCAGGAGCAGGTGCAGCGCCGCTCTTTCCAACTGCGGAAAAGCCTGGTCACGCTGCGGCGGATCATCCTTCCCATGCGCGAAGTAGTGAACACGCTGCTCCGGCGGGACTTGCATCTGCTCCAGGACGAAATGGGACCGTATTTCCAGGACGTGTACGACCACGTGCTTCGGGCCATGGAATGGACGGAGAGCCTGCGCGATCTGGCGACCAGCATCCTCGAAGCGAACCTGGCGATTCAGGGAAACCGACTGAACGTGATCACCAAGAAGGTCACCGGCTATGCAGCCATCATCGCCGTGCCCACGGCCATCACGGGTTTCTATGGCCAGAACGTGCCGTATCCGGGCTTCGCCCAACCTCTGGGCTACTACAGTTCGGCCGCGCTCATCGTTGGCCTCTCGGCGCTGCTCTATGTGCTCTTCAAACGCAACGACTGGATCTGAGAGGTCGACCGGGGCGGACGGCGCGGAGCCGGTGAGGTGGTGGGGGCCGCTTTTCGCCCCTGTCGATCGCGGCCCCCGGTCATGCGGCGCCTCGGATGCCCGAGCGCCAGTCTTGAGGGAGTGGTTCAGTGCGTGACGGTGTCCTTGGCGATTGCGCCGGCCTTCGCCACGCTGATGTCGGTTTTCCGCTGGTGTTTCGTGGGGGGCAGCCAGGCGCGGGTGCGCCACACATACGGGGACGCAGCCACCGGCTCCCCGGTTTCGGCGTCATCGTCGGCCGGTCCGGCGAGCAGGGCATCGAACGTTGGCACGATCGCGATGGCGGGTCGAGTGTCATCGGCGGCGGGTAGATAGAGCATCGGGCGTCCTTCGGGTCTGCGGGTGACAGAGGCTGTCAGTTATAGGACGTTGTTTGTGGGATATTTGTCACACGGATCTGTCATGTGTTTTTCTTGCTGGTGAATGGAGGGCGAACGGACGATGCCACCTACCCCGACCCGCGAACCAGTCGCGTCTCCGCTCGAGTCGTTCCCCGACCAGGTCCTCTCCGATCGCGCCGCAGACGGGGACATGCGGGCGTTCGAGGTGCTGGTTCGTCGCTACGGACCGTTGATGCGGGTCTACGCCAGCCGGGTCCTGGGATCGAACGATGAAATGGATGACGTCGTTCAGGAGTCCTTCATCACGGCCTGGCAGCAACTGCCCACGCTCGAGAACGGCGCCGCGGTCAAGAGCTGGTTGATGCGCATCGTGAGCCGCAAGAGCGTCGACCGGGTTCGCGCCCGGCGCCAGCACGTGAACATCGACCTCACCGACGCCCCAGCCCCCGCACAGCAGTCCCCCCATAGACTGGCAGAGGCAGGGTCGCAGACCGAAGCACTGACTCGGGTCCTTGCCGAACTACCCGAAGACCAGCGCCGCTGCTGGATGCTGCGGGAACTCGCGGAATGCAGCTACGGCGAGATCGCTGCCGAACTGGAGATCCCCGTTTCGACGGTTCGCGGCTTACTGGCCCGTGCACGAAAAACACTGCTCCAAGAGATGGAGGAATGGCGATGACATCCTCCGACGCGCTTGCCGGACACACCTTCGAAGAGCTGAGCGACTACCTCGATCGGGACCGTACCCCGGCCGATCCGAGCATCGAAGGCTCCCCCGAGTGCCAGACCGCACTGAACGGGATGCAGCGACTGCGCAGCGTGCACCGCGACCTGCTCCTCAAAGACGCTCAACGTGAATCCGAGCGCGAGGACAGCTGGGTCAGCTCGATTCTGCAACACATCAGCCTCGAGGCCCGCGCAGGCCGCGATATCCCGATCAGTCACTCCTCGCCGACCGCTCGCCTGAGCGTGACCGAAGGCGCGGTGCGCGGCATCCTGCGTGCCGCCGGCGACAGCGTGCCGAACATCATCGTCGGACGGTGCCACCTCGACGGCGATGTCACCGAGCCGGGCGCACCCATCACGGTGCGCGTGGATGCCACGGTCCTAGAGGGCGAGATCATCGCATCGCTCGCCGATCAGCTCCGGGAGGCGCTCTACGCCGCGCTGCGCCAGCACACCGAGCTCGCGGTCGAGGCCATCGACATCACCATCCGCGATCTGTACCAACCCTTTGTCCCACCGGCGAAAGCGAGCAGTGATGAGTGACGCCCCTTCGCCGGACCCGGTGTCGACCGACCCCGGAACGTCGTCCACGCTTCCCGACCGGCTCGACAAGGTGGTGCTGGCCGTCCCCGGCGTGGATGAGCTGTACTCGGCGGCGCCGCTCGTCGCGGCCGTGGTCAAAACGGTGATCGCCACCACCGTCGAAGCCGTGACCGGCGAGCAGAAATCGAACAGTTCCGTCTCGGTCGACGAGAAGAAGGCCGGCCTGGAGATCGCGGTCAAGATCGGAGTCAACGCCCCCTACACGGCGATCGATGTGAGTCGTCGCGTGCACGACGCGATCACGGATCAGCTCGAGCAGAACGGCAACCCGGACGTGGCCGAGATCGCCGTCAGCGTCGCCCGCATCGACTGACCCCGCCGCAGCACGCCGGGCCGGCCCGCTCGGCCCGAACCAATTCGACGGAGATTTCGCCTTCCAGCGCCCGTTTCCACGGCTGTGAGGGTGTTTACGGCAGAATCTCCGTCGAATTCGTGGGGGCTGTCCCCGCCGGGATGCGCGCCTGGCGCTGGGCAGGGCGGGCGGGCGCCACGGACCGCATGCTGGCCGGGTCGAAGGTCGCGCTCGGGCGACCCAGCAGGTAGCCCTGGGCCAGCACGCATCCGCTGGCACGCAGAATTTCGAGTTGGTCGAGGGTCTCCACACCCTCGGCGACCACCTCGACGCCAAGCTTGGACGCGAGCGCCAGGATTCCCTGCACGAGCGGCACGGAGGCGGAGTCAGGCAGATTCATGATGAAGCTGCGGTCGATCTTGATCTGATCGACCGGCAGGCTGTTCAGCCAGGCGAGCGTCGAAAAACCGGTCCCGAAGTCGTCCAGTGAGATATGGATGCCCAGGCGACGCAATTCCACCAGGCGTTCGACGATGCGAGGGGTGTCGATGAGGGCGCTGCTCTCCACAACCTCCAGAATGAGCCGCTCCGGCTCGAGGGAATGCCGGTTGAGGGCGGCACGAACCGTGGGAACCAGTCTTCGGTCGAGCAGCGTGGCGGCGTCGAGGTTGACCGCGACGCCGTACGGTCGCCCTGCCCGCTGCGGCCAGCCGGCCAGGGCGGCACAGGCGGCGCCGACAACCCACAGGTCCAGGTCAGTGATCAGACCCGTCTCCTGAGCCACCGGAAGGAACGCGGCCGGAGCCAGGAGACCCAGGCGGGGGTGCTCCCAGCGGATGAGAGCCTCCGCGCCGACCACGCTCTCCTCCCCCGCGCGGGAGATGTCGACCACCGGCTGGAAGTGCAGCCTCATCTGGTTCTCGTCCAGGGCGCACGCCAGTTCCAGCGGCAGGGACGTGTCGGCGACCCCCGGCTCCTGGCGTCCCGCGAGGGCGATCTGGTTGCGTCCGGTTCTCTTCGCCGTGTACATCGCGCCGTCGGCTTCGTCGAGCAGGCGCTCTCCGCGGCCTCCCTGTCCCGTGTGCACGGCCACGCCCACGCTGGCAGAGATCCGAAGATCCTGGCCGGCGAGGTGGAAGGGGAGGTTCAGGCGGTCCACCGCCCGACGGGCCAGGTCGATGGCCGCAGCCTCTCCCTCCAGGCCTGTGACCAGGACCGCGAACTCGTCACCCCCGAGCCGTCCGATCACGTCACCGCTGCGGACCTCCGCGCGCAGTCGCATCGCGACCTGCCGCAGCAGCTCATCGCCGACCCGGTGACCCAGGCGGTCGTTCACGCGCTTGAAGTTGTCAAGGTCGCAGAACAGGACCGCCGTGGTGGTGTGGTTCTGACCCTCCGCTAGTGCAGTGTGCAGCTCTGCGGCGAAGAGGACACGATTCGGCAGGCCCGTCAGGGCGTCGTGCTGTGACTGGTGCCGAACCGTGGCGAGCAGCCGGGCCTTCTGCATGGCGGTCGCCCCCTGGTGACCGACGCCCTCGAGCAGGGCGCTGGCCTCCGCCAGGACCGAGGCTGAGACCGCTCCGGTCCAGCTGACCGTGGCCACCCCCATCAGGGTGTCGCCGGCCAGAAGCGGAACCGCCACGACGGTGTGTGCCCCGACATCACGCAGCAGCACAGCCAGGGCCGGGCTGGCCGTGTCCGCGGTGAAGACCACGAGTTCCTGCCGCTGGAGCACCCCGAGCAACTCCGGGGTCTGCTCCACCGTCAGTGCGACGCTCAGAAAGTGGTCTCGAACAGCCGGCTCGAAGCCGACGACCGAGGCCGGACGAAGCACGCCGATTTCGGCGTCCCACAGCAGCACCGAGGCCGCGTCGCATTCGACGATCGTCGGGAGGGCCGCCGTGAGCACCCCGGCGATCGCCTCGACGCCGTCGCTCGTGGCCAGTCGGTGCGCGAGGCCGAGCAGCGCGGCCGTTCGCAGCCCCTCCCGGCGTGATTCGTCGAGCGCGGTGAACAGGTCGAGGGCTGCCGCGGCGTGCCCGGCGTAGGCCTCCAGAAGAGCCCGGTCTCCGGGCATCGGGGCCTGTCCCTGCGCAAACAGTGCGGCCAGGCGGCCGTGGGTCCTGCGGTTGGAGGCGATGTCGACGACCAGCGCATGCTCGCCCAGGTACTCGCCACGCAACATCTGTGTCACGAGGCCGTCGGCAACGGTGTCACTGAGCCCGCGATGGCGAACCAGCGGCGCACCATCACCGTCGGATTCGATCAGAAGCAGGTACCCCGGAGCAAGCACCGCAGAGGCAGCCCGATCGACGATCCGCGCGAGCACCTCGTCGACGTCGTCGCTGCTGACGAGGTCGGCGGCGGCCGACTGCACCTCACGCACCTTGTTCCGGAGAACGTCCAGGGCGGCGGCAACCAGCCGGTTCCGGGTGCGCCACGCCCGCCAGCGCACCCGCGTCGACCACGTCAGCACATATTCGCAGGCCGGGTAGCCGTCCGACTGGCATTCCGGGTGGCTGACCTCCGCGGGCGCAAGCCCGAAGCTTGCCGTGACGGCGGAGAACAGCCCCTGGGCGTATTGGCAGTCCAGTCGGGACGGGCGATACCCGTCGTGGAGGCGGTAGCGCAGGTGGGCCGAGGTGCGTCCGACCTCGATTGCATCGATCGTGGAAGTCGTGGTGAACTTGGGCACAATCCGCGGCATCTGGCGATACACCGCACTGGGCGAGGCGAACAGGCTCAGGAGCTGCACGAGCACGGGCGGGATGTTCTCGCTGACCGCGCTGGCGCCCACGGCGAACATGGTCGTCGCGTCGCCCAGAACCGCCGTCGCAGCCTCGAACAGCCGGATGCGTGTGTCGTACCCGACCCACATCGACGTGGCCTCCAAGGCCGCAGCATCCTGCTGCACACCAGCCCGGTCGAGCACTTCGGCCACGGCCCCGTCGCCGCCCTGCTCGCGGACGTAGCGCAGCAGCAGGCTGATCGTCGTGCTCGCTGTCTCGCGCGGCTCTGCATCCATCGTCTGACCCCCAGCCTCCTACGACAGACTCTATCGGCGGCGGACGGCAAGGGCATACTCGTGTTGCGGGACGGATGGGGCGCCCGCCCCCGGCGCCGAGATCGGCAGATCCGGTCGAGTTCGACCGGCGTACCGCCAGGGCTCGACCGCACGGGGCGAGCTCGGCGCCGCTATCGCGGGATGGCAACGGTGCGCTCGTAAACTGGGACGCATGACCTCGCAGCCCCTGCTCAACAAAGACACCCGCCTCTGCATCTCGCTCGCAGCCCGGCCCAGCAACTTCGGCACCCGCTTCCACAACTACCTCTATGCCGAGCTGGGGCTCGATTTCGTCTACAAAGCGTTCACGACGGCGAATCTCGCGTCGGCGATCGGTGGGGTACGGGCGCTGGGCATCCGTGGCTGTTCGGTGTCGATGCCGTTCAAGGAAGACGTGATCGCCCTGGTCGACGAGATGGATGCCTCGGCGAGCGCGATTCAGTCGATCAACACGATCGTGAACGACGACGGCTGCCTGCGGGCGTCGAACACCGACTACATCGCCGCGGCCGACCTGATTCACGCGCGCGGCATCGATCCGGCCACCCCGTTCCTGCTGCGCGGCAGCGGCGGCATGGCGAAGGCCGTCGCTGCCGCCTTCCGCGATTCCGGATTCGAAAACGGCACCCTGATCGCCCGGAACAAGACGCGGGGGCAGGCTCTCGCCACCGAGCTCGGCTACCGGTGGGCGGCGGAGCCGGCCGGGCTGTCCGCGCCCCTGCTGGTGAACGTCACCCCGATCGGGATGACGGGTGGGGCCGAGGCGAACGACCTGTCCTATTCTGCCGAGGCCATCGCCGAGGCGACCACCGTTTTCGACGTGGTCGCTCTGCCCGCGGAGACTCCGCTCATTCTGGCCGCGCGGGCGGCCGGCAAAGTGGTGATCACGGGCGCCGAGGTCATCGCCCTGCAGGCGGCGGAGCAGTTCGAGCGCTACACCGGGGTGCGCCCGACTCCGGAGCAGGTCGCCGAGGCATCCGCCTTCGCCCGCACCCATATGGCGTAGTGAGGGGCGGGGCTCCGCCCTTCACCGCTAGACCTGCTCCAGCACGCTGACGTAGTTGGCGATCCCTACACCACCCATGTTCTGCACGACGGCCCGGCGCGGATCCGGCAGCTGCATCTCCCCCGCCGTACCGGTCAGCTGCATGGCCGACACCACGTGCTGGGAAACCCCGGTGGCGCCGACCGGGTGCCCCTTGGCCTTGAGCCCGCCGGAGATGTTCACGGGCATCCTGCCGCCACGGAACACCCAGCCCTCCTCGACGGCCCGACGGCCCTGCCCCGGTTCGGTGAGACCCATGACCTCGTACATGATCAGTTCCGCGATGGTGAAACAGTCGTGCACCTCGGCGAAGTCGATGTCGTCCAGCCCCACGCCGGCCATCGCGAGGGCACGTTCGAAGGAGACGCGGGTGGCCGCGAATTCGGTGGGGTCACGCCGCGCGGCCGGCAGGAAATCGTTGGCCTGGCCGAAGCCGGCCAGGCGCACGGGCACGGTTGCCGCGCTGCCCGAGCGGAACCGCTCAGAGGTCAGCACCACGGCGGCAGCCCCATCGGAGACCGGGGAGCAGTCGGTGCGGCGCAACGGGCTGGCCACCATCGGGTTCCTGTCCGAGACGGTGCGGCAGAACTCTTCACCGAGGTCCTTGCGCAGCTGGGCGTAGGGATTGGCCACGCCATTGCGGTGGTTCTTGGCCGCGATCGACCCGAGCACGTCCCCGACGGCGCCGTAGCGTTCCTCGTAGGCCTGGGCGACCGTGGCGAAGAGCCCGGCGAATCCCGTCGTCGAGCGCTTGCCGGCCATGTCGTAATCGGCGCCGAGCAGTGCCGAACCGACAAGTTCGGGTGCGGCCTGGGTCATCTTTTCGGCTCCGACCACGAGCACCGTGCGGGCGGTGCCCGCCAGGATCGACTTCACGCCCTGCTGGAACGCCGCCGAGCCCGAGGCGCAGGCGTTCTCCACCCGGGTGGCCGGCACGTTCGCCAGGGCCGGGTCGGTCTGCAGCACCAGGGATGAGGGGAAGCCGAGCGGAAGCAGACCCGAGTTGAACTGGCCGAGGAAGATCTCGTCGATGTCGGCGGGTTGGACGCCGGCGTTGGCGATCGCTTCGGAGGCCACCTGCACGATCAGGGATTCCAGGGTCTCGTCCGTGAGCTTGCCGAAGCGGCTGTGGCCCCAGCCGGCCAGCAGCACATCCGTGCCGAACTGCTCGCGCAGGCTCATGCGGCCACCCCGTTCAGGTCGGCGGCGACGGTGAAGTCCGGCTCTGTCGCCGCCCGAACCTCCTCGATGCTGACGCCGGGAGCCAGACGGCGCAGGAGGAGTCCGGCATCCGTCACATCGAAGACTGCGATATCGGAGATGATGCGGTCGACGACCTTGAGGCCGGTCAGGGGGAGGCTGCACTCATTGACGATTTTGGGCGAGCCGTCCCTGGCCGTGTGCTCGGTGAGCACGACCACGCGAGGCGTTCCCGCGACGAGGTCCATCGCACCGCCCATGCCCTTGACCATCTTGCCCGGGATGGTCCAGTTGGCCAGGTCTCCCCGGCCCGACACCTGCATGGCCCCGAGAATGGCCACCTTGATATGACCGCCACGAATCATGCCGAACGAGGCCGAGGAGTCGAAGATGGAGCCGCCGGGCTGCACCGTGACGGTCTGCTTGCCGGCGTTGATGAGGTCGGCGTCCTCCTCGCCCTCGAACGGGAACGGGCCCATGCCGAGCAGCCCGTTCTCACTCTGCAGCGTCACCTGCACCCCCTCGGGCAGGTTGTTGGCGACGAGCGTCGGGATGCCGATGCCCAGGTTCACGTAGTCGCCGTCGCTCAGTTCTTCGGCCGCGATTGCAGCCATCTCGTCGCGCGTCCATGCCATGGTCTTGCTCCCTGCAGTCGGTGGGTGGTCGGTGAAGTCGGATGCGTATCAGGCCGGCATTGCGGCGGGGCGGGGGCGCACCGTGCGCTGCTCGATGTCCTTGACCCGATTCGAGGCCTGCACCAGCCGCTGCACGAACACCCCCGGAGTCACGACGTCGTGCGGATCGATCTCGCCGCGTTCCACGATGACCTCGGCCTCGGCGATCGTCACGCGGCCCGCCGCGGCCACTACGGGGTTGAAGTTGCGGGCGGTATAGCGGTAGACGAGATTGCCCTCGGTGTCGGCCCGGTAGGCATGCACGAGGGAGACATCCGCGATGATCGCCCGTTCCTGCAGATAGGTCTCCCCGTCGAAGTCGGCCAGCGGCTTGCCCTCGGCGATCAGGGTACCCACGCCCGTCTTCGTGTAGAACGCGGGGATGCCGGCCCCGCCCGCGCGGAGCCGTTCCGCCAGGGTTCCCTGCGGGCTGAACTCCACCTCGAGCCGACCGTCGAGCAGCTGCTCGGCGAAGAGCCTGTTCTCGCCCACGTAGGAGGCGATCACGCGTCGCACCTGACCGGCCTCGAGCAGCACGCCGAGGCCCTTGCCGTCGACGCCCATGTTGTTGGACACCACGGTGAGATCCTTCACACCGGATGCCCGCACGGCGTCGATCAGGTCGGCCGGGATACCGCTGAGGCCGAAGCCCCCGACGGCGAGAGTCATGCCGTCGCGGAGCACGTCTCCGAGAGCTTCACGTGCGCTGGACCGGACCTTGGTCATGGAATTCTCCTCGTTGAGTATCCGTAAATGTATCCACCTTGTGGACACGACTTCCGTTGGTCATGTTAGGGGGCCGCGAAAGGGACTGTCAATCGCAACAACAAAGCGGAATTCGTTGAGCATCCACGCCATGAGCACTAGGCTCACTTGAATCCACATTATGGACAGGAGTCCACCGTGACCGGCATCAAATCCCCGCAGTCCGTGCCCGTGCAGGGAGCCCAGGTGGTCACCCGGATCGCCCGCATCCTGCAGCTCGTAGGGCGCAATCCCGCCGGCACACCCCTGGCCGAGATCGTGCGGGACTCCGGGCTGACCCGCCCCACCGTGCACCGGCTGCTGAGCTCCCTCGCCGCCGAGGGCCTGCTCGACCACAACCCGGTCAGGCACACCTGGCACTACGGCCCCGAGATCTTCGTGATGGGCACGGTCGCCGCCCACCGCTACCCGATCGAGGAGCTTGCCCGACCCAGCCTGCTGCGGCTGGCCGAGGAGACCGGCGAGAGCGCATTCCTCTCCATCCGGCGCGGCGCCGAAACCGTGTGCCTGCTGCGCGAGGAAGGCAGCTTTCCGATTCGCTCCTTCGTGCTGCACGAGGGTCTGCGACTGCCGCTGGGAGTCGCCTCGGCGGGGTTGGCCATCCTCGCCTATCTGCCGGAGACAGAGATCGAGCAGTTCCTGGTGCAGGACGACGCCTTCGTCGAGCGGTGGGGTGAGAAGCACTCGCCCGCGGCCATCCGTGCCAATCTGGAACAGACCCGGATCACCGGCTATTCAGTGAACCCGGGGCTCATCCTCGAGGGCAGTTGGGGAATGGGGGCCGCGATCTTCGACCGATCCGGCCAGCCCGGCTGGGCGCTGTCACTGACCGGCATCGAGCGTCGCTTCGCGCCGGATCGACGCGTGGTGCTCGGCCAACTGCTGCTCGAGGAGGCCAGCCGCATCACCCAGTCGCTGCAGCGCGCCCGCGTTTAGGGCCTGCTGGGTCGCCGTGCGCCGGCGCGGAACCGGCTACATTGAGAGCCATCCGGTGAGATAAGAGGAGCGACGTGACTCGGCCCAACGGCGTTGGTGTCGATTCCGTCGTGCCGGTCGCCGAACCGCACGCACGGCGATTCTTGTGGCGTCAGCGCCGGGCGGACACCCTGGAGGGACTGGCATGGTTCTCGGTTGCCGTGGTGTTGGCCCTTTTCCTGGCCGACGGGGGCTGGACCTACTTCACGAATATCCGTGACGTCGCCACGGGAACGGGGATCGTGGCCGGCCTGGTCGGCAGCGATCTGCTGCTCGTCATGCTCCTGCTCGCCGCCCGCTTGCCGGTCATCGACGGGGCGATCGGCTACGACCGCGCCCTTGCGGCCCACCGGCGGCTCGGCAAACCTGTGCTCTATCTGATTCTCGCCCACATGGTTCTGCTGCTCATCGGCTACGGCCTCGCACTGGGGCGCAACCCCGTGGCGGAAGCAATCGCCATGATCACGGCGATGCCGGACATGCCGCAGGCGTTCCTCGCCCTCGCTCTCTTCGTTCTCGTTGTCGTGACCTCCCTCGTGATCGTGCGGCACAAGCTTCCGTACCTGGCCTGGTACTTGGTGCATCTCCTGGTCTATGCCGCCGTGCTGCTCGCGCTCCCCCACCAGTTCGGTCAGGGGGAGCTTTTCGCTGTCGGATCCTGGGCGCGCTGGTATTGGCTGTCTCTGTATGTCGGTGCCTTTGCCGCCGTCGCAGTGTTCCGGTTCCTGATCCCGCTCGTGCGTAATCTGCGTCACCGGCTTCGGGTGTCAGAGGTGCGCACCGAGGCACCCGGCGTAGCGTCGATCGTGATGACGGGTCACGACCTTGACCGGTTGGCCGCGCACGGCGGTCAGTTCTTCAGCTGGCGGTTCTGGTCGCCCGGGCTTCGCCTGGAGGCTCACCCGTACTCACTCTCGGCGGCTCCCGACGGCCGAAGCCTGCGGATCACAGTGCGCAATCTAGGCAACGGCAGTCACCGCCTTCTAGGGGTGCAGCCGGGGACCCGGGTGTTCTTCGAGGGACCGTACGGCCTGTTCACCGCCGCGGCCCGCACCACCGGCAGAGCGGTGCTGGTCGGCGGGGGAATTGGAATCACTCCGATCAGAGCCCTCCTCGAGGACATCGACACGCCACCGGGGGCACTCACCGTGATCCTGCGCGGCGACGACTCGGAACACGTGTATCTGAGGCGGGAGGTCGAAGACATCTGCGGCCGTGTCGGCGCCCGCCTCGAGGTCCTCGTGGGTTTGCCGCCTCGCGAAGGTCATACCTGGCTGCCGTCGGCCGTGTTCGCTGCGGGCCAGACGATTTCGACTCTCGCGCCCGACATCCCCGATGCCGACCTCTTCGTCTGTGGCCCGAAGCCATGGGCGGAACTCGTGATCCGCGATGCGCGCGAGGCCGGTATTCCCGCACACCGGATCCATGCTGAACGGTTCGACTGGTGATGCGACGGTCGAGCACCGCCATCGTCGGGGTGGGCTCCGTCGCCGTGCTGGTCATGGGCTGGCAGGCAGGTTCGAACAGATTCGCCGACGACCTGCCTGCCGCCCCACCGACGCTGCTCCCAACCGCGAGCCCAAGCCCGCCCCCGTCTGATTCCGGGCCGAGCGCGGTTCCGACACCCACCGAGGTGGAGCCGCTCGCCACGGCCCATGACGGCCAAGTGATCGAGACCAGGTATGGAACGGTGCAGGTGCGGGTCGTCCTCGCCGACGGTGTCATCACGGACGTCGTCGCCCTCAAACTCACCGACACGAGTGAGACCTCGGTGGAGATCAGCGCACGGGCGGCGCCGATCCTGCGCGAAGAGGTACTGGCGGCACAGTCGACTGCCGTGAGCAACGTCAGCGGGGCCACCTACACGTGCCAGGGCTATCTCAGCTCGGTACAATCGGCGCTGGATGCCGCGGGATTCACGGGATAAGCGGGACGATCCGATGGGCGTGCACACCTTCGAGACCATGGGCACCGTGGTCAGCATCCGTCTGACACCGGATGCCGGTGCTGGCGCCCTGGCCGACGTCCCCCGGGTTTTCGACGACCTCGACCGACGCTTCAGCCTCTACGACCCCGATTCGGAGCTGTCCCTGGTCGCCGCGGGCGTCCTGGCGCTCTCCCACGCCAGCCCGGAACTGCGCGGCGCCTACACGGATGCCCTGGGTTGGCGGGAGCGCACAAACGGCGCCTTCACGCCGCACCGGCCAGACGGCGTGCTCGATCTATCGGGCCTGATCAAGGGCGTCGCGGTGGAGCAGGCCGGCCGGGTCCTCGAGGGCCACGGACACCGGGTCTTCTCCATCAACGCGGGTGGCGACATCCTCACCGGCGGTGTGCCTAGGGAAGGCATCTGGGTCACCGGGATCACCGATGCGGCCGACCGGACCCGGCTGCTGACCAGCGTGTGCCTCACTCCCGGATGGTCGGCCGCAGCGACGTCGGGTTCGGCCGAACGGGGCAACCACATCTGGCGGCGGCCAGACACCGACCGGTCCTTCCTCCAGGCCACCGTCATCGCCGAGGACATCGTCACCGCGGATGTCCTGACCACAGCGATCATCGCGGGCGGCCAGGCGACGCTGGATCACGTCGCCGACAGATTCCACATCGCCGTGCTCGTGCAACTCGCCGACGGCACTCTGCTGGCTAACCCGGCATTCCGCACGATGATCGCCACCCCGGACACGACGAATGGCCTCCGAAATCTCTGAGGCCGGCCGAGCAACACGGCCAACTCGTCGAGCGACTCCCCCGTAATCGTGAACTACGGGGTGACACCCTCGAGCAAAATCGCGAGCTCGTCGAATTCGACGTCCCAGCCCTCCCGGTTCTGCTCAAGACGTTCGCGACGGTACAGGGTGCCGCCGGGGAGTGTGTCGAAGCCCGATTCGACCACCGTGACATCCGTCCCGGTACCAGCATCGGCGATGGTGAAGCGCACGTGCGTCGCGTACTCGTCGAGCTTCTCGGCGGGGATTCCCGACCAACGGAAGCCGAACGAGCTGTCGGGCACCACCTCGGTGATTTCGATCGGGAAGCTGCCGTAGTCATCCCAGTGGATGCTGCCCGTAGCGCCGGGCTCGAGCGCGGCGAACACCACACCGTCTCCGAACCACTGGACCATCACCTCGGGGTCGGTCAGCGCCTTCCAGACGCTCGCGCGCGAGGCCTCGATGTGCACGGTGCGGGTCACGGTGTGGCCCTTGATTCTTGCGTGATCAGACACGGTGTTTCCTTCACAATCGGGCCGAGCGCGACGGGACATTGCCCGCCGAGCGGCACGTCAACTAGTTCTGCCAACGCACCTCCTCGAGCGTACTGTGGATGCGGGAAGCAGCCCGTGTTGGACGAAGGCGCCGACGGGCCGACGGGTCTCGTGCGGTTCGCCCGGTGGACGTTCCGGGTTTTCCCGCTTTCACCGCATTCCCACCGTGAGCGGCGCGGTCATGGCGCGGTGCTGGGCTTCGGTGTCGTGCTCGGCGAATCGACCTGAGAGTGCATATCGCATCAGGACCATGTCGCCGATCTGCCGGACCTCCGCGAGGGTCGCCCGCCGATCGCTGTTCCACGGAAACACTCCGTCGCCGACGAATCGGGCGCCGCCGGCGTTGCCGAGGAAGAACGGTGCCATCGAAAGGTGGAGTTCGTCGACGAGATTCGCGGCCAGAAACTGGGTGTGGATCATGGCTCCTCCCTCGACCATGAGCTCGCCAATCCCGCGATCCCCCAGGTCCGCAACGAGGTCGGTCATCGTCACGTCGCCGCCCAGGCCGACGACGACGGCGCCTCCGAGCCGTCGCCGGAGGCTTTCGGCGATCGGTGCGGGGCAGTACACCAGCCTGGTGGTGTCGCCTGCGGTGAAGAATGCGGCGTTCGGATCCAGATCGCCCGTCGCCGTCACCGTCACCTTCCACGGTGAACGGGCCAGGCCGGTGGTCTCTCGACGGCCTTGGCGGGCAACGCTGCGCACCAGCAGTCGCGGGTTGTCGCGCCGCACGGTGCGTGCCCCGATCAGAATGGCGTCGCTGCGTGCTCGCACCTCATCGACACGATCGAAGTCGTCGTCATTCGAGAGCGTGAGCCGTGGAGGACTCGCTGTGTCGAGATACCCATCGAGTGAGATGGCGCAACTCAGAGTGACGTAGGGCGTGACGCTCATGATGTCTCCTCCTGGTCGAGAGCGGTCGGAATGAGGATGGATGCTGTGCGGGTCGGTGGCGTCGTCGATGACTCGCGCGGAAGCGTTCGGCGAGGCGTCCCCGGCATGGCGTGTTTCGATCCTCGTCGGCGGACGGCGAAGACGGCGGCGACGACGGCCCCCGGCGCGATGGAGATGATGGCGAGCACGCCGAACAGGGTGGATGCTGCCACCCCCGCCGAGGCTCCGAAGCCGGTCAGTGCGAAGGCCCAACCGGCGATTCCCTCGCGCGGTCCCCAGCCGCCGATGTTCACCGGAATCGAGGCGCCGAGCAGGACGACCAGAGCGAGAGTGAGCATGGGCCCCGCCGGCACTCTCTCGCCCACCGCCGCGGTTGCGATCGTGAAGGTCGCCACATGGCAGCCGATCACGATGACCGATGCGATCGCGACCTGCAGGGAGGTGCGAATCGACCCGAGGGCGGCGCGGAGTTCGTGCGCCTCACGCAGCAATGCCCGGCGCACGCGGGCGCTTGCCGCCGACGCCGCAGCAAGCGCTCCGATGACAACACCGAAACCGATCCCCAGCGCCGGCAGCAGGAATCCCTCGATCTCGGTGCCCAAATACGCCAGCACCATCAGGGTCAGTGCGAGCTGAACGGCCTGCCCGGAGAAGCGTTCGATCGCGACTGCGCGTGCAGCTTGCCCGAGACGTGTTCCGCTCGGAACGCGGGTGACGGCCCGTCGGATGTCCCCGATGATGCCGCCGGGAAGCATCATGTTCACGAACTGGGACTGATAGTACATTCCGACAGCAGTCGGCAGGCGCAGGGGGATTCCCAGGCGCGACGCGATGAGTTGCCACCGCCACGCGGCTGCCACGGTTGCGGCCGCCGCGAAGAGGAGAGCCGCGACGATATTCGTACCGTTCAGGCTGAGGATGCCATCGATGAACGGGTCAGCGCCCACATGCGCGCCCACACCGACGAGAACGCCGCCGCCGACGATGAGACGAACGGTCCGGCGGAAGCCGGGAGAGTGAACTGCCCGGCGAAGCAGGGGTCGGATGGCGTGTGTCATCCGCGGGGCCAGGCCAGGAGGTCGACGTGACGGATGCGTGCGGCCAGTTCCCCGCGCGCGATCTGAGACAACCGCAGCCGGCGGTATCGGTCGACCTCGGTGCGCAGCCGGGGATCCTGTTCGATGGCGGCATCCACCCAGCCGTGAAACCACTCGACCAGCAGGCGTTGCAGGCGGTGGTCAAGCCGCCATTCCGTCGTGCTCGGCCGCACAGTCCAACCGGCCGCCGTGAACAGTCCCCGCGCGATGGGCGCGCCATGCGGACCGAGCTGCCGGCGATCGTCGGTCAGTCGAAGTTGATGCGCATTGAAGGCGGCCTCAAATGCTGCGTCCAGGTCGTCGCGAGGGCTGAAGCGAACCTGTCCAGTCACACTGAGCGACAGGAGAGCAGGGCACCTGGCCTCAACGCAGGCGTTCACGATCGTGTGGGTCTCGTGCGAGCTCAGCACGTCGAGCAATGCGGACGCTGTCACGAGTGACGCTCCCGCCAGATCGGACGGACGCAAGTCGGCGAGATCACCCGGCTGCGCGAGAACCGAGATCGCCACATTGTTCGCGTCCCTCGGACGCGTGCTGTCGATCGCCCGTTCGATCAGGTCCGCATTCCAGTCATGGAGAACCCACGTCTGGGGTCCGGGAAGGAGCGGAGCCAGCCAGCGCATCATCGAACCGGTCCCGCTGCCCAGATCGTGAACAATCACCGGACCCTCGGCGATCCTCGCGGCAGCTGCCAGCGCGAGGTCGTGTGATCGCGCATCCGCGTCCTCCGGTTCCCGAAGAGCCAGCCAGTCCGCACTGACAAGAGGAATTCCGATCATGCGGACACCGCCCTTCCAATGAGTGCCATCTCGTCGAGCGTTGATGCAATCGCAGCGACTGTCGCGCTCCAGGGTCGGACCGATCCGCGAGCCTCCACCGCGGCCTCGGTGAGCCGCGACCTCTGGGCCGGACTGGCCCACCAGCGGCGCAGCACCACTGCGAGGGCCTGCGCATCGTCCGGCGGGACAAGGATTCCTGCCGTCATGCTCGATAAGGCTTCGGGTATGCCACCGACGCGGGCGGCCACGACGGGGATGCCCCGTGCCAGCGCCTCCGCGACAACCATGCCGAAGCTCTCGCTTCGGGACGGCACCACGACGAGGTCAGCTCGGGCGTATGCCTCGTCCAGTCGTGCTCCGGCGAGAGAGCCGGTGAACGTTACCCTGTCGGTGAGGCGAGTTCGGTGGGCCATCCGCGTCAGCTCGTCGACGAAATCCGTTGCAATGTCGAGTGATCCGGCAAAGGTGCACGTCCACCCGTCGATGTCGGTGAGCTGCGCCAGTGCGCCGAGGAGAACGTCCTGACCCTTGTGCGGGGCGACCGCGCCAATGCACAGCAGCCGGTTGCCAGATCGTGAAGCACTCGTCGGGGCGGCCGGATCCGTTCCGGGGTAGGCGACGATCACGTCGGGGGGCCGACCGAGGCGGCGCGCGATGATTTCTGACCGTGTCCATCCGCTCGTTGCGATGATGCGTTTCGCCGCGCGAAATGCGTGTCGCTCACGATCGGCAGACACGGCATCGGCTTCCGCTAGTGCCGCTGAGACGACATTTCCGACCATGTGCGCCAGGATGATGAGCCGGAGCCGGGTGGAATGTGCCCTCAACGCCACCGATTCGCGCACAGCGACCAGACCATCGACGAGTGCGACGGCGCCGTTCGGCAGCTGGGCCATGGTCTGAGCCGTCAGCGTGTGATCATCCCGCGGAATCAGAACCGTGTGAACCGTCCAGCCGCTGCGTCGAAGCCCCTCGCGAACGTGACGGTCGTAGACATTGCCGCCGCTGACCCTGTCCGCGTCGTCGATCGAATCAGGGACGAAGAAGCACACCCACCGTGCCGAGGAGACGCTCACGGTGCCCTCGTGTAACTTGCCCACGCAATGTGCGACTCGTGGAGCGTGACCGTGATGGACTGAAACTGCTGGCCGGGGGCGAGAGCCCCCGTGGTCACCTGTTCTGCCAGGCGATCCGCGATCACCTTGCAGAGCACTTCGGTGGTCGTGTTTCTGCCGGCGAAACGAGGATCCTCGTCGAGGTTGCGATAGGTGAGAGAACCCGTGATCTCTGCAAGCGCGGCAGTCACCCTTCCGATGTCCACCACGACGCCGTCGGCGTCCAGGTCGGTGGCCGCGAAGGAGGCGTCGACGACGAATGTGGCTCCATGGAGTTGTTGCGCGGGCCCGAACGATTCGCCGGCGAGGCTATGGGCGATCATCATGTGGTCCCGGACCGTCACCGTGAATGTCATTCTGGTCCTCCCCAACTGATTGTGTGACACAGGGTGTTCGGCGCTCCGTTGGCCAGACCCGTCATCACCTCGGGGAGATCATGCCAGCAGGATTCGTCCGTCAGCAAGGCCTCGAAGGCCGGGTCTTGGAGAAGGTGCAGGGCCAGCACGAGGCGTTCCCGCGTCGTACGGTTCCGCCGATGGCCCGCGGCTACCGCGCCGACCTGGCTCGACCGGATGGTCAGTCGCCGTGAGTGGAAGTCGGTCCCGAGCCTGAGTGTGGCCGGGCGATCTCCGTACCAGCTCGCCTCGATCACGTCACCGTCGGTGACCACCGTTTCGAGTGCGAGCTGCAAACCGGCATCCGAACCACTCGTATTGATCACGATGTCCCGGTTGCCGGGGGGGCTGGACGCGTCGGCGAAGCCCACGCCAAGTTGGTCCGCCACCTTCTTCCGTGCCGGGTTCACGTCGATTAAAGCCACCTCGACGCCGGGGACGCCGCGCAGAAGTCGTGCCACGCAACATCCGATCATGCCCGCGCCGATGACGGAGACACGGTCACCGAGATGAGGACGAGCATCCCAGAGCACATTGACGGCCGTTTCAACCGCGCCCGCGAGTACGGCCCGACGGGCCGGAACTCCCTCGGGAATCGGGGTGACAGCATCGGCGGGCACCACGAATGCGGACTGGTGCGGGAAAAGCGTGAACACGGTCCGGCCTCTGAGCGACTCCGGCCCACCCTCAACGACGCCGACATTGAGGTACCCGTATTTGACCGGGCCGGGAAAGTCGCCGTCCTGATATGGTGCACGCATCCGGTCGTACTCACTGGGTGGCACATGTCCGCCGAACACCGAGACTTCGGTTCCTCGGCTCACTGCCGTGTAGAGAGTCCTCACGAGCACCTCCCCGTCGCCGGGTGGCGCCAACGGTTCCCGACGAAGTTCCCCGACGCCAGGCCTGTCAATCCAGAAAGCGGTGGATTCGAGCATATTTCCCCCTAAAGTGGACGATTCCCGGCGGAGTGCCGTCTTCCTGAATAGATGGATCAAAAGAGAAACGAGGCAGGGATGGCCAGAGTTCACTTCGTGCCGATTTCAGCCGCGATCGTGGGGGCGGCAGCCGCGACGGCCCTCGGCCTTGTCGCTGTGCACTGGTACCGGTCATGGGTGCCGATCGTCGGGTGGTTGGCCACTCTGAGCTATCTTTTGCTGTCGACTGTATTCCTGCTGAACGGGCTTCGACGCAGGAGGACAACTTTGTTCGGGCCGGCAAACGTCGTCACAGCGGTCCGATCGACGTTGGTCGGCCTGATCGGAGGGATGGTCGTTGTATCGTTCGCGGTGCCGATTCCCGTCGCCCTCCTGGTCGCCCTGATCGTGCCGGCCCTGCTTCTGGACGCTGTCGACGGTTGGGTCGCCCGCCGTACAGATTCTGTGAGCGAGCTGGGCGCGCGGTTCGACATGGAAGTCGACGCGTTCCTGTTGCTCGTGCTGAGCGTGTACGTTTCGAATGACCTCGGGATCTGGGTGCTGGCAATCGGCTCGATGCGCTACGCCTTCGTGCTTGCGGGCCTGATCTTTCCCTGGTTTCGTCGGTTATTGCCATCCCGCCCGTGGCGGAAGGTGGTCACGGCCGTGCAGGGCATTGCGCTGGCGACGGCCGTGGCGCGGATCCTCCCGGGGTTGGATGCCCTGCTGGTCGCGATTGCGCTGGCCCTGCTCGTCGAATCCTTCGGTCGAGACGTCATTTGGCTCGCTGTGCGGCGGGCACGTCCCGACAGCGAGGAGGAGGACTCGCACGTGACGCGGACGATGGGATGATGCAGCTCCGCGGGGTGCCAGCCTGCCATCCACGTCGTGGTCTGCTCAGGCAGATCGTGGTTTGCGAAGCACCAATGCCGAGGTGATGGCCAGCACCACGACGCCGGCAGCCTCGATGACGACCGTCGCCGGCACGAGCGTGAAACTCCACGTCTGCTCAATGCCGAACAATCCCACCGTCAGGGCGAGCACCAGCGCCAGAAGGCTCGCGATCAGGAACAGAAGGCCAAGCACGGTGGTGAGCCCCAGAAGCCTGCCACGCAGGGTCAGGACCCCGACGGCCAGCAGGATCCCCGCGATGCCGTTGAGAACGAAAGACACGCCGAGCACGCCGCCTACACCGTCGAACACCAGGAACAGGTGGATGGCGCCGGTCGCCGCGAGAGTGATCGCGCTGAGGCTCCGCATCACCATGGGGAATCCTTTGCTCATGTTGTTCATCTTCACGCCTGCTTCCGATTCGCGTAGCCGTCGCTGCGGACATACTAGTGAAACGAGTGAGCCGGCCAAGGAGTTCGCTCGGGCATTCCTGGCCGTGCATTGTCAGATGATCCCTTCCCACCAGCCAGCATGAGCGGGAACCCACGCGCCACGCGCGCCAGAAACGACAAATGGCCTCCGAAATATCGGAGGCCATTCGTTGCGGGACGAGTACTTGGAACAGAATCAACCAGTTCTAAGAACAACCCTGTGGCGGGTTGTTCCTATAACTCACAGGCCGCTGAATCACTGGGCAGTTTTTCGGCACTTTGACGCACATCCTCCGCACTCTGCCAAATAATCCTCTATCCCCCCTGCTACCCCGCTTGTCCCGACATGACACCCCGGACTACCTGCTTTGCCAGTCACGAAGGAATGAGCGCCATTCGGGCCAGAAGCGCTGCCCAGCATACGAGGGTGCCGATAATCGATCTGCCCTCGCCATGATCGCTCGGGCTGAGCCCTAAAGCGCACCTAGCAGAGCGACCTCGTCTTCGACTTCTGTGTGAACTGCAGTAACTGGGCAGCCAGAAAGAGACCACCAAACGCCCCGGACGAGCAGAGCCCTGAACCCATTCATTCCCCCGCTGGCAACGCCGTATCCTCCGGCTGCTAGCGCCTTCGGCAGCGAGACGTGGTTAGGCGTTCGGGAGAGCAAGCACGCCATCGACCCGTCGCGCAATGTTCTGCAAGACACCCCACCCACCCACTTCGAACACGCACACCGTAGGCATCTGGCGACGAAGTCGGTAACCCAACCAGAGATCCCCACTGGCCGGGAACTTGACGGCTCTCTCTCTCTCTCTCTCTCTCTCTCTCTCGATGCGAGAGGTGGGCCGCTTCGACACTATGGGCCGCACGTTGTACTCCACGACCGACTCACCTCCTTGCAGAAGACACAAATGCATGCTCCCTCGACACCGGGGCGAGCGCCCGAAAAACGAGGTGCGAGCGATGCTGTGACAACCCGTCGCTGGGGTGTTGACAAGTTTCAGCCCGGAGGCGGAACAGACGGGCATTATCCGCAGAAGGAATCCATGCCCGCTTGAGCACTGCCACGGTTCGCTCCAATGAACTAGGCACGAGCGACGTGCTCGCCATCGCTGCCTGCCGAAAGGGCTGCGGCTCCTCAGAACACAGGCAGCTGTTCCGTCTTACGTGTTCGACTCGAGGCCAACGCAGGAAACCCTGCGTCAGGCGGGAGACCGTCAACGGGGCTGCTGCTCCGCGAGTGAATCCCGGGCCGCGACAATGACCGCGTCTGTCGTGATTCCGAACTCCCGGAACAGGGTCTGGTAGTCGGCGGAGGCCCCGAAGTGTTCGATGGAGACACTGCGGCCGGCACCACCGACATAGCGGTCCCAGGTCAGGGAGAGCCCGGCCTCAATGGAGACGCGGGCAGTCATCGCGGCGGGCAGCACGGACTCGCGATATTCGGCCGTCTGCTCTTCGAACCACTCCAGGCTCGGTGCCGAAACAACTCGCGCGTGAATACCTTCCTCCTTCAGCACCTGGCGGGCTTCGATGGCGATCTGGACTTCCGAACCCGTGGCGATGAAGATCACGTCTGGTGCACCATTCGCCGCCTCAGCGAGCACGTAGGCGCCCCGTGCCACGTTTCGGGCGTGAGCAAACGTGTCGCCCGCTGCGGCTCCCTCACCGCGCTCGAACACGGGCATATTCTGGCGGCTCAGGGCGATTCCGGCTGGCCCCTTGCGCCGTTCGAGAATGGTCTTCCATGCCCATGCGGTTTCGTTCGCGTCGCCCGGCCGCACAATGTCCAGGCCAGGGATGGCGCGGAGTGTCGCGAGCTGCTCAATCGGCTGGTGGGTGGGACCATCCTCCCCCAAGGCCACGGAATCGTGGGTCCACACGTAGATCGCCGGGGCCTGCATCAGCGCCGCGAGACGCACAGCTGGGCGCATGTAGTCGCTGAAGATGAGAAATGTGCCGCCGAAGGGCCGTGTGTTCCCATGGAGGACGATCCCGTTGAGGATCGCCCCCATGGCATGTTCGCGGATACCGAAGTGCAGCACTCGCCCGGAGGGACTCGCTGCCCAGTCCCGGGTCGACCACTGCTCGGGCACGAAGGAACCCGCACCTGCGATAGTGGTGAGGTTGGACTCGGCCAGGTCCGCTGAGCCACCCCAGAGCTCCGGGATCACGCCCGCCAGAGCGTTGATGACCTTACCGGACGCGGCACGGGTCGATAGGTCCTTTCCGGCGGGGAAGACGGGTAGTGCGTCCTGGATTCCTTCCGGCAGATCTCCGCTCAGCACCCGGTCCAGCAACACTTTGCGGTCGGGCTGGGCCAGCGCCCAGGCGTCGAACTGCAGCTGCCACTGGGCACGGGATTCCCCGCCACGCTCGATGGCACCGCGGGTGTGAGCGAGCACGGCCGGATCGACGGTAAAGGCTTCTGCCGGGTCGAAGCCGAGCATGACCTTGACCGCGGCGAGTTCCTCCGAGCCGAGGGCCGACCCGTGGATCTTGCCGCTGTTCTGTTTCGTGGGCGACGGCCAACCGATGATCGTCTTGAGGATGATGATCGACGGCTTGGACGTCTCTGCTTGGGCGGCCTCGATCGCATGGTTCAGGGCTGCGACGTCTTCGACGTAGTCGCCCGTCTTCTTCCAGTCCACGGTCTGCACGTGCCAGTCGTACGCAGCGTAGCGGGCGGCAACGTCCTCGGTGAACGCGATATTGGTATCGTCCTCGATGGAAATCTGGTTCGAGTCATAGATCACCACGAGGTTGCCGAGCTGCTGGTGACCGGCCAGCGAGGACGCCTCACTCGTGATTCCCTCCTGCAGATCACCGTCACCGGCGATCACGTACACGAAGTGATCGAACGGGCTGCTGCCAGCCACTGCATCCGGATCGAACAGGCCGCGTTCAAAACGTGACGCGTACGCGAATCCGACGGCGGAGGCAAGACCCTGGCCGAGCGGCCCTGTCGTGATCTCCACCCCGTCCGTGTGGCCGTATTCCGGATGTCCGGGTGTCTTGGATCCCCAGGTCCGCAGTGCCTTCAGGTCTTCGATCTCCAGACCATAGCCGCCCAGATAGAGCTGGATGTACTGCGTCAGGGAGCTGTGTCCGACGGAGAGAATGAATCGGTCCCGACCGAGCCAGGAACTGTCACTGGGGTCACGGCGCATGACCTTTTGGAACAGCAGGTAGGCGACGGGTGCGAGGCTCATGGCCGTCCCGGGGTGCCCGTTTCCCACCTTCTCGACTGCATCGGCAGCCAGGATGCGGCTCGTATCAACGGCTTTGTCGTCGAGGGAATTCCAGAGGAACGTGGACATGAAGGTACTTCCATTCTTTGTACGAGGGACTGCAGCCGCCCCTTCCCGGTCCTGGGGGCTGCCTGGGGAGCGAGTCAGAAGCGGGTTATACCGTGGCCGACGGGGTCTGCACTTGCAATGCTTTGCCGACGGCGTGGAGGAGCTCATTCCAGGAGACAACGAATTTTTCGACACCCTGGCGCTCCAGCAGCTCGGCGACCTGGTCGTAGGAGATACCTTCGTCAGCAATTGAGTTGAGCAACTCCCTGGCTACGCTGTATGAGCCCGTGATCGTGTCGCCGGCGACGACACCGTGGTCGTGGACCGCGTCAAGCGTCTTCTCGGGCATCGTGTTCACAACACCCGGCGCGACGAGCTCGACGACATAGGTGGTGTCGAGGAGGGCGGGATCCTTGACTCCGGTGGACGCCCACAGCGGTCGTTGCCTGTTGGCCCCCGCGGATAGGAGCTCGGCGGCGCGTTCAGTCCTGAACGCGTTTTCGTACACTTCGTAGGCGAGCTGGGCGTTTGCGACGCCGGATTTGCCCTTGAGGGCACGTGCTTCTGCGGTGCCGATCGCCTCCAGGCGCTTGTCAATTTCAAGATCGAAGCGTGAGATGAAGAATGAAGCGACGGAGTGGATTGTCGACAGGTCGATGCCTGCTTGGTGAGCCTTTTCGAGTCCCGCGAGGTACGCGTCGATGACGTCGGTGTAGCGCGACAGGCTGAAGATGAGGGTGACATTGACGCTGATGCCGGCGGCGATTGTTTCCGTGATCGCGGTCAGACCGGCGCGTGTGGCCGGGATCTTGATGAGCACGTTGGGCCTGTCGACGGCGTTGAAGAGTGTCTTTGCACGCGCGATCGTCCCCTGCGCGTCGTCAGCGAGGTCGGGTTCAACCTCGATGGACACCCGACCGTCGACCCCGTTCGTCGAGTCAAAAATGGTGCGGAAGACGTCGCAGGCGTTGGAAACGTCTTCCGTGGTGAGCTCGAAGACGGTGTCAGCGACGCTGGTGCCGTCCGCCGCTTTCTGGGCAATGGCGTCGTCGTAATCCGAACCGGACGTGATTGCGGCGTGGAAGATGCTGGGGTTGGTGGTGACACCGGTAACTTTCTTCTGTTCAGTCAACTTCCGAAGGCCGCCCGTCCGCAGGCGGCCCCGGGAGAGGTCGTCGAGCCAGATGGAAACGCCGGCGTCGGACAGCTGCTGTGTGGGGGTGGTGGTCATGTCATTGCTCCTTGGGTCTGGGGATTGTCGCCACGATTGCGCCGACCACCGCTACGCGAGGGCCGCGATGGTCCAACTCGCGCGGTGCGACCGGCCCGGCGCCAGACGGATGAGATCGGTCCCGGAATTGAAGGCGTCCGGCGGGCAGGTCATCGGTTCGACGGCCAGGCCGAGCCGGTTGATCCCCGGCGCGGGCAGGTCGGCGGTGTGGATCTGTAGCCACGGGCAGTCCGTTCCCCAGCTCATCGCCACGCCGCTGCCCCCGGCCTCACGCAGCTCGACCGTGGCGACGCCGTCGGCGTCGCGCACGAGCCCGGTGAAGGCGTGGTCGATCTGCAGGGAACCGATCGGGTGCGGCTGCCGGAAGTCGAACGGGCCGCCGTCGACGTCGGCGAGGCCGACCGGCAGCAACCGGTCGGGTGTGACCCGCAGGTACCGCTCGGCTGGCAGGATGAGCTGCCAGCTGTCCAGCGGCGAGTCGCCGGCCCGCAGGTAGGGATGCGGGCAGACTCCGTGCGGAGCAGTGCCGGTGCCGGAGTTCGTGGCCTCGACCGTGGTCGTGAGCCCCTCCGTCGAGAGCGAATAGTGGGCGACCAGGTCGAGCTGGAACGGGTAGCCGTCGCTGGCCGGAAGCCGCACGCCCAGAACCACCTCGCTGTCACTGTGAGTCACCAGCTGCCAGTCCCGGTCGAAGACGAGCCCGTGCAAGGCGCAGTCGCGCGACGGTTCGTTGACCGGCAGTTGCCGAGTCTCCCCGTCGAGGGGGTACCGCCCGTCGGCGACCCGGTTGGGCCAGGGTGCGGCGAGCGCCCCGCGGAAGTTGACCATCGGCTGATCCTCCGCGAAGCTGACGATCAGGTCCCGTTCGTCATGCTGCAACACCCGCAGGGTGGCCCCGATCCCCGTCACGACGGCCCGGTAGCCATGGCCGGAGATCTCGTACTGGGCCCCCGACGGCTCGGTCACTCCGTCCGCAGTTCGAGGGCCGTCCAGGAGACCGGCGGCAGGGTGAGCGTGACCACTCCGTTCGCGCACAGCGCCGACGCGTTGGCGGCGAGGCCGACACGGTCGCGGGCCTCGAGCGTGTTCGCGGCGTAGACATCCGTGTCGCTCAGGGTCTGCGCCTCGACGATGCCGACGGGCCCGAGCGCGGCGACGTCGATCGTGATCGTCGCGTCCTCGGTCTGGGAGCGGTTCACCAGGAACACGGATGTCCCCCCGGTCGCCGCGTCGTGCGTCGCGACCGCGTCCACGAGCGGCACGGTGCCGTACACCTCGGTGTCGTAGTGCTCTGCCTCGAGCTTGACCTCGAGGGCGACCCCGGTGGCGAGCCGGGAGGTGACCGCGAAGGGGAAGAACGTGGTCTGCCGCCAGGCCGGGCCGTTCGGCTCGGTCATGATCGGCGCGATCACGTTGACAAGCTGGGCGAGGGATGCGCTCGTCACGCGGTCGGCATGCTTGAGCAGTGAGATGAGCAGGCTGCCGAACACCACGGCGTCCGCCACCGTGTAGGAGTCTTCGAGCAGGCGCGGGGCGACGGGCCAGTTGTCGATCCCGGTGATCTTGTCGACGCCCTCGAACCGGTCGATGTACCAGACGTTCCACTCGTCGAAGGAGATGTTGATGGTCTTGTCGCTGCCCCGCACGGCCCTCACGTGGTCGGCGGTCGCCACGACCGATTCGATGAACCGGTCCATGTTGACGCCGGAGGCCAGGAACGAGTCGAGGTCGCCGTTCTTTTCCTCGTAGTAGGCGTGGCAGGAGATGTAGTCGACGTCATCGTAGGTGTGGCCGAGGACGACGCGTTCCCACTCGCCGAAAGTCGGCATCTGCGCGCTCGAGGAGCCGCAGACGACCAGTTCGACCGACGGGTCGAGCTGGCGCATCCCTTTCGCGGTGCGGGACGCGATCTTGCCGTAGTCGTCGGCCGAGCGGTGGCCGAGCTGCCATGGGCCGTCCATCTCGTTGCCGAGGCACCACATCTTCACGCCGAAGGCGTCCCGCTTGCCGTTGGCGATCCGGCGTTCGGCGAGGTCCGTGCCGTTACCGAGGTTGGCGTACTCGAGCAGGTCGAGCGCTTCGGCCACGCCCCGGGTGCCGAGGTTGACGGCGAGCATGAGCTCGCTGCCGACCTTTTCCAGCCACGACGAGAACTCGTGCAGGCCGATCTGGTTGGTCTCGGTGGAGTGCCAGGCCAGGTCGAGCCGGGTCGGTCGCGCGGCCCGCGGGCCGACGCTGTCCTCCCAGCGGAAGCCGGAGACGAAGTTGCCGCCCGGGTAGCGGATCGCCGAGACGCCGAGCTCCTTGACGAGGTCGATCACGTCTTCACGGAATCCCTCCGCGTCGGCCGAGGCGTGCCCGGGTTCGTAGATGCCGTCGTAGACGCACCGGCCGAGGTGTTCGACGAACGATCCGAACAGGCGGCGGTTGATGGCTCCGACCGTGAAGTGCGGGTCGAGGGTGAGGCTGGCGGTAGACATGGTGATTCTTTCTTCGAGCTGGTCAAGACATGGAAGGGTGCGATCGACGGATGCCCGGAGTCCGGGCCGGCCGCCTACTTGAGTGCGCCGAGCGAGAGGCCGCCCTGCCAGTACTTCTGCAGGGAGAGGAACGCGATGATGAGCGGGAGCACCGAGACGAAGGCCCCCGTGACGATCAGGTTCCAGACCTGTTCGCCGCCGGCGCCGGCGTTGGAGAGCGCCTGCCAGTTATTCAGCCCGACGGTCACGGGCAGCAGGTTCGGGTCGCTGAGCACGGCCAGGGGCAGGAAGAAGTTGTTCCAGGTGCCGACCACCGAGAGCAGCAGCACCGTGACGATGGCGGGCCGCAGCAGCGGCAGCGCCACCTGGAAGAAGGTGCGCAGTTCGCCGGCACCGTCGACGCGAGCGGCGTCGAGCAGTTCGTCCGGAATGGCATCCTGCGTGTACACCCTCATCAGGTAGACGCCGAAGGGGCTGAGCAGCGAGGGCAGGATGACGGCCCAGATCGTGTTGACCAGGCCGAAGTTGCTCAGCAGCACGAAGGTCGGGATCACGAGCGCCGTCATGGGCACCATCACGGCGCCCAGCAGCAGCGCGAAGAACGCGTTGCGCCCGCGGAACCGGTACTTCGCGAAGCCGTAGCCGGCGAGCACTGCGAGGATGGTGGCGCCGATGCCGGCGGTGAACGCGTAGAAGAACGAGTTGCCCAGCCAGCGCCAGTAGATGCCGCCCTGGTGTTCGAACAGCCCGGCGATGTTGTTCCACAGGTTGAAGTTCTCGTCGAACCAGAGCGGCCCGCCGGTGCCGCTGAAGAGCCCGGCAGTGTCCTTGGTCGCGGCCACGAGGAGCCACCACAGCGGGGTGATGAAGTAGATCACGAGGATGAGCAGCAGGATGTGCGACCCGATCCGTTTGCCGCCGTCGCGCGTGGTGTTGCGGCGGCGCACGAGGGAGCCGGAGCCGGCCGGGGCGGGCTGCACGGGGGCATCCTTCCGGGGCGTGAGAATGGCCATTATTTGAGTCCGCTCTGCTTGCGGGTGAGGAAGAGGAAGAGGTAGGAGCCGATGAAGACCACGATGCCGAGCGCGAACGAGATCGCCGCGGCGTAGTTGAACTGGCTGTAGGAGAAGGCGAGCGAGTACGCGTACATGTTCGGTGTGTATGAGACCGGGATGGCGCCCTGGGCGACGGCCCGCAGCACCTGCGGTTCGGTGAAGAACTGCAGGGTGCCGATCAGGGAGAAGATCAGCACCATCACCATCGAGGAGGAGATCATCGGTACCTTGACCCGCAGGGCGATCTGGCGGCCGTTCGCGCCGTCCAGTCGGGCGGCCTCGTAGATGGCCGGGTCGATACCACGCAGGGCGGCGTAGATGATGATCATGTAGTAGCCGGCCCACTGCCAGGTGACGATGTTGACGAGGCTGGCAAAGATGCTCCCCTGGGACAGGAAGTCGGGTGCGGCGAGGCCGACCAGGCCGAAGATGTCGGTGGCCGGTCCGAAGCGGGGGCTGTAGAGGAAGCCCCACATCAACGCCCCGATCACGACGGGGATGGCGTAGGGCACGAAGATCATCAGACGGGAGAACTTCGACAGGGCGGTCGAGAGGTTGTCGAGAACGAGCGCGGCCACAAGGGCGACGATCATCTGGGCGGGAATCATAATCAGCGCGAACTGGCCCACCCGGCCGAGCCCGCCGAGGAAGATCGGGTCGGTGAAGGCCTTCACATAGTTCGCGAACCAGGTGAAGGAGGTGCCGGTGGCGAGGGTGCTCGTGTGCAGGCTCATCCAGAACGCGTAGGCGAGCGGCGCCACCAGGAAGGTGAGGAAAACGATTCCGAACGGGGCCACGAACAGCCAGCCCCAGCGCTGGCGCTTGCGGTCTATCCGGTCGATGCTGTTTTTTCGCGGCTTCCGTACCGGCAGCGGCGGTGCCGCCCTGGTAGCCGCAGGCGTGAGTGCCATGAATTCATCCTTTTTCAAAGCGAAGCCCAAACGGGCTGAGGGATGCTGCCGGCCGGCCGGTGAGACCGGCCGACAGCGGGTGCGGCGTGAGCCGCCTTACTCGGCGACCGTGAATCCCTGCTCGGCCGCGTACTTCACGAGGGTGGCCTGCAGGTCGTCGAGAGCCTGCGAACCGTCCTGCTCGCCCTGCACCATGGAGAACAGCTCCTCGGTGAGCTGGTCGTAGGCGTAGTTCTGGAAGGGGCTGAACGTGGCGCCGTCGTAGCCGGCGGCCGCGGTCAGGAAGACCTCCTTGTTGATCTGCTGCCCGCCGAAGAACGGGTACTCGAGGTTGACGAAGTAGTCGGAGTCGAGCATCGGCGCGTACGAGGGGAACAGTGCGCCCTTTTCGACGCCGATCTTCCACGCTTCGTCGGTGCCGAAGATCTCGATGGCCACCTGGGCCGCGAGATCCTTGTCCGTGGCCTGGCTGGTCACCGCGAAGGTCGAACCACCCCAGTTGACCTGCACCGGGTTAGCGGGATCCCACTGCGGCAGAGGGGCGACGCGCCAGACGGCATCCGTGTCGGCGTCGGAGAGTCCCTGCAGGTAGCCGGGTCCCCACGCAGCGGCGAGGTAGACGGCGTAGGTGCCGTCGACCAGGCTGGTGTTGTAGTCGGCGGTGAAGGCGTCGTCGGTCGTGACGAGGCCCTTCTGCACGAGACCGTTCCAATAGTTCAGCACGTCCTTCGACCCCTGGTCGTCAACGGCGATGCCGATGTCGGTCGGGCTGGTCGAGTCGTAGACGAACGGCACCGATCCGGCCTGGGCGAAGAGTGCCTGGTTGAAGGCGCGGCCGTTGGTCGGGAAGTTGACCAGCACGCCGTCGGAGCCGGCGGTCTTGAGTGCCTGCGCCGCGGTCTCGAACTCGGCCCAGGTCGTAGGAACGGGGATGCCGTACTGGTCGAAGAGGTCCTGCCGGTAGAGCATGCCCATCGGGCCGCCGTCGACCGGGATGGCGTAGACGGCGTCGCCGCTCGACGCATCCTTCCAGGAACCCTCGGTGTACTTGTCCTTCACATCGTTGGCACCGTACTCGGTGAGGTCGACGAGAGCATTGCGGATCGTGAAGCTCGAGAGCACCTCGGACTCGAGCATGATGACGTCCGGGGCACCGGACTTCGACTCGATCGCGGTGGAGAACTTGGTGTACTCGTCGTTGCCCTGGCCGGCGTTGGTCCAGCAGACCTGCACATCGTCGTGGCTGTTGTTGAACACGTCGACGACCTCTTCGAACGCGGGGTACCAGGCCCAGACGCTGACCTGAGGTGCATCCTTGTTCACGATTTTGTTCGTGCAGGAGGCTTCCGCCTTCGGCTTTGATGCCGCGCCGTCGGCGGAGCATCCGGTGAGCGCGACGGCGGCGACGGCGATGACGCCGACCGCGGCCATGAACTTGACCTTCATGTTGTTGGTTTCCTCTCACGGTGGTGGAACACCGTTGTTCATACTGTGATCAGCGCGGGAGGCGGCTGAGTGGTGCAGGAGGTGGTGCGGTCATTCTGAGACGCCAGCGGAGCGAGGGGCCGTCGCTGGCTGGTTTACAACGTTGTAGGTAAACGTTGTAAAAGAATCATCGCGACTTTCGAGGCGCGCTGTCAAGCGACTCGCCGAGATTGGTCCGAACAAAATTGATCAGGCAGGCAGGGGTCCGGTGGACTCGCGTTCGACCACGCGGAAGTCGGCCAGGATCTCGCGGGGCGGCGCCACGGGGGCGCTCTCCGCGATGCGCTCGAGCAGGATGCGCACGGCGGTCTCGGCGATCTCCTCCCGGCCCGGATCGACGGTGGAGAGGGTCGGCAGGCTGTACTGGGCCTCGTCGAGATCGTCGAAGCCGATCGCCGCGACATCCGCCGGAATGCGCAGCCCGGCCTCCTGCAACACCCGCATGGCGCCCAGAGTCAGGGTGTCGTTGAGCCCGAAGACGGCGTCAAACTGCACACCGGACGCGAGCAGTTCGCGCATCGCGGTCGCGCCGTTCGACCGGTGCCACAGCGTCGTGTAACCGATCAGGGCCGGGTCGAACGGGATGCCGGCGGCCTCGAGCGCCTCGCGGTAGCCGCGCAGGCGCAGACCGGCCGAACCGATGATCTCCCCCTCGTGCGCGCCGATGATGGCAATGCGGCGGCGCCCGCGACTGATCAGGTGTTCGGTCGCGGCCCGCGCGGCGTCCACGTTGCGCATCGTGACGTGGTCCGTCGGACCACCGAAGATGCGTTCACCCAGCAGCACGAGCGGATAGCCCACCCGCAGGTGCTCGGCGTCTCCGCTGTCCATGCCGAGGGCGCTGAAGAGCAGGCCGTCGGTCATCTGCCGGCGCGGACTGGAGAGCAGCTCGATCTCCCGCCGGCGGTCGCCGCCGGTCTGCTCAATCAGCACGGTCACGTGGTGGCGCTCGGCCGAGCGGATCACGGCGTCCGCGAGCTCCGCGAAATAGCTCAGCGACAGCTCGGGCACGGCGAGGCCGATCACTCCGGTGCGCCCGGACCGCAGGCTGCGGGCCGATAGGTTGGGCTGGTAGTCCAGCTCCGCAATCGCCTCGACGACACGCTGCTTGGTGGACGGCCGGATGTGCGGGTAGTCGTTGATGACGTTGGAGACCGTCTTGATCGAGACCCCGGCGATCCGCGCAACGTCGTGCAGCGTTGCCGCCATGAGGACCCCTTTGATATGCGAACGACGGATGCGTCGACATCCGTTCTCAGATATTTTACAACGTTGCACCCCTCTCCCGTGCAGTCAGGGGCGTGGGGGCGCAGTACTCCCCCGCACGATCAATTCCGGCTGGATCACGGGGATCAGCTCGGCGGGCTCGCCGCCCATCAGGCGCAGCACCCGCTCCACCGCCAGCCGGCCGACCTCGTTGAAGTCGAGGCGAACGGTGGTGAGGCTCGGCTGGAAGTAGCGAGCCTCGCTCATGTCGTCGAAGCCGACCACGCTCACGTCGCCGGGCACCTGGACGCCCCGCTCGGCCAGCGCCTTGATCACGCCCAAGGCCATCGAGTCGTTGGCCACCAGGACCGCGGTGATGGAGGGGTCGTCCGCGATGGCCAGGCCGGCCCGGTAGCCGGAATCGGCCGTCCAGTCGTCGGTGCGGAACTCGGGATTGACCGTTCGACGGTGCTCGGCGAGTTCGGCCAGCCAGCCCGTACGGCGCGCGTCAGAGGCCATCCAGCCGGGCGGACCACCCACGTGCCAGACGGTCTCGTGGCCCAGCTCGAGCAGGTGCCGGGTGGCCAGTCGCGCGCCGAGAACATCGTCCATCGACACGGCCGTCGAACTGGCCGGGGAGCCCTGCTCGAACCGCACGATTGCCACCTCGGGGTCCAGCCCGCGCAGCACCTCGACGGCGGCCGTCATGGGGGCGAGTACGATGATCCCGTCGACCGCGTCCGCGACGAGCGTGTCCAGCGCGCCACGGATGCTCGCAGAATCGACCTGGGGAATGCTCACCAGGCTGGTGGCGTAGCCGTTGCGCCGCGCCTCCTCGGCGATCCCGAACAGCACCAGGGCGGAACCGTGCACCGGGAGGGAGTACGAGACCACGCCCAGGTTCATCGACCGGTTCGTCGCGAGGGCGCGTGCGGCGGAATTGCGGTTGTAGCGCAGCTGCGTGATGGCCCGTTCGACCCGTTCGCGCACCTCCGGACCGACGTTGCTGTGCCCGTTGACGACGCGGGACACGGTCTGCTGCGACACTCCGGCGAGTTTCGCCACGTCGATCATGCGCACGCTGCGGCCGCCCGGTCGAGGCTCCCTGCTCATCCGCACTCCCCTCCCGAGGGGAGATCCCTGGTTGAAATATGTTAGCGCACCCTGCGCAGTGTCTTTAATGCCTGAAGGGAGAGGGAATCAGCCGCTCCAACGGCAGTAAAGCCGTGGCAACAGCGCACCGATCACTGATTGACACGCCTTGATAGTGCGCTAACATGCATCAACGTCAACAATCATCAACGGCGAATCCCGCACGAAGTTGGCGTTCTGTATCCGCATGCCGGCAAGGGAGTCGATTCATGAGCGAGACCGCAGCACAGCCCGATGCGCCCACATCATCCGGCGCCGAGTCCTATGTCATCGGCGTCGACTACGGCACCCTGTCCGGCCGCGCGGTCGTCGTGCGGGTCTCGGACGGCGCCGAACTCGGCTCGGCCGTGCTCGACTATCCGCACGCGGTCATGGACACCACCCTCGCTGCCACGGGCGCGAAGCTGCCGCCGGAGTGGGCGTTGCAGGTTCCGCAGGACTACGTCGCCGTGCTGAAGAGCGCCGTGCCGGCCGCCGTCGCCGACGCGGGCATCGACCCGGCCCGGGTCATCGGCGTCGGCACCGACTTCACCGCCTGCACCATGGTTCCGGTCATCGCCGACGGCACCCCGCTCAATGAGATCCCCGGGTACGCCGACCGCCCGCACGCCTACGTCAAACTGTGGAAGCACCACGCGGCACAGCCCCAGGCCGACCGCATCAACGAGCTCGCGGCGGAGCGCGGCGAGAGCTGGCTGCCGCGCTACGGCGGACTGATTTCCAGCGAATGGGAGTTCGCGAAGGGTCTCCAGCTGCTGGAAGAGGACCCCGAGCTCTACGCCCGGATGGACCACTGGGTCGAGGCCGCCGACTGGATCGTCTGGCAGCTGACCGGCTCGTACGTGCGCAACGCCTGTACCGCCGGGTACAAGGGCATCCTGCAGGACGGCGACTACCCCGGCGAAGACTTCCTCGCCGCGCTCAATCCCGGCTTCGCGCGGTTCGCCACCGAGAAGGTGGCCCATGAGATCGGGCAGCTGGGCGCATCCGCCGGCACCCTCTCCGCAGAGGCCGCGGCCTGGACCGGACTGCCGGAGGGCATCGCGGTGGCGGTCGGCAACGTCGACGCGCACGTCAGCGCTCCGGCCGCCCAGGCCGTGCTGCCGGGCCAGATGGTGGCCATCATGGGCACCTCGACCTGCCACGTGATGAACTCGGACCGGCTCGCCGAGGTGCCCGGCATGTGCGGCGTCGTCGACGGCGGCATCGTCTCCGGGCTCTACGGCTACGAGGCCGGGCAGTCCGGCGTGGGTGACATCTTCGCCTGGTACGTCAACGACCAGGTCCCCGCCCGCTACTTTGCCGCGGCGGAGGCGGCGGGGCTGAGCGTGCACCAGCACCTCACGGAACTGATCAAAAATCAGCCCGTCGGCGGGCACGGACTGATCGCCCTGGACTGGCACAGCGGCAACCGCTCGGTGCTCGTCGACCACGAACTCTCCGGCCTCGTGCTGGGCACGACGCTCACCACCCGGCCGGAGGAGATCTACCGAGCCCTGCTCGAGGCCACCGCGTTCGGCGCGCGCACGATCGTCGAGACCTTCAATGCGAGCGGGGTTCCAGTGACCGAGTTCATCGTGGCCGGCGGCCTGCTCAAGAACGCGTTCCTGATGCAGACCTACAGCGACATTCTGCGAATGCCGATTTCCACCATCGACAGCGGGCAGGGGCCCGCACTCGGCTCGGCCATCCACGCGGCGGTCGCCGCCGGCGCGTATCCCGATGTGCGCGCGGCCGGCCAGGCCATGGGCAAGCTCAACAAGAACGTGTACACGCCCAACGACGCGGCGGCGACGGCCTACGACAAACTGTTCGCCGAGTACACGCTCCTGCACGACTACTTCGGTCGCGGCGAGAACGAGGTGATGCACCGGCTGAAGGCACTCAAGCGCGACGCCGCAGCATCCGTCGACTCGGTCGCATCCGTCGACTCCGCGGCGGTGCCCGCATGAGCGCCTTCGGCCCCGCCGTCGACGCGGCCATCCTGCGTGTCCGCGAGGACGTCGCCCGCCTGCACGGCGAGCTCACCCGATACGGGCTCGTGGTCTGGACCGGCGGCAACGTCTCCGGCCGGGTGCCCGGCGCCGACCTCTTCGTGATCAAGCCCAGCGGCGTCGACTACGACGACCTCACGCCGGAGAACATGATCCTCTGCGATCTCGACGGCGCCGTCATCCCCGGCTCCCCCGGTTCCGACCGGTCGCCGTCGAGCGACACCGCCGCGCACGCCTACGTCTACCGGAACCTGCCGGAGGTGGGCGGAGTCGTGCACACGCACTCCACCTACGCCACCGCCTGGGCCGCCCGCGGCGAGGAGATCCCGTGCGTGATCACGGCCATGGCCGACGAGTTCGGCGGACCCGTGCCGGTCGGCCGGTTCGCCATCATCGGCGACGACACGATCGGCCGCGGCATCGTCGACACCCTCACCGGCCACCGTTCCCGCGCGGTGCTGATGCAGAACCACGGCCCGTTCACGATCGGCAAGGACGCCCGCGACGCCGTCAAGGCCGCCGTGATGGTCGAAGACGTCGCCCGCACCGTGCACCTCGCCCGCCAGGGCGGCAACCTCATCCCGATCCCGCAAGCGGCGATCGACTCCCTCTTCAACCGCTACCAAAACGTCTACGGACAAGCACCGCAAGGAGCACTGCGCTAATGCCAACACTCACCACCACCCTCGACCACTACGAAGTCTGGTTCCTCACCGGCAGCCAGAACCTCTACGGAGAAGAGACCCTGCGGCAGGTCGCCGAGCAGTCCCGGGCCATCGCCGACGCGCTCGGCGCAAGCAGCGACATCCCGGTGAAAATCGTCTGGAAGCCCGTGCTCACCGACTCGGATTCGATCCGCCGCGCCGCGCTCGACGCGAACTCCGACGACCGCGTGATCGGCCTGATCGCGTGGATGCACACCTTCTCCCCCGCGAAGATGTGGATCTCCGGGCTCGACGCCCTGACCAAGCCACTGCTGCACCTGCACACCCAGGCCAACGTCGAACTGCCGTGGAGCGAGATCGACTTCGACTTCATGAACCTCAACCAGGCCGCGCACGGCGACCGTGAGTTCGGCTACATCCAGACCCGCCTCGGCGTGTCCCGCAAGACCGTCGTCGGCCACGTCTCCAACCCGGCCGTGACGCACCAGGTCGGAACCTGGACCCGCGCGGCCGCCGGCTGGGCCGCATCCCGCAGCATGAAACTCGCCCGCTTCGGCGACAACATGCGCTACGTCGCCGTCACCGAGGGCGACAAGACCGAGGCCGAACTGCGCTTCGGCGTGCAGGTGAACACCTGGCCGGTCAACGAACTCGCCGAGGCCGTGCACGCGGCGACGGATGCCGACATCACCGCCCTGGTCGAGGAGTACGACGACCTCTACGATGTTGCCCCCGAGCTGCGAGTCGGCGGCGAGCGCCACGAGTCGCTCCGCTACGGCGCCGCGATCGAGATCGGGCTCAAGAGCTTCCTTGAGGCCGGCGGCTTCAGCGCCTTCACCACGAGCTTCGAAGACCTCGGCGCGCTCCGCCAGCTGCCCGGCCTCGCCGTGCAGCGGCTGATGGAACAGGGCTACGGCTTCGCCGGGGAGGGCGACTGGAAGACGGCCATCCTCGTGCGGGTGGCCAACGTGATGGGAGCCGGCCTGCCCGGCGGTGCGAGCCTGATGGAGGACTACACCTACGACCTCACCCCCGGGGCCGAACTGATCCTCGGCGCCCACATGCTCGAGGTGAACCCGGCGCTCTCCACCGAGAAGCCGACCCTCGAGATCCACCCGCTCGGCATCGGCGACCGCGAAGACCCCGTGCGCTTGGTCTTCAACGCCGCCCCCGGACCGGCCGTCGTGGTCGCGATGAGCGATATGCGCGACCGGTTCCGGCTCATCGCCAACGTGGTCGAGGTCGTCGAGCCCACCGAGGCGCTCCCGAATCTCCCGGTCGGCCGCGCCGTCTGGCGCCCCGCGCCCGACTTCGCCACCTCCGCCGCGGCCTGGCTGACCGCCGGTGCCGCGCACCACACGGTCATGTCGACCGCGGTCGGCATCGAGGTCTTCCAGGACTACGCCGAGATGGCCCGGACCGAACTGCTCGTGATCGAAGAGTCCACGACGCTGCGCGATTTCGGCCGCGAGGTGCGCTGGAACCAGGCGTACTACAGGCTGGCTCAGGGCCTATAGCACCAGACGAACGCCAGCACCGCCGGCAACGACGAAAGGCCTCCCCAACCTCGGAGGCCATTCGAGTGGGGACGAGTCGTTGGAACCGAATCAACTAGTTCGAAGAACAACCCTGTGGCAAGTTGCTTCAATAACTTGGAATCCCGTTGCCGGACTGGGCAGCCGGTGAGAGCTGAATGGGTAGTGAGGGCCGGTGTGGCACCCGTTCCATTTCCGATTCTCGTCAGTCCAAATCGCAACAGAGGCGCGGAACCGACGGCACCGCGCCTCTGTTGACGGCTACTTCTTGGTCGGGTCTACCATGACGTATTTCATACCAGGGCGCGGCGTGGGGGGCAACGGTTCGCCCCGTGTCACAGTCCGCTCATGGCCGGTGCGGCCTCCACGCGGCCCTACCTGCTCGTACTGACCTGACCTGGGCGCTTCTTCACCGGGCTTCAAGGCGCGTGCCATTTCGTATCCTTCCAAGCAAAGCGGCCCCTGACTCGCTCGGCGTTCAGTCTCATTGACTTCATCCAGGCAATTAGGTTTAAGATCGTATAGTTCTCGCCAGAACACACGACCCCGTTTGGCCGTTGACCTTTTCGGTTAGCTATCTGCCAACCGGGGTCTTTTGCTTGCCTCAGCCTAGCGGAAGCCATGGTGACAGACACTATATGTAGTGCACATGTTATCCACAGAATGTCCGCAGCTTTCTCGGTCGTTATCCACAGCCTGTGGATAAAAAGCCTTTCTATCAGGCACTCTTCTGGATGAAGCAAAGCCGGACCAGCAGCCACGCGTCGGCGAGTTAGGGTCTAGCAGTCAGCAGGGCTCCCTATATATAGAGTCCCCCTTAATGCGGACTAGCACATGCCGAAAAGCTACAGTTCAGCAGCCGCACCGGTCGTGCTTCTTGCGGGTCAACCGCCTCGCACCCCGCTCTGTACGCAACCATTACAGGTGGAATGCCCTTGAGTTCGCGATCCATCGGACAAGCGCGGCGGGGAGGCAGGAGACTGCAGCGGGTCGCTCGGCAAGAGTCGAATTCGTCGATCGGCCAGAAAGCCACCATGTTTCCGTTTCGAGAGCCAGCCCTACCCCTCTGTCACCGTTCGTACACGCGAAGGCACTTCACAGACCGAAAGCTGAGTGAACTTTCGTTGCGTGCGCCGGGCCACAGGTGAGCGGCCGCATGGCCTCATCGACCCCCGAATGGCCGATAACACTCCATATGACATTCGCCCGAATAGCCTTTGAGTCGAAGCTCTCCCTTCACTGAAGTGGGGATAGCCCACCTCGAAGTTTCTGTGAGAGGTTTGGCTTGGGGGTATTCGATGGAGTTATTGTTCGTCCTGGTGGCCGTTGTGGCACTGGCCATCTTCGTGCTGAAATGGGCCACAAACCTGCTGTCTCCGCCGCCGCCAAACGAGAAAACACACCCGCCATCCGCGCCGACTGCCGGAACCCGATCGGGAACCAGCTACGTCAAGAAGAACGTCGAACACCTTCCTCCCCAGATGGCAGTCAGCCGCAGCCAGGCCGAGGCCAGCATCTACCTCCCCAGCGAGAAGTGGGACGAACTCCTGGTCACGACCGATCAGGGACTGCCCACGCTATTCCTCCAGATGCACGACGGACGGCTGTGGCTAACGGAACCATCGACGGGTCTCCTCGTGAGCGTCGGCAACAGGCGACTGCGCCGCATGGGGATCTGGACGGCCAGGGTGCGGGGTGTCGGCTACCACACGGTAGCCGTTCGGAATGGGGCGTTTCAACCAGGAGCACCCGTCCGTCTGTTGCGGGAGCCTGACAACGCTTACGACAAGAATGCGGTCGCAGTGTGCTCGGCGGACGATGACCATCCGGCCGGTTACATCAATAAGGGGATGGCTACTGGGTTGTCGAAGCTCATTGGGTCCGGTGCGCCGCTCAGGGCGATCTCGCTCGCCGGGCAGTCGCCAGGCGAGTATGGATCCAACATCGACGTTCTGGCGGCGACGCCTGCAGTCGTCGGGCATCTTCTGCGGAAATGGCCAATCTCGACGACACCGGTGTAGCCCCCGTTTCGAACGGCCTTCGAGCTCCGCCCCAAGGAGAAAGCCGACGCACGGGGGCACACACCGATGATGTGCCCCGCCGTCGGTCCGAACGCGACCTTGGGATGCCCCCTACGCGAACTCCACCGCAACGCGACCGATAAAATCCGCATCGCCGTTCTTAAGGGCAATGTTCCAGAGGCCCCCGATTTAATCTGCACGCAGACCTCGGTGGACTTTGGACCCGAAGACGGCATCCGCGACGCACAACTCCGCCGGTACCAGTCGAAGGAATAGAGCGACGCGTACCGCATCGGCCGCAACACCGGCGAGAGCTACCACGCCTACGTGAAAGACGTCGGACACGAAGCAGTTGACACTCCAGCACGCCGCCGAATCCGCGGATTCGCCGCACACCAGATCATGGCGACCATGCTGCTCGTGTCGGCCAACATCAGGAAAATCGTGACCTTCCTCACTGACCGAGAAACTCGAACGTCCAAGAGCAACACGACCGGTCAGAACTTGGGGCCCCTGCGGAAGACGCGCCGCCGTGACCGCGAAGGCATATCCAACTACAAAGCGAAGTGGCCACTCAAGGTGCTCCCCGGCGCCCCGGCCGGCGAGGAACTCGACCCGCCGCTCCGAACCTAACCGCGCACACCGACGCCGCCACTCATCACTCCACCGCAAGACCAGGACAATCCGCAGCGCCGAAAAACGGCCTCTCGGGCATCCCTGGCCGTGCGTTGTCATTTAATCCGCGCCCACCAGCCCGCATGAGCGGGAAACCACGCGCCACCCACGCCGGAACGACGAATGGCCTCCGAAATCTCGGAGGCCATTCGTTTTGGGACGAGTTCTAGGAACAGAATCAACCAGTTCTAAGAACAACCCTGTGGCGGTACCGGTGGGATTTGAACCCACGGTGGAGTCTCCCCCACACAACTTTTCGAGAGTTGCACCTTCGGCCGCTCGGACACGGTACCGAGGGAGAGTTTAGTTGAAAGCGGGGCTCGTGCGCGAATCGCGCAGCGGACATCCGGGCGTGAGCAGGCCCTGAAGCGCCCCTGACCGGCGGGAACCCAGCGCGGAGCGGTATTCTCACCGGGTGATAACGACGAACCACAGCATCCGGACTCTCGCTCTGACGGCCGGGAGCCTGGCCACGGCGGCCGGGATCGGCGCCGCCGCCCTGGTCAACTACCGGGGCTTCCAGCGCCGCATCGCCGAGAGCTCGGTGATGCTCAACGAGACCCTCCCCGTGCACTCCCTCTGGTGGCGCACGCGCGCCAAAGACAAGGGCGAGCTGCTCTACGCCGTCATCGGCGACAGCGCCGCGCAGGGCATCGGGGCGAGTTCCCCGCATCGCGGCTATGTCGGAATCCTGACCGACCACATCCGTTTGACCACGGGCCGGTCGGTGCGCGTGGTGAACCTGAGCGTGTCGGGCGCGACCGTCGAGCTCGCCGTGCGCGACCAGCTGCCCAGATTCGTGAAGCTCACCCCCGACGTGGTCACGGTCGCGATCGGCGCCAACGACATCGCCCTCTGGGACGCCGCCGTGTTCGAGGCCGGCATCCGGCAGATCTTCCAGGCGCTGCCCCCGCACGCGCTGGTGGCCGACCTGCCCTGCTTCCACCTGCCCCGCAACGAACGGATGGTCGCCGTCGCCAACCGCATCATCCGCCAGGTGGCCACGGAGCACCGGCTGACCGTGGTGCCGTTGCACGCCACGACGAAGCGGCTCGGGCTCCGCAGCGTCGCCACGCATGTCGCGGGCGACCTGTTCCACCCCAATAACCGCGGCTACCGGGCCTGGGCCGAGGCCTTCCTGCCGGCGCTGAGCTCTCATCTGGGGCGGGGCCTCCACGCAGCCACCCTGACCGTGCCTGGCCGCTCCGCCTCGCCCGCCGCTTCCGCCGCACCTGACGCTTCCGCCGCGCCTGACGCTTCCGCCGCGCCGGCCGACCTTCCCTCCCCCGAGCCGGAATCCGTGGCCTCACCGGCCGGCGCCACCTCCGCGACGGAGGGTGTCAGCGGCCCGAGCTAGGCTCGCAGAATGGCCAGACCCGTTTCCTCCTTCCGCTGCACCGAGTGTGGCTGGACCACCCTGAAGTGGGCAGGTCGCTGCGGCGAATGCCAGCAATGGGGAACCGTGGTCGACACCACCGAGAAGGCGAGCCTGGCCCGTGCCCTCAAGCCGGCCAGCGTCAGCGGCGCCGGCGTGGCCCGCCCGATCACGCACGTCGACACCACGGCCGTCTCGCACTGGCCCACCGGCATCGCCGAGTTCGACCGGGTGCTCGGCGGCGGCATCGTGCCGGGCTCGGTCATCCTGCTCAGCGGTGAGCCCGGCGTCGGCAAGTCGACGCTGCTGCTCGAGGTGGCCTCCAAGGCCGCGGCTGCCAAGTCCCGGGTGCTCTACGTCAGCGCCGAGGAGTCGGTCAGCCAGGTGCGCCTGCGGGCCGAGCGCACCGGCGCGCTGCAGCCCGAGTTGTACATCGCGGCCGAAACCGATCTGGCCACCATTCTCGGCCAGATCGACGCCGTGCAGCCCAACCTGGTCATCGTCGACTCGGTGCAGACGGTGGCCAGCTCGCTCTCCGACGGCCTCGCGGGCATGCCCAGCCAGGTGCGGGAGGTGGCCTCCACGCTGATCCGGGTCGCGAAAGACCGCAACCTGCCCATCCTGCTCGTGGGCCACGTCACCAAAGACGGCTCGATCGCCGGGCCCCGGCTGCTCGAGCACCTCGTCGACGTGGTGTGCCAGTTCGAGGGCGACCGGCAGACGGCCCTGCGCTTCGTGCGCGCGCTGAAGAACCGGTTCGGCTCGACCGATGAGGTGGGCTGCTTCGAGATGACCGGCGACGGCATCGCCGAGGTTCCCGACCCCAGCGCCCTGTTCCTCAGCCGCGGCTCCACCCCCGTGTCCGGCACGTGCGTCACGGTGGCGCTCGAGGGCCGCCGGGCGATGCCGGTCGAAGTGCAGGCGCTCGTGATCAAGACCCAGGCCCCGAACCCCCGCCGCGTCACCAACGGGGTCGACAGTTCCCGAGTGGCCATGCTCCTCGCGGTACTCGAGCGCCGGGCGAGCCTGTCAGGGCTGGGCAGCATGGATGTCTACGTGTCGACGGTGGGCGGCATCCGTCTGACCGAGCCGGCCGCCGACCTCGCCATCGCCCTCGCCATCGCGTCGGCCTTCAAGGACCAACCCATCGCCCAGGGCGCCGTGGCCTTCGGTGAGATCAGCCTTGCCGGGGAGGTGCGGCCGGTGTCGGCGGCGAAGCTGCGCGCGGCCGAGGCCGCACGGCTGGGGTTCACCATCCGGATCGATGCCCAGGCCGGGGCGATCGGCACCGCGGTGGCCGCGGCGATGGCGACCGGTCAGTCCGCACGGGACGCCGAGCTCGACCGGGCGTTCTAGGGTCGGTCTCGACAAGCTCGACCACCGCGGGCTCGACCACCGCGGCGCTCGACCACAAGGGCTGACGGTCAGCGGGCCTCGAGCAGGTCCGGCACCGGGGCCGGCGTCGAGACGACGGCCGCGTGCACGACCCGGTTGCGACCGTCGCGCTTGGCCACGTACAGGCGCACATCCGCCGCCCGCAGCAGGTCGGAGCTCTGCTGTCCGTCGGCCGGAGCGAGGGCCACCCCGATGCTCGCGGTCACCGGCAGCGTGCCCGTGATCGGAGACCAGTCGTGATCCGCGATCGCCCGGCACACCGCTTCGAAGTGCAATTGGGCTTCGCCGGCTTCCAAGCCGGGCAGCGCCAGCAAAAATTCCTCCCCGCCGAGGCGCGCGGCGATACCGTCGGCCACGGATGCCGCGGCGTCGATCAGCAGACGACCGACCTCCCGCAGCACGCTGTCGCCGACCTCGTGCGACAGGGTGTCGTTGATGCGTTTGAAATGGTCCAGGTCGACCATCGCGATGGCCAGGGTCGGCCCGCCCTCGCGCATCCGGAGCAGCGCGACGCCGAGGCGCTCGTCGACGAACCGGCGATTGTGCAGTCCGGTGAGCGGGTCGCGCTCGGCCAGCTCCCGGTAGCGCTCGCTCTCCCGGCGGGCCTCGGCCGTCTGGAATACAGCCTCCAGGATGCGGCCGCGGGACTTGTCCTCGCTGGCGCCGAGCGCCTCGGACTGCTCGTGGAAATCCCTATACGCCTCGAACGCCGCACGAAAATCCCCGTTCGCAGCGTGAATCTCGGCCTGTTCCCTGGCCGCTTCCGTCGACCAGCGGATCAATCCGTGGCGCTGCGACAGGTCCCGGCACCGATCGATCACAGTCTGCGCCTGCTCGAGCTTGCCCTGTGTGCGGTAGATCTCGGCCAGGGTGACCAGGGCCGCCGTCGAGCCGTCGGGGTGGAGGTCGCCCACGGCCGGGTCCATCGCCGGCAGGAGTTTCTGCTCCGCCTCGTCCAGCCGACCTGCCGTGAGATAGACGCGCGCGACGGTGTCGAGGGCGTACATGCCGATCTGGCGGTCCCCCACCTCGGACAGGCAGATCAGCTGTTCCACGGCCGCGAGGGCCTCGGCCTGATTGTGGGCCAGGTACTCGGTGTAGGCGAGATTGTTGAGGATGTTGTAGCGAATCATGGTCTCAGGGTCGTCAATGACGAGACGGAGGGCGTCGGCGTAGCGGCGCCGGGCCTCGTCGAGGGACCCGGCCGAGCCCAGCGCGTCAGCCAGGCACTTGCGAGCGGCCGCGCGCATGAGCGGAACCTCTGAGTCCTCGAGCAGGTCGTTCGCGGCGACGGCGTGTTCCAGGGCCAGGGCCCGGTCGCCCACCAACTCGAAAATCGACCCCAGCACGTCGTGACAACGCGATTGCAGGGCGAGCTCGCCGTGCTGCTCCGCCCAACTCAGGATCTCCTGCACCTCGACAGCGCTCTGACTCGGGTCTCCGCGATCCATGCGCACGGCCGCGACGACAACCCGCAATCGACGTGCGGTGGCACCGTGCTCCCCGTCACCCAGTTCGGCGAGCCAGGCCTCTGCGGATTCGAGGGCCACATTACGGTCGATCCAGAATTGACGTTCGACGCGCGCCAAGCGCACGTCGGTCGGATCTGCCTGAGTCCCCGCCATTGCGACCTGCTCCCTGACAGGCCGAATGCTGACCGTGAAAAGTCCGTCGGATACCGCTCACAGAGCGGGCCGAACACTGTCTAGCGTCAGCCTAGCGCCAGCCTGCCGCCACACCGCGTCGCCGCAGACCCCCAGCATGAGGGGGCAGAATCAGGTGCTGCGGCCGGTTATCGCCCGGCTTCGGTCCCGTCGGGAAGTTCCTCGCCGGGAAGCGGTCCGAGAGCACGCATCAGGTCCGCCGGAGCAGCCTGCATCACGTGCGGGCCGGCAACGTCGAAGAACACCATCTCAAGCACATTCTGGTGCACCGTGAGGAACTCGCGAAGCCACTGGGCATCACCGATCATGAACCGCTGATCGACCTCGTCGGGAATCATGCTGGCGTAGTTCTCGGCAGAGGAGAAGAGCAGCAGCGTGCGCCGGTCGGTACCCTCCCGGCCGAACACGCGCACCTGCTCCGCCTGGCCGTTCACGACCAGTTGGGGCACGATGATCACGTCATTGCGGAGGGCGTAGGCCACGGCCACCACGTCCTGCGCGGCCAGGGCCGCGGCGAGGGCGGGGGAATTCGTCGGTGGAGTCTCGTCAGTCACGGCATCTATTCAATCAGTTGGGTCAACGGGGCCTCGACGAATTCGAGCCGTGGAGACCTGCCGTGAGCGAACGGGCGGGTCTCGACAGGCTCGACCACCGAAACAGGCTCGACCACCGAAACAGGCTCGACCACCGCAACGGATCTCGACCACCGAAACGGGCTCGACCACCGCAACGGGCTCGACGACCGACGGGTCAGGAGAGCAGGAACTGCTTCGGAGTGGCCGCCTCGACGCCGCCGATGGACACGCTCAGGTTGTACGCCGCTCCCCCGGCCGGTGCGGCCTCACGGCTGGCTTCGCCGCAGGTCTCCGGGCTCGACCGGGTGCGGTCCCAGGCGATCGGCGCCCCCGAACTCAGCGGCTTCCCGGGCGTCAGAGTGACGTCCGCGTCGGCCGGATCCTGCTGGCAGTCGGTCGACGTCCAGTAGACGTCCGCGCCGCTCGACACCGTGAAGACCTGCGTCGAAGTGCCGGCATTCAGCACGCAGGGTTCCGTGCCGATATTGGTGACGCTCAGGGAGAGCAGGGGCTCCGCTCCCGGCTCGTACGTGACCGCGTCGGTGATGGCCTCGACCTGCACGGATGCCGGGTCGCACGCGGCCGGGCCGGCCGCCGGGTCAGGGGCGGCGGCATCCGTCGCCGTTGACGGAGCCGTGGCCGATGAGGTCGGCGTGCTGCCCGGCCCGCCGTTGCCGGCGGCCGGGCGCACGATGAACGAGACGACCAGGATGAGGAGGGCAAGCACGAGGAGCAGGCCCAGGCCCACCACAAGACGACGGCGCCAGTACACCGTGCTGGACTGGGGGCCGACTGGATGTTTGATCGTCGACATGACCCAAGGCTAGCGAGGTATACCGGCGCCGCCGGCACTACTGTGCGTGTCGGTTTACGATTCCCCGAATCCCACGCGGCGACGCCGCGCCAGCAGCAATCCGCCGAGCAGCAGCATCAGAGTGCCGCCCGCGACGAGAGGCGCGAGCTCGACTCCGGTTCGCGCCAGGCCGCCGCCCATGCTCGAACCTGAGGCGGCGCTGGCGGACGTGCCGGGCGTCGTCGTGGTCGGCGGCGTGGTCGGCGTGATCGCCGCGGCGAGCACCTCGATCTCGGTCCAGCCGATCACGCCTCCGGCGGCATCCTGCACGACGAGGCGGGACATACCCGCCGTGGCGTCGGCCGGAACCACGGTGGTCACCTGGCCCTGAGCGTTGGCGCGAAGCCAGCCGCCCAGGCTCGTGCCGTCGAGCGAGACCCAGACGTACTGTCCGGCGAACTTCTCACCCACGGTGACCGTGATCGGGTCGCCGGCGTTGTAGACGGCCTTGTCGGTCGTGACGACGTTTTCCAGATCGGCGTCGACGTCGCCCACGCTGGCCGGGGCATCCGTCGGCGCGATCGGAGCGTTGACGTCGATGGCAACCCGCACAATGGTGCCGGATTCCTTCGCCGTCAGCTCGAGCACGCTGTCGGCCGGTGCGTCGAGCGGCACCGTGAAGGTGACGACCGACGAACCGTTGGCATCAACGGATGCCGTGCCCAGCACCGCCGTGCTGCCCGGCCAGAGCAGGGTCAGCTCGGTGTTCTTCGGGGCCCCGAGCGAGGTCAGGTTAAGGCTGGACACCGTGAGGGTGACCGAGTCTCCGGGGTTGACGGCCGTGGCCGGCACTCCCGTGACACTGGCCTGGCGGGCCGCGAACGACGGCGTGACCGGGCTGTTGGCCGTGAGGTAGGAGATCCAGGCGTCCCGGTCGACGAGACCGGAGTCGCGCGTGCCCGTTCCGTTCTTGAACTCCCGGAAGTTGTCGCCGCCGGTGAGCAGGAAGTTGAACGAACCGATTCGGTAGGAGCGCGCCGGGTCGATGGCCGAACCATCGATCCAGATGCCCGTCACGCGGTCACCCTCGGCCCGGCTCGCGTCGAACGTGTAGTTCACGTTGTCGGAGAGACCCAGCTGCAGGAACGGACGGGACGGCACGGTGCCGTCGGCGTTGCGCTGCCACTGCTGTTCCAGAACGGTCTTGAACTGCGCGCCGGTGAGGCTCGTGGTCCAGAGGTTGTTCAGGAACGGCAGCACCGCGTTGGCCTCGGCGTAGGTGACCACGCCGTCAGGTGAGTAGACCAGCTCGGCGCGCATGCCGCCCGGGTTGACCACGCCGATTTCGGCGCCGCCCTTGAGCGGGTCGGAGAGCGATTCGCGCAGCGAGTTGGCCACCAGGGTGCCCATCGCCGACGGTGCGGCCCGGTTCTCGACGCACGGTGCGACGCCGCCGAGGCAGGCACGCGTCACGTCAGCCGTGACCTTGCCGATCGACTGGTTGCCGATGACGGCGGCCTCGGCGAGTGCGGCCGTGACGATGCCGTTGACTGCGGAAACGCGCTTGTAGGTTGCGATCAATTTGGCGTCCAGTGCGGCATCGGCCGCCTTCTGGGCCGCTGCGACCTCTGTGGACGTTCCGGTCACCGAGTGGGTTGCGGTGAGCCGTTTGACATTTTTATTGACCACGGTGGTGGTGGCCCCGGTGGCACGGTCGTAGTTGAGCACGACCTGGCCGATGAATTCGCCGTAGCTGCCGGTCTGGAGCACCGGGCGGGTGACGCCGGCCGCGGCGCCGGGAACCTGAGCGTCCCAGGCGTACAGCTTGTGCGTGTGGCCGGTGAAAATGGCGTCGACCTTCGCTGAGGTCTGCGTCACGATCTTGGCGAAGGCACTGTCGGTGAGGGCGAGCTCCTGCTCGAGCGTGGCCTTCTCAACCGTTCCCGCGCCGGCACCCTCGTGATATTCGGCGATCAACACGTCGGCTTCGCCGTTTTCCACGATTCCGTCGGACAGCTGGGCCGCGACCCGGTTGACCGCGGCGACCGGGTCACCGAAGGTGAGGCTGGCGATCCCGTTCGGGGACACCAGACTCGGGGTCTCCTGCGTGACGGCGCCGATGACGCCGACCGTGACACCGTCGACCTCGAAGAGGGCGTATTCCTTCATCGCCGGGGTCGTCGTGCCGAGCTTGTAGACGTTGGCTCCGAGGTACTCGAAGTTGGCCCTGTCAGCGACGCGCCCGTTCAGGTCCGCGAACCCCTGGTCGAACTCGTGGTTGCCCACGGCCGAGGTCTTGAGATCCAGGGCGTTCAGCACGTCAATGGTCGGCCTGTCCTGCTGCGACGCCGAGGCGAACAGAGAGGCGCCGATGTTGTCACCGTCGGAGAGGAACAGCGTTGCCGCGTCACCATACTCCGCGCGGAGCTGCTCGATCGTGCCGGCGAACTTCACCGTGTTGGCATCGATGCGACCGTGGAAGTCGTTGATGTTCAGCAGGTTGATGTCGACGCTGCTGGACAGCTTCAATCCGACGATGGCCGGGTCGTGGTCGGAGGAGCGGAAGGCGTCGGCCGCGTAGAAGTCGGTGACGTTGTTGTTGTACCGGCTGTACTCGAGGGCGACGGACTCGACCGAGTTGATGTTCCAGACGTCCACATCGGTGACCGCGGCGTTGGCCTCGGGCGATGCGAACACGTGGTCGAGTGAGCCGACCGTGCCGCCGAAGGCGTAGGTGTATTCGCCGCTCTTGGCTTCCTGGCTGAGGTAACCCGCGTCGGTGATGACCTTGATCGGGTCTTCCTGGTCGTAGGCGTTGAAGTCGCCGGTGAGCAGCACGCGGGCGATGCCGGTGCTCTTCTTGATGGTGGCGGCGAACCCGACGAGGGCGGTGGCCTGCTCCACACGGGACAGGTTCGAGGCTCCCTGGCCGTCGCCCTGATCGGCGTTGACGCCGCTTCCGGACCCCTTGGACTTGAAGTGGTTGGCGATGGCGACGAAGCTGCTTCCGGTGTCTCCGACCAGCTGGAAGGCCTGGGCGAGCGGCTGGCGAGCGTTGGCGAACGCGACGTTGTCGAAGATGACGGAGTCGCCCACGGTTTCAACGGCGGCCGTCTTGTAGATGAAGCCGGATCGGATGACGTCTTCGGTGGCGGGGAGGGCGGCCGGCGAGGGCACGTGCGCCCAGACGTTGCTGCCTGCCTGTGCGTTCAGCGCGGTGACAAGAGCCTTGAGGGCGAAATCGCGGTCCTTGCCGAAACGGGCGGAGTTCTCGACCTCGAGGAGCGAGACGACCTGGGCGTCGAGGCCATTGATCGCCGAGACGATCTTGGCCTGCTGGCGCTCGAAGCTGACCTGGGTGGCCGCGCCGCGGGCGTCGCAGCCGCTGTTGACCGTGATCGGGGTTCCGGCCCGGTCGGAGTAGTAGGTGCAGCCCTGAATGGAGTCGCCGGTGGTGGCGAAGTAGTTCAGCACGTTGAACGTGGCCAGACGGATGTCGCCGCCGACTGCGCGGGGAGCCGCGGTGCGGGTGTTGCTGAAGGTCGCCGGCTGAACCGTGGCCGCGTTGGCGGGGACCAGCTCGGTGGTCGGCTGGAACTTCCACGTCTTGTTGCGGTAATCGAAGATGACCGGCTTGGTGAAGGTGGTCGCCGCACCGATGCGCAGGGGGTTGGCTGTCGTGAGGTACGGGACCGGAAGACCCTTGTTCGTCGCGTTGCTGAGGTAATTCGTGCTGGCGCCGTCATCGAGGGTGACCGCACGCGCCGCGTTGTCGGCGACGGCCGCGGTGTAGGCGGCCGTTCCGGGACGTGCCGTGACGGTCGGACCCACGAGAGGGGTCTTTCCCGCGGCCAGGCCGATCTCGCCATACTGGTTGGTCGTGTAGTTGCTGGTGACCGTGAAGTCGCCCTGCGGGGAGACGAGCATGCCCTCGAGCGATTCGCGGGCGGCATCCGTTGCCGGCAGCCCGACGGTCGCGGGCAGCGGCGCCACGATTCCGGCCTTGTCCAGTGCGGTCACGTCGTTGAGCGATGACACCGTGAGCTGGGTCAGGTTTGCGAAATCGCTCGCGGTGCCGGTGACGGAGACGTAGTCGCCGATCGCAACCGGCGCGGTGAGGGTGTTCGTGTAGACGAAGATCCCGTCGGAAGCGGTGTGCGTGGTCAGGTCGACCGTGCCGCCCGTGCCGGCGGTCTGCAGGTAGAAGCCCTTGAACCCACCCGTGGGGTAGGAGGCGGTGACGACGCCGGTCGTGGTGACGATCTGGCCGGCCTTCGGGCTGACATCCGTCGTGCCCTGGATCTCCTTGATCGGGATGGCGTTGGCCGGGGTGACCGGGGTGACCGGGGTGACCGGAGGCTGTGCGGGCGGCGGAGTGACCACCGGGGCGGCGGTCTCTCCGGCCCTGTTGGTCGGGGTGGGAGCCGCGGGGATGAAGTCGCTGAGGTTCGTGTCGGCGTCGGCGCCGGCCGTGCGACCGAGAGCCGTGGTGACGGATGCCGCGGAGGCGACCGCGGTCTCGAAGGTCAGTGAGGTGCCGTAGCCGAGCAGGTCGATGACGCCGGGGGCACCAGCCTGATTCCCCTGGGGCAAGGTCATCTTGGTGGTCGTGTTCGCGAGGAAGAGCGTGCCGCCTCCGCCGCCGAAGGAGTCACTGACTGTGGCGTCCGGAGTGGGAAGAGCCGCGCCGTTGGCCCCGTTGGAGGAACCCTGCACAAGATAGTGGCCCTTGGCGGGGATCGTTCCAGTGAGGGCAACTGCGGTGGTGGCCGCTTCCAGGGCGGTACCCAAGGGCTTGCGGTACTGCAGCGACATCCCGTCGAGGGTGATCGCGGCATCCGTGGGGTTGTAGAGCTCCACGAACTTGTTCAGATAGATGGCTCCGACGCTGCCGCCGTTGAGATAGGCCTCATTGATGACGACGCCGGTTCCCCCGGTGTTGGCGGAGGCAGGCAGTGCGACGAGCGGTGAGACGACCAGGCCCAACCCCAGAAGGGTGGCACAGGTCAGCTTCAGATGGCTGCGTGGTGCGGACGACATTGTTCCCCTAGCTACTCAACGAACGACATTGTTCGTAAGACTAGGGAAAGCGGGGTTTGTTTGAGCGTCGTGCAAGGTAACGATTCGTGAATTCGAACATTTCGCTCGCATGAGCGGCAACGCTCGGGTCAGACGAGCCGCTTGACCATCCTTGTGTTGCCCAGGGTGTTCGGCTTGACGCGGGCCAGATCGAGGAATTCCGCCACGCCCTCGTCGTGCGAACGCACGAGTTCGGCGTACACGAGCGGGTCGACGGTTTCGGAGCCCATGTCGGTGAACCCGTGCCGCGCGAAGAACGGCACCTCGAAGGTCAGGCAGAAGAGGCGGCTCAGGCCGAGCTCGCGGGCATCCGCTTCGAGCCGGTCCATCAGCGCGTGGCCCACGCCGCGGCCGAGCCACTCAGCGGTCACGGCGAGGGTGCGCACCTCGCCCAGGTCCTCCCACATCACGTGCAGGGCGCCGCAGCCGATCAGGGCTCCGTCGGCATCCTCGATCACGCGGAATTCCTGCACGGCCTCGTAGAAGACGACGCTTTCCTTGCCGAGCAGAATCCTCTCCTGCACGAGCGGCGCCACGAGAGCCTGAATCTTGGGTACGTCGGTGGTGCGAGCCCGGCGCACCGAATACTCCTGCATTGTGTCGCTACCGGCCCTCTCCTGGCGCTCGTGCTTCAGTTACCCAAACCCCCAGTCTAGGCAGCGAGCCAATTCGACGGAGATTTTGCCGTTTTTGCCTGTTTTGGGACCGAAACGGGGTTGTAGGAGCAAAATCTCCGTCGAATTCGTTGGGCAGCTCTGGCCGGACGAGAACGAGACAGGGCCCGGCGGATGTCTCCGCCGGGCCCTGTCTGTCGGGTTACCGCTACTCGCTGGTCACGGCGAGGTCGGGCGAGCCCGGCCCCGTTCCGATCGCTGCCGTGGTGTTGACGCCCACGGCGACGGTGGAGGCGCGCACTGTCGTGGTGAAGATGTACTCCCCGGCCACGAAGTCCACGTGCACGTGGTCGCCGGCGTTGAGCTCGCCCTGCAGGATCTTCTCCGAGAGGCGGTCCTCCACCTCGCGCTGGATCGCGCGACGCAGCGGGCGGGCACCGAGTGCGGGGTCGAAGCCGACCTCGATCAGGTGCTCTTTCACGGCGAGGGTCAGGTCCACGGTCATGTCGCGGTCGAGCAGGCGCTCGCCCAGGCGCTTGATGAACAGGTCCACGATCTGCAGCAGTTCCGGCTTGGTCAGCTGCGGGAAGACGATGACCTCGTCCACGCGGTTGAGGAACTCGGGCTTGAAGTGCTTCTTCAGTTCCTCCTTCACCTTGCCACTCATCCGGTCGTAGCTGGTGGACGTGTCGCCCTCGAGCTGGAAACCGACGGGCGCGCCGCTGATGTCCTTGGTGCCGAGGTTCGTGGTCATGATGATCACGGTGTTCTTGAAGTCGACCACGCGACCCTGGCCATCCGTCAACCGGCCCTCTTCCAGAATCTGGAGGAGCGAGTTGAAGATGTCGGGGTGGGCCTTCTCGATCTCGTCGAACAGCACCACGGAGAACGGCTTGCGGCGCACCTTCTCGGTGAGCTGGCCGCCCTCTTCGAAGCCGACGAACCCGGGAGGGGCACCGAACAGACGCGACACGGTGTGCTTCTCGCCGTACTCGCTCATGTCGAGCGAGATCATGGCGGCCTCGTCGTCGAACAGGAACTCGGCGAGCGCCTTGGCCAGCTCGGTCTTTCCGACGCCGGTGGGGCCGGCGAAGATGAACGAACCGCTCGGACGCTTCGGGTCCTTCAGGCCGGCACGGGTGCGACGGATGGTCTTGGCGAGCGCCGAGATTGCCTCTTCCTGACCGATGACGCGCTGGTGCAGGGCCTTCTCCATGAAGACGAGCCGCGAGGACTCCTCCTCGGTGAGCTTGAAGACGGGGATGCCGGTGGCCTGGGCCAGAACCTCGGCGATCAGTCCCTCGTCGACGACGGCGGTCGTCTTGACGTCGCCCGACTTCCACTTCTTCTCCAGGCGCAGACGCTCGCCGAGGAGGTTCTTCTCCTCGTCGCGCAGGCCGGCGGCCTTCTCGAAGTCCTGCTCCTCGATGGCGGTCTCCTTGGCGGCGCGCACCACGGCGATCTTCTCGTCGAATTCGCGCAGTTCGGGCGGGCTCGACAGGATCGACAGGCGCAGGCGGGCGCCGGCCTCGTCGATCAGGTCGATGGCCTTGTCCGGCAGGAACCGGTCGGAGACGTAACGGTCGGCGAGGTTCGCCGCGGCCACGAGGGCACCGTCGGTGATGGACACCTTGTGGTGCGCCTCGTAGCGGTCGCGCAGGCCCTTGAGGATGTTGATCGTGTGGGGCAGCGACGGCTCGGCCACCTGGATCGGCTGGAAGCGGCGCTCGAGCGCGGCATCCTTCTCGAAGTGCTTGCGGTACTCGTCGATCGTGGTGGCACCGATCGTCTGCAGCTCGCCCCGGGCGAGGAGAGGCTTCAGGATGCTGGCCGCGTCGATGGCACCCTCGGCGGCACCGGCACCGACGAGGGTGTGGATCTCGTCGATGAAGATGATGATGTCGCCGCGGGTGCGGATCTCCTTGGTGACCTTCTTCAGGCGCTCCTCGAAGTCACCGCGGTAGCGGCTTCCGGCGATGAGCGAGCCGAGGTCGAGCGAGTAGAGCTGCTTGTCTTTGAGCGTCTCGGGCACATCGCCCTTGACGATGGCCTGGGCGAGGCCCTCGACCACAGCGGTCTTGCCGACGCCGGGCTCACCGATCAGAACAGGGTTGTTCTTGGATCGGCGGGACAGGATCTGCATGACCCGCTCGATCTCTTTCTCGCGGCCGATGACCGGGTCGAGCTTGTTGTCGCGCGCGGCCTGGGTGAGGTTGCGTCCGAACTGGTCGAGAATCTGGCTGCCCGCCGGACCGCTCGCCTGCTCATTCGCACCAACCTGCACCTGCTCCTTGCCCTGGTATCCAGAGAGGAGCTGGATGACCTGCTGGCGCACCCGGTTGAGGTCGGCGCCGAGCTTGACGAGCACCTGGGCGGCAACGCCTTCACCCTCGCGGATGAGGCCGAGCAGGATGTGCTCGGTGCCGATGTAGTTGTGGCCGAGCTGCAGCGCTTCGCGCAGGCTCAGTTCGAGAACCTTCTTGGCGCGCGGCGTGAACGGGATGTGACCCGTCGGCTGCTGCTGGCCCTGGCCGATGATGTCCTGCACCTGCTCGCGCACGGCGTCGAGGGAAATACCCAGGCTCTCGAGGGCCTTGGCGGCAACTCCCTCGCCTTCGTGGATCAGGCCGAGCAGGATGTGCTCAGTACCGATGTAGTTGTGGTTGAGCATTTTGGCCTCTTCCTGGGCCAAAACGACGACGCGACGAGCTCGGTCGGTAAATCTCTCAAACATGTGATCGCTCCCTTGGCGCCAGGGCAGTTGTGGCGCCGATACATCGAGAGTAACGAGCGAACCCTGAAATGCATGCCTCTGTTCGCCGCAGGCGTGACGGATGTCGACAGCGACCGGTCACGGACAGCGTGCGCCGGGGCGCCCGCGCGCCTTGCGCATCGCCTGTCGAGCGCAATAATGACTCCGTACGGTGGCCGGGGGCGCCGGGGGGACCGTGTCCATCGCAGGCAGGCGAGAGGCGGAGTCCATGGCCGAGTCCGACAACCCCGAGCAGAACGATCCCGCGCAGAATTCCCTCGAACAGACGGAGCTCGTGCGGCTGTCGCGTGAGAATGCGATTCTCCGGGAGCGGCTCGACGCGGTGGAGGCAGCCTCTGCGGCGAGCGCCGAGACCGTCCCGCTTGCCGGGCTCGCCGCCCCGGCCGCGCCCCCACCCTCCCGTCAGCGCTGGCGGTCGTTCCTGGCCGTGGTGCTGATCGCCTTCGGCGTGCTGCTCGCGCCCGTCGCCGTGGTGTCCCAGTGGACCAAGACGGTCGTCACCGACACCGACACGTTCGTCGCGACCGTCGCGCCCCTGGCGGAGGACCCGGCGTTCCAGACGTTCCTCGTCACCGAGATCGTCGGCGTGGTCGAGGAACAGGTCGACATCGAGGCTCTGGCGACGGACCTCTTCGACGGTCTGGCCAGCCTTGATCTGCCTCCGCGGGCGCAGGACGCGCTCATCCTCCTCGAGGCGCCGGCGGTGGAGGGGGTGCGCTCGCTCGTCCGCACGGCAGCCGAGCGGGTGGTGACTTCGGATGCCTTCGCGAACGTTTGGGAAGAGGCGCTGCGTCTCAGCCAGACGCAGATCATCGCCGCTCTGGAGGGTGACACCTCGTCGGCGCTCGTCATCAGTGACACCGGCGAGGTCGGCATCCAGCTCGGCCCGATCATCGCGGAGGTGAAGCAGCAGCTCCTGGCCCAGGGCTTCGGCCTGGCCGCGAACATCCCGGAGATCGACCGCACGATCCCGATCGCCCAGTCGGACGCCCTCGTGCAGGCCCGCACGGCCTACCAGCTCCTCAACGTGGCCGGCACCTGGTTGCCGTGGGTGAGCTTGATCCTCGTCGCGGCGGGTGTGCTCGTGGCCCGGCGGAGATCTCTCGCGCTGATCTGGGCGGGCGTCACGCTCGGCCTCTCGATGGCCCTCCTGGCCGCGGGGGTCTCGGTGGGCCGGTTCTTCGTCGTCAACGCGCTGTCACCGGAGTACCTGCCGAGCGACCTGGCCGGCACGGTCTACGACTCACTCGTGCCGCTGGTCTACGCCTCCGCCCTGTCGGTGGGGCTCGCCGCCGTGACCGTCGCCATCGTGGCCTATCTGGCCGGGTCGTTCCGCGGCGCCATCGCGGTGCGGCGCCTGATTACCGACGGCGCACGACACCTGCGGGCCAGCGCCGCCGGCAGCGGAGTGACCACCGGGCGAACCGGCAGCTGGCTCTACCGGGCCCGCCGCTTCATCCGGGCCGCCGTCGGCATCGGGGCGGCCGCCGTCGCCCTCTTCTGGCGCCCGCTCACCCCGGCCGTCATCATCTGGACCGCTGTGCTCGCCCTCATCGTGGTGCTGCTGCTCGAACTGCTGCAGCGCCCGCCCGCGGAGATGCTGACCGCGACCACGGCCCAGGCCGAGCCGGGAGGGCCGGGCGCGGGCGAGAGCACGACCGCCGATCTCACCGAGACGGCCGAGCTTCCGCCGCAGTCGCAGGGTGCGACCGTCCCGGTCAGCCGCGACGACGCCGACTGAGCGTCCCTCGTTAGACTTTTCGGCGTGAGCAATCTGGAGCGGGAACCGGCCGAGGTCATCGCTGAATGCGCCGCCGAAACGGATGCCCGCGCTCCCCTCATCCGTTATCTGCCCCGCGACGTTCCCCTCGGCGGTCCGCGCGCGATGAACGTGCGGCGCACCCTCCCCCAACGTGGCCGTTCCACCATCGGCGCCTGGTGCTTCATCGACCACTACGGACCCGACGCGGTCACCGCCATGCTCGTGCCGCCGCACCCGCACACCGGGCTGCAGACCGTGAGCTGGCTGCTCGAGGGCGAGATCGAGCACCGGGACAGCACGGGCGCCCACGCGCCGGTGCGCCCGGGCGAGCTGAATCTGATGACGGCCGGGCAGGGTGTCAGCCACTCCGAGGTGTCCACGGCGGGCTCCCGCTCCCTGCACGGCGTGCAGCTCTGGATCGCCCTGCCCGACCGGCACCGGCACCAGGCGCCGCACTTCGAGAGCCACCGCATCCCGCCGGTCGTCCTGGACGGGGTCGGCCTGCGCGTGTTCGCGGGCGAGCTGGCGGGCATCCGCTCCCCCGCAGCGGTCTACAGCCCCCTCGTCGGCGCGGAGCTCACCCTGCCGGCCGGCGTCGCCGTCGATCTGCCGGTCGACACCTCGTTCGAGCACGGCGTGCTGGTGGACGCAGGCACGGTCGCTGTCGAGGGCAGCACGCTCGCGCGCTGGGAACTCGGCTATGTGGAGCCGGGGCGCGGCATCATCCGCCTGGCGAACGAGACCATGCAGCCGGCCCGGGTGATCCTGCTCGGCGGGCAACCGCTCGGCGAGCAGCTGGTGATGTGGTGGAACTTCGTCGGCCGCAGCCATGACGAGATCACCCGATGGCGGGACGAGTGGCAGTCCGCGGTGATCGAGGGCACGGATGCCGCGGGCCGCTTCGGCACGGTCGCCGGCTTTGAGGGTCCCCCGCTCCCCGCGCCCCAGCTGCCGACCGTGCGTCTGAAGCCCCGCAACTGACCCGGGTCCGCCGGATCCAGCGGGCGCCCGTGAACTCGCCGCGATGTTCGAGGCTGCCAGCCGGTATGTTCCGACGATTTCGGAGCGTCCGCGCCTCGCTAGGCGATGGCTCGAATGGTCCACGAGGCGCTTGTGGACTCTCCCGCCTCCAGGACCTTGAGGTCCGTCCCGGAGTTGAAGGCGTCCGGCGGACAGGTCATCGGTTCGACGGCTAGTCCAATCCTGTCAGTCGAAGGTTCGGGTTGGTCAGCCGTGTGCACCTGTACCCACGGGCATTCGCCACCCCAACTCAGTTCGACTCCACTGCCCGCGGTCGTCGTCACTCGCACTGTCGCTTCGCCTGCCTCGTCCCTGTCCAGGCCCGTGAAGGCATGGTCGATGAAGGTGTCATCGATTGTTCGTGGCGCACGAAAATCAAAGGCGGCAAGATCTTCAGCGTTGACGTCACCCAGGCGAAGGGGAATAAGTCGGTCAGGAGTCACGGTCAGCATGAGCCTGGCTGGGAGTTCAAGCCTCCAGTCGTTGACGCGGCCCTCACCGGCGACAAGATAGGGGTGTGGAGCGACACCGAAAGGGGCGGCGTCGGGACCGGCGTTCACTGCCGTCACGATTGTGCGAAGGCCCCCGTCGTCGAGGGTGAAATCCACCTCCAGCGTGATCCGGTGGGGATATCCAGGTTGCGGCTCGACGGTTGCCTGCAGAACGAGCCGATCGGCCGCCTGCCTGACCGCAACGAAATTCAGCCACGACGCGAGGCCGTGGAGCGCGTGGACTCGTGACGGCTCGGTGATGTTCAGCTGTCGCTCGACGCCAGCGAATGTGTACCTTCCATCAACGACTCGGTTCGGCCAGGGCGCCAGAATGGCGCCGCGGAAGAAGGGCCGCACCTGGTCGGCATCGAACGGCACGATGAGGTTACGTCCGTAATGCTGGAGCGATCGAACGCTCGCGCCGATACTCGCGATCGATGCGGAGTAGCCGGAAGCCTCGAGAACGAATTGAGTTCCCGACAGTGGAGTGAGAGACATGTGAACACCGTTCAGTGGAGATACCTGGGATTTCATTCCCAATGGGGTTACTTGGGGACCACGATCCGAGGAACGTCGGCGTCCCATTCGGCCTCGGCCACGTGCAGTCCGCGGTACGTATAGTCCTTGTCCCATCCGTGGAAAACGAGATAGTCCTTGCCGTTCAGCCCCACGACCAAGTCCTGGCCACCGGGGCCGCGATAGAGACCACCCGACCCGTCGGTCGAGAGGATCGGGCCCTTCTCCTTCGTCCACGGGCCGTCGATCGACGCAGCCGTTGCAGCACCGACCGCATAACGGTCGCCTCCGTAAGCGTTCGCGGAGTACAGCAGCACGAGTCCTGAACCTCGCGCGACGATGGTGGGAGCCTCGATCAGATCGCCCTCCCACACCTCGGTCTGCTTCACGATCCTGATGGGGTCACCAGTAACACCGAGCCCATCGGAAGTGAGCGGGGCCACCTGGATCCAGGTGTCGAGGTCGCAACAATTGCCGTCATTTTTCCAGACGAGGTGCAAGACGCCGTCGATGACCACGGTGCTCGCATCGATCGCGCCACCTTCGTCTTCTGGACAGATGATCATGGCGTCGCCCTGAACGGTGAACGGCCCGGCTGGGTCGCTGGCCGTGGCGACACCGATGCACTGCAGCGTTGGCGCAAAATTCGTCGCCGTGAAGTACATGACGAACGAATCATCGGCCAGTCTCGTCACCTCAGGCGCCCACGTCTTGCCCGGAATGACCCAGCTCGGGAGATCCGGCAACGCGTCGGGTAGCACCTCCCAATCGACCAGATCGGTGGACGAGGCCACCTGCACGTTGCGGTTGTTGTCGTTGGTGGCGTACGCGAAATACGTACCGTCGACTTCCACCAGGTCGGGGTCGGCGAAATTTGCGTTGAGGACCGGGGCGCCTGCTGCGGCAGACGGCGGGGGTGCCGATGGCTCCGCCGCCGCCGTGCAGCCACTCACCGCGAGAACAGTGATGATGGCTGCAGAAGCCCACGCGACCGCTCTGCGGCGATCAGGATTCATCAGTCGTTACCCCTTCACACCAGAGCGGGAAACGCCCTCGATGATGAACCGCTGGAGGAAGATGAACAGAGCCAGCACAGGTACGCTCGCGACGACCGCGCCGGCCATCAGGAGGTCGTAGCGCACGGCGTTTGCGGACTGGAGGGTGGACAGTCCAGCTGGCAGTGTCTGTACCTCCGGGCTGAACAGGACGTAGACGGGCCAGAGAAAGTCATTCCAGTTGCCAAGAAACGCGAGCAGCGCGAGTGTTGCAAGAGCTGGCTTGGCGAGCGGCAGAACGACTTGCATGAAGATCACAAATCGATTCGCCCCATCGAGCCGCGCGGCCTCCTCCAACTCGATCGGCAGTCCCACGAAGAACTGCCGCATGAAGAACACCCCGAAGGCGGATGCCGCCGTGGGAATGATGATCGCGACGAGCGAGTTGAGCCACCCCAGCTCGCTCACGATGAGGTAGTTGGGGATCACCAGGATGACCGGCGGCACCAGCAGGGTTGCGACGATGATGACGAAGACGAAATTCTTGCCGCGAAACTGCATTCGTGCGAGCGGATACGCCGCTAGTGACGCCGTGATGACGACGAGCGTGGCATTGAGGGCGGCTGCAACCATGCTGTTTGCAAACCATTGCAGCACCGGAGTCGAGGTCCCGGGAGCGAGGATTGACGCGAAAGCTTGCAGAGAGATCGGATTGGGAATCCACGATGGTGGAATAGCCGTCGCGTCAGCCCGGGTCTTGAGGCTGGTCACGATCATGAAGATGATCGGGCTGATGAACGCGATTGCGATCGCGCCGAGAACGACGACCCGAGTGATGGTGCCACTCCGCCGGCGTGCACGACGTCCACGGGAATCTGCACTCATCGTGGTCGTGAGAGCGTTCACGAACGCACCTCCTTCTTGAGCTTCTTGGGCTGTTTCTCGCGAAAGATGTAGAAGACCAAAGCGCTGATCGCCATCAGGAAAACTGTCAGGACGTAACTCATCGCCGCGGCGCTGCCCATCTGGAAGTTGCGCAGTCCCGCATCGGCGATTTGATAAATGGCCGTGCGCGTTTCTCGTCCGGGGCCGCCCTGCGTCATGAGATAGGACTGGCCGAACATGTTGGCGGATGCGAGGAGGGTGATGATCGTGATGAACGACAGGATGGGCTTGAGGCCCGGGATCGTCACATGCAGGAACTGCATCCACGGTCCGGCTCCATCAACTCGTGCGGCTTCATAGAGTTCGATCGGAATGTCCTGAAGGCCGGCAAGGTAGATGACGGCGTTGAATCCGAGCGTCCACCATACGGTCACTCCCACGAGCGCGACCCAGGCCGCGGGCGTCGTTGTTGTCCACGCGGTGTCATCGGGAAGCCCGAGGAGGCCCAGATAGTGGTTCACCAGCCCGATGTTGTTATCGAGCAGGTATCGCCAGAGCACCGAGATGACGGCGACGCCGAGAACGTAGGGGGCGAAGTAGATGGCTCGGAGAAAGTCCCGTCCGGGAAATTTCTTGCTCATGAGCAAGGCGACGGCGAGGGGGACGATCAGGAGCAATGGCACGCTGAGCACCGTGAAGATTCCGGTAGCCCGCATGGATCCCCAGAACGGACCGAAAACGGTAGATCCGGGCGAGAACAAGGCGACGTAGTTGTCGAGGCCGATAAAGGGTTTGTTCGGCAGCGTGTAGTCCCACGAATGAAGACTGATCCAGACGCCGAGTACTGCCGGGAGGATGACGAAGCTGCCAAAAAGCAGGAGGTAGGGGGCAAGAAAGAGCCAGGGTGTTGCTACCCCCTGTTGCCGAGTGCCCGCTGGCACTCCACGATTCTTCTGGGGCTTCTGGTCGGAAGCCGAGGGGCGGCGCGCCCTCCCCGTGGGGAGGGCGCGCTCACCGACCTTCGTCGACATTGGTCAGTCCCCGAACGAGGCTTTGTTGTCAGCCATGAGCTTCGTCGCCGTGCCGGCGGCTTTTTTGAGCGCCTCACTCGGTGACGTCGTTCCCTGAACCCCGTCAGCGACGGCGATTTCGAGGGTCTCGGCCTGCACTCCACCGATTCCTGGGATGGGCGGCAAGAAACGCATCGAGTCGATTTTCTCCGCGATTGCTTCCTGCGGCAGACCGTCGAGGGCACCCGCATCGCGCACCGACTGACGAGCCGGGATCATGCCCGAGCCAGCCCACTCAGCAGACTGCTCGCTCATCCAGGCGATGAACACCTTTGACGCGTTGACCTTGTTCTGATCGGCATTTGCCTGACGGGGGAGGAAGAAGTTATGGGAGTTGGCCCAGACGGCATCCGTGTCACCGATCGTGGGGACCGGGGCGACCGCGTGAGGAAGTCCGGACTCGGCGAGATCGTTGATCTGCCAGATTCCGTCCCACGTGATCGAGGTCTCACCGTTCTTGAAGGCGACGTACTGAGAGTCGATGGCGACGTCACCCGGGCTGTACCCGTCATCCACGATGGAGCGCTGCCACTCAAGCGCCTCTACCCCGGCTGCGGAATCGAACGTTGCTCCGTCGTCACCATACGGTTCACCGCCGTTCTGCCACAGCAGGGAGAGGTTCATGAGGTGGCTCGGCCATCTCGTCGGCATCCAGAAGGGTGTTTCATAGCCGGCTGCTTTGAGCTTGACGAGCGCATCCTGGAAAGAAGCCGCATCGGTCGGGGCCTCTTCGATTCCAGCGGCGGCGAAATGTTCGGTGTTGTAGTACATGGCCAGGGAATGCACGTCGAGCGGAATGCCGTATCGGGCGTCTTTATAAACGCCGGCATCCCAGACGTCGTCGGTGAAGTCAGCTGCCGACAGACCCAGGTCATCGGCGAGATCGTCGATCGGTACGATGACGTTCCGAGCGGCATTCGACGCAAGCTGGTCCAGGTGCATCACACCGACGTCGGGACCCTCGCCGGCGGTCACCGCTGCGGGAAGTCGCTGATAGAAGTCGGTCCACTGCATCGTGTTCGAGACAACCTTGATGTTGTCATGCTCGGCATTGAAGTCGGACACCATCTTCTCCATGAATGGACCGTCCCCGCCGGTGAAGCCGTTCCAGTAGGACAGCTCCACTTCAGGCCCGGTGTATTCACCGGTGAAGGGCTCACTCGCCGCTTGCCCGGTTCCGCCTGCAGAGCATCCGGCCAGCACCAGCATGAGTGCGGCACCGAGGGCGGTAGCCGCAATCGCTCGCCGCCCCAGGAAGTCTTTCTGATTCATGATCGTTCGTCCTCCTCATCGAAAACATCGCTCCGCAACCCATGTGCGAAGCGCGCCGCCCATTTCCCGCACCGATCGGAGCGTTTCACGAGCACCTTCCGTCAATGTACAGCGCTGGAAAGATGTTTGTCTAGTCTGTGCGAATCCACGACAAACACCCTTTGCAGCGCCCGGCCACAGTCGCCCTAAGATGGACCGGACCGACTGGACGGAACAAACATGGCAAGGGTTCGACTAATCGACGTCGCGGAACTCGCGGGCGTATCCATGAAGACCGTGTCGAACGTGGTGCACAACTACCCCCACGTGGCCCCAGCGCTTCGCGAGAAGGTGCAAGCGGCCATCGACCAGCTCGGCTACCGCCCCAATCTTACGGCGCGGCGTTTGGCTACCGGAAAAACGGGAATGATCGCCCTGGCAATCCCCGAGATCGACCACCCGTACTTTTCAGAACTCTCTCGCCATATTGCCGAGGAAGCCACTCGACGGGGATACCGCGTAATCATCGAGCAGACCCTGAGCGATCCCGTCGTTGAACGGGCCGTACTCAGCGATCGGGAAGCCGGGCTGGTCGACGGCGTCATCTTTCACCCTGTCCGCATGGAATCTCTCGACATTGCGAAGCTCGATCCCGGCACTCCGCTGGTTCTACTCGGCGAGGCGGCGATGCCCGTCATGACTGACCACGTGATGATCGATAACATCTCCGCCGCTCTCGACGCTACGCGGCACCTGGTGGCGAGAGGATGTCGACGCATCGCTTTTCTCGGAGTCATCGCGGCGGACATCACGGGTTCGACGAATCAGCGTCTTCTCGGCTACCAACAGGGCCTCCTGGAAGCCGGGGTTCCACTTGATCCTGAGCTGGTATTCACGGCGTCGGAATTCACCGCGGAAGCAGGCCTTCGTTCGGTCGCTGAGGCGATTGAGCGCGGGGTGCGATTCGACGGCGTGGTCTGCCGCGATGACCGGTTTGCGATCGGAGCACTGAAAGCCCTGCACGACTCCGGGCGATCGGTACCCGCAGATGTGTCCGTGGTCGGCTGGGACAACACCTTCCTGGCCGCTTACACATCCCCAACGCTCACCTCGGTGGCACCGCAGAAGACCGCGATTGCTGCGGCTGCGTTCGATCTCCTCGAGGAACGAATCGCAGGCTACCGAGGGGTCGGGCGCCACATGATCGTGGGCCATTCGCTCGAGGTGCGCGAGAGCGCGCCGCTCGCGCCCTAGCAACCCAGATCCCACCCGGACTTTACAGCGCTGTAATTTGGCGGCATGATTGCGGTATGTCGCGTTCTCTCCCGATTTCTGCCAGTGCCCAGGGCGGCGTCTATCCCCGCCCCCAACTTGTCCGCCCGAATTGGCACGACCTCGCCGGCGAGTGGGCATTCGAACACGACGACCAGGACATCGGCAGAAGTGAAAAATGGTTCGTAGACGCTGCACACCTGGGCCGGGTCATCACAGTTCCCTTCCCGCCGGAGTCGGAGATGTCCGGAATCACCGATCCAGGCTTCCATCCCGTTGTCTGGTACTCCCGCGTCATCAGCCCCGAGGACGTCGCCGCCAGTGGCTGGTCCCCCGAGCGTGACCGGGTTGTGTTGCATTTTGGTGCAGTCGACTACCGTGCCTCTGTATGGATCGATGGTCAGTTCATCGGATCACACGAGGGCGGCCAGACTCCGTTCTCCTTCGACGTCACCGAAGCACTGTCGCCCCAAAAAAACGGCGTTCTCGTGGTTCGAGCCGAGGATGACCCTCACGACGTCGCCCAGCCCAGAGGCAAACAGGATTGGCTCGAAGAACCGCACGTCATTTGGTACCACCGAACCACGGGGATCTGGCAACCCGTCTGGCTCGAATCCGTGCCAGAACAGCGCATCCAGGCGCTGAGTTGGACTCCGAACGTACCGACAGGGAACGTCGCGATCGAGGTGGATCTGACTCGACGACCGGCGACGATCCTGACCGTTCACGTGGAACTGTCTCTGGAGGGTGAAATCCTGGCCCGGCAGTCGTACTCGACCGTGGAGCCGCGATCACAGGCAACCATTCAGATTGCACGCCAGGCGAACGGTCAGGCCTTCGAGGCTCTCCTGTGGTCACCGGAAAACCCGCGCCTGATCGACGCGCACGTCGTGATTGCTGCTGAAGACGGCACCCTCCTCGACGAGTCCTTCTCCTACTTCGGTCTTCGCAGCGTCGGCGTCGCGGGCGGCAGTTTCCTGCTCAACGACCGGCCCTATTTCGTACGCTCGGTGCTGGAGCAGGGCTATTGGCCCCAGTCGCACCTCGCTGCACCGTCGGCCGAAGCCCTCCGTGCCGAGGTGGAGCTTATCAAGGCCCTCGGGTTCAACGCGGCGAGAATCCACGAGAAGGTCGAGGACCCCCGCTTCCTTTACTGGGCAGACCGGCTCGGATTGCTGATTTGGGGTGAAATGGGCAGTACCTACGAGTTCTCTTCGGAGGCGGTGTCACGAGTCACCCGCGAATGGATCGACGTCGTGCGCCGCGACCGTTCGCATCCGTCAATCGTCACCTGGGTTCCCCTCAATGAAAGTTGGGGTGTTCAACAGATCGCACACGACGACGCTCAGTTGAACTTCGCCCAGTCGCTCTACCACCTGACTCGAGCGCTCGATCCGACCCGCCCCGTCATCTCCAATGACGGCTGGGAACACGCCATTTCAGACATCCTCACGATCCACGACTATGCCGGTACGGCCGAACAACTCGACGCCAACTACAAGGACATCGACGCCATCCGCGCCCTGGTTGCGGGTATGGGCCCAGCAGGCCGTCGCCTGCAGCTCATTCCCCGCGAGGTGGATGGTCAGTCGATCATGGTCACCGAATTCGGTGGGGTCAGCTTCGCACCCGACGCTGCCGATGACTCCTGGGGATACACGACAGCAACCACCTATGAGGACTTTGAACGTCGAGTGTCAGGTCTCGTCAGCAGCCTTCGGGACAACCCGATACTCTCCGGCTTCTGCTACACGCAGCTGACGGACACGATGCAGGAAACCAACGGGCTGACCGACGCGTACCGGAAGCCCAAACTGCCGGTCGCTGTCATCCGCAGCATCGTGTCAGGGCAGGAAGCACCACTTCCCCGAGCAACCGCGGTCGATGACTCGAGCCTGCACTCAACCATGGGCTGACGACACCGATCGCTTTCCATCGATCAGGCGATCCCGACGAGGGCGGCGCTGCGTTCCCAGAGGCCGTCGACGAGGGCGTCATCGAGGGCTTGCGGATTCACCTTCGTGGTGAGCTTCTGCTGGTCGTAGTAGGCGCCGGGCTGCCAGGTGGTTCCGGGGGTGCCGTCGACGAACCAGGTCAGGTTCGCGCCTCCCCTGTCGGCGCTGATGAGGTTGAGTCTCTTCAGCGGCGTCTGGTAGATGAAGCGCATGAAGCTCGTGGTGTCCGATGCGAAGTTGGTTGCGACGTTGCCCGGATGGAAGGCCACAGCCGACAAGCCCTGGTCGTGGTACCGGGCCTGGAGTCCGCGGGCATGGAGGATGTTGGCGAGCTTCGCATCGCCATACGCCTTGTTCGCACTGAACTTCTTGTCGTTGTTCAGATCATCGAGGTCGAGGTGGCCGAACAACCGGTTGCCGATGCTCGAGGTGTTGATCACGCTCGACCGGCCACCCGCACCGACCCTGAGGGCGTCGCGGAGAAGCTCGGTCAGCAGGAACGCCGCGAGGTGGTTGACCTGGAAGGTCTTCTCGTGGCCGTCGATGGTCCTGGCACGGTCGCCGAAGAGACCGCCGGCGTTGTTGGCCAGCACGTCCAGCCCCGCACCGTCGAGTTCGGCCCGCACCTCGTCGGCCAGACGCCTGACGTCGTCGAGCCGGGTGTAGTCGGCGATGAATGCCTTCGCCCCGGTCTCGTGGGCGACCGCCTCGATCTTCTCCTTCGAACGGCCGGTGATGAGAACCCGGTGCCCCCGGGCAGCAAGCTGACGGGCGGACGCGGCACCGATTCCGTCGGAAGCACCGGTCACGAGGACGGTTTTATGTGTCGCCACGACGCTATTTCCCTTCCGCCAGCAGCGCCACGGGGGCCCATTCGGCCAGCGCGGCGAGACGCTCATTGACAAGGTACGGCACGGCCTGTGTGGCCATCTCGCCGAAGAACACGCGCCGTGGCGCCGTCTCCGCGTCGACGACCGTGAGAATCGCGGCGCCGAAGCCGACCGGCTTGGGCTGCACAGTGTTGGCCCGCTGCGCGGCCATTCCCTCGTGCAGCGGGGCGTACTGCGGCTGCGCGTCGGCTGCGACAGCGGATGCGCTGGACCAGTCGGTGTCGAACCCGCCGGGCTCGACAAGGGTGACCTTGATCCCGAATCCGGCGACTTCCTGCGCGAGGGAGTCGGACAGGCCTTCGAGAGCCCACTTGGAGGCGTGATACCCGCCCAGGTTCGGGAACGCGACGAGGCCGCCGATGGAGGAGATCTGGATGATGTGCCCCGACTGCTGCTCGCGCAGGATCGGCAGGACGGCCTGGGTGACGTGGAAGACGCCGAACAGGTTCACCTCGAACTGGTCCCGCAGCTGCTGCTCGGAGATTTCTTCCACGGCGCCGAAGAGACCGTAGCCGGCGTTGTTGATGACGACATCCAGGCGGCCGAAGGCCTCATGGGCGGTCTTCACGGCGGCGAAGACCTGGTCGCGGTCGGTGACATCGAGCCGGATCGGGAGAATGGCATCGCCGTACTGCTCGACCAGGCCGGAGAGGGAGTCGGTGTTGCGGGCGGTCGCTGCGACCTTGTCCCCGCGTTCGAGGGCGGCAAGGACGAACTCCCGGCCGAACCCCTTGGATGAACCCGTGATGAACCAGACCATGCTCATGGTGTTACTCCTTCGACATTGGGCGCCGCTTGACGCCACTGAGGCAACTATATGCCGGTAGTGTCACTCGGTGTCAACTTCGCGCCCATGGGAGTATGCTGGGGATATGTCCGAGACGATCCCGCAGTCCATCCGAGAGCGAACACGCCGTCTCGCGCAGACCGAACTCACCATTGTTGCGCAGGACCTCTTCTTGGAGCACGGTTACGAAAACACGACCGTCGACGAGATCGCCGCCGCCGCCGGCATGTCCAAGCGCACCTTCTTTCGTTACTTCGCATCGAAAGACGACCTGGTTATCGGCAAGTACGACCTCTTCGGCGATCGGATCGCTGAAGCGCTCGATGCCCGACCCGCTGACGAACCGGTGTGGGACTCTCTGCGGCGCATGTTCGACCTCACCCTGGACTACGTGCAGGACGATCATGCTCGGGCACGCAATGACGCGATGGAACGCATCGTGCGCAGCAGCCCGCAACTCCATGCCCGTTACCTCGAGAAAATGCAACGAGTTCAGGAGATCCTGGTGGGCCGCGTCGCCACGCGGATGGCGGATCAGTCGAGCGGGCGGAACGATCCCAAACCTGCCGCCGTCGTCGGCGCAGCGTTCGCGTGCATGCAGGCGGCCCGAACGGCCTGGCTCGAATCGAGCCAGGATCAGCCCTTCGGCGAATACCTTGACGACGCCATGTCGACATTCCGCATCAACTAGCGCGTTCCTCCGTCAGTGGGCGAAGACGGTGGCCAACTCATCCCAGTGCGTGGTTGCTCGGGGTGAGACCATGTTCCGCCGCATGGTCCAGGCCCGGTTGCTCTTGAACCCGGCCAGGCCGAGCCCCAGGGTTTCCTGGCCGTACTTCGCGGTGATGGAGTCCAGCACGTCTCCGGCGGCGAAGGGGGCCGGGTTGGTGTCGAAGATGTCGAGGGCGGCATGGGTGTCTCGCGAGGAGAACTCGTGCAGGCTCACCCCCACGCGCACGTACTGCCGGTGCGCTTGCAGTTGCGGACCGAGGGCGGTGAGTGCAGCCCGGTACATTACGACCGGATCGTCGGTGGGGTCGGGAAACGCGAGGGAGACGGCATGAGTCACGTGCTCGTCCTGGAAGGGCGAGGTTGACGCATAACACCGCATGAGACGGGCGAGGGAGTTCTGCCGGCGCAGCCGGGCTGAAGCTCGCTGCGTGTAAACGGACAGGACCTCCTGGAGTTCCGGGACTGTGCTGATCGGTATCGCGAAAGAGCGGGAGAACTGGATCTGCTCCCGGTCGGCCGGCATCTCCTCCAGCGGCAGACAGTCGATACCGCGGAGTTCTTGAACAACCCGCTCCTGGACAACCCCGAAACGTCTCCGAATGCCCGCCGCATCCGCGTCACGGAGGTCGGCGGCGGTGTAGATGCCCAAGCCGATCAATTTCTTCGCCGTGCGGCCTCCGATACCCCACACCTGACCAACCTCGACGGACTGCAGGATTGAGGTCAGTTGGGCGGGCGAGTAGGCCGCGAGGTTGCAGACTCCGAGCAGCGCCGGAGCGGTCTTCGAGCCGCGATTGGCCAGTTTGGCCAGGGTCTTGCTCGGTGCGATCCCGATGCTGACCGGGAGACCGATCAGTTTCTTCGTGGCGACGCGGATCTCACGGGCGATCGCCGACACCTGCTGCGGAGTGCCGGTGAGGCGAATGAAGCTCTCGTCGATCGAATACACCTCTTGAGACGAGGTGTAGCGGCCGAGCAGTTCCACTGTCCGTGCGGACAGGTCGCCGTAGAGCTCGTAGTTGCTGGACCGGGCGATGACGCCCCGGGCGGTGGCTTCGGCGGCGATGCTGTGCCAGGGCGAGGCCATGTCGATACCGAGTGCCTTGGCCTCCTGGGAGCGCGCGATGACGCATCCATCGTTGTTCGACAAGACGACAACCGGTTTGCCCTCGAGTCGTGGATCGAAGATGCGCTCGCAGGAGACGTAGAAGTTGTTGGCGTCGACGATCGCGATCGAGGGCAGGTCAGACACGGTGCAGGCACCGGGTGACGACGCCCCAGATGGTGAGTTCGCTCATCTCCCCGAGGACGATGTCGGGGTACGCCGGGTTCTCTGGAACCAGACGGATGCCCGACTCATCGATCCGGAGCCGTTTGATGGTGAGTTCGCTGTCGACAACAGCAACGACGACACTGCCGTCGCTGGCGTCGAGGGAACGGTCGACGATGATTTCATCGCCGTCGAAGATGCCGGCGCCCGTCATGCTGTCCCCGCTGACACGCACAATGAACGTGGCCGTCGGGTCCTGGATCGGGTGGCGATTCAGATCGACGGGTCCGTCGTAGTAGCCGGCGGCCGGTGAGGGGAATCCGGCGTGCACGGCCTCCGGCGCCGCTCGAGCGAACTTGTCCTCGGAGACGTTGCCGTCGCCCGAGGTCATATCGACGATGGGGCTGGTGTGAGCATGTGGTTCCTGACTGGGGCGGATGGCCTCGGTTGTGCGTGACAGCTCTAGTCTCTCAGCGAGCGGTGACACGGCGGTGAGCAGTAGCCTTGAGAGCGGTTCGCCTCGCTGTGCTGCGGGAGTCGCGGGCACAGTGTTATTCCGGTATCCAGGAGAAATCATGATCGAATCCGCCCCCGTTGATCCCACCGCCACCGAAGCCTGGGGCCAGCTCGCCGGCCTCGCCGAGGGCTTTTCTCCTGATCTCCGCGGTTGGTTCGATTCCGACGCAGCACGAGCCGATCGATTCACCTTTCAAGCGGCCGACCTCACCGTTGATCTATCGAAGAATCTCCTGACCGACGAGATCCTGACTCACCTCGTGCAACTCGCGACGGAGATCGGCGTCGCCGACAGGTTCCAGGCCATGCTCGCCGGCGAACACATCAACGTGACCGAAGACCGCGCTGTTCTCCACACTGCGCTGCGCCGCCCGAAGGACGGCGCCGACCTCGTGCCGCCGACGGGGTTCGTCGTCGACGGTCAGGATGTCGACGCCGACGTTCACGCCACACTCGACAAGGTTTACGGGTTCGCGGACAAGGTACGGTCCGGCGCCTGGACCGGCGTGACCGGCAAACGAATCACGACGATCGTCAACATCGGGATCGGCGGTTCCGACCTCGGCCCCGTGATGGTCTACGAGGCTTTGAAACCGTACGTGCAGGCAGGCCTGGAGTGCCGCTTCATCTCGAACATCGACCCCGTCGACGTCTACGAGAAGACGGCGGACCTGGACCCGGAGACCACCCTCTTCATCGTTGCATCGAAGACGTTCGGCACGCTCGAGACGCTCACGAACGCCCGTTTGGCACGAGAGTGGCTCTGGGCCCGGCTGCTCAGCTCGGGCGCCATCGATGATTCAGACGCTGCGCGGGACGACGCCGTCACCAAGCACTTCGTCGCCGTTTCCACCGCTCTGGACAAGGTCGCAGCCTTCGGAATCGATCCCGAGAACGTCTTCGGATTCTGGGACTGGGTCGGCGGTCGCTTCTCGATCTGCTCCGCCATCGGTACGTCCGTGATCATCGCCATCGGCCCCGACAACTGGCGCGAATTCCTGTCCGGCTTCCACGCCATCGATGAGCACATGCGAACCGCCCCCCTCGAGCGGAACGTTCCCGTACTGATGGGCCTCCTCAACGTCTGGTACTCCAACTTCCTCAAGGCCCAGAGCCACGCCGTTCTGCCGTACGCGCAGTATCTCCACCGTTTCCCGGCCTACCTGCAACAGCTCACGATGGAATCCAACGGGAAGAGCGTGCGTTGGGACGGCACACCGGTCACAACCGACACCGGGGAGATTTTCTGGGGCGAACCGGGCACGAATGGTCAACACGCTTTCTTCCAGCTCATCCACCAGGGCACGCGCCTGATCCCGGCGGACTTCATCGCCGTCGCGAATCCGGCCCATGCCCTGAAGGACAAGACCGGTGACGGTGGCGCTGTGGAGCCAGGCCAGGACGTCCACGCGCTGTTCCTGGCGAACTTCTTCGCCCAGACCAAGGCTCTCGCCTTCGGAAAAACGGCCGCTGAGGTTCGCGCAGAAGGCACCACAGAGTCCGTCGTACCGGCCCGCGAGTTCAGCGGGAACCGGCCCACCACGTCCATCCTCGCGCCGGCCCTCACCCCGAGCGTCGTCGGCCAGCTGATCGCCCTCTACGAACACATTGTGTTCACCGAAGGCATCATCTGGGGCATCGACTCCTTCGACCAGTGGGGTGTCGAACTGGGCAAGCAGCTTGCGCAGCAGATCGCTCCTGCCGTCGACGGCGATGAGGATGCCCTCGAATCCCAGGACTCGTCGACGAAGGCCCTGATCCGCAAGTACCTCGAGTTGCGCAACTGACTCCACCCCGGCGGAGCCACTTTCCTGCCGACCTGAGCAGTCCGGTTGGCAGGAAAGTGGAAGTGGCGACTCGGTCGATCATCGTGCAAGGATGCCCCCGTGACCACTCAGCCCGAGCGCCGGATGCTCCTCGACACCGCTGCCCTGTATTTCCGGGCGTTCTACGGTGTTCCCGACACCGTGCGCGCGCCCAGTGGCGAGCCGGTCAACGCGGTGCGGGGGCTGCTCGACATGATCGCCCGGCTTGCGACCGAGTTCGCGCCGACGGAGATCGTGGCCTGCTGGGATGACGACTGGCGCCCGCAGTGGCGGGTTGATCTCATCCCGACCTACAAGACCCACCGAGTGGCCGCGGAGCCGGCAACTGATGCGGGCTCGTCGATCGAGGTTGTACCCGACCTGCTCAGCCCGCAGGTTCCGATCATCCGCGACGTGCTCACCGCTCTGGGAATTCCCATCATCGGCGCCGCCCACCACGAAGCCGATGACGTGATCGGCACCCTCGCCTCACACTCCGACATTCCGGTAGACGTGATCACCGGAGACCGCGATCTGTTTCAACTCGTCGACGACTCGCGCGGCGTGCGGGTGATCTACACCGGTCGCGGTATGGCACGACTGGAAGTGCTCACCGACGCAACCCTCACGATCAAGACCGGCGTGACCCCGGCACAATACGCAGACTTCGCCGCGTTGCGCGGCGACGCCTCGGACGGGCTGCCCGGCGTGGCCGGTGTGGGTGAGAAGACCGCGGCGTCACTGCTCGCCGACTACGGAGACCTGAACGCGATCGTGGCGGCCGCCGCCGATCCGAGTTCCACTCTGGGCGCGGCCGTGCGCGCGAAGATCCTCGCCGCCGCGCAGTACCTCACGGTGGCCCCGGCCGTGGTGAATGTGGTGCGCGACCTCACCCTGCCGGCGTTCGATGCCCGCATCCGCTCGAGCACCCCCGAACAGGGTGCCGAGCTGGAGCGTCTGTCGATCGCGTGGGGGCTGGACTCCTCCCTGAAACGCGCTCGAGGTGCCCTCTCCGCCTTGTCCTGATCAACCCCGACAGCACAGGCCGGCCCGGTGACCCGATCGCCCCGGATTTTGCTTTCGCTGTCGCTGTCGCTGTCGCTGTCGCTGTCGGCGCATCGGGCCTAGGAGCTCGGCACTCCCGCACCGAACGTTGCGGTCACGGAATAGTGCTCGCCCAGAATATGGCTGCAGCGCAGTTCGACGGCGGCCCCTCGGTGGTAGCCGATTCGCTGGATGCGAAACATCGGGGCACCCAGGGCACAGCCGAGGCGTTCGACATCCAATGCCGCGGCGGTGTCGGCGCGCAGTTCCTCGACTCCACCGTCCACGGTGATGCCGCATCGTTCCGAGAGTTCCTTGTAGAGCGCGGTTTCGGCGAAGTCAACGTCGAGAAGCGGGCGAACCAGCGCGGCCGGAAGCCACACGTGATCGACCGCAAACGGTTCCTCGTCGGCGAGACGCAGGCGCGACAGCTTGAGCAGCTCCTCGGTCGGCGGAAGCGAGAGGCGTGCGGCGATGGCCGGATCGGTCACGAGGCGTCGCTCCAGGACGATGCTGCGCTGCGACATCCCGGATTCCTGCACCGACGCGAACAGGCTGTAGACGGGGCCGAAAGCGCTCCCCCGGCCACCCACGATCGCCCGAGGCTTCTTGCCTCTCTGCGCGCTGACGACGCCCGCCTCCCTGAGGGGGCGCAACGCGTTGCGGATCGTACCCCGGCTGACGCCGTACGCCTCGGCCAGGCCGAGTTCACCGGGAAACCCGTCCGTGAACTCACCCCTGGCAACGCGGTCCGCGAGGTCCGCGCCGATGCTCTCCCAGAGAGGCCTGCGCAAAGCCGGCTCAGCGGCGCGCGCGTCTACCTGTGCGTGTCCTGTCACCGCTGTCCTTTCTCGCTAAATGTATATACATTATGAACGTCTCGTTCACGCACCTTGGAGGGCAAAAAAGCATGGCGACTGCACCACCGACCAACCGTTCAGCGGGCTCCCCCCGGCGACGCGGACGCCTGTACTTCATCCTTGCTGCTGTCGCGATTGTAGCCGTGCTGGGAGTCGGGTACGCGGCGCAGACCGGCGCAGCCCAGCAGGGGGCGACAACAGGAGCTGCCGACGAACAGGGCGCCGAGGAACCGACCATCGACATGTCCCGTCGAATTGACGGGGACCCGACGGCACTCGGTGAAACGGATGCCCCCGTCGTCCTGGTGGAGTATTCGGACTACCGGTGCCCCTTCTGCGCCGTCTTCGCCCGAGACACGCTCCCGACCATCGTCGACGAATACGTGCAGTCCGGCCAGGTGCGCATCGAATGGCGCGACCTGACCGTCTTCGGCCAGGAGTCGATCGACGCCGCCGTTGCGGGCCGGGCGGCCGGGGCGCAGGGTTTGTTCTGGGAGTTCAACGAGGCGACGTTCCGGGATGCCCCCGAGCGGGCTCACCTCGACCTTCCACGGGAGCGCCTGCTCCAGATCGGCCGGGACATCGGGGTGCCCGACATGGCTCGCTTCGAGAGCGACCTGGACGACCCGGGGTTCCTGGAGTCCGTAACCGCAGACACCGATGAGGCTCACTCGTTCGGCGCAACGGGAACACCGCTGTTCCTCGTGAACGACACTCCCATCTCCGGCGCCCAACCCGTCGAGGTCTTCCGCCAGGCCATTGATCGCGAACTCGCCGAAGCCACCCCGTAATGGATATCGGATACGCCGGAGCACTGATCGGCGGCGTCCTGACGCTGCTGAGCCCCTGTTCGGTCCTGCTCCTCCCCGCGTTCTTCGCCTACGCGTTCTCGACGCCCACGAAACTCCTCGCGCGCACCGGCCTCTTCTACCTGGGGCTGATCACCACTCTGGTGCCGATCGGCGTTCTCGCCGGCACGCTCGGGGCCTTCCTGACTCAGAACCGAACCGGATTCGTGATCGTCGCAGCATCACTCGTCATCGCACTCGGCCTGGTCCAGCTCTTCGGCATCAGACTGCCGGCGTTCTCCCGCGGCGGCGGCGCTGAGGGCACCTCGTCGGCCTCGGTCTTCCTCCTGGGATCGGTCTACGGGGTTGCCGGGGTGTGCGCGGGGCCGATCCTCGGCTCGGTACTCACGGTTGCCGCCGTGAGCGGAAACGCCGCCTACGGCGGTGTCCTGCTGGCCATCTACGCGCTCGGAATGACGGTGCCCCTGTTCGTGCTGGCGCTGGTCTGGGACCGGCTGCGGATCGCGGAGCGAGGCTGGCTTCGGCCCCGGATGGTCCAGATCGGACCCTGGCGGAACTCGTGGTTGCTGATCATCTCCGGCTTGCTCTCCATCGGAATCGGTGCGCTCCTCCTGGCGACCGACGGAACGGCCGGACTGGGGGGCATCCTGACCATCGGCGATCAGTTCGCCGCCGAGTCCTTCGTGTTGAATGCCTCATCGGGCATGTCCAATCTTCTGTTCGGCCTGCTGGCGATCGGCGTGCTGATGGTCGTCGGCGTGATCTCCTTCCTGCGCGGCCGCCGACCGGCGGATCCGGATCAGGCCGACCAGGGGCAGCCGGCAGAGCCGATCGCCCGGCCGTGAGCGCTCGCAGGAACGACACCGGACTGCTCCTCCACGTCAGCGGCGCCGATGCGGCGAGCATCCAGGCCGGCATCCGTATGGCCCTCAACGCCCGGGAACAGTTGCCGCACGTCATCGTCGAGCTCGTGATCCAGGGGCCGTGCGTCAGTTTTCTGACGGCCGGATCGGTGCTCGAGCATCACTTGGCCGCACTGGATGGCGGGCCCGTCCAGGTTGTGGCCTGTACCAACAGCCTGCGATCGGCCGGGATGGAAGCCGGCCGGTTGCGGGGCGGCGTCGGCGTCGTGCCGGCGGCCGTCGCCCACCTGGCGGCGCGGCAGTTCACGGGTTGGGCCTACGTGCGGGTGTGACACGGTCTCGACAGGCTCGACCACCGATGCCCGGCGAGACGACGGTTTTGGTCCGTGTGGGCTACTGCACGGCGGAGGTCAGCCGGGCGAGGTTGTCGAGCACCGTGGAGCGCAGCGGCTGCTTCATCCACTCCTCCAGGGTGAGCTCGCGGCTGTCAGCCCGGTAGCCGTCTTCGACCTCCCGCAGCTGCTTCACGAAGGAACGGCCACGCACCATCATCGACACCTCGAAGTTGAGACTGAATGACCGCATGTCCATGTTGCTCGACCCGATCACGGCCACCTCGTCGTCGATCGTGAAGTGCTTGGCGTGCAGCACGTAGGGCGCCTTGTAGAGGTAGATCTTCACGCCCGCCCGCAGCAGTTCCTCGTAGTACGAGCGTTGCGCGTGGTGCACGAGGGCCTGATCGCCGACCTCTGAGACGAACAGCTCCACGTGCAGCCCCCGCTGGGTGGCCGTCGTGATGGCGTACATGATCGACTCATCAGGCACGAAATACGGGCTGGTGATGACGATGCGTTCCTGGGCGTAGTAGAGCAATGCGAGGAACAGGCGCAGGTTATTCTCACCCTCGAAGCCGGGCCCGCTGGGCACGACCTGACAGTCCAGGGAGTGCGGCGCGATGTCGGTCGGCACGGGCTGGATGTCCCGGGTGAGCAAGTCGTTGGTCTCGCTGTACCAGTCGGTGATGAAGATCGCGTTGAGACCCGACACGATCGGCCCCTCGACCCGGGTCATCAGGTCTTTCCACTTCAGGCCGCGACGGATGTTCCTGGGCATGTTGTACGTGCGGTCGATGACGTTCTGCGACCCCATGTAGCCGACCGTGCCATCGATCACCAGCACCTTACGGTGGTTGCGCAGGTCAGGTCGCTGCCACTTGCCCTTGAGCGGCTGCAGCGGCAGGAGCAACTCCCACTTCACGCCGGAGTCGGTGAGTCGTCGCAGGGTTTCGCGGTAGCCGGGTTTGCGCATCGACTGGATGTGGTCCATCAGCACCCGCACCGTGACGCCGCGCTTGACGGCGTTCTCGAGGGAATCGAAGAACGGCGCGGTGGTCGGATCCAGAGAGAGGATGTAGAACTCGACGTGAACGAAGTTGCGCGCCCGGTCGATGTCGGTCACCATCTCGGCGAACGTGCTCTCGTAGTCGCCGAGCAGCCGAGCCTGATTGCCACCGACCAGGGGCATCGACCCCAGGTTGCGGTTGAGTTCGACGACGGAATCGAGCCACGGCGGCCAGGGGTGGTCGCGGCGCACCTGCTCGATCCCCTCGGTGCTGTCGAGGATGAACTGGTTGATCTCCTCCTGCATCTCCAACCGCTTCTTCGGCAGGGTGCGGTAGCCGATCAGCAGGAAGAGCAGCGCTCCGATATACGGCAGGAAGAAGATGGCGAGCAGCCAGGCCATGCCCGAGGTGGGCCGTCTGTTGCGGGGAACGACGATGATGGCCACCACACGGATGGTGAAATCGACCACCAGGGCAATCACCAGGATGACGGTCGAGATGTCGATGCCGAACATCGGGTGCTAGGTGACCGGTTTGTCGAGCCCGAGCTTGGCGCGTTCTTCCGCCTCGATCCGGGCGTAAACCTTCCGCTCCGTGCGGTCGGCCCGCACGATGGAACGCATCACAATCCAGAAGATGAGCCCGACCGCGACGGTGGGCAGGAGCGACCAGAAAGCGCTGACCCAGAAGTTGTCCATGATGTCTCCAACGATACGGGAAAACGGCGGGCGGGGCGCGGTGCTACTTGTCCAGCATCCCCGCGATGCCGGTGCCGATGGCGTAGATCCCGGTTCCCGCGACGCCCACCCAGATCGAGAGTTCCAGCAGGGTCGGGCGACGGCGGGCGCGTCGGGCCGGCACGCCGGGCTCGGCTTCGCCCGGCGCGGGCTCGCGGGGAGGCTCGGAACTCATACCGCGATTATTTCACCAGCGGGAACAGGATGGTCTCCCGGATGCCCAGCCCGGACAGTGCCATCAGCAGACGGTCGATGCCCATGCCCATGCCGCCGGTGGGCGGCATCCCGTATTCGAGGGCCCGCAGGAATTCCTCGTCGAGACGCATGGCCTCCGGGTCGCCGCCGGCGGCGAGACGGGCCTGCTCGACGAAACGCTCCCGCTGAATGACCGGGTCGACGAGCTCGGAGTAGCCGGTGGCCAGTTCGAAGCCGCGCACATACAGGTCCCATTTCTCAACCACACCGACGATCTTCCGGTGGCCGCGCACAAGGGGGCTGGTGTCGATCGGGAAGTCCATCACGAAGGTCGGGCGGGTCAGGCCACCCTTGACGAAGTGCTCCCACAGCTCCTCGACGTACTTGCCGTGGATGGGGTGGTCGATATCGAGGCCCTCCGTGTCGGCGAGCACCTTCAGCTCGGCCAGCGGGGTGGCCGGCGAAATCTCGTAGCCGACAGCCGCGGACAGGCTGTCGTACATGCCGATGCGGTCCCAGTCGCCGCCCAGGTCGAATTCGGTGCCGTCGGCCCAGGTCACCACGTGCGAGCCGGCGATGGCGAGCGCGGCATCCTGGATCAGGGTCTGGGTGAGGTCGGCGATCGAGTTGTAGTCGCCGTAGGCCTCGTAGGCCTCCAGCATGGCGAACTCGGGCGAGTGGGTGGAGTCGGCGCCCTCGTTGCGGAAGTTGCGGTTGATCTCGTAGACCCGGTCGATGCCGCCGACGACGGCGCGCTTGAGGAACAGCTCCGGCGCGATCCGCAGGTAGAGGTCGGTGTCGAAGGCGTTGGAGTGGGTCGTGAACGGGCGAGCGGATGCGCCGCCGTGCATGACCTGCAGCATCGGCGTCTCGATCTCGATGAAGTTGCGCTCAGTGAAAGTGCGACGCAGGCTCGCGACGGTCTGCGAGCGCTGGATCACGCTGCGGCGGGCCTGCTCGCGGTTGATCAGGTCGAGGTACCGGCTGCGCACGCGGGTCTCCTCGCTGAGCTCGGTGTGCAGGTTCGGCAGCGGCAGCAGCGCTTTCGCGGCGACCTGCCACTCCGTCGCCATGATGGAGAGCTCGCCGCGGCGGGAGGAGATCACCTCACCGGAGACGAAGAGGTGGTCACCGAGGTCGACCAGGTCCTTCCAGTCGGCGAGGGACTCCTCCCCCACCTCACCGAGGGAGATCATGGCCTGGATCCGGCTGCCGTCGCCGGACTGCAGGCTGGCGAAGCAGAGCTTGCCGGTGTTGCGGAGGTGCACCACGCGGCCGGCGAGGCCGACCATGACCCCGGTGACGGCATCCGCTTCGAGGTCGCCGAACTGTGCGCGCACGGCCGGGATCGTGTCGGTGACGGGCACGGACACCGGGTAGGCGCCGCCGGCGGGGCTGGTCGCCGCGGCGTTCAGCCGGTCACGCTTGGCCAGACGCACGGCCTTCTGCTCGTTGGTCTCGTCCTCGGTGGGTTCTGGGTTCTGCTGCTCGCTCATGCGGTTCTCCGTGGCAGGTGGCGGCCGGGCGGTGCCCGGCGCTCCCGCGCTTGCTCATAAAGGGGTGTGACGACGTGGTGGTGACAGGTGCGGCTGGTGGTGCGTCCTAGGAAAGTTCCAGGGCCACGTTGTCGATCAGCCGGGTGTGACCGACCAGCGCGGCGACCAGCATGCGAGCCGGGCCGTGATGCAGGGCCCGGACCGGAAGGAAGGTCCGGGGGTCGACGACAACGAGATAGTCCAGTTTAACCAGCGGTTCGGCGTCGATCCGCGCGTGAGCGACCTGCAGCGCGACCTCGGCTCCCTGACCGGCGACGGAGGCCGCGTCCGCAAGCCCCGCGGACAGCGCCCGGGCGGCGGCGCGCTGGTCAGGTTCGAGAGCGCGATTGCGGCTGGACAGGGCGAGTCCGCCGTCTTCGCGCACGATCGGGACGACCTCGATGCGGGTTCGGAAGTCGAGGTCAGCCAGCATCCGTTCGACCAGGAACACCTGCTGCGCGTCTTTCTGGCCGAAGACGGCCACGTCGGGACCGACGATGTTGAACAGCTTCGCGACGACCGTCAGCATGCCGTCGAAGTGCCCGGGGCGCGCGGCTCCCTCGAAGAGGCTCCCGACGGTGCCGGCGGTCACCCGGGTGGAGGCGTCACCGTCGGGATACATCACCTGGCTGGTCGGGGCGAAAACGAACGGAACGCCCTCGGCGGCCAGGGCGGCGACGTCGGCATCGAGGGTACGCGGATAGGTGCCGAGGTCTTCTCCCGCGCCGAACTGCAGCGGGTTGACGAAAATCGACACCACCACGATCTCGCCCAGGCTGCGGGCCCGACGCACCAGGGTCAGGTGTCCGGCGTGCAGCGCCCCCATGGTCGGGACCAGCACGATGCGGGGTGTGCCGCCCGCGTCGTCGCCGCGCCCGGCACGCTCGCTCTCGATGCGACTCTGCGCGTCGATCAGGCGGCTCCGCAGTTCCTCGATGGTGCCGATGACTTCTGGTTTGGTGAGCACGTTCACTCGTCCTCCGGTGTGTTGCGGTTGTGTCATTCGTCGAAATCGTCCTGGTCGCGCGGCTCGCGGGTGTCGAGCGGGTCGAGCGCGTCGAGCTGCGAGAGGTCGAGGCGGTCGGGACTGGTGCGGGCCAGCGCGTTCTCCATGGCGGAGCGCATCAGTGGCGCGATCACCGCTCCCGGATGCTCGATACCGATGCCCGCCAGCAGTCCCGTGGCCTGCTCCACGATCGACGTGGAGAACGCCGTGGCGGTCTCCACGGCTTCGGCGTAGCCGGCCCGGTCGGCCTCCGCGACGATCACGGGCTCACCGCCCATCTCCACGACGAGAGCCTGCCCGATCGGCAGCACCGGTGTTGGCGCCGTCACCGCGAAGTAGCTGTCGGCGAGGCGGGCCAGGTCGATGCTGGTGCCCGTGAAACTCATGGCCGGGTGGATGGCCAGCGGGATCGCGCCGCCGGCCTGTGCCGGTGCGAGCACCGCCGTGCCGTATCGAGCCGAGGTGTGCAGCACGAGCTGCCCGGCCTGCCAGGTTCCGGTGGCTGCGAGCCCGCTCACGAGGCTCTCGAGCTGCGCGTCAGGAACAGCGATGATGACCAGCTCGCTGCGCTCGACGATCTCGGGAACGGTGAGGATGGGCACCTGAGGCAGGATCGCCTCGGCCCGGTCACGGCTGGACTGCGAGATGGCGGAGATCCCGACGATCGCGTGGCCGGCACCTGCGAGGGCGGCACCGAGGATGGGACCGACCCGGCCGGCACCGATGATGCCGATTCCGAGACGTCCGGGGCGCTGCGTCATTCCGTCACTCCGTCAGGTTGGTTCCAGTGGTGGCTTGTGTCCGCCCGGGCCGACGAGATGGCCCCGGACGAGATCCGGTCGAAGAGCACCGGGGCCTCGGCGGCGTCCACCACCCCGAGGTCAGCGGAGACCGGCCCGGCGACGGTGTGCAGCCGGGCGGAGGCGAGGCGGAGCATCCGGGTCAGTGGGCCCTGCGAGATGGCGACACTCTGCAACCGGGCCAGCGGCACCAGCACCAGCTCGCGCGAGATCACTCCGCGGCGAAGCAGGGCGATGCCGTTCGAGACGGTGTAGCCGGTGCGGCGCCACGAGAACGGATGCAGCCAGGCCGCCCGGCGCGGCGCGTTCGTGAAGCCGTCGATGCCGCCCTTCGAGCGGAGGCCCCGTTCGATCAGGGCCTGCTGTTCCTCCGAGTCGAATCCGGGCAGGATCAGCTCGAGCACCCGGGCGACGTCGGCGAGCGTGCCCACCGGGAGGATGGTGGTGTTGGCTTCGCCGGCGGCACCCTTGGTGCTGGAGTGGCCGGCCGTGTTGATGCGCACCTGCCACCAGCCGGACGGACGCCACAGGAGCGGCTGCGAGACGCCGATCGCGTGGATCCGGCCCGGAGGCAGGGTTTCATTGCTCGTGGTGAGCAGACCGAAGCCCACCCGCACCCCATCGGGCGTGCCCGCGATGCTGTACCGCAGCGACTTGGTCACACGGGTGAAGTAGAAACTGACGCTGGCGATCAGGGTGGGGATGAAGGCCACGAGCAACCAGTCGCTGACGCCGGCGATCACACTGACGATCATCGCGATTCCGGCGAGCACGACGAAGACCGTGAACCCACTGAGAATGACGGATCCGATCAGCCGGCCGGGCGGAATGCGCACCACCGATTCCGGCGGGGCAGCGTCAGGGTCCAGCTCGGGCGCGAAGAAATCCCGCGCCCGGTCGGCGACGGCGGTTGCCGGAGAGAAGGAGGCCCCGGCGGCGGGTGCGAGCACGAGACCGTTCGGGGCCAGGGCTGCGTCCGGGGTCAGGGCGCCGTCCGGGTCGGTCGCAGCGGTCGGGGGCGTCGGTGCCGGCTGCCGCAGTCCGGATGCCAGGCGAAGGATGTCGCGGCGCAGTTGGTCGGCCAGGGACGATCCGAGGTAGGCCAGTTGCACGTTGGCATCCTGGCCGGCCACGCTGACCTCGAGCTTGGCGGCGCCGAACAGGCGTGGGATGAGCGGGCGCACGATGTTCACACCCTGGATGCGGTCGACCCGGGCCCGGCGGTTGCTGCGGAACAGCATCCCGCTGCGCACCTCCACAACCTCCGCGGTGACCCGGAAGGTGTGCATGCGCCAGGAGAGGTAGAACACGGCAAGGATCAGCAGGAGCACGACGGCGACGGCGAGCAGCGCCCAGCCGACGGCGCCGCGCTCGAGGATCTCGTCGACCGGGTCCCCGCCGTAACGCGGCACCCCGAAAAACACCTCGACGAACCGCTCGCGCAGGTTGGTGATGATGAAGCCGAGCACCGCGACGATGAAGATCCCGCCGCGCAACAGGGGGCTGGCCGGGTGCAGCCGATGCCATTCCCCGTCGGCGAGCGTGGTCACAGTCCGGCCCGACGGCTCTCGGCCAGCTCTACCAGCCGGTCGCGCAGGCTCTCCGCGTCGGCTTCGGCGAGTCCGGGGATGAGTACACCGGACGAGGCCGCGGCGGTCACGAATTTGAGGTCGGCCAGCCCCAGCCACCGCGCGATCGGACCGCGCGTGATGTCGACCAGCTGCATGCGGCCGTAGGGAACGGACACGAACCGGGTGAACATGATGCCGCGGCGGAAGAGCAGGTCGTCCTGCCGCAGCTGGTAACCGATGGCCCGTACCCGGCGGGGTTCGAAGGCGACCGTGGCGGCGGTGATCACGACGATCGCCCCCATCACGTAGAGAGCCCACTGCACGTCGGCCAGCAGCCACAGCGCGGCGGCGGCACCGGTGAGCACCAGCCCGAAGACGATCGTGCCGACGGTTTCGACCACGACGTAACGCGGCGAGACGCGCTTCCATTCGCCCACGTTGGAAAGGTCCAGTCGCTCGGCGGTGTCAGGCACGCACTTCTCCCTGCTCTTCATCGTCGTCATCCGGGGGCAGCGTGCAGAAATGCTCGGCCACCAGCCCCAGTGTCAGCAGGATCGCGGCACCCACCGCCGTCCCGAGTGCAGGCCATAACGATGTTACCGCCGGTGTGACCGACCGGGTCAGGATGTAGAGCACGATCCCGAGCCCGCCGCCCAGCACGAGCGCGCCGCTGAGCGCCGACGCCTTCGCCAGCAGCGCCACCCGCATGGCCAGGAACGGGTTGACGTGCCTCCGTGCGGTGCCGCGGGTGGCCTGACGGATCGGCCGGGCCAGCAGCAGCACGCCGACGCCGATGGCGACCAGGGCGATCGGCAGGGTGACCGGCGGCAGGATCATCGCCGAGCCGCCGGCGACAGCGGTCACTTCAAGCAGGAAGCCGATGACCAGACCGAGCAGGCCCAGCGCGATCACGGGGGTCGGCTGCGTGCGTTTCACCGACTGCCGCCCAGAGTCAGCGCAACCGGGTGCGGCGACACCGTGCTGCCGATCGCCGCGAGCAGCGCGCGCACGGTGCCTCGGCCCGGCAGCACGGCCTCCGGGTCGAGGTCCAGCCAGGGCGCGAGCACGAAGTCGCGCTCGAAGGCCCTCGGATGCGGCACGTCGAGGCGGGCATCGTGCAGTTCGAGCCCGCCGAACACCACGATGTCGATGTCGAGCGTGCGGTCGCCCCAGCGCTCGGCGCGCACCCGGCCGTGCTCGTTCTCGATGGCGTTCACCGCAGCGAGCAGGGTGTGCGGGTCGCCGGTGTACCGGATGCCCACCACCAGGTTCAGATACCGGGGCGCGTCGTCGTCGACGCCGCCGAGCTTCACCGCGGCGGACTCGTAGACCGGGGAGACCCCGGTCAGTTCCAGCCCGGGTACCTGCTCCAGCGCGGTGATCGCCGCGGCCAGGATGACCAGGCGGTCGCCGAGGTTGCTGCCGAGGGCGAGCACCGCCGGCTGAGGGGTCGGGCTGGTCATGCGCGCGTCCGCACGATCTGCACCGCGACATCCGTGAACGGCACGGAGATCGGCGCCTGCGGCTTGTGCACGGTCACCTGCACCTTCTCGGCCGCGTCGTGCGCGAGCACCACGGCGGCGATGCGCTCGGCCACGGTTTCGATCAGGTCGACCGGGTTGTGCCGGGCGGCATCCGTCACCTCGACGGCGAGCTCGCCGTAGTGGATGGTCTGGGCGACGTCATCGCTCGCGGCGGCGCGCTGCAGGTCGAGCCAGACCGTGACGTCGATCACGAAGTCCTGACCGTTCTCCCGCTCGAAGTCGTAGACGCCGTGATGGGCGTTGACGCGCAGGCCGGTGAGCGTGATCGAGTCGCTTCTCATGGTCCCATTCTGGCGGAGTCCGCCAACGCCAGCACGTTGAGGGCCGTGCGCGTCGCCGCTACGTCGTGCACGCGCACCGCCCAGGCGCCGGCCTGGGCGGCCAGCACGCTGACCACGGCACTGGGCAGGTCACGGTCGGCGAGCGGCGCGTCGGTCGGAAGCGCCTCAGCGAGGAACCGCTTGCGGGAGGCCCCCACCATGACCGGCAGCCCGAGGTCCGTGAATGCCGCCAGGTGGGCCAGCAGGGCCCAATTGTGCTCGGGCAGCTTGGAGAAGCCGAGCCCCGGATCGAGCACGATTCGTTCCCGCGGCAGTCCGGCCGCCGCGAGCGCGTCAACCCGCGCGGACAGCTCGTCCCGCACCTCGGCGACGACGTCGCCGTAGACGGCGAGGTCGTCCATCTCCTTCGCGTGCGCACGCCAGTGCATGGCCACGTAGGTCAGCCCGCTCCGGGCGGCGACGGATGCCATCAGAGGGTCGGCCAGACCACCGGAGACGTCGTTGATGATGCGGGCCCCGGCGGCGGCGGCGGCGGCCGCCGTGCTCGCGTTGAGGGTGTCGACACTGATCGTGAGGCCCTGCCGGGCGAGCTCGGTGATCACCGGGATCACCCGGGACGCCTCCTCGGCGGGTGCGACCCGGCCGGCGCCCGGGCGCGTGGACTCCCCGCCCACGTCGATCAGATCCGCGCCCTGGGCGTACAGGTCGAGGGCGTGGCCGATGGCGGCATCCGTGGACGCCCACTTGCCGCCGTCGCTGAAGGAATCCGGGGTGACGTTGAGCACCCCCATGATCAGGGTCTGCGGCCGCTTCACCGGCCGGAGCCGATCAGGGCCATGATCTCGGCGCGCATGAGCGGCTCCGAGAGGGTGCCTCGGCTGGCCACGGTCACGGTGGAGCTGCCGGTCTGGCGCGGCCCGCGGGCGGTCACGCAACCGTGAACGGCATCCAGCACGACCAGAACCCCGAGCGGTTGAAGACCGGTCTGCAGCGCCTCGGCGATCTCCTCGGTCAGTCGTTCCTGCAGCTGTGGCCGGGCGGCGACGGTGTCGACGACGGCCGGAAGCTTGCCGAGGCCCACGACCCGCTCGCCCGGCACGTAGGCCAGATGGGCGACGCCGAGGAAGGGCAGCAGGTGGTGTTCGCAGACGGAGCGGAAGGCGACGTCGCGCAGCAGCACCAGCTCGCCCGTGTGCGGGCCCACCGGGATGGTGTCGCGCAGGTGGTCGACGGGGTCGACGTGCACCCCGGCGAAGAATTCGGCGTAGGCCTCGGCCACCCGGCGTCCCGTGCCCTTGAGACCCGGACGGGCGGGATCCTCGCCGATCGCGGCGAGGATCTCGGCGACCGCGGCTTCGATCCGCGGCCTGTCAACTGCCACCCCGTGCCCTGCCCTACGCGGTGGCGGGACGAGGAGTGCGCGCCGGCGCGTGGGTCGGCGCGCTCGCCGGTGCCCCGGCGGAGTCGCCGTCGGCCACTCCGCTCTCGATCGACGGCTTGGGGGCCGGCATTGCGATGGGCGGCAGGTCGGAGACCGGACGCTTGTCGCTGGACAGCCACTGCGGCCGCACGGGCAGCTTGACGACCCTCGTGAACAGTTCGGCCAGCGCGTGCTGGTCGAGCGTCTCGTGCTCGAGGAGGGCGGCGGCGAGTTCGTCGAGAATGCCCCGGTTCGCATTCAGCACCTGGTAGGCCTCATCGTGCGCGTCTTCGAGCAACTGGCGCACCTCGGCGTCGACGCTCTCGGCGACCCGCTCGGAGTAGTCGCGCTGGTGGCCCATGTCACGGCCGAGGAAGACCTCGCCGGAACCCTGGCCGAGCTTGAGCGGGCCGACGGCCGAACTCATGCCGAATTCGGTGACCATCTTGCGAGCCGTGGACGTGGCCTTCTCGATGTCGTTCGAGGCGCCGGTGGTGGGGTCGTGGAAAATGATCTCCTCCGCCACCCGGCCGCCCATGGCATAGGCGAGTTGGTCGAGCAGCTCGTTGCGGGTGACCGAGTAACGGTCCTCGACAGGCATGACCATCGTGTACCCGAGGGCGCGGCCACGCGGAAGGATCGTGATCTTGGTCACCGGGTCGGTGTTGCGCATCGCGGTCGCCACGAGCGCGTGCCCACCCTCGTGGTAGGCGGTGATGAGCTTTTCCTTGTCACGCATGACGCGGCTTCGGCGCTGCGGTCCGGCCATCACCCGATCGACAGCCTCGTCGAGTGCGCGGTTGTCGATCAGCTGCGCGTTGGAGCGTGCGGTGAGCAGGGCGGCCTCGTTGAGCACGTTGGCCAGGTCGGCTCCGGTGAAGCCCGGCGTCTTGCGCGCCAGAACCTCGAGGTCGACGCCGGCGGCCATGGGCTTGCCCTTGGAGTGCACCTCGAGGATGCGCTTGCGGCCGAGCATATCGGGAGCGTCCACGCCGATCTGGCGGTCAAAGCGACCCGGGCGCAGCAGCGCCGGGTCGAGGATGTCGGGACGGTTGGTGGCTGCGATCAGGATCACGTTGGCCTTGACGTCGAAGCCGTCCATCTCGACCAGCAGCTGGTTGAGGGTCTGCTCGCGTTCGTCATGCCCACCGCCCATGCCGGCGCCACGGTGACGGCCGACGGCATCGATCTCATCGATGAAGATGATGGCCGGGGCGTTTTCCTTGGCCTGCTGGAACAGGTCGCGCACGCGGCTCGCGCCCACACCCACGAACATTTCAACGAAGTCGGAACCCGAGATGGCGTAGAAGGGCACATTGGCCTCGCCGGCCACGGCACGGGCGAGGAGCGTCTTTCCGGTTCCGGGAGGGCCGTACAGCAGCACACCCTTCGGGATGCGCGCGCCGACAGCCTGGAACTTCGCCGGTTCCTTGAGGAAGTCCTTGATCTCCTCGAGCTCCTCGATGGCCTCGTCGGAGCCCGCGACATCCGCGAATGTCACCTGGGGGCTTTCCTTGGAGACCAGCTTGGCCTTGGATTTGCCGAACTGCATGACCTTGTTGCCGCCGCCCTGCATGCCGGCCAGCATGAACCAGAAGAACGCGCCGATCAGAAGGAGCGGCAGCAGGATGCCGAGGAGCGACAGGAACCAGCTCGACTGCGGCACCTCGTCGGTGAAGCCGTCCTTCGGGCTCGCGTTGGTGACGGCCGTGATGACCTCTTCGCCACGCGGTGCGACGTAGAAGAACTGCACCTGCTTGCCGAGTTCTTCATCCGCCTTGATCAACGTGAGGTCGACGCGTTGCTCGCCGTCGACGATCTTGGCCTCGGAGACCTTGCCGTCCTTGAGGAACTCGAGCCCCTGTTGGGTGGGAATCTCTTTGAATCCCGACATGGTTATGAGACTCGACCCTACCCACACGGCCACAATGGCCAGGAGAATGTAGAGGAGCGGTCCGCGCAGTAGTTTCTTGACCTTCATCGTGGTGACAGGTTATCGTGACGCCGCTGCAGGAAGACCGTGTGTTCGCCCAAAGCGCTACGAAGGTCAGCTGTAAATGTGCGGGGCGAGTACGCCGACCGAGCGCAGGTTGCGGTAGCGCTCGTCGAAGTCGAGGCCGTAGCCGACCACGAACTGGTTCGGGATGTCGAAACCGAGGTACTTCACGTCGATGTCGACGCGCGCGGCATCCGGCTTGCGGAGCAGGGCGCAGATTTCAACGGATTCCGGCCCGCGCGACTTCAGGTTCGACAGGAGCCAGGAGAGGGTCAGGCCGGAATCGATGATGTCCTCGACGATGAGCACGTTGCGGCCGTGCAGGTCGGTGTCGAGGTCCTTCAGGATGCGCACGACACCACTGGACTGCGTGCCGGAGCCGTAGGAGCTGACCGCCATCCAGTCCATCGTGATCGGGTGCACGAGCTCTCGCGCCAGATCGGCCATGACCATGACCGCGCCCTTGAGCACGCCCACCAGGAGCAGGTCCTTGCCGGCGTAGTCTGCCTCGATCAGGCGGCACAGCTCGGCGAGCCGGGTGCGGATCTGCTCCTCCTCGATCAGAATCTCGGTGAGGTCGCCTTCAATGTCGCGGGGTTCCATGGGAGCGGGAGGGTCCTTTGCTCGGGGCAGGTCCGGGCGCGGTGAAAATCAACCAGCCGTCCTGCCGTACAACTCTAACGCCTGGCAGGTCGAGCGGCTTCTGCCCGTGCCAGTCGCTGACCAGTCGCAGCACCGCGAGCGTGTGCACCCGTTCCAGGGTCACCCCGAACTCGCGCTCGAGCGCGAACCGAACGATCCGTTGACGCACCGCGGGCGGTTTCCCCGCGAGCCGGTTCGCTTCCAACCGGATACCGGGTCCCGCAGGTTCGCCCCGGTGATCATGGAGGTGCTCGGTGAGCTGCTCACTCAGGTCTCGGGCCAGGTCGTCGAGGGCGCTCGAGTCCTCCCGCAGCTGCGCGGCCGTGCGCACGAGCGCGTCGGCGACGCCCGGGCCGAGCTCCCGCTCGAGCACGGGCAGCACGGTCTGGCGCACCCGCACCCGGGCGAATCGCGGGTCGTCGTTGTGCGGGTCCTGCCACGGGTGCAGGCCGGCGTCGACGCAGAACTGCCGGGTCTGGGAGCGACGGATGCCCAGCAACGGCCGCAGGATCGGCCCCCCGGCCGGCGACATGCCCTGCAGGCTCGTGGGCCCCGATCCTCGGGCGAGGCCGAGCAGCACGGTCTCGGCCTGGTCGTCAAGGGTGTGACCGAGCAGGATGTGGCTCGCGCCGGTTTCGCTCTGCGCCCGGTCGAAGGCGGCATAGCGGGCGGTGCGGGCGGAGGCCTCCGGACCGCCGGCATCCGTGCCGTGCTCAACCGTGACGCGCAGCACCAGCACCGGGTCGAGGCCGAGCTCGGCCGCTTGCCGGGCCGCCTCGGCCGCGACCCGCGCCGAGCCGTCCTGCAGCGCGTGGTCGACGATGACCGCCCCGGCACGGAGCCCGGCGCGCGGCGCCTCGAAAGCCGTGGCGGCAGCCAGGGCGAGCGAGTCCGCTCCCCCACTGAGACCGACGAGTACCAGCACGCCCGGCTGCACGCCGGGCGTGAGCGGTCCTGCCCCGGGCAGCAGGGAACGCACGTGCCGGCGCACATCGGCAATGGCCGGGGTTAGCCTCGGGCGGCGTGGGGACTCCATCCAGTAACGTTATCCGCAGACTGTGAACAAGGGAGAGACCAGGCCATGGCCGCATACGACGCAGTAATTGAAATCCCTCGCGGGAGCCGCAACAAGTACGAAGTCGATCACGAGACCGGGCGGGTGTACCTGGACCGGGTGCTCTACACGAGTTTCGTATACCCGACCGACTACGGCTTCTTCGAGAACACCCTCGGGCTCGACGGTGATCCCGTCGACGTGCTCGTCCTGATCGAATTCCCGCTGTTCCCCGGTGTCGGCCTGTCGGTCCGCCCGGTCGGCGTGTTCAACATGACGGATGACGGCGGCTCAGACGCCAAGGTCATCGCCGTTCCCGCGGGCGACCCGCGCTGGGACTACATCCAGGACGTCACCGACATCCCGGAGTACACCCGCAAGGAGATCGAGCACTTCTTCGAGCACTACAAAGACCTCGAACCCGGCAAGTGGGTCAAGACCGAGGGCTGGGGCGACGTCGCTGAGGCCGACCAGATCGTGCGTGACGGCATCACGAAACTGGCGGAGGAGGGCCACTAGGCTCTCTCACCCCCCGGTCCGGCGATCCACATCCCCGGGCCGTGAGAAAAGCCCCTTCCCGGAGTCCGGGAAGGGGCTTTTCTCACGGTTCGGCGACCGATTTCGCAGACCGAGGTCAGCCGGAGGGGCGACCCACGTAGGGCGCAACGTCTCCGGCAGACCAGATGCTGTGGATGCGCACGGGCGCGGACGGGTTCGGGGCCTCGAGGATCTTGCCGCCGCCCACGTAGAGCGCCACGTGGTAGTAGTCGCCGCCGCCACCCCAGAAGACGAGGTCGCCACGCTGCGCCTGGCTGAAAGGCACCAGCCGACCCTGGTTGGCCATGGTGCGGTACTGGTTGGTGGCCGAATGCGACCCGATGTAGATGCCCGCCGCCGCGTAGGCGGCCTTGGTCAGCCCGGAACAGTCCCACTGGTTCGGCCCGGAGCCGCCCAGCACATACCGATCGCCGAGCTGCTGGGTGGCGAACGACAGGGCCGTGTCGACCGCACTGGCGCTCGGTGCAGCAGGTGCAGCCGGCGCCCGAGGGGCGGGCGCAGCGGGAGCTGCAGGGGCGGGGGCCGCGGCTGCCGGTGCTGCCGGGGCCGGCGCCGCGGGAGCGGGTGCCGGGGCTGCGGGTGCCGGGGCTGCGGGTGCCGGGGCTGCGGGCGCCGGGGCTGCGGGCGCGGCCGGTTGCGCGGGCCGGGGGGCAGGCTTGCCGGGCGCCGCCTGGCCGCCGGCCGGCTTTCCGGCCGCTACCGCCTTCGCGTCTGCTGCCGCCTGCTTGTCGGCCGCCGCCTGCGCACGGGCGAGGGCCAGAGTCGCCGCTTCGGCAGCCTGTCCGGCCTGATAGGCCCGCTCCGCCTCGACGGTCGTGTCTTTGAGCAGGGCGAGCTGCTCGAACAGCTCGGTGGAGCGCTGCCGCTCGGTCTCGTAGGCCGCCTCAGCGGCCTGGGCGGCCACATTCGCCGCCTCATACTTGGTCAGGGACTCCGCGCTGAGCCGGGTGCGCTCGTCGGCAGCGGATGCCGCCTGCTCGCCGAGCGACTCGGCAGTGTTCTTGTCCTGCAGCGCCTCGCGGTAGATCGTGTCGGACTGCTCGCTCAGCTTGCTCGCGGTTCCGAGCTGCTCCAGCAGCTCGTCAGCGTTGTCGCCATCGAGGAACAAAGTCAGCGACAGATCCTGGGATCCGGCCTTCGCCAGGTGCGCGGCGATCAGGCCGGCCCGCATCTTCGAAACCGCAGCGCGGGCATCCGCTGCCGCAGCCTTCTCGGTCAGGCTCGCCTCGCGGGTTGTTGCCGCGTCGAGGTCATCCAGGGCGACCCGGTAGGTCTCCGCGGCGATCAGGGAGGCTTTGGTGGACGCGGCCGCCGAGGTCTGCAGGCCGACGAGCAGCTTGGTGATCGATTCGATCTCGGCCTGCTTGGTGGCCTCGCTGAGCTTGGCCTTCTGCACGTCGTCCCAGCTGGGGTAGCCGGGTTCGGCGAACGCCGCGGGGGCAACGGCGCCGACGGATGCCGCAACCGCCCCGAGCGCGACCGCGGCGAACAGCCGGGACGGTTTTTTGCGCCAGCCCCGTCGCTCGGTGCGCTGCTGTTCAGCGTGCTGTTCAGCGTGCTGAGGCTCGGTGCCCGTGGGCCCGGTGGCCTTAGCCAAGAGCCGCACCGCGATCCGCCATGAACGGAGCCGGGTTGATCTGGCTGCCGTTGGTGCGCACCTCGAAGTGCAGGTGACAGCCGCTGGCCGCCCCGGTCTCACCGGAACTGGCGATGTTCTGCCCCGCGGACACGCTCTGGCCGTTGGAGACGTAGATGCCGCCCGGCCGGATGTGAGCGTAGCCGGTGGAGACGCCGTTGGCGTGCTGGATCAGGACGAAGTTGCCGTAGGTGCCGTAGGTGCCCGCATAGATGACGGTCCCGCTGCTGGCCGCGTAGAGTCCGGCGCCGCAGCCGGTACCCAGGTCGGTGCCGCTGTGGAAGCCCTTGCTGCAGCCGCTGTTGCCGCAGATCACGGCCCGCGGTCCGTAGCCGTCGGTGATGCGCCCGCTGGCCGGTACTGCCCAGCCACCGCCGCCGACGGAACCGCCGCCGCCGGAGCTGCTCGAGCCTCCGCCGCCGCCGCCACCGCCGCCACTCGACTGGGCTGCTGCTGCAGCCGCCGCAGCAGCGGCAGCCCGTGCGTTTGCGGCGGCACGCTCCGCGCGCACCCGCTCGGCTTCGATCGCGGCCAGGCGGGCCCGTTCGGCCACACCCGCCTCGTAGCCGGCCGTCGTGGTGGCCTGGGCGTCCTGCATGAACCTGAGCTGGGCGTCGAGTTCGACGCTTTTCTCCTCGGACTCGGTCAGGGCGGCGGCGGCGGCCTGCGCGGCAGCCTGCGCGGCGGCGAGGGCGTCCTCGGCGGCGACGCGCAGCTTCTCGCGCTCGGTCCGGGCGACCTTGGCCTGGTCGCCGAGCGACTTGGCCACGTTCGTGGCTGTCTGAGCCTGCTCGTACACGCTGCTGCTTCGCTCGACGAGCTTGCTCATGCTGCCCAGCTTCGACAGCAGCGCATCGGCGTTCTCGCCGCTGGCCTCACCGTCGAGGAAGAGATTGACGCTGAGGTCGGTCCCGCCGGTGCGGTACAGCTGCGCGGCGAGCTGACCGGCCTGGCGGGTCGCGGTCTCGGCGACGATGGTGCTGGCCGTGGCCTGCGCCTCCAGGTCATCGGCGCGGCGGCTCGCCTCGTCGAATTTCTCCTGGGCGCTCTGCAACTCCGCTCCGCGGGCCTCGGATTCCGCCTGGGTCTGCGCGACCTGAGTCTGCAGATTGGCGATCAGATCCTGGATCGCGCTGACCTGCTCGGACGCGGCGGCCGTGTTCGACTTGGCGTTCTGCAGGTCTTCCCAGGACGGGTAGTCGATCGCCTGGGCTGGGCCGGCCGGGCCCACCAGGGCGACGAAGAGGGAGAGCGCGGCGACGAAACCGGTCGCCGTGCTGACGCGGTGACGACGGATGCGCGGGTCTCGCGTGGTGCCATCGTCGTCCTGCCGAGTTCGTGCTTCGCGGCCGAATCGAACTGCCGTGCGCTTCATTACTCCCCGATCGGGTTCATTTCACACATCCGCTACTGCGGAAAGAACGGTTCACAATAACAACATGAGGGCAAAATTGCCCCCCTCGAATCTAGCCGCACGTCAAGCAAAACCCCGGGAATTCACAGGCTCGGCGGTTTCGACACCCCCGGGCGGCACATATTCCGATGTCGATTTGGGAATGTCAGCAGGTTCACCGTATGCTTATGCGTCGGAAGCCATGCGGTTTATGGCGTCTTGGCCCCATCGTTTAGCGGCCTAGGACGGCGCCCTTTCACGGCGTTAACACGGGTTCGAATCCCGTTGGGGCTACGCATCCTGAAGGTCTGGGATGTGCAAGAATAAACAAGTACGAAATCGCAACACGGATTCACAGCATCATGATCACCGCAAAAGATTCATAGCATTACCACTCAGAATGAAGACCTGAAGAGTTTTTCAGTTCTCATCACGAGGCCCTGTAGCGCAGTTGGTTAGCGCGCCGCCCTGTCACGGCGGAGGTCGCCGGTTCAAGTCCGGTCAGGGTCGCACAGGCAACAAGCCCTTTCGAAAGAGAGGGTTTTTTTCCTTGGAGCGGCTTCTCGAAGCTTCTTCTGGCCCTGTAGCTCAGTTGGTAGAGCGTTCGACTGAAAATCGAAAGGTCACCGGATCGACGCCGGTCGGGGCCACTGAAGGTCATTCCCAGGCTTCTACTGGGGTGGCCTTCTTTTTTTGCCTGTTTCGGCATCCGATGGCCCGCTCCCCCGGGCCACGCCCCTCCGCAAGTTCGCTCAGCTCCGTCCCCACTTTGGGGCGCTAGCGACTCCGGCGGGAACCACGGTAGGTTCCGTTTTGTCACACGCTGAGAAAACGTCAGATCACCATTGACGCCCGGGCAACCGGAATCGGCCTGCGCGGCGCCCCACCGACCTGTAACCCGAACTGCAGGGAATCACCGTGAATCCGATTCGAACGTGTCGACCTTCCTGCCGCCACTCCACGATGCGGCGCGTCATCCTCCCGCCGCCCGAGGCAACCTGATGGGCATCGCCACATCGGCCGAGATCGACCCGAGCGCCGTGATCGGCCCCGGCTGCCAGATTCGCACCCTGGTGCAGGTGGGCGAATACGCGCGGCTCGGACCGGACTGCATCCTCGGGCGCGGCGCCTACATCGGTCCCGGTGTCGTCGTCGGACGGCACTGCGTTATTCAGGACTACGCGGTCGTCTATCAGCCGTCTCTGCTCGAAGATGGAGTCTTCGTCGGCGCGGCGGCGGTCTTCACGAACGACGCGCATCCGCGGGCCATCAGTCCCGACGGAACGCGCAAGGCGATCGATGAGCGGGACCTGGTCGGGGTGACCGTGCGCACCGGGGCGTCGATCGGGGCCAATGCTGTGTGCATCGCGCCGCTCACGATCGGGCGCTGGGCCATGGTGGCAGCGGGCGCGGTGGTCACCGAGGACGTCCCCGATTACGCCTTGGTGGCCGGCGTGCCCGCCCAGCGCATCGGCTGGGTCGGGCGGAGCGGGATGCCGCTCCGGGCGGGCGCCGACGGCAGCCTCGTCTGCCCGGTCACCGGCGAGGAGTACACCGAGCACGACGGCCTGCTCACGCGCGACTGATCGGCCGGCGCTATAGCTCCGCGTCAGAAGGGGCGAACGTGTCGCAGCTGCCGACACCGTCGCTGAAACCGGTCTGGAACCACCGCTGGCGTTGCTCGCTGGAGCCGTGGGTCCAGGCCTCCGGGTTGACCTGGCCCTGCATGGACTCCTGGATGCGGTCGTCTCCGATCGCGGATGCCGCGCTGAGCGCATCCTGGATCTGTGCCGCCGTGATGGGCTTCAGGAAGGGCACTCCCCCGGTGTCGCGGGTGTCAGAGGCGGCACCGGCCCACGCGCCGGCAAAACAGTCTGCCTGCAGTTCGACCCGCACCGCGTTGGAGCCGTCCCCGGTCTGTCCGTCCTGGGCGGCCGCGAGGGTGCCTTCCAGATTCTGGATGTGGTGACCCCATTCGTGCGCCACGACATACATCTCGGCGAGGGGACCGCCGGAGGCACCGAAGCGGGTGCGCAGGTCGCCGAAGAATGCGGTGTCGATGTAGATGGTCGCATCTGGCGGGCAGTAGAACGGCCCGGTTGCACTCGTGGCCCCGCCGCACGCCGTGCCGACGCTGTCGGTGAACAGTGCGACCGGCGGTTGCTGGTACTCGATTCCGCGGGCAGGCAGTTCCTCGCCCCAGAACACGTCAAGGGATGCCGCGGCGCCCTTGATCCGGCATTCGACGTCGTCGTTCGCCTGGGCCCCGGTCGTGCACTCGGACAGATTGGACACACTGCCGGCGTCGGCGGGCTGCGTGCCACCGCCGGCCAGGCCGCTCAGATCCACTCCCAGGACCTGGGAGAGCAGGAACAGGACGATCACACCCACTCCGCCGCCGCCCACGGCGATCCCCGTATTGCGGCCCCGCTTGCTGACCCGGCCGCCGCCGATATTCGCGTTGTCGTTGAACGTCATGAGAAAAAGCTACCCGGTGAAACGGGGCGTCTTTTCCGGCGCGGTCTGCGCAGTGCGCTCAGGCCGATGACCGGACCACTGCACACGGTTTCTGCGTCCCCCCGTTCGGGGCACCAGCCTTCCTGCGCGTTCCGGGGTATGGTCTCCTCGCAAGCAGTTGAAAATCCATCACTTATTGGTTCGCCCGGGTGGCCCGTTCCCTAGACGGGTCCCCCGCGCGAATCCCACCCGCTCTGTAAACCCGAAATGCAGAGGATTCCGTGAACACGTTTGCTACGTGTCGACGTGTTCGTCGACCCATTTTTGACGGCCCCACCCCGGCCGCGTCCCCAGCGCTGCACTGCGCCCGCCCGCGAATCTTCGGTGGCGGGGTGAGCACACGGTGACGGATCCACGACCGCGCCTGCCTTACGCCGGGCGTCTCCCCAGAACCCAGCCGAAGCTTGCCCTGGTGCCGGCACCGGCAGTCACGAACCCGGTCAGCGTCGACGCGAGGTCGTCCGGTCTGGTCTGGGCCCGACAGTTTCGCGCGAAACTCTTGTTGAGCGACGTGGGCATCGTCATGGTCGCGGTCACGACCGCCCTGCTGGTCAGATTCCGCGGGGAGGATGCCCGGGCATCCATCGGCGGATATCAGGCCGACTACTGGCTGGTCGCGCTGCTCATCGCACTGAGCTGGATCGCCACCCTGGGCGTCTTCCACACCAGAGACTCGCGCGTCATCGGAATCGGGGCGACCGAGTACAAGCAGGTGATCAACGCGAGCGCGATCGCTTTCGGCCTCCTCGCCATCGGCTTCCTGGCGTTCCAGGTCGACGTTGCACGCGGCTTCTTCGTGCTCGCACTCCCCCTCGGCATTTGCGGCCTCGTCCTGGAACGTTGGCTGTGGCGGCGGTGGTTGCTGCGCCAGCGGCTGTTCGGCCACTACCTCGCGCGCGTCATCGTGGTCGGCAATCGTGCCGATGTCGAATACGTGGTCGGCCAGATCGAGAAGGCCGGCGCCACCTATTACGTGGTGGGGGTCGCACTCGCGAACGGTTCGACGACCGCTGTGAAAAGCGAGAGCCGCACGATCCCAGTGGTTTCCGACCCCGCGCACGTTGCGATCGCGGCCTCCGATCTTGCCGTCGACACGGTGATCGTCGCGGGCCAGCCGGCTGGAGGCAGCGAATACATCCGCACGCTCGGCTGGCAGTTGGAGGGGACCTCCGCTGACCTGGTGCTGTCCAACCAGCTCACGGATGTCGCCGGTCCCCGCATCCATTTCCGCCCGGTCGAGGGGCTGCCCCTGATCCACGTGGAGATACCGCAATTCGAGGGAGCGAAGCATGTGCTCAAGCGCGTTCTCGACATCGGGGTGTCCGGAATTTCACTCCTTTTCTTCTGGCCGCTCCTGCTGGCCATCGCGATTGCCGTGAAGCTCGACTCACCCGGCCCCGTCCTCTTCCACCAGGAGCGATGCGGGCGCAATGAGCGCACCTTTCAAATGGTCAAGTTCCGCTCCATGGTTCAGACGGCAGAAGACGACCTCGCAGGGCTGCTCGACCAGAACGAGGCATCCGGGGCCCTCTTCAAGATTCGCAATGACCCGCGCATCACTCGGGTGGGTCGTGTGCTCCGCAAGTACTCGCTGGACGAATTGCCTCAGCTCTGGAACATCCTGGTCGGGAACATGAGCCTCGTCGGCCCGCGCCCGCCGCTTCCGGTGGAGGTCGAAGCCTACGAGACCCACGTGCATCGGCGCCTGTACATCAAACCGGGCCTGACAGGGATGTGGCAGGTCAACGGTCGGTCGAACCTGAGCTGGGAGGACAGTGTGCGACTGGACCTCTACTACGTCGAGAACTGGTCGTTGGCCGGTGACCTCATCATCATCTGGCGCACCTTCAAAACGGTCATACGACCAGTGGGTGCGTACTGATGACCCACGAAACAGCATCGATCAAGGGAGGTACATCTTGACACGAACAGTCGGCTACGCTGGCGGGGCTTTCGACCTGTTCCACATCGGTCACCTCAACATCCTCAAACACGCGAAGAGCCAGTGCGACTATTTGATCGCCGGCGTGCTGTCTGACGAAATGCTCCTGGTGACCAAGGGCGCCGTACCCGTTGTGCCACTGGCCGAGAGGCTTGAGATCGTTCGTCACATCGCCTTCGTCGATGAAGCGATAGCGGAAGTGGCCGAAGACAAGATGGACACCTGGCGCACGCTTCGCTTCGACGTCTACTTCAAGGGCGACGATTGGAAGGGCACCGAGAGAGGTCGCCTTCTTGAGCGCCAGTTCGCCGAGGTCGGCGTGGACGTCGTCTATTTTCCGTACACCGTTTCGACCTCGAGCACGGCCCTCCGGCTTGCGCTGAAGGCTCTGGCCCCGAACGCCGCCGGCCATCGACCGGTTCATGACTACAGCAACAGCGAGCGATAGGACGACCATGGTGCCGAAAAGGGCGTTGATCACCGGGGTAACCGGCCAGGACGGCTCATATCTGGCCGAGTTCCTCCTGTCCATGGGCTATGAGGTTCACGGCCTCAAGCGCCGGTCGTCGCAGCTCAACACCCAGCGAATCGATCACATCTATCAGGACCCGCACGAGCACGACGCGCGTTTCTTCCTGCACTTCGGAGATCTGTCCGATTCGTCGAACCTCACCCGCATCATTCAGGAGGTGCAGCCGGATGAGATCTACAACCTGGGTGCACAGTCCCATGTGGCTGTCAGCTTCGAAATGCCCGAATACACCGCTGACATCGACGCCCTGGGAACTCTGCGTCTCCTCGAAGCGGTGAGATTGCTGGGGATGACGGACAGGGTCAGGTTCTACCAGGCCTCGACATCAGAGCTGTACGGGTTGGTCCGGGAGACACCGCAAAGCGAAATCACTCCCTTTTATCCACGTTCTCCGTATGCGGTCGCCAAGCTGTACGCCTATTGGATGACCGTGAATTACCGAGAGTCCTACGGGATGTACGCCTGCAACGGGATTCTGTTCAATCACGAATCCCCGCGCCGCGGTGAGACGTTCGTGACGAGGAAGATCACCCGGGCCATCGCCAACATGGCCCAGGGTCTCGAGTCCTGCCTGTTCCTCGGAAATATGAACTCGCTTCGAGACTGGGGCCATGCACGCGACTATGTTCGCCTCCAGTGGATGATGCTGCAGCAGGATTCGCCGGAGGACTTCGTGATTGCCACGGGAGTCCAGTACTCGGTGCGCGAATTCGTCGAATGGTCGGCGAATGAGGCTGGAATCACCCTGCGATTCGAGGGTGAAGGTCTGAACGAGATCGGCATCGTCGACAGCGTCGTCGGGGACCTCGCGCCGGCTGTTCACCCCGGTGACGTCATAGTGAGAGTCGATCCCCGTTACTTCAGGCCGGCCGAAGTGGAGACCCTGCTCGGCGACTCGACACGGGCCCGTCTCAAGCTGGGCTGGCTGCCGGAGATCAGCGTGCGAGAGATGTGCGCGGAAATGGTTGCCTCAGACCTCGTGATCGCCCAGAAGAGCGTCCTCCTGGAGAGTCACGGTTTCCCGTCCCTCGTGTCTTGGGATACCTGGTGAACCGAAACACCGACGCTGCTGTCTATGTCGCGGGACACAACGGAATGGTGGGATCGGCGATCGTGCGCCGACTCACGTCGTTGGGTTACGTCAACATCGTGACCGCCAGTCATTCGGAACTCGACCTTGTGGACCAGCGAGCCGTTCGGGCCTTCTTCGAGGCCAATCGCATCGATCAGGTCTATCTCGCTGCCGCCAAAGTCGGCGGGATCGAAGCCAACAACTCCTCGCCGGCGGATTTCATCTACGACAACCTCCTGATCGAGGCCAACATCATCAAGTCCTCACACGACTTCGGCGTTCCGAGGCTCCTTTTCCTCGGCTCGTCCTGCATCTATCCCCGGCTCGCCGACCAGCCGATACGTGAAGAGGCCCTGATGACCGGCGCACTGGAATCGACGAACGAGCCGTACGCCGTGGCAAAGATCGCGGGAATCAAGCTGTGCGAGAGCTTCAATCGTGAATACGGGCGCGACTATCGAAGTGTGATGCCGACAAATCTCTACGGCCCCGGAGACAACTACCACCCTGTGAACAGTCACGTCATTCCCGGACTGCTGAGGCGCTTCCACGAGGCCGCCGCGAACGGGCTCGATGAGGTTGTCATCTGGGGCAGCGGCACCCCGAAACGTGAGTTCATGCATGTTGATGATCTGGCAGCGGCTGCCGCGCACGTCATGGAGCTGGAGCGCAGTGACTATGGCGCGAAAACCCAGCCGATGCTCTCGCACGTGAACGTGGGAACAGGCGTCGAATGCAGCATCGCAGAGCTTGCTGGACTGGTGGCATCCGTGACCGGTTTCACGGGCCGCCTGACCTTCGATTCCACCAAACCGGATGGGACCCCGCGCAAGCTGCTGGACGTGTCACGCCTGCGCTCGCTCGGATGGCAGTCGACCATCAGCCTGGAAGACGGTCTGAGCGATGCCTATCACTGGTTCCTCGTCCACCAGGGCGACTTCCGTGGCCGGATCCTGGAGGGCGCATGCGGCTCACCGTCATAGGACTCAACTATCGCCCCGAGCTCACGGGCATCGCGGTGTACACCACGGGCCTGGCTGAGAGACTCGCCTCTGATCGTGGGAACTCAGTCCATGTCATCGCCGGGTACCCGCACTACCCGGAGTGGCGAGTCCACGCAGGATTCACCGGACTGAGCCGGACGGACGAGTCGGCCGGCGTCACGGTGAAACGGCTGAGGCATTACATTCCATCGAGGCCGCGCCTCATCAACCGCCTCGCGATGGAGATCCAGTTCGGGCTTCGGGCCGCATTCAGCTCGTGGGACCGACCCGAGGTCCTTCTCCTCGTCACTCCCGCGTTGTTCTCCGCCGCGATCGTTTCCCTCCGTGCCCGCCTCGTGGGCACCAGGACGTGCATCTGGGTCCAGGACATCTATTCTCTGGGAGTCTCCGAGAGCGGCGCCGGCGGGCGGATCGCCGCGCTGGCGCTGAGACGCGTGGAGCGGGCGGTGCTGGGGTCGGCGTCGACCATCGTTGTGATCCACGAACGTTTCAAGCGCTACCTCGTTGCGGAACTGGGGATCGAAGCAGACCGGGTGGAAGTCGTTCGCAACTGGTGTCACATCGAAGACGCCCCCGGCAACCGGGTAGAGACGCGACGCGCACGGGGCTGGGGCCCGGACGACATCATCGTGCTTCATGCGGGCAACATGGGCATGAAGCAGGGCCTGGAGAATGTTGTGGCTGCGTCCAGGATCGCTGAGTCTCGTGGGTCGCGGGTTCGATTCGTCCTTCTAGGCGATGGAAACCAGCGGCCGGCTCTTCAGGCCGAAGGTGGGAACAGCCACCTCGAGTTTCTCCGCCCGCTCCCTGAGGACGAATTCCGAGCCACTCTGGCGGCGGCGGACGTTCTGCTGTTGAACGAGCGACCGGGCCTGACCGAAATGTCGGTTCCCAGCAAACTGACGTCGTATTTCCAATCCGGCCTGCCGGTCATCGCAGCGACCGACAGATCGAGCATCACAGCCGAGGAGCTTGCAGTCGCGGGCGCGGGGTTACGAGTGGATGCCGCCGCCCCCGACGCCCTCGTAGAGGCGGCTGAAAGGCTCGCGCTCGACGCGAAAGCCTCTCACGCCTACGGCGTTGCAGGTCGTCGCTTCGCGGCCGATATTCTCGGGGTGGGACCGGCAATCACACGGTTCCAGGCCATCCTGGAGCGGCTTGCCCCCCGCCAGCGCGAAGAACGTGACGACCGAGCTCCAATAGTGCCGCCGCCACCCGTCAGAGGATTTTGACTGCGCGGAATTCCACTGGCGGGGCACCCCGATAGTTCTTGCAGAGCCAGAAGTAGCTCCCCCGATAGGCGGCGTCCTTCGCTTCAAACGACCATCCCCGGCCATCCAGACGGTAGACGGTGATCCCGACGGGAGTCACCGCGACCTCGAGCTGGACCCATTGACCGGCACGGGCAGCCGTTGTGTCCACAGAGCCGAGCAACGTCCCATCCACGTCTCCGGCGGCTCGCCGAAAGAGCTCGAGGGATCCGGTCGGGCGCAGGATGACATGGTAGGCCGAGACTTCGCCGGCGATGCGAACACGGTACGGTCGGTCGTCGTCGGCGCAGAACGCGATTCCGGCGTGCTCACGTGCCTGCGGTAGCGTGTCCGGCCAGCACAGTTCACACTGGATGCGATAGGTGTCCGCCCCCGAGGGACTCATCGAACCCATGAGATAGCTCTGAATATCCTGGTGAGACAGCGAGATGGATTCGTTCTTCTCAATGAAGGCCGGCTGAACGCCCCAGCCCTTGTCCGTTGTCCAGGGGAGGTCCCCGGCGGTCCGCAACCCTGAGGCGAAGTGGTCGACCGTCTCCGGCTGGGCGATCTCAGTGACATAGGGCAAGTTCGAACACATCAAACCGGCAACACCGAGTGCGCCCATTCGATCCTTCATCCACCGATAATGTATTTCCCAGGCGATGACCGGTTTCCCGAATGCCACGACGCGGGCAATTTCTGCGTCTGATGCCGTGTGCGGAACACCCAGGTAGTCGAAACGCCCGGCGAGCCTGTCCAGGTCGCCGAAGAGCTCCGGTCCGAAGTAACCCCAGCACTTGTACCCTCTCTCCGCGGCGAGGGCGTATTGTCCGGCACCCCCCCACTGCTTCCAGACGAAATGCGAGGTGGCGTCCGGATACGTGTCCATCAGGTCGAGGAGCGCGACGGCGTTGGTTCCCTGCTTGTCTTCGATGAATATCACGTGCGTCGCGGCGAACAGGTCCAGGACATCGTCCAGCCGGGGGATGGGCTGCGGTTCGGCGGCAGGCCCGAGCCAGTCTCGCGCATCGACTCTCAGCGTCGAGAGTTCCGCCCAGGTTGTTTCGGAGATGATGAGGTCCTGACCAGTGGAGCGCAGGGTGGACTTGTCGTGATGACACACCAAAACGCCGTCCGAGGTCGCGTTCACTGAAATCTCTATGGCTTGGGCTCCGAGCTCGACCGCCTTCGAGTATGCCTCCCGGGTGTGCTCGGGCCAGTTGTCGCCCGACCCGCGGTGCCCGATATAGAACGGTTTGGCCGAGAAGAGGGTGTCCACAGTGGAGGCAACCTGGCCAGAGATAGCTGGCGATTTCGCGGGGCCGGGGACAGGGGTGGCCCGCCGCGGATCTGCCTGACAAGCGCTGAGCAGGAGGGCGGAGCCGCCCATGACGAACAAAGTCCGTCGGTTGAACGGGACCCCCGCCCTGCCAGCCCTCGTCATGGAGCGGTGTAGGTGAGCGTCAGCAACGGTCGGTACGTCGCGCTCGGAGCGTTGTTCGACCACAGGCGCAAGTTGTCCAAACCACTGGAGAACAGTGCAATGGACTGCGTGGAGCCCGCCAACCCGCTGAGCTCCGCAGCGTTCAGGGTGATTGTGTACGACGTGTGCGTCGCCGTCGCCCCGGTCACGGTGCCCAGCGCCGCCCCGTCACCGGTCGGCCGGTTGTTCCAGTTCACTGTGCTCTCGGTCCACGCACCCGCGACAAGCCTGAGGGTGTGCGAGTCGACCGACCCTGCCGACGGATCTCCCGAAGTCCGCAGCCGGATCGTCGCTCCGGACAGCACCATGCCCGCCGGAGCGGCCGGAAGGTTGAACGCCAGATAGGACTCGATTGGAGAATTCCCGCCGGCGCCACGCGAGGAAAGTTGACTGTCTGAGCCGTAGTTGGTCGTCGGTGATGTCCGATACACCATCGCATCACCGGTTGGATAGGCCGTCAGCACCACCGGCTCCACTGGGGTTGGCGAGACCGTGGCTTCGACGGACTCCGATGCACCACTCACGTTCCCCGCCGCGTCGCGGGATGCTACTCGGTAATACCAGGTACCGGGGGCCAAACCGGAATCTGAGTAGTTCGTGCCGGTCGCATCGGCGATCTTCGACGACGGCTCGGCCACGAACCCAGCCGACGAGCCTCGATAGACCTGATAGCCAGTGACCGCCACATTGTCGGTCGCCGCCGACCAGGTCAGCGCCACAGACGTTCCGGACGCCGACGCGGTGAGACCTGCCGGCACACTCGGTGCCTCGGCATCCGGGGGCGCCGCCACCGTCACCGAGGCTGCCGCGGAAGCAGCACTGGCGTTACCCGCCGTGTCCACAGCGACGAGCTTGTAGTACCAGGTGCCCGCGGGAACCGCCGGATCGGTCCAGGTGGTAGCGGTCACGTCGGCGACCTTGGTTGCCGCGCTGACCGGGAAGGACTCGGCCGCACCCCGATGCACCTGATAGCCGGCCACCGCGTTGTTGTCCGTGGACGCGGCCCAGTTCACTTGGGCGTCCCCGGCGACCAGCGTCGCCTGGACTTCCTGCGGAACCGTCGGCGGGGTGGTGTCGTTGATGCCAAGTGAGTAGTGGCTGGACACCTCACCGGCGGACAACCCGTTGGGGTAGATTGCCACCTCGTCCAGGTCGCCGGTGAAGTAACCGTTTGACGGTTGCTGGGGCCACGAGTTCAGGTTTCCCCCGCCCGCCCTCCAGTAACCGGTGAAGGCCTGATTCACTGCGGTGGCGTTCGTGCCGGTGAGCACAGCATCGACATAGAGTTTCATGCCACTGGAATCCTGCACAGCGACCACGTGGTGCCAGACATTGTCGTTGTACGTGCCCGGCGTAGTCACCGTTTGGAAGCCGCCGGCATAGACGCCGAAGATCAGGTTGCCAGCATTGGTCATGTACACCTGCTTGTCGTAATTGCTTCCCGATCCGGTGGCTGCGTTCTCATAACCCGTGAGTTTTCCGCCTGCGGTGGTGTCGGTCTTGAACCACGCCTCAGTCGAGAACGCTGCGGTCGAACCGCCCTCCGGCGAGGCGACGACACTGTCCGCGGACCCGGTGGTCCGCACCGCGAATCCCCCGTTCACGACGGCCGGCTGTTGTAGCTGAACCTGACTGCCGATGCTGCCCTTGCGCTGCCCCAGGAACGAGGAATCCGCTGCGACTGCTCCCGATGCCTCGTCGAGGCGCCAGTACAGGTCAGGGTTGGAGTTGAACACCGCAGCACCGTAGGCATCCGCTGGCGGCTCCTGTGTCACGACCGTGCCGCCACCGAGCTGATAGTGCCTGGCAACCTGGTTGAGTGTCAGAGCGCGATCGTAAACGGCCGTCTCATCGATCGCGCCGGCGAAGAAGGAACTGCTCGGCCGGTTGGGCCAGCCATTGAGATTGTCACCGCCGACCCGCCAGGTTCCCTGGTAGGGCTGGGCTGTTGTTGTCGAGTTGGTTCCGACCTGAACCCCGTCAATGTACAGCGCGAGACCGGCCGGGCCCTGCGTGGCGACAAGGTGGTGCCACTTGCTGTCGTTGTACGCCAAGGGGGTGCGGATGGTCTGAGCATTGCCGACGTACACGCCGAAGTTGATGCGCCCGCTGTCCTCCATATAGACGTGGCGGTCATAGCTGGAACTCGCAACATAGGCGCCTGTATGCGTCTTCGGGCGGCCGTTGCCGTAGCCGATGATCTTGCCGCCTCTCGTTGTGTTCGTGTTGAACCACGTCTCAATCGTGTAGCTGGTCGGGCCTGGTCGCATCTGGTCGCTCAACGCGTAGTCATTCACTCCGTCCAGCTGGGCTGCGGTACTCGCACCGGGAACAGCACCGGCGGCATTGCGCAGCATGCCGTTCTGGTAGAGCCCGTTGAGTCCGGTCGTGGTCGGCCCGGACTTATCCTGAGCCCAGACACCGGTTTGCTCGTCGTACCGCCAATAGAGCGAAGGGCCATCGGCTACAACCTGACCTGCGTAGTCGATCGTCTTCGTCACGGCTCGCGCCGACGCTGTGCCCGAAAGCCCACTCACGTTGATTCCGTCGCTAGCGCTTACCCGGTACGTATAGTTGGTTCCGGGCACCGCCGTGGTGTCGATGAATGTCACCTGCGGCCGCACCCACCACATCGAAGAAGCCGTACCGGTCCAGATCGGAGTAGCCGCACCGTTTCGGTAGACGTTATAGGTGAGAAGACTGTCATCGGGATCGACGACCGTGCGGAACCTCACCTGAACGGCGCCGGAAGTCAACGCCTCCGCGGCAACTTCCGGTACGGGAGGAGCACCCGTGTCGGTCGTGCTGAACCGAGTCAGGCCCTGTTGCGCTGCTCCGTTGATAACCGTGAACTCGCCGCCGGCCCAGAGGTACTTCTTGCCGGTGGTCTTTCCGGTGGCGACGACCAACGCGCGCGGTCCGATTCCCTCGCCGGTTCCGTCGTTGGCGGCGGGGAACCAGCCGAGGAGAGTGGGATTGTCGGTCTTGTTGGCGGTGAAGTAAATCCGCTTCCCGTCAGCGAACGCATTGTTGTTGCTCGCGCAGTCGTGATGGTGATTTGCCGAATACAGAGTCCCCTCATACGGGAGGACCGCCTGCGTTGCGCCGAGGCAGGTGTTGCGCCAGCGCTCGTTGAGCGTGTTCCAGTCGATGGAGAACGTGCCGTCGAAGACACCGCCGCCTGTGCCTTCGTTGCCTCCGTAGAAGCTCGTTGCGTCGCTGCTGAGCGATTTTGTCACTGAGTTCCGGTGGATGAATCCGACCGGGTAGTTCCTGACGTTCGTGCCGGTGACAGCGTCAACGACACCGATGGAGTGTGAGGCCTGCCCGTTGACGGTGAAGAAGTCGCCTCCGATGGCAACCTTGGTGCGGTCCGGGGACACCGTGACGGCACGTCCGGGCAGTTCGACGTCTGCCACCCAGGGCAGCAGAGCGCCTGTGGTGGAATTGACCGCCGCAAAACGCTGCCGCGGCTGGGAGGCGACCGTCGTGAACTGGCCTCCGAAATACACGGTGTTCTCCGTCACGGCAATGGCGTAAACGGGGCCGGACACGGCAGCGACCCGGAAGGGCTTGACCGTGCAGGCAACCGGGTCGATCGCTGCGATCCGATTGACGCTGACACCGCCGATGCTGCTGAAGCTGCCGCCGACGTACACCGTGTTTCCATCTGGTGACGTCGTGATGGCCCTTACGCTCGGCGTACCTCCCGCAAGGAGGGCCTGCAGCTGACAGCTGTCAGGTGCCCCTGTCTCCGCATCAAAGATCGCAAGGGACCTGACGTTCCTCACCGTGCCGGTTCCGCCGTTCGGTGGCCGGAGCTGCGAGAATTCACCACCGGCGACCACCCGCCCATTGGCCTGACCGACGGCGTAAACCAAACCGTTCGTCTGCCAGGCGGGGAGATTATCTGCGCTGAACTGGACTCCACTGGAAATCGCAGATGCGGTGACGATGGGTGTCGCCAGGAGCATCCCGGATACGACACCAACGGTCGCCAAAACACTGACAAGTTTACGCATAGCCAATTTATCCCTCGGGTAATCAGCGCTCCGCGCTAGGGTTCGCGAATGCTGCGGGTTAAATATCGGACGGGGCTGCCTGCGGATCGAAAAACTGATTTTCAGACGTGCACAAGAAAAGAATCTGCCCGCACCGTACTCCGCCCTGTTCGGTAACCACAATGCCAAGAACCGGTAATTCACCCCCTCCACGGGAGGCATGCCAAGATTCCCGGTCAGGGATACGCTCGGCACGATCCCGTACGGGTTCTCCCGGCCACCTCCAAGCGGAAGGCAGCACCATGAGCTCGTTCGGGCAAGCCCTCGACAGGTTGTCAACAGCACAGAAAAGTAAGCGCGGAGTATCGATCTACAGCAGATTCGTCAATCGTCCGATCGGGCGATTGCTAGCCGCCGCGTGTTTCGTGTTGAGAATGACCCCCAACCAGGTGACCCTCGGTTCGGCCGTCGCAACCGTGCTGGGTTTGACGCTCCTGGTCACAGCCACGCCGACTCCGGCCAGCGGGTTGGGTGTGGCCCTCCTCCTCATGCTCGGGTTCGCCCTTGACTCCGCCGACGGCCAACTCGCACGCCTGACCGGCCTGCGGTCGCCGGCCGGGGAGTGGCTCGACCACGTCGTCGACGCCGGGAAGATCGTCGCTGTGCACAGCGCTGTGCTCATTGCAGTCTTCCGCTCCACTGATGCCGCAGACGGCTGGTATCTGGTTCCGCTGGCTTTCCAGGTGGTAGGCATTGTCACCTTTGTCGGAGGGCTGCTCGTCGAGCTGCTGAGGCGTAGCCCAGCCGCCGTGGATCAGGAGCGTTCACCGTCGACGCTGCGCGCCGTTGGCCTCTTGCCGGCGGACTACGGGATACTCGCCGCGAGCTTCGTTCTCTGGGGATGGCCAACCCTTTTCCTGACCGGGTACGGCCTCCTCTTTGCCGCGAATCTGGTGATCATGGTGCTCCTGCTCAACAGGTGGTTCCGCGCGCTGCGTGAGGTCTCGCACTGCCCTCCCACACCCGAAGCCGAAGTTCCACGGACACCATCAGCGTGACAATTTGGAGGATGACACCAGCCAGGATCGCAACGAATGCGCCCGTCACCCCGAATTCCGCGGCAAGGAGGAAGCGTCGAGCAGACAGTCGTGCACATTCAGTTTGTGCGTACACTCATGCCTATGTCGGAGAATGGTGTTCCCACGGGCGAAGTGCCGGACGTCCCCACGGCGAGGCCGGACGGCGCCCTGCCGGCACATCGCAGCTTGTCCGGGTTCACGGGACGCGGCTATGACAAAGGGCGCGGCCGGCTGTGGCAGGCCGCCTGGTTCTTCATTTCTGGCCTCATCGTGGTGCGCTGGTGGTGCCCGCCGACCCTCCGAGTGATTATCCTGCGTGCTTTCGGAGCCCGAATCGGGCAGGACGTTCTCATTCGCCATCGAGTTCGAATTCATTGGCCCTGGAAGCTGACGGTGGGCGACAACTCCTGGATCGGTGAGGACGCCTGGATTCTGAACCTCGAACAGGTCACTATCGGCCAGGACGTCTGCATCTCTCAAGGTGTCTTCCTCTGCACTGGAAGCCATGACCGCGAATCGCCCACTTTCGAGTTCGACAACGCTCCGATCGTCGTGGAGGACGGGGCGTGGGTAGCCGCGCGCGCCACGGTGCTTCGTGGCAGCCGGATCGGGCGGAACAGCGTGGTCGGTGCGACAGCGCTCGTCGCCGGGAACGTCGCTCCCGGTTCTCTCGTCGCGGGTCCTCTAGCCACGGAAAAGGGTTAGACGTCGTGCGGGTCCTTTCTCTCGTGACCCTCGTGAGCCCCGACGGCGCCTACGGCGGTCCGCTACGGGTGGCCCTGAACCAGGCCAAAGCCCTGAACGCCCGGGGACATGAGGTCACTCTCGCGGGGGGCCAACGGGGCTATGGCGCGCATGTGCCCACGGTCATGGACACGGTGCCGATGGCGCTCTTTCCTGTGCGAACGGCCCTGGCGGGCACCGGGTTCGCAGGACTCGCGTCCCCGGCCTTGCACCGCTGGCTCTCATCCGCCGTGGCAGGCGTGGATATTGTGCATGTGCACGCAGCCCGAGATCTTGTGAGTCTCCGTGCCGCAGATTGGCTCCGGCGCCACAACGTGCCGTACGTGCTGCAGACTCACGGCATGATCGACGCGAGCCGCAACGTGTTGGCTGTGCCGCTGGATGCCGTGATGACCCGCCCCGTGTTACGCGCGGCCCGGCACGTCTTCTATCTGACTCCGCGCGAACGAAGCGATTTGATCGCAGTGGGCGGATCAGGGCTCCGGCTGCGCGAGCTGCCAAACGGTGTGCCCCAACTGGCCAGAACGTCCGAACGGACCGGTGCCGAGGTGTTGTATCTGGCACGCCTCGCCGCTCGCAAGCGACCCATGATGTTCGTGGAGATGGCCGAACGGCTCGCACGCGCGTTCCCTCAGGCATCATTCCGGCTCGTCGGGCCCGATGAGGGAGAAGGGGATGCCATCACCCGGCGGATCTCCGCATCGACTGGAACCGTCGACATCGCGTGGGAGGGGCCTCTGGAACCGGGGCTGACAGCGGCGCGCATGGAGCGCGCAGGAATTTTCGTCTTGCCGTCGGTTGACGAGCCGTACCCGATGTCCGTACTGGAAGCGATGGCGCTCGGTCTTCCGGTCGTCATCACCGACTCCTGCGGCCTGGCTCCCATCGTTCGCTCAACCGGTTGCGGAATCGTCGTCGACAATTCACTGGATTCACTCACCGCAGCAGTGCGTCTGCTGCTGGGCGACTCCGCCCTGGCTCGATCCATGGGACGAGCGGGGGCTCACGCGGCCAGGGAGCACTTTGGAATGCCCATGATCGCTGAGGCTCTGGAGGCCGCGTACCTGGCGTGAGCGCCCGCCGGGAAAGAGGACGCTAGCCGATCTTTCGCGGTAGACCCTCCGCGCTCAGGGGTTTCGGCGGTCTCAGTCCCGATTCCGTCGATGCCTGCCCAGAGGGAGTTCGTGCCGTCACGACCAGCAGGCACAGCAGTGCGACCCACACCACGCCGGCAGCCTGCAGCAGCGAACCGCGAAGCAGGATGGTCATGTACACCGGGAAAATCGAACCGACGATCGCCCACGCCCCGCCGGCGGCGAAGGCCGGCGCCAGCTTGATATCCAGCCGTTTGACGGCGTAACCGACGAAAATAAAACCCGCGATCAAAGCAGGTATCCCTCCGTTCACCAAGAACTCGGCCCACAAGGGGGAAGACAGGTTGTCGAAGTTGTATCCGCGGTAATTGGCCAGGAGGATGCCCGTGTCAACCGGCTTATCGGACCAGAGGGCGCGGGGCACCCAGGAGAAGATCACCCCGAGCGCCTGCCGTCCAGGTTCAACGAGGCCGTCGACGACGTAGGAATAGGCGTTGGCGATTTGCCAGAATGCGTCGTAGTCAGAATTTCCGCGATACTCACCGAAGAAACCGTTCCGGACGAAATTCGGGTCCGGCCGTCGAAATGCGTCGGCGATCGGGAACAAGAACATGAGCCCGAAGAGCGCCCCGAGCAGCGAGGTCCGAAGGCGCCTCGGCGTGGCGAGGGCTCCCGCGAATGCCGCGAGCGCGAAGAGAACGGTACCCAGGCTGTAGCGGGCGCTGCTGACCGGATTGACAACGACCAGAAGCACGGCTGCTGCGGCGATGATCAGGGCGGTGTAGCGCCGTGCAGCGGTCCGTTCGGACCGCCGTCGAAGCTGGGCCAGAGCACCGATACCCACCAGCAGCGGGTAGATCGCCAGAGCGTACATGATGGACCGAATCGCGGGATCCGGCCACGCAGCGTTGCGAGCCGCGAATCCCTGGTCCCGACTGCCGAAGAGCGAGCCGATACCAACCTTGTAGATGAACCAGGCGCTGGCGAGTGCACCCGCGCCGACCAGGAGGAACGTCGCCGACGAGTTGACACCGCGTACAGATTCCGGACCGGGAATCGCGACCGCTGACGCACCCGTGCGCCTGCGCGTGGATCGAGCTTTCAGCCAAGCCGCATAGCGCCCGGCCTCGTAACACAACACCCCCAGCCAGACCAGCAGGGCCGTTGGCACGTCGAAGCCCTGATCAACACCTGCGGTGGTCGGCGAGAGGAGGCCGCTGCGCATCTGCACCGTGGGGGCGATACCCATGAAAATGTAAACGAACAGCCAGAAGAAGAAGTTGAAGAGGGTGGGCTGCCCCGCTGCGATCACGGCGGTCAATCGCACGCCGGCCCACACGACAAGGGCCAGCGTCAGCGGCCAACCGTCGCTGCGGCCGACATCGGCGATCTCCGTGATAAGCAGCAGGGGAATGCCGCCGGCAAGCACAGCGCCGATGACGAGATAGCCGAAAGCGCTCCCGTATCGGATACCGGTGGGTGTCAATTAAGTGCCGCTGCGATGCGTGCGGCGATGGCAGCATGGCCTGCATCATTGATGACGGCGCCGTCCGCGGACAGCATGGCCCGGCTCAGCACATTGGGCGCCAGAAGGCTGACGTAGGTGGCCCCGATCGCAGCTGCCTCCCGCTGCACGGCCGCATCGATGGCGACAATCGGCGCCGTCGGCTCTGACACCGTCGATACTGGGCCGACGGCAATGATGCTCGCGTTCGGCAATCCGACCCGAAGTCCCTGGTACGTCGTCCTGACAGCATCATTGACAGTCTCGAAGTCTTCCGCTTGATCGAACTCGCCACCCGAGATGACCACAATGCCCGGGCCAGCTTCCACGGCTTCGGCCAGAGCGTCCCGAATGTTCGGGCAGGTCGGCTGTCCGCACTCGTCCGGCTGGGCGCCGATGAGGTAGCCCGTGCCGTTCCGGGCGAGGTTGGCCTCCTCCCAGCCGCGAGCCTCGGAGAGAATCGACGACCACCGGTTGACCTCGTCACTCGATCCACCACCGGCAGCGGAAGACCCCCCGAGGAAGACGGCGACTGGACGATCCTCATCCAGTGTCAAGACCGGCCAGGACTGCGCGGAACCCTCTGCGGCTTCCGGCGTCTGCCCCTGCAGAGCAAGTGTGGCCATCGTGATCGCACCCACAGCAAAGAGACCGAGGAAGAAAAGCTTCCACCGAGACGAATGCAAACCGCGCCCACGCACTGCCATTCGCTCATAATGACACGTCGTGACGTTTTCGGGCACCCATGTGGGTATCCTGCACTTGAATGCCGCAGCAAATCTGACGGGCATCGAAACGGAGGCGGCCGGGTGACTCACAGTGGATTCTGGATTTTGGTGCGCAAACGATGGTTCGTGATCGCTGCGTTGTCCCTGCTCGGTGTCGTCATCGGCTCTGCGTACGTGGTCGTGACGCCCCCCGAATACACCGCGAAAACTGAGCTTTTCGTATCCACCGTGAGCGGGGACAACACCGCCGACCTCGCTCAGGGCAGTAATTTTGCGCAGCAACAGGCTCGCAACTACAGCATCGTCGCCCAGCGGGACATTGTGCTCGTCCCCGTGATCACAGCCCTCGGACTCAAAACGACACCGGACGAACTGAGTGACCGGATTTCAGCCTCTGTTCCTCTTAACTCGTCGATGATCTCCATCTCCGTGACCGACTCGTCTCCCGCCCGCGCCGCAGCCACAGCAGACGCCGTCGGCACCAGTCTGGCCAATACGGTGATCCGGCTCGTACCCAAGCGCAGTGACGGGTCTTCGCCGGTTAATCTGCAGGTCGTGCAGCCCGCTCGGGTGCCCACGTCGCCGTCGGCGCCCAACCCTCGCGTCGTGCTGGCATTCGCCGGGATCCTGGGCCTGTTGGCCGGCCTCGGCTTCACGGCGATCGCGGAGCTGATCAGTGCCAAGGTCCGGTCAGTCGATCACCTGAAAGAGATCACGAACCTGACGATCCTCGGCACGGTCTCGGACGACAAGGCCGCCGTGACGAGTCCACTCTTCTCTCAGTCGAACAGCCAATCGCTCCGGTCGGAGGAATACCGTCAGATCAGGACGAACGTCCATTTTCTGCATCCGGATGAGAGCCATAAGGTTTTCGTCGTCACGTCGTCCATTCCCGGAGAGGGCAAGAGTACGACCTCGGCCAACCTCGCTGTCACCTTGGCCGCGTCAGGAATCGCAACCTGTCTCGTTGAGGCCGACCTCAGGAAGCCGGCCCTGGGTGACTACCTTGACCTTGAAGGGGGTGTCGGCCTGACCACGATTCTCGCTGGTGACGCGACTCTCGACGAAGCCCTTCAGTCCTGGGGCCCGCACCAGCTCCAGGTGTTGCTCTCGGGACAGGTGCCTCCCAACCCCAGCGAGTTGCTTGAGTCCAACCAGGCCCAGAACCTCCTGAGAACCCTCAAGGCTCGTTTCGACGTCGTCATCATTGATTGCCCTCCGCTCATGCCGGTGACCGATGCGGCCGTGGTCGCCCGGGCGTTCGGAGGAGCGATCCTCGTCGTCGGGGTGGACCGCGTCGAGACGCGAGAGCTCAAAATGGCGATGGACGCGTTGACCACGAGTGGCGCACCGATTCTCGGCGTGATCGCCAACTTCGTCCCGGCCGGCACTCGAGGCCGATACCAGACATACGGGCAGACTTCCGGGCACGCTCAATCTGAGCGCCGGACCAGAAAACCGGAACATCGGACGAAGGACCGGGAAGTCGTGCCGAGCCTGCCCGGCTGAGACACGGGCACGCGTCGCCACACGGCTGCGCAGGGGGGACAACCACATCACCACTGCATCAATCCAACGCGTTGCGGGCAGGAGCCATGGTCGATCAAGCAGCTTATCGGGGCAACCGAGAAACGATTCTCGTCGTCTGCACGGGAAACGTGTGCCGATCACCGTACATGGAATACGCCATCCGGCATGGGCTGGCCGCACAGGGGATCTCCCATGTAGAGGTGGTGTCCGCCGGGACCCAAGCCCTGATCGGGCATCCCATGGCCGATCCGATTCTGGAGGCACTGGCAGAGGACGGCATCGACGGGAGCCGGTTTCGCGCTCAGATCCTCACGCGTGCACTCGTCGAACACGCTGACGTCATCCTGACAGCGGAGGCGTCGCACAGGTCCGAGGTCGCCCGACTTTTCCCGCCCGCTCTCCGGAGGGTCTTCACCCTGCGCCAATTCGCCCGGCTCACTGCGATCGCCCCCCCGGAGATGCCGGACGGACGACCCCTCCGGGATTTGGTCCAACACGTCGCAGGGCTGCGCGGCACCACTCAGCCAGCCGGAGGTGCGACCGACGATGTGGAAGATCCCTGGAACGGATCGCGAGCTGTCTATCGGCGCGCCCTGGACGGTATGCACGATCCGGTGCGGACCATCGTTGCGTCCCTGGCCGATCTGACCAGTCGGCCGTGACCGCCATTACCGACCTAAACTGCTGACCGCGTAGTACTGGAGGTCCTGCACATTGGGAGTGCTGACGACCCGGAAGGGGGAATTCACGGTCGCAATCGGTGTGCCGCTTCGGCTCGCGGTGGCCGAGACCGATCCCAGCAGCAGCGGAAAGGTCACGGCAGACAAGCCGGCGGGAGCATCAAAGGTGCGCTTGGTGCCACCGATGTTGACTGTGACGCTGGCCGGCGCGCGGAGCAGAGTGAGAACTTCGACGGTGTCACGAGGTGCCATGGCGGTCCCATCCAGAGTCGGCACCATCAGCCGGCTCGGAGTCGATGGTTGTGCGGCGAACGGCTGAATGCGGTGCGTCACATACAACGCGTCACCGGTGACGGCGGGCGGAGACCCCATCTTGAACTGGCGCACGAAATAGGCGCTGATATCCAGGAAAGCCTCACCGTGCGCTTCCGACGGCGCGAAGGATGTCGATTCGCTGTAGTCATTCCACGTCACCATCTGCACGAAGTCGGCGCCGTCGGTGATCGCGCGGTTCCAACTCGCGCGCAGGGTCTCCGTGTTCCCGGCCTCCGCGTACTTGCCACCGTTGGGCCGAACATCCTGTACGGCGACAGGGGACATCCATTTCACGCCGAGTGCCCGGGCCTTGGCTGCGTTGTTCGCGCCCGAGGCGACCGTCACCGGTGTCCGTGAGCCCCAGTTCCCCAGGGCATAGCTGATCGGAGCGAAGCTTTTCATGTTTGCGTCACTCGCGTTGTTGAAGACGGCGATGAAGGCCACCTTGATTCCATACTTCGTCTTGAGCACGGTCGCGATGTCTGACCACCACTGGGGCGACTGCGCCTCGGCCTTGAACGAGGACAGCACGTATTCACCGGTGCTCAGTCGGTACGCGGCCGGCGACGCGAACAGCTGGGACAGCTTCATCGCCACGTCGGTGGGTGTGGCTGTGGCGACGCTTGCGCTGGCATCGATGTTCGGCACGACAACGAAATTGCGGTTGGCCGCCGCCGCCGCCTGCATGACTCCGACGGTACGGGTCCAATTCTGACCCGACAAGCTCATGATATCCACGGTGAAGCCGTCGATGCCCGCATCAGCCGCATCGTTCACCTCATCCAGGAAATCCCTCGCCTGCCAGTCCCCCGTCAGCGGATCGCGCTTTTCGGGTCGGTCACGGAGCAGCCCCCCATAGGAAGCGTGTTTGCCACTCTCCCCGCCCGGCTGAAGGTAGTTGACGGCGTAGTAGTCAGACGCCGGCGGCTTGTTGTCGAACGACACCGGGTACGGCGGAAAGTAATGCGCGAAGACTTTCTTAGCCGTCGTTCCGATGGGTGCGACCGCTATCGGGAGCGCGCCAGAATTGACGGGAGCGGTAGGGGCAGCGACCGGAGGGGGCGTAGGGGAAGTGACCGGGGAAGCCTCCCTGACATCCTTCACCACGAGATGAAGCCGGGGGCCGGAGGCACCCTTTTTGAATGTGGTGCCGACCCCCACCTGCGTGTATCCGACCGCGAATGAGGTGGGTCCGGTTGTACTGATCGTGGCCAGATTGCCGAGCGGAACGCGGATGGTTTTTCCGGCTACCGCCCGGATCGACCCGTCACTGAGCGGGGCATTCTGAAGGGCCGGCTGATTGTTGCGGGTGAGCCGATTGGACGTCCACGCCGAGGACGTCGGGTAGACCTGAACGCCGGGCCGGGTCGCACCGGTACTGGCGACCGTGAATTCCAGCGTTGCGGAAACGATCTTCTTGTCGGGGCCGAGAGCGTCGGTTTTGAACTTCAGGTACGTCCGGTCCGCCGTGTTCGTTGCGCTCAAGTAGGGATACTGGGCGTGTGCAGTGCCCGGCTGACGAACGGTCGTGAAACTGGCCTCGGTCGGGTTCAAGACCACCGCAGCGTCTGCTGCCGCTTGCGCGGGTGCAGGTGCGGGTGCGGCGGTCGCTGCGCCGGGGACGATGAGTGCGAAAACCATCGCCAGGCCGGCGATTGACGCGAGAGCGACCCGGAGCCCCGGACGATCACCGGTCCTGGTCGCTGTTCCGTGCCCTCTGGGCGGTCGACCGTGACTCTTGAAGTTCAAAATATCTCTTTCCATTCCTCGTCGCCGGCGAGCGACCCAGAATGGTGAGCTTATATCGATTCACAATTTCGCGCCCCCTATTCGGGGGTAATCCTCAGCTTTGAACGTGGCCCTCGGTTGACCGTGTCACTGTCGGGCCTGTCCAAGCAGGGCTCAACCGGCGAAGCGATCCGTGGCCTCGATGATGGCATCCAGGTTCCCGGGCTCGTCGAAGGAGTGACCGGCATCCGGAATCAGCTTGAAATCCGCTTCCGGCCAGTTCTGGTGCAGGTCCCAGGCGGTGAATGCCGGGGTGCACATGTCATAGCGGCCCTGCACGATGACGCCGGGGATGTCCTTCAGGCGGTCCGCGTCGCGGATGAGCTGGTTCGGCTCGAACCAGCCCAGGTTGGTGAAGTAGTGGTTCTCGATACGCGCAAAGGCCACCGCGAACGCGGGCTCGGTGAAGCGCGCGATGGTGTCGGGCTGCTGCAGGAGCGTGATGGTCGACGACTCCCACGTGGACCAGGCCACGCCGGCACGCTCCCGCACGTACTGGTCGGGGTCATGCAGCAGGCGCCCGTAGGCCTTGATCAGATGACCGCGCTCGGCCACCGGAACCGGCGCGATGAAGCTCTCCCAGAGATCCGGGTAGATCGCCGCGGCGCCACCCTCGTAGAACCAGTCGAGCTCCATCGGCCGCAGCGTGAAGATGCCGCGCAACACGAGTTCGGTGACGCGGTCGGGGTGTCTTTCGGCGTAGGCGAGGCTGAGGGTGCTGCCCCACGAGCCGCCGCAGACCAGCCAGCGGTCGATGCCGAGGTGCTCGCGCAGTTTTTCCAGGTCGGCGACCAGGTGCCAGGTGGTGTTGGTGCTGAGGTCGGCATCCGCCGCGCTTGCGTGCGGCGTGCTCTGACCGCAGCCACGCTGGTCGAAGAGGATGATGCGGTACTTCTCCGGGTCGAAAACGCGCCGCTGCTTGGGGCTCGACCCGCCGCCCGGGCCTCCGTGCAGATAAACCGCCGGCTTGCCGTCGGGATTGCCGGATGCCTCCCAATAGATGGTCTGCCCGTCACCGACCTCGAGCAGTCCGGTTTCGTACGGTTCGATCTCGGGATAGAAGGTGCGCATACCCCGAGCCTATTCGCCGGGTGCACCGGCGCGGAATCGGCCGGAACCGGGTTCCCTGCGAGAGTGCCCGTTCCGGTCGAGAGTGACCCGCGGAACGGGCACTCTCGACCGGAACGGGGCTATTTTCTGGCCGGGGCCTTCTCGGCGCGAGGGGCGGTTCCGCTGGCGCGCTGGGTGGCGTAGTAGTCCCTGGCCTCGTTCTGGCGCTCCTGTTCGGCACCGCTGGCGATTGCCGACCGGAGGTGGTCCTGGCTGTAGCCGAACGCGTCGACCAGGTCGACGGCGTGCGGACGGAGCCGGGCGATGATGCGGTCGATGTAGGCCGTGACCGACTGCGCCCGCTGCGCCGACATGCGCCCGTGGACCAGGTACCAGGCCAGGTGCTTCTCCACCAGCCCGAGGCCGAACAGATCGCGCAGCCAGGTCAGGACCTGCTTCGTGCCGGCGTCCTCGGTGGTCTCGACCGCCCGGGTGAACGCCTCCCACTGCAGAAGCTCCCCGTGCGAACGGGCAGCCTCGATCAGCTGGTTCTGGTTCGCGTTGAAGAGGGCCGCGGCATCCTTCACCGGCAGCTTGCCGGCCGAGCGGAGCTTGCCGGCGATCTCCGCGATCATCGTCTCAACCCGGTCGGTGAGCAGTTCCCGCTGCACCGCGGTGTCGCGGAGGTGGCCCACCGAGCGAGCGGTGGAGCCGAAGTCGGCGACCGACTGGCCGAGGGTGCGGAGCCCGGTGCCGTGGTAGGCGCGGCCGGCGGCCTGCTGCACGACGTAGCGGGCGAGCACGCCGGGGCCGGCCGAGGCGAACTTGCGGCTGTAGTCGGTGAGCAGACGCTTGGCGACGAGCTGGAGCAGCACGTTGTTGTCACCCTCGAAGGTGGCGAAGACGTCCAGGTCGGCGCGGAGGCCGACCAGCCGGTTCTCGGCCAGGAACCCGGCGCCGCCGCAGGCCTCGCGAGCCTCCTGCAGGGTGTCGAGAGCGTGCCAGGTCGAGAGCGGCTTGAGGGCGGCGGCGAGGGTTTCGAGGTCCTGCCGGTCGGCATCCGTGTCGGCCTGGCCGCTGAAGACCTGGTCGAACTTGACCAGGAACTCGTCGTGGGCGAACGTGTGCGCATAGGTCGTGGCCAGGCGCGGCAGCAGGCGTCGCTGATGGCGCTGGTAGTCGAGGATGACCTCCTCGTCGGTGTCGCTGCCCGCGTTGAACTGCCGGCGCTGGCTGCCGTAGGTGATGGCGATCGTGAGGGCCATCGCAGAGGCCTGGGTGGCGGCACCGTCGAGCGACACGCGGCCCTGCACGAGGGTGCCGAGCATGGTGAAGAAGCGGCGGCCGGGGCTGGAGATCGGGCTGGAGTAGGTGCCGTCCTCGGAGACGTCGCCGTACCGGTTGAGCAGGTTCTCGCGCGGGATGCGCACCCCGTCGAAGTGGAGCCGGCCGTTGTCGATACCGTTGAGGCCACCCTTGAGACCGTCGTCCTCGCCGCCAATGCCGGGCAGGAAGGCCCCGGATTCGTCGCGGAGCGGCAGCCAGAAGGCGTGCACGCCATGGTTGACGCCGGCGGTGATCAGCTGGGCGAAGAGCACGGCGGCGATGCCGTCTTTCGCGGCGTTGCCGAGGTAGTCCTTCCACGCCGCGCGGAACGGGGTGTCGATGACGAATTCCTGCGTGGCAGGGTCGTAGGTCGCCGTGGTGCCGATGGCCGCGACATCCGAGCCGTGCCCGGTCTCGGTCATCGCGAAGACACCCGGGACCTGCATGGTCATGATGCCCGGCAGGTAGGCGTCGTGGTGCTTCTTCGTGCCGAGGTGCAGCACCGCCGCACCGAACAGGCCCCACTGCACGCCCGCCTTGATCTGCAGGCTGGGGTCGGCCGTGACGAGTTCCTCGAACCCGGCGATGTTTCCGCCGTGGTCGTCCTCGCCGCCGAGATCCTTGGGGAACGCGCGGTGCACGTGCCCGTTTTCGGCCAGGATGTGGAGCTGGCCGAGCACGCGCTCACGGTGCTCGGCCATGGACTGACCCTCGATGCGCTGCAACGCAGGCTGGGCCGTGAGCTCACGGGCACGCAGGCGCACGTCGGCCCAGGTACCGAGCAGCTGGCGGTGCAGCGACTCGATGTTGACCGTGGGGGCGCCGGACTGACCGGCGATCATGACCGGGCCGGTGTCGACGCCGGGAACCACGGGAGGCGTGACGGCGGTCGGGGCCGGGGTCTTCGTCGTTTTGGCAGAGGTCCTGCCCGGAGTGCGGGCGGGCTTCTTGCTGTTGGAGCGCTGGGCAGTGTCAACCATTATTGGTCCTTCGTCTTCGCGCGAAACTCGAAATTTTCTTACACGTTAGGTGGCTCTCCCGAAGCAGGGAAATAGTGCGTGACGGGCCTACAACGAAGCATGCGTCGCCCGGCATTCGATTTGTAGGTTTCCACAGCGGTAGCGCGCTGAGGGCCACCCTTACCCACAAACGGGGCGGTCCTCCCGCCGGGATATGACCGATTTGACCGAGATCGATAGCCCGAGGTCGATCAGGCATAAGTTGATGGCATCGAGTGTGAGTGGAGGACCGGCAATGACGAGCAGGCTGAGTGACGTCACCGACCAGGAGAACTCGTGGCACAGCCGGAGCGCCGCTGATGTCTCGGAGGCGTTGGGGAGCGGTCCGGGTGGCCTCAGTTCCGACGAGGCAGCCGAACGGTTGCGCCATCATGGGCCGAACGAACTCGATTTCGCCACCAGCACCCCCTGGTGGCTCACCCTGCTGCGGCAATTCAGAAGCCCGCTGATCTATATCCTGCTCGTCGCCGCCGTGATCACGGCCGTGCAACAGCACTGGATCGACTCGGCTGCGATCTTCCTGGTTCTCATCATCAACGCCGCACTGGGCTTCGTTCAGGAGCGCAAGGCGGAGCGGGATGTTCGGGCCCTGCGGTCACTGGCGACGCCGACCTGCCGGGTTCGCCGCGACGGCGTCGAGCAGGTCGTCGACACCGGAACTGTTGTTCCGGGCGATCTGCTGCTGCTTGAAAGCGGCGAGCGGGTGGTCGCGGACATGCGACTCACCGACGCCAACGGCCTGCTACTGGACGAATCCATGCTGACCGGTGAATCGATGCCCGCCACCAAGCAGACCCAGCCGCTGGCCGAGGAACTCGTCGACGCGGACAAGACCAACATCGCGTTCAGCGGCACCTTCGTGGCCAGCGGACGGGGCGCCGGCGTGGCCATTGCCACCGGCGAGGACACGGCGCTCGGCACGATCAACAAACTCGTGCAGGGACCGAGCTCGAAGTCGCCCCTGCAAGTCCTGATCCACGACTTGGAACGACTCATCGGCGTCGTTGTCCTGGTCGCACTCGTGCTCATCTTCATCACCGGCATCCTTCTGGGCACCGACGCATCGATCATGTTCCGCACGTCGGTCGCCCTCGCCGTGGCCACCATTCCCGAATCCCTTCCCATCGTGTTGACCGTCGCCCTGAGCGCCGGAGTGTCCCGCATGGCGCGGCGAAACGCGATTGTTCGGACCCTGCCTGCCGTGGAGACCCTGGGGTCGACGACCATCATCGGCTCGGACAAGACGGGCACCCTGACCGAGAACCGCCTGACGGTTGAAAAGATCTGGACGTCCGACGGAGTGCTGGACGTGGTCAGGAACACGGCGGAGGCGGGCCAGGACACTCCTCTGGTGCGCGCCGTGCTGCGGGCTGGAGCACTCACCAATGAGGCCACCCTCTCCCTCGAGACCGGCGAGCACACCGGGGACGCGGTCGACGCGGCCATGGCCGCCGTCGCGGTGCGCCGCGGGGCCGTCACCGAAGGCGAGCGTTCGTGCCGGACGGTCGCCCACCAGCCGTATGAGCCCGAGCTGCGGTGCTCACAGACGGTGCGCGAGAACGACCGGGGAGAACGCGTCCTGTACGTCAAAGGCTCCCCGGAGGCTCTGCTTGAGGCGTCGACCCACGTTGCACACGCTCACGGAGCCGAGTCCCTGGTTGAGCGTCACATCCATGAGGCGAATGAGGAGATGGGCCGGGCCGGATTGCGGGTACTCGCCACCGGGAGCAGGACACTCACCGACGACGAGACGCTGAGCGAGCCCTTGCCTCCACCGTCGAGGCTGACCTTCCTGGGAATGGAGGGGATGACCGACCCTCCTCGCGACGGTGTCGCCGACGCGATCAAGCAGTGCCAGCAGGCCGGGATCACCGTGAAAATGATCACCGGGGACCACCCGGTGACGGCGCTGGCCATCGCCGCCCGGCTGGGGCTGCCGACGGACAAGCCCGCGTTGACAGGCAGCGAAATGGCCCAGCTCGACGACGATATGCTCACGGCGCGACTCGATCAGACCAGCGTGGCTGCCCGGGTCTCCCCCAAGGACAAGCTGCGCATCGTGCAAGCGCTGAAACGGGGTGACCGGATCGTGGCCGTCACGGGCGACGGGGTCAACGACGCCCCGGCGCTCAAAGCGGCAACGATCGGAGTGGCCATGGGCCGGTCCGGAACGGATGTGGCCCGCGAAGCCTCTGATGTGGTGCTCACCGATGACAACTTCGTCACGATCGTGCACGCGGTGGAAGAGGGCAGGGTGACGTTCGCCGCCATCCGCAAAGTCACATATTTTCTGGTATCCACGGGAATAGCGGCGATGATCGCGGTGTCGTTGAGTGTCTTCGCCGCCATCCCGTTGCTGTTCATCCCCGTGCAGATGGTGTGGCTGAACCTGGTCACCAAGGGTGTGCAGGACATCGGACTCGCCCTGGAACCGGGCGAAGGCGACGAACTCACCCGGCCGCCACGAGCGCGTACGGAGGGCCTGCTGTCCCGCACCCTCTGGTTCCGGGCCGCGATCACGGGGCTGTGGATGGCCGTCGGCGCTCTCCTCGCCTTCATCCTCAATCTGCGCGCCGGCTACAGCCTCGAGCATGCCCGCACGTTCTCCCTCACCATGCTCGTGCTCTTCAACTTCTTCCAAGTGTTCAGTTCCCGCGCGGAGCTGAAATCCCTATTCCAATTAAGCTTCCTGGCGAACAAACCGCTGATTGTCGCCTCGCTGGGCACACTGCTGTTGCACTGGGGCGCGATGACCTGGTCTGCGTCCGCAAACGTGCTGGGCCTGACCGCGCTGTCGGCCGGCGAATGGGCGATCTGCGCCGCGGTGGGATCCACCGTGCTGGTCATCGTCGAAGTGGAGAAGTTCGTGCGCCGCTGGTCGCGCCGGCGGACGGCGTCGGCGGTCGGTGTCGGCTCACTGACCGGCGGGCAGGCGTGAACGCGTCAGTCGGGGTTGCGGGCAATGATGTGGAAGACGTGCCAGTGCTTGGGGCCAAGGCCGGACTGGCCGGGGCGGTCGTCTTCGACGAGGCTGCGCACGTCGAGCCCCGAGAGCAGCACCTCGACGGCCGCTCGGTCGTGAAAATTCATGTCTGCGCGGTCTGCCCATGAGTCGTGCGGGCCGAAGAGCTCGCCAGCTATCACGGCGCCGGGCTTCAGTGCTGAACGGATGCCGGCCCACACGCCAGGAAAGGCCGCCGGGTCACAGAATGGCAGGGCGAATCCGGAGTAGACGAGATCAGCCGCGGGGAGTTCTCCGAGCCCCTCGAACCGGGCCTGGAGGAAGGCCAGCCGACCGAGCTGGTCTTCGTCGAGACCTGCCTTGACGCGCGCCTCGGCTGCGGGGTCGGCGTCGAACGCGTGCACACGCCATCCGTTCACCAGCAGATGGCGGGACTCGGTTCCCTCGCCGCAGCCCAGGTCGAGTGCGGTTCCGGGCTGATCGACTCCGCACAACTCAAGGGCCTGCAGCAGGACCGGCCGCGCGGCTCGCCCGGCCTGGTTGTCGTAGAACTCAGTCCAGTCCATGCGTCGCTACCCGGCCGTGCCGGCGGCGACGACCTCGAGTAGTGCGGAGCCGTAGGCATCGAGCTTCTTGGCGCCGACGCCGGAGATGCAGTCGAGGTCGGCCAGGGTGGCCGGCTTCGTCGCGGCGATGGCCAGCAGGGTCGCGTCGCCGAAGATGATGTAGGCGGGAACGCCCTGCTCCTTCGATTGGGCGGACCGCCAAACCCGCAGTGCCTCGAAGAGGGTCTCCTGCTCCGGGCTGAGGTCGGCCGCGGCGGCCTTCGCCGCGCTCTTGCGAGCCCCTGCCGCCGGGCGGGCGGCACGCTCGGGCTCGGTGCGGAGCTCGACGGTGCGGCGGCCCGCGAGAACCTCCGCCGCGGCATCCGTGAGCACCAGAGTGCCGTACTCGCCGGAGGTGGCCAGGAAACCCTGGGCCAGCAGCTGCCGCACGACGCCGCGCCACTGCTGGTCGCTGAGGTCGGCGCCGATGCCCCAGGTGGCCAGCTGGTCGTGACTGTGCTGGGTGGTGCGCGGGGTGACCTTGCCGCGCAGGATGTCGATGAGCTGGCCCGCGCCGAACCGCTGGTTGCGTTCGCGCAGCAGGCGCACCACGGTGGAGAGCAGTTTCTGGGCGGGGACGGTGCCGTCCCAGCCGACGGGCGGCTCGAGGCAGGTATCGCAGTTGCCGCAGGGCTCGCTCGCCTGTCCGAAGTAGCGCAGCAGGTTGACCCGGCGGCAACTGACGGTCTCGCAGAGCGCAAGCATGGCGTCGAGGTGGGCGGAGAGTTTGCGCCGGTGGCCGAGGTCGCCGGGCGACTCGTCGATCATGCGGCGCTGCTGCACGACGTCCTGCAGACCGTAGGTGAGCCAGCCGGTGGAGGGCAGGCCGTCACGGCCAGCGCGGCCGGTCTCCTGGTAGTAGCCCTCGACGGATTTGGGCAGGTCGATGTGGGCGACGAAGCGTACATCCGGTTTGTCGATGCCCATGCCGAACGCGATCGTGGCGACGATGATGACGCCCTCCTCGCGGAGGAACCGGGACTGGGTGCGGGCGCGCAGGCCCTGGTCGAGGCCCGCGTGGTAGGGCAGCGCGTTCAGCCCGTTCTGGCGCAGGAAGTCGGCGGTCGCCTCGACGGTCTTGCGGCTGAGGGCGTAGACGATGCCGGCATCCGTGGGGTGCTCGGCTTTGATGAAGGCCAGCAGCTGCTTGCGCGGCTCGGCCTTGCCGACGATGCGGTACTGGATGTTGGGCCGGTCGAAGCTGGCGACGAAGTGCCGGGCGTCGCCCATCTGCAGTCGGGTGGTGATTTCTTTGTGGGTGGCGTCGGTGGCCGTGGCCGTGAGCGCGATGCGGGGCACGTCGGGCCAGCGGTCGGCCAGTTCGGACAGGGCCAGGTAGTCGGGCCGGAAGTCGTGCCCCCACTGCGACACGCAGTGGGCTTCGTCGATGGCGAACAGGGCGATGGTGCCCCGGTCGAGGAAGCGCTTGGTGGCCTCGGAGGAGAGTCGCTCGGGCGCCACGTAGAGCAGGTCGAGGTTGCCGGCGAGGTAGTCGCGCTCGACCTGGCCGCGGGCGGCGGAGTCCTGGCTGGAGTTGAGGAACGCGGCACGCACGCCCACGGCGGTGAGCGCGTCGACCTGGTCTTGCATGAGGGCGATCAGCGGCGAGATGACGATACCGGTGCCCTCGCGCACGAGCGAGGGGATCTGATAGCAGAGGCTCTTACCGCCTCCGGTGGGCATCAACACGACCGCGTCGTTTCCGCCGATGACCTGATCGATGATGGCGGCCTGCTCACCGCGGAAGGAGTCGTAGCCGAAGACCGTGCGCAGGGCCTCGGCGGCGGTCGCGAACTTCGCGGTGGCGGTTGCGGGCGGGGCTGCGGGCGTGCGCAGCGCGGATGCGCCGGTGCGACCGGCCGGGCCTGGCTGACCTGCCGGAGCGGACTCCCACGCCGTGGCTCCCCCGGAATAACCGTCGGGTGGCGGCGGGGCGTCGAACTCGTCGGGTGGCTCGATCTCGTCAGGGTCCCACGGCATTTCGGCGTTCCAACTCACCCGGCAACTCTACCTGCGCCCTCCGACACGGCCGCGCCCCACGGATGGGCGGGGCGGACGGGTTAGCCGCCGAAGCCAGGGACCTGCCGGCGATTCATCGCGGTGCGATGGTTCGCCGGCAGGTCCCTGCTCAGGTCGGCGCTGCTATTGCGTGTAGGTGAGCGTCAGCAGCGGGCGGGCGGCGGCGGCGGGTGCCTCATTCGACCACAGCCTCACGTTGTCGCCGCCCCCGGACACCATGGCGAACGAGACTGTGGTGCCGGTCATCCCGCTCAGTTCCGCGGCGTTCAGGTCCACCGAGTAGTTCGCGTTCAGGGCCGTCGCTCCCGTCAGGATCCCCAGGTCCGGTCCGCGGCCCGTTGGCCGGTTGCCCCATGTCACCGTGCCCTGGCTCCACTCGCCAAGCAGGATCCTGAAGGTGTGGGCATCAGTCGATGCTGCGGTGCTGTCCGTCGACGTTCGCACCTGAAGTGTCGCGCCGGTGAGCGTCATGCCCGCCGGCGCGGCAGGGAGCGCGAACTTCAGGTACGACTCGATAGCAGACGTGCCTCCTCGGGCAGACAGCTGGTTGGAACTGCCGTAGGCGAAGTTCGGATTCACCTGGGCCACCATGGCATCCTCACTCACCGGCACGGAGATGACCACCGGGTCCACCGGAGCGGCGGCGACCGTGGCCGAGGCCGACGCGGACGCCTCGCTCAGGTTGCCCGCCGCATCCATCGCCAGCACCCTGTAATGGTAGGTACCGACATCCAGGCCGGAGTCGGCGTAGCTCGCCGAAGTCGTCTCGGCGATCCGGGTCGACGGGCCGGCGACGAAGTCCGCTGATGCATCGCGATGCACCTCATACCCCGTGACGGCCACGTTGTCGGACGAGGTCGTCCAGTTCAGTGTCACGGTACCGCCGGACGCGGTTGCGCTCACTCCCTGCGGGGTTGACGGGGCCTCGGTGTCGGCCACAATGACCTGGGCGGGCTCGCTGGGGCCGCTGGTGTTGCCGACCGCGTCGATCGCCACCACCTTGTAGAAATAGGTGCCTGTGCCCAATGCCGGGTCGGTCCACTCGGTCGTCGGCCCCTCGTAGACCTTGTTTGCGTCGCCGACGGTGAAGTCGGCTGCGCTCCCGCGGTGAACTCGGTAGCCCGTGACGGCGATGTTGTCGCTGGATGCCGCCCAGGTCACGTGGGCGCCGCCGTCGACCAGTGCAGCTTCAACGGATTGTGGCACCGTCGGAGCCTCGGTGTCATTGACGCCCAGGGTGTAATGCGACGCGACCTGCGCTCCGGTCAGACTCCGCGGGTAAATCGCGATCTCATCGAGGTCGCCGGCGAAGTAGTCGCTCGACGGCCGCTGCGGCCACGCGGTGAGGTTACCGCCGCCCGCCCTCCAGTATCCAGCGAACGCCTGGTTGACCGAGGTGACATTGGTCCCGGTGAGGACACCGTCGACGTGCAGGGTCATGCCGGCGGGTCCCTGGGAGGCGACGACGTGGTGCCACAGATTGTCGTTGTAGCTGCCGGGTGTCTGGACCGTCTGGTACCCGTTGTTGTAGACGCCGAAGATCAGGCTGCCGTTGTCGGTCATGTAGACCTGCTTGTCGTAGCTGCTGCCGGTCCCGGTGGCGGTGTTTTCGAAGCCGATCAGCTTCCCCCCGCTCGTGGTGCCGGTCCTGAACCAGCCTTCGGCCGAGAACGACGTCGGCGCCCCGGTTTGCGCAGATGCAACAACGCTCAGGGGCGAGCCCGTGGCGCGCACGGCGGACCCACCGTTGACGAGACCTGCCTGCTGCTTCTCCACGAGGGCGCCGTAGGCTCCATCGCGTTGACCCAGGAACGACGAGTCATTCGCGACCGTCCCGGCCGTCTCTTCGAGGCGCCAGTACATATCGGCTCCGTCGGTAAAGACAGCAGCACCGTAGGAGTCCGCCGGCGTTTCATTGACGGTGACGGCGCCACCGGCAAGTGAGTAGTGCTTGACCACCTGCTGGTGCGTCAACGGGAAGTCGTAGATCGCGGTGTCGTCGATGGCTCCGGCGAAGTACCGACTGCTCGGCGCGCCGGGCCAGGAGCTCAGATTGTCACCGCCGACCCGCCAGGTGCCGTAGTAGGTCTGCGCCGTCGCGATGGAGTTCTGGCCGACAGCGACACCGTCTACGTAGAGCACCATGCCGTTGGGTCCCTGCGTGGCCACGAGGTGGTGCCACGCATTGTCGTTGTAGGAGGTGGCTGTGCGGATTGTCTGCGTCGTGCCGGTGTAGACGCCGAACCGGATGCGTCCGGAGTTCTCCATGTAGACATGCCGGTCGTAGCTGGAACTCGTCTGGATACCGCCCGTGTTGGTGCGTGGCCGGCCGTTCCCGTAGCCGACGAGTTTTCCACCGCGGGTGGTATTCGTCTTGAACCAGGTCTCGATCGAGTACGTACCGGGGGCCGGTTTCATCTGGTCGCTCCAGACGTAGTCATTCGATCCGTCGAATTGCCCAGCCGTGCTCGCGTCTCCGGGAATCGCTCCCACCGTGTCGCGGCGGACGTCGTTCTCGTAGAGGCCGTTCAGACCGGTCGTGCTGTCGCCGGACTTGTCCTGCGCCCACACCCCGGTCGCCTCGTCGTAACGCCAGTAGAGTTTCGGGCCATCGGCGATGACCTGGCCGGCGTAGTCCACCGGCTTGGTCACCGCCCGGGCAGACGCCGTGGCGGAGAGGCCACTGGTGTTGACACCGTCGCTGACGGTGACCCGGTAGGTGTAATTCGTTCCAGGGGTCACGGCGTTGTCGACGAAGGTGATCTGCGGGCGGGTCCACCAGAGCGACGATGCCGTCCCGGTCCAGACCGGGGTCGCGCCGTTGTTACGGAAGATACGGTAGGTGAGCAGGCTGTCGTCAGGGTCGACCACGGAGCGCACCCGCACCTGAATAGCTCCAGAGGTCAGAGCCTCGGCCGCGACCGGCGCAATGGGCGGAGCGCCGGAGTCGGTCGTTCCGAACCGGGTCAGGCTCTGCTGCGCTGCACCATTGATCGAGGTGAACTCGCCGCCGGACCAGAGATAGGTTTGGCCGGTCGTTCGACCGATCGCCACCGTCAGCGCCCGCGGCCCGATGCCTTCACCGATGCCGTCGTTCGCCGCGGGAAACCAGCCCAAATGGGTCGGGTTGTCGGTCCGCGATGCGTTGAAATAGTACCGCAGGCCATCCTGGAACTCGTTCATGCTGGAGCAGTCGTGGCGGTGGCTCGCCTGGTAAAGCGTGCCCTGGTAGGGCAACACGGCCTGGGTGGCGCCGAGGCAGGTGTTACGCCAACGTTGGTCGAGTGTGGTCCAGTCAATCGACAACGCGCCGTCGAAGACGCCGCCGCCGGTTCCCTCGGCACCGGCGTAGAACGCTGTGTCGTCAGAGGCGAGGGCACGGGTGACGGAGTTGCGGTGGATGAATCCGACGGGGTAGGTGCGAACGTTGGCTCCGGTGACGGCGTCGACCACTGCGAGGGCATGTGAGTCGGCACCGTTGACGGTGAAGAAGTCACCGCCGAGGGCGACCTTTGTGCGGTCGGGCGACACCGTGACGGCGCGACCGGCCAGTTCCGCGTTCGCCACCCAGGGCAGGAGGGCCCCGGTCGTAGCGTTGACCGCGGCGAATCGTTCGCGGGGCGCGGACGCAACGGTCGTGAATGCCCCGGCCAGGTACACCGTGTTCTCTGTCACGGCGAGGCCGTAGACGAACGAGGATACGGCGCTGACCCGGAAGGGCCTGACCGTGCAGGTCACCGGGTCGATGGCGGCTATACGGTTGACGTTGACGCCGCCGATGCTACTGAAGTTGCCGCCGACGTAGATCGTATTGCCGTCGGGTGAGGCCACCACGGCGCGGATGGTGGCCGTTCCACCTGTGAGGGCGGCCGGCAGCTGGCAGTTGTCCGGCGCCCCCGTTTCCGCGTCGAAGATGGCCAGCGCGTTCAGGTTTCGCGCCTCGCCGGCGCCCCCCGTCGGAGGCCGCACCTGGGAGAACGTTCCGCCGGCGACGACCCTCCCGTTCGAGTGGGCGACGGCGTACACGACGCCGTTGGCCTGCCAGGTGGGCAGGTTGTCCGCGCTGAAATGCACGTCGGCGGAGGTGGCCGAGGCCGGGAGCGCGGTCGGAGCCGCCAGAATCATACCCGCCACAACGGCCACGGCCGCCACGACACTTATTGATTTTCGCATAGCTATTTATCCCTCGGGTAGGCGACCGATCACGTTAGGGTCCGTGGAAGGCGGCGGGTAAACAGAACTCGTCACGAACCTCGAACGTCGGGGGAATCGGGTGATCTCCGACGCGGGAAGAACGCAACTGGCACGCACCGTATTGGCACCGAGCCGAGCGCACAAGGGCATGGCGTGCCGTTGGAGCGATACGCGATCAACGCGGCGCTCATGCTACTGCTGCTCACGAAGTGGTTCCGCTCGCCGCGGGAGTGCATCGGAGGCGCCTTCGGTGCGAATCCGGCGTGCCAGTGCCACGGCCTGGATCAGGATCTGGGTGAGCACCCCGATCAGGAGCGCCGCGAGGGCGCCGGTCGTCCCCGCGTTGCCGGCCAGCAGCGGCAGCAGCCCCAGGCCCACAGCGATACCCACGACGTTGGATAGCATGACGTCCCGGATGCCACCGAGGGGGACCAGGCACGCATAGGACAGCGCTGCCTGGATCAGGCCCCCTGCAACGATCAGACCGGAGAGGAGCACCTGCCCCTGTTCCGCATGCAGCTGTCCGGCGCTCAGCCAGTCGAAGATGGCCTGCCCGGCGACTCCCATGACCAGTACGATCATCGCCGCCACGACCGCTGTTCCGCCCAGCGCGGTGGAGATGGCTTTCACGGGCGAATACCCCGCCTTCAAGCGGCGTGGAACCCAGCCCTGGAAGACCGTGCTCACCGGCGATACGGCGACGGCCAGCTGTCGCTGCAGTTTGTGGAAGACTCCGAACGACGCCAGGCCCACCGGGGACACGAACCCGACGATGATCACGGGGAGACCCCCGTAGAGCGCAGTGAGCAGGGTGGTCGTCAGCGCCTGCAGCTGTTCACGGAGCATCTGTCGCAGGGGCCTGATTCGCACCCTGCGCCGATCATTCCTGCTCCAGAAACGAAGAATCCACGCCATCGAAGCCAACAGCCCCACCACAACCCCGACAAGCTGGAGGAGCAGCCCCGAGAAGACGGACCCTCCGGAGACCATCACCCAGACGGCGAGCAACGTGAAGAGGAATCGGGGCATGGTCTCGAGAAGGAGCAACTGCACCGGCGAGCTGCGGCCGATGTAGAAAAAGCTTGCCGTGATGCCACCGAAGACGATGGGCAACGACGCCACGAAGGCCAGTGGCCGGTCCGGGCTTGGAATGATCATGCTGAGCACCCACACGATCGCGAGGCCCGGACCGAGAATGACGGAACGGGTGAGGAGCGAGCCGAGGAACTCCGACCGCGCCTCCGGAACGTCCGCGCGGGCCACCGCTGACGGACCCGTCACACCATAGCCATACCCGATAACGGTAGCGGCGATCGCACCGATGGCCTGCCCGATCACAATCGAGCCCCACGCGTCAACGCCGCCCGATCGGATCATTGCCGGAATCATCAGCAGGGATGCGACCGCGAGCAGCACCATGCTCGACGTGAACCCGCCCACCCGGACCGCGCCGGTCCAGACCCTCCGGATCATGACCTGCTCCGGAGGGACCGGGGATCAGCGCAGGTCATGACGCCAGGCACCGGTGAGATGGGCGGACAGACGAAACGCCATGGCCACCATCGTCAGGGCCGGGTTCGTGGACGAACCGGTCCGAATCGCCGCGCCCCCGGCTACGTCCTGCCCGTGCATGTCGGCCACCCCGTGGAAAAGTGGTCCCGGTCAACGTTGGGCTCCAATCAGGGTCTTCGTGCGCAAAGCCAACAACACGGCGGATTGCAGGTTGCCGCCGACGCTGGTCATCGAGAACTGCTCAGGCGGCGAACCGGCCGCCCGTCGGGCCGCCTCGAGTGCCGGCTCGTCCAGGATGAATTGCTCGAGCACACTGGTGAATGAGGCGGTGTCTCGGGGGTCGATGAGCCGCGCGGCGGGAGCGTAACGGAGGATTTCCTGGTGGGCACCGTCATAACAGGACACGAGCACGGGCTTTCCGGCGTTGACAGCCTCGAATCCGCCCAGCGAGCGGTAGTCGGCCAGCGTCGGGCAGACAACGAGGTCCGCTGACGAGTAGAAGGGTCCGATCTCGGTATAGGCCACCCGGCCGTGGAAGACGACGTTGTCACCGAGCCCGAGCGCGTCGACCTGGCGGCGAATCGCTTCGAGTTCGATGCCGGTTCCGACGACATCAAGGACCCAGCGCGTCCGCGCGCCGGCCACCGCGGCGAGCGCCTGAATCAGTTCGGCGAGTCCCTTGCGGGCGGTCAGGGAGTTGAGGAAGAGGATCCGCACGACCCCGGGCGGCCGTTCGGCGGGAGCGCCCGCGGTCAACGGAGCCGGGCAGGAGGTCAGATAGGGGCCGACGACCGTCTTGGCCTCGCTCACCCGGAGTGTGTCGCGCACGAAGTTCGCCCCGATCTCGTTACTGACGAGGACGGCATCCACCCGCTCGGCCACGAATTTCTTGATCGCGAGGCTCAGGCGACCGCTGGGAGCTCCGCGATACGAGGGATCCGATTCGATCAGGAGCACGATGCGGCGCCGGGTTGCACGCGCGATGAGGAACCCGACCAGCGAGGTCGGACTGAACTCGATCAGAATGAACACGTCTGCCCTGAGCCGAATCAGCCTGACCCACGTTGCGGCGGTCGGCAGCCGCCTGACACCGATATAGGTGATGTCGCCGACGTTTCGGCGTGTTCGCCCCAGGCGGTGGAACGCAAGAATGGGCGAGAGTGCCAGCCCGGGATACCGCCCGACCGGGAAGTCCTTCGCCACTGGGATGATCCCGTTCGGGAAGCGCCTGAGGAACTCGGCGAAGATGTCCTGGAAGTAGACCAGTTCTCCGTTATAGCCGTACGCGCCCGAAACCCAGGCAACTCGCTCAACTGATCGCTCGCCCGTGCCATCCGTCGTCCCTGTCATGAATTCCCCCCAGAATGATCTGATGAGTCCCACTGCCGGCCTGCGCGGTGCGAGCAGCCCTTCGAGAAGGGCCCGCCGCCTGACGTGTTTGTGCGTGCACTCGCGCTAGGTCGGAGAATAGCTCACTTTGGGGATTGGTGCCGACCTCTGGCTAGGCTCGGGTTCTATGCTTACCGCGGTCCTCGGCCTCACCGGCGCACTCATCTTCGGCAGCGCCGACTTCCTCGGCGGGCTCGCCGCCAAGCGCCTGAGTTCGCTGCTCGTGACGGCCGTGGCCGCGGCGTCCGGGCTCGTGGCTCTGCTGCTGGCCCTGCCGTTCGTGGCCGGGGTCTGGTCTCAATCGGCGGTGCTCTGGGGTGCGGTGTCGGGGATCAGCGGCGCCATCGCCATCTCGCTGCTGTACGCCTGCCTGGCGATCGGTCCGATGAGCATCCTCTCGCCCCTCACCGCCGTGGTGTCGGCGGTGGTGCCGATGACCGTGGGGCTGGCCGGTGGCGACCGGCTCGCCCCGATCGGCTCTTGGGCGCTGGGCCTGGCCCTCGTGGCGGTGGTGCTGGTGGGTTTCGTGCCTGAGCGCGGCGCCGTGCGGCCGAGCCTGCTCGGCGTGCTGATGGCCCTCGGCTCCGGCGCCATGATCGGCGCCTTCATGGTCATGATCGACCTCACCCCGGCAGACAGCGGGCTCGTGCCACTGGTGATGAACCGCGCCGTGAATGCGAGCATCATGTTCTCCGTCGTCGGCGTGATCGCGCTGGTCACGCTGCGCCGGCGCCGGGCCGTGGTGGCGGCAGCGGCGACCACGCAGGCTGCGCCGGCCACGACGCCGGCGACGGTGGCCACGGATGCCGCCGCGCACGGCCGCTCGACGCTCGCCATCGGGCTCCGCCTGGCCGTGGCCTGCGGCGTGGTCGACGTCGTGGCCAACGTGCTCCTGCTGCTCGGCATGCGCGCGGGAGACCTGAGTGTGATGAGCGTGCTCACGGCCATGTACCCGGCCGGGACGATCCTGCTGGCCGCCGTGGTGCTGCGGGAACGCATCGCGCCGGTGCAGTGGCTGGGCCTCGCGCTCGCCCTCGCCGCGGCCGGAATGCTCGCGCTGGCCTGAGAAACCGGCCGCCGGCGCGCATCCGGTCGTCGCCGACACCGTCACCCACTCGTTACGTTGGGCCGCCGCAAGGGTCTTGCCGCGCGCGACGGTGCCACGGTACTGTCAGGCCCACACCTGAATTAGTGAACGACTGGTCGGTCACTAATTATCTGTTCCTCTGAAGGAGATTCCAATGAAGAAGTCTCGTCTGCGTTTCATCGCGCCGATTGCCGTGGTCACAGCCCTTGTGCTGGCCGGATGCAGCACCTCGAACCTGGGAGGAACGGCCGAGGCCGACCCTGCCGCGGAGGCAGGCCCGATCAAGATCGGTGCCGTCCTCGACGTCACCGGCGTGGGCGCCAGCCTCGGCGTGCCGGAACAGAACACGCTCAACATGCTGGCCAAGCAGCTCAACGACGACGGCGGCATCGGTGGGCGCGACGTGGAGCTCATCATCATCGACAACCAGTCGACCGAGGACGGCGCGGCCAAGGCAACCAGCAAGCTGATCGAGAGCGACCAGGTCGACATCATCATCGGCGCGTCCCGCACCGGCCCCAGCCTGGCGATGCGCCCCATCGCCGAGGCCGCGAAGATCCCGATGATCTCCGTCGCAGCCAACGTGGCCATCGTCGAGGGCTCCGAGTGGGTCTTCAAGACCGCGCAGAACGACGTGGTCGTGCTGGAGCGCATCCTCGATGACGCCGAGGCCAAGGGTTACACCAAGCTGGCCCTCGTGCGCGATGCGACCGGGTTCGGCGAAGGGGTCGCCGACTACATCACCGAGCTCGGCGCCGAGCGCGGCATCACACTGGTGACGACGGAGGCCTTCGAGCCGAGCGCCACCGACTTCACCCCGCAGATGACCAACGTGCGCGGCTCCGACGCCGACGCCGTCATCATCTGGGGCATCAACCCCTCGGCCGGCCTGGCCCAGAAGGCTTACATGCAGCTCGCCGTGAACAAGCCGGTCTACCACTCTCACGGCATCTCCAACCAGGCGTTCTTCGACGCGGCCGGTGAGTCCGCCAACGGCGTCATCGCCCCGATGGGCCGCCTGCTCGTCGCCGACCAGCTGGCTGCCGACAACACGCAGCGCAAGGTGATCGAGCAGTTCCAGGCAGACTACAACGCGGCCTACGGTGAGCAGCCGTCCGGCTTCGCCGGCCACGCTTTCGACGCCTGGCACATCGCCGTCAACGCGATCGACGCCGCCGGAACCGACGCGGACGCCCTGCGCGACGAACTCGAGAGCGCCGAGTGGACCGGGATCTCGGGAGTCTTCAAGATGACCGCGAAGAACCACTCCGGCCTCGACGCCTCCGCCCTCATCCTGGCTGAGGCCGAGGATGGTCGCTGGAACCTCCTCAAGGACTGATTGTGCTCACCGATTTCCTGCAGCTGACGGTGGCAGGGCTCTCACAGGGATCTGTGTACGCCCTGCTCGCCGTCGGCCTGATCGCCGTCTACACGGTCCGCCACGTCATCAACATCGCCCAGGGCGAGTTCGCGATGCTGGCCGGACTGGGGAGCGTCTGGCTGACCGCCGCCGGCATGCCTCTCCTACTGGCCATCCTGGTCGCCATCCTCTCGGTGACCCTCGTGGCCATCGCGATGGACCGGCTGATCATCGCGCGGGTGAAGAAGCTGACTCCGCTCATCTCCATCATCCTGACCCTGGGCGTCTCGACTCTGCTGCAGGCGATCATGCTGCTGGCGTGGGGCCCCGAGGCCAAGGGCGTGCCCCTGTTCCCGGGGACGAACATCCTGATCGGCGGGGTGAGCATCCGTTCTCAGGAATTCTGGATGATCGGCGCGCTCGTCGTCGTCGGCGGCGGGATCGTGCTCTTCTACGAGAAGTCCCGCTGGGGCAAAGCGTTGAGGGCCTGCGCGGAACAACCCGTTGCGGCGCGCATCGTGGGCATCAGCCCCGTCGCGGCATCCGTGCTGGCCTTCGCGATTGCGGGTTTCGTCGGGGGCGTCGCCGGCGTGGTGGCCTCCCCGATCTATCTCTCGCTCTGGTCGGGGGGCGTGCTGCTCGGCCTCAAGGGCTTCGTCGCCGCCGTCCTGGGCGGCTTCGTCTCCTTCCGGGCCGCGATCGTCGGGGCGCTCCTGCTCGGCATGATCGAGGCGTATGTGGCCGGCTACGTCTCGTCGGGCCTGAGGGACGGCGCCGCCTTCCTCATCCTCATCCTTGTGCTCGTCGTCCGTCCTCAGGGCCTCGTTCTCAAGCCCACAGCGGTCAGGGTGTAGCGATATGACACATGCAACCACACCAGCCCCCGCCGGGATCAGCTCTCGCCGGGCGCGGTTCTGGACGGACAACAAGAGCACGCTGATCGGCTGCGGCATCCTCGTCGCGCTGATGATCGTGGTTCCCTTCACAGCCAATTCCTCGGTCATGAACATCGTCGTGTTCGCGATGATCTTCGCCCTGCCGGCCATCGGGCTCAACCTGCTGATGGGTCTGGCCGGGCAGGTCAGCCTCGGGCAGGCCGCGTTCTTCGCGATCGGCGCGTACACCCACGCGATCCTGCTGACCAAGCTCGATCTGCCCGGACCGGTCGCGGCCACCGTCGGCGTGCTCGCCGCCATGCTGGTCGCCCTGCTCGTGGGCCTTCCGCTCATGCGCCTGCGCGGCCACTACCTCGCGCTGGCGACACTGGGACTCGGCTTCATCGTGATGATCGGCGTGCGCGAATGGGACGTCACCGGACGCACCACGGGCATCTACGGCATCTCGCGGCCCACGGTCTTCGGGGTCCCGATCGACAACAGCGGATTCTTCCTCTGGTTCGTCACGCCGTTCGTGGTGATCGGGCTGATCCTGGCCCTCAACCTCACCCGCAGCCGTGCCGGCCGCGCCCTCTCGGCGGTCAACGACTCCGAACTCGCAGCGGAGAGTCTCGGTGTGAACACCTATGCTCTGCGGCTCAAGGTCTTCGTGCTCTCCGCCGGGTTCGCCGGCCTGGGCGGCGTGTTCTACGCCTACCAGGTCGCGATCGTGAGCCCGACCACCGCCGAATTCCACCTGTCGGTCTCGATCCTGCTGATGGTCGTCATCGGCGGCCTCGGATCGGTCTGGGGCGCCGTGGCGGGCGCCTTCCTGGTGCAGTTCCTCGGCGAGGGCATGCGCGACGTCATCCCGGCCATCTTCCCCGGTGCCACCGGCGAGGTGCAGCTGCTCGGCTACGGCATCGTGTTGATCCTGGTGATCCTGCTGCTCCCCGGCGGCCTCCACCAGGCGGCGACCACCCTGTGGCAGAAACTGCCGTTCGCCGGGAAACGCCCGCCCGTCGACGCACATGCGCACGCCGCCGAGGACGACACGACGATCCCGCTCCTCCCGGCGGTGAGCACGCCGGTCGCGGCCGGCGAGCCGATCCTGGTCCTCGAGGGGCTGACCAAGCGGTACGGCGGCGTCGTCGCCGTCAACGACGTGAGCCTCACCGTGCCGGCCGGCAGCATCCTGGGATTGATCGGGCCCAACGGCGCCGGCAAGACGACCTGCTTCAACATGATCTCCGGGGCCCTGGCCCCGACTGAGGGCACCGTCACGTTCCTCGGGCAGGTCATCTCCGGCAGAAAGCCGCACGTCGCCGCCGCGCACGGGCTCACCCGCACGTTCCAGAACCTGCAGGTGTTCTCGTCGACGGATGTCGTGGGCAACGTCTACATGGGGCGGTACCGCAAGGGCAGCGCGGGGGTGCTCCGCGGGATGCTGGGGCTGCAATCGGGTGAGCAGAGCGCCCACCGCGCGGCGGCCTACGAGATCCTGCAATCGATGAGGCTCACGGATGCCGCCGACGACTCGGCCTCGGACCTCTCCTTCGGCAAGCAGCGGATCATGGAGGTCTGCCGGGCCCTGGCCGCCGAGCCGGCCCTGCTTCTCCTCGACGAGCCGATGGCCGGCCTGTCCAGCACTGAACGCGAGGTGATGGCCGAACTACTGCGGCGGCTGCGTGCGTCCGGGCTCACGATCGTGCTCGTCGAGCACGATGTGGCGCAGGTCATGTCTCTCGCCGACCATGTCGCGGTGCTCGACGACGGCGTGCTTATCGCGCACGGCGACCCGGAGTCGGTGCGTAACGACCCGGCCGTGGTGGTGGCCTACCTGGGCACGGACCTCGACGAGGCCGAAGCCGAACTGACCGAGTTGGAGGAGCACGCATGACACTGATCGTTTCCGGGCTGGACGCCGGCTATGGCAAGCTCGCGGTGCTGCACGAGGTCAGCTTCGAGGTGGCCCGCGGGGAAATCGTCGCCGTGGTCGGATCGAACGGAGCCGGAAAGACAACCCTGCTCCGGGCCGTCAGCGGCCTGATCCGGCCGACCGCGGGCAGCGTGACCCTGGAGGGTCGCACGATCACCGCGAAGCCCGCGGAGAAGATGGCCGGTTTCGGCCTGACCCATGTGCCCGAGAACCGGTTGTGCTTCCCGACCCTCTCCGTGCGCGACAACCTCATGCTGGGCGCCTGGACGAAGAACGGCCACGGCGACGTGGAGTCGATCCTCGATCTGTTCCCCCGGCTGCGCACCCGGATGGGCCAGGCCGCGGGAACCCTCTCCGGCGGCGAGCAGCAGATGGTGGCCATCGGCCGCGGCCTGATGGCGGACCCGACGGCGATCATGCTGGACGAGCCGTCGATCGGCCTGGCCCCGAAGGTGGTCGCCGAGATCATGGAGGTGCTCTCCCGGCTCTGCGTCGAGAAGCAACTCGCGGTGCTGCTGGTGGAACAGAACGTGCGCGCCTCGTTCAAGATCGCGCACCGGGCTGTGGTCATGCACCGCGGCCGAGTGGCGCTCACGGGAACGCCGGCCGAACTCGTGGAACTGCCCGAGGTGCATAACGCCTACCTGGGCGGCGCGGCCGCGTAACCGCGGCACGCGGCGGCACCATACGCGAAGGAGGGGCGCGCACCTGCGGGTGCGCGCCCCTCCTTCCGTCGTGCGCGCGGCATCCGTTGCGTACGCCCGAAGCGGCACGCGGGTATTGCACCGGTCGAGAGTGTCCGTTCCGGTCGAGAGTGACCGGCGGAACGGGCACTCTCGACCGGAACGGGGTGTTCGGCGCGGCACGCGCGCGGAGCACGCGCGCGGGCCAGGTCAGCCGCGGCCGGTGAAGGCGGGCTGGCGTTTCTGCTGGAAGGCGGCGAAGCCCTCGCGGTAATCCGCAGTGTCGCAGAGGGCCGCCTGGGCCCGGTTCTCCGCGGCGACGCTCTGCCAGAGGCCGAGGCGGTCGTCGCGGAGGGCGCGCACGAGCTCCTTGCTGGCGAGGAACGCCTGCGTCGCACCGTGTGCGGCCCGCTCGGCGGCCTGGACCGTGGCATCCGTCACCTCGGCGGCCGGGAAGACCTGGCTGAACAGACCGGAGGCCACGGCCTCCGCTCCCGACATGAGCCGGCCGGAGTAGATCAGGTCGAGGGTGCGGTGCGCGCCGAGTCGGTCGACGAACAGGGCATGGCCGCCGGAATCGAGCGTGGCACCGAGATTCGCGAACGGGGACCCGATCTTCGCGGTGTCGGCGACGTAGACGACATCCGTGGCGATCAGCAGGCCGAGGCCCACCCCGAGGCAGGCTCCGTGCGCGGCGGCGAAGGTGGGGGCCGGGAAGGCGCTCATGCGCTGCAGCAACGGCGTGACGAGTCCCCCCAGGAAACCCATCACATCGTCGTCCCGCGGGTCGACACCCGAGATGTCGCGGCCGGCGCAGAACGCCCGTCCCTCGCCGCGCAGCACGAGGGCGCGCACGCCGGCCGCTTCCGCGGTCTCGTAGGCGGCGTCGAGCTCGGCCAGGGCCGCCTCGTCGAGGGCGTTCAGTTTGTCCGGGGCGTTCAGGACGACGTAGGCCACGTCGTCCATGATGGTCAGATCGATCACGGGAACCACTTTCCGCGCTTGCGCGCCGTACCTTTTTATTAGCGCGTCAACATGATCAGCGCTTCAACACGCGCTACACGTCGTAGTCGACGACGACCTTGTCGGTCGTGGGGTGCGACTGGCAGGTGAGCACGTAGCCGCGGGCGATCTCGTCGGGTTCCAGGGCGTAGTTCTCGGTCATCGTGACGTCGCCGCTGACGAGCTTGGCGCGGCAGGTTCCGCACACTCCCCCGGCGCAGGCGAACGGCACGTCCGGCCGAACGCGCAGCGCGGCGTTCAGGATGCTCTCCTTCGCGTTGACCGGCGTGGTCACCGTGGCGCTCTCGCCGTCGAGGGTGAACTCGATCTCGAAGGTCTTGTCGCCGATCCCGACGACCACGGGCCGCCCGGTGTCACCGGCGGCATGCGTGGGCTCGCCCGTCGTGAACAACTCGAAGCGGATGTGACGCGGGTCGACCTGCACGCTCTCCAGCGTGTCGCGGCACAGTTGCACCAGCTCGAATGGCCCGCAGAGGAACCATTCGTCGACGGAGGCGGGGCGGATGATGCTGGCCAGCATCAGGCGCAGCTTCTCCTCGTCGATGCGGCCGGAGAGCAGCGCGGAGGAGCGGGACTGGCGGGAGAGCACGTGGTGCAGCGCGAGACGGGCCGGGTACCGGTCCTTCAGGTCGGCGAGCTCGTCGAGGAACATCACGTCGAGCGCGGTGCGGTTCGTGTAGACGAGCGTGAAACGGGAGGTGTCCGAGCGTTCGAGCACGGTGTGCGCGAGCGACATCAGCGGCGTGATTCCGCTGCCCGCGGCGATGCCGACGATGTGCGTGTCGTCGAGGGTCTCCAGAGCGGTGGTGAAGGTGCCCTGCGGGCTCATCACGTCGAGTTGGTCGCCGGCGCGCAGCTCGCTGTTCGCCCAGCTGGAGAAGACGCCGCCGAGGTCACGCTTGATGGCGACGCTGACCGAGCCGACCGTGCGGGGGCGGCAGATGGAATAGCTGCGCCGCAGCTCCCGTCCGTCGATCGTGGCGCGGAGGGCGAGGTGCTGCCCGGGGTCGTAGTCGAATTCCCCGTGCAGCTCGTCGGGAACCAGGAAGGTCACCTCGACGCTGTCCTGGGTGAGCTGGCGCACCTCGCCGACGGTGAGCGTGTGAAACCGGGCGCGGCGCTTCGCGGGCGCGGCGGGGTCGGTAGCGGAGGAATCGGCGACCGAGTCGGCAGGGTCGAGAACGGCGGAATCGGTACTGCCCAGATTGAGTGCGGCCATGGTTACAACACCTTGAAGTAGTCGAACGGTTCGAGGCAGTCCCGGCACTCGTAGAGCGCCTTGCACGACGTCGAACCGAAGCGGGCGAGTTCCCGCGTGTTCAGTGAGGAGCAGCGCGGGCACTTGACCGCGAGCTGGAGCCGGACGGCGCCGGTGGGGCGCACGCCGGAGTGGCCGGTGGGGGCGGCAATGCCGTAGCTGACCAGCTTCGCCTTGCCCTCCTCGCTCATCCAGTCGGTGGTCCAGGCCGGAGCGAGCACGAGTTCGACGGTGACGTTTCGGTAGCCGGCCCCGGTCAGGGCCGCCGTGACGTCGTCGCGCATGGCCTCCATGGCAGGGCATCCGCTGTACGTCGGCGTGAGGATGACGTGGGTTCCGGCGTCCGTGACGGTGACCGACCGGAGCACACCCAGGTCTTCGATCGTGAGCACGGGGACCTCCGGGTCGCAGACCTCGGCGGCGATGTCCCAGGCCTGCTGGGAGGCCGCGTCGCTCGGGCGCGGGCGGGCAACGGATGCCACGGTCACCATTTCGCGCCCGGGTGGGCCCGGGCCAGCACCTGCAGCTCGGCGAGCAGCGGCCCGAGATTCTCGGAGTGGTCGCCGCGGCGTCCGCCCCCGGAGGAGATGAAGCCGCGGGGAACCTCGAGCTCAGCTTCAGCGAGAACGGGAATCATGGCGGCTTCGACCGTGGCACGGAGCGATGACGGTCGCACGGCGACTCCCTCGAGCCGGTCGATCAGCGGTTCGTCGACGAAGAGCTCGTCGACGAACGGCCACAGGTCGGAGAGGCCCGTGATCATGCGCCGGCGGGATTCGTCGGTGCCCTGAGCGAGGCGCAGCACCCACTGGATGGAGTGGTCGCGGTGGTAGTCGACCTCTTTCACGGCCTTGGCCGCGATCGCGGCGAGCGTCGCATCCGTCGACTCCATCAGGGCGCTGTAGAGCTCGAACAGGTAGTGCGCGGCGATGAACTGGCGGGCGATCGTGTGCGCGAAGTCCCCGTTGGGCTGTTCGAACAGGTGCGCGGACCGCCACTGGGGTTCGTCCCGCCAGTAGGCCAGGTCGTCCTCGGTGCGGCCGGACTCGGCCCCGGCGTAGTGCAACAGGGAGCGGGCGTGCCCGATCAGGTCGAGGGCGATGTTGCCGAGGGCGATGTCCTCTTCCAGCTCCGGGGCGCGGGAGATCCACCAGCCCAGGTGCTGGGCCAGCACGAGCGAGTCGTCGCCGAGCCAGAGCGCATACTCCGCCACGTCGTGCGAGGCGACGGATGCCGCTTCGACCAGTTCCGCGGAGAGCTGGACCGTGTCGACGTCGACGTGGCCGTGAGCGTCGGGCTCGGTGGCGACCGGGGCCTGTCCGTGATCCATCACAGGTGCTTCACCCCTTCGCTCTTCGTGTAGTAGCTGGCGTGGCGGTAGTTCTTGCCGGCGGGCGATTCGAAGAAGGCGCCCTTCGCATCCGGGTCGCTCGTGGTGATCGCGTCGGCGGGAACGACCCAGATCGAGACGCCCTCGTTGCGGCGGGTATACAGGTCACGCGCGTTGCGCACCGCGAGGGTGGCGTCGGGGGCGTGCAATGAGCCCACGTGCGTGTGGCTGATTCCGCGGCTGGAGCGCACGAAAACTTCCCAGAGGGGCCAGATCTCCTTCTCGGATGCACCGGGAGCGCTCATTATGCGACCGCCTTCACGGCCTGCTTCGCGGCGTACGCGGCAGCAGCCTCACGCACCCACTGACCCTCGTTGTGCGCGTCGCGGCGGCGCTGGAGGCGCCTCGCGTTCGCCGGGCCACGGCCCGCGAGCACCTCGTGGAATTCGGTCCAGTCGATTTCACCCATGTCGTAGGCACCCTTTTCTTCGTTCCAGCGCAGGTCCGGGTCCGGCAGCGTGACGCCGAGGACCTCGGCCTGCGGCACGAGCATTCCGACGAACCGCTGGCGCAGGTCGTCGTTGGAGAACCGCTTGATGTTCCAGGCCATCGACTGCGCCGAGTTGGGCGAGTCGTCGTCGGGCGGGCCGAACATCTGCAGGGCCGGCCAGTACCAGCGGTTGACCGAGTCCTGGGCCATCTCGCGCTGGGCGGGCGTGCCGTTCATCAGTTCGAGCAGGATTTCGAAACCCTGCCGCTGGTGGAACGACTCCTCCTTGCAGATGCGCACCATGGCGCGGCCGTAGGGACCGTAGGACGCCCGGCAGAGTGGCACCTGGTTGCAGATCGCGGCGCCGTCGACGAGCCAGCCGATCGAGCCCATGTCGGCCCAGGTCGGGCTCGGGTAGTTGAAGATCGAGGAGTAGCGCGCCTTGCCGGCGATGAGCTGGTCCGTCATCAGGTCACGGCTGACGCCGAGCGTCTGCGCGGCGGAATAGAGGTAGAGGCCGTGGCCGGCTTCGTCCTGCACCTTGGCCAGCAGGATCGCCTTGCGCTTGAGGCTGGGCGCCCGGGTGATCCAGTTGCCCTCCGGCTGCATGCCGATGATCTCGGAGTGCGCATGCTGGGAAATCTGGCGAATGAGGGTCTTGCGGTAGCCGTCCGGCATCCAGTCGCGCGGTTCGATTCGAGAATCGGCGGCAATCAGGTCGTTGAACTGCTGCTCCTCGGCGGACACCGTTGCGGCGTTCTCCGGGGCGATAGCGTAGGGAACTGGCGGGATTGTCATCGTTGACTCCTGGGTTTGGCGAACTTTTACCAACCGATCGTTCAGTTAGTATATGGTTTCCCTACTACCCCGGCAACCATGCGTTGCAGCCAGCGGAACTCAATGAGGAGAACCACATGACGGATGCTTTACCGCCCTCCAATGGGGCCATGATGCAGAACGACCGGGCCTCCGCCTCACTCGGCATGGTCGTGCGCTCCTCGGAACCGGGCCGTGCCGTGGTCTCCATGCTCCTGCGCGACGACATGATGAACGGCTTCGACGTGACCCACGGCGGGATCGTCTTCGCCCTGGCCGACACCGCGTTCGCGATCGCCTGCAACGACGACCACCATGTCACGCTCGCCTCCGGGGCCGACATCACCTTCTTGAAGCCGACCGCTGCCGGGCAGACCCTCACGGCCACGGCCGTGCTCCGCACCAAGAGCGGGCGCTCGGGCCTCTACGACGTGCGCGTCACCAATGAACACAGCGTGCCGGTCGCCGAGTTCCGCGGGCGCAGCCGCACCACCAACTTCCCCCTGCCCGCCCCGGCCGCACCCGCACTCTAACCCGCACTTCACCAGGAGGCCTCATGTCAACGATGACCAAGACCCGCTTGCACGCGCCGGCGCAGGACGAACTCGACCCCGAAGAGCGGATGTCCCGCGATGAGCTGCAGGCCCTGCAGCTGCGGCGCCTGCAGAAGACCGTTCGGCTCGCGTACCAGAACGTACCTCTATATACACGCAAGTTCGACGAGGTCGGTGTGCACCCGGACGACATCCGCACCCTGGAGGACGTGGCCCTCCTGCCGTTCACGACCAAGGACGACCTGCGGGTCTCCTACCCGTTCGGTATGTTCGCGGTGCCGATGGACCAGGTTGCGCGCATCCACACCTCCTCCGGCACCACCGGGCTGCCGACCGTCGTCGGCTACACGAAGAACGACCTCGCGATGTGGGCGGGCCTGGTGGCCCGCAGCCTGCGAGCCTCGGGCGTGCGTCCCGGCATGCGCGTGCACAACGCCTACGGCTACGGCCTGTTCACCGGCGGCCTCGGTGCGCACGCGGGCATCGAGGCGCTCGGGGCCACAGCGATCCCGATGTCCGGCGGCCAGACGAACAAGCAGGTCAAGATGATCCAGGACTTCGAGCCCGACGTCATCATGGCCACACCCAGCTACCTCCTGACGATCACGGATGCCATGGTCGCGGCCGGCATGGACCCGCGCTCCTCCAGCCTGAAGGCCGGCGTGCTCGGCGCGGAGCCGTGGACCAACCAGATGCGGCTCGAACTGGAAGACCGCCTCGACTTCGACGCCCTGGACATCTACGGGCTCAGCGAGGTGATGGGCCCGGGCGTGGGCAACGAGTGCATCGAGACGAAGGACGGTCCGCACCTCTGGGAGGACAACTTCCTGCCCGAGATCATCGACGGCGACAGCGGCCTGGTGCTGCCTGACGGCACCCAGGGTGAGCTCGTGTTCACGTCGCTGACCAAGGAGGCGTTCCCGGTCATCCGGTACCGCACCAGGGACCTGACCCGCCTGCTGCCCGGCTCGGCGCGCCCCGGCATGCGCCGGATGGAGAAGATCACCGGCCGCAACGACGACATGATCATCCTGCGCGGCGTCAACCTGTTCCCGACCCAGATCGAGGAGATCGTGCTGAGTATCCCGAGCCTCTCCCCGCACTTCGTGATCGAGCTGACCCGGCCGAACCGGATGGACGAGCTCACCGTGCGGATCGAACGGCACGAGCACGCCACGGATGTCGCCTCCGACATCGCCTCGGCACTGCTGATCCACCGGATCAAGGACCTGATCGGGTCAAGCGTCAGCGTGCTGATCGTCGAACCCGGCACGCTCGAGCGCAGCACGGGCAAGCACAAGCGTGTCTACGACCTGCGCTGAGCCTGCCACAACCCAGCCGTCACGGGCCGGTCGTTCCCCCGGGAACCCGGCCCGTGAGAGACTTCTCGATTATGTCTGAACCAGCCCTCACCAAACGCGGCCGCCCCGGTTACGACCAGCGCGCCATTCTCGAGGTCGCGGTCGGCGCCTTCAACGAGTTCGGTTACGACGCCACGTCGATGGGGGTGCTCGCGACCCGCCTCGGCCTGTCCAAATCGGCGATCTACCACCACTTCAGTTCGAAGGAGGAGTTGCTGGAACAGGCTCTCGACGAGGCTCTCGGCGGACTCGAAGGCGTGTTGCTCGAGCAGAGCGCCCAGGTCGGCCCGGCCATCGATCGGCTCGCCGCGGTACTGCGCGGCGCCGTGGAAGTGCTCACCTCCCGGCTGCCCTACGTGACACTGCTGCTGCGGGTGCGCGGCAACACGGATGTCGAGCGCGCAGCGCTCGCCCGCCGCCGCGCCTTCGACCGGTCCGTGTCCGCCCTCGTGGTGGAGGCCCGCGACGAGGGCTCGCTGCGCGGCGACATCGACCCGCGCATCGTGACCCGGCTTCTGTTCGGCATGGTCAACTCGATCGTGGAGTGGTACCGGCCGGAGGGCCCGGAAGACGCCGGGCAGCTGGCCAGCGATGTGCTCGCGGTGGCACTCGACGGACTGCGGGTGCCGGTCGGGGCCGGCTCGACCGGTCTCGACAAGCTCGACCACCGGGCCGGCTCGACCGGTCTCGGCAAGCTCGACCGGGTCTCGACAAGCTCGACCACCGGGTCTCGGCAAGCTCGACCACCGATAGGAGACGCGTGAACGGGAACTGGAAGATCACCCTCGGCGAACTCGACGAGAAGATGGGCGTGACCATCGTCGAGCAGTCCGCGGAGCGGGTCGTCGCGACGATGCCGGTGGAGGGCAACCGGCAGTCGTTCGGGCTGCTGCACGGCGGGGCATCCGTCGCCTTCGCCGAAGCGCTCGGTTCCTGGGCGGCCGTGATCCACGCCGGCCCGGGGCGCAGCGCCGTGGGGCTGGACATCAATGCCACGCACCACCTCGCCGCCCGCTCAGGGATCGTGACCGGTGTGGCCACGGCCATCCGTCTCGGGCGCACGATCGCCTGCCACGAGATCGTGATCAGCGACGACCAGGGCCGCCGGCTGTGCACCGCGCGCATCACCAACCTGATCATCGACGCGCCCGATCGCGCATAGGCTCCCCCGCCCGGCGCGAGACGGCCGGGACAGAACGACTCCGGTGGACTAATCTCGCTTAGATGAACGCATCGGACGCCGACCAGGAGCCTGGGCCCACCGCCGGGAGCGATGCCCGCTGGACCTTCCTGACCAACCACGCGCACGTTCTCGTCACGATCGCGCGCGACCCCCAGTGCCGGATGCGTGACGTGGCCTCCCGGGTGGGCGTCACCGAACGCGGAGCCCAGAAGATCATCGCCGACCTCGTGGCGGACGGTTACATCACGAGAACCAGGATCGGGCGGCGCAACAGTTACGAGATCGCCACCGGACGACCGTTCCGGCATCCCGTGGCGGACGGCCACGAACTCGACGAGCTGCTGGCCGTGCTCGTGCCGATCCCGCCCCACCCGCTGGACACCTGAACTGCAGTTCGGTAATCTGGGAGTGTTCTGATCGTTCTGCCCCACTCGTCCCTCAGTTCGGAGAGTCCGCCGTGAACACCGAAGGCACAACCCCCGCAGGCACACCCCTCGAGACCGCCGAGGGCTCCAGCCCTGAGCCGGCGCCGGCCGGCAGCATCGTCGTCGGCCACGACGGATCACCCTTTGCGGACTACGCGCTCAGCACGGCCTTCGGGCTCGCCGACCAGTTGCACGCCCCGATCGTGATCGTGCGGGCCTGGTCGATCGACACCGCCCCCCGGCCCGCGAACTGGGAGTTCGGCTTCGTGTCATCGTTCGAGGAATACTCTGAAGCGGTCCGGGGCGCTCTGATCGAAGACACCGCTGCGATCGTGCACGCCTTCCCGCACGTCCGCGCCGACTACCGGGCGGTGCACGCGGGGCCCGCCCGGAGCCTGATCGAGGTGTCCCGGGAGGCACGCATGCTCGTGGTCGGTTCCCGCGGCCGCGGCAACCTGGCCGGCCTTTTGTTGGGCTCGGTCAGCGACCAATGCACCCGGCTCGCGGTCTGCCCGGTTCTGGTCACGCGCAAACCAGCGAAACGCTGATTCAGCCGGATGCCTATCCCCTCTCCCGTAGCGGCAACCACCGAGCGCACCGCCTGGCACACACTCTCGGCCGCTGAGGCCCTCGCGACGCAGGACGTCGACGTTCGGACCGGGCTCGGCGCGGCCGCGGTCGACGACCGCCGGAGGCAGTCCGGACCGAACCTGCTGCAGAAGCCCAACCGCGTGCCGACCTGGCGCAAGATCGTGCGCCTTCTGGGCGAGAAGATGACCATCGTGCTGATGGTGGCCGCGGTCGTCAGTGCCGTCGTCTCGCGGGAGCTGGAGACTCCGATCGTGATCCTGGCCGTGATCATCCTCAACACCGTTCTGAACTATGTGCAGGAGCGACGCGCCGAGAGCAGTCTCCAGGCGCTGCAAAAACTGTCGGAAGGCAAGGCCGTCGTTCGCCGGGGGGGCACCGAAGTAGAGGTTCAGTTCTCCGAGCTGGTGCCGGGCGACATCGTGCTGCTCGACGCCGGCGACTCCGTTCCCGCCGACGGTCGCCTCATCGAGCATTCCGGGCTTCAGGTGGCCGAGGCAACCCTGACCGGGGAATCCGAGCCGGTCGGCAAGACGATCCCCGCGCTGGACGATGCCGGACTGCCGCTCGCCGACCGTACCAACATGCTCTTCATGAACACCCTGGTCACCCGCGGCCGGGCCACCATGGTCGTCACCGACACCGGCATGGGCACGGCCGTCGGCGGTATCGCAGGGCTGCTGAACGAAGTGACGACCGAGAAGACACCCCTGCAGCGCAGGATCGACCAGCTCGCCCAGCTGCTCACCGTCGCGGCGCTGGTCGTGGTGGCGATCGTCTTCGTGTTGGGGCTCCTGCGCGGCGAGTCCTGGACCGAGCTGCTGATCACCGCCGTCTCGCTGGCCGTCGCGACCATTCCGGAGGGTCTCACCGCGGTCGTCGCGTTCACCCTGGCGATGGGTGCCTCGCGGCTGGCCGCCCAGGGCGCGATCATCAAGCAACTCTCGGCGGTGGAAACGCTCGGCAGCGTCAGCCACATCGCCACCGACAAAACCGGCACGCTGACCATGAACGAGATGACGGCCCGACGCCTGCACACCCACGGCCGCGATTTCCGCATCACCGGCGAGGGCTACTCCACCGAGGGCCGGATCCTCACCGGAGACGACCGTTCGATGCCCGACCTCACCGAGGCGTTCCTGACCATGGCCCTGTGCAACGACGCAGTGCTGAACAACGGCGTGCTGGTCGGCGACCCCACCGAAGGGGCCCTCGCCGTGCTCGCCGAGAAGGGTGGCATCGACGTCGCGGGGGCACGACGGACCTACCCCCGGGTGGCCGAAGTGCCCTTCGACTCCGACTACAAATTCATGGCCACGTTCCACCGACCGGCAGAGCCGACGACCGGAGGACCGCGACCATCCGGTCACCGCTGCTTCGCCAAGGGCGCACCGGGCGCCCTGCTGCCCCTGACGGATTCGGTACTCACCGACGACGGCATCCGCTCTCTGGACGACACGCTGCAGCAACGAATCCACGACACCATCCAGGAGCTGGCCGGGGAGGGCCTGCGCACGATCATGATCGCCGGACGCACCCTCGACGCCGAGACCGTTCCGGACGACGACTCGGGTCGCTCGCTGGTCACCGGACTGACGCTCTACGCCATCGTCGGAATAGTCGACCCACCCCGCGTCGAGGCTGCTGAGGCCATCTCGGTGGCGCTCGGTGCAGGCATCCGCGTGCACATGATCACGGGCGACCATCTCGTGACGGCCTCGGCCATCGCCGGCAACCTGGGCCTGCCGGGCGAGGCTGCCGCCGGTCCCACGCTCGACGAGCTCGACGACAACGAACTCGCCGCCCGCGCCGCCGACTACGGGGTGCTCGCCCGGGTCACCCCGGCCCACAAGATCCGGGTGGTCCGGGCGCTGCAGTCCGGCGGCAACGTCGTGGCCATGACCGGTGACGGCGTCAACGACGCGCCGGCGTTGAAGCAGGCCGACATCGGGATCGCCATGGGGATCACCGGCACGGATGTCTCCAAGGGCGCCGCGAACATGATCCTCACCGACGACAACTTCTCGACGATCGTCGCCGCGGTGCGGGAGGGACGCGGCATCTATGCCAACATCCTGAAGTTCGTCAGGTTCCAGCTGACCACGGCGTGGGGTTTCGTGCTCATCTTCCTGATCGCGGGCGTCACCGGTTGGGCGGCGGGTGCACCGTTCACGGCGCTGCAGATCCTCTGGGTCAATATCATCATGGACGGCCCTCCCGCCCTGGCCCTCGGTCTGGATCCGGCCGAACCCGGAACGATGAGCCGGCCTCCGCGCCCGTCCGACGAGCCTCTGCTCACCCGGGACCGGATGCTGCGGATTCTCGGGCTCGGCCTGGTCATGGCCGCGGGAACCCTGACGGTGTTGACCCAGGCGCCCGCCCTGTTCCCGGAGAGTGCCGGGGACGCCGCCTTCGCGACGACCCTCGCGTTCACGTCCTTCGTCTTCTTCCAGGTGTTCAACCTGCTCAACGTGCGCTCGGACACCCACTCCGTCTTCTCACTCCAGACGTTCACCAACCGCAGCATCTGGCTGGCACTCGCCGCCGTGATCATCCTGCAGGTTCTCGTGGTGCAGATCGACATGCTCCAGGGACTCTTCGACACCACCGCGCTCACGGGGAGCCAGTGGGGCCTCTGCGTGCTGGTCGGGTCGTCCGTGCTCTGGATCGAGGAGATTCGGAAGGCGATCGTGCGGGCAACCGGGCGGCGCGCCGCTCGCCGCTGAGGCCGTCCTGCCCCGGAACGCGAGAAAGGGCATCCACCGTGACGGTGGATGCCCTTTTCTCGCGTTAGTGCGGGTGCTGCTGACTACATACCGGCGAGGTCACGGACCGACGTGTCGCCGGGGGCCGCGTTCGTGAACGAGGCCTCGATCTCGGCGCGCTCGAGCAGGTCGTCCATACGGCGTCGACGCTGCTTCGGGATGAGCGTGACGACGGTACCGGACTTGCCGGCGCGACCGGTGCGACCGGAGCGGTGCAGGTAGGTCTTGTACTCGTCGGGGGCATCGGCCTGGATGACCAGGTCGATGTCGTCCACGTGGATGCCGCGAGCGGCGACATCCGTTGCCACCAGCACGTTGACGCGACCGCTGGTCAGCATCTGCAGGTTGCGGGTACGGCGGGCCTGGTTCAGGTCGCCGTGCAGGCTCGTGGCCTTCACGCCGGCATCTTCGAGCTGCTCGGCGAGCTGCTCGGCGTAGGCACGGGTGCGGGAGAAGATCAGCGTCTTGCCCTGGCGGTCGACAAGCTGGCCGATGATGGCGCTCTTGTCGCGGTGCTCGATCACGAGCACGCGGTGGTCGATCGTGGAGGAGGCCTGGTCTTCGCCGGCAACCTCGTGCACGGCCGGGTTGATCAGGAATTCCTTGACCAGCGAGGCAACGCCCTTGTCGAGGGTGGCCGAGAAGAGCAGCTTCTGGCCGCCCTTCTTGGTCTGACGCAGGATGCGCTGAACCGGCTCGAGGAAGCCCAGGTCGCACATGTAGTCGGCCTCGTCGAGGACGGTGACGACGACCTCGCTGAGGTCGAGACGACCCTGCTCGATCAGGTCTTCGATGCGGCCGGCGGTGCCGATGATGATGTCCACGCCGCGCTGGAGGGCGCTGACCTGTCGGTACTGCGGAACGCCGCCGTAGATCTGGGTGGTGAAGAGGCCGACGCTGCGAGCGATGGGCTGGATGGTGCGGTCGATCTGCAGGGCCAGCTCACGGGTCGGCGCCAGGATGAGCGCGCGCGGCTTGCGGGCCATCTTGCGGTCCTTGGCCCCGTTGTTCTCGAGCAGCTTCTCCACAAGGGGAGCACCGAAGGCGATGGTCTTGCCCGAACCGGTCTTGCCACGGCCGAGCACGTCGCGCCCGGCCAGCACGTCCGGGATGGTCGCAGCCTGGATCGGGAACGGCGTTGCGGCACCGAGGGTGGCGAGCTCACGCACGATGTTCTCGCCGAGCCCCAGGTCGCCGAAGGTCACGCCGACGACTTCGGCAGCCGTCGTCGCGATGGCTTCGAGGCGCTCGAGCACGACGTCGTCACCGGCGGCGAAGTGCGCCTTGGTGTCGCGGTCGGGGTAGAAATTGCTGGAGTGGCCGCCGTCGGACGCCGAGCGGGCAGGACGCGACGGACGGTCGGAGTTCGCCCGCTCGGAACGGTCGTAGCCGCCGCGCTCGGGGCGGGCGGGACGATCGCCATACGAGGGACGGTCGTTGTTGTAGGCAGGACGGTCGGTGCGCGCCGGGCGGTCATTGTTGTACGCCGGACGGTCCGTGCGGGGACGGTCGCTGTTGTACGACGGTCGGTCCGTGCGCGGAGCGCGGTCACCGTAGGACGGACGGTCGTTGTTGTACGCCGGACGGTCCGTGCGGGGACGGTCGTTGCCGTACGAGGGGCGGTCGGTGCGCGGGGCACGGTCGTTGTTGTACGCGGGGCGGTCGGTGCGGGGACGGTCGCTGTTGTACGACGGTCGGTCCGTGCGCGGAGCGCGGTCACCGTAGGACGGACGGTCGTTGTTGTACGCCGGACGGTCCGTGCGGGGACGGTCGCTGCCGTAAGACGGACGGTCATTGTTGTACGCCGGACGGTCGGTGCGAGGACGGTCGCTGTTGTACGACGGGCGATCGGTGCGCGGGGCGCGGTCATTGTTGTAGGCGGGACGATCCGTGCGGGGACGGTCGTTGCCGTACGACGGACGGTCCGTGCGAGGACGGTCGCTGTTGTACGACGGACGGTCCGTGCGGGGACGGTCGCTGTTGTAGGAGGGGCGGTCGCCGCGCGGGGCGCCACCGGTGGAGGGGCGATCGGTGCGGTTCGGGCGGTCGCCGTAGGCGGGACGCTCGGAACGCTGGCCGTAGGCCGGGCGGTCATTGCCGGCGGGGCGGCCGGCGGCACGGTCGGCACGCTCTCCGGCGTTCCAACGGGCCTTCTTGGGTGCACCCTCGGCAGCGTTGTGGCCGCGGTGTCCGGGGCTCTTGCTGCCGCCCTTGGACGGTCCGCCCTTGGCGGAGTACTTGGGATCGAAGTTCTTAGGCATGGAAGTGTTCCTGGGTTGTATTGGGTACATGGCAGAACAACGCCGCACAGCGACGCAACCTGAGAACCCGGGCAGTCTATGGCCGGGGCCGTTCACATACAGTGATTTTTCACCAGCGGATTACTGGGAAACCGGCCCATCCTGACTTACAAACCCATCCGCGCACACAAAAAAACACACGGTGTCAAGAGCCGACTTATCCACGTTACCTGATTGATGCCGAAATGTCACGGGCTTATCTTCACCGTCTACTCTGTTCTGATGCTGACCACCATCTCAATCGAGTCCCCGCGGCAGCCGGAACTCGCCGAATTACTGCGCCTGAGCGGCGAGTACGCCCAGTCCCTGTACCCGCCGGAGAGCAACTTCCTGCTCAGCGTCGAGGAACTTGAGCAGCCCGGCGTCGCCGTGTACGTGGCGCGGGATGCGGCGGGCCACGCCCTGGGGATCGCCGCCCTGGTGGGCGGGGCCGATGCGGCCGGCCCTCCCGGTGCAGCGGAGCTGAAGCGCATGTTCGTGCACCCGGACGCCCGGGGCCACGGCGTGGCCGGCCACCTGCTGATCGAGATGGAAGCGGATGCGGCGACCCGCGGCATCCGTGAAATCGTACTGGAGACCGGGCCGGCGAGCCATGCGGCGCTCGCCTTCTATCGGAGCGTCGGCTACCGGGAGGTTCCCCTGTTCGGACAGTACGTCGGCGAAGAATTCAGCGTCTGCTTCGCCAAGGTCCTGCCGGCTGACGCGCAATGACCCGGGCCCGGGCCACTGCCCACAGATCAGCACAGGCGAGTGTGCGGCACGCACGATCGACCGCGTCCTGGCTGGGCGTGACCGCGACCAGCCCGCGCATCGTCCAGGCGCTCAAGGCCGCCGTCGCCGTCGCCATCGCGTGGACGATCGCGCCGCTGCTGCCCGGGGTCGCGGATGACTATCCGTATTACGCCCCGCTGGGCGCGCTGGTGAGCATGTACCCGACTCTGATGAGTTCGGTACGGAACGCCCTGCAGACCCTCGGCGGCCTCACCGTCGGCATCGTGCTCGCCGGACTGGTCATCATCCTGAGCGAGCCGAACGTGTTCACCATCTCGCTCGCGGTAGGCGTCGGCGCCGTGATCGCGGCCACCGGGTGGTTCGGGGCGAACCGGGAGTACATCCCGGTCACCGCCCTGTTCGTGCTGATCGTCGGCGGGCCGAATGCGGACGGTTATTCGATCGGGTACCTGGTGCAGATGACGCTGGGGATCCTGGTCGGCCTCGCCGTGAATCTGGTCTTCTTCCCGCCGTTGGCGCTGGAAGCCGTCGGCCATCAGCTGACCCGGTTTCGCTGCACCCTGGCCGACCACCTCTCGGAGGTGGCCGAGGCCCTGGCCGACAGCTGGCCGCCCGAACAGGACGGCTGGGCCTCCCGCAGCCAGGACCTCGTGGCGGTCGGCCGCGCCGTGCGCGCTGCCGTCAGCCACGCCGACGACAGCCGCAAGGGAAACCCGCGCGCCCGCACGAACCAGCGCAACCTCCGTTCGGATTACGACGATCTGGCGGCCCTCGAGAATGTGACGTTCCACGTGCGCGACCTGACCGAGGTGCTGGCCGGGGCAGTCTGGGGGCTGCCGATCCAGCTCGAGTTGCGCCCGGAGATGCGGCCCGCGCTCAGCCGCACGCTGCTGACGCTGGCCGCGCTGCTGAAGGACTGGGACCCGGACGATGGTGAGCAGACCGCTTTCGCCGAAGCGGATGCCGCCCTGAAGGACCTGATGGCCGAATTGGACGAGCGCCGAGGCTCGGCGCCGGCCACGTCACTCGGCGTTGCCTCGACGGTTGCAATGGACGTCACCCGCATTCTCGCGGCCCTCCGGCCGCGGATTCTGCCGGAGACCGAGGAGGCCGACGCCGCTTCGGCTGCGGCGGCGCACTGACCCAGGCGAGACCCCTCCCCCGGAGGATTCGGTGCGGCGCGCGACAGGAATTAGGCTCGAAGCCCTACCCCGCAGCTCGGAGCACACGTGAACACCGGCCCAGGCCATCCTCGATTCGGCTCTCGTCGCATCCGCTTGGTGACTGTTGCCGGCGCAGTCGGCATCGCCGTCGCCGCGACGGCCCTCCTCGGCGGCTTCCGCCCGCAACTGTATTCCGTGACGCCCGACGAACCCGGCGACCAGCGCAGCGAGCTGGTCACGACCCAGATCGTCGGCATCCGCACGTTCGAGCGGCCGGAGGGAATCACGGTCGACGAAGATGTCGAATACGGCACCCAGGCGGACGGCGCCGTCCTCACCCTCGACGTGTGTTCGCCGCCGATCGCGACGGCTCCGACCGATCTCGCCGATCCGGCTGATCCGGCGCCGACGGGAACGGCCTCAGCGACGGAAACGGCGGCAGCGCTGCGCCCGGCCGTCATCTCCATCCACGGCGGCAGCTGGGCCCGGGGCGACAAGGGCAACAGGGACTGGCGAATGGTCTGCACCTGGCTTGCCTCCGAGGGTTTCGTCGCCTACTCGGTGAACTACCGGCTGGTTCCGGATGCCGTGTTCCCCGCCGCCCTCGACGACGTCGCCCTCGCCGTCGAGTGGGCCCGCGCTGCCGCCAACGCCCAGACCTATGGCATCGACCCCGACCGGATCGGCGTCTTCGGCGGTTCCGCCGGCGGCAACCTCGCCGCGCTGCTCGGCACCCGCGGCTCGGGGTCACTGACCGACGGCGCCCGGGTGGCCGCGGTCGCCGAACTCTCCGCGCCCCTCGACCTCAGCCACCAGGCCCTGGTCAGGGGCCGGGCACCGGCCGGCTTGCAGAACATCGTGCTCGACTACCTCGGCTGCGACACGCTGCGGAACTGCGCGAAAGCCGCGGCAGCCTCGCCGGCGAACACCCTCGACAGCAGCGATCCGCCGGTCTTCCTCGGCACGTCGACCGAGGAGTACATTCCGCTGGCGCAGGCCACCGGGTACGCGGCGGCGCTCGAGCGCACGGGCATCGACCACGAGCTGGTCACGGTGCCGGGCACCCTGCACTCGATCGGCATCCTCGACGCCGCCATGCGCGAGAAGGTGTCCGCCTTCCTGCACGGCGCGCTCGGCGAGTAGCCGCCGGCAGCCCGGGCTCTCGGTTCCGCCTCGCGGCGCAGGTTACGGAAGCGGGCGCACGTTCTAACCCGCGCCCGCTTCCACAGGGTGCGCCGCGAGCGCCGTCGACCTGCGCGGTCCCCCGTTGGTGCTGCCGGCGAGTGCGCTTGGGATGTCGCTGACGGGCACCGCCGCGGAGGTTCGGGGCAGCTAGCGTGCGGCGTCGAGCCAGCGGCGCACGACGTCGCTGATCTGGTCCTGCTTCTCCAGAAGGTCAGCCAGGTCGGCGACGCTGACGCTGGCCCGGATGTTCGAGTGCCAGGTCAGAAGCCCGAACGGATCACCGTCGAAGGTGTGCGCAGCCCTCCTGTCCTCGGCGATCCGGGTGCCCCAGTGCAGGATCAGGCGCACGCCCTTTCCGTGCGCGTTCACGGTCACCCGGTCGACTCCGTTCAACACGTAGCTCGGCGAATTCCATTTGATGTGCTCCGAGAGCTCGCCGTTGGTCCCGAGCACGATCTGCCGCAGCACCTCGATTTCCGCGCGGCGATCGGGCGGTTGGGCGACGAGGAACTCCGCGACCGTGCGATAGGTGACAGCCATGGCAGAACCCTAGCGCGCCCCCCCCCTGCCGCGGCGGCCCTGCCTCGCGGCGCAGGTTACGGAAGCGGGCGCACATTCTAACCCGCGCCCGCTTCCCGCCGCGAGCGCGCTGCAGCGCCGGGCTACGTGCCCCGGATGCGTCGGGAGAGTTCGGCGGCGGTGCCGCCGAGCTGGGCGGCGAGCGCCGGCCACTCCGCCTCGGGGATGCGCTCCCGCGGAAAGGTGACGGCCACGCCCGCGGCCGGCCAGCCCGCGTGGTCGCGCACGGCCACGGCGACGGATGCCATCCCCTCGGTGATCTCGCCGTCTTCCAGGGCGTACCCGTCCCGGCGCACCTGCTCGAGCAGACGCCGCAGCTCGGTGCCGGTGCGGGGTCCCCGGCCGTCACGTGCGGCGAAGGCTGCGGCATTGGGGTAGAGCGCCCGCAGCTGGGAGGCCGGCAGCGCGGCGAGCAGGGCGCGCCCGCTCGCGGTGAGGTGGCTCGGGAGGCGCACGCCGACATCCGTCACCAGGGACGGACGCCGGGGCGCACGCTCCTCGACGAGGTAGATCACGTCGCGCCCGTGCAACACCACGAGGTGGGCACTCTCGCCGAGCCGGTCGACGAGCGCGGCGACCAGTGGACGGCCGAGCTGCGACAACGGCTGCTGCCGGGAGAAGCCCGAGCTCAGCTCGAAGGCGGCCACGCCCAGCCCGTAGCGCCGCTCCTCCGGCAAGTGCACCACGAAGCCCTGGTCGGCGAGCACGGCGAGAAGGTCGTAGACGGTCGAGCGGGCCAGGCCGAGGGCCGTGGCGATCTGGGACGCCGGTACCGGGCCGCGTTGCGTGGCCAGATGCGAGAGGATGCGCAGCGTTCCGTGCGCCGCCGGAACCTTCGACCGGGTCATCCGCTCGCCTCGCTCCCCTGGTGGTCAATGCGGGCCCACGTCGGCCCGTAACTGTCCGGTATCCCGGACAGCACCCAGCCTAAACCCGTCGTGCGCACCACCCGGCTGGTGTCGAATCAAAGGTATGAACATCGTCAGAGCATCCGTCACCGTGGGCACCGGCCCACTCGAGTTCGCCGACGTCATCGCGGTGGCCCGGCATGACGCCCCCGTCATTCTGGCCAGGGACGCCCTCGACGGCGTCGCCGCAACCCGCCGCATCATCGACGGGCTCGCGCAGGACGTGCACCCGCACTACGGCATCTCGACCGGCTTCGGCGCGCTCGCGACGACGTTCATCGAAAGCGACCGCCGCGCCCAACTGCAGGCGAGCCTGGTGCGCTCGCACGCCGCCGGCAGCGGCCCCGAGGTCGAGCGCGAGGTGGTGCGCGCGCTGATGCTGCTGCGCCTCTCAACCCTGATGACCGGGCGCACCGGCGTGCGGCCCGTCGTCGCCGAGACCTACGCGGCTCTGCTCAACGCCGGCATCACCCCCGTCGTGCACGAATACGGCTCGCTCGGCTGCTCGGGCGACCTCGCGCCGCTGGCACACTGCGCGCTCGCGGTGATGGGTGAGGGTCGGGTGCGGGATGCGTCCGGCACCCTGCTGGGCGGCGGCGAAGCCCTGGCAGCGGCCGGCATCGAGCCCGTCGTGCTCGCCGAGAAGGAGGGACTCGCCCTGATCAACGGCACCGACGGCATGCTCGGCATGCTCGTGCTCGCCCTCGCCGACCTGTCCAGCCTGCTCACGACCGCCGACGTCGCCGCCGCCATGAGCGTCGAGGCCCTCCTCGGCACGGATGCCGCCTTCGCCGCCGACCTGCAGGCTCTTCGTCCCCAGCTCGGCCAGGCCCGGAGCGCGGCCAATCTGCGCGCACTGCTGGCCGGCTCTCCCCTGCTCGCCAGCCATGCCGGCCCCGACGACCCCACCGTGCAGGACGCCTACTCACTGCGCTGCGCCCCGCAGGTGCACGGCGCGGCCCGCGACACGATGGACCACGCCGCCCTGATCGCCGGTCGGGAACTGGCCAGCGCGGTGGACAACCCCGTGGTCACGCTCGACGGCCGGGTGCGCTCCAACGGCAACTTCCACGGTTCCCCGTTGGGCTACGTGCTCGACTTCCTCGCCATCAGTGCTGCGGATGTCGCCGGCATGAGCGAGCGGCGCACCGACCGGCACCTCGACGCCACCCGCAACAAGGGGCTTCCGCCGTTCCTGGCCCACGAGGTCGGCGTCGATTCGGGGCTGATGATCGCCCAGTACACCGCCGCCGGGATCGTGTCGGAGCTCAAGCGGCTGGCGGTGCCGGCATCCGTCGACTCGATCCCGTCGTCGGCCATGCAGGAGGACCACGTGTCCATGGGCTGGGCGGCCGCCCGAAAGCTGCGGCGTTCGATCGACGGGCTCGGCCGGGTGCTCGCGATCGAGGTGATGACGGCCGCACGCTCGCTCGACCTGCGCATGCCGCTGGTTCCCGGCCCGGCCACCGATGCGGTGCGGAACCTCGTGCGCACGGTTGCCGCCGGCCCCGGCCACGACCGGTTCCTCTCCCCCGAGATCGAGGCGATCGTGGATCTCGTGGCAACGGGTGCCGTGCGGGATGCGGCGGCGGGTGTCACGGGGCCTCTCGCCTGAGCTGCCGCGCGGGCATCCGCCCACGGCCCTCGGCCCGGGCAGGCGGCCGCGGCACGCAATCACGATACCGGCTACCCCCCGAATGAGGCTGGACGGCAGTCGCGGTCGCGAGCATACTGAAAGCCTGATCACCTGCACAGGCGGGGCACCCGAGCACCTGTCGACGCAGATGTCAGCTTTGGAACTCATCGGAGAACCATGATCCGCGTCCTCATCGTCGACGACCACACCACCTTCACCGAACTCCTGCTCGGCGCCCTCGACCGGGAACCGGACCTGTGCACGGTCGGCACGACCCGTAGCGCGCGGAGCGCAATCGAGCTGACCGAAAGCCTGTCTCCCGACCTTGTCGTGATGGACTTCCACCTGCCTGACGGCAGCGGCCTTTCCGCCGCGGCACGCATCCTGGCCCGGACACCGTCCACCCGAATCGTGATGCTGACCGGTGACCCGACCCCCGAAACGATCGAGCAGGCCGCCGCCATCGGAGTCTGCGCTTTCCTCCCCAAGGACGGGTCTCTCGCCGGCCTGCTGGACACTCTCCGGCACGCCCGCAACGGCACCTTCCTGGTGCACCCCTCCCTCGTGGCACAGCTCAGCGCCCGGCGTCGGCTGCACGAAAATGCCCTGGCCGCCGCGTCGCTGACCCGGCGTGAACTGGACGTGCTCCAGTTGATGGCCGCGGGCAGTGACGTGAAGGCCAATGCGCTCGCACTCGGCATCTCCGAGAACACCTGCCGCGGCTACGTGAAGACCATCCTCGCGAAGCTGGAGGCTCATACCCAGCTCGAGGCGGTCGTCACCGCGTCGCGACTCGGGCTTGTGATGGTTCGGGACCGTGCGTAGCCGGGCACGGATGCCGAGGCCGGCCGCCCGTGCCTGGGATTTCCGCCACCCCGACGGCGCCACTGCGGCGGAGAAGTCCGAGGTACGTTCCGCCGTCTCCCGCTTTCTGATGATCGGCCTGCTCGTTCTGATCTCCGTGTCCGTCCCGGTTGCGCTCTGGATTCGGGCGCAGGCGGAGAACCATACCCTCGACGACGCCACCGTGATCACCCATCACCTGGCCGACTACACCGTGGGACCGCTGATCACGGACGAGGTCATCGCCGGAGACCCGGCGGCGCTGAAATTAATCGACAGCCGGGTGGCCCCCTGGCTGGCCGACAAATCGATCGTGCGCATCAAGGTGTGGAATCCGCAGGGCCGCGTGCTCTACTCCGACGTCCCGTCCCTGATCGGGCGCACCTTTGACATTCCTCGCTGGAGCGGCCCCCTGTTGGCCGGCGGGGCCGAGCGTGCCTCCCTCGAACTCCAGGATGGCCTGGACAATGACCACGAGGCTGATTCGGGCGAGCTGGTGGAGATCTATGTGCGGGCTGTGGACGCCGCCGGTCGCCCGCTGATGTTCGAGGCCTACTTCGATGACCAGACGGTGCACGACGAGCAGGCCAGCCTGCTCCTCAGCATGACCCCGGCCTTCCTGCTGGCCCTCATGGTGCTGCAACTGGCGCAACTGCCGCCCGCGATCCGACTCGCCCGCAGAATCCAGGTGGACCAGGCGTCCAGGCGGCAGCTGCTCCAGCACGCGATCCGGGCCTCGGATCTGGAACGCCGGCGCATCGCGCGCGACCTGCACGACGAGGTCATCCAGGACCTGGCGGGGCTCTCCTATGCACTGGAAGCGGAGGACAAGCTCGAATCCGGCGCACGACGTTCTCTGATCATTCGAGCCCGCGTGATCCTGCAACGCAATGTGAGCACCCTGCGAGCTATGACCGGAGAACTCTACCCACCCGGCCTGGAGCAACTCGGCCTGATCGAAGGGTTACGGCGCCTTGCCGACCCACTGACGGAGCGCGGAATCGAGGTGCGGCTCCACCTTCCGGATCGCCTGGACCTCGACCGAGATCGATCGGCCATCCTGTACCGGGTCGCCCGGGAAGCGCTCACCAACGCGATGACGCATGCCGGGGCACAGAGCCTTGAACTCTCTGTGGAGCAGGATGCCGACCGCATCGAGCTGTCCATCCGAGACGATGGCTGCGGTTTCGATCCGGAGGCCGACCCCCCGGACGGGCATGTCGGTCTGCGGATCATCCGGGACACCATCCTCGTGACCGGCGGCACCCTGGAGATCGCGTCGCGGGTCGGTCACGGAACCCGCATTGTCGCTGCAGTCGATCGCGCCTAACCTCCGGTGTGGCCATGGGGCGTCAGCGGCGGTGCGGAACCGGGTGGCGGCTCCGACTCCATCTGCACACCGTCCCCCTCGGTCGATCGCGGTGACACGGAGACGTCGCCCGGCTCGGACCGCGCCGGACCCGCGATCCCCGCCCGGATCGACTGGATCAGGTCGTCGCTGAGCAGCGGACCGGTGTAGTCGATCCGCAGTTCCTCGGTTCCCGTGGTGCTGGAATAGGTGCCGAGCGCGTCCGCGAGGATCCCTTCCCGGTCGATCGCCTCTCTAAGCGTCCGCGGATCAGCCGTGCGCACCGCGAATCGGAGGTCATGGACCAGCACTGGACCGATCTGGAATTGGACGGCATCCGGAAACGCTCCGCCGAACGACGGGGTCAGGTCGATCAGGCGTCCGGCATCGTCGACGGTGCCGCCCTCGGGAAGCGCGACGACCAACTGCGGCCCCAGCTCTTCCAGCACGTCGGCGTCGAGCACCGTGGGTGAGATATCCGCCAGGGACAGCCCAAGGCGGTGCGCCGCCTGATCCAGCTGCCCGCGGAGCGACACCAGATCTGCGCTCTCCCGGGGGCGGATGGCGACCACGACCCGTCGACGCACCATCAAGCCGTCGAAGGTCACCGCGGGGCGTCCGTTTCCGAGGTCCGCTCCCGGCTCGCCGGCCAGCACCGCGGTGCCGGCCGGCGGCTCCGATTTGAGGCCAGGTTGGGCAACGGTCGAGCAGCCGGTCAACCCGATGACCAGCAGCACGACCGCGACCGGCCTCAAAACCGCAGACATGTCAATATCCCGCCGGATAGCCAGGCCGGTAGGCCGGCGGGAAGGAGCCGAGAGGGGTGGTGTCCGGCACGGGCGGGTCCGTGGTGACGGGATCGTTGACCCGCCAGTCGCCGACCGCGAACTGCACCATCATGTCGTGGTCCTCGTGGACCAGATTGTGGCAGTGAATCATGTAGCGGCCGCCCGCGCCGGGGCCGGTGTCGAATTGCGTCAGAATTGTCGCTGATTCGTTCTCTCCGAGGTAGACGACGTCCTTGGGTCCGTTCTCCCACGCGAACGGTTTCCCACGATTCGTGTTGCGGCCGATGATTTTCGCGTCGACCAGGTGCACATGAAGCGGATGGAACCAACCACCCGACGCATTGATCAGCGTCCACTCCTCGATGTCGTAGGGCTGCGGGTTGCCGAACAACCTGGAGTAGCCGGACTTTTCGACATCGGCCCAGGTCACGCCATTGATCGACCATTCACCTCCGGTTCGATCCACCGTGAGGCTCCGCTTGGCCTTGGCCATTGCCGGCTGAAGGCTCATGGTCGCCACTCCACCGCGAGCCGGGTTCAAGGCGCCACCGTCGTCCAGCGTGCTGGGGATACGGTTCAGCGACGCAGGGCCGGAATCCGCCACGACCTCGAATCGCATGATCTTGTTGGTGTTGGCGAAGTCGATGTTGTTCTTGTTGCTCAGGTTGCGGAGTTCGATCAGCTGTCCCGCGCGGTACTTGCGGAAGTCGATCAGCACCTCATACCGTTCGGCCGTGCCCTGCCGCCAGGACTGGACAGCCTGGACGACGGGCACCATGCCCGCATCCGTTCCGACGATGTACACCGGGTCGCGGGTTGACAGGGTGGGGCGATAGGAGCGGGCTATAGACGCGACCAGCATCCGGAACCGGTAGATCCGTGGCTTGACCTTCATCGTCGGCCAGGGCACCCCGTTGACCAGGATGACATCGCCCCACAGACCCTTACGGCCGTTGTCGTTGTAGCCGAGCGACCCGTCGGCCTTGAACAGGGCATCCGACACCATCAGCGGCACGTCGTATTCCCCCTGCGGGAGTTGGGCCTGCTCGAAGCGATCGGCCAGCGGATAGAAGCCGGCGAGGCCCGCATACACGTTCTGGGCCGTGACGTGCTGGTTGTGGTCGTGGTACCAGAGCGTGCGGGCGGTCTGCCAGTTGGGATAGTGATAGTTCTTGACGTTGCCGGGCGCGGTGAAGTCGCTGGCGTAGCCGTCGTACTGCGGCAGCGAGGCGGAACCGTGCAGGTGCGTGACCGTGCGGAAGGCGCCCGGATGCAGCAGGCCGGCCTGCGGGAGGCCGTTGCGAATGCGCACCTCGGTGCGCGTTCCCTGACGCGCACGGATGGTCGGGCCGGGAAAGATCCCGTTGTAACCGGCGATCGTCGTCAACAGGCCGGGTACCAGCTGGGCCTGACCGAGTTTCTGGGTGAGAGCGAAGCGTTCGTAGGGCCGTGCCGGGTCCCCATCATCGAAGCCGGTTTCATAGGGCACCAGCTCCGGCGGCCGGCGAAAGACGCCCGCGTAGGGAACGGGCATGTTCTGCGCAGCCAGCAGGCTCGTGGTCTGAAGCGGCACAGCCGGGTCCGGTGTGTCGTCGCCACCTTTCGTGCCGACGATTCCGAGAGCGCCGAGGGCTCCCAGTTGAAGAACTTCCCTGCGTGTGGTCATGATCTCTCCCTGCGGCTACGCGAGTTGGGTGAGAGGGGGACAACCGGCCGGCGACCAGTGGATGCGCCGCCGGCCGGTTGAGGGGGTGGTGCCTAGCGGGTCGTGAACACCCAGGTGCGGGTGGCGAGCGGGTTGCCGGCCAGGTCCCGCACAGCGCCCGTGCCACCGGTGATGGTGACGCGGTACCGGGTGTTGGCCAGCAGCGTGGCGTTCGGGTTGATCGTCAGGCGTCGGTTCGCGTTCGTCAGCGTGATCGTGCCTGCGACCACGGATCCGTTCGAGACCCGGGTGATCCGCACCGTCGTCGCGGTGACGCCGGTGATGGCTTCACTGAAGCCCACAACCACGTTCCGGTCGCGCGCGATCCCGGTGGCTCCCGGTGCGGGATTCATCGAGGTGATGGTCGGTGCCGGGCCGGTGATGAAGGTCCAGGAGCTGGCCGTCATCGTATTGCCCGCCGTGTCGGTCACGCCCGAGAGGGTGGCCGTATAGGTCGTGTCGGCCGCCAGCGTCGCGTTCGGGTTCAGAGTCGCCACCCGGGTCGCCGCGTTGTAGGTCACCACGGCGGGGATCACCGTGGCGCCGAGCCGCAGCACGAACCTCGTGCCGTTGACTCCCGTGACCGGTTCACTGAATGTTGCACTCAGATTCGCGGTCTGGCTAACCGCACGGGCGCCGGAGGCCGGCGTCCGAGCCGTCACGGTGGGTGCGACGAACTCCGTTCGCGGAGTCACCGCCACGGATCGAGCCGAGAAGGCGCTCGTTCCCGCCGCGTTGACCGCCGCCACGTCGAACGTGTACGCCGTTCCGTTGGTGAGACCGGTCACCACGACCGTTCCGACGTTTCCGGTGACCGCCTGGGTGCGAACCAGTGTGGTTCCGGAGAACACCCGCACCGAGTATCCGGTGATCGCCGATCCGCCGTTGGCGGCAGGGGCGGTCCAGTTGACGGTCGCCGAGGCGACGCCGGCTGTCGGGGTTCCTATGGTGGGTGCTCCGGCTACGGCCGGCGGCACGAGCGGTGTCACCGCGTTGGACGGAGCCGAGAATGCGCTCGTGCCCAATTCGTTGGTCGCCGCCACCTGGAAGGTGTAGCTGGAGCCGTTGGTCAGACCGGTCACGATCAGGCTGGTCTGACCGGCCACGACCACCCGGTCGACACCGACCGGGGCCCCGGCCGCGTCGAGCACCCGCACCAGGAAGCCGGTGGGAACGCCGACAGCGGATGCGGTCCAGTTCACTGTGGCCTGCGCGTTGCCGGCGACCGCGGGGCCGATGGTGGGAACACCGGGGACCACACTGTCGGAGAACAGCAGTCGTTCCACGTTGCGCAGGGTGTCGGTGCCGTTCTGGCCAGCCCCGTTGTGCACCACGGTCGTGACGGCTCCGGGAGAGCCGAGGGCTCCTCCGACGGTCGTCACGGTGTAGTTCGCGGCCACATCGGAGAACACGGCCGAGTCGATCTGGCCGGCGGTCTCGGCCGCGGTCGGGGAGACGATCTCGCGCATCACGACCAGATTGCCGGGGTCGATGACGCCGGATGCGACATCCGCTGCCAGGGTGCGCGTGTTGCCGGCCTGGTAGGGACGTTCCATCAGCTCGGTGCTGCCGATCTCGGTGCCGGCGCCGTCTCGAACACTGATCCGCACCCGCAGGTACCGGTCACCGTCGATGACGTCGTCGCCGCCGCGACCCTCAAGAGTGTCGCCGCCGAGACCGCCGAGGAGGATGTTGCCATCGCCCCAGACGGGGCCCTCGAGCGGGCAGGCACCCATCGCGGATGCCGCTTCCACGGGTCCGAGCGGTGTGCTCGGCACTGGGAGGATGGCTCCCAGACCGCTGATGCGGTCGATGCCGGCCTGGTCGAGCACGTCGCAGCCGCTGAAGCCGGCACCACCGACGGTGCTGGGCACTGCGTCGTCACCGCGGATGACGTCGTTGAACCGGGAGCCGGAGTTGGCCTCCGTCTCCTGCCACCGGTCGCGGTTGACCACGACCGGGAGCGGGACGCCCACCAGGTTGTTGTTGATCATCATGTCGTCGTCGGCCGCCACCGTGTCGTACTGGTGGATGACCCAGTCGAACCCGGCGGCCGCAGCGTACCGGTCGATGGTCGCGTTCGACGACATGATGTCGTCGCCGCCCTCACCGTCGTAATCGTTCGCGCCGGACTGGCCGACGAAAACGTCGTTGCCGGGCTTGGTCTGGGCCGGGTCGTCGAAGAACGGCGCCCCGTGGTCACCGATCAGCAGGTCGATGCCCGATCCGCCCTGGATCCAGTCGTCGCCGCCGTCGCCGAACACGACGTCGTTACCGTCACCCGCATGAGCGAAGTCGTCGCCCTCGCCGGCGAAGGTCTCGTTGTCGTTGCCGCCACCGAGGGTGAAGTCCTTGCCGTCACCGGGCATCAGGATATCGAGGCCGATACCGGCGTTGATGTAGTCGTTGCCCGGACCGCCCTTCGGCACGTCGTCACCGGCGGAGTCGGTGATCCGGTCGTTGCCCTCGCCGCCGAGAACGACGTCATCGCCGCCCTGGCCGTCGATCACGTCGTCGCCCTCGTTGCCGAGGACGGTGTCGTTGTCGTTGCCGCCGGCGACCCGGTCGACTCCAGCGGTGCCGTTGTAGACGCCCTGGCCGTTGATGCCGGACGGGTCCTCAGAGTTGATGGCCCGGTACTGGATCGTGCCGTCCGGCTTGCGCAGGAGCAGCGCGCCCTCGTTGCATTCTGAGGCCGGGTCATCGGTCACGGCCGGCCCGGAGGCGAGATATCCCGCTTCGGTCCCGGCCAGATTTCCCAGCTGGAACTTGCAGTCGGCCGTTGCGAACGCATCCGCTTTCAAGGTGTGCGCGTCGGTGTTGCGCATGATCATCTCGGCGAACGAGTTGCCCTCGAGTGCGGCCCGCAGGTTCATGCCGGGGGTGCGCACCAGGTAGTAGAAACGGTCACCGTTCTGCAGGTCGGTCATCTGGTTCTCGAACACGTAGTTGAACGTGCTGCCGAGGAGGCCGCCGAAGAGGTTCGTCTTCTCGGCGAGTCCACCGACCCAGAGATCGACTTTGTTCAGGCCGGTCTCCTGGCCGGCCCAGGGCCCCGCACTGTTCATGAAGTCCAGCGCGTCGGCGGTGGGTGAGATGCCCGGGCCTGGGTCGACGATCGCCGTGGCTGCCGCCCGTTTGCCGGCCAGCGTCGATTCGGCGGTGACGGTCGGGTAGGTGCCGTAGGCCGCCACGAAGTTGGTCAGCGATTCCGGGTGCTTGAGGTTCTGCCCGAAGTCGGCCCAGCTGGTATACGGGGCCAGCTGGCCGTCGCTCGTGACCTCGTTGATCTGGCGCCGCACCTCGTTCAGCGGGGGGACGCCCTCCGACCGGGCACGGGTCATGTTGATCGCCGCGAGGTCCAGGGGCAGACCGAGCAGGTTGCTGCGGAGGGTGTCGGTCACGAACTCATCGAGTTCGTTGCCGACCTGGTCGCTCATGCCCATGATCACACTGCCGGCCGCCTGTTCGGAGGTGAGGGAGCCTGCGCTGCCGCCGTCGGTGTAGGACGGCGGATTCAGGAAGCCCTCCAGCAGGGAGATGGAGTTGTCGGTTCCGTCCGAGTTGGTGCGGGAAATCGTCTCGGTCAGCATCGAGTGACCGAAGCGGTAGACCGCGTGGGCGAACTCCGCCGTGACGGCCGGGTTGACGTCGGTGTTGTACGAGAGGAAGGGTTGGATGGCCGGCTGAATCTTGCGTCCGAATTCCTCGAACACCAGGTGCTGGTACTCCATCTCGGTCACGAACCGAGCAGCCTGGAACAGTCGTTCACCGTTCCAGCCGTTCGCGCCCGCGGCCAGCTTCCATTCGGCCAGCGCCGCAACACCCTTGGTGGACGTGTCGTTGGTGAGGGTGGTCTTGAACTCCTCGGCCAGGCGGTCGTGCTCGGAGTGGAAAACCTGGTGAATGGCGGTGAGCCCGATGTTCTCGTTCACGCGTCCATCACCGGCCGCGAAGTGCGCATCCAGCATCTCGTTGTCGTAGGTGCCGGCCGGCTGGCTGGCGAAGTCGGCCGAGGCCGTGGAGTCCCCGTCGGGCACGAGGCCCGCCTTGGGCTCAGCGTTGTGCGCGATGTCGGTCAGGAACGGGGTGTTGAAGTGCAGCGCGTTGGCGGGCACAGGCACCGGGGCCGCGAGGTTGCCCTCGACCAGACCTGTCTCGGTCGCATACTGCGGGAGTCCGCTGACCGGGCCGGGAATGAACTTGCCGTAGGGGTCGACCGCCATCAGGGGGATGTTGGTGACGTCCTGGTCCGCAAGGTCCAGTCCGAGGAGATTCCGGGCCTGCGCCTTGACCGTGGCCCACGTGGCCATGCCGCCCGCGGTGGGACCGGCCGGCCCGCCGAGGAGCTTCCCGGTGGACACCGGCAAGCCGTCGACGTTGTTGGTGTATTCCCGCAGGAATACCTGGTGGGAGGCGTGGGACGTGTAGGTCTGAGATTGGTCGACGAAGGGCGAGTCGGTGTTGTCCGCGTCGCGCACATCGTCGCCGGTGCCCAGGACGCCGTCAGCGCCGGGCTGGTTCTGGCCGCGGGTCAGGACCATGAAGGCCTGGTTGGCCGGCACCTCGTCGCCGTTTCCGGCGATGCCGTCCGGACCCTTGGTCCGCAGCGGGTCATCCTCGTTGAGTGGCACGAAGACCGTTCCACCGCCCTTGACGGTCTGGTCGACACCGTGGTCGAAGAACTGGCCGAAGAGGGTGAACAGGGAGTTGTACGGCGGCGAGAGGCCGACGTCGGTGGTGACGTTGGGGATGAACAGGGTGTCCCCGGACGGCACGCACCCCGCCGGGACGCCGTCGACGGCAGGGTCGGCCAGCGGCTGGGGGTCGGTGGTGCACGGCACGATCCCGAGGTTGCCCTGGGTGCGCACGGGCGTGCCGGCCGCGGCGACCGCCGCCGGGTTGGTCGAGGTCTGGTCAACGATCAGGTTGCTGATCGAACGCGGCTGGCTGTCGAAGACATTTCCGGACGTCGATTGGTAGGACGACGCTGCCGGGGGCCCGAAGAGGGGCGGGTTGGCCTCCGCCGCGCTGAAGACCGGGGTGGTCAGCCGGGTGAACACCTCGTCCGCGGCACCGTAGGTCTCCCGCCCGGGGAGCAGGTTGTTGCAGGAACCGTCCACGGTGCGGAGCCCGTAGGACGTCAGGGCATCCGGAACCTGGTTGGCCCCCGTGCCGACGAGAGCACCGCAGGGACCGGTGGCCGACGTGGTGTTGGCGACGTGGGCCTCGGAAATCTTGATCTGCTTGAGAATGTAGGCCAGGTCGGCCGCGGTGACCGTGAATCCCTGGCCGACCGGGGCCGCGGCGGCGGTCATCGCCGTCGTGGACAGTCCGAGGGTGGCGAACAGCGCCATTGCTGTTCCTGCCGCCAGCGCCCGGACGGATCGGGAGAAGGTGCGGGCTGCGGATGCGGCGGGAACCTGGCCCGACGCTCGTTCTCGACGCAGGAACCCAGTGGATCGATTGTTGGCGGCGCCGTTCTGGCTCTCGGGAAGTTTCATGACACACCTGCCTCTTGAAAGTGATGGGAGTTGCAGGATGTGGCGGCCACCTTGTGGATTTCTTGAGAACTCCGCGGCCGGCTCGACTGTCGCCAGACGGCGTGGGTGCGCGAATCCGACACCCCCTAATTTTGGGGAATGGCGGTCCCCCCAACTGCGGCTTACCGCCCCCCGTCGGTGTGATGACGATGAAGGTCAATCCATCAGCTGGAGGCCGTCATGGAACAAACCCACGGCTCACCCGGGCCATCAGACGAACCGCTCCCCATGCAACTGCTCGCCACCACACCCCTCACGATTCGCCTGCTCGGCACCCTCCGCGTGGACCGAAACGGCACCGTCCTCGGCGCCCACGACCTGGGCGGCCCCAAGCCCCGTCAGGTCCTGGAGATCCTCCTCCTCCGACTCGGGCGCCCCGTCTCCAAGGAGCGCCTGATCGCAATCATCTGGGAGGGACATCCGCCGGCTGAAGCCCTGCCGACCCTGGAGAGCTACGTCTGCGTGTTGCGCCGGCACCTTCAACCCGGAAGCGGCAGAACCGGTCCGTTGCAAACCGTGAACGGCGGCTACGTGATCGAGCGGTCATTCGTCGAACTCGACCTGGACCGGTTCGACACCCTGTATCGGCACGCGCAGCAGTCCGCTGCCGCGGAAAGACTGCCGATGCTGCGCCAGGCACTGGCGCTGGCGACCGCCCCGCTGCTCGGGGACGAGCTGCTCCCGCTCTGGGCCGCCGAGGAGCGCGCCCTGCATTCCGCCCGCGTGACAGCAGCCCGGATCATGGCCGCCGAATCGGCTGCCGAGCTCAACCTGGCTGAGGAGGCTGTGGGCTGGGCGCAGCTGGCGCTGGGCGACGACCCACTCAACGAGCACGCCTGGACAGCCCTGATTCTGGGGCTGGAACAGGCCGGCCGGCCCGCCGAGGGGCTGCAGGCCTACGAGAGCTTCCGCCTGGCCCTCGATCGAGAGCTCGGTTGCGCACCAGGTGACGTTCTGCGCGCCGCGCAGGTCAGGCTCCTTCAGGCCACGGCCGACGGCGAGTTCTCCACTGTGCTCGCGGCCCTGCTGATGCTGCACGATCAGCATCGTCGTGCCACGCCATTCGGAGCCTCGTACCCGCACGCGGACCGGCTGGTGCAAGCGTCTCTCCGGGAAGCAGAACACGTTCTCGACGCCTTCCTGCGCCGTGTCCGGATCGAAGCCTGACATGCTTTCCGCCATCCCGAGCGGGCGACGCTGCCACCGCTTGTCGACCCTCGGAGCCCATGTCATGATGTCACCCGCCGACGCCGTCGACCTGTTCGTCCACCCCTTGAAAACGGATCGTTCTGGCTCATGAACTTCACCCTGAGAGCTCATCGACCCACCCGTCGACTGATTGCGCCTGCCGGTCGTCGTCCGACGCTCGCCCTGGCGTCGATCCTGATCGTCGCCCTTGCACTCGTCGGAGTGCCGCAACCGGCCCTGGCCGACGATACGTCGTCGGTCCCGGGGGTCGAGGTCGTGACGGATACGAATCCCCCAGAGGGTCCGGCAACGCCGACCGGCCCCGAAATCGGCCCAGCCCCGTCGGCCGCGCCCACCCCGGCGCCACCTGAACTTGCCCCCTCTCCGGAGCCGACACAGCTTCCAGCCCCCACTCCGGCTCCCACTCTGGAGCCGACGCCCACGCCGGTTCCGACTTTGGAGCCCACGCCGGTTCCGACGCTGGAGCCCACGCCGGTTCCGACGCTGGAGCCCACGCCGACGCCCACTCCCACTCCGGCTCCGACTCTTACTCCGACGCCGACCCCGGACGCCACGCCGACACCCGGCCCCTCGACTCCCCCGGCACCGCCCACGACCGCTCCCCCGCCGGCGCCGGCAGTCCCTCCCGCGACGAAAGGGCCGGCGCCGACCGCCGAGCCGCCCGTCGCGCAGCGGGACACCTCAGCCGAGGCGCCCGCCGCGCAGGCTGCCGCCGCACGGGCTGCCGCCGCGAAGGCCGCTGCCACTGCTGACCGCCTTCGTGCGGCTGAACAAACCGCCGCCGACCAGGCCCGAGCCCAACACGCTGCCGCCTACAGCGCCGCGCTGACTCTGCAAAGTCGTGCCCAGGACACCTACGACGCCGCGAAACTCATCTACGCCACGACCAGAGCCGACTACGACGCCACGGTGGTGCAGGCAGACCTCGTGCGCGGCCTCGGCGCGGCCGCGGCGGCCAGGGCCGAGGCATCGCGCCGGGCACTGGCCACACTTGTGCGCGCAACCCTGCAGCAGTCGGCCCCCGACGCCATGGACGTGTTGCTCGCCGGCGACCGCACGGGCAACGACCTGCTCGCCGGACTGGCCACAATCGACACTCTTGACCGGCTCACGAACAGCCTCGACGAGGTGAAGGCCCGCGTCGACGCCGATACCAGGCGCGAGAAGACCCTGCAGGACCAGGATGCCGCACTGCGGTCGACGATCGAGGCCATCCCGCTCGCCGACACCCGCCTCGCCATGGAAGAGGCTCAGCAGCAACTGGATGCGGCCATCGCCGAGGTGGCCGATCTCGCCGCGAGCACACCGGTCGCCCTCTCCCTCACGCCGCTGCCGGAACCGGAACCGGAACCGACGGTCGTTGCCGGCAGCGACGACGACGGCGACCTGCCCCGCGGTCAGCCCGGCAACCAGGGCTGGGCCGCACCCGCTCACGGCTCCCTGTCGGATGGCTTCGGCCCCCGACCCGATCGCCCGCTGCCGGGAGTGAACGAGTTCCACGGTGGCACCGACATCGCAGCGGAGTGTGGGGCGGCCGTCTACGCGGCGAGCGCCGGGGTCGTGGCCGCCGCCGAACGGCTGGGCACCTACGGCAACTGGATCCTGATCGACCACGGCAACGGAGCCGCCACCGGCTATGCACACCTGGCCGAGGGCCAGACCGTCGTCAGCGTGGGCGAGAGCGTCATCGCCGGGCAGGTCATCGCAAGCGTCGGCAGCACCGGCGCCTCCACCGGCTGTCACCTGCACTTCGAGGTGCGGGTGAACGGCGCCGCCGTCGACCCGCAGCCGTTCCTGCTGCAGCGCGGCGTACGGTTCGAGTGAGCCATCCGGTGACGGATGCCGCGGCATCCGTCACCCACACCCAAGGCGGCTAGGACACCGTGATGACCAGCGCCACCGAATCGTCCGTCGAGCGGCGCAGGCGCTGAACCGCACGGAAGGCCCGATACTTCAGGCCGTACTTCGCCAGCAGCGCCGCGTCCAGGGCGGCGAGCGTGTCGGCGTCGCTGTGCACCAGCGCCTGGGCGGCGACCGTCACGGCTCCCGCCCGGACGGCGCCCCGCGCATGGCAAGGGGTCAGCTCGATCCGGGCGGTATGCCGGAGCCGCTTGACCTTGCCGCTCGCGCCACCCGTCGAGACGAGCAGCCGGTCGGAACCCGGCACGATCCAGACCGGGGTCTTCACCGGGTCGCCGGTCTTGCGGAACGTGGTCAGGAGAACGTACTCCTCGGCCCCGAGGGCCAGCAGCGCAGATGTCATCCCTGATTATCCCGCGCGCACCCCGGCACCGGCCGTGAACCGACAGCTTTGAGGGGTGCGACGGCACGCGCACCCCCCAAACTCGTCGGTTGACCGACGAAGAGCGATGCGCAGGGATTTTCCTGCTGATTCTTGCCATTAGATGGCAAGTGCGTTTTACTAGGTGACACCAGAACGAACACCGGGAGCGCAGCCATGGCCGAGTCATCCACCCGCACCGTGGAGCGTGCCCTCGACCTGCTCGCCGTGATCTGCGACGCCGACGGCCTCACGCTCTCGGAGAGCTCCCGCGCGGTCGACCTTGCCCCGAGTACCGCGCTGCGCCTGCTGCGCACCCTCGAGACCCGCGGCTTCGTGCAGAAGGCCGACGACGGCGCCTATCGGCCGGGCAGCCGCATCATCCAACTCGGCGCGCAGTCGCTCAGCAGCGAGTCGCTGGTCACCCTCGCACGCCCGGCGATGGAAAGGCTGGTGGCCGAGACCGGCGAATCCGTCTACCTCAGCATCGAGGGCCACGGCGCCACCGGGCTGTACATCGCCATCGTCGAGGGCACCCACTCGGTGCGGCACGCGAGCTGGGTCGGCCGCACCGTGCCGTTGGAGCGCTCGGCGGCCGGGCAGGTTCTCACCGGCCACACCCCCGACGCCGGCTACCTGGTCGTCGAGCGCGGCGTCGAAACGGATGTCACGGCCCTGGCCGCGCCGATCCGCTCGGAAGCGAGAACGGTCGCCGCCCTGAGCCTGGTCATCCCGAGCTACCGGGTGGAGCCCGCGGACATCCGTCGCTACGGCCCGCTGCTCGCGGAAGCCGCCGCGCAGGTGTCCGCCGGCCTCGGCCGCGCCGGTCCTGCCCTCCCCACGAAGTGATCGACCCCGAACGCCCGCATCCGAATCGCTCGAACCCGCAAGGAGACAAAGATGTCCGAATCCCGCCCCGTGCGTGCCGCCCGCGGCAGCACGTTGACCGCGAAGAGCTGGCAGACCGAGGGGCCGCTGCGGATGCTGATGAACAACCTCGACCCGGAGGTGGCCGAGCACCCGGAGAACCTCGTGGTCTACGGCGGAACGGGCAAGGCCGCCCGCAACTGGGAGGCCTACGACGCGATCGTGCGCACGCTCACCACGCTGGAGAAGGACGAGACGCTGCTGGTGCAGTCCGGCAAGCCGGTCGGCGTGTTCCGCACCCACGAGTGGGCGCCGCGCGTGCTGATCGCCAACTCCAACCTGGTCGGCGACTGGGCCACCTGGCCGGAGTTCCGGCGGCTCGAGGCCCTGGGCCTCACGATGTACGGCCAGATGACGGCGGGCTCGTGGATCTACATCGGTACCCAGGGCATCCTGCAGGGCACGTATGAGACCTTCGCCGCCGTGGCGGCCAAACGGTTCGGCGGCACCCTGGCCGGCACCCTCACCCTGACCGGCGGGGCCGGCGGCATGGGCGGCGCGCAGCCGCTGGCCGTGACGATGAACGACGGCGCCGTGTTGATCGTCGACGTCGACGAGTCCCGGCTGCGGCGCCGGGTCGAGCACGGCTACCTGGACGAGCTGGCGCCCGACCTCGACGCCGCCGTCGCCCGGGTGATCCAGGCGAAGACCGAGAGGCGTGCCCTCTCGGTGGGCGTGGTCGGCAACGCGGCGACCGTGTTCACCGAGCTGTTGGAGCGCCGGGTGCCGATCGACATCGTCACCGACCAGACCAGCGCGCACGACCCGCTGGCCTACCTGCCGGAGGGGGTCACCGTGGCGGAGTGGCATGCCCTCGCCGACGCGGACCCGGCGGAGTTCACCGAGCGGGCCCGGGCATCCATGGCCCGGCAGGTCACGGCGATGGTGGGATTCCAGGATGCCGGCGCGGAGGTCTTCGACTACGGTAACTCGATCCGGGCGGAGGCGGAGCTCGGCGGCTGCACCCGGGCGTTCGACTTCCCCGGGTTCGTGCCCGCGTACATCCGCCCCCTGTTCGCCGAGGGCAAGGGGCCGTTCCGCTGGGTGGCGCTCTCGGGTGACCCGGCGGACATCGCGGCCACCGACACGGCCATCGTGGAGCTGTTCCCCGGCGACGAGCACCTGCGCCGCTGGATCACGAAGGCGCAGGACACGGTGCACTTCGAGGGTCTGCCGGCCCGGATCTGCTGGCTCGGCTACCAGGAACGGCACCGGGCCGGCCTGAAATTCAACGAGATGGTGGCGTCGGGCGAGCTCAGCGCCCCGATCGTGATCGGCCGCGACCACCTCGACTCCGGCTCGGTCGCGTCGCCCTACCGGGAGACCGAGGGGATGAAGGACGGGTCGGATGCGATCGCCGACTGGCCGTTGCTGAACGCACTGCTGAACACCGCGTCGGGCGCCACCTGGGTGTCGATCCACCACGGCGGCGGTGTCGGGATTGGCCGCAGCATCCACGCCGGCCAGGTGATCGTGGCCGACGGCACCCCCCTCGCGGCCGAGAAGATCGCGCGGGTGCTCACCAACGACCCCGGCACCGGCGTGATGCGACACGTCGACGCCGGGTATGAGCGGGCCGAGGAGGTGGCCCGCGAACGCGGCCTGCGCGTGCCCATGTGGGAGTTTGAATGAGCGGGAGTCGTGGCATGTCGGGCCTGCCGCTCCAACGCCCCCGTTTACTGTGTGAGGGGTCGCAGTGAGCAGGGGTCGCAGTGAGCGGGGCCCGCGCATGAGCGAGCTCGCCCACGGCACGCTCGCCGGGCTCGCCGAGATCGCGGACACCGGCCGGGATGCCCGCCGCGGCGGCTACTCCCGGCACCTCTGGCAGGGCCCCGACCTCGAGCTGCGCGCCTGGTTCACCGAGCGCGCCGAACGACTCGGCCTCGGCGTCGAGACAGACCGCAACGGCAACCTCTGGGCCTGGTGGGGCGAGCCGGGGCCGGATGCCGTGGTCACCGGCAGCCACCTGGATTCCGTTCCCGGCGGCGGCGCCTACGACGGACCCCTCGGTGTGGTCAGTGCGCTCGAGGCCGTGGCGCGGCTGCGGGCATCCGGTTTCACACCGTCTCGCCCGCTGGCGGTGCTCGTCTTCGCCGAGGAGGAGGGCTCGCGTTTCGGCATCGCCTGCCTGGGCTCGCGGCTACTGACCGGCGGGATCGACGCCGGCCGGGCCCGGGCGCTCGTCGACGCCGACGGCGTGACCCTCGCGGAGGCCGCCCACCGGGCGGGGCTCGACCCGGCGCACCTCGGCATCGACCGCGAGGCCCTGGCCCGAATCGGACTCTTCATCGAACTGCACGTGGAGCAGGGCCGCGGCCTGATCGACCTGGGACGGCCGGTGGCCGTGGCGTCGTCGATCCTCGCGCACGGACGCTGGCGCCTCACCGTGACCGGCCAGGGCAACCACGCCGGCGCCACCCTCATGGGCGACCGCCGCGACCCGCTGCTGGCCGCCGCCCGCGCGGTCGTCGCCGTGCAGGATGAAGCCCTGAACCACCCCGGCGCGCGCGCCACGGTCGGCCGCCTCGAGGTGGTGCCCGGCGGAACCAACGTGATCGCGTCATCCGTGCACGCCTGGCTCGACGCCCGGGCACCCACCGACGCCGAGACCCGCAGTCTCGTGGCCGCGATCGAGGCTGCCGTCGGCGAGGCCGTGACGGTGAACGGATGTTCCGTGGCCGTCACCGAGGAATCCTGGACCGGCACGGTCACGTTCGACGCGGTGCTCGTGGGGCGGTTCCGGGCGGTGCTGGGCGGCGGGGCACTCGTTCCGGCCCTGCCGACCGGCGCGGGACACGACGCGGGCGTGCTCGCGGCGAGTGTGCCGAGCGCCATGCTTTTCGTGCGCAATCCCACGGGGGTCTCGCACTCTCCGGAGGAATTCGCCGAGGTGGATGATTGCGTGGCCGGGATCGACGCCCTGGCGAGCCTGCTGCGGAGCCTGCTGTGAGCGGGGGCGGGTCTCGACAGGCTCGACCACCGGCTGCGGCTCGGCTGCCGGCTGCGGCTCGACTGCCGGCTGCGGCTCGGCTGCCGGCTGTCGCCTTCTGGTGCGAACTGGCGCTGCTTGACGGGGTGGCCTTGCCGGGCGTGCGCCTCGAGGTGGGCGGTGACGGACGGCTCATCGCCGTCACCCCGCACGCCGCACCGCAGCCCGGCGACGTGCGCCTCGGCACCGTGTTGCCGGGGCTGGCCAACGCGCACTCGCACGCCTTCCACCGCGCACTGCGGGGCCGCACCCACGACGCCGCAGGCGACTTCTGGCAGTGGCGGCAGGCGATGTACGCCGTGGCGGGGCACCTTGATCCGGAACGGTATTTCCTGCTGGCGCGGGCCGTTTTCGCCGAGATGCTGATGTGCGGCTACACCGCGGTCGGCGAATTCCACTATCTGCACCACCGGCCGGACGGCTCCCGGTACCCGGCCGAGCACGCCATGGAACTGGCGCTGGCGGCCGCGGCACGCGAGGTAGGCATCCGCCTGGTGCTGCTCGACACGCTCTACCTCGACGGCGGGATCGGCGTGCCCCTTGCTCCCGAGCAACGGGCCTTCAGCGACGGGTCGGCAGCAGCCTGGCTGGCCCGGTGGCACGCGCTGCGTGCGGCGTTCGGCGGGTCTGACGACGGCCCGGTCGCCGGCGGCACGGATTCCCGCGTCACCCTGGGCGCCGCCATCCACTCCGTGCGGGCGGTGACCGAGGCCGCAATGGAGGAGGCGCTCGCCGGGCTGCCCGATGCCGTGCCGCTGCACATCCACCTGTCGGAACAACCGCAGGAGAACGCGGACTGCCGGGCCGCATACGGGCGCACCCCGACCGAGGTGCTGGCCGGGCTCGGGGCGCTCGCTCCGCGGCTGAGCGTCGTGCACGCCACGCACCTCACCGATGAGGATGTGACGTTGATCGGGACATCCGGTGCGACGGTCGTGATCTGCCCGACCACGGAAGCCGACCTCGGCGACGGGATCGGGCCGGCCCTTGCTCTGCAACGGGCGGGCGCGCGGATCGCCCTCGGCTCGGACCAGAACGCCGTCATCGACCCGCTGCTCGAGATGCGCGGCCTGGAGGCCGGCGAACGCCTGGCCTCGGGCCGTCGCGGCCGGTTCGCTCCCGCCGAACTGCTCGCGGCGGCATCGGACAACGGCTACGCGGCGCTCGGACTCGGCCGGCAGCGCCTCGCGCCCGGTGACCTGTGCGACCTGGTGGAGGTGGCGGGCGACAGCATCCGCACGGCCGGATCACTGCCGGAGCAGCTGCCGCTGACGGCGACGGCCGCCGACGTGCGCCGGGTGATCGTGGGCGGACGGGTCGTCGCCGACTCCGGGGTGCTGGTGGCAGGCGGCTCGGGCGTGCTCGACGGACATCCGCCGGGCGCGCTGAGACCCGAGATTCTGCTGCGCGACGCCCTCGCCATGCTGGGCGAACCCACCACACCCGCGTCAGGAGAACGACCGTGACCACCGAACCGACCGAGCTGATCACCGGCATCCGGGAGCTGACCACCCAGGCGGATGACACCCCGCGCCTCGCCGACGCCGCCCTCGTGATCGCGGACGGCCGCATCGCCTGGATCGGTCCGGCGTCAGCGGCGCCGGCGGCCGACCTCCGCACGGATGTCGGCGGCCGGGCCGCCCTGCCCGGCTGGGTCGACAGCCACACCCACCTGGTGTTCGCGGGCGACCGGGCCGCCGAATTCGAGGCCCGGATGGCCGGGCAGCCGTATGCGGCCGGCGGAATCCTGACCACCGTGGCCGCCACCCGCGCCGCGACCGAGGATCAGCTCGAGGCCTCGGCGGCCCGGCTCAGGCAGGAGGCCGAGGCGCAGGGCACCACGTTCCTCGAGAGCAAAACCGGCTACGGCCTCGATCTGGCGAGCGAGGTGCGGTCGGCGCGCGTGGCGGCATCCGTCGCCGATGTGGTCACATTCCTTGGCGCGCATATAGTGCCCCCAGGCATCGACCGGCGCGACTACCTCGACCTCGTCACCGCGCCGATGCTCGCCGCCGTGGCGCCGCACGTGCAGTTCGTCGACGCGTTCTGCGAGGTGGGCGCGTTCGATGTGGAGGAGAGCCGGGAGATGCTGCTGGCCGGCCGCGCCGCCGGGCTCGGCCTGCGACTGCACGGCAACCAGCTGGGATTCAGCGGCGGGGTACGGCTCGCGGTGGAACTCGGCGCGGCCAGCGTCGACCACTGCAATCACCTGGAGTCGGCGGACATCGACGCCCTCGCCGGCTCGGCCACCGTGGCGACCCTGCTCCCGGCCTGCGACCTGTCCACCCGGCAGCCGTTCCCGCCGGCGCGGCGACTCCTCGACGCCGGCGCGAGCATCGCCCTGGCCACCAACTGCAATCCGGGCAGCTCCTACACGACGTCGATGGGGTTCTGCGTGGCCACCGCCGTGCTGCAGATGGGCCTGACGATCGAGGAGGCGGTGTGGGCGGCGACCCGCGGCGGCGCCCGGGCGCTGAACCGCGACACGGGTTCGGACGCGGTCGGAGCCCTCCGCGTGGGCGGGCGGGCAGACCTGCAGGTGCTCGACGCGCCATCCGTCGCCCATCTCGCCTACCGCCCCGGCGTGCCGCTGACCTGGGCGGTCTGGCGGCAGGGCGTTCGCTCCGGTGTCGGTCGCAGCCCGTCGCCGCTCGCCGGCTGACCTGCGCCCAACTCTGAGCGTCTCCAATTCCGACTCACCCGAGCCCATGGTGCATAACTCCTGCAAATTGCTCAGCTGCCGGCCAGTCTCCCGCGGAATTCCGCGGATGTCCGGAGCGGGTCACAGATTTTGCAGGAGTTATGCACGGGATCCGCTGGCGGGCGGCCGGTAGCCCGCCTGGCCGTGGCTCACTCAGGAGATTGGCCGGCTTCGCCACCGGGTACCCCGGGGTTCATCCGCCGAGTACCGATGTGGAGCCGCATCGGCCGGCCCTGGTCACGCGACACCGGGATCTCCGACATCCTGCCCGGCGTGCCCGGCCCGGAAGACCATAAGCGGCAGTAGCGCGGACCCGGCTTTAGACTGATCAGGTGGAGCATTCCCGAAATCCCCACCCGACCAGCCGAAGCGGCCAGCCGGGAACGGTCGCCTGATGGACGGGTACACTCTGTTGAACCTGGGGCTCGTGCTGCTGTTCGTGCTCATCGGAGGCGTGTTCGCCGCGACCGAGATCGCTCTGGTGTCGCTGCGCGCGAGCCAGCTGCACGCCTTGGAACGAGAGGGTCGGCGCGGTGCGACCGTCTCCCGCCTGGCCCGGGACCCGAACCGGTTTCTGGCGGCGGTGCAGATCGGCGTCACCGTCGCCGGGTTCCTGTCTGCCGCCTACGGCGCGTCCACCCTGGCACCCGATATCGCCCCGCTGCTCGAGCGGCTCGGGCTCTCGCCAGGGGCTGCGGACACGGTCGCCGTGATCGGCATGACCCTTGTCGTCGCCTACCTCTCCCTGGTGCTCGGGGAACTCGTGCCGAAGCGATTCGCGCTGCAGAAAGCCAGCAGCTTCGCGCTCACGCTCGCACCGCCGCTCCAGGTATTCGCAACCCTGATGCGCCCCGTGATCTGGCTGCTGTCCGTCTCCACGAACGCCGTCGTGCGGCTGCTGGGCGGAGACCCGCACGCCCGGAGTGAACTCATGACCGATGAGGAGCTGCGCGATCTGGTCGACGCGCACGAGGGCCTCGCGATCGAGGAACGGCACATCCTGAGCGAGGTGCTCGACGCGACCAACCGCCTGGTCCAAGAGGTGATGCGCCATCGTGGGGACGTTGACTTTCTGGTCGGCAGCCAGTCGATCCCCGCCGCCCTGGAGGAGATCCGCTCGCTGCCACACTCCCGTTACCCGGTGATCGGCCGCTCCGTCGACGAAGTGCTGGGTTTCGTGCACGTGCGCGACCTCCTGGACCCCGACGCCCACCCCGGTGCGACGACGGTCGCCGAAGTGGCGCGTTCGATTGTCTTCCTGCCCGGTACCAATCGCATCCTGCCGGCCATGACCCAGCTGCGCCGCGCCGGCGTGCACATCGCAATCGTCGTCGACGAGTACGGCGGCACCGACGGCATCGTCACGCTCGAGGACCTCGTCGAGGAGCTCGTCGGTGAGATCCACGACGAGTACGACCTACCGGCCCAGGAACATCCTGCAGCCGAGTTCGGTCATGCCCGGCTGGCCGATGGCGACCTGAACATCGAAGACTTCACGGATGCCACGGGAGTCGAACTCGAGGACGGCCCGTACGAGACCGCGGCCGGCTTCGTCACCTACCTGCTCGGACGCCTGCCCCAGGTGGGCGACACCGTTATGACCGGGGACTACCAGCTGCGGGTCGCCGCCCTCGACGGGTTACGCATCAGCAGCATTGAGGTCGGTGCCCGGCCGAAAGAGGACTCAGCCTGACCGCTCAGTCATCAGAGAGGGCGAGGCGCCGGCTTTCCAGGCGCAGTTCGAGTTCGCTGACTACCAGGGCGGCGAGATCCGTGAGGGTGCGGATTTCCGCCTCGGTGATGAGGCGCGGTTCGAAGTCGAGAACACACAGCGTGCCGAGGTTGTAGCCGTTCCGGGTCGTCAGGGGAACCCCGGCGTAGAACTGCAGACCGAATTGCTCGGCCACGAGAGGGTTCGCCAGCGCACGCGGGTCGGCGCGGGCGTTTTCAACGATCCAGGGGCCATCAGACATGATCGCCGAGGCGCAGAGGCCCGGATCGCGTGGGATCTCCTCGATGTCGAGGCCGTGATGCGATTTGAACCAGATGCGATCGGTATCGACGATGCTGACGATCGCGATCGGTACGGAGAACAGCCGGGCGGCCAGTGACGTGATCCGGTCGAATGTGCCGTCGGAGGGCGTGTCGAGAATATCGAGGCGGGTGATTTCCTGCAGCCGCTCTCGTTCGTCACTGGCGAGGTGGTGATCTGCGGCACTGCGGTGACGACCGGTTTCCGCGATGACGGCCTGGTGCAGGGCGAGCACAACCTCGGCGGTCGGCGGCCGCTGCTCCGGCTCGCGGGCCAGCATGGTCGACAGGAGGTGCCGCCACTCCGGGGCGAGTTCCTCCGGGATGGTCGGGTCGCGGTGGAGCCTGGCCAGGGCCGACGGGATCGGTTCCCCGGGGAACGCCGCCTCGCCGGTGAAACATTCCAGCAGAACGAGCCCCAAGGCGTAGATGTCGCTCGCCGCACCGACGTCCTCTCCCCGTGCCTGCTCCGGGCTGAGATAGGCGGCCGTTCCCGTGGTCATCCCCTGGCTGGTCACCCGCGCACTATCCGGGAACAGTGCGATGCCGAAGTCGGTCAACCTGGCGCGCGCCCGAGAATCCGAGCTGTATTCCGCGAGGAGGATGTTCGCCGGTTTGATATCGCGGTGAATGACGCCGCGCCCGTGGATGTAGTCGAGCCCTTCGGCCAGGTCATAGCCGATTTGGGCGATATGCCGGGTCGACATCGGAGGCCCATCGAGTCTCCGGCGCAGGTCGACGCCGTCCACGAGCTCCATCACGAGGTAGATCTGCGGATGCTTCGCCTCCGTCCGATCAACGCCGACGTCGAACAGGGTGACGAGGCTGTGGTGGTTCAGGCTCGCCAGCACGTTGATCTCGGATTGCTGGCGCTGGATGTCGGGTTCGTCGGTGGCGCGGAGTTCAAAGATCTTGATTGCCACGTCCCGCCCGAGGCGTTCGTCGGTGGCACGGTAGACGGAGGCCATTCCGCCACGCCCGATCAGGTCTTTCACCCGGTAGCGTGCGTTCAGGAACTTCGGAAATTGCGTGCTCAACAGACCCCCCCTTTGGGATTGAGTCTAGGTCAGGATCGGTTGGGTCCACTGCCGGTTTCTGTGCGACGGCGTCCCGCCCGGCGAGCGCGCCCAAAGCGTGTGAAACTGGCGTCATGTCGAAGACGCGGAGTGGGAGTCGGGGGCCTGCATCGAGGGGGCGATCACCAGCGGCACTCGCCGTGGTTGCCGTGCTTCTGACCGGATGCGCGGGGCCGAGTTCGCCCCCGCCCGGCACCGGAACGACGGCCACTCCTTCCGCAACCGTTTCGCCGTCCGCGGCTCCGTCCGCGGCCACCACCACGACCCCTGCCCCCGACTCTGCTGCCGGCCCGGTCCCGTGCGGTCGAGCCGATCTGGAGGCGTCCCTGCAGTCGCGGCCGCAGGACAGCGGCGCCGGCAACTTCTTCTGGGACCTGCGACTGACGAACACCGGCGAAGCGGCGTGCACGGTCGAGGGCTACCCGGTGACGACTCTGGTCAGCGCGGCCACGGGCGAGCCGGTCGGGGCCGTCTCCGGCACCGAGCCGGGACGCTGGTACACGGTGACGGTCGTCGCACTGGAGCCCGGGACATCCGCTTACAGCCTGCTGCACCTCGGCCAGGCCGGCGCGTACGGTTGCCCCCTCGTTCCGGTGGACGCTCTCGACGTGACGCTGCCCGGCTGGGACACCGCGAGCCGGGTGGCCACGCCGAACCCCATCGACGGCTGCGACGACGACAGCACGGAGATCGTGCGCACCGGCCCGCTGGCGCCGGCCCCGGTCACGTTCTAGCGCCGCATAACTCCTGCAATTTCGCTGCAGCCTCGGCCATTGCCCCGGAAAACCGCGGCAGTCAGACCCGCGACTCAGGATTTGCAGGAGTTATGCACGCCGGGGACGAGCAACCGGCGCCAGCCCCGGCGCGGGTCAGGCCCGGGAGACGTCCGAGATGGCGCCGGCGGATGCCCGCAGCTCGCGCCGCTCGGCCCGGCGCTCCCGGCCGCCCTCGACCAGGAAGTACAGCACGGGCAGCACCACCAGGGTCAGCACGGTCGAGGACACCAGCCCGCCGATGACCACGAGCGCCAGCGGCTGCGAGATGAAGCCGCCCGTTCCGGTGAGCCCGGCCGCCATCGGCAGCAGCGCGAAGATGGTGGCGAGCGCCGTCATCAGGATCGGCCGCAGACGACGGGACGAGCCGTTGACGAGCGCATCGCGCACCGACTGCCCACTGCGCCGGTACTGGTTGACCAGGTCGATCAGCACGATGGCGTTGGTCACGACGATGCCGATCAGCATCAGCACGCCGATCAGCGAGGGCACACCCAGCGGGATGCCGGTGATCACCTGCAGGGCGATCGCGCCGGTCGCCGCGAACGGCACCGACACGAGTAGCAGCAACGGTTGCAGCAGCGAGCGGAACGTCGCCACCATCACGATGTAGACGATCAGGATGGCGATCAGCAGGGCCAGCCCGAGCTGCGCGAACGCCTCGGTCTGGTCGGCCGTGACGCCGCCGAGTGTGGCGGTCGCCCCCTCCGGCAGGTCGGTGTCGGCCAGGGCTGCGGTCATCTCTGCGTTGGCCGCGCCCAGGTCGTCGATGTTGGGGGTGGCGGACACGGTCGCCGTGCGCAGCCCCTTCGTCGTCGTGAGGGTCGACGGACCCTCGGTCTGCGCGACGGTGGCCAGCGTGTCGAGGGCCACGGGTCCGGCCAGAGTCGGGATCTGCAGGGCGGACAGCTCGGCCGTCGTGGTCGGCGGCGCATCCGTCTGCAGGTACACCGACAGGGTCGTCTCGTCGATCACGATGGATCCGATCACACTGGGCTGCATCGCCTGCGACACCAGCGTGCCGAGGGCGAGCTCGCTCAGGCCCGCGGCGCCTGCGGCACCCCGGTCGACGGTCACCGCGATGTACGGACGCGAGGCTGCGAGGTTGCTCGAGCTCTCCTTGATCGAGTCGAGGTCCTTCACGGAGGCGAGCACCGCGTCGGTGGCCGTCTGCAGGTCGGCGTTCGAGGCGGCGGTTACGTCCACGGCGATATCGGATGACCCGCCGAACCCGCCGCCGGACGAGACGGAGAATTCTCCGGTACCGTCCAGGACCGTGAGCTGGTCGCGCACGACATCCTGCACCTCATCGGGGTTGGCCTCCCCGTCGGTCGTGATCGAGTAGGTCACGGTGCTCGAGGAGACACCGCCCCCGAAAGCAGCCAGGGCGTTGCCGCCGCCGATGGAGACCTGCACGATGTCGACGCCGTCGGTGCCGCGCAGGGTCTTCTCGGCTGCCGTGGAGGCTTCGTCCTGCGCGGCGAGGCTGGTTCCCACCGGCAGCGTCTGGGTGACCCGGAAGGTGGTCTGCCCGCTCGAGCCGAGGAAGTTGATCTTCATAAAGGGAATCAGGGCCACCGTGCCACCGAGCACGAGCACCGCGACCAGGAGCGTCGCGACGGCGTGGTTCAGGGTCCAGCGGATGACCGGGAGGTAGCCGGTCTGCAGTCGGCTCGGGCGCTCAGCGACTGCGGCCGCGGCGACGCCGTTGTGGCGGGTGCGGCGCGATCCGGTGGTCGAGCTTGTCGAGACCGGCGAGCTTGTCGAGACCGGCGAGCTTGTCGAGACCGGCGAGCTTGTCGAGACCGGTGAAGCCAGTGCGCGGGGGGTCTCGGCAGGCTCGACCACCGGTGCAGCCTCGACGGCCGGCACGACGGCAGCGGGAGCGACAGCCTTGGCCGGCCGCAGGAACCAGTACGCGAGCACGGGCACGATGGTCAGCGACACCAGCAGCGACGCGAGCAGGGCGATCGAGACCGTGAGCGCGAACGGGCGGAACAGCTCCCCGGTCGAGCCGCCGACGAACGCGATCGGCAGGAAGACGGTGACGGTGGTGATGGTGGAGGCCGTGATCGCCCCGGCCACCTCGCGCACCGCTCGCACGATGGTCGCGGCGCGATCGGCACCCTCGACCAGGTTGCGGGTGATGTTCTCGATCACCACGATGGAGTCGTCGACGACACGGCCGATCGCGATGGTCAGGGCGCCGAGGGTGAGGATGTTCAGCGAATAGCCCACGCTCTGCAGCCCGATGAAGGTGATCAGCACCGAGGTCGGGATGGAGATCGCGGTGACCAGGGTGGCCCGCACCGAGAGCAGGAAGACGAGGATCACGAGCACGGCGAAGATGAGCCCGAGCAGGCCCTCCTCGGTGAGCGCGTCGATGGATTCCTGGATGAACGGCGCCTGGTCGAAGACCACCGTGAAGGTCGCCCCGGAGACGGCAGCCTCCAGGTCGGGCAGGATCGCCCGGACGGCCTCGGACACGTCGACCGTGTTCGCCGCGGGAACCTTGGTGACCGCGATGGTCAGGGCCGATTTTCCGTCGACGCGGGAGATGCTGGCGACCGGGTTGTCTCCGAGTGCGACGCCCGCGACGTCACCGATGGTGGTGGGTCCCCCGCCGGGTACCGGGGCGATGATCGGCAGCGCGGCGATGTCCTCGGCCTGGTTCAGCTTCGCGCCGGTCTGCACCGACAGGGTCGTGTCGCCTTCGGTCAAGGACCCGGCCGGGACCAGCGACCCGTTCTGCTGCAGCGCACTGCGGATGTCCTGGCTGGTGAGGCCGCGCTGGGCCAGCTGCGCGGCATCCGGTGTGATGGTCACCCGGCGGCCGGCGTCACCGACGAGGGCCGCCTCGCGCACGCCCTCCACGTCACGGATGTCGCCGAGCACGCTGCGCTTGAGGTCGTCGGCGAGGGTCTCGGAGTCGCCGGACACGGCGAGGGACAGCACCGGGAAGTCGTCGATGCTGCCGGAGAGGACCTGCGGGTCGAGGTTCTCCGGCAGGGTCGACTTGATGCGGTTGACGGCCTGGCTGATGCGCGATTCGGCCTTGACCAGGTCGGTGCCGTAGGTGAAGGTGGCGCTCACCAGAGACGCGTTGGTGCTGCTGGTCGTCGAGGTGGATTCGAGGCCGGGGATGCCCTGGATCGCCGTCTCGATCGGCGTCGACACGTCGTCGTTGACCACCTCGGGAGATGCGCCCGGATAGCTCGTGGAAACCACCAGCTGCGGCAGCTGCAGGGAAGGAATCAGCTCCTGCTTGAGGCTGGTCAGGGCGAGGCTGCCGAAAATGGCAACGACGATGGTGATCAGCGCGATCAGCGCCCGGTTCTTCATGCTCAAGACAGCGAGAAAATGCACTCGTTCAGTATCTCATTGCAGAGAGTGCAGACTTCCCGGCCGGGGCAGCCGTTGCTGCCGAGGACGGCGGAGGAGCGTACCCTCACCCGCAAGAAGCCCCATCAACCCGAACGACAAGGAGAAACCATGTCTGTTGCACGCGTAACCACGCTCAGCGTCCGGTCCGACGAATCCTTCGAGCACGCCGTCGCCGCCGGCATCGCCCGGGCGAGCAAGACCCTGCGTGGGGTCTCCGGCGCCTGGGTCAAGGAGCAGAAGGTGGAGGTGACCGACGGCGAGATCACCTCGTTCGACGTCGTGATCGAGGTCACGTTCGTGCTCGACGACTGAGCCCGGGCAGCGCCCGAGCAGCCGGCCCGACAGGTCGCGGGCGTCGCGGGGGCGGCATCCGCGACGCCGGGCACGGTCGGCCCGGCAACGTCAGGTCAGACCGTTGCGTGGTGGCGGACCAATAGTGTGGACTTCCATGACCCGTCGCCTCGCCCAACTCCTCATCGGCCTCTTCCTCTACGGCCTGGGGATCGCGCTGATCGTGCGCGGAGAGATCGGCGTTGCCCCGTGGGACGTCCTCACCCAGGGCATTTCGGGCCGCACCGGCCTCGGCTTCGGGCTGGTCACAGTCCTGATCAGTGGCGTCGTGCTGCTGCTCTGGATCCCGCTGCGTCAGAAACCCGGCGTGGGCACCGTGCTGAACGCCCTCCTCGTCGGGCCGGCTGCGGATGTCGGCCTCTGGCTGATCCCGACGGGTCTCGATCTCTGGGTACGCATCATCCTGTTCGCGGCGGGGCTGCTGGTTCTGGCGATCGCCACGGGCCTCTATATCGGCGCTCATTTCGGTCCCGGCCCGCGCGACGGATTGATGACGGGTCTGCACAAGCGCACGGGCTGGCGCATCTGGATCGTGCGCACGGGCATCGAGGTGACCGTGCTCAGCATCGGCTGGGCGCTCGGTGGCAACGTGGGCATCGGCACGGTGCTGTTCGCACTGCTGGTCGGCCCGCTCTGCCACTGGACCATCCCGTTCTTCGCGATCACCCGGCCCACAGCTGAAGACGCCCGGCTCGAAGAGACCCTCGAGGGTTCGGTGCATCCCTCGGACCCGTCGATCGACAGCCCGGCGAACTGACCCGGGCGCGAAATTGGGGTTCCACCCGCACCATTCGCGCTTGACCTACTCGACCAGGGGTTCATCCCGGACGAGATCGACCAGCCAATCCGCCAGCATCCGTCCGTACACCGGGTCAGCGGCCCGGTCGTGCTGATATGCGTGCCAGCGCCGCGCATCCGCGGAGGTCGTCGAATGGCGCGAGATGAAGTCGGTCAGCGGACAGCCGTCGAGCCCGGTCGGGTGCGGCGATGCCAAGCACAGAAACTGCCAGTGGTACGCGAGGGCGCCGAGAGCGCTCCGCACCGTGTTGGGTTGCAACGGGACGACGAACGCGGCCACCCAGCCAGGTACCTCCGCTGCCGGCATGGGACGGGCGAAGACATACCCCTGCCCCAGCGGCACTCCGAGAATGCTCGCGGCCTCCGCCATCCCGACGTCCTCAAGTCCTTCGATCACGACGCCGACGCCGAAGTCGCGACCCATCTGGGTCAGTGCCGAGATGACACGCAGCGTCTCCACCGGCCTGGACCGGATCTCGTCGAGCAGGCCACGGTCGAGTTTGATCGCATCGAAAGGAAGCGCGAAGAGGCGCTGGAGAGTGCTGTAGCCCGAGCCCAGATCGTCGAGGGAGAGCCCCACGCCAAGGTGGAGGAGTCGGTCGATCGCCTCGATCTGCACATCAGCATCCATCGCCAGCGTCTCCAGCAGCTCCAGGCCGAGCCGGCCAGGCTCGATGCCATGGCGCCGGATCGCGTCGCCGACCCATCGTGCACAGTCCGGATGCCGGAGTGTCGACGGCGAGAGATTCACCGACACCCCGGTTGAGAGGCCCTCATGGTCCCACTGGGTGAGGCAGGCGAGAGCCTGGTCCAGGCCCCGCCGGAACAGCTCGTCGAGATCGGCCTCATCCAGGGCGGGAAGGAACCGTGCCGGCACCAGCACCGTGCCGTCCGCCAACGTCAACCGGGCCAGTGCCTCGACCCGGTGGAGCCCGCCGGTGCGCAGGTCCAGCACCGGTTGCATGAACATGGACAGCCCCCCGGCGAACAGCCGATCCCGAAGGGACCGGGCGGCAGGCGCATCGGTCGTTTCCGCGACAGTGTCGACGTGCCGGTGTATCGCAGCCTCGGGAGGGTCCGGGGCCAGCGACCACCAGAGGCCCGCGGGCCGGGACGCACGGGTCTGACGGAGCGCGGCGTCGGCTCGATGGAGGAGGGAACCGGCCGGGCCGTCTCTCGGGATGCGGGCCAATCCCATGCTCACGTCGATGGCGCAGTCCTGGCCCCGGCCCCGATGCGCGATCGAGAAAGGCGCCTCCACGGCCCCGTGCAGGCGCGCCAGAGAGTCCGCTAACCGGGTCCCTCCGTCGATGTTCTCGAGGACGACGGCGAACCGATCACCGCCGAGACACGCCAGGAAGTCCCCATCCGCCAGCCGATCCCGCATCCGGCGCCCGAGTTGTTTGAGCAGGCTGTCGCCCGCCTCGTACCCGAAAGCGCCGTTGATCGATCGGAGCGAGATGATGTCGACCATGGCCAGGGCTGCCCCCGGACGCGCTCCGCGCTCGGACAGATGCAGATCCAAAGCGCGGCGGTTCGGCAGGGTGGTCACCGGATCGTGGCTGGCCTGGAACCGCAATTCCTCCTGGTGTGCCATGCGTGCGGTGATGTCACGCTGGACGCTGACAAAGTGGGTGATGGTTCCGTCATCGTCACGAAGCGGCCTGATGCTCAGGCTATTCCAGAAGGGGGAACCGTCCTTTCGGTAGTTGAGAACCTCGCCCTCGTACGGCTCCCCGCAGTTCAGCGCCCGCCGGATTGCCGCCGTGACCGCCGGGTCCGACCCTGGCCCTTGCAGCACACGGCAGTCGCGGCCGAGGAGCTCGGTTTCGCCATAGCCCGTGATGGCGGTGAAGGACGCGCTGACGTGAAGAATTCTCTGCTGCGGATCGGTGATCAGGGAGGCCTGGGACGTGGCGGCAAACGCCCGAACCAACACTCCCCCGGTCTCGTTCCCGGCCGGGCCGACCGGCGGCAGGTCGGGGAAGGTGGCTCGCAGGCCGGACTCGGACGCAACTGACATGCGCGCGCGGGCGGGCCAATGATGGGTCACGACGTCGAACGACCCTCAGAGGTGTCTCTCATTGGCCCGGCCTTCCCGATGTGTACGGATGCGGCCAAAACCTGTCTCTCCCACCCGGACCGCCAGCCAGGACCGGCACCGGTCGAACCATAAGTTCAATGCAAAGATTACCGGCCGGGGCCGCCGCGTTCAAATCCGCTCGTCTCCGCGGCCAGTGCGCAGGAAGACGACGCCGGCGAGAGACGCCGCGGCTACGCGCAGAAGTCGGCGATCGTGCGGGTCAGGATGTCAGTGAGGGCATCGACGGATGCCGCGTCCGCCCACTCCGTGTCGGCGTGCGCCCCGCCCCCGTCGACGCCCACGACCAGGCAGGGGATGCCGGCCTCGTGCAGCAGTCCGGCATCGGTCCAGAACGGCTCGCCGCGGATCTCCGGCGAGCGCCCGAGCACGTGGGTGGCGTGGGCGCTGACGGCGCGCACGATCGGCCACTCGGGATCGGCCTCGAACGCCCCGCGCGCCACGAGCCGCCTCAGCCGGAAGCGGAACCCGGCGACGCTCCCGGCGAGCCGCTCCAGCAGCGCCCGGAGTTCGGCCTCGACCTGATCGGGGCTCTGTCCGGGCAGCATGCGCCGCTCGATCGTGAGCGTGCAGGCGGCGGCGACGGTGGCGGCATCCGTGCCCCCGGCGATGGTCGAGACGCGCACGGTGCCGTGCCCGAGCAGCGGATGCGCCGGCGCCGCCTGGATCCCGGCCCGCAGTTCGTCGAGGGCGCGCAGCACCAGGCCGGCGTGCGCGATGGCGTCGACACCGCGCTCGGGCTGGGACCCGTGGGCGGCCAGCCCGGTGAGCTCCACCTCGAACCAGGCGAAACCGCGGTGCGCGAGCGTGAGGGCCAGCTCGCTCGGCTCGGCCACGATCGCCGCGTCGGCGCGGAAGCGGCGCAGCACCTCCATGGTGCCGAGGCTGCCGAACTCCTCGTCGGCGACCAGGGTCACGATGACGTCGCCGGCGAGAACGGATGCGCCGGTCGCCGCCGCGGTGTCGGGCACCGGAGCCCCGACCCCGGTCGCCCGGGCCGCCGCGACCAGGATCGCCGCGACGCCACCCTTCATGTCGAAGGTTCCCCGGCCGGAGACGCGCCCGTCCCGGAGCTCGCCCGAGAACGGGTCGCCTGCATATCCGCCGACGCCCACGGTGTCGAGGTGCCCGTTGAGCATCAGGGAGCGTCCTCCCCCGGTGCCGCGCCGGATGCCGACGATCGTGGGGCGCCCCGGGTGCTCCTCGAGTCGGTGCACCTCGAACCCGCGCCGGGTGAGCCACTCGGCGCACCAGGCTGCGATCATCCGTTCGCCGGCGGCCCCCGGAACCAGGTCGGGGTTGACCGAATCGATGCCGACGAGCGCCTGCAGCACCCCCACCGCTTCGCTCTGCGCTTTCACACCCCCAACCTAGCGGCGACGCCAGGGCGGTTGGGTACCATATTCCATGGATGATGGCGCGAAACGGGAAACCGGCACCGGCTCGGACGCGAGCGCCGGGCCGGCTACACCAGGCGAACGGATGCGCCCCCGCGCCTCCTGGGGACTCGTGCCCGCGGCGCTGCTCGCCGCGTCGGCCGTGGTGCTGTTCGGCCTGCGCGAACCGGTCCCCGGCTACGCGCTCCTTGCCGCCGCCCTCGGGCTCGCGTTCGTGCTGGACCGTCCCCTGTTCAAGGACCTGCTGCTGCTCGCGATCGGGCTGCTGATCGTCAGCACCATCTCGGTCGAGGCCGACATCAGCTACCCGAACATGGTGCTGATGGGCACCGTGCTGACCCTCGCGGTGCTCGTTCCCTACCTGCTGTCCCGCTACGTGTTCGGCGACCATGCCATCCGGTTCCCGATCCGCACCGGCCAGCGCTGGACCACCGTGGAGAAGTGGTACCTGCCGCTCGTGCTGCTGCTGGGCTACCTGATCCTGCCGACCTATTTCATCCGCTCCGGCGCCTACCTGAACTGGCCCACCGTGACCGCCCCGGACGAGATCGCCCGGCTGTTCGTGGGCGTCGGCTTCGTCGGCATCTGGGACGAACTCTTCTTCATCTGCACAGCCTTCGCCCTGCTCAGGCGGCATTTTCCCGACTGGCAGGCCAACCTGCTGCAGGCCGTGATCTTCACCTCGTTCCTGTGGGAACTGGGCTATCAGAGCTGGGGGCCGCTGATGACGTTCCCCTTCGCGCTGCTGCAGGGCTACACATTCAAGCTCACCAACTCGCTCACCTACGTCGTGGTGGTGCACCTGCTCTTCGACGCGGTGGTCTTCCTCGTGATCGTGCACGCGCACACCCGCGAGTGGCTGCCGATCTTCCTGTACTAAGGGAAGGGAGCCGGAGCCCCCTCGGCGAGTGAGCAGGCACACGGATGCCCGCCCGCCACCCTTGCGGGTTCGGCACAGGCCGCCAATGCTGAAGGCATGTGGGCAGAAGGCGTCTGGGTGACACCGCTCCTGGTGGTCATCGGCTGGGTCCTGGTGGGACTCGCGGCAGCGTTCGTGATGATCCGACGCGGCCACGACGCTCTGATCTGGCTGGCACTCGGTCTGGCCGCGGGTCCGTTCGCCATCGCGCTGGCCGGGCTGGCCGTCTTCCTCGAGCGGGAGGAGCTGGCCGAGGCCGCCGTGGTGCCCGGCGAGTCCCTCGAGGGAGACGTGCGCGTTCTGGTCTGCATCGACGGCTCGGAGGCGGCCGACCATGCCGCCGTCACGACCGTGCTGCTCCTCGGGGCCCGACTCCAGACGGTGACCCTGCTCACGGTTCTGGACTTTGACACGGCCCTTGACACCGCCCCGGAGAAGCTCGACCGCATCGCGGCCGGCATCCAGTCCGGTGCCGTGACCCGGCTCGCCGAACTGGCCGTGCACCCCTACAGCACGCGGGCCACGGGCAGCGCCGCGGACCAGATCCTGCGTCGGGCCGGCTCAGGCGCCTACGACCTCCTCGCGCTCGGCGCGCACCGGCAGCGCCGCTCCCGTTTTCTGGGCAGCGTCGCCCGGGAGATCGCCAACAAGTCCTCGATCCCGCTGCTGACCGTACGGGCTGCGCCGGTCGAATCCATCGAAACGGCCGAGCGTGCCGCCGGCCGCGGGCTGAGCCCCGATCCCGAGCCCTGATGCGGGCGGCGCTCGCACGCTGAGCCTCGCCTGAGAATGCGGCCCAGAGTGCCGGTGGACACTTGCCCCCGCGTGACACGCGATATATCGTGAATGTCACCAAGACGCGATATATCGTGAAAATGAGGTGGGCATCCGTAGCCGGAGGCCGCACCACTAAGGAGAATTCCATGGCTTTGGAAAAATGGCTCGTGACCCCCGGGCAGGCCAAGGTGATCGATGTCGAGACCGTGCGCACGCTCAAGGTGGGCATGATCGGCGGAACGATCGACGTGATCGGCCACGACGAACCCGGCACGCGCATCGAGGTGCACAGTGTGACCGGCAAGGACCTCAAGATCTCGATCGACGGCGACACCCTGGAGATCGACCACCCGCAACTTCGCTGGGACAACTTCCTCGACGTGTTCGCCTCGTTCCGCGGCACCGCGAAGGCCGACGTCAGCATCATGGTTCCTCGCGATGTCGCTCTGAAGCTCGGCGTCATCTCGGCTGAGGCCCTCATCTCCGGCCTCACGACCGGCGTGCGCCTCAGCACGGTGTCGGGTGAGATCGTGGTCGACGGCGTCACCGGCGACCTGGAGCTCAATGCCGTGAACGGCGAGATGAGCGTGCGCGACCACGTGGGCGGCATCATCGTGCACACGGTGTCCGGTGATTGCACGGCGAGCGGGGCCATCACCCGGTTCAGTCTCGACGGGGTGAACAGCGAGGTGTTCCTCGACATCGAGGGCACCCCCGACTCCATCAACACCAACACGGTCAGCGGCAACCTCACGGTGCGCCTCGGCGCCGACGTGGCCACCCGCTACCGCCTGAACACCGTCTCGGGCACCCTGCAACTCGACGACCAGACCATCCGCGGCACCTTCGGCAAGGGCTACGAGTCCAGCACCGGCACCCTCGAGGGCCACTGGCTCGAACTGCAGGCCAACTCGGTTTCGGGCGACATCACGGTGGTGCGTCAGCACGTCGAGACCGCGGCCGCAGCCGCCGGCCAGGCCGACGCCGAACCCGGCGACGCCCACGCTCACGGGGAGGTCTGGGAATGACCCCCGTCTTCGCCCACGGCAGTCTCCGCCTCTACCTGCTCAGCCTGCTCGCCGACCAGCCCCGGCACGGCTACGAGCTGATCCAGGCGCTCAGCGACCGCTTCGGCGGCACCTACATCCCGAGTGCCGGCACGATCTACCCCCGACTGGCCAAGCTCGAAGAAGAAGGACTCGTCACGAAGTCGACGGATGGCCGCAAGACCGTCTACGAGATCACCGACGCCGGACGCGCCGAACTCCAGGCCCGCCAGGCAGATCTGCACGACCTCGAGACCGAGGTTGCCGACTCCGTGCGGCGACTGGCCGACGAGGTGCGCACGGGGGTCAGTGCCGCGATGCGCAGTCTGCGCCTCGACCTGGCCTCCGCCAAGCGCCAGGCCGGCGATGCCCGCAGCGCACGCAAGGCGGGCACGTACGCTGCGACCGCGGCCGGCAACGCGGCGCGAACCGCGGCCGGAGCCGCCGCCGGCGCGGCAGCCGGTGCCGCCGCCGGGGCGCGAGCAGGTGCGGCAGCCGCCGCAGCCGCAGCGACCACACCGGGACATCCGACCGGCACGGCGTCCGAAACGGGAACCCGCGACACCGCAGAGCAGACGGTGCCCGACGGCGCACCGACGACCGCGGGCGAGGGGACGGGCGCCCGCGCCGGCACCACCGAGGGCGAGCCGGAATCCACTGCTGCACGGGCACCCGACCCGCGCCTCGAGTCCAACCGAGCGCTGCACGAGGCCGATCTGGTGCTGAACGAATTCCGCCAGCAGCTGCGAGCCGACCTGCGCCAGGCAGCCACGCGCTCCGGCGTGCCGGCCTCCATCGTGCCGGAACTGCGGGCTCGCCTGGTTGAGGTGCGAGCGGGCATCCTCGACTCGGTCGGTCGCTGACAAGTCCCGAGCACACGACCCGAAACGGAGAACCCCCTCGCCGCTCGGCGAGGGGGTTCTCCGTTTGTCTTCGGGAAAGGGTCACACGGTACGAGCCGCGATCTCTTCCGGTGTGGGGTGACGCATCTGGGTGCGCTCGCCCGACCGGTCGATCTCGTGCAGGGACATCAGGGCGCCGCAGATCGGGCACACCGAGCGCGCCCGCGTCTGCTCGACTTCGGCGGGGGTCACCGTGTCGTAGGGCCCGAGGGGTGGCGGGCCGATCCAGGGCAGCAGCCGGCGGTTGAGGCGGGCGATGACGCCGACCAGGCCACGCTCGTCACTCGGTTCTTTTCTCGTGCGTGTCATAATCATTAGTGTACTAACTAATACCCAGAACCGGAGGAAGCCCGTGACGGATGTCCCCGACCTCCTCCGCCTGGAGGATCAGGTCTGCTTCGCCCTCGCCATCGCGTCGCGCAGCGTGATCTCGATCTACCGCCCGGTCCTCGAGCCCTACGGGCTCACCCATCCGCAATACCTCGTGATGCTTGCCCTCTGGGGGCGCGAGCCCTGCCGGGTCAAGGATCTGGCCGAGGAGCTCCGGCTCGAACCGGCCACCCTCTCCCCTCTGCTCAAGAGACTGGAGGCATCCGGACTTATCGCCCGGCACCGCAACGAGCAGGACGAACGCGTGCTCGACGTCTCGCTCACCGACATCGGACGAAGCCTCCGCAACGAGGCCCGCACGATCCCTCCCCGCATCATCGACAAATTGGGAATGAGCCACGACGAGCTCGAGCTCCTGCGCCGTTCCCTGTGGCGGGTCATCGAGGCCTCGCACACCACCTGACGACACGCCCACGACACGCCCACGGAACACCCGACTCCCACGGATTTGACAGTGGAATCCAAGGGAGTAGTGTCGACCCTCGTGATACCAGAGGGAAGCCCCCCAGTACCGGAAACACGTTCACCGAAACGGTGGATCATCGGTGACCCGCTGTCGACCGAAAAGCTCGACGGCCAGTTGCTGCCCAAGCACCTCGCCCTCCCCATCTTCGCGAGCGACCCACTCTCGAGCGTCGCCTACGCACCGCAAGAGCTCCTGATGATCCTGACGCTCGGTGGGCTCGCCTTCCTCAGCTTCGCGCCCTGGGTCGCGGCGTGCGTCGTGCTTCTGCTCGTCGTGGTCGTCGCGTCCTACCGCCAGCTGATCAAGGCCTACCCGTCCGGCGGCGGCGACTACGAGGTCGCCCACAAAAACCTCGGCGAGAAGGCCGGCCTCATCGTCGCGTCCGCCCTCCTCGTCGACTACGTGATGACCGTGGTCGTGTCGGTGGCCAGCGGTGTCGACAACATCATCTCCGCGCTCCCGGCGCTCGCCCCGTTCCGAGTGGAATTCGCGGTCTTCTTCGTGATCATGCTCGCGGCGGTGAACCTGCGCGGCGTGCACGAGTCCAGCAAGGCCTTCGCCATCCCCACCTACCTCTTCATCGGCACCGTGGCGTTGATGGTCGTGGTGGGTCTGACCCGGGTGGCCCTCGGCGACACCCCGATGGCCGAATCGGCCAACTACGAGGTCGAGGCCCAGAACCTGGCCCAGTCAGCCTTCATCCTGTTGCTGCTGCGCTCCTTCGCCAGCGGGTGCAGCGCGCTCACCGGGGTCGAGGCGATCGCCAACGGGGTTCCCGCGTTCAAGCGGCCGAAGGTCAAGAACGCCCAGCGCACCCTGGTGCTCATGGGTGGCATCGCCATCACGCTCTTCATCGGGCTGACGGCCCTCGCCCTGTTCGCCAAGGTGCACTACGCGGAGAACCCCTGCGACCTGATCGGCTGGGAGGAGTGCGCGACCTCCCCGCAACGCAGCCTGATCGCCCAGATCGCGGCCGCCACCTTCGGCAACAACTCGATCATGTTCTTCGTTCTGCAGGCCGCGACCGCGGCCGTGCTGTTGCTGGCCGCCAACACGGCGTTCAACGGGTTCCCGCTGCTCGGCTCGGTGCTCGCCAAGGACTCCTACGCACCGAAATCGCTCAGCACCCGCGGAGACCGCCTGATCTACTCCAACGGCGTGCTGCTGCTGGCCTTCTTCGCGTGCGTCATCCTGGTGATCTACCAGGCCAACCTGACCGTGCTGATCCAGCTCTACATCATCGGCGTCTTCGTCTCCTTCACGCTCGGCCAGACGGGCATGGTGCGGCACTGGCTCAAGCTGCTCAAGACCAACCCGCCGAACCGGGCATCCATCATCGCCAGCCTCTCGATCAACGGTTTCGGCGCGCTGCTCACCGGCGTGGTGCTGATCGTGGTCACGATCACCAAGTTCACCCACGGCGCCTGGCTCGTCTTCGTTCTGATGCCCGTGCTGTTCACCCTGATGCTCGGCGTGAACCGGTATTACCGGGATGTGGCCAAGGAAATCGAAGTGGATGCCCACACCACCTTCGGCTCCCAGGGCGACCACGCCATCGTGCTGGTGGGCAAGATGCAGAAGCCCGTGCTCAAGGCGCTGGACTACGCCATCGCCGCCCGCCACGAGAGCATCGAAGCCGTGCACATCTCGGTCGACTACGACGAGACCAAGGATCTCAAACGCGCCTGGGTGCAGCAGAACATCCAGGTGCCGTTGCGCATCGTGCAGTCGCCGTACCGGGATATCAGCTGGCCGCTGATCTGCTACATCAAGGACCGGCGCGAAGACCACGGCTCCGAGGTCGTCACGGTGTACACCCCGATCTACATCGTGGGCCACTGGTGGGAGGGTCTCCTGCACAACCACAAGGCCCGCCGGTTGCGCCAGAAGCTCATGATGGTGCACGGCGTCACCATCGCTCTGGTGCCGTGGCTGCTTGATTCCTCCGAGCTGATCTACGGCCGGCGGTCCCGGCCCGTGCCCGGCCAGGACCGCCGCGGCGAACCCGTGCGCCCCCGTCCGATCCCCCGCCGACCGCTGGCGCCGGCAACCAAGGACGCGCCGGTCAAGCCTCCGGTCGTCGTCGGCACGGTTCCGGCGACGTCCCGGCCCTCGGCCGCCCGCCGCCGCAAGAGGAAGTAACGGATGCGCCTGGCGCTTCCCGTCTTCCTCGGCGGCCTGGTCGGCACGGGCCTCCGCCTCGGCATCGACCAGGCGCTCCCGCACACCGACACCGCCTTCCCGGTGAGCACGCTGATCGCCAACACACTCGGTGCTCTCGCACTCGGCTGGCTGGTGGCCGGCGTGTGGACCCGACCGGGCCTGCCTGCCTGGGTCAAGGCAGCCCTTGGCACGGGCCTGCTCGGATCGTTCACGACCTACTCCGCCGTGATGGTCTCCCTGGTCGCTCTTGTCGCGGCCGGCGCCTCGGCGCTGGGCTGGGTCTACCTCGCCGCGACGCTCCTGCTCGGTTTCGGCGCCGCGGCCCTCGGCCTGCGGCTGGGCGCGCTGCTTCGGCATCGCACACTGGCGGATATCCCGGATGCCGGGAGCACCCTGTGAGCGCCTGGCTGGTTCTCGGTGTACTCGCCGCCGGCGGCGCAGCGGCGGTCGTGCGCTTCCTCGTCTCCCGCGCCCTTCCCGTGGGCCCCGGGCGGCTGCCGTTCGGCGTGCTGATCGTGAACGTGGCCGGGTCGCTGATCGGTGGCGTGGTTCTCGGGCTGGCGGAGCGCGCCGCGGTCTCCGACGACGTGCGGCTGATCCTGCTGACGGGCGTCTGCGGCGGCCTGACCACCTTCAGCACCTGGAGCGTTGAGACGGTCGAGTTGGCGCTGACCGGGCGCTGGCGGGCGGGCATCCTCAATCTGACCGCTACTCTTTTTCTCGGGTTCCTGGTCTGCGGGGCCGGGTACGTTCTCTCCCGCTGAGGTACAGTGAGATAACGCTGCCTGCGAACGTGCCTGGCTGCCGCTGCTCGTGATCTGCACCCGCGGTCCGTTCGGCCCGTCATGCTAAACTGACGGCTAGTTTTCACCATATTCGGCAACTCCCGGGAGACGTTTCTCTCACCCGGCCTGGCATCGTTAGGGGGTCTCGCATGGGGCGCGGCCGTCAAAAAGCAAAACACACCAAAGTTGCCCGGGAACTGAAGTACTTCAGCCCGGACACCAACTACAACGCGCTCGAACGCGAACTCACCGGGCATCCGGCCAGCGACCCTCGCCTCGACGAAGACCTCGCGAAGTGGCCGGAGTACGAGGCCGGTAAGCCGGGCAAGACCGCGGAAACCGACGATGACGACGACGACCAGTACGTCGACCACTACGCCACCGAAGACGAGCAGAAGCGCGCCTAGGCCCCGAGCCTGACGGCCGCCCCCGTCGGCGTGCCTGCCGTCGCGCCCGCGCGCCGTGCCCGCGCGCCGTGCCCGCGCGCCTCGCCCGCGCGCCTCGCCCGCGGGCCTCGCCCACGCGCCCTCCCTTGCTGAGAGTCGCCGATTGTGCCGAGAGTCGCCGCACCGACGGCGACTCTCGGCACGAACGGCGACGCTCGACCGCCATCCCCGAGCCGTGCAGGGCGGGGCGGGGCGGGGCGGGCGAGCCGGGCCGACCGCCGAACGGGCTACGCCGCGTAGCCGCCGACCAGGCGCACGGCGCCGCCGTTCACGCCCTTGGCACCCTGCTCGAAGCCCGTGAAATCGTGCGGGGCCGTCGACACGCGGCCGGCCACCCACGCGGGGACGCCGTCGGCGGCAAGGCGCGCGATCACGGATGACGCCGACTCGGCCGCGACGACGGCGAACATGCCGACGCCCAGGTTCCAGGTGCCCTCCGAGCTCTCGAGCGAAGATCCGGCCAGTTCGCTGAGAACCCGGAAGACCGGGGACGGCGACCAGGTGGACCGGTCGACCTCCACCCAGGCGCCGAGCGGGAGCACGCGGGCGAGGTTCGCCGCGATGCCGCCGCCGGTGACGTGGCTGAGCGAGTGCACGACGCCGGCGAGCTCCGGGTCGGCGAGCACGCTGAGCAGCGGCCCGGTGTACAGCCGGGTCGGCTCGAGCAGCACCTCGCCGACCACGCCGCCGAGTTCGGCGGAGGTGTCGGTGTAGCCGATGCCGCGCGTGGCGAGGATGTGCCGCACGAGCGAGTAGCCGTTAGAGTGCAGGCCGGACGACGCCATCGCCACGACGACGTCGCCGTGGCGCACCTTCTCCGCGCCGAGGACCTGGTCGGCTTCCACCACGCCGGTGGCGGCGCCGGCCACGTCGTAGTCGTCCACGCCGAGCAGGCCGGGGTGCTCGGCGGTCTCTCCGCCGACGAGGGCGGTGCCGGTGGCTGCGCAGGCGCGGGCGATACCTGCGACGATGTCCGCGATGCGCTCGGGAACGACCTTGCCGCACGCGATGTAGTCCGTCATGAAGAGCGGGCGGGCCCCGACCACGATGATGTCGTCGACGACCATGCCCACGAGGTCCTGGCCGATCGTGTCGTGCTTGTCGATGGCCTGGGCGATCGCGACCTTGGTGCCCACGCCATCCGTTGACGTGGCCAGCAGCGGGCGCTTGAAGCTGGTGAGAAAGGAGACGTCGTAGAGCCCGGCGAAGCCGCCGAACCCGCCGAGGACCTCGGGGCCGTGCGTGTTCGACACGGCCTCCTTCATCAGGGAGACGGCGAGATCGCCGGCCGTGGTGTCGACTCCGGCTGCCGCATAGGACGCGTTGCTCATTCTTGTCTTCCTGGATCGCCGATCGGGGGTTTCCCCTGTTTGGTCAGGGCTTCTTCGCGCGCCGTCTCTGGGCGCAGGGAGGTCGCGGGGTCGAGCAGAGGCTCGAACTCTGCGTCGGGGCCCGGGTCGCATCCGTTGGAGGCGGCGGCCGGGCGCTCGAGCAGGTTCTTGCCCAGGTGCGCGGAGTCGGGCAGCGGGATCGGGTAGACCCCGGTGAAGCAGGCCGTGCACAGGCGTTCGGGCGGCTGCTCGGTGGCGGCGATCATGCCTTCCGGCGAGAGGTAGCCGAGCGAGTCCGCGCCGATGGCCTGGCGTACCTCGTCGACGCCGAGGCCGGTCGCGATGAGTTCGGCACGGGAGGCGAAGTCGATGCCGTAGAAACACGGCCAGGTGATCGGCGGGCTCGAGATGCGCACATGCACCTCGGCGGCGCCGGCCTCCCTCAGCATGCTGACCAGGGCGCGCTGCGTGTTGCCGCGCACGATCGAGTCGTCGACGACGATCAACCGCTTGCCCTTGATCACGGCCTTGAGCGGGTTGAGCTTGAGCTTGATCCCGCGTTGCCGGATGGTCTCCGACGGCTGGATGAACGTGCGTCCCACGTAGGAGTTCTTCACCAGGCCCTGGCCGAACGGAATGCCGGATGCCTGCGCGTAGCCGATCGCCGCCGGGGTGCCGGACTCGGGGGTAGGAATGACGAGGTCGGCCTCGACGGGGTACTCCTGGGCGAGGCGGCGGCCCATCTCGACCCGCGCCTCGTGCACGCCGCGGCCGGCGATGGTGGTGTCGGGCCGGGCCAGGTAGACGTATTCGAACACGCAGCCGGCGGGCTTCGCCTCGGCGAAGCGCTGCGTGCGCAGGCCGTCCTCGTCGATCGTGATCAGCTCCCCCGGCTCGACCTCGCGCACGAAGCTCGCCCCCACGATGTCGAGGGCGGCGGTTTCGGAGGCGACGACCCAGCCGCGCTCGAGACGGCCGAGCACCAGTGGGCGCACCCCCTGCGGGTCGCGGGCGGCGTACAGGGTGGTCTCGTCCATGAAGACGAGGCAGAAGGCGCCGCGCAGGCGCGGCAGCACCTCGAGTGCGGTGACCTCGAGGGTGTGGTCGACGTCGCCGGTGAACAGGGCCGTGATCACGGCGGTGTCGGTGGTGTTGCCGCGGGCGAGCTCACCCTCCACCTTCGGGTAACGCTCGTGCACGAGCTGCAGCAGCTCGGCCGTGTTGGTGAGGTTGCCGTTGTGGCCGAGGGCGACCGTGCCACCCGAGGTGCGACCCAGGGTGGGCTGGGCGTTCTGCCAGCTCGAGGACCCGGTGGTCGAGTAGCGCGTGTGCCCGACGGCGATGTGGCCGATCAGGGTGCTCAGCGCGGCCTCGTTGAAGACCTGGGAGACCAGGCCCATGTCCTTGTAGATCAGGATCTTCGAACCGTCACTGGTGGCGATCCCGGCCGATTCCTGGCCGCGGTGCTGCAGGGCGTAGAGGCCGAAGTAGCTGAGCTTGGCCACCTCCTCGCCGGGAGCCCAGACGCCGAAGACGCCGCAGGCATCCTGCGGCCCCTTCTCTCCGGGAAGTAGATCGTGACCTAATAGTCCGTCGCCGCCAGCCAAATCGGTGCCTCTTCTACTATCAGTGCTCGGGGGAATGTGTGCTGAGAGTTGTGGGGTGACCGGGAGTGCCGGTGGGCTAGTTCTGGTCGGAATCCGTGGGGGTGGCCGCGGCATCCGGAGCCTCGGGATCACTCGACTCGAGCGGTGCCATTCTATCGACGATGACCGTCGTTCCGCGGCGAGAGATCAACCGGTCGATGATGATCGCCACGACGCCGCCCAGTGTGACGCCCAGGGCGACGAAAGCGAGCAACAGGAATCCGAAGACCTGGGTGGCCCCGAACTCGGCGTTCTCCGGGAACACGACCGTGAGAATCAGGGCAGTGATGGCACCGGTCAGGGCGCCGAGAATCATGAAGTTGAAGTAGCGGGGCGATCGTCGCACGGTGACGGTGGACTTGTCCACAACCGACTCGCCGGCGCTCTCTCCGGGGCCGGACGCTGCTGACTGCTCGGGCTGCTGGTCTGAAGTCACTCCCCTATTCTCGCACGCGAGAGCGGTCCTGCGGCAGGTGCCGGCCCGGCCGAGCGGATGCCGGACTGAGCGGATGACAGACTGTGCGGATGAACAGGATTGCGGTACTCGGCGGCGCGAACATGGACCACGTGGTGCGGCAGCCGGGGCTGCCCCGCCCGGGTGAGACGATGGTCGGCTCCGGGTTCAGCGTCGGCCCGGGCGGCACAGGCCTGAACCAGGCCGTCGCCGCGGCCCGGATGGGTGCCGCGGTGGACTTCCTCGGCATGGTCGGCGCGGACCCGCACGGGGAACAGCTGCGCGGGGTGCTGGTGACGGAGGGCATCCATGGCGCCGGTCTCGAGTGGTCCCCGACGCCGACCGGCACCACGCACACCGCGGTCGTCGACTCGGGCGAGAAGGCGATCGTCGTGGTGCCGGGGGCCAATGCCGACCTGGCCGAGCTCACGGAGGTGCAGCGTTCGATGATCACCGCGGCGGCGTTCCTGGTGCTGCAGTGCGAGCTGCCCGTGGCGGCACTGACGGAAGGACTGGCCATCGCCCGGGACGCCGGAGTCTTCACGGTGCTCACACCGGCATCCGCGATGGCGCTGCCCGCCGGATTCCTCGACCTGGTCGACCTGATCGTGCCCGGCCGGCCCGTGGCCGCCGAGCTCAGCGGTGAGAACGACCCGGTGCGCGCGGCCGAGGTGCTGAGCCGCGGCAGCCGGTGGGCGATCGTCACTCTGGGTGAGGAGGGAGCCGTCGTCGCGTTCGACGGCTCCGCACTCGGCCTCGCGCCGGCCCGCCCGGTGGGCATGGTCGACACAACCGCAGCCGGCGACACGTTCGTGGGGGCGTTGGTGGCGCGACTGGCGACCGGGGCTCGTCGCGAGCGGACGGCAGAAGAGCCTGCCGGGCCTGCCGCTGCCGGGCCTGCCGGCGTCACCGAAGCGGAGATGATCGACGCGGTGCGCTGGGCGACGGTCGCGGCATCCGTCTCGGTCACCCGCCCGGGTGCCATCACCTCGATGCCCACCCTCGCCGAGGTCACCGCGATCCTGATCTGACGGCCGGCCCTCGTCCCGCCGAGTTCGACACTTTCGGTCGACTTCGCGTGGCACACAGGTCGAACTCGACCGGAACCGACGAACCCCAGCCGGAGGGAGGGTCGCCGAGCCACGCGGCCGCCGCCCGCGCGGCAAAACGCCGCTGAGCCGGGAGAGGCCGGTTCAGAGCAGCGGCAGGTGGCCGACGAGGTCGGCGCGCTGACCGGAGGCGGCGATGCGACCGGATGCGATGCCGTCGGCCCAGGAGAGGGTTCCGGTGGCGAGGGCGAGCCAGGTGGGCGCATCCGTCTCGACGACGTTCGGCGGTGTGCCGCGGGTGTGGCGCGGGCCGGCGATGCACTGCACGGCCCCGAACGGCGGCACGCGCACCTCGAGCGTGTTGCCGGTGGCCTTCTCGGCGAGCAGCTGCAGCGTGTACCGGACCGCCAGGGCACGGATGTCCCGGCTCACCTCCCCCTGCTGTGCCGCGTGCTCGTGTACCGCCGCGCGTCCCACGCCGTCGTCGATCCTCGCTCGTGCCATGTGTCCAGTCTGCCTCCTGTGCGTCGGCCGCGGCTGCCGCCGGACGCGCCTCCCGCCGGACGTGCCTCCCGCGCCGCCTGCTCTCGGTCGGCTGTCGGCCTCACCCGTGCGTCGCAGTGCCCGTTGCAGTCGAGAGTGCCCATTGCGGTCGAGAGTGCCCATTGCGCGGGTCACTCTCGACCGGAACGGGCTCTCTCACACCGTTGCCGCCTCAGCGCTGGCCCGCGCGGGTCGGGGCGGCATCCGCTAACCTGACGGGGTGAGAATTCTGGTCCTCGGTTCCGGTGCCCGCGAGCACGCCATCATCACCGCGCTGCTCCGAGAGGAGCCGCGCCACGACATCGTGGCGGCGCCCGGTAACGCCGGCATCGCCCGGGACGTACCGGTGGTGCCGCTCGACCCGGCGGACCCCGAGCAGGTCACGAACTATGCCAACCTCAACGGCATCGAGCTCGTCGTGGTGGGTCCGGAGGCGCCGTTGGTTGCCGGAGTCGCCGACGCCCTGCGCACGCGGGGCATCCCGGTCTTCGGCCCGGGTCAGGCCGCGGCCGCCCTTGAAGGCAGCAAAACCTTCGCCAAACGCATCATGGATGCTGCCCATGTGCCCACCGGACGCGCCGAGCGTGCCGGCTCGCTCGCCGAAGCCACGGCCGCGCTCGACGATTTCGGAGCCCCGTACGTGGTCAAGGCGGACGGTCTCGCCGCCGGCAAAGGCGTGCTCGTCACCCCCGACCGCGACGCCGCACTCGCCCACGCCACGCACTGGTTGCAGCACGGCAGCGTGCTGATCGAGGAGTTCCTCGACGGCCAGGAAGTCTCCCTCTTCCTCCTCAGCGACGGCCACAGTGTGCTGCCCCTCTCCCCTGCCCAGGACTACAAGCGCCTCGGCGACGGCGACCTCGGCCCGAACACCGGTGGCATGGGTGCCTACTCGCCGCTGCCCTGGCTCGATGCCGAGTTCGGCAGTGAGCAGGCCTTCGTCGACGAGGTCATCGAAACGATCGCGCTGCCCACGGTGCGCCGGCTCGCCGACGAGGACACCCCCTTCATCGGGCTGCTCTATTGCGGGCTCATTCTCACGGCCGACGGCATCCGGGTGATCGAATTCAATGCGCGGTTCGGCGACCCGGAAACCCAGGTCGTGCTGCCGCGGCTGGTCACGCCGCTGTCGGGTCTGCTGCTGGCGGCGTCCACCGGCGGCCTCGGCGGCCTGGCCCGCCCGGTCTTCTCCCCCGAGGCCTGCGTCACGGTCGTGCTCGCGAGCGAGAACTATCCGGATGCGCCGGTCACCGGGCGTGCGCTGGCCGGCCTCGACGCGGCATCCGCCGTGCCCGGCGTCAGCATCGCCCACGCGGCGACCGCCGTGATCGACGACGTGCTCGTCTCCACCGGCGGACGTGTGCTCAGCGTCGTGGCGGTCGGCGACGGCTTCACGGATGCCCGCGCCCGCGCCTACGAGGCGCTCACCCTCATCTCGCTCGAGGGCTCGCAGTACCGCACCGACATCGCCGCCCGCGTCGCCGACTGAGCCACCCGGCTGCCGGAGCCGCCCGGCCGACTGAGCCGCCCGGCCGACTGAGCCACCCGGCCTGCGGCGTGCATAACTCCTGCAATTTCTCGCACGGGCTCGGCAGGACCCCCGGAATCACGCGGCGGGTCGACGTCCGGCCCGGAAATTGCAGGAGTTATGCACCAGTCGGCGCACAGTCGGCCCCGGTGTCAGCCACTTCTCTGTGGCCAACGCTGGAGAATCGCGGCACGGGCTGGATCCGCCAGAAAACACCAGCCTGGGGATGCCCGCACCGCGATTCTCCTGAGTAAGCCCCTTCGCCTGCAAGAATGTAGCCGTGACCGCACTCGACCAGCCCGCCGCATCCGCCCCGCTCGACCTGCCGGGGTGGCGCCACGCCTACTCGGGCAAGGTGCGCGACCTCTACGTCCCGACGTCGCCCACCTCGCTGCCGTCGGGCCCCGACGACACCGCGGGCACGGATGCCGCGGCCGACCTCGCAACCGCCGCGCGCGTGCTCGTGGTCGCCAGCGACCGCGTCAGCGCGTTCGACCACGTGCTGGAGCCCGGCATCCCCGGCAAGGGTGAACTGCTCACCACGCTCAGCCTGTGGTGGTTCGACCAGCTCGCGGGCGTGCCTAACCATCTCGTGCCCGACCACACCGTCAACGGGTCCGTGACCAGCCTGATCCCGGACGCCGTCGCCGGGCGGGCCATGCTCTGCAAAACCCTCGACATGTTCCCGATCGAGTGCGTCGTGCGCGGGTACCTGACCGGTTCGGGTTGGAAGGAATATCAGTCCGACCAGACGGTCTGCGGCATCCCGCTGCCGGCCGGCCTGCAGAACGGGGACCGTCTGCCGGAGCCCATTTACACGCCCGCCTGGAAGGCCCCGATGGGCGAACACGACGAGAATATTTCGTTCGAGCGCACGGTGGAGCTGGTCGGGGCATCCGTCGCCGACGATCTGCGCCGCCTGTCGCTGGAGATCTTCGGACGCGCCTCGGTGATCGCCGAAAGGGCCGGGGTGATCCTGGCGGACACGAAATTCGAGTTCGGCGCCGACCGTGTCACGGGTGCCATCACGCTCGCCGACGAGGTGCTCACGAGCGACTCGAGCCGATACTGGGACGCCTCCCGCTGGCAGTCCGGCACCACCCCGGAGCAGCGGATGGCCAGCTTCGACAAGCAGATCGTGCGCGACTGGCTCGCGGCCCACTGGGATATGACCGGCACGCCGCCGGCGCTCCCGGCGGACATCATCGAGCAGACCGCGGCCCGCTACCGGGAACTGTTGGAGCGGCTGACGAGCGCGGCGTCCGGGGCCGGCTCCGCGTAGGCGTTTCCGGGGCCGGCTCGGCGCAGGCGTCCGGGCCGCCGGTCGCACCGTCGTGGGGCGTCACGGTCCGGCGGCCACAAGCCGCACAATGATACGCTCCGGCCATGCGAATCAAGATGTGCAGTGTCCACGTGAACGATCCCGCGGCCGCGTTCGACTTCTACACGTCCGTGCTCGGATTCGAGAAGCTGCTGGCCATGCCGGAGCACCAGCTGTACATCGTCAAGTCCCCGCAGGACCCCGACGGGGTCGGCCTGCTCCTCGAGCCGACCGACAACAAGGTGTCCCAGAAGTACGCGCAGGGCATCCGCAGCCTCGGGCTGCCGGCCATCGTGTTCGGCACCCCGGACGTGCACGCCGAATATGAGCGGCTCCGCACCCTGGGCGTCCAGTTCGCCGGCCCCCCCAGCACGGATGCCGATGGCACCTCGGTGCTCTTCGACGACACCTGCGGCAACCTGATCCAGCTCCACGAAGACGAGCAGTAGCGGCGCCCGGCCGGCGTAGCGCGCTCGCTCCGCCGGAATACCGAGGGCGCGTCCTCCGTTGAGGCCAGTGTGAATCGATCTGCGAACGACCTGCTGCCCGCGTCCACCGGCATGGGCGCGGTGACCCTGCGCGTGGGTGACCTCGACGCCATGATCACGTACTACCGCGACGCGGTGACCCTCGAGCTGCAGAGCCACGACGGGCCGGTCGCCGTGCTCGGCCGCGGGACCGTGCCGATCGTGATCCTGCAGCACGCCCCGGAGCTGGCCGCCGCCGAGCCCCGCTCGAGCGGACTGTTCCACACCGCCATCCTCTTCGACACGCAGGCGCAGCTCGCCGCGGCCGTGTACTCGGTGGGCACGAGGCATCCGGGATCGTTCACCGGCAGCGCCGATCACCTCGTCAGCCAGGCCTTCTACTTCACCGACCCGGAGGGAAACGGCATCGAGCTCTACTGGGACCGCGACCGCACCGAGTGGAGTTGGAGCCACGGCCAGGTCGAAATGGACACCCTCTACCTCGACCCGAACACCTTCATCGGCGAGCATCTGACCCGTGACGGCCAGGCGCATCCGTCGGTCGGCAACGCGATCGTCGGGCACGTGCACCTGTCCGTCGGCGATGTGGGCACCGCCCGGGAGTTCTACGTGGACCGGCTCGGTTTCGAGGCCACCGCGAACCTCGGCGGCCAGGCCCTGTTCGTCTCTGCCGGCGGCTACCACCACCACATGGCCATGAACACCTGGAACAGCGCCGGCGCCGGCAAGCGCCGCCTCGCGCTCGGGCTCGGCGAGGTCGACATCATCCTTCCGGGTGCCGACGACATCGGTGCTCTGAACGAACGGATGTCCCACTTCGGCGTGCAGACCCGTCACGACGGGCAGACCCTCGGCTTCGACGACCCGTGGGGCAACCAGATCGTGGTGCGCACGAAGTAGGACCACGGCGCGGAGGTCCCCCAGCCCCGCCGAGTGTCGCCGCTTGTGCCGAGGTGACCCGCCAGGACGGCGACTCTCGGCAGAAACGGCGACACTCGGCATCCGTATGGTGCTAGGCGAGCCCGTTCCGCTGGGCGACCTCGCCCAGCCAGGCCAGGCTCGGCTTCGGCGTGCGCACGAACGTCTCCCGGTCGACGGCGACCAGGCCGAATGTGGGCCGGAACCCGCTCGCCCACTCGTAGTTGTCCAGGGCGCTCCAGTGCAGGTAGCCGAGCACCTCGACGCCGTCCTCCATGGCGGCGTGCAGGCCGCGGAGGGCGCCATCCGTGTAGTCGATCCGACGGGTGTCGTCGGCGGTGGCGATGCCGTTCTCGGTCACCATGACGGGCACGTGCCCGCTGAGCTCCCAGGCGGCGCGCACGCCGAGTTCCAGCGCCGGCGGGAAGAACTCCCAGCCGGTCAGCGTGGTCTCCACGTCATCCCGGACCGGGAGGGGGCCGTCCGGTCCGATGAACGTGCGCGTGTACGCCTGCACGCCGATGAAGTCGTCGCCGCGGGCATTCTCGAGGTACCAGTCGTCGCTCGGATAGGCGTACTCGCGCAGCTTCTCGTCGGCCCCGGGCTCGCCCGTGGAATGGAACGCCTGGGTGGCGACGGTCCAGCCGGACTTCAGCCCGGGCACCGAGGCAAGCACCTCGCGGGAGGCCTTGTGCGACGCGAGAAGCGCGTCGGCCACCTGCAGGTCGGGTCGCGGCAGGCCGAACGCCACCAGGTTGGCGGCGCTCTCCCCGCCGGCGAGCATGGAAGCGATGTTGGGCTCGTTGATGGTGCAGACGTAGTCGACGCCGTCGGACACGATCGGAAGGGCCAGCTCGGTGAACCGGGCGAACAGCTCGGGGGCGTCGGGATTGCGCCAGAAGCCCTTCTCGAACATCCACTGCGGCACGGTGAAGTGCATCAGCGTGACGACCGGGTTGAGCCCGCACTCGAGGGCGGTGTCGACCATCCGTCGGTAGTGGTCGATCTCGGCACGGGAGACGAAGCCGGGCGCGGGTTCGATCCGGCTCCACTCGATGCTGAACCGGTAGGAGTTCAGGCCGGCGTCGGCAAGCAGTTTCATATCCTCACCGAAGCGGTGATAGCTGTCCATGGCGTCACCGCTGGGTTCGACGATCTGCGTACCGACGGCATGCTCCTTCACCCACCAGTCGTTGTTGACATTGTTGCCCTCGATCTGGTGGGCGGCCGTGGCGGCACCCCAGAGGAAGCCCTTGGGAAAATTGAGCACGATAACTCCTTGCACTGAAAAGAACGGAAAACTGAGATTTCGAAGAAAGCGGACGGCCGTGGAGCCGCAACGAGGCGTCAGCCGGCGGCCAGGCCGGCCACGTCGGCGACGCTCACGAGTCGACCAGCCCGCCCACGGTCGGATGCGGGATGGCTTCGAGAAGCCGGATCGTGTATTCGTCCTGCGGGTTCTGCAGCACGTCGGCCGTGGCGCCCTCCTCGACGACGGCGCCGCTGTTGAGCACCATGATCTGGTCGGTCACCAGGCGGGCGCTGAGCAGATCGTGGGTGATGTAGAGCATGCTCACACCCCAGGTCTCCCGCAGGCTGTCGAGCAGGGCGAGGACCCCGGCCCGCAGCGAGACGTCGAGCATCGAGACCGGCTCGTCCGCGATGATCACCTGCGGGTCGCTGGCCAGGGCCCGGGCGATCACCACTCGCTGGCGCTGTCCGCCGGAGAGCTGGTGCGGCAGCCGGGCGGCGAACTGCTCCACCGGCGTCAGCCCCACGGTCTCGAGCAGCTCGAGCATGCGGTGCCGGGCGGCGCGTCCGCGCAGCTTCGAGAAGTTCAGAATCGGCCGGGTCAGGATGTACTCGACCGTGTGCAGCGGGTTGAGCGCCGCGTACGGGTCCTGGAACACCATCTGCACCTCGGTGTGCAGCCGCTTCAACTGCCGCCGCTTGATCGTGTCGATCTGCAGGTCGCCGAAGGTGATGCTGCCGCTGGTCGGACGTTCCACGCCCGTGATCAGCTTGGCGATCGTGCTCTTTCCGCTGCCGCTCGCCCCCACCAGCGCCATCGACGCCCCGGGTTCGAGGGTGAACGACACGTTGTTGACCGCGCAGACGGGCTGCTCCCCGCGGCTGGGCCGCTGGTAGATCTTCGAGACGTTGGTGACCACGATCGCTTCGCGGGCGGCGCGACCCTCGCGCTTGCGCACGGCCGGCGGGTGGGTTTCGACAGGGGTTTCGACAGGGGTTTCGACAGGCTCAACCACCGCGGGGGTTTCGACAGGCTCGACCACCGCGGCTCGCCGGCCGCCGCGGGCAGCCAGCCCGGGCACCTCGACGACGGCAGCACGCGGGTCGCCGTAGTGACTGAGCAGCATGCGGGTGTACGGATGCTGCGGCGCGGCCAGGATCTCCGCGGCGAGGGCGTCTTCCACGATCAGTCCGTCGTGCATGACCATGACCCGCTCGGTGACCTCGAGCACCATGCCGAGGTCGTGGCTGATCAGCACAGCCGTGAACTTCTCCGACCTCTGCAGTTCCCGGATGGTGTCCATCACTGCGTGCTGCACGAGCACGTCGAGGGCCGTGGTCGGCTCGTCGAAGACCATCAGGCGCGGTTCCAGGGAGAGGGCCAGCGCGATCGAGACGCGCTGGCGCATCCCGCCGCTGAGCTCGCCGGAGAACCGGTCGAGCACGCTCGCGGGCAGTTCCACCTTGCCGACCAGTTCGACCGCGCGGGCCTCCCGATCTCGCTTGGAGACGTGCCCGTGCGCGGCGAAGATATCGAAGAAGTGATCGCGGATGCTGCGCACCGGGTTGAGCGCGTTCATCCCCGACTGCAGCACCATGGCGAAGCCGCCGTGCCGCTGCACGCGCAACTGGCTGGGCGTCATGCCGGCGATGTCGACGCCGTCGAAGAAGATGCTGCCGGCACTGACCCGGGCCGGAGGCTTGGAGAGCCCGGTCAGGGCGAAGCCCAGGGTCGACTTGCCAGACCCGGACTCGCCCACCAGACCGACGAAGTCACCCTGCTCGAGGTCGAAGGAGACGTTCCGCACGGCGGGGACCGGGAGCGCTCCCTTGGGCTCGTAGACCACGGACATGCCCTGCACGCTGACGAGACTCATCGTTTTGCTCCTTCTCGGAGGCGCGGATTGCTCAGCCCGTCGACGCCGAAGTTGATCAGGCTCATGGAGGTGGCCAGCAGAGAGATGCAGAGGCCGGGGGCGAAGAGCAGCACCCACTGGCCGGTCAGGAGGGCGTTGCTGTTCTGCGCCCAGAAGAGCATGGTGCCCCAGCTGACCGTGGTCGAGTCACCCAGGCCGAGGAACTCGAGTCCGGCCTCCGCGAGGATCGCAGCGGTCGAGGCACCGAAGAAGCTGCCGACGATCAGTGAGGTCATATTGGGCAGGATCTCCCGGAACACGATCCGGGACGGGCTCTCGCCGCTGAAGATCGCGGCCGTGACGAAGTCGCGCGAGCGCAGGGACTGGGTCTGCGAGCGCAGCACCCGGGCTCCCCAGGCCCAGCCGGTGATCACCACGACCAGCACGATCATGCCGATGCCGCCGTTTTGGAGGTAGGCGGCGATCACGATCATCAGGGGCAGGGCGGGGATCACGAGGAACAGGTTGACGATGAAGTTGATCACTTCACCGGCCGGGCCTCGCAGGTAGCCCCAGCTCAGGCCGATCAACACCGCGATGATGGTGGACAGCAGGCCGGCGACGAAGCCGACGAACACCGAGACGCGGGCGCCGTAGATGATCTGCGAGAGCACGTCCTGCCCGGCCGCGGTGGTGCCGAGCCAGTGCGCCGGGCTCATGTCCTCGCTGCGCCCGAAGGTGTTGTCGGTCGCGGCGTAGGGCGCCAGCAGCGGGGCGAAGACGGCGAGGATCACGAAGAAGCCGAGCAGGGCCAGCCCGATCCGCGCCTTGGGCACGCTCCAGATGGTGGCGAAGGCCCGCCAGACCACCAGCAGCGGGTTGGCCCCGCCACCGTCGTGGGTGCCCGGTGACATCGTCTTCACGACCGAGGTGGGCGGAACAATCGTTCTCGTGGGGGTCATCGTCTCGTCCTCGGGTCGAGAATGCCGTACAGGATGTCGACAATGAAGTTGGCCAGCAGCACACTGATCGTGATGATCAGAAACAGGGCCTGCATGAGGGGGAAGTCCTGGTTGACCACTGCCGTGTAGAGCAGGTAGCCGACCCCCGGGTAGCTGAATACCCGCTCGACGAGCAGTGACCCGCCGACGACCCCGCCGAGCGCGAGCCCGAATGAGGTGAGGTTCGGCAGGATGGCGTTGCGGGCGGCGTAACGGATGGCGACGGTGCGCGGGTGCAGGCCGTTCGCCTCGGCGAATGTGACGTAGTCATCGCCGAGCGTGTTGATCATGGTGCTGCGCATGCCCAGGATCCAGCCGCCGAGAGAGGTGATCAGGATCGTGGTGGCCGGCAGGATCGAGTGGTAGAGCGCATCGAGCAGGAAGGGGACCGAGAGCTCAGGCGTCGCCGAGCTGCTGTAGGCGCCGGAGGTGGGGAACCAGCCGGCTACGTAGCCGAGGAAGAAGAGCAGCAGAAGGGCGGTCCAGAAATAGGGGAACGCGCTGGCGAAGGTGCCGCCGACGGTGGGCAGGGTGTCGAGCCAGCTGCCGCGCTTCCACGCGGCGAGCACTCCCAGCAGGGTGCCGAAGATGAAGGCGACGATGGTGACGAAGCCGACCAGTACGAGCGTCCACGGCAATGCGGTGCCGACGAGGCTGGCCACGCTCTGCGGGAAGAAGGTGTACGAGACGCCGAAGTCGAAGTGCACGACGTTGTTCAGGTACTCGACGTACTGGTTCCAGGCGCTGCCGGTGGGCACACCCAGCTGGGCTTCGATCGCGGCGCGGGTCGACGGGCTGACCGGGCCGTTCTGGGCGAGTTTGGCGATGGCGGCATCCGCTGGGGAGCCGGGCATGAGCCGCGGGAGGAGAAAGTTCAGCGTGACGGCCGCCCACAGGGTCAGCAGCAGCAGGCCGATCTTACTCAGCGTGTAGCGCACGGGTCGTTCCTTTCGAATCTGAGTCGGCATCCCGAGGGAGGAATGCACCGGGGAGGGTGAGCGCGGGCGAGTCCCCCCAAGGGCACCCACCCGCGCTCACGGGGCGCTGGTTAGTTCGCCTTCTTCAGATTCGTGAGGATCAGAAGCGGGGTCGAGTTCCACGTGTTCGGCGGAGCGTAGGCGTTGTCCTCGCTGGGCCAGTTGGTGAAGTTCTTGTCGCTGGAGAGACCCCAGAGGCCGCCGTAGAACATGCTGATCACGGGCAGCTGCTCGTAGAGCACGGTCTGCAGCTGGGCCGAGATCGCCATCTGGTCGGCTTCGTCGGTCGAGGACTTGAGCTCGGCCAGCAGGGCATCCACCTTCGGGTCACTGAAGCGACCGTAGTTGCCGGTGGTGCCGGTGCCGATCGGGGTGGCGAATTCGCTGTTCAGCAGGGTGTTCATGTCCTGGAAGACACTGCCGGTGCCGCCGAAGCTGTTCATCGCGATGTCGAAGTCACCCTTGCTGAGCGCCTCCGTGTACGCGGCCGGCTGCGGCTGGCTGAGCTTGACGTCGATACCGAGCTCGCCGAGCTGGGACTGCACGGTCTGCAGTCCCTGCAGCCAGTCGGTGTAGCCGTTGGCCGTGAGGATGGTGATGCTCAGCTGCGTTCCCGCAGCGTCCACCATCTTGTCGCCCTGCTGGGTGTAGCCGGCCTTCTCGAAGGCGGCCAGCGCGGCGGCCTCGTCCTGGGCCACGGCACCACCATCGGGCAGGTCGGCGTTCAGCCAGGCCTCCTGGTTCGGGAGCAGCAGACCGTTCTGGCCGGCGGCGTCCACGTAGCCCTGTTCGGCGTCCGTGGCGATCTTCTCGCGGTCGAGAGCGAGGCTCAGGCCCTGGCGGAAGTTCACGTCGTTGTACGGCGCCTTGGTGAGGTTCGGGGACAGGGTGATGGTGCCGCCCGGGGGGAACCAGTACTTGTTGTGCTGCTTGTCGGCGTTGACCCAGGTGCCTTCGACATCCGTGATGAAGGCGTAAGCCCAGTCGTAGCCGTTCTTCACGACGTCGAGCTGGCTGTTCGCGGCCGGAAGCACGAGCTTCTCCACCTCGACCTTGTCGGCCTGCCAGTAGTCCGCGTTCTTCGTGAGCGTGTACTGGTTGGCGGTGAAGGTGTCCAGCACGAACGGGCCGGTGGTGACGGGCTCCTCGTTCTTGAAGGTGACCGGGTCCTTCACGTCTTTCCAGATGTGCTCCGGAACGATCAGCTGCTGGTCGATGATGGCGGCAGCGGGAACGTCCTCGGTCAGGAGGCGGAACACGACGGTGTCGCCGACGACCTCGAGGCTCTCGATGTGCTGCCAGACGCCCCAGGTGTCGAGCGCGGGGATCTCCTTGACGAGGTTGAAGGTATACGCGACATCCGCCGGGGTGAACGCCGTTCCGTCGGACCATTTCACGTCGGTGCGAATGTCGTACACGACCGTCTTCGCGTCCGGCAGGGTGTTGCCGGTGGCGAGGAACGGGGTCGCTTTGCCGTCGAGCGTGTTGGTGACCTGCAGCGGTTCGTACATGTACGTCGTGGCGACGCGCTTGCTCGTGGAGAACGGGTTGAAGTTCTTCTCGAACGTGGGCGAGCCGTTGTCGGCCGCCACGAGCAGGGACCCGTCGCTCGGGCCGCTCGCTTGATTCTTGACATCCATGCTGCACGCGCTGGTGGCCAGCAGTGCGGTCACGCCCACCACGGCAAAGGCCGTTCGGATGAGGTGCCCTCTCAATTGCTTCATTGCTCTTGAAATCCTTCGTGTCGTCGTTGACCTGTTCGGCAGTCGCGGGCGGTATCGCTACCGAACGGGAATGCGTGAGGCGATACGTCTACTGTATGCGCTTACATTCCCAATATGCAAGAGGAAAGCTCAACACGGGGGTCTCAGGCCCCGGGCGCCCCCTCGGAGCTCTCCCGCAGCAGCACCTTCACGGGCAGGCGGGCGGTGATGGGCGGCTGGTCCGGGTGCTCGAGGCGACTGAGCATGGCCCGCATCGCCGCGCGCCCCAGGTCGGCCATCGGCTGATGCACGGTGGTCAGGCGCGGGCTCGAGAGGCGCCCTGCCTCGATCCCGTCGAATCCGGTCACGATCACGTCGTCCGGTACCCGGACTCCCGCCGGGCCGAGCACGTCGAGAATGCCCAGGGCCATCTGGTCATTGCCACAGACCAGGGCCCGCGGCAGATCCCCGGCCGTCACAAGCTCCGCGGCGATGGCGCGCGCGTCCACCCGGGAGAAGTTGCCGCGCAGCACCGGCAGCGCGTCCGGGTCGATCCCCGCCGCCGCGAGCGCCTGCCGGAAGCCCAGGTAGCGCTCCGCGTCGTCGGGCGAGTCCGACGGACCCGCGACATAAACGGGCGCGGTCACCCGGTGCCGGTCGAGCAGATGCTCGGTCAGGGCGCGCATGCCCTCCGTGTTGCTCACGCTGACGTGGTCGAAGTCGTCACCGCGCCGCGGGCCGGCGATCAGCACCACCGGGATACGCCGGGAGACATGGTCGAGCAGGTCGTCGGGCACACTGCGCGCCAGCACGGCCATGCCGTCGACCCGGCCGGCGATGTCGTTGACCATGGTGGCGGGGTCCGAGCCGCGACCGACCCCGACCATCAGGGCGAAACCGTGGCGCCAGGCCTCCCGCTCGCTCCCCCGCAGCACCTCGTCGAAGTAGAGGTTCGGCGGTCGCACCTCGCCGGTGTCGGGGATGTCCACGACGATCCGCGCCAGCGTGTCCTGCTCGAAGACCGCTTCCGCGCGATCGTCCTCATCGTCGATGCTCGGGAAGAACAGGCCGAGCACCCCCGTGCGCCGCGCGGCCAGGCTGCGGGCGCTGGCGCTGGGCACGTAGCCCAGCTCCCGCACGGACGACAGCACGCGGGCTCTCGTGGATGCGCGTACATCGTCGGGACGACGCAACACCCGGGAAACCGTTGCAATCGACACCCCCGCGTGCGCGGCGACGTCGTAAACGGTCGCGGCCTTCACTCAGACCCCAGGCTCGGGCGGCGAACCGGCCCGGCCCCCGGTGCCGGCGGTGCCGCCGGTGCCGTTGCCGGCTCCGGTGCCACGGGAGGCGGCCCGGGTGGCTCGACGACTCAGGCCGTGCACCGCCGCCTGGAATTCCTTGGCGCCCAGCGGACGTCCCGGCAGCTTGGGTCGGTCCCGGTCGACGGTGCGCAGCCCGTCAAGCACGATCGACAGCTGACGCCGCCACTGGCCGGTGTATCCGCCGCCGAGGGTACCGAGGGAACCCACCATGGTGACCAGCACGGCCAGATCGACCGTGTCGACATCCGCTCGGAGATCGCCGTCGCGCTTCGCCTGCATCACGAGCCCCGACAGCATCGTCTTGAACGAGGCCACCTTGCCGCGAGCCGGATCGATGGTCTCCATGCGCTTGAGGATGGGCGGCAGCGACGGGTCGGCAACCAGCCACTCGGCGACGCGCTCGGTGTAGACGACGATGCCGTCCCACGCGGTGGGGGCCGCGGCGATCTCGTCGCGCACGGTGGACAGCTCGGCGAGGGCGATGTCGTGCAGGGCCCGAACGAGGTCGTCCCGGGTGGCGAAGTTGCGGTACAGCGTGGCCACGCCCACGTCGGCGCGGCGGGCGATCTCCTCGAGCGAGGCATCCACACCATGCACCGCGATCAGGGCCCGCGCCTCGACGAGGAGACGCTCACGGTTCTGCCGGGCGTCACGCCGCCGGGGCTGCGCCCCGTCCTGCGGGGTCGATTCGGGCGAAGTCATGGAGTCGATTCTAGGTCCCGAACCTTGGCATCGCGGAGGCTGACCTCCACGACCCCCAGGCGGGTGACGGCCGGTTGCGCCGGGCCGGGGCCGTGTCGCAGAATGCAGTCAGCACCCGAATGAAACGGAGCACCATGTCGGTCGAACACAACACCCGAGAGTTCGATCCCGAGATCGTCACCGATTTTCGGGAACGGATGAGCTACGGCTCCTACCTCGATCTGGACACCCTGCTCGGTGCGCAGAAGCCGGTCAGCTCACCCGAGCACCACGACGAGCTTCTGTTCATCATCCAGCACCAGACCACCGAGCTCTGGCTGAAGCTCGTGCTGCACGAGCTGCGCGCCGCGACCGCGTTCCTGCGCCAGGACCAGATCGCCCCGGCCCTCAAATGCATCGCCCGGGTCAAGCACATCCAGCGCACCCTGACCGAGCAGTGGTCGGTTCTGGCCACGCTCACGCCCAGCGAGTACGCCGAGTTCCGGCACTTCCTGGGAAACTCGTCCGGATTCCAGTCGTACCAGTACCGGGCCGTCGAATTCGCACTCGGCAACAAGAACCGGCGCATGCTGAGCGTGTTCGAGAGCGACCCGGATGCCCTTGCGCTCCTCTCCGAGATGCTCGCGGCCCCCAGCATCTACGACGAGTTCCTGCGGTACCTGCACCGGCAGGGGTTCTCGATTCCGGCATCCGTGCTGGAGCGGGACGTGACCGAGGCGTGGGTGCTGCATCCGGAACTCGTGGCCACCTTCCGCGGCATCTATGAGAACGCGGGCGAGCACTGGGGTGCCTACGAGGCCTGCGAGGAACTCGTCGATCTGGAGGACAACTTCCAGCTCTGGCGGTTCCGGCACCTCAAGACCGTGCAGCGCATCATCGGCATGAAGACCGGCACGGGCGGGTCGAGCGGCGCCGCCTTCCTGCAGAAGGCGCTCGAGCTGACCTTCTTCCCCGAACTGTTCGCCGTGCGCACCGAACTCGGGACCTGAGGCGCGGATGAGCAGGGGCAGGGCGGATGGCGCGGACGGCCTGACCGTGCTGCCGGGCTTCCTCGACGCGCATGTGCACTTCGCGCTGATCGACCCGGCGCCGCTCACCGCCCGCGGGATCGCCCGCGTGCTCGACCTCGGCGGGTGGACGCCGGAGGCGCCGGAGTCGCCGGAGTCGCCGAGTTCGGCGGTTGCAGATGTGGGCGATGCGGGAGCGGGACTGCCGGAGGCCGTGTTCGCGAGGCAATTCCTCGCCGCGCCGGGCGGCTACCCGAGCGAGCGGTCCTGGGCGCCGGAGGGAAGCGTGCGCTTCGTGGCCCGGGCAACGGATGCCGCGGCCGCGGTCGATGACCAGCTGGGGCTCGGGGCATCCGTGATCAAGGTGACGCTGAACAGCGACGCCGGCCCGGTGCTGCCGGGCGAGGTGCTCGCGGCGATCGTCGGGCACGCCCATGCCCGAGGGGCCCCCGTTGTCGCCCACGCCGAGGGGGCCGGCCAGTCCCGGCGCGCCTTCGAGGGCGGGGTGGACGCCCTGGCGCACACGCCGTTCACCGAGCGGCTGACCGACGAACTGATCGCGGCCATGGCCGGGCGGATGGCGTGGATCAGCACCCTCGACATCCACGGCTGGGGCGAACCGACCGACGATTTCGACCGCGCCGTCGATAACCTGCACCGCTTCCACCGTGCCGGCGGGCAGGTGCTCTACGGCACGGACCTCGGCAACGGTCCGCTTCCAGTCGGGCTGAACGTGCGGGAGATCGACGCGCTGCTGGCCGCCGGACTGACGGGCGACGACGTGCTGCGCAGCCTGACCATGGAGCACCTCGGCGGCTTCCGCACGGTGCTGCGCGGGCCCGCGGGGAACGCGGGCTGTGACCCCGCGCACGCCGCAGGGCGACTGGTCACCGTGCTGCGCGGCGAGCGCCCGGCCGAGCCGGCCGCGTTCAGCGCCTGGCTCGGCACCGCCCGCGCGATCAGCCCGGCCGCAGTCGCGCAGCCACCCGCGTGAGTGGGATACTTCCAGCGCGGCACGGTGTCGGCGAGCCCCCGGGAAGCGCGCATCGCTGCGAGAGCGCTGCCCATCATCCGTTCGACCTCGAGGAATCCAGATGACCCCCAGCACCGACATCAGCTCCGCCGGCAACGGCAGTCAGGATGCCCACCTGGCCTTCGCCCGCCGGATGGACCGCATCGACGGGCTCGGGCACTACCGCCGGCAGTTCGTCGGCATCGAGCCGGACAGCGCGACCGGCGGCTCGACCGGCGGCTCGACCGGGCACACCCCGAACCCCGTCGCCTACCTCGACGGCAACTCCCTCGGCCGGCCCCTCCGGGCCAGCGTGGCCCGCATCACCGAGTTCCTCACCCACGACTGGGGCACCCGCCTGATCCGCGGCTGGGACGAGGCCTGGCTGGACCTGCCGCTGAAGATCGGCGACGACATCGGCCGCGCCGCCCTCGGCGCCGGGCCCGGCCAGGTCTTCGTGGGCGACTCGACCACCGTGCTGCTCTACAAACTGGCCCGCGCGGCCGTCGACTACCTCCGCGTCGACACGGAACCGATGCGCACCGAGATCGTGCTCGACACCGACAACTTCCCGACCGACCGCTACCTGCTCGAGGGCATCGCGGCCGAGCGCGGCATGACGCTGCGCTGGATCCACTCCGACCCCGCGAACGGCGTCACGGTGGAACAGGTGCGGCAGGCGGTGGGCCCGCAGACCGCGCTCGTGCTGCTCAGCCACGTGGCCTACCGCTCCGGCTTCCTCGCCGACATGCGCGAGATCACCGCGGTGGTGCACGCCGCGGGCGGCCTCGTGCTCTGGGACCTCAGCCACTCGGTCGGCTCCGTGGTGGTCGAACTCGACCTGTGCGACGTCGACCTGGCCGTCGGCTGCTCCTACAAGTACCTGAACGGCGGCCCCGGCGCCCCCGCGTTCGCCTATGTACGCAGCGACCTGCAGGACGTTCTCACCCAGCCGATTCAGGGCTGGATGGGAACGAAGGATGTCTTCATGATGGGCCCGGGGTATGTGCCGGCCGACGGCATCCGTCGTTTCATGAGCGGCACCCCGCCGATCGTGGGGATGCTGGCCATGCAGGATTCGATCGCGATGATCGAGGAGGCCGGCATCGACCAGGTGCGGGCCAAGTCGGTGGCGCTGACCGAGTTCGCGTTGACCCTGGTGGACGCCTGGCTCGCGCCGATGGGCGTGACCGTGTCGTCGCCGCGGGAGCCCACGCACCGCGGCGGGCACCTGACCGTGAACCACCCGGCCATGCGGCAGGTGACGCAGATCCTGTGGGAGCACGATGTGATCCCCGATTTTCGCGGCCCCGACGCCCTGCGCATCGGCCTGTCCCCGCTGAGCACGAGCTTCGTCGAGACCTTCGAGGGGGTCGCGGCGATCCGGGACGTGCTGCGTGGCGTGCTGCTCGGGCAGAGCGGGCTCGCGGGCGGGAATGGCGTGGCGCTCGGCGGTGCCGGCACGGGTCTGGCCGGTGCGCTCGGCGGCCCGGGAGGCGGCCTGTAGAATCGTGGAATCCACCCGCCGACGTCTCCGGAGTGAGCTATGCCAACAATCGTCGTAGAAGTTATGCCCAAGGCCGAGCTGCTCGACCCGCAGGGAAAGGCCGTCGCCGGCGCCCTGGGTCGCCTCGGCAAGACCCGTTTCACCAGCGTGCGCCTGGGCAAGCGGTTCGAGCTCACCGTCGACGGCCACGTCGATGACGCCGTGCTGGCCGAGGTGCAGGAACTCGCCGACACCGTGCTGTCCAACTCGGTGATCGAGGATGTCGTCGGCATCCACGTGCTGGAGGCACCCGCCGGAGAGACGCACTGATGCGCATCGGCGTCGTCACGTTCCCCGGTTCGCTCGACGATCGCGACGCCGCGCGCGCGATCCGCCTGGCCGGCGCCGAGCCCGTCGCCCTCTGGCACGGCGAGCACGACCTGCACGGAGTGGACGCGCTCGTTCTGCCCGGTGGTTTCAGCTACGGGGATTACCTGCGCTGCGGCGCCATCGCGAGCCTCTCGCCGATCATGGCCGAGGTCATCGACGCCGCCAACAGCGGCATGCCCGTGCTCGGCATCTGCAACGGCTTCCAGATGCTCGCCGAGGCGCACCTGCTCGAGGGCGGCCTGATCCGCAACGACCACGGCCTGTTCATCTGCCGCGACCAGGGGTTGCGCGTCGAGAACGCCCTCACCGACTGGACCGGCGGTTTCGCGGCCGGCCAGGAGATCACCATCCCGCTGAAGAACGGCGAGGGCGGCTTCATCGCCTCCGCCGACACCCTCGAGCGCCTCGAGGGCGAGGGCCGCGTGGTCGTGCGCTACGTCGGCATGAACCCGAACGGTTCGCTGAACGACATCGCCGGCATCAGCAACATGCGTGGCAACGTCGTCGGCCTGATGCCGCACCCCGAGCATGCGGTCGAGCCCGGTTTCGGCCCCGACACCACCGACGCCATGCGCAGCGGCACCGACGGGATCACCTTCTTCACCTCGGTGATCGAACGGATGCTCGTCAGCGCGTAGCAGCATCCGCTCGCCGCGGGTTTCGTGTTCGTGCTGCGCCGAAGCCCGCCTCGCCCGCCGAGAGTCGCTGTTTGCGCCGAGTGTCGCCGATCCGGCGGCGATTCTCGGTGCAAACGACGATTCTCGAGGCCAGGGAGCCACTGTACCGCGCAGGGGCCGCGCGGGCGCCGGTCAGATCAGACGGCGCTGGACGGCTCCCAGAGGTTGATGCCCATGTCCACGGCGTGCTCGTCGATCGCGGTGATCTCCTCCGCGGTGAACGCGAGGTTGTCGATCGCGGCGATGTTCGTCTCCAGCTGCTTGACCGAGGAGGCACCCACGAGCGCCGAGGTGACGGTGTCCCGCCGCAGCACCCAGGACAGGGCGAGCTGCGCGAGTGACTGGCCACGAGCATCCGCGATCTCGGTCAGGGCACGGATGCGCCCCACCGTCTGATCGTTCACCATGTCACGGCTCATCGAACCGGCCTGCGAGGCGCGGGAGCCCTCGGGCACCCCGTTCAGGTAGCGGTCGGTGAGGAGGCCCTGCGCGAGCGGGGAGAAGGCGATGCAGCCGACGCCGATGTCGTCGAGGGTGTCGAGCAGACCGTCTTCGACCCAGCGGTTGAACATCGAGTACGAGGGCTGGTGGATCAGCAGCGGCGTGCCCATCTCGGCGAGGATCGCGGCCGCCTGCCGGGTGCGCTCGGGCGAGTATGACGAGATGCCGGCGTACAGCGCCCGGCCGCTCGTGACGGCCGTGTGCAGCGCGCCCATGGTCTCCTCGAGCGGGGTGTCCGGGTCGGCCCGGTGCGAGTAGAAGATGTCGACGTAGTCCAGGCCCATCCGGCCGAGCGACTGGTCGAGGCTCGAGAGCAGGTACTTGCGCGAGCCGAAGTTGCCGTAGGGGCCCGACCACATGTCGTAGCCGGCCTTGGTCGAGATGACCAGCTCGTCGCGGTGCGGGGCGAAGTCCTGCGCCAGGTGCACGCCGAAGTTGCTCTCGGCGCTGCCCTTGGGCGGACCGTAGTTGTTGGCCAGGTCGAAGTGGGTGACGCCCAGGTCGAAGGCGCGGCGCAGGATGGCGCGCTGCGTCTCCATCGTCGCGGTGCCGCCGAAGTTCTGCCAGAGGCCCAGTGAGATCGCGGGCAGTTTGAGGCCGCTGCGACCGGTGCGGCGGTAGGGCATGGAGTCGTAACGGATGTCTGCGGGAAGGTACGTCATCCCTTCAGACTGGCACAGTCGGCTGGGTGGTCGGCCCCGCGAACGTCAGCGGAACCCCGGGTCGCGCAGGGTCACGGTGCCCTGGTCGTCTCGTCGGGCCGCGCGAAAATGTACGCAGACGGCTCGGCTCCGCGGCCGGTCTCGACCCAGCCATCCGCTTCGATCTCCCGGCGGAGCTTCGTCAGACTGTCGGTCATCCCGGGGGCGAAGGCCTCGTCCGGTGGCCCCTCGAGGGGCCGCCGCTGCCCCTGACCTGCCGATTGACCGAGTCATCCTTTCGGCGGATGCGTTCGGCCCCGGCATCCTGCGAAGATCGAAGCTCCCCCTTCTGCCGTGTTCCCCACCCTTTGGAGTGTTGTCCCCGTGTCACCCCGTCTGCTCTACCGCATCCTGTCCATCGCCGAGGCGATCACCTGGACCATCCTGATCACCGCGATGCTGCTCAAGTACGTGTTCGTGCCCGGCGAGTTCGGCGACGGAGCGGTTCGGGTGGGCGGCTTCGTGCACGGGCTGGTGTTCCTGGCCTACGGGATCACGGCGGTGCTCGTGGGCGTGAACCAGCACTGGCGTCTCCGGCTGATGATGCTGGCCGTGGGAACCGCGGTGGTGCCCTATGCCACGATCCCGTTCGACCGCTGGCTCGAGCGGCGCACCCTGCTCGCCGGCGACTGGCGCCGGGAGGCCACCGACGACCCCCGCGACCACACGCTGGTGAGCCGGCTGCTGCGCGTCGGCCTGGCGCGGCCGGTGCTGCTGGCATCCGTTCTCGTGGTCGGTCTGGTCACCGTGTTCACGGTGCTGCTGACGCTGGGCCCGCCCGGCGGCGGTGCCTGACGGCACCATCGCCGTGTCGCCGTTGAGCTGACTGACGCGGTGTCGCCGTCCTGACAGCTCAGCGCCGACTCACCCGGCCCGGACCGGCGATGACCCGGGCGGGTAGACTGAGCGCGTCAAGCATCCGCTATCCCTGGGAGAACGCCTCGTGACCGCTGTTACCACCACACCCTCCCGCGGCATTGCCGACACCGTTGCGAACGCGATTGCGACGCCTGAGAAAGAGCAGCCGTTCGATGCGCTGGGGCTGACCCCGGGCGAGTACGCGGAGATCCGCCAGATCCTCGGCCGCCGCCCCACGAGCGGCGAGCTCGCCATGTATTCGGTGATGTGGAGCGAGCACTGCTCCTACAAGAGCTCGAAGAAATACCTGCGTTCGTTCGGCGAGAAGGTCTCCCCCGCCATGAAGAAGAACCTCATGGTCGGCATGGGCGAGAACGCCGGCGTGCTGGATGTCGGCGAGGGCTGGGCGGTCACGTTCAAGATCGAGTCGCACAACCACCCCTCCTACATCGAGCCGTTCCAGGGTGCCGCGACCGGCGTCGGCGGCATCGTGCGCGACATCATCTCGATGGGCGCGCGCCCGGTCGCCGTGATGGACGCCCTCCGCTTCGGCGACATCGACGACCCCGACACCGCCCGCGTCGTGCACGGCGTCGTGTCCGGCATCTCCTTCTACGGCAACTGCCTCGGCCTGCCCAACATCGGCGGGGAAACCTGGTTCGACAAGGTCTACCAGGGCAACCCGCTCGTCAACGCGCTCTCCGTGGGAGTGCTGCGCCACGAGGACCTGCACCTCGCCAACGCCACCGGCGCCGGCAACCAGGTCGTGCTCTTCGGAGCCCGCACCGGCGGCGACGGCATCGGCGGAGCATCCATTCTCGCGTCGGACACCTTCTCCGAAGGCGGCCCCACCAAGCGCCCCGCAGTGCAGGTCGGCGACCCGTTCGCCGAGAAGGTGCTGATCGAGTGCTGCCTCGAGCTCTACCGCGAGAAGCTGGTCGAGGGCATCCAGGACCTGGGCGCCGCGGGCATCTCCTGCGCCACCAGCGAGCTCGCCTCCAACGGCGACGGCGGCATGTTCATCGAGCTCGACAAGGTGCTGCTGCGCGACCCCACCCTGACGGCCGAAGAGATCCTGATGAGCGAGAGCCAGGAGCGCATGATGGCCGTCGTCACCCCCGAGAAGCTCGCCGGCTTCCTCGCGGTGACCGCCAAGTGGGATGTCGAGACCAGTGTGCTGGGCGAGGTCACCGACTCCGGCCGCCTGATCATCGACTGGCACGGTGAGGAGATCGTCAACGTCGACCCGCGCACCGTCGCCGTCGACGGCCCGGTCTACGACCGCCCGGTCGCCTACCCCACCTGGCTCGACGCGCTGCAGGCCGACACCGCCTCCGCGCTGCCGCGCCCGGTCTCGCCGGAGGTGCTGCGCGAGCAGTTCCTGGCCCTGCTCGGCTCGCCGAACCTGGCCGACCCGAGCTGGATCACCGACCAGTACGACCGCTACGTGATGGGCAACACGGCCCTCTCCTTCCCCGACGACGCGGGCATGATCCGCATCGACGAGGAGTCCGGCCTCGGCTTCGTGATCGCCACCGACGCGAACGGCCGCTACTGCCAGCTCGACCCCTACCGCGGCGCGCAGCTCGCCCTCGCCGAGGCCTACCGCAACGTGGCCGTCACCGGCGCGGTGCCGGTCGGCATCAGCGACTGCCTCAACTTCGGTTCGCCGGAGAACCCCGAGGTCATGTGGCAGTTCTCGAAGACCGTCGACGGTCTGGCCGACGGATGCCTGGCGCTCGAGATCCCCGTCACCGGCGGCAACGTGTCGTTCTACAACCAGACCGGCGACCAGCCGATCTTCCCGACCCCCGTGGTCGCCGTGCTCGGCGTGATCGACGACGTCGCCCGCCGCGTGCCCAGCGGCTGGCAGGACGACGGACACAACATCTACCTGCTCGGCGTCACCCGCGAGGAGCTGGACGGCTCGGCCTGGGCCGGCGTCATCCACGACCACCTCGGCGGAATGCCGCCCGTCGTCGACCTCGCCGGCGAGGCGGCCCTCGCCGGGCTGCTGCACGCGGCGTCGATCGAGGCGCTCGTCGACAGCGCGCACGACCTCAGCTCGGGCGGGCTCGCCCAGACCCTCGCCGAAGCTGTGCTCCGGTTCGGGGTCGGAGCACGCGTGTGGCTCGGCGACATCTGCGAGCGCGACGGGATCGACGCATCCGTCGCCCTGTTCTCGGAGTCGGCCGGCCGCGTGATCGTGTCGGTTCCCCGCGAAGACGACGTGAAGTTCCTCGGCCTGTGCGAGGGGCGGGGCTACCCGGTGCTGCGCATCGGAGTGACGGACTCGACCTCGGCGACCCTGGAGATCCAGGACTACTTCACGGTGTCGCTCGCCGACCTGCAGTCGCGCCACCGCAGCACCCTCCCGTCCCGCTTCGCGCAGTAGCGGTTTCCCGCCCTCCTCCGCCCCCGCCTCCTCCTCCGCCCCCAAACGGTCGCGAGAGCGCACTATCTGCCCTTTCAGCGCAATTGAGAGGGCAGATAATGCGCTCTCGCGGGTTCAGGGCGGGAGGGGAACGCGAGGGTGTGGATGGATTCTGCGGCTCGGCGAGTGAGTCGTGCATCATCTGGGGATGAAACGGGCTGAGAAACTGCCGCCGTCGCTGTCCGGGCGGGCATTCACGACCGCTGAAGGCTCCGCCTCGGGCGTCTCACTCAAACGGATGCGGGGCACCGATCTCGTTCAGCCTTTCTCCGGCATCCGTTCCCCGCGGGGCGGCGATGACTCCCCACGCACACGCATCGAGACGTACAGCCGACGGATGTCGCCGGACCAGTTCTTCAGTCAGGTCACCGCCGCGATCATCCACGGCCTTCCGCTGCCCCTGATCCTGGAGCGTGACTGCACCCTGCACGTGTGCACGGAGCACCCGGCGACCCGGCACCGGGTGCGCGGCATCGTCGGCCACCATGTCGAGCCGGGCACCGTTCGAATCGTGGACGTACGGGGGCTGCGCGTGACCTCCCCGGTCGACACCTGGTGCCAGCTCGCATCCGTGCTCCGCCTGGACGACCTGATCAAGGTCGGCGATGCGCTGGTTCGCCGCAAGAACCCGGTGGCGACGATGAACGAGCTGCGCACCGGGGTGCTGCGCTATGCGGGGCATCGGGGTGCGAGAAAGCTTCGCGAGGCCTTCGAGTGGGTGCGGCCCGGTGTCGACTCCCCGAAAGAGACCGAGTTGCGGCTGCTACTGGTACGGGCCGGGCTGCCCGAGCCGGAGGTGAACTGCGCCGTCACCGACCGTCTCGGGGTGAAGATCGCCACCGGGGATCTGGTCTACCGCCGCTACCGGGTGCTGGTCGAATACGACGGCGAGCAGCACCGCACCGACGAGGAGCAGTACCACTGGGACGTCGACCGTCTCGACCGGATCATGGAGGAAGGATGGCGCGTCATCCGCATCAACAAATCCCATCTGCGGAGCAAGCCGGCCTCCGTGCTCCGCAAGGTCGAGACGGCGCTGCGTGCCGCCGGCTGGCGCCCCTGAACCGCGAACTGGCCCGCGAGAGCGCAGAATCTGCCCTTAAACCGCGAACGAAGGGGCATATTTTGCGCTCTCGCGTGAGGTGATGCGAGTGACGGGAGTGACGAGGGTGACGGGAGCGCGGAGGGCGCGCGGCGCGCGCTAGATGGGGAAGGGGGCGCCGAGGAGCAGCTCGGAGCGGCTCCAGAGCGATTCCGCGACCGCGGGGTCGAGCGAGGTGCGGGTGGGCTCCTGCAGCGTCGGAAGGCCGCGCGTGAGGTGGCGCGGGCCGTAGAAATCGCCGCCTCGGGCATCCGGGTCGACGGCCGCGCTCACGATGGCCCAGGCGCCGACGTCCTTGCCCTGCGCACCGAACGACATCAGGTTGTCGGAGAACCGCTTGGCCCGCGACGGCGCATTGACACCGCGGATGCCCGGCGTCAGCCCCGAAATCGAGTAGCCGGGGTGTGCAACGAGGCTTTGCACCCCGTCAGTGCCGCCGGCTCCGGCCGCCCGCAGCCGTCGATCGAGCTCGAAGCCGAACACCTGCATGGCGATCTTCGACTGCGCGTAGGCCTTCCACCGGTTGTAGCCGGACTCCAGCTGCAGGTCGAGCAGCGGGGAATCCAGCAGCCGGGAGATCATCGACCCGAGCGCCACGACCCGGCTGCCCGGCGTGCGCCGCAGGGCCGGCAGAACCCGCGCGGTGAGCGCGAAGTGGCCGAGGTAGTTGGTCGCGAAGACGAGTTCGTGCCCGTCGGGGCTCGTGTCGCGCGTGCGTGGCGGGTGCACGATGCCCGCGTTCAGGATCAGCCCGTCGATCCGCGGCAACTCCAACAGCGAGTCCGCGGCGCGGTGCACCTCGCCGAGGTCGGCCAGGTCCAGGGGCACCGACGACACGGATGCCCCGGGCACCCGGCCGCGGATGGCCGCCAGCGCGGCCTCCGTTTTGGCCGGATTGCGGCAGGCCAGCACGACGTGGGCGCCCGCCGCGGCGAGTTGCTCGGCGGTGAAATATCCGAGGCCCGCGTTGGCGCCGGTGACGACGAAGGTCTTGCCGAACTGGGCCGGGAGGGGCCGCGCCGCCCCGGGAAGGACGGAGGTCTGGGCGGTCATGAGACGGCCGGAGACGTGGCGGGGCCGGTCCCTGTGCCCGTGCCCGTGCCCGTGCCCACAGCATCCGCCGGCGCGCCCGCAGCCCGCGGCGCGGACCCGTGCGCCGACTCGGTGCCGGCGATCTGCTCGTGGTGGTGGATGACCTCGGCGATGATGAAGTTCAGGAACTTCTCGGCGAACGCCGGGTCGAGCCGCGCATCCTCGGCGAGACCGCGCAGCCGCCGGATCTGCAGCAGCTCCCGCTCGGGGTCGGCGGGCGGCAGACCGTGTGTGGCCTTGAGGCGCCCGACCTGCTGGGTGAACTTGAACCGCTCCGCGAGCAGGTGGATCAGCGCGGCATCGATGTTGTCGATGCTCTGACGGATGCTGCCCAGCTCGTCGATCGCTTCCTGACCCGCGCCGGCGGGCAATTCCTCGTGTGCGGCCATGGTTCGACGATACCGTTTCGCGCACGCTGCTCGCATTCCCCGCCGAGGTGGGCGGGATCCCGGTCGCGGCTACCCCGATGACCGTTACGGTGCCGCCACCGGTGCCGCTGCCGGCGCCGGCCGACCCGCCCGCCTCGCCCACCCCGGCAACCGCAGCCGCCGCTGAGTCAGCAGAATGCCGAGCAGCACCAGCGCCGCCCCGGCCGGCTCGTTCCAGGAGAAGGTCTCCGCGAGCACGAGCACCCCCAGGACCACGCCGACCACGGGGGTGACGTACGTCACGGTGGAGGCGTTCGTCGGCCCCCAGGCGCGCAACACGTTGATGTTCCAGATGTAGGCCACGCCCGTGCCGAGCGCGCCGAGCACGAGCAGGCCCGCCACGATCGGCACGGTCAGCGCCACCGGATGCCACGCCAGCACCGGGGTCGCCACGAGCATGATCGCCCCGGCGATGCCGATGTTCAGGAACGCGAAGGTCGCGGGGGCGATCGGCCGCCCGCTCAGGAACCGCCGGGTGTACCCGAACGTGAAGCCGTAGCAGACCGCCGCACCCAGACAGGCGAGCTGGCCCCAGAGGTCGCCGGTCAGGGCCGCGTAGCGCCACGGCCCGATGATCACGACCACGCCGGCGATGCCCACGAGGATGCCCGCCACCTGCCCGCGCACGAGCCGCTCCACCCGGAACGCGAGCGTCGCCATCACCGCGGTCATGATCGGCGTCACGGCGTTGTAGATGCTGGCCAGACTCGAGGACACGTATTGCTCCGCCCACGCGAACAGCAGGTGCGGCACGACGCATCCGGTGATCGCGATCACCAGGAAGTGCAGCCAGACGATCGTCTCCCGCGGCAGCACCGGCCCATCGAGAACCCGCGGGCGCGTCACCAGCACGATCAGGCCGAGGGTGAGCCCGCCGAGCACCAGCCGGGACCACGCGACCTGGCCGAACGTCACCCCGTCGAGGGCGATCTTCATGAACAGGAAACTGGCACCCCAGACCAGGCCCATGCCCAGGAACTGGAGGATGACCAGGGTGCGGCCGGCGTCTGGAGCGTCTCTCACCAGCCGACTGTACCGCGCCCCGCCGCCGGCCCGCATTGGTGCCGGGCTCGTGCCGACCGCTACGGCCGAAACCCGCCGCCGCCCGCGAACGAATCCGACGGAGATTCTTGCGAAAACGGATGCCGCGGGCCGGTTTTCACCCTCCAGCGGCAGAATCTCCGTCGAATTCGTTCAGCGCGACTGCCGGATGCGGTACCGCACCGGCTCCGCACCGCGCCCGTCGAGCCTCGCCCGCAGCCCGGCGCGCACCCGAGGCCATTCGCTGTCCAGGACCGAGTAGATCACGGTGTCGCGCCAGCTGCCGTCGGCACGGCGCCGCTCCCGGCGGATGATCCCCTCATAGGTGGCGCCGAGGCCCGCGATGGCCGCGCAGGACCGCACGTTCATCACGTCCGCCTGGATCTTCACCCGCCCGAACCCGTGGTCGAAGGCCAGCCCGAGCAGCAGCAGCTTCGTCTCCGCGTTGACGGCGGTGCCCCAGACCCGGGGGTCGTAGGCGGTCCAGCCGACGTGCGCCGACTCGTGCTCCAGGTGCAGGTCGCCGAGGGTGGACATGCCCACGAGGTCTCCGTCGTGCGGGCCGCCGACGAGGCGAACCGCGTAGGGCAGTCCCGCCCAGTGCACGTAGGCATCCGCCCACTCGGTGAACTCGGCCAGGTTGGTGCGCAGCCCGCCCGGACCACCGCCGAAACCTCCGTCGAAGACCAGCGGATGCGCGATCGCGCCGTGCAGCTCCGGCAGCAGCGCACCGGTGAGGGGTTCGAGCCGCACATAGTGGCCCACGATGGCGATGTTCTGAGGTCGTTCGGCGTTCATGCGAGAACTGTGGCAGCGCCAGGTTGCCGCCGAATGAACGGCGGCGGTCAGGTCGGCGCGAGCGCGGGCTCGCCACCCGCGGCAACGACAGTGGCCGTTCCGGTCGAGAGTGACCGCTGCAGCGGTCACTCTCGACCGGAACGGCCACAGAAGGTGGGGCGAGGTGGGGCGAGGTGCCTAGTCGACGAGATCGTGACGCGAGATGATCGCCTCACGGCCGGGGCCGACGCCGATCGCCGAGATGCGGGCGCCGCTCATCTTCTCGATGGCGAGCACGTACTCCTGGGCGGCGCGGGGCAGGTCCTCGAAGGTGCGAGCACCGGTGATGTCCTCGGTCCAGCCGGGGAAGTCCTCGAAGATGGGCTTGGCGTGGTGGAAGTCGGACTGCGAGACCGGCACCTCGTCGAAGCGCACGCCGTCGACGCTGTAGGCGACGCAGACCGGGATGACGTCGAGGCCGGTGAGCACGTCGAGCTTGGTCAGCACGAAGTCGGTGACCCCGTTGATGCGGGCCGTGTAGCGGGCGACGGGCGCGTCGTACCAGCCGCAGCGCCGCGGGCGCCCCGTGGTGGTGCCGAATTCGAAGCCGTTGGCGCGCAGGAACTCGCCGGACTCGTCGAACAGCTCGGTCGGGAACGGGCCGGCGCCGACACGGGTCGTGTACGCCTTCACGACGGCGATGATGCGGTCGATCCGGTTCGGGCCGATGCCCGAGCCCGTCACGGCGCCGCCGGAGGTCGCGTTCGAGGAGGTGACGAACGGGTAGGTGCCGTGATCGACGTCCAGCATGGTGGCCTGGCCGCCCTCGAACAGCACGGTCTTGCCCTTGGTGAGGGCCTCGTGCAGGAGCAGGGCGGTGTCGGCGACCATCGGGCGCAGGCGCTCGGCGTAGCTGAGCAGGTCGTCCACGATCTCGTCGACCGAGATCGCGCGGCGGTTGTAGACCTTGACCAGCAGGTGGTTCTTCTGGGCGAGGGCACCCTCGACCTTCTGGCGCAGGATGTTCTCGTCGAACAGGTCCTGCACGCGGATGCCGACGCGGTTGATCTTGTCGGCGTAGGTCGGACCGATGCCGCGGCCGGTGGTTCCGATCTGGCGTTTGCCGAGGAAACGCTCGGTGACCTTGTCGACCGTGCGGTGGTACTGGGTGATGATGTGTGCGTTGGCGCTCACCTTGAGGCGGGAGACGTCGACGCCGCGGGAGATCAGCGCGTCGAGTTCTTCGAAGAGCACCTCGATGTCGACGACCACGCCGTTGGCGATGATCGGGGTGACACCGGCGGTGAGGATGCCCGACGGCAGCAGGTGCAGCGCGTACTTCTCGGTGCCGATGACCACGGTGTGGCCGGCGTTGTTTCCGCCGTTGAACTTGACCACATAGTCAACCCGGCTGCCGAGGAGGTCGGTTGCCTTGCCCTTGCCCTCGTCGCCCCACTGGGCTCCGATCAGAACGATCGCTGGCATTTAGTTTTCTCCTCGGATAAAGAACGCCTCGGTGGGCGGGGCCGGGTCGGTGGCACGGTAGCCGTCCGGCGTGATGGTCTGCTGGTCGATGCGGCTGATCGCGGTGGGATCGGCGTCGTTCAGGAAGGTGGTGAGGCGGTCGAACTCGTCCTGCTCGCCGATCTCGCCGGCGGCGCGGCGCAGGGCGTACAGGGCGCGGAGGACTCCGCGGTTGGGTTCATGGGTCCAGCGCACCGGGCCGTGGCCGTGCCAGCCGGCCTTGCGGAGCGCGTCGAGCCCGCGGTGGTATCCGACGCGGGCGTAGGCGTAGGCCTCGAGCGTGCGGCCTTCCAGGTGGGCGGCGTCTGCGAGCACGGCCCAGGCCAGGGAGGACTTCGGATGCTGCGCCACGATACTTGCCAACTCGTCGCTGGTGGTATGCCGCAGGGCCTCGATCACCTCCGGTTCCGCGGGAAGAAGGGTCTCGGGCTGCTCGATCAAATTGTCGCCGGTCACACTCGATCCTAACGCGACGTGGGCCGCACCTCGCCGAACAGTCCGCCGGAGAGGGAACCGACGATGGCCGCAGCCACCTCGTCGCGCGGCCGTTCGGGCTCGAAGACCAGCCATTCCAGGCCTGACATGAGCACGGCGCCGAAGACGCTCGACGCCATCAGGCCGCAGGTTCCGTCGGCGCGACTGCCCGGCTTCGCTTCCGCGATCGCGTCGGCGAACACCGCGAGCGCCTCATGCCGCAGCGCGAACAGTGTCTTCTGCCAGGTGCGGTCGGTGCGGAAGATCTCCGCCGCCATCAGCTTGGACAGGGCCGTGTTCGCCGCAATCCCGTCGAGCAGCGCTCGCACCAGGGCTTCGAGGGCCGCGCGCCCGTGCAGCCCGGCGGATGCGGCCCGGAGGGTGTCGGCGAGCGCGCCGACACCCTCCTGCAGCAGCTCTTCGAAGAGCCGGTCCTTGGAACTGAAGTTGTAATACAGGCTGCCTTTGGCCACCCCGGCCCGCTCGGCCACCTCGTCCATCGTCGTGCCGCTGATGCCCTTGGTCGCGGCCAGTTCCAGCGTCGCGTCCAGGATGGCGCGCTTCGTGCCGATGGCACGTGCCATGAGAGTTCCTTTCCCGGTGCGGGACGTGGTGCGGGAGGTCGTGCGGGATGTGGTGCGGTGTCGTCCCGGCGGGGCTCGGGGCTAGATCGTCAGTTCGGGGTGCAGCCGGCCCACGGTCCAAATCCGCTGGCGTCCGGCGCTCCACGCACTGATCGCGATCGAGCCGACCAGCATGACGACGAGAACGGCGACCGAAACCCACAGTCTAGAGTCGATGCCGCCCGTGATCAGCTCGCGCAGCCCGGTCACGACGTACGACGCCGGCATCAACGGATGCATCACCTGGAAGAACACGGGCGTGGTCTCCACCGGGTAGGTTCCGCCCGACGAACTCAGCTGCACCATGAGCAGCACCAGGCTGACCACCCGGCCGGCCGCGGTTCCGAGCAGGATGATGAACATCTGCTGCAGGGCCAGGAAGGCGAGCGTCGTCAGGTAGAGGAAGGCGGTCATGCCGAGCCAGTACTCGGGCTCCAGCCCGATTCCGTAGACCAGCACGAGCACCATGATCACGACCTGGGCGAGCCCGATGGCCATCGCCGGGAGGAAGCCGGTCATGGTCGCCCGCAGCCCGGAGGCGGCACTGGCGAGGGCCCGGGTGGGCAGCGCGCGCAGGATCAGCCAGGTGATCAGTCCGCCCACGAAGGTGGCCAGGGCGAGGAAGAAGGGTGCGAACCCCTCACCGAAGCTGCCGGAGGCGTTCTCCCACTTCTGTACGAGGGTGACCGGGCTGGCGATCACCGCCGTCTTCTGCGCGATCTGGTCGGGGGACAGGTCGGGGGCGCTCTCTCCGCCCGTGCTGAGGGCGTCGGCGAGGGTGCCACTGCCGGTGGTGAGTTCGGCGGCGCCGCTGTTCAGCGTCGTCCCGCCCGCGACGAGTTCGCCGGTGCCGGTGACGAGTGACCCGGTGCCCGCGCCGAGCTGTTCGCTGCCCACGGCGAGGGTGTCCGCTCCGGATGCCGCGGTGCCGGCTCCCTCCGCCAGCGAGGCCGCGCCGGCGGAGAGCTGCCCGGCCCCGGCTGCCACCTGGGCGGCGCCGGTGGTCCCGGCGGCCAGCTTGGTGGAGAGTTCCCCGACGCCGGCGCTGAACTGCTCGCTGAGTCCGGCGTAGGCCTGGGTTTGGGTGAGGGCACCCTGGGCGCCCGTGTCGACCGCGGCGGCGCCGGTGCCGAGCTTCTCGACGGCGGGAAGGAACGCCGAGACCGGGGTTCCTTCCGGCGCCGCCTGCATGGCCGTGAGGAGGTCGGTCACGCCCGTGCTGACCGACGCGGTGCCGGCGGCGATGGCGCCGGTTCCGGTGGCGATCGCCGCGGCGCCGTCGGAGAGTTGTGCCGACTTCTCGGAGAGGGTCGCGGATCCCGTCGCGGCGGCCTGCATCCCCGCGGACACCTGGCCGGTACCGTCGGCGAGCGTCACGGAGGATTCGGCGAGCGTCGTCGCGCCCGCGGACAGCGTGTCCAGCCCGGTGGCCAGGGTGCCGGCGCCGTCGGCGAGGCGTGCTGCGCCGTCGTCGAGGGTGACCGCGCCATCGGCAAGGGTGTCGAGGCCGACCAGCAGGGAGCCGGTCCCGCCCGACGCCGTGGTGAGCCCGTCGAACAGCCGGCCCGCGCCATCCGCTGCGGAGCGGATGCCGTCGCCGGCCTCGTCCACTCCCACCAGGAGGGCGTTCACGGTCTGGTCGCCGATCTCGGTGGCGACCGCGTCGCGCAGCTGCACCATGGCCTGTTTGCCCATGGTGGTGGCGATGAAACTGTTGCTGTCGTTGTAGTCGACCTGCACGGTGGCCGACAGCGGGGAATCCGTGCCGGCGGACACGGCGCTGGCCGAGAAGTCGCTCGGAATGGTGACGGAGAAGTAGTAGTCGCCGTCCTTGACGCCCGCGGCGGCATCCGTCGCATTCGTCACGGTCCAGCCGAGTTCGTGGCCGTCGACCAGCTCGTCGACCAGGTCCTGGCCGGCGGTGACCGGTGCGCCGTCGCGGCTGGCGCCGGCGTCCACGTTCACGAGCGCCACGGGGAGGTTGTCGAGTTGGTGGTCGGGCGCCCAGAAGGCCCAGAGGTAGAGCGCCCCGTAGATGAGCGGGATGAACATCAGCACGACGAGGGCGATCTTGGGCATCTTGCCCTTGCCGAAGCGGTGCAGCTCGGTGCCCGAGGAGAGGAAGGCGAACATCTAGCGGGTCTCCTGATTCATGGGAACGGCCTTGGTCATCATCACGACGGTCGGCTCGATGCCGAGCTCGCCCCAGATGTCGGTCTCGGGCGCGGTCGCGGAGGCGATCACGATGGTGCCCGCCTCGGCGAGTGCGGCCAGGCGTTGCCAGAGGATGCGCCGGGACTCCGGCTCGTGCACCTGCTCGACCTGGTCGAAGAAGAGGATTCTCGGCTCGTTCATGAGCGCGAGCGCGGCCCGCAACAGCACCGTCTGCACCTCGTCGAGGTCCCAGATCACGGTGTCGGCGGCCGGGATCGGCACGTCGCCGAACACGGGGGCGCACACGCGGCGCACCTCGGTGTCGTCGACGGAGCGGATGAACGCCCACCAGGGCGAGATCCAGGCCGTGCGCTCGCGGATCGCCGCTCCGACGGTGACGGACTCCTCGAGGGCGTCGATGTCGTGGAAACCGGAGATGCCGGTGCTCTTCTGCACCCGGCGGGCCCGTTTGGGCAGCTCGTGCCCGAGCACCTCGAGCGTTCCCTCGCTCGGCCTCATCCGCCCCGCCAGGGTGAGCATCAGGCTGGTGCGCCCGCTGCCGGTGGGGCCGCAGAGCACCGTGAGACCGGCGCCGGCCTCGAAGCTCAGGGGCCCGTAGACCGCGCCCCTCTGGAACCGCAGGGCGAGATCATGCGCCCTCACTGTCGACTGCACGTCGATCCTTTCGTTTGTACTGACTAGTCAGTATAGAACGAAAGATCGACGTGCAGTGCGGGACGGTCCCGATGGTGCGCTCCGGGCTCTGCCCGGACGCTCTACTCCCGGGGGGCCGCCGTCGCCTCAGTGGTCGGCGCCGCCGTCGGCTCGGCCGCGGCCAGCTCCGAGAGGATGTCCTGCACCTCGTCGTTTTTCAGCAGTCGCCAGGGCGAGGCGGTCGCGCCCTCGAGCGCGGCCTGCGGGCTGTCGCTCTGGTTCCACCACTTGGCGATGAGCACCCGGCCACTGAACAGGATCAGGTCATCCTGCTGATAGACGGTGTCGGTGGACCACTCCGGGTAGGTTCCCGCCGGCACGGTCAGCGTGGGAACGGGCTTGTCGCCCGGGAGGACCGGGCCGATCAGGTCCCAGGCGACATCGGAGGCCGCGGCGGACGGGTCGTCCGGCAGGTCTCCGTTGGTCCACCACTTGGCGGCATAGACGTTGCCGTGCCAGACGATGCGGTCTCCCTTGACGTAGGCGACCTCCTCGTCCCAGATCGGGTACGGGCTCGTGGCCGGATCGTCGACCACTTCGGCTTTCGCGGTGGGCTCCTCCGGGACGACGTCCGCGTCGAGCTGGCCGGTGATGCCCTGGCCGAGAACGTCCACGAACAGCGCGTCACCCTGCTTGACGCCGCTGCAGCCGTCGGACACCCGGGTCACGTCCGGGTAGTTGGGCGCGCAGGTCGAGTCGCGGTTGAGTGACCACAGCGACACCCGGCCGAGACCCTTGGCGCGCGCGAACGTGTTCAGCCCCGCGGCGTCGTCCAGCGTGAAGATCTCCCCCGGAACGTCGTTCTGCCCGATCATCGGCGTCACGCCGATCTGGCGCCAGAGTGTCTGCGAACCGACCGCCAGGTCGTTGCGCTGATAGAGGTCCTGCAGCTGCGAGTGGGTGGCTTCGGCCGCCGCGATCGACGCGTCGAGCATGGAGGCCGGCCGTTTTCCGCCGAAGTCCATCGTCATCACGTTCACTCCGGCCAGGTCCACGTCCGCGTCGAGCATCTGCTGCACCGCGGTGAGGCCGTCCTCGGTCAGGCCGGTCTGGGCGACGGGGAGGGTGAGCCAGACCGTGAGGTCCTCGCCGGCGGCGTGCCGCTTCTTCTGCAGGGCGGCCATCGCCTCGGCCCGGCGCTTGCCGGCGGCCGTATCGGAGAGGTTGTCTCCCTCGACGTCCAGGTCGATCGACGTGAGGTTGTAGCGGTCGACGACGGCCGCGTAGGCCCGGGTGAGCTTGCCGGCATCCGTGCACACCGTGGCCAGCTCGTCGTTGGCCAGGCCGCCGAACGACACGGAGACCTCGCCGCCGTCACCGACCAGCCGGGCGATGCGCCGGTCCAGATCCAGATTGATCTCGGCCTCGCCGAGGCTCTGGCTGGCACCCCAGGTGGGCGTGCACTCCTCGTCCGGATCAGCCACGATGAACGACAGCACGACGTTCGCCGCCTCGTCCGAGACGGGCTGCTCGAACGCGTAGGTCGGTGTGGCGGTGACGTCGACGTAGCCGGCGAACCCGGATGACCCGGCTGCGGCGGCGCGGGAATCCTCGAATCCGCTCCAGCCGTATCCGGCCCCGACGACGACGACTCCGGCCGCGACTCCGAGGGCCAGCACCCTCACCAACGACAATTTGCGACCAGGAAAGCGCTTTGACAAGAAAATCTCCCCACGATGTTGCCGGCCGAACGGCGCGACGTTTCTCCATCGCCTATTATGAAGGCAATTCTCGGATGACAGCGTGCCCGGTTGGGGGTACGCGGTCCGACAGTTCCACGGGCGACTGAGTTCCCGTTCGGCCAGCGCTCGGAGAACAATGACAGATCAGGCAGTTTTTTCGGACGAGTCGCTGGGCTTGACCGACCTCGACATCGAAACGGCTCCACGCGTCGCCGCGGCCCGCAAGCGGCAGTGGGGGTCGGAGAAACGCTCCGAGCCGCTCTCGATCGTGCATCCGGTGCCGTCCCAGCGCAAACTGACCCTCGGCCGGCTGGCCATCGTGACCACGATCGTGGCCTGGGCCTATTACCTGTTCTCGACCATCTTCAAACAGCTGGCGAACAACCCGGACGCGGGCTTCCGGTTCCAGGTCGAGACGATCTCCTATGTCATCGTGGTCACCTTCCTGACCTTCTCGGCCCTGATGTACCTCCTGGCCCGCCAGGGTGCGCTGTACCGGTTCAAGGACCACCAGCGCGTTCCCCGCGGCGAACTCGACCGGCACTACGCGCACTACACCGAGGGCATCACCGTTCTCGTGCCGTCCTATGCGGAGGAGCCCCACGTCGTGCGGGCCACGCTGTGGTCCGCGGCGTTGCAGGAATTCCCCGACCTGAAGATCGTGCTGCTCGTCGACGATCCACCCTTCCCGACCGATCCGGCCATCATGGCCCGTCTCGAGGAGACCCGGGCACTGACGGATGACATCGCCGCAGTTCTGAGCGTTCCCGCGGCCCGGTTCACCGCGGCCCTGGACGGCTTCCGCAGCCGGGCCCGCACCGACGAGGCCGGTTCCCGGGCGGAACTCCTCCTCCTCATCGCCGAGTACGAGGCTGCCGCCGCCTGGCTCGAGCACATGGCCGAGACGGAGCGCATCGAGGACCACGTCGACGAGTTCTTCGTTGACCTGGTCGTGATGGGGCTCGCCCGCGAACTGCGGCTGACCATTCTGGCCCTCACCTCCGCCGCGGCGCAGGGCACGTCGCCGGACACCAGCCGGATCAGCCAGCTGTACCAGCGGCTGACCTGGATCTTCACCGTGCGCACCGAGACGTTCGAGCGCAAGAAGTACGGCAACCTGTCGCACGAGGCCAACAAGGCGATGAACCTCAACTCGTACATCTCCCTGATGGGACACCGCTGGCAGAGCGAGGTCACCGCCGGTTCCGTGGTGCTGCGGGAGTCCGACGCCGAGCCTCACCCCGACGACCTGGTCGTACCGGACACCACCTACATCCTCACGCTCGACGCCGACTCGCTGCTCCTGCGGGACTACTGCCTGCGCCTGGTCTACTTCCTGGAGTCGGCCGGAAATGAACGAGTCGCCGTCACGCAGACGCCCTACTCCTCCTTCCGCGGAGCCCCGACCCGGATCGAGCGCCTGGCCGGCGCCACCACCGACATCCAGCACATCCTGCACCAGGGCATGACCTACTACGGTGCGACCTTCTGGGTAGGGGCCAACGCCATCATCCGCAAGAAGGCCATCGAGGACATCGTCGAGGTGGAGACCGTGGGCGGGTTCGAGATCCGCACCTACATCCAGGACCGCACGGTGATCGAGGACACCGAGTCGAGCGTCGACCTCGGCACGCACGGCTGGACGCTCGCCAACTACCCGGAACGTCTCAGCTACAGCGCCACGCCCCCGGACTTCGGCTCGCTCGTCGTGCAGCGTCGACGCTGGGCCAACGGCGGCCTGCTCATCCTGCCCAAGCTCTGGACCCAGCTGACCCACCGTCGTCACCAGCGCGAGAAGATCCTCTTCCGTGAGGTGCTGCTGCGGGTGAACTACATGGCGTCCATCGCCTGGGCCAGCTTCGGCCTGCTGTTCCTGCTCGGCTACCCCTACGACAGCCGCCTGCTCAGCCCCGTCGTCTTCATCGCGGCGCTGCCGTACTTCCTGGCCATGGGCAGCGACCTCCGGGACTCCGGGCACCGCTTCAGCGACATCTTCCGCATCTACGGGTTCAACCTCGTGCTCCTGCCCGTCAACCTGGCGGGCGTGCTCAAGTCCATGCAGCAGGCCATCACCGGGGAGAAGATCCCCTTCGTGCGCACGCCGAAGGTGAAGAACCGCACGGCCGCGCCGGCCCTGTACGTGGTCGTGCCTTACCTGATCGTCGCGTTCTCGCTGCTCACGATCTGGCGCAACTATCTGGACCAGAGCTGGGGCAACGTCGCCTTCGCCACGCTCAACGCCATTCTGGCCGCGTCGGCCATCAAGTCGTACATCGGCATCCGCAACTCGATCGTGGACATCACCCTCGGAATGGTGAGCTGGCTCTACGTCGCGCCGAAGAAGCCCAAGGCGGTGGAGCCGGTGATCGTGCCCAAGACCCCGGAAGAGGTCGACTGGGCCTCCGTGCTGTACTTCGGTGACCGCCGGCTGAACCGCGACCTCCGCGGCGGCAACGACCGCCGGCGCCGGGCGAACGTGGGCTGAGCCCGGCGCGTCCGGCGCATCCGTCGCCGCGGGGCGCTACCGCTCCGGCCGGTCCGGTCCGCCGTCCGGTGCTCCGTTCGGGGCGCCGGACGTGGCGCGACGACGCGGGAACGTCACCGCGTCGCCGCGGCTGGGGAGACCGGCCAGTTCGGCCTCCGCCGGCGTCGGGGCTTCGGCCGCCACCGGGACGGTCGACCAGCGCAGCAGCGCGGCGGCGCTCACCTCCGCCGGAAGCTCGCCGGGAGACACCACCAGCACCCGCGCATCCGTCAGAATAGCCGCGCGGATCAGTGCGTCGACGGCCGGAACCGAGCCGAGTTCGCCCGCGCCGAGGGCGTCGGCCGAGGTGGCCGCCAGCCACGGGCCGCGGTCCAGGGCGATCAGGGTCTCACCCGGCAGCCGGTCGGGGGCCAGCAGCAGCACGTCGACCTGGCTCTGCTGCAGGGCACGCACCACGGCCGCGAAGTCGATCTCGGAGAGGCCGTTGCCCTTCCCCGTGCCCAACCGCTCGAGAGCGTCGTACTCGTCCTGCGCGAGGATCGCCGCGACGTGCCGGTGCAGGTCTGCCTCGAGTTCCTCCTGGGTGGCCCCGCCCGGGCGGGTGTTCGTGGGCACGACGTGCAACACCTCCCGGCTGGTCGGGGACAGCTGGTCGACCAGGAGCTGGCGCGCGCGAACATCTCCGGTCAGCATCAGCAGTTCGGCCCTGCTGTCACGCACGATCTCGTCGATCGCCGCGGCGATCTGGCCCTCGTTGCGCTTCCACACCTCCTCGGTGTGGTGCTGGTAGCGCCCGTTCGCGAGAAAGTCGTCTTCGGACCCCACCTTGGTGAGAAACTCCGTGTCGCCCTCCACCCGCACCCGGGAAACGGGCTGGGACCGGCTCAGCTGGAACAGGGTGATCTCGCCGCCGTCACGCCCGGCCTCGGCCACCACATAGCTGAAATCACGCGGCCGGTGGATCAGCAGCGGGAGCAGGCTGGGCACGGGGCCGTAGGCAACCAGGAGTTCGCCGAGCGGCTCCCCCGTGAGCACCTCGTTGAGCTCGACCTCGCCCTCCCGCACGACCATCAGCCGACCCATCGGGCCGCCGACCCCGGGCGGCTCTTCAACCAGTTCGATGATGGTGCTCGCGTCGATCTCGGGGGCGCCGGCCTCGGTCAGGGCCTCCCGCAGCGTGCGCTGGCGCAGGGTTGAGGTGCGCCGGGGGTTCCGGGCATCCTGCGTCACGTCCACGTAGACGCTCGACACCGAACCGGGCCGACGGTACAGGTCCGCGAGCCCCTCATTACCGAAATCAGCCATGGCCGGAGTCCCTTCTGTGACAATTTGACGGCCACGGTATCCCCGGGTTCGAGCGTTCACAACCCTCGCGGAACGGCGTCGGGAGAGGACCCGGCAGGGCCCTCTCCCGACTGCCGGAGGTGCTGCTAGAGGGCAGTCTGCTGGTGCGTCGCGACGCACCAGCCGCCGTCGGCGAACACGAAGGTCGTGGCCGCGTTCGCCTCGATCACCTCGTCGCCGCGGTGCGCCAGGAGCCGGTAGACGAGCACTGCGGCGTGATCGTTGAGGCGCACCACGGCCGGGGCGCGCAGCTGATAGCTGGTGACCGCGGGCATCCCCTTGAAGAAGGCGATCGCCTCGTCGCGGGTGACGATTCTGCCCGGCAGGATCAGGAGTCCGTCCCCGGTCATCGTTCGCCGGTAGTAGTCCCCGCCGTGGCCGGCGACAATCGCCTGCCACCCCTCGTGCTCTTCGTGCAGGAGGCGGGCGGGCAGATCGTCAGTGATCGCAGTCATGATCCAACGCTAGCCCCTAACCCCGGCTGCCGTCGCCTCGGCGACGTCCGTAAACCAGCATTCCCGCGCCGAGCAGCAGCACCATCAGGGCCAGGGCCAGCAGCGGAGCGAACCGCGTGACACCGGTGTCGGCGAGCGCCTCCTGCACGGTGGCCGTGTCGGTGGCCGTGGCCGTGGGCGCAGCCGGGTCGGCGAAGAGGCTCCGGGCAACGACGGTGTTCACGACCTGGCTGGAGGCCGCCGCGAGCACCGTGGTGGTCAGTGTCACCGTGCGGGTCGCACCGATCGCCAGTTCGCCGTCGAAAACGCAGGTGACGGCTGCCCGCACGGCGGCACAGGTGACATCCTCACCCTCGCTGCCGACATAGGCCAGACCGGACGGGAGGTCGTCGACGATCGAGAACCCGCCGGGATCGTTCGTCACGCCCACGTTGGTCACCGAGATGAGGTAGTCGAGCTTCTCGCCCGTGGCGGCCTGCCCGACATGCGCCTTGGTGACCTGAAGGGTCACCAGTGGCGTCACCGTCAGCGGGTCCGTCGCGGAGTTGTCGGCCGGGTCGTGGTCAGGGGTGTCGGAGGACACCACGGCCCGGTTGGTCACGAGCGGGTAGGCGCGGGCGTCCACCGTGGCGTTGACGATCAGGGTCGGTGCCGTCGCGGCTGGTGCCAGCTCCCCCGCCAGCGCACAGGTCACCGGGGTGACCCCGGTGTCGGCGTCGGTCGCCCCGGCCGTGCAGGTCCAGGCCGGATCGCTGCCGGCGGCGTCGACCCAGGTGAGCCCCGCGGGCAGGGAGTCGACCACGGTCACGACGACCGCCGTGGACGGACCGGCGTTGGTGACGACGATGGGGAATGCCGTCACTGCGCCGATGGCACCGTCACCCACATGCGACTTGGCGATGGCGAGGTCGGCGAGCCGGGTGAAGGTGACCGGGGCCGAGCTCTCGTTGTTGACGAGGTCGGTTTCGGTGGTCGGCGTCGCGGCGACGGCCGTGTTCGTCAGCGTGACCGGGCCGAGCGCGGGGTCGGTGCCGGTCGTGAGCGTCAGCAGGGTTGCGGTGCCGCCGGCCGCCAGACCCACGGTTCCGTCGCCGAGGGTGCAGGTCACGGTCTGTTCCGCGTCGGCCGCGGCGGCGTCTGCCGCGCAGGTCCAGCCGGGCTCGCTCGTCTGGAACCGGATGCCGACCGGCAGCGTGTCGACCACGGTGACCGGGCCGACGGCGTCGGAGAGGCCGGCGTTCGTCAACCGAAGGTCGAAGTCGACGGCCTCGCCGGCGTTGACCGTGCTCGTGCGCGCCGTCTTGACCAGAACCAGATCGGCGACGGCGTCGACCGTCACGGGAAACGTGTCGGTGTCGGAGTGCGGCTCCGGGCGACTGTCGGTCCAGACGACGGTGGCCGAGTTGGTGGCCACCGTGCCGTCGGACACCGCGGAGGAGACGGTCGCGGTGACGGTGATGACGACGGTGGTCAGCCCGAGGGTGTCCCGGCTGCAGCTCACGGTGGCGAGTGCGCAGGTCCAGCCGTCTCCGGTGATCGCGGTGGCGGTGAAGCCGGCCGGGAGGGTGTCGGAGACGGTGAGGGCGTCCGCGAAGGAGGGGCCGGCGTTGGTCACGGTCAGCGTGTAGCTGATCGAGCCTCCGGCGACGACGGATCGCTTGTCGGACGTGACGGTTTTCACGATGCCGACCTCGGCCAGGGCGGTCACGACCGTCGGGTCGCTCGCCGTGTTCGGGTTGGCGTCGGGCGTCGGTTCGTCGAGGACACCGGTGACCTCGGCGACGTTGGTGAACGTCGCCGCGCCGGCGTCGGCCGGAACGGTGACGGTGACCAGGATCGGCTGCGCCGTGGCGCCGGCGACGAGGATGCCCGTGCTCGTGCAGGTCAGCTCCTGGCCGGCCGGCGGGTCACAGGTCCACTCGGAGCCGCCGTCGGCGGAAACCGGGGTGAGCCCGGCCGGAACGCGGTCGGTCACGACCGTGCCGATCGGGGCATCCGAGGGCCCGTGGTTCTCCACCTCGAGGGTGTAGACCACGTCGGTTCCGGCTGAGACGGGGGCGTCCGGGTGGGACTTGACGATGCCCAGGTCGGAGACCCCGGTGAGGGCGGTGTTCGTGTCGTCGGTGGCGGGATCGGCGTTGTCTGCCGTGACGGTCGCGGCGTTCACGACGTCGCCGAGCAGGCTGCTGGCCACGCGCACCGTCAGGTCGACGGTCTGGGCGGCGGCTGCGCCGGGCTCGAGGGTGCCGGTCAGGGCGCAGCCGACGGTGGAGGGGCCGGTGGACGTCTCGGTGCAGGCCCACGTTCCCGGGCCGGCGGCGGCCGTGTCGACGAAGGTCAACCCGGCCGGGAGCTCGTCGGCGATGGTGACCGTGCGGGCGTCGGCGGTGCCGGTGTTGGTGACGACGAAGCGGTAGGTGGCCTCGGCGCCGGGCACCAGCGCCGCGTCCAGGAGCGTCTTCTCGATCGACAGGGTCGTTCCGGTGCCGACGTCGTCGGTGGTGCGGGACTCGTTGTTGCTCGGATCCGGGTCAGGCGTGGTGCCGGACACGGTCGCCGTGTTGGTCAGGCTGCCGGTGAAGCCCGAGTCGATCAGGGCGGTCACGGTGATGCGGGAGGTGGCACCCAGCGCGAGGTCGGTGTCGGTCGTGCAGCTCACCGGGGTCGCTGCGGTGTCGCAGGTCCAGTCGGTTCCGGTGGCCGAGACCTCGGAGAGTCCGGCCGGCAGGGTGTCGGCGACCTCGATCGGGGCCCGGGAGAGCGAGGGTCCGTCGTTGGTGACGTCGATGGTCCAGGTGGCGACCTGCCCGGCCGTGAAGTCGCCCTGGGACGCCTTCGCGACCCGGAGGTCGGCGCTGGTGCCGACCGCGATGGTCTCGGCGTCGGCGTTGTTGCCGGGGGCCGGGTCGAAGGTGCGGCTGGCGACCGAGGCCGTGTTGGCCACGTCGGTGCCGGATGCGACGTCGGCGGCGACCGCGACGGCCACCGTGATCGGCGGCCAGGCGCTGCCCGATGCCAGGGTTTCAGCACTGTTCAGGCGGTCGCAGGTGAAGGCGCCGGTGGACACATCGGGGACGGTGCAGGACCAGCCGGCGCCGGAGGCGGCGGAGACCGTCAGCCCGGCCGGAAGCGGCTGGGCCGGGGTGTCGGTGACCCGGAAGTTGTGACCGCCGACCACGCCGACCGCGGTGTCCGGCCCCCTGTTGCTCACGGTCAGGGTCCAGGCGTCGACGGTCGTGGCGCCGGCGACGAGCGCGCTGCCGGCGGCCTTGACGATCACCACGTCGGCGGAGTCCAGCTGCGCAGCCGCAGTGGCCGGCGCCCCGGTGTAGGAGGTCGGGCCGGAGCGGCCGGTGGCGCCGGTCGCATCCGTCGTCGACGCGGACAGCGTGTTGGTGTGCAGGATGCCCGCGCCGGCGCCCGGGGTGGTGGTCGCCGCCGCCAGGGCCGGCTGGGCCGAGTAGCGGATGACGATCGTGCCGGTGGGGCCGACGCCCGTGAAGGCCGGCCAGACCAGGGTCTGCACGCCAGAGGCAGTGCTGACCGCCGGGTCGGCAAGGGCAACGGCCGGGGCGCCGTTGACCGACACCGTGCCGGTGCCGGCCAGATACTCCCAGTTGGCGGGGAGGACATCCGTCGCCGTCACGGTGGCGGCGGTTCCGGAGCCCGTGTTCGTCAGGCCCAGGGTCCAGCCGAAGGGGGTGTTCGGGTAGGCGGTGGTGCCGTTGGACGGCGCCTTGGTCAGCACGATACGGGGGAAGTCCGGTGTGACGGAGGCGGTGGCCCGGGGCGGGTTGACCGTGTACTCGCGCTCATCGGGCGTTGCTGCGGGCAGCGACCGGTAGGTGGGGATGGTCACCGTGTTGATGATCGCGCCGGTGCCGAGGGTGCCGGAGGCCGCGAGCGTGGCGTCATAGGTCAGCACCGCGGTGGCATTCTTGGCGATGCTCGCGACGGTCCAGGTGATCGTGCTGCCGGAGCGCACGCCGCCGTTCGAGATGTTCACGATGCTCGCCGGGTCGATGCCGGCCGGGATGGTGTCGACGATGCTCACCGCGTAGGCGTCGCTCGTAGTGGCGGTGTTCGCGTTCCGCGCCGTGACCGTATAGGTGAAGGTCTGGCCGGGTTCCGGCGTGGTGTCGGAGACGGCCTTGGCGATCGAGAGAGACGGTTCGAGAACCGTCACGTCGGCGGTGGCGGATGCCGCGGTGCGCGCGAAGGACGCGTTCGCCGCCGTGGGGTTGGTTCCGTTCAGCACGTTCCAGCCGAGCAACGCGCCGTTCTTCAGGATCACGCCTGCCGCGTTGCTGGGCGCCGAGGTGACGGTACCGGTGAAGGTGACCGTGAGGGTGCGGGTCTCGGCTTTCGCCGTGACGTCGCCGAGCGACCAGCCGATTTTCTGGCCGGAGGCCGTGAGGGGCGCCCCGGCTCCGGGCAGGTCCGCCGCGCAGTCCACGGCGGCGGCGGTGAGGCAGGTCACGGTCGCGGTTCCGGCGGTGAGGCCGACGGGCAGGGTGTCGATGATCGCGGCGTCATAGAAGTTGACGTTCTGCGGCAGGGTGACCGTCACGGTGTAGTCGATCGTGCCGCCGATGGTGGCGGTGGCCGGCAGCACCGTCTTCACGGTCACGGCGCCCTGCACCGTCACGACGGCGGAGGAGGACGCCGTGACGACCCGTTCGATGGCCGGGTCGTTCACCGGGGTGACGCCGGAGCTGTCCAGGGTCGATCCGGTGACGAACGCGGTGTTGGTGTACGTCTCGAGACCGGCGGAGGTCGGCGTCACCCGGGCCTGGAACGTGACAGTGGCTGTCGCGGGGTGCAGGAGGGCACCCGTTCCGGGCAGCGCCCAGGTGATCCGGGTGGTGCCGACGGCGCAGCCGTTTCCGCCCGCGCCGGTTCCGGTGCCGGCCTCGGAGGCGACCGTGGTGCCGGAGGGAGACGTGAGGAACCCGGTCGAGGGGTCGAAGGCCAGGCCCGCGGGCAGGCAGTCCGTGATGACGGAGTCGTAGGCGGCCGGGCGGCCGCTGGTGTTGCCGGCAGTCAGTGTGAAGACCACCAGGTCACCGCCGCGGGCGGTGGGCGTGTCGACGGTCTTGGTCAGGGTCGGCAGAGGCGTCACGACCGTCACGGTTTTCTGGGCGGTGCGGGCAGGCAGCGCGGCGCCGGTCAGGGTGGCCGTGCTGGCGAACGTCGCGGTGTTCCGGAGGCTGCCGGAGGATAATCCGACGCCCACGAGCACGCCGGGCAGGGTCACGGTGAAGACCTGGCCGATCGCGGTCGTGTTGTCGTGTGTCGCCGGGAAGGTCAGCTTGCCCGTGGTCGTGTCCAGCCCGAATCCGGCCGGGAGTGCCCCGCCGTCGAGCGTCGCCGTGGCGGTCGCGCCGGTCGTGGTCAGGCCGGCCGGGAGGGCGTCGGAGAGCACGCCGTTGAAGACCGTGGTGCGGGGCGGGACCGTGACGGAGAAGGTGTAGTCGACGAGTTCACCGGCGACGGCCTGGCTGGCCGCGTTGTTGTTGACGTCGTTGATACGTGTCACGCCGGACTTGCCCGGAACGGCATCAGGAAGACGCACCTGGGCGTTGTCGTTCGCCGGGGCGGCGTTGCCGTCGGTGTCGTGGGAAGGGTTGAGCGAGCCCTTCGGGAAGTAGGTCTGGTCGGTGCCGTTGGTGGTCGGAGTGGTGAACGCGACGACGGATGCCGTGTTGACGAAGACCCGGGACACGCTCACGCCGGCGGGAACCGTCACGGTGTAGGCGAGGTTGGCGAGAACGGCGGCACCGAGCGGCCCGACGATGGTCCACTCGATCACGCTGCGCCCTGTCGGAGTGGCGGAGTTCGCCGGGTAGCCGGCGTCGCCCGGGTTGCGGCAGACCCCGCCCGCGGTGATGGCGGTGACGGTCCAGGTCGCACAGTCGTAGCCGGCTGGGAGCGCGTCCCAGACGGTGACGTTCTCCACGTCGAAGAAGTTCGCGGGGGCGCCGCTCACGTCGACGGAGTAGGTGACGACGTCGCCCTCCTTGACCACGACGTTGTCATTCGGGGCCGCGGGGGCGGCGCCGTTGACCTGGGCGATGCTCTTGGCGAGCACGACCGCCGGTGTCGGGGCGACCCTGTAGTCGACCTGATCGCGCAGGGCGAGCACGCCGCCGCTGGTCGTCTCCTGGCGGTACTTCATCAGGTTGGCGGTGATGTCGACCGCCGCTCCGTCGGTGCGCGAATCGATGATGGCGCTCACGTACAGGGTGAGGGTCGAACCCTTGGGCACGAAGCGGTCGGTGCCGCCTTCGGTGACGCCGAGGTCCCAGGCCGCGGGGAGCGGGTCGGCGACCAGGGGCGTCGCGGACTGGGTGCCGGCGACGGGGGTGACCGCGACGGTGCCGCCGGGGGCGAGGGCATAGGCGTCGTAGCGGGTGCCGACCGGCACGAAGTCGGTGATCTGGGCGTTTCGGGTCTTCGTCGAGGTGGAGAACGTGACGGTGAGTTCGAAGCAGACCCTGTCGCCGACCTGATAGGCCGGCATCACGGGCGGGATCGATTCTTCATCGACGTACTGGGTCGGGTCGGCGGCCGCGCAGTCCACCGGGGTGGCACCGGGGGTCGGGCGCTGCAGCACCTTCTTGCTGATTTCCGGTCCGTCCGAGCCGAGCGCTGCGGAGGAGTCGTCGGTGACCGCCTTGACGGCCAGGTCGCCGGGGGTGAGCCCGGTCGTGGTGCCGGCGATGGTGACCGTGTTGCGGAAGGAGTCCCCGGCCGCGGTGGGCACCCCGGCGCCGGTTCCGGCGCTGGACGTGCCCTGGTAGGTCTCGTTCATGTAGGCGCTGTATTCGATGGTGACGCTGTCGCCATGCGCGATCGCGTCGGGCGCGGGCGTCATGGTGACGGTGAATGTGCCGTCGCTGTTGGCGACGGCGCCGGTCACGGTGGCATTGGTGACGGTGCCGTCACCGGGGCAGCCTGCGCTGCGGGTGAACAGCACGGAGGCCGGCAGGATGGGGCAGAGGCCGTTGGGGATGGTGTCGACGATGGTCATGGCGGTGTCGTCGGTGTACTCGCCGGCGCGCACCAGCAGGGAGAAGTCGGCCGTGTCGCCTGCGCTGAACAGGCCGGGGCCGGACTTGACGATGGACAGGTCCATGGCCTTCACGGTGACGGAGTCGCTGGAGGAGACGGCGGCATCCGCCGGGGTGGCGACCTTGCCGGTGTACGTGCCGGAGGCCGTTGCCGTGTTGGTCAGGGACCGGCCGGCGGCGGCGGCGTCTTCCTGGCGGGTGGATGCCCCGGTGTTGTTGTCGAGGTTCGCACCCTGGAGCAGGGAGGCCGCGGCGGGGGTGCCGGCCGGCCAGGCGAGGGTGTTGGCGCGGAGCGGGATCCCGGCGGCATAGCTGATGGTGCGGGTGGAGCCGGCGGCGAGCACGCCGAGGTTCCAGGTGACCCTGGTGAAGACCTGGCCGGCGAAACCGGGCCGGTCGTTCACGGTCTCGATGCTGACCGGGGCCTGGCAGGCGGCCAGCTCGTCGCCGGTGAGGGTGGCGCGCACGGGCCCGGAGCCCGGGTATTCCTCGGCGGCGCTGTTGTCGGCCAGACCGCAGCCGAGGAACTCGAGTCCGGCGGGCAGGTAGTCGACGAGGACGACGCCGGTGGTGGGGGCGACACCGGTATTGCGGGTCGCGATCGAGTAGACCCGGGCTTCGGTGTGAACGCCGCGCATGAGCTCATGCTCGGGGCTCGGTTCCGACTTGGTCACCTCGATCGCGGTGACCTTGGTGGCGGCCGGGCTGACGGCATCCGAGGCGGCGAAAGTGCCGGGCACGACGACGCCGGTGTCCGTGGCGAACTTGGCGAGCAGACGCGGGTTGGTCTGCGCATAGACGGCGGCGTTGCCGGGGATCGGCGCCCCGACCGGGTAGACGTCGGCATCCGGCCGGATCTTGAAGGTGAATCCGGGGGTGGTGCCGCGCGGGAGATCAGCGAGGTTCGTCCAGATCAGCACCTGGTGGGTGACGGCGGGCGGCCCGGCCGAGTCGGTGATCACCACGATGGTGGGGTCAGGCAGGGCCGGCACGGTGTCGCTCGCCGCACTGCCGGCGACGTAGCTCACCCCGGTCGGGAGCTCATAGCGGAAGGCCAGGTTGTAATAGTCGGCGGTGGAACCGCTCGGGCCGCTGGCGGTGAGCGTCACGGTCGCGTCCTCGCCGGCGAGGATGGTGCCGGACGAGTCGGCGGACAGCGTGATCAGGGCATCGGCGTTGGCCGGGGCGACGGCGCCGAGGGTCAGGCCGACGGCGACGAGCAGGGCGGCCAGGCCGCCGGCGGTGATGCGGATGTGCGCGCGGACTGGTGCGAGGAATCCCGTTGCGAACAGGGTGAGGGGCTTTTCACGAACGGTACGGCTACTGGTGCGGGCGCGGTGCTGTGGCACGGTGGGGCTCCTGGGGCATGCGGCATCGGACAATACGATGCAGTAGCCCCTCGTCCCATGGCGTCATGTCCCGAGAATTTGCCCCCCGGACAAACATCTACTGAGAATGTATCGGTTCCCCGATCCGGGTGGCAGCCCCGGGGTGCCCCCATTTCTGGGGGCGGCAGCGGCGGACCTCAGAACCGGTGCTGCAACACCCAGTTGTGCATGGTGACGGCCGCGGCGGCCGAGGCGTTGAGCGAGCGGGTGGAGCCGAACTGGCTGATCTCCACGACGGCATCCGCTGCCTCGATCGCCTCGGGCGAGAGGCCCGGCCCCTCCTGCCCGAACAGGAGCACGCAGCGCTCGGGAAAGCGAAAAGTTTCGATGATCACGCTGCCCGGCACGTTGTCGATGGCGATGATCGGCAGGGTCTCGGCCGCGGCCCACTCGACGAAAGTCGCGACATCCGGGTGGTGCAAAACGTGCTGGTAGCGGTCGGTGACCATGGCGCCGCGCTTGTTCCAGCGCTTGCGCCCGATGATGTGCACCGTGTCGGCGGCGAACGCGTTGGCGCTGCGCACGATCGAGCCGATGTTCATGTCGTGCTGCCAGTTCTCGATGGCGACATGGAACGGATGCCGCTTCTCGTCGAGGTCGGCGACGATCGCCGCCATGGTCCAGTACCGGTAGCGGTCGATCACGTTGCGGGTGTCGCCGCGCTCGAGCAGTTCCCGGTCGTAGAAGGACTCCTCGGGCCACTCGCCGGCCCAGGGTCCGACGCCGTGGGTGGACAGTTCGGGCGTGGGGTTCAGCGGCTCTTGCACTGATCCACCGTATCCCGCCGGGCTCCGCCACGGCGCCGTCGGCTATTCTGTCCTGCAGGGTTTGCGTTACGCCGGCTCGTCCCCGACTGAAGGAATACATTGCATCCCACACTTTTCGGCCTCGACTTTCTCGACTCCGAGTGGCTGATCGGCTGGTTCGGGTCGTTCGTGCTCCTCGGCGTGGCCACGATCGTGTTCGTCGAGACCGGCTTCATCGTGCTGTCGTTCCTGCCGGGCGACTCCCTCCTCTTCACCGTGGGGCTGCTCACCGCCACCGGAGATGTGCCGTTCCCGATCTGGGTGACCTGCCTGGTCATCTTCATCGCCGCGTTCTCCGGTGACCAGCTGGCCTACTACATCGGCCGGAAGGCCGGCCCGGCCGTCTTCGCCCGCGAGCAGAACCGCCTGTTCAACCCGAAGAACGTGGAACGCACCAATGCCTTCTTCGCCAAGCACGGCGGCAAGGCCGTCATCATCGCCCGTTTCCTGCCCGTGTTCCGCGCCTTCGTACCGGTCGCCGCCGGCGTCGGGCGCATGCACTACCGCACCTTCGTGCTCTTCAACCTGATCGGCGCCTTCGCCTGGGGCGTCGGCCTCACCCTGATGGGCTACCTGCTCGGACAGATCGAGTTCGTGGCGAAGTACTCCGAGTACTTCATCATCGGCATCGTGCTGCTCTCGGGCGTGCCCATCCTGTCCGAGCTCTACAAAGCCGGCCGCGAGCAGCTGCGCACCCGCGGCAAGTCCCCCGTGCCCGTCGCCACGATTCCCGAGGACCTCCGCGACGAGTAACCGCCGGGTGATCTTTCGGCCCACCTAAATCTCCCCTATTCTTTCGGTGTGGCTAAAAACGACGTACGCACGGATGCGAGGGGTCCGGCCCCGGTGACGACCACCGTGGCATCCACTCGCCTGCTCTGGTTGCTCGGCCCTGCCCTCGTGGCGGGGGTGGCCTACCTCGACCCCGGCAACGTCGCCAGCAATATGACGGCGGGCGCCCGCTACGGCTACCTGCTCGTCTGGGTGGTCGTGGCCGGCAACGTGATGGCCTGGCTGATCCAGTACCTGTCGGCCAAGCTCGGCATCGTGACCGGCACGAGCCTGCCGGAGATCCTCGGGGTGCGGATGCGGCGGCCGCTGGCCCGGCGCCTCTACTGGGTGCAGGCGGAGCTGGTGGCCATGGCCACCGACCTGGCCGAGATCATCGGCGGCGCGGTCGCGCTGAATCTGCTCTTCGGTCTCCCCCTGCTCGCCGGCGGCGTGATCACCGGCGTCATCTCGATGATCGTGCTCACGGTGCAGACCCGCCGCGGCCCGCGCACATTCGAGCGCGTCATCGTGGCGCTGCTGCTGATCATCACGGTGGGCTTCATGGCCGGCGTGTTCTTCGCGCCGCCGGACGCCGGCAGCGTCGTCGCCGGCCTCGTGCCGCGGTTCGAGGGCGCGAACTCGGTGCTCCTGGCCGCGTCCATCCTCGGCGCCACGATCATGCCGCACGCCATCTACGCGCACTCCGCGCTCACCCGGGACCGGTTCCCCCTGATGACGGATGCGGCGGCGACCCGCCGGCTGCTCTGGGCCACCAAATGGGACGTCACGATCGCCATGGTGATCGCCGGAACGGTGAACCTGTCGATCCTGCTGCTCGCGGCATCCGCTCTGCAGGGCGTCGCGGGAACCGACACGCTCGAAGGTGCCCACGCGGCCCTGGAGGCGACCCTCGGGCCCGTGATCGCGACGGTGTTCGCGGTCGGGCTGCTCGCCTCCGGGCTGGCGTCGACCTCGGTCGGGGCGTACGCGGGCGCGGAGATCATGCACGGCCTGCTGCGCGTGCGGGTGCCGCTGCTCGTGCGGCGCGTCGTGACGCTCATCCCGGCGCTGCTGATCCTCGGCGTGGGTTTCGACCCGACCGAGGCCCTGGTGCTCAGTCAGGTGGTGCTGTCGTTCGGCATCCCGTTCGCGCTGATCCCCCTGGTCTGGCTCACCCGGCAGCGCGGCGTGCTCGGCGAGCACGCCAACCGCTGGTTCACGACGCTGGCCGGAGCGATTTTCGCGCTGCTGCTGGTGGCCCTGAACGTGGTGCTGCTCGTGCTCGTGTTCACCGGGGCGTGACGGGTCGTGCCGAGTTGGCTCCGGGTCGTGCCGGCTTGCTCCGTGCGGGCGCCCGCTAGCCTGAAGGCGTCATGAAACTCACCACGCCCGCGGCCGAGGACTACCTCAAGACCATCTATGCGCACACCGAGTGGCAGCCGCAGCCGATCACGCCCTCGGCACTGGCCGCACGGCTCGGGGTGGCGCCGTCATCCGTCACCGAGATGGTGAAGAAACTCGCGGCCGGCGGCCTGATCGAGCATGTGCCGTACGGGCCGCTCACCCTGACTCCGGCCGGTTTCCTGCGCGCGACGGCCGTGGTGCGCCGGCACCGGTTGATCGAGACCTGGCTGGTGCGGGAGATGGGCTACCACTGGCACGAGGTGCACGACGAGGCCGAGATCCTCGAGCACTCCATCTCCGACCGGCTGCTGGCGGCGATCGAGGACCGGCTCGGGCATCCGTCGGCGGACCCGCACGGCGACCCGATCCCGGCCGCAGACGGCACCCTGATCCGGCCCGACGCCGTGCTGCTGGCGGATGCGGCTGTCGGCCATGTCGGGGAGGTGGTGCGCATCAGCGATCGCGACCCGGCGATCCTGCGCGATCTCGCCGCGGATCTGGTCGGCCCCGGCACGCGGCTCACGGTGCTGGAACCCGGCGCCGTTCGCCTGCCGGACGGGGACATCCGTCGGCTGTCGACCGCTGCGGCCCGGTCGATCTGGCTCACCGCGTAACCGTCCGGAAACCTTGCGCCGCTAGGCTTGGTGGTGAACAAAAGGAGTACCACCACATGACACGTCGCGACGAGATCGAATGCTGGCTCACCGACATGGATGGTGTGCTGGTGCACGAGAACAGCCCGCTCCCGGGCGCCGCGGAGCTGTTGCAGCAGTGGAGTGACACCGGCACCCCGTTCCTGGTGCTCACCAATAACTCGATCTTCACCCCGCGGGACCTCAGCGCGCGCCTGCGCGCCTCGGGCCTGAACGTGCCGGAGGACCGCATCTGGACCTCCGCGCTGGCGACCGCCGACTTCCTGCGTTCTCAAGCGCCGGGCGGCACCGCCTTCGTGATCGGCGAGGTCGGGCTCACGACCGCCCTGCACGAGGCCGGTTTCATCATGACCGAGACCAACCCCGATTACGTGGTGGTCGGAGAAACCCGCAACTATTCGTTCGAGGCCATCACCAAGGCCATCCGTCTGCTGTTGAACGGCGCCCGCTTCATTTCAACCAACCCGGATGCGACCGGCCCCAGCGCGGACGGCCCGCTGCCGGCCACGGGCGCCATCGCCGCCCTCATCACCAAGGCCACCGGCATGGAGCCCTACGTGGTGGGCAAGCCGAATCCGATGATGTTCCGCTCGGCGATGAACAAGATCGGCGCGCACTCGGAGAACACGGCCATGATCGGCGACCGGATGGACACCGACATCATCGCCGGGATCGAAGCCGGGCTGCACACCATCCTGGTGATGACCGGCATCAGCGACGAGGCCGAAGTGAGCCGCTACCCGTTCCGCCCCGACGAGATCCTCTCCGGCGTGCATGAGCTCGTCGCCCAGGAGCCGATCGAGTCCGACGCGATCTAGCGTCTGACTGTTGCCCAAGCGGACAACTGTCGCTGTTGTGCGGGCAACACTTGTCCGCTCCGGCGACAGTTGTCGCGCCCGTGATCGCGGGGCGACGGATGCGCGGGGAGCCTAGGCGGCCGGCCCGGCGCCCGCGACGGTCGCCGTGAGCGGCTCGCCGGAAGCCAGGCTGACGAAGCAGTAGTAGTAGCGGGCGCCATCGGTCCACTGCTCTTCGGTCACCGGGTAGCTGCCCTGAACCTGCAGGTCGGAGTACGCCGCGGCGGCGGCCGGATCGATCACGCCGGGCGCGCTGCAGAGTGCGTTGATCTGACCGGCCAGCTCCGCCTCGCCCGGGAACGCGGTGGCGGCATCGCCGGCGAAGACTCCGCGGTAGACGAGCTGCGCCGCGTGCGGGGTGGCACAGTCGGCGACCGTGAACTTCTCCTCCCACGGGCTCACGTAGGGCTGCAGGCACTCGCCGCCGAACAGGGTGTCCCACGCGTGTTCGCCGGCCGGCTGGGGACCGGTGGCCTCGACCGGGGCCGGCGGTGCTTCAGTCGGGGTGGCACTCGGGGTGGGGGTAGCGCTGGAGGTGCCCACCGCGACCGGAGCGGGATCGCCCCCGCCGACCAGGCTCTGCCCGAGGAAGAAGAGCGCCGCGAGCACGACCACGAGCGCGAGACCGCCCGCGATCCAGGCGACAAGGCGACGACCAGCAGGACGACCACCGCCGGGCGGGCGTCCGGACGACCCGGGGCGGTCAGCGCCGGGAGCGGTGGGCGGGATCCGGGTTGAGGAGGCGGGTTTGGTGCCGCCCGCGGGCCGAGGGCCCGGAGTCGCGGCAGCGGGCCGTGGGGCCGGCATAGCGGCAGCGGGCCGCGGGGCGGCGGATGCAGCGGGCCGCGGGGCGGCGGCCGGCTGCGGGGAAACGGATACCGCCGGGACCGCGACCCGCGCGGAATCGGCTGCCGGAGACCCGGCCGAGCCCGCTCCGGGGTCGGCTCCGGAGCCGTCACCACCGGCAGCGGCAGAACCCGAGGCGTCGGTCACGACTGCGCCGGCAACCGTTTCCGACGCCGCGGCAGCCTGGATCGCCGAGGAAGGTGCCGGGGTCGCCGAAGACGGCACGGGGGTCACCGCGGACGGTGCCGGGCTCGTCGCGGCAGCGCCAGGGGCAGCGGCCGCGGGAAGAGCGGACAGCGCCACGGTCTCAGCGGCAGACATGGTGGCCGCCAGACGCGCGCGCAGACGCCCGCGGGCAGACAGGGGCGCTGGAAGCGGGGCCGGAAGCGGGGCGGAAGCCGGCGGCGTGCGGCCGGCCAGACGGTCGGCGGCGGCGATCTCCTCGGCCGTCAGCACGAGAGGCGACTGCGTCAGAGTGGCCCACCAGGGTGCCGGCTCGAGGGCGGCATCCGTCGAACGGATGCCCCCGAGCGGCTCGTCCGCACCGGCGCCGGCCGGCACCTCCCGGGGCGTGGGAGCGGGAGCGGGAGCAGGCTCGACAGCAGGGGCGGCTGTGTCGCCGGACGCCGTGAGCGCCGGGGCCGGCGCGGGCTGCACACCGGCGGGCGTCAGGTCGGCAGCCGACGTGGCATCCGTTTCGTCCACGGCAACCGGCCGGACCGGGCGCGCCGGGAAGATCGCGGGCGTGACGACGAACAGGGCAGCGGTCGTCGTGGGCACCGCGCCCGTCGACGCAGAAGAAGCAGAGGACGCAGAGGCAGTGCCGGCGCCGGCTTCAGACGCACCCGGATGGGGAGCGGCAGCCGATGCGGCAGCCGACGCGGTTGCAGACACCGCCGCGGCCCGGGCCGCAGCGGCCCTGGCGAGACGTGGGTCGGGCTGGGTGGTGGGCTTCAGCCCCCAGAGGAAGACGCCGGTGTGCGTCGACGGTTCGACGACGGGTTCCGGCGGAACGATGCGCGAGGTTTTCGGCCACCGCGGCGACTGGCGGGGCGAGTACTCGTCCGGCAGGGCCGGGCGTGCGCCGTCGCCGAGCTGCGATGCCAGCCAGGCCATCCCATCTTCGCCGGGCACCTCGTCCTTGGGCACTAGTTCAGCCCCAGGTCCTCAAGGCCGATGGCGGCGAAGTAGGGGTAGCCGGCGGCTTCGATGACTTCGCGGGCACCGGTGTTGCGGTCGACGACGACGGCGACGCCGGCGATGACGGCACCCACCTTGAGGAGCGCGTCAATGGCCGCCAGCGGGGATCCGCCCGTCGTGGACGTGTCTTCCAGCACGATGACGCGCTTGCCTGCCAGGTCAGGCCCTTCGACCTGCTTGCCACGACCGTGGTCCTTGGGCTCCTTGCGCACGACGAAGGCGTCGTACGCGGCACCGCGCGCCACACCCTGGTGGAGGATGGCCGCGGCGACGGGGTCGGCGCCCATGGTCATGCCGCCGACCGCCGCGACATCCGGGATATCGGCGATCAGGTCGAGCATGACCTGGCCGATCAACGGGGCGACGCGGTGGTCGAGGCTGACCTTGCGAAGGTCGACGTAGTACGTCGCCTTCTTGCCGCTGGTCAGGGTGAAATCCCCGTGGAAAACGGCTTCGGCCGCGATGTGGGCGATGAGCTGCTGGCGTGTATCCGTCACGGGATCAACTTTAGGCCATCGACCGGCGCGGAACTTGAAGCAGGCGAGTCTCGAGCTGAGGTGTTCTAGAAGATGCGAACGAGCTTGCGTTCGGGGACGCGACGGAATCCGTCTTTGTGCACGTCGACCACGACGGCAACGATGGAGGCGATCACAATGAGAACGAGAACGGCGAGGAGAACAAACACGGTCGTACCTTTCGGGAAATGGAGGGTTGATGTCGGGGAGACGGAGGCACCATTGCACGAGTTCGACGTATTCATTCCACCATCTTTGACTTTGCAGCACAATCGCATAGTTCTGCACGAAGTGTGTAGCGTTACTACATGGATGTCCAACGACTCGAACTCCTCCGCGAACTGGCCGAACGCCACAGCATCACCGAGGTCGCCCGCGCGACGCACCGCACGCCATCCGCTGTCTCGCAGCAGCTGAAGGTGCTCGAGCGCGAGGCCGGCCTGCCTCTGACCGAGCGCAGCGGACGCGGCCTGATCCTGACGGATGCCGGCCGCGCTCTGGCCCGCAGCGCAACGGATGTCGCGGTCGCCCTCGCCCGCGCCCGCGCGGTCTGGGACGAATTCCGCAACGACGCGACCGGCGTGGTCAGCCTGGTCACGTTTCCGACCGCGGGCGAAATGCTGCTGCCGGGAGCCCTGAAACACCTCGCCGAGGTGCCCGGACTCGCCGTCAACTGCACCGACAAAGACCCGGAGCTGAGCGACTTCCCCGCGCTCACCGCGGAGTACGACATCGTGCTCGCCTACAGCCTGCGCGGACAGCTCCCCTGGGGCGGCCGCGGCCTCACGGTCGTTCCGCTGATGACCGAGCCGCTGGACGTGGGACTGCCGGCCGACCACCGGCTGGCCTCCCGGTCGTGGATCACCCCCGCGGACGTGATCGGCGAGACCTGGATCGGCGCGCCGGCCGGCTACCCGTTCGAGCGCATCCTGCACCAGATCGAGCAGACGGCCGGCAGCCAGATCACCGTCGCCCAGCAGTTCGCGGACCTGCGGGTGATCGAGGCGTTCGTGGTGGCGGGCCTCGGCATCGCCCTGGTTCCCCGCTACACCTGGGGTGGCGACCAGCCGGGCAAGCTGCTGCTCAAGCCGCTGCGCGGCGTGGACGCCGAGCGGCAGATCGTGGCGCTGATGCGCCCCGACCGGGCTGAGCGCCTGGCCGTGCGCACGGTCCTGGAGGTGCTGCGCACCGAGGCCGCCCGCGTGCAGGCCCAGCACGCCCTCATCACCTAGCTCCTCCTTTCTTCCCTCTCGGGGCCGCGGACGTGCTCGAACCGGAGCTAGGCGTTCTGCGGGAAGCCCAGGTTGATGCCGCCGTGGCTGGGGTCCAGCCACCGGCTCGTGATTGCCTTCTCCCGGGTGTAGAAGGCGATCCCGGCCGGGCCGTAGGCCTTGGCGTCGCCGAACAGGGAGTCCTTCCAGCCGCCGAAGGAGTGGTAGGCCACCGGGACGGGGATCGGCACGTTGATGCCGATCATGCCCACCTGCACCTCGTTCTGGAACCTTCGGGCGGCCCCGCCGTCGTTGGTGAAGATGGCCGTTCCGTTGCCGTAGCGGCTCTTGTTGATCAGCGCGAGCCCCTCGGCGTAGCTGGCGACCCGCACGATGGAGAGCACCGGGCCGAAGATCTCGTCGAGGTAGACGTCCGAATCCATGCCGACCCGGTCGAAGAGGGTCGGACCGAGCCAGAAGCCGTTCGCGTCGCCGTCCACCTCGATGCCGCGGCCGTCCACGACGACCTCGGCGCCGTCGGAGTGGGCCAGGTCGATGTAGGACGCCACCTTGTCGCGGTGCACCTTCGTGATCAACGGCCCCATGTCGCATCCGCGCATGCCGTCGCCCACCCGGAGGCCCGTGAGGCGCTCGGTGATCTTGGCGACCAGCTCGTCGGCGACCGGTTCCACGGCCACCACCACGCTGATCGCCATGCAACGCTCCCCCGCCGAGCCGAAACCGGCGTTGACCGCGGCATCCGCGGCCAGGTCCAGGTCGGCGTCGGGTAGCACGAGCATGTGATTCTTCGCCCCGCCGAGGGCCTGCACGCGCTTGCCGTTACGGGCGGCCGTCTCGTAGATGTACTTCGCGATCGGCGTGGAGCCGACGAACGAGATCGCCTGCACGTCGGGGTGCACGAGCAGGGCGTCGACGGCTTCCTTGTCGCCGTGCACGACGTTGAGCACACCGGCGGGCAGGCCCGCCTCGGTCATCAGTGCGGCCATCCAGTTCGACGCGGACGGGTCCTTCTCGCTCGGCTTGAGCACGACCGTGTTGCCGGCCGCGATGGCGATCGGGAAGAACCAGAGCGGCACCATGGCGGGGAAGTTGAACGGGCTGATGATGCCCACCACGCCGAGCGGCTGGCGCAGCGTGTAGACGTCGACGCCCGTGGACACGTTCTCGGAGTACTCGCCCTTGCTCAGGTGCGGCATGCCGAGCGCGAACTCGACGACCTCGAGGCCGCGCGCGATCTCGCCGAGCGCGTCGGAGGTCACCTTGCCGTGTTCGGCGGTGAGGATGTCGGCCAGCTCGCCCTTGCGCGCGTTCAGCAGCTCGCGGAAGTTGAACATGACCCCCTGGCGCTTCGCCTGGGAGCTGTCGCGCCAGAGCGGGTAGGCGGCCTGCGCGGAGGCGACCGCGGTGTCGACGTCGGTGCTGTCGGCGAGGAGCACATTCTTCGCGACGGTCCCGAGGGCAGGGTTGAAGACGGGCGCGGTGCGGGTCGAGACGCCGAGGGCGGGAGCCCCGTCGATCCAGTGGGTGATTGCGGGCAGTTCGGTCATGGTCATTGGTCTCTCTTCATTCTCGTCATCGAGTTGCGGTGAGGTGCGGTGATCGCGCCCGTCGAGATCCGGCCTCGACGAGCGGTTTCGACAAGCTCAACCTCCGGAAGTGCGGTGATCGAGCCCGTCGAGATCCGGCCTCGACGAGCGGTTTCGACAAGCTCAACCTCCGGCGGCCCGGTGATCGAGCCTGTCGAGATCCGGCCTCGACGAGCGGTTTCGACAAGCTCAACCTCCGGAAATGCGGTGATCGAGCCCGTCGAGATCCGGCCTCGACGAGCGGTTTCGACAAGCTCAACCTCCGGCGGAAGGGGGTGGGGCGGTCAGTCGAGCAGGTCGAGGCTGAGCACCTCGTCGTAGATCGCGAGCGCCTCGGCGACCTCGGCGTCGGTGACGACGCACGGCGGCACCACGTGGATCCGGTTCTCGGCCAGGAACGGCAGCAGGTTGCGGGCCAGCAGTTCCGACTTGATCCGGCCCATCACGGCGCCGCTGAGCGGCTGGCGGGTCTCCCGGTCGGCGACGAGTTCCAGCGCCCAGAACACGCCGAGCCCGCGCACCTCGCCGATGACCTTGTGCTTGGCCTGCAGCTCGGCGAGCCCCGGCGCGAGCACGTCGCGCCCGATCCGGGCGGCGTTCTCCACGATGCCCTCGGTCTCCATGGCGTCGAGGGCGGCCACGATCGACGCCATCGCCAGCGGATGCCCGCTGTAGGTGAGTCCGCCGGGATAGACCGTGGTGTCGAAGTCGTGCGCGATGGAGTCGGAGATGATCACCCCGCCGGTGGGGACGTAGCCGGAGTTGACGCCCTTCGCGAAGGTGATCAGGTCGGGCACCACGTCGAAGCCGTCGAACGCGAACCAGGTGCCGGTGCGGCCGAAGCCGGCCATCACCTCGTCGAGGATCAGCATGATGTCGTAGCGGTCGCACAGGGCGCGCACGCCTTCGAGGTAGCCGGGCGGCGGCACGAGCACGCCGGCGGTGCCGGGGATGGATTCCAGCAGTACGGCCGCGATGCCCGCGGGACCCTCGCTCTGGATCACGCGCTCGAGGTGGCGCAGGGCGCGCTCCGACTCCTGCTCGGGGCTGGTCGCCCAGAACTCGCTGCGGTAGAGCCACGGGCCGAAGAAGTGAACGTGCCCGCGGGCGAACTCGTTCGGGATGCGACGCCAGTCGCCGGTGGCGACGATGGCCGCGCCCGTGTTGCCGTGGTACGAGCGGTAGGTGGAGAGCACCTTGTCGCGGCCCGTGTGCAGGCGCGCCATCCGGATCGCGTTCTCGATCGCATCCGCCCCACCGTTGGTGAAGAAGACCTTGTTGAAGCCCTCCGGCGCCCGTTCGACGATGCGCCTGGCGGCCTCGCCGCGGGAGAGCGTCGCCGTGGAGGGTGCGACGGTGGCGAGCAGGCCGGCCTGCTCGATGATGGCCGCGGTGACGGCCGGATGCTGGTGGCCGATGTTCACATTGACGAGCTGGCTGGAGAAGTCCAGGTAGCTGCGCCCGTCATAATCCCAGACCCGGGAACCCTGCCCGCCGGCGATCACCAGCGGCTTCAGGGAACCCTGGGCCGACCAGGAGTGGAAGACGTGTGCCCGGTCGAGGTCGTAGGCGAGCTCGTTACGGCTCGCCGTGGCGCTTGATGGTGTGATGTCATTCACGGATATCGAGTTCTTTCTCTCTGCGTTGAGATGGTGAGGTCGTGGATCATCCTCTCTCAGTGTGACCTCAATCGGCTCGAAGTCTGCCCTATTCGGGCAGACCCCGTCATGTCTTCGCGACGATGGTGTCGGCCATCGCCGGGATCACGGTCTCCCCGTAGACGCGCATCGTCTCTTCTTTGTTGTCGTGCTGCAGGTAGCCGGCGAACTGGTCGACGCCGATGGCGCGCAGGGCCTCGAGCTTCTCGATGTGGTCCTTCGCGGGGCCGAGCAGGCAGAACCGGTCGATGATCTCGTCGGGCACGAAGTCCGCGTGTACATTGCCGGCCCGGCCGTGCTGGTTGTAGTCGTAGTCCTGCCGGCCGGTGATGTAGTCGGTCAGCGCCTTCGGCACCTTCGATTCGGTGCCGTACTTGGCGACGATGTCGGCCACGTGGTTGCCGACCATGCCGCCGAACCAGCGGCACTGGTTGCGCATATGGCCCCAGTTATCGCCGATGTACATCGGCGCAGCCACGCAGAACTTGATCGACAACGGGTCGCGGCCGACATTCGCCGCCGCCTCCCGCACGGTCTGGATCATCCACGCGGCCACGTCGAGGTCGGCCATCTGCAGGATGAAGCCGTCGCCGACCTCGCCCGCCAGTTTCAGGGCCAGCGGACCGTAGGCGGCCACCCACACGTCGAGGGTCGACCCGCGGCTCCATGGGAATTGCAGGGTCGCACCGTTGTACTCGACCGACCGGGAGTTGGCGAGTTCACGGATGACGTGCACCGACTCGCGCAGCGTCTTCAGGGTGGTGGGCGCCCCGTTGATCACGCGCACCGCCGAGTCGCCGCGGCCGATGCCGCAGATGGTGCGGTTGCCGTACATCTCGTTCAGGGTCGCGTAGGTCGACGCCGTCACCGTCCAGTCGCGGGTGCCGGGGTTGGTGACCATGGGACCGACGATGATCGTGTTCGTCTCCGCGAGGATGCGGCTGTAGATGACGTAGGGCTCCTGCCAGAGCAGGTGCGAGTCGAACGTCCAGACGTGGCTGAAGCCGTGCGCCTCGGCCAGCTTGGCCAGTTGCACCGTGCGGGCGGCCGGCGGGTTGGTCTGCAGTACTGCTCCGAAATCCATCTGGTGTCCCGTCTAGATCAGGTACTGGCTCAGGCCGCGCTTGACGAACCGACCGTCGCCCTTGGCCCCGAGGTAGGCGTTGTCGTCGATGACGATCTTGCCGCGGGAGAGCACGGTGTCGACGTGGCCGTCGATCTCGTAGCCTTCCCAGGCCGAATAGTCCATGTTCATGTGGTGGGTCTTGCCGTTCCCGTTGACGGGCAGGCCGATCGAGGTGTGGCCGTTCGGGTCGTAGATCACGATGTCGCCGTCCGCCCCGGGCTGGATGACCCCTTTCCTGCCGTAGAGGCCGAACATCCGGGCCGGCGTGGTCGAGGTGATCTCCACCCAGCGTTCGAGTGAGATGCGGCCGTTCACGACGCCCTGGTAGAGCAGGTCCAGGCGGTGCTCGACCGAGCCGATGCCGTTGGGGATCTTCGAGAAGTCGCCCAGGCCCAGCTCTTTCTGGCCCTTCATGCAGAACGGGCAGTGATCGGTGGAGACCATCTGGATGTCGTTGGTGCGCAGGCTCTGCCACAGGTGGTCCTGGTGGCCCTCGGCCCGTGAGCGCAGCGGGGTGGAGCAGACCCACTTCGCCCCCTCGAAACCGGGTGCCCCGAGATTCTCCTCGAGCGACAGATAGAGGTATTGCGGGCAGGTCTCACCGAACACGTTCTGGCCCAGGTCGCGGGCGGCGGCGATCTGCTCGACGGCCTGTTTGGCGCTCACATGCACCACATAGAGCGGCGCCCCGGTGAGGTTGGCGAGCATGATCGCACGGTGCGTGGCCTCCTCCTCCAGCTGCCAGGCGCGCGCGACGCCGTGGTAGTAGGGGTCGGTCTTGCCCTGTGCGAGCAGCTGCGCGACGAGCACGTCGATGGCCGGGCCGTTCTCGGCGTGCATCATGGTCATCAGCCCGGTCTCGGCCGACTTCTGCATGGCGCGCAGGATCTGCGCGTCATCCGAGTAGAAGACTCCGGGGTAGGCCATGAACAGCTTGAAGCTGGACACACCCTCGTCGAGCAGCCCGTCCATCGCCTGCAGCGAGTCCTCGTTCAGGTCGCCGATGATCTGGTGGAAGCCGTAGTCGATGGCGCAGTTCCCGGCGGCCTTCTCGTGCCAGGCCGCCAGACCGTCGAAGACGCGCTGGCCGTAGCTCTGCACCGCGAAGTCGACGATGGTGGTGGTGCCGCCCCAGGCCGCGGCCCGGGTGCCGGTCTCGAAGGTGTCGCTGGCGGCGGTTCCGCCGAACGGCAGCTGCATATGCGTGTGCGCGTCGACGCCGCCGGGGATCACGTACTTGCCGGTGGCGTCGATCACGCGGTCGACGGATGCGGCGAGGTCGTTTCCGAGGAGGGCGGAGCCGGGTGCAAGCACGGCGACGATGATCTCGCCGTCGATGAGGACATCCGCCTGCACCCGGCCGGTCGCGCTGACCACGGTGCCGTTCTGGATCAGGGTCTTCATGGCGGGCCCCGGCCTACGGTGCGACGATCGGGCCGTAGGAGTCGGGACGGCGGTCCCGGTAGAACTGCCACGAGTTGCGCACCTCGCGGATGACGCCCAGGTCGAGGTCGCGGATGACGATCTCCTCGGTGTCGGTGGAGGCCACCTCGCCGACGTAGTTGCCGCGCGGGTCGACGAAGTAGGAGCTGCCGTAGAACGTGACAGCCTCGTCGCCGAATTCCTCGGTCTCGGTGCCGATGCGGTTGTTGGCGCCGATGTAGTACTGGTTGGCGACGGCGGCGGCCGGCTGCTCGAGCTCCCAGAGCCGGTTGGACAGGCCGGGCTTGGTGGCCGAGGGGTTGAAGACGATCTCGGCGCCGTTCAGGCCGAGCACCCGCCAACCCTCCGGGAAGTGCCGGTCGTAACAGATGTAGACGCCGATCTTGCCGACCCTGGTGTCGAAGACGGGAAAGTCGGCGTTGCCGGGACGGAAGTAGAACTTCTCCCAGAACTGGGGCAGGTGGGGCAGGTGGTGCTTGCGGTACTTGCCGAGGTAGCTGCCGTCGGCGTCGATCACGGCAGCCGTGTTGTAGAGCACACCGGGCTGCTCCTCCTCATAGACGGGAAGCACGATCACCATCTCGTATTCGGCGGCAAGCTTCTGGAACCGCTCCGTGAGCGGGCCCGGCACGCTCTGCGCGTACGCGTAATACTTGGGATCCTGCACGATGCCGAAGTACGGGCCGTGGAACAACTCCTGGAAGCAGATCACCTGCACTCCCGCTTCGGCGGCCGTGCGCACGAACCCCTCGTGCTTGCGAATCATCGACTCCTGGTCACCCGTCCACGCGGTCTGGGTGATTGCTGCCCGAACTACAGTCATCTTGTCTCCACATTCGCCGGTGATGGAACAACGTCAAGCCGAACGACATTGTCCGTAGTGGTTCTTCTTTCGCGACACGTGCGTTCCTCATCCTGTCGAGCGAATCAGCCGGTGGCAAGGGTTTATCCCCACGGAGGGTCCGGCACACGCGGGTGGTCCGATCATCCGTCACCCCCATGCCCTCCTGTGCCCGCGGCGCCGGAGGCGCTCGCGGCGCCCGCAGGATGGGCCCCGCCGACGTTCTGGCCTAGGCTGAAAGCAGACCGCCGGTTGGCTCTGACCGGTTGCGTCGCCTCTGACTTGAGCGACGGGTCGCCGACACTCCCTCGGTTCCCATTTCTTCTTCTCCCAGCCTCTCCGCTCGCGAAAGCGCAAAATCTGCCCCTTCCGCGACGCCATAAGGGCGCATTCTGCGCTCTCGCGGCCGAGGGTGGGACCGAATCTAGGTGGTTCTGTGAAACTTCAGCCGATGTACCTCATGGCGGTGGGCGCTGCCGCGTCCGCGCTGCTGCTGAGCGGATGCGCCGGGGCGAGTCCCGCTGCCGAGCCCACCGCTGAGCCGGGCGCCGGCACGGGCGCGGGCGCGGGCGCGGGCTATCCGGTCACGATCGACAACTGCGGCACCGACGTGACCGTGGAGGCCGCGCCCGAGCGCATCGTGACGATCAAGTCTTCGACCACCGAGCTGCTGCTCGCACTCGGCCTGGCCGACCGCATCGTGGGCTCGGCGTTCCTCGACGGGCCGCTGCCGGCATCCCTCGACAAGGCCGGCGCCGACCTGAATGTGGTCAGCGACTTCGTACCCGGCCAGGAGGCCGTCCTCGGCCTCACGCCCGACTTCGTCTACGCCGGTTGGGAGTCCAACTTCTCGGCCGAGGGCGTGGGCGAACGCGCGGGCCTCAGCGACCTCGGCATCGGCAGCTACGTCTCCCCCGCGGCCTGTAAGGGCGAGGGGTATATGCCCGACCCGCTCACCTTCGACTCCGTGTTCGACGAGATCACCGAGGCCGGCGCGATCTTCGGCGCCGAGGAGGCCGCGGCCGAGCTGGTCGCCGACCAGCAGGAAACCCTCGCGGCCCTGCAACCGACCGACGACGACACCACCGCGCTCTGGTACTCGAGCGGCACCGACACCCCCTACGTGGGTGCCGGCATCGGCTCGCCCAACATGATCCTGGAGGCCGCGGGCCTGACCAACGTGTTCGCTGACGTGAAGGACACCTGGACCTCGGTGGGCTGGGAATCGGTCGTCGAGGCGAACCCGAGCGTGATCGTGCTCGTCGACGCCACCTGGAACACCGCGGCGTCGAAGATCGCGAACCTCGAGGCCAACCCGGCCACGCAGCAGCTCGACGCCGTGAAGGCGAAGCACTACATCGTGCTGCCGTTCGCGGCCACCGAGGCCGGAATCCGCAATGTGGAGGCCGCCGCGTCGACCATCGAGCAGTTCGCGGCGCTCGAGCCGTCGACGGTCGGCTAGGGCCGACCCGCGGCCGAGCCGAGCACACCGGCACCCGACCGACAGGGCACGACCGACAGGCAGACAAGGCAGGTGATTCACATGGAGGTGCAGCAGGCGGAGCGAACGGCGGCCCAGCGCCGTCGTGACACCTCGCGCGCCCGCTATCTGGGCTGGCTGGCCCTGTCGGTGCTGGCGCTCGTGCTCACGGCGGGGATCGCCGTGACGATCGGCCCGGCCGACGTGAGACTGACGGATGTCGCCGCGAGCCTGGCCGGGCACCTCGGCCTGCCCGCCGTGGCCGAGGTGGCCCCGCTGACCGACTCGATCGTGTGGCAGCTGCGCCTCCCGCGCGTGCTGACCGCGGCCGCGGTGGGGGCAGGCCTCGCGCTCAGCGGCGCGGTCATGCAGTCGGTGACCCGTAACCCGCTGGCGGATCCCTACCTGCTCGGGCTGTCCAGCGGAGCCTCCCTCGGCGCGGTCTGCGTCATCATCCTCGGCGTGGCCGTGGCCCTGCCCGCCGCCGCGTTCCTCGGCGCGCTGGCCGCCCTCGTCGCCACACTCAGCATCGCCCGGGTCGGCGGCACCATCACCCCCGGTCGCGCGGTGCTCTCCGGGCTGGCGATCGCCCAGCTCGGGGGAGCCGGCACCTCGTTCATCATCTTCTGGGCCGCCAAGGGCGACTCCTACCGGGAGATCCTGAACTGGCTGCTGGGCTCGCTGGCCGGCAGTTCGTGGTCCAGCGTCGTGATCTCGGGCACCGCGCTGGTGCTGGTCGGCAGCGGAATCCTGCTCTCGGCCACCCGCCTGGACGCGTTCACCTTCGGGGACACGGCCGCGGCATCCCTCGGCATCAACGTCAACCGCACCCGGTGGATGCTGCTCGGCGCGGTGGCGCTGCTGACCGGCGCGATGGTGGCCGTGAGCGGGGCCATCGGCTTCGTCGGCCTGATCCTGCCGCACCTCGTGCGCGGCCTGAGCGGGCCGGGACACCGCCGCCTGCTGCCGCTGACCGTCGTGCTCGGCGCCCTGTTCCTGATCCTGGCCGACACGCTCGCCCGCACGGTGTTCGACCCGCGCGAACTGCCCGTGGGCATCATCACCGCGCTGATCGGCGTGCCCGTCTTCATCGTGCTGATCAAGAGCAGGAAGGCCGCCGCATGGTCGTGATCCTCGACCGGGTGTCATTCCGGATGGGCGGCACCCCGATTCTGACCGACGTGTCGGCCGTCGTCCCCACGGGCGCGGTCACCGGCCTGCTCGGGCCCAACGGGGCCGGCAAATCCACGCTGCTGCGCCTGATCGCGGGGCTGGAGACAGCGGATGCCGGCGGCGTAGAACTCGACGGAGAGCACGTCGGCGGGGTTCGCGCCCGGGGAGTGTCGGCGCTGTCGCGGCGGGAAACCGCCCGGCGGGTGGCGCTGCTCGAGCAGAACGCCGCCCCCAGCATCGACCTCACGGTGCGCGAGGTCGTGCTGCTCGGAAGGATCCCGCATCGCAGCCGGGTGCTCGGCAGCTTCGGCGGCGACGACGACCACCGGGTCGCCGAGGAATCGCTGGCCATGGTCGGCGGCAGCGACCTGGCCGACCGGGCCTGGCACACGCTCAGCGGCGGTGAGCAGCAGCGCGCGCAGATCGCCCGGGCGCTCGCTCAGCGCCCGAGCCTGCTCCTGCTGGACGAACCCAACAACCACCTCGACGTGAGCGCCCAGCTCGGGCTGCTCGGGCAGGTGCGCGGGCTGTGCGCCGATCCCGCTGCCGGCACAGGCACAGGCACAGGCCTGACCGCCATCATGGCTCTGCACGATCTGAACCTGGCGGCCGCGTTCTGCGACCAGATCCTGCTGCTCCATCGCGGCCGGCTCGTCGCCGCCGGCACCCCCGAGGAGGTGCTGCGGCCCGCCACCATCGCAGAGGTCTACGGCGTGGACTGTGATGTGATCCCGCATCCGCGCGGCGGACATCCGGTGATCGTGTTCTCGCCGGCGGCGGCGCCCGGGTTCGCACCCGTGACCGCGGCCCCGGCGCTTGCGCCTGCCCTGACATACCACCGGCGCGGAAGAGGACAAGCATGACGACCATCACGGTTCTGGCCGGAGGCATCGGCGGCGCCCGGTTCACCCGCGGGCTGCTGCAGCACCTAGCGGACACCGAACCGGATGCGACGGTGACCGTGATCGTGAACACGGGAGACGACATGTGGCTCGACGGGCTGCGCATCTGCCCCGACCTCGACACCGTGATGTACACCCTGGGCGGCGGCATCAACGAGGAGCAGGGCTGGGGGCGGCCGGAGGAGTCCCGCCGCGCCTCCGCAGAGATCGCCGCCTACGGGCGCGGCTGGTCCTGGTTCACGCTCGGCGACCTGGATCTGGCCACGCACATCGTGCGCAGCGACCTGCTCCGGAACGGGGCCACTCTGAGCGAGGCCACCGAGTTCCTCTGCCGCCGCTGGCAGCCGGGGGCCCGGCTGCTGCCGATGAGCGACACCCCCGTCGAGACACATGCCCGACTGGCTATGGATGCGGATGAGCACCGGGCGGGCGAGCTGATCCACTTCGAGGAGTGGTGGGTGCGCTACCGCGCAGGCGTGCCGGTGACCGAGTTCGTGCAGGTCGGGCTCGAGTCCGCGGTGCCCGCGCCCGGGGTCGTCGACGCCATCCTGACTGCCGACCTGGTCATCCTGCCGCCGTCGAATCCGGTCGTCTCGGTGGGCACGATCCTGGCCGTTCCGGGCATCCGCGACGCCCTGCGCCACACGAACGCCGCCGTGGTCGGCGTCTCGCCGATCATCGCGGGCTTCGCCGTGCGCGGCATGGCCGACGCCTGCCTGCACACCATCGGTGTGCAGACTTCGGCCGAGGCCGTGGGCCTGCACTACGGCTCCCGGGCCGCGAACGGCGTGCTCGACGCGTGGCTGGTGGACGAGACGGATGCCGGCGCGCTGCCGGCGCTGGCGGCTGCCGGCATCCGTGCGGTCGCCGTGCCGCTCTGGATGCGCGATGCGCCCACGACGAAACGGCTCGCAGCCGACACGCTGGACCTTGCCCGCGGCACCCTCGCGGTGGTCTGAACTGCGGCGGCGGGCCACAGGGAGCGCCCGCGGCGGCGGTAGCGCCAGGGCCTCTTCGACGTCATGCCGCAATCGGCATGCACGGAAGGTCGGAGATTTTCGCGACACGCCGGTCGCAGCGCCTGCTCAGCCGGCGTGTCCGGAATATCTCCTGCTTTAGCGTCGCAGCGCGGGCAGCGCGCCGGTCAACCGGCGGAAGCCGCCCCGGGACCGTCGACGAGGAGTCGGGTGTGCTCGCCGAGGCCGAGGCGCTGCGCCACGGCGAGATCGGCGGTGGTGTCGACGTCGCATCGGATCGAAACGGATGCCTCCAGCCCGAGCACCACATGGCCGGCGGCCTCATGGGCAGCCCGGGATCCCTCCCCGAACCGAGGCTCGATCGGGATCCCGGCGAGCGCGAGCAGGGTCGTGGTTCCGGTTCCGGCCGCGTCGGGCACCAGGCTGCGCTCCCGCGCGGCGGCGAGGTGCAGGGTGCGCTCGACGTCCGCGGGGGTCAGGGCCGGGAGGTCCCCGGTCAGCACCATCAGGTTCGCCAGCGGGAGTCGTGCGCGTGCCGCCGCAAGCCCGGTGCGGATCGCCGCGTTCATCGGGCCTGCACCCTCGCGGCCTTCCTCGGAGACCGACGCTACCGGCCCGCCGTCACCGGTCCACCGCTGCTCCGGCACGATCTCCGCGCCGAGAGCCGCGAGCCGGGTGGCGAGTGCGTCATCGGCGGTGACCACCAGCACCCGGTCCACCCCGCGTGCCGCGAGCAGAGCCGCGACCGTGTCGAGGGCGAAGGCATCCGCCAGTCCGGCCCGGTCGGGCCGGTCGCCGAGCCGGCTCTTCGCCCCGGGGTTGCCCTTCACCGGCACGATCGCCACCCAGCTCATTCGGTGACGGATGCCGGGTCGCCGACGGCAGCGCCCGCCGCGGCTCCGGCCGAGGCCGCGGCCAGCCCTGCTGCAGCCAGACCTGCCGCGTACCCGTCCGCGAAACCTTCCGCGCGACCGTCCGCGAAACCCTCCGCGTGAGCCTCAGCGCTCCCCAGCCGGAACATGTCGTTCTCGCTCGGGCGCAGCAGCCGGGTCGCGCCGGGGGCATCCGCCTCGCCCGGCCCGGCGCTCGGCTCGAGCACGAGGCGCCCCAGCCCGCGCACCACGGCCACGGGGTTGCCACTGGTCTTGCCCTTCACGAGGTCGGCGGCGCCGGCGATCTCGTCGGCCACGGCCGCGACGGTGACGAAGAGGCGGCGGCCGAACGCGTCATCCGTGCCCCGGAGGTCATCGAGCACCGCCACGCCGGCCGCGCCGATCGCGATGTCGGTCTGGCCCTCCCGCCAGGGGCGGCCGACGGTGTCGGTGATGATCACGCCGAGGCGCAGGCCCGTGCGCTCGCACAGGGCGGTGCAGAGCGCGCGCGCGGAGGCGTCGGGGTCGACGGGCAGCAACAGCACCGTGCCGTCGGGGGTGTTGCTCGCGTCGACGCCGGCTGCGGCCATGACGAGACCCTGCCGGTTCTCGACGATGCGCGTGACCCCGCCCGGGAATGCACGGGTGGCCACCACCCGCACGGTCTCGTCGGTGATCGCCTGCTCCCGGTCGGCGGCGGCAACCTGCCGGCCCTCGGCCTTGGAAATGATCTTGCTGGTCACCGCCAGGATGTCGCCATGCTCGAGCCGGGACCCGGCCGCACCCGCGATGAGCGCGGCGAGATCGTCGCCGGCGACGATCTCGCCGATGCCCTCGAGCACGAAAACGCTCACCGCGGTGGTGGCAGGCCGCTCGGCGGACACCGGTTCCGTCACGGCTAGCGCACGAGTTTCGGCAGCACGTCGCGGCCGAACACGTCGATCCACTGGCGCTGGTTGCGTCCCACGTTGTGCAGGTAGATGCGGTCGAAGCCGAGGTCGACGAACTTCTGAATGTACGCCCGGTGGTCGTCGGGGTCGGCCGAGATGATCATGCGGCCCTCGAAGTCCTCGGGGCGCACGAGCTTGGCGATCTGCTCGAATTCGAACGGTGAACGGATGTCCGCCTTCGGGAACTTCATTCCGCCGTTCGGCCATTCGACCAGGGCGTTCCGCATGGCTTCCTCGTCGGTTTCGGCCCAGCTCATGTGCAGCTGCAGCACCTTGGGCATGGCGGCCGGGTCCTTGCCGGCGTCGCGGGCACCGTCGTCGAACTTGCCGAACAGCATCGAGATCTTCTCCAGCGGGGCGCCGACCGTGATCAATCCGTCGGCGTGACGGCCGGCGCGTTTCGCGGTGACCGGGCCGGCCGTGGCGACGAGGATCTCCGGGGCCACCTCGGGCATGGTCCAGAGCCGGGTCGACTCGAGCTTGTAGAACTGGCCGGAGTGCTTGACGTCTTTGCCGGCGATGGAGGCGGTGAACAGCTTCGAGATGATCTCGATGGCCTCGAACATGCGGTTGATCCGCTCCGGGGCTTCCGGCCAGTACTGGCCGACGATGTGCTCGTTGAGCGCCTCACCGGAGCCCAGGCCCAGCCAGTGCCGTCCGGGGTACATCGCAGCGAGGGTCGCGGAGGCCTGGGCGACCATGGCCGGGTGCCAGCGGAAGGTGGGCGCGGTGACGCCGGGGCCGAGGTCGCCCCTGGTTCGCTCACCGATCGCGGCGAGCACGCTCCAGACGAAGGAGGATTCCCCCTGGGCGGGCACCCACGGCTGGAAGTGATCAGCCGCCATCACCCCGGTGAACCCGTGTTCCTCGGCGTAGGCCGAGAGGGCCACCGCCTCCGCGGGGGCGAACTGCTCCAGCATTGCCGCATAGCCGATCTGCAAATCCGTCATCGGAACCGCCCCTGCCCTTGTCGTCGTGAGCCTCAATCCTGTCACTTCAGCCTCCGAGAACGCCCCTCCCCACCCAGAAACCCGGTGCCCACTGTTCCCGTTCCGGTCGAGAGTGACCGCCGTAGCGGGCACTCTCGACCGGAACGGGCACTAGGTCGCGGGGCAGGCGGCGTGCGGCATCCGCTCGGCGTCATCCGCGCGGCGACCGACGCGTCAGGCGGGAAGGCGGTTGATCAGGGTGAGGGCGGCGGCTGTGGCGAGCTCGCGGTCATGCGTGACGACGAACTCGTACGAGCCCGCGGCGTGGTTGGAGGGGTCGACCTCGCGGGCGGCCAGGACGGCGGCGAAATCCGCGGTGAGCACCACGATGTCCCACTCGTCGAGCAGAGGGTCGTTCGCATCGATCTGGGCCACGCGGATGCCCCGGCCGCGCTCGAGCGCAGCATCCCCGGCCATGTACACCGCCACCAGCCCGGCCGTCTCGGCGAGCGCGTCGTAGCGGCGCCGGGTGGCGGGGGTGAGGTTCTGGTGGTTCTGGAAGGTCGACAGCACCACGGCGGAGTCGCCGCTGGCCAGCGCCCGGGACTCCAGGAAGATGCTCATCTCCACCAGCAGCGCTCGATTCGACAGCCGCGGGGTGCGCCTCGGCGCCACAACCTCGAACGGGGTGCCGCTCGTCGGCAGTGAGACCGAGGGGCCGGCAGGGAAGACGATGCCGGCGAGGGCGGCCGCGTTCGGCACATCAGCCTCAGGGCGGCCGAAGAGCCAGCCCTGCCCGTACGTGGCCCCGAGAGCGAGAGCGGTGACCCGGTGCTCGTCGGTCTCGATGCCCTCGGCGAGCACCACGGCACCGGTGCGCTCGGCGTGAGCGGCGACGGCGCTCATCACCCGGGCTGCATCCTGGTCGGGGCGCTCGCGGATGAGCGCCATGTCGAGCTTGATCAGGTCGGGAGCCAGCAGGGGCAGCAGGGCCAGCGAGGCCGGGTCGGCGCCGAGATCGTCGATGGCGATGCGGTAGCCCATCGACCGCGCTCGGTCGATGGCGTACAGCAGTCCGGACGGGTCATTCATCAGGGCACGTTCGGTGACCTCGAGAACAGCGGCGGCCTGCGGATGGGGCGTGTCGGCGAGGTCGGCTCGGCGCAGCGATGCGGGCTCCACATTGACGAGCAGCGAGTGCGCGGCGGTGAAGCCCAGTTCCGTGGCGGTGCGGATGCTTGTCAGCCAACAGGCCAGGTCGAGATCGTTGACGAGGCCGAGCTCATGCGCGCGATCGAAGAGTGCGGCCGGATTGTGGAACACGGTGTCGACCGGCCCCCGGCTGAGGGCCTCGTAGGCCACGACGGTGCCGGAGTCGAGCTCGACAACGGGTTGGAACCTGGTGCTGATCAGTCGATCAGCAAGAATCTGAGTGAACAGGGCGTCAGACGTGCGCGCCTCAACTGTCGCCCCCACAGCGTCCCCCCATCCGCGCCGGGGCGCGATCCTCGTCAGTCTAGCGACGCACCCGCGGGCTGCGCGTGCGGCGTGCCGGAGCGTTCCCGGCCGAGTGCGGCGTTGTGAGACATCCGTTGCGGGACATCCGTCAAATAGGCTGGACGAATGCGCATCGCCACCTGGAACGTGAACTCCATCCGCGCCCGAGTCGGCCGGGTGGTGGACTGGATGGTGCGCGAGGACATCGACGTGCTCGCGATGCAGGAGATCAAGTGCAAGCCCGAGCAGTTCCCGGCGCAGGCCTTCGAGGACGCCGGCTACGAACTTGCCATCCACGGCCTCAGCCAGTGGAACGGCGTGGCCTTCGCCAGTCGCCACGAGATGACGGATGTCGCCACCGGCTTCCCCGGCATGCCCGGCTTCCTGAAAGGTCAGGAGGGTCCCGGCCTGCCGCTCGAGGCCCGGGCACTCGGCGTCACGGTGGAAGAGCTGCGCTTGTGGAGCCTGTACGTGCCGAACGGACGCGCCCTCGCCGACCCGCACTACGCCTACAAACTCGACTGGCTGGCCCGCCTCCGAGAGCATGCCGCCGCCGAAATCACCGCCGATCCGCACCTGGCCCTCGCCCTGATGGGCGACTGGAACGTGGCGCCGCTGGACTCCGACCAGAACGTCCCCGGGCTCATCCCCGGGCTGTCCACCCACATCTCCCCGCCGGAGCGGGAGGCCTTCCACGCCTTCGAGACCGAGGGGTTCACCGACGTGGTGCGCCCGCTCGTTCCGGAGGGGTTCACGTACTGGGACTACAAGCAGCTCGCCTTCCCCCGCAACGAGGGCATGCGGATCGACTTCATCCTCGGCTCCCCCGCCTTCGCGGACCTGGTGACCGCCGCGAGCATCCACCGCGCCGAGCGCAAGGGGGATGCTCCGAGCGACCACGTGCCCGTGGTCGTGGAGCTGACCCTCGAGGGCGAGGACGACGACCGTCCGATGATCTTCTAACCTGCCCGAAACGTCCCGGCAACTTCCCGCGCGGGTGCAGCCGCGATACTTGCAGAATGTCTTCCGTACCCCCGGGGAACGCCAAAGGAACGCCACAAGCGCGCCCGGCGACCTCCGTCACCGTCTCCGTCACCCGCCGCGTCGAACCGACCCGCATCCCCGAAGCCACCCGCTGGGCCCAGCGGGGCATGGACATGGCCAGCGAATTCCCGGGTTTTCTCGGCTCGGGCTGGGTGCGCGCCACCGCCGATTCCCTCAGCTGGCACATGCTCTACCGCTTTGCGACCTCCGAGCAGCTGGATACCTGGGAGGGCTCCGAGGAACGCGCCCACTGGCTGATCGATGGCCACGACCTCATCCTCGACGCCCGGGTGGAGAAGCGCACCGGCATCGAGGGCTGGTTCGACGCCCCCGCCTCCGACGATGACGACGTCAATGCCACACCGTCGTTCCAGGTGCCGCGCTGGAAGCAGGCCGTGAGCATCGGGATGGGCTTCTTCCCCGCCAACCTGACCTTCACCCTGCTCGCAACGTGGCTCATCCCGGGCTGGCACGACGTGGACATCCTGCCCAAGATCCTGGTCACCACGTTCGTGATGGCGCCGGCCATGACCTTCCTGGTGATGCCCCAGATCACCCGGATGCTGCGCCCCTGGCTGATGCGGCGGCCCGCCTCCCGACCCTGACGCCCCGTTTAAGGGGGGTGCATTTGTCTGTGATACTTGGCCACTGCCCCGCCCGCACTCCGGGCATCCGTATGCCCGCACCCCGGGCATCCGAATAAAGGACTCCAATGACGGATCAGACCTTCCAGCTCGTAGCGATTACTTTGTATCTCGCCGCCATGATCGCGATCGGATGGTTCGCCTTCCGGCAGACCAAGGATCTCGACGACTACATGCTCGCGGGCCGCGGCCTGAAGCCCGGAACCGCGGCGCTGAGCGCGGGCGCGTCGGACATGTCCGGCTGGCTCCTCCTCGGCCTCCCGGGCGCCATCTACGTGTCCGGTCTGGTGGAGGCGTGGATCGCCATCGGCCTGACCATCGGTGCCTGGCTGAACTGGAAGTTCGTGGCCCCACGGCTGCGTTCGTACACGCACGTTGCCAACAACTCCATCACCATCCCGAGCTTCTTCGAGAACCGGCTCAAGGACACCTCGCGCCTGCTGCGCTCGGTCTCCGGCGTGATCATCCTGGTGTTCTTCACGTTCTACGTGTCCTCCGGCATGGTGGCCGGCGGTGTGTTCTTTGAGAACTCCTTCGGCTCCACCTTCCTGACCGGCATGCTGATCGTCGCCGGGGTCACGCTGCTCTACACGCTGTTCGGCGGGTTCCTCGGCGCCACTCTCACCGATGTCGCCCAGGGCATCCTGATGCTCGTCGCGCTCGTCGTCGTGCCTCTGGTTGCCCTGGGCGCCACCGGCGGCGTGACGGCCACCCTCGACTCCCTCCGCGTCGTCAACCCCGACCTGCTCTCCCTGACCGCCGGTGGCTCCGTCCTGGGCGTCATCTCCGCCGCGGCCTGGGGCCTCGGCTACGTCGGCCAGCCGCACATCATCGTGCGCTTCATGGCGCTGCGCAGCCCGCAGGACGCCAAGGCCGGGCGCCGGATCGGCATCGGTTGGATGATCCTGACCGCCCTCGGTGCCGTCGCCACCGGGCTGATCGGCATCGCCTACTTCCAGCAGAACCCCGAGCTGACCCTGGAGAACCCGGAAACGGTCTTCCTTCTGCTCTCGCAGATCCTGTTCCACCCGTTCGTCGCCGGTCTCGTGCTGGCCGCCGTGCTCGCCGCCATCATGAGCACGATCTCGTCGCAGCTGATCGTCTGCTCCTCGGCACTGGTGGAGGACCTGTACAAGATCGTCGGCAAGAAAGACGCCTCGCCGAAGCAGCTGATCATGCTCGGGCGCCTCGGCGTGCTGCTCGTCGCGCTCGTCGCCGGTCTGATCGCCCTGGGCCGGGATGCGACCATCCTCGAGCTGGTCGGCTTCGCCTGGGCCGGGTTCGGCGCGGCTTTCGGTCCCGTGGTGCTGCTCTCCCTGTACTGGAAGAAGCTTTCCACGTGGGGCGCCCTGGCCTCCATGGTCACCGGCGCCGTCGTCGTCTTCGCGTGGGGCAACTCGCCGCTGAGCGCCACCCTGTACGAGATCGTCCCGGGCTTCATCGCCAGCCTGCTGGTCGCCGTGGTCGTCTCCCTGCTCACCCACAAGCCGTCCACTGAGATCGACGCCGAATTCGACGCCGCCGTGGCCCAGGCCCATGACGATTACCGGGCGCCCGAGGCACCCCAGGCAGCGGAGAGCGGGGCAACGCGCACCCGGTAGCGCGCTGGGGCATCAGCCGGGCGGTTTGGACATCCCGAGCTCGTTGACCGGCTCCTCCCGCGGCTCCGGCTGATGCCCTGCCGGGCAGTGCAGAATCGCGTTCGGGGTGGTGTGATCGATGCTGTGCTCGGCCATCGGCCGACCGCACACCGGGCACACCGCCGCCCCGATACTCGTCACGACGTCGTTGTACGGCCCCAGATTCGCCGGGCCCATCGCGCGCACCAGCTTGCCGTTCATCCACTCGATGAAGTGCACATAGCGGGCGCCCAGGCCATGCCCGTGGGCACCAGTGTCCTCGTTCATGCCGACAGAGTAACGCCGCTCGGGGCTCGGGCACAGGCACGCAGCCGGCAACCACCGGCATCACGGCCACCTGACGACGACCGGCGGCGCGACCGGCACCGACGGTTTCCCAGCCACGGTCACGGGCCGCCCGATACTCTGAAAGCACAATGGACCCTGATAAACCCTCGCCCATCCAGCCCCACCTCGACATCCTGCCCCCGAATCTGAGAGGGCCCCATGCTGTTTGAGTGGGCCATGGTGGGGGTCGGCCTGCTCCTCACCGTCGGCACGGGCATCTTCGTCGCCGCCGAGTTCTCCCTGGTCACCCTCGACCGCAACGAGCTCGAGGCCCGGCGGGAGCGCGGCGAGAAACGACTCGGCCCGACCATCAAGGCGCTGAAGATCACCTCGACGCACCTGTCCAGCGCGCAGCTCGGCATCACCCTGACCACCCTGCTGACCGGGTTCACCTTCGAGCCCGCCATCACCTCGTTGCTGACCGGGCCCCTCGAGGGCGCCGGCGTGCCCGAGGGCCTCGTTCCGGTGCTCGGCGCCGTCATCGCGATTTCGGTGGCGACACTGTTCTCCATGGTGATCGGTGAGCTCGTGCCGAAGAACTTCGCCCTGGCCGTTCCCCTGGCCACCGCCAAACTCGTCGTGCCACTGCAAGCGGCGTTCACCACGGTGTTCAAGCCCGTCATCCTGCTCTTCAACAACACCGCCAACGCCCTGATCCGTCTGGTCGGTATCGAGCCGAAGGAGGAGCTCTCCGGCGCCCGCAGCGCCGAGGAGCTCAGCTTCCTCGTGCGCCGATCGGCCCTCGAGGGCGTGCTCGACAACGACCACGCGGCGATGCTGCACCGCACCCTCCGGTTCGCCGACCACACCGTCGACGACGTGATGACCCCCCGGGTGCGGATGTCGTCGGTCAAGATCACCGACACCGCCGCAAGCATCGTGGCGCTGTCCACGGCCACCGGCTACTCGCGTTTCCCGGTGATCGACAGGGATTCCGACGACATCGTCGGGGTGCTGCACGTCAAGGCGGCCTTCGCTGTCGCGCTTGCCGAACGTGACCGGGTCACGGCGGACGAGCTGAAGGTGGAGGCGCTGCGCGTGCCCGAGTCGATGGCCGTCGACACGCTCCTCGGGATGTTGCGTAAGCAGGGCTATCAGATCGCGGTCGTCGCCGACGAATACGGCGGAACGGCCGGCATCGTCACTCTCGAGGACCTCGTCGAGGAACTTGTGGGTGAACTGGAAGACGAGCACGACCGGGCCAGGGCCGGAGCCATCCGAACGGGTCGTTCCGTGGTGTTCGACGCTGCATGGCGTCCGGACGAACTCTTCGATCGCACGGGTGTCACCGTGCCCGAGGACGGCGACTACGAGAGCGTCGGCGGTTTCATCGCCGACCAACTCGACCGCATTCCCGAACTGGGCGACGAGGTGCCCGTCGACGGGGGCATCCTGCGCATCGACCGGGTCGATGGCGTGCAGGTTCAGCGCGTGCGCTACACCCCCTCAGACCCGGAGCATGACCCGAGCCTGGCCACCAGGCACGACCGAATCGTCACCCGAATCCAGAAGGACCTGATCCATGAGTGAGTACTGGCCGGGCCTGATCTGGCTCGTCGTGCTGTTGATCGTCAACGCGTTCTTCGTCGGCGCAGAGTTCGCCGTGATCTCGGCCCGCCGGTCCCAGATCGAGCCGCTCGCCGAGCGCGGCAGCAAGGCCGCGAAAACGACCCTCTGGGCGATGGAACACGCGACCCTGATGCTGGCGACCAGCCAGCTGGGCATCACCGTGTGTTCGCTGCTCATCCTGAACGTCTCCGAACCGGCCATCCACGGGCTGCTGGAGTACCCGCTCGCCCTGACCGGGCTGTCCGAGGGCGCGATCAGCGTGGTCGCCTTCGGAATCGCCCTCGCCCTGGTGACATTCCTGCACGTGGTGTTCGGCGAGATGGTGCCCAAAAACATCTCCTTCTCCGTGCCCGACCGGGCCGCGCTCATCCTGGCGCCGCCGCTCGTGCTCGTGGCCCGCATCTTCAGCCCCGTGATCGTCAGCCTGAACTGGCTTGCGAACGGGGTGCTGCGCCTGTTCAAGGTGCAGCCGAAGAATGAGGCGACCAGCGCATTCACCCTCGACGAGGTGGCCGGCATCGTGGAGCAGTCCACCCGCGAGGGCATGCTGTCGGATGCCTCGGGCACCCTCTCCGCCGCATTCGAGTTCACCTCGAAGCGAGTGTCCGACGTGGAGGTGCCGATAACCGACATGGTCTGCCTGCCGGCGTCCGCGTCGCCCGCCGACATCCAGCAGGCGGTCGCCCGCCACGGGTACTCCCGCTACATTCTCACCGACAGGGATGGCGAGCCGACCGGCTACCTGCACCTGAAGGATGTGATGGACCTCACCTCGGGGAACAGGTTCACGCAGCCGGTGCCGGCCAAGCGCATCCGCCGCCTGGCGACCGTGTTCCGGGACAGCGAGCTCGAAGACGCCCTGGCCTCGATGCGTCGCCTCGGCGCGCATGTCGCCACGTCGTACGACTCCGAGGGCGTCGCCACCGGCGTTCTGTTCCTCGAGGACATCATCGAGGAACTCGTCGGCCAGGTCGACGACGCCACCACCGTGTAGGTGCTCCGAGCATCAAGTCCCGGCCGACCGTCGAATAGGCTTGTCAGTATGGTGGCAACGCGTTTCGGGCAGAACGCCCCCGAGCCTGCCCGATCGGTTCTGGATCGAGATGCCGCCGAGGTCCTGGCCAGAGCGGTCGCAATGTCGGGTACGCCATTTCCCCGGATCGCCGGTCGGCGTTCGCGGTCCTGCTGAGCCAGGTCGGCATGACTCACCGTCCCGCTTTCCCGCCGTTGGACCCGGCCGCCGCGGCTGAACGCGCACGCCAGGTTGCAGCCCTCGTGGACCCGGCGCGGCTGCGCGTCCTCAGCGCCCTGGTCAGCGACCCGGATGGGGTGCACACGGCCGGCTCCGTCGGGTTGACGCTGGGAATCGATCGTCCGGACGCTACCGCGCACCTGCAGGTTCTTCTCGACGCCGGGCTCGCCACGACGAATCCGGCCCAGGACGGCCCGGCCTACATTCCGTCGCCGGATGCGTGGATCCGGTTTGGTCGGTTGCTGGTTCCTGCTCTCGTGCGGTCTCCCTCCGCGATGACCACAATGGCTGCGGTTGCCGAGACCAGCCTGCCTCCCGTGATCCAACAGATCTCTAATCGTCTGGCGTACCGATTCAGCTCGTACTTCTCCAAGGAGACCGTTCAGCGCTATGTGGCCGAAAGCTACGCGCTCGTCCAGGAACGCGCCAAAGTCACCCGTCACTTGCCCTCGATGACGAGCCGCATCGTTACCGACCGGCTATCTGCTCTGGCGGCATCGCAAGGGCCTCACCTGTCCGGGACGCCCAAGGTGCTTTTCGTGTGCGTGCAGAACGCCGGTCGCTCACAGATGGCTGCCGGCCTGCTTCGCCATATCGCTGGACCTCGGGTCCATGTGCGCACGGCCGGATCCCAGCCGGCACCGGTCCTGGACGACATGGTCGTCACCGCGCTGGACGAGATCGGTGTGCCGACACTGGCGGAGTTTCCCAAACCGCTCACCGATGAGGTGGTGCAGGCAGCCGACATCGTCATCACGATGGGTTGCGGCGACGCCTGTCCGATCTATCCGGGCCGCCGCTACATGGATTGGCCCATCCCTGACCCCGCCGGCCGTTCAATCGAAGAGGTCAGGATCATCCGTGACGAGATCCAGGAGCGTGTCGAGACGCTGATGCGCAGCCTCGGCATCGTCGCTTCGGAGAGTTAGGACGTTTCGGCGACCCGATAGCCGAGCCCTCGAACGGTTTCCAGTACGGCAGCGGCCTCAGGCGACGCCGTCAGAAGTTTCTTGCGCAGCCGTCCCAGAGCGACCCGGGTGCCCGCCACGCTGCCGTCATCGTAGATCCCATGGCCCGCGGTGAGTTCTTCGGCGGTCACGACCCGCGGCGTCTCATTCATCAGATATTTCAGGAGCTGGAACTCCCGGGGGGTGAGCGCAACGAATTTGCCGTCGACTTTGACACGAAATGCTTGGGGTTCCAGAATGATGGGCCCAACCGTCAGGGTGAGCGCCGGATCCCCCAAACGCGGACCGTACGCACCCAACTGGTGGAGCGTGTCGGCCAGGCTCTGGGCGCTGAAGGGCAGGGCAAGCAGGGCGCGGGCGCCATGTTCGAGGGCGTGAAACGCCACTTCGTAAGACTCTGTTCCGCCGGCCACGCCCACGATGACCGGCACATCCGCCCAGGCGCTGACGGCATCGATGAAACGGAGGATCTCCACGCCGCGCATATCGGTCGGCGCGATGATCGCTGCCGGCTCCTCCTGGCTCAGGCCGAGCAGCGCGGCCGCACCCTCCGAGTAGGGATGCAGTTCAATGCCCTGTCGCAGTAGATCGGCGCTGGATTCCTGGCCCAGGTTCGCGTCGGAGCCGATCATCAGGACACGGATGGGCCAGCGAACGGCGCTGGGCACCTGCCGGGCTGCGGCCCGTTGCAGCGGCGCGGCCTTGTCACTGGCTTTTTCCGGCCTGATGAGAATCACCCGAACCGACCGGAGATGTAGTCCTCGGTGCGCTGGTCCGACGGGGACTCGAAGATCTTCTCGGTCCTGTCGAACTCAACCAGTAATCCGGTTCGGTCGCCGGTTTCCTCACTGGCAAGGGCGGTGAAGAATGCCGTGCGGTCGGCGACTCTCGCGGCCTGTTGCATGTTGTGAGTCACGATGACGATGGTGTAGTCCTCACGTAGCTCGAACATGAGGTCTTCGATCTTGTTCGTGGCGATCGGGTCGAGCGACGAGCACGGCTCGTCCATCAGGATCACGTCAGGTTTCACGGCGATCGTGCGAGCAATGCACAGACGCTGCTGCTGTCCGCCGGAGAGCCCGAAAGCGGACTGTTTCAGCTTGTCCTTGACTTCGTTCCACAGGGCTGCCCGGGTCAGGGCCTCCTCGACCAGGTCGTCCATGTTCGATGCCTTCATGCCGATCACACGCGGCCCGTAGGCGATGTTGTCGTAGATGGACTTCGGAAAGGGATTGGGCTTCTGGAAGACCATTCCGATGCGGCGACGGACCTCGATGGCGTCGACATCCTTGGCATAGATATCTTCGCTCTGAAAGGTGACGGAGCCTTCAACGCGGGCACCGACAATGAGGTCGTTCATCCGGTTCAGGGATCGCAGCAGGGTGGACTTGCCGCAGCCCGACGGGCCGATCATGGCGGTGATCTCGTTCTGGCCGAAGGCCAGGTTGACTCCGGTCACGGCACGGAAGTCGCCGTAGAACACGTTCACGTCCTTGCATTCCAGGATCGGGGTCGGAACATCGGGCAGGAGCCCACCACGGCGCCCATTCTGCGGGGTGAGGTGGATAGCCGGCTTGTCGTCGGCGTTGGTCGAGTAGCTCGCGGAGCGGGAGTTGCTGGTCATCACTGGGTCCTGTCTGGCGATTACCAGCGCTGCTGGTAGCGGTTACGAATAAAGATGGCGAGGCCGTTCATGGCGATCAGGATTCCCAACAGCAGGATGCTCGCTGCGGAAGCCAGTTCGTGGAACTCGACCTGCGGGCGCGAGGTCCAGTTGAAGATCTGGATGGGCATCGTCGTGTAGCCGCTGAGCAGACCGTTGGGGTCGAAGCTGACGAAGACCAGAGCCCCCAGAACAAGAAGCGGGGCTGCCTCGCCGAGCGCGCGGGAGAGGCCGAGGATGGCTCCGGTCGCAATGCCCGGCACGGAAGCGGGCAGGGTCTGCCGCCACACGGTTTGCAGGGGTGTCGCGCCCAGTGCCAGCGACCCCTGACGGATCTCGACCGGCACGGACCGGAGCGCCTCACGGGTGGAGATGATGATGACGGGGAGCACGAGCAGCCCCAGGGCGAGGGCGCCACCGATGACGATGTTCTTGTTCTGCACACCCAGCAGGGCAAGGAACCCCAGGGCGAGGAGACCGTAGACAATCGACGGAACAGCCGCGAGGTTCTGCACGTTGAGCTCGATCATGCGGTTGAACCACTTCTTGCGGTCCGCGAATTCTTCCAGGTGGATAGCCGCGGCCACTCCGAGGGGAATGGTGAGCAGGGCGGTCACCCCGATGACCCAGATCGAGCCGAGGATCGCCGGGCGAAGACCCGCTTTGTCCGGTGTGGAGGAGGGGTACTCAGTGAGCAACCGAGAATCGATCCGGCCGGCACCGTCGATGAGCGTGGTGATAATCAGGGTCAGGAGCACACCGAACGAGACGAACAGGCTCAGCCACAAGACGATCAGAAACAGAATCGAGCGGGCACTGTTCTCGCCGCCTTTGACCTTGCCCTTGATGCTGGCGCTGCGGATGTGCGCACCGAGACCGGTTGTCAAAAGCGTCATTAGTAGATCTCCCGGAAGCGACTGACGAAACGAATACTGATGAAGTTGAACAGCAGCGTGACGAGGAACAGGAGGAGGCCGACGGCGAAGAGCGTGTCGTACTCGAGGGAACCGACCCGGGAATCTCCCAGTGCCGCGTTGGCGATGAACCCCGTCATGGTCTGACCCTGTTCGAGCGGGCCGGTCACCATTCGCGCCTGGCCGCCGGCGGCGATCGCGACGATCATCGTCTCTCCAACGGCACGGGACACGCCGAGAACGATGGCCGCGATGATGCCGGACAGAGCGGCGGGGAAGACGACCCGGACGGTGGTCTGCATGCGGTTCGCGCCGAGTGCTGCGGACCCCTGGCGCATTCCCAGTGGAACGGCGGACATGGCGTCCTCGCTGATCGAGGCGATAGTCGGGACGATCATCACCCCCATCACCAGCCCGGCGGCAAGCACACTGAACGCGCCGGTGTTGAGGTCGAACCACTCGCGGAACACTGTCGCCTGAACGAACTGCAGGGCGAACAGGCCGAAGACGACCGTGGGGATACCGGCAAGGATCTCCAGGATGGGCTTGAGCGTCTTTCGAAGACTCGGTCGAGCATACTCAGAGAGGAAGACCGCCGCACCGAGGCCGAGCGGGATGGCGACGAGCAATGCGATGCCGGAGGTCCACAGGGTTGCGGAGACCAGCGGGAGCACACCGAACGAGGCATCCGCGAACCGAGGTGCCCACCGGTCTCCGAAGAGGAAGTCAGTCACGGAAACCGAGCGGAAGAACTCGAGCGAGGGAACCAGGAGGGCTACGAGGATGCCGGCCGTGACCAGAACGGTCAGGATCGCGGCGACGCGCAGCAGCACGCGAACGACAGCTTCGCCGTAGCGGGGGCGAGTGGTCTGCAGGGACACCGCGGGGCGGCCCGGCTGGATAGCCGGGCCGCCAACGGGGGTGAGTGTGCTCATGAACGCACTCTCTCCTTCTTGAATCTATTGATCAGATATGGCTGATGTGCGGGTGTGACTAGCCGAGTGAGGCGAGCTCGTCCTGTGCCGTGGTCCGCTGCTCATCGGTCAGGCCGACGAAGAGGGCCGCCTCAGCGACGTCTGCTTCGTTCTCCAGGTAGAAGTCGACGAAGGTGCGCAGCTGCTCCTTCTCCGAGTAAGCGGCGTTGTTCACGTAGATGAACAGCTCGCGGCCGAGCGGCTGGTAGCTGCCGTCCTGCACGGTCTCGGGCGTCGCGGAAACGCAGCCTTCGCCGCCGTCGATCTCAACAGCCTGGATGACGCCTTCATTCTCTTCGACATAGCTCAGACCGAAGAAGCCCATGGCTCCCGCGCTGCCCGAAACGCCCTGCACGGTGATGTTGTCGTCCTCGGACGGGCTGTAGTCGGTGCGAATGGCACCCTCTTCGCCGTTGATGGCCTCAGTGAAGTAGTCGAAGGTGCCCGAGTCGGTGCCAGCACCGAAGAGGGACAGCTTCTCGTCGGGGAATGCCGGGTCAACCTGGTTCCAGTTGGTGATCTTGCCTTCGGAGTCGGGGCCCCAGATGGTCTTGAGCTGCTCGACGGTCAGGCACTTGGCCCAGTCGTTCTCCGGGTTGACGACGACGGACAGGCCGTCGTTGGCGATGACGATCTCGGTGTACTCGATACCGGCCTCTTCACAAGCGGCGATTTCCTCGTCCTTGATCGGGCGGGAGGCATCGGAGATGTCGGTTTCGCCGGCGCAGAACGCCTTGAAGCCGCCGCCGGTGCCGGAGGTGGCGACGGTGACGTTGACGTCGGGCTCGACCTCACGGAACAGGGTCGCGGCGGCTTCACTCAGTGGTGCAACCGTCGAGGAGCCGTCGATGGTGACGGAGCCGGACAGGCCGGCTCCCGAGTCGGTTCCGGTTTCGGCGGACTGGCCGCCACAGGCGGTGAGGAGCAGGGTTGCGGCAAGAACACTTGCGCTGATACTCGCGGTCTTGAAAGAAAGCAGGGACACTTTCGTGGTCCTTTCCTTAGCGGCTCGTGCCGCCGAACGTGAACTGTGTGATTGCCGACCGTCGGACGACTTCACTCATAGAAGTCGGCCTGTATGAACGCGCGGTGAACAACGGTTAACGTGACCCTGTCAATACATGTACAGCTTCTGATCGCCTCCAAGGGGAGTTTGAGGACTGGTGGTGCCGAGGCAGGGTGCGATGCGCATCCTGCCCCGGAGGAGTTCTCGGTGGTGCTACCGGCTCGCTGCGGTGAGGAGGGTGCGCACCTCGGCCACGTTCGGTACACGGCCGGAGACGACGACCTTCTCGTTGATCACGAGGGCGGGGGTGCTCATCACGCCGTAGCCGACGATGGTTGCGTAGTCTTCGACCTTTTCGATGGTGGCGTCGAGGCCGAGTTCTGTGACGGCGGTGGTGGCGGCTTTGGTGAGGTTGATGCAGTTGGCGCAGCCGGGGCCGAGGATCTTGATGATCATGGGATTGGTTCCTTTCAGGGGTGGTGGGTCAGGCGAGGATGGCGTTGAAGAGGTAGCCGACGGCGATGATGCCGAGGCCGGTGGTCGTGATGAAGATCGCGAGCAGTTGGGGCTTGAGCACTCGGCGCAGCAGGATCATTTCCGGCAGTGACAGGGCGACGACGGCCATCATGAAGGCGAGCAGGGTTCCCATCGGGAGGCCCTTGTCGTAGAGGGCGGCGACGAGCGGCATGATGCCGGCGGCGTTGGAGTAGAGCGGGATGCCGATGAAGACCGCGATCAGAACGCCGAAGGGGTTGTCGGGGCCGGCGTAGGTGGTGAAGAACTCGGCGGGCGCCCAGCCATGGATGAGGGCGCCGAGGCCGATGCCGACCAGCAGGTAGATCCAGATCTTCCTGATGATGGATTTGACCTCTTCGACGCCCATTTGCATCCGCTGCCCGAAAGTGAGACCGAGGGAGGGGTCGATCAGCTCGCCGCCGAGTTTCACGTCGAAGACGAAGGGTTCCACCCATTTTTCGACGTGCAGGCGGCCGAGGATCCAGCCGGACACGATCGCGATCGTGAGGCCCGACACCACATAGAGGGCGGTGATCTGCCAGCCGAAGAGGGTCAGCAGCAGGCCGATGGCGATCTCGTTGACCAGGGGGCTGGCGATCAGGAAGCTCATCGTGACGCCGATCGGCACGCCGGCGGCGACGAACCCGATGAAGGCCGGCACGGCGCTGCAGGAGCAGAACGGGGTGATCACGCCGAGGCCCGCGGCGAGGATGTTGCCGACCCCTTCGCGTTTGCCGCCGAGGAAGGTGCGGGTGCGCTCGACGCTCATGAAGGAGCGGAGCACGGTGGAGGCGAAGATGATGATGGCCAGCAGCAGCAGGATCTTCAGCGAGTCGTAGATGAAGAAGTGGATGGTCTCGGTGATCCGGCTCTCGGGATCCATACCGAACGCGTCGTAGAGCACCACGTCCCAGAGCCATTCGTTGACCCAGTAGGCCAGTGCCCACAGGCCCGCCCCTGCGGCCAGGATTCCGACCCGGCCACGCGTGGTGACCGGTATCCGTTCGGCGATACTCACAACTGCTCCTTGAATCATTCGACGTTCATCTAATTCAAAGTATGGCGACCTCTTTGATATCTGTCAAGAAGGTGCCAGACTGTTCTTATGCCCAAAACGCTTCCGCTGCTCGATGACGTAACGCCGATCTCTTGCGGCACGCTGGGGAACAGTGCCACCCTCGACCTGGATGATGCGATCGCCCTCGCGGTGCGCCTGAAGGCCCTGGCCGACCCGGTGCGCCTGCAGCTGCTGGCCTACCTCCTGGCCCAGCCGAACCAGGAGGCCTGTACCTGCGACCTGGCCCCGGTCGTGAAACTGTCGGAGCCCACCGTCAGTCACCACCTCAAGAAACTGCAGGCCAGCGGCATCCTCACCAAGGAGCGTCACGGGATGAGCGTGCACTACCGCGTCGTGCCTGAGGCCATCCACGCCATCGCCCGCACCCTCGACACAGGAGCCTGGGCGCAACCGGCTCTGGCTCAGGGCGTTCGCTCCTGAGACGCGTGCCCGGCACCGTCTCTCGGCGCGATTCAGCGCCCGGCCCTTCCTCCACAATGCGGGTCTGATCGGGTTATCCACAGTGCGCTCGGAGCCGGGCGGATGCCGCGGGGAATGTCGGTGGGTGCCCGTAGCGTGTGTCTCATGAAGCCCACATTCATTGCCGAGCAGGAGGCTCTCGCGGCGCATTTCGAAGCGATCGCGGAGGCCGAGCGGGCCATCGCGCAGGCCTTTGCGCGGCGGGCGGAGCTGGTCGAGGCAGGCCGGCGGTTCGGGCAGTCGCGGGCGAACGCGGCCGTGCGGCTGCCGGGGTCGCGGTGGGACGCGGCGGAGGTCGCGGAGCGGGAGTTCGTGAGTGAGTTGGCGTGCACGATCCGGGTGCCGCGGCGCACGGCGGAGAACCTGATCGCGGAGAGCCGGGCCCTGGCCGTCGAGCTCCCCGCGACCCGGGTCGCGTTGGCTGCCGGGGAGATCAGTTATCAGCATGCGCGGGCGGTGATCAATCAGGCCTGGTCGGTGCCCGAGGAGGCGAAGCCGGCGTTCGAGGCGGCGGTGCTGCGTGCGGCGGGCACGGTGACGGCGTCGAAGCTGAAGTACCGGGCGAGGTTGCTGCGGGAACGACTGCACCCGGAGACGATCAGGGCCCGGCACCAGAAGTCGGTGCGGGACCGGGCGGTGTTCTTCGAGCCCGAACCCGACGGCATGGCGTCACTGACGCTCTATGACAGTGCGGAGAAGGTCGCCGGGGCGTTCGAACGGGTCACGCTGGCCGCGTTGAGCCTGCAGGGCGCGGGCGAGGAACGCACGCTGACGCAGTTGACGGCCGATGTGTTCGCCGACGTGATCCTCGACGGGGTCACCCCGTCCGGAATCGGCAAGGGCATCCGGGGCGCGGTGAATGTGACCGTTCCGATGCTCACGTTGATGGGGCTCAGTGACGAGCCGGGGTTCCTGGAGGGCTATGGGCCGATCGACCCGGACACGGCCCGGCAGATCGCGGCCGGGGCGCCGAGCTTCACCCGCATCCTGGTGCACCCCGAGACAGGCGCCGTGCTCTCCGTCGGCCGGGACCGGTACAAGGTGCCGAAAGACCTGAAACGGTTGCTGCGGGTGCGCGACAAAACGTGTCGGTTCCCGGGCTGCAACAAATCGGCCGCGCACTGCGATTTAGACCATTCCGTGGATTGGCAGTTCGACGGTGTGACCGCGCACGACAACCTCGCGCACCTGTGCCGGGCGTGTCATGCGCTCAAGAGCGAGACCGGGTGGCGGGTGAAGCATCTCGGCGACGGGCTGCTGGAGTGGACATCGCCGACCGGCCGCACGTTCGTGAGCGAGCCGGCCACGATCATCCACTCGGCATCGACGGCCGCGAACCCGACGCCGGCTCCGGCGCCACCACCCACGGAGCCCGACTCCGACGCTGCATCCGAACCCGCGCCGTTCTGACCGGGATCAGTGCTGTTCCCTCACCGTGAACCCGGTGCCACCAAGAAGACGTCGACCGCATCCTCGTGGTCGAAGACGAAACCGTGCCGTTCATAGAGGACTCGCGCCGGGCTGGCCTGCAACACGTTCAATCGGAAGGGGCGGTGGTCCCGGTGCCGGTCCATCACCTGACGGAGAACGGCGCCGCCGATCCCCTGCCCCTGATGCTCAGGCTCCAGGTAGAAATGCTCAATCCAGTGCGCGTCGATTTCGGGCCGGACGGCGATCAATCCGACATCGTCACCGTTGACTTGGATGACAACCGTGTGCGCCGGGGCGAACGCATCCAGGAAACGTGTTCGCACCCGTCCGGTGTCCCAGAGCCCCAGCCGTTCGAGGTCCGGTCGCATGACCCTGGCTCGGAGCTCGGCCATCCAACCGGCGTCTGATCCGCTGCTCGGTCGTGTCGACCACTCAAGTCCCATGAACCCTAGGCAATCGGATCCACGCAGTCTCGGCAAAACTGTGCCTCGCCCCGCATCCGTTCCGGCCCGCTGCAGACGTGAAAGGATGCTCGCGGACGTGACGACGTGACCCAGGGCTGCCGGACGCAGCATTCCCTTGCCGCGGCACCCACCGCACGCCTACGCTGAAGCATGCCTCACCTCACCGTTCCCGGCGCGTCGCTCTACTACGAGACGGCAGGCCACGTATCGTCACCAGCTCTCCTTCTGCTGCACGCCGGCATCGCGAACCTGCGGATGTGGGACCCGCAGATCGACGCGCTGGCCGCCGGCCACTTCGTCATCCGTTTCGATAGCCGCGGATGCGGCCAGACGACCAGCGAGGACGTGGAATTCTCCGCCCGCGATGACGCCCGCGCGGTTCTCGACCACCTCGGAGTGGCATCGGCGACGCTGATCGGATGCTCGCGGGGTGGATGCACCGCCATCGACCTGGCGACGGAGAGTCCCGACCGCGTGAACGGCCTGGTGACCGTGGGAGCAGGGCCCAGCGGGTTCCCCGAAATCGAACTGACCGACCTCGAAGACACCCGGTTCGACGAGATGGATGCCGCGTTCGACGCCCAGGACTGGCACAAGCTCGCACGCCTCGAGGTGGCGCTCTGGGCGTTCGGCCCGCTGCGCAAGGAGGCCGACCTCGACGCCGAATTCACGGCCACGGCCTATGCGCTGGGCCGCGTCAACGCCTCGCACTCGGAGGAGTCCCCGACGCCGATTCCGCTCGAGCCGCCCGCCTTCGACCAGGTCAGCGATATCGAGGTGCCGGTGCTCGCCACGGTCGGCGAGTTCGACCTCACCCCGCACCTGGCCGAATACGAGTACCTTCTGTCGACGCTCCCGTCCGTCACTGGCTGCACATTCCGCGACACTGCGCACCTGCCGAACCTCGAACGACCGAAGGAGTTCGAGCGCGTGCTCGTGGACTGGCTGGCTGAGCACCGGCTCTGACTGAGGCAGGCACGGGCCCCGCGGAGGCAGGCCGGCCGGCTTGTGCGCGGGCACGTGCGGCCGCGTATTCCGCCGACTGACCCTGCGGGCAGGGAATGGACGACTACCCAGTAGCCTTGGGGACGTTCACATCCAGCGAGGGGCCACGATGTCACGAACAGATTCAGGCGATTCAGGCGATTCCTATGCGGAGTTCGCCGGCAACGTCATCTGGCCGCGCAGCGCCGCCGAGCTCACCGACACCACGCGGTGCCCTGCCTGCCGCGCCCTGCTGCGCTCCGCCGTCTGCTCGACGTGCGGGCTCGACCTGCGACACCCGGCCTCGGCGCTTCTGCTGACCGCGTCCACGGATGCCGCCGCCTCCCTCGACCGCCGCCGGGAGCTGATCGGGCGCATCCGTTTCGACGTCGCCGAAGCTCAGATGGCGGCGCGGCGTGTGACACCTCCGGTCGAGGCACCCGCAGCGCCGCCTGCGATGACGGCGCCGGCAGCGCCTGCGCCCACCGCGGTTGCCGCACCGAGTCCGGCTCCGACTCCGACTCCGGCTGCGGCTGCAGCTCCAGCTCCAGCTCCAGCTCCAGCAGTGTCCCCAACGTCGACCGCAGCACCACTGCCACCCGCTCCTCCCCGGTCGACAGCAGCCTGGCCGCCGGCCGCGCCGGCTGCGATACCGGCCACCGTGCCCGCAGCGTCCCGGCCCGGGTTCCCGCCTGCGCAGCCTCCGGCGGCTGCGCGGCCGGCGGCTGCGGCATCCGTTCCCGGAGCACCCAGGCGGTCGAGCGTGCAGGTGCTGCTCCTTCTCGTCGGCGTCACCCTGGTTTCCGTGGCGGCGATCTTCTTCCTCACGGTGACCTGGATCTTCGCCGGACTCGAGGTGCGCTCGGCGATCATCGCCGCAGCCACCATCGCCGCGCTCATCACAGGCGGCGTGCTGCGCCGCAAACGCCTCGTCGCCACCGCCGAGGGCATCGGCGTGCTGGCCGTGGTGCTCGTGCTTCTCGACGCCTGGGCCCTGCGGCAGAACGATCTGTTCGGCCTCGGTTCCGCCGACTGGCCCATCTACTGGGGCACGACTCTGGTGGCCTGCACGGCTCTGTTCCTCCTCTGGCACGCCCTGTCCGGGCTGCGGGTCGCCAGCGTCGCCGGGTTCGCCGCCGCGGCACCGGGCCTCGGACTGCTGGCCGCCGGGCTTGCCTCCGGTCAGGACGAGCCGCTGCGCCTCTTCGTCGGCTTCCTCGGCGCCGCCGTTGGAGCGCTGCTGCATCCGCTCACCCTGGCAAGGCCGGGTTCCGGCCCCTCCGCGAGCACCCCCGCCGGTGCCGCCAGCGGCCCCGCGGACGACGCAACTGAGGAGAATTCGGCGACACGCCGCATCCCGGGGCAGTGGATGCCGCCGGTCGCGAAAAACTCCGCCGTTACGGATGCCGCCGACCCCCTTCCGACCGCGGCGAACGCCGCTCCGGCGCCGGCTACCCCGACCGCATCCGCTACCGCTACCCCAACCGCACCCACACCCGCCGGCGACCCCACCGCGCGCCGCTTCTGGCCATCGGCCGACCGCGTGCCCGAACGCGTCACCGTGCTCAGCCTCGGCGGTGTCTCACTCGTGCTCGCCACCCTCACGAGCGCGTTCGTCAGCCCGGACTCGACCGTCGCCCCGTTCCTCACCCTCGGTACCGTCACGGTCACGGCCGTGGTGCACCTGCTCCTCGTGCTGCGCCGCGCGGACACCGGTCCGGCCTACGCTGCCTTCGCGTACTTCTCTGCCAGCCTCGCCGCCCTGACCGTCACCGCGATCGTTCCCCTGGTGGCCTCCCGCGCCGGCGATCTGACTCTGATGATCACCGTTCCGCTCGTGGTCGCGACCCTGGTCCCTCTCGGCGCGGAGTTCCTCGCCCGGCGCCGCAGCGCCGGCCCGGCGCGCACCGCGCTCATCGTGGGCGGCGGCACCGCCGCGCTCAGCGCCGCCGTCCTCGGCATGTTCGTCGTCTCCTTCGCCGCCCTCCCTCTTCTCGTCTCGCTCGCCCGCGGTATCGCAAGCGAGGCAGCGCTGCCCCCGGTCGAGGCGACCAGCGCCTGGGCGATCGGCACCCTGTCCGCCGTCGGACTCCTGCTGGGACTCGCCTGGAAGGTCGGCGGCATCCTGCCCGCACGCCGCCGGGTTCTGGCCTGGCTGTTCCTGGCCATCGCGGTGCTCGCCGTGCCGTTCGCCGGCGCGACGCTGCCGGTCACCCTGATCTACGTTCTGCTCGGGTTCCTCTCGCTCGGGGTGCTCCTGCTCGAGCATCGCGGCCGAGTCTCGCTCGGCCGGTTCCGAGTGGTGGTGCGATCGTTCCTGGTGGTCGCCATCGGCCTCGGCTACCTGATCAGCTGGCAGAGCAGCAGCATCTGGTGGATCGGGTCCGTGGCGGCGATCGCCGTGCTCCTGGGATCCCGGCTGCTCATCGCCCGCACCACCGCTGCCGACGCGACCTCTGCCCGCGGCCTCCTCCTGGCCGGGGCGATCGTACTCACCCTGATCGCGGCCGTCGCCCTGCCCGACATGCTGACCCGGGGTGAGGCGCGCTCCGTCTCCGGCGTTCTGGTGGACGGTGCACGTGCCCTCACCCTGGCCACCGGCCTGTTGCAGTTGCTCGTGGCACTCCCGCTCCGCCTGTTCACCCGGCCCGACCGCCACTGGGCCTTCTTCACCCTGCTCGCCCCGACCGTGGTGGCGTTCAGCCTGCCGATCACGGCGATCGCCGAGGACCTGTCCGCGGCCGAGCGCGCCACGCTGCTCCAGGGTGCGCCGACGGCCGGCATCGTGCACACGGCCGTGCTGTTCGCCGCACTCCTGCTCTGGCTGCTGCTGCGCGGCAACCGCGCGACCGGCGCGGTTTTCACGGCCACGGCCACGGCCGACACACCCACCACCACCACCACCACCCGCGAGATCCTGGCCGTCCCGCGCATGTTTGCCGCCGTCGGTGTGGCTCCGGTGCTGCTGCTCCTGCTTTGGAGCATCGCCCGTGCCCTCACGACGACGACGGATGCCCCCCTCCTCCTCGTTCCCACGGCCGCGCTCTTCGGCTGCGGCCTCGCCCTCGCGCTGGGCGTGCTCAGCGGCCGGAACCGCGACCGCATCGGGCTGGAGTCCGGAGCCGCGCTCATTCTCGTGCCCGGCACGATGTGGGCACTCGGGGTGGCGCATCCGCTCGGCTGGTTGATGCTGCTCCTGGCCGGCGTGACCGCCCTCCTCACCGCCATCGCCCCGGACGGCCTGTTCGGTTCCCGGTCTCCCCGCCGCCATCTGGGCTGGGTGGCCCTCACGCTCGGCATCGCCGGTCTCTGGCTGGGCCTGGCCCGGGCCGGAACCCAGGCACCGGAACCGTTCGTACTGCCGGTCGCGGGCATGCTCCTGCTGCTGGCCGTGCTGATCCGCCGGTACGGCCGGGTCGACCGCACTGCGGCAGCCAGCCCGGTGGCCGCGCTGCTCACCCTGGCCGGTCTCCTCGTGGCGATCGCGCCGCTCGCGCTGGCCGCGGCAACCGAAGCACCCCTCCGCGCGGTATCGGTGGCGTCGATCTCCGCCGTCCTGCTGCTCGGGGCCGGCCTGCTGCGCTGGACGCCGCCGCGCTCGGCCTACCTTGCCGCCGCTGCCGCAGCCGGCGCCACCGGACTCGTGCTGTCCAGCATCGTGCAGGCCGCCACCGTGCTCGGCGACCCCGGCGTGCCCGACGCCGGGCTGGAAGCCTGGCTCCTGCCGCTCGCGACGGTCATCGCCGGGTCATTCCTGCTGGCCCGGCAGACGGATGCCGCCACCCGGCGACCCCGGCGGCTCGCCACGGGCGCCCTGCTGGTTCTCGCCCTCACGCTGGTGACCATCGCCGAGATCAGCGCCCTCGCCGGGGCCGGGAACGGTGTCGACGGCGTGACCGGCGTGCGGGCATCCGTGCTCGTGCTGGCGCTGTCCCTGACGCACGTGCTCGCCCTCTGGCGACCGCGTGCCCCGCTCACGGCGGGCGTCGGCTGGGCCGCCGCCGGCCTCGCCGCCGTGGCCGCGCTGAGCTCGGTTCTGACTGGGGCCACCGAGCCGTTCGAGCTCGTGACCGTTCCGCTCGCCCTCGCTGTGGTCGTCGGCCAGGTGCTTGCCGGGCGGCCTGCGCCCGGCACCCCCGCCCTGCCCGGCGCCCCTGCCGTGCCCGGTGCCCCTGCCGTGCCCGGAGAACACCGGGGCTCCGCGGCGGCGCGGCGCATCACCGCCGGGCTCGCCCTCGCCCTGCTGCCCAGCGCGCTCGTCGGCGGAACGAACGAGGACCTCCTGCGTCCGATCCTCACCCTGACCCTCGGCGGGGCCCTGGGCCTCGGCGGAGCATTCCTGCTGTCCCGCCCGAAGAGGGCCCGCCTGGCCTGGCCCGCGCTCGGCGTGGGCTCGCTCACGGTCGTGCTCGCTGCCGGGGCGCGCCTCACGTCGCTGTTCGGAACGGGCCCGCTCGGCCCGGACACCCGGCTCGAGGCCTGGCTGCTTCCCGCCGTGTTGCTGCTGCTCGGCATCGGCGCGGGCGCCATCGCGGCGGTGGCGAAGGAGGCAGCGACGGCGGCACGTGCACCTGCACCGGCACCCGCACCGCCGGCACCCGGAACAACCGCAGCCCGCGGGCGCCGATTCGGTTACGGCGTGCTCATGTTCGCCCTCGTCGCGGGCCTCCTCACCGAGCTGCTCGCCCTCGACTACGCACCGCTGGCCGAGCCCCGCGTGATCCTGCTGGCCTGGATCTTCGCCGCCGTGCACGTCGCCGTGGTGCGCTTCGACCGGAGCGTCGAGGGCCGCGCCCTCGGCTGGGTCGCCATCGGCGCCGCCGGTGTCGCCGTGCTCGCCGCGCTGGCCGCGGTCGGCCCCGAGCCGATCGAACTCGTCACCGTGCCGGTCGGCGTCGCCCTCGTGCTCGGCCGACTGCTGGCCGTGCGCGACCGGGCGGCCGGGGCATCCGTCGCCGGCGTTCAGCCTGGTTCGTGGTGGATCGCCCTGGGTCTGGCCCTGGGCCTGCTGCCGAGCGCGGTCAGCGTCGGCACCGGGACGGCTGCCGGCGACCTGCTCCGGCCGATCCTCGTGATCGGCCTCGGCGGCGCCCTCGCCGTGGCGGGGGCGCTCCTGGTGCAGCACCCGCGGTGGAGCCTGGTGGCGCGGCCGACCGTGCTCGTGGGTCTGGCCGCGGTGGCCATCGTTACCGCCACGCGCATCCTGGTCCTGCTCGGCCAGGTGCCCGCCGGCCCGACCCTGCTGCTCGAGGCCTGGCTGCTGCCCGCCGCCCTGCTCGTCGCCGCCGTCGGCACGTCCCTCACGGTCGTCACCCGCCGAGCGGCCGACCGAGCGCCGGACCAGCCGACGGATGCCGCCGCCACCCGCCTCGGCTACGGGCTGCTGATCCTCGCGATCGGCGGCGTCCTCCTGACCGAGGTGTCCGCCCTCGGCCACGAACCGCTCGCCGCGATCCGGGTGACCGTTCTCGCCTCGGTCTTCGCCGCTCTGCACCTGGTTGTGCTGCGCTCGGACCTGAGCCCAGGGGGCCGGATGCTCGGCTGGGTCTGCATCGGCGCCGCCGGTCTGACCGTCCTCGCGGGCTGGACCCTGTCCGCGCCTGACCCCTTCGAGCTGGCGACCGTGCCGGTGGGCGTGGCGCTCGTGCTCGGGCGACTGCTTCCCGCGCCAGCGAAGCCGGGCGCGCAGGCGAGCGGGCCTGCGAGCGCGGCGTCCGTGGCAACCGGACGGACGGCCTCGCTCTGGGTCACCGCCGGACTCGCCCTCGCCCTGCTGCCGAGCGCGATCGCCACAGCCGGCGGCACGAGCTCCGACCTGCTCCGGCCGATCCTCGTGCTCGGTCTCGGCGGCGCCCTGGCCGTGGCCGGCGCCGTCCTGGTGCGGCAACCGCGCTGGAACGCCGCCGCCTGGCCGGCCGTCGGGATGGGACTGGCCGCCGTGGGCATCACGGCTGCGGCCCGCATCCTGCCGCTGCTGCAGGAGTCGCCCCGTGGCCCGGATGCCCGCCTCGAGGCCTGGCTGCTTCCCACCCTGCTCATCGTGGTCGCCGCGGCCGCCTGCCTGGTGACCGCCGCACGCCGCGCCGAGCACGACGACCCCGCACCGTCGACGGATGCCGCCCTCCGCTGCGGCTACGGCCTGATCGTTCTGGCGATCGTGGCCACCCTCGCGGCCGAGGTGGTCGCGCTCGGCTTCGCGCCGCTGGCGACCATCCGGGTGATCCTGCTCGTCTTCACCTTCTCCGCCCTGCACGTCGCGGCCTTCTGGTTCGACGACAGCCGGCCCGGCCGCGTGGTGGCCTGGGTGTCCATCGGGGCCGGCGCGGCGGCCGTGGTTGCCGGCGCGGCCTGGAGCACACCGGACACGATCGAAATCGTGACCGTGCCGCTCGCGATCGCCCTGCTGACCAGCGGATGGCTGCACCTCGACGCGGTGCCGCGCGCCCGCAGCTGGCCCTGGCTCGCCCCCGGCCTGCTGGTGCTCCTGGTGCCCTCGATGCTGCAGGACGTCACCGAGAGCGCACTCTGGCGGATCGTTCTGCTGGGCGTGGTCGCCACCGTCGTGATCGTGGTCGGGCTGGTGCGCAAGCTGCAGGCGCCGTTCGTGATCGGGGCCGTGGTGCTCCTGATCCACGGCGTGGCGCAGCTGTGGCCGTGGATCTCGCTCGCCTACGGCGCTGTGCCGTGGTGGCTGTGGCTGGGTGCCGGGGGGATCCTGCTGATCGTTCTCGCCGCCCGCTACGAGCAGCGGATCGCGAACTTCAAGGCGATCGCGCTGAACGTGTCGGCGCTACGGTAGCACCGGCGCGGGCCGGCACCGGATTCCGGCCGTCGGCTCAGGACTGTGCGGTGTGGCTGATCGTGAGCTGCACGAAGTCGGGATTGATCAGGGCCTTGGAGAGGTAGAACGGCTGGCCGTGCAGTTCGAGGGTCTGGGTGAGGATGAGCACGGGGCTGCCGGCTGGCAGTCCGAGGAGCTTGCCCCGGGTGCTGCCGGGCACGCCGAGTGTGATGTCGGTCTCGCCGGGTCCGAAGGTGGGGCCGAGCACCGCGATGAGCGCGGCGAGCGCGCTGCGCTCGGCGCTCACCTCATCCGCTGTTCCGTCATCGACTCCCGCATCGGCCGCGCCGCCGACCCCCGCATCGGCGCCTCCCTGGGCGATCGCCGCCACCGCGGCCTCGCCGAGTTCGGTCAGCCGTGCGGCCGGAACGTGCTCCTGGATCAGAGCGATGGGGGCGCCGTCCCGTGAGATGACGCTCTCCAGGAACCACGACGGCTCGTCGGGACGGATGCCGATGGCGTCGGCGGTGAACGCGGGCGACTCGGACTGCAGCGCGTTCTGGGTGCGGCGCACGAGAACGGCCGGGCCGGTCTCGCGCAGGAGTTCCTCGATCGGGCGGATCTTCTGCAACCCGAGGTGCGGCATCCGGTCGGCGACGAAGCGCCCGATCCCCCGGCGCGAGCGCACGAAGCGGTCCTCCTCCAGCAGCATGAGGGCTTCCCGCACGACGGTGCGGCTGACCCCCATGGCCGTGCCGAGCTCGGACTCCGAGGGAAGCAGGGAGGCAACCGGGAGGGATCCGTCGCGGATCGCCTCGGTGATGCGGGAGTACACGGCCACCCGCAGCGGCAGGCTTCCAGCGGTCTCAAGCGGACCCGCCAGGGCCGCCTCGGTGCGTCGATCCATGTGTCTCCCCCGGTCGTTTCTCCGAGCATATCGCGCCATCTCACGATCTTGTATAACAAGCATGTACACTGAGCGTGTCGACCTTGTGGTTGCTCCAATGAAGGAGTCTTTTCATGCTCGTACGTTCCCCCGAAGTAGCTCCGGTCGCGGTGCGTGCGCGGGCTCCCCGGTCTGCCGGGGTCTTGATCGGCACCCTGGTCCTGGCGATCCTGACCTTCCAGCTGAACGCCACGCTGCTCTCCGCCGCGCTGCCGGCCGTCGGTCGGCAGCTGGGCGAGAGCATGCAGGACATCGCCCGCGTGCAGTCGGTGTTCTTCCTCGCCGGCGCGGTCTTCAGCATGGTCTTCTCCCGCTGGAGCGACTTCCTCGGTCGCAAGCGCAGTCTCGTGATCGTGCTGACGATGGTGCTGATCGGCACGGTGATCTGCGCCCTCGCCCCAAGCCTGCCGATGTTGCTGATCGGCCGGGTGCTGCAGGGTGCCGCCAACGCCACCTTCACCATTTCCTTCCTCCTGCTGTCGGAACGGCTGAACAGCCGCCTGTTCGGAATCTCGGTGGGCATCATCACCTCCGTCAACGGCGGACTGTTCGGCGTCGACGGGTTCGTCGGCGGGTTCGTGACCGACACCATCGGCTGGCGGTTCCTGTTCGTGATCACCCTCACCCTCGGGCTGGTCGCGATCAGCTGCGTCGCCTTCTTCGTGCCGCAGGATGAGCCGCGCACCCAGCAGGGGTCGATGGACTGGTGGGGCGCCGGCATCCTGTCCCTCTTCCTGGTCCTGCTGACGAGCCTGATCGCGCAGATCTCCGCCGCCGGCTGGTCCGACCCGCTGACGATCGCGTACCTCCTCGGGGCGATGGTGAGCGCCGTCGTCTTCGTGATGATCGAAGCCCGCACCCGGCACCCGCTCATCCCCGTGCACGCGCTGCGCTCGCGCCAGGTGTGGCCGCTCCTGCTCTCCACCGTCTTCACCCTCGCCGGCGTCTACTCCGCGGTCAACTTCACCCTGGTCCTGCTCAGCCAGAACACGCAGGTCGGCTACGGGCTGTCCGCGTCGATGTCGGCCCTGCTCTACCTCACCCCCACCGCCTTCTTCGGCGTCACCGCGGCGATCTTCTCCGGCTGGGTCGCCGTGCGGATCGGCTGGATCACGTCCCTGCGACTGAGCAGCGGCGTCATCGCGCTGATCTCGGTGGCCATCGCCGTGTTCGCGATGGATCGCTGGGCGATCTTCGGCCTGCTGATCGTGATGGGCGTCTTCTACCTCGGCCTGTTCCAGAGTTCGGTCAACGGTGTCTCCGTGCTCAACTCCCCGGCCGAGGCCCGGGGGGCCCTCCCGGGCCTGAACGGCGCCTGCTTCGGAATCGGGATCGGGGTCGGCATCGCCCTCGTCGCCCCGGTCGTGGCTGCGGGAACCGTCACCGGATTCCGGACGGCCCTGTGGATCTCCGTGGGCCTCACGCTGGCCTCGTTCCTGGCCTCCCTCGTTCTGCGCCCTGCCGCGAGGATCGGCGCATGAACCCCTGCACTTCTCTCCCGCACACGAACGATGAGACGGATGGTCGACGATGACTCCCACACTGGCTCCCCAGCCCCGCCCGATCTACCTCGATTGCGACACCGGGATCGACGACGCGCTGGCGCTCGCTTTCCTGCTCGCGACGCCGGGCATCCGTCTGGTCGGAATCGGCACGGTGAACGGATGCGTCAACCCGGCCGTCGCCGCGGCGAACACCCTGAGCCTGCTCGCGACCGCCGGACGCGATGACGTTCCGGTGGCGATCGGAGCGTACGAGCCGGTGAGCGGGGTGTCCCGGCGCGGGGCCACCCACATGCACGGCCGCAACGGAATCGGAGACGTCCTGCTGCCCCGGTCACGGCGGAGTCCGGTGGAGGAATCGGCGACGGAACTGCTGATCCGGCTGGCGCACGAGCACGCGGGGCGGCTCGAGGTCATCACGGTCGGCCCGCTGACGAACCTCGCCGAAGCGCTCTACCTCGACCCGGAACTGCCCCGGCTCGTGCGCCGGGTGACCATCATGGGCGGCGCCGTCTTCGCTCCCGGCAACGCGGGCAAGTTCGCGGAGGCCAACATCGCCGCCGATCCCACGGCCGCCGCTGACGTGTTCGCGGCCAGCTGGCCGGTCACCCTCGTTCCGCTCGACGCGACCGCCCCGCACTCCTTCGACGAAACCCACCGCCGCGAATTGGCCTCGTCGTCGGGACTGACCCAGCAGGCGCTGGCCGCCATGCTCGGAACCTGCCTGACGCAGTGCGGCAAGCAGTTCAGCACCCGGCACTTCGCCCTGCCCAACTCGCTCGCCGTCGCGTTCGCGACCGGCGATCTCGACTCGGAGCGCGCGCCGACCCTGCGCGTCTGCGTGGACCTGAGCGCCGGACCGCGCCGCGGCCAGACCCACTTCGCCAAGCTGGCGGAGCCGGACGGCCCGGTGGGTGGCGCTGGTCGCCCGGCGGCCGGGCAGGTTCGGGCCGCTGGCGCGGCACACCTTGCCGGGCGTGCCGGGCAGAACCCGCACGAGGCCCGGGTCGTGCTGTCCTTCCGGCGCAACGCGGCCCCCGTGCTCCTGGAGCGCATCCTCACCCTCGCGCTGCCAACGCCCGCACGCCGGTCCGTTGCTGCACCCGCTCGGGCGTCCGACCCTGCTGCGGCTCCTGCTGCAAGCCCCGTGCCCGCTCCTGCCCTCAGTCCCCGCGGACCGGCCCCCACGCGCGCACGCCGGCAGGCGCAACCGGTGCCTGCCTGACCGGGGCTCGCGGCGCAGGTTGTGGAGGCTGGCGCACGATAGAGCATGCGCCCACTTCCACAGGGTGCGCCGCGACCTCGAACCCCCGGCGGACGACACGGCGGGCACGCGGGCACGCGGGCACGGCGGGAGTCTGAGAAAATAGACGGATGACCGCAACACTCGTGGCCAAGGGCCTGGCCGGCGGGTACGCGCACCGCACACTCTTCGAGTCGCTCGACCTCACCGTGGCGCCCGGCGACGTCGTCGGCGTCGTCGGCGTGAACGGATCGGGCAAGTCCACCCTGCTGAGCCTGCTCGCGGGCCTGGCCGAGCCTCAGGCCGGCACCGTGAGCCTCGCGCCGGCCGACGCCTTCGTCGGCTGGCTGCCGCAGGAGCACGAGCGTGTTCCCGGCGAGACCGTGGCCGGCTACGTGGCCCGGCGCACCGGCTGCGCCCAGGCGACCCTCGAGATGGATGCCGCGGCATCCGCTCTCGGTGATCTCTCGCCTGCCCCGCGCCCGGACGGCCTCGATCCCGCCGACGTCTACTCCGCCGCCCTGGAACGGTGGCTGGCCAGCGGCGCCGCCGACCTTGATGAGCGGATGCCCGTGGTGCTCGCCGAGCTCGGCCTCACCCTCGGCGCCGCCGACGCCACCCTGATGACGTCCCTTTCCGGCGGTCAGGCCGCGCGGGTCGGGCTCGCTGCCCTGCTGCTGTCCCGCTTCGACGTCGTGCTGCTCGACGAGCCCACCAACGACCTCGACCTCGACGGCCTGGCACGGCTGGAGTCCTTCGTCACGGGCCTGCGCGGCGGGGTCGTGCTCGTCAGCCATGACCGTGAGTTCCTGGCCCGGTGCGTGACGCGCGTGCTCGAACTCGACCTCGCGCAGGGCGCGAACCGGGTGTTCGGCGGCGGTTACGACTCCTACCTGGAGGAGCGCGAGACGGACCGCCGGCACAAGCGCGAGCACTACGACGAGTTCGCGGAGAAGAAGGCCGACCTCGTGGGCCGGGCCCGCACCCAGCGGGAATGGTCGAGCCAGGGCGTGCGGAACGCCCTGAAGAAGGCACCCGACAACGACAAGATCCGGCGCAAGGCATCCGCCGAGTCCAGTGAGAAGCAGGCGCAGAAGGTGCGGCAGATGGAGAGCCGCATCGCGCGCCTCGAGGAGGTCGACGAGCCGCGCAAGGAGTGGCAGCTCGAATTCACGATCGGCGCAGCGCCGCGGTCGAGCTCGGTGGTGTCCACGCTGAGCAACGCGGTTCTCCGCCAGGGCGATTTCACCCTCGGCCCGGTGTCCCTGCAGGTCAACGCGGGCGAGCGCATCGGCATCACCGGCCCCAACGGCGCCGGAAAGTCCACACTGCTGCGCGCGCTGCTGGGGCGGCAGGTTCCGGATGAGGGCACGGCCGACCTCGGGGCCAGCGTGAGTATCGGCGAAATCGACCAGGCCCGGGCCCAGCTGGGCGGCACCCGGCCCCTCGCCATCAGTTTCGAGGAGCTTGTGCCCGACCTGTCCACGGCCGAGGTGCGCACCCTGCTCGCGAAGTTCGGGCTCAAAGCCGACCACGTCAACCGCCCCGCCGCCGACCTCTCCCCCGGCGAGCGCACCCGCGCCGGCCTGGCGCTGTTGCAGGCCCGCGGCATCAACCTGCTCGTGCTCGACGAGCCCACGAACCACCTGGACCTGGCCGCCATCGAGCAGCTCGAGCAGGCCCTCGAGTCCTACGAGGGCACACTGCTGCTGGTCACCCACGACCGACGGATGCTGGCCAACGTGCACACGGACCGGCACTGGCAGGTCGACAACGGCCAGGTGACCGAGGCCTGACCTGTCCCGGGGCTGCGGCCAACCCGCCGCGGGCGGCTCTACGAGGGGTGGGTCGGGAGGATGACGATCTTGCCGATGTGGCGCCGGGCGGAGAACTCCCGCTGGGCGTCTGCTATCTCGGTCAGGGCGAACGTGCTGCTGACCTGGGGGCGGACATCCCCGGCCCGGGCGAGCTCGACCAGCCGGCGGAAGTGAACCCGGGTGTGCATGGAGGAGCCGATCAACTGCACGTTGTGCAGGTAGAGGCGACGAAGGTCGAACTCGATCACCGGCCCGGCCACGGCCCCCGCGATCACCCATCGCCCGTTGTCCCGAAGCAGCGGCATCAGGGCCGAGAGCCCCGGGCCGCCGGCGATGTCCGCGACCACGTCCAACCCCGCCGGAGCGGCGGCGGCGATCTCGGCGAGCATGTCCGGTGCATCCCGGTTGAACACCTGGGTTGCCCCGTTCGCGAGCACCGCCGTCCCCTTGGACCCACTGGTGATCGCCAGAACGCGCGCGCCCCGGGCCGCTGCGAGCTGAACGAGAGCGAGACCGACACCCCCGGACGCTCCCGTCACCAGCACGGTCTCGCCACCCTGCACGTGCGCGCGTTCAAGCATGCCGATCGCCGTGCCAAAGGCCACGGGCAGGCACGCCAGCTGCTCGTCAGACAGCGGGGACTCCTGCACGTCATGGGCGTGGGACGCGTCCACGGCGACATACTGCGCGAACCCGCCATCGGCCTCGCTGCCCAGGTATCCCACCGGTGACGCGTTCTCGTCCTCGGATCCGTAGAGGGCAGGGTCCACAAGAACCCGGCGGCCGATCAGCTCCCCCGTGACATTCCGCCCGACCTCGACGACGACACCGGTGATATCCCCACCCTGGATGCGCGGGAAGTCGAACGACCCCAGCCAGCCGGCCTGCGCGGCGGGGTCCTCCGGCAGGCCGTAGGCTCCCTGGCGGGTCCAGATGTCGGTGTTGTTGACCGCGGCCGCGCTCACCCTGACCAGAACCTGGTGATCCAAGGGCTGTGGACGGGGCCACTCGTGGTGCAGCTCCAGCACCTCGGGGCCACCGAACTTCGTCAGAACGGCCGCAGTCATGGTGTGAGTCATGGGTCAAGCGTGCCAGTGTCAGCGCCCGCATGCGAACGCGGGCGCGGCACCGGTGGTCCGAGGCGGTTAGTAGCTGCCGGCCGCGCCGGCCGGAGTGGCACCGGAGAGCAGTGCTGCGCTACCGGAGACGCCGAGTCGGGTTGCGCCGGCCTCGATCAGGGCCAGTGCGTCGTCGAAGCTGCGAACTCCGCCGGATGCCTTGACCTCTGCCCGGTCGCCTACGGTCTGCTTCATCAGACGCACGGCGTGCACGGTCGCGCCGCCGGCCGGGTGGAAGCCGGTGGAGGTCTTGACGAAGTCGGCACCGGCAGCAACGGATGCCTGGCACACGCCGACGATCTCGGCATCCGTCAGCGCTGCGGACTCGATGATCACCTTGAGCACCAGCGGAGCCGGGATCGCGGCCCGCACGGCCGCGATGTCGGCCTGCACGTCGTCGAACCGGCCGGCCTTGGCCGCGCCGATGTCGATGACCATGTCGACCTCGTCCGCGCCCTGCTCAATGGCCAGGGCGGCCTCGGCGGCCTTGATGACGCTGTGGTGCTTACCGCTGGGGAAACCGCAGACAACCGCGACCTTGACGTCGGCGCCGGCGGGGATGCGGAGCGGCAGCATCGAAGGGGAGACACAGATCGAGTAGGTTCCGAGCTCGGCGGCCTCGGCGATCAGCGCCGCCACGTCGGCGTCGGTGGCCTCGGGCTTCAGAAGAGTGTGGTCGATGTATCGGGCGACAGTGGCGGCGTCGAGGGACGATGCGGAGTCGAGGGAAAGGGTGGATGTCATTGTGGTGCGTCCTTAGGTGATGACGAGTTCGGGATGCCTTGCGACGTCGAAGCGACATCGGCGGGTGTGGCGAGCCCCGATTCACCGAACTCCTTAAACGACATTACGCGCCCATCCTTGGAAGAGCCCACTACTCCGCGCCCTCGGCGACTTTCTCAGGACCTCGGACGGGTGGCGCCGGCGGTCCTCGGTCGGCGCCGCGACGACCGCGCCTTCTGAATCGCCGCTTTCCCCTGCGGGCTGCGCAGATACTTGACGACCAGGGTCAGAACAACGGGGATGTACTTGAGCAGTCGTGCCATGACGATCTCTTTTCGTTTGATGATGTGCGAGCGAACGTGCGGAAGCGGCGTGGCCGAGCAGCCCGCCCATCCTGGAGTCAGCGGCCGAGGACTGCGCGGTCCACGCGACGGTGGAAACGCATCCCGGCGAGTCCGCCGACGATCGCGCCGAGGAGGCTGACCAGAACGATGACGAGCGCGGTGATGATGCTGCCCGCGGTGAGGTCTCCCGAATTGAGCGGGATGCTCGGCAGGCTGTTCAGATTCCCGAGAACGTTGAGCTCACCCCCGGCGATGACACCGATGATTCCGGCCACGGCAGCGATCACGATCGCCCACACCCAGACCGCGATTCCCTGCTTGACGCCGCTGAAGCGGGCCATGCGACCGGCAACGTAGCCGCCGCACAGGTAGGCCACGAACACCACGACGGCCAGCACAATGGCACCGACCAGTGCGATGGTATCGGCGTTCTCGGCAACGTTTCCGGCTGCCTGGTCAGCGGAATCCGACCCACCCAGGCCGACTGCGGCTCCGGCTGCGGCGAACAGGGCGGTCAGGATGACTGCGGTCCCGGTGGCTGTCAGCCAACCGAAGAAGGCCGATCCCCACTGGATCCCGCCGAAGCGGGTCTCGTCGCGGACGACGACCTGTTCGCGGCCACCGACCTCGTCGCGGGTGGTCGCCCCGGCGCCCGCGGACACCGCAGCGCCGGAACCGTGGTCATCGACGTTTCGATTGATCGGTGTGCCGCCATTGATATGTGAATCGGAATTGATCGGTGAACCGGAATTGATCGGTGAACCGGATGAGTCGTGTGTCGCCATGGTGAGTGCTCCTCTACTGATCTCTTATGACGTAGTCGTATCTCGGACGACGTTCGTCACAGGATCAGGCAAGGAATTTCGGGGTCGTAAGCAGATTCCCGGCAACGGGGTGCGGGTTCGCCGACGAGTTCTACTCTCTGAGATAGAGCTCGAGTGCCGGTACCCGCATCATCGCCAGGGCCCGCTTCTCGATCTGCCGGATTCGTTCCCGGGTCACGCCCTCCCGGGCGGCGATTTGGTCGAGCGTTCGGGGTTGATCGCCGTTGAACCCGAAGCGGGCTTCCAGGATCATGCGCTCCCGGGTCGGCAGCGCATCGAGATGGAAGGTGATATCAGACCGGCGCAGAGCCAGTTCTGCGTATTCGTCGGGCTGCGGCAGGTCGCCGTCCATGATCAGCTCGGAGATATCGGCCAGACCCTCGCCGAGCGGGGTCTGATACGAGATCGGCTCACTGTCCCAGTCGAGCAAGGCGCGCACGTCGGCCACGGGAATCCGGCTCTCCTCGGCCAACTCCGCCAGGGTGGGCTCGCGACGCAGGATGCCGGTGAGGTCACGGCGAAGGCGCTTGAGCCTGTTGAGCTTTTCCACGGTGTGCACCGGGATCCGAATCGTTCGGGCGGTGCCGACCATGCCGCGGTGAATGGACTGCCGGATCCACCAGATTCCGTAGGTGGAAAACTTGTATCCGGTGGTGAAATCGAATTTCTCCACCGCCCGCAGCAGCCCGATGTTGCCGTCCTGAACGAGATCCATAATGGGAATCCCGTGGCCGGAGTAGTGCTTGGCAACGCTGACCACCAGACGCAGGTTCGCCTCGATGAACCGGCACTTCGCCCGGTCACCGTCTCGGGCCAGCCACTCCAACTCCCGGGTCAGATCCGGTTCCGTGGCACCCCGGGAGAGTCTCTCTGCCGCGAACAGGCCGACCTCCATCCGCCGGGCCAGGTCGACCTCTTCCTCCGCGGTGAGAAGGGCCACTCTGCCGATTTTCCGCAGATAGTAGCCGAAGGTGTCCGTCGGTCCCCGACTGAATCGTGCCGTCGTGGCAGGCGGCACGATGGTCGGAGCTGCGGTCAGCCAGGGATGAGCCGGATCGGACTCGGGTTGCTCCGATTCTTCGGTTGGGGATTCCTGATCCGGCGAGCTCACGAGCTGACCTCGGTCACGGTCACGCCAACACGTCCGCATTGACATGAGGATTCGTCACTATCAAACATAAGGACCTGTCCAAAGATTTGAACATCAATCGTACGCGCCGGATCGAGTGTTCTCAAGAGAAGAACACCCACCCCGGGGTCAGATGACGAGCGTCTGATCCACGAGCCCCTGGGCAACCTGGGACAGCATCACGCGGTTGCTGCGAGCGTAGGTGCGGAGCAGAACGAACGCTTCCTCCATCGAGACTCCGCGCGAATGCGAAATCACACCTTTGGCTTGTTCGATCACGACTCGGGACGTCAACGCGCTCGTCAGTTGCTCCCGCACCGAATTGCTCTCTCGGAGCGTGCGTTCCTGCAGAATCCCGATCGTGGCCACATCGGCCAACGCCTGGGCTGCCCGCACATCCTGCTGCCGCAGGGCCCCGGGAACCGTGGACAGCAGGTTGAGAGCGCCGATCGTCGTCTCCCGCAACCGCAACGGAATCGCCGTGACCGCAGCGAAACCCTGCTCCCTGGCGCTGTCCCGAAAGCGCAGCCACGCCGGCGGGCTGTCCTCCACATCCGGAAGCGACACGACCGTGCCCGTGGTGAAGCACTGCACGCACGGACCTGCCCGGGCGCTCAGCTGCATGACCTCGACCAGCCGGCTGGCTTCGCTGGTCGAGGCGACGACCTCGAGCTCACCGTCTGCGTCGGCCAGGAGGATGCCCGCCGCCGCAATGTCCAGGAGGTCGGCGCAGCTTTCCACCAGGGTTTGCAGGAGATCCACCACGTCGTAACCGGCGACCAGGGTGTCCGCCAGGGTCGCGAACGTCTCGATCAGGCGGTCTTCTCTCGTTGCCTCAATCATGAGAGCCCTCGATCTGATTCTCATTCACCGCAAAACTCAGTCGCCGGTCGATGATCTCCTGCGCGATCTCCTGCATCGGCCGGCCGGCGGCGAATGCATGGCCCTGGATGACCAGCAGAGCGTCTGTGGCGGCAATCCCCAGTTGCGCCAGCACCATGCCCGTGGCCTGATGCACCTCGCGCCGGGAGAACTGTCGGCTGGATTCTGCACCGCCCTCGATGTCGCCCTCGGCCAGCCGGATGGCTCGAGCGAGCACGAGGCGGCTGACAACGGTCGCGAGCCCGGAGGTCTGCCGGATGTTCAGATCGCTGAGGTGTCCCGGCCTGGTCGTGTACAGGTCGATCGCCCCGATTCGCAGGGGCCCCAGCAGCAGGGGAAAGGCGAACAGGGCACCCAGGTCGTCATCGATGATGGCCTCCGAGAAGACCGGCCACACCCGTGTCGGCCTGTGACGGATGTCGGGCTCGAGAATCGGGGCCCGGGTCGCCAGCGCATCCCAACAGGGGCCTTCGCCCAGATCCAATTGCAACTCGTCCAGTCGTATCGATTGCGCGTCGCTGGCCGAGACCGTTTCGGCAGGCAGGAAGTCGCCGAACGTCGAAATGGACAACCCGTCCACCGGCAGCACCCCCAGCAAGGGCTCATACAGCCGCGACTCATCTCCCGCCAATGCGGTCAACGCGCCTTCGGTGGCTTCAAATCGATCACGCATGGCACTCGTACCTGCGCTTCCGATTTCTGCTTCGATTGAGACCTGCCCACGTCATAGTCCGAACGTACTCCGCCGATGGCGAATCGGAAGATTCTGCACCATCCGTCAGGCGCTCCTGACTGCTGGAATCTGCGTTCCGGCAAGGCCGTCCTCCAGGTCGTAGCCGAGCGCCGCAGCGATACTGAGCAACTGCGCCGCGAGCAGCGACTGCTCTTCGTCCGACATTTGGCCCTGGACTGTGCCGACCCGTGCACGAAAATCGCCGTAAATGCTGTCCATCAGCGTCTCGCCCGCCAGCGTCAGTTCCAGAAACAGGCTGCGCCGGTCTGCCGGGTTGGCAACTCGACGCACCACGTTCCGGGCAACCAGTCGGTCACAGATCGCCGTGACCGCGCCCATTGACAGGCCTGTGGACCCAGCCAACGTCTTCGGTGTCACCCGGCCTGCCTCCGAAATCCGAAAGAGCACTCGAATCTCCGACCCCGTCAAGCCGGCTTCCGCCGCCATCCCCGCACGGGTCTTGTCCAACGCCCGGAGCAGGACTATCACCGCGGCGGTGACACCCTCGAGCACCTGGACGGAGCCGCTTTCCTTGAACATGGTTTCTCCCGACAGCGACGACGCGAATACAACCGGAGCCCCGGCGAATCCGCCTCTACCCTAGCGATGACTGCACTGTTCTTCCAACATGGAATATCACGAACTTGGAATAGTTTGAAATCCAAACTAATGGCTATAGATTAAGCCCCGACGCCAATTCCCTACGGCATCATCCGAACTCTGCCGGGCCACCCGTAGCGCCTCGGTGTTCGCTGAGAGACAGGTCTGCATCGATGAACGAGTACCGTCTGACCGTGAATGGCGACCGCTACGTGGTCGACACAATCGATGACCTGGCGGCATGGAAGACCTCCGTCGCCGCCGCCGTGCAGCGCGGCGGCGGATTCATCGATGTGACCAATTCCGCCGGATTCCTGACTTCCCTGCTGATCACTCCGAACTCGACCGTCACAGTGCAGCGGGTCCATCTCCCGGAACCACGACCGGAGCCCTGGACGCAGCTCCTCTCCGATGAGGCCTTCACCTACGAGGACTTCTAAGCCGACTCGATCACCCCTGAACTGGTGTCTTCGGAGCCTCCGCGCCGCACCCGCCGCGGCGTAGATTTGACCTAACCACCTGGGGGCCAGGTGCAGCAGCCGTGACTCACACGTCCCGCACCTGGGGCACACATGACCGCGCTCCACCCGCGCCGGGGCGACGACCCGGCGCCACCGCCGACACCACGAACCTCGCCCTCGCCGCACCGAGCGCCTGGACACCGGTTCTACCTGTCCGTCACCGTGAAATTCGTGCTGTCCGTTCTGTTCGCACTCAGCTGGACCGGTGCATCCGTTTGGATCTCGTTGCCGTGGATCACGGATTTGTCTCGCCTGACCGGCGACCCGGCGGCGTGGATCATCGTCTCCCTGGTCGCCTTCCTGCCGGGCTTCGTGGTCGCGCTGTTGAGCCTGTCGCTGCTGCTGGATCGCCAGCCGCCGTTCCGGGTGAGCAACCCGGTCACCCCGCTGACCATCATTGTGGCGGCCCGCAACGAACAGGACGGCATCCGCGAGACCATCCGCTGCATCGGAGGCAGCGACTACGCCGGGCCCGTGACGGTGATCCTCGCCGACAACGGCTCCGAGGACGCCACGGCCCGGTTCGCCGAGCTCGCAGCAGCCGAAGCCGACGTGGCACTGCTGGTCGCGCGGGAACCGGCACCCGGCAAGTCACATGCGCTGAACACGGCACTCCGCCAGGTCACCACGCCGTATGTGATCACCGTCGACGCGGACACGCTGCTGCACCGTGAGGCTCTGCGTCGCCTGATCTCCCGGCTCGAATCGTCACCGGCCGATACGGTGGCCGTGGCCGGCGCGGTGCTCGTGCGCAACTCCCGTGTCAATCTGCTCACCCGCATGCAGGAGTGGGACTACTACCTCGGCATCGCCGCGGTGAAGCGGATGCAGGGGCTGTACCGGTCCACCCTCGTGGCCCAGGGCGCATTCTCGGTCTACCGCACCGCGAATGTCACGGCCATCGGCGGCTGGCCGGATGCCATCGGCGAGGACATCGTGGTGACCTGGAAGCTGCTGGAGCAGGGCGGACGGGTGCTGTTCGAACCTACCGCTGTGGCGTTCACCGAGGCGCCGACCACCGTCCTGCACTTCATGCGGCAGCGCGCCCGCTGGGCTCGCGGCATGTTCGAGGGTCTGCGCGCGGTGCCGCCGTGGCGTCAGAAGCACCGTCTGGCCGGAACCATCAGCGGCATCGACTACCTGATCCCGCTGCTCGACATCGGCTACGGGCTGATCTGGGCGCCCGGCCTGGTGCTGTTCGTCGCCGTCGGCAACACGGCCGTCGTCTCGGTCTGGGCGCTGGCCGTGCTCCCGATCACGCTGGTGATCTACGGAAGCCTGCGCGCTTTCCAGAGCAATCGCGTGTTCGGCCCGCTCGGACTGCACGTGCGCCGCAACCGATTCGGCTATCTGACGTTCCTGCTCGGTTACCAGGTGCTGTGCTCCTACGCCTCGCTGGTCGGCTACGTGCAGTTCCTCGCCGGATCCGCGCGCCGCTGGAAGTAGGCGCGCGCCGACGCCGGGGTTCAGCCCTCGGCGGGAATCAGGTAGCGGTGCCGCACGTGCTTACGGCCGGGGTCGGCCTGCCAGAACTCGACCTCGACCGGGCGCAGGGCGTAGAGCTGCCAGGTGGGGTTGGGTGTTCCGTCGGTGCTGGGCCGCTCGGACCAGTCGGCTGCCGAGGCATCCGCCGACAATTCGACGACCGGGCCGACCACGCGAACCTGACGGCCGAGCGCCGACCAAAAGAAATTCATCGCGGCCACCGGATGCTCCGTCAGCTCCCGGCCCTTGCGTGACAGCCGTGAGGAGGCGAAGTGCCAGCCCTCGGCGTCGAGGTTCTTGAGGATGAGCATGCGCGACGACGGCATTCCCTCGGCGCCAACGGTCGCGAGACTGAAGGAGTGCGGCTGGGGGACTCCGGCCGCGAGGGCCTCGTCGAGCCAGACCCGGAACAACTCGGCCGGGTCTTCCGGGGCCGAGGCCGGGTCGAAAACCGGAAGATCCGCGGGGAAATCCGGCAGGGAACGCAGCATGCTGCGGAATGTTTCGCTCACGGTGTGAGCCTACCGGGCGACGCTGCTCGCATTCAGTGAGGGCCGCTAGCGTTGCAGGCAAACGAAGGAGCGAGATGACGGTACTCATTGCAGGATGCGGCGACCTCGGCACGGAAGTCGGCCTGCGCTTCGCGGCACTCGGCCACCACGTGGTGGGACTGCGCCGCAACGCGGCCGTGCTCCCCGCCGAAATCGAGGGGCAGTCCGTCGACCTCAGCGCGCAGAAACCGGCCGTGCCGGTCGACACCGAGATCGTGGTCGTGGCCATCGCGCCCGGCAACCCTGACCCCGCGGCTTACCGGGCGGCCTACGTCGACGGCCTCCGGAACCTCCTCGACGCCCTCGACGAGGCCCGCGTCACCCCCCGCCGGGTGCTCCTGGTGTCATCGACCGCCGTCTACGACGTGTCCGACGCAAGCTGGGTCGACGAGCAGACGACGGCGAACCCGAAGCCGGGCACCGACGCCATCCTGCTCGAAGCCGAACAGCTGCTGCACGCCCGACTCCCCCAGGCCGTCATTTTCCGGCTGTCGGGCATCTACGGCCCCGGCCGGGAGCGGCTGATCGCCCAGGTGCGGGGCGGCCGCGCCACCCTGTCAGCCTCGGCCCGGCACACGAACCGAATCCACCGTGACGACGCCGCGGCGGCGATCGTGCACCTGATGCTGCGCGCGGAGGAGCCCGCTCCCCTCTATCTGGGCGTCGACAGCGCTCCAGTGCGCAGCAACGAGGTGCTGGTCTTCCTGGCCGGGGAGCTCGGCCTGCCGGCCCCGGCGGCGGAGGCGACACCGGCGGAGGAGGCCGCGGCGGCCGCGGGAGCATCCGCCGCAACGCGCGAAAGCCGGCGCGGAGGCGACAAGCGCCTCCGCAACCGGCTGTTACTCGACACGGGGTTCACGTTCCGCTACCCGACCTACCGCGAAGGCTACCGGGCCGTGTTGGCGGGCAACGGCATCCGTCACCCCTAGCGGCGCCGGGTCCGTTCGAGAACCAGGCGACTAGAACGAAACGCCGCAGACCAGCGCCGCGTTCGCGAACGGCGTCGCCTCACCCGAGCGGATGAACAGCTTGGCCGAGGCCGAGAGCTGTTTCAGTTCGGAGTGGCTGATGTATTCGATCGCGTCGAACCGGTCGGCCAGCCACGTGCCCGCGGGGGCGGTCTTCGCCTCCTCCGCGGCCACGCAATGCTGGAACACCATCTCCTCGAGCAGGGCGTCGAGCACCTGCTCGAAGCGCGGCACACCGTGCACCAGCGCCAGGTCGATCACGGGCACGCCGGCCGGGATCGGCATGCCGCAATCCGCGAGGAGAACGACATCCGTGTGCCCGAGGCGGGCCAGAGCGCCGGAGAGGTCGGCGTTCAGGATGCCGCGGCGCTTCATGCGTGCACCTGCGGCAGTTCGTCGGCCAGGGACGGATACGACGTCTGCGTTCCACGCCCCTGCACCGCGAAGGCGCCGACGCGCACGGCTCGGCGCACGGCCTCGGAAAGGCTCGACCCGGCCGCCAGCTGCGCGCTGAGGGCACCGACGAACGCGTCCCCGGCCCCCGAGCTGTCCACCGCGACGACCCGGGGCGACGCCACGCTGTGCGTGCCGTCCCGGTCGGCGCAGATGGCGCCCTTCGCGCCGCGGGTGAGCACGACGGAGGGAATCCCCGCTTCGAGGAGCCGGGCGACGAGCTCGGCGTCCTCGGTGGGGATGACGGTGTTCGGGGTCAGCTGGGCGAGCACGAGGGCAGCCTCGTGCTCGTTGACGACCAGCGGGTCGGCACGACGGATGCTCGCGGCATCCAGTTCGATCACGGGTGCCAGGTTCAGCACCACGCGGCCCGTGGCCAGCCGCATGGCCGCCACGATGCCGGCTGCGGGGATCTCACCCTGCAGCACCACGACGGCGGCTTCGGCGATGACGGACGCGCCGGCCTCAACGGCCTCCGCGCCCAGCTGGGCGTTGGCGCCGGGGATGATCACGATGGTGTTCTCCCCGCCGGCGTCCACGGTGACCAGTGCCAGCCCGGTCGGGCCGTCCACCGCGTGCACGTGCGAGAGGTCCACTCCGGCGCGGGTGAGGATCGCGGTCGCGACCTCGGCCTGCGGGTCCCGGCCCACGAGGCCGACCATGCGCACCGTGGCGCCCAGCTGGGCGGCCGCGACGGCTTGGTTGGCCCCTTTCCCTCCGGGGAGGAACTCCATCGACGTTCCGATGAGGGTCTCACCGGGCAGCGGGTGGCGTTCGATGGTGATCAGCTGGTCGACGTTGATCGACCCGACGACGACGACCGTGCCGGCAATGTCATTCACTTGGTGAAGTCGCCGACATTCGTCTTCGTGACGGAGACGACCTCAACCGGGACGGTCTTCTCGATCTTGTCGCCCGCGATGGCCTTGATGGCGAGTTCAACGGAGAGCTTGCCGAGTTCGGCCGGCTGCTGCGCGATGGTGGCGACCAGGGTGCCTGCCTCGATGGCGGCGAGTCCGTCGGACGTGCCGTCGAAGCCGACGACCGAGACCTCGGTGCCGGCACGCGAGCCGAGCGCCTGGATGGCGCCGAGGGCCATTTCGTCGTTCTCGGCGAACAGGCCGGTCACGGCGGGGTTGGACTGCAGCAGGTTGGTGGTCACGTCGAGCGCGGCGGCACGGTCGAAGTTGGCGGTCTGCTTGGCCACCACGGTGATGTCCGGGTAGGCCTTCATGCCCTCTTCGAAGCCCTGGCCGCGGTCGCGGCTGGCCGAGGTGCCGGAGACACCCTGCAGGTGGATGACGCTGCCCTTTTCGCCCATGGCCTTGGCGAGTTCGTCGGCGGCCTGACGGCCTCCGGCCACGTTGTCGCTGGCGACGAGCGAGTTCAGGTCGGCGCCGTTGACGGTGCGGTCGACGCCGATGACGGGGATGTCGGCGCTGAGCAGGTCGTTCACGGAGGAGGAGGCGGCGTCGGAGTCGACCGGGTTCACGATGACGGCCTTGGTTCCACCCGAGGCGGCGGTGGCGAGCTGGTTGGCCTGCGTGGCCGAGTCATTCTGCGCGTCGACGATGTTCAGCTGCACGCCGGCTTCGTCGGCGGCGGCCTGGGCGCCGTCTCGCAGTTCCACGAAGAACGGGTTGTTCAGGGTGGAGAGGGCCATCACGATCTTCGTGCCGGACGCCTCGTCCCCGCCGCCCCGGCCGCAGGCCGTGGTGCCCACCAGGATCAGGGCGGCGGTGGCGGTCAGTGCCGCGATTTTGCGAAATGAGGAGGACTTCATTGTGTATTCCTTTGGGGTGTTGATGGATGAGGTGGGTGAGGTGACGGGTAACGGATGCCGGGCGTCGGCCGGGTCAGCTGCTACGGGTCTTGCGGCGCAGCACGTCGATGCCCACGGCGAGGGCGATCACGAGGCCGATGACGACCTGCTGCCAGAACGACGTCACGTTGAGCAGGTTGAGCCCATTGCGGATGACGACGAGCACGAGGGCGCCGACGAAGGTGCCCGAGATTTTGCCGAGGCCCCCGGCGAGTGAGGCGCCGCCGATCACGACGGCCGCGATGGCGTCGAGTTCGTAGCCGGCAGCGGCCTGAGGCTGCGCGGAGTCGAGGCGCCCGGCGAGGAGCAGCCCGGCGAGGGCGGCGAACAGGCCGGCCAGGGCGAAGACCGTGACGAGGATGCGTTTGACCGGCAGGCCCGACAGCCGGGCGGCTTCGGCGTTGCCGCCGACCGCGTACATGGAGCGGCCGATGACGGTGCGGTTGAGCAGGAAAGAGGCGGCGAGTGCGGCCAGCACCAGGATGATGATGGGCATCGGGACCGGTCCCACGTTGCCACCGAGGAAGGAGACCTCGGCCGGCATTTTGATCGGGCGGCCGTCGGAGATGACCAGGGTCAGCCCGCGGGCCACGCTGAGCATGGCGAGCGTGGCGATGAATGAAGGCAGTTTGCCGTAGGCGTTGGCCAGACCGTTGATGGTGCCGGCCAGCGTTCCGACCAGGAGACCGCCGATGAGGGCGAGCCAGCCGGGGAGGCCGGCGCTGGCGAACATCCAGCCCGACGACATTGCCGACAGGGCCGCCACGGCACCGACCGAGAGGTCGATCCCGCCGGCCACGATGACGAAGGTCATCCCGAAGGCCAGCACGGCCACCGTGGATACCTGGATGCCGATGTTGAGCAGATTCTGCGCGGTCAGGAAGTCGGGAGTCGCGATGAACAGGGCGATGCAGAGAACGACGAGGCCGACGAGGGCGCCGTTGTTGGCGAGGAATTTCTTGTAGTCGAAGCTGCGGCGCTTCGCCGGCACGGTTGCGGTGGACATGGTGTGGTTCCCTATCTCTGTTCGTGATTCTCGTCGACATCGCGGGCGGCGAGTGTCATGACTGCGTCCTGGGTGGCCTCGGCGGCGCTGAGCTCGCCGGCGAGCCGGCCGTCGCGCATCACCAGGATGCGGTCGCTCATGCCGAGGATCTCGGGCAGCTCGCTGGAGACCATCAGAATCGCTCCCCCGGCCGCCGTGATCGCGTTCATCAATTCGTAGATCTCGACCTTGGCGCCCACGTCGACGCCGCGGGTGGGTTCGTCGAGCAGCAGCACCGTGGAGGCGGCGATGATCCAGCGACCGAACACGGCCTTCTGCTGGTTGCCTCCGGAGAGTGCGCCGATCGGCTGGTCGATGGTGTGCATCCGAATGCGAAGTTTCTTGGCCACGTCGCCGGCCCGGCTGCGCTGGCCGGCGAAGTCGACCAGGCCCAGCTTCGCGGTGGAGGACAGCGTGGCGTAGCCGAGGTTGTCGTTGACGGATGCGTCGAGCACCAGCCCCTGCCCCTTGCGGTCTTCGGGCACGTGCCCGACACCCGCGGCGATCGCCGCCTGGATGCTGCCGTTCGGCAGGTGCCGGCCGCGCACGGCGACCGTTCCGGAGGTGTACCGGTCGGCGCCGGCGATCGCCCGGATCAGTTCGGTGCGTCCGGCACCGACCAGCCCGGCGATGCCGAGCACCTCACCGGCCTTGACGGTGAAGCTGATGTCGGTGAAGGAGCCGGTCGAGGTGAGGTGGTCGACCGCGAGGATCTCGGGCGCCTCGCTCACGTCACCGGTCACCCGGGGGAACTGGTCCTCGATGCTACGGCCGACCATGAGCTTCACGAGGTCGTCTTCGGGGGTGGAAGCGGGGACCTCGGCGATGAACTCGCCGTCGCGGAGCACGGTCACGGTGTCTCCGACCTCGGCGATCTCGTCGAGGTGGTGGCTGATGAACAGCATGCCCACTCCGCGCCGGCGCAGGTCGGCCATCACGGCGAACAGGCTCTCGGTCTCGTGGCGGGTCAGCGCCGCGGTGGGCTCGTCCAGGATCAGGATGCGGGCGTTGATGCTCAGGGCCTTGGCGATCTCCACCAGCTGCTGCTGGGCGATGCCGAGGTCCCCGACCAGGGTGTCGACACTGACGTCGAGTCCGATCAGGGCGAGGGCGGCGCGTGCCCGGTTGCGCAGGGCGCTGCGATCGACCATGCCGTGCTTGGTCGGCATCCGCCCGAGCATCACGTTCTCGGCGATGCTCATGGTGGGAACGAGGTTCAGTTCCTGGTGGATCGTGGCGATGCCGAGTTCCTCGGCCGCGCGGGTGGTCGGCAGGGTGACCGTCTTACCGTCCACCACGATGTGGCCGGCATCCGGCTGGTACACCCCCGCCATCATCTTGATCAGGGTGGATTTGCCGGCGCCGTTCTCGCCCAGCAGTACCTGCACCTGTCCGGCGTAGACGCTGACGGTGACGTCTTTGATGACCGTCACCGGGCCGAAGGTCTTGCCCACATTCTGGAGGGTGACCAGTGGTTGTTGACTCATGTCAGTTCTTTCTCGGGCTCGGCCCGGCTGCGGGTTAAACGAATTCTGGTGAGAGAGGTGTGGGTGAGACGGGCGCCGAGGACGACCCGCGGATGATCAGCTCGCTCGGCAGGACCACCGACTCGGGCGTGCCGCCGCCGATGACCTCGAGCAGCATCTTCACGGCGATGCGGCCCATCTCCTCGACGCTGTGCGAAATGACGCTCAGCGCCGGGTCGAGCAGCGCGAACCACTCGATGTCGTCGAAGGCGATCAGGGCCACGTCGCGGCCGATGCGCAGCCCGCGCCGGTGCAGGATGGCGATCGCACCCACGGCCATCGGGCTGTCGGCGGCGAGCAGCGCGGTCGGCGGCTGGCGCAGTTCGAGAAGCGCGTGCACGCCCGCCGACCCGCTGGCGGCCTGGAAGTCGCCGAAGTACACGAGCTCGGGATCCTGACTGAGGCCGAACTCGGCCACGGCGCGGGTGAAGGCGGCGAAGCGGTCCCGGCCGGTCGAGATGCTCTGCGGGCCCGAGATGTAGCCGATGCGGGTGTGCCCGGCGGCCGCGAGGTGTTCGACGGCCTGACGGATGCCGGTCTCGCTGTCGGTGGTCACGCTCGGCACGTCGACGCCGTCCACGGTGCGGTCCACGAAGACGGTCGGGATCTTCCGCTGGATCAGTGAACGGATGCTGCCGCTGCCGTCCCCGAGTGGTGACACGACGATGCCGTCCACCCGCCGGGAGATCAGGGTGTCGAGGTACCGGTCCTGCTGTTCCTTGCGCTCATTCGCGTTGCCGAGCAGGGTGACGTAGCCGGCAGCCAGGGCGGCCTGTTCGACCGTGTGGGCGAGGTCGGCGAAGAAGGGGTTGCGCACATCCGATACCAGCAGGCCGATGGACTCGGTGTGCGTGCTGCGCAGGGCCCGCGCCTGGGCGTTGGGTCGATAGTCGAGCTGGGCGGCCGCGGCGACGACGTTGGCCCGAGCCTCGGGCGAGGTGGCCGGGCTGCCGGAGAGCACCCGGGAGGCGGTGGCCACGGAGACGCCGGCGAGGGCGGCGACATCCTTGATCGTGATGGCGACCATGTTCACCTCTTCGTGTTCGTACGGGTACGTAGCGCACTCGTGTGTGTGCCTGCGCTGTTCTCGTGGAATCGTTTCCATGGAAACGATTCCATCCTAGATCTACCCTGTTGCGACTGTCAATGCGTTCACGCGAATGTGGTGCGGATTGAATCACGGCCCGGGGCGACGAAACACGAAGTAGCATGCCGGTACAGCGCGGGAGGCCACCATGAAGATTCAGCGGGACACCTATCAAGACGGAACGCTCATGGGTGAGGGACCCGTCGTCGCCGGCAAGAAGCACGGACCGTGGCGCAATTGGTACCGCAACGGCCAGCTCAAGGCCGAGGGCGCCTTCGTGCACGGGGAGTTCGACGGCCGCTGGACGTGGTGGCGTGAGAACGGCGAACTCCTCCAGAAAGGCGACTTCGTCGAGGGCAAGCAGGACGGCCCCTGGCAACGCTGGCACGAGAACGGGACCCTTATGGACACGGGAGCCTGGCGAGCCGGCAAGCGCACCGGCGACTGGACCTTCTACAATCCCGACGGCTCCCTCCGAAAGTCCCAGACATTCCGCTAGCCTCTCTCCTCGCGGCGCACCGTGTAGAAGCAGGCGCACGCTCTAACCAGCGCCGCGAGTCGGCGCTGCGGCCACCCGGGCGCTCCCGGTGGTCAAGCCTGTCGAGACCCGGCAAGCCGCCCTGTCGAGCCCCCAGTGGTCGACCCTGTCGAGACCCCGGTGGTCGAGCCTGTCGAGACCCGGCAAGCCGACCCGCCCCCGGTGGTCGAGCCTGTCGAGACCCCGGTGGTCGAGCCTGTCGAGACCCGGCAAGCCGACCCTGTCGAGACCCCGGTGGTCGAGCCTGTCGAGACCCGGCAAGCCGTCCCTGTCGCGACCCCGGTGGTCGAGCCTGTCGAGACCCGGCGAGCCGACCCTGTCGCGACCCCGGTGGTCGAGCCTGTCGAGACCCGGCGAGACAACCCGTAACTGCTTAGAACACGACTTCGAATATCTGTCTATAAATATATGACAAACTCTCGACTACACCTACTAACTCTGCTATTCTCGACGCATGACCACCACCGCAGACGACCTCAGGCAGGCAACGGATGCCGTCGCCCGCCTGGGCTCCTCCTGCGCCGACTACGAGGCCCTGCCCGACGCCGAGGTGCTGGCCGGCCAGAAGCAGATCGCAGCCGCCCGCCGGCTCCTCGACACCCGCTCCGCCTGGATGGCCGCGACCATCGCCCGCCGCTCCCGGCCCGAGCTCGGCCACTCCGGCCTGGCCGCACAGCAGGGCTTCCTCTCCCCCGAGGCTCTCATCCAGACCGTGACCGGCTCGACCAAGAACGACGCGTTCAAGCTCGTCGCGGTCGGCACGATGATGGCTGACGCCGAGGCAGCGGAGAAACTGGTCGAGGCGGCCGTGGAGTCGCCCGACGCGGATCCCGCCGCGGTCGCGGAGTTCGTGGCGAAGGTGCCGTGGCAGGCACCGATCGCCCGAGCTGTCACCGACGGCAGCCTCTCGGTCGATGCGGCCGAGTCGATCCGTTCCGGCCTCGGCCAGATCGACGCCGCGGTCACTGCCGAGAAACTCGGCACAGCCCTCGAGACGCTCCTCGTTGAGGCCGCGTCACTGAACGCAGATCAGGTCTTCAAGCTCGCCCGGCGCCTGCGCGACCAGCTCGACGAGGCCGGCATCGCCGCCCGGGAGAAGCAGGCCCACGACGACCGGTTCCTGCGGGTCTACCGGCTCGGCAACGGCAAGGTGCGCCTGCACGGCCTCTTCGCTCCCGAAGACGGCGAGTTCGTGCTCTCGGCTTTTGACTCCGTGACCAGCCCTCGCCGCGGAGGGGTGCGCTTCGTCGACAAGGAGAGGGCCGCCTGGGCGAAACGTGTGCAGGACGACCCGCGCAGCACCGAGCAGATCGCCGCCGACGCCCTCGTCCAGCTGCTGAAGATCGCCGGTGAGGCCGACCAGGGCCGGGTCTTCGGCGGCCGCCGCCCCTCGGTGCGGGTCATCGTCACCGAGAAGTCCCTCAAGACGGATGGACCGGTGCCGGCCGAAGCCGCCGCCCATGGTCAGATCGAGGGCAACCCCGTGCCGATCTCGCAGGAGACCATCGACCGGCTGCTCTGCGACACCGGAACCCGCGGCATCCAAATCGACGACACCGGCCAGATCATCAACGTCGGCCGTGACGAACGACTCTTCACCGAAGCACAACGCGCCGCGATGGGAGTGCGTGACGGCGGCTGCCGGTGGGTCGACTGCGACCGATCACCGGCATGGAGCGAAGCGCACCACATCAACGAATGGTTGAAAGGCAACGGGTACACCGACCTTGCCGACGGAATACTCCTCTGCCATCCGCACCACCTGCTCCTTCACAACCAGCACTGGACGATCATCCGCACCGGAAACGACTACTGGCTACGACCACCGGTCGACGTCGACCCGGAACAAACGCTGATCGCATTGCCCAGCAAGAGGGCCACCCTGTGATCCGCAGACCGGATTCCCTGGGTCTGCCGTCTACTGACGTCTGTGCGACGTTGCCGTCCTCGCGCCCTCAGTCCGCAGCAGGCACGATCAAGAGCGGCCGGTGAACTTGTCCATGGAGCCGTAGACACCGAAGATGCGACCGGCGACGACGTCCCACAGGGGCAGGGGCAGCAACCCGCGGGCCACCTTCGAGAGCTGGACCGTCCACGGCATGGTGAGCATGGGCGCTCCGGCGAGCATCGCCTTCCAGACCCGATCGACCACGTACTCCGGCGTCATCACCGGCGTCAGAAGCGGTCCGCGAGCACCCTCGAACATGCCCGTCGAGATGTAGCTGGGGCTCACGGTCGTGACCTTCACATGCCCGTAGCGCTGCTGAAGCAGCTCCAGACGCAGAGAGTCGCTCCAGCCGATCAGAGCAGCCTTGGATGCGGCATAGACGCTCATCCGCGGGTTCGAAAGCATCCCGGCCGCCGACGCGATGTTCACGATGCGCGCCGCACGACCTTGATTCGCCATCATCGCCGGCAGGAACTCACGCGTGATGTACATCGGTGCGAGCGCGTTGATCTGCATGGTCGGCCGGGTGTCGGCGCCGTTGTCGTGCTCCCAGAAAAAGGCGCCGCGCACGATGCCGGCGTTGTTGATCACGATGTCCGGATCACCGACCTCGGTGCGCACCCGCTGCGCGGTCTGGGCGATCGCACCGAGGTCGGCGATGTCCACGACGTACGGCGCCACGATCGTTCCCTCGCCCGCGCGATCACCGAGGATGCCGGCAACACGAGTGAGAGCCCCGGCGTCACGATCCCAGAGGATCACGGCCTTCGCCCCCTCGGCCACGGCCCGCTCAGCGTAGAGGCGGCCCATGCCGCTGGCGGCACCGGTGATCAGCACAAGGGCTCCGGAAACGGTTCGAGTCATGGGCCCATCATCCCAAGAAGATGAGCCGAGTGGTGCACATTGAACACCCCGCATCCGGGCTGACACGTCGAAGTCATCGTGCGCTCCGAGCGCACCGGGGTCGTCGCCCGGTCACCGCAGGTGCTGCCAGGCCCGACCCGTCACGACCCGTGCCGCGGTTCCAGCGCCTACCCAGCGACGGGTGGAATCGTAGAGGACAACGCCCCAGACCCCGAGCCAAGGAGCACACCATGGGATTCTTCGACCGCCTCTTCGGCACCGAGCCCCAGCAGCAGCCGCAGCAGGGCCGCGCCACGGCGCCTCAGCGCACCGACGACGAGATCGCCGTCGAACGCTACCAATACCTGCTGCGCACGGCACCGCCCGAGACGATCGAGCAGGTTCACGCGGAGGCCTTCAGCAAACTCACCGATGAACAGCGCGACCTGCTGTTCCGCCAACTGAGCGAGAACGCCGAGGCAAGCGAGCGCCCCGCGAACGCCGAACCGGCGACTCTGGCCCAGGCCGCCACCCGGGCAGAGCTGCGCCAACCCGGCACCCTCACCCGCGCCTTCGGCAATCAGGGCCAGGGCGGGCAAGGTCAGGGCGGGCCGAGCTTCGGCAGCATGGTCGGCAGTTCCCTGCTCGGCACCGTTGCCGGCTACGTGATCGCGTCGACTCTGATGAGTGCCTTCCTTCCGATGGATTCCGGAGCGACGGATGCCTCCGGCGACGCCGGATCCGGCGATTCGGGTTCCGGTGACTCCGGCGGCGACGCGGGTTCCGGCGGCGACGCGGGCGGAGGGGACTTCGACGGAGGCGGAGACTTCGGCGGCGGCGGCGACTTCGGCGGCGACTTCGGCTTCTAAGCCCCTCGACCCCCGCGAGACCGCACCGCTCCCCTCTCGCGAGAGCGCACAATCTGCCCCCATGGCGCCGCTGAAGGGGCACATTGTGCGCTCTCGCGGCCGGGTGGCGGGAGCGGCGGGGGCTGTAGCCTGAAAAATGCGGCGGAAGACGTCCGCGACGCCTTGGGCTGCGACATCCGCTGCCAGGCCAATGAGATTGAACAGGGCTGGTAACCGTGCGCAAAGCGGGAGTGTTGATCGTGCTGCGGCACGGCGAGAGCACCGCGAACGCCGCCGGCCTGTTCACGGGCGTGCTGGATGCGCCGTTGTCAGAGCAGGGAACCCGCGAGGCCCACGCGGCCACCGCCCTTCTGAACGCGGCGCTACCCCTCGACGTGCCGCAGGTCGACACCCTTCTGCCTCCTCCCGCAGCCCCGGTCATCCTCTTCACCTCAACGCTGACGCGTGCGCGCCAGACCGCCGCCATCGTCGCCGCCGGCCTGGCCCGCCCGCTCGCGGCTCTGGAGGCGGATTGGCGCCTCAACGAACGCAACTACGGCGCGCTCACCGGCCGGTCCAAAGACGATGTGCGCGCCGAGTTCGGCGAAGCGCAATTCGTGGCCTGGCGCCGCTCAGTCGCCGAGGCCCCACCCGCGATGGGCGACCGGCTCTTCGACGAATTCGCCGCCACCGCCCTGTTCCGCGCCCTGCCGCCCGCCGCGCTGACCCGAACCGAGGCGCTCAGCGACGTCATCCGTCGAGTGGATGCCTTCCTCACCGAGCGCGTCGACCCGCTTCTCGCCCGCGGCCGGACCGTTCTCGTGATCGCGCACGGCAACTCCCTGCGTGCCCTGTGCGCGGTGCTCGACGATCTTTCCGATACGCAGATCCGTGACCTGAACCTGCCCACCGGGCAGCCGCTGGTCTACCGTTTCGATTCCCAGGGGCATCCCACCACGCCCGGCGGCCGTTACCTCGACTCCGTCGCGGCGCTGGCCGCCGCCATCACCCTCGCGAACGAGGGCGGAACCTAGCTCGCTCTGCGCACCGCAGGCTCAGGCGCCCGTCGCCCAGCCTGCCTGAGCCCCGTGCGGCGTCCCGGCCGACCGTCCGAGGGCGAGGAGGCGGCACACCGTCGCGGCGGCCCGCTCGAGGTTCGCCGGGCCATCCGTCAGCGCCCGCGGCAGGTCGCTGACCTCCTGGAGGATCGGAACCAGCGCGGTGAAGCCCTGGTCGTAGAGCACGTCGGCCCCCGGTCCGACCCGGCCCGCGAACGCGATCACGGGCACGCCGTGGCGCGCGGCAGCCTCGGCCACCCCGAGCGGGGTCTTGCCGTGCAGGGTCTGCCCGTCGATGCTGCCCTCGCCGGTGAAGACGAAGTCGGCCCCGCTCAGGCGTTGCTCGAGGAGGGCCGCCTCCATCACCACCTCCACGCCGCGGCGCATGCGGGAGTCGAAGCAGGCGAGGAATGCCGCGCCGAGCCCGCCGGCCGCACCGGCGCCGGGCATCTCCGCCACGGAACGCCCGGAGTCCACGGCGAGCACATCCGCGTAGACCGTGAGGGCCGCCTCGAGGTCCCGCACGGCCTGCGGATCGGCGCCTTTCTGCGGACCGAAGATGGCGCTGGCGCCATCGGGGCCGAGCAGCGGGTTGGAGACGTCGCTCGCAATCTCGTACGCTGCGGACCGGGCCCGCGGGTCGAATCCTTCGAGGTCGATCGTGCTCAACCCGGCGAGCGCGGCGCCGCCGCCTGCCAGGTCGCGACCGTCCGCATCGAGCAGCCGCGCACCGAGGGCGTGCAGCATGCCGGCGCCCCCGTCATTGGTCACCGATCCGCCCAGGCCGACCACGAACCGGATCGCGCCGCGGTCGAGCGCGTCGGTGATGAGCTCCCCCACACCGAATGTGCTCGCGGTGCGCACGTCACGCTCCGCCGCCGCGACCAGGTGAATTCCGGCCGCCGCCGCGATCTCGATGATCGCCAGTCGATCGTCGGCCACGTAGCCGTAGGCCGCCCGCACCGGGCGACCGAGGGCATCCTGCACCTCGACCTCCACGATCTCGCCGCCGCTCGCGGTGACGAGCGCCTCCACGGTGCCCTCGCCGCCGTCGGCCATCGGCACCCGCACGCACTCGGCGGTCGGGAACACGGCACGGATGCCGCGCTCCAGGGCCGCGGCGGCCTCGGCGGCCGACATGGACTCCTTGAACGAGTCAGGGGCCAGAACGAACTTCATGGTGTTGATCCTCCCCGGTCTCGGGCAGACGCTGCAACCGTGTGACGCGCGCCAGGCATCCGCTGCCCAAGCGTAGGCTCGAAACCATGCGATTCGGACTCTTCATACCTCAGGGCTGGCGCCACGACCTGGTCGGCATCGACCCGGCCGAGCAGTGGGCGACCATGAGCGGCCTTGCCGCCCACGCCGATGCCGGCGAGTGGGAGTCGATCTGGGTGTACGACCACTTCCACACCGTGCCGGTGCCGAGCGAGGAGGCCACCCACGAGGCCTGGACGCTGATGAGCGCGTTCGCGGCCACCACGAAGCGAGTGCGCCTCGGCCAGATGTGCACCTGCATCAGCTATCGCAACCCGGCCTACCTCGCCAAGGTCGCGTCGACCATCGACGTGATCTCCGGTGGGCGCGTCGAAATGGGCATCGGCGCCGGCTGGTACGAACACGAGTGGCGCGCCTACGGCTACGGCTTCCCCCGCGCCGGCGAGCGCCTCGCCCGCCTCGACGAGGGCGTGCAGATCATGCGCCAGGCCTGGACCACCGGCACCGCCACCCTCGACGGACAGCACTACCAGGTGGACGGCGCCATCATGCGGCCGCTTCCCCTGCAGGATGGCGGCATCCCGGTCTGGATCGCCGGCGGCGGTGAGAAGGTCACCCTGAAGATCGCCGCGAAGTACGCGAACTACACCAACTTCGACGGCTCGCCCGAGGGCTTCTCGCACAAGAGCGAACTGCTCGAGGCGCACTGCCGGGCGGAGGGCACCGACTTCGGCGCCATCACCCGTTCGGCGAACTACAACACCGTGATCGGGGCCACGGAGGCCGAGGTCGCCGACCGACTCGACGCCATCCAGTCCCGCGTCGCCCCATATCTCGGCGAGGACGGCGCGGCCGACTTCATGACCGAGTACCGCAGCGGCGAAGCGCAGGGCGTCGGCACGCCGGAGCAGGTCGTCGAGCGCCTCAAGGGCATGAGGGAACACGGCCTCGGCTACGCCATCCACTACTTCCCGGAGGCCGCCTACGACCGCTCGGGCCTGGAGCTCTTCGAGCGCGAGGTCATGCCCGCCCTCCGATAGCCGATCGGGGCCGGCCGCACGCCAGCCCCACCCGCCGACATCGACACTCCCGGTCGACGTCGACCGGCACACGACTCGAACTCGACCGCACCGGTCGAACTCGGCGCGCTGGAGCGCGAGGATGGAACCCATGAGCAGCACGAACACCACCGCCGAGCCCGCCCGGATCACCTGGCAGGAGGATGGGCAGACCCGGTCGGCCCTCTGGCACTCGGAGAGCGGCTGGGCGCCGCCGCAACGCATCGTGATCGCCGACGACCAGCTGACCGCGGATGCCGCCTACCGCCTTGCGCGGAACGGCACCGGCATCCTCTGGCGCGGTGACTTCCACAATGCCCGGCAGTTGCTCACTGCTTTAGGCCGCCGCGTCGACCGCGGCCGGCCCGCGCCCACGACCGACCTGGCCGCGGCGTTCCGGCGCTACCGATCCGAGGCGCTGCGCCGGGCGCAGTTGCTCGGACTGCTGCTCGTGCCGCTCGACGCCGACTACACCGTGCCGCTTCGCCGCGCGCCCGATGTGCGGCGCGCCTGCACCGAAACCTACGGCCCGGCGACGGCTGCCTCGGTCACCGCCCTGCGCGAGCTCGTCGGCGTCATCGGGGCGCATGAGTGGCGCACGACCGGCGTCGACGTGCCCGCGCTCGGCGCCCGCATCCACCCGCACTACGGGGTCTTCTCGCCGGTGCGCGGCGAGTACCTCGACCTCGTCCACACGGCCCCGCTCCCGCCGGCGCGGGGTGCGACGGCCGGCGGTTCTGAGGCCGAGGCCGGCTCCAGCGCGGCGCCCGCCACCGCATTCGACATCGGCACGGGCACCGGGGTGATCGCCGCGTTGCTGGCGCGGCGCGGCATCCGTCATGTGGTCGGCACCGACCAGGAACCGCGGGCACTGGCCTGCGCGCGGGAGAACATCGAGCGGCTCGGGCTGGCCGGCACGGTCGAGATCATCCGGGCCGACCTGTTCCCCGCCGGGCGCGCCGACCTGGTGGTCTGCAACCCGCCGTGGATCCCCGCGTCCGCCGTCACTGCCACAGACTTCGCCGTCTACGACCCGGACAGCCGGATGCTGCGCGGCTTCCTGTCGGGGCTGGCCGACCACCTCGAAATGGCCGGGGAAGGCTGGCTCGTGCTCTCCGACATCGCCGAACACCTCGGCCTGCGCTCCCGCGGCGAACTCCTCGACCTGATCGAGGACGCCGGACTCGAGGTCGTCGCCCGCCTGGACACGAAGCCCGTGCACGGCCGCGCCGCCGACGCGTCCGACCCCCTGCACGCCGCCCGCTCGAAGGAGACGACGTCGCTCTGGCGGCTCCGGGCCGCCTCGGCGCCCGCTTTCCCCGCTTCCCCTCCCGACGCTCTGTGAACCGACACGTTTGAGGGGTTTCCGACCCGCGCCACCCCTCAAACATGTCGGTTCACGCGGCGATCGGGCTATTTGAGCGGATGCGACGTCGCGACGCCGTCCGGACCCCGGCCGGCCAGGCGCCAGCGGGACCAGGGCCAGGCGCCGTCCATCTCCACCTCGAGGGAGAAGCTGAGGAGCACCCGGATCACCACGATCGAGCCGAGTACCAGCACACTCTGCGGGGTCGGGTCCACCAGGATCGTGCGGATGATGTCGGCGACGATCAGCACTTCCAGTCCGAGCAGGATGGCCCGGCCGAGATTGCGGCGCAGCTGTGTGTAAGCACCCTGCCGGGTGTCGGCCCGGAGTGCCGCCGGAACGGCGGCGAGGAACGCGGCCGCACCGCCAAGCACCATGATGGCCGCACCGGCCGCCTCGACGACCCGAATGACCACCGCGATCACCTGCTCAAAGTCCATTGCCGGCGCCCCTCGCTCTGTGATTGCCCTGACGATACCGCGCCCCGGTCAAGCCTGTCGACACCGGCCGCGTCCCGGTCGCCACCCGGAGCGCCGCCCGGAGCGCCGCCCGGCGACAGTGCCCGTTCCGGTCGAGAGTGACCGGCGCAACGGACACTCTCGACCGAAACGGCGATTTCCGGCGCAGCGGCCCCGTCAATGCGGCGATTCGTTGCGGAAAGTAGCAAGAAAAAGCCGGTCGGGTCCCGATACTCTGGACGTTGGCGCCGACGCCGGTGCCATCACTACCCGCACACCCCGCCGCAACCGCGGCACTCACAAAGAACGGGAGGTTCCCATGTCGAATTATGTTGCGCACGAAGCACTGGTCGGTGAGCCCGAGGTTCTCGAGGATGCCGTCACCGACTCCGCCACCACCTCCGGCGCCGACCCGGCCACCCACCCGGCCTGGCTCCGCCTCAAGACCGCCGCCACCGCGCTGCAGGCCAGCCAGGTGCAGGACGGCTCGATCCCGATCGCCGCCGCCCACGCGGATGCCGCGGCTCACGTCGACGTGATCATCGCCGCCATCGACGAACTCGCCCCGCTGTTCCCGCACGACGACGCCTACCTCGCGGCGGTGAACATGGACTTCACCCGCTGGCGCACCGAGGGCTTCGGCGTGCCGGACTTCTTCGACTCCCTGATGGCGTTCCAGCCGCAGCGGAACCGACTCGACGGCATCCGTCATCTGGTCGTGTTCCCGATGTACACGCAGAACGGCAGCGCCAACCGCTTCGTCGAGGCCGTGCTGATCGAGGTCATCTGGCCGGAATTCATCGATCAGCTCGAGCAGGAGTACACGAACGGCCTGTTCGTGCCGATCAGGTTCCTCGATTTCACTCCCGGTTACGACACCAACTCGGCCGTCCTGTTCCCCGAGACCGTGGCGATGCGCGAGATCCCCACGTTCACCTGGGGTGCGATCTTCGCCGACCGCGAGGCCGCCCGGTTCCGCCGGGTGGTGCGCGCGGCCGCCGAGATCACCCGCCTCGAACTGCCCGCCGACGCGGCGGCGCTGCTCGACGACCAGCACCTGACCGAGGAAACCTTCGTCATGTGGGACCTCATCCACGACCGCACGCACATGCGCGGCGACCTGCCGTTCGACCCGTTCATGATCAAGCAGCGGATGCCGTTCTTCCTCTATTCGCTCGAGGAACTACGCTGCGACCTGACCGCTTTCCGCGAATCGGTGACGATCGAGCGCGACGAGAACGCCAGCCCGGAGGCCCGCACGCACGCGAAGCTCGTGCAGTACGCCGTGATCTTCGACCGGATCTTCCGGTTCGCGATCAGCGGCTCCCGGGTGCGCAACTACGACGGCCTCGGCGGGCAGCTGCTCTTCGCCTGGATGCACCAGCACCACGTACTGCACTGGACCGACACCCGGCTCACCTTCGACTGGGACGCCGTGCCCGACGTGGTCATCGCGCTCGGCAAGCAGATCGACGACCTCTACTGGGCGTCGATCGACCGGCCGAAGAAGTCCCACTGGCTGGCCGCCTACGAGATGATCGCCGAGACGCTCACGCCGAACCCGGCGTCGCAGTGGGCCCGGGGCCTGCCGCTGGACGTGCTCGCCGGCCCGCCGAAGGGGTACACCGACCTGGTCCTCGACGACGAGTTCCCGCTGTCGATGTTCTTCGAGGCGCTCGACAAGAAGATGAAGCCCGTGATCGAGTCGACCGCCGGGCTCACCGGGCGTGACTGACGACGTGACTGACACCACTGCGCGGCCTGCCGTCGCCGGTCGCACCGTGCTCATCGCCGGTGCGACCAGCGCGGCCGGCCGCGCTGTCGCCTCCGCGCTGACGGATGCCGGCGCGCACGTGATCGCGGTCGGCTCCAACGCCGAGCGCTTGCGGGGCCTTGCCGCCGAGGTCCCCGGCGCCGAGACGTACGTCTGTGACCTCGGTGATTTCGCGCAGGTCACGGCTCTGGCCGAAGCCGTGCGCGCCGACCACGGACCCATCGACGGCCTGATCCACCTCGTCGGCGGCTGGCGCGGCGGCGGCGGACTGGCCGGCCAGTCCGACGAGGACTGGGACTTCCTGCACACCCACGTCGTCACAACGCTCCGCAACACCACCCGCGCGTTCAACGACCATCTGCTGGCCTCGCCGGCCGGCCGGCTGGCGATCGTCTCGTCGGTGTCGGTCGACAAACCGGCTCCCGGCGGCGCGAACTATGCCGCCGCGAAGGCCGCCGCGGAGACCTGGACCCGCGCGGTCGGCCAGGGCTTCGCCAAGGCGAGCACGGATGCCGCGGCGGTCATCTTCGTCGTGCGGGCCCTCGCCGGGCTGGAAACCGAGCTCGCGACCGCGGTCGGCGGCCTGTGGGACGTGCCCGCCGCATCCGTCAACAACTCCCGCGTTCTGCTGGCCCCCTGATCCGGCGGCGCGATAGCGTGGACAGCACGGCTACGGAGGGGTAGGCATGCTCGAGATCAGGAACGTGAACAAGCACTACGGCACCCGGCAGGTGCTGAACGGGGTGAGTTTCGGCGTCGAGAGCGGTCGCCTGACCGGGTTCGTCGGGGCGAACGGCGCCGGCAAGACCACCACCATGCGGATCATCCTGGGGGTGCTGTCGGCCGACTCCGGCACGGTGCTGCAGGACGGCGTGCCCCTGACCAGCGACGACCGCCGCCGTTTCGGTTACATGCCGGAGGAGCGCGGCCTCTATCCGAAGATGAAGGTCGGCGAGCACCTCGTCTACCTGGCGCGGCTGCACGGGCTGAGCCCGGCATCCGCCCGTCGCAACACCGCCGAGCTGCTCGATCGGCTCGGCCTCGGCGAGCGCGCCGGCGACCTGGTGCAGTCCCTCTCGCTCGGCAACCAGCAGCGTGCCCAGATCGCGGCCGCACTCGTGCACGACCCGGAGTTCCTCGTGCTCGACGAGCCGTTCTCCGGCCTCGACCCGATCGCGGTGGAGGTGGTCATGAGCGTACTCTCCGGCTTCGCCGCCCAGGGCGCGCCGGTGCTGTTCTCCTCGCACCAGCTCGACATCGTCGAGCGCCTCTGCGACGACGTCGTGATCATCGCCGACGGCCAGATCCGGGCCAACGGCCCTCGTGAGCAGCTGCGCGAACAGCACAGCAGCCCCCGGTTCGAGCTCCGCACCGCGGTCGACGCGGAGTGGATCCGCTCCGTGCCCGGCATCTCCGTGCTCGACCTCTCCGACGGCGTCGCCGTGTTCGAGGCCGCAACGGATGCCGCCAGCCAGGCCGTCCTGCGCCAGGCCCTCGACCGCGCGCCGGTCACGTCGTTCAGCCAGCAGCGGCCGAGCCTCGCCGCCATCTTCAAGGAGGTCGTGCAGTGAGCACCCCGCAGAACAGCCGCGTCCAGGCGCGCCCCCGCGTCCCTGCCCCCAGCTTCGCCCGGAGCGTGTGGCTCGTCGCCACCCGCGAGATCATCGCCCGGCTCCGCAGCAAGGCGTTCCTGATCTCGACCGGGCTGCTGCTGCTGATCTCGATTGGTTCCGTCGTCGCCGGCGGCATCGCGAGCCAGAACCAGAGCCTGCCCCGGGTGGCCGTGGTCGGCTCCGCCACCCAGATCATCGAGCGGACCGAGGCGTTCCGCATCGTGGAAGCGGATGACGTCGCGGCCGCCGAGAAGCTCGTGCGCGCCGGAGACGTCTCCGCGGCCGTCGTACCGGCCACAGGAGAGGCTGATCCCCTCGGCGTGCGCATCATCGCCCTGGACTCCCCACCGCTGGACGTTCTCGGCACCCTGAGCGTGTCCCCCGCGGTGAGTCTGCTCGATCCGGCCCCGCAGAGCGGCGGCCTGGTCTACCTCGTCTCCCTGGGCTTCGGACTCGTCTTCTTCATGTCCGCCATCACGTTCGGCTCGACCATCGCGCAGAGCGTGGTGGAGGAGAAGCAGACCCGGGTCGTCGAGATCCTGATGACCACCATCCCCGTTCGCGCCCTCCTCGGCGGCAAAGTGGTGGGCAACAGCATCATGGCCTTCGGTCAGATCGTCGCGATCGGCGCTCTGGTCTCGATCGGCATGGCCATCACCGGCCAGAGCGGGCTGCTGGGCACCGTCGGGCCGTCGATCGTCTGGTTCGCCGTGTTCTTCGCGTTCGGCTTCGTCATGCTCGCGGCACTCTTCGCCGCGACCGCCTCGATGGTCTCCCGTCAGGAAGACGTGGGCTCGGCCACCTCACCCGTGCTCTTCCTCGTGATGATTCCCTATTTTCTGGTGATCTTCTTCAACGACAACGCCGCCGTGCTCGCCGTGATGTCCTACATCCCGTTCTCGGCGCCGGTCGGCATGCCGATGCGGATCTTCCTCGACACCGCGCTCTGGTGGGAACCGCTGCTCTCCCTGGCCATCCTGCTCGTCTCGACGGTCGTCGTGATCCTGCTGGGCTCGCGCATCTACTCGAACTCCCTCCTGCGCATGGGTGCCCGCGTCACCTTCCGGCAGGCCCTGCGCGGCTGACCCGGCCGGGCGCACAGAAGGCGGGCAGACGGATGCGCGAAGATGGAGTGGTGACTCAACTTCATGACCTTTCTTCGCGCGGATTCGCCTCGGACAACTACTCCGGGGTGCATCCCGAGATTCTCGAGGCGATCGTCGCCGCAAACGGCGCGCACCAGATCGCCTACGGCGAAGACGTGTACACCGCACGGTTGCAGGAGGTCTTCGCCCTGCACTTCGGCGCCGGCGTCGAAGCCTTCCCCGTCTTCAACGGCACGGGCGCCAATGTGATCGGGCTGCAGTCGATGCTGCCGCGCTGGGGCGCCGTGATCTGCGCATCCACCGCCCATATCAACACGGATGAGGCGGGCGCGCCCGAAAAGGTGGCCGGCATCAAGCTCCTCACCGTCGACACCCCCGACGGCAAGCTCACCCCCGCGCTGATCGACCAGCAGGCGTGGGGCTGGGGCGACGAGCACCGGGCCCAGCCGCTGGTCGTGTCGATCACGCAGACCACCGAGCTCGGCACCGCGTACACGGTCGACGAAGTGCGCGCCATCGCCGACCACGCCCACGCCCACGGCATGAAGCTGCACATGGACGGCGCCCGGCTGTCCAACGCGGCCGCCTCTCTGGGCCTGCCGTTCCGCGCCTTCACCCGCGACGCCGGCGTCGACGTGCTCAGCTTCGGCGGCACGAAGAACGGCATGATGTACGGCGAGTGCGTCGTGGTGCTGAACCCGGAGGCATCCGCGGGTCTGATCTACCTGCGCAAACTGAACATGCAACTGGCCTCGAAGATGCGCTTCATCTCGGCCCAGCTGATCGCGCTGCTCGGCGGCGACCTGTGGCTGCGGAATGCCGGCCACGCCAACGCCATGGCCAGGCGGATGCGCACCGCCCTCGAGTCCGGCATCGCGGCCGGCGAGATCGAGGGTCTGTCCTTCACCCAGAACACCCAGGCCAACGCCGTCTTCGCGATCCTGCCCCCCGGCGTGGCCGATCGCCTCCGCGGGCACTTCCGGTTCTACGATTGGAATCCCGCGACCAACGAGGTGCGTTGGATGTGCGGGTTCGACACCGAGGAGGCCGACATCGACGCATTCGTCGCGGCCCTGATCCGAGAGTTGGCCGCCCGATGAACGTCTTCGAGAACAAACCCTGGCTCGGCTCGTACGCCCCCGGGGTGCCAAGCACCATCCAGGAACCGACCGACACGCTGTCCGACATGATCGAGACCTCTGCGCGCCGGTTCGGCCCCAAGGTGGCCCTCGACTTCTTCGGCGCCACCACCACGTACTCCGAGCTCGACGAGCAGATCTCCCGCGCCGCGAACGGGCTGCTGCGCCTCGGCGTGAAGCCGGGCGACCGGGTGGCCCTGGTGCTGCCGAACTGCCCCCAGCACGTGGTGGCCTTCTACGCCGTGCTGCGGCTCGGCGCCATCGTCGTCGAGCACAACCCGCTCTACACCGAGCGTGAGCTCCGGCACCAGTTCGAGGACCACGGCGCCCGCATCGCCATCGTCTGGGACAAGATCTATAAGACCGTCACCGATTTTCCGGCCGACCTCGGCCTGCGCACCGTGATCGCGGTCAACCTGACCGAGGCGATGCCGCTCGCCAAGCGGCTCCTGCTCAAGCTGCCGATCAACAAGGCCCGCGAGTCCCGCGCCGCCCTGACGTCGGGTCCGCTGGGCAAGGATGCCTTCACCTGGGCCGGCATCGTCGGCTCACGCAAGCTGCGCGCGAGCCACCCGCGCCCGAAGGTCACCGACACGGCCGCGCTCCAGTACACCAGCGGCACCACCGGCACCCCGAAGGGCGCCATCCTCAGCCACTTCAACCTGCGCTCGAATGCCTTGCAGGGCGAGGCGTGGGTGCAGGGGCTGCGCCCCGGTGAGGAAGTCTTCTACGCGGTCCTGCCCATGTTCCACGCCTACGGGCTGACCCTGTGCCTGACGTTCGCCATGGCCACCGGTGCACGGCTGGTGCTTTTCCCCAAGTTCGAGGAGGGTCTGCTGCTGGATGCGGCCAAGCGAACCCCGCCCACGTTCATGCCGGCCGTCCCGCCGATCTACGACCGGCTCGTGACGGCCGCCGCGAAGCAGAATGTGAGCCTGCGCAGCATCCGTTTCGCCATCTCGGGCGCGATGAGCCTGCCGGTGTCGATCGTCGAACGCTGGGAGTCCGCCACCGGCGGGCTGCTGGTCGAGGGCTATGGCATGACCGAGGCCTCGCCCATCGCCGTGGGAAACCCGATGGGCCCGACCCGGCGCCCTGGCACGGTGGGCGTGCCGTTCCCGAGCACGGAGATCCGCGTGGTGGACCCCGACGACCCCACCGTGAACCGCGGCATCGAAGAAGAGGGCGAGCTGCTCATCCGCGGCCCGCAGGTCTTCTCCGGATACTGGGACCAGCCCACCGAGACCGCGAAGACGCTGCTTGACGGCGGCTGGCTGCGCACCGGTGACATCGTGCGGGTCTCGGCCGACGGCTTCGTCACGGTCGTCGACCGCATCAAGGAGCTCATCATCACCGGCGGCTTCAACGTGGCACCCTCCGAGGTCGAGGCTGCCCTGCTGTCGCATCCGGATGTCGCCGACGCCGCCGTCGTCGGGCTGCCGAGCACGAACGGCGGCGAAGACGTCTCCGCAGCGGTCGTGCTGTCGCCCGGCGCCACCCTCGACGTGGCCGCCCTCCGCACCTATTGCCGCACACGGCTCTCCGCCTACAAGGTGCCGCGCACGATCGTGGAGGTCGACGAGCTGCCCCGGTCGTTGATCGGCAAGGTGTTGCGCCGCGAGGTGCGTGCCGGCCTGATCAAGGAGTAGCCGCGCGCGCCTGATCGCACCACCCCGCTGATCGAGCCGCCCCCGTGATCGAGCCACCCCGGTGATCGAGCCGCCCCGGTGATCGAGCCTGTCGAGATCCCCGCCCCACTGATCGAGCCACCCCGGTGATCGAGCCTGTCGAGATCCCCCCCCCCGGCACAGTAACTCCCCAGCCCCATCCGGTAAAAAGGTCTTCCGACTGAAGCGCCCGGCACACCGTCCGCGCGGCACCAGCAGTGAACACGGGTGGAGCCCACGATGACCGAAACAAAACCCGATCACTTCGATGTCGTCGTCATCGGCGCAGGTCCGGCCGGGACGGCCGCGGCGCTCCGGGCCGCCGAGCTGGGAGCCCGGGTTGCCGTTGCCGAGGCTGACCGGCTCGGTGGCACCTGCGTGAACACGGGCTGCGTGCCAACGCGGGTGCTCGCCAAGGCGGCGCGACTGATGCGCGAGGTTCGCACAGCGGACACCTACGGAATCGTGGTCAACGACCCGCATATCGACTGGGCGACCATGGTCGATCGGGTGCAGTCGCGGGTGGACAAGGTGCGCTCGATCAAGAGCGAGGCCGAGCGTTTCGCCGACGCGGGAATCGAACTGGTGCTGGAAGGTCGGGCGCGTTTCATCGATCCGCACTCCGTGGTCCTGGACACCGGCCGGATCCTCACCGCCGACACGTTTCTGGTCTGCGTCGGCGGGCACTCCCGTCGACTCCCCGTGCCGGGAGCGCACCTGGCGACCGTCCCGGAAGACATCCTGAACCTGCCGGAACTGCCTGCACGGGTCGCCGTGATCGGCGCCGGCAACACCGGCGCGCAACTCGTCACGGTGTTCAATTCGTTCGGCTCGGCCGTGACCGTGCTCGACGTCGCGCCGCGCATCCTGACGGCGTCGGATTCCGACATCTCCGCCCTGGTGTCGGCGGCGTTCCGTCGGCAGGGCGTGGCCGTGCACACGGGCATTGAAACGGTCACGGGGATCGAGCAGGAATCCGACGGATCCCTCACCCTGTCCTGGCGCGAGAACGGAACGGACCAGTCCTCCGGCTTCGACGCCGTCATCATGTCCACGGGCTGGCCGGCGGATGTCGACGACCTGGGGCTCGACAAGGCCGGCATCACCACGGCGCGTTCGGCGATCCCGGTGGACCTGTACTTTCGCAGTGAGGTGTCCCACATTTTCGCGGTCGGCGACGCCAACGGACGGGACATGCTCGTGCAGGCCGCCCAGTTCGAAGGTGAGGCTGCGGCCGAGAACGCGGTGCTGGGCGCCAACCGCAGAACACCGCACCACCTGCTCCCCGCCGGCGGATTCACCGACCCCGACTACGCCGGAGTGGGGTTCACCGAGGAGGAGGCGAGGGCTCGGGACCCGCACTGCGTCGTTGCGACCGTGCCCTATATCGAACTCGACCGCGCGGTGATCGACGGCCGGGAACCCGGGTTCCTCAAGCTGATCGCCGACCGGCGGCGGGAATTGATCCTCGGCGCCCATGCCACCGGGGAGAACGCGGTCGAGGTGATCCAGTCGGTGACGACGGCGATGGCCGCCGGCGTCGACGTCGCCACCCTGGCCGGGGTGCGCTTCGCCTATCCCACCTATAGCGCGGTCATCGGCCTGACCGCGCGTCGACTCCTGCTGGAGCAGCCGACACCTCCCCGCTGACGCTCACGCTGCTTCGACCCGTCGGCCATCGTTGACGAGGCCACCCTGCCCACCGACCAGCGACAGCCGCGAGAGCGCGAAAATTGCCCCCTCACGAGTCGTGAGGGGGCAATTTTTGCGCTCTCGCGAGCGGGGTTACGGAACGGCTACGGGCGCAGCAGCACCTTGATGGCGCGGCGCTCGTCCATGGCGGCGTACGCCTCGGCGACCTCGGACAGCGGCAGCTGCAGGTCGAACACGCGGCCGGGGTTGATGGCGCCCGAGAGCACCTCCGGCAGCAGCTCTTCCACATAGCCGCGAACGGATGCGACGCCGCCGTTGAGCCCGACGTTGCGCCCGAACAGCGGGCGGACCTCGATCGGTCCACCGGTGGGCACGCCGACGTAGCCGACCATTCCACCGGGTCGGGCCGACGCGATGGCCTGCTCCATCGATTCCTTCGTGCCGACGCACTCGAGCACGCAGTCTGCGCCGATGCCGTCGAAGAGCTCACGGATGCGGGCCACGCCGGCCTCGCCGCGCTCCTCGACGATGTCGGTCGCGCCGAACTCGCGGGCCACGACCTGGCGCTCGGGGTGACGGGACATGGCGACGATACGGGATGCCCCGAGCCGCTTGGCCGCGATGATGGCGCAGAGGCCCACGGCGCCGTCGCCCACGACGACCACGGTACTGCCGGTCGTCACGCCGGCGGAGACCGCGGCGTGGTGGCCGGTGCCCATGACGTCGGCGAGGGTGAGGAGACCGGGCACCTGGGCATCCGTGGGCATCGTCGGCGTCGCCACAAGCGACCCGTCGGCGTGCGGCACGCGCACCTTCTCGCCCTGGGCGCCGTCGGCGAAGCCGCCGAGCTGGTCGTCCGCGCCCCACCATCCGCCGTGCAGGCAGGACGTGCTGGTGCCGTTCTGGCAGTTGATGCAGGTGTTGTCGCAGTCGTAGAACGGCGCGATGACGAAGTCGCCGACCTTGACCCGGCTGACGTCGGCGCCGATTTCCTCGACGATGCCGACGAACTCGTGGCCGATGCGTTTGGGTTCATCGGTGGGCTGGATGCCCCGGTAGGGCCAGAGGTCCGAGCCGCAGACGCAGGCTGCGACGACACGCACGATGGCGTCACCGCCGGTGGAGAGAATCGGATCGGGTACTTCTTCGAGGCGGATGTCCCGTTCCCCGTAAATCACTGTTGCACGCATGGTTCGAGCCTAGGCCAGCCTCCTGACCGTCACCGGGTCAGGGGGCTCGTTCCGCCGTATTCCCGCCGGATTCCGCTGGACGCGGAACCCGGCGGGAATGCCCGAATCTACAGCAGCGCGTCGTCGTCGAGATCGGCCGGGTCCACCGCCAGCACCGGGGCGGATGCGACGCTGAGCGACTCCCCGTCCGGGGCCAGGTCCACGCGCACCGTGTCGCCGTCCCGCACGGCCCCGGACAGGATCGCGGTCGCCAGGCGGTCGTCGATCTCGGTCTGCATCAGCCGCCGCAGCGGGCGCGCCCCGTAGATCGGGTCGTAGCCGCGCTCGGCCAGCCAGGTGCGGGCATCCGGGGTCACGCCCAGCTCGAGCCGGCGCTCGACCAGCCGCTTCTCCAACCGGTCCACCATCAGGCCGACGATCTGGCCGAGGTCCTCCATCGACAGCGTCTGGAACACCACGATGTCGTCGAGGCGGTTGACGAACTCGGGCTTGAACGTCTGGCGCACGAGCGTCTGCACGGCCGCTTCCTTCTCGTCCCGGCTCAGCACCGGGTCGATCAGGAACGCCGACCCGAGGTTCGAGGTCAGCACCAGGATCGTGTTGCGGAAGTCCACGGTGCGGCCCTGGCCATCCGTGAGCCGGCCGTCGTCGAGCACCTGCAGCAAGACGTCGAAGACCTCCGGATGCGCCTTCTCCACCTCGTCGAACAGGATCACCGAATACGGGCGGCGGCGCACGGCCTCGGTCAGCTGACCACCCTGTTCGTAGCCGACATAGCCGGGAGGGGCCCCCACCAGGCGGGACACGGAGAACTTCTCCCCGTATTCGCTCATGTCGATGCGCACCATGGCTTTTTCGTCGTCGAAGAGGAACTCGGCGAGCGCCTTCGCGAGTTCGGTCTTGCCCACGCCGGTCGGCCCGAGGAAGAGGAACGAACCGGTCGGCCGGTCCGGGTCCGAGATGCCGGCCCGGCTGCGGCGCACGGCGTCGGCGACCGCGCGCACGGCCTGCCGCTGCCCGACCAGGCGGTGCCCGAGTTCCGCCTCGAGGTTCAGTAGTTTCTCCGTCTCGCCCTGCAGCAGCCGGCCCACCGGGATGCCCGTCCACATCGCGACCACGGCGGCGATGTCCTCGGAGGTGACCTGATCGTTGACCATGCGCGGGCCGTCGGACTCGGCCTGCTCGGCCGCGGCGAGTTCCTTCTCCATCTTCGGGATGTCGCCGTAAAGCAGCCGGGATGCCTTCTCCAGGTTGCCCTCGCGTTCGGCCCTGTCGGCCCCGCTGCGCGCGGTGTCGAGCCTCTCCTTGAGCTCGCCGACGCGGTTGAGGGAGGCGCGTTCCTTGTCCCAGCGCGCCTGCAACTCGGTCAGTTTCAGTTCGCGTTCGGCGAGGTCCCCGCGCAGCTTCTCCAGCCGCGCCTTGGAGGCGTCGTCCTTCTCCTTCTTGAGTGCGAGCTCCTCCAGCTTGAGCCGGTCCACGCTGCGCCGCAGCTCGTCGATCTCCACCGGGGCGGAGTCGATCTCCATGCGCAGCCGGCTGGCTGCCTCGTCGATCAGGTCGATGGCTTTGTCGGGCAGCTGGCGGGCCGTGATGTACCGGTTGGAGAGGGATGCCGCGGCGACCAGCGCCGAGTCCGCGATCGACACCTTGTGGTGGGCCTCGTAGCGCTCCTTCAGCCCGCGCAGGATGGCGACGGTGTCTTCCACGCTCGGCTCGTCGACCAGCACCGGTTGGAAGCGGCGCTCGAGGGCAGCATCCTTTTCAATGAATTCGCGGTACTCGTTCAGGGTGGTGGCGCCGATCAGGCGCAGCTCGCCGCGCGCGAGCATGGGCTTGAGCATGTTGGAGGCAGCCACGGAGCCCTCGCCGCCGCCGGCACCCATCAGGGTGTGCAGCTCGTCGACGAAGGTGATGATCTGCCCCTCGGCGTCGTTGATCTCCTTGAGCACGGCCTTGAGCCGTTCCTCGAACTCGCCGCGGTACTTCGCCCCGGCCACGAGCGCCGCCAGGTCGAGAGACACCAGCTGTTTGCCCTTGAGGGAGTCGGCCACGTCACCGGCCACGATGCGCTGGGCCAGCCCCTCCACCACGGCGGTCTTGCCCACGCCGGGTTCCCCGATCAGAACGGGGTTGTTCTTGGTGCGCCTGGTGAGTACCTGGCTGACCCGGCGAATCTCGGCGTCGCGGCCGATCACCGGGTCGAGCTTGCCGCTCTTGGCGATCTCGGTGAGATTGACGCCGTACTGTTCCAGCGCCGTCTTGGCCTCGTCCTGGGGCGGTTGCTGACCTGCTTGCATCGGAAGATCCTCTCTCGGGCCGGCCGCTCTCGCTGCAGGTCGGTGGAAAAGCTGAGTCTGATGGACTCAAGTTTAGGTGACATCACGCCGGCGCGCCAGCGGTCCGGCGGCAGGCGGAGGTTCGCCCCTGTGAACCCATTTCCTCCCGGGGTATCCGGATTCCGCTGTCAGATGCCATACTTACCGAACTAAAGACCCGTTTCTACACTCAGCGCAGAGGATCAGGCCCGTGGCTACCCCCACCCTTAAAAACTTCGTCAATGGCCGCTTCATCGATCCCGCCGGCACCGAGTTGCTCGACATCGTCGATCCCACCACGGGCAACCTGGTTGCCCGGGCCCCGGTCTCGACCGTTGCCGACGTCGACGCCGCGATGACCGCCGCGAAGACCGCCTTCCGCACCTGGGGCCGCACCACGCCGTCCGAACGGCAGCGCGCGCTGCTGCGCCTCGCCGACGCGATCGACGCCGAGAGCGACGCCATCGTGGAGGCCCAGCACCGCAACACGGGCCAGCCCCGTGCCACGATCGCGGCCGATGAGGTCGCGGCCGGCGCCGACCAGCTGCGCTTCTTCGCGGGCGCCGCCCGCCTGCTTGAAGGCAAGTCGGCCGGTGAATACCTGCCGGGCATGACCTCCTGGGTGCGCCGCGAGCCGATCGGCGTGGTCGGGCAGGTCACCCCGTGGAACTTCCCGTTCCTGATGGCGATCTGGAAGATTGGACCGGCACTGGCGGCCGGCAACACCCTCGTGCTCAAGCCCAGTGACACCACCCCCGAGTCGACCCTCGAACTCGCCCGGATCAGCCAGGGCATCCTTCCCGACGGCGTGATGAACATCGTTCTCGGCAACGGCGGCACCGGGGCCGCGATCGTCGAGCATCCGGTGCCCGGCCTGGTTTCGATCACCGGCAGTGTACGGGCCGGCATGGCCGTGGCCGCAGGCGCGGCCAAGACGCTCAAGCGGGCGCACCTCGAACTCGGCGGCAAGGCGCCTGCCCTGGTCTTCGCCGGTGTGGACGTCGCGAAGACCGCTGCCGCCATCGCGGACTTCTCCTTCTACAACGCCGGGCAGGACTGCACAGCCATCACCCGTGTGCTCGTGCACGAGTCCATTCACGACGAGTTCGTCGACGCCTTCGTCGCCGAGGCCCGCAGCCGCACCACCGGCTCAGGCGACGACACCGACAACTACTTCGGACCGCTCAACAACGTCAACCACTTCGGCGACGTCGTGCGGAAGGTCGCCGCGCTGCCCGACCACGCCGTCATCGCCACCGGTGGTCACCAGGTCGGCACCGCGGGCTTCTTCTTCGAGCCCACCGTCGTCACGCAGGTGCGCCAAACGGATGCGATCGTGCAGGAGGAAACGTTCGGCCCGGTGATCACCGTGCAGTCCTTCGCCTCGGAAGAGGAAGCGGTCACCCTCGCGAACGACGTCAACTATGCCCTCGCCTCGAGTGTGTGGACCCGCGACCACGCCACGGCCATGCGGGTCTCCCGTGACCTCGACTTCGGCGCGGTGTGGATCAACACCCACATCCTGCTCACCGCCGAGATGCCCCACGGCGGCTTCAAGCAGTCCGGTTACGGGAAGGACCTATCGATGTACGGCGTCGAGGACTACACCCGAATCAAGCATGTGATGAGCTCGCTGGAGTAACGCGGGTCTCGACAGGCTCGACCACCGGGTCTCGACAGGCTCGACCACCGGGTCTCGACAGGCTCGACCACCGACAGGCTCGGGTCTCGACAGGCTCGACCACCGACCAGAACAGGGGACCATCGATGACATTCCATCCGCTCGACCCGCTGTCCGCCACGGAGTTCACCGCCGCGGTCGCCATCCTCGCCCGCGAGCGCGGCGTCGCCGACGGCTGGCGGTTCGCCTCGATCGAGCTGGTCGAGCCCACCCGGAACGCCGTCGCCGCGTTCGAGGCCACGGGCGTGGTTCCCGACCGCCGGGCGCGCCTGGTCGTGCTGAACCGGGCCGAGAACACCACGTGGGTGGGCGTGGTGTCGCTCACGACCGACGCCGTGCTGGACTGGGACACCGTGCCCGGGGTGCAGGCCAACTTCACCGTCGACGAGTGGGAGGAAGCCGACGCCGCCCTCCGCGCGCATCCCGACGTGATCACCGCCCTCGCCCGCCGGGGCGTGACCGACCTCGACCTGGTCTTCATCGACACCTGGACCTACGGCGACGCCGTCATCCCCGACCGCTACCGCGGCCGTCGCCTGGGCTGGTCGGATGTCTGGGTGCGGGCCTCCACAGAAGCCAACCCCTACGCGGGCCCGGTCAGCGGCCTGCACTTCGTGCTCGACATGAACACCATGGAACTGCTCGAGGTCGAAGACTCGTTCACGGTCGACCCGCCGGAGGGCATGGGTGAATACGTGCCGCACCTGGTGCCCCGGCGCATCCGGGATCGCGGCGAGCGCCCGGCGCTGACCCCGCTCGACGTGGTGCAGCCCGACGGCCCGAGCTTCACGCTCGACGGCAACCTGGTGCAGTGGCAGAACTGGTCGCTGCGGGTGGGCTTCAATTACCGCGAGGGCATGACCCTGCACAACGTGGGCTACCGCGACGGCGGCCGGGTGCGCCCGATCGCCAATCGGCTGTCGTTCGCGGAGATGGTCGTGCCCTACCGCGACCCCAGCGTGGATCACTTTCGCCGCACCGCCTTCGACATCGGCGAGTGGGGTCTGGGCTTCATGACCACCTCCCTTGAACTGGGCTGCGACTGCCTCGGTGAGATCCGCTACCTCGACGCCGTGCTGCACAACAGCAAGGGCGAGCCGTACAGCATCCCGAACGCGTTCTGCATCCACGAGGAAGACAACGCCGTGCTCTGGAAGCATGTCGACCACAACGGCGGCGCCGAGGTGCGACGGATGCGCCGGCTCGTCGTGTCCTTCCACGTGACGGTCGCGAACTACGAGTACCTCGTCTATTGGCGCTTCTACCAGGACGGCAACATGGAGTGCGAGGTGCGCGCCACCGGGATCATGGTGGTGACCCACCTCGACGAGGGCCAGCCCCACCCCAACGGAACCCTCGTCGACACCCGCACCTACGCCCCGTTCCACCAGCACTTCATCGTGGCCCGGATGGACCTCGACGTCGACGGGCCGGAGAACACGGTGTTCCGCACCGAGACCAGGGCCGAGCCGATCAGCGCCGCGAACCCGCTCGGCCTCGCGATCACCCAGCAGAACACCCCGATCGAGACCGAGGGCTTCGACGACTTCAACTGGGACACCCAGCGGGCCTGGAAGGTCGTGAACGAGAACTCGTTCAACGGCCTCGGCACCCCCGTCTCCTACAAACTGGTGCCGGGCGGAGCCATCCCCTCGTTCTTCGACCCGGCCGCGCCCGCACTCCAACGCGCCCAGGTGATCGGGCACACGGTCTGGGTCACCCCCACCGACGAGGCCGAGCGGTGGCCGTGCGGCGAGTTCGTGAACCAGAGCGCGGTGGACCACGGTCTGCCCGAGTGGATCAAGGCGCGCCGACCAGTGCGCAACGCCGACCTCGTGCTCTGGTACGTTTTCGGCATCCACCACATCACTAGGCCGGAAGAATGGCCGATCATGCCGGTCGACACCGTGTCGTTCTGGCTCAAGCCGGTCGGTTTCTTCGACCGAAACCCGTCGCTCGACGTGGAACCCAGTCCGGCGCACTGCGCACCGGACGAGCACACCGGGCACCCGCATGAACACTGACCAGTGCGACACCCGTCGCGAACCGAGGGAGAGACCCGCGTGACCCGAGTACCCAATTATGTCGTCGCCTACGAAGCGACCGAGCGGGGCAATGACACCGTCGAGCTGGGTGTCGCGCTGGCGCGCCTGACCCGCTCCGAGCTGCGTCTGTGCCTCGTGCTCCCCCATCACTCATCCACCGTGCCGGCCCGGGTCGGCGCCGTCTCCTCCCCCGATTACCAGGCGCTGCTGGAGGAGCAGTCCCTCGAATGGCTCGAACAGGGCCTGGCGCGAGTCCCCGCCGATGTGATCGCCACCACGCACCTGCTCTACGCCGAGTCCACCACCGAGGGGCTGCTGCAGGCTGCCCGCACCTTCGACTCGGACCGCATCGTCGTCGGGGCCTCGCGCCGTGGCCTGATGAACCGATTCACGATCGGCAGCGTGGCGAACGCCCTTCTGCACTCCTCTCCCGTGCCGGTCGCGCTCGCTCCGCGCGGCTACAAGGCGCCCGCGCAGCTGACCCGGATCACGTGCGCCATCGGTACCCGGCCCGGCTGGAGGACACTGCTCGACTCCCTGCTGGCCTTCTCCGAGGACCTCACCGTGGATCTGCGCTTCGTCACCCTCGTCGAGGTCGACGCCGGTCGCCGGCACCCGGCCGAGCAGGCCGAGAGTCAGACCCACCTGGCCGAGGTGCTGGAGTATTTCCAGAGCCGGTCCACGGCGCACGGCGCCATCAGCACCGAGGTTGCCTCCGGGCACAGCGTCGAAGCCGCCGTCGAGGCTCTCGACTGGCAGCCCACCGAGGTTGCCTTCGTCGGATCCAGCCGCCTGGCCCAGCCCACCACGATTTTCCTCGGCATCACCGCGCACCGCATGCTGCACGCGCTCCCCGTTCCCCTCATCGTGGTTCCCACCGGCACTGACGCCCGTAAGCCGCACTGACCCTAAGGACAGTCCTATGACTAGCCAATCTCCTCCCTCGGGCTCGACGCCCGGAACCTCCACCCTCAGCGGCGGCCTGTCCGAGAAGGGCCTCAGCGCCGGCTCGATCGGCCTGCTCGGCGCCACGGTCATCGGCATCTCATGCATCGCGCCGGCCTACACCCTGACGGCTTCCCTCGGCCCGACGGTCGCGGCCGTCGGCACCCAGATGCCGGGCATCTTCCTGGTCGGGTTCATCCCGATGCTGCTGGTGGCGCTCGGCTACCGGGAGCTCAACAACGCCATGCCGGATGCCGGCACCTCCTTCACCTGGGCCACCCGCGCCTTCGGGCCGTGGGTGGGCTGGATGGGCGGCTGGGGTCTGATCGTGGCGACCGTGGTCGTGCTCTCCAACCTCGCCGGAGTCGCCGTCGATTTCTTCTATCTCATGCTCGCCCAACTGTTCGGCAACCCGGGCCTCGCCGACCTCACCAACAACGTGCTGATCAACGTGCTCACCTGTCTGGTGTTCATGGTCGCGGCCGCCTACATCTCCTATCGCGGCATGGAGACCACCAAGGCCGTGCAGTACGTGCTCGTCGCCTTCCAACTGGTTGTGCTGGTCTGGTTCAGCGTGGCCGCCCTGACCCAGGTCGCCGAGGGCACCGCCTTCGACGCCCTCGCGTTCAGCGCCGATTGGTTCAACCCGTTCCTCACCCCCTCGTTCACGGCATTCGCGGCCGGGGTCTCACTCTCGATCTTCATCTTCTGGGGCTGGGACGTCACCCTGACCATGAACGAGGAGACCAAGAACCCGAAGACCACCCCCGGGCGTGCGGCAACGCTGACCGTGGGCGTCATCTTCGCGCTCTACATCCTCGTGGCCATCGCCACCCTGATGTTCTCCGGCATCGGCGCCGGCGAATTCGGGCTCGGCAACGAGGAGATCCAGGGCAACGTGTTCGCCGCCCTGGCCGGGCCGGTGATGGGTCCCTTCGCCATCCTGATGTCGCTGGCCGTGCTGTCCAGCTCGGCCGCGTCGCTGCAGTCGACCTTCGTCGGTCCGGCACGCACCATGCTCTCGATGGGCCACTACCAAGCGTTCCCGAAGCGCTTCGCCTCGATCAGCCCGCGCTACAAGTCCCCGGCCTTCGCCACCGTGATGGCAGGCGCTGTGGCCTGGGGCTTCTACGCGATCATGCGCGTGCTCAGCACCGATGTGCTCACCGACACGATCCTCACCCTGGGCATGATGATCTGCTTCTACTACGGGGTCACCGCGTTCGCCTGCGTCTGGTATTTCCGGGACTCTCTGCGCGGCCCCCGGGCCATCCTGCTGAAGCTGCTGGCGCCGCTGATCGGCGGGGTCATCCTGCTGGTCATCTTCGCGACCACGCTGTACGACAGCATGAACCCGGACTACGGCAGCGGATCGAACATCGGCGGAGTCGGGCTGGTGTTCATCCTGGCGATGGTGCTGTTCATCGGCGGCATTGTGCTGATGCTCGTCCAGCACCGCATCAACCCTGCCTTCTTCCAGGGCAAGACCCTGACGAAGGGGTCCGCCAAGGAACACGGGCACGTGGAGTAGCCCACGGATGCGTCCGGCCGGGCCTGCCCCGGCCGGACGCATGGGAGAATGGTGCCCGCCATGGCCCACACGCTCAGCTCCCACGACATCGCGCTCCTCGTGGGCAGCCAGGCCTTCTCGCGCGGCGAGCGCTATCTGCGCAACGGCCACGTCGAGGCGGAGACCTGGTTCGGTTCCGGCACCCAGCTGTTCGGCACGGTTCGCGGTTCGCGGCCCACGCCCTATTCGGTGACCGTTTCGTTCACGCTCGATTCCGCGGGTGCGGCGGTGCGGGCATCCGGTGTCTGCACCTGCCCGGTGAAGCGCAATTGCAAGCATGTCGCCGCACTGCTGCTCGGCAGTCAGGGCGGAGTTCCGGGACGCAGCCGCGGCGGGGTCGCCGCCGACCCCGACTTTCCCGCCAGTGGCACCGCCGATCGCCGGCACCAACCCGGCACGGCCACCGGCTCCGATGCCGGCTATCCCGCGCGCGCAGCGTGGCGCAGCGCGCTGGCTCCGCTGGCCCGACCGGTTGCCGCGCCGGCGTTCGACACCCGGCTCGCCCTCCAGTTCCAGCTCCTCGCTCCCGAGAACGGACGTTTCCCCGGCCGGCCGGGGCTGCGCCGGCTCGCGGCGCGGCCCGTGATGATGGGCAAGCAGGGCAAGTGGATCCGGGGCAGCATCACCTGGGAGAACCTGACCACCGACGGTTCGCTCGATCGCGGCCAGCTGCGCGTGCTCTCCGCGCTGTACGCGCTGCAATACGCGGATCGGCCGTACTACTTCGGCGCCACCCAGTGGATCCCGGTCGACGCGTTCCCCGACCGGGCGCTCTGGACCCTGCTCGACGACGCGGCGAACGCCGGCCTTCCCCTGATCGCCGCCACCCTGGAACAGCACCCCGTTCTCGTCTCGCCCGTGCCTGCGAGCCTGGAACTGGACATCCGCCGCTCGGCCGACGGGTTGACGTTGCGACCGACCCTGCTGCTGGGCGACGAGTCGCACCTTCCGGGAACCTTCGGCTTCATCGGTGACCCGGCCCATGGCGTCTACACCTGGGCACCGAACGTCGGCAGCGACTCCCCGCAGATCACCCTGGCCCCCCTGGCGGGCGAGATCAGCCGGGAGCTCACAGCCATGGCCACCTCCGCCGGCATCAACGTGCCCCGCTCCGACGAAGCCGACTTCCTGGCCGAGTTCTACCCCTTCCTCCGCAACCGGGTCACCGTGACCAGCCGCGACCTGTCGTTCGCCCTGCCCGAGACTCCGCAGCCGGTGCTGGCCTTGACCATCACCCATCAGACGGATGCCCGCATCACCCTGCACTGGGCCTGGCACTACCCGGATTACGACCAGCCGCTCCGCCCGGTGCCCGGCGACATCCGTTATCGCGACGACGGGCGCGAGGGGCAGATCCTGCACGGGGTGCACGGTCTGCTGTCGCCCGTACCGGCACTGATCGGTCAGCGGAACGGCTTACCGGTACTGATCGAGCGGGCCACTCTGTCCGGTTCCGCCATGCTCGGCTTCCTCGACACGATCGTGCCGACCCTGGCGGCCGCCCCGCATGTCACGGTGCTGGTCGCGGGTGACGCGACGGAGTACCGCCGGGCCGACGCGGCCCCGGTGATCACGATGGGCACCACCGAACGTGCGGACGACCGGGACTGGTTCGACCTGCAGGTATCGGTCAGCATCGACGGCGAGGAGATCCCGTTCGACAGCCTGTTCCGGGCGCTGGCCTCCGGTCAGCAGCTGATGATCCTGCCGAGCGGCACGTGGTTCAGCCTTGACCGTCCCGAACTGCACACGCTCCGCCGGCTGATCGAGGAGGCCCGCGGGCTGCAGGACGCCGGCGCCGATTCCCTGGGGATCAGCCCGTTCCAGGCTGATCTCTGGGAGGAGCTGCAGGCCCTCGGAGTCGTCGCCGGGCAGGCGGCCGCGTGGCGCGACACCGTGTCCGGGCTCACCGATGTCGCCCGGATCCCGGTCCAGGCGCTGCCGGCCGGCGTCGACGCCACCCTGCGCACCTACCAGCAGGCCGGTTTCGAGTGGTTGAGCTTCCTCTACGACCATCACCTGGGCGGCATCCTCGCCGACGACATGGGGCTCGGCAAGACCCTGCAGGCCATCGCGCTGATGGAACGCGTGCGGGAACAGCCCGGGGCGAGCGCGCCGTTCCTGGTGGTGGCGCCCACCAGCGTCGTCTCCAACTGGGCCGCGGAATGCGCTCGGTTCGCGCCGGGCCTGCGGGTCGCCGCGATCACCGAGACCGCCGGCAAGCGCAGCACCACCCTGGCCTCGCTGCACGAAGGCGCCGACGTCGTCGTGACCTCGTACACGCTCTTCCGCCTCGATTTCGACGATTACCAGGCCCTGGCCTGGTCGGGGCTCCTGCTGGATGAGGCCCAGTTCGTGAAGAACCGCAAATCCCGCGCCCACCAGTGCGCCCGGCGCCTGGACACCCCGTTCAAGCTGGCGATAACCGGCACGCCGCTGGAGAACAACCTGATGGAGTTCTGGTCCCTGCTCTCGATCACGGCACCGGGGCTGTTCCCCAGCCCGGGTCGCTTCGGCGACTACTACCAGAAACCGATCGAGAAGGATGCCGACGGTGACCGGCTCGACCAGCTGCGCCGGCGCATCCGCCCGTTCATGCTGCGCCGCACGAAGGAGCAGGTGGCCGGCGATCTGCCCGCCAAGCAGGAGCAGGTGCTCGAGCTCACACTGCACCCGAAGCATCGCTCGGTGTACGACACGCACCTGCAGCGGGAGCGACAGAAGGTGCTCGGCCTGATCGACAACCTGAACACGAACCGGTTCGAGATCTTCCGCTCGCTCACCATGCTGCGCCAGCTCAGCCTCGACGCGAGTCTCTACGACGAGAAGTACGGCGACATTCCCTCGACCAAGCTCGACGTGCTGCTCGAGCTGCTGGAGGACATCGTGGCCGGCGGACACCGCACGCTCATCTTCAGCCAGTTCACCCAGTACCTGGCCAAGGCCCGCGCGCGCCTTGACGCCGCCGGCATCAGCTACTCCTACCTCGACGGCAAGACCCGCAACCGGGCGCAGGTCATCAGCGACTTCAAGACCGGCGACAACGCGGTGTTCCTGATCAGCCTGAAGGCCGGCGGTTTCGGCCTCAACCTGACCGAGGCCGACTACGCCATCCTTCTCGACCCGTGGTGGAACCCCGCCACCGAGGCGCAGGCCGTGGACCGCATGCACCGCATCGGGCAGACGAAGAACGTCTTCGTCTACCGGCTGGTCTCCCGCGACACGATCGAGGAGAAGGTGATGGCCCTCAAGGCCACGAAGGCCCGCCTGTTCGAGAGCGTGATGACGGATGGCCCCGCGCACGGAACCGCCCTGACCGCCACCGACATCCGCGAGCTTCTGGCGTAGCGCGCCCGCGCCCGCACCCGTGGCTGCACGAGAACGGCACCGGGCACGCGAGTAGGCTGTGCCTGCCGGTCCCGAGACCGCTGTCCCAGCAAGAGGTGGCCCATGCCGCAGCACAACCAGTCCGCGCCCTTGGCCGGAACCACCGTCATCGGCGCCGACGGGTGGCCCGCCGAGCTGGTCGCCGCCGTGCGCGCCTCCACCGAGGCGGCAGCCCGGGCAACGCTGCCGTGGGTTGGCCGGGGGGACAAGAATGCCGCCGACGAGGCCGCCGTCGCGGCCATGCGGGCCGTGCTCCTGACGGCGCCGTTTCGCGGAACCGTCGTGATCGGCGAGGGCGAGAAAGACGAGGCTCCCATGCTCGCCAACGGCGAGCGACTCGGCACCGGGATCGGTCCGGACTGCGATATCGCGGTGGACCCGCTCGACGGCACGCGCCTCGCGGCCGACGACCTTCCCGGTGCGGTCTGTGTCATCGCCCTCTCCCCGCGGGGCACGATGTTCGACCCGGCCGGTGTCTTCTACATGGAGAAACTCATCGCCGGCCCGGCCGGTCACGGCGTTCTCGATCTCCGGGCCTCGGCCACCGAGAACCTCCGAGCCTTCGCGGCTGCCGCCGGCATCCGCGAGACCGCGCTCACCGTCGCCGTCCTCGACAAGCCCCGCCACGCCGCGCTCATCCGCGAGATCGAGTTCGCGGGCGCGCGCGTGCTCCGGGTGCTCGAGGGGGACGTCTCCACCGCGATCGCCGCCGCGTCCACGGATGCCGCCGTCGACCTCTCGATCGGGATCGGCGGAACCCCGGAGGGTGTCATCGCGGCCTGCGCCGTGCGCGCCCTCGGCGGTGTCATGCTCGGCCGGATGGCCCCGCAGAGCGACGAGGAACGCGCTGGTGCCCTTGCCGCCGGCCTCGACCTCACCCGCATCTACACCGTCAACGACCTGGTCGCGAGCGACCGGGTGCTTTTCACCTCCGCCCCCATCACCTGACCCGGCCGGTGGTCGAGCCCGCCCGGTGGTCGAGCTTGTCCGGTGGTCGAGCTTGTCGAGACCCGCCCGCCCTCGCTGCTCGAGCCTGCCGCTGCTCGAGCCTGCCGCTGGTCGAGCCCCTCGCTGGTCGAGCCTGTCGCTGGTCGAGCCTGTCGAGACCCGATTCCCCTCCCGGCACGTCCCCGAGGGAGAATAGTCTCGTGAGCTCCACAACGACCTTCGCCCTCATCCGCCATGGACAGACCGATTGGAATGCCGCTCTGCGCATCCAGGGTCACTCCGATATCCCCCTCAACGAGACCGGTCGAGGCCAGGCGGCGGATGCCGTCGGCCACCTGGCCGACTACGAGTGGGACTTCGTCGTGTCCTCGCCGCTCAGCCGCGCGGCAGAGACCGCGGATCTGATCGCCGATGGCCTCGGGCTCACCGTCAACCGGCGCATCCCTGAGATGGTCGAGCGCGATTACGGCCCGGCCGAGGGAATGAGCGCCGGCCCCGAGCTGGACGCGCTGCGCGAGCCGGGCGGCCCCACCGGCATCGGCGGCTTCATCGGCGCCGAGCCGGAGTCGACCGTGGCCGCCCGTGGCCTGACCGCACTGCAGCTGCTGGCCCGGGATCACCCCGGTGCCCGCATCATCGTCGTGAGCCACGGCACGCTGATCCGTTTGACGCTGATGCAGGCGCTGGTCCAGCCTGTCGACACGATCAGGAATGCCTCCCTCAATGTGCTCGCGCACACCGAGGCCGGCTGGACCCTGGACATCCTCAACGGCATCCCGATTCCCGCCGCCGATCTCCTCCCCACCGCTTAACGACGGAAGGCCACCCTGCTTGGGTGGCCTTCTTTTTCGGTCCTGGCGTGCGCCCCAGCACCGAGACGCTCGCGTGTGTGGCCTCGTGTGGGGCGGAATGTGCCCACGATTGTTCCCGTTCCGGTCGAGAGTGGCCGTTTTGCTGGGCACTCTCGACCGGAACGGGAACAGTCACGACTGGTTAACGGGGGAAGGCCACCCCGTGGGGTGGCCTTGTGTTTCTGGTGTGTGTGGTTAAAGCACAATGGCCACCCCGGGGGGTGGCCATTGTGTGTTTCAAGTTAAGTCCGGCGGTGTCCTACTCTCCCACAGGGTCCCCCCTGCAGTACCATCGGCGCAGAGAGTCTTAGCTTCCGGGTTCGGAATGTGACCGGGCGTTTCCCTCTCGCTATAGCCGCCGAAACATCTTTCGATGAATCGATTCTATATTTTTTAGTTATAGAGCCCTCACACAGTTGTTGCCGGTGAGGGCGTTGTTCTCGACCGTACATCGAGAACCACATAGTGGACGCTTGCAGCTTATTCAAACTGTTGTGTTATCAAATTATTGGCTTATTAGTACCGGTCAGCTCCAAGGGTCTTTAGTCCCCTCTTCCACATCCGGCCTATCAACGCAGTAGTCTAGCTGCGAGCCTCTCCCCCGAAGGGATGGAAATCTCATCTCGAAGCCGGCTTCCCGCTTAGATGCTTTCAGCGGTTATCCGTTCCGAACGTAGCTAATCAGCGGTGCTCCTGGCGGAACAACTGACACACCAGAGGTTCGTCCATCCCGGTCCTCTCGTACTAGGGATAGATCTTCTCAAATTTCCTGCGCGCGCAGCGGATAGGGACCGAACTGTCTCACGACGTTCTAAACCCAGCTCGCGTACCGCTTTAATGGGCGAACAGCCCAACCCTTGGGACCTACTCCAGCCCCAGGATGCGACGAGCCGACATCGAGGTGCCAAACCATGCCGTCGATATGGACTCTTGGGCAAGATCAGCCTGTTATCCCCGAGGTACCTTTTATCCGTTGAGCGACAGCGCTTCCACAAGCCACTGCCGGATCACTAGTCCCGACTTTCGTCCCTGCTCGACTTGTCAGTCTCACAGTCAAGCTCCCTTGTGCACTTACACTCGACACCTGATTGCCAACCAGGTTGAGGGAACCTTTGGGCGCCTCCGTTACTTTTTAGGAGGCAACCGCCCCAGTTAAACTACCCACCAGGCACTGTCCCTGAACCGGATCACGGTTCGAAGTTAGATATCCAATATGACCAGAGTGGTATTTCAACGATGACTCCACCTGAACTAGCGTCCAAGCTTCAAAGTCTCCCACCTATCCTACACAAGCCACACCGAACACCAATACCAAGCTGTAGTAAAGGTCACGGGGTCTTTCCGTCCTGCTGCGCGTAACGAGCATCTTTACTCGTAATGCAATTTCGCCGAGTTCGCGGTTGAGACAGCTGGGAAGTCGTTACGCCATTCGTGCAGGTCGGAACTTACCCGACAAGGAATTTCGCTACCTTAGGATGGTTATAGTTACCACCGCCGTTTACTGGGGCTTAAATTCTCAGCTTCGCCTTGCGGCTAACCGTTCCTCTTAACCTTCCAGCACCGGGCAGGCGTCAGTCCGTATACATCGTCTTGCGACTTGGCACGGACCTGTGTTTTTAGTAAACAGTCGCTTCCCACTGGTCTCTGCGGCCTTCGAACGCTCCAGGAGTAAATCCCTTCACGCCTCAGGCCCCCCTTCTCCCGAAGTTACGGGGGCATTTTGCCGAGTTCCTTAACCACGATTCTCTCGATCTCCTTAGTATTCTCTACCTGATCACCTGAGTCGGTTTGGGGTACGGGTGACTAAAACCTCGCGTCGATGCTTTTCTTGGCAGCATAGGATCACTGATTTCGTCCGTGAGGACTACCCATCGGGTCTCAGCCTTATATGAGAGACGGATTTGCCTATCTCTCGGCCTACATCCTTAGACCGGGACAACCATCGCCCGGCTCAGCTACCTTCCTGCGTCACACCTGTTAATACGCTAACCGCACCAGCATAGGGTCGCACGCTAGGCCCCACGCTTCACCCCGAAGGGATCCATCTAGGGGATTCAGATGCTTAGCATTACTGGATTAGTTTGGGCGGTTTTTCGCCAGTACGGGAATATAAACCCGTTGTCCATCGACTACGCCTGTCGGCCTCGCCTTAGGTCCCGACTTACCCAGGGCGGATTAGCCTGGCCCTGGAAACCTTGATCTTTCGGAGGACGGGTTTCTCACCCGTCTTTCGCTACTCATGCCTGCATTCTCACTCGTGTAGCCTCCACGGCTGGTTTACACCGCCGCTTCGCTGGCCACACGACGCTCTCCTACCCATCAACACGGCTGAACCAACACAACAAGTGTGCGGCTTACCAAAAATATCAATGCCACAACTTCGGTGGCGTGCTTGAGCCCCGTTACATTGTCGGCGCGGAATCACTTGACCAGTGAGCTATTACGCACTCTTTCAAGGGTGGCTGCTTCTAAGCCAACCTCCTGGTTGTCTGTGCAACTCCACATCCTTTCCCACTTAGCACGCGCTTTGGGACCTTAGTTGGTGGTCTGGGTTGTTTCCCTCTCGACGATGAAGCTTATCCCCCACCGTCTCACTGCTGCGCTCTCACTTACCGGCATTCGGAGTTTGGCTGACGTCAGTAAGCTTTTAGGCCCCATCGGCCATCCAGTAGCTCTACCTCCGGCAAGAAACACGCAACGCTGCACCTAAATGCATTTCGGAGAGAACCAGCTATCACGAAGTTTGATTGGCCTTTCACCCCTATCCACAGCTCATCCCCTCCATTTTCAACTGAAGTGGGTTCGGTCCTCCACGACGTCTTACCGTCGCTTCAACCTGGCCATGGATAGATCACTTCGCTTCGGGTCTAGGACATGCGACTGAATCGCCCTATTCAGACTCGCTTTCGCTACGCATTCCCCTCTCGGGTTAAGCTCGCCACATATCACTAACTCGCAGGCTCATTCTTCAAAAGGCACGCTGTCACCAGAACAAAGCTGGCTCCAACGGTTTGTAAGCAAACGGTTTCAGGTACTATTTCACTCCCCTCCCGGGGTACTTTTCACCTTTCCCTCACGGTACTTGTTCACTATCGGTCATGTAGGAGTATTTAGGCTTATCAGGTGGTCCTGACGGATTCACACGGGATTTCTCGGGCCCCGTGCTACTTGGGATACTCTTCGGGCGATTGCTGCATTTCGACTACGGGGTTCGCACCCTCTATGACCAGGCTTTCAATCCTGTTCGTCTATACAACGTTCTAACCCTCACTGTTCGGCAGAAGCAGCAGAAAAGTCCCGCAACCCCGACCATGCAACGCCTGCCGGCTATCACACATGATCGGTTTAGCCTCATCCGGTTTCGCTCGCCACTACTAACGGAATCACTATTGTTTTCTCTTCCTGTGGGTACTGAGATGTTTCACTTCCCCACGTTCCCTCTACCCGCCCTATATATTCAGGCGGGAGTCACCAGGTCACTCAAAGAGGCCTGGCGGGGTTTCCCCATTCGGAAATCCTCGGATCACAGTTCGTTTATCAACTCCCCGAGGCTTATCGCAGATTACTACGTCCTTCTTCGGCTCTACATGCCAAGGCATTCACCGTTTGCTCTTAGAAATTTGAAATCACATGAGTTTGAATCGATTAAGAATCGTAAAACTCGAAAGTCTCACGATCGAAATTGACCAATGATCACAGCACTGAATAAATTCAGTGCTTAGATCTTTGTAATTTGCTGTCCGAAGACAGTCAAATTTAAGATGCTCGCGTCCACTGTGTAGTTCTCAAAGTACGGGCGGTACCCTCACCTGCCCACGATTGATGTGAACAGGAAAAGGTCCAGAGGAAAAGTCCAACCAGGGTCTCGACAAGCTCGACCACCGATTGTTCCGGTCCCTCAGGACCCAACAGCGTGCATATGCGTTTCGTTCACCATCAAACCATTCCAACTCCCGAGGGAGCGTACCGGGTTCAGCGGTGTTCTCAACGCATCAATGTCAATGTTCCACCCATGAGCGCCACCGGGAAACATGTGTTCCCGTAATGGCTTGGCAGTGTTACCCCGCTGTATACAGACGGCACTGCTGTGCTCCTTAGAAAGGAGGTGATCCAGCCGCACCTTCCGGTACGGCTACCTTGTTACGACTTAGTCCTAATCACCGATCCCACCTTCGACAGCTCCTCCCCTTGCGGGTTAGGCCACTGGCTTCGGGTGTTACCGACTTTCATGACTTGACGGGCGGTGTGTACAAGGCCCGGGAACGTATTCACCGCAGCGTTGCTGATCTGCGATTACTAGCGACTCCGACTTCATGAGGTCGAGTTGCAGACCTCAATCCGAACTGAGACCGGCTTTTTGGGATTCGCTCCACCTTGCGGTATTGCAGCCCTTTGTACCGGCCATTGTAGCATGCGTGAAGCCCAAGACATAAGGGGCATGATGATTTGACGTCATCCCCACCTTCCTCCGAGTTGACCCCGGCAGTATCCCATGAGTTCCCACCATTACGTGCTGGCAACATAGGACGAGGGTTGCGCTCGTTGCGGGACTTAACCCAACATCTCACGACACGAGCTGACGACAACCATGCACCACCTGTATAGAGACCTTGCGGGGCGACTGTTTCCAGACGTTTCCTCTATATGTCAAGCCTTGGTAAGGTTCTTCGCGTTGCATCGAATTAATCCGCATGCTCCGCCGCTTGTGCGGGCCCCCGTCAATTCCTTTGAGTTTTAGCCTTGCGGCCGTACTCCCCAGGCGGGGAACTTAATGCGTTAGCTGCGACACGGAGACCGTGGAATGGTCCCCACATCTAGTTCCCAACGTTTACGGCATGGACTACCAGGGTATCTAATCCTGTTCGCTCCCCATGCTTTCGCTCCTCAGCGTCAGTTACGGCCCAGAGATCTGCCTTCGCCATTGGTGTTCCTCCTGATATCTGCGCATTCCACCGCTACACCAGGAATTCCAATCTCCCCTACCGCACTCTAGTCTGCCCGTACCCACTGCAGGCCCGAGGTTGAGCCTCGGGTTTTCACAGCAGACGCGACAAACCGCCTACGAGCTCTTTACGCCCAATAATTCCGGACAACGCTTGCACCCTACGTATTACCGCGGCTGCTGGCACGTAGTTAGCCGGTGCTTTTTCTGCAGGTACCGTCACTTTCGCTTCTTCCCTACTAAAAGAGGTTTACAACCCGAAGGCCGTCGTCCCTCACGCGGCGTTGCTGCATCAGGCTTTCGCCCATTGTGCAATATTCCCCACTGCTGCCTCCCGTAGGAGTCTGGGCCGTGTCTCAGTCCCAGTGTGGCCGGTCACCCTCTCAGGCCGGCTACCCGTCGTCGCCTTGGTGAGCCATTACCTCACCAACTAGCTGATAGGCCGCGAGCTCATCCTTGACCAAAATTCTTTCCACCCCCAGAGATGCCTCCAAGGGTCGTATCCGGTATTAGACGTCGTTTCCAACGCTTATCCCAGAGTCAAGGGCAGATTGCTCACGTGTTACTCACCCGTTCGCCACTAATCAGAGAAGCAAGCTCCTCATCATCGTTCGACTTGCATGTGTTAAGCACGCCGCCAGCGTTCGTCCTGAGCCAGGATCAAACTCTCCGTAAATGTTTGATTGCACGACCCGACCCTTCGACAAGCTCAGGGACCGAGACGGCACATCTAGTGTGACTGACCGCCGGAATGGGCGGACCAGACACAAGTTTGAAACTGACAGAACAAATCATTACTGACTTGCTTTGTTGTTTAAATGTTTTCCAAAGGAATCTCCTGATCCTTCACCGCTAGAAACGGATCCAAATCACGAGGTTTTTGGCATTTGACATTGTGCACGCTGTTGAGTTCTCAAGGATCGGACGCACCCGACTTCAGGCCCTATAATGGGCTGTCGCTTCGGGGCAACTTGTATAACTTACCTGCCCGACAAGTCCGTGTCAAATCGAAGCAAGCGACCCATTCCAAGTACGCCGAAGCGACTCAGAACATTTCACGCACTCGATCTGGGAACCAGTCGGAGAGAGTTACTATCTTGGCTTCTTCTCGAATGCTTCCTTAGCGGATAGACAAACAAGGAGAAACTAAAACCTTCGTCCCACTTGAGGCCGGGAAGCTCTGCGGCTTTCCGAACCTGTGGGGTGACTAGAGAGACATTACGGTGAATTCTGGGGGTCCGCAACTCCCTCTCTCATCCCGGGCGTGTCGGCTATTCGGGCCTGACTCACGTCCCTGAATGCCGGCCCTTGCACAGCCCCGCAGGCCTCAGCGGCCGGTCGAGACTGTGACGGTGAACTTGGCGTTCCGCCCTATCTGGCGGGTCGGCCCCACCAGCCGGGTGAGTGCGGGCCGATACCCCAGGTGGGTGTTCCACACCGTCCACAGTTCACCGCCGTGTTGCAGCACCCGCCCGGCGTCCTCGAATAGTTTGAGCGCGATCCCGGCGTGCACGGACGAGCCGATGTGGAAAGGCGGGTTCAGCATTATCAGTTCGGCCGACGCATCCGGTTGGCTCTGCAGTGCGTCATCCCGCAAAACAGTCACGCGGTCGCCGAGCGAATTGGCCGCCATGGTGGCCCGAGTAGAGGCGACGGCCGCAGCCGACTGGTCGGTAGCGGTTACTCGCAGGGTGGGGCGGCTCCGTGCAAGGGCGGCGGCGAGCACTCCGGTGCCGCAGCCGAGGTCTATGGCGCTCCGGGCATCCGGCTTCATGCGTTCGAGGTACTCGAGCAGGTAGCGCGTTCCGATATCGATGGTCGCGCCGGCGAACGCAGCTCCGTGAGCACACACCGTGAGGCCCAGGTCACCGTGCACCACGGATTGCGGCCAGATGGACACCGCCGACTGAACTGCAGAAGGTATCGGGGACGCTGCCTTGATCACCCGGGACTTCTGCCGGGCCGGGCTGACGTGCACCTGCGCGAAGTGCCGCCCGAGCACCTCGTTCATGGCCGACGTCATGTGCTTGATGCGCCCACCGGCGATCACGACCACATCCGGAGCGGCGTACCGACGGATGGCATCGGCGATCTCGTCAAGTGCCGCCAGGCTACGCGGCAGCTGGACCAACACCACTCGCGCGTTCGCCAGCAGTTCTTCGCCCACGTCGAGGGAGCGGTAAGTGTCGGAGAGCCCGGCATCGATCGCATTGCGGTCGAGCGCCAATTCCCCGGAGAGCACATCCTGGTGAACCCGGATGCCCCGAGCGGCATGAAGTGCGGCCGCGCCCAGAGTGAGGGCGCCATATCTGTCCTCGAGCACCACGACCTCGCCGGCCCCGGCCTCGGCCAGTGCACCCGCTGCCTCGTCGAGGATCAGCCGGTCGCTCGCATCCACGGCGAAGAGGTTGTCCGCTTCCACATCGGGGAAACGCCTCAGACGGTCAAAGGAAAAATCAGACATTCCCTCAGGCTAACCCGCAGTCGCGGTTACGCGTCGTCGTCCGCCGGGCGGACATCCAACGGGCGCCAGATCACGATCTGGGTCGAACGCCGGGTCCGCGTGCCGGCCCGCATCGAGATGACCTCACCCGCCGGGCCGGCCGCGAAAACGCGGCGACCCGGGCGGTTCAGCAGTTCATCGGCCAGGGCCGATTCGAGTTCCCGCAGACGCGATTCGAGCGTGCGCACGTGGTCCTCGAGACCCAGGATGCGACGGATGCCTTCCAGGCTCACGCCCTCGGCGCCGAGTTCCGCGATCTCGCGGAGCTTGGCCACATCCCGCATCGAGTACCGGCGAGACCGACCGGGGGTGCGGTCGGGGCTCACCAATCCCAGGCGATCGTATTGGCGCAGGGTTTGCGGGTGCATGCCCGCAAGCTCGGCAGCCATCGAGATCACGAAAACCCGGGTGTTCTCGTCCACCGTCAGTCTCTCGCCTTCGCGAGGAGGTCGTCGCGCGGGTTCTCCTTCGGCAGCGCTTCCGCGAAGGCCGCGAGTTTCTCCTCGGCGTCCTTCGACAGATGTGACGGAACGGCAACCTGAACCTCCGCCAGGAGATCTCCGGTGCCCTTGGGAGTCACGACGCCGCGCCCCTTGACACGGAGCACGCGCCCGCTCGGGGTGCCGGGGGCGATGCGCAATTTGACCGGCACGCCGCCCAGGGTCGGCACCTCGATCGTGGCGCCGAGTGCCGCCTCGACGAAGGTGACCGGCACCGAGACCCGTAGGTTCAGGCCATCGCGCTCGAAGACCGGGTGCTTGCGTACGTTCACCGTGAGCACGATGTCGCCCGACTCGCCGCCGTCGGGGCTGTGCTGCCCCTGGCCGCGCAGCTTGATCTTCTGCCCGTCGGCCACACCGGCCGGAATCTTCACCTTGATGGCGCGGCCGTCCTGGGTCTGCAAGGTGATCTGATCGCCGTGGGTGGCCGTGATGAAGTCGACCGTGGTCGACGCGATCACGTCACGCCCGCGGGTCGGTCCGCCGTAGCCGCGGAAGCCGCCGCTCGAGGTTCCGAACCCGCCGCCGCCCTGTCCGCGGCCGAACATGCCGCCGAGCAGGTCGTCGAAGCCGCCCTGCTCATAGGAGTAGCCGGGCTGCTGCTGCCGGGCTCCCCCGCCGAACATGCCGCCGAAGACGTCGTCGAAGCCTCCGGCCTGGCCGCCGCCGGGGCGCGGGGCGGTGAAGCGAGCTCCACCGCCCATCGCGCGCACGGCGTCGTATTCCTTGCGTTGCGCCGGGTCGCCGATCACCGAGTGTGCCTCGCTGATCTCCTTGAACTTCGCCTCGGCCGCAGGATTGCCCGGGTTGGAGTCCGGGTGGTACTTGCGGGCGAGTTTGCGATAGGCCTTTTTCAACTCGGCCGGAGTGACGTCCTTAGACACACCCAGGACCTTGTAGAAGTCCTTATCGAACCAGTCCTGGCTAGCCATCGCTCGGTACCTGCACGACGACCTTGGCCACGCGCAGGAGCGACGCGCCCAGGAAGTAGCCGGTCTCGATGACGTCGCCGACGGTATCCGACTCGATGTCGGCGGTGGGCAGCTGGAAGATCGCCTCGTGGATGGTCGGATCGAACGGTTCACCGACGGTACCGAAGGGCCTCACGCCCAGACGCTCGACGCTCGCACGCAGTTTCGCGGCGATCGTGCTGAACGCCGAATCCTCGACCAGGTCGCCGTGCTTCTCAGCACGGTCGAGGTCGTCGAGCACCGGAATCAGACCCTTGACGACATCCACGGTGACGCGCTCGCGCTCGACCTCGCGGTTCGCCTCGGTGCGCCGACGGTAGTTGGCGTACTCCGCGGTGACGCGCTTGAGATCTGCGAGGTGCTCGCTCGTGGGCTCGTCGACTTCGCGCGCGGCGGCGTCCAGTATGTCCTGGACCGTCAGCTCGTCCTCTTCGATGCCCTCGGCAGACGCCGCGTCGGCGTTCACGGCACCCGCGTCGGCACCTGCGTCGGCCGCTGCGGCTTCCGCGTCGGCCCCGGGGGCACCCTCAGCGGATGCCCCCTCTTCAAACGGCTCGTCGCCGGGACGCTTCGTGTCGTCTGCCATTACTTCTTGGCCTCTGAAGCGTCGTCTTCGTCGTCGACAACCTCGGCGTCAACCACGTCTTCGTCGGAGCCTGCCGCGTCGGCGGCCGGCTCGGAGTCGGACGGGGCGCCGGCCGCGGCATCCGCCTGGCTGGTCTTGTAGATAGCCTCGCCGAGCTTGCCCTGGCTCTCGTTGAGCTTGTCGAAGGCGGTCTTCACGGCTGCGTCGTCGTCTCCGGCGAGCGCGGACTTGAGGGCGTCGACGTCGGCCTGGACCTCGGACTTGACGTCCTCGGGGAGCTTCTCGTCGTTCTCCTTGATCAGCTTCTCGATCGAGTAGGCGAGCTGCTCGGCCGTGTTGCGGGTCTCGGCGGCCTCGCGGCGGCGCTTGTCCTCGGCGGCGTGCTCTTCACCCTCGCGCACCATGCGCTCGATGTCTTCCTTCGCGAGCGAGGATCCGCCCGTGATGGTCATCGACTGCTCCTTGCCGGTGCCCTTGTCCTTTGCGGACACGTGCACGATTCCGTTGGCGTCGAGGTCGAAGGTGACCTCGACCTGCGGGATGCCGCGCGGGGCCGGCGCGATGCCGGTCAGCTCGAACGTGCCGAGGTTCTTGTTGTCGCGGGTGAACTCACGCTCGCCCTGGAAGACCTGGATCGCGACGGACGGCTGGTTGTCGTCGGCCGTGGTGAAGGTCTCGCTGCGCTTGGTCGGGATGGCCGTGTTGCGCTCGATGAGGCGCGTCATGATGCCGCCCTTGGTTTCGATGCCGAGGCTCAGCGGGGTGACGTCGATGAGCAGAACGTCCTTGCGCTCGCCCTTCAGCACGCCGGCCTGCAGCGCGGCGCCGACGGCGACGACCTCGTCCGGGTTGACGCCCTTGTTCGGGTCCTTGCCACCGGTCTCGGCCTTGACGAGCTCGTACACGGCGGGCATACGGGTGGAGCCACCGACGAGAACGACGTGGGCGATGTCTTCCACCTTGACGCCGGCTTCCCGGATGACGTCCTGGAACGGCTTCTTCGTGCGGTCGAGCAGGTCTTCGGTCATCTTCTCGAACTGGGCGCGGGTGAGCGTCTCGTCGAGGTTGGCCGGGCCGTTCTCCGTGAGGGAGAGGTACGGCAGCTGGATGCTCGTCGACATGCTGCTCGAGAGTTCCTTCTTGGCCTGCTCGGCGGCTTCCTTGAGGCGCTGCTTGGCGATCTTGTCCTTGGAGACGTCGACGCCGGTGGTTTCCTTGAACTTCTTGATCAGGTGGTCGACGATGCGCTGGTCCCAGTCGTCGCCGCCGAGGCGGTTGTCACCGGCGGTGGACCGCACCTGGATGGTCGAGAAGTCGTCGTCCTTGCCTACCTCGAGGAGGGAGACGTCGAAGGTTCCACCGCCGAGGTCGAAGACCAGGATGAGCTCGTCTTCCTTGCCGCGGTCCAGGCCGTAGGCCAGGGCGGCCGCGGTGGGCTCGTTGATGATGCGCAGCACGTTGAGTCCGGAGATCTCACCGGCTTCCTTGGTGGCCTGACGCTCGGCGTCGTTGAAGTACGCGGGAACGGTGATGACGGCATCCGTCACCTTGTCGCCCAGGTACGCCTCGGCGTCGCGCTTGAGCTTGGCCAGGATACGGGCGGACACTTCCTGCGGGGTGAACTTCTTGTCGTCGATGCCGACGTTCCAATCAGTGCCCATGTGGCGCTTGACCGAAGCGATGGTGCGGTCGACGTTGGTGACGGCCTGGCGCTTGGCGGTCTCGCCGACCAGCACTTCGCCGTCTTTGGTGAAGGCGACGACGGACGGGGTGGTCCGGAAGCCTTCGGCGTTTGCGATGACGGTGGGTTCTCCACCCTCGAGGACGGCCACCACAGAGTTGGTGGTTCCGAGGTCGATGCCTACTGCACGGGCCATGTGTGCGTTCTCCTTCAAAGTTTTTGTGATCACCCTGATTCCTCAGAGTTGAGTGGTGCAGACTCAAGTGTGCCAGTGACTCAAATCGGAGTCAAGCTGCGTACCTGAGAGTTGAGCCTGAGTGACTCAACTTTGGGATTTCGCCTGATTGATAGTTTTCGGCTACCGCCATCCACTAGCCTCAGCGCATGACCGGGATAGCGGAGCAGGGCGGCACGGATGCCCAGGCGTTGCCAGACACGACCAGCAAGCGCCGCGTGGTGGCCTGGAGCTTCTGGGACTGGGGGTCTGCCGCGTTCAATGCGGTCGTCACCACCTTCGTCTTCACCGTGTACATCACGGGGAGCTCCTTCGGCGACAAGGACGTGATCTCGGCCCAACTTGGTTGGGCCCTCGCCATCGCCGGCTTCTTGGTGGCCGTCCTCGCCCCGATCACCGGGCAGCGCTCGGACACGTCCGGCCGGCGCAAGCTGTGGCTCGGCGTGAACACGTTCATCGTGGTGGCGCTCACTGCGGCGATGTTCTTCGTGCAGCCGTCGCCCGGCTTCCTGCTGCTCGGGCTCTTCCTGGTGGCTGCCGGCAACGTCTTCTTCGAGTTCGCCAGCGTCAACTACAACGCCATGCTGTCCCAGGTCTCGACCGCGGGCACCATTGGAAAAGTCAGCGGCTTCGGCTGGGGCATGGGCTACATCGGCGGCATCGTGCTGCTGCTCATCGTCTACTTCGGTTTCATCAGCCCCGATGTGGGCCTGTTCGGGGTGACCGGTGAGGACGGCCTGTCGGTGCGAGTCACCATGCTGATCGCGGCCGCCTGGTTCGGACTATTCGCCCTGCCGGTGCTGCTCTCGGTTCCCGAATACCGTTCCCCTGCCGCGGCGCGGCGGCCCCGGGTGAGCTTTCTCCGTTCCTACGTCGTGCTCGGCCAGGACGTGCGTCGACTCTGGACGACCAGTCGCCCGACGGTGTACTTCCTCATCGCGAGCGCGATCTTCCGCGACGGCCTGGCCGGGGTGTTCACCTTCGGCGGGGTGCTCGCGGCATCCGTCTTCGGTTTCTCACCCGGCGAGGTGATTATTTTCGCGATCGCCGCGAACGTCGTGGCGGGCGCGGCCACCATCGTCGCCGGTGCGCTCGACGACCGGGTCGGCGCGAAGCCCATCATCGTGACCGCCCTGATCGGCCTGATCGTGTTCGGCAGCATTGTGTTCCTGCTGCACGACGGCGGCCCGATCGTGTTCTGGACCGCCGGCCTGGCCCTCACGCTTTTCGTCGGGCCTGCCCAGTCCGCCAGCCGCACCTTCCTGGCCCGACTGATCCCGCCCGGCCGAGAGGGCGAGGTCTTCGGGCTCTACGCCACCACGGGCCGCGCGGTGAGTTTTCTGGCCCCCGCCATGTTCGCCCTGATGGTGACGATCTTCGGCGAAACGTACTGGGGCATCCTCGGGCTGATGCTCGTTCTGCTCGCCGGGCTGCTCCTCCTTCTGCCGGTGAAGGCGCACCAGGACCAGATCGGTTAGCGGATGCGGGTGGCCTCGTTGTGTTCGATGAGCAGCCAGGTGGCACCCTCGTCGTTGGAGACCCAGCCCTCCCAGGCGTAGGCATCAGCCGTGATCGAGGCAAAGTTCCAGCGGATCGGGCGGCCGTCGGTGCCCGTGCCGTCCTGGCGCAGACCGTTGCGGTGCGGCGTTGCGACGAGGTGGCAGTATTCCCCGGATGCCGGCGCGAAGTAGCTGACCCGCCAGACGCCGGCGTACGGGTCGTAGACGCGCAGGGCCGTGGCGACGGCCTCGAACCCGGACGGGTGCGAGTCGCTCGGCACGACCTCGACGTCTTGCACCGCACGGCCGTCGAGCACGAAGTCGACGATCCAGGTGAATTCGCGGCCGGTCCACTCGCCGCTGGCCTCGTCCAGGCGCGACCCCTTCGCGGCCCAGGCGCCGACCAGCTGGCCGAACCGACGCATCCGCCCAGGGTATTCAGGGGTGGGTCCCGGCGCGACGAGCGCCTCGGCAAAGCTGGGCACGGATGTGGTCATGTCCCGATTTTACCGGGCGGATGTTGCATCCGCATGAACCGGACTATTCGGCTCCGGTGGTCGAGCCCGTCGCGGTGGTCGAGCTTGTCGCGGTGGTCGAGCCCGTCGCGGTGGTCGAGCTTGTCGCGGTGGTCGAGCTTGTCGAGACCCCCCGCACATCCGTGCAGTGGAAGTTCTGGAACGACCGCGACGCCGTCGGACCGCGCTGGCCCTGGTACCGCGAACTGTATTCGCTCGACCCGTACGGCCGCTCCGCCGGTGAGCTCAACCGGAAGAAGCACAGCTGCCCGATCTTCATGCCCGGCCACAGCTTGATCGGCAGAGTGGCGACGTTGCTCAGTTCCAGCGTCACGTGGCCGGTGAAACCGGGGTCGATGAACCCGGCGGTCGAGTGTGTGAGCAGGCCGAGCCGACCCAGCGAGCTCTTGCCCTCCAGCCGTGCGGCAACGTCGTCGGGAAGGGTGACCTTCTCGTAGGTGGATCCGAGCACGAACTCCCCCGGGTGCAGGATGAACGGTTCGCCCGCGGCGGTCTCGATCAACCGGGTCAGATCGGGCTGGTCTTCGGCCGGATCGATATACGGATACTTGTGGTTGTCGAAGAGGCGGAAGAAGCCGTCCAGTCGCACGTCGATGCTCGACGGTTGAATCATGTCGGCCTGATACGGCTCCAGACGGATTCGTTCCGCGTCGATTTGAGCCTTGATATCGCGATCCGAGAGCAGCACGGGTCCAGCCTAACGGCGCGGACTTGATATGCTGGCACGGTTCCGCTGCGGGCTTGCCTGCGAAGCGGACATGCGGATGTAGTTCAATGGTAGAACTTCAGCTTCCCAAGCTGATAGCGCGGGTTCGATTCCCGTCATCCGCTCTCTCGCCTCCGGTATCGTCGAAACCATGACCGATCCCACTCTGCGCATGCCCAACTCCGTACTGCGGGTGGTGCTCGATCTCGGCCCGCTGCCATTGGACATCCCTCCACTGCCTCCGCGTTTCCAGCACCCGGAATTCGACGCGGACTGGGATGAAGAGGAGCAGATCGCCGGCATCTTCCTCGGCTTCGACGACGGTGAATTCCACCTCGACATCATGGAAGACGGCGTCGAATACCACTTTCACCACGCGGACGGCTCTTCGAGCGACGACAGTCCGTGGCCGGCCGCCGACACGCAGGCGCTCGTCGACTGGGCGAACGGATTCGTTCTGCACGTCGCTCCACGCCTGCCCGACCTCCTCGAAGACGCCGACGAGGCCGCCGAATGGCACCACGTCGGGTTGCCCGTCTATTCCCGCGACTACGGCCCGGTTCCGCTCGAGATCATCGACGTGGAGCTGGAAGGAGAGCAGCTGATGCTGCCCTGGCTCGGCTCCGGCCACATCGACGACGAGCACCTCGACGGACCCGATCACCCGATCGCGCTGCTCTGGAACCCGGAGCACGAAGATCCGGACATCCCCATCGCGCGGGTGTGGTTGAACCCGAAAACCGGGGAACCGAAAGCGCGGGCCGAGGCCGGTGTGAACTGGACGGCCGTGGGCCTCACGCAGGCAGAGGTCCTGTCCTGGGCGGAGAGCCTGTACCTGAATCACCATGTGATCGGCGACCCGGCGCAGATGATCATGCGGGCCGCGCTCGTGCGAATGGCCGGGCTCGACCGCTAGGCGACGGGCCGAGCCGCGCCGCGACCCTCAACCGGTAAAACCCAAGGTCACGGCAGGATAAATATCCTGCACACAGTCTGGGCTCCCGTTCCTCGAACCGCTAGGTTGATCGCGGGGGCTTGACGGGGTGATGCAGAGACCGTTGTTCCCTTGCCGCCGCGTCCAAGGAGAACAATGAATCGTCGTTTGCAGTCCGCACTCATCGCATCACTCGCCGTCGCCGCTCTGGGGCTGACCGGGTGCGCATCGGACCAGGGCGCAGGCGCCGCAGACAGCGGCAAGCTCACCTACGAGGACAGCCCGCTCAACAAATACCTCTCCGCCGCGTACGGCGAGTACGACGAGGACCAGGCGATCTCCGACTCGAAGAAGATCGAGGAGAACACCGCCGCCTGCATGGCCGCGGAAGGCTTCGACTACGTCCCCGTCGACCAGTCGCAGAACATGTCCTTCACCACGGACGATCAGGCGGATCGCGAAACCGAGGAGTGGGTCGCCGAGAACGGCTACGGGATGAATCAGAGTCCGGAGGACGTGGCCGCCCAGGAGGAGCAGGCGGCGGCGTACGTCGATCCCAACCAGGACTACGTCGCGTCGCTGTCCGAGGGCGAGCAGACCGCGTACTACGAGGTGCTCTACGGTGCGCCCCAGACGGAAGACATGATGAGCGAAGACGGCTCCTCGGAATACAACTGGGAGGACGCCGGCTGCTCGGGATCGGCCCAGCACGAGGTCAACGGCGAGGACCCCTCCCAGGACAAGGCCCACAAGCCGCTCTTCGACGCGATCACCACGTTCTACGAGAAACTGCAGAAGGATCCCGCCGTCCAGGAACTCGACGGCAAGTGGGCGGCCTGCATGGCTGACACGGGGCATCCGGATTACAAGGCGAAGCAGGATGCGATCAACGCGGCCAGCGAGCTCTCGAACGCCCTGTACAACACTGACACCGGCGAGGCTCCGAGCGATGAGGCTCTCGCCAAGGTGCGCGAGGGCGAGATCGAGATCGCCCTGGCCGACTTCGCCTGCAGCGAGAAGGTCAACTACACCGACTCGATGCTCACGGTGCAGTTCAAACTGGAAGAGCAGTTCGTCGACGACCACAAGGCCGAGCTCGACGCGTTCGCCGCCGACTACGCGCAGGGTGAGTAGTGGCGGAGCGTGCGGCCGGCTCCAGCCCGACCGCGCCGGAATTCGCCGGCCTCGCTGAGCTCGAGGCCACCGACGTCGACGTGTCGACGCGCAGCCAGGGCTGGGGGCGGCTGCTGAACGGCAACCGCACGATCTGGGTGGTGTCGGCCATCGCCGTCGTCGCCCTGGCCGCGGGGCTCGTACTCGGCAGGTTCGTCGTGTCACCGGCGGATGCCGCGAACAACGCCACGGCTCCCGAACCGGGCCTGATCACGGTGCCCGTGGAAAAGAAGGTGCTCGGCAACGACATCACCATCCGCGGCGACGCCACCTACGCCGACTCGGTCGAGGTGACCATCGAGACCGGAGATCTCGGCGGTCCGGCGATCGTCACCGGGCAGGTGCCGGAGGTCGGCGCCACGCTCGACGCCGTGTCGATCGCCCTCGAGGTGGCCGGCCGACCGGTCATCGTGCTCCCCGGCGATCTGCCCGTGTACCGCACGCTCCGCCTCGGCGTCGCCGGACCCGACGTGGTCCAGCTGAAACAGGGGCTCGAGGCCGTGGGCATCGAGGCCGGCGACGTGACGTCCAACCTGTTCGACGCCGACACGTCGGCCGGGGTGCGGGCCCTCTACGAGCGCGTCGGCTATCCCGCTCCGGACGCCCCGGAGGGCGTCACCGAGGCGGTCCAGTCCGCAACGGAGCAGGTCAGATCGGCCGAGGACGGCGTGGCCCTGGCCGAACAGGCCCTCTCGGCGGCGCAATCGGGACCGTCCGCCGTTGACCGGGTCGAGCAGGACAACCTCGTGCGTGCCGGCGAACGCGCTCTGGCGGCGGCGCGGGCGGCCGGCGAACCCAACGCGATCGCGGACGCGACGGATGCGCTCACGCTGGCGAAGACCCGGCGCGATTCCGCGTTCGCGGCCCGCGACGTGACCGCCGAGGCCTCCGCCCTGCGGTCCGCGGAGCAGCGGGCGACGAGCGCCCGCGACTCGCTCACCACGGCCGAAGAGGCCACCATGACCTATCTTCCGGCCGGCGAGATCCTCTACCTGCCGGGTCTCCCCCGACGGGTGGACGAGGTCACCGTGGACCGCGGGTCCACCATCAAGGGCTCCGTGATGCGGGTCTCCGGCGCCACCATCCAGATCAGCGCCACCGCCTCGGCGGGTGACGCCAAACTCATGAATGTCGGCGACGCCGCGGTCTTGTCCTTGCCGGACGATTCCGAGCACGGCGCCACCGTGACCTCCATCGCCGTCGCCGAGTCCGCGGAGGGGACGGAGGCCGCGAGCGGGCGGTTCACCATCCTGCTCACGCCCGACGAGCTCACCCCCGAGCAGCTGCAGAGCATCCAGGGCAGCAATCTGAGGGTCACCATCCCGGTCAGCTCGACCGACGGGGAGGTGCTCGCGGTGCCGCTGGCCGCGCTCACGGCCGGACCCGGAGGAGAGTCCCGGGTCGAAGTGTCTTCCGGCACCGGGGACGAGACCGTGCTCGTCGAGGTGACGGCCGGACTCGCCGCCGACGGCTTCGTCGAGGTGGTGGCGGTCGACGGTTCCCTCGGGGAAGGGGACCTCGTGGTGGTCGGGCGATGATCCGGCCTCCGGTCGTGGATCTCATCGACGTCACCCGGTCCTTCACCGGCCCACCCGAGGTGCAGGCGCTCAAATCGATCAACCTGCGGGTGGAGAAGCAGGACTACCTGTCGATCGTCGGGCCGAGCGGGTCGGGCAAGTCGACCATGCTCAACATCCTCGGCCTGCTCGACCGGCCGAGCGTCGGCGAGTACTACCTCGACGGAGCCCTCACCAGCCTGGCCGGCGAGGCGGAGCGGGCCGCACTCCGCGGAGGCAAGATCGGCTTCGTGTTCCAGGCCTTCCACCTGATGCCGCACCGCTCGGTGCTCGACAATGTGCTCCTGGCCACGGTGTACAGCGGCGTTCCGCGCGCCGATCGCGAGCGACGTGCCCGGGCAGCTCTGCACCGGGTGCACCTGGAGCACCGGATCGATTTTCTGCCCGGCACCCTGTCCGGCGGGGAGCGGCAACGGGTCGCCGTTGCGCGGGCCGTCGTGGCCTCCCCCCAGCTCCTGCTGGCCGACGAACCCACCGGCAACCTCGACGCGACCACCTCCGGGGAGGTCATGGACCTGTTCGAGGAACTGAACGCCGACGGCCTCACCCTCATCGTCATCACGCACGACCAGGCCGTGGCGGATCGTGCCGGGCGCACCATCAGCATCTCCGACGGCCGGGTGAGCGAAACGACATGAAGATACGGATGCCCCGCCGTCGCCGGGCGGAACGCGGGCCGGCCCCGCAGAGCGCCCCTGACGGCGGGGACGCACCGCTCATCGCCCGCGCGGACCGGTTCTCGGTGCAGGACCTCATCGTCGAGGCCGGCTTCGGCATCGGGGCCCGCCCGACCCGCCTGATCATGACCACCCTCGGTACGGTGCTCGGCATCGCGTCGCTCGTGGTGACGATCGGTTTCGCCCAGACCGCGGCCGGCCAGATCGCCAGTCAGTTCGATGCCGTGGCAGCCACTCAGGTCGTGATCGAACCGGGCAGCGCCAGCGGCCTGAACGGCACCGAGCGGGCGACGGGGAGCCTGCCCTGGGACGCGCCGGACCGGGTCAGCCGGCTGGCCGGGGTGGAGCTCGCGGGTCTTGTTACCGAGGTACCTCTCGACGCGGTGACGATCACCGCGGTGCCGGTCAACGACCCCTCGGAACCGCCGACCCTCGGCCCGGCCCTGATGGCCACCTCCGCCGGACTTCTCGATGCGGTTCGCGGGCACCTCGTCACCGGCCGGTATTTCGACGCCGGACACGACGCCCGGTCCGACCGGGTGGCGGTCCTCGGATCCCGTGCGGCCGAGCGCCTGGGGATCAACCGCGTCGACAGCCAGCCCTCGATCTTCATCGGCGACTCCTCCTATACCGTGATCGGCATCATCGACCAGGTGGAGCGACGCCCCGACCTCCTCGACTCGGTGATCGTGCCGCTGGGCACCGCGCGTGCCGACTTCGGCCTGACCAGCCCGGACGAACTGCAGATCCAGATCGCGCTCGGCGCCGGGAAGGTCGTGGCCGCCCAGGCTCCGATCGCCCTCAACCCCAACGCGCCGGAGAACTACGAGGTGCAGGCACCCTCCTCCGGCTCCGCCCTGCGCGAGAACGTGCAGGCCGACGTGAACGTCGTCTTCCTGATTCTCGGCGTGCTCGCCCTGCTCGCCGGCGGCCTGGGCATCGCGAATGTCACCATGCTGTCGGTGATGGAGCGGGTGGGCGAGATCGGTTTGCGCCGGGCGCTGGGTGCGACCAAACGCAACATCGCCAATCAGTTCATGGTCGAATCGGTGGTGATCGGGCTGCTCGGCGGACTGATCGGGGCCGCGCTGGGGGTCTTCGCCGTCGTGCTGGTGTCGGTCGTCCAGGGATGGGCGCCGGTCGTGGATCCCTGGCTCGCCTCCGGGTCGGCCCTCCTCGGCGCCGTGGTGGGCCTGCTGGCCGGGGTCTACCCTGCCGTGAAGGCGTCGAACATCGAACCGATCATCGCCCTGCGCGGGGGCACCTGACCTGACTCCCGCTGCCCGGCTCAGCTGCGGCGAGCGCGGGCCTCGTCGGCGGAGAGCGCCAGGTCGACGAACGCGCGCACGGCGGCCGATGCCCGCCGTTTGCGGGCCGCGGCCAGGTACACGGTGAAATCGGGCAGGTTCGCCACGGGGATGCGGTGCACCGCCGGGGCGTCCTGAGCGGTGAAGGCCGGCAACAGGGCGACGCCGAGGCCGTTCGTCACATATTCGGCGGCGGTCCCGATGTCGGACACCTCGATCATGACCCGCCGCTCGAGCCCGGCGGCGGCGAAGGCGTCATCCACGATCTGCCGGCTGGCGTAGCCGGGCGGGAGATCGATGAACTCCTCCGCACCGAAGTCGGCGAGGTCCACCGCAGACGCGGCGGCCAGCCGGTGGCCGTGAGGCACGACCAACACCATCGGCGATGAGGCGAGCGGCACCGCCAGCAGCGCCGTCGGCGCCGGGCCGCTGAGGGCGAGGAAGGCCAGGTCGAGTTCGCCCGAGACGAGTTCGTCGACCAGGCCGGCCGAGCCGCGCCGCGCCGCGCGCAGACGAACCCCGACACCGGGGTGGCCGGTTCGGTACAGGCCGAGCAGCCTCGGCACATTCACCAGCGTGACCGAGGTCATCAACCCGATCACGATGGCGCCGGTGATCGCCCGGGTGCTCTCCTGAGCCGCGTCACGCACCTCGTTCACCGCGTCGAGCGCGTCGCGCACCTTCGGCAGGAGCAACTCCCCGGTCGAGGTGAGCCTGATCTGGCGCCGGCTGCGATCGAATAACTCGACGCCCAGCTCGTTCTCCAGTGAACGCACGCCCGCCGACACGGCGGATTGGGCGATGGTGAGGCGGTCCGCGGCGCGGGTGAAGCTCAGTTCGCCGGCGACGGCGCTGAAGAATTCGAGCTGTCTGACATCCATGCGTTTAGCATCTCATTTTCAGATCAGTGGCATCGTAATTCGGCGTTGTTTCCTATCGGTTGACCGGCAAGGATTGTCAGAGACGCCGCAACAGCGGCGACCCGGAAGGCATGACCATGACGACGAACTCACCTGTCCTGAGCGACCGAGACGCGACGGATGCCCCACTCACCCCGGCGGACGCCGGCCGGCCCGCCGGATCCGTTCGCTCCGCCGAACGCGTGGTCGAGGTGCTGACGGCCTACGGCGTGAAGTGGATCTTCGGCGTTCCCGGTGCCAAGATCGACCCGGTCTACGACGCTCTCGTCGACAACGGCCCCGAGGTGATTGTGGTGCGGCACGAGCAGAACGCCGCCTTCATGGCCGCAGCCGTCGGACGCCTCACCGGCCAGCCGGGCGTCGTGCTCGTGACGAGCGGCCCGGGCACCTCCAATCTGGCGACGGGACTGCTCACGGCAACGACCGAGGGAGACCCGCTCGTCGCCCTGTGCGGCGCCGTCCCCCGGGCCGACCGGTTGAAGCGCACCCACCAGACCATGGATGCCGTAGGCATGCTCTCCGCCGTGACCAAGTCCGCCGGCGAGGTCAGCGTCGCCGACAACGTCCCGGAGGCCATCGCCAACGCGTTCCGCCAGGCCACCCAGGAGCCCAAGGGCGCCGCCGCCGTCGTGCTCCCCTACGACGTGCTCACCGACTCGACCACCGTGTCGATGAAGCACCCGCACTGGGTCCCGACTCTGGGCGCGGCATCCTCGGCGAGCCTCGAGCAGGCCGCCGCTCTGCTGAAGGATGCGAAGTTCCCGGTCATCCTCGCCGGCGCCCGGTCCGGCTCGGACCGCGCCGTCGCGGCACTGCACCGCCTGTTGGGCGTGGCCGGGCTGCCCGTGGTCGAGACCTTCCAGGCCGCCGGAGTCATTTCGCACGAGCTCGAGGAGCACTATCTCGGACGCGTGGGCCTGTTCCGCAACCAGCCCGGGGACATCCTGCTGCACAAGGCCGACGTGATCCTGGCCGTCGGCTATGACTTCGTCGAGTACGAGCCATCGAAGTGGAACAAAGACCACCTGCGCGTGATCATCCACCTCGACGAGCTCTCGGCCGACCTCGACGACTACTACCGCCCCACGGTCGAGCTGCGCGGCGACGTCGCGGAGACCCTCGACGCGCTCGCCCGTCAGGTCGACGGTCTGACGATGCCGACGGCCGCCGCCGCCGAGGTCGCCGCGCAGCGGGCCCGTCTCGCGCACGCTGACCAGCCCACCGGCCACCGGGACGAATCCGAGGGCGTGCATCCGGCCGACCTCACGCTGATGATGCGTGAGCTACTGCCGGACGACACGACGGTGCTCTGCGACGTCGGGTCGCACTACATCTACATGGCGCGGCACTTCCGCACCTACCACCCGCGCACCCTGCTGTTCTCGAACGGCCAGCAGACACTGGGCGTGGCGCTGCCGTGGGCGATCGCGGCAACCCTGGTGCGACCGGGCACCCCGGTCGTGTCCGTCTCCGGCGACGGCGGTTTCCTCTATTCCGCCATGGAACTGGAGACGGCCGTGCGGCTCGGGTCGACGTTCACGCACGTCATCTTCAACGACGGCACCTACGACATGGTGGCGTTCCAGCAGATGGGCAAGTACGGCCGCACGTCCGGCGTGCAGTTGGGCGATTACGACGCCGTCGCCTACGCCGAATCGTTCGGCGCCCACGGTTACCGGGTGACGCACCTCGACGACTTCGCTGCCGTGCTGGCGAAGGCCCTGGCCGAACCGGGTCCGAGCATCATCGACGTGCACGTCGACTACCGCAACAATAGAGATGACCTGATGGCCGATCTGGAAAGCGATGTACTGCAATGAGCAAGTCCACTGTCACCCGCCACGAGATCTTCCAGACCAGCCTGATGAGCGCACTGCTCGACGGGGTCTACGAAGATGAGATGACCGTAGCCGACCTGCTGAGCCGCGGCAGCTTCGGCATCGGCACGTTCAACGGCCTCGACGGCGAAATGCTGATCATCGACGGCACCTGCTACCAGCTACGGGCCGACGGCGGGGTCTCCAAGGCCGACCTGGGCGCGTACACGCCCTACGCCGTCGTCACGAATTTCGTCCCTCACATCGAGAGCAAGCTGCCGCAGAACATCGTGCGCGCCGAGGCGTCGACGTTCATCGACAAGATGACGGCGTCGCAGAACTACATGTACGCCCTGCGCATCGACGGCGACTTCGAATGGATTCGGATGCGCACGGTCGTCAAGCAGGAGAAGCCGTACCGCCCGATGGTGGAGGCCACCGACGAGGACGCCATCGTCGAGCTGCACGACGTCTCGGGCGTCGTCGCCGGCTTCCGAACCCCGCTCTACGAGCAGGGCATCGGGGTTCCGGGCTGCCACACCCACTTCGTCACCGATGACCGCACGGCCGGTGGCCATGTGCTCGACTTCAAGCTGCGCTCCGGCCGCGCGGCCCTGTGCCTCGGCACCGACCTGCGCCTGCAACTGCCACTGACGGATGCGTTCAAGAACGCGAATCTGGCCCCGGACGACCTGGAATGGCAGATTCAGAAGACCGAGATGCACGCCTGAGCGCAGACGTACGATGGGGAGGTGAATGACTCCCTGCCGCCGTGCCCAGAATGTTCCAGTGAATACGCCTACGAGATGGGGGCCCTCCTGGTCTGCCCGATCTGTGCGCACGAGTGGAGCAACGACCCGGCCGAGACGGCCGAAACGGCCGAAGACACCACCGTCAAGGATGCCTTCGGTACCGTGCTCGCCGACGGCGACACCGTGACGATCATCAAGGACCTCAAGGTCAAGGGCAGCGCGACCTCGATCAAGGTGGGAACGAAGGTGCGCGGCATCCGCCTGGTCGATGGCGTCGGTGACCACGACATCGACTGCAAGGTGGATGGGTTCGGGGCCATGCAGTTGAAGTCCAGCGTGGTCAAGAAGGCCTAGCGGTCCGCCGGCTCAGTTCGTCTGGGGAGGGTTGGTCACGCCGAGAGCCCGCGTGATGTGTGTCGGTGTCTGATCGCCAGCAGGGTGAGCGAGACGCCCCCCAGGAGCAGAATCGACCCGGCTGCGAGCGGTGGGCTGAGAACCGTACCGGTCTCCGCGAGTTGAGAGTATGAAGCGCTCCCACCGGTCTTCGCGAGTTGAGAGCGGGCAGCACTCGCACCGGGCATGAGCGCGCCGGGCACGCTGGCCGTCGCCATCGGTGCCAGCGGCGCTGTGCCGGCTGCAAGGGGGGTGCCAGAGATCGCCCCTGTCGTGTCGGCCGGGGTCGGCCCGACGGCAGGTGCGTCCGACGCGATGGGGTTTGTCGCTGTCGGGGAGACCGTCTCGGAGGTAGCGTCCAGGGGGAAGCAGCCGGTCGGCGCGGTGATCGTGTTCGTGTCGAGAGTGACGGCGGCCGTGCGGGCCAACAGCCGCCCGACGATCGTGGCGCCCGTGGTTGCGGTGACGGACTGCTGCGCCAGGACGGTGCCCTGGAATTGTGCGGCCGTGCCGATTGTGGCGGAACTGCCAACCTGCCAGAACACATTGCACGCGCTGGCACCGCCGGTGATCGTGATCCGGGTCGCCGACCCGATCGTCAGGGTCGAGGCTGCCTGGAACACCCACACTGAATTCGCGCTTCCGGCGAGTGTGAGGGCACCGTTGTCGGAGAGAGCCAGCGCGCCGCCGGTGTACACGCCGGGTGTCAGCGACAGACCGCTGAGCTCACCGATTCCGGTGGTCGTGGGAGTGAGGGACGCAGCGACGTTGTAAGCGGTGGTCGTGTCGCTTTGCGCCCCCGCCGCGGCGGCGTCGGTGGCGTGCACCGTGCCGTTGACAATACCGTTCGGTGCGCCTCCGAACCCGGTGATCGAGGTACCCGGGGAGAGGCCAAGATCGCCGTTGATGATCGTGGGACCTGTGTTCGTGACCGTGGTCGCGCCCAGAACACCGTAACTTGCGGCCGTTCCGAGATCGACAGGGCCGTCACCAACAGTCGCGGCGGATGCCGTTTCCATAGATCCCAGAGAGATGGCGACGGCAAGGCCGACACTCACCAGCAACGACGCCACAGCGCGAGACGAAAACGAGATGACCGGGTCGGGGGCACACGTGATGGTACGGATGATCAGTTGGGTTCTTTCGGTTCGGTAGCCCGGCTAACCCTCACCGGGTCCCGTGGCTTTGCGTCCCCGGCTTACGCCGGGTTTGCCTTTATCGTTGAGGCCGCGACTGCGGAAGCGAGAGTGATCTCGCTGTCCAGCTCGAAATACAAGCTCTTCCCCTGCACTTATTTTGATTAATGCGTGCACTGTTCTGCTAGTTCACACTCACCCCCAGTTCGGGTGTCGTTGCGTGTGGGCGCGGCGCACCACTAGCGGCCGGAACCGGACCCGGCCCGGCGGTTCGACCGGAGCGCCGCCAGATCCGTGCTCACCAGGGTGCGGATCCGTTCAGCCCGTCGCTGCGCGTAGTCGGGTTCCCGGCGGTCCACCGTCTGGTCGGCCAGGCGTGCGGCGAGCGCGGAACCGATCTCCTCGCTGGCGTCCTGCCGGGCGTGCTCGAGAAGACCCGCGACCTGCTCGTCATCGTCGGCCACGGCGCTCAGGGCCGCAGCCAGTTCCAGGTGCACCCGCCGCCGCAGGCCCAGCTGGCGCACGTCGAGTTTGCGGTCATCCGTTGCCTCGAACGCGCTCCACTGACGGGCGAGGTCCCTGCGCTGCCGGCCGGCGCGCTCGGCGTCCTCCTCGTTCTGGCTCACGAGCCGGTTCAGTTCGGTGCGGGCGGCGGCGGCGTAATCGGCGCTCGCGAAGTCGCGGTGCTCGCGCAGCGCGCCCACGATGATGTGATTCTTCACGGCCATGCGCACCGCCGAGAGCGCGATGAGCAGGCCCTCCTCGACAATCCGTTCAATGGAGGCCATGGCGCCACCCTATGCCCGAGGGTCGCTCGGGGGTTTCATAGGCAGCATGACGGCAGGAACCGATACTTCGACACACTGGCCCACCATCCCCAAGAATGTTCGCGCCCTCGCGGTGCCGCCGAATCTGGTCGACTACGACGAGACCTGCGCCACCTTCACCTGGGACGAAGCCCGGAAGTCCCTCTCGGGGCTGCCCGGCGACCGGGGCCGGAACATCGCCTACGAGGCGGTCGACCGCCATGCCGCCGGCGACCGGGCCAACCACGAGGCCCTGCGCTTCGTGCGCGGCGATGGCAGCACCCACTCGCTCAGTTATGCGGAGCTGGCCGAGCAGACCGGCCGCTTCGCCAGCGTGCTGCGAAGCCTGGGCATCGGGCGCGGCGACCGGGTCTTCTCCCTGACCGGTCGCATCCCCGCGCTGTATGTCACGGTTCTCGGCACTTTCAAGAACGGGAGCGTCTTCTGCCCGCTGTTCTCCGCGTTCGGACCCGAGCCGGTGCGGCAGCGCCTGCAGCTGGGCGGGGGGGGCGCGCTCGTCACGACGCGGGCGCTGTATCGCAAGAAGGTGGCGCCGATCCGGGACCGGCTGCCCGAACTGCGGCACGTGCTGCTGGTGGACGCCGACGGCACACCGGATCCGGACACCCTGGACCTCGCCGCACTCATGCGGGAGGCTCCACCCTACGGCGAGATCGCCGCAACGCAGGGCGAGGATATGGCCCTGCTGCATTTCACGAGCGGCACCACGGGCACGCCGAAGGGCGCTGTCCACGTACACGACGCGGTGGTCGCGCACTACGCGACCGGCCGTTTCGCCCTCGATCTGCACCCCGACGACGTCTACTGGTGCACCGCCGACCCCGGCTGGGTCACCGGCACCTCGTACGGCATCATCGCGCCGTTGGTGCACGGAGTGACCGCCATCGTCGACGAGGAGGAGTTGGACGCCGACCGGTGGTACCGGGTGCTCGCCGAGCAGCACGTGAGCGTCTGGTACACCGCGCCGACGGCACTGCGGATGCTGATGAAAGCCGGTACCGACCGAGCCGCCGGTCACGACCTCTCCGCCCTGCGCTTCGTGGCGAGCGTGGGCGAACCGCTCAACCCCGAGGTCGTGGTGTGGGGCCAGGAGGCATTCGGGCAACCCGTTCACGACAACTGGTGGCAGACCGAGACCGGCGGAATCATGATCGCCAACTACGCGGCCACCCCCATCCGTCCCGGTTCGATGGGGCGGCCCCTGCCCGGCGTCGAGGCCGCGATCGTCGCGCGCGACGAGACGGGTGCGCCGCGGATGCAGGGCGGAGAAGTCGTGCTGGTGACCGAACCGGATGCCGTGGGCGAGCTGGCCCTCCGGCCCGGCTGGCCGTCGATGTTCCGCGGGTATCTGGGCGAGGAGGAGCGCTACCGCCGCGCCTTCGCCGGCGGCTGGTACCTCACCGGCGACCTCGCCCGGCGGGACGCCGACGGGTACTACTGGTTCGTCGGCCGCGGGGATGACGTCATCAAGTCGTCGGGGCACCTGATCGGGCCCTTCGAGGTGGAGAGCTCGTTGATGGAGCATGAGGCGGTGGCGGAGGCCGGCGTGATCGGCATCCCCGACCCGGTTGCCGGCGAGGTGGTCAAGGCCTTCGTGGAGTTGCTGCCGGGCTGGGAGCCCAGCGAGGCGCTGCGCCTGGACATCATCGGTTTCGCCCGCAAACGCCTGGGCCCCGCCGTGGCGCCCCGGGAACTGGACTTCACCCCGTCGTTGCCGAAGACCCGCAGCGGCAAGATTCTGCGCCGACTGCTCAAGGCCCGCGAGCTGGGCCTGCCCGAGGGTGACACGTCTACCGTCGAGGCACCCCGATGAACCCCGAGCGAGCGGAGCGGGCCGAGCGAGCGGCGGCCCGCATCCGGTCGAACCCGGAGCACGCCCGCAGACTCCTGCACCAGATGCTGCGAGTGCGCCGGTTCGAGGAGAAGTGCGTCGAGCTCTACAGCGCCGCGAAGATCCGCGGGTTCATGCACGTCTACATCGGCGAGGAGGCCGTGGCGGCCGGTGTGCTGGCGACGCTCGAACCGGGCGACGCCGTCGTGGCGACGTACCGCGAGCACGGCCATGCCCTGCTGCACGGGGTTGCCGCGGGAGCCATCCTGGCCGAGATGTACGGCTTCGAGCAGGGATGCTGCCACGGCCGCGGCGGCTCCATGCACCTTTTCGACGCGGCCACCCGGTTCTTCGGCGGCAACGCCATCGTGGCAGGCGGCCTGCCGGTGGCCGTGGGCCTCGCCCTGGCCGACAAGATGACCGGCCGCTCCCGCGTCACCGTCTGCTTCTTCGGCGAGGGCGCCGTGGCCGAGGGCGAATTCCACGAGAGCCTCAACCTCGCCGCGCTCTGGCAGCTGCCGGTGCTGTTCTGCTGCGAGAACAACCTCTACGCCATGGGCACGGCGCTCGGCCGCTCGGAGTCCCAGACCGACCTCGCGCTGAAGGCGGCGTCGTACGAGATCCCCGCCTGGCCGGTGGACGGCATGGACGTTCTGGCCGTCGAAGAGGCCGCCCGGCGGGCCGTGTCCGCCGTGCGGGCCGGCTCCGGACCGCACTTCCTCGAGCTGCGCACCTACCGGTTCCGGGCGCACTCCATGTACGACCCGGAACGCTACCGCGAGAAGGCCGAGGTGTCCCAGTGGCTGGAACGCGACCCGATCGATCTGCTGCGGGGAGCCGTCGAGGCTGCCGGCGAACTCTCCGAGACGCAGTGGTCGGAGGTGCAGGCGCAGGTGGACGCCGAGGTGCAGGCCGCCGTCGACTTCGCCGAGGCCGGCACCCTGGAGCCGGTCGAAGAGCTCACCCGTCACGTCTATACAGACCGGGCCGCCACCGACCTGGACGCCACCGACCGAGACGCCACCGACCGGAAACGACCATGAAACGGACCGCGATGACGACCACGTACCGCGAAGCCATGCGCGAGGCCATCCGCGAGGCGCTGCAGCGCGACGACCGGGTATTCCTGATGGGCGAGGACGTCGGGGCCTACGGCGGGTGCTTCGCGGTGAGCCTGGGGCTGCTGGAGGAATTCGGGCCGGAACGCATCCGGGACACCCCGCTGTCCGAGGCGGGGTTCGTCGGGGCGGGGATCGGTGCGGCGTTGGGAGGTATGCGCCCGATCATCGAGATCATGACCGTCAATTTCAGCCTGCTCGCGCTGGACCAGATCATGAACAACGCGGCGACCCTGTCGCACATGTCAGGCGGACAGTTCAGCGTGCCCGTCGTGATTCGCATGACCACCGGGGCGGGGCGCCAGCTGGCCGCCCAGCACTCGCACAGTCTCGAGGGGTGGTACGCGCACATCCCGGGCCTGCGCATCCTCGCACCGGCGACGGTGGCCGACGCCCGAGGCATGCTGTGGACAGCCCTGACAGACCCCGACCCGGTGCTCATCTTCGAGCACGGGTCGCTGTACAACACTTCTGGCGAGCTGGGCGACGACGCCGGAGCCGTCGACATCGACACCGCCGCCATCCGCCGGCCGGGAGCCGATGTCTCCCTGATCACCTACGGCGGCACCCTGCCCACTGTGCTCGAGGCCGCCACGCAGCTGATGAAGGAGGGAATCGACGCGGAGGTCCTCGACCTGCGCACCCTCCGGCCGCTCGACGACTCCGCGATCCTGGCCACCGTGGCCCGAACCCACCGCGCCGTGGTGGTGGACGAGGGCTGGCGCAGCGGCAGCATCTCGGCCGAGATCAGCGCACGCATCACCGAGGCCGCGTTCTTCGACCTGGATGCACCCGTGGGCCGGGTCTGCAGTGCGGAGGTGCCCCTGCCGTACGCCAAACACCTCGAACAGGCCGCCCTGCCCTCGGTCGCCCGGGTCATCGCCGCCGCCCGGGAGGCGGTGGGCCAGCATGGGTGAGTTCCGGATGCCGGCGCTCGGCGCCGACATGGAACAGGGCCGGGTGGTGGAGTGGCTGGTCAAACCGGGCGACTACGTTCACCGCGGGGACATGATCGCCGTCGTCGACACTGAGAAGGCCGACATCGACGTGGAGTCCTTCGAGGAGGGCGTGATCGCCGAACTGCTCGTCGAGGTCGGCACAACGGTTCCCGTCGGCGCCGCCCTCGCCCGGATCACCCAGACACCGGCGACCGGGGCCGAGCCCACCGCTGCCGCCCCCGGCACGGCACCCTCCGCGCCACGAGCGGAGCCACCCCCCGTAGAGGCCCCCGTAGAGGCCCCCGTAGAGGCCCCCGCGGCCGGCTTCGTCTCTCCCCCGGTGCGCCAACTCGCGCATCGGCTCGGCGTCGACACCGACACCGTGCGCGGCACCGGCAAGCGCGGCGCGGTGACGCGCGCCGACGTGGAGCACGCGGCCGCCCGGAAACCGTCAGCCGCACCCGCACCCGCACCCGCAGCCGAACCGGAACAGTCACGCCCGCCCGGCCGCCGGGTGCGCTCCTCGCCGCGCGCCCGGAGCGTTGCTGAATCCCTCGGCATCGAGCTGGCCGGCGTGCCGGGAACGGGCGCCGGCGGCGCCGTCACCGAGGCCGACGTGCGACGCTTCGCCGCAGCGGCAGCGGCAGCGGCCGCCCCGCTCACCGAGCCGGCGGCACAGGCGGCCGCGCCCATCGCCCCGGCTGTCCCATCCGTTCGCCCGTTCGCCCGAGCGCCCGAGCCCGCGCCCACCGCCCGGCCCACGGATGCCGCCGAGCGGGCTGCGGGCCTGCGCCGCGCCATCGGGTCGCTGATGGCGCGCTCGAAGAAGACCATTCCGCACTACTACCTGAGCACCACCCTCGACCTGCGCGCGGCACTGACCTGGATGGAGGCGCAGAACGCCGGCCGCCCGATCACCGAGCGCCTCGTGCCGGCCGCCCTGCTGCTGAAGGCCTCGGCGCTGGCCGCGAAGGACACGCCCGAGGTCAACGGTTTCTTCACCGAGGGGTCCTTCCGGCCGAGCGCCGCCGTTCACCTGGGGGTCGCCGTGGCACTCCGGCACGGTGGCCTGGTTGCCCCGGCGCTGCACGACGCGGACTCCCTGCCCCTGGAGGTGCTGATGCGGCAACTGCGCGACCTCGTGAGCCGCGCACGCGGCGGACGCCTGCAGCGCGCGGAGATGGCCGACCCGACCCTCACGATCACCAACCTCGGCGACCTCGGGGTCGACAGCGTGTTCGGTGTGATCTACCCGCCGCAGGTCGCCCTCGTGGGCTTCGGTCGGCTCCGAGAGGAACCCTGGGCACTGAACGGCCTGATCGGCGTACGCCCGGCGATCACGGCCACCCTCTCCGCCGACCATCGGGTCAGCGACGGGTTGCGGGGCAGCCGCTACCTGGCCCGGATCGACGAGCTGTTGCAGAAACCGGAGGAACTATGACCGAGCAGGAGGCCCGTGCGGCCGTGTACACCGCGATCCATCAGGTGGCGCCGGACGTCGACACCGACGACCTTGCCGAGGACGCGCGGTTGCGTCAGGACCTGGAACTCGATTCCCTGGATTTCCTGCGGCTGGTGGAGATCATCGCAGAGACGACCGGCGTCGACGTGCCCGAGCGCGACTACGCGGAGATAGTCACGGTGACCGGCCTGATCGCGTACGTCGGCGTGCACGGCTGACGATCCCGAGCATTATTCGGTTTCTGCTGGGCCGCGTCAAGGCCCTCGACGCAGCCCCGCCCGGGCTGTGTACTGATGTTCCAGCCCGAACTGGAGGAAACCATGACTATCACCGCACATGCTCCATCCGTTGCCACCTACAATCGCGCAGCGACGGATGCCTTCGGCGACTACCTGAGAAAGATCGGTAGCGTCTCGCTCCTCACCGCCGAGGACGAAGTCGACCTGGCCCGCCGCATCGAGGTGGGACTGTTCGCCGAGGAACGCAGCGAACGGGGCGAGGTCGAACCGTCCCTCCTGCGTGAACTCGCCTGGCTGGCCCACGACGGCCGCCGCGCGAAAAACCGCTTCATCGAGGCGAACCTGCGCCTCGTGGTGAGCATCGCCAAGCACTACTCCGGCCGCGGCATGCCCATCATGGACCTCGTACAGGACGGCAACATCGGCCTCGTCCGCGCCGTCGAGAAATACGACTTCATGACCGGCTACAAATTCTCCACCTACGCCACCTGGTGGATCCGCCAGGCCATCCACCGCGGCATGGCCGACAAATCCCGCATGATCCGCATCCCCGTGCACACCGCGGAGAAACTCAACAAGATCAAGCGCATCCGCCGCGACCTCACCAGCACCCTCGACCGCGAACCCACCATGGCGGAGCTGTCCGAGGCCTCCCAGATCCCGACGACCGACGTGATGCGCCTGCTCCGCTACGACAACGAGCCCATGTCGCTGCAGTCCCCCGTCGGCGACGGTCTCGGCGACATCTCCGAGCTGATCATCGACGACGACCTGCCCCAGCCCGAGGAGCACGCGGTACTGACCATGCGGGCCTCGGACATCGGCTTCTACATGAGCGCCCTGCCCCCGCGCGAGCGGTCTATCCTGATGTCCCGGTTCGGCCTCGACGGAGGCGCACCTCAGACGCTGGACCAGATCGCGGTCGTGCAGGGCGTGACCCGGGAACGGGTGCGTCAGATCGAGAAGCGCGCACTGGCCCTGCTCAAGGTGCCGTGCCTGGAACAGTACCTGCGGGACTGACCGCCTGCTGACACGGCGGCCGGCGCAGCCGGCGTGTCAGCTCTCCGCCATCAGCTTCAGGTTCTCCAGGGTCTGCTGCCGTGCCCGCTCCTGCAGCCGTTCGACCACCAGCCGGTCGGCGAACTTGCCGATCGCCTTGCCCGGCACGTTGTATTCGATCTCGGCGGTGACCAGGGTCGCCCCGTCGCCGCGCGGTTCGTAGTCCCAGGTCTGCCAGCCCGTGATCTGACCCGCGAATTCGATCTGCACCCGTTTTCCGCCGGTCCCGGTCGTGGTCACGTCCACCACCCGGGTGGTGACCGGGAATGCCACACCAGCCATCAGGTAGCTGTGCTCCACCACCGTGCCGGGCCCACCGTCACCGTCCACTTTCTCGGCCTCGCCGAGGTTCACCCACCACGACGCCCAGTGGTTCGGATCGAAGGCGATTTCGGTGACCTTACCCACCGGGGCGTCGATCGGCATGCTCAACTTGATATGACCCATAGGAACCTCCTCGTGTCGCACCGTCCCGGCGAGCGCCGGGGCCGCTGCGATGGTAGCCCCATCGCGCGTGCACCGCACCGGGCTGCCGAACAGGAGCCGGTGGCCGGCGCGGGCGCCGTCAGCGGCGTCTGCCCGCGAGGAAGTACGCGATCGGACCGACGTAGTTGACGCCGATGATCGCCGCCCAGAGCCGTTTTGATCCGTTGACCGTGCCGGCGGGCCGCTTCGCGAGGTCGATCCAGGCCGTCACGGCCAGGGTGATCTGCACCGTCGCTCCCACGAGGACCGCGATCTGGCGTCCCCGGCTCAGGTCACGCCAGTGCCGCGCCCGGAAACGGCCCGGCTTCTCAACGTCCTCGGGAACGGTGACCTCGGGAATACTGACCTCAGGAATGCCTGACATGGTTCCACCTTTCGACTCCGGTACAGCTGCACGTTACTCCGGGGCCGGGCCCGAACCATGCGCAAACCGGGCAACTGCAACACTGGGGTCATGTCTCCCACACATTCCGCACCCGCGACTCTTCCCGCATCCGTTCATTGTGAAGAGGGCACGGGAGGGCTGACCGTCGTGCGTGTGGCCGGCCGGGCCGGTTCCGCCGAGGTCTACCTGCACGGCGCTCAGGTCACCGGTTTCACGCCCGTCGGCGGCGACCCGCTCCTCTTCCTGAGCGAGGCAAGCCGGTTTGAGGCCGCCGCCGCCATCCGCGGCGGCGTTCCGATCTGCTTCCCCTGGTTCGGTGCGAACGCGACCGACCCGGCCGCGCCGTCGCACGGCTTCGCCCGCCTGAGCGAGTGGGAGTTCGTCGACGCCCACGAGACCGGCGACGACGTCGTCCTGGTCTTGCGCCTCACCGACACCGCCGCCACGCGCGCCTCGGCCTGGCCCCACCGCTTCGAGGCTGTCTACACGGTCACGGTCGGCGCCCGGCTGACCCTCGCCCTGCGGGTCACCAACCTCGAGACGGATGCCGTCACGTTCGAAGAGGCTCTGCACACCTATCTGCGGGTGAGCGAGGTGCGCGGCACGACGGTCTCCGGGTTGCAGGGCACCCCGATCCTGAACCAGGTCACCGGGCTCACCGAACCAGCGGAGAGCACCCCCGTGCGCTTCACCGCCGAGACGGACCGCCTCTACCTGGGCAGCCGCGGCAGCGCCACCGTGACGGACCCGGACGGACGCATGATCACGATCGAAGCGGACAGGTCCGACAGCACGGTGGTCTGGAACCCCTGGACCGACAAGGCCTCGACACTGGCCGACTTCGGCGACGACGAGTGGCCGGGTATGGTCTGTGTGGAAACGGCGAACGTGCGCCGTGACCAGGTGCACCTCGACGCCGGCCAGAGCCACACCATGAGCGTCGTGTTCGACGTCTCCGGCTGACCGGCACGATCTCCTCCCCCATCCGTTTCACACCCGTTTCAAAACTTTTTTTGATATCCGCGTGACGAATCCCGACCGGGCCCCGTCTTACTAGTGTCGCCCGGGATTCGTCCTGCGCGCCGCAACAGATTGGATCCCACCATGGCTGACCAAAGCATCCCCGCACCCGATTCACAGACCGGGCCGGGAAAGACCGTCATCACCGATGGCGTCGTCGCTAAGGTCGTCGGCATCGCCGCCCGCGAAGTTCCGGGCGTCTACACGCTCGGCGGCAAAGCGGTACGGGCGCTCAGCTCACTCCGCGAGGCGATCAGCGGAGTCGACCTCGCACCCGGCGTGAGCGTCACTGTGGAGAACGGAGCGGCATCCGTCGCCATCTCCATCGTTGTCGAATACCCGCACGAACTGCAGAAGGTGGCCGGCGACGTTCGCTCCGCCATCCAGAACGCGATCGAGACGATCGTCGGCATGCAGGTCAGAGACGTCGAGGTGACCGTCAGGGACGTGCACCAGGCGTCAGACGATGACACCGACTCGGACTCCGACGAGGCAGACACCGTTCTGCCCGACTAGTCCCACCCAGCTTCACTTCACCCCTCACCAGTACGCAACCAAGCAGAAAGACTCAAGGACAAATTATGGGCTTCATCGGATTCCTCATTCTCGGACTCATCGCCGGCGCCATCGCCAAGGCCATCCTCCCGGGCAACCAGGGCGGCGGCTGGGTCATCACCCTCATCCTCGGCGTGCTCGGTGCGTTCCTCGGTGGTTTCCTCGGCTCGGTCATCTTCGGCACCGGACTCGAGAACTTCTTCGACATCTCGACCTGGCTCCTCGCCATCGCCGGCTCCATCATCGTTCTCGTCATCTACGGTGCGCTCACGGGACGCCGTAGCCGCGCCTAAGCCACAGCACAACAAAAAGAACGGGCGCACCATTGGGGGGTGCGCCCGTTTTTTTGTACCCAATTCTCCGGCAACCGGACAGGACAGGCCTGCTGGCTCTGCCGGCGTCAGTCTCCGGCGACGTCGTGCAGGTGATGCACCGGATCGTGCACGAAGTACTGCGCCATCGTGATCACGGTGAACCGGGCGCCATCGCCGCGGCGGCCGGTGCGACCCTGCCGGTCCGGCGGAACAACGGCGAAGGCGTCGGCGACGGATGCTGCGGCCTCGGCGAGTTCACGGGCCACGATCGCCGGCTCCTGCTCGTTGTAGCGCTCGGCCACCGCCGTGGCGTCCTGATCCCAGCTTGGAAAGGCCGGGTCGTCCTCGGCGAGCATGAGCGCCAGGCGGTGGTCGAAGATGCGGAAGACGTCACGCACGTGAGCCGCATACTCAAGGGCGGACCAGGTGTGGTCGTCGGGGCGCCGGGTAACGTCCGGGCGCAGCAGGACCGGCTCCCAGCGCGCCGCGTTTTCGCGCACCAACCCCGGGATCCGATCGAAGGCGGCCTCGGCTGCGGAGAAACCGCACTCCGGGCAGGGGCGCTCGAGCACCCAGGTCCAATCCTTGACGTCCGCGATGATTGCCATGCGGAGATCCTAGCGGCAGGGCCGCGCCTGATGGGGTTCTACTCTGCCCGATCGGGCGGGGGACAGACCGCCGCGGCCCGGATCGCCTCCGCCGCCTGTTCCTCCGACCAGGGCAGGTCCAGTCGGGGTGCCGGTCCATCGCCCCTCGCCGGGGCGGAGGCCGCCACGGCCGCCAGTCGCCGGGCGACGGCCTCGGCGAATCCGCGGCCCGACGTGGAGTTGTTGAACACGACGACAACCGTGAGCCCGCTGTCCGGGTCGGCCATCGCCGCCGAGATGAATCCGGGGATTGCGCCGCTCTGCCCCACCAGCGGGCCGAACCTCTCGGCACCGAGGCCGTGCTGCTGCCAGCCGGGGGCAGCGCCGCCGCTCGGCACGGGCGCCCACTGGGCATCCGTCGTCTGGTCGGTGAGGAGGGTCCCGGCGGCCAGCGCCTGCGCCCAGACTGTGAGGTCGGCGAGATCGGATACCGCGCCGGCGGCCACCCCGCCCGTCGACGGGGACAACTCGGTCACATCGATCATGCTCCCGCAGCGCGCCTCCCCCGCCGGATCGAGCGCTGCGGCGTAGCCGCGGGGGCTCTCTCCCGGGAGCGTCACCTCGTCGGCGGAGGGCAGGCTCGTGGCGGTCATCCCCAGCGGTTCGAACACGTAGTGCCGATAGAGCCACGGCCAGTCACGGCCGGTCGCCTGCTGCAGGGCCAGGCCCAGCAGCACGAGCCCGGTGTCCGACGGCGACCAGATTCCACCGGGCAACGCGACCCGCGGCGCCCCGGTGCCGCTCGCGACGAGCTCCTTCGTCGACCACCGGCGGGTGGGGTTGCTCACGAACTGCGGTGCCAGCAGCGGGGTGTGATCGGCAAGGCCGGACGTGTTGCGGCAGAGCTGCCCGAGGGTGATCCCCTCCAGACCCACCATCCGGGGAAGGTAGGTCGACACAGGGTCGTCGAGCCGCACCTCGCCCTCCTCGACCAGCCGGAGCAGAACGGTGCAGGTCAGCGCGGTGGTGTTGGTGCCGATCCGGAAGCTCATCTCCGGGGTGAGCGGGCCGGGAGACGTGGCCGACGCCGAGCCGGGTGCCGCCACCCAACTGCCGGCCCACGGCGCCCAGACCCCCGCAAGCGCCCCGGTCGCACCGGCCAGGGTCTTCGCTTCGATGAGCACGGCCTCCAGCCGAGCCGTGACCTCGGCCGAGAAGGGAAGCTGAGCCTGCCTGCGCGCCTCGGGGAACGCATCCGCTGCGGAGGTGCACGCCGTCAGTACCAGTGCGGCCCCCAGAGCGAGAGCCGGTACCCGATGGTGCCGGGGCTGACCCGTGCGGGGCGGTGTGTGGCCGTTCGTTGCCCGTCCGAGATTCATGGCCTGGCCCCCATCGCGTCGCGGTCAGGGACTCCCCCTGCACGAGGGAGTGTACCCACGCCGCGGCCCGGCCTCTGCCCCTTGCCACCCTGACGAATTCGTCAGAGGCAGGTGCCGGAAGCACGCTGCCGCCCGGGGCGACTGCCGGGTATACCTAGTCGGCGGGGGTGACCGGGCGGGCGGCGGCGGGACGCGGGCCGCGCATGAACCGTTTCACGTTCTCGTCGACGATCATGTCGCTCGGGCGCAGCGGACGGGTCAGGTAGAGGCCGTCCAGGCTCGTCAGCCGGCTGAGGGCCACGTAGGTCTGTCCAGGGCTGAACACGCGTGCCCCGAGGTCGACGACCGCCCGCTCGTAGGTGGCACCCTGTGACTTGTGGATGGTGACCGCCCACGCCAGCCGCAGCGGGAACTGGGTGAACTCGGCCACGACGTCTTTGCGCAGCTTCTTGGTCGTCGGGTTATAGGTGTACTTGAACTTCTCCCACACCGCTGGTTCCACCTCGTGCGTCTCGCCGTCGATGTCGACGTAGACCGTGGAATCGACGCGGGTGACGGTGCCGATGCTGCCGTTCACCCAGCGCGGCCCGCCATCCTGATTGGAGTCGTTGCGCAGGAACATGACCTGGGCGCCGACCTTCAGCTCGAGCACCTCGTCGGCAGGGAACGTGCGCCCGCCGAAGTCACCGGTGACGTCCGCCTTGGCGGTGAGCGCCTTGCCGGACAGCCGCTTCAGGGCGGATGCGTTGATGCGGTTCACGGAATCGTTGCGGGTGGCCAGCGTGATCACGCCCTCGCTGGGCGGGGTGCGGGCACCCGCGGCGTTGAGGGCGCCACCGATCTCGGCCGTGACCTGTCCGTGACGCACCGCGTTGAGCATGTGTTTGAAGTCGGCGTCGCGCTGGCGGTGCACCTCGGTGAGCTCGAAGATGCGCAGGTCCGCGCCCTGCCACACCTTCGCGTCGAAGAACCACATCGACCGGTAGGTGTCTGCGAAGTACGCGCGCTCGTCGGAGTCTCCCGGCACCGGGGCCAGCTGGTAGGGGTCGCCGAACAGTACGATCTGCGCGCCGCCGAAGGTGTCGTTCGGACGCTGCCGCGCCTGACGCAGGCTGCGGTCGATCGCATCCATCAGGTCGGCGTTGACCATGGACACCTCGTCGATGACGACGGTGTCGATGGTGTTGAGCAGTTTGCGCACCTGGTCGGACTGATCGATCGCATTGTCGGCGATGACGCCGATCGGCAGGCGGAACAGCGAGTGGATGGTCTGGCCGCCCACATTCAGCGCCGCGACCCCGGTGGGAGCGGCGATCACGATCTGCTTGCTCGTGTTCCAGGACAGGTGGTTCAGGAGCGTCGACTTGCCGGTGCCGGCCCGCCCCGTGACGAACACGTTCTGCTTTGTGCCCTCGATGGCCTGGAACACTTCGGCCTGCTCACGCGACAGTGGAATCTCAGACACGGCGGCGCTTTCGATGGGTTCGGACGGGACATACCACTGTATCCGGCCCGGCTGCACGCGACCGTCCCGCTTGACGGGTCCGTGGAGAACCCGCCCCGTAGGATGTGGGAGTGGGCAACCGGGACGGCAGGCGACAGCGCAACCAGCGGCGAGCGCTCGTGGCCGTGGTGCTGATCGCGGCTCTCCTCGGCGCGGCTCTGGTGGCGACGATCGGTTCACTCAACCGCGACCTCTACAGCGCCAGCGGCTTCGTGCGGCAGTACCTCGACGCCCTGGCCCGCCAGGACACCGCCAGCGCGCTCCTGCTGCCCGGGGTCACCCCCACGAAGGCGCAACTGGACGCGGACGCGCTGCCGCAGAACCTCCCCGAGACTCTGCTGCGGGACTCGGTGCTCGGTGAGCTCACCGACATCCGTCTCACCGGCGACGAGGAGACGACGCCGGGCCACCACACGGTCAGCTACGAATTCCAACTCGACGACGCCCCCGCGACGATGACCTTCGAGGTGGAGAGCGCAGGCACCTTCTTCGGCGTCTTCGACAGCTGGCGCTTCGAGACCAGCCCCCTGGCCGTGCTGCAGGTGACCGTGCTGCACCAGGCGACGTTCTCGGTCAACCGGCTCACTCTCGACACGCGTGCGCACGCCGCGGACGACGCACCGGCAACGTTCTCGAACCAGGCGGACTACCTGGCCTTCGCCCCCGCGGTGTACTCGTTCGGGCACACCTCCCCGCTGCTGGACGCGGTCCCGCAATCGGTGCCGGTCACGGCCTCCGGGCCGACGGATGTCACGGTCGACGCCCAGCCCAACGACCAATTCCTCAGTCAGGTCCAGACCGAGCTGGACCGTTTCCTCGACGACTGCACCACGCAGCAGGTGCTGCAGCCCTCGAACTGCCCGTTCGGCATCGAGATCGACGACCGGGTTCTGGACGACCCGATCTGGTCCATCGCCCAGTACCCGGCGGTCACCCTGACGGCCGGCGACACCACGTTCGACATGCCGGACACCGCAGGGCAGGCGCACATCGTGGTCAAGGTGCAGTCGCTCTTCGACGGCGACGTCGTCGTGCGAGACGAGGACGTGGCCTTCTCCGTCGGCATCAGCGTGACCGTGAACCCGAACGGCTCGCTCGCCCTCCAGCTGCGCTGAGCGTCACGCCGGGCGTACCGCTCACTCCACGCGGTCGCGGTCGGCCAGCCGGGCGAGGGCCGCGTTGTACCGGATCAGTTCGGCGTCGCCGGTGCGGTCCGCGTTGCGGTCCTTACGGCGGGTTTCCTTCGCGTCGCTGCGGCTCCACTGGATCGCCACCGCGATCGCCAGGGCGATCGTCGGGATCTCACCGACGCTCCAGGCGATCCCGCCGCCCATCTGCTGGTCCTCGATGCCGCTGAGACCCCAGTCCCGTCCCATGGCCCCGTACCAGTCGGCCAGAAGCAGACCGGTGCCGGTCATCATGGTCACACCGAAGAAGGCGTGGAAAGCCATGGTGCCGAGCAGGAGCAGCAGGCGACCGGCATAGGGCAGGCGGTACGGCACCGGGTCGATGCCGATCAGCGACTGCACGAACAGGTAGCCGGTGATCAGGAAGTGCACGATCATCCACTCGTGGCCGATGTGGTCCGTCGTCGCCCAGCTGAACAACGCCGAGTAGTAGAACACCCACAGCGACCCGGCGAAGAGCACGGCCGCGACGAGCGGGTTGGCCAGGAAACCCGCGTACCGGGAGTGCACGGCCAGCAGGATCCACTCGCGCGGGCCGCGGCTGTCGTCCTGGCGCTTGCGGATGGCGCGTGCGGCCAGGGTGACCGGCGCCCCCGGCACCAGGAAGACCGGAACGAGCATGGTCAGGGCCATGTGCATGAGCATGTGCGAGGAGAAGAGGTACTTCGCGTAGAGGTTCGCACCGCCGTTGGTGATGTAGAACAGGATGAGCATGCCGATCACCCAGAGCACGGTGCGGAAGAGCGGCCACTTGTCGCCGCGGCGGTGCAGGCGGCGCACCCCGGCCAGGTAGAAGAAGATCGCGAACGCACAGAACAGCACCCAGGCCAGGTCGAAGTTCCACTCGGTGAAGTACCGGCTGAACGTCAGCGGTGGCGGCAGCAGCTCCCCGGTCAGGATCTGCGCGGGCGTTGAGGTGGGGATCTCGGTCGCCGTGATCTGTTCCACCGGAGTGGCGGTCTTGGCCAGCGCGGCAGCGGCGCCGGAGGCGATTCCCATGAACGCCAATTCGGACACGACGAGCCACCAGAACCAGACACCGGCGCGCGGGGCCGAACCCGGCGACGGCGTGGGAGTGCTCCGCAGCATCCGGCCGATCAGGAACCGGCGTTGCAGCACGCCGAACCCGCCGAGCGCGGTGAGCGCGAGCACCTTGACCAGCACGAGGACGCCGTAGGGCGTCAGCAGGCGGTCCCAGGCACCCAGGCGCAGTTCGGCGCCGACGTAGCCGGACGCGGCGACCACGATGAAGCTGACTAGGGCGAGCGACGAGTAGCGGGCCAGCACCACGCCGATGCGGCCGCCCGCCAGCTGCTTCTGCAGCACGATGATCGTCAACAGGCCGCCCAGCCACACCGCGGCGAAGGCCAGGTGCAGACCCAGGGCGGTGATGGCCACGTCGTGCCCCTCCGCGCCGGCTGCGTGACCCTGCAGGGCCATCGGAACCAGAGCGCCGACGGCGAGGACCGCGACGAAGATCAGGCCGGTCAGAGAGCGCACAGCGAAGCACAGCACGGTCACGAAGGCGGCTATCAGGGTGGTGGCCAGCCAGGCCTGCCCGATGGCGATGTCGCTGAAGAACTGTCCGGCGGTGGCGCTGAACCGGTCGTCGAAGCTGAGCGGGATCGTGGTCACCTGCAGGAAGGTGAAGAAGCCGGTGAGGGCGGATGCCACGGTGAACACGGCGGCGGAGCCGGCGGCGAAATCGAGGGCCGCGTTGTACTCGCTCTCCCTGGGGCTCAACGCGAAGAGGGTGAGCACGAGGGCGCCGATCGTGCCCGCGGCACTGATGTTGACGAGCACCTTGGCCAGCGGCAGACCCCAGCGCACGACAGGCCCAGGATCGGCCAGCAGCTGGGCCGTGGCGCCTCCGCCGTAGGCGAGAGCGACGAGCGTCGTCAGCGTGGCCACCAGCAGGAGCACTACCGGACCGAGAATCCGCACGAGACGAGGCACTGACTCAGCCTAACCGTGCCCGGTGGACGCGGGCTGCACACGCAAAACAGGGCGCCGACCGAAGTCGACGCCCTGTTCTCTTGTGGAACCTACTTGGCGGCAGCCTTGAGCTTGCTACCAGCGGTCAGCTTGACGCGGTGGCCCGCGGCGATGGCGATCTCTTCGCCGGTCTGCGGGTTGCGGCCGGTGCGCGCTGCGGTAGCGGTGCGCTCGACTCCGAGCCAGCCCGGGATCGTGACCTTGCCGTCGTTCGCGACGGTGTCGGCGAGAGTTGCAAAGAAAGCGTTCAGAACGCTGTCAACTGCAGCCTGGCTCTGGCCAGAGTCTGCGGCAACCTTGGCAACGAGCTCGGTCTTGTTCAGCGACTTGTCAGCCATTGAGTGTCCTCCTCGGACCTTTGTCTGTAAAAACAGGTATTCACGTATTGCGGGCGACGCTCCGGGGAGCGACTCCGTTTGGCCGGTTGGACCGGGTTGAATCTAGCAGAGATCCGCGGAATTCCGCGGATTTGCGGCGTTTCCAGCCGGTTTGGCTCCCGGAACGGCTCCATTTTCGCTGTGCGCGAAAAAAGAGAGAGGATGCCGACCGAAGTCGACATCCTCTCTCATTCAGAACCGAGGTTCCGGGTGGCCGCCGAAGCGGCCGCGTGCGGTGTTACCAGCTGGACTTGGTGATGCCGGGCAGTTCGCCACGGTGAGCCATGTCGCGGAAACGTACGCGCGAGATTCCGAACTTGCTGAGGTGTCCACGGGGACGACCGTCAACCGCGTCGCGGTTGCGCAGGCGGACCGGCGACGCGTTGCGGGGAAGCTTCTGCAGGCCGAGGCGAGCAGCTTCACGCGACTCGTCGGTGCCGGCCGGGTCAACGAGGGCCTTCTTGAGCTCAAGGCGCTTCGCGGCGTAGCGCTCGACGATAACCTTGCGCTGGTTGTTCTTGGCAATCATGCTCTTCTTCGCCATTTTTAGCGCTCCTCACGGAAGTCAACGTGCTTGCGCACTACGGGATCGTACTTCTTGAGTACGAGACGGTCGGGGTCGTTGCGACGGTTCTTCTTGGTCACGTACGTGTAACCGGTGCCGGCCGTCGAACGGAGCTTGATGATCGGGCGAACGTCATGCTGCTTGGCCATTAGATTTTCTCCCCACGGGCGAGAAGGTCCTTGACGACCGACTCAATGCCACGAGCGTCGATGACCTTGATGCCCTTGACGGACAGGGTCAGCGTGACGTTGCGACGAAGCGACGGTACGTAGTACTTCTTGGTCTGGACGTTCGGGTCGAAACGACGCTTGGTGCGTCGGTGCGAGTGTGAAATGTTGTGTCCGAAGCCGGGAACGGCTCCGGTCACCTGGCAAGTAGCTGCCATGGTTCTCCTCCAATACCGAAGGGCGAATGCCCTTCCCAAGATCTCTTGTCGGCTGGCACGACGTCAGCTCCGCAGAAGCGAAGACGAGGCGAGCCAGCAGTGCACGCACAGATATGCGCAGCAGCGTTCAACATTACGCGGTGCGCTCCCCCGGCGCAAACCCAACCAATTCGACGGAGATTTTGCCGGTTGACGCCCCACAACAGGCAAAACTGGGTTGTGGGGGCAAAATCTCCGTCGAATTCGTTCGGGGCGGAGACCCGGGCGCGGGCGTTCCGCTAGTCGACGGATGCCGCGGAACAGGCCGCGCAGAGACCGAACACGTCGACAACGTGGGCAGCCTGGGTGAAACCGTGCTCGGCGGCGACGTTGTTCGCCCAGTTCTCGACGGCATCCACTTCGATCTCGATGGTGAGCCCGCAATTGCGGCAGATCAGGTGGTGGTGGTGGTCGGTCGTGCTGCAGGCACGGTAGAGCGCCTCCCCGTCGGGCGACTGCAGGGAGTCTGCCTCGCCCTCGCCGGCCAGGTCGGCCAGGGCCCGGTACACCGTGGCCAGTCCGATGGGCGAACCGGTGGCGTGCAGGCCTGCGTGCAGACCCTGGGCGCTGACGAATCCCTCGGTCTCGCTGAGCGCGGTGCGCACGGCCTCACGCTGCCAGGTGTTTCGCTTCATGATCTCAACCGTAACCGCGCCCGGAGTAGCCGGCGACCGCCGAGGGCCAGCAGGAAGAAGGCGGCCGCCGTGAGGGCGATCGCCGGCCCCGCGGCCACGTCGATCGCCCGGGACAGCAGCACGCCGATGAGGCCGGCGGCCGCGCCCAGCAGCGGCGCCGCCACCAGGATCTGCGCGGTGGTGCGCATGACCAGTCGGGCGGCGGCCGCGGGCGCCGCGATCAGTGCGATCGCGAGGATCGCGCCGACGGCCGGCATGGCGGTGACCACGGTGGCCGTGATCAGGGCGAGGGTGAGCAGCTCGATCGGCCACTCCCGGAATCCGGCGGCGCGGAATCCGCTCGGGTCGAAGGTGGAGAACAGGATCTCCTTGCCCAGCAGCACGATCACAGCCAGAGCCACCCCGAGCACTCCGACGGCCAGGGCGAGGTCGCCGGTGGTGACGGTGAGGATCGACCCGACCAGATAGGAGTCGACCTGCACCGGCAGCGACGGGTTGAGGGCTTGCAGCAGCACGCCGAGCGCGAAGCCCGCGGTGAGAAGGATGCCCGACGCCACCTGGCTGCCCTGCCGCTTGACCCGGCCGATCAGGGTCATGATCCCCACGATCAGAATGCTCGCCAGGGCCGCGCCGAGCGGGATGCTCACGCCGACGATGGTGGCGGCCACTGCGCCCGGGAAGGTGGCGTGGGTGAGGGCCTGGGCGAAGAAGGTGCGGCGGCGCAGTACGACCACCGCGCCGACCAGGCCGCTGAGGGCGCCGATCACCGCGGCGGCCAGGAGCGCCTTCTCGAAATAGCCCATCAGCGCACCGCCTGGTTGGATGCCGGTCGGTTCTCCGGTTCCGGCAGGCGGCGCTGCCGCATCCGCCGGAGCCCGTCGACGGCCAGGCGCAGAACCAGCACCACGGCATAGCCGGTGACCAGGACCAGCACCACCGTGGCGCCGCTGGGCAGGTCGAGGCCGGCCTGAACGGAGGCCTGGAACCCCAGAACGAGCCCGAGCCACGCCCCGACGGCGGCGAAGCCGGCGGCGATCGGGAAGAGCAGCCACAGCCGGGTCGTGACCAGGCGGGCCACGGCGCCGGGCACGATCAGAACGGCCAGCACGAGCAGGTTTCCGACGGCACTGGATGCCGCGACGACGACGAGCGCGATCGCCACGTTGAGCACGAGGTCGAGCACCAGCGTGCGGTAGCCGGCTGCCGCGAAACCGATCTGGTCGAACGCGCGGAACACCTCCTCCTTGAGCGTCAGCCCGATCAGGATCAGCGCCACGAGGCAGATGACGACGGTCTGCACGACCTCGGTCGGGCTGACCGTGAGGAGGCGGCCGAAGAGGAGTTGCTCCAGCTGGCCGACGTAGTTCGTCTCGCGCGAGACCAGGATGATGCCGACGCTGAACATGGCGGTGAAGACGATGGCGATCGCGGCATCCGAGGACACGGACTGGCGCACGATCAGGGTGAGGATGACGGCGGCGAAGAGCGCGGCGACCATCGCCCCGGCGAACAGGCCCTCGCGCCCACCCCAGACGAAGCCGATCGCGATTCCGGGGAAGACCGCGTGGGTCAGGCCGTCGCTGATGAATTCGAGGCCGCGCAGATTGACCAGCACACCGACCACGCCGGCCACCAGGCTGAGTGCCGCGAGCACGATCAGGGCCCGCGCCATGAACGGAAGGGCGAAAGCGTCGAACAGTGGTGCGAGAACGTCCATGTCAGTGCCCGGTGTGGCCGGGCACGACCACGGTGTGCTCGTCGATTTCGACGCCGACCTCCCGGAAGGTGCGCTGCACGTTCTCCAGGACCAGCACCGAGTTACGCGGCCCGAAGGCCACCTGGGTGCCGTTGAGCAACAGCACCTGTTCGCAGACCTCGCGGGCGAGCTGCAGGTCGTGGGTGGACACGACCACGGCCACACCCTCGGCTTTCAGGCGGTTCACCGTGCCGACGAGGGCGTCCCGGTTCTGCTGGTCGAGGCCGTTGAACGGTTCGTCGAGCAGTAACAGCCGGGGGCCGGAGGCCACGGCCCGAGCGAGCAGCCCGCGCTGCTGCTGGCCGCCGGAGAGTTCGCCGAAGCGGGTCTTGGCCCGGTGCGCGAGCCCCACGGCCTCGAGCGCGTGGGCCACGGCCTGTCGGTCGCGCTTGCCGGGCAGGCGCAGCCAGCCCAGCGAGCGGTAGCGGCCCATCATCACGACCTGTTCGAGAGTGACCGGGAACTGCTGGTCGATCTCGTCGGCCTGGGGCACGTAGCCGATCGACCCGACCGGGGCCGGGTAGGACCCCAGCACCTCGACGGTGCCGCCCACCCGCTGGATCAGCCCGAGGATGCCCTTGAGCAGCGTGGACTTGCCGGAACCGTTGGGCCCGATCAGCGCCACGGCCTCGCCGGCGTGCACCTCGAAGTCGATGTCGGCCAGGGCCGGCTTCTGGCCGTAGGAGAAGGAGGCCCCCGCCACCTTGAGCGCCAGGGGGGCACTCGGCCGTACTTGAGAAGGGTTCTCGATCACTGACTAACTATCGCAGGTCTGCGGGCACCGCGGTGGGCTCGGCGCCCCAGGACTCCAGCATTAGGGTGACGTTGTGCAGTTGCGAGCCGATGTAGGTGGCACCGTCGCTGCCCGCCTTGCCGAGTGAGTCGCTGTAGAGAGCGTCGTCGCCGGAGTACACCGTGACGCCGGCTTCGGCGGCGATGGTGTCGGCGGCCTTGGGGCTGATCGACGCCTCGGAGAAGACGGCCTTCACGCCCGTCTCCTGGATGGCGGCGACGAGCGCGTCGATGGCGGCCGCGCTGGGTTCGGCGTTGTCGTCGAAACTCGGGATGATCGAGCCGACGTAGGTCACGTCGTAGGCCGCGGTGAAGTAGCCGAACGCATCGTGATTGCTCACGAACAGGCGCTGGTCGGCCGGAACGGCGTCGATGTTGGCGCGGATCCACTCGTCGAGCTGGGTGAGCCGCCCGGTGTACGCGGCGGCGTTGGCGTCGAAGGCGGTGGCCAGGTCCGGTTTCGCGTCCGCCAGGCCCGCGGCGATGGTTCCGACCATGGTCTCGGCGTTGGAGACGTCAGTCCAGATGTGCGGGTTGCCGCCCTCATGGGCGTGCTCGGCGTCATCCGTCTCGGTCGTGTCGTCGGCGTGGTTCTCCTCGTCGGCGTGCTCGTCGCCGGCCGCGACGTCCTGGATCTCGATCCCCATGTCCGAGTCGATGGTCACGCCGTCGAAGCCGCTGGCGCTGATCGCGTCGTCGAGCCACTCTTCGAGGCCGACGCCGTTGATCACGAGCACGTCGGCGTTGCCGAGGGCCGTCAGGTCGGCCACCGAGGGGTCGTAGCTGTGCGCGCTCTGGTTGGGCTGGATGAGCTGGGTCAGCGACACACCCTCGGTGTCACCGACGACGTTGCGGGTGAGGTCCGCCACCTGGGTGGTCGTCGCGACCACCTGGAGCTCACCGGCGCCGGCGTCGGCGGAACTGCCGGCCGGCGTGCAGCCGGCCAGGGTCACTGCGGCGACGGCGGCCAGGGCGGGGAGGACGAATCGTTTCTTGATCACACGACGACGCTACGCCTAATGATAATGATTGTCAACACCAATAGGGCCGTTCAGCGCGTGCCGAGGCCGGTTCAGACGACGCCGGACGTGCCGAGCAGAGACCCGATCAGGAAGGTGACGACGAGCGCCGCGGCGCCGCCGAGCACGACCCGGATGGTCGCGCGGAGCTTGGGGCTGCCGCCGAGGTGGGCGCCGGTCATGCCCAGCGCGGCGAGCGCGATGAGCACGGCGCCGAACGTGATCGGGATGCGCACGCTCGTGGGCAGAAGCAGGATGGCCAGGAAGGGGAGCAGTGCGCCGAGGGTGAAGGCCGCGGCCGAGACCCAGGCTGCGTGCCAGGCGCTGACGACGTCGTCCTCGGCGATGTTGTGCTCGGCGAGCAGGTGGGCACGCACCGGATCGATCGCGGTGAACTCCACGGCGACCTGCCGGGCCGTGGCGGGGGCGAGTCCCTGCTTTTCGTAGAGTTGCGCGAGCTCGTCGAGTTCCCCCTCGGGATCGACGCTGAGCTCGCGCTTCTCGCGCTCGATCAGGGTGCGCTGGCTGTCACTCTGGCTGCTGACCGAGACGTACTCACCGAGGGCCATCGAGATGGCCCCGCCGACGAGACCGGCGGTGCCTGCCGCTGCAATGGCAGCGGTGGAACCGGTCGCCCCGGCCACGCCGACGACGAGGGCCGCGACGGAGACGATTCCGTCATTGGCGCCGAGCACCCCGGCCCGCAGCCAGTTCAGCCGGCCGGCATGGCTCTCGGTGCGCTTCGGCTCGGCGACAGGGACAGCGACCGAGGGGGTGAGGACAACGGATGCGGCGGGGGCGAGGGTGGTCATCCGACCATCAGAACACAGGGTGCCACCCCGCCGCCAGCGTGGAAAGCCTTACCTCACCGGTAAGCAAAAAAGCTGGTGAGGCAAGGCTTTCTTTACCTGCAAGCGATTACTCGAGCAGCAGTGCGGGTTCCTCGATGATGCTCGCGACATCCGCCAGGAAGCGGCTCGCGACGTCGCCGTCGACGACCCGGTGGTCGAAGCTGGCGCCGATGGTCGTCACCTGGCGCACCCGCACCTCACCGTCGACGACCCACGGTTTGGGCTTGATCGTGCCCAGGGCGACGATCCCGGCCTCGCCGGAGTTGAGGATGGGCGTGCCGGTGTCCATGCCGAAGACCCCGATATTGGTGATCGTGATCGTGCCGTTCGCCATGTCGGCCGGTGCGGTCTTGCCGTCGCGGGCCGTGATTGTGAGCTTCTCGAGGGCTCGCGCCAGCTCCAGCAGGCTCATGTCCTGCGCTTCCTTCACGTTGGGCACGATCAACCCGCGAGGGGTGGCCGCGGCGATCCCCAGATTGACGTAGTGCTTGATCACGATTTCCTCGTCGGTGAAGACCGAGTTGACCGTGGGGTTGCGCCGCACCGCCCAGATCATGGCCTTGGCCATGATCAGCATCGGTGACACGCGCACACCGGCGAAGTCGGCGGAGGCCTTGAGCCGCTTCACGAACTCCATGGTGCGGGTGGCGTCCACATCGACGAACAGGCTCACATGCGGCGCGGAGAAGGCGCTCGACACCATGGCCTGGGCGATGGCCTTGCGCACACCCTTGACCGGGATGCGCTCCTCACGGTCGCTGGGCCATTCGGGCGTCTGGATGTTGCGGAACACGCTGGCCTGGGTGGCCTCCCGCAACACGTCCTCCCGCGTGACGTCGCCGACCGGGCCGGTCGCCTCGACCAGCAGCAGGTCGACCCCGAGGTCCTTGGCCAGCTTGCGGATCGGCGGCTTGGCGACGACGGGTCCGGCGGATGCCGCGCGCGGCAACTGCGGCAACGGCTGGGCGGCCGGGCGCTGCGGCAGGGCCGACGGCGCGATCGTCTCGTGGGCGACGGGGGCGGTGCCGTGGCGCTTGCGCCGGGTGGGCATGGTGGCCGCTGCGCCGCGCCCGACCAGGACCGCACCCTGCGTCTCAGCCGGCTCGTCCGTGATGGTGGAACCGGCATCCGCTGCGGCCACGGCCAGCTCGCCGGGGCCGGCGACGGGCGCACCGCCGGGCACCACGGCGACGGTGACGGTTTCGGACACGATCGTGATGATCACCGTTCCGACATCGACGGTCGTGCCGGGCTGCACCAGAATCTCACCGACCACACCGACGAACGGCGACGGGAGCTCGACGAGCGACTTGGCCGTCTCGATCTCGACCAGAACCTGGTTGATCGAGACGGTGTCTCCGGGGGCGACCCGCCATTCCACGATTTCGGCCTCGGTGAGACCCTCGCCGACGTCGGGCAATGTGAATTTCGACACGCTCATCGAGTGCGCTCCTTGCGGTTGGTGAGGCGAGAGTGGCCGTTCCGGTCGAGAGTGACCCGCAGAACGGGCACTCTCGACCGGAAAGGTGACTGTCGGTGGAGCTGTGGGGTCATCAGCGGGCGGGGGGATCAGTAGGAGAGGGCGCGGTCGACGGCCTCGAGCACGCGGTCCGGGCTGGGCAGGAAATGCGTCTCCACGGCGGCCGGCGGGAACGGGGTGTCGAAGCCGGAGACGCGCAGCACGGGAGCCTCGAGCAGGTAGAACGCCTTCTCCATGACGGTGGCGGCGATCTCCGATCCGACGCTGACGAAGCCGTGGGCCTCCTGGGCCACGACCAGGTGCCCGGTCTTCTCGACCGACGCAAGGATGGGTCCGTAGTCGATCGGCGAGATCGAGCGCAGGTCGATGACCTCGATGCTGGTGCCCTCCACTGCCGCGAGCTCCGCGGCTTGCAGCAGAACGCTGACCATGGCGCCGTGGCCGACGACGGTGGCATCCGTGCCGCTGCGCACCACGCGGCTGGCGTGCAGGGCCGCCCCGCTGTCGGCCAGGTTCACCTCGCCCTTGGGCCAGTAGCGGCTCTTGGGCTCGAAGAAGATGACCGGGTCGTCGGAGGCGATGGCCTCCTGCATCATCCAGTAGGCGTCGTGCGGGTTCGACGGGCTGACCACACGCAGGCCCGGCGTGTGCGCGAAGTACGTCTCCGGGCTCTCCTGGTGGTGCTCGATCGAACCGATGTGGCCGCCGTAAGGGATGCGGATCACCACGGGCATGATCACTTCGCCCTCGTGCCGGTTGCGCATCCGGGCCAGCTGGCTGGTGATCTGGTCGAAGCCGGGGAACACGAAGCCGTCGAACTGGATCTCGCAGACCGGGCGGTAGCCGCGCAGGGCCAGGCCGATGGCGGTGCCGATGATGCCGGACTCGGCCAGCGGGGTGTCGAGCACGCGCTTGTCGCCGAATTCGGCGAACAGGCCCTCGGTGACGCGGAAGACGCCGCCCAGCGGGCCGATGTCCTCACCCATCAGGAGCACCTTGTGGTCGTCGCGCATAGCCTGGCGGAGACCCGCGTTGAGGGCCTTGGTCATGGGCAGGCTCACCGTGCCCGTGCCGGGAAGGGCCCGCGGGGTGGCGGTCGGCACCACGGGCGCCGCCGCGTGCTGCGGGGTCGCCTGGCCGGGAATGCTGGTCACGATGGTGTCGCTCACGCGTCGCCTCCTTCGAAGGATGCCTCGTAGCGGTCGAGCCAGGCCTGCTGTTCCTGGATCAGGGGGTGCGGTTCGGCATAGACGTTGTCGAAGATGACCGTCTTGTCGGGTGAGTGGATGTCGAGGGCGCGACGGCGCACATCCGCCGCGTAGTCATCGGCCTCCTCGTCGACGGCCTCCAGGAACTCCTGCTCGACGCCCAGACCCTGCAGGTAGCTGCGGAAGCGCACGATCGGGTCGCGGGCGACCCAGTAGGCCAGCTGCTCGGGGTCACGGTACTTGGTGGGGTCGTCGGCGGTGGTGTGGGCGCCGACACGGTAGGTCAGGGCCTCGATCAGGGCCGGGCCGTGGCCGGCGCGGGCGTCGTCGAGGTGTTTGGCCGTCACCGCATAGCTGGCTAGCACGTCGTTGCCGTCGATCTGGGTGCCGGGCATGCCGAACCCGGCGGCGCGCAGGTACAGCGGAGTGCGGGACTGCCGGGTCACCGGCACCGAGATGGCCCAGTGGTTGTTCTGCAGGAAGAAGACCTGCGGGGTCTGGTAGCTGGCGGCGAAGACGAGCGCCTCGTTGGCGTCACCCTGCGACGAGGCTCCGTCGCCGTAGTAGACGATGACGGCCTGGTCGGTCTCGGGGTTACCGGTCGCGGTCGCGCCGTCGAGCTGCATGCCCATCGCGTAACCCGTGGCGTGCAGCGTCTGCGAGGCCAGTACCAGCGTGTAGAGGTGGAAGTTGCCGTGGTCTTCCGGGGTCCAGCCGCCGAGGGTGACGCCGCGCAGCATCCGCAGGATGTCGACGGGGTCGAGGCCTCGGATCATGCCGACGACATGCTCCCGGTAGGAGGGAAAGACGTGGTCCTGCGGGCGGGTGGCGTAGGCGGATCCGACCTGGGCGGCCTCCTGGCCGTGGCTCGGCACCCACAGGGCCAGCTGGCCCTGCCGCTGGAGGTTCGCGGCCTCGGTGTCGAAGCGACGCACGACGACCATGTCACGGTAGAACCGCCGGTAGTCGGCTTCGGTCAGCCGATCGAGGTACGGCAGGAATTCGGCCGCCGACTCGCTCGGGGCGAAGACACCCTCCGGGGACAGCAGTCGTACCGTGGGAGAGCTCGCGGGGGTCGCTGTCACCGGACTAACCTGACTTCCGGGCGGGGTGCCCCGTTGGTAGATCATCAACAATGTCGGCGCAAATGCCAAGGAGTTTGTCCACAGACTCTTCCTCACCGATCGAGATCCGGATGCCTTCGGGGAACGGGCGGACGATGAGGCCCACGGCCGACAGGACGTCGGCGATATCCGTGGTCTCCTCGCCCGTGGGCAGCCAGATGAAGTTGCCCTGGGGCGCCGGGATGTTCCACCCCTGATCTCCGAGGAGACGCCAGACGCGGTCGCGCCGTTCGGACAGGGCGCGCACCCTGCGCAGCAGCTGGTCGGCGGCGTCGAGCGACGCAAGCGCGGCGGCACTGGCCACCCCCGTGACCGAGAGCGGGATCGCGGTGGACCGGGCCGCGTCCAGCACGGCGACCGGGCCCAGGGCGTAGCCGACGCGGAGGCCGGCCAGACCATAGGCCTTGGAGAAGGTGCGCAGCACGACCAGGTTCGGGAACCGGGCCAGTAGCGGAAGGCCGTTGACCGCGTCGGGGTCGGTGACGAACTCGCAGTACGCCTCATCGAGGATGACGAGGAGGTCGGGCGGGACGACGGCCATGAAGGATTCGAACTCGTCCGCCGTGACGATGGTGCCGGTGGGGTTGTTCGGGCTGCAGATGATGACGACACGGGTCTGCGGCGTGATGCGGGTGGCCATCTCGGGCAGGTCGTGGCCGTGGTCCGGTCGGTTCGGCACCTGAACGCTCGTGGCGCCGGCGACGGTGACCAGACCCGGGTAGGCCTCGAAGGAACGCCAGGAGTAGAGCACCTCATCGCCCGGACCGGCGGCGGCGAGGATGAGCTGGGCCAGGATGGCCACGGAACCGGCGCCGATGTGCACCTCGTCGACGCTCCGGTCGAACCGCGTGGCCAGCCGTTCGCGCAGAGCCAGCGCCGAGGCATCCGGGTAGCGGTTGAAGGCGGTTTCGGCGCTCACTGCGGCGATGACGCCGGGCAGCGGGTCGAAGGGGTTCTCGTTGCTCGAAAGCTTGAACGCGGTGGCGGCGGCGGCTTGTCCCTGCCGATAGGCCGGCAGGGCGACAATCTCAGGGCGCAGGCGGACCGAAGTCGGGTCTGATGGGCTCACTCGGCGATTCTACGCCGCGGCATATTCACGTGGCCGCATAGCCATGCCCACGGCAAACGCATCGGTGCGCCCCGACGCCCCCGATGTCATAGTGGAGGCATGGCCAGATTCCTGATCAAACTGATTCTCAATTCGTTCGCCCTGTGGCTCACGACCCTGCTCGTCACCGGGGTTCGCGTGGATCCCTACGCGGAGGGCGCAGTGCCGCTCGTGGTCACGTATCTGCTGGTCGCCCTGGTTTTCGGCTTCGTGAACAGCGTGGTAGGCGGGTTCGTGCGCGTGGTCGCATTCCCGGTCTACATCCTCACCCTCGGCCTGATCTCGTTGATCGTGAACGGTTTCCTGCTGATGATCGTGGCCTGGTTCTCCGACCTGGTGGGCTTCGGGCTGGCGGTCGACGACTTCTGGTGGGGAGTGCTGGGGGCCCTGGTCCTGGGCATCCTCAGCTGGATCCTCGGGGTGCTGATCCGTCCGGTCAGCCCCCGCTCGTAGGCGCGGCGCCGACGGGCCCGCCGACCAGGCGGATGCCCCGCCACCGGGACGCGGCACCGGCGTTCGTCCCCGTCAGGCCCTCGAGGTCCGCCCGGAACTGCCGCAATCGCGGCTCCTCGGAGTCGTCCATCAGACGCCCGGTGTCCCGGTATTCGGTGAGAGCGTGCGCCGGCAGCACCAGGTCCGGCGGCGGCATCCGATCGCCGAACACCTCGCGGCGCACGATCAGGCGCGCATCGTCGGCACTGGCGGCCCCGCCCGCCGCGGGGATAAGATCGTCGGAGTGCTCGACCGTGACGGCCGATACCTCGGACGAAAGGCTCACCTGGCCGTTGGGAGCTCCGAAGGTGGCCATCATCACGGTGTTGAACTCGCCGGATGCCGCCAGCTGGGCGGCCACCAGCCCACCCTGGGAGTGACCCACCGGCACCAGGGGGTCGCCCGGCGCCACCCCGGCCTCGTGCAGCGCCTGCACGACCGCGCGGTAGGAGCCGGAGCCCTGGTCGGCGACGGCGGCCAGGTTGGAGGTGAGGTCCCACGGCTGTTCGCCGGTGACCGGGCTCCACGCGGCCGTGCCGCCGATGTAGACGATCCAGGACGCGTCATCCGGGTCGCCGTAGCGCTCGATCCGCATCTGGGGGGCGTCGGCCGACACCGAGGGGATCCGGGCGGCCAGATCTCCGAATCCGGTCGGCGGGGCCACCGGCCGGGTCGGGGCACCGAGGCCGGGCACGGCAGCGCCCGGCGCAGGCGGGCCGGAGGATGCCTGCGGGTGAGGCGGACCGAGGCGGCGCGTGGGCGCATCGAACCGCTCCACGGACACCGGCGTCTCACGCAGCAGCCCGAGCGACCGCGCGAGCACCACCGCGGCTGCCGCTGTCGTCGTCACGCCGAAAACGCCGGCCCCCTCGTCGCCGAGGGCGAGCGACACCGGGAACGGCACCCCGGCGCGGCCCGCGGCGGCGTCGTCGACCGAGGAGACGAGCACCCGCACCGCCGCGACCAGGAGCGGGTTGGTCAGAGCCCGCGGATGCGCCTGGAGCCAGGATCCGGCCAGCGCGGCCGGATCCCCGACCCGGGTGCCGGTGACCAGCAGGCCGAGCAGCAACCCCACCGTGCCGGCCGTGAGTGCCGGTACCGCGGCCAGGGCGAGGAGGGGTGCCAGCATTCCCAGTGTGGAGCCCAGCCAGGCCCCGGACACGCGGGTGCCCCAGTCGACGATCCGGTCGGCCCGGCCGTAGCCCTCCGCCGCCGTGAGCAGCGCATCGGCGAGGCTCCCGCTGCGCTCGAGAACGGCGCTCAGCGCGTGCCGGGCCGCGTAGACGCTTTCCCCCGCGCCGGGCGCCGCCGCCCAGACCGGGCCCGTCGACGGGTCGGAATCCAGAGACTGGATGCGGCTCAGTCGCCCCAGCCAGTCCTCCGCAGCCGCCTGCAACAGTCGCAGCCGGGCTGCCTCCGCCAGCAGCGTGTCACTGGCCACGAGTGTGGTGCCACCGCCGGACACGATCAGGGTGTCCCCCGCGCCGTCGGGCCGTTCCGCGGTCATCGCCCGCCCCTCGCGACGGGGATCGCGGCGGGGCTCGCGGCCGGGGCCGGCGCGGCAGCCGCGTCCCGGGCGGCTCGGATCTCGTCGATGGAGGTCACCACGGCGGTGAGGGCGTCGTCGATGAGCACGGCGGCGCGGCGCAGGTCGCCGGCGAGGTCGCCGCGCTGGGCGTCGTAGCCCTGCTGCGCCGGCGAGCGCCACGAACCGGTCAGGTCAGCGGCCGTGAGCCGGCCCGCGGCCAGGTCGACGTCGTCGCGGAGCTGGCGCAGCAGCATCCGTCGCTCGCGGAGCCCGTCGAGGCGCGCCTCCACCGCGTATTCGGAGAGGAATGTGTCACCTGGAATGCCCATGTCTGCCCTTCCCGCGCCGCCGCCGCCGCCACGGTTCGCGCACTGCGAGCGTGCCACCACGCGCCTGCCGGGCCGCGCCGAATCCGCGTGTTCACGAAATGTGCGTCCGCCCGCCGACTGTGGAGGGGTGCGCAGTGCCACACAATGGGGACATGGACTTTGTGTCGATCACGCCCGATGAGTCGACACCGTTCCGCATTGTTTTCGTCTGTACCGGCAACATCTGCCGCTCGCCGATGGCCGAGGTGATGCTGCGCGACCTGATCACCCGCTCGGGCCTGGGCCGGCTGATCACCACGAGCTCCGCGGGCACGGGCGACTGGCATGTCGGGGAGCAGGCCGACCGGCGCACGATCTCCGCCCTGGCCGCCCACGGCTACGACGGGAGCCACCACCGGGCCCGCCAGTTCGACCCGGAATGGTTCGCCGACCTCGACCTCGTCGTGGTGCTCGACCGCGCGCAGGAACGCATCCTGCGCAACTGGGCATCGACCGACCGGGACCGCAGCAAGGTGCGCCTGCTGCTCAGTTTCGACCCGGCCCAGGCCGCCCTGATGGACGTTCCGGACCCCTACTATTCGGACGATGCTTTTTTTGACACGGTTCTTGGCATGATTGAGAGCGCCAATGAAGCGCTGTTCGCGCAACTTGCACCCGCAATCCGACAGGGAGTCCGATGAGTCCGTTACCGCCCCAGGTCCTCAGCCCACTCGATGGCCGCTACCGCGCCGCCGTCACCGAATTGGGAGAATACCTGTCCGAGGCGGGTCTCAACCGGGCTCGCGTGCAGGTTGAGGTGGAGTGGCTGATCACCCTCACCGACCGCAGCCTGTTCGGATCCGTGCCGCTGAACGCCGAGCAGAAGCTGGCCCTGCGCGCGCTGGTCACCGACTTCGGCCAGGCCGAAATCGACGAGCTGGCCGTTCTGGAAGCCACCACCCGGCATGACGTGAAGGCCGTCGAGTACCTCGTGCGCCGCCGCCTGACCACGCTGGGCCTCGACCACATCAGCGAACTGACCCACTTCGCCGCCACCAGCGAGGACATCAACAACCTGTCCTACGCGTTGACCGTCAGCGACGCCGTGCGCGAGGTCTGGCTGCCCAAGTTCCGCGCCGTCATCGGCGCCCTCCGCCTGCGCGCCCTCGAATACCGCGCCGACTCCATGCTGGCCCGCACGCACGGCCAGCCGGCGACGCCCACCACGGTGGGCAAGGAGCTCGCGGTGTTCGTCTACCGGCTCGAACGCCTGGCCACTCAGGTTGAGAACAGCGAGTACCTGGGCAAGTTCAGCGGCGCCACCGGCACCTTCGCTGCGCACGTCGCCGCCGATCCCGCCGTGGACTGGCCCGCCGTCTCACGCGGTTTCGTCGAGGGCCTCGGCCTCACCTGGAACCCGCTGACCACGCAGATCGAGTCCCATGACTGGCAGGCCGAGCTCTACTCGCGCATCTCCCACGCGAACCGGGTTCTGCACAATCTGGCGACGGATGTCTGGACCTACATCTCCCTCGGCTACTTCCGCCAGATCCCGCAGGCCGGGGCCACGGGCTCATCGACCATGCCGCACAAGATCAACCCCATCCGTTTCGAGAATGCGGAGGCCAACCTCGAGCTGTCCAGTGCGATCCTCGACTCCCTGGCGGCCACGCTCGTCACCTCGCGCCTGCAGCGTGACCTGACCGACTCCACCACGCAGCGCAACATCGGTGTGGGCTTCGGCCATTCCCTGCTCGCACTCGACAACATCGCGCGGGGCCTCGGCGAGATCGACATCGACCGCGCCATGCTCGCACGCGACCTCGATGCCAACTGGGAGATCCTCGGCGAAGCGATCCAGACCGTGATCCGGGCCGAGGTGTCGGCGGGACGTTCCACGATCGAGGACCCGTACGCCCTGCTCAAGGAACTCACCCGCGGCAAGCGCATCAACCGGGACGATCTGGTGGCGTTCGTCGCCGCTCTGGAGATCGGCGACGCCGCCAGAGCGCGGCTGCTCGAGCTGACGCCCGGCAGTTACGTGGGCCTCGCGGACCCGCTGCTGGACTACCTGCCGTAGTTCTGCCGCGCGGGTCAGGTCAGCGGGTGGTTCTGCTCGTCGATGTCCGTGCGCTCGATCGAGTTCGGCTTCATGCCGAGAACGAGCATCGCGATCACGACGAGCACCAGAATGAATGTGCCGCCGAAGCCGATCAGGGAGAGCACCACGTCCCGGGTGCTCATCAGCACGACGAGGCCGAGGAACAACGCCATCACGGCCGAGAAGCCGACGAGTTCCACCGGCTTGAGCTTCTCGGAGCGGGTGGGCTTGCGCGGCGTGTTCTGGGTCACAGGGTGTCCGAATCGTTGGGTGAAGTCGCGAGGATGAGGGCGGCATCCGTGCCTGCCCACTTGAGGGAGAACCCGGCGATGGCAAGGTAGACGCCGAGTACCACAAGGTAGGCACCGAACAGACCGACCGACACCACCGCGTTGGGCGGCAGGAGCAGGAAGACCAGGGCCAGGAACGCCGTCACGGCGCCGACGAGCAGCCAGTCGCGGTCGGCCGGGTCCCGTCGACGGGCCCGGATTCCGCTGTAGAGCTCGAGGAACCCTGTCACAGCGGCCCAGACCGAGACCAGGAAGAGGAAGAAGCCGAGCCCGCCAGCGTGGAAGACCAGCGCGAGAATGCCGGCGATCACCCCGACGGCCCCCTGCACCAGGAAGAGGGACCGCTCCCGCGGGTCGGACAGTGTGCGCCGGCTGAGCAGACCCATCGTGAGGCCGCTGACCAGCGCGAACGCACCGAACGCGACGAGGCCGAACTCCGCCGAATGGTCGGCGTTGAAGGTGATCGCCGCCGCGGGGACAAGGGCGACGGCTGAGCGCAGCACCGGCACCAGCCAGTACCGGGGTTGACGTGCGTGTGGAGCCTGGGCGTTCGCCACGCGGCGACCTCTTTCGTTGCGGGTTGAGACAGGTCCAGTCTACGCGGGCACGCCGAGGCTCCCGGCGGGGCCGGAGGCCCCGCCGGGAGGTCAGAACAGGGTGTCGCCGATGTAGCCCTCCGGCGTGCATCCCGGCGGAATCGAGAACACCGCGGAGCCGATCGGAGTGGTCCACTGGTTGAGCAGGTCGAGGGTGTCGAGGCGCGTCTGGATGGGAACGAACTGCGCGTCGACATCCGTCTGGAAACATGCGAACAACAGTCCGGAGTTGGAGACACCGGTGCCCGAGGGTGCCTCGTCGTAGTTGTAGCCACGGCGATGGATGCGTTGGCTCCTGTCCTCGGATCGGGCTCGCCGCAGGTGGGAGAACTCGGGGATGACCGGGAAGCCGAGCGACGTTTTCGCCTCGAAGTCGGGTTCGTCGCGCTCTTTCGTTCCCGTCAACGGTGCCCCGTTGGCCAGGGTGCGACCCATCGTGGACTCGCGGCCCGACCGGTCGAGCCCGTCCCACTTGTCGAGGTCCATGCTGATTCGCCGCAAGACGAAGCCCGTTCCCCCCGCCAGCCAAGCGGGGTTGTTCGCCTGACCCCAGACCAGGGCGTCGAAGTCCGCGGTTCCGACCACGGGGTTCGCGGTGCCGTCCACCTGACCGAACAGGTTGCGCATGGTGGTGCCGGGCTTCTCCGAACCGGCGGCACGACGGAAACCGGACTGCACCCAGCGCACCGCCGCGAAGGAGCGCAGGTCCTTGAGCAGCATCCGGGTGGCGTGGGCGACCGTCAGCGGGTCGTCGGCGGCGATCTGCAGCAGGAGGTCGCCGTCGCTCCACTCCGGTTGGAGCCGGTCGATCGTGAACGGGGGCAGCGGCCGCAACCAGCCGGGTGCCTCTCCCCCGGCGATGGCGACGAGGCCGGGCCCGAAACCGAAGGTCACGGTCAGTCGCGCTGGAACGACAGCAAGCTCCGGCTCGGAATCGGCCAGGGCAGCCTCACCCTGGGTGAGTCGGGCCGCGTCATCGGTCAGGATGCGCATCATGCGCCGAAGCGCCGCCCGGTCGACCCCGGGAAGCAGGTTGAGGGCCACGAACGTGGCCCGCGCCTGCGGCTCCGTGTCGACGCCGGCCTGGTGCAGACCGAAGAACGGTACGGTCGCTGTTCCGCTGAAGAGCGGAACCGCGGGCGCCGCCGAGCCACCACGCCCGGCCTTGGCGACGAGGTCGACGCCGATGGCGCCGGCGGCACCGATCCCGGCGGCGGCACCGCCCAGAAGGAGGTGCCGCCGGCTGAGCCGACGGCCCGGGTGGGCCGCCGGCTCAGCCTGGTCAGGCTGGTCGTTCGTCGGTTCGGAACTCACTAGTTGTCGGTGTCCATATCCATCTCGGTGTCGCCCTCGTACGTCTCGTTGGCGCCCGTGTAGTCCTTCACCGGGGCGGTGAACTCGAGGCTCGATCCATCGTCGAGAGTCAGCGTCACGGTGGTCTCATCGCCGGCGGCCAACGGGCCGGTGAGGCCCATCAGCATGATGTGGCTCGCGCCGGGCGCGAGCTCGACCGATCCGCCGGCCGGCACCACGAAGCCGCCCTGCTTCTCCTGCATGACCATGTCTCCGGCGTCATTGGTGACCGTCTCATGTAGTTCGATCATGGAGGCCGCAGAAGTGTCGGCCGAGACGATGGTCACGTCGGCCGTGCCGGCGTTCTCGAGCAGGCCGAAGGCTCCGGTCATGCCGGATTCGGAGGCCTTGACCCAGGCATCCGTCATCGTCAGGGTGTCGGCGGCGGTCTTGGCCTCGGCGGTCGCCGCAGGCGTCTCGGCCGCGCCGGCGCAGCCCGAGAGGGCGAGCATCAGAACGGCGGCGGCAACGGTGAGGCGGGTGGGAGCAGTGTTGAGCTTCAAGGGGAATTCTCCTGGTTCAGGTTCGTTGGGAATGGCACAGTGTGGTGCCTCAGGTGCTTCGGGTTTTTCTGGTGCTTCAGGTTTTTCAGGGGTTGCGGTGGCGCTTGGCTCTCCACAGCGTGAACAGTGCGAAGACGGCGAGCCCGCCCAGGGCGCCGATGAGGCCCACCACAGCCAGGGGCAGTCCGGTTCCGGCGCCCGACTCAGCGTCGTCGCCCGAGACTGCGGGCTCCGCGCCGGCGTCGTGTGACGGTTCCGACGTCGCTGCACCCGTGCCGGTTTCGGGCAGAACCGCGTCACCGACGGCGAAGGCGAAGGCCCCCGACACCGGATGCCCATCGGCCGAGACGACCCGCCAGCGCACCTGGTAGGCGCCGTCGGGCATCCCGGGCTCCACAGCCTGCGTGGCTTGAGCCCCGTCGAGGCCCATTTCGCCCTCGGCCCAGTTCCGCTCTTCGTCGTCGACGACCATCACGATGGCGCCGAGCTCAAGGATCTCGTCCGTGAAGGTGATGGTGATCGCCGACGGAGCGGTGTCGACGTGCTCGCCGTCAGCCGGGAGCGTCGACTGCACCTGATCGTGCGCGTACGCCGCCGGAGCCATCGGGCCGAGGACGGCCAGCGCGATCACGGTCAGGGTTAGCAGAAGGCCCGTTGCCGGGCGTCGCAGAAGGGCATGGGTCATCGAAGTACTCCGGTTCGTGGAGGTGCTGCAGCGTCGAGTGGGTCGGGAGTCAGTGCGTCAGGGCGCGCAGCGGTGGACCACGACGGAGCACACTCGAGAGCAGCACGCCAAGATCGGCGGGTACGAAGACCCGGCCGAAGACCGGGCGCGAGGCCGCGGCATCCGCTGCGATCGAGACGGGGGCGACGCGGTCGATCACAACCGCGACGAGACGGTTCGCAGTCTCCTCGAGCAGTGCCCAGAAGGTCTTCTCCCCGCGGTGGAGGGCCGCGATCGTGACGATGGCGGCCAGGGTGTGTGCAACCCACATCCAGCTCGTGCCGGGCATCGCGGCGGCCATGGACACCAGCGGCAGAGCCGCCGCATCGGTGATCTCGGGCAGGCCCGCGCCGTGGTGATGGGACGAACCCGTCATGACGACGCTCGACGCCCCGCCGAGGCCGAACAGAGCGTGCAGCAGCAGCTGACTGACCCCGACGGAGAGGGAGAGGCGGAACAGGGACAGGCTCTTGCCGGCCAGGAGCACCGACGCGACCCCCGCGAACGCGAGGGCCAGGACCACGCTGAGCGGCCCGGGGGCACTGCCGCCGGCAGCAACGTGCGAGAGGGCGGCGACGAAGATGGCGACGGATGCCGTGAGCCAGCCGCGAACGAATCGCGCCCACCTGCTCGCCATGGCTTCTCCCTCGGAATGCCCGGTTGGATTTCTTCCGTGACGACACCCTACCGCGCAGACCTGAGCGCCCGGACAGGCCAGGGTCACGCCCCGGGCCGGAGGCGAACACCGCCGGGCCTGGACCGAGCCGGCCCGGTCAGAGCCGGCCCGGTCAGAGCCGGCCCGGTCAGAGCCGGCCCGGTCAGAGCGCGTTGACCGCGCCCAGCACCTTCGTCAGGGAGTCCTTGGCGTCGCCGAACAGCAGCGTCGTCTTCGGGTCGTAGAGCAGCTCGTTCTCGATGCCGGCGAAACCGGGACGCATCGACCGCTTGAGGAAGACGACCTGCCGGGCCTCACCGACGTCGAGGATCGGCATGCCGTAGATCGGCGAGCCGGGCGACGTTTTCGCGGCCGGGTTGACCACGTCGTTGGCACCGACGACGAGGGCGATATCCGTGTTCTTGAATTCGAGGTTGACCTCGGCCATCTCCTTCAACGCCTCGTAGGGCACATTGGCCTCGGCGAGAAGCACGTTCATGTGCCCGGGCATCCGGCCGGCCACCGGGTGGATGGCGAAGACGACCTCGACGCCGCGGGCCTCGAGGGTGGTGGCCAGTTCAGCGATGGTGTGCTGGCCCTGCGCCACGGCGAGGCCGTAACCGGGCACGATGACGACGCGCTGGGCGTAGTTCAGCAGCACGGCAACGTCTTCCGGGTTGGAGCTGCGCACGGGCCGGTCGCTCTGCGTAGTCGAGCCGGCCGTGGATCCGCCCTTGAACGCCCCGAACAGGATCCCGCTGACGCCTCGGCCCATGGCGGATGCCATCGCGCGGGTCAGGATCGTGCCGCTGGCGCCCACGAGGGTGCCGGCCACGACGAGGAGCAGGTTGCCGAGCACGATACCGGAGGCCGCGACGGCCAGCCCGGTGAAGGCGTTGAGCAGGGAGATCACGATGGGAACGTCCGCGCCGCCGACGGGGAGCACGAGCAGCGCGCCGACGAGGAGGCCCAGCACCAGGAGGGCGATGGCCCAGCCGGCCGCACCGGTGGCGACGACGAAGCCTCCGGCGACGAGGGCGGCCAGCACCACGCCGCCCATCACGATCGCGAGGCCGGGGAAGATGAGCGGACGTGAACTGATCAGACCCTGCAGCTTGCCGACGGTGACGGCGGAACCGGAGAACGAAACCGCGCCGACGAGCATGGTGAAGACGACTGCGACCTTGCTCCACGGGCTCTCGCTGCTGTGGAGTTCCAGCACGGCGACCAGCGCGGCGGCGGCGCCGCCGACGCCGTTGAAGAGCGCGACGAGCTGGGGCATCTGGGTCATCTCCACCCGCCGGGAGATCGGCGCGGCGATCGCCGACCCCACCGCGATGGCGATCAGGATGAACGGGATGTTCTCGATCCGGGCGGAGAGGAAGACGGTGACCACGGCCAGCAGCGCGCCCGCGGCCCCGATCAGGTTGCCGCGGCGGGCGGTCTTCGGCGAGGACAGTCCGCGCAGGGCGAGAATGAAGCAGACCGCGGCGATCAGGTAGAGCAGGCCGGTCCACTCGGGGCTGAGCAGGCTCATTTCGTCGTGTCCTTCGGGTCGTTCTTCGTATCGACGCCGGCCGGCTTGCGGGGGGCGAACATCTGGAGCATCCGGTCGGTGACGACGAAGCCGCCGACGAGGTTCGCGGTGGCCATCACCACGGCGAGCAGGGCGACGGCGAGCAGCCACGGTTCCAGGGATTGCCCGGCGACGATGATGGCACCGATCAGGATGATGCCGTGGATGGCGTTCGCGCCGCTCATCAGCGGCGTGTGCAGCGTGCTCGAGACCTTCGAGACGACCTCGAAGCCGACGAAGACCGCCAGCACGACGACGGTCAGCAGGGTGATCGGATCCATCAGTTCTCTCCTGTCACGGCTGCGGCTACGGCGGCGGCCGTCGGTTCGTGCCGAATCGTGCCGTCATGGGTCAGGCAGGCGCCGGCAACCACCTCATCGGTGAAGTCCGGCGTCACGGCACCGTCGGCGGTCATCAAGGCGAGCAGGTTGGCCACGTTCTTGGCGAAGAGGCGGGAGGCATCCGCCGGCATGGTGGACGGGGCATCCTGCATGCCGACCAGTGTCACGAAGCCGTCGCCGGCGCTCGTGGGCACCTGGGTGTCCTGCCCGGCGAGAACACCCTCGACGTTCCCGCCGGTTTCGGCGGCGAGGTCGATCACGACCGAACCGGGGCGCATCGCGGTCACCATGTCGTGCGTGACGAGCAACGGGGCGGCGCGGCCGGGGATGGCCGCCGTGGTGATCATCACGTCGGCGGCGGCGACGTAGGGCGCCAGCAGCTCGCGCTGGCGCACGGCACGGTCCTCGCTCAGTTCGCGGGCGTAGCCGCCCGCGCCCTCGACGGCGTCCAGGTCGAGGTTCACGAAGGTTCCGCCCATCGAGGTCACCTCGTCGGCGGATGCCGGGCGCACGTCGTAGGCGGAGACCCGGGCGCCGAGCCGCTTGGCCGTGGCAATGGCCTGCAGTCCGGCGACGCCGGCGCCGAGCACGAGCACGCGGGCCGGCGGAATCGTGCCGGCGGCGGTCATGTAGAGCGGGAAGAACCGGGGGAAGCGGATGGCTGCCTCCAGCACCACGCGGTACCCGGAGACCAGGGACTGGGAGGTGAGGGCGTCCATCGACTGGGCGCGCGAGATGCGGGGAACCAGCTCGAGGGCGAAGGCCGTCACCCCGGACGCGGCGAGGGCGGCGACGGTGGCCAGCTCGGAGGCGGGCGACGCCAGGCCGAGCGTGACGGTGCCGGGCCGCAGAGTGCCGGCGAACTCAGGGGTCAACGGACGCACGTGGCAGAAGATCTCGACGTCGCCCGGGGTGAGGAGCGGCACAACTGTCGCGCCGGCATCCGTGTACGAGGTATCGGAGTGTCCGGACTCCGTTCCCGCCCCGGCCTCGACCAGCACTCCGAGTCCGAGTGCCGTGAGCTGGGTTACCGTCTCCGGAGTCGCCGCGACGCGGCGCTCACCCCGCAGGCGTTCTCGTGCGATTCCGACTCTCACGCGCATGTCTCCTTCGTGGCGGCCACGAAGGAGAGAACGGACCGATCCGAACGCTTGCGCGGCACTTTCAGCCCCAGTCGTAGCGTAGTGGGGTTCGGGTGCCGTCCGGAGAATATGACCGGTGCGGTTCGGCGCTACGCGCCCGGCACCATGTCTGCGAAGCGTGAGTAGTGGCCGTGGAAGGCGACCGTGACGGTGCGGGTGGGTCCGTTACGGTGCTTGGCGACGATGAGGTCGGCCTCCCCTGCTCGCGGGTTGTCTTTCTCGTACGCGCTCTCACGGTGCAGCAGGATGACCATGTCGGCGTCCTGCTCGAGGGAACCGGATTCACGCAGGTCGGAGATGGCCGGCATCTTGTCGGCGCGCTGCTCGGGACCACGGTTCAGCTGGGAGAGGGCGATCACGGGAACCTGGAGTTCCTTGGCCATCAGCTTCAATGCCCGGGAGAACTCGCTGACCTCCTGCTGGCGCGATTCGACCTTCTTGCCCGAGGTCATCAGCTGCAGATAGTCGATGATGACCATCTTGAGGCCCACTCGCTGCTTCAGTCGGCGGCACTTGGCCCGGATCTCGACGAGGGTCATGTTGGGGCTGTCGTCGATGTAGAGCGGCGCGTCGTTGATACGGCCGCGGGTGGCCGCGATGGTGGTCCAGTCGCGAGCGTCGACGGCACCCTTGCGCATGCTCTGCAGGGGCACGGATGCCTCGGCCGCCAGCAGACGCATCGCGATTTCGCTGCGACCCATTTCCAGGGAGAAGAAGATGCTGGGCATGTCGTGCTTGATCGACGCCGCGCGGGCGAAGTCGAGGGCCAGGGTGGACTTACCCAGAGCCGGACGAGCTGCCACGATGATGAGCTGGCCGGGATGGAAACCGTTGGTGAGCTCGTCCATGTCGGCGAAGCCGGTGGGAACGCCGGTCATCTGGCCGTCTTTGAGTTTCGCGGCCTCGATCTCCTCGATCGCCGCCGTGACGGCGTCCGTCAGAGGAACGTAGTCCTCGGTTTCGGTGCCGCCGGTGACCGCATAGATCTCGGCCTGGGCGGTGTTCACCAGGTCGAGCACCTCGCCCTCGCCCGAGTAGCCCATCTGGGCGATGCGGGTGCCGGCCTCGACCAGACGGCGGAGCAGGGCCCGCTCGGCGACGATGGAGGAGTAGAAACCGGCGTTGGCGGCGGTCGGTACCAGGCTCGTGAGCGTGTGCAGGTAGTCGGCACCGCCCGCGCGGGACAGCTCGCCGAGTTTGGTGAGTTCGTCGGTGACGGCGATGACGTCGGTGGGCTCACCCTGTGCGTACAGCGACAGGATCGCGTCGAAGATGATCTCGTGCTTGGGAATGTAGAAGTCGGCGGCCCGCACGGTCTCGACGACGTCGGCGACGGCGTCCTTGCTCAGCATCATTCCGCCGAGCGCGCTCTGCTCAGCCAGGAGGTCGTGCGGAAGGGTGCGCTCGGTGTGCCGGGGCTCCAGTCCGCCGCGCCCGTCGGCCCCGCGCTTGTCGGCCAGACCCAAGTGAGCGATCGACACTTGTGCCTCCTTTTTCCTCGTGGTGCAGTTCTATCAGGACCCTCCGACATCGCTGCCTCAGCCCTGTGCACACCTCGATTGTGGCCGCCTGCCCACACTACGGACCTCGCTCGACGGACTCCAAAACGGGCTGTGGATAAGCCTGTGGAGAATCTGGGCGAAACGCCGCGTGTCTTGTGCACAACCTGTGCACTCGACTGTGGAGAACTTAAGTTTTTTGACTCATAAAATGCTTTTGATCAGGTATAAAAACTATTCACAGCAGTGTGTGGAAAGTAATCTAAACAAGCCGTTGAAGCTTGGTGTGCTGTGGGGGAAGCTGTGCACAAACCCTCATTTTCAAGATCTGAAATCACCCCTGAACAGGGTGAGCGGAACTCCTTAAACGGGTGTAGCGGCGGACTCCAAACGGAGTCCGCCGCTACACCTGCGATCTGTCTTACTTTGCGGCTACCACCAGCAGTGTGATGGTCGCGCTCAGCTCGTCACGAAGACGAACCGTCGCCTGGTGCTCGCCCGTCATCTTGATCGGGCTGAGCTCGATCTTGCGCTTGTCGATTGCACCGAGCCCTGCGGCGGCGACTGCCTCCGCAACGTCCGTGGTCTTGACGGAGCCGAAGAGGCGTCCGCCTTCGCCGGCCTTGACGACCAGCTTGACCTTGGCGTTCTCGAGTGCAGCCTTGAGGGCCTGCGCCTCTTCGAGGGTGGCGTGCTCGCGGGCTACGCGGGCGGCCTTGATCTGCTGAATCTGCTTCTCGCCACCGCGGGTCCAGGAAACAGCGAAACCCTGCGGGTAGAGGTAGTTACGGGCGTACCCGTTCTTGACCTCGACGATGTCACCGGGTGCACCGAGGCCGGAGACCTCGTGCGTCAGAATGATTTTTGACATGAGGTGTCCTACCTGCCTGAACCGGCGTAGGGCAGCAGCGCCATTTCGCGAGCGTTCTTGACGGCGCGGGCGATGAGACGCTGCTCCTGAACGGAAACACCGGTGATGCGACGGGCGCGGATCTTTCCACGCTCGGAGATGAACTTGCGGAGGGTGGGGACATCCTTGTAATCGATGACACCAACCCGGATCGACTTCGCGGGAGCGGCGTTCTTGCCACCCTTAGCTCCGCGGAGCGGCTTGCGGCGGTCGCCGCTCGACTTTCCAGCCATGATTTCCTTACTTTCTTAAGAAGTGTTTTTCAGCCAGGAACCTGAAAGGTCCGGCTTAGAAGGGTGTCTCGTCGCTGAAGTTTCCCGGAGTGTTCCAGACGTCTCCACCGGTGTTCGCGGCGGGGGCACTGGCAGCCCAGGGCTCGTCGTTCGACGCAACGGCAGGTGCGCCGCCGCTGCGAGGACCCGACGATGACTGCGCTCGAGTGAGCTGAGCGGTGGCGTATTTCAGCGAAGGACCGATTTCATCGATCTCGAGCTCCATGCTCGTACGCTTCTCGCCTTCCTTCGTCTCATACGAACGCTGCTTGAGACGCCCGGTAGCGATGACACGGGTACCCTTGGTCAGCGAACCGGCCACGTGTTCGGCGAATTCACGCCAAACGCTCGCGCGCAGGAAGAGCGACTCGCCATCTTTCCACTCACTCGTTGCGCGATCGAAATTGCGCGGAGTGGATGCGATGGTGAAGTTGGCAACCGCCAGCCCGTTCTGCGTGTAACGCAGCTCCGGATCGCTGGTGAGGTTGCCCACCACGGTAATTACGGTCTCGCCGGCCATGGGCTACTTGTCGCTTGCCTTGTCGGCGGACTCGGCCGCGACGGGAGCTGCAGCTTCTGCCGTGGCAGGAGCGTCGGCAACCGGGGCGTCGGCCTTGGCCGGAGCAGCCTTGACCGCAGCGGCAGCAACTGCCGAAGCGGGCTTTGCAGACGCGGCGACCTTGGCGGTCGGAGCGGCGGCGGCGGCTTCAGCCTTCGCAGCGATTACCTTCGGGTTGGCTGCCTTGCGGGCGGCCTTCTCGGCGGCAAGCTTGCTTGCGACGGCAACCTGGGCAATGCCCTCTTCTGCGCGAAGAACCTTGGTGCGCATGACGGCTTCCGACAGCTTCAGCTGGCGGTCGAGCTCGGCCGTGGCAGAAGCGTTCGCGGTGAAGTCGACAACGGCGTAGATGCCTTCGGACTTCTTGTTGATCTCGTATGCGAGACGGCGGCGACCCCAAACGTCAACCTTGTCAATGGTTCCACCATCGTTGCGAACAACGTTGAGGAACTTGTCAAGGCTGGGAGCTACGGTGCGCTCATCGATCTCGGGATCGAGGATAACCATCAACTCGTACTGATGCATGACTAACCCACCTCCTTCGGACTAAACGGCTGCAGAATCTCTGCAACAGGAGGGTTGTGCATGTGTTGAACGCGGAGGCCGGGAATCCGGCGCACAGACAACCTGCCAAGACTACCGGAAGCGACGGCCCTCCGCCACCGCCCCCGTCCACTCACTGGTTTGGCGCTCTTGTCGACGCGGAGGCCGTCAGCGTTATCGCGGGAATCGCCGAATGTGCCGATCATCGTCGTCCTATCGGCGATTCTGGGTCCGAATGGCGACATTCACTTCTCCCACGGGGCGTTTACCTGGTTCGGGACGCAGCCCAGCTGCGAGAAGAAGGCGTTGCAGGCTCTCCCGGCGCAGCGCTTCCGCCCAGATCCAGCGCGCCATTCCGTGCCCGGTGCCGCGGAGCCGGTCCTCACGGAGCTTTTCCGACCAGACGACCTCCTCAATGGTTCGCCCGTTCATGAAGTCGTCCCGCGTGTATTTGACTTTGCCGTCGAATTCGCCGAGGAGGCGAAGTGTGCGGGTCTCCTGCTTCTGAACCCACCGGAAGTCCGTGATGTCTTCCTGCCCGTCGCCGTGCACGAAGGACACTTGAAGTTCAGGGGGCGGGAATCCGCACAGATGAATCTGTCCGCGGCTGAGAGACTCGCCCACCGAACCGGAACGATCATCACAGAAGACAATGGCGATCCGAGCGGCGCGTGCCCCACGCGTGGGTCCGTCGGAGTCGAGTCGATCAATCAGGATGTCGCGGTCGATTCCGCACGCAGCCGTGCCATTCGGCAGGGTGAACCGAGGTTTCGTTCCGTAGTCGAGGGCGGCGACTGCCGACAGGAATCCTCTTGTTCGCGCACTGTCGATCAGGGTGCGCAGCAGACTCGTGACAAGCATCCCGTCGATCTCGACGACATCCTCGTCGGGGAGTCGGTCGTGGTGCCAGGTGACCCCGTTCTTCGAGTGCACGCCACTTCTGCCGGCCGCCATGAGGTGCACCTCGTCGGGCCATCGACCGATGACGGGCAGACCCCACAGAACAGCAGCCGATTCGTGGGAGTAGACGGGGCGAGTCTTTCTGGTGGCCCCCACAGCGCGCATACGCAGAAAGTACCGATCGCGATCACTGATCGTTTCCCAGCCGGTTGCGTCGACGGCAACGCCACGCCGCAGGCGAACGGCTTGACCGGAGCGGACCAGCCGCTGAACGGGGCGCCCATCACTGCCAAGAAGCCGAGCGTCACGTCCGAGGTGCAGTGGCCGCCAGTCATGTGGGGAGTCAGGATTCATAGCCCCATGCTGTTGTGCGACTCAGTGGCTTCGACCGCACTGGGGGATCCTGGGGGAAGGATGGACTGCGGAGGCCCTGTGGAGGGATAGTCGAACATCCGCTCGCGAAGTGCCGTTGGTTCTCGACTATCGCTGGTTCAACCGAAAGTCGCCGCCCGCGCGGCTACTCTCGGCACAAACGGCGAGCCTCGGCGACGGGCGAAGGGGATGTCTGTGCGGCGGCGAGGGCGCTACTGCGCGCGCTCGGCCCACCAGGCGCTCAGGCGACGGGTGGCTTCTTCCTCACCGAGCGGGCCGTCGTCCAGGCGTTGCTCGAGCAGGTAGCGGTAGGCCTCACCGACCTCGCGGCCGGGACGCACGCCGAGCACGGCCATGATCTGCTCCCCGTCCAGGTCGGGACGCACGGCCGCCATCTCCTCCTGCTCATTCAGCTCGTGGATGCGGTGTTCCAGATCGTCATAGGCGAAGCCGAGACGGTCGGCCTTGCGACGGTTGCGGGTGGTCACGTCTGCACGGGTCAGGATGTGCAGCCGCTCGATCTGGTCCCCGGCATCGCGCACGTACCGGCGCACCGCGGAGTCGGTCCAGGCACCCTCGGTATAGCCGAAGAAGCGCAGGTGCAGCTCGATCAGACGCGCGACCGCCGCGATGGTGTCGTTATCGAAGCGCAGCGCACGCAGGCGCTTCTTGGCCAGCTTCGCTCCGACCAGGTCGTGGTGGTAGAAACTGACCACGCCACCCGGCTCGAGTTTGCGGGTCGCCGGCTTTCCAATGTCATGCAGGAGAGCCGCAAGGCGCACGATCAGGTCCGGGCCGTCGAAGTTGCCACGGGATGTCTCATAGCCGATGGCCTGGTCGAGAACGGTCAGCGTGTGCTGGTAGACGTCCTTATGGTGGTGGTGCTCGTCGACCTCGAGCCGCAATGCGGGAATCTCCGGCATCACCAGCGCACACAGCCCCGAGTCCACCAGCAGTTCGACGCCGGCGTGCGGGTTGTCCGCCGTCAGCAGCTTCGTAAGCTCCTCGCCGATGCGTTCGGCCGAGATGTTACGGATGCGGTCCGCCATCGCTTCCATCGCCACCGCGGTGTCTACGTTTAGGGAGAATCCGAGCTGGGCCGTGAACCGGGCTGCCCGCATCATGCGCAACGGGTCGTCGCCGAACGAGATCTCCGGGGAGATAGGGGTGCGCAGAACGCCGGCCAGCAGATCATCGATGCCATTCGCGGGATCAACCAGGGTGAGCCCCGGCAGGCGCAGGGCGAGCGCGTTGACCGTGAAGTCGCGGCGCAGGAGGTCGTCCTCGAGGCGGTGCCCGAAGACCACCTCGGGCTTGCGGGTCTGACCGTCGTAGCTGTCGGACCGGTAGGTCGTGATCTCCACCTTCTCGCCGGAGACCTGCGCGCCGATGGTGCCGAACGCCCGGCCGATGTCCCAGTGGGCGTCCGAGATCGGCTTCACGATCTTCAGGATCTGGTCCGGTGTGGCATCCGTCGTGAAATCGAGGTCATTGATCGGCCGATCCAGGAAGGCGTCGCGCACCGGGCCGCCGACCAGGGCCAGCTCGTGGCCGGCGTTCGCGAAGGCCGTGGCCAGTCGGGAAACCGTGGGGGTGGCAGCCAGGTCGCCCAGCCGCTTGAGGGCTGTCGCAACGCTCTGCATGCCCCCATATTAGTTGCTGGAGGGGCGCCGACCGCCCGGCGCAGCGTCATCCCACCCGTGTAAGCCGTAGAATCCCCTACATGGTGGCCGTGTCTGTACCTCAGCATCGGCCCGCGCTCCCCGGATCGAGGCGGGGCCTCCGGGGACGCCCACGGATGCCGTTGGGCGTCGTTCTGGCCGGCCTGCTGGCAGGGGTGCTCCCGCTCGCGATCGGCCTGCCCGCATCCGCCGAGATGCCTGCACCGGCCGCGCAGTCCGCGCAAACCGCGCAGGTCGCCGCAGCCACGTCGGCCAACGAGGTCAGTATCACGGTGGCACCCACCACGATGCAGCCGCTGAAGGCCGACCAGGACCTCACGGTCACCGTCACGATCGACAATGCGACGCCCGACACCATCGCTCCGGGAACCATCGACCTCTACCTCGCGGAGCGCGCGCTCATCAGCCGCACCGCCCTCAACTCCTGGCTGAGCCCGGAGTCGTCGGTCACATCCGGCGACCTCATGCTGAGCCGGCCGGTGACGGCGTCCATCCAGCCGGACAGCGTCGAGAGTTTCACGCTGACCGTGCCGGCGGATTCCGTCGGCCTCACCAGCGGCAACGCCTGGGGTGCCCGCGGCATCGCCGCCACCCTCACCACCGGCGACACTGTCCGCGCCGAGGGCCGCGGCACCTTCGTCTGGTATTCGGATGAGGAGGTCACACCGGTCAATCTGGCGGTGATCATGCCGATCACCGTTCCCGCTCAGTCCACCGGACTGATCACCTCGAACGCGCTCGAGACCTACACCTCGCCGTCCGGCGTGCTCAGCCGCCAGCTCGACGGCGTCGCCGGGAAACCGGTCACGATCGCGATCGACCCGATGATCATCGTTTCCATCCGTATTCTCGGCTCCGCCGCGCCGCCCAGCGCGATCGCGTGGCTGGACCGGCTCGACCAGGCGCCGAACGATATATTCCCTCTCAGCTATGCGGATGCGGATCTGTCCCTGCAGGCCCAGGCCGGCGCGGCAACACTTCTCACGCCGACCTCCTTCGACCAGGCCATCGACCCCGCGCTGTTCACCGCGACGGACCAGAACCTGCCGCCCACTGAGTCCACTGACGCCCCCCAACCGGCTGAGACGCCCGCGGACGCGGCCACGGACTCGCCCGCCTCCACGGAACAGCCGGCACCTCCGGTCGACGGCACGCCGCCGACCATGGAGGAGTTGCTCGCCTGGGAATACAGCGCCACCGACATCGGCTGGCCCGCCGAGGGCGACGTGGCCGCAAGCGACCTTGACGTGTTCACGGCCGGCGGCCTCACCACCACCATCCTGGGCGGTGCGAACGCCTCGGGGGCCGCCAGCGACTTCACCCCCGACTCCGCCGTGGATCTCGGCACCGGCAATGGTCAGGGCCTGGTGATCGACGACGACATCGCCGACGCACTGCGCGCCGCAGCGATGGCGACCACGGATGACGCGTGGCGCAAGGCCATGGCGGAGTTCAGCTCGCAGCTGGCGGTGGTCTCCGCGGAGCGGCCCGGAACGGCCCGCACCCTCCTGGCCACCTTCGATCGTGGCTGGCCGCCGAACGCCAACCGACTCGACCAGACCATCGATGCTCTGTCCACCCTCCTCTGGTACGCGCCGTCCACCCTGCCGCAGGTGCGGGCATCCGCCCCCGCCGACGAGGTCACCTTCGACAGCCTGGCCGAACCCGCAAACCGTGTGGACCAGGCCACCCGACTCCTCGAGCGGGAGGCCGACGTTCTCGCCTTCTCCGCGGCGCTGTCCAACCCGGTGTTCGTCACCGGGACCCAGCGCCTCGACCTGATGGCCCTCCTGTCCAACGCCTGGGCCGCGCACGACAAGACCTGGTCGGATGCCGTCGGCACCAGTCTCGCGGCGTCCTCGGAGCTCCTGGGCTCCATCACGGTGGCGACCAAGGGGCCGATCAACGTGGTGGGCAGCCAGGTGGACATCCCCGTGACCCTGGACAATGCCCTGAACCAGGCCGTGACCGTCATGGTGCAGGTCGTTCCGTCCAACGGACGACTACTGGTCGGCGACGCCGTCGAATCCACCATCGAAGCGCAGTCCGCGCGCACCGTGACCATCCCCGTGACGGCGGCCGTGGGCAACGGCGCCGTCACCCTGCGCGTGACTCTGCTGACCCCGACGGGATCAGTCATCCAGGACGCATCCCTGATTCCGATCAACGTGCGCGCGGATTGGGAGGGTCTCGGAGCCCTGCTGTTCGCGGCATTCGTGGTCTTGTTCTTCGGCTTCGGCGTGTGGCGCAACATTCTGCGACGACGCCGGGAACTCGCCAACCTCGAGCCCACCGACACTGCATCACCGACGGAGTCCCGTGCCTAAGACCGACAGCATCGGCCGGGCGAGCGCGTTCCTCGCCTCCGGAACGATCGTTTCCCGCATCCTCGGCTTTGTGAAACTGATCGTGCTGGCCGGGGTGATCGGCCAGGTCGGCCAGAGCACCAACGCCTTCGCCGTCGCGAACCAGCTCCCCAACACCATCTATGTCATCGTGGCCGGCGGGGTCCTGACGGCCGTCCTGGTGCCCCAGATCGTGCGTGCCAGCCTGCACGACGACGGCGGCACGGCCTATATCAACAAACTCCTCACGCTGGCCCTGGTCATCCTCGCCGCGACGACCATCGCAGCCACCGCCCTCGCTCCCGTGCTGACGCTGCTCTACGGGTCGAACATGAAGCCGGAATCGTTGGCTCTGGCAACGGCGTTCGCCTTCTGGTGCCTGCCGCAGATCTTCTTCTACGGCCTTTACACGGTCCTGGGTGAGGTGCTCAACGCTCGCAAGTCATTCGGCCCGTTCACCTGGGTTCCCGTGCTCAACAACGTCGTGGCCATCGCCGGTCTGGTCATCTTCTCCGCGCTCTACGGGGCCGACCCGAACGGTGCCCGACTGGCCACCGAGTTCACGCCCGCCATGATCGCGGTCCTGGCCGGGAGTGCCACACTCGGGGTCGTGCTCCAGGCGGTCGTGCTGTTCTACTTCTGGCACCGCATCGGCCTGCGCTTCCGGCTCGACTTCCGATTCCGCGGCGTCGGTCTCGGCGTGGCCGGCCGCATGGCGAGCTGGACCTTCGGGATGCTTCTTCTGACCACCCTGGCCGGGATCGTTGAGACCCGGGTGGTGACTCTCGCCGGCGACTCCGACGCTTCGGTCGCGGCGCTCAACACCGCCTGGCTCATCTTCATGCTCCCGCATTCGGTGATCACGGTCTCGGTCGCCACCGCCTACTTCACCCGCATGAGCGAGCACGCCTCGGTGGGCAAGGTGGACCTGGTGAGAACGGATGCCTCCTCCGCCATCCGGGGAACCACCCTGATCATCATGCTCGCCTCCGCCGTCATCGCCGTCTGCGCCTATCCGTTCGCACGGGTCTTCGTCTCCCCGTACGACCAGGTGCAGAGCATCGGAAACGTCATCATCGCCTACGTCCTCGGCCTGGTCGCGTTCTGCATCCTGTTCGTCGTGCAGCGCACCTTCTACGCTCTCGGCGATACCCGGACGCCGTTCTTCTTCACCCTGTTCCAGGTGACCCTGGTCATCATCGGCGTGCTCGCCTGTGCGCTCCTGCCCAGCGCCTGGATCGCCGCCGGCGTCGCCCTCACGGTCACCGTCTCCGGCGTGGCCCAGGCTGTGCTGGCCGCCTGGCTGCTCCGCGGGCGTCTGGGCGGCCTCGACGGGCGGCGCATCCTGCGCAGCCTCGTCAAGTACGCGGTGGCCGCCGTGCCCGCAATCCTGGCCGGTCTCCTGCTCCTGCTCCTGCTCGGGGGCACCGAGGAAGCCGGGTTCGCCCTTTCCGGGAAGCTCGCGGCCGTCGTGTCCATGATCGTGATCGGACTGGTCATGTCCGCCGTCTACTTCGGGCTGCTGCTGCTCATGCGCACCAGCGAGCTTCGGGGCTTCGTCGACCCGCTGGTCGACCGCATCCGTCGCCGCTGATCCACTGCACGACCGATCGGTCGACGGCCGGCCGGGTGACCGGCGCTCAGGAGCCTCGGAATAGCATCCGATTAGGATGTGTTGTATCCGGCAGCGAGGCAATTGAGATCGCTTCCCCCTACAACTCGAAGGAGTCTACGCGTGCGTCAGATCATCATCATCGGCTCCGGACCGGCCGGTTTCACGGCCGCGATCTACGCCGCCCGCGCGAACCTGAAGCCGCTTCTGATCGCCAGTTCGGTCGAAGCCGGCGGCGAATTGATGAACACGACCGAGGTGGAGAACTACCCGGGCTTCGCCGAGGGTATCCAGGGCCCCGAGTTGATGGCCAAGATGCAGGAGCAGGCCGAGCGGTTCGGCACTGAGGTTCTCTACGACGACGTCACCGAGCTCGACCTCACCGGCGACACGAAGACCGTCACCCTCGGCAGCGGCGAGACGCACGAAGCCCTTGCCGTGATCTTCGCCACCGGTTCCGCCTACCGCAAGCTCGGCCTCGAGGACGAAGAGCGCCTGTCCGGCCGCGGCGTGTCCTGGTGTGCCACCTGCGACGGCTTCTTCTTCAAGGAGAAGACCATTGCCGTGATCGGTGGCGGCGACTCCGCCATGGAGGAGGCCACGTTCCTCACCCGCTTCGCGAGCAAGGTCTACATCGTGCACCGCAAGGACACCCTGCGGGCCTCCAAGATCATGCAGGAGCGCGCCTTCGCCAACCCGAAGATCGAATTCGTCTGGAACTCCGAGGTGGTCGGCATCACGGGCACGGATGCCGTGGACGGCCTGGTCCTGCGCCACACCGTCACCGGCGCCGAGACCTCGCTCCCCCTCGGCGGTATCTTCGTGGCGATCGGCAACGACCCGCGCACGCACCTCGTGCACAACCAGCTCGACCTCACCCCCGAGGGCACCATCGCCGTCGCCGGTCGCAGCTCGAAGACCAGCCAGACCGGTGTGTTCGCGGCAGGCGACGTGATCGACCCGACGTACCGTCAGGCCGTGACCGCCGCGGCATCCGGAACCGTCGCCGCCCTCGACGCGGAGCACTACCTGGCCTCGCTGCCCGAGGAACTGCTGGCCAGCGCCGGCGAACCCGCACTCGCGTAAACCTCACCGAACTCGCCCATCACACAATCAAGGAGCAACCACATGTCTGCACGCGCTGTCACCGACGCCACCTTCGACCAGGAAGTCATCAACAACGAGAAGACCGTTCTGGTGGACTTCTGGGCGGAGTGGTGTGGCCCGTGCCGCGCCGTCAGCCCGATCCTCGATCAGATCGCCACCGAGAACGCTGACAAGCTCGACATCGTCAAGCTGAACGTCGACGACTTCCCGGCGCTGGCCGCCAAGTACCAGATCACCTCCATCCCCGCGATGAAGGTGTTCCAGAAGGGCGAGGTCGTCAAGACCGTCATCGGCGCCAAGCCCAAGGTTGCGCTCGAGAAGGATCTGGCCGCCTACCTGGCCTGACCACCTCTCTCCGCAGAGACCCTGACCCGCCCGGCACTCGCCGGGCGGGTCTTTTGGGATTCGGGCCGAGTGGTGGCAACCCCATACGATTGAAGCCTCACCAGATCGGACGTGACGTGACCGCACAGCGCTCTCCCCAGACCGGCAACAACCTCGACCCCTGGTACCACCACTACGCCGAGCGAGCCGCGGGGTTGCGCGCCTCCGAGGTCAGGGCCCTCTTCGCGGTGGCTTCCCGCCCCGAAGTCGTTTCCCTGGCCGGCGGCATGCCGTTCGTCGCTGCTCTGCCACCCGACCTGGTCATCAGCGCCATGGACCGTGTCATGCGCCAGCAGGGCCCCGTCGCCCTGCAGTACGGCTCCGGCCAGGGGGTCCCCGTCTTGAGAGAGCAGATTCTCGAGGTCATGGCGCTGGAGGGCATCCGTGCGCACGCCGATGACGTTGTCGTGACGACCGGGTCGCAGCATGCGCTGGAACTGGTCAGCAAGCTCTTTCTCGATCCCGGTGACGTGGTGCTCTCGGAGGGCCCCAGCTATGTGACCGCCATGGTCATCTTCAAGTCGTACCAGGCCGAGGTGGACCACGTGCCAATGGACGAGCACGGTCTGATCCCCGAGGCGCTTCGGCAGCACATCCAGCGCCTGAAAACCGCCGGCAAGACCATCAAGTTCCTCTACACGATCCCCAACTTCCACAACCCGGCGGGCGTGACGCTCAGCTGGGCCCGGCGCCTCGAAATCCTTGAGATCGCCCGGGCCAACGACATTCTGGTGCTGGAGGACAACCCGTACGGGCTGCTCTATTTCGACCAGCCGGCACCGGATGCGATGCGTTCGGTCGAAGAGGACGGCGTCGTCTACCTCGGCACGTTCTCCAAGACCCTCGCTCCCGGTTTCCGGGTGGGGTGGGCGTTGGCCCCGCACGCCATCCGGGAGAAGCTGGTGCTGGCTAACGAGGCCGCAGTGCTCTCCCCCAGCTCGTTCAGCCAACTGGTCATTTCGGAGTACCTCGCGACAGCCGACTGGAAGGGGCAGATCAACACGTTCCGCGGCGTTTACCACGAGCGCAAGACCGCACTGTTGGATGCCCTCGAGGAGTACCTGCCCGATCTCACCTGGACCAACCCCAACGGCGGGTTCTACGTCTGGGTGACCCTTCCCGATGGGCTCGACTCGAAGGCCATGCTGCCGCGGGCGGTCAAGGAGCTCGTGGCATACACGCCGGGCACGGCATTCTTCGCCAACGGGGACGGGCGGCGCAACATGCGCCTCTCCTTCTGTTACCCGACGCCGGATCACATCCGTCTCGGCGTACGCCGCCTTGCGACCGTTCTCCGCGATGAGCTTGACCTGCTTGAGACCTTCGCCGGCACCGGTTCCCTGAACCCGCCGTACGAAGACGGCCGCTTCACGTCACCTCCGCCGGACGTCTCCTAGTTCACCTCCCCCGGTCCCATTTCAGCCAGAGCAAGGAAAACCCTGATCATGAGCGATTTTTCACCCCTTGATATTGTTGTTCTCGCCGGTGGGATCTCGCATGAGCGAGACGTGTCGCTTCGATCGGGACGACGGGTCGCGGATGCCTTGACGGGCCTCGGTCACACCGTCACCCTGCTCGATCCCCAGGCCGGTCTGCTCGCCGACCTGACCAGGCGCAAGCCTGACGTGGTCTGGCCGGTCGTGCACGGGGCGACCGGCGAGGACGGAGCCCTCCTGGCCCTCCTCGAGACCACGGGGATCCCCCACGTAGGTTCACGCGGCGGCCCCGCACGTCTGGCCTGGTCCAAGCCCATCGCCAAGGAGCTCGTGCGCCGGGCCGGGTATTCGACCCCGGACTCGATCGCCCTGTCCACCGAGACATTCCGCGATCTCGGTGCCGCGAGTGTTCTGGAGCACCTGCTCACCGCACTACCCACGCCGCTTGTGGTGAAGCCCGCCGAAGGCGGCTCGGCCCAGGGAGTCAGTATCATCGACACCGCCGCCGGGCTGCCCCGGGCCATGGTCGATGCCTATACCTACGCCACCGTCGCGCTCGTTGAAGAGAAGGTCGAGGGCACTGAGCTCGCTGTGACCGTGATTGACATCGGCGACGGCCCCGTCGCCCTCCCCGCCGTGGAAATCGTCCCCATCGACGGTGTGTACAGCTTCGAGGCTCGGTACAACGCCGGAGAGACCTTGTTCTACACTCCGGCTCGTATTCACGACCAGATCGCCGACCTGGTGGCGGAGACCGCGATCGCCATTCACACCCTGCTCGGTCTCCGGCACATCTCCCGCATCGACCTGATCGTGGACGCGGACGGAGTGCCGTGGTTCCTGGAGGCGAATGTCCTCCCCGGTTTGACTGAGACATCCCTGGTCCCCCAGTGCATCGAAGCCTCCGGGCAGTCCCTCGGCGCCGTCTACGACGCGCTCGCCCGCGCGGCCATCGCCGACGCTTAAAACTCCCCCAATCCGCCGTGTTTCACGTGAAACACGCACCCCGCTGCCCCGGTGGTCGAGCCTGTCGAGACTCGTCCCCCAGTCGCCCCCACGGTGGTCTCGCACCCACGGTGGTCTCGCACCCACGGTGGTCTCGCACCCACGGTGGTCTCGCACCCACGGTGGTCGAGCTTGTCGAGACCCCCTCCCTCTGACGCCGGCCACGCCACCCCCACGCGGCTCGAGCACTCACGCCGGTCGAGCACCCACGGTGGTCGAGCTTGTCGAGACCCACCCACCAGACCGCACGCCACGGTGGTCGAGCTTGTCGAGACCCCTCCCCGCTCGCCCCAGTCGCGCTTGTCGAAGCCTCACCCCACACAACCGCTCACCTCTGAGTCGGCTCCACGGGTGGGACCATTGGGACCATCACGCTTCGACAGCCGCTCCACATCTCCTCCCCCACGCCAACACTCCGCCATGTTGTCCCACACCCGCAGCCCGCCCGCATCTCCCCACCGTCGCAGCCAAGATGGTCCCCATGCCATATATGTACATCCTCGAGTGCTCAGACGGCTCCTACTACGTCGGTAGCACGTGGAACATCGAACGTCGATTATCACAGCACAACGCTGGCGAGGGCGCTGGCTACACCCGTACACGCTGCCCGGTGGAGCTCCGATATCTTGAGGAGTACTACATGATCAAGGATGCGTTCGCGCGCGAGAAGCAGGTTCAGGGATGGAGCCGTCGAAAGCGCAGGGCTCTCATCGAAGGTCGCGCTGATGAACTCCCCACACTGAGCCGCACGGCACGGCTGGGCAGCAGCGGCGTTGAGACTGTCGACTGAACGCCTGACCGGTATAAACGCCTCCACACGACCCTTGAGCCGGATCAATCGACAATTCACGTGCACAGGCGCAGCTACTCCCCGACGCAGTGTCCGTCAAGCCGACCTACAACCGCACACTCGACCGTTTCACGTGAAACACTCGGCGCACCGCAGTCCGCACCGTTCCACCACTGTGGTCATATTGCTCGGTATCGCGTCACAGCCATTGTGTTGACACTCACCACCTGGCTCACCCTCGAGATCATGATCCACGTGGGCATTCACCTGCCTATCGCCACCATGACGGATGGCCGTTGGACTCCACCAGAGCCCCCCGATCGCGGACGGCATCGGAGACCAAACGTCCGTAGAGGTCTACGGATCCGCCGGCCTACCACCCGACACGGTTTGACCGCAGGAACTTCGCACGATCTGTGCACTGTGAGCAGTAGAGAACGGGCTTCAGGTCTGAAATCGACCGACCTGACCTGCTCCCGCCCGCCCGCCACGCATCCAGGATCCACCCCGGTTGACATTCAACACACTGCGCGCTACAAGGAAACAGGGCAGAATTAGCGACGTCCGGAAGCATTGCAATCATCGGTTTGAAACGAAACGAGCACTCAGTGGGTCCGCTCTGGAAGACAATTCCGACTCCTCGGCCCCTTGAACTCTCATGTTTCACGTGAAACACACCCACGTCGCCCCAGGTCGCCAGTCGTCCCCGTCAATTCCAGTCGTTGCCCGCTAGCGAGCAGAACTACCTGTTCACTTGAGACAGCTACTAGATCAGGCCCGGATCCTCACTTCCGGAGAGTCCGGGTACCTACCTCACGCGACGCGTGCACTACCTCTCTCCACGAGCGCGGGCATAAGGGCCACGAACGACAACCCACCCTTATGAGACTCGACCGAATGCACCCGGGGGCTGGTCCAAGTCGTCTTCGCTCGGTGAGCGGACGGGAATCCTTCTCCCGCGATGAGCAGCACTGGGTGAGTGGATGCTCTTGAAGCAGCATGCACCGACGCGACAAGGTTTCACGTGAAACATGCACTGAACTCGTGCGTCTCGGTTGCGCAGGGACAGTGGCCAATTGCGGGTCGGAGGCCACGTCGCGGTGTGAGACCGCAACTGGTGCGACAGCTTCGGTCTCGACAGGCTCGACCACCGCCGGGATCACCGCACGACGTACCTTGCAGGGGCTCGACACGCTCGACCACCGCCGGGATCACCGCTCGGCGTACCTAGCAGGGTCTCGACAGGCTCGACCACCGGTTTTTTGGAAGTCATTGCGTTTCGGGGGTCGAGCTTGTCGAGACCTCGTCACCGACAAATCTGCCTCCAAGCCACACCACACTGAACAATCGATGTGGACAGTCGTGCCCTCGTGAACCCGAAATGGATCAAATTTGCGCCTCGCAGAGGTGATTTCCGAAAATTCGAAGTGCTTCAACGACGCTTAGGATGCTTCCTGGTGACGCGAAATATTCCGTTTTGCGTGCATTTCTGGCCTCACATGGAAAGGCTTCTGAATCGACGCCGCTGTGAATACTCGAAGAATCACACCGGGAGACCCTGGCGGTTCACTCCGCGGGTCTCGACAGGCTCGACCACCGAGCAGTGCGACCGATCTCGCGAGGACACAGAATTGATGTTTCACGTGAAACAAGCGAACGAATCTTGACCGGCTCGACCAGCGACGGGGTAGACCACACACGGGACAGAGGGTCTCGACAGGCTCGACCACCGAGGGACAGAGGGTCTCGACAAGCTCGACCACCGAGGGACTCAGGGTCTCGACAAGCTCGACCACCGAGGGACTCAGGGTCTCGACAAGCTCGACCACCGAGGGACTCAGGGTCTCGACAGGCTCGACCACCGAGGGACTCAGGGTCTCGACAGGCTCGACCACCGACAGGGTCGAGCACCTACGGGCCTCCCCCGGTCCGAGGACACGGGTGTGGCGGAGTCGGGCTAGCTGGCTCCGAAGCCGGGCTCGCCGATCACGCCGAGAATACGATTGAGGTCGCCAATGGTGGCGAAATCAACCGTGATCTGGCCTTTTCGTGCACCCAGATGAATCTTGACGCGAGTGTCGAGGCGATCCCCGAGGTGCTCGGCGATCTCATCGAGGTGACCCTGTCGGCGCCCGCCGATCGGTTTGACCGGCGCAATCCGCGGTGTGGTCGCCGCAGCGGCCTCCGCTGCCCGCACGGATAGGTCTTCGTTGACGATCTTGTCCGCGAGCTTCAACATGCCGACCGGGTCGGCGACCGACAGGATGGCGCGAGCGTGACCTGCCGAAAGAACGCCGGCCGCGACACGAAGCTGAACGGACTCCGGAAGCTTGAGCAGACGAATGGTATTCGTGATCTGCGGACGCGAGCGTCCGATTTTGAGCGCCAACTCCTCCTGGGTGATACCGAAGTCCGCGAGAAGCTGCTGATATGCCGAGGCCTCTTCCAGGGGATTCAACTGTGCTCGGTGCAGGTTCTCCAGCAGCGCATCCCGCAACATGTCGACATCCGCCGTTTCGCGGATGATGGCGGGAATGGTGGCGAGACCCGCCTCCTTGGTGGCGCGCAGGCGCCGCTCCCCCATGACGAGTTCGTACTTGCCCGGTTGCTCAACGATGGACCGAACCACGATCGGCTGCAGGACGCCGACTTCCCTGATGCTGCGCACCAGCTCGGCCAGATCTGTTTCGTCGAAGACATTTCGCGGTTGCACGTGGTTCGGAACGATATCGTTCGGATTCAGATGCGCCAGGCGGGCCCCGGGAACGGGCAGCAGGCCGACGTTCTCATTTGGCTTGACCGCGTCGGAATAGGGGAAGAAGACGTCGACGGGGCGCGCCTGTGTCGGGTCATCCTGGATGGGGATCAGTGCGCCGATCCCACGGCCGAGCCCAGTCCGTTTTGCCATTAGAGTACGACTCCTGTCTGAGGGGCGCCCCGACGGGCGATTTCTGCCGCTGCTTCGAGGTAGGAGAGCGATCCTGCGGAGTTGAGGTCGTAACTGATGACGCTCTGGCCATAGCTCGGCGCCTCAGAAACGCGCACAGACCGGGGAATCAAGGTATTCAGGACCTGCTTCGGGAAGTGCTCGCGCACATCCTGAGCCACATGGTTGGCCAGGTTGGTGCGGCTGTCGTACATCGTGAGCAGGATCGTGGAAACGGCGAGTTCCGGGTTCAGGTGCTTCTCGATCAACTCGATATTCTTGAGCAGTTGACTCAAACCCTCGAGGGCGTAGTACTCACACTGGATCGGAATCAGCACCTCGCGCGCCGCGACGAACGCGTTGATCGTGAGAAGGCCGAGAGACGGTGGGCAGTCGATGAATACGTAGTCGTACGGATCGTCCATCGTCTTCAGGTGAAATTCGAGGGCGCGATTCAGCCTCTGTTCGCGCGCCACGAGCGACACCAGCTCGATCTCAGCACCCGCGAGGTGAATGGTCGCCGGCACGCAGAACAGCGACCCGAACTCGGGGCTGTTCTGTACAACCGTGGCCATCTCAAGATCGTTGACGATCACGTCGTAGACGCTCGGCGTCTCCGCACGATGCTCGACACCCAACGCCGTGGAGGCGTTGCCTTGCGGGTCGAGGTCGATCACCAGGACGCGGGCGCCCTGGCGGGCCAGCGCCGCGGCGAGGTTGACCGCCGTGGTGGTCTTACCGACACCACCCTTCTGGTTCGAGATGGTGATAACACGCGTCTTCTCCGGCTTCGGCAGCTGATCCGCCGCGATCCGCTGCCGGCGCCGGGTCAGGTCCGAAATCTCCCGGGCGAGCGGAGTCGTATCGTCAAACCCCGTTGCCGTCTTGCTCAATTGCTGGTCTTCGCCAGGTTGTTTCACGTGAAACCTTCGCGTTCGACGATTGATGAGCCATCCCGCAGGGGCTCCGGTTGTGTCTCACCACTGACAGAAAGCCGACACCGGGGACTAATCCACTGTAGCCCTTATGACCCGGGTCACGTCCTGCAGCACACCGTCACCGAGCGTGATCACCTCGACATTGCTCAGACGGAACTTGCGGATGGCCTTCGCTGCGGCTTCAATCTCTGCCGGTGCCCCCGCGCCCTTCATCAACACCAGTTGGCCCCCGGGTTTCACAAGGGGGGCGGTCAGTGGGATCAGGGTGCGGAAGGCGCTCACGGCCCGTGCAGTGACCTGGTCGAGGCGTTGCGGCAGACGCACGTCTTCCGCGCGGGCCCGCAGCACGGTGGCATTGGTCAGACCCAGTGCGGTGACCTGACTCGTGAGCCAGGCAACCCGGCGTTCCATCGGCTCGATCAGCACAAAGGTCACATCTGGGCGGGCGATCGCAAGGACCAGGCCCGGCAGACCGGCCCCGGAACCCACGTCGCCGACCAGGCCGGGACGCAGGAGTGGAGCGACGATCGCACAGTTGAGGATATGTCGACTCCATAGCCGGGGTAACTCAAGTGGCCCGATCAGACCGAGTTCCTCACCCTGTGCGGCCAGGTTGCGCACGAATGCGCGCGCCACCTCGATTCGGTCTCCGAAGAGAGCCACAGCCGCGGCAGGTTCAACCTCAAGAATGTCAGTCACGGCGCGAGAGCTACGCCGGGGAGATAACCGTGTGGCGGTCCCGGCCCTCGCCCTTGGATTCCGACACGAAACCGGCTTCGGAGACCAGGTCGTGCACAAGCTTGCGCTCGTAGGACGACATGGCCGGCAGGGAAGCCTCGGCGGCGCCGGCCTGGATACGCTCAACGGCCCGTGCAACCAGAGAGGCCAGCTCAGACTGCCGGGCGTCTCGGGATCCGCCGATATCGAGGATCAGCCGGGAGAAGGATCCGGTCTTGTTCTGCACGGCCAGGCGAGTCAGCTCCTGCAAGGCGTTGACCGTCTCTGGCTTGGAGAGCAACCGGAGGTTCGCGACGTCCGAGGAGTTGACCGACAGGTACGCCCGACCGTTGCGGGCATCGATGTCGATGTCCCCATCGAGATCGCAGATGTCGAGGAACTCCTCGATGTAGTCTGCGGCGATATCCCCCTCCTGCTCGAGCTGGTCGAGCGTGGGGGACTCGTCCGCCGGTCCAGGCGCGGCGATCACATCAGTGTTCTCAGTCACGTTGGGTCTCTTCTTATTTTTTGGGGCCGGTTTGCTTCTTGGCACGATTCTTGGCGATCGGCTGCTGACGCTGGGGTTTCTTTGGCTCTTCAACCACGATCACGTCACCATCCGTGGCGATGAGTTTACCCTTGCGTGCCAGACGCTCTTCGCGCGCCTTGGCTGCCTCACTACCGGGCGTGGGCATGTTCCGGATGACCAGGAACTGCTGGATCATGGTCCAGATGTTGGACGTGAGCCAGTAGAACATGACACCGAGGGGGAAGGCGACGCCCGAGAAGGCGAAAACGAGAGGCAGCAGATACAGCATGATGCGCTGCTGCTTGAACATGGGGCTGGCCTTGGTCTCCGGTGACATGTTCTTGGAGACGATCTGCAGCTGGGTGATGAATTGCGAGGCAGTCATCAGAACTACCATGACGGCCGCGATCCACATGACGACTGCGTTGAAGTCCTGACCAGCGACCATTTTGGTCCACTGGGAGGCGAACGAATCATGCAGCGGCGCGTCGCCGAAGAGGGTGGCGTTGCCGAAGCTCTTGGCGAGGTCGGCGTTGAGCGGACCCACTCCGGCCTGGCTGCGCTGTGCGTCGTTCAGTACGGAGAACAGGGCGAAGAAGATCGGCATCTGCAAGAGAAGAGGCAGGCAGGAACTGAGCGGGTTGGTTCCGGTGCGCTTGTAGAGCTCCATGGTCTCGCGGGACATGGCCTCGCGTGAGAACTGGTCTTTCTTGCCCTTGTACTTGTCCTGGATCTTCTTGAGTTGTGGGGCAACCTCCAGCATCTTTCGCTGGCTCTTGATCTGCCGCACGAAGATGGGGATCAGGGCTGCCCGTACAACAATCACGAGACCGACGATCGAGAGCACCCATGTGAGGCCGTCGTTGAAACCCATCCCCATGAAGGAGAAGAGCGAGTGGAAGGCAACGAGCAGTAGCTCGACGACCCACTTCAGCGGCCAGAGAATCGTACCTAGGAGGTCCATCTTTGCGTCAGCCCTTTCCGTGGCTCGCTGCGATAACAAAACCAAACGGCGTCACGGTGTAGCGACGCTTCCGTTTGAGGGGAACGTCATCAATCCCGCCTGCGGCCCACGGGTGACATCGGCCCAACCTGAGCGCGGCTCGGGCTGATCCCACGATGAGTCCGTACTCCTGAACGGCGCCGAGTGCATACGCCGAGCAGGAGGGGTAGTACCGGCAAACATCGCCGTAGAGCGGAGAAATCACGGCCCTGTACAGACGCAGAATGAGAACCCCCGCATTTCGCGGGAGGAGCAGAAGCGTCGTCAGAAACCTTTTCATCGGTCATCGAGCCGTTCGGGTCGACGTCTGGTTGCTGCCGACCGCGGGGGAACTCGACGTGCGCTGGAATTTCCCCAGCGCATCGGCCAATTCCGCATGCAGAATCGACCAGGGCGCATTCGTCGCCGAGGGCAGAGCCCGGATCACTATATCCGTGCCGGGCCGGGTTGAGGCAAGCAAATCGAAGCTTGCTGCCTTCAACCGGCGCCGAACACGGTTGCGCCGCACGGCGTCGCCCACGTTTTTAGCAACGATGAAGCCGAACCGCACTGAAACTCCATCGGAATTCCGGCGCAGATAGGTCACCAGATGCGGGCCCACAACCCGCACACCCCGGCGGACCACCAACTTGTAGTCGTCACCGGTGGTGATGCGATGGGCCCCCGCGAGCACGAGCGTGCTTAAGCGGAGAGTTCGATGCGACCCTTGCGACGGCGAGCACCGAGAATCGCGCGGCCGGCACGGGTCTTCATGCGAAGGCGGAAGCCGTGCACCTTGGCGCGACGGCGATTGTTCGGCTGAAAAGTTCTCTTGCTCATTGTTTTGTCTCCACGTGTTAAATCTCCGTAGGCCAAACTGAGCGGCCGGGAAAGAGTGAGGTAGCCCTCGGGCTGGGGTCAACTGATTAAAACTACGGCTTTGACAGGTGATGGTCAAACTCGACCTCCCAGAATCCTCGTTCTACACACAGTTTGGTTCAGTTGGATCATCGACACGCGCACGAAATGCGAACGAATTTGGCCTGACTGGCGGTGATTGACTACCGTGAGGACAAGTTATCCACAGGTTTTCAACATTGCCTGTGAATTGGGGCTTATTTGCCCACAGGCGGTGGATAACCTTGTGGATGCTTTGGCTGGATCACGCGTTCAGAGTCGAGCCGCGCCTCGATCTCCGTCGTTGTAGAAGGCAACACTGAGAGAAAAGCGGAGAAAAACCATGGCCACCGACGAACAGCCCATCGCGGATACCTGGCGGTCTGTCCTGACCAGTCTGGAATCCGACGACAGCATCACCCCCATGCTGTACGGCTTTCTCAATTTAGTCGAGCCCAAGGGAATTGCCGCGGGAACCTTCTACCTCGAGGTCCCGAACGAGTTCACGGCCAGCATGCTCAACCAGCGGATGCGTGTGCCGTTGCTGACAGCGATGGGCCAACTCGATGAGGCCTCCGCAGTGTCCACGTTCTATGTGGTCGTCAATCCGGAGCTGGAGAAGGAGTCGATCAGGCCCGTACACGAGTCCACCTCTCCCCCTGATGTGGAAACGCCGGCAGCGCCGCAGTCGGTTTTTGAGAGCAGCTCTCCCGAACGCCCGCACGACACCCGACTCAACTCGAAATACAGTTTCGACAACTTCGTGATCGGGCAGTCCAACCGCTTCGCTCATGCTGCCGCGGTCGCTGTGGCGGAGGCACCGGCGAAGGCCTACAACCCACTCTTCGTCTACGGTTCGTCTGGCCTCGGCAAAACACACCTGCTGCACGCCATCGGCCATTACGCAATGAGCCTCTACCCCGGCATCCGTGTGCGTTATGTCAGCTCGGAGGAATTCACCAACGACTTCATCAACTCCATCGCGAACAACCGCGGCTCCGCATTCCAGTCCCGGTACCGCAACATCGACATCCTGATGATCGACGACATTCAGTTCCTGCAGGGCAAGGCGGAAACCCAGGAAGCCTTCTTCCATACCTTCAACACTCTGCACGACCACAACAAGCAGGTGGTCATCACCAGTGACCTCCCGCCCAAACACCTCACCGGTTTCGAAGACCGGATGCGCTCACGCTTCGAGTGGGGTCTGATCACGGATGTCCAGGCGCCCGACCTCGAAACCCGCATCGCCATCCTGCGCAAAAAGGCTCAGAGCGAAAAACTCCAGGTTCCGCACGACATCCTCGAATTCATGGCGTCCAAGGTCTCATCCAACATCCGTGAATTGGAAGGCACGCTGATTCGAGTGACGGCCTTCGCCAGCCTCAACCGCACACCGGTGGACATGGACCTGGTGCAGACCGTGCTCAAGGACCTGATCACTCTCGATGAGGACAACGTGATCGCGCCGGTGGACATCATCACCAACACCGCCGACTACTTCAAGCTGTCCGTCGATGACCTCTACGGGTCGTCTCGTTCTCAGGCGATCGCCACGGCTCGCCAGATCGCGATGTACCTCTGCCGTGAGCTGACAAACCTCTCGTTGCCCAAGATCGGCCAGTTGTTCGGCAACCGCGACCACACCACGGTCATGTACGCCAACAAGAAAATCAGCGAATTGATGAAAGAGCGCCGGTCGATCTACAACCAGGTGACGGAGCTCACAAACCGCATCAAGCAGAACCACCGCTACAAATAAGACCCATTTTGCGGCGGTTTTCACACCTGTGGATAACCCTGTGGAAATTGTTTACACAACTGGGCACAACCTGTTGAAACTCCTGCGGTTGTTGTGCAAACTCCCTCCGGCCGAATCACGGCCCGGCACCGATGGGTGATTAACACTCACAGGCTGCCAACAAGTTACAAGTTTGTAGTTCCCAGTCGTTAAGCGGGATCCAAATAGTTATCCACAGTTTCCACACCGGTTAAGAAGATTAACAATTAACTTCTATCTCTCTCCATCCGACAACCTTTAGTGCCGGCCGGTTACAAAAAAGTGCCCGGCCAAACACGACTACCATTGAGGCCGTATCCAGGTCTCAAACCGAACAGGAGTGACTTCGTGAGATTTCAGGCCAACCGGGACGTCTTCAGTGAAGCCGTCTCTTTCGCTGTCAAGCTCCTCCCCCAGCGCACGACGCTGCCCATTTTGAGCGGTGTGCTGATCGAGGCGACGGCAACCGGCCTGATCCTCTCCTCGTTCGACTACGAGGTTTCGGCACAAACCGAAATCGCCGCAGACGTGGAAGAAACCGGCAAAGTTCTCGTCTCCGGCCGGCTTTTGGCCGACATCGCGAGCCGGATGCCGAACGCACCCGTTCGGTTCTCGACCAACGAGTCCCGCATCACGGTCAGCTGCGGCAGCGCCAGTTTCACCCTGCTGTCTATGCCCGTTGAGGAATACCCGAGTATCCCGCAGGTCAGCGCGCAGTCCGGTCTCGTACCGGCCGAAGAATTCTCGGCTGCAGTCGCGCAGGTCGCCGTGGCCGCCTCCCGCGACGACGTCACTCCCGTGATCACCGGGGTTCAGCTGCAGATCACCGAGAACAGCCTCAGCCTGGTAGCCACCGACCGCTACCGCGTGGCCGTTCGCGAGATCGACTGGGACAAGGGCAGCACAACCTCGACCGACACTGTGACGGCCTTGGTTCCAGCCCGCACCCTGCAGGAAGTCGGAAAGACCTTCGGCCACAGTGGAACGATTTCGATCGCGATCACCAACACGGACGACCGCGAGCTGATCGCGTTCACGGCCGATAAGAAAACCGTTACTTCACTGCTGATCAAGGGAAACTACCCGCCCGTTCGGCGGCTTTTCCCCGACAATGTGGACAACTACGCGGTCATGAACACCGCTGACCTGATCGAGGCCACCCGCCGCGTGCAACTGGTTCTCGAGCGGGAAGCGGCCCTGCGTTTCACGTTCACCGCGGACGGCCTCACCCTCGAGGCTGTCGGATCCGAGCAGGCTCAGGCCTCCGAGACCATTGATGCGATCCTGTCCGGCACGGACACGGTCGTTTCGCTCAAACCGCAGTTCTTACTCGACGGCCTGGGCGCGGTTCATTCCGAATTCGTGCGGATCTCGTTCACCAAGACCGAGAACCCCAACAAGCCCGGTCCCGTGCTCATCACCAGCCAGACCTCGCGGGAGCAGGCAGGCGCCGATAGCTACAAGTACCTGCTCCAGCCCAACCTGCTGTTGCGCTAGAGAAGTCTCGGAAGGACTGCAATGCACATCGGCATCATCGGCCTGGGTAAAATGGGCGCCAATATGCGCGCTCGGCTTCAGGCGAACGGGATCGAGGTCACCGGTTTCGACCAGAACCCTGACGTCTCGGATGTTGCCGGGGTGAACGAACTGATCGAAACCCTTCCGACCCCACGCCTGGTCTGGATCATGGTTCCGGCCGGAGCCGTGACAGATGCCGTGATCGCTGAGCTGGCCACGGTGCTGAGCTCCGGCGACCTCGTGATCGACGGTGGCAATTCGCGCTTCACGGATGATTTCGCCCACTCGGCCTTGCTGGCCACCGTGGGGGTGCACTACATCGACGCCGGCGTTTCCGGCGGCGTGTGGGGGCTGACCAACGGTTTCGGCCTGATGGTCGGCGGGTCGGCCGACCAGGTGGAGCGAGCCATGCCCGTATTCGACGCATTGCGCCCGGCGGGCCCGCGGGATGAGAGCTTCGTGCATGCCGGGGCGGTCGGTGCCGGGCACTACGCGAAGATGGTCCACAACGGGATCGAATATGCGCTCATGCAGTCATACGCCGAGGGCTATGAACTGCTGGAGAAGCGCGACGACCTGATCGCCGATGTTCCCGGGGTCTTCAAAGCCTGGCAACGCGGAACCGTCGTACGCTCCTGGTTGCTCGAATTGCTGGTCCGTGCTCTGGAAGAAGACCCCGAGTTGGCGAACATCGAGGGTTTCGTCGAAGACTCCGGAGAGGGGCGGTGGACCATCGAAGAGGCCATCAGCAATGCCGTCCCCGTTCCGACGATCAGCGCGGCGATCTTCGCCCGTTTCGTCTCCCGTCAGGATGACTCCCCCGCGATGAAAGCCGTCGCAGCCCTGCGCAATCAGTTCGGTGGCCACGCCGTCAAAACGGCTGACTGACCCGAGTGCGGGTCACACACCTGTCGCTGACCGACTTCCGCAACTATGCGCAAGTCGAGGTTCCGTTCGCGCCGGGACCCAACCTGATCGTGGGCCGCAACGGCCAGGGCAAGACCAATCTCGTCGAGGCACTGGGATTCCTCAGCACCCTCAGCTCACATCGGGTGTCGAACACCTCGGCCATGATCCGGGCCGGCCAGGATGCCGGGATCATCCGGGCACGGCTCGAATACAACGGGCGTGAGATCCTGGCCGAGGTGCAGATCAACCGCACGGGACTGAATCGGGCTCAGGTCAACCGTTCGGTGATCAAGACCCGAGAATTGACGCGCTATTTCTCCAGCGTGCTGTTCGCACCCGAGGATCTGGCCCTGGTGCGCGGCGATCCGTCCGGCCGTCGACGTTTTCTCGACCAGCTCCTGGTCCTGCGCACCCCACGTCTGGCCGGCGTGCTCGCCGACTACGACCGCGTCCTGCGACAGCGGAACACCCTGTTGAAATCGGCGCGCGCTTCGGGGCTGCGCACCACCCAACTCGGCACCCTCGAAATCTGGGACGACCGGCTCGTGGCTCTCGGCTCCGAGATCATCGATGAACGTGCCGAGTTGGTTCGTCTACTCGCTGAGCCGCTGGGTGCGGCCTACCAGGCCGTCGCAGGCGAAAACCACGGGCCGGCGCTGCTGCCTCTGCTCAGCATCCTCGGCGCCGACGAGGATGCCGCGATCGAGGCGGGTGGTTCCGGCGAGGCCGTTCCGTCAGGCTCGGTTTCGACGGGCTCGGTTTCGACGGGCTCGGTTTCGACGGGCTCGGTTTCGACGGGCTCAACCACCGGGGAGTCTTTCCGCACGGCGCTGGCGGAGCTCCGCCGCAAGGAACTCGACCGAGGCATGACCCTGGTCGGTCCTCATCGCGACGACGTTATCTTCATGCTCAACTCCCTGCCGGCCAAGGGTTACGCCAGTCACGGGGAGTCCTGGTCCTTCGCGCTCGCTTTGAAACTCGCCTCCGCTGAGCTGTTGCGTCGCGACTCCGCGACCGGTGACCCGGTCCTCATCCTGGACGATGTGTTCGCCGAACTGGATCTGTCCCGTCGTCGCCGTCTGGCCGCCGCCGTCACCGGATTCGAGCAGGTCCTGATCACCGCCGCGGTTCTGGAAGACGTGCCGGAGGAACTCACGGCCCACACCATCCATATCAATGCCGGCTCGGTCGTCGATGGCTGAATCGAGCGAGGCCGCCCGCGTCTACCTGCGCTTCAAGGATGTCTTCGGCGACCCGAACGCGAAACGCATCCGGGCCCGCCGGCGTCCGGGGGCAGAAATCGGGTCGAGTGTCCCCTTCGGCGCCGGACGTGATCCGCGCGGATTGGGGGACACAATCGATTCCCTGACCCTGCAGCTCGGCTGGAATTCGCCGCTGGCCCAATCCGAATTGCTGGCATCGTGGATCGAACTCGCCGGTGAGGAGACGTCGAAGCATTCCACCCCGGCCGGGATCGACGAGGGTGTGCTCACCGTGCAGTGCGAGTCGACGGCCTGGGCCACGCAGCTGCGCATGATGCGGGTTGAAATCATGACGCACATCGCCGTGAAGTATCCGGATGCCGGAATCGAGTCGATCCGTTTTCAAGGGCCCAACGCGCCCTCCTGGAAAAAGGGTCCCAGATCAATTCCAGGGCGCGGTCCACGCGATACCTACGGGTAACTAGACAAAACAGGTCAACCCTGTGAAATAAACGCCTCAGATGCCCGATTTGGCCCTGACCCCTTGACCCGTTTGATAAGCTCAAGGGTCGCCCGCGCGACGGTCAGGAGCCCAATTTCAGATGTCAGTTGACCCACAGATCGAGCCGGAGCACGGCTACGGCGCAGATGATATCCAAGTCCTCGAAGGACTCGAGGCCGTTCGCAAGCGTCCCGGAATGTACATCGGATCCACCGGACCTCGCGGTCTGCACCACCTTGTCTACGAGATCGTGGACAACTCCGTCGACGAGGCCCTCGCCGGTCATTGCGACACCATCGACATTAGGATTCTGGCAGATGGCGCGGTTCGCGTCGCCGACAACGGCCGTGGAATCCCGGTCGACATTCACAAGGCGGAGGGCCGCTCGACCGTCGAGGTCGTGCTCACCGTGCTGCACGCCGGAGGCAAGTTCGGTGGCGGCGGCTATTCGGTGTCCGGCGGGCTGCACGGAGTGGGCAGCTCCGTCGTCAACGCGTTGTCGAGCCGCCTCGAGGTCGAGGTGCGCCGTCAGGGCCACGTCTGGCGCCAGAGTTTCCACGATGGCGTGCCCAACGCTCCCCTCACCATGGATGAGGTTTCCGACGAGACCGGCACCACCATCACCTTCTGGCCGAGCGCGGAGACGTTCGAAACGACCGTCTTCGACTTCGAGACACTGCGGGCCCGTTTCCAGCAGATGGGCTTCCTGAACAAGGGGCTCAGCCTGACTCTCACGGATGAGCGACCGGAGAACCTCGACGACGAGGGTAAGCCGGTCACCAAGAACTTCCTCTACGAGAACGGCCTCGTCGACTACGTCGAATACCTGAACAAGGCCAAGAAGGCCGACCTGGTCAATGACGACATCATCTCGTTCGAGTGGGAAGACCACGAACGCAAGATGGCGCTCGAAGTGGCGATGCAGTGGACCACCGCGTACACCGAAAGCGTGCACACCTACGCGAACACCATCAACACCCATGAGGGCGGAACCCACGAAGAGGGCTTCCGCGCCGCCCTGACAACCCTGGTCAACAAGTACGCCCGGGAAAAGGGCATCCTGAAGGAAAAGGATGACAATCTCACCGGCGACGACGTGCGCGAGGGTCTGACCGCCGTGGTGTCGATCAAGCTGGCGGAACCGCAGTTCGAGGGCCAGACGAAGACCAAGCTCGGCAACACGGAGGCCAAGTCGTTCGTGCAGAAGGTCGCCAATGACCAGCTGTCCGACTGGTTCAACCGCAATCCCAACCCGGCGCGGGAGATCATCCGCAAGGCGCTTCAGGCGTCGAATGCCCGGATGGCCGCACGCAAGGCGCGCGAGACCGCGCGGCGCAAGGGTCTCCTCGAGGGTGGAGGCATGCCCGGCAAGCTCAAGGACTGCCAGAGCAAGGACCCGTCCCTCTCCGAGATCTTCATCGTGGAGGGTGACTCGGCCGGCGGTTCCGCGGTGCAGGGCCGCAACCCGGAGTTCCAGGCGATTCTTCCCTTGCGCGGCAAGATCCTGAACGTGGAGAAGGCCCGGCTCGACCGGGCCCTCGGCAACGCCGAGGTTCAGGCCATGATCACGGCTTTCGGCGCCGGTATGGGCGAAGAGTTCAACCCGGACAAGGTGCGGTACCACAAGATCGTTTTGATGGCCGACGCCGACGTCGACGGCCAGCACATCACGACCCTGCTGCTCACATTGCTGTTCCGGTATATGCGTCCTCTGATCGACCTGGGGTACGTCTACCTGGCCCAGCCGCCGCTGTACCGCCTCAAATGGGCCAACTCAGCGCACGAATATGTGTACTCCGACCGGGAGCGCGATGCTCTCCTGGCCGACGGCGCCGCAGCCGGCAAGCGCATTCCCAAGGACAACGGGATCCAGCGCTACAAGGGTCTCGGCGAGATGGACTACAAGGAGCTGTGGGAAACCACCATGGCCCCCGAGACCCGCACTCTGCTGCAGGTCACTCTCGACGATGCTGCCGCCGCCGATGAAATTTTCTCCACCCTGATGGGCGAGGACGTCGAGTCCCGCCGTAACTTCATCCAGAAAAACGCGAAGGACGTGCGTTTCCTTGACATCTGACGACACCACCACCGGGGGCACCTTCGGCGAAGGCTCCGAACCGACCGAGGCTGACACCGTATCCGTTGCGGCCGACACCGCGGCGAAGGCCGCGCATCACGCACAGCACGGCCGGATCGACCAGGTCGACCTGCAGCTCGAGATGCAACGGTCCTACCTCGACTACGCGATGAGCGTCATCGTCGGGCGCGCCCTGCCCGATGTCCGCGACGGGATGAAGCCCGTGCACCGCCGTGTGATCTACGCCATGTTCGACGGCGGTTACCGTCCCGACAAGGCATTCTCCAAGTGCGCTCGCGTGGTCGGCGACGTGATGGGGCAGTTCCACCCCCACGGTGACTCGTCGATCTACGACGCTCTCGTGCGCCTGGTCCAGCCGTGGAGCCTGCGGTACCCGCTCGCCCTCGGCCAGGGCAACTTCGGCTCCCCCGGCAATGACGGCGCCGCCGCACCGCGGTACACCGAGACGAAGATGGCCCCTCTCGCGCTCGAGATGGTGCGGGACATCGACGAGGACACCGTCGACTTCCAGGACAACTACGACGGTCGCACCCTCGAACCCACCGTGCTGCCCTCGCGCTTCCCGAACCTGCTGGTCAACGGCTCCGTCGGCATCGCCGTGGGCATGGCCACCAACATCCCGCCGCACAACCTGCGCGAGGTGGCCGCCGGCGCCCTGTGGTATCTGCAGAACCCCGAAGCGTCCCGCGAGGAACTGCTCGAAGCGCTGATCCAGCGCATCAAGGGTCCCGACTTCCCGACCGGCGCGCAGATCCTCGGCATCAAGGGCATCCAGGATGCCTATCGCACCGGCCGCGGTTCGATCACCATGCGCGCCGTCGTCAGCATCGAGGAACTCCAGGGCCGCACCTGCCTGGTGATCACCGAGCTGCCGTACCAGGTCAACCCCGACAACCTCGCGATCAAGATCGCCGACCTGGTCAAGGACGGGAAGATCGGCGGCATCGCCGACATCCGTGACGAGACCAGCGGGCGAACGGGCCAGCGCCTCGTGATCGTGCTCAAGCGCGACGCGGTGGCGAAGGTGGTGCTGAACAACCTCTACAAGCACACCCCGCTGCAGGAGAACTTCGGCGCGAACATGCTGGCCATCGTCGACGGGGTTCCGCGCACCCTGTCGCTCGACGGCTTCATCTCCGCCTGGGTCGCCCACCAGATCGAAGTCATCGTGCGGCGCACCCAGTTCCGGCTGAAGAAGGCCGAAGCGGATGCGCACATTCTGCGTGGCTATCTCAAGGCCCTCGACGCCCTCGACGAGGTGATCGCACTCATCCGTCGCTCCCCCACCGTCGACGACGCCCGCACCGGCCTGATGCACCTGCTCGACGTGGACAAGCTCCAGGCCGACGCGATCCTCACCATGCAGCTGCGTCGACTGGCCGCCCTGGAACGACAGAAGATCATCGACCAGGCTGCCGAGCTGGAACTGCTGATCGTGGAGTTCCAGTCGATCCTGGCCAGCCCGGAACGCCAGCGCACCATCATCAGCGACGAGCTCACCGAGATCACCGACAAGTTCGGCGATGACCGGCGCACGGAGATCATGTTCGGTTTCGACGGCGACATGTCGATCGAGGACCTCATCCCCGAAGAGGAGATGGTCGTCACCGTCACCCGTGGCGGCTATATCAAGCGCACCCGCAGCGACAACTACCGCAACCAGCACCGCGGCGGCAAGGGCGTCAAGGGCGCCCAGCTGCGTGCGGATGACGTGGTCGAGCACTTCTTCGTCACGACCACGCACCACTGGCTGTTGTTCTTCACGAACACGGGCCGGGTGTACCGGGCCAAGGCCTATGAGGCGCAGGAATCCGGCCGCGACGCCAAGGGCCAGCATGTGGCCAACCTGCTCGCGCTGCAGCCGGGAGAAGAGATCGCGCAGATCCTGGACATCCGGGACTACGGCGTGGCGCAATACCTGACGCTCGCCACTCGCGAAGGCCTGATCAAGAAGACCGCGCTCAGCGAGTACGACACGAACCGCACGGGCGGCATCATCGCGATCAAGCTCCGCGAGGGCGACGAGCTCGTTTCGGCCCTGCTCGTCGAGAACGACTCCGATTTGCTGCTCGTCTCCAAAAAGGGAATGTCGATCCGGTTCACGGCATCGGATGAAGCGTTGCGCCCGATGGGACGCAGCACGTCCGGCGTGATCGGCATGCATTTCCGCGGCGAGGACAGCCTGCTGGACGCCTCCGTGGTCTCCGACGACGGTTACGTGTTCGTCGTGACCGAGGGCGGTTATGCCAAGCGCACCGCCGCCGACCAGTACCGCTTGCAGAACCGCGGCGGTCTGGGCATCAAGGTCGCCAAGCTCAGTGACGATCGCGGAGACCTCGTCGGGTCGTTGATCGTCGATGAGGAGGACGAAGTGCTCGTGGTCCTCGCCAGCGGCAAGGTGGTACGCTCTGACGTCTCCGAGGTCCCCGCCAAGGGACGAGACACAATGGGTGTCGTTTTCGCTAAGTTTGCGGATGAAGACAGAATCATCGCTATCGCGAAGAACACCGAGCGCAACCTGGTGGCCGAGATCATTGCGGCCGATCCGGAAAGCGCCTTGGGAGAGGAAGTACCTGTAAATGAGTAGTGTCGCTGAAAAGCTCGCCAAGAAATCCAGCCGCAAGCCGGCCGCGACCAAACAGGTCCGGCTCAAGCTCGTGTACGTGGACTTCTGGTCGGCCGTGAAACTGTCCTTCCTGATCGCGCTGTGCCTGGGCATCGTCACGATCGTGGCGACGTTCCTGATCTTCACGATCCTGAACGGAACCGGGATCTTCGGCAAGATCGACGACCTGTACACCGACATCGCGGGTGCGTCCTCGGATCTGGCCAGCATCCTGTCGATCGGCAATGTCATGGGCTTCGCCTTCGTCGTGGCGATTCTGAACACGGTCGTCATCACCGCATTGGGAGCCGTCTACGCGGTTCTGTACAACCTGAGCGTGAAGATCACCGGCGGTTTGCTCGTCGGTTTCACGAACAACTAGTCGTCGGATCCTCCCAATCGAGTCGTTGTGCGGCTCGATTGGGAGATTCCCGCCGCATCGGGTAGTCTCAAACCTGCCCAAAGAGGGGGATATAGCTCAGTTGGTTAGAGCGCTTCGCTGATAACGAAGAGGTCCCAGGTTCAAATCCCGGTATCCCCACGCAAGAGTCACCACCACAGCACACACTCCCCGTGAACATGCGGGGCCATAGCTCAATTGGTAGAGCGCCTGCTTTGCAAGCAGGAGGTCCGGGGTTCGATTCCCCGTGGCTCCACAAATGAGTAACGCCCGGCCCCGCTTTTTGGGGCCGGGCGTTACTCATTTAATAGAACACTGCGAATCGAACCCGCAGTGAGCGACGAAGGAGCGAACGAAGGGGCTCCCCGTGGCAGATCCCTGGCTCGGAGGCGCGAAGCCCCTCCACAGCGCTCAGGCCGCTCCCTGAGCGCTCTCAAGGCCCATCAGGCCTGCGGGGACCGCTACGAGGCGCCGTGCCCGCAGTGCCCTGACGCAGCCCCCTCACGCACACAAAAGGGGAGGACCCGCATCCACTGGATGCGGGCCCTCCCCTGAGTAGCTGAACTCGTGCTGAGGACTAGTCCTCGACCGACGTGGCGGCGGCGGGCTCGTCTTCGGCGACCCACAGCTCGTCATCGGCGCGGAAGGTCTGCCAGACGGCGTACGCGACGCCGGCGGCGGCCGCCAGGGCGACACCGAGCGCGATGTAGGTGCCGGCGCCCGGGCCCTTCTTCTCGATCACAACGGGCTTCTGGAACCGCACGCGGTTCAGCGCAGCGCGAACTCGTGCGTCGCGTGCGATGTCCCCGACGCTCATCACGGAGCCGATGGCCGTGCCGATTCCACTGCCGATGCCGGGGAGCAACCGGTCGACGACCTGGTGGCGCACGCCTTCGGCCATGTCCTGAGTGGCCTGCACTCCGGGGCGCAGGAGGTGATCGTAGCTATCACGCACGCGGGGTACTACTTCTTCGCGGGTGAGGATGCCGGCCTGGCGGCTGGCCTCCCGTGCGATGGCGTTGGCACGCTCAAGCACTTCCTGCTGGTTGTTCCATAATTCGTCTGCGCTCTTACGCAGCCGAGTAAGTTCCTTGCGGCGCTTGCGTGACAGGCTCATCTGGACCCTCCATCGATGTCATGTGGCTAACACTGTCCATCTTGCCACGCAATCGTCTGGGAGGGCTCTGGGTGCGCGGGTGTCCATCGGATTGCCCGAATTCGGCTGTGCAAGAATTGGTGCCATGTCTAAGCACACCGCTGTCGCCACTCTCAACACCACCCTCGGACCGATCAAGGTCAACCTCTTCGGCAATCACGCGCCGAAGACCGTCAAGAACTTCGTCGGTCTCGCGACCGGTGAGATCGAGTGGAAGCACCCTGCCACCGGTCAGACCTCCAACGCGCCGCTTTACGACGGCACGGTCTTCCACCGCATCATCAAGGACTTCATGATCCAGGCCGGCGACCCGCTCGGCCAGGGCACCGGTGGACCGGGCTACCAGTTCGACGATGAAATCAACCCTGACCTCGACTTCACCCAGCCCTACGTGCTCGCCATGGCGAACGCGGGTATCCAGGGCGGCCGCGGAACCAACGGCTCGCAGTTCTTCATCACCGTCGTGCCGACCACCTGGCTGCAGGGCAAGCACACCATCTTCGGCGCCGTCGAAGACGAGGACTCCCGTGCGATCGTCGCGAAGCTCGCGACGGTTCCCACCGACGGCCGCGACCGTCCGTTGACGGAAGTTGTCATCGAGAGCGTCACCGTCGAGCAGGTCTAGGCTCCCTTCGATGACAGACCTGCCCGGAACCGCCGCGAACTTCTGCTACCGGCATCCGGGCAGGCAGAGCTTCATCCTCTGCCAGCGTTGCGGCCGCACGATCTGCCCCGACTGCCAGACGCAGGCCGCCGTCGGCGTGATCTGCCCCGAGTGCATGGCGGAGCAGCGCAAGCACGCCCCGCGCACCAAGCCGGCCGTGCTGACCCGGCTCACCCGGTCCTCGCACCCGGTGACGACCACGATCGTCGGCATCACGATGGCGGTGTATCTGCTGCAGTTCGTTCTGGGTGACGATCTCACCAGGATCCTCTGGTACGCGGGCGTCTACTCGTATCCCGGGAATTTCGAGCCGTGGCGGATGCTGACCAGCGTCCTGGTGCACGGCTCCATCTTCCACGTGCTGCTGAACATGTACACACTGTGGATCTTCGGGCAGATCCTCGAGGGAATGCTCGGCCGGGGGCGGTTCCTCGCCCTCTACCTGCTGAGTGGTCTTGCCGGATCACTGGGTGTCCTGTTCCTGTCCGATCCGCGCATTCCGGTGGTCGGCGCATCCGGGGCCATTTTCGGTCTGATGGGTGCGTTCCTGGTCATCCAGAGACGCCTGGGCGGCAACGCGACCCAGCTGTTGATCCTGGTCGGGATCAACCTCGTGATCGGCTTCCTGCCGGGGCTGAACGTGGCCTGGCAGGCGCACGTCGGTGGTCTGGTGGCCGGAGCCGTGATCGGGTTGATCTTCGTTCAGACCCGCCGCATCAAGCAGCAGAGGTTGCAGACGGTGCTGATCACTGCTTTCGGGGCGGTGCTGGGCCTGCTCAGCCTGTCGATGTTCCTGGTCTAGGGGAGCGCTTCGGCGGCCTGGTCACGCAGATAGCCGGCGAAGCCCGCCGGGGCGCGTCCGGTGAGCCGTCCGGAGGTGAGCACCGGAATCAGCTCGGTGCGGATCTCGCTCACCCGGAGGCTGCGCAGGTCGGAGACCAGCCGAACGTCTTCGTGCCCGTCGACGCGGGCGAATTCCCCGGCCTGAAGGTACCGGTCGGCGCGCACGCCGAGGTTCGCGCCATGAACATGGCCGTGCCCCTCGACCAGGCGGTGCTGGGCGTCCCACCGTTCCCGGACGCCGTCGGCCAACCCCTCATCGGGAATCACGGTTCCCAGCACGAGATCGACCGAGTTGCGGGCGAAGGCGAGCTGCGCGGACAGCCAGTTCGGCGGCACGGCGGAGTCGGCGTCCGTCGACGCGATCCAGGTTGCCGAGGTGAAATGGTCCGACGTAGGCAACAGATGCCGGACACCGGTGCGGCGGGCGGCCCCGACGGCCCCACTGTTCGTGCTGATGCTCTCGATCTTCGGCCAGGCCGCGGCGATGGCGGCCGTGCCATCGCTGCACCGATCGAGCACGACCACGACGTCGATGACGGGAGGTGCCTGGCCGGCCACGTCGCCGACCTCCGCGATGGCCTCGTCAAGCGCCGAAAGGCAGCGCGGCAGGAGCTCTTCCTCGTTGCGGGCCGGTACGACGACGACGACCCGGTCGATCGAATCCTGCCGGCTCACGGCACCAGGCCTTCACGTTGGGCGACGGAGCGCGCCGGCGCCGCTTCGAACACCTCGAGCAGGAAATCGCGCTCCCGATGCTGCACCGTGCGCTCGATCCCGGCCAGCCGGCCGAGTTCGGCGTGCACCTGGTCCCCGGTCAGTGGATACTCCGGCACCGGATGCCTCCAGTGGCAGGCCACGATCGCCCCACCGTCCGAGAGGCTGTCGCGGCAGCGCGCGAGCAGCTCGGTCAGTTCTTCCGCGGAAAAATAGTAGCCGACCTCGGAGAGCACGATCAGGTCGAACGAGCCGTCCGGCCAGTCGGCAGGCAGGGTTCGCCGTGCGAAGGTGACGCCTGGGCGGTCGGCCAGCCGGGCGCGAGCCACCCGGAGCGGCTGCTCAGCAATGTCCACTGCGACGACGCTGTCGCACCTGTCGGCCAGACCGGCCGTGAGCACGCCGATCGAGCAGCCCAGTTCCAGCGCCGCCTGGAATCGTGGGCGGGGCAGCGCCGCCAGAGTGACGAAGCGTTTTCGCTCCTCATACCAGCGGGTCTCGAAGCCCCACGGATCGCGCTTTCCGGCGTAGAAGTCCTCAAAGAAGGCTCCGGACAGGCTCGGCCTGGCCTCGGCCTCCGGCCGGGTCTCCGGTTCACTCTCGCTCTGGATGAATGTCTCGTAGCCGCGCTCGAAGTGCGCACTGAAACTCGCCTGGATGATCGGTTCGTCGCCAGGTAGGTCGGAGAGCGGTTGCACCTGGCTGCGATGCAGGGTCATCGCCCGGGACTTGCGCCTGCTGTCTTCGGGTGCAAGGTCCAGAGTCCGCACCGAGACGTGCGACCAGAGCGGGTCGACCGGGGTAGACCAGTGCCAGGCCCAGATCGGGTATTCGAGGAGCCGGATACTTCGGTCTCCAGCCGCCTGGCGGCCTGCCTCGGCCGCCGCCGCGTGGTCCGGGTGGCCGTCGAGACGCCAGGGAGTCACCAGCCAGGTTCCCGGGCCGTCGTCTCCGATGGCGTCGGAGATCGCGCGCGCCGCGTCCTGCAGATGCCCGGCGAGGGATCCGTCGGGAAGTCCGACGAGGCGAACCAGCGCCGTGGGCGCCAGGGCGGCGACGGCGGCGGTCACCTCGAGTCGGCGCAGTGCCACGAGACGAGCGGGGTCGTGCGTGCTGGAGCCGGGGTGGGACGCCTCGCCGTTGGTGAGCACCACCACGGTCACCGGAAGGCCGGCCTGGGCGGCCCGGGCGATCAGCCCGCCGGCGCCGAGGGTCTCATCGTCGGGGTGCGCCGCGACCACGACGAGTTGGCGCAGTTCATCGACGTGCAGTTCCTCCGGTGGGCGTTGTGGCGAGCGGTGCGCCTCCGCCCAGACGTTCTCGGACGTGCCGACCTCCGTGTGCTGGAACGTCACCATGGGGACACCCCCGACTCCCGCAGGCGTCGCCCGAGGGCCGCATCGTCACGTTCGGCGTGGTGCTGGCGAACATAGAGCTGCAGGTCGGCGACGCGGGCGGCATGCCGGGCGTCGAAGGCGAGCGGGGCGGGGCCGAGTGCATGGCCCGCGCGGGTGATCACCGCGTCGACAGTGTGTGCGACCTGGCCGCGCACCCGCGCCGCGAGGAGTGCGCCCTGCTCGCCGCCGGCCTCTCCGGCGTCGATCGCCGCCGCGGCGGCGGCCAGGGAGGTCCCCGCGGCAGTCAGGGCGAGGTCGAGGGCGCCCAGGTGGGCGAGCGCGATCTGATCGGGTTCCCGCTCGAGCACGGACTCCCAGACGCGTCGGGCCAGGCCGACGGCTCCACCCCACCAGCAGGCCGCGACGCCGATCCCTCCCCAGGCGAAGCCCGGCCGGCGGAGGTACCAGCCGTCGGCTCCGACCGGCCGCGCGGCAATGTCCCGGAATTCCACCGGCCCGCTCGGCACGCCGGGGAGCCCTCGGCCCACCCACATATCGGTGCGGGCGGTGATTCCGGGGTCGGCGAGGGCAACCACGAACAGGCGCCGGGTGGTGGGGGAGGTGTGCGCGGTGATCAGGGCATGGCTGAGTGAGCCGGCGAGCGAGCACCAGGGTTTCGTTCCGTCGAGTCGCCACTGTTGGGCGCCGGTCGGTCGCGCGACGAGGCGAGCCCCCGCGCCTTCGGCGGCGAAGACGCCCCAGGTCGGTTCCGTGCCTCCGTCCGCGACCAGCACGGCCGGATCCAGGGCGGCCTGATCGAGGATGGAGAGCGCATCAAGGTGAGCCTCGGCCACTCTGGCCGCCGTGAGGTCCATGGCGGCCAGAGTGGCCAGGGTTTCGAAGAGCCGGAGCGTCTGCCCTGACCCCGGGCGGGGAACGGAGGCGCCGAGGGTGCGGGACAGCTCCAGGGCTCGCGCAGCGTCTCCGTTCACGGCGAAGGCCGCCGCGGCGGTGCCCCGCAGGCCGGATTCCGCTGTTCTCTTACCCGGTGCCGTCAGCCAGACCGGCTCCCGGCTCAAGCCTTGCCGGCCGGCTTGGTCGAGGACTTGGACGTGGGCTTTCGCGGGGTGCGGTTCTCGGCGCTGACCATCCAGGAATACTGCTCCAGCTTCTCGATGAAGGCGTGCAGGATGTCGGCGCTCGTCGGGTCCTCCTCGTCGACCGCGTCGTGCACGGCCCGGATGTTGTCGACGGTCGCATCGAGACGGTCGGTGACGAGGCCGACGGTCTCCGTGGTGTCCACCTCACCGGCCGGGAACTTGGGCAGGTGGGTGGTTGCGGTGACGGTTTCGCTCCGGCCGTCCGGCAGGGCGTCGAGGGCGCGCATCCGCTCGGCGAGCTGGTCGGAGAACAGCCGGGCATCGTCGATGATCTCGTCGAGCTGCAGGTGCAGATCCCGGAAGTTCTTGCCCACGACGCTCCAGTGCGCCTGCTTGCCCTGAACGTGCAACTCAATCAGGTCGACGAGAACGGACTGCAGGTTGGAGCCCAGTTGTGCTGATGCCTTCATAGCGTTGCGCCTCTCTCACACGACGGAAACACAGTTCGGCCGCTTTTCGACCGGTGCCCCCCGTTTGGTTTACACAGCAGCTTAGCCACGGATGCGCGCGAACACCGGGCACCCGAGGGGCGTTGCCGCGGCCAGGAAGTTATCCACAGGTTATCCACATGGGGATAATTACACCGTTGTCATTCTCGGTGTGAGAGGGGCGAATTCAGGGGGAGCGCTAGCGCCAACGCGTGGTCATCAGGAAGCCGACGAAGGCGATCCCGAAGCCGACCATGATGTTCCACGACCCGAAGCTGGCCACCGGCAGGGTGCCCTGGCTCACATAGAACACGATGATCCAGGCCAGGCCGATGAGCATGAAGCCGAACATCACCGGTTTGAACCACACGGGGTTCGGACCGGCCTCACCGGAGCGGACGACCTCGGTGCGGGCGGGCTTCGTTCGGGGATTCGCACGTGACATGCCTGCGATTCTAGCGCCTTTGGCTGAAACCCGACGCAGGCATCCGCCGGGTGGCGCGCACCTCCACGATTAGAATCGAGACCATGTCCGAGCGAGAAGAAATGCCTCCCGCTGAGCCGACCCGCCGAGCCCTGCGCCACCGCGGCCGCCGGGCGCGGGTCAGCGTCGTGGGCGTGCTCGGTGAGTTGCTCATCACCGCCGGGGTGCTCGTTCTCGTCTTCCTCGGCTGGCAACTCTGGTGGAATGACATGGTCATGGCGGGCCAGCAATCCACTGCCGCCGCCGAAATCAGTCAAACCTGGATCGACGCCGACGTCTCCAACCGGGATCCTGCCGCCGCCCCGGAAGTGGATGCTGCCGAAGCGGTGGATTTCGGCGAACCGGTCGTCGCTGAGACAGCGGGGGAGTCCGAATCCTTCGCCGTGCTCTACGTGCCGCGTTTCGGGGCGGATTACAACCGGTCCATCGCCGAGGGGATCGGCAACGACGTGCTCAACAGCTCCCGTTCGGGGATCGGCCACTACCCGGGCACCCAGATGCCGGGTGAGGTCGGCAATTTCGCCCTGGCGGCGCACCGCAGCGCCAACGGCGGCGGGATGCACCGGATCAATGAGCTCCGGCTGGGAGACGCGATCTACGTGCAGACCGCGGACGGCTATTACACCTACCGGTTCCGCGATCTCGAATATGTGGCTCCGACCGCGGTGGATGTCATCGCACCGGTGCCGCACAACGCGGTGGCCGCTCCGGTGGACCGGTTCATCACCCTCACGAGCTGCAACCCACTGCTGTCCACGGCCGAGCGCATCATCGCGTACGGTGTTCTCGAGTCCTGGCAGCCGACATCCGCCGGCCCGCCGGCCGAGGTCGCGGCCGTTATCGACGCCCAGGCCCAGGGCTAGGAGGCCACTATGTACGCTGCGCTCTGGCGGCTTCTACCCGGACCGTTGTGGCTTCGGATCGTGCTCGTGTTCGTTCTGCTGGCCATCGTTCTGTTCACCCTGTCCACCTGGGTCTTCCCATGGGTGGATTCCATTGTCAACAACCAGGAAGTCACGGTGGGACGCCCATGACCCGCATCCTCGTCATCGATAACTACGACAGTTTCGTCTACACGCTCAACGGGTACCTGATGGAACTCGGGGCCGAAACCGTCGTGCTGCGCAACGACGCCTTCGAGCCCGCGGACGCCGCGGCCCGGATTGCGGAGTTCGACGGCGTTCTCCTCTCGCCCGGGCCCGGCAAACCGTCTGACGCCGGGGTCTCCATCGCCATCGTGCGAGCCGCCGTCGATTCAGGACTGCCCCTGTTCGGCGTCTGCCTGGGTCATCAGGCGATCGCGGAGGCCTTCGGGGCCACGGTCACCAACGCCGAAGAACTCATGCACGGCAAGACCAGTCAGATCACGCACGACGGCAGCGACTTCTACGACGGTGTGCCGCAGCCCTTCACGGCCACGCGCTACCACTCCCTCGCCGTGGTCGACGGGACGGTGCCGAGTGAGCTGATCGTCACCTCGCGCACCCAGGGCGGCGTGATCATGGGCCTGCGGCATGTGAGCGCACCGATCCTGGGAGTCCAGTTCCATCCCGAGTCCGTCCTGACCGAGGGCGGCTACACAATGGTCGCCAACTGGCTCGCCCTGGCCGGCCTACCCGAGGCGCGGGAGACGGCGAAGGGTCTCACGCCCATGCTGAAGCTCAGCTGACCGTCGGCCGGGAGCGTGATCAGCCGGCGCAGTAGAACAGCGTGACCTCGGACTTCTGGGGCACATCACCCGGGGCAAGGGACTGTTTGGTCACCGGGGAGCCGGCCTCCAGCGGGCATGTGTCGTCGGGGGTGGGAATGCTGATCAGCTGCAGGTCGGCGCTGTTGAGCAGATCGGTCGCGGCGCTCAGAGCCTGACCCTCCAGATCGGGGAGGGCGACGAGCCCACTCGAAACGATGAAGTTGACCGTCACGCCGGTCTTCTCCATCGAAGCGGCAGCCGGGTCGGTGCGGAGCACCAGTCCAGCCGCGACGTCCGGGGAATTCTCCCGGGTCACCGACCCGGGGGTGAGGCCCAGGTCCGTGATCGTGGTCTGAGCGTCTGCCAGTGGCTGGTTCGTGACATCCGGAACATCGACCGGCTGAGCCCCCGTCGAGATGTACACCCGGATCAGGTCGGTCGGTTGGGCGATCGTTCCGGCGGGCGGGTCGGTGCGGATGACCTGGTCCTTGGCCACGGTGGCGCTGGGCTCCTCGGCACGGATGGCGGCGAGGTCCTGATCCAGCAGGGAGGTCTGCGCCTGGTCGTAGCTGAGCCCGGTGAGAGACGGCACCCGGCGGGAGTTGTCGGGCAGATCACTGCTCGGGGTGAGGCTGAAGGCCCAGATCATCACGGACAGCACGATGACGACGACACTCAGGATGCCCGCCCAGATCCAGATCACGGGCGGCCGGCGCTGCGTGCGCACCATGGACTCGTCCTCGGAGAGCTGCTTGAGGGCGAGCTCGGAGGCGGACGCGGACAGCGGGGCAGCCGCGAATAGGCCGCCACCGGAGTCGTCGGCGCTGTGGAAGACCGGGATCTGGCCGCCGGCGGCCAGATCGACGTCGGCACGGAAATCGACGGCGCTCTGATAACGATCGAAACGATCCTTGGCCAGTGCGTGCAGCACGACGGCGTCGAGGGCGGGGGACACCTTCGGGTTGATCGAGCTCGGCTTGACCGGAGTCTCGCTCACATGCTGGTAGGCCACGGCCACGGGGGACTCGCCGCGGAACGGCGCTCGTCCGGCGAGCATTTCAAACAGGACGACACCGGTGGAGTACAGGTCGGTGCGGGCATCCACCGACTCGCCCTTGGCCTGCTCGGGAGAGAAGTAGGAGGCCGTGCCGAGGATCGCCGTGGTCTGCGCCACCGTCGTCGAGGAGTCCGAGATGGCGCGGGCGATACCGAAGTCCATCACCTTGACCTGGCCGGTCCTGGTGATCATGATGTTGCCCGGTTTGATGTCGCGGTGCACGACACCGGCCCGGTGTGAGTACTCGAGGGCGGTCAGAACGCCGTCGATGATGCGCACGGCCTCGTCGGCCTGGAGCGGACCCTCCCGGATGATGTCCTTGAGCAGGCGGCCGTCGACGTATTCCATCACGATGAACGGGATCTGCGACTCGTGCCCGCTGCTTTCGACGATCGTCTCCTCGCCCGCGTCGAAGACCCGCACGATGGTGGGGTGAGCCATGCGAGCGGCTGCCTGTGCCTCCTGGCGGAAGCGGGTGCGGAACGCCGGGTCGGCGGCGAGGGACGACTTGAGCAGCTTGATCGCGACCGTGCGGCCGAGCCGGGAATCGGTGCCGATGTGCACGTCGGACATCCCACCGCGCCCGATGTGTGCCCCCACACGGTACCGGCCAGCGAGAAGTCGGCCTTCATCAGTCACAGCATTACTCCCAGGTCGCAGACACAGATCTTCGTACTTTAGCGGTAACTCCTCACGCGGCGGCTATCCTGCCGGCGCTGCCGTGACCGTGACCGCGGTCGATGATGCTGAGTAGTCGGATGAGACCTGGCCGCAGATATAGCGGAACTTGACCGTGAAGGTTCCGGCGTCGGGACCCGTGGTGATCGTGGTCGAGGTGGCGTCCGGGCCCAGCGCGCCGGGGGACTCGGCCGCGCCGTCGGCGACGACCTCATAGCCCGACAGGGTCTGGCCGCTGGGGCAGGACTGGGCCGCCCAGCTGACCGTCACCGGGGTGCCGGCGACGGCCGTCGCCGGGGCAACCGTGGGTGCCGCCGTCGGGGCGTCGGGGGTCTCGGCGGCGCCGTAGACCTTGACCGTGATGGTGGAGCCCTTCGTGACCGGGCCGGTCGGGTTCACCTCATAGACGGTGTCGGCGATCTGGTCCTCGGTTGCTGCGGCGTTGCCGGTCTGGACATCCGCGACCAGACCGAGACCGGAGAGCTTGTCGCGGGCCTCCCCACTGGTCAGGCCCTGGAAATCAGCCAGGCTGACCTCGACGGTGGTGACCGCCGGCGCCTGTGTCGGGGTCGGTTTCGGTGTCGCCGTGGGCGTCTTGGTCGGCGTCGGCGTGGCGGATGCCGTGGGCTTATCCACCGGAGTGCTCGGATCGTCCTGTGTGAACAGGGCGATCAGGGTGCCGGTGAGAACGAGGGCGAGCAGCGCGATCAAGGCGATCAGAGGCCAGGTCCACGGGCTGCGCTTCTTCTTCTCCTCGTCGGTTTCCGTCGCGATCGTGGACGAACGCGTCGCGGGCCCACCGGTGTTCAGCACCGTGGTGGCCGCCATACCGGCTGCGCCGGGCATCAGCATGGTCGCTGAGGTCGGCGTGACACCGTTCATGATCGCGGGCACGGATGCCGCAGCCGCCGCGATGTCACCGCGGCGAAGGGCTGCGGCGGCGCGGGACAGGTGCGCGGCCGAGGCCGGCCGGTCGGCCGGGTTCTTGGCCAGGCAGGAGATCACCAGGTTGCGCACCGGCTCCGACACCGTTTCGGGCAGGTCGGGAGCGGTCTCGTTGATCTGGGCCATGGCGATCGCGACCTGCGACTCACCCGTGAAGGGGCGGCGGCCGGCGAGGCTCTCGTAGGCGACGATCCCCAGAGAATAGATATCCGTGGTCGGCGAGGCGGAGCGACCGCTGGCCTGCTCGGGAGAGAGGTACTGCACCGTGCCCATGACCTGGCCGGTTGCCGTCAGCGGCACCTGGTCGGCGATCCGGGCGATGCCGAAGTCGGTGATCTTGACGCGGCCTTCGGGCGTGATCAGGAGGTTGCCCGGCTTGATGTCACGGTGCACGAGGCCCGCGGCGTGGGCAGCGTGCAGTGCGGCAGCCGTCTGCGACACGATGTCGAGGACCTTGTCGGCGGGAAGCACGTGGTCACGTTCGAGGATCGTGGACAGTGCCTCGCCGGGGACGAGTTCCATCACCAGGAAGGCGCTGCCGTCTTCTTCGCCGTAGTCGAACACGTTGGCGATGCCCTCGTGGTTGACCAGGGCGGCGTGCCGGGCCTCGGCGCGGAAGCGCTCGAGGAACCCGGGGTCACCGAGGTACTCGTCCTTGAGGATCTTGATGGCGACCGTGCGGCCGATTACGAGGTCGACGGACTTCCAAACCTCGCCCATCCCGCCAATGGCGATCCGGGACTGCAGTTCGTATCGTCCCCCGAAGGTGAGCCCTGATGTAGGTCTCATTTGTTCAGCACCGCCTCTAGTACCTGCTTTGCAATTGGTGCGGCAAGCAGATTGCCGTACCCCGTCTGGCCCATTCCCCCGCCGTCTTCAACGAGAACGGTGATCGCGTATTTCGGATCCGCCGCAGGGGCGAAACCGGTGAACCACAGTGTGTAGGGCTCGTCTTCGGCGTTCTCCGCCGTCCCCGTTTTTCCTGCCACATCGACCCCGTCTATTCTTGCATTGCTGGCGGCGCCATCCTGGACTCCATTGACCATCATTTGGGTTAAGGTTGCGGCCGTTTCAGCGCTCATCACCCGTTCCCTGGTCTGTGGCTCGAAGACCTGAATCGGACTCAGGTCGGGGGCCGTCACCTTGTCCACCAGGTTGGGGGCCATCAGCACACCGCCGTTGGCGATCGCGGCCGAGACCATCGCCATCTGCATCGCTGTTGCCCGCACATCCGTCTGGCCGAAGGCCGACAGGGCGGTCTGCGCGTCGTCGAGAACGGTGGGGTACACGCTCTGGGACACGTCGAGGGGAATCGAGTAGTCGCTGTTGAAGCCGAATTTCTCGGCCGTTGCGCGGATGGCGTCGTCTCCCAGTTGCAGCCCGAGTTCCGCCAGCGGAATGTTGCAGGACTGCTTGAGGGCGGTCGCGATGGTGACCGTGTCGCCGCCGCCGCACGTTCCGCCGCCGGAGTTGATGACGATCGACGACGACCCCGGCAACTGGTAGGTGGCCGGGTTGGGGAACGTGCTCTCCGGGGTGAACTTGCCCGATTCGAGCGCGGCGGTCACCACCACCAGTTTGAACACCGAGCCAGGGGGGTTGAGAGCATTGATGGACCGGTCGATCAGCGGGTCGGACTCGTCGTTGAGCAGGGCCTGGTAGCTGTCGGTGACCTGCTGGTCGTCGTGCACGGTGAGCAGGTTCGGGTCGTAGCTGGGCTTGGACACCATGGCGAGGACGCGGCCGGTCGCCGGCTCGGTGACCACGACCGACCCGGTGAGGTCGCCGAGGGCATCCCAGGCGGCCTGCTGCGCGACGGGGTCGATGGTGGCCTCGACGGATGCCCCCTTGGGGCTCTGGCCCGTGATCAGGGCGTTCATCTTGTCGAAGAACTGAGCGTCCGAGGTTCCGCTGAGTTCGCTGTTGAGGGCGTGCTCGAGGCCGGTCGGCGCTCCGTTGAGGGGGATGAACCCGGTGACCGGGGCGTAGAGCGGGCCGTTGCTGTAGGTGCGCTGGAACTTGTATTCGTCGTCGGCGGGCATCGACTGGGCGATCGGCTCACCCGCGACGAGGATGGGACCGCGCTCGATGGAATAGCTGTCGTACAGCGTGCGGGTGTTGCGGGCATCCGCGGACAGGCTGTCAGCCTGGAACACCTGCACGATCGTCGTCGAGGCGAGGAGAGCGACGAACATGAGCAGCACGACCATGCTCACTCGCTTGAGTTCACGATTCATCAGACCACCAGCCTGGGTTGGTTGCGCACTGTGTCTGACAGGCGCAGGAGCAGGGCCACAATGATCCAGTTCGCCACGAGGGAGGACCCGCCCGCGGCCAGGAACGGGGTCGTCAGCCCGGTGAGCGGAATCACCCGGGTGACGCCGCCGATCACGATGAAGCACTGCAGTGCGATGACGAAGGAGAGACCGACGCCCAGCAGCTTGCCGAAATCGTCGTTGCCGGCGAAACCGATGCGGAAGCCGCGCGCGACGAGGAGCAGGTAGAGGGCCAGGATCGCGAAGATGCCGGCCAGGCCGAGTTCCTCGCCGAGGCTGGCGATGATGTAGTCACTCTGCGGGACCGGAGTGATTTCCGGACGCCCCTGGCCGAGGCCCGTGCCGACGAGGCCGCCCTTGGCGAGGCCGAAGAGGCCCTGCACCAGCTGGTAGCTGCCGCCGTCGGCCGTGTAGACATCCGGGTTGAGGGCGTCGAGCCAGTTCTGGAACCGGCCGTTGACGTAGTCCAGGGTCTGGCTGGCGACGAGGGCGCCGCCCAGGAAGAGGGACATGCCGAGCAGAACCCAGCTGAGCCGGCCAGTGGCGAGGTAGAGCATGACCAGGAACAGTCCGAAGTAGAGCAGGGCGGTGCCGAGGTCGCGCTGGAAGATGATGACGGACATGGACAACGCCCAGACCACGAGGATCGGGCCGAGGTCGCGCAGGCGCGGGAACCGCATCCAGAGGAACTTCTTGCCCACCATGGAGAGGCTGTCGCGGTTGCGCACGAGGTAGCCGGCGAAGAAGACCGCCAGGGCGATCTTCGCGATCTCACCCGGCTGGAAGGTGGCGAAGGAGCCGATTCCGATCCAGACGCGCGCTCCGCTGACCTCGCGGCCGAGGCCGGGCACGAGGGGGAGCAGCAGCAGGGCCACACCGACGAAACCGGCGATGTAGGTGTACCGGAACAGCACTCGGTGATTGCGGATGATCAGCAGCACCGCGATGGCGCAGCCGATCGCCAGGGCGCTCCAGATGGTCTGGCGCACGGAGGCGCTGGACAGGCCCGTCTCCTGGTTGGCCAGGTCGATGCGGTAGATCATGGCGATCCCGAGGCCGTTGAGCAGGGTGGCGATGGGCAGGATGAAGGGGTCGGCCTCGCGGGCCACGAAGCGCAGCACCACGTGCATGCCCAGCACCATCACCGAGAGGCCGGCGCCGAGCAGGACGAGGGTGGTGTCGATGCGGCCGAGCGCGCCGAGCTGCACGAGCACGACGCTGGCGGCGTTGATGCCGCAGGCGATGAGCAGCAGGAACAACTCGAGGTTGCGCAGCTTCTGTGGCAGATGCAGGCGACGCACGCGGGGCGGGCGCGCCGGCGCATCCGTCGTCGTTGACCGGTTACTGGACGCTGGCATCTTGAAGCCGTTCGACGATGAGCATGGCGTCCGCGAGGGACGTTGCGCTGATGGTTTGTTCGACCTGCTGCCGGTCGTAGACCCGCAACTCGGACAGTTCCAGGTCGGTGTCCTCGTAGACGGAGGAGAGGGAGAGCGGGCCGAGGTCCTGCTGCACGCCCTGGAAGATCGCGACCGTGCTGCCCTCCACCCCCACGTAGTAGCGGCTCTGGGTCCACTGGTAACCGAAGAACCCGGCGCCGACGATGGTCAGGACCAGCAGGGTGATGCCGACCAGCCAGGTGACCTTGCGCCGGCGTGCACGGCGGTTGTCCTCTTCGATCAGCTCGGAGAGATAGTCCTGGGAGTCGGGCTCGAAGTGTGTCTCCCGCACGGGGTGCAGGCGCAGGCTGGACATGCGCAGCGCCCGACCGCGGGTGGGCTCTTCGCCGAAGGCCAGAGGGGCGGATGCCGACCCGACCATGACGGGGGAGTCGACCCGGTCGACGGGCGAGCCGATGTCGACGACGACGATGGTGACATTGTCGGGCGCCCCGCCGTCGAGGCTTTCCTTGACCAGGCGGTCGGTGACGCCCTGCGCGTCGAGAGGGCTGAGCAGAGCCGCGGCGATGCCCGTGTTGGAGACCACGCCGCTGAGGCCGTCGGAGCAGATCAGCCAGCGGTCGCCGGCGAACGTGGCGAGGATCGAGGTGTCGATCTCCGGGGACGACTCGACGTCGCCGAGCACCCGCATCAGCACGGAGCGGCGCGGATGCACCATGGCTTCCGCCTCGGTGATGCGGCCGCTGTCGACGAGGCGCTGAACGAAGGTGTGGTCGATCGTGATCTGCGACAGCTCACCCTCACGGAGCAGGTAGATGCGCGAGTCGCCGATGTGGGCGATGGCGACCTCGTCTTGCAACACGATGATGGCGCTGACGGTGGTGCCCATGCCGGTGAGTTCGGGGTGCTCGAACACCGTCTCGGCCAGCTGCGAGTTGGCGGCGATCAGTGCGGCCTGCAGGGCGAACTCGGCGTCTTGCGGCGACTGGTAGTCCCGGTCGGCTTCCGTGATGCGCTTGGTGGCGATCGCCGAGGCGACGTCGCCGCCGGCGTGGCCGCCCATCCCGTCGGCCACCAGGAAGAGATGGCGCCCGGAATAACCGGAGTCCTGGTTGTTGGACCGAATCTTTCCAACGTGGGACGCGGCCGCGCTGTGACTGACTGTCGCCATGCAGCTACCGCCGGAGCTCGAAGCTGGTTGCGCCGATCTTGACCGTGGTGTTCAGCGGGACCGGCGTGGGGACCGCCAGGCGGTTGCCGTCGAGGAAGGTGCCGTTCGTCGAATCGAGGTCCTGGATCATCCATTTGTCATGCCAGAGCATCAGGCGTGCGTGGTGGGTGGACGTGTAGTCGTCACGGATGACGAGGCTGGAGTCGCCGGACCGGCCGATGGTGATCGAGTCGCCGGTGAGGGGGAACTCGGTGCCCGCCTTCGGGCCGGAGGTGATCACGAGGCGGGTCGCGTTCTGGCTGGTGGCCTTGTCGTCCACGTCCGTGAACGCCGGACTGGGCCTGGCTGCGAACTGCTCGGTGGGCGCGGATGCCGCGGCCGCGGGGGGCAGGGTGACAGGGCTCTGGAACGCGGCGGGCACACCGACCGGTGCACCGGCATCCGGCTGCATCTTGCGTGCGCGGTGGCCGAACAGGTCGCTGCGAAGCGCGTAGACGATACCGAAGATGAACAGCCACAGCACCAGAAGGAAGCCGAGGCGCAGCACCAGCAGGGTGAGTTCGCTGACGCTCATGCGTTGGGCCCCCAGAATCCGTCCATGTCATGCCGCTCGCGGCCGCCGTCGCGCCGACGCTCGCTGACGGGCTCGGACGACGACGAGGCCTGCGCGATGACGCGGAAGACGATGCGGGTGCGACCGATGGTGACGACGGAATCGGGTTCCAGGATCGCCTGCTTGACCGGCGAACCGTTGAGCTGGGAGCCGTTGGTCGAGCCCAGGTCGCGCACCTGGGCTCGGGAGCCGTCCCAGAGGATCTCGACGTGACGGCGGGAGGTGCCGGAGTCGTCGATGGTGATGTCGGCGTCACTGCCACGGCCGATGACGGTGTGCGACTGGGTCAGGGGGTAACGCTTGCCGTTGACTTCGACCACGGGGATCCAGGCGACGCTGCCCTTGATGGTGCTGGAGTCGATCTGGACCATTCCCTCACTGAGGCCCCGGTCGGCGGAGAGGCTGATGGAGACGCCGCCGGCGAACTGGTAGCGCTGATCCCGGCCATGCTCTTGCACGAGTGAGGTGAGTTCGTCGAGGAGGGTCTGACCGAGGGCGGACATGCGCTGGAAGTCGGTGTTGCTCATCCGAACCGTGAAGCGATTGGGCGCGAGAATGCGATCGCGGGACACAACCGCCGCTTTCGTGTCGAGTTCGCGACGCAACGCTGAGGTGATTTCCACCGGCTGCAGCCCCGACTTGAAGGTCTTGGCGAACGCACCGTTGACGGCACGCTCGAGACCCTTTTCAAAACTATCCAGAATGCCCACAGGTCTCCCGATCCGATCCTTTCGGCTATGAGCATGTTACTTGTCTCAAGTGTTAACTCACCCGCCGGGCAATACCCGGCAAGGGTTGTCATCCTACGGGAGCGAGTCCGTGTCGCCACTTCGGGGGCATTTTCCTGTGCGGTCGGGGATGCCCGCCACGCCGTGCAGCCCTGTGTTTCGCGGGGCCCGTCTGCCTCGAATGGCGGAGTGCCCTCGGAAAGTGCTAATCTTCCTAAGTTCGCGCGAGTGGCGGAATTGGCAGACGCGCTGGCTTCAGGTGCCAGTGTTCGAAAGGACGTGGGGGTTCAAGTCCCCCCTCGCGCACAGTGAACAAGATGGGTTGATTGCCAACAACCCAATCGGACAGAAAGGCCCCCGAGAAATCGGGGGCCTTTTGTCGTTCTCACGGTGAATCGGGTGCTGGTGGCGTTCGGAACGCGGTCGTGTCAGACCAGCATGATCTCGAGCGGCGTGCGCAGACACGGCACCCGCTCGGCGTCCCGGTATGCGTCACCGCGGAGGGACTCCCCGGTGGCCAGGCGGTGGTTCGTCGACACCACGACGCGGCCGGCGGTGTTGACGATGGTGATGTCGGCACCCAGCAGCGCGAGGCGGGGCGTGAGGTCGCGCTCGACGGTGTCGATGAGCAGGTCGAGTCCGGTGACGCCGACGAAGACATCATCGATCCGCACCGGTGCGGCCACGGTGATCGTGTACTCGTCACTGCACAGGTAGTCGACATAGGGCCCCGCGATGTGGGCCTCACCGGTGAGCAGGGGAACCCGGTACCACTCGAGTTCGCTGTAGTCGATGTTGCCCTTGTTGATCGCCTGATTGGCGAGGGTCAGCCGGGCCCGCTGCGGCCCCTGCCACCAGGCGAGGTGGCTGGGGGCGTCGGCGAGGGAGTCGTAGGCGGCGATGAAGCCCGCACCGTAGACGGAGATTCCGGGCGTGTCGAGGGTTTGCCGCGCGTACGGCGCCACCAATGCGTCGAGTCGCGACGTGGTGACCGGCCCGGAGCGCCGCGCCGCGGAGATGTCGCCCGCGATGTCGAGCCGCCAGGCCTCCAGGGCGTCGAGGGCGTCAGCGAAGTACCCATCGACGGCTGCGACCGCGCGGGACGCGACCGTGGTGACTCCTGTAGTCATGGCAACCTCCTTGTTGCGAGTCGCGCCAGGGCGCTGATCCTCGGTGACTGGGATACACAGTACCGGGGGAGAGCGCCCGCAGTCACGACCGGGCCAACTCCGCCCGGTGGTCGATCAGCCGGTCCACGGCATCCATGATGGATTCGCGCACCCGGCCGGTCGCGGCAGCCGAGTCCGCGGCGGCGACGGCGTCGAGAACGGCGAGGAGCTGGTTACGGCTGCGATCCCGATCGGCCTCGGACGCGTCGACGAGCGCGAGGAACGGCGAGAATTCCGCCTGCAGGCGCATCTGCTCACGGGTGAGCCTGGCCGATTGGCTGAGCGCTGAGATCTCGAGGTGCGCGTCGTCGGCCAGCCGTCGCCACGTCAGTGGATCGTTGCCGGTGTAGCGATCGAGCCGGCCGCGGATGCGCAGGATCTCGCTCGGGTCGGCCCGCTGGGCGGCCAGGGCGACGCAGGCGCCAGTGACGGCCAGGTAGTGCGCGGCGAGGTCGCGGAGGGCGACCCGTGACATGGCGCACAGGGCCCGCGTGGCGAATTCTGCGGCATTGGCCGTTTCCGCGACGAAACTTCCGCCGCTGCGCCCGCGGCGGGTGACGACCAGGCGACGCTCGCGCAGGGAGTGGAGTGCCTCCCGAGCGGTTGCCGGAGCGACGCCGAACAGCCTGGCCAACTCGGACTCCGCCGGCAGCTTCGTGCCGGGAGCGAGGACTCCACCGGTGATCGCCTCGGCGATGCGCCGCTCCACCAGGGCCGCCCGTCCCGCGTCGCCGATGGGCTGGAACACGGCGCTCTGCAGTCGCGAGGGCTCGCCCCGTCGAGAGGGCGTCGTCGTTGATGCGGGCACGGCCTCATTCTCCCTCACACCGCCGGGGCTCCCGCGATGAATGAACCACGAGATTAAATTGCTTGCAACAAAACCTATGGAACTATAGGTTTAGTCCAACCTCTTAGACCACCGTCGTTCCAAGGAGTCATCGACCAATGCCACAGTCTGGCCGCGCACTACTGGAAGCAGCATCAGCCGCTTCGCCCACGCCCAAGGGCGTCAGCCTGCACTCCGTCACCAAAGTGTTCGGGGATGTCGTCGCCGTCGCAGAACTCAACCTGGAAGTTCACGCGGGGGAGTTCTTCTCCATGCTCGGGCCCTCCGGGTCAGGCAAGACCACGGTGCTGCGCATGATCGCCGGCTTCGAGGACGCCACGAGCGGATCGATCGAACTCGACGGCGTCGACGTCACCCGGATGGCCCCGTTCGACCGCAACGTGAACACGGTCTTCCAGGACTACGCGCTGTTCCCCCACCTGACCATCGCCGAGAACGTCGGCTACGGTCTGCGGGTGCGGAGGATGGGGAAGTCCGAAACGGCGGAACGAGTCGAGCGGGCCCTCCAGCAGGTGCGCCTCGCCCACACCGCCGACCGCCTGCCCCACCAGCTCTCCGGGGGGCAACGGCAGCGCATCGCGCTGGCCCGTGCGCTCATCCTGCAGCCCAGCGTTCTGCTGCTCGACGAGCCGCTCGGCGCTCTCGACAAGCAGCTTCGCGAAGAGATGCAGGTTGAGCTCAAGCAGATCCAGCGCGAGGTCGGCATCACCTTCATCTTCGTCACCCACGACCAGGAGGAGGCCCTCACCCTGAGCGACCGCATCGCCGTGTTCAACAACGGCTGCATCGAACAGGTCGGAACACCCAACGAGGTCTACGAGTTTCCCCAGACCGCGTTCGTGGCCGGATTCCTGGGGATCTCGAACCTCATCGCCCCTGCCCACGCCAGCGTCATCACCGGAATAGACAAGCTCATCAGCGTGCGCCCGGAGCGGGTGCGACTCGCCGATGCTGCTTCCGCCGTCGCCGCAGACGAGACCTCCGTGCTCGGCACCGTCTACGAAACCGTCTACACCGGCCCGGCCACGCGGTACATCATCGAGACCGCCGCCGGCCTCCGCCTCACCGCCGAACGCCACAACGACCACCACCCCACAGCGGCGGCCGCCTTCGGCCGCGGAGACGCCGTGCGCGCCATCTGGAAGACCGACCACGTGTCGATCGTCCCCTGAGCCGAACGACCCTCACGACACCAACCCTGCACCACGAATCACTAGGAGAGTTCCATGAAGAAGAAGTACATGCTGCTTCCCGCGATGATGGCAGCGGCAACGCTGGTGCTCGTCGGCTGCAGCGGCACCGGGGACACGGCGAACAGCGACACGTCTGCCGGCGGCCTGAACATCGACGTTCCCGACGTGCCCATGATGGACAAGCTGGGCAAGGCCGAGGGCGAGGTGAACATCGTCGCCTGGAGCGGATTCGTCGAGCCGGCATGGTCCGACCAGTTCACCGAAGAAACCGGATGCGCCGTCAACCGTCGCGTCGCCGGCACGAGCGACGAGATGGTGACGCTCATGCGCACCGGAGACTACGACCTCGTCTCAGCCTCCGGCGACGCGAGCCTGCGCCTGATCGCCGGCGGCGACGTCGCACCGATCAACATCGACCTGATCCCCAACTTCGGCGACGACACCGTCAAGGGCATGCAGGGCCAGATCTACGACACGATCAACGGCAAGAGCTACGGCGTTCCGATCGGCCGCGGTGCGAACATCCTGCAGTACAACAGCGAGGTCGTCACCGAGGCACCCACCAGCTGGGACGTCGTGTGGGAGGAAGACAGCCCCTATGCCGGCGAGATCATCGCCTATGACGCCCCGATCTACATCGCCGACGCCGCCGTCTACCTGATGACGCACGAACCCGATCTGGGCATCACCAACCCGTACGCGCTCGACCAGGAGCAGCTTGACGCCGCCATCGAGCTGCTCAAGACGCAGAACGGGATCGTCAGCGAGTACTGGGCCGACCCGGTCGCCCAGATCACCTCGTACGCCGGTGGAACGTCCGTCGTGGGCACCTCGTGGGAGATCCTGCGCAAGCTCACCGAGGACGAGAAGTTCAAGAGCGTGCTGCCCGAAGAGGGCTCGACCGGCTGGTCGGACGCCTGGATGATTTCGGCCGAGGCGAAGAACCCCAACTGCGGCTACCTGTGGATGGATTACACCAGCTCCGCCGAGGTCAACGGCGCGATCGCGATGGGCTTCGGCATGGCCCCGGCCAACGGCGCCTTCTGCGAGACCAGCGCTGAGGCCGCAGCGCACTGCGATTACTTCCACGCCACCGACGAGGAGTACTTCGAGAACGTCTGGTTCTGGACCACTCCGCTCGAGCAGTGCATCGACGGACGTACCGACGTCACCTGCACCAACTTCCAGCAGTGGACGGATGCCTGGCTCACCGTCAAGAGCTAGTCACCTTCCGGTGGGGCCCCGACCGGGGCCCCACCGGCCCCCACCCGCATCCGCAAGCACCGAAGGAATCACCGTGACCAGCACAGTGCCCCGCGTCACGCCAGCCGAGCCGGGCGGCGTCACGACACCCGGCCCGGGCCGGGTCCAGCCCGCCGGCAGCAAGCCGCTCTCGACCCGGCTGCACCGCAGTCCACGGCTTCGCCTGCTCGGGCTGCTGGCTCTGCCCCTGACCTGGCTCGTCGGCGTCTACATCTTCTCCCTCGTGATGCTCCTGATCACCGCGTTCTGGCGCACCGACCCGTTCACCTCCAAGGTCATCCCGGGTTTCACCCTCGACAACTTCGTGCGGCTGGTCGAAAACCCTGCCTACCTCTCGACCTCGCTGCGAACACTGTCGATCGCCCTGCTGGTGACGATCCTCAGCGTCGTGTTCTCCATCCCGCTGGGTATCTTCATGGCCAAGGTGGCGTCGCCCTGGCTGCGTGCTTTCCTGGCCGTCGCCATCACCCTGCCCCTCTGGGCGGGCTACCTGGTGAAGATCCTCGCCATGCGCATCACGTTCACCGAGAACGGCTTCTTCAACTCGGCCCTCGAACCCCTCGGCCTCAGCGGTCCCGGATTCAGCTACACGACCGTGGTCCTCACTCTCACCTATCTCTGGTTCCCGTACATGGCCCTGCCCGTCTACACCGCGGTGCGCCAGATCCCGGCCAACCTCTTCGACGCGTCGGCCGACCTGGGTGCGCGCAGCTGGACCACCATCCGCACCGTCGTCGTACCCCTGCTCAAGCCCGCCCTCATCGCCGGTTCGATCTTCACCTTCTCGCTCAGCCTCGGCGACTACCTTGCCGCCAAATTCGTGGGGGGCTCCACCCAGATGATCGGCAGCGTGATCGCCTCGAACATCAACCTCAACCCGCCCATCGCGGCCGCCTTCTCGGTCGTTCCCATCGTTTTCGTGCTGGTTTACCTGTTCGCCGTTCGTAAGACCGGCGCACTGGACCGGATGTAGGAGCCCGCCATGCTGAGACTCACCCGCAGCGCCAAGATCGGCCTCGGCGCCATCGTCGGCGTCGTGCTCGTGTTCATGTACATCCCCCTGTCCCTCGTCGTGCTCAACTCGTTCAACGCCGCCCGGATCGCCACGTGGCCGGTGACGGACTTCTCGCTCAATTGGTGGGTGGTCGCCTTCACCAGCGAGCCCATTCGGGCAGCCCTGCTCAATTCGATCGTCGTCGGCCTCGGTGCCACCGCGCTGGCGCTGGTGCTCGGCACGCTCACCGCGTTCGCACTGCAGCGGTACAGCTTCTTCGGCAAGCAGACCGTCAACCTGCTCGTCGTGCTCCCGATCGCATTGCCCGGAATCGTGACGGGTGTCGCCCTGAGCAACACGTACAACAACATCCTCGAACCGATCGGCATTCAGATCGGGTACTTCGGCATGATCGTGGCCCACGCCACCTTCTGCATGGTCATGGTCTTCAACAACGTGCTCGCCCGGTTGCGGCGCATGAGCCCGAACCTGCAGGAGGCCTCGATGGACCTCGGGGCCGGGCTCTGGCAGACCTTCAAGCTGATCACCTTCCCCCAATTCCGCACCGCGTTCGTGGCCGGAGGTCTGCTGGCCTTCGCCCTCAGCTTCGACGAGGTGGTGGTGACCATCTTCACGGCACCGCCGGGAGTGGACACGCTGCCGCTGTGGATCATGAATCAGATGGCCCGCCCCAACGAGGCCAGCGTCGTCAACGTGGTCGCCACCGTCATCATCCTTGCCTCGTTCATCCCCGTCTATGTGTCGCAGCGGCTCTCGCGGGCTGAAGAGGAAGACTGACCGGTCCTGGCGACGCGTCCCGGCTCACGAACCGGGCACGAGCAGGCCCGACTCGTAGGCGATGATCACCAGCTGGGCGCGATCGTGCGCGCCCAGCTTGGTCATCATGCGGTTCACATGGGTCTTGGCGGTGTGCGGGGAGATCACGAGCTCGTCGGCGATCCTGCTGTTGGCGAGGCCGCGGCCCACGAGCAGCAGGATCTCCCGCTCCCGGTCGGTGAGGAGCGCCAGCTCGGCCGGTGCCACGAGGGACGGGCGCTCGGCCGGGGCCGTGTAACGGTCGATGAGCGCCCTGGTGGCCCGTGGCGACAGCAGCGCGTCGCCGCTGTGCACGGTGCGGATGGCGTTCATCAGGTCGCGGGCCTCCGTGCCCTTTCCGACGAAGCCGCTCGCTCCGGCTCGCAGGGCCTGCAGCACGTACTCGTCCTCTTCGAAGGTGGTCAGCACGATGATCCGGGTTCCGGCCAGCGCAGGGTCGGCGCAGATGGCCGCGGTCGCCTGGATGCCGTCCATCACGGGCATCCGGATGTCCATCAGCACGATATCGGGGCGCAGTTCCCGAACCAGGGCCACGGCATCGCGCCCGTTGCCGGCCTGCCCGGCCACCGTGAAGCCCTCCTCGTGCGACACCAGTTCCGCCACGGCCGTGCGAATCAGGGACTGGTCGTCGGCGAGGACCACGGAGATCATGAGGCACCATTCGTTCGGGGTGCGGCAACGGCCGCGGCTGGGTCTGTGGCGGAGGTCGGATCGGCGGTTGGGTCTCCGCCGGTCGGCAACCAGGCGGTGAATCGGAAGACCGGGCCAGGCCCCCGGGCCGCGGTCAGGCGGCCGGCGACCGATCCCACGCGTTCACGTGCGCCGAGCAGACCGTGGCCGGAACCGTCCGCCGTGCGGCTCGACGCGCCGGCCGATCCGGCGCGTCCGGTGGTGTCCACCGTGTTGGTCACCACGATCTCCACCCCCGCCGCCTGGTAGTCCAGGTGCAGCAGCGCGGAGCGGTCGGCGCCGTGCTTGTGGGCGTTGGTCAGGGCCTCCTGCACCACGCGGAAGGCCACCATGTCGACGGCACCGGGAAGCGTCCGGGGCGTGCCGACGACCCGGTGCTCCACGCTCAGACCGCTGCGCTCGAAGTCGGTGAGCAGCGCTTCGAGGTCGGCGAGCCCGGCGACGGGCGCGGTGCCGGTGCCGGGACCACCCGCATCCGGTGCTCGCAGCACGTTGAGCAGGCTGCCGATCTCGCCCAGCACGCCGCGGGCAGCCTCCCGGATGGTCGCCAACGACTTCTCGGCGTCGTCCGGTCGGTCGGGGAGTGCCTGCGAAGCGACGCTGGAGTGCAGATTGATCACCGCGATCTGATGGGCGAGAAGGTCGTGCAGGTCGCGGGCGATGCGCAGGCGCTCCTCCGCCACGCGGCCGAGCGCCTCGGACTCCTTGGTTTCCTCGGCACGGCGGGCCCGGTCGGTGATCGACCGGATGTACGCGGCGTGCGAGCGATTCGCGTCGCCGGCGGCGGTGGCGAATCCCACGAAAGCGGCCAGCTGCAAGAGCGTGCGGATGTCGTTCCAGGGGGTGTCCAGGAAGGCCACCGTGGCCACCGACAGCAGGATCACCGTCGCGCCGGAGAAGATCAGCGAGGTGCGCCTCCCCACCCAGCGGGCCACACCGAAAACCCCGATCAGAACCGCTAACAGCTGGGTCACAATGGACCCGTCGATGGCGAGGCCGAGCACGCAGGCGACAACCGCGACGGATGCCCCCACGAGCGGCGCGCGCCGGCGCAGCAGGACTGAGCCGGCCGAGACGAGCACCAGCAGTGCGGCCCCGACGCTCGACGTCGCGGCGCCACCGAGGTCGTGGGTGGCGAAGCTCGGACCCAGCACGAACACCACCAGGATGGTGTCGCGCAGCCAAACGGGCAGCCGGGACAGCGGAGTGAAGTTGCGGTCGCCCTCCGGGACGTGGTCGCTCTGGATCGGCATGTTGTCCTCCCGCCCGAGGATCGGACTCGACACCATTCTGTCAACCGAGCCGCACGCTGTCCTCCCGCGGGCGCGGGTGCCCGGCGTACTGCGGTGGTGGTAGGCCGGCCTCCACAGCCGGTCGAACCGGGCCCGGCGCGGTACGGCCAGGTTGCCACGTAGGGGCGACGACCTGCGCCGCGTGCCCGTCGACACTGGAGGTGTGCCGCTGGACCGGTTCGACGTGAGCCGGTCCGGCCGGCACGCCAACCACCCACTCAGCCACCATCACGCAGTAACCAGGAGAACTCACCCATGTCCCTCCCCGTTCTCGCCGCTCGCGACATCCACAAGTCGTACGGCCGCGGTGCCACCCGGTTCGACGCCCTCAAGGGCGTCTCCCTCGACATTCAGCAGGGCGAATCGATCGCCATCGTCGGCAAGAGCGGGTCGGGCAAGTCCACCCTCATGCACCTGCTGGCGCTGCTCGACAACCCCAGCACCGGGTCCGTCGAGCTCAGCGGCCGCGACGCCAGCGGGCTCTCCGGCCGGGTCGTCAACCAGACCCGCAACGAGACCTTCGGTTTCGTCTTCCAGCAATTCTTCCTGACCCCCAACACGAGCGTGCTCGACAACGTGACGCTGCCGCTGCAGATCGCCGGCGTCGGGGGCGCCGAACGCAAACGCCGCGGGATGGCCGTGCTCGAGCAGCTCGACCTGGCCGACAAGGCACGCAACAAGGCCACCGACCTGTCCGGAGGCCAGAAGCAGCGTGTGGTCATCGCGCGGGCGCTGGTGAACAACCCCAGCGTCATCTTCGCCGACGAACCCACCGGAAACCTCGACTCCGCCACCGGCACGGTCGTGGAGGACATCCTGTTCTCGCTGCAGAGGGAGAAGGGCATCACCCTGATCATCGTGACGCACGACGAAGACCTCGCTGCCCGCTGCGACCGGCGGGTGTACATCCGTGACGGCCTGATCACCGACAGCCTGCACGCGGTGCCGGCCACCCCGGCCGCCGCATCGACAGTTTCGGAGGTGCGCGCATGAACGCCGTCGACCTGATCCGCTCGGCCGTCAAGAACAGCCTGCGCAGCAAGACCCGCACCATCCTCACCGTGCTCTCGATCTTCATCGGTGCCTTCACGCTGACGCTCACCAGCGGGGTCGGCACCGGCATCAACCAGTACATCGACACGACCGTGGCCTCGATCGGCGCCGACGACGTCCTGACGGTCACCAAGGCGGCCGAAGACAGCTCGGAGGGTCCAGTCGAGTACGATCCCGCAGCGGTGGCGGTCGATTCTCCGAACTCGCCGCCCGGTGCTCCCCGGTTCAGCCTCATTGCCCTGACCACGGACGACCTCGACGCGATCGGCGCCGTTGACGGCGTTCTCTCCGTGCAACCGCAGCTGAGCGTGAGCCCGGACTACGTGCAGGTCGCCGCCGGCACCGCCTATGAGGCCAATGTGGGAAGCTTCATCCCCGGCATGGCGCTGGACCTCGCGGCGGGCGCCGAGCCCGACTCGGACAGCAGCGACTACGAGGTCGCCGTGCCGGTCTCGTTCGTCACGCCCCTGGGCTTCACGGATGACGCCGACGCCCTGGGTGCCACGCTCACCCTCGCCATCACCGACGTCACGGGCACCCAATCCGAGCTGGCGGCCACCATCGTCGGCGTCTCCGAGGAAGGCCTGGCCGGATCGACGGCGTTCACGGCCAACGAGGTACTCACCGAGGCCCTCTACGACGCCCAAAGCGTCGGCCTGTCGGAGAGCAGCAAGGACAGTTATGCCCAGGCCGTGGTCCGGTTCGATCCGACCGGCGCCGAGGAGGACCTGACCACCCTGAAGGCCGGCCTGTCCGACCTGGGCTACACCGGCACCACCGTAGAGGACCAGATCGGCTCGTTCAAGGCCGTCATCGACGGCATCGTGCTGGTACTGAACGCCTTCGCCGTGATCGCTCTTCTGGCGGCCGGTTTCGGCATCGTCAACACGCTGCTGATGAGCGTGCAGGAACGCACCCGGGAGATCGGCCTGATGAAGGCGATGGGCCTGGGTGGCGGCAAGATCTTCGGCCTGTTCAGCCTGGAGGCCGTGTTCATCGGCCTGATGGGAAGCGCAATCGGTGTCGGCATCGGCATGCTGGCGGGGATGGGCGCCAATGCGGTGCTGGCCGACACGCTGCTGGCCGACCTGCCCGGGCTCACCCTGGTGGCCTTCGATCCCGCCTCGCTGGCCACGATCATCCTCGTGGTGATGGGGCTGGCGTTTCTGGCCGGTACGATCCCGGCCCTGCGCGCGGCACGGCAGGACCCGATCGAGTCGCTCCGCTACGAGTAGCCGCCGGCTCGCGGACCCGGGCCCGGGCCCGTATCCGCTGACGCGGGTGCGGGCCCCTCGCCGTTGGGAGCGAGAACGGGCCCGGGGATCGTGACGATTCGTGACGACGGCTCTGGGCATCCGTTCGCCCGACCGACAGGCTGAGGTATGGCCCTCGTGAACACCCCTCACCTCGACAGCATCCGCTCCAATCGCAGCAGCATCAAATGGACCCGGTTCCCGGCCGACGTGCTGCCCCTGTTCGTGGCCGAGATGGACTACGCCCTGGCGACCCCCATCGTGGAGGCGCTGGTGGCCCGCATCCAGGCCTCCGACGTCGGCTACCTCGACGGCCCCGGGCCGCTCGCCGCCGCCTTCGGCGAGTTCGCGGCCAGCCGGTGGGGGTGGCAGGTCGACCCCCGCCGCGTGCACATTGCAACGGATGTCAGCGTCGGCATCGTCGAGACGCTGCGCCTGGCCCTCCCTAACGGCGGTCGCGTCGTGGTGACCCCGCCGGTCTATCCGCCGTTCTTCGAGCTGGTCGAGGAGGCCGGGGCCGACGTTGTCGAGGTGCCCCTGCGCGAGGTCGACGGTGACTGGGCGCTCGACCTGGTGGGGCTGGAGGCAGCCTTCGCCGCCGGAGCCGATGTGTTCCTGCTCTGCAACCCGCACAACCCGGTCGGCATCGCTTTCGGGGCCGACACCCTCGCCGCCGTGGCCCGGATCGCCGCCCTGCACGGTGTGCTCGTCGTGAGCGACGAGGTGCACGCTCCGCTGACCCACCCCGGGGTCACGTTCACGCCCTTCGCGCCGCTCGCGGAGCGGGCCGGAGCGCGTTCGGTCTGCGTGACCTCGGCCAGCAAAGGCTGGAACCTGGCGGGAGCCAAGTGCGCGCTGATCGTCGCAGGCGATGACGTCACGGCGGCTCTTCTCGATCGACTTCCCGAGGAGGTGGCCTGTCGCACGAGCATCCTCGGCCTGCACGCCAACGTCGCCGCCTACTCGTGTACGGGCTGGCTCGACGACGCCGTCGCCCACATCGTCGCGAATGACCGACTGCTCGACGAGTTGCTCCGGGAGTCCCTGCCCGGAGTCACCTATCACCGCCCCCGCGCCGGGTACCTGGCCTGGCTCGATCTGCGCGGCCTCGGTCTGGGTGAACAGCCGGCCGCGCGCATCCTGAACGAAGCCCGGGTCGCCCTGAACGACGGGCAGACCTATGGCCGACAAGGCATCGGGTTCGCCCGCCTCAACCTGGCCTGCTCGCCCGACACGCTCCGCGAGGCCGTGCAGCGCATCACCGAGCTCGTGGCTCGCGCCGCCCGTGATTCGCTCGCGAACGTGGCCTGACCTCGGCCGCAGTCAGATCGCGGGGGATCGCGCCCTCAGGCGTGACCCGGGGCATCCGTGCCGCGGTGTACCGCGCCCAGGGCCTGTTCCAGATCAGCAATGATGTCGCGGGCGCTTTCCAGGCCGATCGACAGCCGGATGAGTCCCGGTGTGATGCCGGCGGCCAGGCGCTCGGGCTCGGTCAGTCGGCCGTGGATGGTGCTGCCGGTGTGGAGGGCCAGGGTGCGCACGTCGCCGATGTGCGTCATGTTGCTGATCAGCCGCAGCGCATCGATGAAGAGTCTCGCAGCGGGGCGCCCGGCGGCGAGGTCGAAGGAGACGACGGATCCGGAGCCCTTCGGCAGGTACTTCTTCGCCCGCTCATGGAAGGCGTTCGACGGCAACCCGGGGTAGTCGACCCCGGCGACCAGCGGATGCCGTTCGAGCCACTCCGCCACCTGCTGGGCATTGGTGACGTGGCGCTCCATGCGCAGCGACAGGGTTTCGATCCCATGCAGTAAGAGGAATGTACTCGTGGGTGGCACGGTCGGACCGTATTCGAGCACCGTGACGGTGCGGAGGTAGGCGAGGAAGGCGGCGGTGCCGAACCGGTCGACGAAGGAGGAGACTCCGGCACGCGGCGACGTGGTCAGCTGGGGGAAACGGTCGGAGTGAGCAGCCCAGTCGAAGCGCCCGCCGTCGATCACGGCCCCGCCGATCACCGCGCCGTGGCCGGCAAGCCACTTCGACGTGGAGTGGATCACGATGTCCGCACCCCATTCAATGGGCCGACAGAGGTAGGGGGTGGCCACGGTGCTGTCGACGACGAGGGGGACACCGGCCCGGTGGGCGATGGCGGCCAGGCGTTCGAGGTCGACGACCTGATTCTTGGGATTCGGGATTGTTTCCGTGAAGAGTGCGCGGGTGCGCGGGGTGACGCGCTCGGCCCAGTCCGCGTCGCTGGCGGACTCGGGGACGAACTCGACCCGCAGACCCTGGCGGGTGAGGCTGCCCAGGAACAGCTGTTTCGTGCCCTCGTAGAGGTTCTCGGTGGCGAGGATGTGGTCTCCGCTGGAGGCCAGGGCGAACAGGGTAGCGGCGATGGCGGCCTGTCCGCTGCCCACGACGATGCCGGCGACACCGCCTTCGAGGTCGGCCAGTCGGCGGCCGGCAGCCGCGTTCGTCGGGTTTTCGCTGCGGGAGTAGACGCTCGCCGCGGTGGCACCTGAGAATCGGGCCTCGGCATCGTCGAACGACGAGAAGAGGTAGCCGGCTGTCTGATAGATCGGACCGACCCGCGCACCGAAACCGGGATCGATCATCTCGCCCGCGTGGATCTGGCGGGTTTCGAAATCAAGGCACAGTTCAGGCGAGGTGGGCATGGGGGCAGGCTAGCTGAGTCGCTGACCTCCCTCTCGGATGCCCGCAACATAGCGAAACGCAGCAGTCCCGCGCCGCTGGGCACGAGCACGTCGAAAAAAGAAAGAGCGAAGAGCGAAGAGCCAAGCGCCAAGAGCCAAGAGCAGCAAAGACATCAAGGACTGCGCGTGGAGAACGTTCAAGATTGGCTTCCGGTATGCCGGGTGGCCTGGGATCGGCTTCCGGTTTGCCGGGTTGGCCCGAGGTCGGCTTCCGACGGTTTACAGAGTGGCCCTCTTACTCGGCAGTGCGATCAGGGTTTGTTCCGGGTCGACGTCGACGGGTGGCTTGAGCCAGTAGTCGTTGCCGGTGCGGATGATCGTCCAGTGCTGGTTGTGCAGGAGCAGGTGGTGCGGGTGGCAGAGGAGTATTCCGTCGGCGAGGTCGGTGTACCCGTTGTCGGCGAGCCATTCGTTGATGTGGTGCGCTTCGGTCCACGCGGGTGATCGATCGCAGTCCACCCAGCGGCAGCCGCCGTCACGCACTCCCATTGCGGCGCGTTGTGCTTCGGTGAAAAGTCGTTCGTCACGGCCGACGTTGATGATCTGGCCGGTGTCGTCGATCTGGATGCCGCGGGTTCCGGTGTCGCAGAGAAGCCGGTCGATGGTCTCCTGCGAGATCGGGACGGGGTTGCCCTCGATCTGACCGTGGGCGGCGGCTTCGCGGGTTTCGGTTGCTTCGGCGGTCTCCGGGGCGGCCGGCTGTCCCGGCTTCAGGGCCTTCTCGGTCACGATGACCCGCACCGAGGGGCGGCGGCCGCCGAAGACGCGGCCCTGGTCGGCCTCACCGGCGATCTTCAGCAGCTGGACGAGGGCGTCGGCGGCGATCTGCTCGGTGCTGCGGGGGTCATCCTGGACGCGCTTGGCCCAGGCTGCCTTCTCCTTGTCGACGAACCGCACCCCGCCGCGGCGAGGGCTGGTGATGGAGTCGAAAGTCGAGAGCACGAATTCGCCGTCTTCCGGAGCGAAGAGGCCGTGCAGGCGCACCTTGCCGTTGCCGAGCCGGTACACGCGCAGGAACCGGTCGTCGTGAGCCTGCTTCTCCCGGGCGGCGATGCCGGCCTCGTCGAGCTGGTCGCGCAGGCGCCGGGCGAGCTTGAAGACCTGGTCGACATTCAGCGACGCGGCCTCAACGAGGAGCGCCTCGAGGGCGGTGCCCAGCTTCTCGGCAGTGACCGCGGCATCGATCTGGCCGAGGCCGGAACGGATCGACTCGGCCGCATCGACCGAGAGGCTGCCGTCGGTGACGGCTCGGGCGATCGCTGCCTGCCACGGCACCTTCGCCACGAACTCCGCGACCGCGGCGGGATCCGCATCGGGCGACTCCACAGCCGCCTCGACGAGTTTCTCCGCCGCTTCGGCGTCGGCCATCATCGTGCCGACTGCGACGAGCTTGTACGCCTCGTTCTTGGTCGAGCCGGTCGAGTTCTGGATCAGTGCCTCGGGCGAAAGAAAGCCCTGCTGCGCGGCCAGACCCGAATGGCCGAGCTCGGGCCGAGAGCGGCGGGCGATGGTTGCCGCCATCCAGGCGGAGCGGGTGTCGAGCAGACGGCGGGCGGCCGCGATCTGCCTCTGACCGGCCAGCACCTCGGCGTCGGGCAGGGCCTCATAGTCGGCGCAGGAGGAGCCCAGGCGGGCGACGGCATCCGTTGCCTGCCTGAGGTCATCTGCGGTGGTGGTCATGGTTTGAGGTTATCAGGAATAGTACGCGTAGTCGAGAGTCTGTCACATATTAGTGAGCTAGTTTTCGAAGTCGTGTTCTAAATGATCAGGGTCGGCATGCCGGGTCTCGACAAGCTCGACCACCGGGAGTGGGGCTCGACCACCGGGTCTCGACAGGCTCGACCACCGGGAGTGGGGCTCGACCACCGGGTCTCGACGGGCTCGACCACCGGGGGTGGGGCTCGACCACCGGGTCTCGACGGGCTCGACCACCGGGTCTCGACGGGCTCGACCACCGGGGGTGGGACTCGACGGGTGGGCCGGAGGGCGGGAATATGCAGGTGTGAGGGGCGAAACCTCTCGTCAGCGCGAAATCGGGCTGATATCTTTATTTTGACGCCCCCGTCGGTGGCCGGTCTGGGGGGACGACATGCTGAAGACTCGTGTGTGTGCGCCGCGAATCCGGGCAACGACCCTCGCGCAGCCGTCGGTGCCGCCCCAACGGATGCCCGCCGCGCGGTGCCCGCACTTCTCCAGTCATTCGTCTGACTCAGGCGCGTCCGAAAGGCACGATCATCATGGAACCGACACACCGCCGCGACCGGTTCTCTCCGAGGAGGTCCGGCGATGAATGAGACGGATGCTCTCGTCGGCGCGCTCGGGGTCATGCTTCTGCTCAGCAGCGTGGCATCCATCGCGGTCTACGTTGTCACGGCCCTTGGGCTGTCCCGGATGTTCGGCAAGGCCGACCTCGAGGGCTGGAGGGCCTGGGTCCCGGTGCTCAATACGATCACTTTCCTGCAACTGGGCGGCTACCCGGCGCTCTGGGTCATTGCTCTGCTCATCCCCGGGGTGAACATCGTCGGCGCGGTCATCCTGTGCCTCGCCCTCAACAACATCAACCGTGGGTTCGGCCGGAGCGGCGGTTTCACCGTTCTCGGGATTCTGGTATCCCCGGTCTGGGTCCTGATCCTCGGCTTCGGGAAGGCCACCTGGAACCCGGCTGCCGCGGGGGCTGCGCCGCTCACCGGTCGCGCGTCGGACGTCGCCGCGGCCCCGAACCCGGCGCCGGGATCGTCAGCGGTCGCCGGCTCTCCGGTCGTCGTGCCCGCCTTTGTTCCTCCCGCGTTCGTTCCTCCGGCGTTCGTTCCTCCGGCGTTCGTTCCTCCCGCGTTCGTTCCTCCGGCCACACCGCCGGCGCCGTCAGCCGCGGCCAGCTGGGACCGTCCCGCGGAGGACGCCCGGGCTGGTTCGTCTCCGACCACGGCGGCCTTCGCGCCCGTTCCGCCGGTGCCGTTCTCTGCTCCGACCAGCCGACCGGCACCCGTGCAGGTTGCAGTCCCCGTCGCATGGGCGACGGGGACAGCCTCCGCGCCAGCCGGCGTTCCGGGAGCCACGGTCAGCGCCCCGGCCGCCGCCGAAGCCGCCGGGCCGGTTGCGTGGACCGCACCGCCCGTCGTCGGCATGCAGCCCCTGCCGCCCGCGCAATCGGTGGGTGACACGCCGGTGAGCGAGGCTCCCCCAACGACGACGTCGGCGCCCCCGGGCCCAGTGGCCAGCGGCGCGGCCGGAGCGGTGCCTGCCCCTGTCGCGCATCCCTTCGCGGCAGCATCCACTGGTCTGGCGGCTCAGGCCCCCGCGCAGGCTGCTGCCCCGACAGCTCCCGGCCTCGACTCCGACCCCGGAATCGAGGAAACGGTGATCTCCCCACGCCGACACCCGATGTGGCACCTGGACTTCAGCACGGGTGGAACCACCGCTCTGACCGAGACCGTCATCCTCCTCGGCCGAGCACCGGTGCGAGACCACACGAGCCCCGCCGCCCAGCTGGTGTCGCTGAACGACCCGGCCCGCACCGTCTCGAAAACGCATGCCCGGCTGGAAAACGTGGACGGACGCTGGTTCATCACCGACCTGGCATCCACCAACGGCGTCTGCGTCACCTCTCCCGCCGGTGAGGAAACCGAAATCAGCACGGGAACACCCACCGTGATCGAGCAGTCCTTCCTGCTCGGCGACTATGGCATCAGCCTCCGGACGGGCGCGCGATGACCGCATCACTCGACCGGTCTCCGGTTGCCGGTCGCAGGCGGATGCTCCGTGGCCACCAGACCCGTGGAGAGCAGGCCCGTGGATAGCAGGCCGGGCGTCGATGGGGGCCTGCAGATCGAGCACGACGGTATCGTGTACGACCTCGACCCGACCTGCTCGTTCACTATCGGGCGCGAGGGCGACCTGGCCATCGAATCGAACAAGTACCTGCACCGGCGGTTCCTGTGCCTCGAGGTGGAGGCCGGCGTGTGGTGGATCTCCAACGTCGGGCAGCATATGAGCGTGAGCCTCTCCGCCGGCGATGGCTCTTTCCAAGCCCGGCTGGGCCCGGGAACGCGGGTTCCGATTGTCTTCTCGCACACCCTGCTGCAGTTCACGGCCGGGCCGACCAGCTACGACGTGCTGGTCAGCAACCCCTCCGCGACCTTCCAGTACCGGTCGACCGATAGGGCGACCGCCGTCGGCGAGGACACCGTCGGCAACGTTCGCCTCACGGCGTCGCAGAAACTCCTGTTGGTCGCTCTCTGCGAACCTCTTCTGCGGGAACGTGACTCCGGGGTGAGCGGCATTCCGACCTCTGCGGTCGCGGCGCAACGCCTCGGCTGGCCGGTCACGACGTTCAACCGCAAACTCGACAACGTCTGCGACCGGCTGGACCGGTTCGGAATCCAGGGGCTGCGCGGCGGTGTCGGAAACCTCGCCTCCAACCGCAAAGCCCGGCTCGTCGAGCACGCCCTCCTCGTGCAGCTCGTCACGGTCGACGACCTGGACCTTCTCGACGTTCTTCTCACCGGCTCCACCGATCAAACCGGCTCCACCGATCAAACCGGCTCCACCGATCACCCCGGCGTGCCCGAAAGGATCATCGCACCATGAGGCTCAAACTCACCCTGCTTCGTCCCGGCGGCACAAGCGACGACATCCTCGTCACGGCTGAACCGAATGCGACCCTCGGCGACATCGCCCGCGCCATCGCCGAGAAGGATCCGCAGCGCCCCGCCGGAGCGGTGCCGCTCGACCCCGAAACCGAGTCGGGCGGCACCGCGCAGACGTTGCGCATCCACCGGCCCGGTGCCGCGGAGGCCGAGCTCCTCTCCCCGTCACGCGTGATCGGTGAGGCCCACATCGGGTCCGGCCTGGCGGTCTCCGTGGCCGACCTCGACGCCTCGCGCGGCCAGATCGCCTTCGGCGACGTCGATCTCGTCGCCGACCTGCGCGTCATCTCCGGGCCGGCGCAGGGCGAGGCCTTCCTCGTCGCTTCGGGAAGCCTCATCATCGGCCGCGACTCCAGCTGCGACATCGTGCTGCACGACAGCATGGTGTCGAAGCGCCATGCCCGGATCGAAGTCGAACCGGGCATGGTCACCTTCGTCGACCTCAACTCCGCGAACGGGCTGACCGTCGACGGCGGCATCGTCGCCCGGGTGAGTTTCGTGGCCGGTGGTCGCCTCACCCTCGGCGAGAGCGTGATCGAGGTCGTCACGGTGGGCAAACCCAAAACGGATGCCGGCCCGCGCGAGCGCGTCGGCGCGCCCCGGGCGTTCAACCGGTCACCGCGCCGGGAGGAACGTTTCCCCGGGCTCGAGCTGACCGCACCGGCCTCCCCGGTCGAGGAATTCGGTCAGGGGCTGCCCTGGCTGGTCCTGATCGCCCCGCTCCTGATCGGTGTCGTGCTCTACGTGGTGACCCAGAGCATCCTCTCGGTGGTCTTCGTCGCGCTGTCCCCGATCCTGTTGCTCGGCAACTACTTCAACTCGAAATCCGAGCGCAGGCGCAAGCTGAAGCGCGCCATCGCGCGTTTTCGAACCCAGTTCGCCGACCTCGAGGCCACGCTTCTCGACGGCGAAGAGAACGAGCGTCGGGTGCGGTTGCAGGAGACGCCCGACCTCGCCGACGTCGTGCGCGGGGCCCAGGGCCGCGAACGGATGCTGTGGGTGCGGCGCCCGGAGCACTGGTCCTTCCTGACGTTGCGGCTGGGCATCGGCCGGCTGCCGTCGCGGTCGCAGGTCGAGCGGCGCTCCGCGAACGACGCGTCGCTGCCCGAGTACGACGCGATGGTCGACGAGCTCGTCGACCGGTTCGAATACATCGACGGCGTGCCGGCGATCGAGAGCCTGCCGATCGCGGGCGGACTGGGCGTCGCCGGCTCGCGCGACGAGTCGATCGGCTACGCCTCGTCGCTGATCGTGCAGGCGACAGCCCTGCACTCGCCGGCCGAGCTCGTCGTGACCGCGCTGATCGACCCGCGCGTGACCGTCGACCTGGACTGGATCAAATGGCTTCCGCACGCGACCAGCGCGCAGAGCCCGGTGGCGGCCTGGCCGCTCGCCGACAGCGTGCCGGCCGGCCTGCGGCTGCTCTCGGCCCTGGAGGAGATCGTGCAGGCCCGGTCCAGCACCCAGGCCGGCGTCACCGGGGCGACCCTGCACGCCATCGACTTCGAGGACTCCACCAGCGGCATCGCCAAGACGTCAGGTCTGGGCCGGGACAAGGACACTCCGGTGCCGCTGCCGGTCATCCTCGTCGTGGTCGCCGGTGACGTCCCCGCCGACCGCGGACGCCTGATCCAGTTGCTGGAGCGCGGAGCCGACGTGGGGGTCTACCCGATCTGGGTGGCACCCACGGCCGCGGACCTCCCCGGCATCTGCCGTACCTTCGTCGAGGTCGATGCGACCGGCACCCGGGCCACCGTGAGCTACGTGCGCGAGGGAGTCTGCCTCACCGACGTGGCCGTGCAGGTCATCGACCCCGCGCACGCGGCGCAATTCGCCCGTTCGCTCGCCCCGGTCACCGACAGCGGCTCCTATTCTGCCGACGAGAGTGACCTGCCGCGGGCTGTGTCGTTCGTGCAGATTCTCGGCGACGAACTCGCGCACACCCCCGGCGCCGTGGTGGACCGGTGGCTGCAGAACGAATCGATGCACGACCGCACGACGCATCTGCCACCCTTCACCGCCCGGCGCAACGTCGGCACGCTTCGTGCCCTGATCGGGCAGGGCAGCCCCGACGCGATGCACCTGGACCTGCGCACGCAGGGCCCGCACGCCCTGGTCGGCGGCACCACCGGATCCGGCAAGAGCGAGTTCCTGCAGGCGTGGGTGCTGGGCATGGCCGCCGAATACAGCCCCGACCGGGTCACCTTCCTCTTCATCGACTACAAGGGCGGCAGCGCGTTCGCCGAGTGCGTGCACCTCCCGCACTGCGTCGGGCTCGTCACCGACCTCAGCCCGCACCTGGTGCGTCGGGCGCTGACCAGCCTGCGCGCCGAGATCCACTTCCGGGAGCGCCTCTTCAATAAGAAGGGCGTCAAGGACCTGATCGAACTCGAGAAGCAGGGTGACCCGGAGTGCCCGCCGGCGCTCGTGCTGGTCATCGACGAGTTCGCGGCCCTCGCCGGCGAGGTGCCGGAGTTCGTCGACGGCGTCGTCGACATCGGCCAGCGCGGCCGTTCCCTCGGTATCCACCTGATCATGGCCACCCAGCGCCCGGCCGGCGTCATCAAAGACAACCTCCGCGCCAACACGAACCTGCGCGTCGCCCTCCGCATGGCCGATGACGCCGACAGCACGGATGTGATCGGGTCCAGCATCGCCGCGGGTTTCGACCCGAGCCTCCCGGGCCGGGCCGTCGTCAAGATGGGTCCCGGGCGACTCACGCCCTTCCAGTCCGGCTATGCCGGCGGTTGGACCGCGGGAGTTCAGCCGCGGGCGCGGATCGACGTGACCGACCTCGGCTTCGGCCAGGCCCGGGTCTGGGAGAGCCCGGCCGGAAGCACCGAAACCGAGGCCGATGAAACCGGTCCGAACGACAGTGCCCGGCTCGTGGCGAACATCGCCGCCGCCTTCGAGGCGGCAAGCCTCCCCGCGCCGCGCAAACCATGGCTCGACGAGCTGGCACCCGTGTACGACCTCGCCAAGCTGCATCAGCGCACCGATTCCGCACTGCTGCTGGGCGTCGCCGACGACCCCGCGAACCAGAAGCAGCACCCGATCTACTTCCGTCCCGACACGGACGGCAACGTGGCGATCTACGGCGCCGGGGCATCCGGAAAGACCGTGGCCCTGCGCACGCTCGCCGCGGCGGCCGGGGTCACTCCCCAGGGTGGGCCCGTCGTCGTCTACGCCCTCGACTTCACGGCCGGCGGCCTGCGGGTCCTGGAGGAGCTGCCGCACGTGGGATCGGTGATCGACGGCGACGACTCCGAGCGCATCGTGCGCCTGTTCGGCATGCTGCGCGCCATCGCGGACGAGCGCATCGAGCGGTACGCCCGGGCACGGGCGAGCACCATCACCGAATACCGGGCGCTCACCGGCGAGACCGAGGAGCAGCGCATCCTGCTGCTGGTGGACGGCATGGCCGCCTTCCGGCAGGACTACGAGTACACCGGCGCGGCGAACATCTTCACCGCCTTCCAGCAGCTCCTCTCGGACGGCCGCCAGGTGGGCATCCACGCGGCGGTGACGGCCGACCGCCCCGGGTCGGTGTCGCCGGCGGTCGCGGCATCCATTCAGCGACGGGTGGTCCTGCGGCTTGCCGACGACAACGACTACGCCATGCTCGATGTGGGAACGGATGTGCTCACGGCGGCTTCCCCGCCCGGCCGGGCCGTGATCGACGGGCTCGTCACCCAGATCGCAGTGCTCGGCGGCACGCCCAATGTGGCTCTGCAGGCCAAGGCGATCGAGCAACTCGCCAAGACACTCCGCTACGGCGGCCGGGTCACGGCCGTTCCCATCGAACGGCTCACGGACTCGGTGCTGCTGTCCGACCTCGGCTATTCGGTGCCGAACCGGATTCCACTCGGTATCAGCGACGAGACGCTGAAGCCCGTGGGCATCGAGCCGTCGGGGGTGTTCATGATCTCCGGGCCGCCGTCGAGCGGGCGCACCTCGCTGCTCCTCGCACTGTTGGCGAGCGTGGCCTCGGCCGCTCCCCACAGCCGGTGCGTCTATTTCGGCAACGCCCGATCACCGCTGGCCCAGCTGGGCAACTGGTTCCGCACGGCGACGACGACGGAGGCCTCGATCGCCCTCGCACGCGACCTGCTCGCCGCTGTCAGCGAGCCGCAGACGGCGGGGAACTCCTACACGATCGTGATCGAGTCGATGTCGGACTACCTCGGCACCGGGGTCGACACCGAACTCATCCCGCTGATCAAGGCCGCGCGGCGCAACAGCCACTTCGTGATCGCCGAATCGGAGACGAGCACCTGGACCCAGTCCTGGCCGCTCACCAACGAGTTGCGCAGCGGCCGCCGCGGGTTCGCGCTGCAGCCCGACCAGCACGAGGGTGACCTGCTCTTCAAGACATCGTTCCCCCGGGTCAAGCGCAACGAATTCCCGCCCGGGCGAGGCTGGTTCGTGGAGGCCGGGCGGGTGCGCAAGGTGCAGACCGCGCAGGCGGATTAGCGCGGTGACCGTTCTGGGGAGTTCTCCCCATCGCGCGGCACGGCCGCGGCTCGCTAGTGTGAGGTTGTAGCAACGACAGATCCTGTTTTGTGGGGGGTCTCCAAGAAGAGAGAGAAAGGTCTGATCATGGCTGGATTTATTGGACAGGTTCCGGAAGAAGTCGACGCCCTCGCGCAGGACTTCGAAACCAAGGCGAGCGACATCGAGAACCTGATTTCCGCGCTCAAGGCGCGACTCGGCGGAACGACCTGGGTCGGAACAGACCGCAGCCGCTTCGAAGGCGACTGGGACGGCCAGCTCTCCTCGAGCCTGCGCAGCGTCTCCAGCGCCCTGCGCGACGCCGCCATGACCGCTCGCGGCAACGCCGAGCAGCAGCGCACCGCTTCGTCCTAGACCCGGCAGTGAGCGGGGTGGTCGGCTTCGGCCGGCCACCCCGCTGATTCGTACCGGTGTGATCGACGTGTGTTTCAGGGGGTTGTGATGCTTTTCATGAAGAGTGAATTGAGCAGTGCTGCGGCTGCGATCCGGAATGCGGAAGCGCAACTGAGCCGCACGGCCGCTGAGCTGGCGGATGCGGGCCTGTGGGCCGGGCAGGACGCGGACCGTTTTCAGGACGACTGGCGGAACTCCGTCAGGGCGCCGTTGCAGACCGCCGCGGGGATCGTCGACTCGGTGGCGTTCATCACGCTCTGACGCGCGGGTCAGCGGCATTCGAGGGGGGAACGAATGGGGCACCACATCGGCATGGATCCCGACGAGGTCGAGGGGCGGGTCGCCGTTCTGCGCAGCCAGATCGCGGAACTGGACGGCGCGCTGACGACCATGCGGCGGGCCCGGGAGGCGTCCGCCAATCCGCTCGGCTACGGACTGCTCCCGGGCAGCCCGATTCTGGCGCCGTGGGCGCTGGCCGGCCTGGCCGTGGCGGCCGCGCAGGTGAAATCCGCTCGGGTCCACGCGGAAGAACTCGTCAATCGCCTCGCCGGCGAGATCGCGCAGCAGCGCGCCGCGAGCGACGGCGGCGCAATCGCGTCAGCAGCGGGCCACCCGGCGTCGCAGACGCCCGCCGCGGCCCTCGCCGCCTACGCGGGGGACCCGACCGCTGATCCCGTCGTGGTGGCAGCCTGGTGGCGCGCCCTGTCGGAGGAGGAGCAGCGCGCCCTGGTCGTGGGGCATCCGGAACTGGTGGGGAATCTCGAGGGAGTCGACTACACGTCGCGCTCTGAGGCCAATCGAGCAGAACTCGACCGTCAGATCGGGATTGCCGAGGCATCCGGTGACGACGAAGACCTCGACTACCTCCAGTCTGTGAAGACGGCCGTCGGGCAGCACACACAGAGCGTCTATCAGCTGATCAGCTTTACCGCCGGCCCGCCACCCCTGGCAGCGATTTCCGTCGGCAACCTCGACACGGCCGCCTACGCCACGTTCCTGGCCCCCGGCATGGGCAGCAACTCGGCGGGGACGCCACGCGATCTGACCGCTGCAGCTCGCGACCTCTACGTGGAAGAGCGTTCCCTGCAGGTCGCGCGTGGACTGACCGGGGGAGTCGCCGTCGTCGCGTGGATGGCCTACGACGCACCCGAAATGGCCAGTCTCACCGACCTCGACGTCTTCAAGGGTGAGCGGGCCAGCGAGGGCGCGGTCGTTTTCGAGCGGGCCCTTCTCGGCTACGACGCCTCGTACAACGGGGGGCCGGGGCACGAAGACCACGGGTCATTCCTCAGCGTGGACGCCCATTCGTACGGGTCGACGATGGCCGCGGATGCGCTCGCCGACATTCCCGAGGGCATCGTGGACGCCTTCGTCGCGATCGGCTCGGCCGGCATCGCCACGAGCATCGGCGGTGCCGACGGCCTGAACGTGCCGGATGGCAGCGTCTACGCCATCCAGGCGTACGAGTCGCTGCCGGCGGCCGGCCTCGGCCTGATCGGAAGCGGCCGTGAGGGAGCGTACTGGGAGTCCTTCGGGGCTGAAAGACTGAGCTCAGACCATCAGATCGTCGACGAGAGGGAGACCAGCGTGACCAACGTTCATGATCTGCAAATGGGAGAGGACAGCTGGTTCAACGGATATCTGGATCGCAATACGACGTCGCTGAACAATGCGGCTCTGGTGAACCTCGGGCTGGGAGACGAGGCGTCTCGTGGCTAAGCGCCCGATCGGAGCGGCGTCATTCGTCGTGCTCGCCCTATCGCTCCTTCTCACGGGCTGTCAGGGCATCCCGGGAACACAACCAGCCAGCACGGAGGCAACAATGACCGAAGACGAATCGCTCGAGAATCTGAACGCCATTTTCGACGACGTGCAGGCCCTGGTCGGCGGTGACTGGGTGGACGAGGACCTCGATTCCCCGCGCAGTTGCTCTCAGTCGGCGGGGGCGGGGGTTCAGCACAGCTCGTTCCGGGTCGGAACTGCCCCGTCGGACCGCACCGAGGTTTTCGCTCTGGTCAAGGAGCACTGGACCGATCTGGGTTACACGGTCACCGAGCGCATCGACGAAGGCTCCGTCGTGAGCATGCGGCTGATGGCGTCGAAGCCGGACGGTCTGGACCTGACGTTCATTGCCGCCGACCTGGGGATGACGCTGGACGGTCTGACCACCTGCGTGCCCGACGACGCCGCGCGCTAGGCCGGAGGTAGTGGTCCCCACCTCCACGGGAGGGGGCTCTGTCCGACGCCGGTACGTACGGATGTCTGAACTCGATTCACACGCGACACACCAGGGGGAAACATGACACACACACAATCGACGAGCATCCGAAGTGCCATCGGCGTGGTCGTGGCGGCGGCGGCGGTGCTGCTCGTGAGCGGCTGCGCCGGCACCGCGGCGGGAGCAGGGTCGGACGATCCGACGGCGTCGCCCAGCACGGAGGCGACCGCCGGCTCGGAGGGCTCGGAGACCCCCGCCGGGCAGCCGGAGGCGGGAGTCGATGCGGCCACGGCGGCCGAGCAGCTGATCCAGATCAACCTCGATCTGCTCGCCGACGGTGACTTCGCGGGGGCGTGCACGTTGTACCTGCCGGCCTACCGCGAGCAGCTGACGACCCTGGCCGATCCGGGCAACACGGATTGCGCCGACGCCCTCGAGGTCGGCTACGTGACGAGCGTTGCGGCCTCCTTCGCCGCGGCGGATGAGGCCGGTGAACTGCCGCTGACGCCATTCTTCAACCTGCCCTCGGCGATCACCGTGGACAGCGCCCAGGTCGACGCCTCGGAGACCTGGCTGGCCTACGTTCCCGGTGCGGCACTCAGCAGCAACGACCCGCAGGAGTTCCGCGATGGAACGGGTGTCGTTCCGGGGTGGCTGGCCCGCTCGCTGTACGTGCAGCAGGACGACGCCGGCGTGTGGCGCTTCGCGTCGTCGACGGAGTACACGGACCGCTGACCGGTCGGCGGTGCGCCGCATCCGTCGCCGGGTCGCCCGTCGCCGACCGTCGCCGACAGCCCGCGGCGCACCCTGTGGAAGCGGGCGCACGGTAGAACATGCGCCCGCTTCCACAACCTGCGCCGCGAGGCGCGGGGGGTGTGGGCACGTGGGGCGCGTCGGACGTCGAAGATACATCTGTGCACAGGGCTGTGGAAAAACCTGTGGACAGCAATGGGAAAACTGACTGCTTCCTTGTGAATCACTGGCATACGGGGTGTGGATAACTCCGTGGAAAACCTGTGGATTCCGGGCCGCCACGCCGGTTGTCCCCGGCTCGATTCAGCCGATGCCCGCCTGTGAATACCTCGAATACAGGTTCGGAATGCGCGTGTCTAGCGAATCTCGGTGAGGTATGTGGTGTACCCGGCGCTGCGCATCGCGGCCATGATCGGCTCGGTGCCGCCGGGCTCGGCGATGGCGATCATGGCGCCGCCGCCCCCGCCACCGGTCAGCTTCGCCCCGAGGGCGCCGGCCCGGCGGGCGATCGCCACGAGCGCCTCGATCTCCGGGCTCGACACCTGCAGGGCATTGAGCAGTCCCTGGTTGATGTTCATCAGCTCGCCGAGCTCGGCGACGTCGCCGCGGCGGAGAGCGTCCACCCCGGCCAGGACCAGTCCGTCGATCTGGCTGAAGATGGCGTCGTAGCGCGCCGGGTTGCGCTGCCAGGCGGTGCGCACGAGGCCGACGGTCTGCGCGGTGAGCGACTCCACCCCGGACAGCCCGATCACGATGGGGATCGGATGGGGGGTGAAGATGTCGCGGATCGTGTGGCCGCCCGGGGCATCCGTTTTCTGGAACAGAACCGAACGGCCGAAGGTGGCGACGGTGTTGTCGATGCCCGACGGGGTGCCGTGCACGATCTGTTCGCACTCGAAGGCGAGACTCGACACCTCGGCGTCGCTGATCGTGAGCTGGAAGCTGTCGGCGACGGCGCGGATCACCGCCACCGCGAACGCGGCGGAGGCTCCCAGGCCGCTGGCGCGCGGCAGGTGCGAGAAGACGTCGACCCGCACGCCCGCGGCGGAGACGCCGAGCCGGGAGGCGATCAGTGCGGCCACCCGGTGCGACAGGTCCGCGCGAAGGGGTTCGCGCACCGAGCCGTCGCTGTCCCAGTCGGCGATGACCGGGGCGAGGAGCGACGCCTGGCGGGTGACCTGCGCGCGCACGGACAGCCCGATCGGGGCCGCGATCGCGTGGTAGCCGTAGACGACGGAATGCTCGCCGAGCAGAATGATCTTGCCGTAGCCGAGGTGGGCGTCCGGGCCGGGGGCGCTGGGCGCTGGCGCTGCGCTGGGCGCGGGCGCTGCGCTGGTCGCGGGGTGCGGCGCAGTCGGGGCGACGGATGCCGCGGGGCGCGCCTCGGCATCCGTCGCAGCCGACCGGGCGGCCGGGTCGCACTCGCTGCCCACGTCGAGGGCCTGGATGATCTGGCGCGCCTTCCACACCTTGATCTCGCCGTCGGCGATGAGCATTTCGACGACCTCCTCGAACCGGGCTCCACTGGCCCCGGCGGCCGCGGCGACGGCCCGCGCGTGCAGGCGCATGTGTCCATGCTGGATGCCGTTGGTGGACAGGGCCTTCAGCGCGGCCAGGTTCTGGGCCAGCCCCACGGCCGCCATCACCTCGGCCAGTTCGGGCGCCGAGGACACCCCGAGGATCGTGTGCGCAAGGCGCACGGCCGGGTTCGACTCCACCTGGCCGCCGACCGTGCCGACCTTCAGCGGCATGGTCAGTTCGCCCACCAGGTCGCCGGATCCGTTCACGCTCCACGTGGTCAGCGGGCCGTAGCCGTCGCCGCGGCCGGCGTAGGCGTGGGCGGCCGCCTCGATCGCCCGCCAGTCGTTGCCGGTGGCGAGGGCGACGGCGTCGATGCCGTTCATGATGCCCTTGTTGTGCGTCGTGGCCCGGTAGGGGTCCATCGCCGCGAACTCGTTCGCCAGCACGATGCCGTCGCGCACCCGAACGCCTGCGTAGTCGGCGGTCTCGAGCAGCGCGGACGGGATCACGGCGCGGGCGCGCACCAGGGCCCGGTCGGTGAGGTTGGAGAGGATGCGCAGGAACACCCGGCCGCCGCTGATCTCCTCCACCAGTGGGGCGAGCCGTTCGCACATGGAGTTGACCAGGTTGGCACCCATCGCGTCGCGGGTGTCGACCAGCAGGTGCACCACGAGCAGCTCGCCGTTCTGCGCGGTCGCACCGCGCAGGAAGACCTCGATGCCCCGGGCGCCGCCGCCGCGGGCGACCATGTTCGGATGTCCGCTGTTGGCCAGGTGCACGAGCTCGTCGCCGCGCGCGAGCAGGTCGGCCCGGGCGCGTTCGGGGTCAGTGACGTCGACGACCTGGATCTGACCGATCAGCAGTGGCTCGTCGGCGACGCTCGTGAACCCGCCGGCCTGCCGCACCAGCCGGGCCGTGGAACTGACCGCGGCGACGATGGAGGGCTCTTCGACCACCATGGGCACGAGATAGTCCTGGCCGTTGATCTGGAAATTCAGGCCCAGCCCCATCGGCAGCGTGAACACGCCGATCACGTTCTCGATCAGCCGGTCGGCAGCCGCCACGTCGAGGGCGGATGTTCCGCCGGTGAGCTGCGCGGCGGCATCCGTGCTCAGAACGCCGCGCTGCTCGAGGAGCGCGATGCGCTCGCTGACCGACAACTGGTAGAAGCGGGGGATGCGGGACCGGCTCATGACGCGGTGCCTCCCTGTAGGCCGGCGGCGAAGAAGCCGAGCGGGATGATGGCGGCCCCGGCCCGGGCGAGTGCCCCGGCAAGACGCTCGGTGGGTTCTCCAGCGTAGCTAAAGGCCAGGCCGACGTCTCCGCCGCCGGCTCCGCTGGTCTTGAAGACGCCGCCCTCGCGCCGGGCGAGGGCGTGCAACTCGTGGTGCCGCGCGCTCACGATGCCGGCCCGGGCGTGCTCATCGAGCTCGCACAGGGCCGAGAAGTAGTCGGAGGCCAGGCGCAGGAAGTCGGCCGGTTCGGCCAGGGCCGCCTCGGCCTGCCCCGCGAGGCGCGCCAGCCGATCCAGGTCGGCCCGGTGCCCGGCGGGGTTCTCGGCGGCGTAGTCGGCCACCCGGCCCACCAGACGGGTGGTCAACGACCCCTCACCGGTGACGACGGCCGAGATGCGGAGCTCCTCCGGCCAACGGAGCGGTACGATCGCGGCGCCCGGGGTGTAGCGGATCAGTCCGCCGTGCACGCTCGCGGCCACGTCACCGCCGCTGCCGGCGCCGTTCTGCGCGGAACGGTGGGCGGCGTGGGCCAGCCGGAACAGTTCGCCCTGATCCAGGCTCAGGCCCCGGGCGCGGGCCAGGGCGGCGGTCAGGGCCACGGCGGTAGCGGCGCTGGAGCCGAGGCCCAGCTTGTGGCCGCCGCGGGAGAGTGCGCTGCTGTCGATGGAGATCCTGAGCGGGGGCACGGTGAGTGACCAACGGGCCGCGGTCGGCAGCGCCGCGGCCTGCACGGTGGCGCGCACCTCGTCGAAGACGCGGAGGTGGGCCCGCTGCTGGTCGGTGAGGCCGGCCGGGAGGGCGCCATCCGTTGCCAGGGTCAGATCACGGATGCCCAGATTGGGTGCACTGACCTGCCAGGCGCCCGTGCGGGACTCGTCGATCGTCACCTCCACCCGCCGGTCGACGGCGGTGAGCAGCGCGGGTGCGCCCTCGAGCACGGCGTACTCGCCCAACAGGAAGAGCTTGCCGGGTGCGGAGGCCCGGATCGTCGGCATCGTCGGGGTCGGGGTCGTCATCGCCGTCATTCCAGCCGGTAGGCGGCCGGGCCGAGTGCGCTGATGCGCGCCTCGTGCACGCCGGGCACGAGCGCCAGGGCCTGCTGCACGGCGGCGGCGTCGCCCGGCAGGCAGAGCACCTTGACCTGCGGGCCGGCGTCGATGGTGAAGTAGGCCGGCAAGCCCTGGGCGCGCAGGGCCCGCACGGCGTGCATGGCGGCGACGGTCGCGGCGTTCCAGTAGATCAGCGCGGGCCGGGTCGTGAGCATCAGGGCGTGCAGCTTCAGGCAGTTGTACTCCGACAGCTCGCCGAGCCGCGCGAAATCACGGTCACGGATGGCCGCGCGCATCTCGTCGAGGTCGTCGTCGGCCGAGTCCAGCCAGGCCGGGTAGAACGGAGACGTGGCCTTGCTCTCGTTCATGCCGATTGTGGAATTTATCGATTTCTCGCCGTGCTCGGTGATCGCCACGACCACGGTCAGAGGCCATTCCTCCCGGTCGAGCAGCTCCTCCGCGTAGGCGTCCGAGCCGTCCGCGGCGGTGCCGGCGTGCATCTCGGCGAAGCCGCCGAAGATCGATCGGGCGGCCGAACCCGACCCGTGCCGGGCGAGGATCGACAGTTCCCGGGCCGGCAGGGAGAGCCCGGCGGCGCCGGCGGCTGCCACGGCGAGGGCCGCGAAACCGGAGGCCGACGAGGCGAGGCCCGCACCCGTCGGGAAGTTGTTCGTCGACGACACGATGGCGCTGTGCCCCGCGGCGGGGAGGCCCAGGCCGGCGGCATGACCGCGCACCAGGTCGAGAACGTGGCTGATGCGCGTGACCGGGCCCCGGCATCCGGCCAGCCAGAACTCGTCGGCGGCCAATCCGGGCACGAAGGTGACGCGGGTGTCGGTGTAGAGCGCGTCGAGCGTGACCGAGATCGAGCCGACGGCGGGCGTGTTCAGGGTGGCGTCGCGCTTGCCCCAGTACTTGACGAGGGCGATGTTGCTGTGTGCGCGGGCCACGGCGGTGGCTCCACCATCGATGGGTTGGTCCACAGTGGTGCTCCGATCGGGTTCCCTCGATTTTAGTCGCTTCGCGGGGCTCCGCACCGGCGCCCCGGGCCGGTTGCGGCTGACGATCTGCTCCTGGTCACCACTTTCACCAACCGGACGAGGATAATGGAAAGGTGCGTTTGAGACCCGGTGTGGGTGAACAACCACGCCAAACCTGAAGAGGGAACCGTTGACACCTGGAATTAGTGGATTCTCCCTGTTCGTGCCGCCCTACCGTGTTCAGCTCGAAGACTGGTGCGACTGGAACGACCAGCCGTGGGGGAAGGTCAAGAACGTCGTCGGCCGCAGCTTCCGCATGCGCGGTCCGGGCCAGAGCGTCTACACGCTGGCGGCGAACGCGGTGTGGCGTCTGATCCGCGACTACGACATCGACCCCGGCCAGGTCGGCCTCCTGGCCCTCGGCACCGAGTCCAGCAGCGACAACTCGGCCGGCGCGGTCATCGTCAAGGGCATGGTCAACGACGCCCTCAGCGCGCACGGTCTGCCCCTGCTCGCCCGCGACTGCGAGGTGCCCGAGTTCAAGCAGGCCTGCCTCGCCGGCGTCTACGGCATCAAGGCGGCGCTGCGCTACCTGGCGACGGATGGCGTGGGCCGTCAGGCCATCGTCGTTTCCGCCGACATCGCCGAGTACGCCCGCGGCGGCAGCGGTGAGCCCACCCAGGGTGCCGGCGCCGTCGCTGTGCTTCTGGAGAGCGAGGCGCGTCTGCTGGAGGTGAACCTGGCCGGGTCCGGCAGCGACTCCGACTACCGCGTGGCCGACTTCCGCAAACCGTTCGCGCGCTTCCGCGGCCAGCCGCCGCGCGACGACGGACAGATGCAGGACCTGCCCGTGTTCAACGGCCGCTACTCCACCAGCTGCTACATCGATGCCACCCACCACGCGATGACGGCGCTGCTGGGCAAGCGCCCCGGAAACTCCCTCGACTACTTCACCGAGGTCGACCGCGTGTTCATGCACCGCCCGTACCACCAGATGCCGGCGACGGGGTGGGTGATGGCGTACCTCTTCACGCTCGCGGCCGATGAGGAAACGGGCCGAGACCAGCTGCGCGCGCACTGCGCGGATGCCGGAATCGACGCCGACCTCCTGCTCGCCGAACTGTGCGCACCCTCGCCGTTCCACGGCAACGGTGCCGACATCGGCGAGATCACCGGCGATGTGTTCCCGCTGTCCCGCCGGCTGCGCCAGCACCTGCGCAGCACCGAGCTCTGGAACACCCTGGTCAGCGAGAAGCTCGGCCTCGGGTCCGACGCCATGCGCGACCTGGGCAACCTCTACACGGCGGCCCTGCCGGCATGGCTCGCATCCGGTCTCCAGCACGCCCTGACGGACGGTCTCGATCTCGCCGGCCAGGAATGGCTGGCACTCGGCTACGGCAGCGGCGACGCCGCCGAGGCCCTGCCGATGCGGGTCGCCGAGGGCTGGCAGGCCGCCGCCGGGCGGATCAACTTCGAGACCGCGCTGGAGAACCCGGTGGACCTGACCGAGGCGCAGTACATCGCGCTGCATGAGGGACGCCCGGGCGATCTCGTGCCGGCCCCGGCCGACGACCAGTTCGTGGTCGACCACCTCGGCACGGCGAACGGCCCCGACTTCTACGACCAGGGCATCGAGTACTACCGCTACGTGCCGCCCACCGCCTGAGCCTCGGCCCCGCCCGGAACGAGGAAGGGCCCCCGACGCAGTGCGTCGGGGGCCCTTCCTGGTGAACCGCGTTAGTCGTTCGGCTCCAGGAACTCGGCGGTGTGCGCGATCGTCGGGATGGACGATGTGATGACGGTGCCGTCGGCCCGTCGCCCACCCTCGATCAGCGCCCGCGAGGGTGCTCCGGAGTCGCGCGGGCCCTGGTGGGCCAGCGGGACCGTGACGGGCAGGCCCATCCGCACGATGACGGAGACGCCGCGCACGGCCAGCATGACGTCGACGCCCTCTTCGACCGTGAGGTTGACCTCGGTCTGCCGCACGTCCACGCGCAGCCGGGTGCCCCGGAGCGTGATGCGGAAGGTCAGCGCCTCCCAGGTCTCGGGCAGACGCGGGTCGAGGGTGATCTTGCCGCCGTGGTCGCGCATTCCGCCGAAGCCGTAGACGAGCGCGCTCCAGACACCGCCGGCGGATGCCACGTGCACGCCGTCCGCCGCGTTGTGGTGCAGGTCGGCAAGGTCGACGAACAGGCCCGAGGTGAAGTACTTGAGCGCGAGCTCGTGGTAGCCGACCTCGGCCGCGATGATCGACTGCACGACGTCCGACAGGGTCGAGTCGCCCGTGGTGATCGGGTCGTAGTAGTCGAAGTCGGCGCGCTTCTGCTCCGGCGTGAACTGGTCTCCCTGCAGCAGGAGGGCGAGCACGACATCCGCCTGCTTGAGCACCTGGAAGCGGTAGATCACCAGGGGGTGGTAGTGCAGCAGCAGCGGGCGGTTGGCCGGCGGGGTCTGCGACAGGTCCCAGCGTTCCTTCTCCAGGAACTGGGCGTCCTGCGGGTGGATGCCCAGGGTCTTGTCGAACGGGATGTGCATCGCTTCCGCGGCGAAGGACCATTCGATGATCTCGGCCTCGTCGAGTCCGAGACGCGCGACCATGAAGTCGTAGGAGGCGATGTCGACCTCGCGCAGCCGGCGCACGCCCTTGACCGCGGCCCGCAGGTTCGAGCGGGCCATGATGTTCGTGTACAGGTTGTCGTTGACGACGGTGGTGTACTCGTCGGGCCCGGTGACGCCGTGGATGTGGAAGACGTCGTTGCCGTTGCCGCGCCAGAAGCCGAGGTCGGCCCACATGCGCGCGGTCTCCACCAGGATGTCGATGGCCTCGCGGGAGAGGAAGTCCTCGTCGCCGGTGGCCGACACGTACTGGGTGAGCGCATAGGAGATGTCGGCGTCGATGTGGTACTGCGCGGTGCCGGCGGCGTAGTACGCCGACGACTCCAGGCCGTTGATCGTGCGCCACGGGAACAGGGCGCCGAGCTGGTTCAGCTCGGTGGCCCGGGCGCGGGCGTGATCGAGCATCGCGTGCCGGAACCGGAGCGCGTTGCGCGCGGCGTTCGGCGACGTGTAGGTCAGGAACGGGAGCACGTACACTTCCGTGTCCCAGAAGTAGTGGCCGCCGTAGCCCGATCCGGACACGCCCTTCGCGGACACACCCTGGCCGTCGGCGCGCATGGAGGCCTGCGCGAGCTGGAAGAAGTTCCAGCGGGTGGCCTGCTGGAGGGCAGGCTGACCGGCGAGTTCGACATCCGTGCGCGCCCAGAAAGCGGTGAGCCAGTCGCGCTGCTCGGCCACGTAGTGCTCGGTTCCTGCCGCGACGGCGCGGTCGAGCGTGCGGTCGCACCGGTCGGCGAGTTCGTGCGTGGGGACGCCCGTGGAGGTGTGGTAGCTCAAGGTCTTGGTCAGTTTGATCGACTGGCCCTGCTTGGCCTTGATGCGGTAGACGTGCTTGGCGAGGTCGTCGCCGATGTGCGAGGCCTCGTCGTACTCGTTGACCGTCTCCATCTGGTGATCGGCGGCGCAGGCGATGGTCATGCCCGAGTTCGTGCAGCGGAAGCCGAGGATGTAACGGCCGTCGGAGGCCCGCTTGAAGCGGGGACGCAGCACCCGGTCGGTGAAGGACTCGGCCTTGCGCGGGTCGAAGTCCTTGCCGTTGGTGGGCTTGGGAGCGTCGTATTCGCCGATGCCGTCCTGGCGGTTGAGGATCTGGCTCGAGATGACCACCGACGCGTCGGCGTCGAGCATGGTCACCTCGTACTCGATGATCGCCAGGTGGCGTTCGGTGAACGACACCAGGCGGCGCGACTGGATCAGCACGCGCTTGCCCGAGGGCGTACGCCATTCGAGGGAGCGGGAGAGGATGCCGCCGGCGAAGTCGAGGCGGCGCTCGTAGCTGAGCAGGTCCGCGAGGGTCAGGACGAGCGGCTCATCGTCGACGTAGATGCGGATGATCTTGGCGTCCGGCGCGTTGACGATGGTCTGCCCGACGCGCGCGAAGCCGAAGGCCTCCTCGGCGTGCCGGATGGGCCAGGTCTCGTGGAAGCCGTTGATGAAGGTGCCGTGGGCGTGGCCGTCGCGGCCCTCGTCGACGTTGCCGCGCAGGCCGAGGTAGCCGTTGCCGACGGCGAACAGGGTCTCGGTGCGCCCCATGTCGTCACCGGAGAAGTCCTTTTCGACCAGGGCCCATTCGTCGATCGGGAACCGGTTGCGGTCGAGCGGGTCGGACGTGTCGGTGTTCCGGTTCATACCCCGGCCTCCGTTTCGGCGTTGGGGAGAAGGTCGTGCAGGTCGGGCACGACGACGTCGGCGCCGGCGTCGAGCAGCGTCTGCGTGCCCACGCCGCGGTCTACGCCGAGAACGAGGCCGAAGTTGCCGGCGCGACCGGCCTGGATGCCCGAGTGTGCGTCTTCGACGACGACGCACTGGGAGGCGTCGAGGCCGAGCAGGGCGGCGCCGAGCTCGTAGGTGTCGGGGGCCGGCTTGCCGGCCAGGCCGCGCTCGGCGGAGAGCAGGCCGTCGACGACGATCTCGAAGCGGCCACGGATGCCGGCGGCCGCGAGGGTCTTCTCCCCGTTGCGGGAGCTGGTGACGACGGCCACGGCGAGGCCGGCGGCCACGACGTAGTCGAGGAACTCGATCGATCCCGGGTACGGGGTGACGCCGTCTTCGACGAGGGTCTCGGTGAATGCCTGGTTCTTGCGGTTGCCGAGCCCGCAGACGGTGTTCAGCTCGGGGCCGTCCGTCGGGTCGCCATCGGGCAGCAGGATGCCGCGGGAGGCGAGCAGGGAGCGCACGCCGTCGTAGCGGGGCTTGCCGTCGATGTACCGGAAGTAGTCGGCGTCGCTGTAGGAGGGACTCACCCCCTGCTCCTCGAGGAAGGGGGTGAATAAGCGCGACCAGGCGGCCATGTGCACGTCGGCGGTGGGTGTGAGTACTCCGTCGAGGTCGAAGAGTACGCCCCGCAGGGACAGGAGCCGGTCGCGCGTTTCTGCGCGCGACAGGGGGGATCGCGTAGAAGTCATTACTGGTGCCTTGCTCGGTAGGTCCTCAGACGGGGGAGTCTGATCGGTCAAAGGGTCACGATTTCGATCAGGGGGGGGGATCGACGTGATGTGCGCCAACGCGGCGAGAACGCGAGTGACGACGATGCGGACCAGGTCTAGGGCTGCATGCGCCTGAATACACCAACGATCCTATGCCCCCGACACCGCTGCGCCGTCTATCGAGGCGGCGCCGTGCGGCCGGTCAGCCGGCCTCGGTGGCGCTCGCACGAGCATCCGGCTCGGCACTCGCCCTGGAATCGCCCAGTACGATTGGCCAGGTGACCCGCGAATCAGCCGCGAGCCCGGCGGCACCTGCTTCGACGGATACTGCGCGCTCCGATCGGCTGACCGGTCGACGCTTCACCCGGCTGATCTCGGTCACGATCGCGGTGCTCGTGCTCCTGGTGGCCGGTCTCGCGGCGGCGAACTTCAGCCAGGGACCTCGCCTGGCCTCGGCCGAGATCAACCTGGACGCCTCCGTCTCCCGCGGCAATCCCCGACTGCTGCTCACCGCCAACCTGCCGCTGGCCGAGGTCGCGGCCGGCCAGGTCGCGGTCAGTCCGGCCACCGAGGTCTCCACCAGCGTCTCCGATCGCGCTCTCACGGTCGAGTTCGCGGGCATCCTGCGCTACAACACGGTCTATACCGTGACGGTGACGGATGTCGCGGGCACGTCCCAGAGCGCCACGTCCACTCTGGAATACGAGTTCACGACCCCGGACGTCGATATCTATGCGCTGCAGCGCGACCGTCGGATGAGCGACTCCGGCGTCAAGCAGCCCGACACCGTGCGCCGCACGACCCTGCTGGGACGCGGTGACGGCGACGTCGTATTCAGCGCGTCGCGCATCCAGCAGTATGTGGCCCTGGAAGACCACCTCGCGGCCGTCACGCTGGGCGACGACGACGCGGCCACCCTCGAGGTGGTCTCGTTCGCGGGCGGGGACAACGTGCAGGTGCCCCTGCCGGGCGCCGGAGTGGTCGAGAACCTGCGGGCATCCCCGTCGAAGTACCTGATCGCGTACACCTTCACCAGCGCGCCGGACTCCCAGGGTCGCCGTTACGACCGCACCCCCTTCGTCTACGACCTGACCGAGTACTCGGGCCTCCCGGTGGAGGTCACCGGGGTGGACGACCTGCCGATGACCGTCATGGACCTGGTCTTCGTGCCGGACTCCACGACTCTCGTCGTGCAGAACTCGGGTTCGAGCATGTTCCTCGTCGACCTGCTCGGCGAGGCCGTGTTGACCCCGCTGGGCCAGCACGCGGAGCTGCGCGATTTCGTGCCCGGCACCCGCGCGCTCGTCGTCGCCGACCCGAACCAGGGTTCCACAATCGACCTCGCCGACGGGGCAGTGACCGCGCTCGACCTCAAACCCAGCCTGCTCGACGAGAGTGCCTACCCCGGCAAGGTCGTGCTGCTGAACGAGCAGGGCCGGTACGCCCGCCTGTTCCTGCAGGCGACCACGGACATCAACCAGCTGTCGTCCCTGATCGCCGTCACCGACCCCGACGACTCCAGCGTCGCATTCGCGCCCGCGTCGGAGTCGTCGAGCGTGCGGGACTTCTGCGTCTCCCCGAACGGCCAGTACCTCGCGGTGGAGACGATCCCGGCCGCCGGCCTCGCCGACGAGTACCCGACCCTGCCCGCGTTCTCGGGCATGACGACCACCCTCGTCGACCTGGACAGCGGCACCAGCAGCCGCAGCGTGTCCGGTTTTCTCCCTGACTGGTGCGGGTGACCGACGGATGCGCCTGCTCACCACCGACACGCAAGCCCCTGCCCCGAGCGCGGCCGAGCCGAAACACTCCAGGATGTGCACATGAGTCAGACCACCGCTGTGCGGCCCTCCGCCGCACGCCGGGGACCCGGCCGGGGCCTCACCGTCGGCCTCGTCATCATCGGGATCGTCATCCTGCTGCGGGCCTTCGCCCCGGCGCCGCCCGCCGACAGCCTCGCGGACACCGCCCGCGACTTCGTCACCCTGTCGATCAGTGTGGTCATCGAGTCGCTGCCGTTCGTCTTCCTCGGCATCGTGCTCTCGATCGGGGTGCAGATCTGGTTGCCGGAGGGGTTCCTGCTCCGGCGCCTGCCGAAGAACCCGGTCGCGCGCCGGGTGGTGCTCTCCCTGCTGGGCATGTTGCTGCCCGTCTGCGAGTGCGGCAACGTGCCCCTCGCCCGGGGCCTGATCGCCAAGGGTCTCACGGTCGGGGAATCGATGACGTTCCTGTTCGCCGCCCCGATCCTGAACCCGGTGACCATCATCACCACCCAGCAGGCGTTCGGCTGGGACAGCGGCATCCTGGCCTGGCGCATCGCCGGCGGCTTCCTGATCGCCAACCTGATCGGCTATATCTACAGCCGGCATCCGAAACCCCAGTCCCTGCTCACCCCGCGGTTCCAGGAGGCCTGCGCGCTCGGCGACGGCCACGACGCGGCCGCGGGGAAGGCTCGGCGCAGCGCGACGTTGTTCACTCAGGAGACCAGCGCGATGCTGCCGGCCCTCTTCATCGGCGCCGGCCTGGCCGGTCTGATCCAGACCGCCGTCTCCCGCGATGTGCTCGTGACGCTCGGCAGCCATCCGGTCTGGTCCGTCCTGGCGCTGATGGTGCTGGCGTTCGTGGTGTCGATCTGCTCCAACGTCGACGCCTTCTTCATCCTCTCCTTCGGCGCGACCTTCCTCCCCGGCGCGATCGTGGCCTTCCTGGTCTTCGGCCCGATGATCGACATCAAGATGCTGGCGCTGCTGCGCACGACCTTCACGGCGAAGACCCTGGTGCAACTCACCCTGATTGTGGCGCTCTGTTCCGCGGTGCTCGGATTGGCGATCAACTATGCGGTTTAGACGGCTTCTGCGGCGCTGGCAGGGCGCGGTCCTCAGCGTCGTGGGCATCGTGGCCACGGTCTGGCTGGGTTTCAGCGGGCAGCTCGGCCTGTACATCCACCCGCGCTATTTCGTGTTCACCTGGGTCATGGCGGGCATCGCCGGGGTGCTCGTGGTGGCGGCCTTCGCCCTCGTGCCGGCGGCCGAACACGAGCACGAAGCCCGGGACGACGAGGGACGCTGGGCGTGGCTCTGGTCGGCCGGCAGCATCCTGATCATCGCCTCGGCCGTCGTGGGGCTGCTGGTGCTGCCGCCGGCGACCCTGACCACGGCCACGGTCGCCAAACGTGACCTCAACGGCTCGACCTCGTCGATCACGCAGAGCGAGGCGAACGACCTCGTCGGCGGCGACTACTCCACCTTCACCGTGCGGGACTGGTCCTCGCTGCTCCGCCAGGGGGCCGGCGAGGACTTCTTCGCCGACAAGACCGCCACCGTGACCGGGTTCGTCACGCCCGACCCGAGCGACCCGGAGAACGTGTTCTTCGTGGCCCGGTTCATTGTGGCCTGCTGCGCGGTCGACGCGCAGCCGGTCGGCGTCCCCGTCTACCACCCCGGCTGGCAGGACGAGTTCCCGGTCGACAGCTGGGTGTCGATCGTGAGCGGCTTCGGCACCAATCCGAGCATCAGCAGTGAAGAGGCCATCGTCCTTGTCGGGAGCGAGATCACGCCCACCGACCAGCCGGCGCAGCCGTACGTCTACTGAGCTCCGACGTGGTTGCTGCCCGCCGTGACGCCGGCGAGGCGCAGCCAGGTGTCGACCACGGTGTCGGGGTTCAGCGACACCGAGTCGATGCCCTCGGCGACGAGCCACTCGGCGAAGTCCGGGTGGTCGCTGGGCCCCTGGCCGCAGATGCCCACGTACTTGCCGCGCGCCTTGCAGGCCGCGATGGCCATGCTGAGCAGCTTCTTCACGGCCGGGTCGCGCTCGTCGAAGCCACCGGCGACGATGGCCGAGTCGCGGTCGAGGCCGAGCGTCAGCTGCGTCATGTCGTTGGAACCGATGGAGAAGCCGTCGAAGTAGTCCAGGAACTCGTCGGCCAGCAGCGCGTTGGCCGGCAACTCGCACATCATCACGATCTCGAGGCCGTTCTCGCCGCGCCGCAGACCGTTCTCGGCCAGCAACTCGATGACGCCCGCGGCCTCGTCCAGGGTGCGCACGAAGGGGATCATCAGCTTGACGTTGGTCAGCCCCATTTCGCCCCGCACGAACGAGAGCGCCTCGCACTCGAGGTCGAAGCAGTCCCGGAAGGACGGCTCGAGGTAGCGCGACGCCCCACGGAACCCGAGCATCGGGTTCTCCTCGTGCGGCTCGTAGGCCGGCCCGCCGATCAGGTTGGCGTACTCGTTCGACTTGAAGTCGCTCATCCGCACGATCACGGTCTCCGGGGCGAACGCGGCTGCGATCGTCGACACGCCCTCGGCCAGGCGCTTGATGTAGTACTCCCGCGGGGAACCGTAGGCGGCGATGCGGGTGTTGATCTCCCGGGCCACGTCGGCAGGCTGGTCGGCCAGGTTGAGCAGGGCCTTGGGGTGGATGCCGATCTGCCGGTTGATGATGAATTCGAGCCGGGCGAGACCCACGCCGTGGTTGGGCAGCTGGGCGAAGGTGAACGCCTGCTCCGGAGTGCCGACGTTCATCATCACCTTCACCGGCGCCGGCGGCAGCGTGGTGAGCGCGGTCTCCTCCACGCCGAAGTCGAGCAGTCCGTCGTAGATCAGTCCCGCCTCGCCCTCGGCGCAGGACACCGTGACCAGGGCTCCGTCGGACAGGATGTCGGTGGCGGTCCCGGTTCCGACGACCGCGGGAATGCCGAGTTCCCGGGCGATGATGGCGGCGTGGCAGGTGCGTCCGCCGCGGTTGGTCACGATGGCGCTCGCGCGCTTCATGATCGGTTCCCAGTCGGGGTCGGTCATATCGGCGACCAGCACGTCGCCGGTGGCGAAGCTGGCCATCTGGTCGATGGATGAGAGGATGCGCACGCTCCCGGCCCCGATCCGCTGGCCGATCGCGCGGCCCTCGACCAAGACCTTGCCGGTCTCCTTCATCTTGAACCGGCTCTGCGATACGGCGCTCGCCCGTGACTGCACGGTCTCGGGGCGGGCCTGCAGAATGTAGATGCCGCCGTCCACGCCGTCCTTGCCCCACTCGATGTCCATCGGGCGCCCGTAGTGCGCCTCGATCAGAAGGGCGTGCCGGGCCAGCTCGTCCACGTCGTCGTCGGTGATGCTGAACAGGTTGCGCAGTTCGGGTTCCACGGGCACGAAGTCGATCGTGCGACCGATTTCACGGTTCTGGGTGAAGGTCATCTGCAGCGCCTTCTCGCCGAGGGTGCGCTTGAGGATGGCGGGACGGCCGGCCTTGAGCGCCGGCTTGTAGACGTAGAACTCGTCCGGGTTGACGGCGCCCTGCACGACGGCTTCGCCCAGACCGTAGGAGGACGTGATGAACACGGCGTCGCGGAAGCCGGACTCGGTGTCCATCGTGAACATGACGCCGGACGAGCCCACGTCCGAGCGCACCATGCGCTGGATCCCGGCGGAGAGGGCCACCTCGGCGTGCTCGAAGTCATGGTGCACCCGGTAGGCGATCGCCCGGTCGTTGTAGAGGGAGGCGAAGACGTCCTTGATGGCCGGCAGGATGTTCTCGATCCCGCGCACATTCAGGAACGTCTCCTGCTGGCCGGCGAAGGACGCATCCGGCAGGTCCTCGGCGGTCGCACTGGAGCGCACCGCCCAGGAGAGGTCGTCGGAGCCGCCGTGCTTCTCCACCAGCGCCGCGTACGCCTCCCGGACCTGCGCCTCGAACTCGGGCAGGAAGGGCGTGTCGCGCATCAGGCCGCGAATCTCCTGGCCGGCCGCGGCCAGTTCCGTGACGTCGTCGATGTCGAGGCCGCGCAGGCGCTCGATGATCCGCTGGTCCAGGCCGGAATCGGAGAGGAAGCGCCGGTAGGAGTCCGCCGTGGTGGCGAATCCGTCGGGAACCTTGACGCCGGCCGACGTGAGGTTCTGCACCATTTCTCCAAGGGAGGCGTTCTTGCCGCCGATCCGGTCCAGGTCCGCGAGTCCGATTTCTGAGAACCAGAGGATGTCCGTCGTCATTGTGTCTGCTCCTTTGCAGGTGTGCGGCCGAAGGTGCGGCCGCCGGGTGAGCCGGCTCACCTCGTGGATGAACCCTCTGTTCCATAGTGTCAGGTCTGTCTGGCCGACGTGTGACGTGCCTACTTGATTGACATGTTTACTTGCCTGTCGTTACCGCTTCAAGTGCATCTGCTGCAGGATCGTGGCCGACATCTCCTCCACAGACATGCTCGCCGAATTGAGGAACGGTATCCCGTGGGAGGCATACAGGCGTTCCGCGCTCCGCAGCTCGAACCCGCACTGGCGCAGTGAGGCGTACGGCGACCCCTCCCGGCGCTGGGTGCGCACCTGGCTCAGCCGCAGGGGATTGGTCGTGAGGCCGAAGCATTTGTCCACGAACGGCTGCAGCGGCTTGGGTAGCCCCTCCCGCTCGAAGTCCTCGTCGACCAGGGGGAAATTCGCCGCGAAGATGCCGTGCTGCAGAGCCAGGTACATGGTCGTGGGCGTCTTGCCGCAGCGCGACGGGGCCACCAGGATCAACTGCGCCTTCTCCAGCGCGCGCAGGCTCTGCCCGTCGTCGTGCTCCATCGCGTATTCGACGGCCGTCATCCTCGACTGGTACCGCGCTGCGTTGCCGAGGCCGTGCGCGCGCCCCGGTTCGTTGCTGGCCGGGGTGGCCAGCGTTGTCTCGAGCTGGCCGAGGTAGGTGCCCAGCAGATCGATCAGCGTGGCCTGGCAGGTCCCCAGGGTGTGACGGATGTCGCTGGTCACGGCCGTGGAGAAGACGATCGGCTTCTTTCCCTCGGCCACCAGCCCGTCGACCAGGTCGACCACGGCCTGCGCCTGCTCCACGTTCAGGATGAACGGAATGGTCGTGCGGTCGAATTCCATCGTGGGGAACTGGGAGAGCAGCGTGTTCCCGAGCGTTTCCGCCGTGATGCCGGTGCTGTCGGAGAGGAAGAAAACCGGGCATGGATCGTCATTGGCCATGACTTATTGTGCACCTGCGGCGGTTTTGCGCTCAATTGAACGCAGCGCCGCGGGCGATAGTCTTACCGTGATCGAGGGAGACCATGGCCATCAATTCATTCAGCGCAAGAACCATGATCGTCATAAGCGCTGTGGCCCTGAGCTCTCTGTTCGGGTCGGTCGCAGCATCTGCCGCAGAGGCGCCACCGGCCACCGACGCCGGGGCCTTCACCCTTCGAGTCCCGCCGGGGACCTCGGTGGAATCGTTGATGAACCAGAACGCCCCGGGTGTCGTGACGTCGACCGGTTGCCCTGCCGGTGCGGGCTTCAGCGTGCAGGCGGATTACAACTACCAGGTCTCGGGCGTCACCGTCGTGCTCCCGATTCTGCTGACGCCGGGCATCATCGTTCTCGCTGACGGCGTCGCCACCGTCCCGCTGGAGCCCGTGTCGCTCTGGCTGAGCACGAACGCCTTGAGGCATGTGGGGACTGTCGTTCTCGTCGGCTCCTGCTTCCCGGAACCCTCCGGGACCGAGGCGGGCGTCGCGCCTGCCCAGGCAACCCTGACCATTCCCTACCGGTCTGACGCTCTCGGTCTGCCCCCGCCCCTCCCCGATCCCACCGGACCTGCGGCCGCGGTCCCGTCAGTGCAGACGGTGCCCGTACCGGACGACGAGCCGGCCACGGCTGTCGTCGCACAGCCGACCCTGGCAGACACGGGCTTCGCCGCTACGGGGACTCTTGTCCTGGTTGTTCTGCTGGCAGGAGCCGGCATCCTGCTGGTCGCGACCCGGCGTCGATCCGACCTGGGTTTGCTGTCCCCCCATCACGCGCAGCAGACTGAAGACCCGGGTTGCGGCTGATTCGTCGGCCCGGTAGCTAAGGAACCCACCATGACTGAACCGAACGACGCCCGCGTCGGCCTTTACATCGACTTCGACAACATCGTCATCTCGCGCTATCAGCAACTGCACGGGCGCAATGCCTTCCAGCGCGACGGCATCAGGAACTTCGACCGCACGAGTGCGGATGCCGACCCCGTCATCGCCGCACGGCTGAACGCCGCGACCGTCGACTTCAACGCCATCATCGACTTCGCCGCGTCATTCGGCACCCTGGTCGTCAACCGCGCGTACGCCGACTGGTCCGTGCCCGTGAACGCGAGCTACCAGCGCCAGCTCATGTCGCGCGCCGTGGACCTCACCCAGCTGTTCACCACCACCACGCGGGGGACGAAGAACGGCGCGGACATCCGTCTGGCCGTCGACGTGGTCGAAGACCTCTTCCGGCTGCCCGACCTCACCCACGTCATCATCATCGCCGGCGACTCCGACTACATCGCCCTGGCCCAGAAGTCGAAACGGCTCGGTCGCTTCGTGGTGGGCATCGGTGTCGCCGGTTCGACGAGCACCTCCCTCGCGGCGGCGTGCGACGAGTTCGAGGACTATGACTCCCTGCCCGGAATCGCCAAGGTCGCCCCCAGTGCCCCGGCCGCGGCGGCGACGACGGAGAAGTCCCACTCGGGCCGGAAGACGGCCGAGCCCGCTGTGGTCGCGCACTCCGAGCCGACCCCCATCCCGGCGCGCAACCTGACGATGGTCCCGATGTTCTCGCACACCGAGGAGTCGCCGTTCGACGAGCCGGAGCCGGCCGAGGACATCGACCCGCAGACCGTCGCGACGGAACTCCTCGTGCGCGCCCTGCAGATCGGTCACGCCAAGGGCGACGACGATGAGTGGCTGAACACGGGCTCGGTCAAGAATCAGATGCGTCGGATGGACCCCTCGTTCAACGAGAAGCCGCTCGGTTTCCGTTCCTTCACAGATTTTCTCTCCTCGCGCAGCGACGTGGCCGAACTGCAGGAGGATGGCCCCCATCGGCTCATCCGGCTGCGGCCCACGGCGACCGGGCGCTGAGTCCCGCTCAGGCGCCCATCAGGACGAGGGCGTTGTAGACGACGTAGACCGGCCAGACGATCGCCTGGAGCAGACCGAGGATGACGCCCCAGAAGGAGCCGTCGGAGACGGAGATGAAGTAGATGGCTGCTCCGATATAAGCCAGCAGGAAGAAGAAACCCCACGGGCCGTCCCGAACGATCACCCTGGCACGGCTGTCGGTTCCCATGTCGATCCTCCGTTGTGAGCGCCTACCGATTCGGCGTCAGGCTAGCCGGACTGCTCGCGGAGCGACACCCTCGACGCCGCCGGAACCGCCGGGGGCTCAGGCCAGCTGGTAGCCGGCCGCGGTGACGGCCGCTGCCACGACGCCGCGGTCGAGGGCGGCCGGGCTGGTCACGTGCACGGTGGAGGCTCCGCCGCTGTTCAGGTCCACCGTGACGGCCTCCACCGAGTCGAGCGCGCCGAGCGCGGTGACGACACTGCCCACGCAGTGCTGGCAGGTCATGCCGGTCACGAGGTACGCCTCGGTGAGGCTGGTCGGGGTGGTCATGGGGATTCCTAACGTTGTGGTTCGGCGCCGCAGAGCGGTGCACTGACACTTGCAAGCATACCCCTGGGGGGTATGCTCGGCTCCATGCGGCACGACCACAGGGCGATGGGTCACGGCGGCCACGGTGATCACGTGGCCCGGTTCCGGCGTCTGTTCTGGGTGATGCTGGCCCTCACCGTGCCGGTCGTCGCCTTCAGCCACATGTTCGCCATGCTCCTGGGCTACAGTCTGCCTGACCTGCCCGGAATCCAGTGGCTCTCACCCGTGCTGGGCACCGTCATGTATGTCTGGGGCGGGCAGCCCTTCCTCAGTGGGGCCGCCACGGAACTCCGGGCGCGAAAGCCCGGCATGATGCTCCTGATCGGGCTCGCGATCACGGTCGCATTCGTGTCGTCGTGGGGGGCGAGCCTCGGCATCCTGGCCCCCGAGCTCGATTTCTGGTGGGAGCTGGCGTTGCTGATCACGATCATGCTGCTGGGCCACTGGATCGAGATGCGCTCGCTCGCCCAGACCTCCACCGCGCTCGAGTCACTGGCCGCGCTGCTGCCCGACGAGGCCGAGCGGGTGGAAGGCGGCGAGGTGCGGGTGGTGGCCCCGACCGAGCTGCGGGTGGGCGACCTCGTGATTGTGCGCCCGGGCGCCCGAGTGCCGGCCGACGGGCAGGTGGCCGAGGGCACGGCCGACGTCGACGAATCCATGATCACCGGCGAGTCCCGGGCCGTTCGTCGCGGACCCGGCGACCCTGTCGTCGCGGGCACGGTGTCCACCGACACGGCCCTGCGCGTTCGGGTCACGGCGGTGGGCGACGACACCGCGCTCGCCGGGATCCAGCGCCTCGTAGCGGAGGCGCAGGCGTCGTCATCCCACGCCCAGCGCCTCGCCGACCGGGCCGCCGGCTGGCTGTTCTGGTTCGCGCTCGGCACCGCGGTGCTCACCGCTGTCGTCTGGTCGGTGCTGCTCGGTGTGCCGGAGATCGCGGTCGTGCGCACCATGACGGTGCTGGTGATCGCCTGCCCGCACGCCCTCGGCCTCGCGATCCCCCTGGTGGTCTCGATCGCCACCGAGCGGGCCGCGAAGGGCGGGGTGCTCGTGAAGGACCGGCTGGCGCTGGAGAGCATGCGCACGGTCGACGCGGTGCTGTTCGACAAGACCGGCACGCTCACCACGGGTGCGCCCACGGTCACGCACCTCGTAGCGACGGATGCGGCGGACGAGCCGGCCGGGAATGCGCCGGCGGCAGAAGAGGAGCTGCTGGCGCTGGCGGCGGCTGTGGAAGCCGACAGCGAGCATCCGCTCGCCCGGGCGATCGTGGCGGCGGCCCGGGAACGCCGGGTGCGGGTGCCGCAGGCGACGGGGTTCCAGGCGTCCGCGGCGGTGGGCGTCACGGGCGCCGTCGACGGCCGGCGGGTGAGCGTCGGCGGCCCTGGCCTGCTCCGGGAACACGGTGCGCGGCCGCTGCCGGTGACCGAGTTGTGGGCTGCCGAGGGTGCCATCGTGCTGCACGTTCTTCGCGGAGACGCGGTGATCGGCGCGATCGGCCTGGCCGACGCCGTGCGGCCGGAATCCCGGCAGGCCGTCGACGCGCTGCACGCGCTCGGCATCCAGGTCGTGATGATCACCGGCGACGCCGAGCCGGTGGCGCGGTCGGTCGCCGCGGAACTCGGCATCGACCGCGTGTTCGCCGGCGTGCGGCCCGAGCATAAGGCCGCGAAGGTTGCCGAGTTGCAGGCCGAGGGCCGCAGGGTCGCCATGGTCGGCGACGGCGTCAACGACGCGCCCGCACTGGCCCAGGCCGATGTCGGCATCGCCATCGGAGCCGGCACGGATGTCGCGATCGCCTCCGCGGGGGTCATCCTCGCCAGCGACGATCCGCGCTCGGTGCTCTCGGTGATCGAGCTGTCCCGGGCGAGCTACCGCAAGATGCGTCAGAACCTGTGGTGGGCGGCCGGCTACAACCTCCTGGCCGTGCCGCTCGCGGCGGGTGTGCTCGCTCCGATCGGTTTCGTGCTGCCGATGGAGATCGGCGCGTTGCTGATGTCGGCGTCCACGGTGGTCGTCGCTCTGAACGCGCAACTGCTGCGGCGCCTCGACCTGCGCCCCGAGAGCAGCGCTCTTTCGGCCGTCTCCAGGCAGGCATAAAATCTCGGCATGTCTGCTCACCCTGAGGACTACCGCCCGGCCTTGGACCGAGCGAAGGTCCATGCCCTGGAGTGGCTCACCTCCCTGCCTGGCCGCCCGGTGGGACCGCGGGCCGACGCCGACAGCCTCGCCGCGGGCTTCGCGGCGCCGCTGCCGCCGCAGCCGACGGACCCCGCGATCGTGATCGACGAGCTGGCCCGGCTGGCCGAGCCGGGCCTGATGGCCATGCCCTCCGGCCGCTTCTTCGGCTGGGTGATCGGCGGCACCCTGCCGGCGGCCCTGGCCGCGGACTGGCTGGTCAGCGCGTGGGACCAGAACGCGGGCATGCGCTTCGCGACACCGGCTACCGCGGCCGCCGAGGAGGCCGCCGGCGGCTGGATCCTCGACCTGCTGGGACTGCCGGAGGGCGCCGACGTGGGCTTCACCACGGGGGCCACCATGGCTAATTTCGTGGGGTTGGCGGCGGGCCGGGACCACGTTCTCGGGACGGCGGGCTGGGACGTCGCCGGTGCGGGGCTGTCCGGGTCGCCGCGAGTGTCCGTTTTCGTGGGCGAGGAACGCCACGCTGTGATCGACCTCGCCCTGCGGTACCTGGGCCTCGGCTCCCCGATCGTCGTCGCGGCCGACGAGCAGGGCCGGATGCTCCCCGACTCTCTGGCGGCCGCGCTCGCCGGGCACGCGGGGCCCGCCATCGTCTGCCTCCAGGCCGGCAACCTGCACTCCGGCGCGTTCGACCCGGTGGGCGAACTCACCGCACTGGCGCACCGGCACGGCGCCTGGGTGCACGTCGACGGCGCCTTCGGCCTCTGGGCGGCCGCCAGCCCGCGCTACCGCGATCAGCTGGCGGGCCTCGAGACCGCCGATTCCTGGGCCACCGACGCGCACAAGACCCTCAATGTGCCCTACGACTGCGGCATGGCCATCGTGGCCCGGCCCGCCGAGGTGCGGTCCGTCTTCGGGGTGCACACGAGCTACCTGGTGGCGGCCGAGACCGGCCCGGGTGACCCGTTCGAGAAGGTTCCCGAGTTGTCGCGCCGGGCGCGGGGCGTGCCGGTCTGGGCGGCCCTGCGCTCGTTGGGCCGGTCGGGCACCGTGGAACTGGTGGAGCGGCTGGTCGATCAGGCCCGCGCCATCGCGCAGGGGCTGGCGCGCATCCCCGGCGCCGAGGTGCGGAACGACGTGGTGTTCACGCAGGTCTGCGTCAGCTTCGGCGACGACGAGCGCACCCGCCGGGTGACCGAGGCGCTCCTCGCCGACGGAACCGCGTGGATGTCGGGGTCTCGCTGGCAGGGCCGCGACGTGCTGCGGGTGTCGGTGAGCAACTGGTCGACGGATGCTGAGGACGTCGCCCTCTCCGTCGCGGCGGTGGAGCGCGCCGTCGCCGCGGTCACCCGGGCCGACACCGAACAGGCCACCTCCGGGGTGTAGCGCCCGCCGCCCGCCGTCCCTCCGGTTCGCCGCCGAGCGGTACCCTCGGCGGTAGGGCTAAAGAAGGACCAACCGTGACCCACCCATATCCGCTGCACGTGGCCATCCGGGCGCAGTGCTTCTGTTGCCAGTCGCTGCAGCCGTTCACGTTCACCTCGCCGACCGACCAGGTGGTCTGCGCATCCTGCCTGCATCACCTGGGTGCCGAGAAGGCGGAGCGTCGTGACGCCGAGCACATCAAACTCTGGGTCGGGCAGTACGCCGACCAGCAGGAGAACCACCGCCAGTTCGCCGAGAAATCCGCGGTGGTGGACGCAGCGCAACAGGCGGTGATCGACGGGCTGACCGCGCAGGTGGCCGAGCTGCGTGACGTGGTGGCCGGGGAATCAGACCGCACGAAGAGCGCCGGGGTGCGCGCGCTCCTCGAGAGCGACCTGGTGCGTCGCGCGGAACGCAAGACGGAGCTCGCGCACCGCCAGCTGGACTGGGCGATGGCCGTGCTCTGGCGGGTCGGGCAGCTGCACCATGCGGTGGAGGGCAAGCCGCTCGCCTGCGTCTGCGGGCGCACCACCGCGGCGTGCGCCGAGGGTCGGGCGATCGATCCCCAGCGCCAGGCCGTGCTCGACTGGGAGCGGAAGAACCTCACCCTGCTGCGCGCCGGCTCCCGCCACGCCCTGCCCGACGATCACCCTGAGGTGCAAGGCCCGAACCGACGCCAATGAGGGGTGCGGGCGACCGCCAACCCCCCAAACGTGTCGGTTCACCGCAGGGCGGCGCCCGGGCCTACTCTGAAGAAATGGAAACCCTGCTCAGCACCCTGCACATTGTCACCGGCGTCTTCATCGTCGGGCCCATGGCCATCCTGCCGATGTCCGCCATGCGTTCCATGCGCGCCGGCGAGGCCGGCCAGGTGGCCGCGCTGGCGAAGTCGACCAATATCTTCACGTTGCTGTCGCTGCTGGTCGTGCTCTTCGGCTTCGGCGCACTGGGTTTCCGGGGTGATTCCTCCTTCGCCTCGACCTGGGTCTGGCTGTCGATCGTGCTCTACGCCGCGGCTCTCGTCGTCAGCCTGTTCCTGGTGATCCCGGCGATGAAGTCGGCCTCGGAGCTCCTCGCCGAGCAGTCGGCCAGCGGCACCCGGGTCGCCGGAGTCAAGGTCGCCGGCTACTCGCGCGTGGCCATGGGCTCAGGCGTGGCGTCGCTGCTCCTGGTGGCCGTGGTCGTACTGATGGTCATCAAGCCCGCCTAGCCCGTCCAGCTGTTGCAGCCAGGCAGCCGTGGTCGCGACTACTTCAGGTCGTCGACCGAGACCAGGCCGTCGTGCCGCCGGCCGTCGAAGATGATGGACGGGATCTTCACGGTGTGGATGCTCTCCTCCACCAGCTGCGTGTTGGCGGCGATGATGTCGGCGACCTCATCCGAGGCGGCGACGGATGCCACGGCGTCGACCTGTTCCGGGCTGAGCCCGAACTCGGCTGACCAGTCCTGCAGCAGCGCGGTGGCGGCATCCGGCTCGGCGCTGTTCAACACGCTCTGCCAGGACACGCCCTTGTCGTTGTCCTCCGTGTAGATCCGGCTCAGGATCTGCCAGTCGACCGGCGTCTCCGCGCCCTCGAGCGGGTTCAGCCGCAGCGCCTCGAGATACTGGGTGATGAGCAGAGAGTTCTTGAACTTGTAACCGTCTTCGGACGCGATCGGGTAGGCGATGTAGGTGAGGTTCATCCGGTCGTCGAACCCGGCCTCCTCGATGTTGTTGAACAGCTGCAGGCAGTAGGTGCAGCCCGGGTCGATGACCTCGAGTGCGGTCTCCTTCTTCGCGTCGTAGGCGTCCAGGTAGCTGGCGTTGGCCGGCAGGTACTCCTCGGCGTCCCAGTTCTGCATGCGGGCCGGGATCGCGGAGAAGGTCTCGGCGAGGCTGGCGAAGTCGTTGCCGAACGCGCCGATCACGTCGCCGGCCAGCAGCGAGTCACCGAAGGTCGGCGTCTGGTCGGGGATGGCGCAGGCCTCGGCACCCAGGCTGCACGACGCCGAGTCCTGCTTGTTGCAGGTGCCGTAGACGTAGAGGTTGACGCCGCTCTTGACGACGACGTAGGCGCTCCAGATGGTGGTGAGCACCACGAGCAGCGCGATCACCTCGAGGGCGACGGATGCCGGTCCGACCAGCTTGGGGCGGCGAACCGCGAGCGGCGCCAGAAGGTGGTCCTTGATGTCCTGCTTGAAGGTGGTGTCGCAGGGGCGGAATGTGACGCGGCGGAGGGTGCAGTTCCAGGCGGTGCCCAGGTAGCGGCGGTACCGGGCCGACACGGCCGCCATGAAGACGAGAACGATGAATGCGGCAATGCAGAACACTTAGGAGAGGCCTTTCATCAGGCGCGCGAGGGCCTGGGTGGCCGCATCGATGTCGGCCGTGGTCGAGTGCAGTCCGAGCGAGAAGCGCAGCAGCGGCGGCAGCCCGAGTTGGTGCTTCAGGTAGTGGTGGACGCAGAAGTACCCGCTGCGCACCATGATCTGCGACTGGGACAGGAACACGGCGAGCCGGTGCGAGTCCTGCTTCGGCGCATAGAGGCTGATCACCGGGCTGGCCTCGGTGTTGACCAGGTTGAGACCGGGGATGTCGCTGAGCCCCTCGAAGAGGCGCTGCGAGAGCCCCTGCACGTGCTCGGCCGGGTTCCGGCCGCCGGGGCGCACCTTCCCCATCCACTCGATCGCGCGGCCGAGGGCGATGATCTCGCCCCAGGCCTGCAGGCCGGGTTCGAGGAGGGAGCCCGGATCGTTGGGGAGCAGGTCGTAGGAGTCTTCGCGGACATCCGCCACCATGCCGCCGCCCACGAAGGTGAGATCGAGGGAACCGAGCAGCTCGTGGGTTGCGACGACCACACCGAGGCTCGCGCCGTACATCTTGTGGGCGGAGAAACAGATTGCGTCGGCCTCGGTCTTGGCCAGCAACGAGCGTTCGTGCGCCATGGCCTGGGCCGCGTCGAGGATGACGATGCCGCCGCGGGCGTGGGTGTCGCGAACCACGTCGGTGAGGTTGGTGAGCAGGCGACCGTCGATGTTGGAGGCCACGTTGACGACCACGACCGCGCGTTCGAGCTGGGCCGGTTGGTAGACCAGGGCGCCGTCGGGGGCGCGGTCAAGCACCAGGCGGGGCACGCCCAGCCGGGTCGCCGCCGTCATGGTGGGCAGGAAGACCGAGTTGTGCTCGATGTGGCTGGTGACGACCTGCGCGAACCGGCCCTGGGGCAGCTGCTGCAGCAGCAGGTTGAGGCCGAAGGTCGTGTTGAGGGTGAAGGAGACCGCGTGGCTCCGGCCGGAGAGGCCGAGCAGGTCGAGCACGGCCTTGCGGGTGTCCTGCACCTCCCGGTCCACGCGGGTGCCCCAGGCGTATTTCACCCGCCCGCCGCAGGCGTTGTACTCCGTGTAGTACGCGGTCAGCGCGTCGACGACCGGTTGCGGCCGGAGGCTCTGACAGGCGGAGTCGAGGTAGACCGAGCCGGGGTCGAGGTAAGCGAAATCAGCGAGACGGCCGGTTTCGACCATGGCCGGCGGTGTGCGCCGGAACAACCCAGTGTGCTTCATGTCCTTCAATTCTTTCCGGCTCATTCTAGGTGAGCAGTCTGTTAGACCGCAGCGTGGCCGGGGGCCGACGGGGAACGTGCCGGAGTGCGGGTTCCGGTCGCGCTCCCGGCAGCGCGGGCCCTGGCTTGAGAGCGCTAGCCGGCGGCGGGAGCAGGGCCGCCGCGGGCCTCGATCACGCCCATCATGCCGAGGTCCTCGTGGTCGAGGATGTGGCAGTGGTAGACCGTGCGGCCCGGGAAATCGTCGAACGCGATGCGCACCCGGACCGTGCCGCCGGCCGCTACATTGACCACGTCCTGCCACTCGGCGGCGCGGGCGGGCCGGCCGTCGGATTCGATCAGCTGCATCGGCCAGACGTGCAGGTGCACCGGGTGGTCCATCGGGCTCGAGTTCGTCAGCAGCCATTCCTCGACGCTGCCGGTCTGCACCGTGGTGTCGACCCGGTCGGGGTCGAACGACTCGCCGTTGATGGTGAAGCTCATGCCCCCGCCCCCGCCCATGCCCATACCCATGGCGAAGGTCAGCTCCCGGCGCGCCGTCACGGCGGCGCCGCGCAGGTCGCGCGGCGCCGGCCGGCGGGGAACAACGGATGCCGCGGCCACCGGTTCGCCGGACACGGTCACGGTGGCCAGGTCGACCGTCGCCGTCGACGGGGAGGAGCCGCCCATCATGCCGCCCATGCCCATGCCGCCCCGGTCGTAGGGCAGAGCGCGAAGCCTGGACGTGGTGGTGCTGCCCGCCGGGTCGCCCGGCTGTGTGGCCGCGGTGACCAGCAGGTCGGCCCGGTTGCCGGGCGCCAGCAGCACCTCCTGCACGTCGCGGGGCGTTTCGAACCGGCCGGAGTCCAGGCCGAGCAGTTGCAGTCGCTGGCCGTCCAGGCTCAGCCGCAGGTACCGGGAGACGCAGGCGTTGACGATGCGCCAGCGCTCGCGCTCGCCCGGGCGGATGCCGAGACTGGGTTCCAGTTGCCCGTTCACCAGCACGAGACGGCCCTCGCGGCCGCGCATCCGTTCGCTCGGGGTGGCCGAGGCAACCCCGCCGCCGCCCGGGGTGAGGTCGGAGATGACCAGCACGCGCTCGCGGGCCACCGGCACGGGCTCGTCGTCGTCGATCACGATGGCGCCGTACAGGCCGCCGAAGATCTGGTCGGCGACCAGTCCGTGGTGGTGCGGGTGGTACCAGAACAGGCCGGGCGGGTGGTCGGCCGGCAGCCGGTAGTCGTAGTCGAACGCGGCGCCGGGCGCGATCATGACGAAGGGGTTGTCGCTGTTGCCCTCCGGCGAAACGTGCAGGCCGTGCACGTGCAGGTTGGTGGGTTCGGCGAGTCCGTTCTGCAGGCGCAGCCGCACCCGGTCGCCGGGCCGCAGGCGCAGGGTCGGGCCGGGCAGCCCCTCGTTGTAGGCGAGGACGGTCACCGTGCGGCCGCCGATCTCGGCCGGTCCGGGAGCGGCGGCCAGCTGCGCCTCGAGCAGCCCGTCGCTGCTTCGCAGTTCGGTCGGCTGGCGGAGCGGCTCACCGCCCGTGTAACCGGAGAGCGGCTCCGAGGCATCGCCGGGACCGACGGATGTCTCGGGCTGGCGGCTCCAGAGCAGCCCGGCCCCGCCGACGACGGTTCCGGCCACCCCCAGGCCGCCGAGGGTGAGTGCGGCCCGGCGGCTGAGTGGTTTCACGCCGGGCCCTCGCCGAGGGCCCGGACCTGCTCGAGGTACTGTTCCTGGGTCAGCTCCCCGGCCGCGAAGCGCTCGTCGAGGATCTGGCGGGCGCGGCTGCGCCCCGGGGTGCCGGCGTACGGAGCGCCGGATGGTGGCCCCGGTTCGCGCCGGTCCCTGCTCCCGGCCGACAGGCGCACGGCCAGCACGATGAGTGTGACAACACTGACGATGGTGATCAGGCCGAAGAGCACAGTCCAGCCCAGACCTCCGTTATAACCCCACATCATGATCGGCTTCCTTCCGTGGCGGACGGCGTTTTCGTCACTGCGAGTATGTCCCCGAGGCGGAGTTCGAGCATCCGTCGCACCGGGCTAAGCCCCGGCCGCCACGAGCACGGTCCAGGTGAGGCCGAAGTCGTCGCTCGCGACGACCCCGCGACCGTCGGCGGCGAGGAGCCAGGGTTCGCTGCCGCCGACGAAGGCGAGGGCCTCGGGGGTGCCCTCGGTCTGCCCTCCGCGGGTCCAGATCCCGCTCCGGGTCGCCTGGTACCAGACCACGCCCTCCGGGCTGATTCCCACGACGCCGCCGCCGGCCGTGGTGTCCTGCACGTCGATCAGGTACAGCATCGGGGCGTCGGACACCGGCCCGAATGTGCGCCCGGCGTCATCACTCCGGACGAGGCCGTTCTCGGTGGTCGCAAAGACCTGATCGGGATCCGCCGGGTCGGCGGCGAGGTCACGCAGCGACGCCGCCGCCCCGGACGACCAGCTGGCGCCGTCGTCGTCGCTGATGCTGACCGTTCCGGCGGCGGCGTCGTAGCCGTACACGCGCAGGGCTCCAGACTCCAGGGCCACCGCATCGAGATCGTGGAAGTCGGTCTCACCGGCGAGGGAGACGTTCGTCCAGGTGGACGCCGCATCCTCGCTGCTGATCAGTCCCACATTCGGGGCCTTCAGTGTGGACTGGCCGGACCCCGGATGCCCGGAGGCCAGCAGCAGGCCCGGTGCGGCCACCGTGAATCCCATGGCGTCGAAGGCCGGGCCGTCGCTCGGGGTGGGCCCGGTGAGCGCGGCATCCGGCGCGCCGGTCAGGTAGGTATCGGGGAGCAGGTCGGTCGGGATCTGCCACACACCCTGGTGCGTGCCGGCGTACGTCGCGCCGGTGGACGGGTCGGCGCCGAGGCCGTGGATGTGCTCGAAGGCTGCCGTGGTGGTGGCGTCCGTGTCCGTGGCACCGGTTGCCGGGGCAGCCGGAGCGGGCGTGCAACCGGCCAGCACGGCCGCGAGGCCGAGCGTGATCACGCAGGTTCCGCACAGGCGGATGGTTCTCCGGGAAGTCATCTGGGTCAGAACTCGGTGAGGAGGTCGGTCATGACGGCGATCTCGGCGGTTTGCGAGGCGACGATGGCGGCCGAGAGGGTCTGGGCGTCGGTGTTGCTTCCCTCGTCGATGTGCGTCTGCGCCATGGCGATCGCGCCCTCGTGGTGCGCGATCATCAGCTCGAGGAACACCTGGTCGGCGTCGGTGCCCGAGGCGTTGCCGAGCGTCATCATGTCGGCCTCGCTCATCATGCCGTCGGTGCCGTGGTTCATGTCGGACATGCCGCCGGTGTCCGCGCCCCACGCGCCCAGCCAGTCGGTCAGCTGGGTGATCTCGGGCTCCTGCGCGGCCTTGATCTCCGTGGCCAGGGCGATGACGCGCGGGTCGATTCCCGGCTTGGCGAGGAGGTCGTCGCTCATCGCGACGGCCTGCTCGTGGTGGGGGATCATCATCTGGGCGAAGTCGACATCCGCGGCGTTGAAATCGGCGGAAGCGGAGGCGGTGGACCCGCCGGAGGCCGGGGCGTCGGCGGCCGGGGGCGTGCCGCCGCAGGCGCTGAGCGTGAGCGCGGTCGTGAGCACGGCGGCGGTGATCAGCGCGGTGCGGAAGGTGCGGGTGGTTCTGAGCATTGTTGTTCCATTCGTCGACAAAAAGGGGTGAGAAACCGGGGGCCGGGGTACGGCCGGGCCGCGCAGCCGGATGGGTGCGCTGGCGAGGGTTTCGGCCTAAATGCGGCTGATGGAGAGCAGGGTGAGGCTCGGCCGGTGCAGATGCAGCGGAATGTCCCGACAGGACCCGACGACGAAGCCGACGACCTCGAGCAGGCGTCGGCAGACCGACGGGCGCCGGGACAGCAGGATCAGACCGCCCAGCACCAGCAGGAGGGAACAGGTCATCGAGAGGGCGGCCAGATCGGACGCGGCGTGGGCGCCGACGTTGCTGACGGCGCCGGCAGTCACGACGACAACGGCCGCTGTGGCGGAGGAGGCGGTGTGCGTGGCCGCGGAATGTGCACCGGCCGCCATCGCTGTCGTCGTCGCAGCCGTTGCCGCAGCCGCTGTCGTAACCGTTGTCAGGGCCGAAGCCGCGGTTGCTGTGGTTGCCGGGGTTGCTGCGGACAGGCTGTGGCCCGGCCCGTGCCCGGTGCCGGCCGAGTGCACGGCGAGCAGGCAGAGCAGCATTGCGGCCATCGTGAGCGCCGCCAGAACGGCGGAGTGGAAGACCCGGCGGCCGCCACGGAACGAGATCGCATCGTTCGCGTGCAGCATGCCGTCTCCGTCCGAACCGAGCTCAGGGCATCCGTTTGGCCGATTGATCGCCTGGATACCCCCTCAGGGTATACCCCGGCGGCTCGGCGCCCGCTGGGAACGCCCGGGTTCATCCCCAGTCGAGGGCGAGCACCCACGATCCGTCGGTGTCGCGCCGCAGGTCGTAGCGGTGTTGTTCCTCATCGCCGCGTGAGGCGTCGAGACGCCAGAGCTCGGTGTCGATGCGGGACGGAACGCCGCCAGCGTTCTCCCACCAGCGGGTACGGGTGAAGATGGCCTGGGGCTGCCCGATGACGGTGTGTTCGAACCGGTTCCAGATGAACGCGCGCGGGTCGCCGTCGACGGACAGCTCAACGTCGACGACTGCGTCAATGATCTGAGGCATGCGTGGCTCCCTTGATTGATTCTATCGAACATTTATTCGATGTTGAGAGTGTAGTTCATGCCCCTGACACTCGCCAGACCCGATCAGGAGTTCGCCCCGGATTCGCTTCCGGCCGCGTACGGGATCTGCTGGTGGCAGCGGAAAACCCCCGCCACCCCGGCGGGTGGCCGGGATCGCGGGGGCTTTCTGTGTCGGCTCGGGCCGACGCTCAGGGGCGGGCGCCCGGCACCGAGGACTTCCCCGGTTGCGAAGCGCCGAGGCTGGACGAGCCGGGCCGCGGAGCGAGCCCGAGCCGCCGCACGATCTCGGCGGCCTCCTCGGCCGGAGCGCGGCCGGCGTCGATGGAGATCGCGCGCTCGTCGGCGTCCGGCACCTCGAGGGTTGCCACCTGCGAATCGAGCAGCGAGGTCGGCATGTAGTGGTCGTGCCGGGCGGCGAGGCGGCGCCCGATCAGGTCGGTCGACCCGGTCAGGTGCACGAAGATCACGTTGTGCTCGCGCAGCACATCGCGGTAGCGGCGCTTGAGCGCCGAGCAGGTGATGATGCCCGGCACCCCTGCCATGGTGTGCTCGATGATCCACGACGAGACCGTGTCGAGCCAGGGTGCGCGATCCTCGTCGTTGAGCGGATGGCCGGAGGACATCTTGTCGATGTTCTCCTGCGGATGCAGGTCGTCGCCTTCCTCGAGGTCCCAGCCGAGCTGGCCGGCGAGGAGGCCGGCCACGGTGGATTTGCCGGATCCGGAGATGCCCATGATCACGAGCACGGGCTGCTGTGTGTCGAGCATGCTAGATCACGATATTCAGCAGGAGGACGCCCGCAAGGCCGACGACGGAGATGAGGCACTCCATCACGGTCCAGGTCTTGAGGTTCTGCCCGACGGTTGTGCCGAGGTACTCCTTGACGAGCCAGAACCCCGCGTCGTTGACGTGGGAGAGGAACAGGGAACCGGCGCCGATGGCCAGGACCATCAGTGAGACATCCGTGCTGCCCAGGCTGGCCGCGACGGGGGCGAGGATGCCGGCGGCCGTCACGGTGGCGACGGTGGCCGACCCGGTGGCGACGCGGATCAGGGCGGCGACGAACCAGGCGAGCACGAGCACCGAAATGCTGCTGCCGGCCACGGCATCGGCGATGACGGTGCCGATACCGGTGTCGATGAGAACCTGCTTGAAACCGCCACCCGCGCCCACGATGAGCAGGATGCCGGCGATCGGCGGGAGGGAGTCGGAGAGCGACTTGGCGATCGCGGAGCGGTCCATGCCGCCGCCGCGGCCGAAGACGACCATCGCGTAGATCACGGCGATGCCGAGGGCGATCATGGGCGTGCCCAGGAAGTCGAGCGTGGCGTTCAGCGGGGCCGTGGAGCCCGGGTTGATCGCGTCGGCGATCGAGCGGGCGAGCATCAGGACGACGGGGAGCAGGATGCCTGAGATCGTGATCAGGAAGCTCGGTCGCTTGGCGTTCTCACCCAGTCCCTGCTCCTCGTTGGTCAGGAACAGCTGCGGCACGGGCACGGAGACCCAGCGGCTCGCGAACTTGCTGAAGATCGGGCCGGCGATGATGACGGTCGGGATGGCGATGAGCACGCCGATCGCAAGCGTCAGGCCGAGGTTGGCGCCGAGCGTGGTCACGGCGACGAGGGGTCCGGGGTGCGGCGGCACCAGCCCGTGCATGACGGACAGGCCGGCCAGGGCCGGGATGGCGATGCGGATGAGTGAGAGCCCGCTGCGGCGGGCCACCAGGATGATCACCGGGATGAGCAGGACGAGGCCGACCTCGAAGAACATCGGCAGGCCGATCAGTCCACCGATCAGGGCCATCGTCCACGGCAGGGTGCGCGCGCTGGAGCGGGTGACCAGTGAGTCGACGATGCGGTCGGCTCCGCCGGAGTCGGCCAGCAGCTTGCCGAACATGGCGCCGAAGCCGACCAGGATGCCGACGCCGGCCATGGTGGAGCCGAATCCGGTGCTGAAACTCGTGACGGCGGCGGCCGGAGCGAGGCCGGCCCCGACGCCGACGCCCACGGCGCCGATCGAGAGGGCGAGGAAGGGGTGCACCTTGAGCCAGGTGATCAGCAGGATGATCACTGCGACGCCGACGAGGGCGGCGATGATGAGCTGCAGGTCGCTGCCGGCCGGTTCGATCGGAACCACCGGAACCGCAAGGGGAGGAATCATCTGAGTGTCCATTCCGAGGCGGCTTCTCTGCGACCCCATCGTCTAATAAATCTGATTAATCAGATAATTGAGTGTGGCACACGATTCCGGTCGCCCTGACCACCGCCGCTCCGCGATCGCCGCTACGATCGCGAGGGGGATGACGCGCGGCCGGGCCGCGCAGGGAGAAGCAGAGATGAACCGTGGGGTGGGCGCCGGAGTCTGGCGTGAACGAGGACTGCATGCCCGGGTGTTGAACGCACTGGGGCAACAAATCGTCGACGGTGGCTACGCGCCCGGGGACATCCTGAACCTCGAGAGCATCAGCGAGGAGTTCACCATCTCCCGCTCGGTGCTGCGCGAGACCCTGCGGGTGCTGCAATCGCTGGGCATGGTCGAACCCCGGCAGCGCGTGGGCACGCAGGTGCTCTCCCGGGAGAACTGGGACCTGATGCACCCGCAGACCATCTACTGGCGCGGACGCGGGGCGGACTACCTCATCCAGATGCGCGAGATGCTCGAGATGCGGCTCGGCATCGAGCCCGTGGCCGCCCGGTTGAGTGCGCGCCTGATGACTCCGGATCAGCTGGCCACCGTGCGGGCGGCAGCGGAAGCCATGGTCGAAGCCGATCTCGCGGGCGACGGCCGCCGCTTCCTCGAGGCGGACGTGGCGTTCCACACCCTGATCCTGATCGGATCCGGCAACAGCGTGATGGGGCACTTCGCCGGCACCGTCGAGGCGTTGCTGCGCACGCGCGAGGAGGAGAAGCGGTTCACGATCACCGAATACACGCCGCCCTCGGCCCACCGGCACAACCAGCTGGCGGAAGCTCTGATCGCCCGGGACGAGAACGCCGCGTACCGCTGGTCGTATGCCACGATCGAGGCCACCCTCATCGAGTTCATCGCGGAATCGCACAACGCCGAGCTCGGCCTCGGGGCCTGAGGCCCGCCCGGCGCGTCGGGCCTCGGGCCCTCGGGCTCAGAGCCGGGCGAGCCGTTCGATATCCTCCAGGAATTCGCTGGCGACCTGCGCCGAGACGGTGGTGCGGGTCGAGCGGATGGCGACCAGATAGTCCTCGGTAGCAGGGCCGCCGGGCGTCGACTCGTCCGCACCCTCGAACAGCGCCCGTTCCAGCGCCTGCTGCGACGCGCGCCGGGCGGCATATTCGATGTCGGCCGGTGAGAAGCCGTCGCTGGCGTCGACGAGAGCGTCGAGGTCGACCGTGCTCTTCATGCCCTCGGGGACGTAGCGCTCCCAGATGGCCTGGCGAGCGGCGACATCCGGCAGCCCGATCGGGATGACGTAGTCGAAGCGCCCATGCCGGAGGAATGCGGAATCGAGGGCGCGGATGAAGTTCGTGGCGCAGACCAGGAGCCGGCCGGGCTGCTCGCGGAATGCCGGGATGATCTTGAGCAGCTCATTGGTGACGCCCTGCAGGGGCGAGGGCGGCTCTCCGCCGCGCTGCGCCGCGATCTCCTCGACCTCGTCGATGAAGACCACCGCGTGTTCCAGCTCGGAGATCTTCAGGAAGGTCTCCCGGAGCGCGCCCGCGAGGCCCTTGGGGTCGGCCGCGAGCCGGGAGGGGAAGACCTCGACGAAGGGCCATTCCAGCCGGGAGGCAATGGCTTTGGCGAAGGTGGTCTTGCCGGTTCCGGGAGGGCCGAACAGCACGACCGCCTTCGGCGGCACGACGCCGTACTGCTCGGCCATGTCCGGTTTGGCCAGCGGCATCACGAGCCGGCGCTCGAGCATCTCCTTCTCGGTGCGCATTCCGCCGACGCCCTCCCAGAGGTCACGGGCCAGGATGCGCCCGCCCAGCTCGGTCAGGGACCGCAGCTCCTCGCGCTGCACCGGAATGTGGCGTTCGAAGTAGCGCAGGTGGTGCTTGACCTCGAAGCCGCGCTTCACGAAGGCGTCGACGCGGGTGGCCGATTCGGGCATCAGCGCGGAGAGCTTGGTCAACGCGTGCCGGGACATCTTCTTCTCGAGGGCCGCCAGCAGCGCCGTGCCCACACCGCGGCCCTGGTAGCGCTCTGCGGTGGCGAGGAAGACCACCCAGCCCTGAGCGTGGGCGGCGCGGCCCACGGCGGCCCCGATCACCTCGTCGCCGACGAGGGCGATTACGGCGTCGTCCTTCTGGCAGGAGGCCAGCACCTCGGAGAGGCCGTAGACGGGTTCCGTCTTGGCGGCGGTGATCTCCTCCCAGAGGCGCAGGATGCCGTCCAGGTCATCCGAGTGAAAGTCGCGGATCCGCCAACCGGTCATGAGTGCTCCTTTGCGCCGACACGTACGCTCCCCAATCTAGGGCACGCGGCCCGCGGCCCGCGGGTTCGGCGCCCGCCGGTGCCCGCCGGCGCTCGCCGGCGCCCGCCGGCGCAGGTTGTGGAAGCGGGCGCACGTTCTACCCTGCGCCCGCTTCCACAACCTGCGCCACGACTGAACGCGACGGGCTCGGCGCGGCTAACCGCCGGCCAGGCGGCGGGCCAGATAGGGGGCGGTGCGGCTGTGCGGATGCTGCGCGACGGCATCCGGGGTTCCGGTCGCCACGATCCGGCCGCCCGCATCGCCGCCGGCCGGGCCCAGGTCGATCACCCAGTCCGCGGCGGCGACCACGTCGAGGTTGTGCTCGACGACGATGACCGTGTTGCCGGCATCGACCAGGCGGCCCAGCTGGGCCAGGAGGAGACGGACATCCGCGGGGTGCAGGCCCGTCGTCGGCTCGTCGAGCAGGTACATCGTGTGGCCGCGGCGGGCACGCTGCAGCTCGGTGGCGAGCTTGATGCGCTGCGCCTCGCCGCCGGAGAGCTCGGTGGCGGGCTGGCCGAGCCGGAGGTAGCCGAGCCCGACCTCGCGCAGGGTGGCCAGGCTGCGGGCGGCGGCCGGCACGTCGGCGAGGAAGCCGCCGGCCTCCTCGACGCTGAGGCCGAGCACCTCGGCGACGGACTTGCCCCGGTAGGTCACCTCGAGCGTCTCCGGGTTGTAGCGCGAGCCCTGACAGGCCGGACAGGGTGTGTAGCTGCCGGGCAGGAAGAGCAGGCCGACGCTGACCGAGCCCTCGCCGAGGCAGGTCTCGCAGCGGCCGCCGGTCACGTTGAACGAGAACCGCCCGGCGCCGTAGCCGCGACTCCGGGCCAGGTCGGTGGCCGCGAAGGTCGCGCGCACGGCGTCGAAGAGCCCGGTATAGGTGGCCAGGTTGGAGCGCGGCGTGCGGCCGATGGGCTTCTGGTCCACCCGAACGAGGCGGTCCACGGCGTCGAGCCCGGTGATGCGGTCGACCCGCGCTCGCGGTTCCTGCTCGCCGGGGGAGTCGCCGAGGTCGTCGTCGTCGCCGGGTTCGGTGGCGGCCGAGGTGGCGGCTGCGCCGGATTCACCGGCGGCGACGGATGCGTCGGCGTCCGGATGCAGTGCGAGCCGCACGGCATCCGCCAGCACCTGGCTGACCAGTGTGGACTTGCCCGAACCGGACACGCCGGTCACAGCCGTGAGCACGCCGAGCGGGAAGCTCGCGTCGACGCCCTGCAGATTGTGCCGGGTGACCCCGTGCAGGCCCAGCCAGCGATCGGGCGTGCGCAGCGTGGCAGGTCGAGCGGCGGGTTCCGGTGCCGACCCGGCCGCCGCCTCGGCCGGGAACAGGAATTGCCGGGTGACGGACTCCGGCACGTCGGCCAGGCCGCCGATCGGCCCGCTGTAGAGCACGGCGCCGCCGCCGGCGCCGGCCAGCGGTCCCACGTCGACGACCCAGTCGGCCCGGCGCACGATGTCCATGTTGTGCTCGACGACGAAGACCGAATTGCCGGAGGCCTTCAGCTGCTCCAGCACGAGCAGCAGCGGTTCGGCATCGGCCGGGTGTAGCCCGGCGGAGGGCTCGTCGAGCACGTAGATCACGCCGAACAGGCCCGAGCGCAACTGGGTGGCGATACGCAGTCGCTGCATCTCGCCCGGAGAGAGGGTCGGAGTTGCGCGCCCGAGGCTGAGGTAGCCCAGGCCCAGCTCGAGCAGCACCTCGATGCGGGCGAGCAGGTCCCGGGTCAGGGTGACCGCGGCCTCGGTGGGTTCGGCGGCGCCCGGCAGCAGTGTCGGCCGCAGCAGTTCGGCGAGCCCGGTCAGCGGGAGCAGGTTGAGCTGCGCGATGGACCGGCCGGCCACCGTGACGGCGAGGGCCGCCGGCGTCAGCCCGCTGCCGTCGCAGACCGGGCACGGGCCGGATTCGACGAAGCGCAGCGCGCGCTCCCGCTGGCTCTGGCTTTTCGAGTCGGCCAGGGTGTGCAGCACATAGCTCTTCGCGCTCCAGAACCGGCCCTGGTACGGCTTGGCGATGCGGTCGCGCTGCGGGGTGACCTCCACCACGGGCTGCTCCTCGGTGAAGAGGATCCAGTCTCGCTCGGTGCGCCCCAGGTCCCGCCACGGGGTGTCTACGTCGTAGCCCAGGGTGATCAGGATGTCGCGCAGGTTCTTGCCCTGCCAGGCACCCGGCCAGGCCGCGATGGCGCCGTCACGGATGCTCAGGGTCAGGTCGGGCACGAGGGTCGCTTCGGTCACGGTGTGCGCCGTGCCGAGACCGTGGCACCGCGGGCAGGCACCGGCCACGGTGTTGGGAGAGAACGAGTCGGATTCGAGGCGCGGGGCATCTGTCGGGTACATGCCGGCTCGGGAATACAGCATCCGCAGCGAGTTGGACAGGGTGGTCAGGGTGCCCACGCTCGACCGGGAACTGGGCGCGCCCCGGCGCTGCTGCAGGGCGACGGCGGGTGGCAGGCCGGTGATCTCGTCGACCTGCGGCGTGTGGCCCTGCTGGATCAGGCGCCGGGCGTAGGGCGCGACCGATTCCAGGAACCGGCGCTGGGCCTCCGCGAAGATGGTGCCGAACGCCAGGGAGGATTTGCCGGAGCCGGAGACACCGGTGAACGCGACGATGGCGTCCCGGGGCACGTCGACGTCGACATTCCGGAGGTTGTTCTCCCGGGCGCCGCGCACCTGCACGAAGCCTGCTGACGACGCTGGGCCGGGCGCGTTCCGGGTCGAGGCGGCGGGAGTGGCGGCTGGGTGTGGCTGGGGCATCCGGTCGACTCTAGTCCGTGAGTCTGGGGAGGGACCTGATCGGAATGCCGGACTCGGAGGAGGCGCGGTATAATAGGCGAATTGCGATCCCGTCCACTGATGGTGGTGGGTCGGTACTCATCTCGATGCTCAACCGTGACCAATCTCGATGTTCAACCGTGACAATCTCGATCGCTCCTTACCCTGAACCAGGCTCAGTGGCGTGCCGTTCAAACCACGTTTGAGACTGAGAGACCCATGGCTGATACTTCCGAAAACACCGTTACCCACCTCGTGTCGATCCAGCGGTGGGCTGCCCTCAAGCGCGAATTCCTCGCCCGCCAGCCGGCGACGAGTGATGACGTCGCTGCAGAACGAAGCTGAGTGAATCGTGGCTGAACGAGACTCCACCAACACGCCGGCCGAGCCGGTCCCGGCGAACCAGGTGTCGCCGCACCGCTGGGCCGAGCTCAAGCGCGCCTATGTCGCGCGGCTGCCCAAGAGCGACCGCGCCGCTATCGAAGCCGCCGCCGAGCGCTCGCACGACGCCCAGGACTGAACCGTCGATTCACCCGAACCGGTGAGACGACGAGATTGGGGGGTCCGGATGCCTCCGCACCCCTCAAACGTGTCGGCTGGGCCACCGTGAACCGCTAGGGCAGGCGCAGGTGGTCGACGGGCATCATGGCCAGTGGTGCGCGCAGTTCCATCAGGGCCCGGGCGTGCTGGTCGAGGCGCTTGTCCTCCGCGGTGATCAGCGTGAGCGAGGGCACCGGGTCGGCGTGCCCGTCGGCGCCGATCGCGACGAAGATGCTCATGCACTGCGTCGTGAGGTGCAGGTCCGATGGTGTGCGCGGGCTGCCCGAACGCACGCGGATGCTCACGTGCATGCTGCGCTTGCCGGTGTGGATGAGCCGGGCATCCACTTCGACGATGTGCCCGATGTGGATCGGCCGGTAGAAGTGGATCCCTCCCGAGTAGACGGCCACGGCGGCCTCGGAGCTCCACGCCGCCGCCGTCGCGAAGGCGGCCTCGTCGATCCAGCGCATCACGGTGCCGCCGTGCGCGTTGCCGCCCCAATTCGCGTCGGCCGGTGCCGCCAGGAAGCGGAAGACCGTGCGCGGCGTCGTGCTGTCCTCGGTATATTCCTGTCCGCGCATGCAGGTCTGGATGCGTTTGCGCGGCTCCAGCCGGGCCGTCGCGTTCTGCTGCAGTTCGCGGTCGACGTCCGAGCGGGGCTCCCAGACGGGAACGGCCTGCGGCTTCCCGGCATCATCGACCGCGACGAAGACGAGGATGCAGTGGGTCGCCGGGGTGTACTCCCGAGCGCGCACATCCGTGGTCTCGACCGTGACGAGCACATGCATGCTCGTGCGTCCGGTGTGGATGATGCGGGCGTGCACCTCGACCAGGTCGCCGGAGCGGATCGGCCGGGTGAAGTGCACATTGCCGACGTAGGCGGTGACCGTGTCGGAGGCGCTCCAGCCCACCGCGCAGGCGTAGGCGGCCTTGTCGATCCATTCGAGCACGCTGCCCGCGGCGACGGTCGCGCCGGAGGCGGCGACGTCGGCAGGCACGGCCATGAACCGCAGGGTGATCCGGTCGTCGGGCAGGGAGCCGGCGGCCGGTGACGACGAGCTGGTGGGTGCGATGGTCACAGGTACTCCAACGGAAGCAGGTCAGGGGCTTCACTCCACACTTTCACATCCGGGCGGGGAGGCGGTGCAGCTCAGGAGTGCGAGCGACGGTGTTCGTCGAGAACCTCGACGATCAGGTCGTGGTCATCGCGCTGGGGTAGCCCGGACACGCCGGCGACTCCGATGAGCGAGCCGCGCACGCGCAGCGGGAAGGCTCCGCCGTGCGCGGCGTGCGTTCTCGGGTCGACGTTCGAATCGGTGCGGAAGTCGCGGGAGTTAGCCCGGAAACGGGTTCCCACGGCGAAAGACGAGCTGGCGTAGTGACGCACGACCCGGAACTTGTTCTCGAGCCACGCGTCGTTGTCGGCGCAGGCGCCGGGCAGTGCGGCGTGGAAGACGCGCTGGTCGCCGAACATGATGGACACGGCGATCGGATGCCGGCGCAGGGTGCCGAGCTCGACGAGCCGTGACCCGACGGCCCAGGCGTCGCCCACGTCGAAGGAGTCGAACTGGATGAGCCGTTCCTGGTCGAGCAGCAGCGGGAGGAGGGCGGCGGCCTCGGAAGCGTCGGTCATTGCGTGCCTTTCGGGCCGGAACTGTCGTCCGAACTGTTGATGTGAGTGCAGGGTCTGAAGCAGGGCGGCAGCGCCCGCGGTCAGTCTTCCACTCCCCGGTGTCGAACGGGAACCACGGATTCCTCGCGGGCGGGCCGTGGGCCCCGTTCCCCGGCGTGCGTCACTGGAAGTATTCGGGCCTGGAGACGTAGGTCTCGGACACGAACATGACGCCACTGGATGTGCTCAGAAGCACCCCGACGGCGTCGATCAACTCGCCGGCATTGTCGGGTGGGAGGACGGTGATCAGCATGGTGAGGGTGTCGTATTCGTTGAAGAGCAGGGCTCCGGAGTGCTGACCGTGGTGTCCGATTCCGGACACCCCGGACACGGACGTGTAGCCGGTGGCGCCCGCGGAGGTGATCAGTTCGCGGATGGCGGGGGCGTCGCGGGCGGGCACAACGACCTCCAGCCGGGTCATCTGTGTCAGGTTGTTCATGGTCAGGTTCCTTTCAGTGCGGGAGAGGCGGCCGTCCAGCCGTACGGGGTGTAGCGGTGCCAGGCGGCTGCGGGGTCGTTTCGTGCGGTGAGGGTGATCCAGTCATTGTCGAGCAGGTTGCGCAACACCTGGTTGCGGGAGACGATGCGCCCGATGCTGTCCAGGGGCGCCTGGATGATGACGGTCAGGCGCATCGGTTCGTGGAACAGTCGGTCGCCGAGGCCGACGGATTGCCAGGGCAGGCCGCGGCGCAGGTCTCCGGTGTGGCCGGCGAGGACTCCGATGGTGCCGATCGCGTTGTGAATGGTTTTGGTTCCGGCGCCGAGGCTGGCGGGGTTGAGGGCGGAGAAGTAGTACTGGTGGTTGATCCATTGGGCGACCACCAGGGGCGCGGTCATGATCGTTTCCAGAGCGGCACCCTCGAGGTCCAGCTCGGCCTGGTAGGAGTGCAGGAATACCCGCCGGTCCAGGTTGACACCGCGGGTCATCTGACGCGGTCCGATGATCATGGCCGCATTTCCGGCAAGCCCCAGCTCCGGATACACCTCCGCCCAGTCGTGGGCGCGTCCCTGGACCCGGCCGGGGGAGCGGGGGGATGCCCCGGGCAGGTCCCTGGCCCGTTCCCTGAGCAACAGCCCGGCCGCTGTCCGTTGTGCCCGATCGAACGTTCCCGCCGCATCGACGTGGCTCTCGGGGATCAGGTGACGGTCCAGAAGCGTGACGGCGTCGGTGACGGTGTTGTGCTCCGCCGCGATGAAGAAACTGTCGGAGGGGATGACGATTCCGCGGGGCACCAGGAGGGCGCGCACGTCGGGGTCGTTGAAGATGGCGGCGGAGGCGCGGGCATTCGCCCCGCCGGGGTTTCCGCCGCAGGCGCCGCAATCCAGAGCCGACTGGTACAGGTTGTTCACCGACTCGGATCCGTGGCCGGCGAGCACGACCAGCGGGGCGAACTGTGTCACGCCCATCATCCGCACCGCGGTTTCAGCCATCGCGGCCCGCTCCTCCAGGGTGAACGAGTCGGTGATTGTCACGTTGCTCGGAAGCGTGGCCGTCGACGGGGTCAGGAACCGCTGGATTCGCGCCTGCAGGGTGGGGGTGAGGGTGCGCAGCACGCTGATGGCGCCGTACAGCCATCCGGTCACCTCCGCGAAGGCGAACGGTGTCCCGGTGCCGGAGTCGGCCTGGTGGGTCGACTGTCGGAGCGCATCCCGGCTGCGACCGCGCATCACGTGGTCTTTCGCCTTCGCCGAGTCGGTCGGGTGTTCGGTGAGGTGGTGGCGGGGCGTCAGGAGAGCCGGCAGCGAATTGACGGCCCCGCGGGCCAGGTAGCGGGAGAAGCGCACGGGGACCCCGAAGAATCCTGCGAACCCGAACGTCTCGGCTTCGGGGAGGTTCTCGAGGTGACGCCGGATGCCTTCGGACCGGGGATCGATGCACATCACCAGTTGCAGGTGGGGGCGAGGGGTGAAGGGATCGGTGTCCCTGACGGAGTGCACCAGGGCGGCGCGGTAATGCAGCTCGTAGGCCTTCTGCCAGGTCAACGCGTGATCGGCCACCGGGTGGGTGGCCAGGACCCGGATCACGGCCGCGATTTCTTCCCGGTCGACGCGACTGCCGCCGATGGACCGGGCAACGTGCTCGGCCCGGTGGCGCAGGGTCGGCGGCGCCTCGTCGGCTACCGGCGGTGTGGGTGAGGAGGGAGAGAGGGACAGACCCAGAACGGCTCGAACGGTCAGCCTCACGGACAGGTACGAGAGCAGGTCGATGTCACCGATCTTCTCGGCCCGCCACTTGATCTGACCAACCCAGCCGGGCAGGTAGTGCAGCTCTGTTCGGAGCGTCTCCGTGACCGACTCGGCGGCGACCCCGAGCTTGACCAGGGCCCACGCGAGTGCGGCGTCGGGCTCGGCGGGCAGCTCGGCCGCCGTCCGGCGGACCGTTCGGGGGAGTGACGGGTCCCGGCGGGCCAGGATTCGCCACGCCTGGTAGAAGCCGCGCTGGGTGTGGGGCATCGCCCAGAGGGGGTCCGGGTTCAGGTAGGACGACACCCAGGCGGCCAGGTACTCGTCCAGCCAGGGAGCCGATGGTGCGGTCGCGGCGGGGGAACTCCACGACGTGGATTTCATGTCCAGAACCGCCACGCCCACCGCGGACGCCGTCTTCCCGCCGAGGGTGAGGTGTCCGGCAAGCTCGGGGACACGCTCCGCCAGGGCTGCTTCGAGGTCGGCATCGACGATGCGGCCGCGCTCGACGTCTGCGAGGTAGGCGTCCCGAGACCGGGTGAGCACCACGCCCGGGGTGGTGGCGGTTTCGAACGGGCGGGTTTCGTGGCTCGCGAGAGGGTTCACGGCGATGAAGGACTCCAGGGGCCAGTGCGGCACGATGTCGTGGGCCGCTGCAGCCACCTGGGCGCGAAGAATCAAATTCATGAGGGGACTCCTGAGGTCGCGGACGAGCGGGGCAGCGCGGACAGGCGGGGCAGGGCGGGCGCCATCGTCCTCGCGTAAACGACGTCACGAAGGGTTTCGAACCGGTTCGGGTTGCGGGAGAGCAGTTGCACCAGGACGAGCCCGATGACCGGCACAACCAGCAGCCAGGCGGGCGCGGCGACGGTGGTCGCGGGTTCCAGTGCCGCCGTGAACACCTGCAGGAGAGCCACATACCCGAACGCCAGCACACCGATCGAAGCGGTTCCGGTGAGGAACGTTCGGAGGGTGAAGGTGGTGCGCAGCGCAGCGCCCAGGGCCACGGCTGCGGTCAGCGCGACGAACGCCAGCAGACCGGCACTGGCCGCTGACACGGTCGGGGAGAACATCCATTTGGCTGCCGTCAGCGCTGCCAGCGCAACCAGCACCGACAGGCTCACGGCCACCGGGACAGCGAACGGTGAGCGGGTCGGACGGGGTGGGAGGTCCCGATCGACAGCGTGCTGGCGCACCCCCATGCCGGCCCCGAGGAAGAGGGTGGATTTGAACAGGGAGTGGGCGACGAGATGGAAAATCGCCGCCGCGTATGCTCCCAAGCCGCAGGCCAGGATCATGAATCCCATCTGCGCCATCGTCGAGTACACCAACCGGCCCTTCACGTCCGGCCGGACCAGACGAACCGCCGACGCGTAGACGAGCGTTGCGGCTCCGGCCAGGAACACCCCGATCATGACCGCCTGATGAGGCGCGATGGCCGGGGCGAACCGGATCAGCAGGATGGCGCCGGCGTTGACCACCCCGGCGTGCATCAGCGCAGAGACCGGTGTGGGCGCCGCCAGCGTGAACGGCAACCAGCCGTGGAACGGGATCTGGCTTGAGCGCGCCAACGCCGGCACCACGAGAAGCGCGGCGCAGGTCAGTGTCAGCGGCAGCGGCAGGGAGTCCGTTACCGAGCCGAGCCGAGCCCAGGGTACGTCTCCTCCGGCGGCGACCAGCAGGATGAGCACCGGAATCAGGAACACCGTGTCCGCGATCACAAACCGGATCCCGGTGCGTCGGATCCCATCGCGCGCCTGGGCCAACGGCCGATAGGTGGCCAGAAGCAGCACGAGGGCCACCCCGGCACCGACCCAGGCCACCGCGAACAGGGCCACCGATCCTGCGCACACCATCAACACGGTGAACCCGGTGAGCAGATTGGCCGAGACGACGAACCAGACCTGGCGACGGTCGCCGCGCAGGTACCGAATCGCGAAGACCTGGATCAGCGCGCTGAGTCCGAGGACCAGCATCGACAAGATCAACGCCAGGGCGTCCAGCTGGACCGACGTGGACCCGAACACCACCCAGGTCGTCCGGTGCACTCCGGCAGCGGATGCGATGGCGACCGTGACGGTGCCGGCGAACCCGAAGCCGACCACTGTCGCCGCCAGCCGGGCCGCCGTGTCCCCGCTCATCCCCGACCGGGCGAAGATCGCGGCGCAGAACCCCGCGATCCACGGTGTCAGAGTCACACCACCAACAACAAGCCAGTCCAGCATTGACACCTCTCAAAACACGACTTATAAAACAGGAAAAACATAGCACATGTTTAATGTCCTGAATCAAGTGTGCCGAGACGGCAGTCGGGTGGGAGATAATCGAGCATGGCGACATGGACATTTCTCACCAACCACGCCCACGTGCTGTTGTGCGTGGCGGACAACCCGAACGTGCGGCTGCGCGACGTCGCCGTGCAGGTCGGCATCACCGAGCGAGCGGCGCAGCGAATCGTCACCGAGCTGGAGGAAGCCGGCTACCTGGACCGCGAGCGCGAAGGCCGCCGCAACACGTACCGGCTCAACACGGCGATGCCGCTTCGGCACCCTCTGGACCGCGATCATCGCATCGGGGAGCTGCTGGCCACGTTCGGCAATGTCCACGACGGCTAACAGACCCGCGCAGGGTTCGCGCAATATCGATATCCGTCGATATAATGGGAACACCGTCATCACGGACAAGTCGTCCCCGCTGGATGCCGGCTGAGGAGATGGTCACCCATGGCACACATCGAGATTTTCGAACCGGGACTCTGCTGCGGCACCGGCATCTGCGGAGTCGACGTCGACCAGGCGCTGGTCACCTTCTCCGCCGACCTGGACTTCACCCGCGCGAACGGCGGTGATGTCGCCCGGTTCAACCTGGCCCAGGAGCCGCTCGCCTTCGTGGAGAACGAGGTGGCCCGCCAGTTCCTGCACACCGTCGGCCAGGAGGGGCTGCCCGTCACGCTCGTCGGCGGCGCCACCGTGCTCACCGGCCGCTACCCCTCCCGGGCCGAGCTCGCGAACTGGACCGGCGGAGCGGCCGAATCCGGGGCAGCATCCGACACCGACGAGACCAGCCACCTCGCGGCCGTGCAGCCCGAGGGATCGGCGCGGCTCCTGGCCATGGCCGCTCCCGCACCGGGTAAGGACGCCGAGGACGCCGACGCGGGCTGCTGCGGCACCGGCGGCTGCTGCTAGGGGCCGATCATGACGACCCTGCACTTCCTGGACGACGCCCCGCGCTTCCTCTTCTTCACCGGCAAGGGCGGGGTCGGCAAGACCTCCATCGCGTGCGCGAGCGCGGTGCGTCTGGCCGAGGGCGGGGCATCCGTTCTGCTGGTCAGCACCGATCCGGCCTCCAATGTGGGTCAGGTCTTCGGAGTGACCATCGGCAACACGGTCACCCCGATCGCGGCGGTGCCCGGGCTGTCGGCGCTCGAGATCGACCCCGAACAGGCGGCCGAGCAGTACCGCGAACGCATAGTCGGCCCGGTCCGCGGCCTGCTGCCGCCCGCCGAGGTGGCCTCCATCGAGGAGCAGCTCTCGGGAGCCTGCACCACGGAGATCGCCTCCTTCAACGAATTCACCGACCTGCTGACGGACGCCGCGTGGACCGCCGCGTACGACCACATCCTCTTCGACACAGCCCCCACGGGGCACACCATCCGCCTGCTGCAGCTGCCCGGGTCGTGGACCGACTTCCTGACCGAGGGAACGGGCGACGCGTCCTGCCTCGGGCCGCTCTCCGGCCTCGAGAAGCAGCGCGCCGTCTACGCCGACGCCGTGGCGGCGCTCTCCGACCCTGCGCGAACGCGGCTGGTGCTCGTGGCCCGCGCCCAGGGTTCCACCCTGAGGGAAGCCGCCCGCACCCAGGCCGAACTGGCGGCCATCGGCATGGAACGGCAGTATCTGGTGGTCAACGGCATCCTGCCGGCCGGACCGGACGCGGATGCGGGCACGCCTGCCGAGGCCGCAGCCGACCCGCTCTTCGCGGCCATCCGGGCACGCGAGCAGCAGGCGCTCGCCGAGCTGCCCGCGGGGCTGCAGAACGCCCCCACCGACTACGTGGAGCTGAAGAGTTCCAACATGGTGGGCCTGGCGGCTCTTCGCAGCCTGCTCGAGCCCGAGATCGCGCAGGCGCCGGTCGCTGCCACCGTCGACACGGCTGTTCCGGGTGCCCCGCTCTCGGTCCTGGTCGACGAGATCGAGGCCGGCGGTCACGGCCTGGTGATGCTGATGGGCAAGGGCGGCGTGGGCAAGACCACGCTCGCGGCGGCGATCGCCGTGGGTCTCGCCGACCGCGGGCTGCCCGTGCACCTCACCACGACCGACCCGGCCGCGCACCTCGACGACACCCTGGTCGGCGCAGTGCCGAACCTGACCGTGTCCCGGATCGACCCGGCCGTGGAGATCGCGAACTACACCGAGCGGGTCATGCGCACCAAAGGTGCGCACCTCGACGAGCAGGGCCAGGCCATGCTCCGCGAGGACCTGCGCTCCCCGTGCACCGAGGAGATCGCCGTGTTCCAGGCGTTCTCCCGCGTGAGCCGGGAGGCGAAGAACACCTTCGTCGTGATGGACACCGCGCCCACGGGCCACACCCTGCTGCTGCTGGATGCGACCGGGTCGTACCACCGTGAGGTCACCCGGCAACTGGGTGACGGCATCCGTCTGACCACGCCGATGATGCGGCTGCAGGACCCGGAGCAGACCAAGGTGATCCTGGTCACCCTCGCCGAGACCACGCCCGTGCTCGAGGCCGCGGAACTGCAGGCCGACCTGGAACGGGCCGGCATCACGCCGTGGGCGTGGATCGTGAACAACTCGATCGCCGCGGCGGCGCCGACCAGCCTGTTGCTGCTCGCGCGGGCCCGGAACGAGCTCCCCGAGCTCGAGCATGTGCACGAGAAGCGTGCCCCGCGGCTCGCGGTGGTGCCCCTGCTGGCGCAGGAGCCGGTCGGCATTCCCGCCCTGCTCGCCCTGGCGTCGGGGAGGCAGCCCGCGCCGGCATCCGTTCGCTAGCCGCCCGCCCGTCGGCCCCGAACGAATTCGACGGAGATTCTGGCCGGATCGCCCCTAATCGCGGGGAAAGAGCGCTTTCACGGCAAAATCTCCGTCGAATCGGCTCGACACCGGGTGCGGCGCTCCGCCTGCGATGAGCACGTCGCTAGCGCACGATCGGCCGGGCCGTGGCGCCGCGCACGATCGACCAGACGACGATGACGACCGCCAGCGCCATGGTGACCAGGCCGAGCCCGGAATAGCCGATCGCGCTCAGGATCAGGCCGGCCAGGGCTCCGCCGAGGGCGCCCGCTCCGTTCATCGCCAGGTCGGAGAAGCCCTGCAGGGCGGCCCGGTCGTGCACGTCCACGGCCTCGGCGATCAGTGCCGAACCGGCGACGACGGATGCCGACCAGCCCAGTCCGAGCAGGATCAGCCCCACGGTCATGGCGGTCTGTGACTCGCCGGCCAGCCAGAAGATCGTCAGCGAGGCCAGCAGCAGGGCCTGGCCGAGGAGGATGACGGGCATCCGCCCGAGGCGGTCGGCCAGCCAGCCGAACACGGGCGACAGCGCGTACATGCCGGCCACGTGAAGGCTGATGGTCAGTCCCACCAGCGTCAGCGTGGCACCGTGGTCGCGCAGGTGCACCGGGGCCATCGACATCAGGGCGACCATGGTGGCGTGGCTGAGGGCGATCACGGCCACCGCGTAGCGGGCCTGCGGGTTGGTGCGCACGAGGGCCAGGCCGCCACGCCGCGTTCCGTGGGCGGGGTCGACCTCGCGGGCGGCGAGGGCGGTGAGCAGCGGGTCGGGGCGGAGGCCGACGGTGTAGACCACGGCCGCGCCGACCGTGGCGATCAGGGAGAAGGCGAAAGCCCCGGTCAGCGGCGGCAGGCCGAGTGCCTTCCCCACGACCTCGCCGGGGCCGAACAGGTTCGGGCCGAGCACGGCGCCGATGGTCGTCGACCAGACCACGATGGACAGGTCCCGTGCCCGGTATGTGGTGCTCGCGAGGTCGGTGGCGGCGAAGCGGGCCTGCAGGTTCGTGGCCGAGCCGGCGCCGAGCAGCATCAGGGCGAGCAGGAGCAGAGGGAAGACGTCGATCGCCACGGAGGTGATGGCGAGAACAGCGCCGGAGCCGGCGATCAGCGAGCCGGTCGCGAGTGAGCGGCTGCGCCCGCGGCGCTGGGCCAGGCGGGCCAGCGGCACCGCCACGAGGGCGGCGCCGAGGGTGCTCATGGTGGCGGCCATGCCCGACCAGGCACTGGAGCCGGAGAGTTGCGCGGCCAGCAGGGCGCCGAGGGAGAGCGTGGCGCCCATCCCGATCCCGCCGAGGACCTGGCCGGCGATGAGCACCCGCACCACCGCACGCTGCAGCGGCGTATGGTCGACGGGCGCGAATCCGGAGCCGACGCCCGGCGTCACGGGTGCCGGCGCCTCCGGGGTCAGGATGTGAAGGTCTTACGGAACTCGGAGCCTCGGAGGGGCTTGCCCGCGAGGGGGGCGAGGAGGCAGAAGTCGAAGGCGCCGGCGGCGATGAACACGGCGCCGAGGGCGGCCAGCAGCAGCCACCAGCCGCCGAGGACAACGGCCAGGACAACCAGGATGACCCCGGCGATGATGCGGACCCAGCGGCCGGCGGTCGAACCGAGGAACTGAATGAGAGCCATCAGATACTCCTTCTCGTGAATGAAGCCATTATACCCCCGGGGGTACGAGTCGGAAAGTGTGTGCGCCGGGCTCAGGCCTCGGCGACGAGCAGGGTGTCGAGGGCGAAGGCGGCGCCGCCGTCGCCGGGGGCCTCCGGGTCGGTGGCCAGGTCGCGGCGGATGGTCTCGCACCGCATGACGCGCACGGCGCCCACGCTCGCGGGGTCGATGCAGGAGCGCAGCAGCTCCGGCGTGTAGAGGATGTCCCGGTTCGTCGGTCCCGGAGCCCCGGTCCCGAGGTTGGCCCGGTCGTGTCCGAGCACGACCAGGTGCCCGCCGGGGGAGAGCCGGGCCGCGGCGCGCTCCACGACGCCCCGCAGCGCGGGCTCCGGCAGGTGCAGGTACATCACCGTGATCAGGTCGAACGTCTCGCCCGCGGGGTCCCAGGTCGTGGCGTCGCCGACCTGCCAGTCCACCGCCACGCCTGCCGCCGCGGCGTGCTCGCGGGCCTGGCCGATGGCCTCGGCGGAGAAGTCGACCGCGGTGACGGCCCAGCCGCGGCCGGCCAGCCAGATCGCGTTGCGGCCGTCGCCGGTGGCCAGATCCAGAGCGCGCCCTGGAGTGAACGGGCTCACGGTGTCCTGCACGATCTGTGCCGGCAGGGCCGACCAGAGGCGTCCGGCCTGACCGGCCTGCGCCTCACGGGCGAGGCGGTAGCGGGTGTCCCATTCGGTGGCGTCCATGGCGTGTCCTCTCGTCGGGCATCCGTCGCCGGGAACGGATGCTGCGCGAAGGCCAGTTTGGCACGGAAGCGGCGGCTCAGCGGGAGAGTGCGGCGAGCTCCGCCCGGGTGGTGGCGCCCACTTTGCGCAGCAGGTTGGCGACGTGGAACTTGACCGTGTTCTCGCTGATCGAGAGCGCCTCGGCGATCGCCCGATTGCGCGCGCCGGAGGCCACCAGCTCGAGGACGCCCTTCTCCCGCGGGCTGAGGCCCCAGGCGGCGGCCGGGGTGAGCGGGGCGAGCGGCACGTCCAGCGGGAGACTGACGGCCATTTCGGACCCCCAGCCGGCCGTGGCCTCCAGCCGCAGCGTGCCGTTCAGTGCGGCCACCCGGCTGGTCAACCGGCTGATGCTCGGGCTGTCCGGGGTGAGGTCCCCGGAACCGTCGTCGCGGATGTGGATCAGCAGGTTGCTGCCGTCGCAGTCCCAGTGCACGCGCACCCGGGCCACCCCGGCCTGTTCGACCAGGGCCAGAACGGCGCCGCGCACGAGGGCTCGGGCGGCGTGCGCGACCTCGCCGGGCAGGGCGCGGCCGTTCACAGGCGGCTCGATGAACTGCACGTCGAGGTCGCCGAAGCGCACCAGCGGGCGCAGATCGTCGCGCAGACGCTCGAAGGCCTGGGCCACGGGCTCCTCGGAGAGGGACCGGTCGTGGTCGGAGACGGCGCGCAGCGCCACCATGGCCGTCGCGGCCAGGTCGATCGCGGTCTGCCGGGCTGCGGCGTCGCTCGTGTCCCGGGAACGGAGCACGGCGAGCAGGGATTCGAGGGTGGTTGCCTGCCGGTCGGTGAGGTCGGCGACGACGCGGGCACGTTCGGCGGAGGCCGAGCGGGAGTCGAACGGCTCGATCGAGTGGGGCGGATGCGGTGAAGTCACCCGAGCAGCCTAGCGGAGGGCCCTGAGCCATTCGTTCGGGTAGGTATCCTGCCCGTTCGGTGGGCGGCACACCCACCCGAAAGAGTGGACGATAAAGGAATGCTTTCTCGTACCGACACCCTCCCGACCGTGACCGAATCGGTCGCCGCGATCGCGGCCGAGAACGCGGGTATCGTGCGCCAGCTCCTGGCCTCGGCTGGTGGCGTCGCCCCCGGCTCGTCCACCGACTCGGGCACCGCCGCGCCTCTCGACCGCGCTGCGTCCGCCCTGCAGGGCGCCCGGCGGGTGTTCGTGCTCGGCGCGGGCCGGTCCGGCCTGGCCCTGCGGATGACCGCGATGCGGCTGATGCACCTGGGTCTCGACGTTCACGTCGTCGGCGAGGTGACCACCCCGGCCATCGCCGCCGGCGACGTGCTGCTGACCGCCAGCGGCTCCGGAACCACGGCTGCCGTCGTGCGTGCGGCCGAGACGGCCGCGGCATGCGGCGCCCAGGTCATCGCGATCACCACCGCCGCGGACTCCGCGCTTGCCGCGCTCGCCGCCGTGACCGTGGTCGTGCCGGCGGCCCAGAAGCAGGACCACGACGGTCTCCTGTCGATCCAGTATTCGGGGGCGCTCTTCGAGCAGACCGTCGTCGTGCTCGGCGACGCGATCTTCCACAGCCTGTGGAAGGCATCCGGCGCCACGGCCGACGAACTGTGGCCGCGCCACTCGAACCTCGAATAGCGCTGTTCCGCGCTCAGACCCACCACAACCCACCAGAACCCAGTCAGACCAACCAGAACCGGAAAGAAGACAATCATGAAGCTGCAAGTCGCCATGGACGTAGTCACCACGGATGCCGCCCTCGAACTGGCCGCCAAGGTCGCCCCCTACGTGGACATCATCGAGCTCGGCACCCCGCTGATCAAGGCGGAGGGCATGCGCGCCGTGACCGCCGTCAAGGCCGCGCACCCGGACAAGACGGTCTTCGCCGACCTCAAGACGATGGATGCCGGCGAGCTTGAGGCCGACCTGGCGTTCACGGCCGGCGCCGACCTGGTCACCGTGCTCGGAACCGCAGGGGACAGCACCATCATCGGAGCCGTCGCCGCGGCCACCAAGCACGGCAAGGGTGTCGTCGTCGACCTGATCGGCGTCGCCGACAAGGTGACCCGGGCCCGTGAGGTGACCGAGCTCGGAGCCGTTTTCGTAGAGATGCACGCCGGCCTGGACGAGCAGGCCGAGCCTGGCTTCTCGCTCGCCACCCTGCTGAACCAGGGTGAGACCGCCCGGGTTCCGTTCTCCCTGGCCGGCGGTGTGAGTGTGGCCACCATCGCCTCCGTGCAGCGTGCCGGTGCCCGGGTCGCCGTCGCCGGCGGAGCGATCTACGGCGCCGAGGACCCGGCGGCCGCCGCAGCCGCCCTGCGCGCCGCCATCATCTGACGCACCCGGAGGCCCGCCGAGCCGTCAGTTCTGCCTGAACGCGAAAAAGCACCCTCGTCGCAAGGCGAGGGTGCTTTGTCGTGTGGAACGGGTCAGGGGAGGTCAGCCGAGCAGCAGCTTGGCGAGCTGGTCGACGGAGTAGACGGTCGCGTGCGCGCCGGCGGCCTCGGTCGGGGAGCCATAGCCCCACTCCACGAGGATGGTCGGGACGCCGTGTGCCGCAGCCCCTTCGGCGTCGTACCGGCGGTCGCCGACCATCACCGGGGTGGCGACGTCGGCCCCGACGGCGCCGAGTCGCGTGAGCGCCTCTGCCACGATGTCGGCCTTGGAACTGCGGGTCTCCGAATCGGAGGAGCCCACCATCACCGTGAAGTACTTCGCCAGATCGAAGTGCTCGAGCACGGCGGTCGCATGGTGCTCCGGCTTGCTGGTCGCGAGGGCCATCGGAATCTTCGCCTCGTGGAGGCGCTCGATCAGCCCGGCGACTCCCGGGTAGACGGCGGTGTCCAGCATCCGTTCCTGGTAATCGGCGCGGTAGACGGCAAGAGCCTCGACGGCCTCGTCTGCGGTCATCCCGGCGTATTCGCTGAAAGCGGCCAGCAGGGGCGGGCCCACGTAGGCGGTGAGCTCCGCGTCGGTGGGAACCGGGCGGCCCAGCACGGCGAAGGTGCGAGCGAGAGAATTGGTGATGGCCGGGGCGGAATCGGTGATCGTTCCGTCGAGGTCAAAAAGGATGGCACTCCAGGTGCGAGTCAATGTCGAAATCACAGGCTAATACTAGGGGCAGGAACAAGAACTCCCGCATAAATCTTAAAAATCTGAGACTAATACGCTTTTGCGTGAGCCACCAGTCCTAAAAGAGTTTCGACTGCGTGTCGTCCAGCCCGCGCATGGCGTCGTAGTCGAGCACGAGACAGCGGATGCCGCGGTCCTCGGCCAGCACGCGCGCCTGCGGCTTGATGATCTGCGCCGCGAAGACGCCGCTGACCGGGGACAGATGCGGGTCGCGGTTCATCAGCTCGAGGTAGCGGGTGAGCTGTTCCACGCCATCAATGTCGCCACGGCGTTTGAGCTCCACGGCGACCGACCCGCCCGACGCGTCCCTCGCCAGGATGTCGACCGGGCCGATGGCGGTCATGTACTCCCGGCGCACGAGGGTGTGGCCGTCGCCGAGCAGGTGGATGTGCTCGGCCAGCAGCTTCTGCAGATGGGCCTCGACGCCGTCCTTGATCAGCCCGGGGTCGATGCCGAGCTCGTGGGCGGAGTCGTGCAGCACCTCATAGATGCTGACGATGAGCTGGTCGGCGGTCTTGGCGTGGGTGACCGTCCAGACGGCCGTGACGCCGGCATCCGTCTGGTCGTCATCGGGGTCCGACAGCGCCAGGCTGCACGGTGGGCTCATCCAGTTGAGCGGCTTGTAGGAGCCGCCGTCGGAGTGCACGAGCACACTGCCGTCCGACTTGATCATGAGCAGGCGGGTGGCCAGCGGCAGATGCGCGCTGAGTCTCCCGGCGTAGTCGACGGAGCATTTCGCAATCACAAGGCGCACCGTTCGAGCCTAACCGCGTGCGGCGGGCGCGGGCGCCGAATAGCTGCGCTCGCGCGCGGCGGGCGCGGCCAGGCCCGCCAGCACCATCAACGCCAGAATCAGGAACAGGGCGTTCAGGATGCCCCAGGCCTCGCCGAGCAGGCCGAGCACGGGCGGGCCCACGAGGAACGCGAAGTAGCCGATCATGGCGACGGCACTGACCCGGGCGGCGGCGTTCTTCGTGTCGTCGGCGGCAGCCGACATGCCCACCGGGAAGCCGAGCGACGCGCCGAGACCCCAGAGCACCGCGCCGGCATAGAGCAGCACGTCGTTCGGCGCGAGGATGAACAGCACCAGGCCCAGGATGCCCAGTGCGGCACACGCGCGCAGCACCGGCACCCGCCCGAACCGGTCCAGGATCGGACCGCCGAACACCCGGCCCACGGTCATCGCGCTCACGAAGACGCCGAAGACGATGGCACCCTCCGTGTTGCTCAGCCCGTGCCCGTCGACGGCGGCCAGGGCCAGCCAGTCGTTGGCCGAGCCCTCGGCGAAGGTCATTCCCAGCACGATCGTGCCGATCAGGAGGATCCTGGTGTCGCCCCAGACCGACAGGCCGGCACGCAGGCGCTCCCGCCACAGCGGTGCCGCCGCGGGGCCGGCCGACGCCGCACCCGAAGGGGCGCCCGGCGCCGGCACGTCGCCGAGTTCCGAGCGCACCGGGATGTACCGCACGCCGACGACGGCCGTGGCGAGCACGAGCGTCGCGACCCCGGCCAGGTGCCAGAACACCGGCAGCGAGACGAAGGATGCCCCCGCGCCGGCCAGCGCGCCGACCACGGTGCCGAGGCTGAAGCAGGCGTGCATCAGCGGCATCAGCGTCTTGCCGACGGCACGCTCGGCCGCCGCGCCCTCGACGTTCATCATGACGTCGACGGATCCCATCCCGAGGCCGACGAGGACCAGGCCGGCGAAGACCACCTCGGTGGACGCCAGCAGGCTGGTGCCGACCCCGGCCGTGATGAGCCCGGCCGAGGAGATCGTGACGCCGAGCACCAGGGCGCGCCGGGCGCCGAGGCGGGCGAGCAGCCCGACCGCCGCGACCAGACCGATCACCGATCCGGCCGAGAGGCCGAAGATGACGATGCCCACCTGCGACGTCGACAGCTCGAGGCCGTCGCGCACGGCCGGGATGCGGGACATCCAGGTGGCCAGCGCGAGTCCGCTGATGAAGAAGAGCGCGAAAACGGCGTTCCGCCAGGCGAGCAGCCCTGGCCGGGCGGCCTGGGGATCGGCGGTTCCAGGGTTTCGGGCGGTGTCGGTCACACCCTCCAAGTTATCCGAAACGCACCGGGCCGCGTGTCCGGGGCCCACGGAGGGGGTGCCGCAGGGGCTGCCGCGGCGGCACCGCCGAAGACGACCGAACGGGGGGTGACGCGCCCCGCCGCGACCGCCGGAACGCTCGTAGACTGCCACCAGGGATCAAGCGTTTCGAAGGGGCACCGTGGCCGGTCGTTCATCGTCACCCGGGCAATCCGTGACGAGTCGCGTGTTGAGCATTCTCGCGGTCTTCGAACAGAGCCCCTCGCCGCGGTCGCTCTCCGAGATCTGCGCCGAGAGCGGGCTGCCGCAGAGCACCGTGCACCGCCTGCTCGGCGAGCTCGAGGAGTGGGGAGCCGTGCAGCGGGATGCCCGCGGCCGCTACCAGATCGGCCTGCGCCTCTGGGAGCTCGGCCAGCACGCGGGACGGCAGCTGCGTGATGTGGCCCGCCCCTACCTGCAGGACCTCTTCGGCCTCACCCAGGAGACGGCGCACCTGGCCATCCGTGACGGGGCGGACGTGCTCTACATCGACCGGGTCTACGGCACCCGCCGGGTGCCTCAGGCCTCGCGGGTCGGCGGCCGGCTGCCCATGCATGCCACCGCCGTGGGGCGCGCGATCCTGGCGTTCGAGGAGGACTGGGTGCGGGACGCCGTGCTCGGCGGCACGCTGGTCGCCCGCACACCGTTCACGAAGACCGACCCGGAACAGCTCCGCCGGGAACTGGAGAAGGTCCGGGCGCAGGGGTTCGCCCTTGCCGCGGAGGAGGTGCGCCTCGGCTCCTGTTCCCTCGCGGTGCCGGTGTTCCAGGCCGACGGCCGCATCTTCGGCGGGCTCGGCATCGTGCTGCCGACCAGCCGCGCCCACCAGCTCGAACGCAACCTGCCGATCCTGCTCGGCACGGCGGAGCGCATCCAGGGCGGCATCGCGCACCTCCCGCCCTCGGCGCTGCAGCCCGCGGCCCGCCTGCGCAAACCACCCCGGTGATCGAGCCCCGGTGATCGAGCTTGTCGAGCCCCGGTGATCGAGCTTGTCGAGATCCGGTGATCGAGCTTGTCGAGATCCAGTTCCATCCAGTGGGACGCTCCGAGTGATTCCAAGGATCGTCGGCATTAGATGGTCCCAGTTCCCCGCAGTTGTGGACGAGACCAAGGAGCACCCAGTGACCCAGACCGAGACGTCGAAGGCACAGCGAGAAGCAGCATCCGCCGCCCCCGGGGGCTGCCCGGTGGATCACGCCGGTCACGGTGCCGAGGCGACGGCCCACCACGGCTACGAGCCTTTCAGCATGAACGACCCGTTTCCGGCCTATGCCGCCCTCCGCGAGGAGGAGCCGGTCATGTTCGACGAGCGCATCGGCTACTACATCGTCAGCCGTTACGACGACGTGAAGGCCGTCTTCGACGACTGGCAGACGTTCAGCAGCGAGAACGCCCAGGCGCCGGTGCGGCCGCGCAGTGCGGCGGCCGTGAAGATCATGAACGACGGCGGCTTCACCGCCTACTCCGGCCTGTCCGCCCGCGTTCCCCCGGAGCACACCCGCATGCGCACCATCGTGCAGAAGGAGTTCACCCCGCGCCGCTACAAGGCGCTGGAGCCGACGATCCGCGAGAACACCGCGCGGCTGCTGCAGAAGATGCTGGCCCACCCGGATGCCCGCGGCGACTTCCTGAAAGACGTCGCCGTGGACATCCCCACCATCACCATCCTCGGCCTGCTCGGCGTGGGGCCGGAGATGGTCCCGACGTACAAGAAGTGGTCGGACTCCCGGGCCGCGATGACCTGGGGTGACCTCAGCGACGAGGAGCAGATCCCGCACGCGCACAACCTGGTCGACTACTGGAACGAGTGCCTGCGCCTGGTCGCCGACGCCCACGAGAAGGGCGGCGACAACCTGATCGCCGACCTGGTCAAGGCCCAGGATGCCGGCGGCGAGATCTCCGACCACGAGATCGCCTCCGTCTGTTACAGCCTGCTCTTCGCCGGCCACGAGACCACCACCACGCTGATCTCCAACACCATCCGGGTGCTGCTGGGCCACCCCGAGGAGTGGCAGAAGCTGCTCGCGGACCCGAGCCGCATTCCGGCCGCGATCGACGAGACGCTGCGCTACAGCCCGTCGATCGTGGGTTGGCGCCGCAAGGCGCTGACGGACACCGAGATCGCGGGCACCCCGATCCCGGCGGGCGCGGACATCCTGCTGCTGATGGGTGCGGCCAACCGTGACCCCGGCATCTTCGAGGAGCCGGAGGTGTTCGACATCAACCGGCCCAACGCCCGCACCCACCTGTCGTTCGGCTTCGGCATCCACTACTGCCTCGGCAACATGCTCGCCAAAATGCAGGACAAGATCGTGCTCGAGGAGACCCTCAAGGCCGTTCCCACCCTGCGCATCATCGACCCGGAGCAGATCACCTTCGGAGACAACCTGTCGTTCAGGGCACCCACCGCGGTGCCCGTCACCTGGGAGGCCCAGTCATGACCCACGCACCCTTCATCCAGTTCTTCGACGACGACGTCGCCCCGGCCCACGACCTGCTCGGCGGCAAATGCGCCTCGCTGGTGGCCCTGACCAAGGCCGGAATGCCGGTCCCTCCCGGGTTCGCCATCACCACGGCCGCGTACGACGCGTTCATCCACGACGCCGGCATCGAGGCCGACATCCACGCGCTGCTGAAGGACCTCGACCCGAACGACATCGTCGAGGTCGACCGCGTCTCGGCGCAGCTGCGCTCCGAGATCACCTCACGTCCAGTGCCACCCGAACTGCATGCCATCACCCTGGCGGCCTACGAGTCCCTGCAGTCCCGGTTCGACTCCCCGGTGCCGGTGGCCGTGCGCTCGTCCGCCACCGCGGAGGACCTGCCGGATGCCAGCTTCGCCGGCCAACAGGACACCTACCTCTGGCTTCTGGGCGTGAAAGACGTCACGGAGCACATCCGGGCCTGCTGGGCGTCGCTCTACACCTCCCGGGCGATCATCTACCGGCTGAAGAACAACATCCCCAACGAGGGTCTGTCGATGGCGGTGGCCGTGCAGAAGATGGTCAACGCCAGGGTCGCCGGGGTCGCCATCACCATGGATCCCACCAACGGCGACCGGTCCAAGATCGTGATGGAGGCCGCATACGGCCTCGGTGAGCTGGTCGTCTCCGGCCAGGTCACCCCCGACAACATCACGGTCGACAAGGTCATGCTGATGGTCGTCAAGCGCCAGATCGGCGACAAACACGCCGAACTCGTGCCAGACCTCGAGAGCAAGTCCCTGGTCGAGCTCGAGGTGCCCCCGGAGCGCCGCGACCGCCTCTGCATCAGCGACGCGGAGATCACCGCCATCGCGGCGATCGCCAAGAAGGCGGAGAAGCACTTCAAATGCCCGCAGGACATCGAGTGGGCGCTCGACCGCGACCTGCCCGACGGGGAGAACCTGCTGCTCCTCCAGTCCCGGCCGGAGACGGTGTTCTCCTCCACCGCCTCGGGCTCCATCCCGGTGACGAGCGCCGGCTTCGGCATCGAGAGCATCACGAAGTCGCTGATGAGCCAGGCCGGCAAGGCCTAGGCCGGCCCATCGCATCCGTTTTCGTCCTCCTTCTTTCCCTACCCACCCGCCCCGTCCCCTTTGATACAGAACGGTTGACCCATGACAGAGAAGTCATTCCCCAGCCCGTACGACCAGAAGCCCTCAGACGCCGCCGCAGGCTGGAAGGACCTCTACGCCTACAACCTGGTCTTCCAGGAGAACCGCCGCGAGGTCGAGGAGGCCAAATTCTGGTTCTGTGACAGCCAGCACTGGCCCACCGTCACCAAGCCGTTCGAGACCATCGGCTTCGAGTTCGCGGTCTCCTGCCTCGGCCAGTACAACTCCCGCCACCTCCTGATCCCGCCGGCCAACGGCATCGAGTTCCGCATCCACAACGGTTACGTCTTCATGTCGCCGGTGGGCGTTCCCGAGTCCGAGATCGCAGCCCGCGTACCGCAGTTCATGCAGCGCGCCGGCCACTACTTCCAGAACTGGGAGACCCTGCTCGAGCAGTGGCAGGGCAAGATCCGCGGCACCATCGACGAGCTGAACGAGCTCTCCTTCGAGGCGCTGCCCGACGCAGTCCCGGTCGAAGACGTTCTGAGCGGCAAAGGCACCGGCCCGAACAACGAGCTGCTCGGCAACTTCGACAAGCTGATCTCGCTCACCTACCGGGCCTGGCAGTACCACTTCGAGTTCCTCAACCTCGGCTATGTGGCCTACCTCGACTTCTTCACCTTCTGCAAGGAGGTCTTTCCGGGCATCCCCGACCAGGCCGTCGCCAAGATGGTGCAGGGCGTCGACATGGAACTGTTCCGACCGGATGACGAGCTCAAGAAGCTGGCCAAGCTCGCCGTCGAACTGGGTCTGGCCGACCACTTCGGCGACACGGAAAACCCGGACGCCACTCTGGCGGCGATCGCCGCGCACGCCAACGGTTCCGCGTGGCTCGCCGCCTGGGCCGAGGCGCAGGACCCGTGGTTCAACTTCACGGTCGGCAACGGCTTCTACGCCCACGACAAGTACTGGATGGACCACCTCGAGCTGCCGCTCGGGTACATCAAGGACTACATCGTGCGGGTGCAGACCGGCCACAACATCGACCGCCCGGTCGAGGAGCTCGTCGCCGAGCGCGACCGCATCACCGAGGAGTACTCGGAGCTGCTCAGCCCCGAACAGCTGGAGGCGTTCCAGGGCAAGCTCGGCCTGGCCCGCCAGGTCTACCCCTACGTGGAGAACCACAACTTCTACATCGAGCACTGGACCATGGGCGTCTTCTGGCGCAAGGCCCGGCAGCTGTCGAAGATGCTGCACGAGCAGGGGTTCTGGCCGGAGGCGAACGACATGTTCTACCTCCGCCGCGACGAGGTGCGTGAGACGCTCTTCGACTACGTCACCGGCTGGGGCGTCGGCGCTCCCGCCATCGGCCCCGACTACTGGCCCGCCGAGGTCGCGCGCCGCCGCATCATCGTCGACGCCCTCTCGACGGAGCGCCCGCAGCCGGCCCTGAACACGCCGCCGGCGGTCATCACCGAGCCCTTCACCCTCATGCTCTGGGGCATCACGAGCGACCAGATCAAGAACTGGCTGGGCGAATCGGATGCGCCGGAGGGCGAATTCCGCGGAATGGCGGCCTCCAGCGGGGTCGCCGAGGGCCCGGCCCGCGTGATCAGCAGCTCCGACCAGCTCTCCGAGGTGCAGGACGGCGAGATCCTGGTGGCCCCGGTCACCGCGCCCTCGTGGGGACCGATCTTCGGCAAGATCCGCGCCACCGTCACCGACATCGGCGGCATGATGAGCCACGCGGCCATCGTCTGCCGGGAATACGGGATGCCCGCCGTCACCGGCACCGGCACCGCTTCGGCCCAGATCCAGACCGGCCAGTGGCTGCGGGTCGACGGCAACAACGGCACCGTCACCATTGTGGAGGATCACGAGCACGACCTCACCCTGGCCCCGGCCGCGGCGAACCAGCTCGACACGGCCCTGGCCTCCGCCCACCTCGAAGACAGCCATGCCTGACGCGGGCACGGCCGAACCTTCCCCCCGAACGGTGCTGATCACCGGCGCCGCCGGCGGTCTCGGCCGTGCCTTCGCCCTGGGCTTCGCGGCCCAGGGCGACCGGGTGGTCGTCGCCGACCTCAACGTCGACGGATGCCGCGAGACGGTGGCGCTGATCGAGGCTGCCGGCGGCACCGCCCTGGCGGTCGGGGTGAACGTCACCGCGCTCGACTCCGTCCAGGCGATGGCCCTGACCGCCGCCTCCTTCAGCCGGGAGGGCGCGGGCCCCGGCACGATCGACGTCGTCGTCAACAACGCCGCGATCTACGCCACCATCACCCGGGCCCCCTTCGACGAGATCGACGTGGACGAGTGGGACCGGGTGATGGCCGTCAACCTCAAGGGGCCATGGCTGGTCACCCGGGCCTGCTCGCCCTACCTGCAGGACGGCGGAAAGGTGATCAACCTGTCCTCCGCCACGGTGATGAGCGGCTCCGCCCACTGGGCCCACTACGTGGCGTCCAAGGGCGGGGTGATCGCCCTCACCCGGGTGCTCGCCAAGGAGCTCGGCGACCGCGGCATCACCGTCAACGCGATCGCGCCGGGCTTCACCCTGACCGAGGCCAGCTACGGGCTGATCGAGGGCGCGGAGCAGTACGGCGTTGACCGCGGCTCCCTCAAGCGGGCCAGCGAACCCGAGGACATCGTGGGGGCGGCCCTGTTCCTGGCCGGCCCCGGCAGCAACTACATCACCGGCCAGACCCTGGTCGTCGACGGCGGGCGCCAGTTCCTCTAGGAACCGGCTCCGCGCATCCGTCACTCACCCGAAGGAGATCTGAGAAATGCCCACCGTAACCTACGTTGCCCACGACGGCAGCGAGACCATCGTCGACGGATTCGCGGGCGACTCCGTCATGGAGACGGCCGTGCGCAACGGCGTGCCCGGCATCGTCGCCGAATGCGGCGGCAGCCTCTCCTGCGCCACCTGCCACGTGTTCGTCTGCGCCGACAGCGCCGAGCTGTTCCCGCCGGTCGCCGGCCTGGAAGACGACATGCTCGACGGCACCGCCGTCGACCGGGAGGACAACTCCCGGCTCTCCTGCCAGCTCAAACTGACCGACGACCTGGACGTGCAGGTCACGACCCCGGAAACGCAGGTGTGAGCACCATGAGCGACCCGATTGGCACCGGTGCCGCGCCCCGCGGCACCCTGATCGTGGGCAACTGCCAGGCGGGGGTGCAGCTGGCCTCCAGCCTGCGGGAGCTCGGCGACACCGAACCGATCACCCTGGTCGGCGAGGAACCGCACGCGCCCTACCAGCGGCCACCGCTGTCGAAGGCGTTCCTCAAGGGCGAGGCCACCGCGGACTCGCTTGCCTTCCGCAGTCACGATTTCTACCAGACCCACCGGATCGAGCTCGTCACCCGGGAACGCATCGTCAAGATCACCCGCGACGCGCGGGGCGGCGAGGCCGTGGCCGAATCCGGGCGCATCTTCCCGTTCGCCCGCCTCGCGCTCACCGTGGGGGCCGTGCCGCGCACGATCCCGCTCGAGGGTTCTGAGCTGGAGGGGGTGCACTACCTGCGGGATGCGACGGAGGCCGCGGTACTCGAGCAGCAGCTGCGTCAGGCAAGGAACGTCGTCGTGATCGGCGGCGGTTTCATCGGGCTCGAGGTGGCGGCCGGGGCCCGGGCCTCCGGCAAGGACGTCACCGTGCTGGAGGCCGCCCCGCGGCTGATCGGCCGGGCCGTCTCCGAACAGACCAGCGCGTTCTACCTCCAGGCGCATCGGCGCCGCGGCCTGAACGTCGTGCTGAACGCGACAGTGGTTCGCCTCGTCGGCGAACACGACCGGGTGGCCGGCGTGGAGCTCGGCGACGGCAGCGTCGTACCGGCCGACGTCGTGCTGATCGGCGTCGGCGTCATCCCGCGCACCGAGCTGGCCGAGCAGCTGGGTCTCCTGATCGACAACGGGATCGTCGTGGACGCCCAGGCGCTCGCCAGCGACGGGGTCACCGTCGCGGCCGGCGACTGCGCCAACATGCCCAACCCCTCCATCTCCGATTTCGGCAACGGCCGACTGCGACTCGAAAGCGTGCAGAACGCCGTGGAGCAGGCCAAGGTCGCCGCCGCCACCCTGCTGGGCATCCCGGCAGAGCACAAGACGGTGCCGTGGTTCTGGTCCGACCAGGCCGACCTGAAACTGCAGATCGCCGGGCTCAATGGCGGTCACGACCAGGTGGTTCTGCGTGGCGACCCCGATTCGGAGAAGTTCTCCGTGCTCTACTACCGCGCCGGCACCCTGATCGCCGCGGACTGCATCAACAGCCCGCTCGATTTCATGGCCGTGCGGAACGCCCTGCACAAGGGGCTGTCCGTTCCGGCCGATGCCGCCACCGACACCTCCATCCCGCTCAAGAAGCTCGCCACCGAAGCCCCGGCGCTCTCCGAGAAAGTGACAACGCCATGACCCTGCAGACCGAACAGCCGATCGACACGAGCCCGATCGGCGTCGCCGACGACTCACCGGATGACCTCGACCCGCTCTGGCGGGCCGTCGAGCCGGAGATGCGCACGCGCGGCAACGACATCCACATCCCCATGTCGTTCGCCTTCGCCGAACGCCTCTGCGACGCGTATCCGGAGGCCGATTCCCTGGTGGTGCGGGTCGCCATCCTGCTGCACGACACCGGCTGGGCCCGCGTCGACGAGACGAAGATCATCTCCGAGGGCTTCGGCAAGAACTGGCGCCAGTCCCAGATCCGGTTCGAACACGAGATCAAGGGCTGCGAGATCGCCCGCGAGGTGCTTCCCGGGCTCGGCTACGACGACGCGTTCATCACCCGGGTGACCGACATCATCGACGGGCACGACACCCGCCCGGAGTCGCACTCGATCGAGGACTCACTGGTGCGCGACGCCGACCGGCTCTGGCGCTTCACCCCGGCGGGCATCGCCCTGGCCTCGAGCTGGTTCTTCCAGACGCCGTCGTTCTACTGCCGCCGGCTGCGCTCGGAGATTCTCCCGGAGCTGATCACCGCCGCGGGGCTCGAGATGGCGACGGTCGAATTGGACCGGGCCGAAGCGCTGCTCAAGGTCGCGGTGCTGTGATGGAGACGGTGCTCGCGACCGTTCCGTACACCCACACGGACGACCTGTTCATCGACGGAACGTGGACCACGGCCGACGGGGCCGGGCGCACGATGGTGACCAACCCGGCGACGGAAGAGGTGTGGGGGAGCGTGCCCGTGGCATCCGTCACCGACCTCGACCGGGCCGTCGGCGCGGCCCGCCGGGCCTTCACCGGCATCGGCTGGCGCGACCTGGCGCCCTCCGAACGCGCGGTCTACCTGCTGCGGCTGGCCGACGAGGTCGAGAAGCGCAGCGAGGCGATCTCGCACACCAACACCTGGGAGAACGGGTCGCCGGTCGCGGAGACCAGCCGCGCCGGTTCGAACGCGGCCGCCATCTTCCGCTACTTCGCGGGCCTCGCGCCGCACCTGGAGGCGCCGGATGTGCGCCGGTTCCCCGACGGCTCCGCCGAGACCGTAGTGCGGCAGGACCCGGTCGGGGTCTGCGCCCTGATCGCGCCGTGGAACTTCCCGATCAACCTCGTGGTCGCCAAGCTCGCCCCGGCGCTGATGGCCGGCTGCACCGTCGTGATCAAGCCGGCCTCGCCGACGCCGCTCTCGATCCGCCAGATCGCGGATGCCGTCGCCGCCGCCGGCATTCCGGCCGGGGTGGTCAACGTGGTCACCGGCAACAGCGCCGTCGGCGACGCCCTCGTGCGGCACCCCGGCATCGACAAGGTGGCCTTCACCGGCTCCACCCCGGTGGGCCGGTCCATCGGCGCGGCGTGCGGCGAGCTGCTGCGCCCAGCGACCCTGGAGCTGGGCGGCAAGTCGTCGGCCCTGGTGCTGCCCGACGCCGACCTGGCCGACATGCAGAAGGTGCTGATTCGCACCTGCATGCGCAACACCGGGCAGACCTGTTACATCTCCACCCGCATCCTCGCGCCGCGGGAGCGCTACGACGAGCTGGTCGACATGGTCACGGCGACCATCGCGGCGGCGCCGCAGGGCGATCCGATGAATCCGGCGACCGTGTTCGGGCCGAGCGCCACCGCGTCGCAGCGAGACACCGTGCTCGGCTACATCCGTTCGGGGATCACGGAGGGGGCGCGCCCCACGACCGGCGGCGATGTGCCCAGCGGGTTCGACCGGGGCTTCTACGTGAAGCCGACCGTGTTCGCCGGAGTCACGCCTGGCATGCGGATCGCCCGGGAGGAGATCTTCGGGCCCGTGCTGGCGATCCTGCGCTACGACAGCCTCGACGAGGCCGTCGGGATCGCCAACAACACGGCCTTCGGCCTCGGCGGCACGGTCTTCTCCAGAGACGAGGATGCCGCCCTCGCGGTGGCGGCCAGGGTGGACACCGGCTCGATCGGGCTCAACTTCTTCGCCTCCAACCATGCCGCCCCCTTCGCGGGACGGCATGATTCAGGACTCGGCGTCGAATTCGGCCTGGAGGGCCTGCACGTCTACCTCAAGCCGCAGTCGGTGCACCGGCGCATCCGCTCGTAGTTCGCGGAACGGCCGGGGGAGCTTAGAGTGACTGGGTACTCGCGCAGGCGAACGCTCCAGTGGAGCGGGCCCGGCGCGTCCATGCAGCGTGAAGTCCGAGGAGCCCCCATGACCGACACCATCGCCCCCATCGCACCGGCCCACGGCGTCGGCCTGACCGACGCCGCCGCCGTGAAGGTGCGCAGCCTGCTCAGCCAGGAGGGGCGCGAAGACCTGAACCTGCGCGTTGCCGTGCAGCCCGGCGGCTGCTCCGGCCTGATCTACCAGCTCTACTTCGACGAGCGCATTCTCGAGGGTGACGTCGTGGTCGACTTCGACGGCGTCGGCGTCGTGCTCGACAAGATGAGCGTGCCGTACCTCGAGGGAGCCTCGATCGACTTCGAGGACACCATTGCCAAGCAGGGCTTCACGATCGACAACCCGAACGCCGGCAGCAGCTGCGCCTGCGGCGACTCCTTCAGCTAGAGGCTCCGCTCGAGCGCCCGCTCGAGCCTCGGCCGCTCGAGCCTCGGCCGCAGCATCCGCGGGGATGCCCGCCGCGGCATCCGTTCGATCGCGGCGCAGCTTGTGGAAGCCGGCGCACGTTAGAACCTGCGCCCGCTTCCACAACCTGCGCCGCGAGCGACGGGGCACACCTCGGCGGGCCGGATGCCGCGGAGTCAGCGCGCGCCGACGACCATCCAGCGGGAGGCCCGGGCCCGCAGGCCCAGGGTCACCGCGCGGGCGCCGAGATAGCCGAACGCGAACGCTGCCATCAACCAGGCCAGGCCGGCGGCCCCCGTCGGTGCCAGAATCAGCACCGCGACGGCCAGCGGCACGAACGCGGCCAGGTTCACCAGCCCGGTCAGTGCGAGATAGCGCGCGTCACCGGCGCCGATCAGCACGCCGTCGAGCACGAACACCACGCCGCCGAGCGGAACCGAGAGTCCGAGCACGATCAGGGTCGCCGGCAACAGCCCGCTGACCTCGGTCGCATTCGTGAACACGCGGCCGAGCACGCCGCTCGCAGCGACCACCAGCAGCCCGAGCGCGGCCCCCGTCAGCACGCCCCATTCGAGGCAGCGCTTGAGGACCATGCGCACCTCGGCCAGGTTGCCGGCGCCGAGGCCCCGGCCCACCAGAGCCTGCGCCGCAATCGCGAGGGCGTCGAGCGCGAACGCCAGCGTCGCGAACAGGGTCATCGCGATCTGGAAGGCCGCCAACTCGGGAGAACCGAGGCTCGTGGCCACGAACACCGCGAGCAGCATGGCCGCACGCAGGCTCACGGTGCGCAGGAAGAGCCAGCCGCCGGATGCCGCGCCCCGCAGCATCCCGGCCCGATGCGGTCGCAGGGGTGCTCCCTCGCGGCGGGCATGCCGGCCGACGACGGCCAGGTAGACGGCGACCATCGCCCACTGGGCGATGACCGTGCCGAGCGCGGATCCGACGATGCCGAGGCCCAGGCCGTAGATGAAGATCGCATTGAGAAGGATGTTGGCCGAGAAGCCGATCCCGGCCACCCACAGCGGGGTGCGGGTGTCCTGCAGGCCGCGGAGCAGGCCGGTCGCAGCGAAGACGATCAGCATGGCCGGGAGGCCGAACATGGAGATGCCCAGGTAGCTGGCGGCTGCGGCGGTGACGGCAGGCTCGGCGCCGAAGGCACCGACGAGCAGCGGGGTCGCGAACCAGCCGGCGGCAGCGAGGAGAACGCCGAGGCCGAGGGCCAGCCAGAGCCCGTCGATTCCGATTCCGACGGCCCGGCGACGGTCGCCGACGCCCAGCCAGCGGGCCACCGCGGGAGTGGTGCTGTAGGCCAGGAAGACCATCAGGCCGATGATCGTCTGCAGCACGGCGCTGGCCAGACCGAGTCCGGCCAGCGGAATGGCGCCGAGGTGGCCGACCATGGCGGAGTCGGCGAGCAGGAACAGCGGCTCGGCGATGAGCGCGCCGACGGCGGGAATGGCGAGGCGCAGGATCTCGCGGTCGATGGGCTGCGGGCGGAGCACGGTGAGAGTGATCCCAAGACTCTAGTTCAGCCTCTCCGCGCTCTCCCACAGTGCTCGGGCCTGTCCCCGGTGGTCGACCCTGTCCTCCGGTGGTCGAGCCTGTCGAGACCCACGTCTCGATACCCACGCTGGTCGAGCCTGTCGAGACCCGGCGGTCGACCCTGTCGAGACCCGGCGGGACGACCCTGTCCTCCGGTGGTCGAGCCTGTCGAGACCCGGCGAGCCGACCCTGATCATTTAGAACACGACTTCGAAAACAAGCTCACGAATATGTGACAGACTATCGACTACGCGTACTATTTCTGATATCCTCAACGCATGACCACCACCGCAGATGACCTCAGAACGGCAACGGATGCCGTCGCTCGCCTGGGCTCCTCCTGCGCCGACTATGAGGCTCTCGCCGATGCCGAGGTGCTGGCCGGTCAGAAGCAGATCGCGGCCGCGCGCCGCCTGCTCGACACCCGCTCCGCGTGGATGGCGGCAACCATCGCCCGTCGCTCCCGGCCCGAGCTCGGCCACTCCGGCCTGGCCGCCCAGCAGGGGTTCCTCTCGCCCGAGGCTCTCATCCAGACCGTGACCGGCTCGACCAAGAATGACGCGTTCAAGCTCGTCGCCGTCGGCACGATGATGGCCGATGCCGAAGCGGCGGAGAAACTGGTCGAGGCGGCTGTGGAGTCGCCCGATGCGGATCCCGCCGCGGTCGCGGAGTTCGTGGCGAAGGTGCCGTGGCAGGCAGCGATCGCCCGAGCCGTCACCGACGGCAGCCTCTCGGTCGATGCGGCCGAGTCGATCCGTTCCGGCCTCGGCCAGATCGATGCCGCGGTCACTGCCGAGAAGCTGGGCACCGCCCTCGAGGCGCTCCTCGTTGAGGCCGCGTCGCTGAATGTCGACCAGGTCTTCAAGCTCGCCCGGCGTCTGCGCGACCAGCTCGACGAGGCGGGTATTGCCGCCCGGGAGAAGCAGGCTCACGACGACCGGTTCCTGCGGGTCTACCGGCTGGGCAACGGCAAGGTGCGCCTGCACGGCCTCTTCGCCCCCGAAGACGGCGAGTTCGTGCTCTCGACGTTCGACTCCGTGACCAGCCCCCGCCGCGGCGGCGTGCGCTTCGTCGACAAAGACAAGTCCGCCTGGGCCAAACGGATGCAGGACGACCCCCGCACCACGGAGCAGATCGCCGCCGACGCCCTCGTGCAGTTGCTGAAGATCGCCGGGGAGGCCGACCAGGGCCGGGTTTTCGGCGGCCGCCGCCCTTCGGTGCGGGTGCTCGTCACCGAGAAGGCCCTGACACCGGGCCAGCCGGGACAGCGGGCCGGTCAGACGGGGCAGTCGGCCGGTCAGTCGGGCCAGCCGGCCCCTGGCCAGGCCGCACAGACCGGCCCGGTTCCCGCCGCATCCGCCGCTCACGGGCAGATTGAGGGCAACCCGGTCCCCATCTCGCAGGAGACCATCGATCGTCTGCTCTGCGACACCGGAACCCGCGGCATCCAGGTTGACGACACCGGGCAGATCACCAACGTCGGCCGTGACCAACGTCTCTTCACCGAGGCACAGCGCGCCGCGATGGGTGTCCGCGACGGAGGCTGCCGTTGGGTCGACTGCGATAGATCACCCGCGTGGTCTGAGGCACATCACATCAACGAATGGTTGAGAGACAACGGGTACACCGACCTTGCCGACGGGGTGCTGCTGTGTCATCCGCACCATCTGCTGCTGCATAACCAGCACTGGACGATCATCCGCACCGGCAATGACTACTGGCTCAAACCACCCGTCGACGTCGATCCGGAACAAACCCTGATCGCACTGCCAAGCAAACGGGCCACTCTGTAGGCGTGACCCCGGGTCTCGACAGGCTCGACCACCGTTGTGGGAGCGTCTGGAGGGCGGGTCGCCGGGTCTCGACAGGCTCGACCACCGGGCGAGGAGTCGCGACTCCGATGCGGGACACCGAAGGGGCGTAACTTGATCAGCATGAGCAGTGTCATCGAGACCCGAGGCCTGGACAAGCGCTTCGGCCGAGTGCCGGCCCTCGACGGCCTCGACCTCACGGTCACAGCCGGCGAAGTCCACGGCTTCCTCGGCCCGAACGGGGCCGGCAAGTCCACCACCATCCGCATCCTCCTGGGGCTGTATCGCCCGAGCGGAGGATCCGCCACAGTCTTCGGCCAGAGCCCCTGGACGGATGCCGTCGCCCTCCATCGCCGCATCGCCTACGTGCCCGGGGACGTGAGCCTGTGGCCCAATCTGTCCGGCGGCGAGGCCATCGACCTGCTCTGCCGTTTGCGCGGCGGAACCGTGGATGCCGCTGCCTACCGGGCACGTCGCGCGCGCCTCGTCGATGCCTTCCAGCTCGACCCCACCAAGAAGGGCCGCACCTATTCGAAGGGCAACCGGCAGAAAGTTGCGCTTATTGCAGCCCTGGCTGCCCCGGCAGACCTGTTCATCCTCGACGAGCCGACCTCGGGGCTCGACCCCCTGATGGATGCCGTCTTCCGCCGGGAGCTGCAAGCGGCGACGGCGGGCGGAGCAACGGTTCTGCTCTCCAGCCACATCCTCTCCGAGGTGGAGCACCTCTGTGACCGGGTGAGCATCATCCGGGCCGGCCGCATGGTGGAGACCGGAACCCTCACCCAACTGCGGCACCTCACCCGCACCGAGGTCACCTTCGCCAGCACAGGGCTGACCGACGCCGACCTGGCCGGGCTGGCCGCGCGCATCCCTGCCGCTCACGACCTCGTCCCCGGCCACGGAGGCCGCGTGAGCTTCACGGCCGACAGCGAGGCGTTGCCCGAGATGCTGCCCGTGCTCGCCGCGCTGCGCGTGCAGGGCCTGACCATCGCGCCGCCGTCGCTCGAGACCCTGTTCCTGCGGCACTATCACGAGGATGCCCCGGTTCCCACGGCCGGAACCCGGTCGTGAGCTCGGGACTCCGCACGGCCTCGCCCACCGGGACCCCCGGACGACGCCGGAGCACCCTCGGTCCCCTGCTGCGCCTGCGTATCCGGCGTGACCGCATACAGCTGGCGATCTGGATGGCCGCTTTCTTCGGGCTTGCCCTATTCGCCGTCTCGGCCGTCGACGCGAGTTTCGGCACGATGGCCGAACGCGAGGGGCTGATCCGAATCGCGGTCGGCTCCCCGACCATCCTGATCTTCCGCGGGGAGCCGCAGGGAACGGATGCCGACGCGGTCATCTTCTTCCTCCTCTTCGCGTTCCTGGCCACGCTGGTGGCCTTCATGAGCTCGTTCCTCGCCGTGCGCCACTCCCGGGCCGAGGAGGAAGCGGGCCGATCCGAGCTCATCTCGGCGACGCCGGCGGGCCGGCTCGTGCCGTTGCTTGCCACGACCGTGCACGGGATCGGTGCTGCCGTGGCCGCCGGGGCGGCCGTGAGCCTGGGTTTCCTGATCGGGGGACTGGACCCTGCCGGCACGATCACCACCGGCGCCGCCATCGCCGCCACCGGGATCGCCTTCCTCGGGGTAGGGCTCCTGGCCGGCCAGGTGATGCGCACCTCGCGCGGGGCGAACGGCCTCGGCGCGGCCCTCATCGCCCTCGCCTATACCCTGCGGGCGCTCGGTGACGCCGGCGGCACCGCATCCGCCGACGGTCTGAGCCTGACCAGCGCCTGGCCGAGCTGGCTGTCACCCATCGGCTGGGGACAACAGACGGATGCCTTCACCGAGAACCGGCCGGCTCCCCTCCTGCTTTCCCTGGCACTGGCCGCCGTGCTCTTCGCCGTGGTCGGGCTGCTGCAATCCCGGCGCGACCTCGGCTCCAGCCTCGTCGGGGAGCGGCCCGGCCCGGAGCGGGCCGCGCGAACGCTCAGCGGCAGCCTCGGCCTGGCCTGGCGTCTGCAGCGCGCGCCTCTGGCCGGTTGGGCTCTCGCCGGCCTCGCGTTCGGTCTCCTCGCCGGGACTCTGGGCGAAACAGTGGTCGAGCTGGTCGAGTCGAGCGCGCAGGTCGGGGACACGCTGGCACGGATGGCCGGAGGCCGGGCGTCAATCATCGACCTGTACACGAACACCATCTTCGGACTGGTGGGTGTGATCGCGGCGGCGGCGGCAACCCAGGCGATGATCCGCCTGCGGCAGGAGGAGGCCAACGGTTCGGCCGAGCTCCTGCTCGCTCTGCCGCTACGCCGCGACCGCTGGTTTGCCGACTACCTCCTTGTGGGTTCCATCGCCGTCGCACTGGTGCTCCTCGCGGCGACCGGGGGAGCAGCCGCCGGTCTCGTCTGGTCGTCCGGGGCCGCGGGAACCGTGGACACGGCCGACCGGGTGGCCAGCGCCATGGCCTCCGGGGCCGCGCAGGCACCCGCAGCCCTGCTCGTCCTGGCGATCGCGGCCCTGCTCGTCGCGATGGTGCCGCGGTTCAGTGCGGGCCTCAGCTGGGGCGTGCTGCTGACCGCCGGGTTCATCGGCGAGTTCGGCGAACTCTTCGGTCTGCCGGACTGGCTGCTCAACCTGTCCCCGTTCACGCACACACCCGTGATCGGTGCTGCCGATGTGGACTGGAGCGGAGCCGGGTGGATGCTGGGCCTCGCCCTGGTGGGCGGCGTGCTGGCCTTTGTGGGCATCCGTCGCCGGGATCTGGCACTGTGACGCCTTGGCTCGAGCACCGCGGGTCTCGACGGGCTCGACCACCGCGGGTCTCGACGGGCTCGACCACCGCCGAGGTGCAGCGAATAGGGTGGAGGTATGACTGACCAGGGGACCGCATCCGGAATCGACCGCACCGAACTCGACCTGGAGGTGCGTCCGCAGGACGACCTCTTCCTGCACGTGAACGGCCAGTGGATCGCCCGGAGCGAGATCCCGTCCGACAAGGCCCGCTGGGGTTCGTTCTACCTTCTCGCCGAGGAGTCGGAGAAGGCCGTGCGCGAGATCATCCTCGAGGCCCAGACGGCCGCCCCCGGCACGGAGGAACGCAAATTCGGCGACCTCTACGCCAGCTTCATGGACGAGGCCCGCGTCGAGGAGCTCGGCGCCACCCCGCTCGCGGCCGACCTGGCCACCGTCGACGCCGTCACCTCCCTCCCCGAACTGCTCGGCACCCTCGGCCGCCTCGAGCGCGCGGGCGTGTCCGGCGCTTTCGGGCTCTTCGTCGACAACGACCCGGGCAACCCCGAACGCTACCTCGTCTTCGTCGAGCAGGGCGGGCTCGGCCTGCCCGACGAGTCCTACTACCGCGACGAGAAATCCGCGTCTATCCGCGCGGCCTACCAGGCGTTCCTTGAACGGATGTTCGGTCTCGCCGGCGTCCCGGACGCCGCCGTCCGCGCCGAGCGGGTCTTCCTGCTCGAAACCGAGCTCGCCACCCACCACTGGGACAAGGTGCGCTCCCGCGACAGCGAGAAGACCTACAACCTCAAGACCTGGGGCCAGGTGACGGCGCTGGCCGCCGGCGCCGACCTGCACCTCTGGCTCGAAGGACTCGACGGCCCGGCGGGCGCACTCGACGAGGTCGTCGTGCGCCAGCCCAGCTTCGTGACCGGGTTGGCGGAGATGCTCACGGACGACCAGCTCGAAGGCTGGAAGGACTGGCTGCGCTGGCAGATCATCCGTTCCGGCGCGGCGTTCCTCTCGAGCGATTTCGTCGAGTCCAGCTTCGACTTCTACGGCCGCACCCTGACCGGCACGCCCCAGCTGCGCGAGCGGTGGAAGCGCGGTGTCTCCCTGGTCGAGGGTGCTCTCGGCGAGGCCGTCGGCCGCATCTACGTGGAGCGCCATTTCAAGCCCAGTGCGAAGGCGAGCATGGACGTGCTGGTGGCCAATCTGGTCGAGGCCTACCGTCGCAGCATCACCGACCTCGAATGGATGACCGCGGAGACGCGGGCCCGGGCGCTCGACAAGCTCGAGAAGTTCATCCCCAAAATCGGCTACCCGGCCACGTGGCGCGACTATTCGACCCTCACGATCGACCCTGCCGACCTGATCTCGAACGTGCGCGCCACGAGCGAGTTCGAGTTCCAGCGCGAACTCGGCAAGATAGGCAACCCGCTCGATCGTGACGAGTGGTTCATGACCCCGCAGACCATCAACGCGTACTACAACCCGGGGTTCAACGAGATCGTTTTCCCGGCCGCCATCCTGCAGCCGCCGTTCTTCGACGATGCCCGAGACTCCGCCGCCAACTACGGTGCGATCGGTGCCGTGATCGGCCACGAGATCGGCCACGGCTTCGATGACCAGGGCTCGAAGTACGACGGCACCGGGCTGCTCACCGATTGGTGGACCGAAGAAGACCGCACGGCCTTTGAGGAACGCACCAGCTCCCTGATCGAGCAGTTCAACGCGCTCGCCCCGAAACAGGTTCCCGAGCACTTCGTCAACGGTGCACTCACCATCGGCGAGAACATCGGCGACCTCGGCGGTCTCTCCATCGCCTGGAAGGCCTACCTCATCTCCCTCGACGGCCAGGAGCCGCCCGTGATCGACGGCTTCACCGGCGCCCAGCGGTTCTTCCTCTCCTGGGCGCAGGCCTGGCAGCTCAAGATGCGCGACGAGGAGGCCATCCGTCTGCTCTCGATCGACCCGCACTCGCCCAACGAATTCCGGTGCAACCAGATCGTGCGCAACATCGACGAGTTCTACACGGCGTTCGGTGTCACACCCGACGACGCTCTCTGGCTGGACCCGGAGAAGCGCGTTACGATCTGGTGACCTCAGCGCTCCACCCGTGAGCTACCGTGAGGTCGGGGACCAGTAGCCCGAATCTACGTAAGGACCTGCCCACCGTGGCCATTTCATCCCAGGAATCAGAGCGTCGGTCGCGCCATTCCGCGCTGCGGCGGGGTCGGCACGGCGGAACGGCGGCGGCGGCGAACTTCGGCCGCGGGTTCCAGGCGCTGGGTGACCTGGCGGTCGACGGGGTGCAGGTCTCGGCCCGCGCCACCGACCTGGTCACCGGCCGGGTCCTGTTCTCCGTGGACGACCACGTGGTCATGCCCACGGCCGGCATCGGCACGGTGCTGCTCCTGATCGAGGTGGCCGCCCGGCTCCGGGACGCCAACTTCGGTGCGTACACGATCCTGGATCGCAGCGCCGCCGACTCGGTGGCCGGTTCCGGGCTCTGGCAGCACCTGCAGGCACCTTCGCTTCCGGTAGCGGACCTTGCGGCCCTGGTCGGAGCCGCGAACGACAACCTGGCCGCCAACGTGCTGCTCCGTGCGGTCGGCCTCGACGCCGTGCGCGCCCGCGCCGAGCAGCTCGGGCTCAGCCGCACCGCCCTGCTCGACCTCGTGCGCGATCGGCGCGGCCCCGACGACGCCCCGCAGCTCTCGGTCGGCAGCGCCAAGGAGCTCACCTGGCTGTTCACCGCGCTGGCGCGCGGCGAGATCGTCGACGCCGAGGCGAGCGAGCGCGTGATCGGCTGGCTGTCGCTGAATTCCGATCTGTCCATGGTGGCCGGCGCCTTCGGCATCGACCCCCTCGCCCACCGCGCCGGCGACCACGGACTGCTGTTGGTGAACAAGACCGGAACGGATGCCGGCGTCCGCAGCGAGGTCGGCATCCTGCGCGGTCCGCGCGCAGGCGTGACCTATATGGTCTCGATGTCCTTCGCCGACACCCGCCTGTCGTCCCGGCTGGCGGTGCTCGACGGCATGCGTGCGGTTGGCCTCGACCTGCTGGAGTACGTGCACTGAGTTCGATGAACGCCGATTAAACGTCGCTGCCCCCGCACGAGGCAGGGGCAGCGATGCGGGTGGTGCGTCCGGTCAGGCGGCTAACAGCACCGGCCCTGGGGGTTCACGTCCTGGCGGTCGGTCTGGTCTCGCCAGAACTCGCGTTCCGTCATCATCACCGGCCTGCCGCAGGCGGCGGCATCCGGGTCCCGAACGGAGTGCTCGTGGGCGTCGTCCAGCGCGTCATGGTGGGCCTTGTACTTGTCATAGGCGTCCTCACCCATGACCCCCCTCATGAACCAGGCGAAACCCTTCGCGCCCTCACGGACGCCGGCGAGGAGACTCATCGGCGGGGCACCTTCTTCGCCTTGTCCAGCTTGGCCTGGGCGATCTGGGCATCCCAGCGCACGGCCAGCTTCTTCTCCTCCGGGGTGGCGACGAAACCGGACGGGGCGAACATCTGCGATGCCACCGCGTCATCCTCGTTGGTGCCGAAGTTGCGGCTCTTGTAGGACTTCCAGGTGGCCTGAGCGGCGGTGACCATCACGATGATGGCCAGCACGACGAACAGGATCGAGAGGATGCCCTGCACCATCGTGTTACGCACGACGGCTTCCATTGCTTCGACGGTCTTGGCCGTTCCGAAGCTGGTGAGTCCGTCATCCAGGGCCTTCGAGAACGCCCGGTTCTGGGCGAAGTAGCCCACGTTGGGAACGGTCGAGAAGATCTTCAGGAACGACGCGTAGATGGTCACGACGGCGGCGAAGGTCAGCGGCAGCGCCACGACCCAGATGTACTTGAACAGCCCGCGCTTGGCCACGATCGCCAGGCAGACCGCCAGGGCGATGGCCGCGAGTAGCTGGTTCGCGATCCCGAACAGCGGGAACAGGGTGTTGATGCCGCCGAGCGGGTCGGTGACGCCCATCACGAGCACGGCGCCCCAGGCTGCGACCATGATGCCGGTCGTGACCCAGGCGCCCAGACGCCAGGAGGTGTTCTTGAACTTCGGGAAGACGTTGCCGAGGCTGTCCTGCAGCATGAACCGGGCCACGCGGGTGCCGGCGTCGACGGCGGTGAGGATGAACAGCGCCTCGAACATGATGGCGAAGTGGTACCAGAACGCCATCATTCCCGAGCCCCCGGCCACCTGCTGCATGATGTTGGCAAGGCCGACCGACAGGGTCGGGGCGCCGCCGGTGCGGGACACGATGGTCTCCTCGCCCACATTCTTCGCGGTCTCGGTGAGCATCTCGGGGGTCAGGTTGACGCCGGTCAGGCCAAGGCTGTTCACGAACGTGACGGCACCCTCCACGGTTCCGCCGGTCAGGGCCGGCGAGGAGTTCATGGCGAAGTAGATTCCGCGGTCGATCGACAGCGCGGCGACGAGCGCCATGATGGCGACGAACGATTCCATCAGCATGCCGCCGTAGCCGATGAAGCGGGTCTGACGTTCCTTCTCGATCAGCTTCGGCGTCGTGCCGGAGGCGATCAGGGCGTGGAAGCCGGAGAGGGCACCGCAGGCGATGGTGACGAACAGGAACGGGAAGAGCGAGCCGCTCACCACGGGGCCGCCGCCGTTCACGAACTCGCTGGTGGCCGGGGCCGAGATCTCGGGGCGGACGACGATGATGGCGAGTGCCAGCATCCCGATCGTGCCGATCTTCATGAAGGTGGACAGGTAGTCCCGGGGGGCCAGCAGCAGCCAGACCGGGAGGATGGCGGCCACGAAGCCGTAGACGATGATGCCGATCGCGAGGGGCAGCGGGTCGATGGCGAAGAAGGTCGAGCCCCACTCGGTGTCCGCGATCATGCCGCCGCCGATGATGGCGGCCAGCAGCAGCACGAAGCCGATGACCGAGATCTCGGTGACCCGGCCGGGGCGGAAGAAGCGCAGGTAGACGCCCATGAACAGGGCGATCGGGATGGTCATCGAGACCGAGAAGACGCCCCAGGGGCTGTCGGCGAGAGCGTTGACCACGACAAGGGCGAGAATGGCCACGATGATGACCATGATCGCCAGGGTGGCGATGAGGGCGGCCGTGCCGCCCACCTTGCCGAGCTCGTCCCGGGCCATCTGGCCCAGGGAGCGTCCGCCGCGGCGCATCGAGAAGAACAGCACCAGGTAGTCCTGCACCGCGCCGGCGAACACGACGCCGACGATGATCCAGATCGTTCCGGGCAGGTAGCCCATCTGGGCGGCCAGCACGGGGCCGACGAGCGGTCCGGCGCCGGCAATGGCGGCGAAGTGGTGGCCGAAGAGAACCCGGCGGTCGGTGGCCGCGTAGTCCTTGCCGTCGGCCTTGTACTCGGCCGGCGTCGCGCGCCGGTCATCCGGGTGCAGCAGGTGCTTCTGGATGTAGTTGGAGTAGAAGCGGTAGCCGATCAGGTAGGTGCAGACGGCGGCGAAGACGAACCAGATGGCGTTGACGGTCTCGCCGCGGACCACGGCGAGCATCACCCAGCTCAGCCCGCCGAGCAGGGAGATACCGCCCCAGATCGCAATCTTCAAGGGGGTCCAGTGTGCCTCTTCGGCATCGTGCGTGGTCTGGTCGAGGGCAACGGGCAACAGGAGGGGATCCCGGTCCAGTTCCTCGCCCCGCTTCGGTGAATCGTGTGGCGTGCGGGGCTTGGTGCCCATGATCTCTCCTTTGAGGTGCCCGCAACGTCTGCGGAAATCCTTAGCAAGGCTAACAGCTTGGCGGCAGTTTCCGGACGGACGCCTAAAATGGGCTGAGCGCCGTTCGGCTTCGGTCTGTTCACCGTGCTTTCCAGTTTTTCCGCCCTCTCGACCATTGGAGCCACCGTGGCCGCCCTGTCCCGCCTCGATTCCGTCATCGCCCTTGCCCGCCACCGCGGGTTCGTGTTCCAGGCCGGTGAAATCTACGGTGGATCGCGGTCCGCCTGGGACTACGGACCCCTCGGCGTGGAGCTCAAGGAGAACATCAAGAAGCAGTGGTGGCGCTTCATGGTCACCAGCCGCGACGACGTGGTCGGCCTTGACTCCTCGGTGATCCTTCCCCGCAAGGTGTGGGAGGCATCCGGTCACGTTGAGGTTTTCAGCGACCCGCTGGTCGAGTGCACGAGCTGCCACAAGCGCTTCCGTGCCGACCACCTCGAGGAGGAATTCGAGGAGAAGAAGGGCCGCCCGCCCGAAGGCGGCATCGACGGCATCCCCTGCCCGAACTGCGGCAACCGGCACATCTGGACCGAACCGCGCGCCTTCTCCGGCCTGCTCAAGACCTACCTCGGCCCGGTCGACGACGAGGCCGGCATGCACTACCTGCGCCCGGAGACCGCGCAGGGCATCTTCGTCAACTTCGCCAACGTGTTGCAGGCAGCCCGCATGAAGCCGCCGTTCGGCATCGGCCAGATCGGTAAGAGCTTCCGCAACGAGATCACCCCGGGCAACTTCATCTTCCGCACCCGCGAGTTCGAGCAGATGGAGATGGAATTCTTCGTCGAGCCCGGCACGGATGAGACGTGGCACCAGTACTGGATCGACCAGCGGATGAACTGGTACACGGGCCTCGGCATCAACATCGACAACCTGCGCCTGTTCGAACACCCGGCCGAGAAGCTGTCGCACTACTCCAAGCGCACCGTGGACATCGAGTACCGCTTCGGTTTCAGCGGCAGCGAGTTCGGCGAGCTCGAGGGTGTCGCCAACCGCACCGACTTCGACCTCAAGACGCACGCGGAGGCATCCGGCAAGGACCTCTCATACTTCGATCAGACGAAGAACGAGCGCTGGGTGCCCTATGTGATCGAGCCCGCGGCCGGACTCACCCGTTCGCTGATGGCGTTCCTGGTGGACGCCTACCACGAGGAGGAAGTGCCCAACGCGAAGGGCGGCGTCGACAAGCGCACTGTTCTCAAGCTCGACCCGCGGCTCGCGCCGATCAAGGTCGCCGTGCTGCCCCTGTCGCGTAACGAGGCGCTCTCGCCGATGGCGAAGTCCCTCGCGGCGCGGCTGCGCGAGTCCTGGAACGTGGACTTCGACGACGCCGGCGCGATCGGCCGCCGTTACCGCCGCCAGGACGAGATCGGCACCCCGTACTGCGTCACGGTCGACTTCGACTCGCTCGACGACCAGGCCGTCACCGTGCGCGACCGCGACACCATGGCGCAGGAGCGCGTGCCCCTCGACGAGCTCGACGCCTACCTCGCCGTGCGTCTCCGCGGCGCCTAGCGTCCCTCCGCCTGCCGCCTGCTGCCGCCTGCTGCCTCCTGCCGTCTGCTGACGCCTGCCGGCCGCGGCTCCTGCGCGGCACCTGCTCGGTGCCGCCGGTGCCTGCTCGGTGCCGCCGGTCACGTCCACATCCGGGCGTGGCCGGCTGTTTCTGCGCATAACTCCTGCAAATTGCGCCGGGCGGACCGCACTCCCGCATGTTTCCGGGGGTGCCGCCGGCTCCCGGCAACGAATTGCAGGAGTTATGCACGCGCTTGGCAGCCGGACGGCCCGGGGTCCGTGCCGAGCGCAAGGTCGAGACGGCTAGGGCCGGCCGGGCGCGCCCAGGGTCAGGAGGCGGCTGGGCCGATATCGACGACCGCGGCCACGGAACCGGCGGTGGGGAGCTCGACCTGGATGCCGAACAGGGCATCGATCCCGCCCAGGAACGCGGCCTGCTCGCCCGCCCGGGCCAGCTCGCGGGAGCGCACCATCGGGGTGTGCAGGAGCACGCCGGCCAGGTGACGCAGGGCCGACTCGGTCTGTTCGCTGTCGTCGCCCCGGTTGCGCGCCCGTTCGATCTCCCCGTCGAGGATGTCGAAGATGTAGCTTCGCAGGGCGACGACGGCCGGTGCCAGGCTCTGTTCCTCGGCTACCGCCGAGAATTTGCGGGCGGCGCGCCCCACGATCAAACGGGCGTCGCTGGTGGCGTTGAGCTCCTCGAGCGGGGCGTGGATGCGGATGGTCTCGAGGTCGAGCAGTTCGACACCGGCCAGGTCCGTGACATCCGGGTCGACGTTGCGGGGCAGGCCCAGGTCGATGATGAGGCGTCGCGCGATCTCCGCCGGGGCGTCCTTCATCGGGCAGGCGGGGAGCGCGCGCGCTTCGGCGGCCGGCAGCTGCAGGGAGAGGGCGCGCCCGGAGTGGAGCAGGGCCGCATCGATCACATGGGTGTCGGCGGTCGTGCAGGTGAGGATCAGGTCGGCCTCGGCGGCCTCCACGGCGAACGCGGATTCGGAGACGGCGGCGATCTGGTGCGAGGTGGCGAACTTGTGCGCTCGTCCCGAGGGGGAGTACACCCGCACGTTCTCGGCGCCGAGGTCACGCAGGGCGGCGAGGGACGCGCCCGCGTAGCGTCCGGTGCCGACCAGGAGCACGCGGGTCTCGGCCCAGTCCGTGATGCGGCTTTCGGCCAGTTCGAGAGCCAGGCGCACGAGCGAACGCCCGGCGGCGCCGATGCCGGTGCGGTTCTTCACGCCGCGCGAGGTCTGGGAGGCGCGCTGGAAGAGGCGCTCGAGTTCGGGGCTGGTGGTGCCGCCGACTCGGGCCTGCTCGAGCGAGCGGCGCACCTGACCGGCGATCTCCCCCTCGCCGACGACCACGGATTCGAGGCCGCTCGTCACGGCGAACAGGTGCTCGGCGACACTGCCGCCATGCACGAGGTCGAGGGTGTTCCGCAGCACGTCGACCGCTACTCCAGTGGTTGCGCTGACGCCGTCGATGGCGGCGTGCACGGCCGTGAGCGGGGAGGAGCCTGCCGGCTCGTCGAGGTCGAGGTAGGCCTCGAACCGGTTGCAGGTGGCCACGACAACGGCGCCGACCAGGGCCGAGTGCCGTTCGAGGATTCCGCCGGCCGTGTCGCTCGCACCGACAGACAATTTCTCCAGCACGTCGAAGCTGGAGTTCTTATGACTGGCGGACAGACAGATCAACACTCGTCGATTGTACGACCTTCGACTGAGCCTCCCGAATCGCCCGAATGTCGGAAGTTTGACAGAATCAAGGAAATGAACCTTGACGCGCAACACCCTCTCGCAACCGGACTCACTGCCGATTCCCGCCTCATTCGCGCCTACCAGGGCACCCGGCCAGACAAGACACCGGTCTGGTTCATGCGCCAGGCCGGCCGTTCGCTGCCCGAATACCGGTCGCTGCGGGTCGGGACCCGCATGCTCGACGCCTGCCTCGAACCGGAGATGGCGAGCGAGATCACGCTGCAGCCGGTGCGCCGCCACAACGTCGACGCCGGCATCCTCTTCAGCGATATCGTGATCCCGCTGAAGCTCGTGGGCGTCGACGTCGAGATCGTCGCCGGGATGGGGCCGGTACTCGGCAAGGCAGTGCGCACCAAGAAGGATGTCGCGGAGCTCACAGCCCTCGACCCCTCCGTGCTCGATACCACTCTGGCTCCCATCCGGGCCGCCGTCGCCCGCACCGTCGCGGAACTCGGCTCGACGCCGCTGATCGGTTTCGCCGGTGCCCCGTTCACGCTGGCGGCCTACCTCGTTGAGGGCGGCCCCTCGAAGGACCACATCCACGCCCGCACGCTGATGCACGCCGACCCCGACGCCTGGACCGAATTGATGGCCTGGACCGCTGAAGTCACCGGTCGTTTCCTGCGCGCCCAGGTCCTCGCCGGCGCGTCCGCCGCCCAACTGTTCGACTCCTGGGCCGGCGCGCTCTCCCTCGACGACTACACCCGGTTCGTCGCACCGGCCTCGACCGCGGCGATCGCCCACGTGCGCGACCTCACGTATGACGAGGTCCCCGCGGGCACGGATGCCGCAGACGCCGCATCCGTGCGCCGTAACGTGCCCGTCGTGCACTTCGGTGTCGGCACGGGAGAGCTGCTGAAGGAAATGCACAACGTCGGCGCCGACGTCGTCGGAGTCGACTACCGGGTTCCGCTCGACGAAGCCAACCGGCGACTCGGCGGACTCGTTCCGGTGCAGGGCAACATCGATCCGGCCCTCCTCGCGGCACCGTGGCCGGTGCTCGAAGCCCATGTCCTCGACGTGCTCGAGCGGGGGCGCACTGCACCGGCCCACGTGCTCAACCTGGGTCACGGCGTTCCGCCGATGACCGACCCGAACGTTCTGACCCGGCTGGTGTCCTTCGTGCACGAGGTCACCGCGGCCACGCCCGCCGCCGCCCCGCCGGCCGCTTCCTGACCGGCAGCACACCGAGCACGCACGCACGCAGAGGGAAGCGCAGGGGCAGCGAATGAAAGATGTCATCGTCATCGGCGGAGGAGTGGCCGGCCTGATCGCCGCCCGCTCCTGCGCCCGAATCGGGTTGAGCGTGACCGTGCTCGAAGCCACCGGGGTGCCGGGCGGCGCGCTCGGCAGCCATCAGGTCGCCGGACTCACCCTCGACAGCGGTGCCGAGAGTTTCGCGGTGCGCCGCAACGCGGTGGCCGAGTTCATCGCGGACCTCGGCCTGTCCGACGAGGTCGTGGCGCCGAACCCTGCGGGCGCGTGGCTGCAACTTCCCGACGACCGCGTACCGAACGGCTCGGTCAGCGTGCCTCTGCCCAAGGCCGGCGTGCTGGGCATCCCCGGTTCGCCCCTGGCCGACGACGTGCGCCGCGTGATCGGCTGGAGCGGCGCCTGGCGCGCCTACGCCGACCGGCTGATGCCGGTGATGACAATCGGTCGTGAACACAGCCTCGGCGCGCTCGTGCGCAAGCGCATGGGACGTCGCGTGCTGGAGCGGCTGGTCGAGCCCGTGACCACCGGGGTGTATTCCTCCGCGGCCGACGATCTCGAGATCGACGTGGTGGCCCCGGGCCTCAACTCCGCCCTCACGGTGACCGGGTCCCTGTCCGGCGCCGTGCTCTCCCTGCGCTCGGCCGCCCCGGCGGGCTCGAACGTGGCCGGGCTCCGCGGCGGCATGTCCCGGCTCGTGGCCGCGCTCGTGGCCGACCTCCGGCATTTCGACGTGGAGATCGTGACGGATGCCCCGGTCACCGGCCTGCATCGCGCCGGCACCGACGACGCACCCACCTGGACGGTCACCCACGCCCCGGCTGCCCGGGAGACAGGCGGCCCGGACGAGCCCGCCCTCGAGCCTGAGCCCACCCTCGATGCCCGATTCGTGATCATCGCGACCCCGGGCGCGCAGGCGCTCGGTCTGATGGCCGACCTGAGCCCGGCCCACGCGGCGCTCGTCGACCTCGCCTGGCCCCAGCCGACCGCGATCGAACTGGCCACGATCGTGATCGACGCCCCGGAGCTCGACGCGCACCCGCGCGGCACCGGCGTGCTGGTCGCGGCCGCGACGCCCGGAGTCACCGCCAAGGCGCTCACGCACGTGACCGCCAAGTGGGAATGGCTGGCCAAGGCGGCCGGACCAGGCCGTCACGTCATCCGTCTGTCTTATGGCCGGGCCGGCCAGGACAGCCCGACGGCCCGGCTCAGCGACGATGAGCTCCTCGCCCTCTCCCTGCACGACGCCCGCACGATCCTGGGCGTCGACCTCGACGCCGCGGCCGTGCGCGGCTTCGCCCGAACCGTCTGGGGAGATGCCCTCTCGCCGGCGACCGTCGGCGCGCCCGAGCGCGTGAAACAGGTCCGGGAGGTCGTCGCCGCCACGTCGGGGCTCGAACTCACGGGTGCCTGGCTGGCCGGAACCGGGCTGGCGTCGGTGATCCCGGATGCCGTCGCCGCGGCCTCCCGCACCCGGCACGACGCTCTCGGCATCTGATTCCCCCCGTCCCGACAGCGCACACTCTTCTTCCATCCCGGATGGGGGATACTCTGAGAACTACGTACACGTTGAGGAATGGAGTCACAATGCGGGGAAAGCTTCTGTTCATCACGGGCGGGCTCGTCGGCTATGTGCTGGGTGCCCGGGCCGGGCGCAAGCGCTACGACCAGATCGTGGCAACCGCGGAGAACCTGTGGAACGCACCGCCCGTGCAGCGCCGAGTGAACGAGGCCCGCGACTTCGCGCTCGAACGAGTCGGGGATGTGCCGTCGGCGCTCCTCCAGACCGGCAAGAAGCTCGTCGCCGCGGTGCAGAGCAAGTCGTCCGGCTCCACCGGCACCAGCTACACGGTCCCGACACCGGCAGCGACCGCACCGGCAGCGACCGCACCGACACCGGCAGCGACCGCACCGGGCGCCGCCGGCGACACCACTTCTCAGTAATCGCCGCGACAATCCGAACGAAGGGGATTCAGTGAGTAACAGCGAATTCAATCCGAAGGCCCGGAGATCCACGTTCGAGTTGCTCGGTGAGCTGCCCGGCCAGGTCATTGCCCTGGTCAAGGCGGAACTCGACGCGGCCAAGGCGGAATTCGCCGGCAAGGCCAAGAACATCGGACTGGGCATCGGCCTGTTCGTCGTCGCCGCCGTATTCGCGTTCTTCGCCGTCATGGTGCTGGTCGCGCTCGCGGTCATCGCCCTCGACCTCGTGCTGCCGCTCTGGCTCGCGGCCCTGATTGTGGCCCTCGCCCTGCTTCTGCTCGCCGGGATCCTGGCGTTGGTCGGCAAAAACCGGGTGACGGCCGGAACCACATCCGATCCAGACGGAGTCACGGCGAGTATCCGTAGCGACGTCGACGCGCTCAAGGGAGTTGGCAAGTATGAGCACTGACCAGAACGCGAAGACGATCGACACCGTGGACGAGAGAGTCGCCGCAGTCGACACCGCGCCGAAGAGCAAGACGGAGCTTCGCGCCGAGGCGACGCGAGCCCGCGTCGAACTCGCTCAGACGCTCGACGCGATCGAGTACAAGCTCAATCTGCCGCGGCAGATGCGGGTGCGCTCGCGCCTGTTCAAGGTGCGTCTGCGCGAGTTCGGCGACAAGAACCCCGTCGCGCTCGCCGGGATCGTCCTGGGCGGCGTCTCGGCAACGGTGGGTGCCGTCTGGCTCGGCGTCAAGGCCGTACAGCGTCGCTGAGGTCACGGGATCCCGGCCTGCGGCCGAGCAGTTTTGGCTCTCGCAGGAAAGAAGTAGAGACTAGTAGTTATGACTCACCCGGCTGCCGGAGAGGCAGTAAACCCACCTCACTCCACCACCTCTGCTGAGACCCACGGAACCACCGACACACCAGCCGCATCGCCGCAGGGGTTCACCCTGTTCGCGGTGTTGCGCAAGGACCCGGGCAACCCCGATGACCTCGACGGCCACGACGTGCCGCGCGCCGTGCGTGAGCTCGACGACGTCATCGCGCTGGTCGAGGACGAGGGCGTGACGGTGCGTGGCTTCTACGACGTGTCCGGCCTTCGCGCCGACGCCGACGTGATGATCTGGACCCACGCGCCGGACGCCGAAACCCTGCAGTGGGCCAACCGCCAGTTGCGCCGCAGCGCGCTGCTGAAGAGTCTCCTCCCCACCTGGAACGCCATGGGCGTGCACCGGGACGCCGAGTTCAACAAGAGCCATGTCCCCGGATTCCTGCGCGGTATCGAACCGAAGGCCTGGCTCACCATCTACCCGTTCGTGCGCAGCTACGAGTGGTACCTGCTGCCGGAGGCCGAGCGCAGCGCCATGCTCGCCGATCACGGCCGTAAGGGCGCGGCCTTCCGCGGTGCCATCGCCAACACCGTCTCCTCGTTCGCCCTCGGCGATTATGAGTGGCTGCTGCCGATCGAAAGCGACGAGCTCACCGAGCTCGTCGACCTGATGCGCGAACTGCGGGCCACCGAGGCCCGCCGTCACGTGCGCGAAGAGGTCCCGTTCTACACCGGCCGCCGCATCACGACGGCCGAACTCGTGGAGGTTCTGCAGTAATGACTACCTACGACGCCATCCTGCTGGCCGGATTCGGCGGCCCCGAAGGCCAGGACGATGTGATCCCGTTCCTGCGCAACGTCACGGGCGGCCGCGGCATCCCCGAGGAACGCCTCGAAGAGGTTGCCAAGCACTACCGCCACTTCGGCGGAGTGAGCCCCATCAACGACCAGAACCGCGTTCTCCGGGCCGCGCTTCAGGCCGAGCTCGAGCGTCGCGGCATCGACCTGCCCGTGCTCTGGGGCAACCGCAACTGGGCACCGTACCTGCGCGACACCATCAGCGAGGCCAACGCCAACGGCCAGACCCGGCTCCTGGCCATCGCCACCAGTGCCTACAGCTCCTACTCCGGATGCCGCCAGTACCGCGAGGACTTCGCGGCGGCGCTCACCGCGACCGGGCTGGAGGGTGTGGTGCACATCGACAAGGTGCGCCAGTTCTTCGACCACCCCGGTTTCGTCACCCCGTTCGTGACCGCCCTGCACAAGGGCCTCGCGGATGTCCAGGCTCAGGTCCCCGGAATCGACCTGGCCACCGAGGTCGAGATCCTGTTCTCCACCCACTCGATCCCGATGACCGACGCCAACAAGAGCGGCCCGTCCGAGCGCGGCTTCGGCGAGGGTGGCGCCTATGCGGCGCAGCACCTGGCCGTCGCCCAGAAGGTCATGGTCGGTGTGGACACCCCGTGGCAGCTGGTCTTCCAGTCCCGCAGCGGGCCGCCCAGCATGCCGTGGCTCGAGCCCGACATCAACGATGCCATCGCCCTGCTGCCCGAGCGGGGCATCCGCGCCATCGTGATCGTGCCGCTCGGCTTCGTCAGCGACCACATGGAGGTCATGTGGGACCTCGACAACGAGGCCACCGAGACGGCCGGTGAGCTCGGCCTGGTGTCTGTGCGCGTGCCGACGCCCGGCGTCGACCCGGCGTTCGTGAGCGGACTGATCGACCTGGTCGAGGAGCGGCTGAACGACACCCCTGCCGACGCCCGCCCGCACGAGACCGACCTCGGTCCCTGGTACGACGTCTGCCGGCCGGGTTGTTGCGAGAACGTGCGGTTGGGCTTCAAGCCCGCCGTGGCCGGGATGGCTCCGTGAGCCTGATCCGCGTCGGTACCCGAGGAAGCGCGCTCGCCCTGGCCCAGACCACGGCGATCGCGAACCGCATCGCGACCGCGTCCGGCTCCGAAGTGTCGATCATCCCGATCACGACGCACGGCGACACCTCCCGCGAACCCCTCTCCACCCTGGGCGGCACGGGCGTCTTCGCCAGCGCCCTGCGCGAGTCGCTGCTGGCCGGCGAATGCGACGTGGTCGTGCACTCGTTCAAGGACCTGCCCACGGCCGAGTACCCCGCTCTCCGCATCGGCGCCACGCCGAAGCGGGCGGATGCGCGCGATGTGCTGTGCGCCCGCGGCGGCTTCAACCTGACCACTCTGCCCGTGGGCGCCCGGGTCGGCACCGGCTCACCGCGGCGGAAGGCCCAGCTTCTGTCGCTGCGCCCGGATCTCGACGTTGTCGACATCCGTGGCAACGTCGACACCCGGCTGTCCCGCGTGGCCGAGGGTGACCTCGATGCCGTCGTGCTCGCCGCCGCCGGGCTCAGCCGCCTCGCGCTGCTCGAGTCCGTCGACGGGGAGTACCTGGAGCTGTCCGACTGGCCCACCGCACCCGGTCAGGGCGCGCTGGCGATCGAGGTGCGCGACGAACGTCCCGACCGGGCCCTCGCCGGTGCGCTCACCGCCATCAACCACTCCACCAGCCAGGCCACGGTCATGGCCGAACGCTTCGTGCTGGCCCGGCTCGAGGCCGGCTGCGCAGCGCCGATCGGGGCCATGGCCGCCATCGACGACGGGCTCCTCTTCCTCACCGCCACGGTGTACAGCCCGGACGGCACCCGCAGCGTCGTGAGCTCGCACGCCGCCACCCCCGATTCGCACTCCATTGCGCACCTGACCGATGCCGCGCAAGATGTTTCTGACCGTGTTTCGCGTGACCTGCTCGCCGGCGGCGCTGCCGACTTCGCCCCGATGAAGGTGACTTCGTGATGACCTCGCGCTACAAGACCAAACCCAGCCTCGCCAAGCCGCTCACCGGCTGGCGCGTCCTCGTGCCCCGCGGCGGGCCGTGGGGCGACCACGTCGCGGCCGATCTGCGCTCCCAGGGTGCCCAGCCGATCGTGGCCCCCATGATCAACTTCGCCCCGACCGATGATGCCCCCGCGCTCGAGGAGGCCCTGGCGCGCCTCGCCGCCGGGGACTTCGACTGGATGACGGTCACCAGCGCGACGACAGTGGACGTGTTGTCGTCGCACCGGGCCGTCGTGGCCTCGACCACCCGCATCGCGGCCGTCGGCGAGACCACGGCCGCCGCCCTGGTCGCGGCCGGCTACCGGGTCGACATCGTGCCGTCCGAAGACAACTCCGCCCGCGGGTTGCTCGCGGAGTGGGAGGCGGCCACCGCCGGCCAGGTGCCCCTGCGCATCCTCACCCTGCGTTCGGAGATCGCCAAGCCGCTGCTGACCGAGGGTCTGCGGCGCATCGGCCACGAGGTTGAGTCGGTCGTCGCGTACCGTACCGTCGGCGTGCCCGTCGACCCGCGCGTGGTGGCGGACGTCGCCGCCGGCAACGTGCAGGCGATCCTCGTCACCTCCGGAAGCGTCGCGCAGCAGGTGCAGGACCAGCTCGGTCCCATCCCGGAATCCAGCCTGGTGGCCTGCATCGGGCCGAGGACGGCGAAGGATGCCGCAGCGATCGGCCTGCGGGTCGACGTCGTCGCCGACGCACCCAGCGCCGAGTCCCTGATCGAGGCCCTCGTCCTCGTCGCCCAGTCCCGCTGACCCGGCGCGCCCGCGCTCGGCAGGAGTCTTCTTGTTGCCGTTCCGGACAACTGTTGCCGGTACGCCGGCAACAGTTGTCCGGAACGGCAACACTCGCCGCGGCCCGTCGAGGTCGTCCAGCCGGGCGACGTAGGGTTGACGGGTGATAAACCCCGTCATCCGCCCGCGACGTTTGCGCTCCACTCCTGCGCTCCGTCGCCTGGCCAGCGAAATCCGTCTGCACCCCTCCGAACTGGTTCTCCCGATGTTCGTTCGGGAGGGCACCGGCGAGGCTATGCCGATCCCGTCGATGCCCGGGGTGGTTCAACACACCATCGACAGCGCCCGGCGGGCCGTGACGGATGCCGCGGCATCCGGCATCGGCGGGGTCATGCTCTTCGGAGTGCCGGCCGTGCGCGACGCCGTCGGCTCCGGCGCCACCGATCCCGACGGCATTCTCAACGCCGCCACCCGTGCCCTGGTCGCTGAGGTCGGCGACGCCCTCGTCGTGCAGACCGACCTCTGCCTCGACGAGTTCACCGACCACGGCCACTGCGGCGTGCTCGCCGCCGACGGCAGCGTCGACAACGATTCCACCCTCGAGAGGTACTGCGAGATGGCGCTCGTGCAGGCGGCGTCCGGCTCGCAGCTGCTCGGCCTGAGCGGGATGATGGACGGCCAGGTGTCCGCCGTTCGCCAGGCGCTCGACCAGAACGGCTACGTCAACACCGCCGTCCTCGCCTACTCGGCCAAATACGCCTCGGCCTTCTACGGTCCCTTCCGCGACGCCGTCGAATCGACCCTCGAGGGTGACCGCCGCAGCTATCAGCTCGACCCCGCGAATCGTCGGGAGGGCGTGCGCGAGGCCCTGCTCGACATCGAGGAGGGTGCAGACATCGTCATGGTCAAGCCCGCCGGCAGCTACCTCGACGTGCTCGCCGACGTCGCCGCCGTCAGTGATATTCCGGTCTGGGCATACCAGGTCTCCGGCGAATACGCCATGATCGAAGCCGCGGCCGCGCACGGCTGGATCGACCGCCGCCGTGCCGTCGAGGAGTCGGTGCTCAGCATCCGTCGTGCCGGCGCAGACGCCGTTCTCACCTACTGGGCGGTCGAACTCGCCACCTGGCTCAACGAAAGACAGGCTCGATGATGACCCGCAACGACGACCTTTTCGCCCGCGCGCAGCGCGCCATCCCCGGCGGCGTCAACTCGCCCGTGCGGGCCTTCCGCTCGGTCGGCGGCACACCGCTGTTCCTGGTCAAGGCGAAGGGTGCCTACGTGACCGACTCCGACGGGCGCGAATACGTCGACCTGGTCAGTTCCTGGGGCCCGGCCATCCTCGGCCACGCCCACCCGGAGGTCGTGCAGGCGGTGCAGGATGCCGCCGCGCTCGGCCTCTCCTTCGGCGCCTCCACCCCCGGCGAGACCGTTCTGGCCGAACTGATCGAGGAGCGCGTCAGCGCGGTCGAGAAGCTGCGCCTGGTGTCGACCGGAACCGAGGCCACCATGACGGCCATCCGTCTGGCCCGCGGTTTCACCGGTCGCGACCTGCTGATCAAGTTCGCCGGGCACTACCACGGCCACTCGGACGGACTGCTGGCGCAGGCCGGCTCCGGCCTGGCCACGCTGGCCCTGCCCGGTTCGGCCGGGGTGACGGCGGCGACCGCCGCGCAAACCCTCGTGCTGCCGTACAACGATCTGGATGCCGTGCGGGCCGCCTTCGAGGCGCACCCGGGCCGCATCGCCGCCGTGATCACCGAGGCCGCGGCCGCGAACATGGGCGTCGTGGCTCCGGACCCCGGCTTCAACGCGGCCCTCACCGCGATCGCGCACGAGCACGGCGCGCTCCTGATCATCGACGAGGTCCTCACCGGCTTCCGCGTGCATCCGGCCGGATATTGGGGTCTGGACACCGCGAGCGGTGACGACGCGGGCTACACCCCCGACCTGTTCGCCTTCGGCAAGATCATCGGCGGAGGCCTGCCGGTGGCGGCGCTCGGCGGACGCGCCGACGTGATGGATTTCCTGGCGCCGAACGGCCCGGTCTACCAGGCCGGAACGCTCTCCGGAAACCCGGTGGCGGTCGCGGCCGGCATCGCCACGTTGCGGGCCCTGGACGCCGGTGTCTATGAACACATCGATGCCACATCACTGCTGCTCTCGGAGGCCGTGTCCGCCGCGTTCGCCGCCGAGGGCGTCGAGCACAGCGTGCAGCGGGCCGGCAACCTGTTCAGCTTCGCCTTCGGGGCCGAGGCTGCTGCCGCGGCGCCCCGCACCTATGCCGAGGTGCAGCGACAGGAGGCGTTCCGGTACCGGCCGTTCTTCCACTCGATGCTCGACCAGGGCATTTCGCTGCCTCCGTCGGTGTTCGAGGCGTGGTTCGTGTCCGATGCCCACGACGAGAGCGCGGTGGGCTGGATCCTCGAGGCCCTCCCGGCCGCTGCGAAGGCCGCTGCGGCGGCGACCGCCGGGGAGTGACCCCGTCTCGGGAGTGCAGCATTTCTTTGTGAGGAAGCGACACACCGATTTCGGTCGTGAGCAGGCACACTAGACGTATGGCTTCCCTCCGCGTTCACCCTGACCGGCTTGAGATCCACCTCACGAAAGCGGAGAAGGCGCTTGCGCTGCGGCGCGACGACCTCGTCGTGCCGCGGGATCACATCCGTTCAGTGGCGATCACGGATGACCCCTGGATCTGGATCCGCGGCATCCGTTCCCCCGGGGTCGGCCTGCCACACGTGGTCGCGGTCGGCACTTGGAAGTTCCACGGCGGCAAGGACTTCCTGGCCATCAAGCGCAAACGTCAGGCGGTCGTCATCGACCTCATCGACGACGAATTCTCCCGGGTGATCCTGACCACCAGTCACGCACCGGACCTGATCGCGTCGCTCAAACTCGGCGGTTGAGCCCGTCGAAACCGAGCCCGTCGAAACCGAGCCCGTCGCAACCGGTGGTTGAGCCCGTCGAAACCCCGAACCTGACCCTCAGGCGCGCACGTCCACGACCGTGCGCCCGTGCAGGGTACCGGCGAGGATGCCCGCAGCGGCGTCGAAGGCCGCCTCCAGGGGGATGACCTGGGTGAGGCTGTCCAGCAGGCCGAGGTCGAGGTCGGTGCGGAGCCGGTGCCAGGCCTCTTCCCGCTGGGGGAGCGGGGCCTCGACGGAGTTGATCCCGATCAGGCTGACGGCGCGCAGGATGAAGGGCATGACCGTGGCCGGAAGGTCGGCCCCCTGGGCCAGGCCGCAGGACGTGACCGCTCCGCCGTAGGTGGTCTGGGCGAGCACATTGGCGAGGGTGAAGCTACCGACCGAATCGATCGCGCCGGCCCAGCGCTGGCCCTGCAGCGGCTTCCCGGCCTCGCTCAGGGTGTTCCGGTCGACGAGTTCGACGGCGCCGAGCCCGTGCAGGTAGTCGCCGAGCTCCGTCATACGGCCGGTCGACGCGTGCACCTGGTAGCCGCGGGCCGCGAGCAGCGCGACCGCGATGCTGCCGACTCCGCCGGCCGCGCCGGTGACCAGCACAGCGCCGGCCTCCGGTGTGACCCCGGCGCGTTCGAGGCCGAGCACGGAGAGCATGGCGGTGAAGCCGGCCGTGCCGATCGCCGCGGCCTGCGCGGGGCTGATCCCCTCCGGCAGCCGCACCAGCGAGGCTCCCGAGACGCGGGCCCGCTCCGCGAGTCCGCCGTGGTGGGTTTCGCTGAGGCCGGCCCCGTTGAGGATGACCTGGTCCCCGGCCGACCAGCGCGGGTCGGCGCTCTGCTCGACCGTTCCGACGAGGTCGATCCCGGCGATCAGCGGCCAGCTGCGCACCACCCCGGGGCGGCCCATCAGGGCCAGGCCGTCCTTGAAGTTGATGCTCGAGTAGTCCACCGCGATGGTGACGTCACCGGGCATCAGGAAGGCGTCGTCGATCACGCGCAGGGTCGCGCCCTGGGATTTCTTCCCGTCGGCATCCTCGGTGCGGTCGACGACGATGGCGCGGAACTCAGTCTCAATACCCATGGGTCGAGACTACGCGTACCGGTTCAGGTGACGTCGCGCTTCCAGCTGACCATGTAACCGATGACGGTGGCCGCGATCGCGTACGCCAGAAGCACGAGCCCGCCCTGCCACCACTCCAGCATCGCCGCGGCGGTACCTCCCGGCGCGGCGAGCGTGAAGAAGCTCGCGCCCACCAGGGCGTCGGAGGCGGCGCCGGGCAGGTAGTTGCCGATCCCCTGCGTCACCTCGGTGAACAGGGACGCGAAGCGCAGCAGTGGCTCCACGAACTGGGTGAAGGCGAGCACGATCACGATCGACGCCACCTGGCTGGGCACCAGAACGCCGAGGCCGACCCCGATGGTCGCCCAGACGGCCATGGCAAGCACCGTGCGGCCGATCAGTGCCCAGGTGGCGCTCTCGCCGAGCAGCGGGTCCAGGCCGAAGGCGCCGATCACGAGCGCGCCGACGCCGACGGATGCGAGCAGCGCGACAACCCCGAGGACAGCCCCCATCACGAACAGTGCGATGGTCTTGGCTCCGAGCACCTGACCCCGCCGGGGATTGGCGAGGAAAGTGGGAGTGAGGGTCTGGTGCCGGAACTCCCCGGTGGTGGCCAGAGCACCGAGCAGAACCGGGAAGACGTAACCGATCGATGAGGCGAAGCTGTAGATCAGAGGTGGGAGGCTGCCGAACGACGGGAGTCCCTGCGAGCCTGAACCGGCGGCATCCGGGCTGATCGCGCCGCTCTCGATGCCCGCGAACAGGGCGGACAGGCCCCCCGCCAGCAGGGCGATGTAGCCGAACATGACGGCGGCGAGGATCCACCACATGCGCGTGGTCCCGATCTTGGCGAACTCGGCCCCGATGGCGCGACTGAAGGACGTCATCGCGATTCCCCTCCGCTTGCGTTTCCGGTTTCGTTTCCGTGCGTGTCGCCGCCGCCGTTCACGAGGGCGAGGAAGGCCTCCTCGAGCCCCTTCCGCTCCCGGTGCAGGGCGCTGAGCTCCACACCGGCCAGGAAGGCCACGTGCCCGATCAGGGCGGCATCGGGGGCGGCGGCGAGCAGACCGGTGCGCCCCACGGAGAAGTCGATCCCGGCGTGGCCGAGGGCGGCCGCCAGGGCCGTTCGGTCGGGGGAGTCGACCAGGATGCGCGGCGCCGCCTCGGTCTCGAGGCTCGCCAGGGTGCCGCGGTGCACGAGGGCGCCGGTGGCGATGATGATGACGTCGTCCACGCTCTGCTGCACCTCGGACAAAAGGTGGGAGCTGACCAGCACCGTGCGGCCCTCGTCGGCCATGGCCCGCAGGAAGCCGCGGATCCATTTGATCCCCTCCGGGTCGAGGCCGTTGATCGGCTCGTCGAGCACCAGGACGCCCGGGTCGCCGAGCAGGGTGAAGGCCAGGCCGAGGCGCTGCCGCATGCCGAGCGAATAGCCGCCGACGCGCTGGCCGCCGTGGGCGCTGAGACCGACCAGGTGCAGCACGGCGTCGATCCGCGCGGCCGGCAGCCCCGCCGCTCGGGCGTAGACCGCCAGATGGTTCCGGGCGGTGCGCCCGGGGTGGAAGCTGGCTGCCTCGAGCGCGGCCCCGACGGTCTGCAGCGGCCGCGGCAGGTCCCGGTAGCGGATGCCGCCGATCGTGGCGGTTCCGGAGGTCGGTGCGACCAGGCCGAGCAGCATGCGCAGCGTGGTGGTCTTGCCGGCGCCGTTGGGGCCGAGGAAGCCGGTGACCCGACCGGGCTCCACGGTGAAGGACAGGTCGTTCACCGCGGTGACACTGCCGAACGTCTTGGTGATGTTGCTGAACTCGATGACCGCGCCGTCCGGCATCCGTTCCCCCTCCGTTGCTGGTATTCCGCCGCTGGAATCTGGCTCCAGCCTAGGGGAGTGAGTCCTGATCGCCCGGGTACCAATTCGACGGAGATTCTTGGGTCAACACCCGTTTTTGGGCCCAAACGAGCCGTTCAGACCAGAATCTCCGTCGAATTCGTTCGAGGGATTGCCGCCCCCACCGTTTGCCCCGGGGAAGTAGCATGTCGCCATGCCACGCTCGGCTCCCCCCAGAACCGGCCCCGTCACCGGCCGCCAGACCGCGGTGTCCCGGGTCTCGTTCGGCGCCCTGGTCGACGGATTCTTCTTCGTCTTCGCCGGCGCCGCCGCGGTCTGGCTCGCGGTGCTGTTCTTCAGCGAGAGCCTGTCGCTGGGCTGGGGCATCCTCTGGTTCGCCGTGGTGTTCTGGCTCCTGGTGGCTTACCTGGTGCTGCCGCGCCTGCACGGGATCCTGACCCGGCTCTACGTGCCCGACTACTTCATCGGGCGGGCCCGCACGAGCGACGGCCTGCTCGGCGACCCGGTCAACCTGGCCGTCAACGCAACCGAGACCCAGCTGCGGAGCACCCTGGAGGCGGCCGCCTGGACCAGAGCCGACGACGTGACACTCGGCACCGCCTGGAAGATCGTGGCGTCGACGGTGACCCGGCGAAGCTATGACGAGGCACCCGTGAGCCCCCTGTTCCTGTTCGGTCGGATGCAGGACTTCGCCTACCAGCAGGAGGTCCGGAACAATCCCGCCCGGCGGCACCACGTGCGGTTCTGGCGCTGCCCCGACGGCTGGATGCTGCCGGGCGGCTACCGCGTGGACTGGCTCGCCGCCGGAACCTTCGACAAGGCCGTGGGCTTCTCCCTGTTCACCCTGCAGATCACGCACAAGATCGACGCGGACACCGACGTCGAGCGCGACCATATCGTGGCGAGTCTGCTGGCCGCCGAACCGGCGGCCCGGGTCACCGTGATCCGGGACTTCTCCAGCGGCTATCACGCCCGCAACGGCGGCGGCGACACGATCCAGACGGATGGCGACCTGCCGGTGGTCGACCTCCGGGGCGACCCGTGAAGCGTCCGGCGGCGACGACCCTCGGCGCGCTCCTGATGGGGTCGCGGGTGCTGGCGGGACTCGGCACCATCCTGGTCGCCCTGCTGAATTGGACCGCGTTCAGCGACGCGCTGGTGATCGAGACTCCGGGGGGCCGCACTCCCGACGCCGGCCTGGTGCTGGGGATCCTGCTGGGTCTGTACGGGGTGGTTCTGCTGTTGGGCGCGGGGTTGGCCGTCTTCGTGTTCCTCGGCCGCAACTGGGCCCGCATCACGGCGATGACGGTGTCAACGTTCAGCATCGTCACCGGATTTATCGACTACGCGTTCAACGGCGCCGCGATCACGTTCCGCACCTCGCTGTTCAGCCTCACGCTGGACATCCTGATCCTGCTGGCGCTGTCGAGCACGGCCGCACGGCACTTCGCGAGGGGGCGGAAAAGTGCCGGTTAGGCGTTCGTGGTGGCATGGGCCGCGCAGGCCGGAGCTTCGGCCAGGACACAGCTCGGGCAGACGACGAGCTGTTCCCGGCAGGAGACATCCCGGCAGTTGAGCATGTTCTTCGTCGGCTCGCCGCAGTCGATGCAGCGCCCGATCACGGCGGTGTGATCGCTGAAGTCCAGGGACATCCGCTGGTCGAAGACATAGAGCGATCCGTCCCAGAGGCCGTCGTCGCCGAAGGTCTCGCCGTAGCGCACGACGCCGCCGTCGAGCTGGTAGACCTCGCCGAAGCCGCGCTCCTTCATCAGGGAGCTGAGCACCTCGCAACGGATGCCACCGGTGCAGTAGGTGACGACGGGCTTGTCCTTGAGGTGGTCGTATTTGCCGCTCTCCAGCTCGGCCACGAATTCGCGGGTGTTGGCGACATCCGGCACGATCGCGTTCTGGAATCGCCCGATCTCGGCCTCGAACGCGTTGCGGCCGTCGAAGAACACGACCTCGTCGCCGCGCTCGCCGACGAGCGAGTGCAGCTCGGCCGGGGTGACCTTGGCACCCCCGCCGACCACACCATCGGCGTCGACCCGCAGCTCGCCGGGGGCGCCGAAGCTCACGATCTCGTCGCGCACCTTCACGACCAGCCGGGGAAAGTCCAGGCTCAGGCCCTGCTCGTCGAGTCCGCTGCCCTCGCTCCATTTGACGTCGAGATGCTTGAACGGGGCATAGTCCCGGGTCTTGCGCAGGTAGCGCTTGATCGCGGGCAGGTCGCCGCCGACGGTGCCGTTGATGCCGTCGGCGGAGATCAGGATGCGCCCGCGCAGGCCCAGCGACTCGCAGAGGTCGCGTTGCCAGAGGCGGATGGCCTCGGGGTCGGCCAGCGGGGTGAAGACGTAGTAGAGCAGGATCTTCGGAATGGACACCTCGCCATTTTACGGAGTTTCGCCCGCCGGTATCCGTCCGGGATGCCTCTCGGCGGCCCTCTCGCTGGCCCTCTCGGTGGCCGGGTGGTTAAACTTCTGGCAACCAATTGGAGGCCCCATGGCCCAGAATGATCCTCTCGCCCGGTTCGGCGAGGTGCCCCTCTTCACTCTCACGAGCTCGGATATGACCGACGGCGCACCCCTCGACGCGGCGCAGTACGGCACCGGTTCCGGCGGCCGGAACCTGTCCCCGCAGCTGGAGTGGTCCGGATTCCCGGCTGGCACGAAGAGTTTCGCGGTGACCGTGTACGACCCGGATGCCCCGACCGGTTCCGGATTCTGGCATTGGGCGGTCTTCAACCTGCCGGCCGACTGCACGTCCCTGCCGGAGGCTGCCGGCGCTCTGCAGGGGCGCCTGCTGCCGACGGGTGCCGTGACACTGCCCAACGAAGGGCGCCAGCCGGCTTTCGTCGGCGCGGGCCCTCCGGCCGGCACCGGAACACACCGGTACCAGTTCATCGTGCATGCGGTCGACGTGGCCCGGCTCGAGATCGATCCGGACTCCACACCGGCCGTGCTGGGGTTCAACCTGCACTTCCACACCCTCGCCCGGGCGGTTCTCGAGGCCACCGGCGTGCACGGAGGAGCCACCCCAACGACTTAAGCTGAGACGTTCTCAGGTTGCTCACGGGAGGGTCTCCTACTGTTCTCGGGTGATCCAGATCTGCAGCCCCACCCGATGAGCCACAAGTCCCACACCTCGCAGCCTCGCAAGCATCGGGAAACCAGCCTGTCCCGCGTTCCGGTCTGGGCCTGGCGGGCACTGATGCACCGCATCTCGGCCGGCGAGTTGCACCGGTTCAACGTGGAGCCGATCGACACCGTCGACTACCACTTCGACCTCGACTACGTGGGCGACGGCATCCGGGACCATCGCCTCGACGTGCTGGTGCCGCATGAGGCGCCGTCGTCGCTCCCGGTCTACATCTACTTCCACGGCGGCGGCTGGACCTCGGGCGACAAGGCGCCGCTGACCAAGTACGCGGCCAGCCAGGCGGCGGACGGCATGATCGTCGTCAACGCGAACTACCGGATGGCGACCCGCTTCCACCTCAAGCACATGCTCGACGACGGCAACGCGGTGCTCGACTGGGTGGCCCGTCACATCGAGGAGTTCGGCGGGGACCCCAGCCGGATCGTGCTGGGCGGGGACTCCGCCGGCGGTCATATCGCGGCGCTCCTCACGGCGTCGGCGTTCGAGCCGGAGCTGGCGGCGCACTACGACATCCGCCCCCGGGTGGCCCCCGAGAACCTGCGCGGGCTGGTGCAACACTGCAGCATCGCCGACGTGTCGGTGATGTTCGAGCGCGGGTTCGTGCTGAGCCTCAACTTTCTGCGGATCCTGCTGCCCGAGCGCGGACGCGGGGTCGTGCTGCGCACCGCCGCACGGTTCATGTCTCCGATCGAATGGCTCGACAGCGGCTTCCCGCCGGTCTTCGTGACCACCTCGGAACGCGACTACTTCTACCGGGCCAACCTGAATTTCATCGCCGCGCTGCGGAGGCGCGGGCTCGAGGTCGACACGTTGATCTACGACCGGCAGCAGGTCAACACCCGCCATACCTGGCAGCAGGATGCCGCGCATCCGGAATCGCAGGAGGTCTACCGTCGGCTCGGAGCGTTTGTGCGCCGCGTCGCGAATGTGCCGGCCATCGTCGCAGCCTCCGCCGCCACCTCCGTCACTGCTGCGGCCTAGAAGGTTCGGGGCGCACCCTGTGGAAGCCGGCGCATGTTCTACCGTGCGCCGGCGTCCACACGGTGCGCCGTGACGGGCGTGAGCGAGGCTCGGGCGCCGGGTCTCGACAGGCTCGACCACCGGGTCTCGACAGGCTCGACCACCGGGTCTCGACAGGCTCGACCACCGGGTCTCGACAGGCTCGGGCGCCGGGGCAGGGACGCGAGGGCTAGCTGTGGGCGCCGGTGGCGGCGAGCACGCCGCCGAGGCCGATCATCATCACGCCGCCGCCGGCGGAGAGGTGCTCCATGCGGCGGGGCGACGAGGCGAACCAGTCGCGCGCCGACCCGGCGGCGAGGGCCCAGACGCTGTCGCCGAGCAGAGCCAGCACCACGAAGACGAGACCCAGGGTCATCAGCTGGAGCGGCACGGCCCCGGCGGAGTAGTCCACGAACTGCGGCAGCACGGCAACGAAGAACACGATCGACTTCGGGTTGCTGATCCCCACGACCGAGCCCTCGGCCAGCAGGCGCCACTTCGTCTTCGGCACGATGCTCAGGCCGAGGGTCTGGGCGGCCGCCTGCCGGTGCCGGATCGCCTGCACGCCCAGGTAGACGATGTACGCGGCGCCGGCGAACTTGATCACCGTGAACACCACCACCGATCCGGTCACGATCGCGCCGAGCCCCAGCGCCACCGCCGCGATCACCGGGATCAGCCCGAGGGCGTTCCCGAGCACGCTGAGCAGTCCGCCGACCCGTCCGAGCGCGAGGGACCGCCCGATCACGAACAGCACGGTGGGTCCGGGCAGCGCGATCAGGGCGACGGATGCCAGCGCGAACGTCAGCAGGTTGGGCAGCGGAACCATGTACGAATGCTAAACCCGGCCGGGGCCGGGCATCCACTGTGGCGAGTGTGCCCGTTCCGGTCGAGAGTGACCCGCGGAACGGGCACTCTCGACCGGAACGGGCACTGTGGCGGCCGGGCACTGTGGCAATCGTGCAGGTTCCGGGCATGCGGGGCCGGATGCTTGTGGCCGACGACAGCAGAATCGAGCGTCTGGCCGACCGGTGGCTAGCATCTCAGGATGCACATGCTCTGGCGCACCCTTTTGCACTCCGTTCTGTCCCGCTTCGGCCCGCGCCTGGGCCACTACGACGTGGCCAGCACCCGGTTCATCACGCTGCCGACCGATCAGGACATCCTTCGGCATATGAACAACGGCGTGTACCTGTCGATCATGGACATCGCCCGTTTCGACCTGCTGCACCGCACCGGCATCTGGGCGATCTTCCTGAAACGCGGCTGGTACCCGGTGGTGGTGTCGGAGACGATCAGCTTCCGCAAGTCGCTGACCCTCGGCCAGAAGTTCACGGTCGAGTCGCGCATCCTGGGCTTCGACGAGAAGGCCGTCTACGTGGAGCAGCGATTCGTGCGGCCGGATGCCGACGGCAACCCGGAGATCTACGCGCAGGGCTTCATCCGCGGCCGGTTCCTCAAGCGCAGCGGAGGGGTGGTCGGCATCGACGAACTCGTCGACGCCGTGGGCTCGGTGCCCGATGACCTGACGGTGCCGGCCTGGCTCTTGGAGTGGAGCGCCGACGTCGCGATGCCAGCCACCCGCGCCGCCGCTCCCAGCCACTGGAGCTGAGCGGGCTGCAGTCCAGCTGACGTGGCTTGCGAGTCCGAGACCCGTGGCGACCCTAGGTGGTCGGTTCGGCGGCCTTCCTGGGCACGATCAACTCGCTGTAGTACTCGACGTGGGGCTTGTAGTGCGCCCGGTCGGGCAGCGGAGCACCGGCGCGCGCCGCGACGAGGCGGTCGAGGTAGTAGTCCCAGAACGGGCCGGCGACGGCGGCTTCCGCGGCGGAATGCAGGCGCTGGCCGAAGGTGAGGGTGGTCATCCCGGCGCCCTCGACGAGGTGCAGGATCACGTGCCGGGCGGCGTCGTCCTCGCCGATATCGGCGGTGAACCGCTTCGGCGGGATGCACTTGATGATGCTCACGTACTCCCACTCGGCATCCGGATCGTCGAACTTGAAGCGCACGGCGCCCGTCTCGGGAGCACCCGTGTAGGTGCCGACCCAGCCCTTCAGGCCGGCGGCCCGGCTCACGCTCGCCCAGACATCTTCTTTCGACGCGGTGAAGAGTCGATCGAGCATGAGGTAGAGACCGTCTTCGCGATAGGCGAGGCGTCCGGTTGGCTTGAATGACATGCGAACCTCCACGGTGAGTGAGGCACGGGCCTCAGTACCAAGCTATGCCTTTCTCCGGGCTGGGGCCAGCGGCCACGCAGGCTGCCCCGACTCCGGTCACGAAGCCCGCCTCACGCCTCGAGTACCGCCATCGCCGCGTTGTGCCCGCCGATGCCGCTGACGCCGCCGCCGCGCCGCGCGCCGGCCCCGCAGAGCAGGATCCGCGGATGCTCCGTGGCCACGCCCCACCGCTCGGCGGAAGTGGACCGAGGCTCGTCGTCCTCGAGGAACGGCCACTCCAGCGGGCCGTGGAAGATGTTGCCGCCGGGCAGGTTGAGGGCGTGCTCCAGGTCGAGGGTGGTCTTCGTTTCGATGCAGGGCCGGCCGCCGGCATCCGTCATTATCAGGTCTTCGATGGGTTCGGCGAGGACGGAATTCAGCGAGGCCAGCACTGCGGCCTGCAGCTTGTCTCGGCGCTCGTCGTTGTTCTCCTCGGTCAGCCAGCGATGCGGTGCGTGCAGCGCGAACACCGTGAGGGTCTGCGCGCCGGCGGCGACGAGCTCGGGGGAGAGGATGCTCGGGTCGCTGAGCGAATGGCAGTAGATCTCGCAGGGCAGCAGCTCGGGGAAGCCGCCGCGGTCGGCCTGCGCGTGGGCCTGCTCCAATTGGGTCAGGGTCTCGTTGATGTGGAACGTGCCCCCGAACGCGGCCTCGGGAGACACGGTCGCGTCGCGCAGCCGTGGCAGCCGGGTCAGCAGCAGGTTGACCTTGACCTGCGCGCCCTCCGGCTTGGCGTCCTTCCCCCGGTCGCCGCCGGGGCGAACGGATGCCGGTGCGTTCCCGTCGAGCAGCTGCCGCAGCACCCAGGGTGCCACGTTGGCCAGCACGTGCCGGCCCTGCACGACCCGGTCGACGGTGCCGTGCCGGTAACGAACCTCGCCGTCCGGGGTGATTGCTGTGACCTCGGCGTCGGTCTCGATGCGGGCGCCGGCCTGCCGGGCGGCTTTCTCCAACTCGCCGGTGACCGCGCCCATGCCGCCGACCGGCACGTCCCAGTCCCCGGTTCCGTTGCCGATGACGTGGTACAGGAAGCAGCGGTTCGCGGCGAGGTCGGGGCTGTCGACCGAGGCGAACGTGCCGATCAGGCCGTCGGTGGCGACGACCCCGCGCACGAGGTCGTTCTGGAACCGGTCGCGCAGGGCGGTGCCGAGCGGCCGTTCGATGAACTGCTCCCAGAGCCTGTCGTCGCCGAGCAGCGCCCGTGCTTCGGAGCGGGTCGGCAGAGGCTCGCAGACCGTGGGGAACAGCGCGCGGGCGGCGCGCCCGGTGTCGCTGTAGAAGGCATTCCAGGCGGGGAAGTCGGCGGCCGCGCCGACCCGCTCGAAGCTGGTGCCGGTGGCCTCGTCGTCACCGTGGTCGACCAGGAGCCCCGTGCGCGTGTCGGCCGGGTCGGGGGTGTACGACGAGTAGCGGCGCCGCGCGAGTTCGATCTCCAGGCCGAGCTCGTCGATGATCCGCTGCGGCAGCAGGCTGACCAGGTAGGAGTAGCGCGAGAGCCGGGCGTCGACGCCGGGGAAGGCCTGGGCCGAGACGGCCGCGCCGCCCACGTGGTCTTCGCGCTCGAGTACGAGGACGGATTTGCCGGCCAGGGCCAGATAGGCGGCCGCGGTCAGGCCGTTGTGGCCGCCGCCGACGATCACGACGTCGTGTGTGGGTTCACTCAGTCGGGGTTCGCGCAGGCCGGGTTCGCTCATGCTGGGTTCGCTCATGCACCGAGACTAGCGGGGGTGTCAGTCGGTGCGTTCGAGCGTGCCGATCTCGGCTCCGTCGGAGTCCTGCACGGTCATGACGCTGCCGTCCACGGTGGCGGTGCTGGCCTGGCCCAGCCAGGTGTCGACTCCCTCGCAGGCCATCAGGGTCGACGCGAATGTGCCGAACTCGATGGTCTCGCCGCTGAGCGACCAGGTGCCGACCAGCCGGTTGCAGCCATCGGTTCCGGTCGCGGACTGGTCGGCCTTCAGCTCGAGGCCGGGAGTGCCCGTGGCGTCGGGGGTTCCCCACGTGCCTGTCACGTCGTCACTGGCGGTGCCCGCGGAACACCCGGCCAGGCCGAGGGCGAGGGCCACGGCGGCGACGGCGAGCAGTGCGGTTGGTTTGGGCATGACGGGCTCCGTCCGGGTGCCGGCGCGGGGTGCCGGATGCGCCCATTCAACGTTCGAAAGGGAGGAAGGTCAAGCCGTCCCGGTGGCGGCGACCCGCGTGACGGCGCGGGCCAGCGCCTGCCGCACGGCCAGCACCCCCGGCCGGCTGGCACTCGAGCGCCGGGCGGCGGAGAACACGGTGCGCAGCGGACTGCCCGGCAGGTCGACGACGTGCACCGTCGGCGGCGCTCCGGCCCAGATCAGGTCCGGCAGGATGCCGATGGCATTGCCCGATTCGATCAGACGGATGTGCGCGATCAGGTCCGCGGTCTCGAACCGAACGTCGGGCTCGAAACCCTGCGACCGGCAGAGCTGGGTGGCCCAGTGCCGCGAGGCGGTGCCCTCGGGTTCCATCACCCAGGGCAGATCTGCGGCGTCCGTGAGCCCGGCCGGGGGCGCGTGGCCGGGGCGCGGGGGTGGAACGGCGAGTCGAAGCGCATCCGTCGCCAGGTTCACCCGGTCGAGGTCGGGCCAGTGCGCCCGGGTGTGCGCTGGATATTGCTCGGCGAGCACAAGATCGAAATCGCGCGCGGAAACCTCGAACAGGCCGCGCTCAGGCTCGCGCTCGGTGACCTCGACGCGAAGCTCGGGGAACTCCTCGGCGAGCAGCGTGAGGGCCTGGGGGATGACGGCGTGCGCCGCGGATTGGAACAGGGCCACGCGCACCGTGCCGGACACGGTCGTCAGGGAGGCGGTCATCTCCGCCTCGGCCAGTTCGAGGCGCTCCAGGAGATGGGTGGTGTGCGACACCAGTACCTCGGCCTGCGGGGTGAGTCGCACCCGGCGGCCGACCTTCTGCAGCAGCGGGACCCCGGCTTCCTTCTCGAGCAGGGTGAGCTGCTGGGAGACGGCGGAGGGGCTGTAGGCGAGGGCCTCGGCGACCCCGGCCAGAGTGCCGCGAATCTTGAGCTCGCGCAGCAGACGCAGTCGGCGGACATCCAGCATGCGTCACCCTCCTCGACCGACCCGGCATTGATCACTAATGCTAATCAATATCGATTATAAAGATTCGCTTTTGCTAAAGGAACGGAAACCACACACTGAAATCAGCAGCCCGCCGCGAACGAAAGAACTAGCCTCGTGACCATGACCAACTCCACTCCATCCGTGCAGCACGATCTCAGCGCCGATGTGGTTGCCCTCGTGCAGAAGTGGCTCGCCGAGAGCGCCACGATTCCCGCCGACGTGTCGGCCGAACGCCTCGCCGGCGTGCTGAAGGACCCGAACGGGCTGGACTTCACCGTGGGCTTCGTCGACGGCGTGATGCGCCCGGAAGACCTCATGGTCGCCGGGTACAACCTGCAGAAAGTGGCGAAGCAGGCGCCCGGCTTCCTGCCCTCGTACATGCGCGGGGCGATCGGCCTCGGCGGAGTGCTCGGCCCGGTGCTGCCCTGGGTGGTCATCCCGGCGGCACGGAAGGTGCTGCGCCAGATGGTCGGCCACCTCGTCGTGGACGCCACGCCGGACAAGCTCGGCCCGGCGATTGCACACCTGCGTGAATCCGGCAACCGGCTCAACATCAACCTGCTCGGGGAGGCCGTGCTGGGGGAGAGGGAGGCGCTGCGCCGCCTCGAAGGCACCCGCGCGCTGCTCGCGCGCGACGACGTGGATTACGTCTCGATCAAGGTCTCCTCGATCGCCAGCCAGCTGTCGATGTGGTCGTTCGATGAGGCCGTCGACCGGGTCGTCGAACGCCTGACCCCGCTCTACGAGCTGGCGGAATCGTCGGCGACGCCCAAGTTCATCAACCTGGACATGGAGGAGTACCGCGACCTCGACCTCACCATCGCGGTGTTCGAGCGAATCCTCGACCAGCCGCAGCTGCTGCACCTGGAGGCCGGCATCGTGCTGCAGGCCTACCTGCCCGACGCCCTGGGTGCTCTGCAGGGTCTGACCCACTGGGCCCAGGGCCGCCGGGCAGCCGGCGGAGCCCCGATCAAGGTGCGCGTCGTCAAGGGTGCCAACCTGGCCATGGAGCATGTCGACTCCGCCGTGCACGACTGGCCGCTGGCGACCTACTCCACCAAGCAGGACAGCGACACCAACTACAAGCGCGTTCTCGACTGGGCGTTCACGCCCCAGAACACGGATGCCGTCAAGATCGGCGTCGCCGGCCACAACCTCTTCGACGTGGCGTGGGCGCACCTGCTCGCGCAGAAGCGCGGCGTGGACGACCGGGTCGAGTTCGAGATGCTGCTGGGCATGGCCACCAGCCAGGCCGAGGCCGTTCGCAAGGACGTCGGCCGACTCCTGCTCTACACGCCCGTCGTGAACCCCGCCGAGTTCGACGTGGCGATCAGCTACCTGATCCGCCGCCTCGAGGAGAACGCCAGCCAGGACAACTTCATGTCGGCGGTCTTCGAGCTGACCAGCTCACCGGACCTCTTCGACCGGGAGAAGGAGCGGTTCCTGGCCTCCCTCGCGGGCCTCGACACCGTCGTGCCGCAGCCCAACCGGGGCCAGGACCGGTCCCGGGCCGAGCAGCTCGACGCCGCCGACCATGGACTGGAGCGCTCCGCCGATGACGGCGACGACGAATACGGCGATGAGTCCGGAGTCGGGCTCACCGCAGCCGTGCTCGGCCTCACCCGCGGTTCCGTCGGCAGCCTGCCGCAGACCGGTTTCCACAACGAACCCGACACGGACCCCTCGCTGCCCGCGAACCGGGCCTGGGGCCGTCGCATCCTGAGCCGGGTGGGGACCTCCACGCTCGGGCTGGACGCCATCCGTGACGCCCGGGTCAGCGACCCGGCCGAACTGGACCACCTGATCGAGACCGCCGCGGCCGCCGGCGCCGCCTGGGGCCAGCGCACCGGCGCCGAGCGCGCCGCCGTGCTGCACCGGGCCGGGCTCGCGCTCGCCGCGAACCGCGACCGTCTGATCGAGGTGATGGCCGCCGAAACCGGCAAGACCATCGCCGAGGGTGACCCGGAGGTCAGCGAGGCGATCGACTTCGCCCACTACTACGCTGAACGCGCCCGCGACCTGGACGCCGTGCAGGGCGCGATCTTCGTGCCCGCCAGGCTGACCGTGGTCACCCCGCCGTGGAACTTCCCGGTCGCCATCTCGGCCGGCGGCGTGCTTGCCGCGCTCGCCGCCGGATCCGGCGTGATCGTCAAGCCCGCCAAGCTCGCCCAGCGCTCCGGCGCCGTCATGGTCGAGGCGCTCTGGGAGGCCGGCGTGCCACGCGACCTGCTGGTGCTGGTGGACCTCGCGGACCGCGAACTCGGCACCCGCCTGATCTCGCACCCGGCTGTCGACCGGGTCATCCTGACCGGGGCCTACGAGACCGCGCAGCTGTTCCGCAGCTTCCGCGAAGACCTGCCCCTGCTGGCTGAGACGAGCGGCAAGAACGCCATCATCGTCACCCCCTCCGCCGACCTCGACCTCGCCGCCGCCGACGTCATCAAGAGCGCGTTCGGGCACGCCGGGCAGAAGTGCTCCGCCGCGAGCCTGGTCATCCTGGTCGGATCGGTCGCCCGGTCGGAGCGTTTCCTGAGTCAGCTGACGGATGCCGCGACCTCCCTCCGCGTCGGACGGCCCGCCGACCCGGTCACCCAGATGGGTCCGCTGATCGAACCGGCCGAGGGCAAACTGTTGCACGCCCTCACCACGCTCGGCGTCGGCGAGCGGTGGCTGGTCGAGCCCGAACAGCTCGATGAGTCCGGCGCCCTGTGGTCGCCGGGCATCCGCACCGGGGTTCTGCCCGGCTCCTACTTCCACCTGACCGAGTTCTTCGGCCCGGTGCTCGGAGTGATGCACGCGCGCAACCTGGCCGAGGCCATCCGGTTCCAGAACGCGGTCGACTACGGCCTGACCTCGGGGCTGCACTCGCTCGACCCGGCGGAGCTGGCCGAGTGGCTGGAGACCATCGAGGCCGGCAACCTCTACGTGAACCGCGGCATCACGGGCGCGATCGTGCAGCGGCAGCCCTTCGGCGGCTGGAAGCGGTCGGCCGTGGGCCCGGGCACCAAAGCCGGCGGTCCGAACTACCTGTACGGGTTCGGCAGCTGGGTGAGCGATCCCGGCCGCAACAGCTCGACACTGCACCTGCGGGGTCTCGACCAGAGCGTCACCGACCTGATCGAAGCAGCCCAGACCGTGCTCGACTACGCCGACTTCGACGTGCTGCGCCGGTCGGCGCTCAGCGACGCGCTGGCCTGGCGCGACGAGTTCGGCGCCGTGAAGGACGCCTCGGACCTCGGGCTCGAACGCAACCTGTTCCGCTACCGCCCCCTGCCCGTCACCGTGCGCCTCTGCGAGGACGGCACGCTGTCCGACCTGCTGCGGGTGATCGCCGCGGCCACCGTGTCGACGGCGCGGTTCGAGGTGTCCAGCGCGATCCCGGTGCCGCCGATGGTGCGCAACGTACTCGCCGAGCGCGAGATCACGGTCACGGTGGAGAACGACGCCGAATGGCTGGAGCGGGCGGCGGCCGGTGGCATCCGCACCAGTCGGGTGCGACTGATCGGCGGGGACCGTCTGCACGGAGCCCAGGCGGCGGCGTCCAGCCTGGCCCGCGCCCTCGGCGGCAGCCCGGATGTGGCCGTCTACGCGCACCCCGTCACCCAGGCCGGCCGGGTCGAGCTGCTTCCGTTCCTGCGTGAGCAGGCGATCTCGATCACGGCGCACCGCTTCGGCAACCCGAGCACCCTCTCCGAGGGGATCATCTAGCGGCGATCATCCGCCCCGGGTCTCCGCCCGCACGGCGGCGGCGGCCCGGAAGGCTAAAATGAGTCCTTGGCGGTCGCAGTCTGCGGTCGGCCGTGCCCAGCAGGAGTACGGACAACAGTCAGGCTTCAGGTGCAGGATGGCCGGGGCCGTGGTTGCCACTGCTGCAATTCGACAGGGGAACCACAGTTGGACGGTAACGCAACGACGACGCACCGGAACGTCGTTCTGCTCTCGGTGGCGAGCGAGCTCGCCCCGCAGATCACCACGTCGGTGGACATCGACCGTCGCTTGCAACCGGCCCTGAAACGACTCAAACTGCCGAGCGGGCTGCTCCAGCGGGTGGCCGGCGTGCACGAGCGGCGCAACTGGGCTCCCGGCCAGGCCTTCGACGACGCGGCCGTCACGGCCGGCAAGCGCGCCCTGGCCGCGGCCGGCATCGAACCGGGCCAGGTCGGCCTGATGATCAACACCTCGGTGACCCGCAAGCATCTCGAACCCTCCGTGGCCGTGCGCATCCACCACGGTCTCGGACTGCCCTCCTCGGCCACGAACTTCGACATCGCGAACGCCTGCCTCGGCTTCGTCAACGGCATGACCCTGGCTGCCCAGCTGATCGACTCCGGCCAAATCGACTACGCGGTGATCATCGACGGCGAAGACGCCGACGAGATCCAGACCAACACCATCGAACGGCTCGGCCGGCCGGACATCAGCCGCAAGGATTTCATGAGCGAGTTCGCGAGCCTGACGCTCGGCTCCGGGGCGGCCGCGGCCGTGCTCGGGCGGGCCGACCGGCATCCGGAGGGCCACCGCATCCTCGGCGGCGTCACCCGGGCCGCGACCCAGTTCAACGGACTCTGCGTCGGCAGCGTCGACGGCATGTTCACCGACGCGAAGGCACTGCTGAAGGGCGGCATGGAGCTCGTCGTCTCGGCCTGGACCGAGGCCAAGCGCGACTGGAACTGGTCGGGCATGGACCGCTACATCCTGCACCAGGTGTCTGATGTGCACACCAACGCCATCGTGAAGGCGACCGGGCTGGACCGCAGCCGGGTGCCGCTCACCTACCCTTTGTTCGGCAATGTGGGTCCCGCGTCGATCCCGATCACCCTCGCCGGGGAAGCCGGCACCCTCAAGCGCGGCGACCGCGTGCTCCTGATGGGCGTCGGCAGCGGCCTCAACACGGCCATGATGGAACTCGCCTGGTGAACCTCGGCCCTGCCCCCGTGTCCTACCGCCTCCCGCGTGCCGCCGCGACGCCGGCGCCCGCGACCCTGCCGCCTGCCGGGCTGCCGGGGATGGACGCCGCGTTCTCACGGCTGGTGCCGGTCGTGTCGGGGGCGTCCGGGCATCCGGTCACCCGCACCTGGCACCTGCTCGACAACGGCGACCGCCTCGCCGAACTGGGCGTCACCCCCGTGGGCACGGTGCTCTGCGTGCACGGCAACCCGACCTGGTCCTACCTGTGGCGCGAGTTCGTGACGGCGGCGACGGATGCGGCCGCCAACGGCGGCGAGGCCTGGCGCGTGATCGCCGTCGACCAGCTCGAAATGGGCTATTCCGAACGATCGGGTGCCCGGCGCCCGCTTGCCATGCGCGTGCGGGACCTCGGTGAACTGACCGACACGCTGGGACTCTCCGGCCCGGTGGTCACCTTCGGGCACGACTGGGGCGGCTCGATCTCGCTCGGCTGGGCGCTCGACCACCCGGAACTGCTCGCCGGGGTCATGCTGCTGAACACGGCCGTGCACCAGCCGGAGGACGCTCCCGTGCCGGCCCCGCTGCGGCTGGCCCTGCGGAGCAGCGTGCTCGGGCGTGGAACCGTGGCCACGCCGGCGTTCCTGGAGACGACGCTGGCGCTCGCGCACCCGCCGCTGCCGACCGCGGTCAAGCAGGCCTATCGCGCGCCGTACCGCGGCGCGGCCCGGCGCGGCGGCATCGGCGCGTTCGTGGCGGACATCCCGGTGCCGGACGCACATGAGAGCGCGGCCGAACTGGCCCGGATCTCCGGCGGCATCCGTGACCTCGTCGTGCCGGCCCTGATGCTCTGGGGCCCCACCGATCCGATCTTCAGCGACCGCTACCTCGACGACCTTCTGGACCGGCTGCCGCACGCCGACGTGCACCGCTTCGAGGGTGCCGGACACCTCGTGATGGAGGACGTCGACTACGCCGCGGCCGCGCTCACCTGGCTCGGCGACCGTGGGCTGCCCGCAGACTCCTCCGCCGGTGGGGTTCCCGTTCCGGTCGAGAGTGCCCGTTCCGCCGGGCACTCTCGACCGGAACGGGCACACTCGGGCGCGCAGGGCGAGGGTGAGGGCGAGGGCGAGGGCGGCTGGGCGGCCAGCGAGCGGCATCCGCTCTGGCACTACCTCGACGAACTCCAGAACAGCGACGAGACCGCGCTGATCGACATGGCCCCGCCTGGTGGCGGCGCGCCCCGCGTCGTCAGCTGGCGGCTGCTCTCCCGGCGCGTGAGGCAGCTCGCCTGCGGCCTCGACCGCCTCGGTGTGCGCAAGGGCGACCGTGTCTCGCTGCTGATCCCGCCCGGAGCCGATTTGACCGCGGTGCTCTACGCCTGCGTGAGGATCGGCGCGATCGTGGTGGTGGCGGATGCCGGCCTCGGCCTGCGCGGGCTGACCCGCGCCGTGCGCGGCGCCCGCCCCGACCATGTGATCGGCGCCGCCCCCGGGCTGCTCGCCGCCCGGGCCCTCGACTGGCCCGGCCAGAAGATCTCCGTGGCGCGGTTTCCCCGCGCCGCGATGCGCGCCCTCGACATCTCCGCCACCCTCGCCGAGCTGATCGCGCTCGGCGTGGACGAGGAACTGCCGCCGCCGCCGGAACCCGGTGACACGGCCGCCGTGCTGTTCACGTCCGGCTCGACCGGTCCGGCCAAGGGCGTCGTCTACACGCACGGCCAGCTCGCCGCGGTCAGCCACGCGCTGTACGCGCAGTACGGCGTGGGCCGCGGTACCGGCCTGGTGGCCGGCTTCGCCCCGTTCGCCCTGCTCGGGCCGGCGCTCGGCGCCCGTTCGGTGACCCCCGACATGGACGTGACGAAGCCGAAGACGCTGACCGCCGCATCCGTGGCCGCCGCGGTGGCCGCCATCGACGCGACCGTGGTGTTCCTGTCGCCCGCCGCGCTGATGAACGTCGTCACCACCGCCGACAGCCTCACCGCCGCCGACCACGCCAGTCTTGCGGGCGTGGAGTGCTTCCTCTCGGCCGGCGCCCCGGTCTCCGAGCCACTGCTCGCCGCGGCGGCCCGGCTGATGCCGGCGGCCTCCGCACACACGCCCTACGGCATGACCGAGGGGCTGCTGATGGCCGACATCACCCTCCACGGCATCCGCGAGGCGCTGGCCACGCGCCCACTGACTGACCCGACGTCGGCATTGTCGTCGGTTGGGTCGGCTGTCGCGTCGTCGACCCCGACGGATGTCCCGGCCGGCCCCGGCGGGGTCTGCGTCGGCCGCGCGACGGCGACCACGCGCATCCGCACGAGCGCCCTCGACGCCCGGGGCCGTGCCACCGGCGAACTGTCCGAGGTTGCCGGCGTCACCGGCGAGATCGTGGTCTCCGCGCCCCACGTCGAAGACCACTACGACCGCCTGTGGCTGACCGACCGGGCCGCCCGCCGCGGCGCCGTGCCCGGCGAACGCTGGCACCGCACGGGCGACGTCGGACACCTCGACACGGCCGGACGACTCTGGGTGGAGGGCCGCCTGCCGCACGTGATCACGACCGCGGCCGGCGTGCTCACCCCGGTCGGCCCCGAGCAGCGCGTCGAGTCCGTCGCCGCGGTGGCCCGGGCCGCCGTGGTCGGGATCGGCCCGGCCGGCACCCAGCAGGTGGTGGTCGTGGTCGAGACCGTCACGCCGGCCCGCCGGGTCGCGCTGGCCGACCCCGAGCTGGCCGCCGCCGTGCGCGCCGCCGCGGGTCTTCCGCTGGCCGCGGTTCTGGTCGTGCCGCACCTGCCCACGGACATCCGTCACAACTCGAAGATCGACCGCACCCGGCTGGGCCGCTGGGCCGGCGGCATCCTCTCCGGTGCCCGGATGACTCGCCCGTGAGGGTGCTCGTCACCGGGGCCAGCGGCTTCCTCGGCCGGGCCGTCGCGGCCGAGATCGCGGCCGCCGGGCACGAGGTGCGCACGTTCCAGCGCCGCCCGTCGGGCGTGCCCGGCGTCACCGACCTGCTCGGCTCGGTCACCGTGCCGGCCGAGGCCCGGCTCGCCGTCGCCGGCATGGACGCGGTCGTGCACCTGGCCGCCAAGGTGTCCCTCGCGGGCAGTCCGGCCGATTTCGTCGCCGTGAACGTGGGCGGCACCCGCTCCCTGCTGGCCGAGGCCACGGATGCCGGAGTCTCCCGTTTCGTGTTCGTGTCCTCGCCCTCGGTGGCCCACGCCGGGGCATCCATTGTCGGCAGCGACGCCGACCCGGCCGACCCGGCCCGCGCTCGCGGGCCCTACGCCCGCACCAAGGCCGAGGCCGAACTGCTCGCTCTCGCCGCGGACTCGGCGCGCCTGCGCGTGGTCGCCGTGCGCCCGCACCTGGTCTGGGGCCCCGGCGACACCCAGCTCGTGGCCCGGATCGTGGAGCGCGCCCGCGCCGGGCGCCTGCCGCTGCTCGGTCACGGCGCCGCCCTGATCGACACCACCTACATCGACAACGCCGCCTCGGCGATCGCCGCCGCCCTCGAGCAGGCCGACGCCGTGCACGGCCGCTCCTACGTGATCACGAACGGCGAGCCGCGGCCGGTCGCCGAGCTGCTCGCGGGGATGTGCCGGGCCGCGGGCGTGCCGGCTCCGGCCTGGCGGGTGCCGGCCGGCGTCGCCCGCGGTGCGGGGGCGCTGATCGAGGCGGCCTGGGCCGTCCGCCCGGGCGTCGACGAGCCGCCGATGACCCGGTTCCTGGCCGAGCAGCTCTCGACCGCGCACTGGTTCGACCAGCGCCGCACCCGGACCGAGCTCCGCTGGACCCCCGCGGTGAGCCTCGATGAGGGCTTCCGCCGCCTGGCCGCGTCGTACGACCGCTAGCCGACCGCTAGCCGACTCTCGCCGTCTCTGCCGAGAATCGCCTTTCTGCGGGCGAGTCTCGGTGCAAGCAGCGACTCTCGCCAGGGGGAACCGCTTCCTACGAACGGATGCCCAGGGCCGTCCGCACGATCACCAGCGCTTCATCCGTGGCCAGCCCGAGTGAGCGCACCCGCTCGGCGTAGGCGACCGCGGCCAGCTGCGCCTGCCGGTGTGTGGCGTCCCCGGTCGCGGCGATGAAGGAGCCGAGACGTCCGCGGGTCTCGATCACCTCGTCCGTTTCCAGCTCCCGGTAGGCGCGCGCGACCGTGTTCGGCGCCAGGCCGAGGTCCTCGGCGAGCCGGCGCACGGTGGGCAGCTTGTCGCCCGGCGCCAGCGTGCCGGCGCGCACCCCCTCGATCACCTGCACCCGCAGTTGCTCGTAGGGCGGGGTGGGGGAGTGCTGGTCGATGACAAGTTGCATGCCGGACATCCTTTGTGTGCGTTACGTACCAAGCTAGCCGTGATTCACCCGCTCTCGCAGTCGGAAGGGCAGTGCCGAACAGCGGTGCGGGGCCGAACGGATGCGGCGGCTCGCTAGGCTCGATACGTGACCTGGCTCCGCGACCTCCCTGCCCAGCTGGCCGGCCTGGCGCCGACCCTGCTGGGCGTCGTGCTGCTCATCGCGATCGTCACGCTGGTGCTGCGGACGTACCGGGTGCCGCATCCGTTCGCTCCGGCGCTCGCCGTGCTGCGCGGAGCCCTGCAGCTCGCCGCGATCAGCCTGATCCTCAGCGGCATCATCTCCGACCCGTTCTGGGTCGGCGTGGGCCTCGTGGTCATGTTCACCGCGGCGGTCGGCACCGTCACCCGCCGGATCGGCGCTACCCGCCGCCACGCAGCCTGGGTGGCCGTCGCAATGGGACTCGGGGTCCTGGTCACCCTCCTCGTGGTCTTCGGCACCGGAGCGCTCGAGTTCACGCCGCGCTACGTGTTGTCGTTCGGCGGCATCATCATCGGCAACGCCATGTCGATCGCCACGCTCTCCGGCCGACGCTTCACCGAGGGCGTCACCGAGCACTGGGAGGAGGTCGAGGGCTGGCTGGCCCTCGGCGCCACCCCGCGCCAGGCCACCCGGGAGCTCGCCCGCCGAGCGGTGTACTTCGCCCTGATCCCCTCCACCGACCAGACGAAGACCACCGGGCTCGTCACGCTGCCGGGGGCCTTCGTGGGCGCCATCTTCGGCGGGGCGTCGCCGCTCGAGGCCGGGCGGTTCCAGATCGTGGTGCTGGCCGGCATCCTCTGCGCCGGATCGATCGCCGCGGTGACCCTGATCCATCTGCTCGCGCCCGTGACACGCCGCCCGGTCCCCGTCCCCGGCTAGCGCCCCGTGCCCCGCGCTCGGCGGGTTTCGGCGGCCCAGTGCCGCTAGTGCAGCACCAGGAACTTCGCGAGGATCAGCACCGCGGCGAGCAGCACTGTTCCGCCCGCGACGACGAGGAGCGGCCAGCCACGGATGCCGCGGAGCCGCAACCCGCCGACCGCCACCAGAGCCAGCAGCACGGTGGCCGTGATCACGCCGATCAGTGTCGCGGTGCCGGTGTCGAAGCCGAGGGCCAGCAGGGCCAGCACGGTCAGCAGCGGCACGAACGCCGCGGAGATCATCGGGGCGCTGACGCGGAGGTGGTGGCGCACGTGCGTCCAGCCGACCTTCTCGTCGCCGATCGAGTAGGCGAAGACGTGGGTGGCGTAGTAGACGAGGTTGGTGATCATGACGACGAGGATGATGGTCCAGGCGGAGTTGTTCCCGAGCCCGATCAGGGTGCTCGCGGCCACCAGCAGGCCGTACGCGCCCGCGCTGATGCGCTCGGCGCCGGCTGCGCCGATCCTGCTCGGAACCTGACTGCTTCTGCGGGAGACCATCCCCACAGTGTTGCGGAGGTCCGGGCCGAGCGAAAGGGCCGGGCTGCGCGGCCCGCGGTTACTCGGCCGTGCGGTGGATCAGCCGGGAGAGCACGATCGCGCTGCGGGTGTGGTCCACGTTGGGGGCCAGACGCACCTTCTCCAGCGCCGCCTCGAGGCCGGGGATGTCCCGCGCCCGGATATGCACGATGGCGTCCGCACTGCCCGTGACCGTTCCGGCGTCCACGACCTCCGGCACCCCGGAGAGGATGCGGAGCAGTTCCTCCGGCGCCACGGTTCCGCGGCAGAAGAGTTCGACGTAGGCCTCGGTGCTCATTCCGTCGATGGCCGGGTCCACCTGGATGGTGAAACCACGGATGACGCGGTCCGCCACGAGCCGGTCCACGCGGCGTTTCACGGCGGACGCCGACAGCCCCACCACCGAGCCGATATCGCCGTAGCCCGCCCGGGCATTCTGGCGGAGCAGGTCGAGAATGCCACGGTCGAGGTTGTCCATGCCGAGAGTCTAAGGGGCGTCGTTGCGCTGATGCGCGTGTCGACGCAGAAAAACAGCGCCCGATAGCGCGAATCACTGGATAGCTGCGCGGTGGTCGGCCAGGGGCAGGCCGGCGCTGGGCATCCGTCACCGTCTCTCACGGCGGAAAACTGCGCGCACGGCCGAAATCGCGCATGTTTTCGGCGCAAATTAGCGTGCACCTCCGATTCATGCTGTGTGAAACTAAGAATGGCGTCTCTGTCGGAGCTGTTTTCCCGTCTGGCAGAGCTCTCGTGAGTGACCTGGTCCGCCATCCACCCCGCACGCCGAGCACGCCGGTCTCGCCCGACACGGGCGGCCGGCCGCCGAAGGAGTCCCATGTCGACCAATCTCACCGCCCCCAACCCGAATGAGCTCGTCTCGCCGGAACGGCCCGAGCGCAGACCCGTCAAGCGCACCGTGCTGATGTGCAAGCCCGACTACTTCACCGTGGTGTACCGCATCAACCCCTGGATGGACCCGGCCATCCCCACCGACACCGCACTCGCCGTTGCCCAGTGGCAGACCCTCTACGACACCTACGTCGGCCTCGGCTTCGACGTTCACCTGATCGACCCGGTCGAGGGCCTGCCGGACATGGTCTACGCGGCCAACGGCGGCTTCGTGATCGACAACATCGCCTACGGCGCCGCCTTCACCTACGCCGAACGCCAGCCGGAAGGGCCGGCCTATATGGACTGGTTCGGCGCCCACGACTTCGACGTGCGCGTGCCCGTCGAGATCAACGAGGGCGAGGGCGACTTCCTGCTCGTCGGCGATGTGATCCTCGCGGGCACCGGGTTCCGTAGCGCCTCGCACAGTCACGAAGAGGTGGCGGCGATCTACGGTCGCACGGTGATCACGCTCAACCTGATCAACCCGAGCTTCTACCACCTCGACACGGCCATCGCCGTGCTCGACGGTTCGCCCGACACCGGCAACGGCGAGATCGCCTACCTGCCGAGCGCGTTCGACGAGCCCAGCCTGGCCATCCTGCGGGAGCGCTTCCCGGATGCCATCATCGTCACCGAGGAGGACGCGGCCATCCTCGGCCTCAACTCCTACTCCGACGGTTTCAACGTGGTCATCGCCGCGCGGGCCAAGGACTTCGAGCGCCAGCTGCGCTCACGCGGCTTCAACCCGATCGGGGTCGACCTGTCCGAGCTGCTGCTCGGTGGAGGAGGAGTGAAATGCTGCACGCTGGAGCTGCGCCGATGACCGACCAGACGACGACGCCGAGTGCGACGACGCTCGGCCAGGCCGGGTACATCGCACTGGAAGACGAGCACGCCGCCCACAACTACCATCCGCTGCCTGTGGTCGTCGCGTCCGGCGACGGCGCCTGGGTGACGGATGTCGACGGCCGCCGCTACCTGGACTGCCTGGCCGCGTACTCCGCGGTCAACTTCGGGCACTCGAATCCGCTCCTGCTGGACGCCGCCCGCGAGCAGCTGGGCCGCATCACGCTCACCAGCCGTGCGTTCCACAACGACCAGCTCGGCCCGTTCGTGACCGCGCTCGCCGAGCTCGCCGGCAAGGACATGGTCCTGCCGATGAACACGGGCGCCGAGGCGGTCGAGTCCGGCATCAAGGTGGCCCGCGCCTGGGGCTATCGGGTCAAGGGCGTCGCCGCGGGGATGGCCAACATCATCGTGGCCGGGGAGAACTTCCACGGCCGCACCACCACGATCATCAGTTTCTCCGACGACGAGTCGGCCCGGAAGGACTTCGGTCCGTTCACCCCGGGGTTCCGCACGGTTCCCTATGGGGACGCAGCGGCCCTCGAGGCGGCGATCGACGAGAACACGGTGGCCGTGCTGCTCGAGCCGATCCAGGGCGAGGCCGGCATCGTCGTGCCGCCGGCGGACTACCTGCCGGCCGTGCGCGAGATCACGACCCGGCACAATGTGCTCTTCATCGCCGACGAGATCCAGTCCGGCCTCGGCCGCACCGGGGCGACCTTCGCCTGCGACCTGGTGGGCGTCGTTCCCGACCTCTACCTGCTCGGCAAGGCGCTCGGCGGCGGCATCGTGCCGGTCTCCGCGGTCGTGGGCAACCGGGACGTGCTGGGTGTGCTCCGCCCGGGGGAGCACGGCTCGACCTTCGGCGGCAACCCGCTGGCGGCGGCCGTCGGCCTCGCCGTGGTGAAGCTGCTGGCCACCGGCGAGCAGCAGGAGCGCGCGCGCGTGCTCGGCGCCCGCCTGCATGACGGGCTGACCGGGCTGATCGGCCGGGGTGTTCTGGCCGTGCGCGGCGCCGGTCTGTGGGCCGGCATCGACATCGACCCGAAGCTGGCCTCCGGCCGGGCGGTCTGCGAGGCTCTCCTGGTGCGCGGCGTGCTCGCGAAGGACACCCACGGGTCCACCGTCCGCCTGGCTCCGCCGATCGTGGTCTCCGAGGCCGACCTGGACTGGGCGGTGGAGCAGCTCGCTGCCGTGCTCGCGGAGCTCGCCGCGGCGTAGCCGCGCCGCCCAGACGTCCCGTTTGTGCCGAGTTGACCCGCTAGAACGGGTCAGCTCGGCACAAACGGCGACGCTCGGCCGGTCAGGCCGCTACACGCTGACGGATGCCGCCACGGGCTGCGAGATGCGGCCGAGGCGTGCGAGCTGCGTGACGTGCCCGGGCTCGAGCTCCTCGAGGCTCGTCACACCGAGCAGCCGCATCGTGCGGGACACCTGCTCGGAGAGGATCTGGACGGCCCGGTCGACGCCGGCCTCGCCGCCGGCCATCAAGCCGTAGAGGTAGGCGCGGCCGATCAGGGTGAAGCGGGCGCCGAGGGCGACGGATGCGACGATGTCGGCACCGCTCATGATGCCCGTGTCCAGGTGCACCTCGTATTCGCTGCCCACCTCGCGCACGACCTGCGGCAGCAGGTGGAACGGGATCGGGGCGCGGTCCAGCTGTCGGCCGCCGTGGTTGGAGAGGATGATGCCGTCCACGCCGAGGTCGGCGAGCGTCTGCGCATCCGCCAGGCTCTGCACGCCCTTGACGACGATCTTGCCGGGCCACTGAGCTTTGATCCAGGCCAGGTCCTCGAACGTGACGGTGGGGTCGAACATGGTGTCGATCAGGTCGGCGACCGTGCCGCTCGAGCGGTCGAGGGTGGCGAAGGCGAGCGGCTCGGTGGTGAGGAAGTTGATCCACCACTCCGGCCGCGGCAGCGCGTTGATGACCGTTCCGATGGTCAGGGCCGGCGGGATCGAGAAACCGTTGCGCCTGTCGCGCAGGCGCGCACCGGCGACCGGCACGTCCACGGTCACCAGCAGGGTGTCGTAGCCGGCTTTCGCGGCCCGGTCGACCAGCGCCATCGACCGGTCGCGGTCCTTCCACATGTACAGCTGGAACCAGTTGCGCCCGTGCGGGTTCGCGGCCTTGACGTCCTCGATCGACGTGGTGCCCATGGTCGACAAGGAGAAGGGGATACCGGCCCGGGCGGCCACGTGGGCGCCCGCGATCTCGCCCTCGGTCTGCATCATCCGGGTGAAGCCGGTCGGGGCGATGCCGAAGGGCTGCGCCACGGGGGCTCCGAGCACGTCCCAGCCGGTCGAGACGGTCGACACGTCCCGCAGGATCGACGGGTTGAACTCGATGTCCTCGAAGGCCTGGCGGGCGCGGCCCAGCGAGAGCTCGGCTTCGGCGGCACCGTCGGTGTAGTCGAACGCGGCCTTGGGGGTGCGCTTCTTGGCGATGTCCCGCAGGTCGTAGATCGTGTGCGCGCTCTCGAGGCGGCGCTTCTTCGCATTCAACTCGGGGGTCTTGAACCGCATCAGCGGGGCGAGGTCTGCGATCTTCGGGATGCGGCGTTGAACCATTGGGATGTGTCCGTTCTTCTATCGGGCCACCGGATACCCGGAGGCATCCGCGGTGCGGGCGGGACGGTGGTGGGCCTGGTGGGTTTCGGCGTAGTAGCCGGCGATGTGGTCGTGCACGAGGCTCCGAGCCGCCGGAGCGTCGCCGGCCTCGATCGCGGCGACGATCGCGCGGTGTTCGGCCCGGAGCCGGGTCGAGGTGTCGGCCCAGGAGGCGAGGCTCGTCGCACCGGCCCGGGCGTAGCCCTCGATGGCGCTGCGGAGCCCGGCCATCGTGGCGGTGACAACCTGGTTGCCGGAGGCCTCCGCCAGGGCCAGGTGGAATTCGGCGTCGAGGGCCAGGAACTCCGCCTCGGTGAGCGCGGGCGAGTCCATCGCGCCCAGCAGCTGTACCGGTGCCCGGAGATTCGGTCGCAGCGACGCGCTGGCCACCATGGTCGAGTCGGCCCGAGCGGATGCCTCGGCCAGCTCGGTCACGACCGACGCCTCGAGCACGAGCCGGGTCTTGACCACGTCAGCGACGGGGAACCCGCGAGCCGCCACCTGCAGGCGCATCAGCGCCGACATGCCGCCGCCGGGCAGGGCCACGATGATCGCGCCCGCGCCGGGTCCCGACCCGGCGGAGGTACGCAGCAGCCCGAGCACCTCGAGCACCCGGATGGCCTCTCGCACGCTGGAGCGTCCGACGCCCAGCTCCACGGCGAGGGCCCGTTCGGGCGGGAGGCGGTCGCCGGGCCGGAGTCGACCGCTGAGCAGGTCCAGCTCGATGCTCTGCAGCACGGTTTCCCAGGCGCGGGGCGGAGCGCTCACGGTTCCTCCTCGACATTGGGGGGGGGGGGGGGGCGGTGTGGTGGGATGTGGTCTGACCACATGCTAGCGGTGTCGGCGCCTCGCCGGGGATAAAGTTGTGATTCAGCCTGAGAGGCCACCCCTGAGAGGCCACCCCTGAGAGGCCACCCATGACCGGCAGCACCGCTCCGCACCTGATCGACCTGCTCCTGCCGCCTGCGCCGGGCGGCAGCGCCGGGCTCAGGGCGGTACTGGGCCGGCCGGCCGGTCCCGGTCCCTGGCCGGCCGTCGTGCTGGTGCACGAGGCCTTCGGCCTGAACGATGTGATGCGGCGCCAGGTCGAACGGATGGCCGCAGCCGGCTACCTCGCTTTGATGCCCGACCTCTTCACCGAGGGCGGGGCGCGAAAGTGCCTGATGCAGACTTTTCGCGAGCTCCAGACCGGCGCGGGCCGGGCCTTCACCGACATCGAGTCCGCCCGGCAATTCCTGATCAACCGGGACGACTGCACCGGCGCTGCCGGGGTGCTCGGGTTCTGCATGGGTGGGGGGTTCGCCCTGGTCGCCGCCACGCGTGGGTTCGACGCGGCATCCGTCAATTACGGCCGGCTGCCGAAACAGCTCGACGACGCGCTCACCGGAGCGTGCCCGATCGTGGCCAGCTTCGGCGCCACCGACAAGTCCCTCCGGGGCGCCGCCGCCACGCTCGAGGCGTCGGCGACCCGGCTGGGCATCCCGCACGACGTCGTGGAGTACCCCGGTGCCGGGCACGCCTTCCTCAACGATGCCGAAAGCGGCCCGGTGGCCCTGCGATTCCTGCTCAAGCGCGTTCTGGGGGCCGGGCCTGATCCCGTCGCCGCGGCCGACGCCTGGCGGCGGATCGAGGCCTTCTTCGGCGAGCACCTGACGCCCGGGCGCTAGCTCTCGAGCGTCAGGTGCGCCCGGCGGGTCAGACGAAGAGCAGCACGATGCCGAGCACGCCGGATGCGGCGCCGATGCCGAGCAGGATCAGCCCGGTCACGCGCAGGGCCCGGCCCTCCGCCTCGGGGGTGTGGGTGCGGCACCGCGAGGGGGTGCGAAGGTTGAACCAGACCAGCACGTCCTCTCCCGGAGCGAGCCGGTGTGTCTCGTGGGTGGTGGCAGGGCATTCGTGCACGTCGCCGTCACGGTCGAACCAACGGATGACCGTACCCGCCGGCGAGGAGGCGATGACGCCGTCCGTCAGCATCCAGCGGCCCTTCACGCCGCGCACGACCAGGCCGGCTGCGAAGAGGACTCCGCCGACGACGAGTCCGACCAGGGTCAGGACCTCGCTGAGGAGGGAGACCAGCGATAGAGCGTCCATGCCGGCCCTTTCTCCAGAGGTTCTAACGGTACCGGGCAAATCGTACCGTGCGCCGCAGCCCGGTGCCGCAGCGGCGCCGATGCCCCCGATTCTGGGGGCACGCGGTAAGGTCAAGCAATGTCCTCGGTTGTTGAACAAGCCCCTCCACGTGACGACCGAAGCTTCCTCGGCCAGCCCCGTTCCCTCGCCAATGTCTTCGGCGTCGAGATGTGGGAGCGTTTCTCCTTCTACGGGATGCAGGGCATCCTGCTGCTGTATTTGTACTATTCCGCGGCCGACGGCGGCCTCGGCATGCCGCAGGCCACCGCGGCCGGCATCGTGGGGGCGTACGGCGGCGGTGTCTACCTGTCGACCATCCTGGGTGCCTGGATCGCCGACCGTCTGCTGGGTTCGGAGCGGGTGCTGTTCTACAGCGCCATCGTGATTGCCGTGGGGCACGTGGCGCTGGCGGTGCTGCCGGGCGCCGCCGGGGTGGCGACCGGGCTCATCCTGATCGCCCTCGGCAGCGGAGGGCTCAAGGCCAACGCGACCAGCGTCGTCGGGGCGCTCTACGCCAAGGACGACCCGCGGCTCGACGCGGGGTTCTCCCTCTTCTATCTCGGGATCAACCTGGGCGCGTTCTTCGGACCGGTCCTGACCGGGCTGCTGCAGACCACTCTCGGCTTCCACTACGGCTTCGGCCTCGCGGCCGTGGGCATGGCGATCGGCCTGGTGCAGTATTCCTTCGGGCGCAAACGGCTGCCGGCGATCGTGCACGAGGTGCCGAACCCGCTGCCGGCCTCCCGCTACGCCGCGTACCTCTGGGCCCTGATCGCGGCCATCGGCCTGATCGTGGTGCTGGTGCTGCTGGGCGTGATCACGGCATCCGGTCTGGTCACGATCGTGATCACGCTGACCCTGGTTGCCACGGTCTCCTACTTCGTGGTGATCCTGCGCAACCGTCAGATCACTGCCATCGAACGCAAGCGCGTCTACGCGTTCATGCCGCTGTTCGTGGCCAGCGCCGCGTTCTGGTCACTCTCCCAGCAGCAGTTCACGGTGGTCACCATCTACGCCGATGAGCGCCTCAACCGGGACGTGTTCGGGTGGGAGCTGCCCGTGTCGTGGGTGCAGTCGTTCAACCCGGTCTTCATCATCCTGCTCTCCGGCGCCTTCGCGGCGCTCTGGACCCGCTGGGGTTCCCGCCAGCCGTCGACCCCGGTCAAGTTCGCCGCGGGCACCGCTCTGATGGGCGCCGCCTTCCTCCTGTTCCTTCCGTTCGTCGACGGCGGTGCGAACTCGACTCCGCTGGTCGCCATGGTCGTGATCCTCTTCGTGCTCACGGTGGCGGAGTTGATGATCGGGCCGGTCGGCCTGGCCGTCACCACGCGGCTCGCGCCCGAGCCGTTCAAGACCCAGATGGTCGCGCTGTTCTTCCTGTCGATCGCCCTGGGCAGCGCGATGTCCGGTTGGCTCGCCGAGTGGTACACCACGGTGCCCGAGACGGTTTACTTCAGCGTGATCGGCGGGGTCGCCATCGTGCTCGGACTGCTGCTCGCACTGATCGCCCGCCCGATCCTGCGGCTGATGAACGGCGTGCGCTGACCGGCGTGCGCTAACCGGCGTGCGCTAACCGGCATCCGCCGGCCCGACGGCTGTGACCCGGCGCTCTGGCGACCTGCGTCGCCATGGTTCCCATGGCGCTGGTCGAGCCTGTCGAGACCCGAGCCTGTCGAGACCAAGGCCCAGACGCACCCCTACTCGTCATCCCTGCTCACGTTCGTTCGTTCAACGGCGTCCGTCATCCGGGTGCGGGACTTCGTCACGGCCCGCCACTTGCGTGCCCCGGTCTCGAGCCAGGGTGGTGCCATGATCTGCACGGCGCCGCGCACCATCCGGATGGCCCAGCCGGAGGCGGCGAGGTAGCGGTGGTGGAACCAGCAGAGGCAGACGCCGTTGTCGGTGTGGGTTTCCCCGCCTTCGGAATGCGGGATGACGTGGTGGATCTCGGTCATTCCGGCGGGGATTTTGCACCAGGGGATGATGCAGGTGCCGTCGCGGAGTTGGATCGCGCGTCTCTGCGCGGGCGTGAAGCAGCGCTCGGGGGAACCGAGCTTGATGATGCGGCCCTCGTCGTTGATCACGACCTTCTGCTGTCCGCCGGTGCTGATCAGATCCTTGACGGCGGTGATCGGGATCGGGGAATCGACGCCGTCGATCCAGCCGACGCCGCGGCCCTGGCCGAAGTCCGCGTTGAGGTCCTGTTCCCGCACGCTGACCAGCACCGTGGCGGGGGCGCCGCCGATGGTCGGTGCCTCGCCGGCGCGGGCGGCGACGTCGACGATCACGGCGAACACGTCGTGCCGCCGCTGGTCGGGCGTGCGGTCATCCCGTTCGAGCAGCGCCTGCTCCCGCGCCTGCTCCGGTGTGAGCCCCTCCCGGTTTGTGTCGGCGTCTTCCTCGGCGTGGAAGGCGACCGGCGCACTCTTCGGCGACAGATACGCGTCGAACAGGCGGCGCAGCTTGCCCGCGATCTCGGGCATCAACGACCCCGACACCGGCACCACGCCGTCGCGTTCCCGGCCGAGCCGGAACGACCGCGCCACCGCGGCGTGGTCGTCGGGCCGCGACCCGTCGGGCGCGAGCACGGCCTTCCAGACGGAGCCCTGCAACCGGACCTCATCCGCCGGCGCGGGCACCGGGGTCTGCGCACTCGTGCCCGTCGCCGACGCCACCAGCTCGCTCTCCGCGGCCTGCACCGAGTCCAGGTCGGTGCACCGCAGCGTGGGCGTCAAGGCGGTCAGGATGGCGTCGGCCGTGTCGACGCCGATCGCGCCGGTGGCCAGAGCGATCGAGGTCGCCGGAAAGGTGGGCGGCAGCGGTTCGCCGCTCAGGGAGCGGCCGGTGCGGAGCTGCTTGCCCAGCCGCATCCGTCGCCCGGCGGTCGGGCCCGACACCAGGGTGAGCCGCTCGAGGAGTTCCCCGGCGGTGCGGCAGCCCTTCCTCGCGGAGAGCTGCCCGGTGCCGAGTTCGGGCCGGGACCGGTCGGCGACCTCCCCGGCCGCGGCCACCCGGAGGGCGTCGACACGGCGGCCGAGCCCCTCGAGCGCCGTGGTCACCTGCAGCAGCCCGTCGTCGTCGAGGCCGCGCACGCTCGAACACCCGAGCGTCTCACCGAGTTCACCCGCGAGAGCCTGCAGCTCGGCCACCACGCGCGCCGCCGCGAACGGGCCGGGTGCGGCATCCGCTGCGGGGTGTTCCACGAGGGTGGTCATGAACAAGAGTTTACCTCAAGTAGAACAAAAGCACTATATTCGTTCCCATGATAATAAGCTAAAATCGAACTTGATTACGAATTGTCGATCGCGCCGTCAGACCCCAACACCGTCGTCTCGCCGAGCCGGGCGATTCGAGCGCTAGCGTGTCGCCGTGGCCTCGACGATGGCGATCTCGCGGGTCGCCGTCTCGGCATCGCGGCCGTCGCCGTCGTGGTGCACGCGGATCCGGGGGGACACGCCCCGGCGGATCCGCACCCGCAGGCTGCGGTAGCGCACCATCCAGAACAGCACGGCGGCAGCCGCGAGGAGGCCGGAGAGCGCGGCGACACCGAGCGCCCAGCGCGGGCCGAACTGGTCGGCCACCCAGCCGACCAGCGGTGCCCCGAGCGGAGTTCCGCCGGCGAAGATTGCCATGTACAGCGCCATCACCCTGCCGCGCATGGCCGGCCGCGTCGTGGTTTGCACGTACGCGTTCGCGGTCGTCATCAGGGTCAGCGAGGACAGGCCGACGAGGGCCAGGGAGATCGCGAACGTCACGTAGTTGGGCATCACAGCGGCCAGGGCGCAGGAGAGTCCGAACACGAACGAACCGGCCACCACGAGCCGGAGCCGAGGCCGGCTGCGCCGGGCGCTGAGCAGGGCTCCCGCCACCGAGCCGATCGCCATGATCGAGCTGAGCAGGCCGAACTCGCTGGCACCCATTCCGAACTCGACGGTCGCCATCGTGGCCGTGAAAATGGCGAAGTTGAACCCGAAGGTGCCCACCAGGAAAACCGTGATCAGCACGACGACGATGTCGGGTCGATGTGACACATAGCGGAAACCGGCCATCAGCTGGCCGCGCTCGCGGGGTGCCCGCGGCTGCCGGCGCAGTTGCTCGGTTCGCAGCAGTGTCATCGCGAAGACCGTCGCGGCGAAGGTCACGGCGTTGATCATGAACACCCAGCCGGCACCCACGGCCACCGTCAACAGGCCGGCGGCGGCCGGGCCGAAGAGCCGGGCGCCGTTGAACGAGGCGGAGTTGAGGGCCACCGCGTTCGACAGGTTGTCGTCGGAGACCAGCTCCGACACGAAGGTCTGCCGGGCCGGGGCGTCGATGGCCGCCACGATGCCGAGTCCGAGGGCGAAGAGGTAGACGTGCCACAGCTCGACGACGCCGGTGACCGTGATCACGCCCAGGCCGAGCGCCAGCAGTCCCATCAGGCTCTGCGTCAGGATGAGCAGCCGGCGCCGGTTGAACCGGTCGGCGATCAGGCCCGACCACGGCATCAGCACGAGCTGCGGCCCGAACTGCAGGGCCATCACGATACCCACTGCCGTGGCGTTGTAGTCGGTCAGCTCGGTCAGGACGATCCAGTCCTGGGCGGTGCGCTGCATCCAGGTTCCGATGTTCGACACCAGGGCGCCCGCGAACCAGATTCGGTAGTTCGGGACGCTCAGGGAGCGAAACATGGTATTCAACTGTTGGCGAGCTCCTTCATGATGTCGACGGCTTCGGTGAGTACCCGGCGCTGATCGGAACTCAGTTTCACGATGCGCTGGGCGAGCCACGCATCCCGGCGCTTGCGGGTCTCCCGCATCAGGCTGCGCCCCCGTTCGGTCACCGTGAGTACCACTTTGCGGCCGTCGTCGGCCGAGCCGGCCCGGTCGACGAGGCCGGCCTCGACCAGCGCGTTGACCGTGCGATTCATCGATGGCGGCGTGACGCGCTCGTGCTCGCTGAGCTCGCGGAGGGTGAAAGGGCCCTGGAAGAAGATGGTGCCGAGCGCCGAGAACTGGCTGCTGCTCAACTCGTTGTCGGCCTTCTCCTGGCGCAGCCGCCGGGCCAGGCGGCCGTTGGCCAGCCGGAAGTCGTGGCTCAACTCGGCAACCGTCGCGCGCCGGCCGCCTGCAGGGGCAACAGCTGACGTGAGAGCTGACGGTGAAGATTCCATGGGTACACACCCTAACCACTTAGCCTTGCTAAGTATTCCCTGTTCGCAGCCTAGTTCAGGTTGGCGGCAAAGCCCTGTAACCAGCAGACGAGCGGGGCGAGTGCTGTCAGACTGGCCCCGTGCCTACCTACACGGATGACTTCGGCGTCTCGATCACGTATTTCACCTGGGCCGTCGATCGCCCTCGGGCCATCGTCCAGATCGCCCACGGGGTCGGTGAGCATGCGCAGCGCTACGCGGAGCTCGCCGAGCGCCTGAACACGGCGGGCTACACCGTCTATGCCGACGATCATCGGGGCCACGGCCACACCGGGGTGCACCAGTACGGTGGCGACCTCACCTGCCTCGGCCGCCTCGGCCCCGGCGGCCTGCGCGCGGCCGTGGCCGGAGTGCACCAGCTGAGCGGGATCATCCGTGCCGCCCACCCCGACCTGCCGCTCGTGCTGCTCGGCCACAGCTGGGGGTCGTTCATGGTGCAGATGATCGTGAACGCGCACGCCGCCGACTACGACGCGGTCGTGCTCAGCGGCACGGCCTACCGGATGCCCGGCTACCTGGACAGCGGCGACCTGAACCGCCGGCACAAGCACCTGGGCGACACCGGGGTGGAGTGGCTCAGCCGCGACCCCGCGGTGGCCCGCGCGTTCATCGCCGACCCGCTCACGACCACGACTCCGCTGGCGAAGCTGTTCGGCTTGCGCGAGGCGGCGCGCCTCTTCGGCCGGCCGAGCCGCGGTCTGCCGCCGGACCTGCCGCTGCTGATCCTGGCCGGCGGCGACGACATCGTGGGCGGGGAGCGCAGCATTCTCAAGCTGGTCCGGGCCTATTCCGGGCGGTCGGGGCTGCGCGACATCCGTGTCATCGTCTACCCGGGGGCTCGGCACGAGGTGTTCAACGAGACGAACCGCGACGACGTCTTCGACGACCTGATCGGGTGGCTGGGCAAGCGCTGGGCCGTGCCCGCCGATTAGGCTGGCGTCATGCACGGTGAATATAAGGTTCCAGGCGGCAAGCTCGTCGTCGTCGATCTCGACGTCGTCGACAACACGATCGTCGACTTCCGGCTGGCCGGTGATTTCTTCCTCGAGCCCGACAGTGCGCTCGGTGACATCAACGCGGCCGTGAACGGCCTGCCCGCCGACAGCGACGCTGTGAGCATCGCCGCCGCTGTGCGCGCCGCGCTGCCGGCGCAGGCCACGCTGCTCGGCTTCTCGCCCGAGTCGGTGGCGGTGGCGATCCGCCGTTCGCTCGCCCAGGCCAGTGGCTGGCGAGACTACGAGTGGCAGCTGATCCACACCAAGGCGGTCGCCCCCGTCATGCAGATGGCGCTCGACGAGGTGCTCGCGATCGAGGTCGGCGAGGGGCGCCGCAGCCCCACCCTCCGGATCTGGGAATGGACGGAGCCGGCCGTGGTGATCGGCAGCTTCCAGTCCCTCAAGAACGAGGTCGACGCGGTGCAGGCCGCCCGGCACGGCTTCACCGTCGTGCGCCGGATCAGCGGCGGCGGGGCCATGTTCATGGAAGCAGGGTCGGTCATCACCTATTCCATCTACGCGCCGACCGACCTCGTGCAGGGCATGACGTTCGCAGACTCCTACGCCTTCCTCGACGAATGGGTGCTCACGGCCCTCAAGTCCCTCGGCATCGACGCCTACTACCAGCCGCTGAACGACATCACGAGCCCCAAGGGCAAGATCGGCGGGGCCGCCCAGAAGCGGCTCGGCAGCGGCGCCGTGCTGCACCACGTCACCATGAGCTACGACATGGACGGCGACAAGATGGTGCAGGTGCTCCGCATCGGCCGCGAGAAGCTCAGCGACAAGGGCATCACGAGCGCCGCGAAGCGGGTCGACCCGTTGCGCAGCCAGACGGGCCTCAGTCGAGACGCGATCATCGACCGCATGAAGACCACCTTCACCGGACTGTACGGCGCGGTTGCGGGCGAGATCACCGAAGCGGAATACGAGCGGGCGGCCGAGCTGGTAGAGACCAAGTTCGGCACGGATGAGTGGATCGGCCGCGTTCCGTAGGCCGAGGGTTACTGTCCGCGCGTGAGCAGGTCCTGGTACTCGGTGTGCAGGTCGATCCAGCGCACGACGTAGGGGCACACCGGCACGACGGTGAGTGTGGTCTGAGTGCGTACGTCGTCGAGCGCCTGCTCGACCAGAATGCTCGCCAGGCCCTCGCCCCGGTGCGTGGGGTCCACCTCGACGTGGGTGAACAAAACCTCCTCGCCGGCGATCTCATAATCGGCCAATCCCACGGTGGCTCCCGCGATCTCCAGCGTGTAGCGGGAGAGGGCCGGCTCGTGCCGGAACTCGACCGTGGTCGAGGCCGTCGCTGAGTCCGTGCTGGAGTCCGTCGTGGTTTCCGGGGCTGCTGCGTCTGTTGTCATCCCTTCAGCGTAGGGTGCCTGACACAATGAGGGAATGCCAACCGCGTGGTCTCCCACCTCTTCCAGCCGTGTCGTCCACGCGAACAACCTCGAGGTGCTGCCGCACCTGCCCGATGCGGCCTTCACGCTCATCTACCTGGACCCGCCGTTCAACACGGGACGCAAACAGAACCGGCAGACCACGACGTCGGTCCGGGCGCCCGCCCAGGCGGCATCCGCTGCCCTCGGCGCGAAAGCGGCGGGCACCATCACGGGATTCAAGGGACAGCGCTACGAGCGCATCAAGGGTGACCTGCTCGGCTACGACGACCAGTTCGAGGACTACTGGGCCTTCCTCGAGCCGCGCCTGATCGAGGCCTGGCGCCTGCTCGCCGACGACGGCACGCTGTACCTGCACCTCGACTACCGCGAGGCGCACTACGCCAAGGTCCTGCTCGACGCACTCTTCGGCCGGGACTGTTTCCTGAACGAGCTGATCTGGGCCTACGACTACGGTGCGAAGTCGAAGAACCGCTGGCCGACCAAGCACGACACGATCCTGGTCTACGTGAAGAACCCGGCCCGGTACTATTTCGACTCGACCACGGTCGACCGTGAGCCCTATATGGCGCCCGGGCTGGTCACCCCGGAGAAGGTCGCGAAGGGCAAGCTGCCAACGGATGTCTGGTGGCACACGATCGTGTCGCCGACCGGCAAGGAGAAGACCGGGTATCCCACCCAGAAGCCCGTCGGCATCCTGCGCCGCATGATCCAGGCGTCCAGCCGCGAGGGGGACTGGGTACTCGACTTCTTCGCCGGCAGCGGCACGACCGGCGCCGTCGCCGCGGCCCTCGGCCGCCGGTTCGTGCTGGTGGACCAGAACCCGGAATCGATCGCGGTCATGCGGGCGCGCTTCGCGCTGCTGCCGGACGTCGAGTTCCTGGCCGGCGTCGATGCCCTGCCTGGAGCAGTGAACCCCGCCCAGCCGCCGCTGCTCGATTTCGCCCCGGACGGAGCCGAGACAAGACTGGGAGCATGAGACTCCGCATTTTCACCGAACCGCAGCAGGGTGCCACCTACGACGACATCCTCGCCGTGGCCCAGGCCACGGAGACGCTCGGCTTCGACGCGTTCTTCCGCTCCGACCACTACCTCGCCATGGGCGACACGGCCCCCGGCCTGCCCGGGCCGACGGATGCCTGGACCACCCTGGCCGGTCTCGCCCGGGAGACCCGGCGCATCCGCCTGGGTACCCTGGTCTCGTCGGTGACCTACCGGCCGCCGGGGATTCTCGCGATCCAGGTCGCGCAGGTCGACCAGATGTCGGGCGGGCGGGTCGAGCTCGGGCTCGGCACCGGCTGGTTCGAGCAGGAACACCTGGCCTACGGCATCCCATTCCCGGCCAAGCGGTTCGGCATGCTCGAGGAGCAGCTGGAGATCGTGACCGGCCTCTGGGAGACCCCGGTCGGCGACCGCTACAGCTTCACCGGCGAGCACTACACCCTCGTCGACTCGCCTGCCCTGCCCAAGCCCGTGCAGGCCCGCATCCCGGTGATCGTGGGCGGCGGCGGCGCCAAACGCACCCCGGCCATGGCGGCCCGCTTCGCCACCGAGTTCAACCTGCCCTTCCCCGACTTCACGGATGTCCCGGCCAAGTTCGCCGGCGTGCGCGCGGCCTGCGAGGCCATCGGCCGCGATCCCCGTGAGCTCGTCTATTCGGCCGCCCTGATCGCCGTCGCGGGTGCGGACGAGGCCGATTTCGCCCGCCGGGCCGCGGCCGTGGGCCGGGAGCCCGCCGAGCTGCGGGCGCACGGCGTGGCCGGCACCGCATCCGAGGTCGTGGACCGCCTCGGCGCGCTCTCGGATGACGGGGTCGAGTGCGTCTACCTGCAGATCATGGACCTGTCCGACCTCGACCACCTGGACTTCATCGCCCGCGAGGTCATGCCCCAGCTCGCCTGATCGCCCTCTCGCTCCCGCACAGTGCCCGTTCCGGTCGAGAGTGCCCGCTGCGCCGGTCACTCTCGACCGGAACGGGCACACTCGCGATGAAGTTACGCCGACTCCCGCAGCACCAGGCGGGTGGGCATCAGGGTCTGGTGCGGCATCTTCTCGTCGCCGGAGAGCCGGCGCAGCAGGATGTCCGCCATCGCGTAGCCCATCTCCTCGGAGGGCTGGCTGACAGTGGTCAACGGCACCAGGCCGCTCGTCGCGGCCGGGCTGTCATCGAATCCGACGATGGCCACGTCCCCGGGCACCGAGCGGCCGAACTCGCGCAGCACGTCCACCGCACCGGTGGCCATCAGGTCGCTGGCCACGAAGAGGCCGTCGATGTCGGGGCAGCGCTCCAGCAGTCGGCGGGTGGCCGCCGCGCCGCCCGAGGCCGTGAAGTCGCCGGGCTCGACGGCATCCGTGGGCATCCCGGCTCGCTCGAGCGTGCGCTCGAAACCGATGAGCCGGTCGATGCCGGCGGGCATGTCGACCGCTCCGGCGATCGACCCGACGCGGCGCCGCCCGATGTCGATCAGGCGCTGGGTGCCCGTCTCGGCACCGGACGCATTGTCGACGTCGACGAAGTAGGCGTTCGGGTTAACCGCGTTCGCCGGCCGGCCGCCGAAGACCACGGGCATGGTTTTCTCCAGTTCGGCGACGAAGTCGTCCCCGGTGTGGTGCGAGATGATGAGTGCGCCGTCGACGTTGCCCGAGCGCAGGTAGCGCATGGTCTTGTGCCGCGGGTCGCTCGAGGCGACGAGCAGGTTGAGCGTGTAGTCGCTCTGGTCGAGGCGGCGGGTGATGCCCTGCACGACCGCGGCGAAGTAGGGGTCACCGAAGAACCGGGTCATGTCCTCGGGCACGACCAGGGCCACGGCCTCGGTTTGCCGGCTCGCGAGCGAGCGGGCCGCCCGGTTCGGGACATAGTTGAGCTGGTTGATGGCATCCGTCACCGAGGCGACGATCTCGGGGCTGACCTTCGGCGACCCGTTCACGACCCGGCTCACGGTGGCACGGGAAACCCCGGCCACCTCGGCCACCATCTCCAGGGTGGGCTGCGACGGACGGGCCTGGCGCACACTGGTAATCATGGCGTCAGTCTAATTCGCCGGTGACCATTGCAATTCCGGATCAGGACAGGGCGCGGTTGCGGATGATGTCGGCGTAAGCCCTCCCACTGTCCTTGACGGTGCGCTCCTGGGTGGCGTAGTCGACCCGTACGATTCCGAAGCGCTTGTCGTAGCCCCAGGCCCACTCGTAGTTGTCCATCAGTGACCAGTAGAAGTAGCCCCGGACCTCGACACCCTCATCGATGGCGTCGAGCACGGCGCCGAGGTGGTCGGTCAGGAACTCGGTGCGCCGGGCATCCGGTACGCTGCCGTCCGCCGCGACGACGTCGTCGAAGGCCGCGCCGTTCTCGGTGACGTAGAGGCTGGTGCCGGCCGGTGCTGCGTACTCGGTGTTCACGCGAACGAGCAGTTCGCGCAGGCCGTCCGGCTGCACCTCCCACTCCATGGCGGTCAGCGGCAGCCCCTGCGGGTGGGTGAAGACACCGTCGGCGGCGGGGAACGCCGACCGGGTGGGACGGCTGGTCGGAGCCTGGGCGAGCAACGGATGTTCGGCCGGGCGATCGCTGACCAGCTCGCCGTGGTAGTAGTTCACGCCCAGGGTGTCGATCGGCTGGCTGATCTGGGCCAGGTCGCCGTCCTGGATGAAGTCGGTCAGTCCGAATTCGGCGACGTCCTCCAGGAGGTCCTCGGGGTAGGCGCCGCGGAAGATCGGGTCGAGGAAGACTCGGTTGAACTGTCCGTCGATCCGGCGGGCGGCGTCCACATCGCCGGCGCGGGCCGGATCGACCGGCTTGGCGACGGTGAGGTTCAGCGTGATGCCGAGCTCGAGCTTCGGATCGCGGTCGCGGAGGGCCTCGATGGTGAGTCCGTGGCCCAGCAGGAGGTGGTGCGCCGCGGCGAGGCCGTCGCGGGGGCTCTGCCGGCCCGGGGCGTGCACGCCGCCGGTGTAGCTGAGGAAAGAGGAGCACCACGGCTCGTTGAGGGTGGTCCACACGTCGACACGGTCGCCGAGGGCGTCGTGCACGTTGAGGGCGTAGTCCCGGAACAGGGAAGCAGTGTCGCGGTTGACCCAGCCACCCTTCTCCTCGAGGGCTTGCGGCAGATCCCAGTGGTAGAGGGTCAGCCACGGCTTGATGCCGGCGCCGAGCAGCTCGTCGACCAAGCGGGAGTAGAAGTCGATCCCCTTCGGGTTGACCGGGCCGCCGTCGGGCTGCACGCGCGACCAGGAGGTGGAGAAGCGGTAGGTCTGCAGGCCCAGATCCTTCATCATCGCGACGTCGTCCTGGTAACGGTGGTAGTGGTCGCAGGCGACGTCCCCGTTGTCGGCGCCGAGGACGGCGCCGGGGACGCGGCTGAACGCGTCCCAGATGGAATCCGTGCGCCCGTCCTCGTGGGCGGCACCCTCGATCTGATAGGCGGCCGTTGCCGCTCCGAACAGGAATGCGGGAGGAAAGGAGCGAGCGTCTGTGGTCATATCCATATTCTGGTTCACGGTGGAAGGGTTCAGTACCGCGGTCATCCCTTGACCGCGCCCTGCATGATGCCGGCGACCAGCTGCTTGCCCAGGAAGATGAAGACCAGGATCAGCGGGATGATCGACAGGACGACGCCGGCGAGCACGAGGGAGTAGTCGACGTAGAACGCGGCCTGCAGCTGCTGCAATGCCACGGGGAGGGTGGGGTTGCCCGGCCCGAGCACGATGAACGGCCAGAAGAAGTTCGTCCAGGTGCCGATGAAGGTGAAGAGGGCCAGCATGGCTGCGGCCGGGCGCGCGGCGGGGAGGCCGATGTGCCAGAAGCTGCGGATCATCGACGCGCCGTCCATGCGCACGGCCTCGATCAGCTCGTCCGGCAGTGCGTCACGCAGGTACTGGGTCATCCAGAACACGCCGAACGCGGTGACCATGGCGGGTGCGATGACGGCCCAGAGGCTGCCGGTCCAGCCGAGCCGGGACATGACGATGAACAGCGGCACGATGCCGAGCTGGGTCGGTACGGCCATGGTCGCGATCACGAAGATCAGCAGGCCTTCACGGCCACGGAACTTCAGCTTGGCGAAGGCGTAACCGGCCAGGGTCGAGAACATCACCACGCTCAGCGACACGACCGTCGACACGATGATGCTGTTGCCCAGGGCCGTCCAGAACGGGATGCTGTCGATGACGGTCAGGGCGTTGGCGATGAAGTTCCCGCCCGGAATCCACATCATTCCGTTCTGGTTCAGCGCGGAGGCGTCCTGGCTGCCGATCAGGAACGACCACCAGATGGGGAAGGCCGAGCCGAGGAGAACGGCGATGAGGATGCCGTAGACCCAGAGGGAGGGACGGCGGTCGTGGCCGCCGATGATGGTCTTGCTCATTTCATGCCTTTCGGGCGGACGCGCAGCTTGCGGTCGGCGGTGCCCGCGATGCGGCGGGTGATGAGGAAGTTGATCACCGCGATGAGGATGATGATCAGGAAGAGCAGCCAGGCCACGGCGGACGCCCGGCCGAAGTTGCGCTGGTTCCAGCCGAGTTCGTAGATGTACAGGGTGAGTGTCTGCCATTGGCGACTGGCCCCGCCCTGGCCGACGTTGTCGAACATGCGCGCCTCGTCGAAGATCTGCAGACCGCCGATCGTCGAGGTCAGGATGACGAAGATGATGATCGGGCGCAGCAGTGGCAGGGTGATCGACCGGAAGGTGCGCCAGCGGTTGGCGCCGTCGATGATGGCGGCCTCGTAGTAGTCCCGCGGGACGGCCTGCATGGCGGCCAGGAAGATGAGGGCGTTGTAGCCCGTCCAGCGGAAGTTCACCATCGTGGCGATGGCGATATGGCTGGGGATCACGTCGACGTGCCAGCGGATCGGCTCGAGCCCGAGGCTCATGATGCCGCTGTTGATGAGGCCGTACTTGTCACCGAAGAGGTCGTTGAAGATCAGTGCGACCGCGACCGGGGCCACGACATAGGGCAGGAGTACGCCCATACGCCAGAAGGTCTTGCCGCGCAGGTTGAAGTCGAGCACGGCGGCGATGCCGAGCGCGACCAGTACCTGGGGAATGCTCGAGAGCAGGAAGATGCTGAAGGTGTTGCGGAGGGAGTTCCAGAAGTACCCCTGGGTCAGCACCGTGACGAAGTTCTCCAGACCGACGAAGTCGCCCTGGCCGCCGATGAGGTTCCAGTCGTGCACCGACACCCAGGCCGTGTACAGCAGGGGGAAGAGGCCCATGACTCCGAAGACGAGGAAGAAGGGAGAGATGTACAGGTAGGGCGAGAAGCGCACATCCCAGCGGCTCAGCTTGTGGCTGAGGGCGATGCGGCGGATGCTGCGGGCATTCACCTCGGCGGCGGCGGCGGCGGTGGTCATGAACAGTCCTTCGGTGGTTGAGCGTGTCGAAACCCGGTGGTTGAGCGTGTCGAAACCCGGTGGTTGAGCGTGTCGAAACCCGGTGGTCGAGCCTGTCGAAACCAGGGCGGTCGAGCCGGGAGAGCCGGCCGGGACCGGGGGCCGGGCCTGACGAGAGGTGTCTCGACAGGCCCGGCCGGCGGGTGGTGCTGGTTAGCCGAGCGACTCGACGTCGGTGACCCACTGAGCCCAGGACTCGTCGGGCGTCATGGAGCCATCCTCGACCCGGGTGAGAGCCTGCTGCATGGCGTCGTTGATGGCGAAGTAGAACTCGCCCTTGAACGGCGTCACGTCGACGGCCGCGGCGCGGTTGGCGAGGATCTCACCGGTCGGCGCGTTGTTGAAGAACTCGTTCGTGGCGCTGAGCAGTTCGTCGCTCGCGAGAGCGTCGACCTGGCTCGGGAAGGTGCCCTTGGATTCGAACGCCTTGAGCTGCTGCTCGGGGGCGGTCAGCCAGGCTGCGAGCTTCTGCGCTTCGACCTGGTTCTTGGACTGCTCGGGAACGGTCAGGTACGAACCGCCCCAGTTGCCGCCGCCGCCGGGGAAGGTGTCGGCGATGTCCCAGCCGGTGACGCCTTCAGCGTTTCCGGAGATCACGCCGAGCATCCAGCCGGGGCAGAGCATGGTGGCGAAGCCGTCGTTCTGGAAGCTGGCGGTCCAGTCGTCGCTCCACTGTCCGAGGTGGGCGGAGAGGGTGGTGCTGGCCCCGAGCACGCTCGTGTAGGCCTCCTTCACCTCCGGGTTCTCGGTGGCGATGATGGTGCCGTCTTCTTCTTCGTAGGCGTTGGGCATCTGGTTGACGACACCCTGCCAGGTGGCTCCGGCCGAGTCGAACCACGGCACGTTCGTGCCGGCGGCAGCGAACTTCTCGCCGGCTGCGTAGTAGCTTTCCCAGCTGGTGCCGAGGAGCGCGGCGACTTCAGCGCGGTCGGTCGGCAGGCCTGCGGCGGCGAACAGGTCGGAGCGGTAGCAGACGCCCTGCGGGCCGATGTCGGTGCCGTAGGCGATGAGGCGGCCGTCGGCATCCGTTGCGGCCTCGGTCTTCCAATCCAGCCAGCGGTCCTTGACGTCATCGGAGGTGAGGTCGACGAACTGGTCGGAGTACTGGAGCAGTTCCGGCAGCCAGTCCACTTCGATGGCCTCGACGTCGCTCAGGCCGCTGCCTGCGGCGAGACGGGTCGTGAGGTTGTCGCGGGCCTCGTTCGAGGTGGCGGCCTTCTTGTGCGTGATGGTGACGTTCGGGTTGGCCTTCTCGTACTCGGCGAAGAGGTCCTCGTAGCCGAATTCGTTGAAGGTGGCGACGGTCAGTTTGACGTTCTTGTCCGTCGACTGCCCGGTGTCGGCGCCGGCTGAACAGCCGGACATGAGCAATGCGAACGATGCTGCTCCGGCGACGGTTACTGCAAGTGTGCTGCGTGGGAAACGCTTCACGGTCACTCCCTTGTGTGCGTGCTGATGGGTGGATGCGAGTCCGCTCTCATCAGTGCTGTGAGAGCGCTCTCACGTGTTGATGATCACGCTAGTGTGCGGATTGGTCGTTTGTCAAGAGAGCGCTCTCATTTGGTGCGCGTGAGGAGTCGCAGCCGGGGGCGGCGGGTCGGCCGCCGCCCCGTTCGGGTCAGATTCCGGCGTGCTCCGGCACGGTCACCACGAGGGAGAGCACCCGGCCGTCGCGGCGGAAGATGCTCGCGCTCAGGTCGGCGTCGAGTGTGCCACCCTGCCCGGGCACGTGGGTGCCGTCGGACAGGTGCGCGACCACGTCGAGCGGGCCCCCGCGGTGGAATACGACGGGGACCTGGCAGAACGTGAAGGCCAGCGCTCCGGCGGGCAGATCGATGCTCTGCTGCTCACCGGTGACGTCCGAATAGGTGAACGTGCCGGGCGTCGTGGTCCACTCGCCGGCCCGGAGCAGAGTGGGCCGCAACCGGATGCGACCGTCCTCGACCCGCAGGCCGAGCTCGCCCATCCGGGTGAGCACCTCCTCCTTGACCTGCCCGGTCATTCCCGGTTGCCGTGCGCCGTGGCCGGCCGGGGTGTGTGAGTAGGGATCGGTGGGGAACGCACCGTAGGTCAGCGGATCCTTGCGGTAGCCGATGCCGGCCCGCACGTCCTCGTATGCCGCCTTCAGCCCCGAGATCGCCGCCTCGTCCGCCTGCTCGGCGATGGCACGTTCCAGTGTCTCCTGCACCGCGAGCAGCAGCTTCGACACCATGTGCCAGTAGATGCTGCCGAGGCCCTCGTAGGCGAAGAACGACCCGGAGCGCCCGGTGAACTCGGCATGTCGGAAGACCTCCTCGAAGATGCCCAGGAGCTCGGCCCGGTCCTGTTCCACGGCGTCATGCAGGGCCGGGTCGGTGCTGAGCGCGTCCAGCGCCTCCGAAACGCCCCTGGCATTCCGGATGTGGGCGGCGAAGTGCAGGTCTCCCTGGACATCCCGCACGACGACGCTGCGGTCGCCTGCCGCGGCAAGGCGCAGGGCGAGGGGGCAGTCGTCGGCCCGGGCGGCGCTGAAGGTGTTGCGGGCGAGGAAGGACGCAAGGTCCTTGTCGGGATAGAGGATGTAGCTGTGCTGGTCGGCGCGGTACAGCCGGCTTGCGCGCAGGGCGCGAAGCAGGTCCAGAGACTCGTCCGGGCCGAGCAGGCCGGAGGAGAGGATGGCGACCTGGCCCTCGAGCATCTCCGCCAGCCGCCGCACGTCGGCGCGATCGGCTCCGAGGTCCAGAATGTTGTAGGAGTGCACGAGGCCGTCGCCCCGCCGGTTGGCGCGCAGGCCGGACTCCACGAAGCGTCGGGCCAGATCGAGCAGCTCGGCGACGTCTCCCGCGGCGACCGTCGACCGGTCCCCGCCGAAACCGGCGTAGACCTGCTTGCGATAGGCGGTCCCGGCCTCGCCCAGATCGTCCATGACGGTCTTGCGGCGAGTGGAATCGAATCCGTCGGCCAGGGCGTCCGAATGCTCGAAGAGCACGTCGCGCACCGCGGTGAGCAGTCCGGAGAGTTCGCTCGAGAGCTCGACGTCGACCGTCAGCAGGTCCTGCGCGAAGACGAGGTAGCGGCGCAGGTAGGCGAGGGTGACCACCGACAGGCCGCGGCCGACGAGCGCGTTGTTGGCGTCGTTCCACTCCGGGCGCTGGGTCGTCATCCAGATGCCGCCGTCGGGCACCAGGTTGACGAGCTTGGCCAGCAGGAGCAGCAGCACCTTCTCAGCCAGCGTCACCCGCACCAGGTCGCCGTCGGCGCCGTGCACGAGCCGTCCGTCCGACCCCTCCGCCGCGACCCGGCGGTCGATGGTGTGCTGCCGCTCGTCGTCGAACGTGATGGTGTTGTACGGGTCGGTGAGGATGTCCCGGTACGCGGCGATCCGATACGGCACGTCGGCGTGGGTGAAGGCCGCCCGGTTGACGAGCGCGTCGAGGCGCCCCGGGTGGAAGCGGTGCGAGGTTTCGAGCAGCTTGAGCAGGTAGACGATCTGGTGGTCGCTCCAGTAGCCGATGTTGGCCCACGGGTCCTCGGGCTCGGGGACCTCCCAGTCGATGCCGTCGCGGGAGATCCGGTACGGGTTGTAGCCGTCGGCGGTGGTGGCGTCGAGGAAGATCGTGATCATCGACTCCACGTATTCGGGGAACGACCAGGCCAGCGCCTCCCAGTTCTGGAAGATGTCCCGCCAATTGCCCTGGTATTCCAGGCGACGGATGCCGCTCTCGTCTTTCAGCACGATCCGGAACTGGTTCCACGGCCGGCTCGGGTCGCCGTGCCGGCGGCTGAACGTGAGCGGCAGGTACTCCGTGGCGAGGCGCCACAGGTCCACGTCGCCGTGCTCCTGAACGATGGCGATGAGCTCGTCGGCCCGCAGCCGCTCGGGCAGGGCCTCCAGCACCGCGGCGCAGCGCCGGGCCGTCGCCTGGCTCCGCTGGGTGATGAACGCCCGCACGTCGCGGGACTCCACCGTGTAACCCTCGGCGGGGACGCCGCCGCGCATGGTGTTGAAGAGCACATTGGCGGTGTGGTGGATGGTCGCCAGCTCGTCACCGGTGTGCTGGGCGGCGTCGGTGGCCCCGAGGATCGTCTCCAGATCGGATCGGGTGCCGGAGATGTCGGCCGCCAGCTCCTCGGCGAGGGCGAGCGGGTCGCGAAACTTCTCCCGCAGGCCCACGACATCCGCCGCATCCTGGTTCACGTCGGCGACGATCTGCCAGCGCAGTGTGCTGCCGGGGGCCAGTGTGGTCCTCGCGTGCACGAGGTAGGCGCCGCGCTGGCCGCGGACATCCGTCTCGGCGGTGATGCCCCGGCCGCGGGCGAAGGCGGCCACCTGGCTGGTCGAGAGCAGGTGCTCGGCGTTGCTCAGCCCGACCTGCCAGGCCACGTTGGCCTGCAGCGACTCGCTGGGCTCGGCCAGGTCGGAGAGCGTCGCGCTCAGCGTCAGCAGCCCGAGGCCCGTCGCCGGGTCGAGCTCGGCGCGCTTGTAGGCGTCGAGCAGCACGCTCAACTCGTTCTGCGTCTTCTTGCCGGCCCCGGCAGGGAGGATGTTCACCAGGCCGTCGAGGAGGTCGACGTCGAGAGTGTCGCCGGCGAGAGAAGTGAGAGCGCAGCTGCGCACGACGCCGAAACGGGCGCTGGTCTGCCACGTCACGCGCAGGCGCAGGCCGAGATCCGGGCGGGTCTCCTCGAAGACCAGGGTCGTGCCGAGGGCGTCCTTGTAGAGCGTGCGCTGCACGTGCTGATCGCCGGGGCGCAGCTCCGCGAACGGCTGCCAGTGGGTGCTGGTCCCGTCGGGCCGTCGGACGAGCAGCACGCTCAGCCCGCCGGTCCGGCCGGCGCTCTCGGTGACCTTGTCGTCGGTGTAGTACGGGAAGAGGGCCCGGTCGGCGTCAACCCGGCCGGCGGTCAGGCCGCCGGTGCTCGAGATGAAGAGCCACACGTCGCTCGCGCCGACGAGCGTCATGAAGAACGGCGGCATCTGGTCGTAGGCCTCGATCCGGTAGAACCGGCGTCCGTCCAGATCCACCGGTCCACCCCGGACGGTGCCCTCTGCGGGGTCGACCGGGATCTCGCCTCGGTCGGTGTGCTGAATGATGGGCTCGAGGGACATGGGATCCTCCATTGGATTCACCCCGACGGATGTTCCGGCGGGACCGGGCTCACCGGGTCACCGAGAGAGCGCTCTCACACAGCATTTCAGACATCCGTCGCGCATTCAAGCTGCTTCTTCCCGGGCGGTCGGCGTCGAGCTCGGCGTGAAGCCGACCCGGCCTACGCGAACGCGGCCACGGCGGTGGTGACGGGCGTCTCACCGGACACCAGGTGCAGCACCCGGCGGGTCGCGGCGCCACTCGTGATCAACTCGGCCAGCACGGCGGCGACGTCGGCGCGGGGAACGCTGGCGCTGTCCTCCGGCAGGCCGGGGCCGGCGGGGGTCAGTCGCACCTGACCGGTGCCGGCGTCATCGAGCAGGCCGCCCGGACGGACGATCGTCCAGTCCAGAGGGCGGGTGACGAGGTCGTCTTCGGCCGCCAGCTTGGCCTGAAGGTAGCCGAGGAAGTCCGCCGGGACATCCTCGGGGGTCTGGCCGTTCCGCACCTTCTCGGTGCCGGTCGAGGAGATCTGGATGAAACGGGGCACGCCCGCGGCCTCGGCGGCGTCGGCCAGCAGCACCGAGCCGCCGAAGTCGACGGCCTGCCGGCGCTCCTCGCTGCCGCCCGCTCCGGCTCCTGCGGCGAACACCGCCACGTCGGCGCCGGCCAGAAGATGCGCGACGTCGGCGGCCGAGGACGCCTCGAGGCTGATCACCACCGGCACCGCCCCGTCGGCAATCAGGTCCGCCCGCTGCTCATCCGTTCGAATCAGCCCGACGACCTCGTGGCCGTCCTTCGCCAGCTCCCGGGTCAGCTGACGAGCGATTTTTCCATGTCCACCTGCAATAACAATACGCATAGGAGGTCCAACGCCTCGCCGGCCCGCACAATTCCCCACCCCGGCGATCGAGTTCGACGGGACCCCAGCACGTCGGTCGCCCGAACGGCCCCGACCGGTCTAGGCTCGCCACCGTGGGGGGACTACAGGCACCAGGGCCGGCGCATCCGTTTCGGCGGAGGCGCATCATTGCGCTGTCAATCGTCATCGCCGTGCTCGCTTCCGGTGCGGTCCTGGCCGGAGCCCTGACGGGGGCACCTCCGCCGCTCGCCGCCAGCCCTGTCGTGGATCCGGTGCCCACCCCCCGCCAGGAGCCGACCGCCACGCCCACCCCGACCAGAGCTGCCCCGACCGGATCCCCGGAGCCTGCCGTGGTGCCCACCTTCAACCGGTCGGCGCGCTCTCTCGACGACCCGGCCAGCATCTGGGTGGTCGTCGACAAGACCCGGCCGCTGAATCCCGCCGACTACTCACCCAGCGACCTCGTCGAGGTGCCGGTGGCCCACGTCTGGACGCCGCTGCTGCGCCGGGAGGCTGCCGACGCCGTCGTCGCCCTGTTCGCAGCCTTCGAGGCCGAGACGGGGTTGCAGTTCCAGTCGCAGAGCGCTTACCGCAGCTACGCCACCCAGGTCGACCTCTATGCCGGCGACGTCGCCGCCAACGGTCAGGCGGTCGCCGACACGAGCACGGCACGACCGGGAACGAGCGAGCATCAGACCGGGCTGGCCATCGACATCAGCGCGCTGCCCGGGAACTGCTCCCTGGCTGCCTGTTTCGGCGACACCGTGCAGGGGCAGTGGCTCGCGCAGAACGCGTGGCGATTCGGATTCCTGTTGCGGTACCCCGCCGACAAGGTGGAGATCACCGGTTACGCCTATGAGCCCTGGCATTTCCGCTTCATCGGCACTGAGCTCGCAGCCGAAATGCACAGCGTTGGAGTGACAACGCTCGAGGAGTTCTTCGGGTTGCCGGCCGCTCCCGGCTACAACTGAGTCCACGCCTCACTGGAACACTCTGACATTTCACGGATAAGTGTGATTATCTGGGGTGTCCCCCAACCGGGGTATTTCGTCGCCCGAACGGGTGACACCCCGATCGAATAGAGATATCTGTGGTTTTGACTCGACGCTTCCGTATCGGCGTTGTCGTACTTGTCCTCGGCGGCCTGGTCGCCGGAACGGCCGCGGTGGCCTCGATGGGCGCGGACGAGCCCACGGCCTCGGCCACCCCGACGCCGGATCCCACAGAGGCCGCCTCGACGAATACCGCGTCCGGAACCGGCGCGACGGAGGCTGACGCAACGGAGCCGGAGCGGGCCGAGCCTGCCGACGCCGGAGAGCCCGTTGCCGTCGACGCCCAGGCGCAGGCCCAGGTGGACTACATGCTCGCCCACTGGACCGACTACAACACCGACGCCTACGGCGTGATCACCGACAACGACTGCGTCAACTTCACCAGCCAGTCCCTGATCGAGCGGGGCTGGACCATGGACGACCAGTGGTGGTCCGAGGGAACCGGCTCCGACTTCGACACGTCCTCGCCCTGGATCAGTTCCACCGCGTTCCGGGATTACGTCGCGCAGTCCGGCCGGGCCACGGCTCTGACGGATGACCAGCGCGACCAGGTCAAGATCGGTGACGTTGCCCAGTTCGACTGGGACAATTCGGGCGACCGCGACCACACCGGGGTGGTCACCCGGATCGAGGGTTCCGGAGACGACATCCAGATCTACTACGCCGGACACACCGACGACACCGACTACCGGTCGGTGGACTACGCGATCACCGAGAAGCACCCGGGCGCCACGGCGTACTACTGGAGCATTCCCTAGCGGGTCTCGACAGGCTCGACCACCGACGCGGGTCTCGACAGGCTCGACCGCCGACGCGGGTCTCGACAGGCTCGACCGCCGACGCGGGTCTCGACAGGCTCGACCGCCGACGCGGGTCTCGACAGGCTCGACCACCGACAGGCTCGACCGCCGACAGGCTCGACCACCGACAGGCTCGACCACCGCGGTGATCGAGCCTGTCGAGATCCGGCGCGCTACGCGATCGCGTCGTCGACGATCGCCTTCGCCTCGATCTGCACCTGCTTCAGGTGCTCCGGGCCCTTGAACGACTCGGCGTAGATCTTGTACACGTCTTCGGTGCCGCTGGGCCGGGCCGCGAACCAGGCGTTCTCGGTGACGACCTTGACGCCGCCGATCGCCGCACCGTTGCCGGGGGCGTGACTCATCTTCGCGATGATCTTCTCGCCGGCGAGTTCGGTCGCGGTGATCGCGTCACCGTCGAGCTTGGACAGTTGGGCCTTCTGGGCCGGGGTCGCCGCGGCATCCACTCGAGCGTAGGCCGGGTCGCCGAAGTGCTCGGCCAGTTCGGCGTAGCGCTGGCTGGGGCTCTTGCCGGTCACGGCGACGATCTCCGCCGCGAGCAGGGCGAGCAGGATGCCGTCTTTGTCCGTGGTCCAGACGGTGCCGTCGAAACGCACGAAGCTGGCGCCCGCGCTCTCCTCGCCGCCGAAGGCGACCGAGCCGTCGATCAGGCCCGGAACGAACCACTTGAAGCCGACCGGCACCTCCCAGAGGTCGCGGCCGAGGAAGCCCGCGACGCGGTCGATCATGGTGGAGGAGACGAGCGTCTTGCCGATCGCGGCATCCGCCCGCCACCCGTCGCGGTGGCTGTACAGATAGTCGATGGCCACGGCCAGGAAGTGGTTCGGGTTCATCAGCCCGCCGTCGGGCGTGACGATCCCGTGCCGGTCCGCGTCGGCGTCATTGCCCGTGACGATGTCGAACTCGTCCTTGTGCGCGGCGACGGACGCCATCACCGAGGGGCTCGACGGATCCATCCGGATCTTGCCGTCCCAGTCCAGGGTCATGAAGCGCCAGGTGGGGTCGACGTGGGGGTTGATCACGGTCAGGTCGAGCTCGTAGCGGTCGCGGATGGCGCCCCAGTAGCCGACACTCGCGCCGCCGAGCGGGTCGGCGCCGATCCGGATGCCGCTGGCCTTGATCGCGGCCATGTCGATGATGTTCTCGAGGTCGTTCACATACTCGCCGCGGAAATCATAGGTCTCGACCGCGCTGGGCTCGCTCATCTTCACCTCGTTGAGGCCGCCCGCGATGAGTTCGTTGGCTCGGTTGGCGATCCAGGAGGTGGCGTCGCTGTCGGCCGGTCCACCGTGCGGCGGGTTGTACTTGAAGCCGCCGTCGGAGGGCGGGTTGTGGCTCGGGGTGACCACGATCCCGTCGGCCTCGTCGCTGTTGCCGGCCCGGTTGTAGGCGAGGATCGCGTGCGAGAGCGCCGGGGTCGGCACGTAGTCGTCGAACTCGTCGACCAGGACGCGCACACCGTTGGCGACGAGCACTTCAAGGGCGGTCGTGTACGCCGGCGCACTCAGGGCGTGTGGGTCGGTGCCGATGAAGAGCGGTCCGGTGATGCCCTGGGCTGCGCGGTATTCCACGATCGCCTGGGTGGTCGCGATGATGTGGTCTTCGTTGAAGGCGGTGTTGAGAGAGCTCCCTCGGTGTCCGGAGGTGCCGAAGGCCACCCGCTGGGCGGGCACCGTGACATCCGGTTTCAGGTCGTAGTACGCCTTCACCAGCGCTTCGACATCGACAAGGTCAGATTCCAGGGCCGCTGTGCCCGCGCGTTCGTTCATGGTCCCCAGTCTTGCACTGCAACTAGGCTGATCTCCATGTCCGAGACCCGCAATGTCAGCTACAGCTTCCTCGGACCCACGGGCACGTTCACGGAGGCCGCCCTCGCCCAGGTCGTCGAAGCCCACGGCAAGCCGTGGCGGGCCGTGAACAATGTGGGCGAAGCGTTCGATGACGTCGTGTCCGGCCGCAGCGTGGCCGCGATGATCGCGATCGAGAATTCCGTCGACGGCGGCGTGTCCGCCACGCAGGATGCCCTCGCCAGCGTCCCCGGGCTCCGCATCATCGGTGAGTATCTGGTGCCGGTGAACTTCGTCCTGGTGGCTCGCCCGGGAACCGTGCTGGCCGATGTGAAGACCGTCAACGCGCATCCGGTCGCCTACGCCCAGTGCCGCCGCTGGCTGGAGTCGAACCTGCCCCGCCACGGCCACGTCCCCGCGTCGAGCAACGTGGCCGCCGCCGCAGCGCTGTCCGAATCCGCGCTGGCGGATGCCGCCATCGCCCCGCCCGGGATCGAGAAGCACCACGATGTGGTCGTGCTCGCCCGCAGTATCGGCGACAACCCCAATGCGGTCACCCGCTTCGTTCTCGTCAGTCGCACGACCGCCCTGCCGCCGCGCACGGGCGCGGACAAGACCAGCCTGATCGTGGAGCTGCCCGAGGACCGTTCCGGCGCGCTGCTCGAAATGCTCGAACAGTTCGCCACTCGCGGGGTGAACCTGAGCCTGATCCAGTCGCGCCCGATCGGCGACGCGATGGGACGCTACCGCTTCGTGATCGACGCCGACGGTCACATCCATGACGAGCGGGTGGCCGACGCGCTGCTCGGCCTGCGCCGGTTCAGTCCGCAGGTGATGTTCCTCGGTTCCTACCCGCGGGCCGACAAGCAGCCCATCGAGTTCACGTCCCGTTACGATGACGAGGTCTTCAGCGGAGCGCGGGCCTGGCTGAGCGGCCTGCTCGGCTGAGGCCTGCCCGGTTGAGGCCTGCCCGGTTGAGGCGCTCAGACGCCGGCCGGAACCCGCATCACGAGGGAGACCGGATCGGTGCGCAGCGAGACCGAGCGCACGGGACCGAGCGCGTCGCCGTCGATCTCGAAATCGTGGGCTTCGACCAGCACGATGCGCACGTCGGCGGCCTGCAGCGTCGTCATCACCCGGGCCGTGGTCGATTCGGTGCGCTCGAGGATGCGCCGTCCCACGGCCGACCGCCGCAGCACGCCGTTCTCCCACGTCACCCGGCGCCAGATCGTCAGCCAGCCGAGGAATCCCTTGGGCTGCAGCATCGCGATATCGAGGATGCCGTCGTCGATCCGGGCATCCGGCAGGATCTGGATATTACCCGGCAGCTGGCCGCAGTTGCCGATCAGGATGGTGCTGACGTGCGCCGGGCGGTGCGGGCGGCCGTTCAGGCTGTACCGGATCGGGAACGGCTTGACCCGGGGAAGCACGCGCGCCACGGCGTCGACGTAGGCCAGCCAGCCCACCTTCTTCTTCAGATCGGGGCGGGTGCTGGCGATCATCTGGGCGTCGATGCCGATGCCCGCCATCACCAGGAAGACATGGTCGGATGTGGTCCCGTCCTCGCTGCGAACGGATGCGACCCCGACGTCGATCGGCTTGTCCAGACCCGTGAACGCGATCGTGGTGGCCTCGTCCAGGCTCGACAGCGGCAGGCGCAGGTTGCGGGCCAGCAGGTTGCCGGTGCCCAGCGGAACGACGGCCAGAGGCACGCCGGAACCCCGCAGCACCTGGGCGACGGCGCGCACAGTGCCGTCTCCGCCCGCCGCGAGCACCAGGTTCGCGCCCTGCGCGAGGGCCAGCCGTGCGGCGGCCTGTCCGGCGTCATCCGCGCTGGTGGAGAACCACAGGGACTCAGCCCAGCCGGCCGCGCCCTCGGCCCGGGACACGCTGGCCCGCAGGCGCTCCTGGTCGACCTTGAGCCGGTTGTAGACAACCGCGGCTCGCCGAACAACGGGAGGCTGATCGGGAGTATCCACCCGGCAAGGCTAGCAAGCTGCCGGGGCAGGCGCTTGTAGACTGGTTCAGTGATTGATCCTGTGCTGCTGCGAGAGAATCCCGACCTCATCAAGCGTTCGCAGAAAGCGCGCGGTGCGTCGGTCGAGGCGGTCGACGACGCGCTCGCCGCCGACGCGGAGCGTCGCGCCACCATCCAGGCGTTCGAGGCGCTGCGCGCGTCCCAGAACCAGTTCGGCAAACAGGTGGCTGCCGCGCCCCCCGCGGAGAAGAAGGCCCTCGTCGCCCAGGCGCAGAGCCTCGCCGCCGAGGTCAAAACCGCTGCGGCGGCCTCCGCCGAGGCCGAGGCGCGGTTCACCGCCGTCGTGCGCACCCTGGCGAACCCCATCATCGACGGCGTCCCGGCCGGCGGCGAGGAGAACTTCGTCACCCTCCGCACCCATGGCTCCGTGCCCACCTTCGACTTCGAGCCGCGCGACCACCTCGAACTGGGTGAACTGCTCGGCGCCATCGACATGGCCCGCGGGGCCAAGGTGTCCGGCGCCCGGTTCTACTTCCTGCGCGGCATCGGCGCCCGCCTCGAGATCGCGCTGATGAACATGGCGCTCGACCGTGCGCTCACGGCCGGCTTCATCCCGCTGATCACCCCGACCCTGGTGCGGCCGGAGATCATGGACGGCACCGGGTTCCTCGGCGAGCACGCCGACGAGATCTACTATCTGCCTGCCGACGACCTCTACCTCACCGGTACGAGCGAGGTCGCGCTCGCCGGGTACCACTCGGACGAGATCCTCGACCTGACCGACGGCCCGCTCCGCTACGCGGGCTGGTCCACCTGCTATCGCCGCGAGGCCGGTTCGGGCGGCAAAGACACCCGCGGCATCATCCGGGTGCACCAGTTCAACAAGCTGGAGATGTTCACCTACGTGCTGCCGGAGAACGCGGAGGCCGAGCACGACCGCCTCGTGGCCCTGCAGGAAGACATGCTCCAAGCTCTCGGCCTGAGCTACCGCGTCATCGACGTGGCCGCCGGCGACCTCGGTTCCAGTGCAGCGCGTAAGTTCGACATCGAGGCCTGGGTGCCCACCCAGAACGCCTACCGTGAGCTGACCAGCACCAGCAACTGCACCACGTATCAGGCGCGTCGGCTGGACATCCGTTACCGCACCGAGTCGGGCAAGACCGCGCCGGTCGGCACTCTCAACGGCACCCTCGCGACCACGCGCTGGATCGTGGCCCTGCTCGAAACGCACCAGCAGGCGGACGGCTCGGTGCTGATCCCCGAGGCGCTGCGGCCCTGGCTGGGCGGCCTCGAGGTCATCCGCCCGGTGGGCGCATGACGACGCTGACGGATGCGCCCTGGCTGGTCGCCCTCGACATCGACGGCACCACCATGCACGAGGACGGCACGATCAGCCCCGGCGTGCTCGAACAGATCCAGCGCCTCACCGCGGCCGGCCACGAGGTCATGCTCGCCACCGGGCGCTCGACGGCCACCACGCTGCCGGTGCTGGATCGTCTCGACATCCGGCCGCGCTTCGTGGTCTGCTCGAACGGTGCGATCACCCTGCACCGCGATCCGGATGCGCCCACGGGCTACCGGCGCGAATGGGTCGAGACCTTCGACCCGACGGATGTGCTCCTGCAGATCCGCTCGCACCTCGTCGGCGCCCGGTATGCGGTCGAGGATGAACACGGTTTCTACCGCTACACCGAGCCCTTCCCGGATGCCACGATCGGGCTGGACAGCGAGCACGTCGATTTCGACGACCTCCTCAGCCAGGACGCCACCCGGGTCGTCGTGATCTCACCCGACCACGACATGGAGGACTTCCTCCAGGTCGTGGACCGGATGGGGCTGAACCGGGTGAGCTACGCGATCGGCTGGACCGCATGGCTGGACATCGCCCCGGACGGCGTGAACAAGGCCACGGCGATGGAGCGCGTGCGGGCCGAGTTCGGAATTCCGCGCAGCCGCGTCATGGCCGTCGGTGACGGGCGCAACGACATCGAGATGCTCGAGTGGGCGGGAATCCAGGGCCGGGGAGTGGCCATGGGCCAGGCTCCGCAGGAAGTCCTGTCCGTGGCCAGCGAGATCACCGGAGCCGTGCACGACGACGGGTTGGCCGTCGTTCTGGGCAGCCTGTAGCCGGTGCCCAGCCCGCTGCCAGCATCCTCTGGCACAGTGGTTAGTCCGCGAGCGGTTAGAATCGGTCGGTATTCGCATGTCCGCGTCGCGTGTTCGATCAGCGCAGCCGGGTAGTGAAACGGGAGGGCTGTCCGAGCGGCCGATGGAGCCAGTCTTGAAAACTGGTGGGCAGAGATGTCTCGTGGGTTCGAATCCCACGCCCTCCGCATCTTTATCTGCACGGCCTGCATCAACGAAGGGACCTGAGTGAGCGACCAATTGCGCCCCCGCTCGTCACGATCGAGGAAGCTCGCCACCATCGCCCGCCACGGTCGTCTCCGCCGTTCCAACCCGTTCATCGCTCTGGCCAAGGTTCTCGCCGCGTCGCTGGCCGTCGTGCTCGTGAGCGGCGTCTCCGTTGCCGCGATCGCAACCTACGACGTCGCCGCGAGCGTGCAACCGGACGTGAAGCTCGCCAACGAGACCGCGGGCCCGGCGACCAGCATCGATGCGATCGAGGGTGGGGTGAATCTGCTCATCGTCGGCAGTGACAGCCGCAAGGGCCAGGGCGAAGCGTTCGGCCCGGAAGACTCCACCGGCGACCTCAATGACGTGACCATGCTGCTGCACATCTCCGAGGACCACAGCAACGCCTCCGTGATCAGCTTTCCCCGGGACCTGTATGTGCCCATTCCCGAGTGCCCTGACCCGGAGGGTGGCACCTTCGATTCGATGAGCAGCCAGAAGATCAACACCACGCTCACCTACGGCGGTTTGGCCTGCACGGTTCTCACCGTGGAGAAACTGACCGGCCTGAGCATCCCCTACGCGGCGGAGGTGCAGTTCAACGGCGTCATCGCCATGTCCACGGCCGTCGGAGGCGTTCCGGTCTGTGTCGCCGAAGACATTGAAGACGAGTACACGAACACCTATCTGGAAGCCGGCATGCACACGCTGGAGGGAACGGCCGCGTTGCAATTCCTGCGCACCCGCCACGGCGTCGGCGACGGCAGTGACCTGACCCGGATCAGCAACCAGCAGGTATTCCTGTCCTCGCTCATGCGCACGGTCAAGAGCGCCGACACCCTCACCGATCCGCTCAAGGTGTACTCCCTGGCCAAGGCCGTGACGGCCAACATGAGCCTCTCCACCAGCTTGAACGACGTCTCCACCCTCGCCTCGATCGCGGTGGCGCTGAAGGACATCGACCTCAGCAAGGTCGTCTTCATCCAGGTGCCGACCGGAACGGTCGACGGCGGGGTGGAGGCGGTCGAACCCGACTTCGGCGACCTCTTCGCGGCGGTCGCCGCCGACGCCTCGCTCCAGCTGGGCGGCACCACCGGGGGAGGCGCCACCGTCGACCCGAACGCTCCGGTGGTCGCCGAACCAGACCCGGCAGCCACCGTTGACCCGGCGACCGGTGAGGTCGCGGATCCCGCCGTCCCTGATCCGGCCGTCACGGATCCGTCGACAACCGTGCTCTCCGACTCCGTGACCGGCCAGACCGCCGGCGAACTCACCTGTTCGGTCGGGCGCACGCTCGACGACCAGTAGCGCCCGCCGGCATCCGTCGGTCCGGTTCGTGCGGATGCCGTCAGTACGGTTATGATTGCAATCGTGTGTTTGCATTGCAGGCACCAAGGAGACGTCGCATAGTACGGCTTAGTGCACCACCCTGCTAAGGTGGAGTACCCTTCACGGGGTACCGTGGGTTCAAATCCCACCGTCTCCGCACTGAGATCCTTCGCACAGAAGGTCCTTCGCACGAGCAGCATCCGCCCCTCCATTCCGGTTCCCCGGGATGTGGGGGTTTTGTCTTTCCCCCTTGTGCTCTCCCCCTTGTCCTTTCTCCCGCGCCGCACATATCCGCTGCACGTTACTGCGGAGATTTTCGCGACACACCGGGTCTCCGGGCGGGGCGAATGGCGTGTCGCGAAAAACTCCTCTCTTGCCGCGGTGACGGATGACGCGGACCGGGCGCGAAGGCCGGCCGTGCTCTGCCGGCAACCTGCGCCAGACCCAACCGCCGCAGCGCACTAGAAGCCCGGCAGGAACTCCTGCCACACCGCCCGTCGTTCTCCGCGCGGATCCGACTCGATGCGATCGACCGCGTCGATGATCAGGGTCAGCCGGTCCGACTCCGTGTAGGTCGGCCAGGTGTCGTCGGGGCGCCCGGTGCAGGCGAAGCGCAGCCAGTGCAGACGCATCCGTTCGCCCGCGTTGATGAAGAGTTCCCGCCCGCCCAGCAGGCTCATCGCCCGGGCCACGGGACCGTCGACGTGGTCGAACAGGGCGAACAGCTCGATGCCGTGGGTGGCGCCCATGCCCAGCAGGTGCATGAGCCGGGGGGCCAGGTCGAACCGGTAGGCGTAGACCGCCGCGAACCGCGAGTGGAAATCGCCGATCTGCAGGCTCGGAAACCAGAACACGAAATCCCCGCCGAAGTCGGCCGATGACCTCTTCGCCGGAAGGCTGGCATAGACGGTCCGCATCGCGTCGTGCGAATTCACCGGGGCGTGGTCGAAAATGGCCGCGATGCGCTTGGGCGATTGCGGCAGGATGTCCACCCGTCCCCGGAACAGGGAGCCCTCCCGCTCGTTCGTGCCGATGATCAGCGGCACTCGGTGCGCGGTCCCGTTCCGGAAGGCGTCGAGGGTGCGCTCGGGCAGGAAGTCCCCGTCGATCACCGGGATCAGGCAGAAGGTACCCGGGTTCGCATCGGGGGTTCGCGACTGCAGTTCCACCGCGGCCCGGGTCAGGTCGGCCACGGCCGCGCCGGTCAGCAGCTCGTTCGGGGAGAGGGCGTCCGCGTCCGGTTCGAGCGATCGCAGTTCCGCCACGAACTCTGCCGCCCAACCCTCCGTCAGCGCATGCGAGAACGACGCGCTGGTGGGTGGGCTCTGCGCGATCGCACGGGCGAACAGGCCCTTCGCCGCGGGCGTCACCATCAGGTGCAGCACGGCATTGGCGCCGGCCGACTCCCCGAACACGGTCACATTGTGCGGGTCGCCGCCGAAGGCACGGATGTTGTCGCGCACCCACTCCAGCGCGGCCACCTGGTCGCGCAGGCCCAGGTTGCTCTCGAGGGGCCGTTCCGGGGTGGAGTACCGGGAGAAGTCGAGGTAGCCGAGAGCCCCCAGGCGGTAGTTGAAACTGACGTAGACGACCCGGCCGGTGCGCACGAAGCTCTCGCCCCGGCCGGTGAAGTCCTGTGAGGAGCCCACGCTGTAACCCCCGCCGTGGATGAAGACCATCACCGGGCGGCCCAGGCGTTTGCGGGACGACGACGCCGGCCGCAGCACGTTGACGGTCAGGCAGTCCTCCCCGGCCGGTACGCGCGGCCGGGTGCCCTTGAACTGGCTCTTGTAGGGCTGCGGCGCGACCCGGCCGAACGTGGAGGCGTCCCGCACGCCCTGCCAGGGAGCGACGGGCTGCGGGGCCCGGAACCGCAGTTCCCCCACGGGCGGTGCGGCGTAGGGGATCCCGCGCCAGGCCAGGATGCCGTCGTCGGCCACGCCGCGCACGACCCCTCCCGTTACCCGCACGTCCAGCCGGCTCCGGGGAGAAGTCGGCGCCACGGGGGTCAGGGTCACGGTCATGGTGGGCTCACTTCTGGCGCAACGGCGCCGCTATCGGTACTCCGGGTTCGGCTGGAATCCGAATCGCTCGCCCTGGTCCCACTCGGCGCGGAGGTTGCCGTAAGCGGGGATGCCGCCGTTGGCCTTCAGAATCGCGGCCAGGTGCATCAGGTTCCAGGTCATGAACGTGGTGTTGCGGTTCGTGAAGTCGTTGTCCGGGCCGCCGGAGCCCGGGTCCAGGTAGCTCGGTCCCGGCCCGATCGCGCCGAGCCAGCCGGAGTCCGCCGCCGGGGGGATCGTGAACCCGATGTGCGCCAGGCTATAGAGCACGTTCGACGCGCAGTGCTTCACGCCGTCCTCGTTGCCGGTGATGACTGCTCCGCCCACCTTGCCGTAGTAGACGTACTGGCCCTTGTCGTTCATTTCGCCCGACATGGCGTACAGCCGTTCGATCACGCGCTTGGTGACCGACCCGTTGTCGCCGAGCCAGACCGGCCCGCCGATCACGACGATGTCGGAGGTGCGCACCTTGTCGAACAGGGCCGGCCAGGCATCCGTCGCCCACCCCCGTTCGGTCATATCGGGGTAGACGCCGGTGGCGATGTCGTGGTCGACGGCCCGGATTGTTTCGACGTAGACGCCCTGCTCGTGCATCAGGTTGATGCTGAGGTTCATCAGGCCCTGCGTGTGGCTGATTTCCGGGCTTCGTTTGAGGGTGCAGTTGATGAACAGGGCGCGCAGGCCCGCATATTCGAAGGATGCCTGGGTGTTGCGGGTCGGGGTCATGGCGCCAGTTTTGCACCGGCCCCAGACCTCGGCTAGGGCGGTGCGCGGCGCTCCGGGGTGCGCCCGCAGGCCCCGAGGAGGTTAGATGAGAGGATGATAGCCAGAGACCGCCGGGTGCTGATCGTGGCCATTCTGGCGTCGTTCGTCGCCTTCCTGGACGGGTCCATCGTCACGGTCGCGTTGCCGGCGATTTCGGCGGAGCTCGGCGGCGGGCTGGCGTTGCAGCAGTGGGTGGTCGACGGCTATCTGCTCTCCCTGGGCGCCCTGATCCTCGTGGCCGGGTCGCTCTCCGACACGTTCGGCCGGGTGCGGGTGCTCCGGATCGGCCTCGTCTGGTTCGGAATCACCTCGCTCGCATGCGCGGTGGCACCCTGGGGGAGCGCGCTCGTGCTCGCCCGGTTGCTGCAGGGCATGGCGGCCGCCCTGCTCGTGCCGAGCTCCCTGGCGCTGATCACGTCCACCTTCTCCGGAGCGGCACAGGCTCGCATGATCGGCGCCTGGACCGGTTGGACCGGGATCGCGGGCATCATGGGCCCGGTGCTCGGCGGCATCCTGGTCGACACGCTGAACTGGCGCCTCATCTTCGGGCTGAACGTGATCCCCATCGCGGTCACGCTGTACCTGCTGGCAGGACTGCACGAACCAGGGCGCACCCGGCCGGCCGCGCCGCTCGACGGGTGGGGTGCCGGTCTGGCCGCGCTCGGCCTGGGCGGTGCCGTCTTCGCCCTGATCGAGCAGGGCCGGCTCGGCTGGTCCAGCCCGATCGTGTTCGTCCCGTTCATCGTCGGGGTGCTCGCCTTCTCCGCCTTCCTCTGGTGGGAGGCGCGCGCGCCGCATCCCATGATGCCTCTGGACCTGTTCCGGATCCGTAATTTCGGGGTGGGCAACCTCGCCACGGTCGGTGTCTACGCGGCCCTCAGCCTCGGCTTCTTCGTCGTCACGGTCTATCTGCAGCAGGTCGGCGGCTTCTCCGCCACGGCGGCCGGCTTTGCGGGCATCCCGGCAACCGTCATGCTGCTGCTCCTCGCGACCCTGTTCGGCACGCTCGCCGGCCGCTACGGCCCACGGATGTTCATGGCCGTCGGTCCGGTCGTCGCGGGTCTCGGTTTCCTGCTGCTGCGTGGGGCGGTGCCGCCCATCGACCTCTGGGTGGACGTTGTACCGGCCATCGTGGTGGTCGGCCTCGGACTGGCCATCACCGTGGCGCCTCTGACCTCCGCGGTGCTGGGATCGATCCCCGCTGAGCAGGCCGGGATCGGGTCGGCCGTCAACAATGCCGTGGCCCGGGTGGCCGGGCTGATCGCGGTGGCTCTGGCCGGAACCATCATCGGGGCGGCGCTCGACGTGGCCGGCTTCCAGCGTGTGATGGTGGTCGTGGCGGGCCTGATGATCGCCGGGGGGATCGTTTCCTGGCTCGGAATTCGCACCCCCGCAGCGCTTGCGGCACCAGAGCGCCCCGAATAGCTGTTATAGTTTTCAAGTTGTCATAGAGCGCTTAGCTGAATGACAGCCTGCGCTCGTAGCTCAACGGATAGAGCATCTGACTACGGATCAGAAGGTTGGGGGTTCGAATCCCTTCGGGCGCACAACATGAAACCCCCGCAATCGTCCAGATTGCGGGGGTTTTTTCGTACCCGGGGCGCGGCCCGTCGGGCAGGTCAGCGCGCGGCCACCAGGGTCCGGGGCTGGTGGGCCGACTCGCGGCGCACATTGGTGCGGTCGCATCCGGTGCAGCTCAGAACGTAGACCGGAAGGGCGTGGTGCTCGGCGTGCGCCGGGTTCGGCGTCAGGCGAGCGGCCGAGTGACAAAAGGGACACGTGATTCTCATGGCTGAGGCTCCTGTTCTTGTACCCGCCACGATCTGCAACGCGTAATCCGAAGTTAACTCAGGTCGGCTCGGCGCAGTACCCCCTTGACCCGGCCGGATGCCTGTGCTCGGCCGTCTCGGGACGCGGCTCTACGAGTGGTCGATGTGCTCGATCATGAAGTCCGTGCCGGGGTAGACGATGCTCTCGTGCGCTTCACTGAACCGCACGAGGTAGGGCGGTTCGCCGTCCGGTCCGCGAACCTCCAGAATCACGCCATGCCGGTCCGAAGCCTCCACCGTCTTGCCTCGAATGACGATCCGGTCTCCCTGCGCTGCGTGCATGGGAACCACCTCCTCGCCGGTTACCGTACGCCCGCCCGTGGTGTCTGCACAGGGGGGCGCGGGGGCGGTGCGCCGGCGAAGGGGCGGCAGGGTCAGTCGCTGCCGCGGAGGCGGTCGCAGAGAGCGGTCAGCTGTGTGAGTTCGTCGGCGCTCAGGGTGTCGCCGATGCGCTCGGTGATGGTGTCCATGTGTTGCAGCGCGACCCGGCGGAAGAGCTCGAAGCCGGCATCCGTCAATTCGATCAGCGCGCCGCGGCCGTCGGTCGGGTCGGTGTGCTTCTGCACGAAACCGCGCAAAGCCAGCCGGTCGACCAGGCGGCTCACGCTGGGCTGGGTGAGTAGCACGTGCCGGTTCAGATCGCGGAGCCGCAACTGCCGTCCGGGTGCCCGGGACAGGTTGAACATGACGTCGTACTCGTTGAAGGAAATCTCCCGGGACGGGAAGTCGGCGGCGATACTGCGCATGATGGCGACCTGGGCGCGGAACAGGGACTCCCAGGCGGCTACAGCCACGGCTCGATCGGTCACGCTGCCTCCACATCCTTGAACTCCAAGAATAGAGACTCCGTACGAAGCCGCCTCATCCACTCGTGGCGAATTCAAAGAAAAATAACGAACGGATAACTAGCTTCTCGTTACGCGTTCGTTATATATTCGGAGTGCGTCAACCGTTTGCTGTGGCGGAAGACGCGAAATGTGATTGCAGGACACTCTTGGTGCAAGGGAAGAGGGCCGGTCGTAGCTACTACGACCGGCCCTCTGTCATGCAGGCACCACTCAGAAGACGTCGGGGCTGGGCGTGCTGGACTGGCGGATCGACACGTCGGCGTGACGGTCGAAGCGGTAGCCGACGCCGCGCACGGTGCGCACGATGTCCTCGTAGCGGCCGAGCTTGGCCCGCAACCGGCGCACGTGCACGTCGATCGTGCGCTCGTTCGGGGCGTCCTCGTCGTCCGCGGCGTTCCAGAGCTTGGAAATCAGCTCGGCACGTTCGATGGTGCGGCCTTCGCGCAGCACGAGGTACTGCAGCAGTTCGAATTCCTTGTAGGTGAGCGCCGCGGTCTCGCTGTCGAGGATGACGCGCTTGCGGGAGATGTCCACCACGACGCCGCCGGGCGCGCGGTCGGGGTCTTCGGCGACGTTGCGGTGCTTGGCCAGGGCGGTGGGGTCCTGCAGCGCGAGGCGTACGACGTCCACGTCGCGGCCGCCGGCGCCGGCCGGTGCCAGTGCGACGGCGGCATGGGTCTCCGCGGCCGGGGCGATCGTACTGGTCAGCGCCTTCAGGGCCTCGACGATGCGGCTGAGGCTGGTTCCGGCCGCTGCCGCGGTGTCCTCGTCGATGCCGACGTACAGAACGAAGCCGCGGGCCTGCGTGCCGTCGGGCACGGCCCGGATGCGCGGCGCGGCCGGGGTGGGAGCGGTCTGAAGTTCGAGGCGGGCTGAGCGGGCGGTGTCAATGTGAGCAAGCGACATGGCGGTGATCCTTGGCTGGGATGCTGCAGGGGAACCCGATGCACGAAGCGGTTGCGGGTTCGAAAAAGTTCGGCCGGTGAATGGCCTGGAGGCAGTCGAAGAGACTCGGAGTTCAACCGGCCGGCCGCGATACGTCAGCGGGGCGGGAACGGGGCGATGGTTCGCTGGTTAGCGGGACATTCGGCAACACGCGGAGCAGCCGCCGGGCATCAGCATCATGCCGGCAGTCCCGGGGGCCTCGACGGAGGTCTGGGGGCGTGCGCTCGTTGTCATAGTTGCGAGTAAAGCCCACTGTTACGGCGTGTGTCAATTCTGTGACCGAGGATGACGCTGTGCGACGCGCATCACGTTCGGTGACTCTGCGACGGATCGGAGGATCCGCCGCAGAGAGGGAAACTGTGAAAGCATCCGTGATGAAAAGACACTTCATCAAAGATTCGTGAATATGTCGGGGTTGCATGCCATGTGGGTCGCAGGACCTGCATGGCCGGTACCCGGCACCGGATCAGTCGGTTCTGCTACACCAGACCGTAGAGGCGGTCGCCGGCGTCGCCGAGCCCGGGCACGATGTAGCCGTGTTCGTCGAGACGGTCGTCGACGGCGCCGAGCACAATGGTCACTTCACGGCCCTCGAGGGCCTTTTCCACCGCGGCGAGGCCTTCCGGGGCGGCCAGGATGCAGATGGCCGTGACGTCGACGGCGCCACGGTCGAAGAGGAACTGGATGGCCGCGATCAGCGAACCGCCCGTGGCCAGCATCGGGTCGAGAACGAAGCACTGGCGGTCGGACAAGTCGTCGGGCAGACGCTCCGCGTAGGTGGTCGGCTCGAGGGTTTCCTCGTTGCGGGCCATTCCGAGGAAACCGACCTCGGCGGTCGGCAGGAGTTTGACCATGCCCTCGAGCATGCCGAGCCCGGCGCGGAGAATCGGCACGACGAGCGGCTTGGGGTTGCTGATCTGCACGCCGCGGGCCACGGCGACCGGGGTCTGCACGGTCACTTCCTCGACCCGCACACCGCGGGTCCCCTCATAGGCGAGGAGAGTCATCAGCTCTTCGACAAGTGATCGGAATATCGGCGACGGGGTGTTCTTGTCCCGGAGAACCGTGAGTTTGTGGGTGATCAGGGGGTGGTCGGCTACGTGGACTCGCATAGGCTCAATCTACTAGTCGGGGAGAGGAACGTGGATGGGCGAGGTCGATCGCCGGCACAGTGAATGGATGCGGCTGGCCCTGCACGAGGCCCGGGCGGCACTCGAAACGGGCGACGTTCCCGTGGGCGCGGTGGTGCTGGACGCTGCCGGCACGGTCATCGGGCGTGGGCGAAACGAGCGCGAAGCGCTGCAGGATCCGACCGGCCACGCGGAGATCGTCGCCATCCGACAGGCCGCCCAGGCTCTGGGGGACTGGCACCTGACCGGTTGCACCCTCGTGGTCACGTTGGAGCCCTGCGTGATGTGTGCCGGGGCGATCCTGGCGGCGCGCGTGCCCGTGGTCGTGTTCGGCGCGTGGGACGAGAAGGCCGGGGCCGCCGGTTCGGTGTACGACGTGTTGCGGGACCGCCGGCTCAACCACCGGGCTGAGGTCTACGCCGAGGTCGACGCGGAGGAGTGCGGGGAGCTGCTCAGAGCGTTCTTTCTGGATCCAGCCCGTCGAGCCATTCGCTGAACATGGCCCTGGACGCGCTCTGCATGCCCCTGGAGTAGAGTTCCCGGTCGCGGCGCAGCTCGCCCGGGTCGAAGCCTTCCGCGGCCACCTCGGCCTCGGAGGCGGCCAGCCAGACCTCGTGCATCTCGGCGGTGACCTCCGGGTGGAACTGCACGGCCAGCGCCCATTTGCCGATGGAGAAGGCCTCATTGCCGTATTGGGGTGAACCGGCCAGTCGCGTCACCCCGTCGGGCAGGTCGAAGGTGTCGCTGTGCCACTGGAAGACGGGAACGCCGCTGATATGGCGCACCGGGGACGCCGCGCCGGCCTCCGTGGGCACCACGGACCGGTAGCCGATCTCGTTCGTCGGCCCGCGGTAGACCCGGGAACCGAGGGCTGCGGCCATGAGCTGGGCTCCGAGGCACACGCCGAAGACGGGCAGGCCCGCGCCGAGCCGGTGCTCGAGCAGCGCGATCTCGTCGTGCAGTGCCGGGAACGCGTCGGCCTCGTAGACCCCCATCTCGCCGCCGAGCACGACCAGCAGATCGCCGTCGGTCGGGTCGAGGGAGCGCACGTCCTCCCGCAGCGTGTCGACGTAACGGACGACGTAGCCGTGCTCCACCAGGACGGGCTCGAGATTGCCGAGGTGGATGGTGTCATCGTGTCGCAGAACGACCGCGGTGCGGCTCACTCACTGCCCTTGATGACGATGGCGTCGGTGGGAGGCTGGCGTCGGTTGGGGTCGACGTACAGGTCCGGTTCGAGGTAGATCACCCGGGCGGCCGGCACGGCCTCACGGATGCGGGCTTCGACCGAATCGATGCCCGCGGCCACGTCGGCGAAGCGGTTGTCGGCGTCGAAGGCGATCTTGGCCGCGACGAGGAGTTCGTCCGGACCGAGGTACAGCGTCTTGAGGTGGATGATCTTCTGCGTCTCCGGGCCGGAGAGGATGGCGCGCTGGATGGATACGGCATCCGCGGTGTCGGCACCCTCACCGACCAGCAGGCTCTTCGTCTCGATGCCGAGCACGACAGCGACGAGCACGAGCAGCACTCCGATGAACAGGGTGCCGATGGCGTCCCAGATCGGGTCGCCGGTGATGATGGTCAGGCCGACGCCGAGGAACGCGAAGACCAGACCTGTGAGCGCGGCGACGTCTTCGAGCAGCACCACGGGCAGCTCGGGCGCCTTGGAGTGCCGCACGAACTGCACCCAGCCCTGCGTGCCGCGCACGAGGTTCGATTCCCGGATCGCGGTGCGCAGCGAGAAGGACTCGAGGCCCATGGCGACCAGCAGCACCAGGATGGGCAGCCACGGAACGTCGAGCGGGTGCGGATTCTGCAGCTTGCTCACGCCCTCGTAGAGGGAGAAAACGCCGCCGACCGAGAACAGGATGATCGACACGACAAAGGCGTAGACGAAGCGTTCCCGGCCATAGCCGAACGGATGCTCCGTGTCCGCTTTCTGCCGCGACTTACGACCGCCCACCAGCAGCAGCACCTGGTTGCCCGAGTCGGCGAGGGAGTGCACGCCCTCGGCGAGCATCGAGGAGGAGCCGGAGAATCCCCAGGCCACGAACTTCGTGATCGCGATGCCCAGATTGGCACCGAGTGCCGCCACGATTGCCTTGTTCCCGCCCGATGTGCTCATTGGGCAATCCTAGAACGATCGAAAAGGCGCCCGGCTCCGACCCCTGCCTCGAAAGTAGACTCGTCGGATGACTTCGACTGCATCGACCACCCTGCCCACGATCGCATTCCTCGGCGCCGGCTCTATGGCGAGGGCCGTACTCACCGGGCTGCTGCAGCCGGGCGTGACCGTGCAGGGTGGTATTCGTGCCACCAATCGCACCGCCGCCAAGGCCGCCGAACTCCGCGCGACCGAGGGCGTGACCGCCTACGCCACCGCGGAGGACCCGGAGGCCAACCGCACGGCCGTGGCCGGTGCGCGCATCGTGATCGTGGCCGTGAAGCCCGCGATGGTCCCGGACCTCCTGCGAGAGATCGCCGACAGCCTGGAGCCCGGAACGCTGGTCGTCAGCGTCGCCGCCGGCGTCACCATCGCGACGTTCGAAGCCCTGCTGCCCGACTCCGTCTCCGTCATCCGCTCGATGCCCAACACTCCGGCCGTCGTCGGCAAGGCGGTCACGGGGCTGAGCGCGGGGTCCCGGTCCAGCGCCACCGATCTCGAGCTCGCCACGGCCCTCTTCGGCACCGTCGGCGACGTGCTGGTCGTGCCCGAGGAGAAGCTCGACGCCCTCAGTACGATCTCCGGGTCCGGTCCGGCTTACGTCTTCTACCTGATCGAGCAGCTCACGGCCACGGCCCTCGACAAGGGCTTCACCCCGGAGGAGGCCGCGGTCATGGTGAACGGCACCTTCCTCGGTGCGACCACCCTGCTTGCCGCATCCGACCTGTCGCCGACCGAGCTACGCCGCCAGGTGACCAGCCCGAGCGGCACCACCGAGCGGGCCGTGTGGGAACTCGAGAAGGGTGGCCTCAAGGAGCTGTTCGACCGGGCGACGGATGCCGCGCTCGCCCGGGCCCGCGAACTCGCCGGCCACTGACCCGCGAGTGCCCGGCCAGGCCGGGGTTCCCGGCCGCGAACTCCCGGCCTAGAACTCCAGCGCCGCGAACCGCTCGATGTCGGATTTGGTGCCGGAGACGATGATCAGGTCCTGGTCGGTGACCACGGTCTTCTCGGTGGCGTAGGTGAAGGGTCTGCCGGGGCTCTTCACGCCGACGACGGTGACGTTGTATTTGCGGCGCAGCCCGGATTCGGTCAGGTTCAGGCCCCGGATCGGCTTGGGCGGGATCATCTTGACCAGCGCGAAGTCGTCGTCGAACTCGATGAAGTCGAGCAGACGCCCCGAGACCAGATGGGCCAGTCGTTCGCCTGCCTGCGCCTCCGGGAAGACGACGTGGTTCACGCCGATGCGCTCGAGGATCGTGCCGTGGGACTTGGAGATCGCCTTCGCCCAGATCTGGGGAATCCCCAGGTCGACGAGGTTCGCCGCGATGAGCACGCTGGCCTCGACGGACGAGCCGACCGCGCAGACGGCGATCGAGAAGTCCTGGGCGCCGATCTGGCGCAGCGCCTCCATGGAGGTGGCATCGGCCTGCACCGCATGCGTGACCCGCTCGGACCACTTCTGCACGAGGGTCGCGCTGCCGTCGACGGCGAGCACCTCGCGGCCGAGCCGGTCGAGTTGCCCGGCCGTGGCTGCCCCGAATCGGCCGAGGCCGATCACCAGCACGGGTGCGTCGTGTTTGAAGCGGTCAGCCAACGATGGGTCTCTCTTCCGGACGGGAGAACAGCTGCCTGCTCTGGCTCGCGGCGAGGGCAGCCGCGAGTGTCACTGTACCAATCCTGCCCATGAACATGGTCGCAGCCAGCACGTACACCCCGGCCGGAGGCAGTTCGGCGGTCAGTCCCGTCGACAGGCCGCAGGTGGCGAACGCGGAGATCACGTCGAAGAGCACCAGGTCGAACGGCGCCTTGGAGATCTGCAGGATCAGGATGCTGGACACGGCTACGGTCGTGGCGCCCCACAGCACCACGCTGACCGCGAGCCGCAGAATATCGCTGGGGATGCGCCGCCCGAACGCCTCCATCTGGCTTCGCCCGCTTGCCTCGGCGAACGCCGCCAGGAAGAGGATGGCCAGGGTCGTCACCTTGATGCCGCCCGCGGTGGACGCGGAGCCGCCGCCGATGAACATCAGCATGTCTGTGACGAGCAGGCTGGAGCCGTGCAGGTCGCTGACGGTGATGGTCGCAAAGCCGCCTGATCGGGTCATCACCGACATGAACAGCGATTGGAAAATCGTGTCGCCCGCGTTCAGGGAGCCGAATGTCTTCGGGTTGTCGAACTCGAGCGCAATGTAGACCGCGATGCCCGCGACGATCAGCACGATGGTCGTGAAAAGGGTCAGCTTCACGTGCAGGGACCAGCGCCGGGGGCTGCGCCAGCCTCGGGCGAGGGCATAGATCACCGGGAAGCCCAGACTGCCGAGGAAGGCCCCGAGCATGAGGGCGCTGAGGAACCAGTAATCGCCGGCGAACGGGGTGAGACCCCCGACGTTGGGGGAGAAGCCGCTGTTCGTGAAGGCCATGGCCGCGTAGTAGACGCCCTGCCAGAGCGCTTCGCCGGCAGGTGTACCGACCGCCAGAATCCGCGGAAAGAGCAGGGCCGCCACGACCAGCTCGATCACGAAGGCGCTGATCGCGACCGTCACCAGCAGGTTGCCGACCTCGCCCAGGCGGATGGCCTGGCCTTCGTTGACCGGCCCGGCGTGGATGCGGGACGGGTTCGTGTCGCTGGCCGCCATCAGCCGGGCGCGCAGCCCCAGGCGCCGGGAGATGACCATGCCCATCAGGGAGGCGAGGGTCAGAACGCCGACGCCGCCGATGTTGACTCCGACCACCACCAGCACGTTGCCGAATGCGGACCAGTGCGTCGCCATGTCCACTGTGGCGAGGCCGGTCACGCAGATCACCGAGACCGCGGTGAAAAGGGCGTCGTGCAACGGAGTGATCGAACGGTCCACGGTGGCGATCGGCAGCGAGAAGAGCAGGGTGAAGACGAGCACCAGCGCCGTGAACACGAGGATGGCGAAGCGGGACGGTGAGCGGCGGACCAGGCCGTCGACGGAGTCCCGAAGCCAGGCGTACCAGCTGGTGGGACGCGGCGCGAAAGCGGAACCCGCCATCCGTGTCTGCACTGAAACCTCCGACTTGCCCGCGACGAACGGCTGTCGCCATGGTATCCCCCACCGGGAATGACTAGCCTTGGGGCATGGCAGACATATTCGGCGTGGTGGCGGATTCGACCCGACGCGAAATTCTACGCATTCTCCTCGAGCGATACAACCAGTCGAGCACGGCCGGGGGCGAACTCAGCGTGTCTGACATCGTCGACAAGCTCGGGCTGAGCCAGCCGACCATCTCGAAGCACCTCAAGGTGCTGCGGGAAGCGGGTCTGGTGGGAGTGAGGGAAGCCGGTCAGCACCGGTATTACCACCTGGATTACGCGCCGCTCGAGGAGATCGAGGACTGGCTGATCCCGTTCCTGAGCGTCGACTTCGACGCCACCGTCGGGGAGATCGCCGAGGAGGCCGAAGGCCTGAAGGACGAACAGCGGGCATTCGCTGCGGCCATCGGGAAGGCCTTCGCCGACACGTCATTCCAAATGGCGCATGCGGTCAAAGACGCTAAGCCCCGAAAATGGCGCAAAAACGACTGAGCCGACCCGCCCCCCGGCGTTCGAATGTGCAGGGCCGCGTAGGAGAGCGTTCTTTTTCCGGTAGACTGCCATTTACCGTGTCTGTCGCGAATCCCGCGGCGAAACCAATTTCTTTTGTGAGGTCCGTGTGGGTTCTGTAATCAAGAAGCGACGCAAGCGTATGGCGAAGAAGAAGCACCGCAAGCTGCTTCGCAAGACTCGTCACCAGCGTCGTAACAAGAAGTAGACGGTTCAACCGTTCGTAAGATGTACCGGCGTGAGCGCTAGGCCCCTGGGCCTAGCGCTTTTTGCTTGCCCGGGTGGCGGCCGTGATACTGCGGCGCTTGAGAATCATGACCGGCCAGTGGCGCGCCGCCGCGTAACGGCGCAGCGTCGCATCGGGGTTCACGACGACCGGGTTGCCCACCAGGTCCAGCAACGGAATGTCGTTGTGCGAATCGGAGTAGGCCCAGCAGCCGGCCAGGTCGGCCCCGCTGATGGAGGCCTGAATGGTGGCCGCACGTGCCTTCTGGGCGCCGTGGCACACCCCGTCCATCAGGCGGCCCGTGAACACGCCGTCAACGGCTTCGAGCCGGGTACCCAATGCTCCCGTGAGACCGAGCCGCTCGGCGATGACGTCAGCCACCTCCTGTGCCGTCGCGGAGACGAGCCAGACCTCACGTCCGGCCTTCAAGTGGGCGCGGGCAACGGCGACCGTCTCCGGCCAGAGCCGCTGCAGGAGGCGGGCGTCGACGATTTCCGTGCTCAGCGCGACGAGGTCGGCGCGGGTGTAGCCCACGACCACTTCCAGCGCACGCTCGCGGATGCTGGCGAGGTGCACCCCGTTCTCGCCGACCATGAGGAACCGCGCCTGCTTCCACGCGAACGATGCCACGTCCCGGCCGGTGATCAGCCGCCGCCGCCAGGCGCCGACGCTGAGGTGGTACAGGCTCGCGCCGCGCAGCAGAGTGTTGTCCACGTCGAAGAACGCGATGGCTGGGGCGGCAGTGGCTTCGGACATGTGAGCAGCAAGTCTAGTTGCCTGAGTCGTTCCCGGAGCCAGCATAGGCTGGTGCCATGGCTACCGCACTCCTCACCCTGATCGGCAAGCCCGGCTGTCACCTCTGCGACGACGCGAGAGACCTGATCGGCAGTGTCGTGACCAAGCTGGCCGACGACCCGTCGGCCCCGGAGATCGTGATCGAGGAACGATCCATCCTTGATGACGCCGAACTGCACGCCCTCTACGTCGAAGACATCCCGGTGCTTCTGCTCAACGGCAAGGTGCACAATTACTGGCGCATCGATCCGTTGCGGCTGCGCAGCGCGATTCTGGCCGTGCGATGATCCGGCACATCGTCTCCTGGCAGCTGTCCGAGGCCGACCCGGCCCGGAAGGCCGCCCATGCGGCTGAGATCGCGGCCCGCCTCGAAGCGCTCGTGGGCGTCGTCGACGAGATCCGAGCCCTGCGGGTGGGTGCAGATGTGGCCGGCGGCGCCAACTGGGACGTGGTTCTGGTGGCCGACTTCGACGACCTGGACGCGGTCGGTCGCTATCAGGTGCACCCCGCGCATCAGGCGGCGGGAGCGTTCATCCGTTCCGTCGTCTCGGACCGGATGGCCGTCGATATCATCGTCTGACCGGCTCGGGCGGGCACGGCGGCTGCCCCACCGTGGCAGGGCAGCCCTCGCCGGTTACGGCTCGAGACGCGTCGGGCCGCGGAACAGGTAGGTGACCTCGCGGATGCTGGCCTGGTGCAGCAGCAGCATCAGCACCCGGGCGAGGCCCATGCCGAACCCGCCGTGCGACGGCACGCCGTAGCGGAAGAAGTCGAGGTAGCCCTCGATCTCCTCGGGGTCGACGCCCTTCTCCTTGGCCTGCTCGACGAGGATGTCGATGCGGTGCTCGCGCTGTGCCCCGGTCGAGATCTCGGTGCCGTTGAAGATCAGGTCGTAGCTCTTGGTGATGCTCGCATCATTCTCGTGGCGCATGTGGTAAAACGGCCGAATGCTCGAGGCGTAGTCGGTGAGGAAGACGAACTCGTGGCCGAAGGTCTCGAGCACATAGGCGGCGATCTGACGTTCGCCCTCGGGGTCCATGTCGTCGTCGTCGCGCGGGACCTCGTAGCCGCGGGACTTCACGATCTCCTTGGCCTCGGCCAGCGGGATGCGCGGGAACGGCGTGCTGGGCACGGTGACCTCGACGCCGAAGAGGGCCAGAACCTCCTCGCCGTGCTTCTCCTTGACGGCGGTGAATCCGGCGACCAGCAGCTCTTCGTGCAGCTGCATGACGTCTTCGTGGCTGTCGATCCAGCTGATCTCGGAGTCGACGCTGGTGAACTCGGTGGAGTGGCGACTGGTGAACGACGGGTCGGCGCGGAACGCCGGGCCGACCTCGAAGATCTTGCCGAAGCCGGCGGCCTGGGCCATCTGCTTGAAGAACTGGGGGCTCTGCGCGAGGTAGGCCTTGGTGTCGAAGTACTCCACCTCGAACAGCTCGGCGCGGGACTCGCTCGCGCTGGCCATCAGCTTCGGGGTGTGCAGCTCGATGAAGTCGTTGTCGATCCAGTAGGTGCGCATCGCATGCTCGAACGTGGTCTGCAGGCGGAAGATCAGGTTCGCCTTGGGCTGGCGGAGGTCGAGGAAGCGCCAGTCGAGGCGCTTGTCGAGGCTGGAGTCGGCGGCGATGGGGGTCTCGGGGATCGCGACCGTGACGACCTCGAGGGTCGCGAGCTTGATCTCGATTCCGCCGAGCTTGACGCGCTCGTCGTGCTTGAGCTCACCGGTGACGGTGACGAAACTGCCCTGCGACAGGGTGGAGATGGTGCTGGCCGGTTCGTCGGCGACGACCACGCCCTCGGCATCCGTGGTGCGCGGGTTCACGAGTTGAACCGCGCCGGATTCGTCGCGGAGCACGACGAACTGCACCTTCTTCTGGTCTCTGACGGTGTCGACCCATCCGGACACCGTTACGGGGCCGTTGTCGAGGGCGGCCAGGTTCTTGATCACTATGCGCTGAGTCACCGGTCAAGTTTAGCCGCACGGCTCTCGGCGTATTCGCGGGTATCTCCTCCGTACACTGGAAGAGTGGTAGCCAATCAGGTACATCTCGTGCGGCACGGCGAGGTTTTCAACCCCGAACGCGTGCTGTATGGACGCCTGCCCGAATTCCGGCTCTCCGATCTGGGGGTGCAGATGGCCGAGGCCGCGGCCGCCGATCTGGTGCAACGCGCCCGTCCCGTCATTCGGGTCATCTCCTCACCCCTGCAACGGGCCCGCGAATCGGCCGCGCCGATCGCCGCGGCGTTCGGTCTCCCCATCGACATCGACGACCGCATCATCGAACCGGCCAACGTCTTCGAGGGAAAGCGGATGCGCGGGGCCGACGGTGCACTGCGCGACCCGCGCAACTGGCCGGCCCTGGCCAACCCGCTGCGCCCCAGCTGGGGCGAGCCGTTCGAATCGATCGCGCAGCGCATGCTCGCCGCCATCGATGATGCCCGCCGCTCCGTCGACGGGGGCGACGTCGTGCTCGTCAGCCACCAGCTGCCGATCTGGATGGTGCATCGCGCCCTGGCCGGCCAACGCCTCGCCCATGACCCGCGCAAACGCCGCTGCGACCTGTCGAGCATCACGACGATCTCCTTCCCGAGCGACCGGCCGGCCGAGTCCGGCTACACCAACCCGGCCCTTGTCCTGCAAGCCGGCGCCACGGATGTGGGCGCCGTATGAGCCACCGTCCGCGTAACGCCCTGGTCGGTCTCGTCGCCGCAGCGCTGCTGCTGACCGGCTGCTCCACCGACCCCCTGGCCGAACAGTACCGTGAGGGCAGCAGCAAGGGTTTCATCGCCGGCGACGGCAGCTGGACCGAGATCCCGGTCGCCGAGCGCGGCGATCCCGTGACCTGGGGCGGCGCCGACGAGAACGGCACCCCGCTCTCCAGCGATGACTTCGCCGGCAAGGTTGTTGTGGTCAACTTCTGGTACGCCAGCTGCGCGCCCTGCCGGGCGGAAGCCCCGGCCCTGCAGGAGCTCAACGAGGAATTCTCCGGCACGGACGCCCACTGGGTCGGCGTCAACGTGCGGGACCAGGCCGCGAATGCGACGGCGTTCAACGAGAGCTTCGGCATCACCTACCCGTCGGTGATGGACGTCGACACCGGGAGCATGCAGCTCGCGTTCAGCGGCAGCATCCCGCCCAACGCCGTTCCCACCACCCTGGTTCTGGACCGATCCGGCCGGGTCGCGGCACGCATCCTCGGTGCGGTGTCGGAGCCATCGATCCTCGAGACCCTCGTGCGCGACACGATCGCCGAGGAACCGTAGGCGTGGACAACCCGTTCGGCGAGATCGTCTTCAGCGGCCAGCTCTTTCTGGCCATTCCCATCGCCGTGCTGGCCGGGCTGGTCTCGTTCGCCTCGCCCTGCATCCTGCCGCTCGTGCCGGGCTATTTGGCCTATATCGGCGGCTTCACCGACGGCAGTTCGACCGCCGCCCGCGGTGACCGCCGGGGCCGTAACCGCCTGCTGCTCGGGGTCGCACTGTTCATCCTCGGCTTCACCCTCGTCTTCGTGCTCACCGGTGTGATCTTCGGGGTGGCCGGGTTCTGGCTGAACCAGTACCGCGACGCGATCACCCGCATTGCCGGCATCCTGGTGATCCTGCTCGGCCTGGTCTTCGTCGGCCAGTTCGGGTTCGCGCAGCGCACGGTCAAAACAGGCTGGAAACCGAGGATGGGACTGGCCGGCGCCCCCGTGCTCGGCGCCGTCTTCGCGGTCGGCTGGACGCCGTGCACCGGCCCGACGCTCACCGCCATCAACTCGCTCAGCCTGACCACGGGTTCGCCCTGGCAGGGCGGACTCCTGGCGCTGTTCTACGCGCTCGGGCTCGGCATCCCGTTCCTTCTGATCGCGCTCGGCCTAAGCTGGGCGACCGGTGCCGTTTCCTTCCTGAAACGGCATGTCCGGGCCATCAACCTGTTCGGCGGCCTCCTTCTCGTGCTCATCGGCGTGCTCATGGTGAGCGGCGTGTGGAATGCCTGGCTCCTCGACCTGCAAGGAACGATCGGAAGTTATGTCCCGGCCATCTGACCACTACGACGCTCCTGCCTCCGCGGGGATCGTCCAGCCCCGCCTCGGCCTCGTCGGCTGGCTGCGGTGGTTCTGGCGCCAGCTGACGAATATGCGCACGGCGCTGTTCCTGCTGCTGCTGCTCGCGATCGCCGCCGTGCCGGGTTCCCTGGTGCCCCAGCGCAGCTCCGACCCGAACGGGGTCACCCAGTACTTCGCGGACAACCCCGACCTGGCCCCCATTCTCGACCAGATCCAGGCCTTCGACGTCTACTCCTCGGCGTGGTTCTCGGCCATCTACCTGCTGCTGTTCATCTCGCTGATCGGCTGCGTCATCCCGCGCACCAAGCACCACTACCTGGCGCTACGGGCCCAGCCGCCGCGAACGCCCGCACGGTTGTCGCGCCTGGCCGGCTTCACGACGCGCACGGCTCCGTCCGGCACGGATGCCCAGGCAGCCGTCGAGTCCGCCCGCCGGCTTCTGAAGACCAGCGGCTACCGCGCGGCGGTCTTCGAGAATCGCGGGGAGATCTCGGTCTCGGCCGAACGCGGGTACCTGCGTGAAACCGGAAACCTGGTCTTCCACTTCGCCCTGGTCGGAATCCTGATCACGGTCGGGTTCGGCGGCGGGTTCGGTTTCAGCGGGCAACGCGTTCTCGTTGAGGGTCAGACGTTCGTGAACACCCTGCTGGCCTACGACTCGTTCAACCCGGGCCGGTTCTTCAATGACACAAGCTTGAAGCCGTACACCCTCACCCTCGACGACTTCGACGTCACCTACGAGGAGAAGAACCTCAAGGCCTACGGCCAGCCGATCGACTTCACCGCGGACGTCACCATCACCCCGCGGGGTGAGGCCGCAGAGGCCAGCCAGGTGAAGGTGAACGGACCGGCCCGCACCAGCGGCACCGACGTCTACCTGCTCGGCAACGGCTACGCCCCGACCATCACCGTGAAGGATCCGAACGGGGTGGTCGTCTTCACCGACTCCATTCCGTTCCTGCCCCAGGACGCCAACCTCACCTCCCTGGGGGTGGTCAAGGTTCCCGACGGACTGGCCGAGCAGCTCGGCATGATCGGCTTCTTCTACCCGACGCAGGCCACCATGGAGTCGGGGGCGTACTCCTCCTCGTACCCTGACCTGGAATACCCGTTGCTGACCCTCAACGTCTACTCGGGAGACCTCGGGCTTGACGCGGGGGTGCCCACCTCGGTTTACTCACTCGACATCGACCAGATGGAGCAGCTCACTGGCGGCAAGACCGGGGTGGAGTCCATTGAACTCAAGCCCGGCGAGTCCAGCGAGCTGCCGAACGGCCTCGGCACCGTCACCTTCGACGACGCCGCTCCGGGGGCGCAGAACGGGGACTTCTCCGGTTCGGTGCTCCGGTTCGCCTCGTTCGACATCCATCACGACCCCACCCAGCTCTGGGTGCTGTCCTTCGCCGTGCTGGCCCTGCTCGGTCTGCTGACGTCACTGTTCGTACCCCGCCGGCGGGTCTGGATGAAGGCCGTGCCCCAGACCGACGGCTCGCTGCGCCTCGAATACGCGGGGCTGGCCCGAGGCGAGGACCCGGCGCTGGAATCCGCCGTCGGCGACGTTGCCGACCGGCACACCGACCTGCTGTTATCCTCCCAATCGGCCACCCCGGCATCCGAACAGAAATAGGCTGAAACCGTGAATCTCAACGAGCTCTCGATCCTGAGCCTCTACTCGGCCATGGCCGTGTACGCGCTGGCCTTCATCGCCTTCTCCTTCGACCTGGCCAGGCGGTCGGCGGCCGTCGGGTCCGCCGAGGCGGCAGACGAGACGCAACGCCAGGCGGCGACGGCTCGCACGGATGCCGCGGGTGCGTCAGGCGGCACCACCACCCTCACGCGGATCAGCGCTCGGATCGCGAATGACGCGGCAATGCCCTACGGCCGGTCGCCCAGCCTGCGGGTGGGGGTCTCGCTCACCGTGCTCGCCTTCCTGATCCACCTGATGGCGACCGTTCTCCGCGGCGTGGCCGCCGAACGCGTGCCGTGGGCCAACATGTACGAGTTCGCGATGACGGGCACGCTGCTGATCGTGTCCGTGTTCCTGATCGTGCTCACCCGCGCCGACCTGCGCTTCCTCGGAACCTTCGTCACCGGGATGGTGCTGGTGCTCCTCGGGATCGCCGCGTTGCGCTTCTACGTCGAGGTTGCGCCCCTGCCGCCGGCGCTGCAGTCGGCCTGGCTGGTCATCCACGTCTTCGTCGCCACCCTCGGCACGGGTTTCTTCGCCCTCGGCTTCGCCCTGTCCACCGTGCAGCTCCTGCAGTTCCGGCACGAGTCGCGAGTCGCCTCCGCGAAGAGCGGGCGCCTGCGGTTCCTGGCCACACTTCCGTCGTCGGCCATGCTGGAGAACCTCGCCTACCGTGTCACCATCATCGGCTTCATCCTCTGGACCTTCACCCTGATGGCCGGATCGATCTGGGCCGAGCAGGCCTGGGGCCGGTACTGGGGCTGGGACACCAAGGAGGTCTGGACGTTCATCATCTGGACCATCTACGCCGGTTACATCCACGCCCGCGCGACCCGCGGCTGGCGCGGCTCACGGTCGGCGTGGCTGTCGATCATCGGCTTCGCCGCCGTCATGTTCAACTTCGGCATCGTGAACGTTTTCTTCAAGGGACTGCACGCCTACTCCGGCCTCTAGCCCCGGGCCCGCGCCCCTCACGAATTCGACGGTGATTTTGCCCAAGACAGGCCCAAACGGTCCCAAAAACCGCTTGTGGCCCAGAATCTCCGTCGAATTGGTTCAGTCGGTGAGCAGCGCGTAGACGCGGGTGAGGCGGGCGAGCCACCATTCGCGCCGGTCGTCCGGGGCTGCGTAGCGCTCCAGCAATCCCGGGTCGGGGGTCACCCGGCGCACCGGGATGCCGCCGTCGACCGGCAGGAGCGGTTCCGTGGTGACGTCGGCGGCGAGGAGTGAGGCCGTGCCGAGGCCGCAGTCGAAGTCGAGTTCGGGGATCGCGGCGGCCAGGTGCGCGCCCATCGAGATGCCCACCGAAGTGTCCAGGGCGCTGGAGACGACGGCCGGGAGGCCCGCCTGGCCGATCAGCTTTAGGGCCGCGTGGATCCCGCCGAGTGGCGCGGCCTTGATCACGAGGATGTCCGCGGAGCCCGTGCGGGCCACCAGCAGCGGGTCTTCCGCTCGGCGCACGCTCTCGTCCGCGGCCACGCCGACGTCGAGGTAGGCGGTGCGCCGACGGATCTCGGCGAGCTCCTCGATGGTGGCGCAGGGCTGCTCCACGTACTCGAGGTCGAACTCGTTCAGGGCATGGATGGCGTGCTCCGCCTCATCCACGTTCCACAGGCCGTTCGCATCGACACGGATACGCCCCTCGGGTCCGAGCACGCGGCGCACCATGCGCACGCGGGCCACGTCGTCGGCGAGGGTCTGGCCGGGATCGGCGACCTTCACCTTGGCGGTCCGGCAGCCGGGGAACCGGGCGAGCACGCCGGGGACCTCCTCGGCGGTGACCGCCGGCACGGTGGCGTTCACCGGAATGCGCTCCCGGAGCAGTGCGGGGGTTTCTTCCCAGCCGAAATCGATGGCCGCCCGCAGCCAAGCTGTTGCCTCGGCGTCGTCGTATTCGGCGAACGGGGAGAACTCCGCCCAGCCGTGCGGTCCTTCGAGGAGCATCGCCTCCCGGGTGTCGATCCCGCGGAACCGCGTCACCAGCGGCAACGCGACGACGCGGGCAGATCCGAGCAACTCTGGCAGTGTTGGCAGCATGTTCCCAGTGTGCCAGCCGAGGGCCCGCCCGGGTGACGCAGAGGGCGTGTGGACACACGGGGTGCAGGAGACTCGGGGATCAATCGGCCCGGGTTGTCAGTCAGAGCACGTCCTGGTTGAACGCCCCGTCCACCTCGAGGTCGATGTCCGTGCCGTTGTTCGGCTTGACATTGAGAATGGCGAAGGGGATGCCCGGCACGATCAGCAGGTAGGCGTCTTCGAAGCGCCCGCCGCCGCTGTTCACCCGGAGCCAGTAGGGCTTGCCGGACTCCAGCGCCGTCTCGACCTCGGTCTGAACCGATTCGAGGGAGCGCCCGCCGAGCGAGTACTGCGCGCCGCCGTAGACAATGTCGACACGTTTCACGATTCGTCCTTCACCACTACTGTCGCGGGTCGATGGGGTTCGGGCACGAGCTGAAGGCCCCCGGAGGAATTGGCGGACAACATCAGCGCTTCGATCCACTCGCGGTTGAGGCTGGGGGAGCGGCCACCGAAATACTTGTAGGACAGGGGAATCGCGGGATGCAGCCAGATCGTGCTGCGGCCGTCACCACCCTGGGGGTCGTCTCGCCACGTGAAATAGAAACATTCACCTCGGCGCAGCTTCGCGCCGATGACGACCTGGATGTGGGCGAGCACCCGGTCATCGAAATCCGCGGTCAGCGTGGAGTTGTACGTGAGCTTTCCCATTTGACCCCCGTTGACAAAGTTACAACTTACGTTAGCGTGAACGGATGCCCGTGGCTATGCTCCAATTCTGGGCTCAGCCGGGACATCCGGTTGTAAACGTCATCGGGGGGTGCCGCCGGGGGGTCAGTCACGGAGATACCGCTCGAGGCGGGGGACGTGAAGCATGGCCAGAGCGCGCTTCTCGATCTGGCGCACGCGCTCCCGGGTCACGCCCTGCACGAGGGCGATCTGGTCCAGCGTCTGAGGTGCGCCTCCGTCGAGGCCGAACCGGGCCGTCAGGATCGACCGTTCCCGGGGCGGCAGCGCCTCGAGGTAGTAGCTGATGTCCGCGGCGCGGAGCGTCACCGTCGCATACTCGTCGGGCTGGGGCAGGTCGTCGTCGATGATCAGCTCGGAGATGTCGCCGAGACCGTCGCCGACCGGGGAGTGCAACGAGATGGGCTCGTTGTCGTACTGCAGCAACCGTGCCACGTCCCGGGCCTGGATCTGGGAGGCCTCGGACAGCTCCGCCATGGTGGGTTCGCGGTCGAGGGTGCTGGTGAGGTCGCGGCGGATGCGCTTGATCTTGTTGAGTTTCTCCGCGGTGTGCACGGGGATGCGGATCATGCGGGATTTGTCGGCCATGCCGCGGTGGATGGCCTGGCGGATCCACCAGGTGGCGTAGGTGGAGAATTTGTAGCCGGTCATGAAGTCGTATTTCTCGACGGCGCGGACGAGGCCGATGTTGCCGTCCTGCACGAGGTCCATGATGGGCATGCCGCGGCCGGAGTAGTGCTTGGCGATGCTCACCACCAGCCGCAGATTCGCCTCGATGAAGTGGTTCTTCGCGCGGCGGCCGTCGTGGGCGAGCCAGGCCAGCTCCCGGGCGAGCGACGGGTCGTCGACTCCGTGGGCGAGCTTGTCGGCGGCGAACAACCCCACCTCGATGCGCTGGGCGAGGGTCACCTCCTCGACGGCGGAGAGCAGAGGGCCCTTGCCGATCTGGCGGAGGTAGTCGCCGAAGGCATCCGTCGACGCGCTGTACCGGGCAGGTGCGGTGAAGGGAGGTCGGCTCTGTTGCGTGGCGGTGCTCATCGCAGGACCCCTTCGCCGGGTGTCGGACGCAGGGCGAGGCTCGCCGTGGCTCGGTCGAATGACGAAAAATAGGACCGTTCCCGGGGCCGGCCGAAGTTCGTCACCTCGAAGGCGTCGTCCACACGCTGGATGAATCCGACGAGAGCGGCCGGGTCGCCGTCGGCGATCCTGCGGTCGCTGACACGCCATTCCGTGGGGGAGAGCTCGTTGACGCCGATGTCGCCGATGTCTCTGATGTCTCTGGTGTCTCTGATGTCTGTGGGCTGAGGATTGGTGCTTCGCGCGTCATCGTTGAGCGCCTGTCGGGTGCCGTTGCGGGCCATCACTACCTCCGAGTCTTTCTCAGAAAATAAGTACACATGCTGAAATCGAGGCCCTCAAGGGGGTTGACTTCACCCCCGAAAAGGGGCACAAAGCCTGTCGAGATGCTCCGTCTCGAGGGTTCGCCGGGCCGACGGGGGCCGTGGCTGGCCCGCGTAGGCTGGAGAGCATGATCGAACAGGTTTCCGAAATCTTCGACCCGACCCAGTGGCAGGAGGTCGCGGGCTTCGAGCGCCTCAGTGACATGACCTACCACCACGACGTGACCGGGAGGATCGCCCGGGTGGCGTTCAACCGGCCCGAGGTGCGCAACGCTTTCCGCCCGCATACCGTCGACGAGTTGTACGCGATCCTGGAGGACGCCCGCGTCAATCCGCGCATCGGCGTGGTGCTCCTGACCGGCAACGGCCCGAGTCCGAAGGACGGCGGCTGGGCGTTCTGCTCGGGCGGTGACCAGCGCATCCGCGGCCGGGACGGCTACAAATACGCGGACGGCGAGACGGCATCCGGCATTGACAAGGCCCGCGGCGGTCGGCTGCACATCCTCGAGGTGCAGCGGCTGATCCGGTTCATGCCCAAGGTCGTCATCGCGGTCATCCCCGGCTGGGCGGCGGGCGGCGGACACTCCCTTCATGTGGTCTGCGACCTCAGCATCGCCAGCGCCGAGCACGGCAAGTTCAAGCAGACGGATGCCGACGTCGGCTCGTTCGACGCCGGCTACGGCAGCGCTTATTTCGCCCGCCAGGTAGGGCAGAAGACCGCGCGGGAGGTGTTCTTCCTCGCTCGCGAGTACTCCGCCCAGCGCGCCCTCGAGATGGGGGCGGTCAACGCCGTCGTGCCGCACGCCGAACTCGAGGTGGAGGCCCTGGACTGGGCCCGAACGATCCTGACCAAGTCACCCACCGCCATCCGGATGCTGAAATTCGCCTTCAACGCCGTGGACGACGGCCTGGTCGGCCAGCAGGTGTTCGCCGGCGAGGCCACCCGGCTGGCCTACGGCACCGACGAGGCGGTCGAGGGCCGTGACGCCTTCCTGGAGAAGCGCGACCCCGACTGGGGTCCCTACGACTGGCAGTTCTAGGCGACCATGACCCGCCGTCTCACGGTGGTGCCGGTCGGCGACCCGCTCGCCCTGCTGAGCCCGCTGCGCCTGGCTCTGGCCAACACGGCGGACGCGGTTCTGCCCGTTCCCGGCCGCGGCGAGTCGGCGCCCCTGGCCGGGTCGGCCCGCGTGCCGAGGCAGGTGGCCGTGGTGATTGAGACGTCAGGGTCGACGGGTGCGCCCAAGCGCGTGATGCTGAGCACCGACGCCCTGCTGAGCAGCGCGGCCGCGTCCAGCGTCTTCCTCGGCGGGGCCGGCCAGTGGCTGCTGGCCCTGCCCGTGCATTACATCGCCGGGGTGCAGGTTCTGGTGCGCTCGATCGCGGCCGGCACCACTCCGGTGGTGCTGCCGGGCGGGCACTTCGACCCGGTCGGGTTCGCCGCCGGGGCCGAGCGTCTCACCGAGCCGCTGCGGTTCACCGCCCTGGTGCCGGTTCAGCTGGCCCGGCTGGTCGCGGCCGCCGCCGACGACCGGCGGGTGCTGGCCGTGCTGCGGCGCTTCCAGGGCATCCTGGTCGGCGGGCAGGCGCTCCCGGCCGAGCTGGCCGAGCGGGCCCTCGCCCTCCACCTGCGGGTCGTGGCCACGTACGGCGCCTCGGAGACCGCCGGCGGCTGCGTCTACAACGGGACCCCGATCGGCAACACCGAGGTGCGTACGGTCGACGGACAGCTCGAGATCGCGGGCTCCGTTCTCGCCGAGGGCTACCTGGGTGACCCCGTGCACAGCGCCGAGCGTTTCCTCTCCGTGCACGGGGAGCGCTGGTACCGCACCGGCGACCTGGGCGAAGTGGATGCCGCGACGGGCCGCGTGAGCGTGCTCGGCCGAGCCGACAACGTGATCATCTCCGGCGGTGAGAAGGTGTCGCTCGACGCGGTCGAGCGAGTCGTGCGGTCGCTGCCGGGACTCGATGAGGCGGTCGTGCTGGGCCGGCCCGACCCGCAGTGGGGTCAGGTGCCGGTGCTGGTCCTGCCGCGTGCGGCATCCGGAGCCGACGACACCGCGGTGACCCTCGGCCGGATCGGGGAAGCCGTGGCCTCCGCCCTGGGCAAGGCCGCCCGGCCCGCACGGCTCGTGCGGGTGGCGGAGATCCCGCAGCTGTCCGCGGGCAAACCCGACCGCCGGGCGCTGACCCGGATGCTCGCCGATCTCTGACTCCCGGCACGTACTATGAAGTCGTGGCACACGGAGCGCGGCCGGTCAGGCCCTCACAACAGCGATTGAACCCCTCGGCAACGACGAACCCGGCGAACCGGATCGGGAAATCGGGCAACCCGGCGCTGCGGAACGCCCCCGCCGGCAGCCGCTCGGTGCAGTCCGGGCCGGCCACGGCCGGCGACTGGGTGTCCGGCGCTCGATTGCGCACGCTGCCGCTGGCGATCGCCCCGGTGGCACTCGGCACGGGGGCGGCGATCGTGGCCAGCGGGCCCGGCGTCTTCCACCCGGTGCGGGCTCTTCTGGCGCTGATCGTGGCCCTGTGCCTGCAGATCGGCGTGAACTACGCCAATGACTACTCTGACGGTATCCGCGGCACCGATGCGAACCGGATCGGACCGGCCCGGCTGACCGGCAGCGGCGCTGCCCGGCCCCGCGCGGTGCTCACCGTCGCGCTGGCATTCTTCGCCCTCGCCGCCCTCGCCGGCCTCACCCTGGTCATCCTGACCGGACAGTGGTGGCTCCTGCTGGTGGGCGCGGTCGCCATCGTCGCGGCCTGGTTCTACACCGGGGGTCGCAAGCCTTACGGGTACTTCGGTCTCGGCGAGGTGTTCGTCTTCGTGTTCTTCGGCCTTGTCGCCACGACCGGAACCACCTACGTGCAGGTGGGGACCGTGAACACCGAAAGCTGGCTGAGCGGCGTGGGCATCGGCCTGATCGCCATGGCCGTGCTGATGGTCAACAACCTGCGCGACCTGGCGCCGGACCGGGCATCCGGCAAGCGCACCCTCGCGGTACTGATCGGCGGCACGGCGTCGCGTGTGGTCTTCTGCCTGTTCCTGCTGCTGGCGTTCCTGATCGCCGCCTTCTTCGCACTCTTCTACCCGCTGGCCTGGCTCACGTTCTTCGTACTGCTGTTGGCGGTGCCGGCCGGGCTGATCACGGTGACGGCGAAGACCTCGGCGGAGCTGGTGCTGGCCCTCAAATTGACCAGCTTCTCGGCCCTTGCCTACGGGCTGTTACTGGCTCTCGCGTTCGCGCTGTAGTTCGGTTTCGGTCGCACGCTCCGCGGCCCGGTCCAGGGCGGCATCCTCGGACGCGGCGTCGGGGTGCACCGACTCCTTCTCGGGGTGGCGGGCCTGGTAGAGGCCCAGTGCGACCTCCTCGCGCGGCTTGCGCAGCAGGATGAAGGACAAAGACGCCCCGATCAGAGCGGCCGCGATCGTCGCGATCCACCACTCGATCCGGAGTGCGAGCATGGCGGCGAGGGGGACGGCGAAGAGGAGCACACGGAGGACCGAATAGGACACCCAGGCGGGAACAGCTTTCATGGGTTCAGTTTAGATCGCCGGCCTGTGAATCACTCACCGATCTCACGGCTGGGAGCCATACACTGTCGTTATGGTCCGCCTGTGGTTCGCTCTTGGAGTCGTCGTCGTCGTCCTCACCGTCTATACGTTGGTGGACTGCGCGCTTCTGCACCGATCCCGGGTGCGCGGGCTTCCGCGATGGGTGTGGATCTTCGTGATCGTGCTGATCCCCGTGATCGGGCCGGTGCTGTGGCTGGTGATCGGCCGCGGCCGCGCCAACACGGGGAAGGTCATGCGCTCGTCCGCCCCGGACGACGACATCGAATTCCTCAAGGGTCTGGACCGCGCCAAGTCCGACCAGGAACGACTCCGGGCCCTCGAGCAGGAGCTCGCCGATCTGGATGATCCCGATCCGCGCGAACATGGCTCCGGCCAGACCGGGACCAGCGGTCAGACCGGGACCACCGGTCAGGCCGGAAAGAGCGGCCAGGCGGGCCCGTCCGGGTTCGAGCCGAAGAAATCCGAGCCGGGCGAGGGCGACCTTCCCGGCCGGCGGGATGCCTGACATCGGCGCCAGCGGCAGCCCGGCAACAGACTTCAGCGTCTCTCTCCTGGGTGAATTCGTGCGCCTCGGCGTGCGCGACATTGTTCTGAGCCCGGGTGCCCGGTCGCAGGCCCTCGCCCTGGCCGCCGCAGAACTCGAACGGATCGGGCTGATCCGACTGCACGTGCGCCTCGACGAGCGTGGCGCGGGGTTCCTGGCACTCGGGCTCGCCGTCGAATCCGGCCGACCTGCGCTGGTCGTCTGCACGTCCGGCACGGCCGTGGCGAACCTCCACCCCGCCGTTCTCGAGGCGCATCACTCCGGGGTGCCCATGATCCTGCTGACGGCCGACCGGCCGAGCGAGCTGCGCGGCATCCGCTCGAACCAGACCACCCTGCAGCCCGGCCTGTTCGGCGTGGCGACCCGCCTGTGCGTCGATGTGCCCGCACCGGAGGGTGCGGACTCCGAGCACGCCGCCGCCATCTCCCTGGCTCGCCAGGCGACGGATGCCGCGACCGGCGTGCGCTCGCTCGATCCCGGCCCGGTGCAGCTGAACCTTGCCTTCCGGGAGCCGTTGTCGGCACCGGTGACCCTGAACCCTGAACTGATCTCCGGCCCGGCCGGAGTCGCCGAATCGGCCGCTGTGCTCGCCGAGCCCACCGTGACCACCGACCGCGCCGAACCGGTATTCCTTGTCACGGGCGGCCCGCGCACCGTGGTCATCGCGGGAACCGGCGCCGGCCCCGAGGCCGAGGAATTCGCGCGCGCCGGCGGCTGGCCCCTGCTGGCAGAGGTGTGCAGCGGCGCCCGGTTCGGCCCGAACCTCGTGTCGGCCTACCGTGAACTGCTGCTGGCCTCCGATCTGGGCGGCCGGGTCGAACGCGCCGTCGTGTTCGGCCATCCGACGCTCAGCCGTGAGGTTCCGGCCATGATCATGCGCGAGGGGGTGGAAACCATCGTGGTGGCACCCACCGGAGGCGAATGGTTCAACCCCGGACACCGGGTTCGCGTCTTCGCTCGCGCCGCCGCCCCGGACGCCACAGCCGTCGAAGCGGCCGGCACCCCGGACGGACGCGAATGGCTGGGACGCTGGGTGATGTCCAGCCGTCACCTGCTGGCCGCGGGGGCCGCCCGGGAATCGATCCCGATGAGCGATCGCGGGATCACCCGCGAGGAACTCGCCGCCATGCGCGCGCCGGTCACCCGGCCCATGCTCGCTGACGCCGTCTGGCGCGCGTCCTGGCCGCACGACCGGCTCGTCTTCGGCGCCTCTCGACTGATCCGGGTGGCAGACCGCCGCGTTCCGGGCAAGAAGATCTCCGTGCACTCCAACCGCGGCCTGGCGGGCATCGACGGCACCGTGGCCACGGCCGTCGGCATCGCCCTGGCCAGCCAGACCGGTCCGACGCCGCAGTCCACCGGCATCACCCGGCTGGTCGTGGGCGACCTCACCCTGCTGCACGACGTCGGTTCGCTCCTGCTGACACCGGGGGAGGCCCTCCCACGTCTGCAGATCATCGTCGGCAACGACGGCGGCGGTACCATTTTCGACGGCCTCGAAGTGGCGGCATCCGCTCGCGCCGAGGCCATCAACCGGGTGCTCTTCACCCCGCAACGCGCCGACCTGGCCAACCTTGCCGCGGCCTACGGTTGGTCCTACGGTGTGGCTGCCAGCCGGAGCGATCTGGAGCGGGCCCTGACCTCGCCCCACGCCGGGCCGAGCATTCTCGAGGTTCCTCTGGTTCGATAGGCACGGAAAGGCGCATCATGGCTGCACGCAGTGAGCAGGAGTTCTGGGCGGGGGAACCGCGAGCGCTGCTGCGGGTGGGGCCCGGGTTCCGCCTCGCGGACGTGGATCCCGGTTCCACGCCGGGTTTCGACGGGGTGGAGAAGGACAACGCCGACGAGGCCCTCGCCAGCGGGGTGGGCGTGCTGTCGGATCTGCAGGAGAGGCTCTTCGCCAACAGCCGGTCCGGCGACCCGCGCAGAGTGCTCCTCGTGCTGCAGGCCATGGACACGGCCGGCAAAGGCGGCATCGTGCGCCACGTCGTCGGTGCCGTCGACCCCCACGGCATCCGTCTGTATGCATTCAAGGCGCCCACCGAGGAGGAACGGTCCCATGACTTTCTCTGGCGGGTGCGGAAACGTCTGCCTGACGCCGGACTGATCGGCGTCTTCGACCGGTCGCACTACGAGGACGTGCTGGTCGGCCGCGTGCGGGCGCTGGCCCCGGAGGCGGAGATCGAGGATCGGTACGGGCGGATCCAACGGTTCGAACAGGAACTCGTCGACGCCGACACCACCATCGTCAAGGTCATGCTGCACATCGGCTCCGACGACCAGAAGGAACGCCTGGCCGAGCGGCTGGAACGACCCGACAAGCACTGGAAGTACAACCCCGGCGATATCGACGAACGGATGCAGTGGCCTGCCTACCAGCAGGCCTACCAGATCGCCCTCGAGCGCACGTCGACCGACGCTGCTCCCTGGTTCGTGGTGCCGGCCGAGAAGAAGTGGTACGCCCGCCTGGCCGTGCAGCACCTGCTGATCGACGCCCTGCAACGCCTGGACCTGTCCTGGCCGCCGGCGACCTTCGACGTCGAGGCCGAGAAGGCCCGCCTCGCCGCGACCTGAGTGCGTCCGTTCCGGTCGAGAGTGACCGGCGCAACGGGCACTCTCGACCGGAACGGGGACTCTCGCGGGAGTCGGATGCGCGGGAGTCGGATGCGGCGGGGGCGGAAGGCCGGGGCTTAGCCGAAGGCTTCCACCACGGGGCGGAACTTCATGCGGGTTTCGGCGAGTTCACGTTCGGGCTCGGAGTCCAGCACAATTCCACAGCCGGCGTAGGCCGTGACGTCGCCGGCCGGGCTGACCTGGGCGCAGCGCAGGGCGATGGCCCACTCGCCGTCGCCGTCGGCGCCGACCCAGCCCACCGGGCCCGCGTAGCGGCCCCGGTCGAAGGGCTCCAGTTCGCGGATCAGGGCCAGGGCCGCCTCGGTGGGCGTGCCCGCGACCGCGGCCGTCGGGTGCATGGCGGCGATCAGGTCGAGGGAGTTCGATCCGTCGCTGAGGGTGCCTTCGACATCCGTCGCCAGGTGCCAGAGGTTCGGCAATTTCACGGTGAAGGGGATCTCGCTGGTGGTGAGGTGCGAGGTGTGCGGGCGCAGCGAAGCCAGCACACTCTGCACCGCGAAGGCGTGCTCGTCGCCGTCCTTGGTCGACGTGGCCAACTGGAGGGCAGCCTCCAGGTCGGCGGCGGCGTCCGCGCCGCGGGACATGGTGCCGGCCAGCACGCGGGCGTTGACCTCGCCATGGTCGGCGCGGATGAGTGTCTCCGGGCTGGAACCGACTAGACCGTCGACTGCGTAGGTCCAGCAATCGGGGTAACCCAGCGCCAACTCGCTGACGGCCCGGCGCAGGTCGGATTCGGCCGGCAGTCGGCCGACCAGGTCACGGGCCAGAACGACCTTGTTGAGGTCGCCGTCGGCGATGCGGGAGACCGCGTCGTCGACCGCATCGCGGTAGCCGTCGGGACGGAGGGCCCCCGGCAGCAGGGCGATACGGTACTCGGTGCCGAGCGGGCGCAGGGCGAGGGGGATCTCCGGTGGCGTGCCGCCGGTGGGCCAGATGCGGGTCACCCAGCACTGGCCGTTGTCGCGTCCGACGATGACCTGCGGAACGATCAGCACGCTGGTCTGGGCGGAGGAGGCATCGAAGGCGAAGGCTCCGAAGGCGAGCAGGCCGGTGCCCGTGCTTTCGATCGGGTCGGTCACGGTGGCGGCGGCGGCGACCTCGCGCCAGGCGGTGGCGGCATCCGTGAGCCGGGTCGCGCCGGTGAATTCGAGCCGCAACGCGGTACCGATGCCGGCCAGACCCTGGTTGCGACGCATCCAGAGCAGCGGTTCCCGGGTGTCCAGCAGGAGAATCAATTGGCGGATGTCGGCGATGGGGGTGGTTTCAACCGTTAGAGCCTGAGCATTCACCTGCATAGCCTATGCCAGCGGCTGTGGAGCGCCCCGCGCGTCCGTGGGCAATCTAGACTGATCGGGTGAGTAGAGCAGACCTTAATAAGCAGCCCGAGCAGGTCGCTGCCATGTTCGATCAGGTCTCCACCCATTACGACCGCACGAATGCGATGCTGTCGGTCGGAAACGCGGCTCTCTGGCGGATGGCTGCGACCCGCGCCGTGAACCCCGAACACGGCGAGCGCATCCTCGACATCGCCGCCGGAACGGGCACCTCCAGCGTCGCGCTGACCAAGACCGGCGCGCACGTCGTGGCCGCCGATTTCTCCGAGGGAATGATCGCCGTCGGACGAGAGCGTCACGCCGACAACCCGCAGGTCGAATTCGTTCAAGCCGACGCCACCGCGCTGCCCTTCGCCGACAACGAGTTCGACGCCGTGACCATCTCCTTCGGCCTGCGCAATGTGGTCGAGCCCAAGAAGGCCCTGGCCGAGTTCTACCGGGTCACCAAGCCCGGTGGGCGCGTCGTGATCTGCGAGTTCTCCACGCCGCCGTTCGCACCGATCCGGGTGAGCTACTTCGCCTACCTCAACCACGTGATGCCACTGGTCGTGAAGCTCGCGTCGTCCAACGCGGAGGCGTACGACTACCTGGGGGAGTCGATCGCGGCCTGGCCGAACCAGTCCACCCTCAGCGCCTGGCTGCGCGGAGCGGGCTTCGAGGCCGTCGCCTACCGCAACCTGTCCCTGGGCATCGTGGCACTGCATCGCGGCGTCAAGCCGGCGGATGCGGCCATCGCCCCGTCCTGAATCCTCCCAGATCCGATCGATAGGCTGACAGAGTGAAACCGAGCATGCCCCTGTTCCGTCGCGGTACGTCCGTGACGAGTCAGCTCGGTCTCAGCGATCGCATTTTCTCCACCGCTGAGGACCGTGGCCTCGCCGCCGGAATCGACGCCGGCATCGACCAGGTCGAGGCAAGCCTGCTCGCCGAGGTCACCTTCGCCGACGAGATCGCGAACGTCACCAGCCGTTACCTGCTCAAGGCCGGCGGCAAGCGCGTGCGTCCCATGCTGGCGCTGCTCACCGCGCACCTCGGCAGCGGCAACCACGCCGATGTCATCACCGCGGCCACCGCGATCGAGATCACCCACCTGGCCTCGCTCTACCACGACGACGTGATGGACGACTCGGACAAGCGCCGCGGCGTGCCGAGCGCCCAGACCGTGTGGGGCAACTCGGTGGCGATTCTGACCGGGGACCTGCTCTTCGCCCGCGCGAACCAGCTGATGGCCCGGCTGGGTGAACGGGCCATCCGTTTGCAGGCCGACACCTTCGAGCGTCTCGTGCTCGGTCAGCTGCACGAGACCGTCGGCGCGCAGCCCGGCCAGGACCCGGTGGATCACTACATCCAGGTGCTCGCCGATAAGACCGGCTCGCTGATCGCCGCGGCCGCCCAGGCCGGCATCATCTTTTCCGACGCGCCGCCCGAGTTCGAACAGCCGGTGATCGCGTTCGGCGAGAAGATCGGCGTGGCCTTCCAGCTCATCGACGACGTGCTCGACCTCTCGCCGCAGCCGGAGGAGACCGGCAAGGTCCCCGGCACCGACCTGCGCGCCGGAGTGGCCACCCTGCCTTTGCTGCGCCTGCGCGAGCGGGCCCCGCACGACGCGATCGCGGCCGCCCTGCTCGAACGCCTCGAGCGCGACGTGATGGCCAGCAATGGTGTCGCGACCCCGGAAGCCGACTCGGCGATCACCGCACTGCGCGAGCACGACGTGACAGCCCAGACCCTGGCCGAGGCGCACAGCTGGGCCCGGGAGGCGGTCGAGGCTCTGGTCGCGCTGCCGCACGGGTCGGTCAAGAAGGCGCTCACCCGTTTCGCCGACACGATCGTTGAGCGATCCAGTTAGAAAGGCTCCCATGACCAAGTTGCGATTGGCCATTGTCGGTGCGGGACCTGCGGGGATCTATGCCGCTGACATCCTGCTCAAGGCGGAACGGAACTTCGATGTCTCCATCGACCTGTTCGACCATCTGCCGGCACCGTACGGGCTCGTGCGCTACGGCGTCGCCCCGGACCACCCCCGGATCAAGGGCATCATCACGGCCCTGCGCGATGTGCTCGACCGCGGCGACATCCGGGTGTTCGGCAACGTCCTGTTCGGCCGGGACGTGACCCTCGATGATCTGAAGAAGCACTACAACGCCGTCATCTTCGCGACCGGGGCCGTGCGCGACGCCGACCTGAACATCCCCGGTATCGATCTCGAGGGGTCCTACGGGGCAGCCCGGTTCGTCAGCTGGTTCGACGGCCACCCCGATTTTCCGCGTACCTGGCCGCTGGAGGCCCGGGAGGTCGCCGTGATCGGCAACGGCAACGTGGCCCTGGATGTCTCGCGCATCCTGGCCAAACACGCCGACGACCTGCTCAGCACCGAGATCCCGGCGAACGTCTACGCGGGCCTCAAGGCCTCGGCGGTGACGGATGTGCACGTATTCGGCCGTCGCGGGCCCACCTCGGTCAAGTTCACCCCGCTGGAACTGCGGGAGCTCGGTGACCTGCCCGATGTGGACATCGTCGTCTACGACGAGGACTTCGACTATGACGACGCCGCGCGGGACGCTGTGGCCAGCAACAAGCAGGTCTTCGTGATCGACAAGGTGCTGAACAAGTGGCGGGAGCGCCCGGCGGGCACGGCCAGCCGGCGTTTGCACCTGCACTTCTTCGCCAAGCCCCTCGAAATCGTCGACGACGGAACCGGCCGGGTCGGCGGCATCCGTTACGAACGCACCGCACCGGACGGCCAGGGCGGCGTTGTCGGCACCGGAGAGATCCGAGAACTGCCGATCCAGGCGGTCTACCGTGCGGTGGGCTATTTCGGTTCGCCGCTGCCGGGCGTGCCGTTCGACAAGAAGCGCGGCGTGATCCCGAACCGCGAGGGACAGGTGCTGTGGAAGGGCGACCCGACGTTCGGCTCGAAGGCGGCCAACACGCAGATGTACGGCGTCTACGCGACGGGCTGGATCAAGCGCGGACCGGTGGGACTGATCGGCCACACCAAGTCCGACGCCATGGAGACCGTGCGGCACCTGATCAATGACCTGGGCAACTGGTGGCGCCCCGAGTCACCGTCGGAGCAGAGCATCGTCGACCTGCTCGACGAGCGAGGGGTCGAGTACACGAACCTCGACGGCTGGCACAGGCTCGATCAGCACGAGCTCGCGCTCGGTGCTGCCGAGGGGCGTACCCGGATCAAGGTCGTGCCCCGCGACGAAATGGTGCAGGTCTCCCGCGCCGAAGGCTGAGCGTCGGCCGACGCTGAACCGACACGTTTGAGGGGTGCAGAGAGTGCCCAACCCCTCAAACGTGTCGGTTCACCGGCTGGAAACCCAGCCGGGCGGAAGGGTGACTAGCGGAAGTTGACGAACTGCAGGGCGACGTCGAGGTCCTTGCCCTTGAGCAGCGACATGGTGGCCTGCAGGTCGTCGCGGCTCTTCGAGCTGACCCGGAGCTCGTCGCCCTGAATCTGGCTCTTGACGCCCTTGGGGCCCTCGTCGCGGATGATCTTGTTGATCTTCTTTGCGTTCTCCTGGTCGATCCCGGCCTTCATCGAGGCTTCGATCCGGAATTCCTTGCCGGAGGCGAACGGGTCGCCGGCGTCGAGGCTGCGCAGGGAGATGCCGCGCTTGATCAGCTTCGACTCGAACACCTCGAGGATCGCCTTCACGCGCTCCTCGGAGTTGGCCTTCATGAGCACCTTCTCGCCGCTCATTTCGATCGAGGCACCCACGTTTTTGAAGTCGTAGCGTTGCGCGACCTCTTTGTGGGCCTGGTTGAGGGCGTTGTCGACCTCCATCGGGTCGACCTTGCTGACGATGTCGAACGTTGAGTCTGCCATGCCTGCAATGCTACCCAGTGGGCGGGCTATTCGCCGGGCCGGGCCGTGCTGGAACGCACCAGCAGCTCGAACGGCATAGGCGTATTGAGGTCGGTGAGCTGGTTCAGCCCAGGCCGCAACTGATCGAGCAGGATCTCGACGGCACTCTCGCCCTGCCCCCGCGGGAACTGCGCGATGGTGGTCAGCCCGAAGAAATCGGCCAGATCGTAGTCGTCGACGCCGACCACCGAGACGTCCCGCGGCACGACGAGCCCCAGGTCGCGTGCGGCGAGGATGGTGCCGATCGCCATCTCATCGGACGCCGCGAAGACGGCAGTCGGCCGGTTGTGCGGGCTGCCGAGGAGCTGCTTCGCGGCCTGGTAGCCGCCGCGCATGGTGAAGTCGGCGGCCATGAACAGGGCCGGATCGGGAGCGATCCCGGCCGCCTCGAGAGCGCGTTCGTAGCCGACCCTCCGGTTCGTGGGCAGGTGGAAGTCCAGGTCGAGGTCCTTGTTGCCGCCGAGGTGCGCGATGCGGGTGTGGCCGAGGGCGAGGAGATGCTCGGTGGCGTGTTGGGCGATGGCGACGTCATCAACCGTGAGCGTGCGCACGCCCGAGATGGGACCGCCGACGCCCACGAGCGGCTTCTTCAGGGCATGCAGCCGGGCCACCTCGTCTTCCGTGAGTTCCAGTGAAATGGCGATGACGGCATCCACTCGCTGCCGCAGCAGGAAATGCTCGAACACGCTGCGCCGCTCGGCCCCGCCGCCGGTGAGGCTGTAGAGGGTGAGGTCATAACCATTGCGGAGAAGAGCCCGCTGGGCACCTTCGACGACGCTGGAGAAGAACCAGCGATCGAGGAACGGGACGACGACACCAATGTTCTTCATGCGGCCCGAGGCAAGACTGGAGGCCGTCGAGGAAACGACGTAGCCGAGCTCCCCGGCCGACGCCTCGACCTTCAGCCGGGTGGCCGGCGACACATGGCCGTTGCCGCTCAGCGCGCGCGATACCGTGGCCGTGGAAACCCCTGCGTGGCGTGCGACCTCATCGATGCCGACCATTGAGTTCCTTCTAAGTATTAATAATGAGCCCTCTTCGATCATATCCACCGGCCGATACGCGCCGGACGTGCGCCGATTTCTCACTGGGGCCCAAAACCTTGTATTCTGTCTGAGCGTCTCCGGTCACGTGTTCTGCATATGGTCGGGTGCGTATTGGCAAGTTACCCAAGTGGCCAAAGGGATCTGACTGTAAATCAGCCGTCTTAGACTTCGGGGGTTCGAATCCCTCACTTGCCACTGTGAATTGCAGCGTCGAATTCGTCGCAGGCTGCCGGGCGCTACCGCTGTCAGCGGGGCGCCCGCGGAAATCGGGTGTCCCCTCCCCATCGGCGCCCTCCCGAACGTCGTTTTTTTCGACAGTTTCCCGGGCTGGGTTCTCGAACGTCCGCGGACGGTCACCCGCGGCGGCGGATGGCCCTGAACCACTGGTATCCGTGGGTCGAACGCCCGCGGAACGGGCCTCTCGGCAACGGGGGCGGGTGCCCCTTTTTCGGGTGTCATTCGGGGCCCGGGTGCGCAATCCGGTGCTGCGAGACGGTAACGTGTAGTGATTCGTTACTTTGGCTGTGGCCAAGATGACCGTTCGTCACCCTGTCCGACGCGCCGAAAGAAACTATTCCCGTGCTCCCTCACTCCGCATCACCGGCTGCCTCGGCGCTGGGCGTGAGTGACCCTCTGGAACGTCCCCTGACACGTCGCGAATTGCGCGAGCGCGAGCGGATGGAGCTGTCGCCCCTGGAGCTCGCCGAGTCTGCGGACGCGAACGGTGCAGCGCCCGAGAGCGTGCCTGCGTCTGCGCTCGGGTCAGAGCCGGAGTCCGTGGCGCCGCTCACGCCGGCCGCCGAGCGTCTGATCGCTGCCGGCCTGCACGAGCCCGACCTGTACCTGCCGGCGCCGACAGCGCCGGACACGACCGATGCCGACCTCGAGCGGTCGCAGGCGGCTGTCTCCGCCGTCACGACGTCCACCGAGATCCCGTTCCCCACCCGGGCCCGCCGCCGCGCCGAGGAGTCGACCTCGAGCTCAGCACGCCCCCGTCGCGCTTCCGCCCGTGAGCGGCTGGCCCCCTCGGTCCGCCCGAAGGTCGCTGCCGCACCTCCGACCCGCCCCGGCACGAAAAGCGCTGCCCCGTCCGGCCGGATGCGCAAATTCGCCGCCACCAGCGTGACGATGGTCGCCATGGCCTTCGTCGCACTGATGGCCGTCGCAACGTCCCTGCCGGCCGAGGCGCTGCTGTCCTCCGCCGATGTGCAGGCCGCAGCCCAGGCTGCCCAGCAGAGCACGAAGAATGAACCGGCTCAGATTCTGGCCATGAACGGCGGCGCGGACACCATTTCCGTCGAACGTGACGGCTATGAGTCGAAGACCGTCGCCGAAGTCGCCGCGGCCAGCGGCATCCGGATGGAAGCCACTTTCACGAACAATCCCAACGGGACCATCCAGTGGCCCTTCTCGGTGGGCGTGCACATCGGTGACCAATTCGGCTTCCGCGACTGCGCGGGGTGCTCCTCGAACCACGGCGGCCAGGACTTCAACCCGGGCCTCGGCGCTCCCATCCAGTCGATCGCCGACGGTGTCGTGCGCTTCGCCGAAGACGGCGAGGGCAGCCTCGGCGTGCACATGATCATCGACCACATGATCGACGGCAAACTCGTCTCCAGTGTCTACGCACACATGATCCACGACACGATGCTCTTCAAGGCGGGTGACGTGGTCACGGTCGGCCAGGTGATCGGCAAGGTCGGCAATACCGGCATGTCCACCGGCCCGCACCTGCACTTCGAGATTCGTATCGGCGGCATGAGCGGCACGAAGGTCGATCCGCTCGTCTGGCTGTACGCCAACACGAACTAGGCCTCGAGCCGCGGGCCTGGCGCCCGGAGCCTGGACTAGCCGGTGGCGTCGGTCTCCGCTTCGCGGGCGGTGTCGTCCTCGGACTTCTCAGCCCGGGTGCGACCCATGGCCGCGAGGAGCCCGCCGGGCAGCGCCAGCTGCGACAGGCCGGCGATCTCGAGCAGGTCGTTCTCGCTGCTGCCGCCGGGTTCCATCGCGAGCACCTGATCGTGCAGGCCCTCCATTTTCAGGTCGAGCCGGTTGGCGACATCCGCTGCCTGTTTCAGGTCGGAGACCAGATGCACCGGAACCGCGCCGCGGTACTTGTAGTAGATCTTGTGCTCCAGGCTTGCCCAGAAGTCCATCGCGACGGTGCGGATCTGGATCTCGACCGTGACCTCATCGACCCGGTCGGACATGAAGACGGGGATGTCGACGATCAGGTGCAGGCTCTTGTAGCCGTTGGGCTTCGGGGCGGCGATGTAGTCCTTGATCTCGAGAACCGTGACATCGAGCTGGCTGGTGAGCATGTCGAGGATGCGATACGTGTCGGAGATGAAGCTGCACGTGATGCGGATGCCGGCGATGTCCTGGATCTGGTCCCGAATGTCGTCGAGGACCAGCGGGCACCCCTTGCGAACGGCCTTCCTGAGGATGCCCTCGGGTGACTTCAATCGCGACGCGACGTGCTCGATCGGGCTGTAGTCGTGGATGGAGGCGAACTCCTCCTTCAAGATGTTGATCTTCGTCATCATCTCGTCGGTCGCGAACTTGTATGCGAGCATGAACCGGGCCAGCTCGGTCTTGAGCTCGCGGAGGTCGGCGAGGTCTCGGTGCGATGGGGCTGCCGGGTCGGATTCGGTGCCGGACCCGGGTTCGGTCCCGCTGTCGATCCCCGTGCCGCTCACCGTAGCTCCTTCTGGGCGCACACCAGACGGGCGCCGCTCGCCTATTGTCCCATGAGGGGCTGCGGGGCCGCTGATCGGCAGAGCCCGTCCGCCCCCGTGCGCCGCCCCCGGCGCACGTTGCGGAAGCGGGCGCACGATAGAACGTGCGCCCGCTTCCGCAGGGTGCGCCCCAGCGAGGGTGCTCCGCTGCGATCAGGGCTGCGCGCGCAGCCAGATGGTGGTGTCGCCGGGCAGAGTGTTACCGGGCAGCGGGCCGCTGGCCAGGAGGAGCTCGCCGGTCGGCAGGGGCACGGATGCGCTGCCCGTGTTCGCGACGACCGTCACCGCGCCGTTGGTGAACGCCACGATCTCGTCAGCGTGGCCGTCCAGCCACTCCACCGAGCCGAGTCCGAGGGCGTGCTCCCGGCGCAGGCGCAGGGCCGACGTGTACAGCTCGAGGGTGGACCCGGCGACGCCGGCCTGCGCGTCGCGGGCGAGCCCCGCCCACTCGTCCGGCTGCGGGAGCCAGCTTGCCGCCGAGGGGCCGAAACCGTAGGAGGGGGCGGCGGCTTCCCAGGGGAGCGGCACGCGGCATCCGTCACGGCCGTAGCGTTCTCCGTTGGTGCGGAACCAGGTCGGGTCCTCGCGGGCGGAGTCGGGCAGGTGGATGACCTCGGGCAGGCCCAGTTCTTCGCCCTGGTAGAGGTAGCTGGAGCCCGGCAGCGCGAGCATCAGGGCCGAGGCGGCCCGGGCCCGGTGCAGGCCGATCACGGTGTCGGGGAGATCGGGCGTGTTCGGCCCGATGCCGTGGCCCTGCAGGTTCTCGTGGGTGAGCGCGAGGCGGGAGGCGTGGCGCACGACGTCGTGGTTGGAGAGCACCCAGGTGCTCGGGGCTCCGACCGCGCCGAACGCGGCGAGGGAGTCGTCGATGACGCGCCGGAGCGCGGGGCCGTTCCAGGGGGTCTCGAGGTAGGCGAAGTTGAAGGCCTGGTGCATCTCGTCGGGGCGCACCCATTCGGCCACATGGCTGAGCGGGTCGACCCAGGCCTCGGCCGCGAGGATGCGGTCGCCCGGGTACTCGTCGAGGATGAGGCGCCAGTCCCGGTAGATCTCGTGCACGCCGTCCTGGGCCCAGTACGGCGCGGCCGGGGCGGCTCCCGGGATGCTGCCGAGGTCGAGCACCGTGGCGCCGCCCATGCTGCCACCCTCGACGGGCGTGTAGTCGGGGAGGCCGGCCTCCTTGATCATGCCGTGGGCGACATCAACCCGGAAGCCGTCGGCGCCGCGGTCGAGCCAGAAACGCAGCACGTCGCGGAACTGCTCGCGTACCCAGGGGTTGTCCCAGTCGAAGTCGGGCTGGGTGGTGTCGAAGAGGTGCAGGTACCACTGGCCGGGCGTGCCGTCGGGGTTCTGGATGCGGGTCCAGGCTCTGCCGCCGAAGACGGAGTCCCAGTTGTTGGGGGGCAGCTCGCCGTTTTCGCCCGACCCGTCGCGGAAGATGTAGTGCGCGCGCTCGTCGCTGCCCTCCGGCGACGCGAGGGCCGCCTGGAACCAGGGGTGGTCGCTCGACGAGTGGTTCGGGACGAGGTCGACGATGACGCGGATGCCCAGGTCGTGCGCGGTGCGCTGCAGGATGTCGAAGTCGGCGAGAGTGCCGAACCGCGGGTCGACGTCGCAGTAGTCGGCCACGTCATAGCCGGCGTCGTGCTGCGGCGAGGTGTAGAACGGTGACAGCCAGATGGCGTCGATGCCGAGGCTCTGCAGGGCTGGCAGACGGCTCGTCACGCCGGCCAGGTCGCCCATGCCGTCGCCGTTGGCGTCCGCGAAGGATCGGGGATAAATCTGGTAGATAACGGCGGTGCGCCACCATTCTGTGCCTGTCATGGGAAAAACCTTACGGCATTCCTCACAGAATGTAAGCGTTTGCATGGCTTCTGACTTAAACGAACTCTACAAAATTTGGATGACTCTTCGCACTTGAGTTGTCAATCAATTGGGTAATGGCAATAATGTAAACGCTTGCACAATTGTCCATGTCCTTATGAAAGGCACACCAATGATGGTGAATAAGAAAGGCCTCCTGGCTGCTGGCGCAGTCGCGGTCGCCGCGTCCCTCGCACTGGCCGGCTGCTCCGGTGGTTCGACCTCCGATGACTCCAAGGCCGCCTCCGGGTCCGAAACGCTGACCGTCTGGGTCGACGCCGACCGCGCGGCGGTCCTCAAGGAGGCGGCAGCCGCCTTCACGAAGGAGTCCGGCGTCACGGTCAAGCTCGTGCAGAAGGACTTCGCGAAGATCCAGGAAGAGTTCATCGCCCAGGTCCCCACCGACAAGGGCCCCGATGTGACGATCGCCGCCCACGACTGGCTGGGTAACTTCGTCAGCAACGGCGTCGTGCAGCCGGTCGAACTCGGCGACACCGCGACCGACTTCCAGCAGGTGGCCGTCACGGCCATGAGCGTCGAGGGCAAGACCTACGGCGTGCCGTACTCGGTCGAGAGCATCGCCCTCCTGCGCAACACGGCCCTCGCGCCGACCGCCCCCGCCACCTACGACGACATGATCGCCGCCGGCACAGCAGCCGGTACGGAGTTCCCGTTCCTCGTGCAGGTCGGACCGGAGTCCGACCCGTACCACCTGTACCCGTTCCAGACCTCCTTCGGCGCCCCCGTCTTCGGCACCAACGACGACGGCAGCTACAACGCCGCGGACCTCTCCATCGGCAACGCCGGCGGCGAGGCCTACGCGGCCTGGCTCGCCAAGGAGGGCGCAGCCGGCCACCTGAGCGTGAACGTCACCAGCGACATCGCCAAGGAGAAGTTCAACGCCGGTGCGTCGCCGTTCCTGATCACCGGCCCGTGGAACGTGCCGGATGCCCAGAAGGCGGGCATCGACGTGGCCATCGACCCGATCCCGAGTGCCGGTGGCTCGCCCGCGCAGCCGTTCGTCGGTGTGCAGGGCTTCGTCGTCAGCGCCAAGTCCAAGAACGCCCTCGCGGCGAACGAGTTCCTGGTGAACTACATCGGTTCCGAAAAGGTGCAGACCGAGCTCTACGAGATCGGCGGCCGCGCACCGGCCCTGACCTCCGCATTCGAGGCTGCCAGCTCCGACCCGATCACCGCCGGCTTCGGCGCTGTCGCGGCCGAGGCCGTGCCCATGCCCAGCATCCCGCAGATGGGTAAGGTCTGGCAGTTCTGGGGCGTCACCGAGGCCGCGATCATCACGGGCGCCGGAGACTCCACGCAGCTGTGGCAGAAGATGACGGCCGACATCCAGGCCGCCATCAAGTAACACGCTCCACCTTCGCAGTTCTGAGGCTGCCCCGGTCTCTTCGGTCCGGGGCAGCCTCCTGCGAAAGAACCACGCACCACCCCGCGCCATCGCGCAACCCGGCACGACCAGAACGGCAGAGAGCGGACGAAGATGACCAGCACAGGCACTGAGCAGGGCGAAGCGACGGTCCCCCCCCAGGGCCCGGACGAGAAGCCGGTCCCGCAGTCCTCGCGCTCGAGACGGGCCGCCCGCGTGGCGGAGGCGGCATCCGCCGGGGTGAAGGTTCTCCTGGTCAAGATCGCGTTGCTCTCCATCGTGGACGCGATCAGCGTCTACGCGCTGATGGTGCTGTTCCTCCGTGAGGACTGGCTGGTCTTCGGCGCGGTACTGGTCGTGACCCTGATCGTCAACTGGATCTACTTCAGCCGGGCCAAGCTGCCCGCCAAATACCTCGCACCCGGCCTGATCTTCCTGCTCATCTTCCAGGTCTTCGTCATCGGGTACACCGGCTACATCGCCTTCACCAACTACGGCACCGGCCACAACAGCGACAAGCCGGACGCGGTCAACGCCCTGATCGTCTCGTCCCAGCAGCGCGTGCCCGACTCGCCCACCTACGACCTCACCGTGGTCGAACGGCTCGGCATGTACAGCTTCCTGGTCACCGACCCCGACGGCGAGATCAGCGTCGGAGGCACGGATGCCCCGCTCAGCCCGGTCACCGACGCAACCGTCGACGACAGCGGCAAGGCCCTGGAACTTCCCGGCTACACCAGCCTCGCGTTCTCCGACATCGTCGCCAACCAGGAAGCCATCGCGGCCCTCTCGGTGCCGCTCTCCGACGACCCCAACGACGGCACCCTGCGCACGCCCGACGGCTCGAGCGCCTACCTGTACCTCTCCGACCTCGTCTACGACGAAGCGGCCGGCACCATGACCAACACCACCACCAACGTCGTCTACACCGACAACGGTGAGACCGGCTCGTTCGTCGCCGCCGACGGAACCGAGCTGCTGCCCGGCTGGAAGGTGAACGTGGGTCTGGCGAACTTCGCCGAGGCCTTCGGTTCCGAATCGATCCGCGGCCCGCTGATCAGCGTGACCCTCTGGACCTTCGCCTTCGCCTTCCTTTCGGTTCTGACCACGTTCGCGCTGGGCCTGTTCCTGGCGATCGTGTTCAACAACCTGCGGATGCGGGGCCGCAACTTCTACCGCGTGGTCCTGATCCTCCCGTATGCGTTCCCGGCGTTCCTGTCGGCGCTGGTTTGGGCGGGCATGCTCAACCCCCAGTTCGGCTTCGTGAACCAGGTGCTGTTCGGCGGTGCGGAGATTCCCTGGTTGACCAACGAGTGGCTGGCGAAATTCAGCATCATCTTCGTGAACCTGTGGCTGGGCTTCCCCTATATGTTCCTGGTCTGCACGGGGGCGCTGCAATCGATCCCGGAGGAAATCCAGGAGGCCGCCACCGTCGACGGCGCCAGAAGCGGTCAGATCTTCCGCCTGATCAAGCTGCCGCTGCTGCTGGTCTCCGTCGCACCCCTGTTGATCTCGTCGTTCGCGTTCAACTTCAACAACTTCAACCTGATCTACATGCTCACCAACGGTGGTCCCCGGGACGTCACGGCCGGGGTGAACGTGGGCGCCACGGACATCCTGATCTCGATGGTCTACAAGGTGGCCTTCGTGGGGGCGAGCCGGGACTACGGTCTCGCCAGCGCGTTCTCGATCATCATCTTCCTGCTGGTCGCGATCGTGTCGATCATCAGCTTCAAACAGACCAAGGCGCTAGAGGAGTTGAACTGAGATGCGGATTGCAGCCCCCGACACCAGCGACCGGTACATCCCGACCAAACGACCGTTCAACCTGCGCAAGTGGTTCTTCGACACCGGATGGCGCCACCTGGTCGGCGCCGTCATGGTCGTCTTCTGCTCCTTCCCGCTGCTCTACGTATTGTCGGCGTCCCTGCACCCGGGCGGCACCCTGATCACCGCCAACGGCCTGTTCAGCGAGATCAACCTGGGTAGCTACGAGACCCTGTTCAACCTGCCGCAGCAGCCGTACGCGGACTGGTACGGCAACACACTCCTGATCGGCACCATCACCTCGCTGTGCACCGTGTTCCTCGGGGCGCTGGCCGCGTATTCCTTCTCGCGCATGCGCTTCTCCGGCCGCCGCGCCGGGCTGCTGATGCTCGTGCTGGTGCAGATGTTTCCGCAGCTGCTCGCGGTTGTGGCGATCTTCCTGCTGCTGAACGGCATCTCCGACATCTTCCCGCTGATCGGGCTCGACTCGCAGATCGGCCTGATCATGGTCTATCTGGGCGGCGCGCTCGGCGTGAACACCTACCTGATGTACGGCTTCTTCAACACGATCCCGGCGTCGATCGACGAGGCCGCGAAGATCGACGGCGCCGGGCACGCCCGCATCTTCTTCACGATCATCCTGCGCCTCGTCGCGCCGATCCTCGCCGTGGTGGGGCTGCTCTCCTTCGTGGGCACGACCAACGAGTTCGTGATCGCCAGCATCGTGCTCATCACGCCCGAGAAGCAGACGCTCGCGGTGGGCCTCTACCAGTTCGTGTCCCAGGAGTTCTCCAGCAACTACTCTGTCTTCGCGGCCGGCGCCGTGCTCGCGGCACTGCCCGTGATGGCCCTGTTCCTGTGGCTGCAGAAGTACATCGTGGGCGGGCTGACCGCCGGATCGGTGAAGTAGGGCGCGCATGCTCCCGCACCACGACGGGTCGCCGCTCTACGTCTCCGACCAGGCCCCCCGACCGGGCGACACCGTTCGGGTTCGGGTGCGGGTGCCGGAGGCGTGGGGTGCCGCGGCATCCGTGCACGTGCGCTCGACGCCCGACCGGGAGCCGCGCTTCCACGAGGCCCGGCCGCTCGGCGCGTCGGACGGCTGGCAGTGGTGGGAGGCCGAGGTCGAGATCCTGAACCCGGCCAACGGCTACCGGTTCCTGATCACCCGGGCCGACGGCAGCCACTGGTGGCTGAACGCCGCGGGGCTCTTCCCTTTCGAGACCCTCGACGCCGAGGACTTCACGCTGCTCAGCTACCCGGCCCCGCCGGACTGGGCCGCCGCGACGGTGATGTACCAGATCTTCCCGGACCGGTTCGGGCGCTCCCCGGCCGCCGCGCTGCGTGAGACGCCCGCCTGGGCCGTGCCCGCAGCCTGGGGGGACCCGGTGGCGACGGGCCAGCCGGCCCGCTCGCGCCAGTTCTACGGCGGCGACCTCGACGGCATCGTGGCTCACCTGGATCATCTCGAACGGCTCGGCGTGACGCTGCTCTACCTGACGCCCGTGTTCCCGGCCGGGTCGAGCCACCGCTACGACGCGGAAAGCTTCGACCGGGTCGACCCGGCGCTGGGCGGCGACGCCGCCCTCGTGCGGCTGGTCGAGGCCACGCACGCGCGAGGCTTCAAGGTCATCGGCGACCTCACCTCCAACCACTCCGGCAACCGGCACGAGTGGTTCCGGGCCGCGCTGCATACCCCGGATGCCGCCGAGAGCGCCTTCTACTACTGGCTCGACGAGCAGAACGAGCGCTACGCCTCCTGGCTCGACGTTCCCGAGCTGCCGAAGTTCAACTGGTCGTCGACCGAGTTGCGCCGCCGCTTCATCGACGGACCGGGCTCGGTGGTCGCACGGTGGCTGCGGGCCCCGTTCCACCTCGACGGCTGGCGCATCGACGTGGCGAACATGACCGGCCGCCTGCAGGGGGAAGACCTGAACGCCCTGGTGCGGCAGACCATCCGTCGCACCATGATCGCGGAGAACCCAAACACGATCCTGCTCGGCGAGTCGACCAACGACGCCTCCGCGGACTTCCAGGGTGACGGCTGGCACGGCGCGATGACGTACACGACATTCACCCGCCCGGTGTGGAGCTGGCTCTCGAAACCCGGCAGCCCCTCCTCGTTCTTCGGGCTGCCCTACGGCACCATCCCGCAGACCGATGGGCGGGAGTTCGTCGACGCCCACCTCCGGTTCACCGCCGGCTACCCATGGCGCACCCGGCTGGCCACCATGAACGCGCTCGACACGCACGACACGCCCCGGTTCCGCACCCACGCCATCGACGGGGGAGTGGCCGTGGCGTTCGGGTTGAGCGCGACCCTGCCGGGCATCCCGGTGGTCTTCGCCGGCGACGAGTTCGGCCTGATCGGCATCGACGGTGAGGGCTCGCGCACGCCGATGCCCTGGGACACGGCGGACGAACCCGAGGTGGCCGCCACGATCGACCTGTACGCGGCGCTGATCCACCTGCGCACCGCCCACCCGGCCCTGAACGGCGGCGGGATGCGCTGGGTGCACGTGGGCGCGGACGTGCTCGTCTACGTGCGCGAGTGCGCCGAGGAGTCCGTACTGCTGGTCGCGGCCCGCGCCGCCGGCGCGGTGACCCTGCCTGCCGGGGCCGTGGCGGGGGAGCCGACCCGGCTCCTGGGTGACGCCGCCGTCAGCATGGTGGGCGGCGGCATCCGGGTCGAAACGGCCGGCCCGAGCTTCACCGCGTGGGCGCTGCCGGGGGTTGACGTCCCGGATTGAGCCGTGCGGTCATCGGGCCGCCCAACTTGGTGATAATATTTACCGGTTGCCGAAATGCGGCTTAGTTTTCGCTCACGCGGATGCTTCGCCCCCTTAGCTCATTGGTAGAGCACTTCCTTGGTAAGGAAGAGGTAGTGGGTCCGATTCCCACAGGGGGCTCTGGCTTGGAAGCTCTTGCAGCCGACAGGTCGTGGCGGGGTAGCTCAGTTGGTTAGAGCACACGGCTCATAATCGTGGTGTCGCGGGTTCAATTCCCGCTCCCGCTACACATAAAGGCCCTTTGACCAGGAATTCTACCGGTCACGGGGCCTTTCTTCTTTCGGATGCAACCCGGTTCCGCCGGCACGCGGACACACTCCGTCTCCGGGTGCCCGTGAACGGACAACGGGCCCCGGGACGAAGCGAACTGGGCGAACTCGTCTGCTGACGCTCGGTGGTGCCAGAGAGAACGAAACACGCCGCAGATCACAAGTACTTCCATAACTAAGACGGTCCGTGGCGACCGTTCGTCACGCCGAGGCCCGAAATAGTCGCCGAACAGCTCGCCTCACGCGAGGTCGTCGTCGTTTCGGGTTGCGGTCAGCAGTCGACGGATGCCCGGCGTCACCGGCGGCTGCGGGTCACCAGCGCGCCGACGGACGCCGAGGCCAGCAGCACGACAGAGCCGACTCCCAGGCTGACCCCGGCCGTCACCGTGCTGATCAGGCCGGGGTCTGCCGGCGCGGGAGCGGTCAGGTAGACCAGCGACATCACGCCGGCTGCCCCGCCGACCAGGGTCAGCAGGCTCTGCCGCACCAGTCCGGTGAGCAGCCGTCGATCGCTCGGGTCCGCGAGCAGCCGCACATTGACGTTGAGCGTGCCCATCTCGAGGGCCTGCCCGATCTGGTCGAAGCGCCGCGGGAGCCGGCGCACGCTGGGGAGCAGCGCCAGCAGCTCGGTGGTCAGCAGCTCGCGCACGTTGGCCGGCGCCATCTGGTCGCGGATCTGCACGCTCGCCAGTGCGCGGGACTCCTCGAGCAGGTCGAACTCCGGCATCGTGGAGCGCAGGGTGCCCTCGAGCACGGCGAACGCCCGCGCGGCCGACACGAGCTCGGCCGGGATGCCCACGCCGTAGCGGGTGAGGATGGCCACCAGTACGTCGACCGTCAGCACGCTGACGCGCGCTCCCGGCCCCAGCTCGAAAGTGATGAACGCGCTCAGTTCGCGGCGGAACGCCTTCTCGTCGGCGCCCGCCCGCAGCGGGGCGAGTGCGAGGAGCCCGTCGGCGATGAGCTGGGTGTCGGACTGCAGGTAGGCGATCAGCAGTTCCTGGATCGCCTCCCGCAGCTGCAGGTCGAGCCGGCCCACCGACCCGAAGTCGACCAGGGCAGGTGTGCCGTCCGCCAGGAGCATGATGTTGCCGGGGTGCAGGTCGGCGTGGAAGACACCGTCGAAGACGATCTGGCGCACGAAAGCGCTGAGCACCGTGCGCATCGCGGCGCCGAGATCGGCGCGCGGGGCGTCGGGCTTCTCGTTCAGGTCGCTGAACGTGTCCCCGACGAGGTATTCCATCACGAGCACACGATCGCTGGACAGCGACTCGAACAGCTCGGGGAAGCGCAGCTCGCCGGCCCGCGGGCTGCGCAGCTGGAGGGCGCGCATGGCCGATAGGTTCAGGGCCTCCAAACGGAAGTCCAGCTGGCGCACGAGGTCGGCGGCGTAGTCCTCCGCGGCCGCCTTGATGCCCAGGGTCCTGGCCTGTGGCGACGTGAGGCTCATCACGTTCGTCACCCGCAGGGCGATGGCCACGTCGCGCCGCAGTTCGGGCACGATGCCGGGCCGCTGCACCTTGACCGCCACGACCGTGCCGTTCAGCAGCGTGGCGCGGTGAACCTGGCCGATCGAGGCCGCGGCGATCGGGTCGGGATCGAACTCGGCGAAGACGCCGGCGAGCGGGCCGCCGAACTCGTCCTCCAGCATCCGTTCGACCTCGTCCCAGGGGGCCGGTTGCACGCTCTGCTGCAACTGCGCGAGGGCCGTGACGAACTCCGGCGGCAGAAAGTCGGAGCGGGTGGAGAGCAGCTGGCCCATCTTGACGAAGGCGCCACCGGCCTCCTCCAGCGCGGCGCGCAGGCCCTCGGCCTGCACTGCGCGAACGGATGCCCCACTCGGGTTGGTCGTGAAGTCGAGCCGCCGCACCGGCAACAGCCCGTTCTTGCGGGCGATGCGCACGAGCTCGGCGAAGCGCCGCCCGCGCTGCAGGAACGGCCGAGGCAGGGCCGGACGGCTCCGCTCGGCGGCCAGGGTCAGTTTCGGAATGGTGATACCGCGTGCGCCGGCCACTGTTTCAGCTTTCTTGTCGCGCGCCGGCCGGAATGGCGGACGATCAGGACTCCAGCATGCCCGGTCCGGATGGGAGACGGGTGCGAAACGCCTGCCCGGACCAGATCGGGGCCGGAGACGTGAGTCGTGCCGGCCCGGGGCGTACTCTGACCACGTGAAAACGTACACCGCCGCCCAGATGCGCGAGGCCGAGGCTCCTTTCCTGGCGGCGGGCGTGCCGTTGATGAATCGGGCGTCGGCCGCGCTCGCCGCGGAGACGGCGGCGCTGCTCGAGACGCGCGGGGGAGTGTCGGGCGCGCGGCTGCTGGTGCTCGCCGGGGCCGGGAACAACGGCGGTGACGCGCTGCACGCGGCAGCGCTGCTCGCCGGGCAGGGCGCACGGGTGACGATCGTGCCCACGGCGTCGCAGGTGCACGCGGCCGGGCTCGCCGCGGCGCTCGCGGCCGGCGCGGCGCTGCTGTCGCAGGACGAAACGGATGCCGTGCTGGCCGGCGCGGCACGGGCATCCGTTGTGATCCTGGACGGAATCCTCGGCACCGGAACGAGCGACAGCCCGGCGCTGCGCGGGCGAGCCCGGCAGACCGTGGCGGCGATTCTGCCGGTGCTGCACGGCCGCGCCGCGCCCCTGGTGGTGGCCGTCGACCTGCCCAGCGGGATCGGGGTCGACGACGGCGCCGTGCCGGACCCCGTCGTGCTGCCCGCGGACCTGACGGTGACCTTCGGCGGTTGCAAGTCCGGTCTGCTGCGGGAGCCTGCTGCGAGCCTGGCCGGGCGCATCGCGGTGGCCGACATCGGCATCGGCGAGGAGCTCGAGCGGATCGCGGCCCGGGATCGCGGGTAGGCCGCTCGCTGCGCAGTGTCTGCACGTTGACCGCTCGGTGTCCGGTCGGACTAGGGCGGCGGCACTTTCTGTGCGGTTTCCAAGGTCGCCGGCGTTGTGTTCTCCGCGGCCCGGAGTCTCAATGGAGGGTAGTCATTTCCCTGCACCGAGAGCGACAGAGGGGGTCGACACCGTGGTCAAAGTTCCGCTGGCGCTGTTCATCGTCGTGGTCGGGATGTTCCAGACCCCCGCCGGGTTGTGGCCGTTCCTCGTGGTCCCGATGTGGCTGGTCTGGGAGATCCCCCTCATGGTCAGGCAGCTGCAGTTCACGCGCGCCGTGGAGCGCGACTGGGAGCAGCTCGTCGACCGCTGACGCCGGTCTGCGGTACTCAGGCGTCGGGCGCTCCGGCTCTCTGAAGAGCCTCTTCGAGGAGTTCAAGGTCGATGCGGGCGTGCTCGAGGGCGATAGCGCCGGCATCGTCGGGCCGTTGGGAGCAGATCGCGTCGACGAGGTTCTCGTGGTCGGCGAGAGCCCGAAGCTCCATTGCCCGCATCCCGGCGGTCGAACCCCACAGGTGTGCCGGAGCGGCAATGCTGACCCGGGACTCCAACTCGAACAACACGGACTGCAGGGTGTCATTGTGGGCGGCCGCGCAGATCGCGATGTGGAGCAGCTCATCCGCGTGCTGGGACGGCGGGCCTGATTCGGCCTCCCGGAACACAGCCAGGCACTGCTGCAACTGCGTGACATCCTCATCGGTTCGCTTCTCGGCCGCGGCCCGCGCGATTGTGCCCTGAAGGCGACTTACAGCCTCGCAGGTGTCGCGAAGCACTTCCCAGCGTGCCGACAGAGTTCGATGAACGGATGCGTTCGACGACGAGGTCCACTGTTCGCGCACGAATGAGCCGCCGCCCCGGCCACGCTGAGTCTCCAGCATTCCCTGGCTGACGAGGGTGGCGATTGCGGCTCGGACGGTCATCCGGCCGACGCGCAGGGATGCCGCCAATTCCCGCTCGGAGGGCAGTCGTGCGCCCGGCAGGTACTCGCCGATCGCGATCGCCGTGATCAGGCGGTCCGTGATCTCGTCTGCCCGTGTCATAGCGGCCAGGGGAGTGCCCAGAGAGCCGGCGGGGTCCAGGCCCGCGGGGGGTCCCGGAATCGGCTGGCCGACTGTGTGGGGTTGCGGTGCGTCGCCCATGTTGTTCCCTGCCCTCCCTGAATGCCGGCCCCCACTCGGGTGGGTACGTGTCCGGCGTGTAACGCTCATATTAAGACACAAATAATGGTCTTGTTACGAGACCTTTACTCCGCCATGATGATTCTCACCGTCCAACGACGGTCGTGAACCGGGGGAGACCAGTGCCTGATATCAGTACCCGAGCCGTGCCGTTCGGTGCGTGGCAAACCTGGGTTCGCATCACCGAACCCGACCAGCCACGGGCCGGAGCACTGCCCCTTGTCGTGCTGCACGGCGGCCCGGGGATGGCCCATGACTACCTCCGCAACCTCGACGAGCTCGCCGGAAGTGGGCGCACTGTCATCCACTACGACCAGCTCGGCTGCGGCAACAGCACGCACCTGCCTGACGCGCCGGTGGACTTCTGGACACCCCAGCTATTCGTTGACGAGTTCGAGAATCTCATCGCCGCCCTGGGCCTGGCTGACTACCACCTCCTAGGGCAGTCCTGGGGTGGGATGCTCGGCGCCGAGATCGCCACCCGCCGACCGAAAGGGTTGCGCAGCCTGGCCATCTGCAATTCTCCGGCCTCCATGGGCCTCTGGTCTGAGGGTGCAGCCGAACTGCGCGCACTGCTGCCCGAGGAGCTGCAGGCGACGCTCCTCCGGCACGAGGCGGAGGGCACTCTGACGCACCCCGACTATCTGGCCGCGTCCGAAGTCTTTTACCAGCGCCACGTGTGCCGAATCACGCCGGTGCCAGACGACTTCCAGCGGAGCGTCGCCCAGATGGAGGCTGACCCCACCGTCTACCACACCATGAACGGGCCCAACGAGTTTCATGTGGTCGGCACGCTCCGCTCCTGGAGCATCATCGACCGGCTCGATCAGATCGAGGCGGTGACGCTCGTGGTGGCCGGTGAATTCGACGAGGCAACCCCGACCACTTGGCAACCTTTCGTCGACCGCATTCCCGCAGCGACCAGCCACGTCTTCTCCGGCGCCAGCCACTGCAGCCATCTGGAACAGCCCGAGACATTCCGGGCTGTCATCGCCGCGTTCTTGGCCCGGCACGACTCACGGCCCGACCTCTGATGCCCGCCCCGACCCCCAAAAGAAAGAGCACCCCGATGACAGCATCCCCGAGTTCGCCCGAACTCAACGCGCAGGAACAGTTGGAGTCTTTCGGCTACAAACAGCAACTGAAACGATCCGTCTCCACCACCGACCTGCTCATCTACGGTTTGATCTTCATGGTTCCGATCGCCCCCTGGGCCATCTTCGGCACCGTCTACAACGCGTCGGCGGGAATGGTCCCGCTGGTCTACCTGATCGGTCTCATCGCCATGATCTTCACGGCGCTGGCCTATGCGCAGATGGCGAAATCGATCCCCCTGGCCGGTTCGGTCTTCTCCTACGTCGGCCGGGGGATCCACCCCACGGCGGGATTCTTTGCCGGCTGGGCCATTCTGCTCGATTACCTGCTCGTTCCTACCCTGCTCTACGTGTTCGCCGCCGAGTCGATGATCGGGATCTTCCCTGACTCCCCGAGGTGGGTGTGGGCCCTTCTCTTCGTCGGCATCAACACCGTGATCAACCTTTTGGGTATCACCTCCATCAAGCGGATGAACCGGGTCTTCCTGGCGATCGAACTCGTGTTCGTCGTGATCTTTGTGATCATCGCCGTGACCGCGCTGACCAACGGCTCGGTTCCCGGCGCCGAATTCACGATCCTCCCGCTCTGGGACGCGAGCGCCGTGACCGGGCCGCTGATCGCATCCGCTCTTTCGATCGCCGTGCTGAGTTTTCTCGGTTTCGACGGCATCTCCACCATGGCCGAGGAATCGACCGGCGGACGCAATTCCGCGGGGAAGGCCATGATCACGGCTCTGCTGATCGTCGCATTGCTCTTCATCGTGCAGACTTGGCTGGCCAGCGCTCTCTCGGCTGGACGAGAATCGTTCAGTGACAGTGAAGCCGGCAACGCGTTCTTCACCGTGGTCGAGGCTGCCTCCAGCAGCGGATGGGCTACCGCGTTCTTCGTGGTGAACGTGCTGGCCATCGGAATCGCGAACGCCATGGCCGCTCAGGCCGCGACCTCACGGCTGTTGTTCTCGATGAGTCGGGACCGCCAACTGCCGAAGTTCCTCAGCGAGATCAGCAGCCGTCAGGTTCCTCGAAACGCCATCCTCCTGGTCTCCGGCCTCTCCGCCATCCTCGTGCTGTTCTTCGTGGGCCAGATCGACCTCATCGCGGCGCTGGTCAACTTCGGTGCGCTCTTCGGATTCATGCTGCTGCACCTCTCGGTAATCGTGCACTACATCGTGCGCAAAAAGTCGACGAACTACTTGCTTCACCTGGTGGTGCCGGTGATCGGCTTCCTAATCATTGGCTATGTGCTGCTCAACGCGAGTCCTCTGGCCAAGATTGGTGGCCTGATTTGGCTCGTGCTCGGGGCCGCCGTCTTCCTGTACTACCGGCACACGGGACGCAAGACCGCTCTGGACGGCGAACCTGCCGCCGTTCCGCTCGCGGTACCTGCCACGGGAGAGCGAGCGGGGCTGTAGACCATGGACCACTTTCTGGACAAGAGCCATGGCCAGCCCAGCTTCTCGGCCGACCGCCCGCCTGCCCTCCGCATCGTTCCAGGCACCGGTGAGCGGATCGGCTTCGAGACCAGCGACGAGGTCTACGAGCAGCTGCACTCACATCACGACATGGACAGGCTCACGGTGCAAATTAATCCGGTGACGGGCCCGGTCTACGTCGAGGGAGCCGCACCCGGCGACGCCCTCGCGATCACGATCCACGAGATCCGGCTGAAGAACTGGGGGTGGTCAGTGAGCCTGCCGGGATCGGGCGCCCTGCAGAATGTCATGGGTGAGGGCATGTTCACGCGTCGGGTTCCCATTGACGCGGCCGGCGTGCACGTCACGGACCGCCACGTCTTCGCTCCGCTGCCCATGATTGGGTGCATCGGCACGGCACCCGCAGTGGGCGCGAACTCGACGATTATGCCGTCATACCCCCAGGGCGGAAACATGGACGTCACTGATTGCCGCCCTGGTTCGACGGTCTACCTGCCGGTCATGGTCGAGGGAGCCTACCTGTCGATCGGTGACATCCACGCGATCATGGCCGAAGGCGAGTCGTCTTTCGTGGCGATCGAGGCGGAGGGGATCGCTGTGGTCAGCATCGACCTGGTGAAAGGGAAGGCGCTCCGGGCGCCGCGGGTCGAAACCGAGGGGGAATGGATCTTCGTAGGACTGGGCGACCCGGTGCAGGAGAGCATCACGCGCGGCTATGAAGACATGTTCGTGTTCCTCGTCGAGGACCATGGGTGGGAAGCCGGTGATGCCTACGCGGTCATGAGCGCAGTGGGGCACTCGCGCCTCGGCGGACCGACAGGGTCCGTCGCGCCCGACCCCCTGCATCCGTTCACCGCTGTCGGAGCGGTGACTGTGCACCGGCTGCCCAAGAGCGTGCTCTGACCTGGCGCCGCCACCCAACCCGAACACGAAAGCGGGTGTACCGTCGGTTTGAGTTGCTCAAACCGACGGTACACCCACTCTGGCGGGGCGGGGGTGGGTCGGCTCGATTGGCCATCTGGACTTAACGGATGCGACCCGGGAGCATGGCCCCATGACCAATCTTCCCCGGCTCGGCCGCTACCGCATCGACGCCGTGCTGTTGCTGGTCGCCCTGGTCTGGGGTGGCAGCTACCTTGCCGCCAAGGTGCTCACCGAGCAGGCCAGCGTGGGTGCCGTGCTCGCGCTGCGCTTCCTGGTGGCCGCGTTGGCCCTGGCGCTGATCTGGGCGCTGAGCCGGCCGCGGCGGCCGACCCGCTCCGAGCTGGCCGTGGGCGGGCTGCTCGGACTCACGCAGGCCGCGATCCTCTGGCTGGAAACGGCGGGCGTGGCCGTGACCTCGGCCACGAACGCGGGCCTGATCATCAGTCTGACGATCATCCTCACCCCGATTCTCGAGTCGGTCGCGGCGCGCAACTGGTTGCCGCGCCCGTTCTTCGTTGCCGCGGTGTTCGCCGTCGTCGGGGTGGCGCTGCTGGTGTCCGGCAACGGATTCCGCGCCCCGAACCCGGGTGACCTGCTCATGCTCGCGGCGGCGCTGGTGCGGGCCCTGCACGTCACCATGGTGGGCCGGCTGACCCGGCGCACGGTGGCCGGTCGCCGGCCCGGCATTCTCACGATCACGCTGGTGCAGGCGGCCGTGGGCGCCGTCGTCTTCACCGCAGCGGATGCGCCGGGCACGCTCCGCGCGATCGGCGCCTTCGGCCCTGCCGCCTGGCTCGGCGTGCTCTACCTCGGGCTGGCCTGCAGCGTGTTCGCGTTCCTGGCCCAGACCTGGGCGATCCGGCACACCTCGGCTGCGCGCGCCAGCCTGCTGATGGGCACCGAGCCGATCTGGGCGGTGCTCGTGGGGGTGAGCCTCGGCAGCGAGAGCCTCGGCCTGGTGGCGGTGCTCGGGGCCGGGCTGATCATCGCGGGGACCACCTGGGGGCAGCGGGTGGAGCAGGGGCACCGCCTGCGCGCGGTGCCGGCGCCCGCGGTGCCGGCGCCCGCGGTGCAGGCCCCGCCGCATCCGTCGCCCGCCCTCGTTGACTGAAACCGGCCTGTTCGACGCTACGCGCGGCACTCCGGACTGAAGACGGCCTGGGCGACCACCAGGTCCTGCCAGGACATGCCGGAACTCGTGAACACGCGGGGGCGGGTGTGGTCGACCGCGACCGTGCCGACGAGGATATCCCGCAGCGGCACCAGGGAGGCGGCGTCGATCACACCCTCCCGGAGCGGGATCAGCACGTCGCCGCCCTCCCGGAGAGCCACCTGGCGGTCTTCGACGACGACCTGGGCGCGCCCGATCAGCGCGCTGGGAAGCTCGCGGGCATCGGGCTCGTGCGACCCGACGGCCACAGTGCAGGAGTCCATCGGCACCAGGGAGGCGTCGAACAGCGGCGTGCGGGCGGTGGTGGCGCAGACGATCAGCTGCGCGTCGCCCACGGCGTCGGGGGTGCCGGTCTGCGCGGGCAGACCGCTCGCCATCACCCGCTCGACCAGAGCCTCGGCCCGGCCCGCGTGCCGGCCGACCACGGTGAGCCGGCCGATCCGACGGATGGCCCGCATCGCCTCGACATGGCCCCATGCCTGGGGTCCCGAACCGAACACCACGAGGTGCTCGATCACGGCGGGCGCGAGCAGGTCGGCGACGGCCGCGGACACCGCCGGGGTGCGCAGGGTCGTCAGCGCGACGCCGTCGAGCAGGGCGACCGGGCTGAGCGTGCCGGCATCCATCAACAGGTACAGGCCCTGGATGCGTGGCCGACCGAGCTGCGGGTTGCCGGGCGCGACGGTGGCGACCTTGACGCCCACGAACCCCGCGGACTTCGACGGCATCAGCAGCAGTTGGCCCTGGTCGACGTTCAGGATGCTGCGGCTGAAATCGTGCGCCGGGTCGAGCCCACCGCGTACGGCGGCCTGCAGGGCGCGCACCGCGGCGCCGAAGCCGACGCGGGCGAAGACATCGTCGGCGGAGAACCACGGGGTCGATGCGTCGGAAGCCATGCTCCGACTGTACGTGGCGGGGTAAAGGGGGGCAGGTCACCCCGATGATGTCCTGCCCCCGACGAGGGGTGCTTTCGCTCCGGTCTCATACGGACCCTGCAATCAGGGACTAAGGATCGGTGCTCGGGGAGCAACCCCGCCTGAGGGCGAGCCTACGACCCCTCTGCACCCCGCGAAAGGGGGTGGACAAACCCGGTCGCGTCTGTTCTCATCTGTCGCCACCCCGGCAGCGCGCGAGCCCTAGGCTTGGTGCGACAGGGTTGGTGGCAGGCGCAAGGGAGAGACCGCATGACGGAGCAGAACCTGACGGAGCAGAACCGCGTGGTCGTGGTCGGCGACGCCCTCATCGACGAGATGGTGAGCCCCGGGTCGCACCTGGAATTCCCCGGCGGCGCCGCCCTCAACGTGGCGGTCGGCCTGGCCGTGCTCGGGGTGCCGACCACCCTGATCGCCATGGTCGGTGACGACGCCGACGGTCTCGTCCTGCGCGAGTTCCTCGCCGCCCACGACGTGACCCTGGTGGCCACGCCCGGCCCGTTCGGCAGCTCGCGCGCCACCTCCGACCGCACCGACGGTGAACCCACCTACGCGTTCAACGAGGCCGCCCGGAAGCGCCGCATCGAGTTCGGCCCGGCCGAGCGCGCCGCCCTCGACGAGGCCCGCCTGGTGGTCGTGAGCTGCTTCCCCTTCGACGACACGGCCCAGACGGATGCCTTCATCGCCGCGGTCGCGGACCCGGAGCGACGCCTCGTGATCGACCCGAACCCCCGCGCCGGCATGCTCGCCGACGGTGACCTGTTCGTGGCCAACTTCGAACGCCTCGCTGCCCGGAGCCTCCTCACGAAGGTGGGAGACGAGGACGCCGAGCTGCTCTACCGCAGCACCCTCGATCAGCTGCGGGCGCGGCTGCTGGCCGGCGGCACGCAGACGGTGCTGGCCACGGCCGGGCGCGCGGGGGCATCCGTCGCCACCGTGGACGACGTGCTGGTGACCGAACCGATCGCGACTCTGGCCGGCAGCGTCGTCGACACCATGGGCGCGGGCGACGCCACCCTCGCCTCCAGCGTGCAGACCATGCTGACGCGGGGCGTGCCCACGGATGCCGCCGGCTGGCAGAGTCTGCTGGCCGACGCCATGCTGATCGCAGCGGCCACCTGCCGCAGCGAGGGTGCCCTGCTGCGCGTGCCGACCGCCGGCTGACGACTAGACGGTGCGCGCCGGCTTGACCGCCCGCACGATGGCGCCGTGCATCCCGTCGGTCACCTCGTGGGTCAGGGTGACGCTGACCTGCTCGAAGCCCGCGGCGGCGAGGAACGCCTCGTACTCCGCGATCGAGAGCGCTCCCGCGATGCAGCTCACATGGGAGCCGCGCTCGGCTCGCTGGGCGGGTGCGAGGTGGTTCTCGGCCACGACATCGGACACGCCGACGCGGCCGCCGGGACGCAGCACCCGGAACATCTCCCCGATCACGGCGGGCTTGTCGGTCGACAGGTTGATCACGCAGTTGGAGATGACGACGTCGACGCTGTCGGAGCCCAGCGGGATCTCCTCGATCGTGCCCTTCAGGAACTCCACGTTCCGCGCCTGGGCGGCGGCCGCATTCTGCCGGGCCAGGTCGAGCATCTCGTCGGTCATGTCGAGACCGTAGGCGAAGCCGGTGGGGCCGACCCGACGGGCGGAGAGGAGCACGTCGATGCCCCCGCCCGAGCCGAGGTCGAGCACGGTTTCGCCGGCCTGGAGGTCGGCGACCGCCGTGGGGTTGCCGCAGCCGAGGCTGGCCAGCAGGGCCGCGCCCGGGAGATCCTGGGTCGACGCGGCGTCGTACAGCGCGGAACCGAAGACCAGGCTCTCGTCGATGGCGGCCGGCGCGCAGCAGCTGGCGGCATCCGTTGCCTCGGCGGAGTCGGCGCCGCCGCAGCAGGAGTTCGCCGGGGTATCCGCTGTCGGGGCCGTGGCGTCGGTGCCGCAGCAGCCGGCGGCGGGTGCGTCGGCGAGCAGCGACCGGCGCCCCTCGTTCGTGACCGAGAGGGCCGCGCTCGCGTAACGGGCCCGCACTTCTTCGCGCACCGGGTTGCTGTTCTCGCTCATGGCGTTCTCCCTCGACTGAATACATTGATGACTATCGATGTAATCTACCGCAGAAGATCGATCACCGTCAATCCACGCTCGATCACAGCGATCAGGCGGCGTCGACGGGCTCCAGCATGGGGCGCTTCGGCGGGCGGCCGTCGCCGGAGGAGCGCCCGGTGATGCGGCGGCCGATCCATGGCAGCACGAACTCGCGGTAGTACGCCGCCGTACCCTGCACGTGCTCGTCGGTCGGGGCCGGGGCATCGAGCCATTCCACGGGCACCGGCACGCCCAGGTCGGCCAGCACGTTGGTGGCCACCCGGGTGTGACCGAGAGCGTTGAGGTGCAGCTTGTCGACGGACCAGAACCGCTTGTGCTCCAGCTCGGAGTCGACCCAATTGTCTACGAGCGTCACGCCCGGCCGGTCGAATGCGGCGCGCGCGGCGTCCGCGAGCTGGTCGCCGCGCCGGCGCATCAGATTGCCCAGCGGCAGGTGGTGGGAAGGATTGCCGCCGCTGAGAACCAGAACGTGAACGCCCTGCTCCTCGGCCCGGTCGACGACCTGCTTCATCAGGTTCACGACATAGGGAATCTCGACGCGCGGCCGCATGACGTCGTTGCCGCCGCCGCAGATGCTGAGCAGGTCGGGGCCGAGCGCGAGCGCGGGCTCCAGCTGTTCAGTGACGATCGGGCCGAGCAGCCGGCCGCGCACGGCGAGGTTGGCGTAGGAGACGGGGTGGTCGGATGCCGCGGCGAGGCCGAGCGCGACGAGGTCGGCCCAGCCGCGCACCTGGCCGCCCGGAAGGTCGTCGCCGACGCCTTCCGTGAAGCTGTCGCCGATGGCCACAAAGCGATGGAACATCCGGACCCCCCGTCTCGGTACTGCGTGTGTGCGTTCCGGTCCGTGGACCGGCTACTCGACCGGCTACTCGCTCGGGTGCGTGTGCCGGGTCCCGTGGGTCTGCTCGATGCCCTGACCCTGCTCGACAACAAGGTTCCACCGCTCGTTGAGCACGTCGCGGGCCTGCTGGGCTGCGCGGCGCACCTCCTTGTCGGGGTCGCGCAGACGCTGCACGATCGTGGCGAGGTGGTCGGCGGTGCCCTGGGCGGCCAGCGCGTGCAGGGCCGCGGCGCGCACGCGCGGAACCTCGTCGGTGGTCAGGCGCACCAGCTTGGGTGCCACCTCGAGGCCGCGCAACAGCACGACCTTGGCGCACATCTCGCGCACCCGCCAGGCCTGGTTGTTCATGCCGACGACGATGTACGGCGCGGCCGTTTCGCCCCACACGTAGAGCAGCGCGCGGGCGCCCCACAGCTCGGGCCAGTAAAGGGCCGGGGCACCTTCGAGGATGCCCAGGGCGTGGCGTCCGCCGGCGTAGAGCAGAAAGTCCTTGCCGGCGTTCTTGCCGCGCAGCAGCGCGACGGAATTGTCGATGACGGCCTGTTCGCCATAGTGCGCTACGGCCGCATGGATGCGTTCGGCCGTGGGCAGGTCGATGGGAAGGTCGGGGTGTGGCTCTAATTTGTTAGGCATGGCATGTCTACGGTAGCAAGCGGGCGTGTCGCAGGCCAATGCTTGAGTTCAGGGGAGGCGCTCGCCGGCGGCAAATGTGCGCTCGAAGCCGGTGGCGTTCTCGTAGATCCCGTAGTTGCCGATCTCCCGGTAGCCGAGACGCCGGTAGAGGGCGAGTGCCTCCGGCTGCGCGTGCCCGGTCTCCAGGCGCAGGTGCCGGTAGCCGAGTTCCTGCGCCACCTCCTCGAGGGCGGCAAGCAGGGCCATGGCATGGCCCTGCCGACGGTGCGCCGGGTTGGTCCACATCCGTTTCACCTCGCCCGTGGTCTCGCTCAGGCGACGGATGCCGCCGCCCGCCACGGTCACGCCCCCGTCGAGCAGCACGAGGAAGACGCCACTCGGCGGGTCGAAAGCCTCCGCCGACACGTCGTGCACGGAGTCGCCGTCGCCGTAGCGCTCGTCGTACTCCCGCGCCAGGTCGGCCAGGAGCGGGGCCACCTCAGGGTCACCCAGACGCACGCGCTTGATCTTCACACCAGTCAGTCTGCCCGATGGCGCCGCCCCCGGCGGAGGCCGGTAAACTCGCCCTGTGTCTGTCAACCCCGAACTGCAGGGCCGGGTCTTCCCGCCCGTCGCCCCCTATCTCGTCGGCCGGGAGAAGGTGCGCGAGTTCTCCCGCGCGGTCTTCGCCACGAGCCCGATCAACCTCGACCCGGAGGCCGCGCGCGCCGCGGGCTACGCCGACGTCGTCGCCCCGCCCACGTTCGCCGTGGTCGTGCAGGAGGCCACCCTGGCGCAGCTTCTGGCCGAACCGGATGCCGGCATCGACTTCACCCGCGTCGTGCACGGCGACCAGCGGTTCAGCTTCAGCCGCCCGATCGTGGCCGGCGACGAGCTCACCGCCACGCTGACCGTGGCCAGCGTGAAGAGCCTCGGCGGCCACTCCATGGTGACGGCCGTGTCGACCATCGTCGACGCCGCCGGCGCGCACGTCGTGACCGCCACCTCCACCCTCGTCGTCAGGGGAGACGAATGACTAGCAGCGCAACGCCCGCCACGCCCCGCCTCGCCGACCTGACCGTCGGGGAGATCGTCGCCGAGGGAACCTTCCCGCTCACCCGCGACTCCCTCGTGCACTACGCCGGGGCATCCGGAGATTTCAACCCCATCCACTACCGCGACGACGTGGCCGTGTCCGTGGGGCTGCCCGGCGTGCTCGCGCACGGCATGCTCACCATGGGCTTCGCCGTGCAGCCGGTCGTCGACTGGGCCGGCGACCCCGGCCGCATCGTGGACTACCAGGTGCGCTTCACCCGCCCGGTGCTGGTCCCGGCCGACGATGTCGCGGTCGTGACCGTGGTCGCCAAGGTCGGTGCCCTCGACGCGGATGCCGGCGTGGCCCGCATCGACCTCACCGTTTCGTCGGGCGAGGTGACGGTGCTGGGCAAAGCGCAGGCACGCGTGCGGCTGGCCTGAACGGCACCCCGATGACAAGCCCCGCTGCTTCTGCCTCCCCGATGCCGACCTTCGCCGAGCTGACCACGATGGGCGTCGGCGGCCCGCCCGCCCGCATGGTGTCGCCCACGACCGAGCAGGACCTGGTCGATCAGGCCCTGGACGTGTGGGCGTCGGGCGACGAGTGGCTCGTGCTCGGCGGCGGCTCCAACACGATCGTGGCGGACGAGGGCTTCGACGGCACCGTGATCCGGGTGCTGACGCGCGGGGTGAGCGTCGTCTCGCCCACTTCCGGGGCGTCGCCGCTGCCGTCGTCTGCGCCGTCTGCTTCGTCCGACGAACCCGACGAACCGAACCGGCTGGTGCTGCGCGTGCAGGCCGGCGAGCCCTGGGACGAGCTGGTGGCGTACACGGTGGCGCAGGGCTGGGCCGGCATCGAGGCTCTCTCGGGCATCCCCGGATCCACCGGGGCGGCCCCGGTGCAGAACATCGGCGCCTACGGTCAGGAGCTCGGCACCACCCTGTCGGCCATCGACTTCCTCGACTACGAGTCCGGCGAACGGCGACGTCTGGAGGCCGGCGCGCTGGCCCTGGGCTACCGCACCTCGGCCCTGAAGCAGGGGCTTCGCGGCCTGGTGATCGCGGTCGAGCTGAACCTGCACGACACGCGGAGTGAGGCATCCGTTCTCGGCAGCGCGCTCAGCCGGCCGGTGGCCTTTCCGCAGCTCGCGACGGCGCTGGGGGTGCAACTGGGTGACCGGGTGCCGCTCGCGCAACTGCGGGCCGCCGTGCTGGCCCTGCGCGCCGCCAAGGGCATGGTGCTCGACCCGGACGACGCCGATACCCGCAGTGCCGGTTCGTTCTTCACGAACCCGATCGTGTCGCTGGCGTTCTCGCGCACGCTCCCGGACGCCGTGCCGCGCTGGCCGCTGTCGGAGCAGAACCTGCCCGACCGGGTGATCCCGCTGGACGAGTATGCCGGCGTCGGGCCCATCCCCGGGGAGCGGCCCGTGCCGCTGGTGAAGCTGAGCGCGGCCTGGCTGATCGAGCACTCCGGGATCGGTCGGGGCTTCCGCCTGCCGGGGTCCCGCGCCGCGATCTCCAGCAAGCACTCCCTCGCGTTGACGAACACGGGCGGTGCCACCGCCGACGAGATCGCTCAGCTCGCCCGCCTGGTGGAGGCCCGCGTTCAGTCCGAGTTCGGCGTCATCCTGCAGCCCGAGCCCATCCTCGTCGGCCTAGACGCCTAACCCCCTCCCTCCCTCCCCTCCCTCCCCCCGCTCAGCCACGGCCGCGAGAGCGCAAAATGTGCCCCTTCGGCGCCGACGAAAGGGCACATTTTGCGCTCTCGCGAGCTTGGAAGCCCTCGAGGCTTCAGGGGGCTCGGCGGAGGGCGGCGATGATGCCGACGACGATCAGAAGCAGCCCGATCAGGATCACACCCCCGAGCAGCCAGAGCGTGGGGTCGGCGGGCGTGGGCACCAGCACACCGAGGAGCACGTAGCCTGCCAGCGAGAGCAGAATGACACCCCAGACGATGGTGCCGAAGAGAGGCCGGCTGCGGGGTCTGACGGATGCCGCGGGCAGCGCCGGCTCCGGGGCGAGGTACGTCGGCGGTGCGGGGGCGAGCGGCGGCGGCGTCACCGGGGGCAGGTACGGCGGTTCGGGGGGAAAATACGCCGGGGGTTCGGGCGCGAGCAGCGGCGATTCAGGGGTGAGGGAGCCCATCGACTCGGTGTCGGCATGGTGGGACACCGTGGGCCCGCCGGGCCCGCCGTGCGTCGGGTCGGTGTCGTCGGGGTCGTCCGAGCCGCCGGTGGCCTCCATGGAATACTCCGGGATGGGGCTCGGATAGGCGACCGTGTGGTCCGCGGCGGAGTCGGCGGTCTCCACCTCGATCTCGGGACCTGCAGCGCCCGGCCCCTCGCCTTCTGAGGGTGCTGGGCCGGGCGCCGCCGTCACGGCGATGACGGAGGTGATGGCGTCCGCGAACCGGTCGTCGACCGGGGGGTTGGGTACACCGTCCGGAAGCTGCGGTTCCAGGATCGGTTTCCGGGTCGGAGGCTGCTCCGGTTCCGACTCCGGTTCCGGAGCCGGTTGCTCGGTCGGGTCGGGGGCCGCGGTCATGAGGATTCCAGACGGGCCGGGGCGATGACGGTGACCTGGCCGAGGGCCGTCCAGACCCGGATGCGGGTCACGGTGCGGGCGTCGTCGTCGTTGAAGGTGTGCACATCGCGGAAGAAGATGCCGCCCCGCTCGGCAGCGGCGGCGTCGCCGACGTAGTCGATCCCGCCGATCAGCGCGGTCGTCTCCACCTGCACCGGCCGGTCGCTCGGCAGGATCAGCTCGGTGACGCCGACGCCCATCCACACGTCAATGGTGCGTTCTGCGGCGCCGGCGGCATCCAGGGCGGTGAGATCGAGGGTTGCCCGGCCGGCCAGAACGGCGTAACCGGGGGGCGTGGAGGCGGCGTCGGCGCTGACGGTCCAGACCGGCGCGCCAATCGGGAAGAACGCGGTGCCGCTGGGAAACAGGCCCAGGAAGACGAGCGCGACGGCCGTGAGAAAGGCGAACCCGCCCACGGCACCGCTCTGTTTGCCGCGGATGCCCGACACGATGACGCCGAGGGCGAGCACGCCCAGCGTGACGGACAGGCCCACCAGCAGCGCGGCATCCGACCAGTCGCCGCCGGACCACAGACCGGCGGCGACGGCTCCGCACAGCAGCGCCAGGCCGAGCACGATCGCGCTGAAGCCGGCACCGGGCCGGCGGTCGCGCCACGACCCGCGCCCGGGAGGAGGGCCCGTGGGTGCGGCACCGGCTGTTCCGGCGAGGCCCGGAGAGCTGACGAAGCCGCCGGTGCCGACCGTGCTCCCGGTGGGGTCGAAGGCGCCGGCGGCCGGGCCGGTCACGGGGCGCCCGGCGCCGGATGCGGCGGCACTGAGGACGGCGCCGGCCGGAGTCGCCGTGCGTCGCGCCAGGAAGACGACGAGCCAGATGATCCCGATGGTCACAGCCACGCTCCAGCCGACCGCGAGGGTGGTTGCCAGCCAGTCGGGCAACCCTGCCGGCGGGGCCTGCCACCACAGGTTGCGCGTATACGAGGCGAAGCTGAGGGCCGCCAGCGCGACGATCCCGATCATGGCGGGCTCGAAGACGCCGCGCACGGTCTGCTCGGCATGGATGCGCCCGGTCGCGTCGGGCAGCAGCGCCCAGCCGACCGCATAGGCGAAGAGGACCGGGCCGCCGAGCACGCCCAGCACGATCGTCACCACGCGCACGAGAGTGGGGTTCAGCCCGGCCCGCAGCGCCACGCCGCCGCAGACCCCGGCCAGCCAGCGGTCAGTGCCGCGCACGATCCCCGTAGTGCGCATGGCCGCGAAGAAGTCATTGCCGCGGCCGGGCCCAGGGCCTGCCGGGCCCGACCGCGGCGGCGTCGTCTGACTGTCGGGAGGGTCGGTCATCCTGACAGTGTGCCCGCGGTGCACCGCACCGACAATCCCGGGCGACGCCGGGCCCGGTCGAGCCGGCCACGGATGCCCCGGGCCGGGCGCCTAGGTGTCCTTGCGGATCCAGCGGAATGTGACCCGGCTGAGCACGAGTCCCACCACCAGCCAGATGGCCAGATTCAGCGCGATCAGCGGAAATTCCCAGGCGCCGGTCTGCTCCAGGCTGGCGAAGCTGTCGGGCAGGAACACGCCGCGCATGCCCTGCGCCATCCACTTCAGCGGGAACACGCTGGCGAGATTCTGCATCCATTCAGGCAGCACGTAGAACTGCAGGTAGACGCCTGAGATGAACTGCAGGATCAGCACGATGGGGATGATCACGGCGGTCGCGCTCTTGCCCGAGCGAGGCAGAGCGGAAAGGGCGATGCCGAGGAACGCACTCGTGATGACGCCCAGCAGGAACACCCAGGCGAAGGTCAGCCACTTCTCCGGCTCGGTCGGCAGGTCGATGCCGAGCAGCACGCGGGCCACCAGGATCAGCAGGGCTGCCTGGAAGATTCCGGTGACCAGAACCTGACCGATCTTGCCCATGAAGTAGCTCAGCGGTGAGAGCGGGGTGCCGCCGAGTCGCTTGAGCGTGCCGTCGCCCTTCTCCCCGGCGATGTCCACGGCGAGGTTCTGCACCCCCGAGAGCAGCATCCCCGCGGCGAGCATGCCGGGCAGGTAGTAGGCACCCACACTGATGCCGCCGGAGCCGTCCGGTGCGGTGCCGATGTTGCCGGAGGCGCCGAACGCGGCCGTGAAGATGGCCAGCATGATGAACGGGAACAGGAAGGTGAAGAACACGCTGTCCGTGGTTCGGAAGTACATCCGGGTCTCGTAGCCGATCCGGGAGAGGCCGATTCGCAGCACGCTGAGCCCCCCGGTGCGGGGACGCGGGCTCTCGGCGCTCGCCGCGGTGCTCGCCGCGGCGGTTGCTCTGGCGCTCGCCGCGGTGCGGGAGTCTGTTCCGGGAATGCCGTTGCTCATGCGAGCACCTCCGTGTCGTCCTCGAGGGAGTCTGCCGCGTCGTTCGACGGCCGGCTGCCACGCACCAGGCCGAGGTAGATGTCCTCCAGGCTGGGCCGGATCACCTCGAGATCGGCGGGTTCACCGCCGGATGCCGCCCCGAGCTCCGCCACGAGTCGCGCCGGTTCCTGCGTGCGTTTTTCCTGGAGCCGGCCGGAGGCGTCGCGCCAGCGCACGAGCGGCACCCGGGCATCCGTGCCGCCGATCTCGCCGATGGCGCCGATGTCGATCAGGAGGCCGTCGTTGATCACGCCCGCCCGGTCACCGAGCTGGGCGGCCTCGTCGAGGTAATGCGTGGTGAGAAGGATGGTCGTGCCCTCGGCCTTGAGGCGGCGCACGAGGTCCCAGAACTGGTGCCGCGCCTCGGGGTCGAAGCCCGTGGTGGGCTCGTCCAGGAACAGGAGTTCCGGGCGGCCGATGATGCCCAGCGCCACGTCGACGCGGCGGCGCTGCCCGCCGGAGAGTTTGCTGATGCGGGTCTTCGCCTTCGCCTCCAGCCCTACGGCCTCGATCACCTCGGCCACGCGGCGCGGCCGGGGGTACAGGCCGGCGAAGTGGGTGAGCTGCTCGGTGACGGTGACGTTGCCGCTCTCCCCGGTGGACTGCAGCACGATGCCGAGGCGCGACTTCCAGGCCAGGCCGCCGCGTTGCGGATCGACCCCGAGCACGCTGACCTCGCCGGAGCTGCGGTCGCGGTATCCCTCGAGGATCTCGATCGCGGTGCTCTTGCCTGCCCCATTCGGGCCGAGCAGGGCGAAGGTCTCACCGGCCTCGATGTCGAAGCTGATGCCGCGAACCGCCTCGAAGTTTCCGTAGGACTTGCGCAGGTCGCGCACACGCACGACCGGGGAGGAATGTTCCATGAGAGAAGGGTCGCATGCCCAGCTCCCCGGAGGAAGCGTCGCGCGCGAAACGACGACTTTGAGGTGTGCAGGCCCGCCTGCACCCCTCAAAGTCGTCGTTTCGGCGGCCGGAGCTGACCGGTCCAGCCCCGACGGCGCAGGTTGGCGGCAATGCGCCCGGCCAGGGCGGCCTCGTGGTGCAGATCGTCGGCGTTGACCCGGGTGACGTGGAGGCCCTCCGCCTCGACATCGGCCGTTCGGGTGAGGTCGCGGCGCCACTGGGCCAAGTCGGTTCGGTGATGGTCGCCCTCATACTCGACCAGTTCGCCGTAGTCCCGGAAATACAGGTCTGCGCGTGCGATCAGGCGGCCATGCCGGTCATGGATGGGATGGTTGACCAGAGGCTTCGGCAGCCCGTGCGTGACGGTGATGACCCGCACCTCCGACTCCGGCGGCGATTCGGCCCGGTCGCTGAGCAGCGGCAGCGCCTGGCGCAGCAGAGCGTGCCCCCGTCGACCGGCGTGCCGCTCGACGGCCCCGGCGAGCTCCTGCAGGGTGACGAGCGGCATCCGCCTGTGGATCAGGTAGTCACCGGCTGCCACGAGCTGGCGCAGGGTGAGGACCGTCGCCAGATCGCACCAGGTGCGCGCCGGGCTGGTGACCGGCAGGCCGTGCCAGAGCCGCAGATCGGTGCGGTCAAGTCGGAGGGAGTGCCCGACGATGCCGTTGCTGCGCAGGGAACGGTCTGGAGCGGCGACGCCGATGTGCACCTCGTCCCGCTCCGACAGCGGGAGCGGCACGGGGATGCCGATGATCAGCGCGGCTGTGTGATGGCTGAAGAAGGAGCCGGTAGGCATCCGTCGCAGAATTGCGTTGCACCGCTCGAGCGTGGTCAGGGCACCGGATGCGACGACGCGGATTCCCCAGAACGGCCGAGCCAGGTCCGTGGCCCGCATTCGATCCCGCGAGAGGCCCCCGCGCAGGCCGTCGCCCACGCGGAAGGCGCCGGCATCGAGCGGCGGAGGTAGAGGCGAGCGCGCGGTCACGCCTCGAGGTTGCCCTATCGGTGCCGACGGCGCCGGAGATTGTGCACAGGCACCGCCGAACCGCCAAGAGTGGGGGGTTGAGAGAGCTTCTGACCCCTCAAAGCTGTCGGTTCACCGGCGCGCGCCGCTAGGCGAAGAGGCGCTGCAGGCGCTGCACACCCTCGAGCAGGGCGGCGTCGCCGAGCGCGTAGGAGAAGCGCAGGTAGCCGCTGGGGCCGAACGCCTCGCCGGGTACGACGGCAACCTCGGCCTGGTCCAGGATGAGGTCGGCCAGCTCCAGGGAAGTGGTCGGGGTGACGCCGCCCCAGGTGCGTCCGAGCAGGCCGGTGACGTCGGGGTAGACGTAGAACGCGCCCTGCGGCGTCGGGGCGACGATGCCGGGGATCTTGTTCAGCTCGGCGACGATGACCTGGCGGCGACGGTCGAAGGCGTCACGCATGGCGATCGCGGCATCCTGAGGCCCGTTCAGGGCGGCGATGCCCGCGCGCTGGGAGATGTTCGACACATTCGAGGTCAGGTGCGACTGCAGGTTGGCGGCGGCCTTCATCGCGTCCTGCGCGCCGACCATCCAGCCCAGGCGCCAGCCGGTCATGGCGTAGGTCTTGGCGACGCCGTTGACCAGGATGGTGCGGTCGGCCAGGGCGGGCACGGCCTCCACGATCGAGGTGGCGCGCACGCCGTCATACGTCAGGTTCTGGTAGATCTCGTCGCTGATGATCCAGAGGCCGTGCTCCTCGGCCCAGTCGCCGATGGCCTTGGTCTGCTCGGGTGAGTACACGGAACCGGTGGGGTTGGACGGGGACACGAACAGCAGCACCTTGGTGCGGGGCGTGCGAGCAGCCTCGAGCTGCTCGACGGTGACGAGGTAGTTCTGGTCGCTGCCGGCGAAGACGTCGACCTGCACGCCGCCGGCCAGGCGGATGGACTCCGGGTAGGTGGTCCAGTACGGGGTGGGAACGAGGACCTCGTCGCCTGGGTCGAGCAGCGTGGCGAAGGCCTGGTAGACGGCCTGCTTGCCGCCGTTGGTGACGACGACCTGGCTGGGGGAGATCTGGAGGCCGCTGTCGCGGAGGGTCTTGGCCGCGATGGCCTCGCGCAGGTCGGGGAGCCCGGCCGCCGGTGTGTACCGGTGGTTCTTCGGGTCGCGCACGGCGACGAGGGCCGCCTCGACGATGTGTTCCGGGGTGGGGAAGTCAGGCTCGCCCGCGGCGAAACTGATGACCGGCCGGCCGGCGGCCTGCAGGGACTTGGCCTTGCCGTCCACCTTGAGGGTTGCCGACTCCGCAATGGAGCCGATACGGGTAGAGATTCGCTTCAGTTCGTGGGCCACGCTTCGAGCATACGGGGCATCCTCACTTTGGTGGGGCTGCCCCAGCTTTACAGTGGCCGTCCCGTGACCTAGACTCGATGAGGTAATTGAATTCTGCCATGCTTTTTTGCGCCCGCTTTGTGGTTCATTTTCGGGGAGTGTGCACGACGAGGTAGTCTGAATTCGTTCCATAGGGTGGTGGCTCAATTGGTAGAGCAGCGGTCTCCAAAACCGCAGGTTGCAGGTTCGAGTCCTGTCCGCCCTGCAAGTCGGTGGCATTCCGTCGGCACATGAAAGGTGTAATCAGGTGGCCCGAAAAGTTGTCGACGAACCCAGTGAGGAAATCGTCGCGAACGCGAAAATTGCGCGCGATTCCAAGCGCGGTCCTTTCGCTCGGATGTCCCTGTTCATCCAGCAGGTCATGGCGGAACTCCGCAAGGTCGTCACTCCCACCCGCAAGGAGCTCCTGAGCTACACGGGAGTCGTGCTGGTTTTCGTCATCATCATGATGGTCATCGTTTCCGCCTTCGACTGGGTGTTCGCACTCGCCGTCACCTATGTGTTCGGAACGCCGGGCGGATAACTCAGCTGCCGTAGCCGGGTCGCATCGAGCGATCATGGCCACGCACCAGTGAAGAAGAGTCACTGCAAAATTCATGGCAAACGCTGTCTGGGCCACGAATTCGTGCCCATGCAATAGAAAAGGATTGAAATTTAGTGACTGACACGAATCGCGACGACGTCGACTGGGCCACCGCCGCCGAGCAGTCCTCCACCGAGGACGAGGCGCAGGAGGGCAACACCCTCGCCGCCGACGAAGACTCCGTAGAGGCCGCCGAGCAGGTCGCCGTGCACGTGTTCGATCCGAGCGTGGGCGTGGAAGTCAACCTCGACGCCGCGCTCGACGCGCTGGCCGAGACCGCTGACCCGGCCGCTGACGCACTCGTCGACGACGCCCTCGACATCGACTCCGCCGACGAGGCCGAGGCCGCCGTCGAAGCCGTTGAAGGCGAAGAGGCAGCCGATGCCGCCGAGGCAACGGATGCCGCGGCCGAGCCCGCCGAAGACGAGACCCCCGAAGACCCCTACGAAGAATTCCGCAAGGAGCTGCGCTTCCAGCCCGGCAAGTGGTTCGTCATCCACTCCTACGCCGGCTTCGAGCGCCGTGTGAAGTCGAACATCGAGAACCGCAAGCAGTCCATGGCCATGGAAGATTTCATCTACCAGGTCGAGGTTCCGATGGAAGACGTCGTCGAGATCAAGAACGGCCAGCGCAAGATGGTCACCCGCGTGCGCATCCCCGGCTACGTGCTGGTCCGCATGGACCTCAACGAAGACAGCTGGTCCGTGGTGCGTCACACGCCCGGCGTCACCGGCTTCGTGGGCAACGCGCACAACCCCACGCCGCTGCGCTTCGAGGAAGCCTTCGGCATGCTGAAGAGCCTCGTCGAGATTCAGGACGTCCCCACCGCCAAGACCGGCGGCCACGGCGGCAAGGTTCCGACCCGCGCCCTCCCGGCCGAGATCGACTACGAGATCGGCGAGACGATCACGATCAAGGAAGGCTCGTTCGCTGGCCTGCCCGGATCGATCAGCGAGATCAAGGCGGAGAGCGGCAAGCTCATCGTGCTGGTTTCCCTCTTCGAGCGCGAGACCCCGGTGGAGCTCAGCTTCGACCAGGTCACCAAGCTCTAGACCGCCCAGCACCACACGGGTTCGCGCCCGCACCCCACAGATTTAAGTTCACCGGGGCCCGTCCGGGCCACCGGGAGAGCGGCCCTGGCTGCTCGTCATTACAAAGTAAGGAAGAACAATGGCACCGAAGAAGAAGGTAACTGGTCTGATCAAGCTTCAGATCAAGGCCGGCGCCGCCAACCCCGCACCGCCCATCGGGCCGGCACTGGGTCAGCACGGCGTCAACATCATGGAATTCTGCAAGGCGTATAACGCTCAGACGGAATCCCAGCGCGGCAACGTCATCCCGGTGGAAATCACCGTCTACGACGACCGTTCATTCACGTTCATCCTGAAGACCCCGCCGGCGGCGGAGCTCATCAAGAAGGCGGCCGGCGTCGCCAAGGGCAGCGGCACCCCGCACACCGTCAAGGTTGCCAAGCTCACCAAGGCTCAGGTCCGCGAAATCGCCGAGGCCAAGATGGTTGACCTCAACGCCAACGACCTCGACGCAGCGTCGAAGATCATCGCCGGCACCGCCCGCTCCATGGGCATCACGGTCGAGGCGTAACCACCTCCACCCGGCATCCGCCACCAGCACGACGTGGAAGAGCCCGCCAGGCTCGCACCACACTCTCAATTTCGTTTTACAGGAGATTCAACATGGCACAGAAGTCAAAGGCCTACCGGGCCGCGGCCGAGAAGATCGACGCCGACAAGTTCTACACCCCGACCGAGGCCGTCACTCTGGCCCGGGAGACCGGTTCCGCTAACTTCAACTCGACCGTTGAGGTTGCCCTCAAGCTCGGCGTGGACCCCCGCAAGGCTGACCAGATGGTTCGCGGCACCGTGATTCTTCCTCACGGCACCGGCCGCACCGCCCGCGTCATCGTGTTCGCAACGGGCCCCGCGGCCGAGGCGGCCATCGCTGCCGGCGCCGACGAGGTCGGTGGCGACGAGCTCATCGAGAAGGTGGCCGCCGGCTACACCTCGTTCGACTCCGCCGTCTCCACCCCGGAGCTCATGGGCAAGGTCGGTCGTCTGGGTAAGGTCCTCGGCCCGCGCGGCCTCATGCCGAACCCGAAGACCGGAACCGTGACGCCCGACGTCGCGCGCGCCGTGTCCGACATCAAGGGCGGAAAGATCGCGTTCCGCGTCGACAAGCACGCCAACGTGCAGTTCGTCGTCGGCAAGGCGTCCTTCACCGCCGAGCAGCTGAACGAGAACATCAGCGCGGCTCTCGAGGAGATCGTGCGCCTCAAGCCCAGCTCGTCCAAGGGCCGCTACATCATGAAGGGTGCCGTTTCGACCACGTTCGGCCCCGGCATCCAGCTCGATGTGAACAGCATCTAGTCAGTTTCACCGCGGTTCTGCCGCACCAGGAAGGGCCCGTCGCGAGACGGGCCCTTCCTTCGTTAACGCCGGCGGACGCGAGGCCCGGGCAGGTGCTCAGTCGTGGGCGGCCGTTGGGCGGGCATCCGTGCGCTCGGCGTTCTGCGGATGTGCGCGGAGCATGGCCGCGACGGCGATCGCGTCTCCCTCCGGCTGGTGCGACGCGCTGTGCGGCTGGGCGATGAAGAGGTAGAGCAGGCCGCTTCCCATCACCACGCCCAGCCCGATCAGCACGATCCAGTCGTCGAGGAACACCCCGGACGTGCCGGGCCGGGCCAGCAGGACCATGGCGAAGATGCCGTACGCCAGGGCGATCACGTTCACGATGAATCCGAGCGGCCCGAGGTTGAACGGCCCGGCCGGCCGCCAGCCCTTGACGCGCTGGCGGAGCGCAGCCAGCACCACGGCTTGGAACGCGACGTAGATGCCCAGCACCGCGAAAGCCGTGATCTGGGTCAGGATCGTGCTGCCACCCACATAGATCAGGATGCAGAACAGCAGCGGGATCGTGCAGGCCACGATCAGCGCGTTGACGGGGACGGCCGTGCGGGGGGACACGCGGCCCAGCCAGGTGCTGCCGGGGATCATGCCGTCCCGGGCGAACGAGAACAGGAGCCGGCTCGCCGCGGCCTGCAGGCTGAGCACGCAGGACAGGAACGCCGTGATCGCGACGACCAGGAACAGGTTGGCGCCGACCGTGCCGAGGGTGGCGTCGAGGATCGCGGGGATCGGGTCCACATCGGTGCCGTCGACCACGGCCTGCAGATCGGGTGCGGCCAGCACGTAGCCGCCGAAGGAGAAGAGGGCGGAGACCCCGCCCACCAGAATGGTGAGGATCATGGCTCGCGGGATGCCCCTGGCCGGGTCGGGCACTTCCTCGGCGACATCGCCGCAGGCCTCGAATCCGTAGAACAGGAACAGGCCGGCGAGGGCGGCACCCAGGAACGCGGCGGCGTAGGTGCCGTCGCCCTGCACCCCCATGGTGTCGAAGAAGACGCCGAACTCCTGCTTGCGCTGGAAGACGAGCAGGTAGAGGCCGAGGCCGATCACGCCGACCAGTTCGGCGGCGAGACCGATGCGGGCGACCCGCGCAAGCATCTTCGTGCCGGAGAAGTTGAACAGGAAGGCAACCACGAGGAACAGCACCGAGAGGCCGAGGGTCACCTCCTTGGTCACGGGGGCGTTGATCAGGCTGCCGAGGAAGCCGCTGCCGAATTCCGCGACGGCGGTGATCGTGACGAGCATCGCCCAGACGTAGACCCAGGCGGCCATCCAGGCGTAGCGCTTGCCCCAGAGGCGCCGGGTCCACGGGTAGATGCCGCCCGCGATCGGATACTGGGACACGACCTCCCCGAAGACGAGGGCCACGAGCAGCTGCCCGGTGCCCACGATGACGAGCCAGAAGATCGAGGGTGGCCCGCCCGTGCTCAGGGCGAGCGCAAAGAGCGAGTACACGCCCACGAGTGGGGAGAGGTAGGTGAATCCCAGGGCGAAGTTGCCCCAGAGTGACATGGAGCGATGGAACGAGTCCTCGTAGCCGAGGGCTTTGAGGTGCTCGGCGTCGCCGAGCCCCTTCTTCTGTGGAGATGAGTTCGCTGACATCATGACCTTTCCGATCGAGCCGGAGGGACGCGGCCACCCAGACGTGGCCGCGGGCATCTCGTGGGTGTGCTCAACATAGTGGATGCCCGCCATCAAAGGTATAGAACCGGATGATTGATTTTCCGGCGACAGTTCCCGTTCCGGTCGAGAGTGACCCGCGGAACGGGCACTCTCGACCGGAAAGGTGCTATCTGACGGGGGCCTGAGGGTGCGACGGCTTTCCTGTCACGGGCCGCGATGGTCAGTGCGGGGCAGTCCGCACCCGCATGGCGAGCAGGAACGGGGTGCCCGGGCACGGCACCTGCACGTAATCGGCCAGCGGATGCCGCCCGTTCGGCAGCACGTCACCGGGAGGCAGCGAGGGCTCGGTCGACGTGACGACGCGACCGGCCGCGTTGACCAGTGCAACCGGGCTCGCCAGGGCGAGGAAATGGGGCAGCAACACCTGTTCGAGGCTCTTCACGGAGACATCCGCTCCGACGACGCCGACCATTTCCTCCCCGACCCGCACAGGCATGGTCAGCGTGATCACGTAGTCGAACGTGCACAGGTGGTCGACGTAGGGGCCGGTGACATGGGTCCGGGCGGTCGCTTCGGGGACCTGGTACCACTCCAGCTCCCGGAAATCGCGCAGGAATTCGGTGTTCACCCGCGCAGCGAGGTCCAGCCGGCTCGGCGCCGTCGTGGTGCCGAGCAACGGGGTGCCGGCGAGCGGGCCCAGCCACCAGGCGAAATGGAACTCGCGCCCGGTCACGAACTGCGGCGCAGCGATGAAGCCCGCGCCGATCATCAGTGACGCCGGGTCGGGCGTCATCGCCCGGGGCGTGCCTCGCAGGGCGGGCACGACGAGCCGTTCCACCAGGGCATCCAACTCCGCCGCCTGTACCGGTCCGGCGCTGACGATCAGGTCGCGCCAACCGCCGAGGATGTGAAAGGCGCGGGCGAAGATGTCGCTGACCTCGGCGACGCAGGAGGCCAGGGTGACCGGGGCATCCGTGGACTCAGGCGGTAGCGACGGCTGCATAGAGCGGCCCGCCCCGTTCGGTTCTCGTCTTCGCCGCGAGCAGCCACTCGCTCAGCTCCCGCGCCTGGTCGGCGACCAGGGTGCGCGCCGCCAGCGGCTCGCCGCGGGCGATGGCGGCGGCGATCTCCCTGTTGCCCGTCGCCACCCGGTCGCGAGCCTGCGGGTCGCCGAGGGCGAGCAGCAGCAGCGGACCGAATTCCGCCTGCAAACGGATGTGCTCGCGCACCAGCCGCGGCGACTGGCTGAGGACCGCGAGCTCGAGGAGGAACCCGCCCGCGGTGGCGCGGGCTCCGGCGGCCCCGCTTCCCGGCGCGGTGTGCAGCCATCCGCGGAGCCGGTCGGCGTCGGCGGGGGAGGCGCGCAGGGCAGCGCGTTCGGCGCAGCCCTCGAGGATCGTGGAGAAATACACGAACAGGTCGGACAGCTCCACCTGGGCCAGGCCGCGGAGCCGGGACTGCAGCAGCGTGCCGTGCGGGGCATCCGTCTGAATCACGAAGCTGCCGCCCTCGCGGCCGCGACGGGTCTCGACCAGGGCTGCGTCACGCAGCATGACGAGGGCGTCGCGCACGGTGATCAGGGCCACTCCGAAGCGCCGCGCCAGTTCCTGCTCGCTCGGCAGACGCTCGCCCGGGGTGAGCACACCGAGGATGATGGCGTCGGTGAGGCGCCGCGCGACCTGTTCGGCGCGCCCGGCTTCGTCCAGCTGCGCGAAGATCGCCTCCCGGGCTCCGGGTCGCAGCTGAGGCTCCATGGGCCCAATCTAGCGGAACGGCGTCGAGGTGACGGAGCCAATCATTCGCTATAGGATCAATTCACAGCGACCACTGGCGGAGCCCGTGGTCGAGTCGACGGGGACAGGGGTGGGTCGTGCCGCAGGACAGAACCGCGCAGCCGCTGGCGGGCCTGCGTGTCGCCGATTTCTCGCGGGTGCTGGCCGGGCCCTACGCCACCATGATGCTGGCCGACTTCGGCGCCGACGTGATCAAGATCGAGAGTCCAACCGGCGACGACACCCGCCAGTGGCGGCCCCCGGTGGACGCGCAGGGAGACTCGACCTACTTCGGATCGGTGAACCGCAACAAGCGGAGCGTCGTCTGCGACCTCGGCACCGACGCCGGTCTGGCCGAGGCCCGGCACCTCGCGGAGACCGCCGACGTCGTGGTGGAGAACTTCCGGCCGGGAGTGATGGACCGCTTCGGGCTGGGCTTCGAGCAGGTGGCGGCCGCCAACCCGCGGGTCGTGTACTGCTCGATCACCGGTTTCGGCGCGGGCACCGGCGCGCGCCTGCCCGGATACGACCTGCTGGTGCAGGCGGTCGGCGGGCTGATGAGCGTCACCGGGCGCCCGGACGAGGAGCCGAGCAAAGTGGGGGTGGCCCTCGTGGACGTGCTCACCGGGCTCAACGCGCTGAGCGGCATCCTGCTCGCGCTGCGTGCGCGCGACGCGGCCGACGCCGACGTCGGCACCGCCGCCGGCCACCGGGTGGAGGTGGACCTGCTGACCACCCTGCTCTCCGCGCTGACCAACCAGGCCGCCGGCACGCTCGCGACCGGGCAGTCGCCGGTCCGGCTGGGCAACGCCCACCCGAGCATCGCCCCCTACGAACTCTTCGACGCCGCCGACCGGCCGCTGGTGATCGCGGTGGGCAACGACCGCCAGTTCCGCACCCTGGTGCGCCTGCTCGGGGCGCCCGGACTCGCCGACGACGACCGGTTTCGCGGCAACGGTGACCGGGTGCGGCACCGGGCGCTGCTCAAGACCGTGCTCGAAGACCTGCTCCGGCCCGAGCCTGCCGCGCACTGGGTGGGCATTCTGACGGATGCCGGCGTGCCGGCCGGCCAGGTCAACTCCCTCGACGAGGCCTTCGCCTTCGCCTCCGCGCTGGGGCTGGACCCGGTGGTCGAACTCGATCAGGCCGGCCGTAGCAGCCGGCAGGTTGCCAACCCCATCCACCTCGCCGGCCGACCGCCCGCGTACCGCCTGTGCCCTCCGCGGCTGGGCGAGCACGCCGGTGCCGACTGGCTCGATCCCGCTCGTGTTCCGCCGACCCCCGAAGGACTCTCGTGACCGCCGCAGCCCGCCCCACCCCGCTTGTGCACGCCCCCCTCGTCGACGCCGTGTTCGACCTCGACGCCCTGCTCGAACCGGAGGAGATCATCTGGTCTCGTGCGGCGCGTGCGTTCGCGACCAATCGCATCCTGCCCACTGTCGAGGCAGATTTCGAGGCGAAGCACTTCCGGGCCGAACTGATCCCCGAGCTCGGCCGGGCCGGATTTCTCGGCATGCACCTCACCGGGTACGGCTGTGCCGGTGCCGGCGCGGTCAGCTACGGGCTGGTCTGCCTCGAGCTGGAGGCTGCGGACAGCGGCTGGCGCACCTTCGTCTCGGTGCAGGGTTCCCTGGCGATGTCGGCGATCCACAAGTACGGCTCCGAGGAGCAGAAGCAGCGCTGGCTGCCGGGGATGGCCGCCGGAGAGCTCGTGGGCTGCTTCGCGCTGACCGAACCGACCGGCGGCAGCGACCCGGCCGCCATGGCGACCACCGCCCGCCGCGATGCCGATGGCTGGGTGATCGAGGGCACCAAGCGCTGGATCGGGTTGGCCAGCATCGCCGACGTCGCCGTCGTGTGGGCGCAGACGGATGCCGGTGTGCGCGGATTCCTGGTGCCCACCGACACCGCGGGCTTCACCGCCACCCCCATCGACGGCAAGCTGTCGATGCGCGCGTCGATCCAGTGCGACGTGCTCCTGGACAGCGTGCGGGTGCCGTTCGACGCGATCCTGCCCGGTGCCGCGGGGCTGTCCGGGCCGTTCGGCTGCCTCAACGAGGCGCGGTTCGGCATCGTCTGGGGGGCAATGGGCGCCGCCCGCAGCTGCCTCGACGCCGCCATCGGCCGCTCCAAGACCCGGGAGGTGTTTGGCAAGCCGATCGGGGCGACCCAGCTGATCCAGGCCAAGCTCGCCGACATGCTCGTGGAGTACGAGAAGGGTGTTCTGCTCGCCCTGCACCTCGGCCGGCTCAAGGAGCGGGGAACACTCACCCCGGCCCAGATCAGCGTGGGCAAGCTCAACAGTGTGCGCGAGGCGATCCAGATCGCCCGCGAGGCCCGCGCGATCCTCGGCGGCGATGGCATCACCAGTGAGTTCCCGGTGATGCGGCACATGGCGAACCTGGAATCGGTGCGCACCTATGAGGGCACCGACGAGATCCACCAGCTTGTGCTGGGCCGCGCCCTGACCGACCTGAACGCGTTCGGCTGAGCCGATTTGTGAGAGAGTGTGCAAGCACATCGATGGGCCCGGCAGGCCGATCGGCGGGGGAGAATCAACCGGGGGAGGGCACAATGCCGGTGACAGGCGGCCAGACCGTATTCGCGAACCTGCGCGCGCGCATCCTTTCGGGGGAGTTGCCCGCCAGAGCCACGCTGCGGGAAACGGCTCTCGCCCAGGAGCTCGGCGTCAGTCGCACCCCCGTGCGGGAGGCCCTGCGCCGGCTTGATGAGGCCGGCCTGGTGGAGTTCGTGCCCAATCGGGGCGCCACCGTCGTGGAGTGGACTTCCGAGCAGATCCGGGAGACCTATTTTCTGCGCGCAGCCCTGGAGAGCCGCGCGGCGGGCCTCGCGGCGGCTCGGATCGAGCCCGCCGACCTCGACCGGCTCGCCGTGCTGATCGAGGCCATGGAGGAATTCGTGTGCGCCACCGACGACGCCGGCATCGACCGGCTGGCGGTGCTCAACGCCGAATTCCACCGCATCATCGTGGCTGCCTCAGGCAGCAGCCAGCTGTTGATCCTGACCGGGTCGGTCGGCCGGGCGCCGATGATGGCCCGGCTCTTCCGCCGGGATGCGGCCGCGTTCCGGGCGGGCAGCAACCACCAGCATCGCGACATCCTGACCGCGCTCCGATCGGGCGACGCGCTCTGGGCCGAGGTGGCCATGCGCTGCCACATCCTCGCTGCGCGCAATGCGGTCGCGGTTCAGGGCGCGGGCGCGATTGTGGGTTCAGCGCCTCACGACGCGGCGGACGCGCCGCCGCTCTAGCGGAAGCCGGCGTTCCGCGCGGCCTCGAGCAGCTGTCGGGTGTGCGGATGCTGCGGCGTGCTGACGATCTCGGCCGCCGACGCCTGCTCGACGATCCGGCCTGCCTCCAGCACGGCCACGCGGCCGCATTCCGCTGCCACGACACCGAGATCCCGGGAAGCCATGATGATCGAGAAGCCGAACTCCTGGCGCAATCCCCGGTAGAGCTCGAAGACGGCGGTTTCGGCCTCGGCCGGGCGTGGGCCGGTGGGTTCGTCGAGAATCAGAAGGTCGGGGTGGCAGGAGATCGCGGCGGCGATCAGCACCCGCCGCAGCGCGACCGGTGCGAGCTGGGTCGGCAGCTCGAGTGACGTCCGGCGCGGATCGGGGAGGCCCACCCGGTCGAGCAGTTCCAGCACGCGCCGGGCGGAGGCCGTGCGGGACAGGCCTCGCTCCGTGCGCAGTGGGCGGGCGAGCTGGCGGCCGATCGGCCGGTCGGGCACCAGACCCGTGTGCGCGTCCGCGGGTACGAACGACGGGGCGCGGCCGCGCAATCGGCTGAGTGCGCGCGGCGAGGCACCGACCAGTTCGCGTCCGTCGAGAAGGATCGAGCCTGCCGTGATCACCGCCGGGACAGGCAACCGGCCCGCGATGGCCAGGGCGATCTCGGTCGCTCCGGAACCGGCGACACCGACCAGCCCGAGAACCTCGCCCCGCGAGACGGAGAGGGAGATGCCTGGGACCAGGGACGGGGCATCCGGATGGTTGCCGGCGGATATCTGAAGACCCCGCACGTCGAGCAGTGCCGAGGCGCGGAAGCGGTCGGAGGGAATCGGTTCGTCTCCGGCCGCCGGCGGTGCTGTCGAGAGTTCCCACGGCGGAAGGAACTCGTCCATGGGTCCACTTCCCTCCTGCATGTTGCCTGGTGAGTTTTACTGTATGCAATCTGGACGGATTTACCTGGTCAGAATGGTCTAATTTGGCGATTGGCACCTGTACTGGGGGCAGATTTGCATACAACTTAGGCGACTCGTGGTCGTAACATTCCTGCAATATCGTGCCGCTACGCTCCCACCATGGTTGACCTCTTCACGGGCTATGGCGCGAACGCAGCACTGCGGGCCGAACGGGGCGCGCCCAGCGCCTGGGATGAAATGTTCCCCGATCTCACCTCCCTCACGCCGGTGGAAGCGAGGGCGGCCTACAAGGATGTCTTCGCCGCCCTGGCGAAAATGACGCAGGAGGAACTCCGGGGCCGAACGGCTGCGCTGGCGAGTTCGTATCTCGCCCAGGGCGTCACGTTCGACTTCGCCGGCGAGGAGCGGCCCTTCCCGCTCGACGCCGTTCCGCGGGTGATCGAGCAGGAGGAATGGATCACGGTCGAATCCGGGATCAAGCAGCGGGTGCGGGCGCTCGAAGCGTTCCTCGCCGACATCTACGGCCCCCAGGCGGCCGTGCACGACGGCGTGATCCCGGCCGGATTGATCAGCTCGTCGAACCACTTCCACCGCCAGGCGGCCGGCATCGTCTCGGCGAACAATGTGCGCATCCAGGTTTCCGGGATCGACCTGATCCGCGACGAGGTGGGCGCATGGCGGGTGCTCGAGGACAACGTGCGGGTGCCCAGCGGGGTCAGCTACGTGATCTCCAATCGCCGCGTGATGGCGCAGACCCTGCCCGAACTGTTCGTGGCGATGCGGGTGCGCCCGGTCGGCGACTATCCGAACAAGCTGCTGCAGGCCCTGCGCGCCTCCGCCCCGGCCAGCGTCGACGACCCGAACGTCGTGGTGCTCACCCCGGGGGTCTTCAACTCCGCCTACTTCGAGCACACCCTGCTGGCCCGGCTGATGGGTGTCGAACTCGTCGAGGGACGTGACCTGTTCTGCTCCGGCGGGCGGGTCTGGATGCGCACGACCGCCGGACCCACCCGGGTGGACGTCATCTACCGCCGCGTCGACGACGAGTTCCTCGACCCGCTGCAGTTCCGCGCCGACTCGCAGCTCGGCTCGCCCGGCATCCTGATGGCCGCGCGCCTCGGCAACGTCACCATCGCCAACGCCGTCGGCAACGGCGTCGCCGACGACAAGCTCGTCTACACCTACCTGCCCGACCTGATCCGGTACTACCTCGGCGAGGACGCGATCATCCCCAACGTCGACACCTGGCGCCTGGAAGACCCGCTCGCCCTCGAGGAGGTGCTCGACCGGCTCGACGAGCTCGTGGTCAAACCCGTCGACGGGTCCGGGGGGAAGGGCCTCGTGGTGGGGCCGGCCGCCTCGGCCGCCGAGCTGGCGACGCTGCGCACGCAGCTGCTGAAGGATCCCCGGGGCTGGATCGCCCAGCCGGTCGTGCAGCTCTCCACCATCCCCACTCTCGTCGACGAGGGCATGCGCCCCCGGCACGCCGACCTGCGGCCGTTCGCGGTGAACGACGGCACTGACGTCTGGGTGCTGCCGGGCGGACTCACCCGCGTGGCGCTGCCCGAGGGGGAGCTCGTCGTCAACTCCAGCCAGGGCGGCGGGTCGAAGGACACCTGGGTGATCGGCACGGAGCCCGACTTCTTCTCCGAATCGTCGGCCCGCAACATCCAGGGTCTGGTCGCCGACCAGGCAGCCAACACCCGCTCGGCCGGAACCCACGCCGTGGACCACTCGCCGCAGGACAAACCGTTGGGCGACAACACGGAACAGCAGCAGCAGCAACAGCAGGCGTCGGCAGCGCCCGCACCGCAGAGAAAGGCCGGAGAATGTTGAGCCGCATTGCAGAAAGCCTGTTCTGGATCGGACGGTACATCGAGCGCAGCGACGGCACCGCTCGCATTCTCGACGTGCACCTCCAGCTGCTGCTGGAAGACCCCTGGATCGAGGAGAGCCTCGCCTGCCAGTCGCTGCTGCACCTGATGGGCAGCGATGCTCCCGCCGATCGGCTGCTGACCCGCAAGGATGTGCTCGCCACGCTGGCTGTGGACCGGCAGCATCCGGCCTCGATCGCCTATTCGGTCAAGGCCGCGCGGGAGAACGCGCGCCGGGCGCGGGAGATCGTGCCCACCGAGCTGTGGGAGTGCCTCAACACGACGAGCGCGCGGATGCCGCGGAAGGTCGCGTCGGAGAAGACGCACGACTTCTTCGGCTGGGTTCGGGAACGCTCCGCGCTCGCGGTGGGCATCGTCGAGTCCGGTGTCAGCCGCGACGACGCCTGGCACTTCTTCAACCTGGGGCGCAGCCTGGAGCAGGCGGACATGACCGCCCGGCTGCTGGCCACCCGGTCGCTGACCGTGGCCAGCGGGCCCTCCTGGACCACGATCCTGCGCTCCTGCGGCGCCTACGAGTCCTACCTGCGCACCTACCGCGGTGTGCCGTCCGCCCGGAACGCGGCCGAATTCCTGCTGCTGGACCGGCTGTTCCCGCGATCAGTGGTCTTCTCCATCTCCCGGGCGGAGCAGTGCCTGCGTGAGATGGAACCGCGCACCGACCGGGTCGGCGTGACCGACCAGGCGCAGCGGGTGCTGGGCCAGATCCGCAGCCAGCTGGAATACCGGCCGATCATGGACATCCTGAACGATCTGTCGACTCAGATGGACATTGTTCAGGAGGCCGTCAGCACGGCCTCCGAGGCCATCGGGGATCGTTACTTCCCGACCAGCGCCGTGCCCACCTGGACGGGGGAGGCCTCGTGAACCGGCTCAGGATCCGCCACGTGACCGGCTACCGCTACCAGGGCGAGGTCGAAGCGTCATACAACGAGGCACGGATGTTGCCGGTCAGCTCGGCCGACCAGTTCGTGTTGTACTCGAGCCTTGATATCTCGCCGGTGTCGAGCAACCACGGCTACGTCGATTACTGGGGCACCCAGGTGTCGAGTTTCGAGGTGCTGACCCCGCACACAGAGCTCACGCTGACCGCCACCAGCCTCGTGGAGGTGCGGCCGCGCACCCACCTGGCGCATCCGATGGGCTGGCCCGAACTGGCCGGCGTCACCGTGCGGAGCACCGCCACGGTGGAGCACATGCGGCAGACCCGGCTCACCGAGCCGCCCGAGGATGTGGCGGCGCTGGCGGCCGAGATCGTGGCCCGCCACCAGAGCCCGTGCGAGGCGGCGCTCGAGATCTGCGCGACCATCGGCGACCGGATGCAGTACGTGCAGGGCGTCACCGGGGTGCACTCCACCGCCCGGGAGGCGTGGGGCGACGGACGCGGCGTCTGCCAGGACATCACCCACATCGCCCTCGGCGCGCTGCGGTCGGTGGGCATCCCGGCCCGGTACGTGTCCGGCTACCTGCACCCGCGCCCCGACGCAGGGATCGGGGAGACGATCAGGGGCGAATCCCACGCCTGGGTGGAGTGGTTCTGCGGCGACTGGCGCGGCTTCGACCCGACCAACTCGATCGACATCGGCGACCGGCACGTGTCGGTCGGCCGCGGCCGCGATTACAACGACGTGCCCCCGCTGCGCGGCGTGTTCGCGGGCACCAGCGGGTCGGAACTCTTCGTCACGGTGGAGATCACCCGGGAGGCCTGAGTCGCGCGGCGGCATCCGTCGTTTCCGGCCGGCGGCTGCCGCGGCGCACCCTGTGGAAGCGGGCGCACGTTCTATCGTGCGCCCGCTTCCACAACCTGCGCCGGGACGGGCATCTACTCGGAGCTCACGGATGCCGGGCGCCGGTCCCTACGAGTCGAAGCCGAGGCCCAGTGCGTCGAGCGACTTCAGGATGATATTGCGCCGGCCCCGGTTGTGGTCGGCACGGTCGAGGGACCAGCGCGTGGTCTGGATGCCCAGTGAGGCGAGAGGCTCGGGCGGGAACGGGAGCGGCCGGCCGCGCACCATCTCCAGCTGGGTGCGCTCGGTCTGCAGACCGGCCAGCTGGTCGAGCATGACCTCCGCAGCGAAGTGCGTGGCGGCCACGCCGAGTCCGGTGAACCCGGTGGCGTAGCTGATCCGCCCGCCGCGGGCGGTGCCGAAGAAGGCACAGAACTGCGTCGATGTGTCGATCGCGCCGGCCCACTGGTGGCTGAAGCGCAGCCCCGCCAGCTGCGGGAACGTGGTGAAGAAGTGACTGGCCAGACGTTGGAAGCTCTCCGGCCGGTTCTCGTAGCCGCTCCGCACCCGGGCGCCGTAGTGATAGATCGCGTCGTAGCCGCCGAAGAGGATGCGGTTGTCGGCGCTCAGCCGGTAGTAGTGGAACTGGTTGGCCAGGTCGCTCAGCCCCTGCCGGTTCTGCCAATTGATCGCGGTGAGCTGGTCGGGTGACAGTGGTTCGGTCATCAGCACGTAGTCGTAGACGGGCACCGTGGACAGCCGGTTGCGGGCGAGCAGGGAGGGGAAGACGTTGGTCGCCAGCGCCGTCTTCTGCGCGCGCACGACGCCGGAGGCGGTGCGCAGCCGCGTGCCCTGCGCCAGGGAGAGCCCCTGCGTGTCCAGGTCCCGCACCGGGGTGTGCTCGAAGATCTCGACACCGAGCTCGGTGGCGACGCGGGCGAGTTCGGTCGCGAGCTTGCCGGGGTGCACGAGCGCGTTCGTGCGCTTGTGCCAGACGCCGGCCAGGTAGGTAGGCGAGTCGACCTCAGCGCGGAGGGCCGCGGCATCCAGGAACACGCTGTTCTCGCCGGTCGGTTCCTCACGGAGCCAGTCGACCTGGTGCTCCTCGACGGCCAGGTCGATGGCGCCCGTGCGCTCGAAGTCACAGTCCAGCCCCAGCTCGGCCACAGCCCGCTCGATCTCGTCGAGGTTCGCCAGGCCCAGCTCGGTGAGCCGGTCGATCTCCTTCGGCCAGCGGCGACGGCCGTTCTCCTCGCCATGGGTCAGGCTGGCCTCGCAGAAGCCGCCGTTGCGGCCCGACGCGGCCCAGCCGATGGTGCGCGCCTCGAGCAGCACCACGCGGGCGCCCGGGTCTCGCTGCTTGGCGATCACGGCGGTCCAGAGGCCGAGGTAGCCACCGCCGACGATGGCGAGGTCGCAGTCGACGTCGGCCGTGAGCGCCGGGTAACCGGTCTGCGGCGCCACGTCGTCCAGCCAGAAGGGGGCCGAACGCGTACCGGCGAGAGCGCCGGCGACGACGGATGCGGCAGGTCGTGCCCGCTCGAAAATGGTCGTGCCCACGGATCGTCCTTTGTTCGTCGCGGCGCTGCTACCCGTTCATCATGACAGCCGGAGCCGGTCGGTGGCCAGGCCCGTAGGTCTCGCGAGCGCACCCGGGGCGCACCCTGTGGAAGCGGGCGCACGTTCTACCCTGCGCCTGCTTCCACAGGGTGCGCCGCGACGGCCGGAGTCCGCGCCTGCCAGCGCCGCCGCCATCAGCTCGCCGGCGCGTGCGCCTCCAGGAACTGGAACACCTCGGTCTGGTCGACACCGGGGAAGGTGCCCGTGGGCAGGGCGGCGAGCAGGCTGGTGGGCGTGCGCGCGGCCGGCCAGGATTGCCCGGACCAGCGCTCCGACAGCTCGTCGGGTGCGCGGCGGCAGCAGGACTCGTCGGGGCAGGTGGACACGGCCCGGTTGGTGGTCTCGCGCCCGCGGAACCACTTCACGTGGGTGAACGGCACGCCCACGCTGACGGAGTAGTCGCCCTCCTTCGCCTTCTCGATCCGGGAGGTGCACCAGAAGGTTCCGCTGGGGGTGTCGGTGTACTGGTACCAGGGGCTGAACCGGTCGGCCACGTTGAAAACCGTGCGCGCGGTCCAGTTGCGGCAGACCGTCGAGCCCTCCACCGCGCCGAGGGCATCGCTCGGGAAGCGCACCGAATCGTTCTCGTAGGCCTTGATCATGGTGCCCGACTCGTGCACCTTCATGAAGTGCACCGGGATGTCGAGCCGGGCGGTGGCCAGGTTCGTGAACCGGTGTGCGGCGGTCTCGTAGGACACCGCGAACGCGTCGCGCAAGTCCTCCATCGAGATGCGGCGCAGGGCCTTCGCCTCGGTGAGCAGTTTCACGGTGTCTTTTTCGGGCAACAGGATGGCCGCGGTCAGGTAGTTGGTCTCCACCCGCTGCGACAGAAATTCCGCATAGTTTCCGGGTTCCTCGTGCTCGCAGAGCAGGGTGGCGAACGCCTGCAGGATGGGCGAGCGGGAGTCGCGGGAAGCCGACTGCTCCGTGGGCAGGTAGATCCGTCGGTTGCGTTTGTCGGTCACTGACCGGGTCGAGTTCGGCAGGTCGCCCACATAGTGCAGCGAGTAGCCGAGGTGGGTGGCCATGTCGGCGACCACCTGGTGGGAGACCGGCCCGCCGGTGTGCCCGACCGCGGCGAGCAGCCGCTGCGCCTCGGCCTCGAGTTCCGGAAAGTAGTTGTCCCGGGCGCGCATGGTGGCCCGGAGCTCCACGTTCGCGCGCCGGGCCTCCTCCGGGGTGGCCGCCCGCTCCCGGTGCAGGCGCAGGATTTCGTTGTGCAGGCTGAGCATGGTTTGCAGGGTTTCGTCGCTGGTTCCGCGGCCCACGCGGAAGTGCGCCAGTCCGAGCGCCGTGAACACGGGGCCCCGCTGGGCCCGCTCCACGGCGATTTCCAGCGCTGCCCGCTCGGACGGGGCATCCGTTTTCAGCAGGTCGTCGACGGTGGTGCCGAGCGCTGCCGCGATGGTGAGCAACATCGACAGTCGTGGCTCGCGTTTGCCGTTTTCGATCATCGAGACCTGCGACGGCGCCCGGTCGATGGCCGCGGCCAGGGCGTCCAACGTCATGCGCTTCTTCGTGCGCAGTTCCCGGATGCGCCGCCCCAGGGTGAGCGCATCGAGTCCGGCCTCCTCGGCGGGATCCGCGGACAGGGACGGGCGAAGGGTGGGATCGACGATGACCATGCCCCCATGCTCACACACCCCGGCGAAAACTTCTCACAGGCAGAAGAAATGTTGTTCTTCTGTTGCCGGGGGAGCGGTGCGGGATGGTCGTCCGGTCCAGAGTTGGACGCAGGCAAGCACAGACGCTCTCCCAGGCGGCGCCAGGCCAGCAGCACTCCCACAAACGTTTCGAAGGAGATCAGCCCATGAACACCCCGCCCGTGGCGACATCCGACCAGGTCCAGTCCGTCACGACCACCACGAACACCGGCAGCTTCGCCACCATCCAGCCGCACCTCGAGATCACCGGCGATCTCGGACCGCGCTATGAGGAAATCCTCACCCCCGAGGCGCTGGTCTTCCTGGCCGAGCTGCACGACCGGTTCGCCGGAACGCGGCAGGACCTGCTGGCGACGAGGCTGCGGAAGCGGGTGGATGCCGCCAACGGGCGCGACCCGGGATTCCTCACCGAGACCGCGCACATCCGTCGTGACCTCACCTGGAGTGTCGCGGGGGCCGGCCCCGGGCTGGTCGACCGCCGGGTGGAGATCACCGGGCCGACCGACCGCAAAATGGCCATCAACGCGCTGAACTCGGGTGCGAAGGTGTGGCTCGCCGACCAGGAAGACGCGACCAGCCCGACCTGGGCGAACGTCATCGAGGGGCAGCTCACCCTGTTCGATCAGGTGCGCGGACAGCTCAGCTTCACCAGCCCGGAGGGCAAGGAGTACGCCGTCACCGGCGACGCCACCGGCGCCACCCCCACCATCGTGATGCGCCCGCGCGGCTGGCAGCTGGTGGAGAAGAACCTGACCTTCGTCGACCGGGCGAACCGCCGAACCAACGCGTCCGGCAGCCTGGTCGACTTCGGGCTGTACTTCTTCCACAACGCCCAGCGCCTGATCGACAGCGGCGTGGGTCCCTACTTCTACCTGCCGAAGCTCGAGAGCCACCTCGAGGCCCGCCTCTGGGATGACATCTTCAGCCACTCGGAGGACTGCCTCGGCATCGAGTACGGCACCATCCGCGCCACCGTGCTGATCGAGACCATCCAGGCTGCGTTCGAGATGGAGGAGATCCTCTACGAGCTGCGCGACCACTGCGCCGGGCTGAACGCCGGCCGCTGGGACTACATTTTCAGCATCATCAAGACCTTCCGCGCCCGCGGCAGCCGGTTCGTCTTCCCTGACCGCAAGCAGATCACGATGACCGTTCCCTTCATGCGCGCGTACACCGAGCTGCTGGTGTCGACCTGCCACCGGCGCGGCGCATATGCCATCGGCGGCATGAGCGCGTTCATCCCGAACCGGCGCGACCCGGAGATCACCCGGCGGGCCCTCGAGGCAGTCGCCGCCGACAAGAAGCGCGAGGCAACGGATGGCTTCGACGGCACCTGGGTGGCGCACCCGGACCTGATCGCGACGGCGCAGGCCGAATTCGACCAGGTGCTCGGCGACAAGCCGAACCAGCTGCACCGCACCCGCTCCGAGGTGAGCGTCACGGCCGCGGAGTTGCTCGATGTGGAGTCCATCGGCGGGCAGATCACCGCGGCCGGCGTGCACGACAACATCAACATCGGGCTGCGCTACATGGAGTCCTGGCTGCGCGGGGTCGGCGCCGCCGCGATCGACAACCTGATGGAGGACGCCGCGACCGCGGAGATCTCCCGCTCACAGCTCTGGCAGTGGATCCACCTGGGCTCGGTCACGGCCGAGGGTATCCGGATCGATGAGACCTGGGTCGAGGAGCAGCTCATCGAGGTCTACGAGGCCCTCGAACGCACGCCCGGAGACCGGTTCGACGACGCGCTCGAGGTGTTCCGGGCATCCGCGCTCGAGCCCGAGTTCCCGACGTTCCTCACGGTCGGCGCCTACGCCCGCTACCTGTAGCCGCTCCGACCGGGCCGCGAGAGCGCACAATCTGCCCCTTCGGCGCTGCTGAGGGGGCATATTGTGCGCTCTCGCGTGGGGTGGGGGTGGTGGGGGGCGTCGATAGGCTGGGGCGATGATCGAGATTCGCAGGGCGGGGGCGACGGATGCCGCAGCGCTGGCCGAGCTGGCCGCCGCCACCTTCGCGCTCGCCTGCCCGCCGCACACCTCGGCCGAGGCCATCGCGACGTTCCTGCGCGACGTGCTCGCTGAGCGCAACTTCGACGCCTACCTGTCCGACCCTGACCGGCTGATCCTCGTGGCCGAGGACGCCGAGGACGCCGAGGACGCCGGGGACGCCGGGGCCCTGCTCGGCTACACGATGCTCGTGTTCGCCGAGCCTGCCGACGCCGATGCGCGGGCGGCCGCCACGATCCGCCCTACCGTGGAGCTGAGCAAGTGCTACCTGCGCGCCGAGACCCACGGCCGCGGGGTGGCCGCGGCGCTGATGACCGCGACGCTCGATGCCGCCCGGGCGCGCGGGGCGGCCGGCAGCTGGCTCGGCGTGAACCAGGAGAACGTGCGCGCCATCCGTTTCTACGAGAAGAACGGGTTCGTCACGGTCGGCGAGAAGCGCTTCCTCGTCGGTGAACGGTACGAAGACGACTTCGTGATGGAGCGGGCGCTCTAAACGGTGCCGTACGCCGTGTCACCGGCCGCGCGGGCCGCGATCGCGTGCTCTTTCATGCCCTTGATCTGCTCGTAGGCGGCGAGGGCCGCGCGTCTCGTCTCGCCGAGGTCGACGATCGGGGCCGGGTAGGCATCCGTGCCGTATTCGGGCACGTTCTGACGGATGTACTCCGAGTGCGGATCGAACTTCTTCGCCTGCAGCTCCGGGTTGAAGACCCGGAAGTAGGGCGCGGCGTCGGCGCCGGAACCGGCCACCCACTGCCAGCCGAACGGGTTGCTGGCGGCGTCGGCGTCGACGAGGGTGTCCCAGAACCACTGCTCGCCGAGCCGCCAGTCGATCAGGAGGTTCTTGATCAGGAACGACGCCGTCACCATGCGCACCCGGTTGTGCATGCTGCCGGTGCGCCAGAGTTCGCGCATGCCGGCGTCGACGAGGGAGATTCCGGTGCGGCCCTGCTGCCAGGCCTCGAGCACCTGCTGGTCGAGTTTCGGCCAGGGGAACGCGTCGAACTCCGGCCGCAGGTTGACGGTCGCGAGGGTCGGGTTGTTGAACAGCACGTGGTAGCTGAACTCCCGCCAGCCGATTTCGGTGAGGAACCGGGTCGCACTGGCCTGCGCGGTGCCGGTGAGGCCGATCCGGGCCTGCTCGGTCGCCTGCCAGATCTGGAATGGACTGATCTCGCCCCAGCGCAGGTGCGGTGACAGCCGCGAGGTGACGGCCTGGGCCGGCTCGTCCCGCTCGTCGGCGTAGCGGGCGAGCGATTCGTGCAGGAACAGGTCGAGCAGTCGGTGAGCGGATGCCTCGCCGGGCTGCCACGCCTCCCGCAGGCCCGCGGCCCAGTCCGGCCGGGTCGGCAGCAGCGCCCAGTCGTCGAGCAGGTCGGAGGCGATCGCGCCGGTGAAGCCGGGGATCGACGCGGGCGGGTCGAAGGGCGCGCGCGGTGGCGGGCCGGCCGTGCAGGCCCGCCAGAAGGGGGTGAACACCGAGTAGGTGCCACCCTGACCGGTCTGGATCGTCCACGGCTCGAACAGGAGCGACGCGGCGAAGCTGCGGGTCTCGGTGCCGCTCGCGGTCAGCGCCGACTTGATCCGGGTGTCCACCTCCCGCTCGGCCTGGCCGTAGCGGCGGTTCCAGAACACGGCGTCCGCGCCCACGGATGCCGCGAGCTCCCGGATCACGCCGTCCGCCGGACCCCGGCGGAGCGTCAACCGGCCGCCGAGGCGTTCCAGCGACTCGGCCAGCGAGGTCAGGCTCCCGTGAAGCCACCACCGGGCCGCGCCGCCGAGCGGCCGGACCGCCGGGGACTCCTCGTCCAGCACGTACACGGCCACGATCGGCTTGCCTCGGTCGAGCGCGGCCGTGAGGGCCGGGTTGTCCGCGAGGCGCAGATCGTCGCGGAACCAGACCAGCGAGGGACCGTCGCCGCTCATGAAAGTGCCCCCGCGGCTCCAGCAGCAGCGTCAACAGCAGCAGCACCAGCAGCAGCAGCAGCTTCACCGACGCCCGCAGCACCCGGGTCAGCCGTCACCTGCAGCACGATCTTCCCCCGTGTGTGACCCTCCTCGATCAGGCGGTGCGCGGCAGCGCCGTCGGCCAGATCGAACACCCGGTCCACGTGCACGCGCACGCTCCCGTCGTCGATCAACTCCGTGATGTAGTCGAGCACGCCGGCATCGGCGGCCACCTTGAAGCCGGTCGCACGGATACCCCGGGCCGCCGCTTCCTCCGCCATGGTCGGCCAGCTTCCGGTGGGCGCGTTCACCAGGATGCCGCCGGGCCGCAGCACCGCGAGTGACCGCGTGCCGGTGTTGTCGTGCACGTTGCCGACGAGGTCGATGACCGCATCCAGACCGGAGAGCACGTCCTCGAACCGAACCTCGGTGTAGTCGATGACCTCGTCCGCGCCGAGTTCGCGCAGGAAGTCGATGTTGCGGGTGGACCCGGTGGCGGTCACGTGGGCGCCGAAGGCCTTGGCGAACTGCACGGCGAAGTGGCCGACGCCGCCGCTGCCGGCATGGATGAGCATCCGTATTCCGGGCGCCGCCTCGGCCACGTCTACGACCATGCCCCAGGCGGTGAGAGCGGCGACCGGCACGGCCGCCGCTTCGACGTGGCTGAGGCGTGCCGGTTTGCGTGCCACGTTCAGGCTCGACACGGTCACCAGCTCGGCGTAGCTGCCGGGGGTGCGGGGCACCCGGGCCACGCCGAAGACCTCGTCGCCGGGCTGCAGGGGGAACGCCGCATACGGCGTGCTGACCACAACACCGCTGAAGTCCAGGCCGAGCACGGCCGGGTAGGCCGGGATGGCCGCCGAGACGCCGCCGCCCGCCCGCGTCTTCGCGTCGATCGGGTTTACGCCTGCGGCGACGACGCGCACGAGGAGTTCGTCGAACACCACCGTCGGCGCGGTGACCTCGGCCAGGTGCAGTTCGTCGGGGGTTCCGGGGCGGTCGATGACGAGGGCTCGCATGGTCGGTGGCAGATTCGTGACGTTTCCCATCTGCCTATTCTCCCCTGCCGCGGTGGGGGCTTCGGGCGCGTGCCCCCTCGATTTGGGGGTGGCGATCGGGGCGGCGGCACCATATTCAGGCTGGCCGGGAGGGGCCTCCGGCGCATAGTCTGTCCTCTCAAAGGGGGACCGACCCCGATGGACGGCACGAGACCCCTGGTTGCCGGCCACCCGGTCTCCCCAGGACTCGGTGTCATGTGCACCGAGACCGTTCGCTGAGCCCGGCCCGGGTCTGTCACGAATGAGTCGTACCGCACCCGAAGCGGCACGAACTCGCCCCGGCGCCAGGGTGCAACGTCGATGGATGGCCGCATGCACTACCCGGCATGCGGCCACCCAGGCGGTTGCCCTCGCTCCGGCAGTGGTCAGCCGTGACCGACCGGCGGCCCCGACGTGGTCTGCTGGTTGAGGAGGGCGATCAGGTTGTTCGCGTAGCCCACCAGGATCGCGATCTGGTCTTCGTCACGTTCGATCCACCGGCACTCGGGCTCGGCGTTCACGGGCACGAAATCCTGGTGCTGTTCCCAGACGAGCAGGGTGCGTTCGGCCCCGAGCACGTACTGCTGCCACCACACCTGCCGCAGGTACGAGCGCGGGATGCTGCGCCACGCCTTGCTCGTGGTCTTGATCTCGGCCAGCTCGAGGCCGCCGGCGCTCGAGCCCGTGCCGAGGCCCACACCGTCGGGGGTGGCCAGGTGTCGTCGGTGGTCCGCGGCGTGGAACAGGGCGGTGCTGGGTTCGATGCCGTAGCGGTTCTGCACCCAGGCGGCGATCTCCGGTTCGCGGGCGCGGCCGTGGTCGGTGTAGCTGTTGCCGCTGAAGCTGCTGCCGTTGAGCTTGTCGTAGACGGCGGTCTGCAGCGATTTGGGGGTGGCGAGCTTGGCGACATCCGTGGCCGTGATGCCCTGGGCGCGGGCCCGCAGCCAGGCCACCCGGTCGGTGGAATCGGCGACGATGCGCGCGAGGTGCGACGCGGCGACCGAGGCCCGGGCCGGAACCGGGCCGGGGGGCGACGGATGCTCCTCCTCGTCGAACAAGGAGAGCATCAGGTTCGTCACTGTTCCATTGTGCCCGTTCGCCGGGCCTGCCCACGCCCGCCCCGCCCACGCCGGCCCCCACGCCGGCCCCCCACGCCGGTCGCCCGGTCAGGCTACCTCGGTGAGCGCTCCCTTCTTGATCAGGAGACGCCGCTGCGCCCGGCGGGCCACGGCCGTGTCGTGCGTGACCAGGATCAGGGTCAGGCCCTGTTCCCGCCACAGGCCCTCGAGCAGGTCCATGATCTCGTCGCGGGTCCCCTCGTCGAGGTTGCCCGTCGGTTCGTCGGCCAGCAGCACGGTCGGCTTTTTCACCAGCGCGCGGGCGATGGCCACGCGCTGCTGCTGGCCGCCGGAGAGCTCGTCGGGGAGGTGGCCGAGGCGGTCGCCGAGACCCACGGAGGCCAGCGCCGCCGACGCGCGTTCCCGGCGATCCGCGCTGCTCACGCCCAGGGGCGCCAGAGCGGTCTCCACGTTCTCCAGCGCGCTGAGGGTGGGGATCAGGTTGAACCCCTGGAAGACGAAGCCGATCTCCTGGGCCCGGATCCGGCCGAGCCGGCCGTCGCCCAGCTCGGACAGGTCCGCGTCACCCAGGGAGACCGTGCCGTCGGTCGGCCGGTCCAGCGCCCCGAGCATCTGCAGCAGGGTGGATTTGCCGCCGCCGGTGGGACCCTGGATGGCGACCATCTGGCCATCCGGGATCGTCAGGCTGACATTCTTCAGCGCGGTCACGGTGCGCTTGCCCTGCTCGTATTTCTTGGTGACGTTCGTCAATACATACACGGTGGGTTCCTTAGAAGAGAAGAGAGAGGAGGAGAGAGGTGAAGGGTGCGAACCGGTCAGTTGATGCTGCGCAGGGCCTCGGCCGGGCGCAGCCGGGAGGCGCGCCAGCCGCCGACCAGACCGGCCAGCAGACCGCCGAGCACGGCCAGGCCTACGGCGAGGAGCACGACCGAGACGGTCACCGGCGCCGTCAGCACCACGTCGGAGGTGGCCACGGCCGGGGCCGCGCCGCCGAAGCCGCGCCCGCCGGGTCCGCCCTGCCCGGCGACTGTCGCCGCACTGGTGGCGCCGGCGGTCAGGGTCGGGGCGATCAGGTTGACCACGAGGATGCCGAGCAGGCCCACGGCGATGCCCGCGGCGCCGCCGATCAGCCCCTGCACGAGCGACTCGCCGGCAACCTGACGCACGATCCTGCCGTTCGACCAGCCGATCGCCTTGAGCGTGCCGAACTCCCGGGTGCGCCGGGTGACACCGGAGATGGTGAACAGGATGGCGATCAGGAAGGCCGCCGCCAGCACGATCAGCGAGAGCCACAGTCCGAGGTTCTTCACGAGGTCGGCGGCACTGGCCAGCGAACCGGAGACGCTGGAGGCGAGGTCGGCCTGGGTGTTCACGGTCGTGGCCGGGAGCGCTTCCTCGATGTCGGCCTGCACCTGCTCGATGTCGGTCGACGAGGCGGCCTGCACGTAGATGCTGGAGACCTGGCCGGTCAGGCCTGAGAGGCTCTGGGCCACGTCGAGCGGGATGTAGACGTTCGCGGCGGTGTCGGCGTCGGCGGAGGCGGCGCTGACGAGGCCGACCACGGTGAAGTCGGTGCCCGCGATGGAGACGGTGTCGCCGGTGGTCAGGGACGCGGTCGTGGCGTAGCTCGAGTCCAGCACGGCCACGTTTGTGCCGGCATCCGTGGTGGCCAGTGAACGGCCGTCGGTGAGACTGACCGCCGAGAGCGGGCCCACGGCCTCTCCGCCCGGGTCGAGGCCGAGCACGGTGAAGGAGTCGACGTCGAAGGAACTGCCGCCGGCGCCGTCCGGGCCGCCCTCGGGTCGCTCGGCGCCGGTGGCGGCGTCATCCGTCGGCGCGGCCGCGGGCATGTCGGCCGAGCCGGGCAGAGCCCCGTTGAACGTGGTGTTGCGCAGAGCGAGGGTCGCGGCCGCGGCGTGCACGTTGTCGACGGCTCCGACCGTGTCGAGGGCCGTCGCATCGAAGGTGGACGTGCCCAGGTCGGCGTCGAGCCGGGACTGGCTGACGGATGTCGTCCCGTCGGCCGTCGTGCCCTCCGCGGCCCCGAAATCGAACCGCTGCCGCCCGCCGGCTGCGGCACCCTCCTCCGGGGCGGTGGGAGTCTGGGTGACCGTCACGTCCGTGCCCACCCCGTAGACGGAGCCGAGCACGCTGGCCTGGGCCAGTTGCACCCCGCTGGACACGGAATTCACGATGATGACGAGGGCGATGGCCAGCGCCATGCCGATCGAGACGATGGCGGTCTGCTTGCGGCGGCCCGCGAGTTCCCGACGCAGGTAGGTGAAAAACATGGGTCTCCAGTTCCGGTGGTCGCGTGACCTCCGAAACTGAAACTAAGGAGACGTTCTATGGTGAGACTATGGCCAACCTGTGTAAGACCTGAGTGGCGGTTGCCGGGAATTCTTCACAGGAGAGACACGGACGGCCCATAGGCTTTTCATAGCCGGCATTCGGATACTGAGGAATCATGAGCACCAGCGAGAACGATCGAGTGGTCCGCGCACCGCGCTTGACCAAGGCGGACGGCAGTCCCATCCGGGTGCTGGTGGTCGACGACGAGCCCACGCTCACCGATCTGCTCCAGATGGCGTTGCGCTATGAGGGCTGGGAGGTGCGCACGGCCGGCGAGGGGCGCCAGGCGCTGACCATCGCCCGGGAGTTCCGGCCCGATGCGATCGTGCTCGACATCATGCTGCCCGATATCGACGGCCTGCAGGTGCTGCAGCGTGTGCGTGCCGGCGGTCAGGAGACCCCGGTGCTCTTCCTCACGGCGAAGGACTCCCTCGACGACCGGCTCAAGGGGTTGACGGCGGGCGGCGACGATTACGTCACGAAGCCGTTCAGCCTCGAGGAGGTGGTGGCCCGGCTGCGGGGGCTCATCCGGCGGTCCACGCTCACCGTGGCGGACTCGCTGGATCCCCGCATCACAGTGGGTGACCTCACCCTCGACGAGGACAGCTACGAGGTGTTCCGCGGGGAGGACCCGATCGAGTTGACCGCCACCGAGTTCGAACTGCTGCGATTCCTGATGCGCAACCCCCGGCGCGTTCTGAGCAAGGCCCAGATCCTGGACCGGGTGTGGAGCTACGACTTCGGCGGCAAGTCCTCCGTCGTGGAGATCTACATTTCCTATCTGCGTAAGAAGGTCGACGCCGGCCGGGAACCCATGATCCACACGGTGCGCGGTGCCGGCTACATGCTGAAGACCGCTTCATGACCCCTCGTTCCTCCCACCGGGCGGGCGAGGTCGACGCCGGTCGACGGCGCGCGCCGTGGACCCTGCGCCGCCGCCTCGTGCTCGCCGTCGTCGGCCTGCTCACCCTGGTCAGCGTCGGCATCGGCCTGGTCAGCGTTGCAATTCTCCGGGCCTCCCTGATCGACGGGCTCGACCAGCAGCTCGCCTCGGCCTCCGGGCGCTCCGGTTCGGTGATCGACGTGCGCCGTGACGACGACGACGGCGGCGGCGAGGCGTACTTCCCCCTGACGGCGCAGATGATTCTGAACGGCCCGGCCCAGCAGCCCGGAACCCTTGCCCTGGTCTACGACGGCACCATCGTGACGGCCGGATACACCGAGGAGGACAGCGGCGAGATCACCGCGCTGACCAACGACCAGGTGCAGATCCTGGCCGGGGCCATGCAGGAGTCCACCGCGGTGACAGTCGACCTCGGCGGCGACGCCGGCGACTACCGGGTCCGCGCGGACACGAACCGGGGCGGCACTCTTTTTCTGGTGGGCCTGCCACTGTCCGGGGTGCAGAACACGGTCACCCAGCTGGGCCTGATCATCGCGGTCGTGTCGCTGGGCGGCATCCTTGTCGCGGCGCTGCTGGCCACCTGGATCGTGCGTCTGGCGCTGCGCCCTCTGGTGCGGGTGACCGAAACCGCAGCCCGGGTAGCCGAACTCCCTCTCGACCACGGAGAGGTGTCACTCGTCGAGCGCGTGCCGGCCGCCGACACCGACCCCCGCACCGAGGTCGGCCGAGTGGGCTCGGCCCTGAACCGGATGCTCGACCACGTCGACGTGGCATTGGAGACCCGCCAGGCCAGCGAGCGCAAGGTGCGCCAGTTCGTCTCCGACGCCAGCCACGAGCTGCGTACGCCACTCGCGTCGATCCGCGGCTACGCGGAGCTCACCCGCCGCTCCGACCAGGAACTGCCGCCGGACGCGCTGCACTCGCTGGGCCGGATCGAGTCGGAGTCGGTGCGCATGACCGGCCTGGTCGAAGACCTGCTGCTCCTCGCCCGCCTGGACGAGGGCCGGGAACTGGATCGCGGCCCGGTCGACCTGACCAGGCTGCTCGTGGACGTCGTCAGCGACGCCCACGCGGCCGGCCCGGGTCGGGTCCTGGGCCTGGATCTGCCCGACGAGCCGGTTCAGACCGTCGGCGACGCCGCGCGGCTGCACCAGGTGCTCGCCAACCTGCTCGCCAACGCGCGCATCCACACGCCCCCCGAGACCACGGTCGACGTGGCCCTCACGGTCGAGGGCGACCGTGCCGTCGTGACGGTGACGGATGACGGGCCCGGCATCCCCGAGACCCTCCAGTCCACCCTGTTCGAGCGTTTCGCCCGCGGCGACAGCTCGCGCTTCCGCGGCACGGGCAGCACCGGCCTGGGCCTGGCCATCGCCCAGGCGGTTGTGGCGGCGCACCACGGCGAGATAGGGGTGGAGAGCCGCCCCGGCCGCACCTGCTTCCGCGTCTCGCTCCCGCTGACCTGACCTGCTGCGCCCCACCGCCTCGTGCCCCCTTGCGAATTCGTTCGGGCAGAGCCGGCGACGGATGTCCTGCGGCGGCCACGCGCGGAGGCTAGGGCGTGTTGAGCTGGGCGAGCAGGGCCGTGAGCCGGTGCAGGTCCTCGGGGGAGAAGCGACTCAGCCGCCGGTGGATGATCGCCGTGTCGCCGGCCCGCACCTCGGCGAGCTTCCGCACCGCGGCCGGCGTCACCGCGAGGAACCGGGCGCGTCCGTCTTCCGGATCCACCTGGGTCTCGACCAGGCCGAGCCCGCAGAGCACCTTGGCCTGGCGGCTGATCACGCTCTTGTCCACGTAGAGCGCGCCGGCGACGGCACTGGCGTGCATCGGCCCGCTCCGGCTGAGCAGGCGCAGCACTTTCAGTCCGAACGGCTGCAGGCTCGGGTCGATGCAGAGTGCCGCGTCGCGCATGCTGGCCCGGATGTGCCCGGCCAGGATGCTCATCTCCTGCTCCACCTCGGCGATCGCCGCCGCCGTGTCCGAGCCTCCCGTGTCCGAGCCTGCTGTGTCCGAGCCTGCCGTGCCTGAAGCGGTCTGGGGTGCCGCCGGGTTCGTCATGGTCACAGACTACTGACGCGTCGCCCGAGGCGGGGCCTCGCCGGGTTCGCCGCGGGACCCGGGCGCCGCCTCGGGCAGCCGGATCGTGCCGGTCGGGTGGTTCCGACCCGACGGCACCAGCCCCGCGGATGCCGCGCTCACCTCGATCAGCATGTCCTCGGCGTCCTCGAGCTCACGGTGGACGTCGGCCGCGGTGTCCTCCGCGTGGGCGCGTGCGATCGCGCTCTGCTCCCCGAGCGAGGTGTTGGGCAGCAGCGAGACCATCACGAGCGTGATCACGGCCAGGGGGGCGCCGAGCAGGAACACGGTGCCCACGCCGGAGCCGTAGGCCGATTCGACCAGCAGGCGGAGGGCATCCGGCAGCGCGTTGATGTGGGGGATGGCCCCCGAGCCGAGGGTCTCCGCGGCGGCAGCCTGATTGGCCGGGCTGAGCCCGCCGATGCCGTCCCTGATCTGCCGGGCCACGACGGTGCCGAGCACGGAGCCGAGCACGGAGACGCCGATGGTGCCGCCGAGGCTGCGGAAGAAGGTCACTGCGCTGGTGGCCACGCCCAGGCGGCTCACCTCGATCGAGTTCTGCACCACGAGCACGAGGTTCTGCATCAGCATGCCGAGGCCAGCGCCGAGCACGAACATGAACACGCCGACGAAGACCAGGCTGGTGCGGTAGTCCAGGGTGCCGAGCAGCAGCAGCCCCACGATCACGAGCACGCTGCCGGAGACCATGATCGACTTCCACTTGCCGGTGCGGCTGATCAGGGTGCCGAAGAGGGTCGAGGAGATCAGGAACCCGCCCATCATCGGGATGGTGAGCAGCCCGGACTCGGTCGGGGTGGCGCCGCGGGCGAGCTGCATGTACTGGCTGAGGAACACCGAGGTGCCGAACATGGCCACGCCGACGGAGATGCTGGCGATGGTGGCCAGCGTGAAGGTGCGGTTCCGGAACAGGCCCAGCGGGATGATCGGCTCCGGTGCCCGGAACTCCACGAGCACGGCCAGGAGCAGCAGCAGGCCCGCGCCGAGAACCATGGCGAACGAGGCGACGGATGCCCATTCGAACTGGGTTCCGGCCAGGGTCACCCAGATCAGCAGCAGCGAGACGCCCCCGGTGATCAGCACCGCGCCGAGGTAGTCGATCCGCACCACGCGCTTGATCCGCGGCGGCAGGTGCAGTGTGCGCTGCAGCAGCACGATGGCGATGACGGCCACCGGAAGGGCGATGAAGAAGTTCCAGCGCCAGCCGAACGCATCCGTCACCACTCCGCCGAGCAGGGGGCCGCCGACCGTGCCGAGAGCCATGACCGCGCCGAACAGGCCGGCGTACTTGCCTCGGTCACGCGGGCTGATGATGTCCGCCATGATGATCTGGCTGAGCGCTGCGAGGCCGCCGGCACCGAGGCCCTGCAGCACCCGGAAGGCGATCAGGGTGCCCGTGTCCTGGGAGAAGCCGGCCAGCGCCGACCCGATCACGAAGACCGCGAGGGCCAGCTGGATGAGCAGCTTGCGGTTGAAGAGGTCGGCGAACTTGCCCCAGATCGGCGTGCTCACGGTGGTGGCGAGCAGGGTGGCGGTGATCACCCAGGTGTAGGCGGACTGGTCGCCGTGCAGGTCGGAGATGATGACCGGCATGGAGGTGGCGACCACGGTGCCGGCCAGGATCGAGACGAACATGCCCATCAGCAGCCCGGACAGGGCTTCGAGCACCTGGCGCTGCGTCATGCTGCCGTCGGCGGAGATGGTGCGCCGGGGCGAGGCGGGGGTGGGGCGCTGGGCGCGGGACATGCGACTCCTGGAGATTGTTGACAAGCTGCAACTATATGCATCTAGTGGACACACGTCAACTACTTTCTCCGCGCAGTGACGGCGGTAGGGCACGGATGTCGATTTGCGCCGGGCATCCTCGTCCCGTAACGTGGGGGAAAGCCAAAGACCGCCGGTTATTGCCATGTAGAAATACAGGGGCAATCGAAGGTTCATTCACGTGAACGGCCCGCGCAGGATTCGAAGTCAGACTGCATTCCCATGGAATGCGTTCCCAGCTCCGGCGCCTGCGCTGGAGCTTTTTTCATGTCTGCGCCCCGGGCTACCGGCACATGAAACCAAGAGGAGCGCCATGGCGAACAAGGAAGCAACGGTCGCCGAGCTTACGGAGAAATTCCAGAGCTCGACCGCCGTTCTGCTCACCGAGTACCGCGGTCTCACTGTTGCGCAGCTCAAGTCGCTGCGCGTTTCCATCAGTGCGGACGCCACGTACGCCGTGGTGAAGAACACGCTGACCAAGATTGCGGCGAACAACGCCGGCATCACGTCGTTTGACGACGAGCTTGTCGGTCCGTCCGCAATCGCATTCGTGCACGGAGACCCTGTCGCCGTCGCGAAGACCCTGCGTGCCTTCACCAAGGCAAACCCTCTCCTGGTAGTGAAGGGTGGTTACTTCGACGGTAACCCGCTCACCGCCGCAGAGGTAGGCAAGCTCGCCGACCTCGAGTCCCGCGAAGTGCTGCTGGCCAAGCTGGCCGGCGCATTCAAGGCCTCGCTGTTCGGAGCCGCATATCTGTTCAACGCACCGCTGTCGAAGGCTGTTCGCACCATCGACGCGCTGCGTGAGAAGCAGGAGTCCGCGAACTAGGCATCGGCCTGGCATCGCGGTGAGTAACTAAGAAACTATAGGGAGAAAAATCATGGCAAAGCTTTCCACCGAGGAATTGCTCGAACAGTTCAAGGGCCTCACCCTCATCGAGCTCTCCGAGTTCGTCAAGGCGTTCGAGGAGACCTTCGAGGTCACCGCTGCTGCTCCGGTCGCCGTTGCCGGCGCTGCCGGTCCTGCTGCACCCGCTGAAGAGGTCGAAGAGCAGTCCGCTTTCGACGTCATCCTCGAGGCTGTCGGCGACAAGAAGATCCAGGTCATCAAGGTTGTGCGCGAGCTCACCAGCCTGGGCCTCGGCGAGGCCAAGGCCGTCGTCGATGGCGCGCCGAAGGCCGTCCTCGAAGGCGTTTCCAAGGAAGCTGCCGAAAAGGGCAAGGCTGCTCTCGAAGCTGCCGGCGCCACCGCAGCCCTCAAGTAGTCGGGGCCCCGCAAGGGGTTCTGTTCTCTTCGAGAATGCGTGACGGCGCAAGCCGTCAACACGAAGAAGGCGTCGCATCCAACGGATGCGACGCCTTCTCTCCTTAACCCCGGTCCGGCGCTCAGGCGGGCCGGTCAGCCTCCGTGCGGTGGCCGCGGCCCGCTGGTGCTCGAACGGATGACCAGGTTCGTCGGCAGCACCGTGAGGTGATCCTCCTCGCCGGGTGTGGCCGTTTCCAGCTCGGCCAGGAGCGAGAGCACGGCCAGGCGGCCCTGTCGCCGGGGGTGCTGCTCGATCGTCGTCAACCGGAACATGTCGGCGTACGGGTGTCCGTCGATGCCGATCACGGAGAGGTCCGCCGGCACCTGAATGCCGAGCTCCCGCGCGGCGACGATGAGTCCGATGGCGATCTCGTCACTCGCGGCGAAAACCGCGGTGGGACGCGTGCGCGGGTCGCCGAAAACGGCCTGGCCCACCTGGTAGCCGCCGGGCATGGTGAATTCGCAGGCGTAGAACGAGCCGGAGCCCTCGGACGGCAGTCCGGCCTCATCCATGGCGGCGTAGAAACCGGTGAGCCGGTTGCTGTGCACCTGGAAGTCCATCTCGTCTTCCTTGCTCCCGCCGATGTGCACGATGTCGGTGTGGCCGAGGCTGAGCAGGTGTTCTGTCGCGAGCCGGGCGCAGGCCACGTCGTCGATGGCGATCGTGTGCACACCGCGGATCGGGCCGCCGATACCCACGAGCGGGCGACCCAGACGGTGCAGCAGGTTGACCTCGTTGTCGCTGAGGGCCACCCCCACCGAGATCACGCCGTCGAAGCGCTTGCGGGCCAGGAAGTAGTCGAAGACCCGCTCCCGCTCCGGTGACGGGGCCGGCAGGTTGTAGAGGGTCATGTCGTACCCCTCGTCCAGCAGTGCCTGTTCCATGCTCTCCAGCACCTCGGAGAAGAACCAGCGACTGATGAACGGAATGATCACCCCGATGCTCTTGGTGCGTCCTGTGACCAGGCTGGCGGCATTCGGGGAGGCGACATAGCCGATCTCCCTGGCTGCCTCGATGACTTTGCGCCGGGTCTCCTCCGACACATAGCCCCGACCGCTCAGTGCCCGGGATGCGGTGGCTTTCGCCACGCCGGCGAGGCGCGCGACATCTGCAATTGCGCTCATTCCAGCCTCCGCCCTTGGATCCGTTCCGATTACTGTACAGCTCCCGGGCCGCCGCTGGAACCGGTTCCATGAAATGTGCATGATTTGACGGCGATCCACTGCGCAGGATGACGGACTTTTCCCGTGGGAGCGCGATCTTTGCCATTCCGTGACAAAGCCGGTCTTGCGATTCGCTCCTTCGTGCCGTAACTTGTCGTGTGGAACCGGTTCCTTATCTGATCGTTTTCAGCACACAAGCAGTACCTGCATCACCTCGGTGTCGTTGGAAAAAACCATTCGCACACCGCCATCACTCAACGAGGAGGAAAAATGCGGTCATTCCACCGCCGAATCACAGCACCCATCGCCATCGCGGCGATAGCAGGTCTGACCCTGGCCGGTTGTTCCGGCGGTCCCGGCAGCACGAACAGCGAAGCCGGAGCAGAGGGCGACGGCGTCGTATCCGTTTACGGCACCATCGGAGACACCGAGGCCGAGCTCCTGGAAGAGTCCTGGGCTGCCTGGGAAGAAGAAAACGACATTGACATCCAGTACGAAGCGTCGAAGGAATTCGAAGCTCAGATCGCCATCCGCGCCCAGGGCGGCAGCGCTCCCGACATCGCGATCTTCCCGCAGCCCGGCCTGATGGCCGACCTGGCCAGCCGCGACTTCCTGAAGCCGGCTCCGAAGTCCGTCGAGGACAACGTCGACGAGTTCTGGTCCGAAGACTGGAAGGCCTACGGCACCGTCGGCGACACGTTCTACGGCGCTCCGCTGATGGCCAGCGTCAAGGGTTTCATCTGGTACTCCCCGGCCAAGTTCACCGAGTGGGGTGTTGAAGTTCCCGAAACCTGGGACGAGCTCCTCGCCGTGACGAAGACCATCCAGGAGACGACCGGCAGCGCCCCGTGGTGCGCCGGATTCGGCTCGGGTGACGCCACCGGTTGGCCGGGCACGGACTGGGTCGAAGACCTCGTCCTGCGCCAGGCTGGGCCGGAGACCTACGACAAGTGGGTTGCCAACGAGATCCCGTTCACTGACCCTGCGATCAAGTCGGCCTTCGACTCCGTCGGAGAGATCCTGCTGAACCCGGCCTACGTCAACGCCGCATTCGGTGACGTCCGCTCGATCAACAGCACCGCGTTCGGTGACGTGGCCACGCCGCTCGCCGAGGGTACCTGCGCGCTGCACCACCAGGCATCCTTCTTCGACGGCTTCATCACGGATGCCGGCGGAGAGGTCGGTCCCGACGGTGACGTCTGGGCCTTCATCACCCCGGCCGAAGAAGCCGGCAGCCAGGCTGTGACCGGTGGTGGCGAGATCGTCGCCGCATTCGCCGATGACGCCGACACGCAGGCCGTTCAGACGTACCTCTCCAGCGACGACTGGGCGAACAGCCGCGTTGCCCTCGGTGGTGTCATCAGCGCCAACTCGGGTCTGGACCCGAAGAACGCGAAGAGCCCGATCCTGCAGGAAGCAATCAAGATCCTTCAGGACCCGGAAACCACCTTCCGCTTCGACGGCTCCGACCTGATGCCCGGCTCCGTGGGCGCCGGCACCTTCTGGAAGGGAATGGTCAACTGGGTCAACGGCACGTCAACCGACGAGGTGCTCACCAGCATCGAAGCCGGCTGGCCGTCCAGCTAGTCGCAGTCGTTCCACAGCAGCACACACTGAGTATCTGCACACACTGAATCAGCACGTGCAGTACGAGCACCAAACGGTGCGGGTCGCCCCCACGAAAAGGGCGACCCGCACCCCTCTGCTGGTGTACCGTGGCGGTAGTTTTCCGCCCCACCAGCGAACACTGTGAGTCCGCAGTCGTACTCGAGAGGTTTCAAATGTCGGCATTCCTTGCCTGGCTGGCTGATTTGCCGGCACTCGCGCAAGTCCCCATAATCATCTTCACGTTTGTGGCCCTGGTGGCCGCGATCCTGTTCTTCGTCGAAATAGCCCCGCGCAAGGGGGCCGTCTACACCGTCATCCGCCTCGCCGTCTGCGTCGCCGCTCCGATGCTCATCCTGCTGGCCGCCGGATCGTACTGGTGGGCGACCGCCGCGGCAGCCGTGCTCGGTGGTGTCTTCTTCATCGTCGACTACCGGTCGCGTGCCGGCGCCGGCTACCTCTTCCAGCTCTTCGGCTTCCTCTCGCCGGCCATCTTGCTCCTCATCATCGGCCTCATCATCCCGACCATCCAGACCACGGTGCAGGCCTTCATGAACTCCCGGGGTACCGAGTTCATCGGCTTCGACAACTTCGTCTGGGTGTTCACCCAGCCGGAGGCCATCCGCACGGTGCTCAACACGATCGTCTGGGTGCTCATCACCCCGCTCGTGTCCACGGTCGCCGGCCTGGCCTACGCGGTCTTCATCGACAAGAGCCGCGGCGAGAAGTACTTCAAGATCATGGTCTTCATGCCCATGGCCATCTCGTTTGTCGGGGCATCCATCATCTGGCGCTTCATCTACACGGCCCGCCCGGCCGACCAGAACCAGATCGGCCTGCTCAACCAGGTCGTGGTGTGGTTCGGCGGCCAGCCGGTCGACTTCCTGGCGAACGCCCCGTGGAACACCGTCTTCCTGATCGTCGTCCTGATCTGGGTGCAGACCGGATTCGCCATGGTCGTGCTGTCCGCGGCCATCAAGGGCGTGCCGGCCGAGCAGATGGAGGCCGCCGAACTCGACGGCACCAACGCCTGGCAGAAGTTCACCAACGTGACTGTCCCCGGCATCCGCAGCGCCCTGGTCGTCGTGCTGACGACGATTTCCATCGCCTCCCTCAAGGTCTTCGACATCGTTAGGACCATGACCGCAGGCGCCAACGACACCAGCGTCATCGCGAACGAGATGTACACGCAGTTCAAGAACTTCGAGCAGGGTCGGTCCGCGGCCTTCGCCGTGATCCTGTTCCTGCTGGTGCTCCCGATCGTCGTCTACAACGCCCGCCAGATCCAGAAGCAAAGGGAAATCCGATGAGCGCGATACTTCCGGTTGAGCTTCCCGACGAAGCCACCCAGAGCCAGATTCGCCGCGGTGAACGCCGTCAGGAATCGACAGCGGCCAAACGCACCAAGAAGCGGCTGACCAGCCGCGGCGCCACCATGGCGGCCCTCGTGATCGCCGTACTCTGGACGATCCCGACGTTCGGGCTGTTCGTCTCCTCGTTCCGTCCGGCGCAGGAGGTGCGCACCACCGGTTGGTGGACGCTCTTCTCGAACTGGGGCCTCACCCTCGACAACTACAGCGACGTTCTGCAGGCCGGTAACAGCCAGCTGAACCTGGCCGGCGCGTTCATCAACTCGATCGCGATCACCCTCCCCGCCACGCTGCTCCCGCTGATCGTGGCCAGCCTGGCCGCCTACGCCTTCGCCTGGATCGACTTCCGCGGCAAGAACGTGCTGTTCATCGCGGTCTTCGCTCTGCAGATCGTGCCCCTGCAGATGGCACTCGTTCCGCTCCTGCAGTTCTTCTCGCAGGGTGAGATCTTCGGCATCCCGGTGGTTTCCGCCATCAGCGACGCCGGCGGCTACTCCCAGGTGTGGATCGCGCACACGATGTTCGCCCTGCCGCTGGCCATCTACCTGCTGCACAACTTCGTGTCGGAGATTCCCGCCGACGTCATCGAAGCCGCACGGGTCGACGGTGCGGGGCACGGGCAGATCTTCTTCCGGATCGTGCTGCCGCTCACCATGCCGGCGATCGCATCCTTCGCCATCTTCCAGTTCCTGTGGGTCTGGAACGACCTGCTGGTGGCGCTGATCTTCGCGGACGGCGCGGTCGCCCCGATGACCAAACTGCTGGCCGAGATCACCGGAACCCGGGGCCAGGACTGGCATCTGCTCACCGCGGGCGCGTTCATCTCGATCCTGGTTCCGCTGCTCGTGTTCTTCTCCCTGCAGCGCTACTTCGTGCGCGGCCTCCTGGCCGGTTCGACAAAGGGCTAGCCGCATCAGCAACTGTGCCCGTTTCGGACAAGTGTTCCCGCCCCACGGGCAACACATGTCCGGAACGGGCACAGTTGTGTCTCCGCGGGGTTGCGGCCGGGGTTGCGGCGGGGGCCGGTCCGGGGTCGCGGGGAGGCAGTCGCGGAGGAGTTTAGAGTGAATTCATGAGTGGAATGCACGGAGGCGGAGGAGGCGGCGGTCGGCGGGGCCGGGTCAGCGGTGGCGACGCCGTGGCGCAGCGCGCCGAGAACGCCGAAGCCCCACGCATCCCCCATCTGCTGCGCCGCATCAGCGGCCTGTTCGCACCCCACCGGGCAGCACTCACCGTCACCGTGGTGCTCGTCTTCATCGGCGCGGCGCTCTCGGTGGTGCCACCCCTGCTCGTGCAGCGCGCCTTCGACGAGGGTCTGTTCCCGCCCGACGGCAGCCCGAACGTGCAGCACCTCGCCGTGCTCGTGGGTGTGATGATCGCCATCTACCTGGGGTCCCAGCTGCTCGGCGTCTGGCAGACCTGGCTCACCGCCACCGTGGGCAACTCGGTGATGGGTGCTCTGCGGGTGCGGCTGTTCACCCACCTGCAATCGATGGAACTGAGCTTCTTCACCCGCACCAAGACGGGCGTCATCCAATCGCGATTGCAGAACGACGTGGGCGGCGTCGCGAGCGTGCTCACCAACACGGTCTCCAGCCTGCTCGGCAACGCCGTCACCGTGATCGCGGCCCTGGTCGCCATGCTCCTGCTGAGCTGGCAACTGGCCATCGTGGCCGTGATCCTGATGCCCGTGCTGGTCTTCGCTCAGCGCCGGGTCGGCCAGGTGCGCGCCCGGATCGCAGCCAAGACCCAGGAGTCGCTCTCGGATATGACGGCGATCACCCAGGAGACGCTGAGCGTCTCCGGCATCCTGCTCTCCAAGAGTTTCACCCGGCAGCAGACGGAGATCCGTCGGTACGCCGACGAGAACGCCAACCAGGTGCAGCTGCAGGTCAGCCAGCAGATGAGCGGTCAGTGGTTCTTCGCGATGGTGAGCATCTTCCTCTCCAGCATCCCCGCGATCGTCTATCTCGTGGCCGGGCTGTTGATGGGCAGCGGCACGACCGACATCACGGCCGGCACGATCGTGGCGTTCACCACCGTGCAGTCGCGTCTGCTGTTCCCGCTTCTCGGCCTGATGCGCGTCGCGCTCGACCTGCAGACCTCGAGCGCCCTGTTCGCGCGGATCTTCCAGTACCTCGACCTCACCCCGCTGATCCGGGACGCCCCCGATGCAGCCCCCGTGCCCACGGCCGGCGAGGCGGTGGGGCGGGTTGCCTTCGACCGGGTCACCTTCGCCTATCCGGACGCCGGGGAGGAGTCCCGCCCGACCCTGGACGATGTCTGCTTCACGATCGAGCCGGGCCAGTTCGCCGCGTTCGTCGGCCCGTCCGGCGCCGGCAAGACCACCGTGTCCTACCTCATCCCGCGGTTCTACGAAGCCTCGGCGGGCCGGGTGCTCTTCTCCGGCGTCGACGTGCGCGCCCTCCGGCAGCAGTCCCTCGTCTCGCACATCGGCATCGTCAGCCAGGAGACCTACCTCTTTCACGCCACCATCGCGGAGAACCTCCGCTACGCGAAACCGGAGGCGACGGATGCCGAACTCGAGGCCGCTGCCCGGTCGGCGAGTATCCACGACACCATCGCCTCCTTCCCGGCCGGGTACGACACGGTGGTGGGGGAGCGCGGCTACCGACTCTCCGGTGGCGAGAAGCAGCGCATCGCCATCGCACGGGTGCTGCTCAAAGACCCGGAGGTGCTCATCCTCGACGAGGCCACCAGCGCCCTTGACGCCATCTCCGAGCGCGTCGTGCAGGCGGCCCTGGACACCGCGTCCCGCGGGCGCACGACCATCGCCATCGCGCACCGGCTCTCCACCATCGTGTCGGCCGACGTCATCTTCGTGGTGGACGCCGGCCGGATCGTGGAGAGCGGAACCCACACCGAACTACTCGCCGCGGACGGCGTCTATGCGCGCCTGTACTCCGAGCAGGTCACGGCGCCGCCGGCGCCGCTGACGCAACTTCTCGCCGAGTAACGCTGACTGGTCCCGCACAGCGGGCGCCGATAGAGTTGGCACGGCCCGAAACCCCGACGACACACGCCCGACGACAGACCGTCGATGAAGGACTTTCGATGAAAATTGCCGACACCGTTCTCGACCTCATCGGCGACACCCCGCTGGTCAGACTGCACAAGGTGACCGAGGGGATCAGCGCCACCGTGCTGGTCAAGCTGGAGTACCTGAACCCGGGCGGATCCGCGAAGGACCGCATCGCGGTGCGCATCATCGATGCCGCCGAACGCGACGGCCTCCTGCTCCCCGGCGGCACCATCGTCGAACCGACCTCGGGCAACACGGGCGTCGGACTGGCCCTCGTCGCTCAGCAACGCGGCTACAAGTGCGTGTTCGTGCTGCCGGACAAGGTGGGCGAGGACAAGCGCAACGTGCTCACGGCGTACGGCGCCGAGATCGTGGTGACGCCGACATCCGTCGCCCCCGACCACCCCGACTCGTATTACAGCGTGTCCGACCGGCTGGCCCGGGAGATCCCGGGTGCGTTCAAGCCCAACCAATACTTCAACCCGAACGGCCCGCTCAGCCACTACGAGACGACCGGTCCGGAGATCTGGCGCGACACCGACGGCACGCTCACGCACTTCGTCGCGGGCGTCGGCACCGGCGGCACCATCACCGGCACCGGCCGGTACCTGCGCGAGGTCTCGGGCGACACCGTGCGCATCATCGGCGCCGACCCGGAGGGCTCCGTGTACTCCGGCGGCACCGGTCGGCCATACCTGGTCGAGGGCGTGGGCGAGGACTTCTGGCCGGGGGCCTACGACCCGGCGGTCGTGCACGAGGTGATCGCCGTCTCCGACGCCGACTCCTTCGCGATGACCCGCCGGCTCGCCCTCGAAGAGGGCATCCTGGTCGGCGGCTCGAGCGGCATGGCCGTCGTCGCCGCCCTGCGCGCGGCGAAAACCCTCGGCCCCGACGACACCATCGTCGTGCTGCTGCCCGACGGCGGGCGCGGCTACCTGGGCAAGATCTTCAACGACGGCTGGATGCGCAGCTACGGTTTCACCAACGCGCCCGCCGGGCACACGGTCGGCGACCTGCTCGCAGCCAAGACCGGCGCCCTGCCGCCGTTCGTCTACGTGCACCCCAGCGCCACGGTGCACGACGCCATCGGGGTGATGACCGAGGCCAGCGTCTCCCAGGTGCTGGTGCTCACCGAAAAGCCCCCGGTGGTGATGGGGGAGGTCGTCGGCGCGATCGATGAACGCCGGCTGATGGAACTCGTCTTCTCCGGGGAGGCGAAACTGGCCGACCGCGTCGGCGAGTTCGTCGCCGGCTCCCTCCCGCTGATCGGGGTGAACGAGCCCGTCGCGGCCGCGCGGGCCGCTTTCACCGGCCACGACGCGTTGCTCGTCACCGACGGCGGCAAACCCCTCGGCGTCATCACCCGCCACGACCTGCTCACCTACCTGAGCGCCTGAACAGCATGACTAAGGACGAATCAATGGCTCACAACTTCGATACCATCGCCATCCACGCCGGGCAGGAATTCGACCCGACGACCGGCGCCGTGATCCCGCCGATCTATCAGACGTCGACGTATGTGCAGGAGAGCATCGGGCACCTGCGCGGCGGCTATGAATACAGCCGCGGCGGCAACCCGACCCGCACGGTGCTGGAGACTCTGCTGGCCGCGCTTGAGGGCGGCAAGCACGGTCTGTCCTTCGCCAGCGGACTGGCCGCGGAAGACACCATCCTGCGCGCCCTGCTCGCGCCGGGCGACCACATCGTGCTGGGCAACGACGTCTACGGTGGAACGCATCGGCTGATCAACCGGGTGCACGGCGCCTGGGGCATCCTCAACTCCACCGTGGAGATGAGCGACCTCGCCGCCGTCGAACAGGCCATCATCCCGGGCGAAACGAAGATCCTCTGGGTTGAGACGCCCAGCAACCCGCTGATGAAGGTCTGCGACATCGCGGCCCTGGTCGAAATCGGCCACCGCTTCGGCGTGACCGTGATCGTGGACAACACGTTCGCGTCGCCCGCGCTGCAGCAGCCCCTGTCCTTCGGAGCCGACGTCGTGGTGCACTCCACCACGAAGTACCTCGGCGGACACTCCGACGTGCTCGGCGGCGCCCTGATCATCAACGACGACGAGCTCGCCGAGAAGGCCCAGTTCCTGCAGTTCGCCGCCGGCCCCGTCTCGGCCCCGATGGATGCCTGGCTCACCGTGCGCGGAATCAAGACCCTGTCGGTGCGGATGGACCGCCACTGCAGCAACGCCCAGGCCATCGCCGAGCACCTGCAGGGTCACCCGGCGATCGACCGGGTCTACTACCCGGGCCTGTCGACCCACCCGGGCCACGAACTGGCGAAGAAGCAGATGAGCGGCTTCGGCGGAATGCTCTCGATCTCCTTCGTGGGCGGCGCGGCCGCGGCGCGTTCCTTCGCCGAGTCCACGCAGCTGTTCCAGCTCGCCGAATCTCTCGGCGGCGTGGAATCGCTGGTCAACTACCCCTCCGAGATGACCCACGCGTCGGTGCGCGGCACCGAACTCGAAGTGGCGGACAACGTGATCCGTCTCTCCGTGGGCATCGAGGATGTCGCCGACCTCATCGCCGACATCGATCGAGCCCTCGCGGCCGTCTAGCCGGAACCAGACTGGCAGTTTCTTCGAGGAGTGTGTCATTTCTGCCGTTCCGGAGGGGCTGAGCTGTGCGGCACCATAGTCAGGTGACCACTTCTTCGCAGGAACTCTCCCGCCGGCCGGGCGATTCGGCACCGGATGCCGCGACGCCTGGAGCCGGCAGCCTCGGCCTGCTGCAGGGCACGGCCCTGTACATCGCTGCGGTGCTCGGCACGGGCATCCTCGTGTTGCCCGGCCTGGCCGCCGCCGCGGCCGGGCCGGCATCTCTGGTCTCGGTGTTCGTCGTCTTCCTGCTGTCGATCCCACTGGCCGGCACGTTCGCCGCCCTGGCGTCCCGCTATCCGGACCCCGGTGGCGTCGCCAGCTATGTGCGCCGGTCCCTCGGGCAGACCTGGGCACGGATGACCGGGTACTGGTTCTTCTTCGGCGTCGGCGTCGGGGCGCCCGTGGTGGCTGTGCTCGGGGCAGAGTATGTCGTGGCCATCGTCGGTGCGGAGCGTTCGGCGGTACCGTGGGTCGCCCTCCTAATCCTGGTGCCGCCGTTCGTATCGAACTACCTGGGCGTGCGGGTGTCGGGGGCGGCGCAGCTGATCCTCACCGGCGCGCTTCTCTTCGTGGTGGTCGGCGTGGTGGCGCTGGCATTCCCGTCCGCCGACCCTGACAACTTCGCGCCGTTTCTGCCACAGGGCTGGGGCGGCGTCGGCCAGGCCATCAGCCTGTTCGTCTGGGCTTTCGCGGGCTGGGAGGTCGGCACCCACATTGCGGGGGAGTTCAGGAATCCCCGACGGGTCATCCCCCTCGCCACGGCGATCGCCCTGGTCGTGGTCGGCGTCGCCTATCTGGCGCTGCAGTACGTCACGGTCGCCGTTCTGGGCGAGTCCGCGGCGCAGGGAGAGGTTCCGCTGCTCGACCTGGTGGCGACGAACGCGCCGGGGGTCGGCCCGGTGCTCGTCGCCGTGATCGCCGCAGTCGTGGCCGTCGGCGTGCTCAATGTCTACCTGGGGGCGTTCGGAAAGCTCGGCGCGTCGCTCGGCCGCGACGGCGACCTGCCCCGCTGGATGGCGGCCGGCGTGGAGGCCGGGGGAGTCCCGCGACGCAGCCTGACCGTCGTGCTGGCCATGATCGGCGCTTACTTTGCGGCCATGGTCGTCTGGGATCTCCCGCTGTCGGCGTTCATCCTGATCCACACCAGCTCGATGGTTGCCATCTACGCGTGCTCGGCACGATCGCGGCCGTACGCCTGCTCGACCGCTACACGGTGGGCTGGTGGTTGGCCGTCGTATCGGTCGTGCTCACGATCGGTCTCCTCGCGCTCGCGGGCTCCAACCTGATCGTCCCGGCGGTACTGGCCGCCCTGGCGGTGGCGGTGCACGCGGTGAAACGGCACCAGTCGGCGCGCCGGGCAACGCATGCCGTTGGGTGAATCGATTCCATCTCGTCATGCCTGCAGGGGCATTCATCTCGGCACAGCGCCCACGCCCGGTTTCCCGGGCTCCCGCGGCGCGGGGTCGCCGCAGGTGCGCCGCACAGCGTCCCCGGCGTGCATACTGGTTCTGCGTTCACAATTGTGACCGTGCACATACGACCAAGGTCTTCCTGTGACTCTCGATCTGCCCAAGGGACGTGCCCCGAGCATCCGTGATGTGGCGCGCCTGGCGGGGGTCTCCCATCAGACCGTGTCCCGCGTGCTCAACGACCACCCCAGCATTCGCGATTCCACCAAGGCGAAGGTGCTCCAGGTCATGGAAGACCTGCAGTACCGGCCGAACCGGGCCGCCCGAGCGCTGTCGCGCGGGCGCTCACGCACCATCGGCCTGCTCTCGGCCGAGAGTGCCTACGGGCCGGCCAGCAGCATCGCCGCGATCCAGGATGCGGCCCGGGAGGCCGGTTACTACGTCAACACGGCCAACCTGACGAACGTCGATCCCGAGTCGATCGAGGCGGCCATCGACCACCTGATGAACCAGTCCGTGGAGGGGATCGTCGTGATCGCGCCGCAGGTGCGGGTCTTCGACGTTCTCGAACAACTGTCGATCGAGGTGCCCTTCGTCACGCTGTCGTCCCGGGGCCTCCTCAACGACAACTCGCTGTCCGTCGACCAGATGACCGGGGCCAGGGAAGCAACGCGGCACCTGATCGACCTCGGGCACCGCCAGATCTACCACCTGGCCGGGCCTCAGGACTGGATCGAGGCCGAGGCGCGGATGCGTGGCTTCCTCGACGAGATGTGGGACAGGGACGTGCCCACGATGGCGCCGATCCTGGGCGACTGGACCGCCGACTTCGGCTATCACGCCGGCCGGGAACTCCTCCGGATGCGAGATTTCACCGCCATCTTCGCGTCGAACGACCAGATGGCGCTGGGATTCATGCACGCCTGTCGTGAGGCCGGGCTGGTGCTGCCCCGCGATATGAGCATCGTCGGCTTCGACGATATTCCGGAAGCGGCACATTTCTGGCCGCCGCTGACGACGGTGCGGCAGGACTTCGCCGAACTCGGCCGGCGGTGCATCGCCCTGCTTTTGAGCAGTCTCGGCGACGGGCCGCCGAGTGCTCGGCCGGAGCCGATCGTTCCGAAGTTGGTGGTGCGCGGATCGACCGCGCCGCCGCCGTTCTGACCGATCGCCCGACGGCTTGTGAGGGGCTGTGGCGGGTGCCGGGCGCTGTTACGCAAGCGTGACAAACGGAGCTTGACACCACGACCGCCGACGGGTCTATAGTGACAATGTGATCGGTCACATATGACCGGACACCACCACAAATTTCGAATCGCATGACATTGAGGTCAAGCTTGTGAGCACACTTTTCCACCTGCCCGGCAGCTCCGCTGCCGCCCTGCTGAGCGGGGGCGGGTTCGGCTTCTCCTTCAGCGCATCCAGCCCGTCTTCGGTGTGGGATGCCAGTCGTGGACCCGGGCGTGAGGAGTCCAACGATGTCCAGTGACCACGTAATCCTAGAGATGCGATCGATCACCAAGGAGTTCCCGGGGGTCAAGGCCCTGTCGGACGTCTCCATCACGGTGAACCGCGGTGAGATCCACGCGATCTGCGGCGAGAACGGCGCCGGCAAGTCCACGCTGATGAAGGTGCTCTCCGGTGTCTACCCCTTCGGCACGTACACGGGCGACATCATCTACCAGGGCCGGAACGTGCACTTCAAGGACATCCGTTCGAGCGAAGAAGCGGGGATCGTCATCATCCACCAGGAGCTGGCGCTCATCCCGGAGCTCTCCATCACGGAGAACATCTTCCTCGGCAACGAGCCGACCAAGTGGGGCGCGATCGACTGGATCACCGCCAAGAAGACCGCGCTCGAGCTTCTCGCCCGAGTCGGGCTGCGCGACGACCCGGACACCCTGATCAAGAACATCGGCGTCGGCAAGCAGCAGCTCGTCGAGATCGCCAAGGCCCTGAACAAGTCGGTCAAGGTGCTCATCCTCGATGAGCCGACCGCGGCCCTGAACGAGTCGGACTCCATGCACCTGCTGGACCTGATCCGCGGGCTCAAGGGCAAGGGGATCAGCTCGATCATGATCTCCCACAAGCTCAACGAGATCGAACAGGTCGCGGATTCGATCACGATCATCCGCGACGGCAAGACGATCGAGACCCTGAACGTCGTCGCCGATGGCGTCAACGAAGACCGCATCATCCGCGGCATGGTCGGTCGCAGCCTGGAGAGCCGCTTCCCGGACCGCACGCCGCACATCGGTGAGGTCTTCTTCGAGGTGCGGGACTGGACCGTGCAGCACCCGCAGGTCGCGGAGCGCATGGTCGTCAAGGGCTCCAGCCTCACCGTGCGCAAGGGTGAGATCGTCGGCATCGCCGGTCTGATGGGTGCCGGCCGCACGGAACTGGCCATGAGCATCTTCGGGCGGTCCTACGGCAACTTCCTCTCCGGGCACATCTACAAGGACGGCAAGGAAATCGTCCTGAAGAGCGTCGCCGACGCCATCGACCACGGTCTCGCCTATGTGAGCGAGGACCGCAAAGCGCTGGGCCTGAACCTGCTCGACGACGTCAAGCGCTCCATCGTCTCGGCGAAACTCGCGAAGATCTCGTCCGGACCGGTCGTCAACGACTCGAAGGAATTCGGCATCGCCGAGGAGTACCGCAAGAGCCTGCGGATCAAGACCCCCAGCGTCAATGCGGGCGTCGGCAAGCTCTCCGGCGGCAACCAGCAGAAGGTGGTCCTGGCCAAGTGGATGTTCACCGACCCTGACCTGCTGATCCTGGACGAACCCACCCGCGGCATCGATGTGGGTGCCAAGTACGAGATCTACGGCATCATCCAGCAGTTGGCCGAGCAGGGTAAGGGAGTCATCCTGATCTCCTCTGAGCTTCCGGAGCTCCTCGGCCTCGCGGACCGCATCTATACGGTCTTCGAGGGCGCGATCACCGACTGCATCCCGGCGGAATCCGCCGATCCCGAAACCCTGATGAAGAGTATGACCTCCGCAAGGAAGAAGGTTCAGAGCATATGAGCGAAGACACGAGTACCCGCACGAGCGCGCTCGGTGATCTGAAGAAGATCTTCGGCAGCGGCAGCTCGAACCTGCGGCAATTCGGCATCCTCTTCAGCCTGATCGCCATCATCCTTCTCTTCCAGTACCTGACCGACGGGCTGACATTGTCGTCCGGCAACCTGATCAACCTGGTCAGTCAGTACTCCTACATCCTGATCCTCGCCATCGGCATGGTCATGGTCATCATCGCCGGTCACATCGACCTGTCGGTCGGTTCCGTGGCCGCCTTCACGGGCATCGTCGTGGCCACGGCCATGCGGGACTGGAACATGCCCTGGCCGCTGGCCATCCTGCTCGGCCTGGTCGTCGGCATGCTGATCGGGGCCTGGCAGGGAGCCTGGGTGGCCTACGTGGGCGTGCCCGCGTTCATCGTCACACTGGCCGGCATGCTCATCTTCCGCGGTGGCAACCAGGTCATCGGTAACGCCAACACCGTTCCCGTGCCCGACGGCTTCACGATCATCGGATCGGGCTACCTGCCGGAGGTCGGCCCGAACACGGGCTACAACAACCTGACCCTGTTGCTGGGCCTCGTCATCGTGCTGGCCGTCATCTTCTCCGAGTGGCGCGCACGCCGCGTGCAGAAGATCATGGGCTCCACCCCCGCACCGCTGTGGGTGAGCATCGTGAAGGTCGTGCTGCTCTGCTCCGTGATCGTCTACGCATCGATCCTGTTCGCCGGTGGCCGCGTCGGCACGAGCTTCCCCGTCTCCGGGATCATCCTCGGCGTGCTCGTCCTCTTCTACGCCTTCGTCACCCGCAACACCATCTTCGGCCGCCACGTCTACGCGGTCGGCGGCAACAAGCTCGCTGCCGAACTCTCCGGCGTCAAGTCCCGCCGGGTGAACTTCCTCGTGATGATGAACATGTCGATCCTGGCCTCCCTCGCCGGCATGATCTTCGTCGCCCGCTCGGTGGCGTCAGGCCCGCAGGACGGCCTCAGCTGGGAGCTCGACGCGATCGCCGCCGTGTTCATCGGCGGTGCGGCCGTGTCCGGTGGAATCGGAACCGTCATCGGCTCCATCATCGGTGGCCTCGTGATGGCCGTGCTCAACAACGGACTGCAGCTGCTGGGCGTCGGCTCCGACTGGGTGCAGATCATCAAGGGCATGGTGCTGCTCGTGGCCGTGGGTGTGGACGTCTGGAACAAGAGTCAGGGCCGCCCGTCGATCATCGGCCTGCTGACCCGCAAGAAGAAGACCGCCGAGTTCCCCGCCGAACCGCCCCTGGTCGTTCCCGACTCCGGCACCCCGGAGAGCGCTCGGCCGCAGTCGACCCTGCCTAACTAGCCGGGCGTCCGCGCCTCCCATTCCTATCCCTTCACCAAACCCCAACGAATAGAAAGTAATCACAATGCGAAAGATTCTTGCGACAACTGCGATCGCCGCAGTGGCCTTGATGGCACTCTCTGGTTGCTCCACCCGCACGGAGACCGCGGGCGGAGACGGCGCTGCTGCCGGCTTCGCCGAAGACTCGGTCATCGGCGTTGCGCTCCCCTCGAAGACCTCGGAGAACTGGGTCCTCGCCGGCGGGCTCTTCGAAGACGGCCTCGAAGAAGCCGGCTACAAGGGCGACGTGCAGTATGCGGGTGCCTCGACCACGGTCAAGGACCAGCAGGACCAGATCTCGGCCATGGTCACCAACGGTGCCAAGGTCATCATCATCGGTGCCGCTGACGGTGGCCAGCTGGCCACCCAGGTGCAGTCGGCCCGCGACGCCGGCGCGATCGTGATCGCCTACGACCGCCTCATCCTGAACACCGAGGCTGTCGACTACTACGTGGCGTACGACAACTTCAACGTCGGTGAACTCCAGGGCCAGGCGCTCCTGGACGGACTGGCTACGAAGGGTGACGGCCCGTACAACATCGAGCTGTTCTCCGGTTCCTCCGACGACGCCAACTCGGCCGTCTTCTTCGGCGGCGCCATGAGCGTTCTGCAGCCGAAGATCGACGACGGAACCCTCGTCGTCGCCTCGGGCCAGACCGACATCAAGCAGACGGCGACCGCCGGCTGGAAGGCTGAGAACGCTCAGAGCCGCATGGACGCGCTGCTCACCAGCACGTACAGCGACAAGACGCTCGATGGCGTTCTCTCCCCGAACGACACCCTCGCCCGTGCCATCATCACCTCGGTGAAGGCGGCCGGCAAGGACATCCCGATCGTCACCGGTCAGGACTCCGAAGTCGAGTCGGTCAAGTCGATCATGGCCGGCGAGCAGTACTCCACCATCAACAAGGACACCCGCGTGCTCGTGGCCCAGGCCATCGACATGGTCAACGTCCTCCAGAAGGGCGACACCCCCGAGGTCAACGACACCGAGTCCTACGACAACGGCAAGATCGTCGTCCCGGCCTACCTGCTGCCCCCGGTCATCGTGACCAAGGACAACGCGGCCGATGCATACGCGAACGACCCGACCCTCGCCCCGCTGACCGAGTAACAACCCGGCAGTACACCTGCATCACAGCATCCAGACGAAAGGGCCGGCTCCTCACGGAGTCGGCCCTTTCGCGTGCCTGCCACTTCGCGTGCCTGCCACTTCGCGTGCCTGCCACTTCGCGTGCCTGCCACTTCGCGTGCCTGCCACTTCGCGTGCCTGCCACTTCGCGTGCCTGCCACTTCGCGTGCCTGCCACTTCGCGTGCCTGGCACGGATGCGGCAACGGCGCATCCGTTCGGACGCGTGTTCCCGGCGTTTCCGCTCGAGCACTCCGGACTTTCGTCGTGGCGCACCCTGTGGAAGGAGGCGCACGTTCTAACGTGCGCCTCCTTCCACAGGGTGCGCCGTGAGCCGCGTCGGAGACGGCGGGGCGCGTGCGGCCGGGCGCCGGTATTCGACCGAGACCGAGGTTGCCGCATCCTGTCGTCCCCAGCCGCCGTTTTCCCCCGTTGTGCACGGATGCCCGTCGCACCCGCTCAGGGCCGGCGGTCCGGCCGCAGGGTGAGGCATGACTGAACTCCTGGACATCGTCAGCGCTCGCCTCGACGGGCTCATCACCTACGCCGCGCTCCGAGAAAGCGGCCTCAACTCGCACGCCGTTGACTCCCTGATCCGCGGTGGAGCACTCGTGCGCACGCGCCGGGGCATCTACGTGCCGGGGGAGGTGTGGCGCGCGGCCGACCCCGATCAGCGCTACCGTCTGTTCGTGCTCTCGACGGCCCTGGCCGCCGCCCGGCCGCTCGTGCTGTCGCACGGCTCCGCCGCGGTGCTGCACGGGCTGCCGATCATCGGGGCCTGGCCACGCACCGTGCACATGATCGACCCGGATGCCTCCGGAGGCAGCAACGCCCGGTTCACAACCAGCCATCGAGGGGCCCCTGCACCCGACCCGGTCCTCATCGAGGGAATCGCGGTGACCTCGCTGCCGCGCACCCTGGTCGATGTCGCGGCGAGCACCAGCTTTCTCGTGGGCGTCACCATGATCGACCATGCCCTGCGAGTCGAGCAGGAGCGGGTCGCGTCCGAGGCGCACCGAGGCATCCGTGGTCGCCGTGCGCTCACCAAGGAGGACCTGTTCGCCGAGCTTGCGGCGGTGAGCCCGCGTGCCGGCGCGCGACAGGCCGAGCGCGCCATCGCCTTCGGGAACGGGCTGTCGGCGAACGGCGGTGAGTCCCTCAGCCGGGTGCGGATGTTCCAGCTCGGCTTTGAGGTGCCCGAGCTGCAGGTCTGTTTTCCCGACGTGGACGGGCAGGACTACTGGGTGGACTTCTACTGGCGCCGCATTCGCAAGATCGGTGAGTTCGACGGCAAGCAGAAGTACACCCGCGGTGCGGTGCTCGGCGACCGGGATCCGGGGGAGGTGGTCTGGGCGGAGAAGCGCCGGGAGGATGCGCTGCGCCGCCACTCGAACAGCTTCGACCGCTGGGTGTGGGACCTGGCGCTCTCACCGCAGCGCTTCCACCGGTTCCTGGCCGAGCACGGGGTGCCCCGGGCCTGACGGATGCCGTGGCGCATCCTGCGGCCGTCGCGGCGCACCTTATGGAAGGAGGCGCACGCTCTAACGTGCGCCCGCTTCCATAAGGTGCGCCGCGACCGTGGAGCCGCGACCGTGGAGCCGCGACCGTGGAGCCGCGACCGTGGAGCCGCGACCGTGGAGCCGCGACCGTGGAGCCGCGACCGTGGAGCCGCGACCGTGGAGCCGCGAGCGAGGTGCCGGGCCGCGGGTCGGGCGCGACACGCCGACAGGGTTTCCACAGGCGCGAGTTCTGCCCGGGGGGTGCCTGTGGATAACTCGGCCGCCTTCCGCGTGATTCGGCTCGACTCGCATCCGCGGGGCTGTGCACAACCGGTGGAATGTCGGTGGATAACTACATACTTGTAACTACTGCATGTAGTGGCCGTTCCCTTTGAGCATCACTAGATGTAGTATTGAAGTTCGACATACAGCACGTCTTGAACTTCAGATTTCACATGAAAACCGATTTTGAGCACGATGTTTGAACTGAGTTTGAAACTGATTCCTGAACGACGAGAAAGGCCCACCATGGCAATCACGGTCTACACCAAGCCCTCCTGCGTGCAGTGCACTGCGACCTACCGCGCCCTGGACAACAAGGGCATCGAATACGAAATCCTCGACCTGTCGGTCGACGAGAACGCGCTGGAAGCCGTCAAGGCCTTGGGCTACCTGCAGGCTCCCGTCGTCATCACCGACGAGGACCACTGGTCGGGCTTCCGTCCCGACAAGATCAACGAGCTCGCGCAGCGCCTCGCGTAACACCGCGTCGCCAGGGGCGGCGTCGCAGAAAACTGCGGCGTTTGGCGTGCCGACTTCTCAACGACAGGGGGTGTTCCATGACCGATATCGTTTACTTCTCCAGCACCTCGGGCAATACGCACCGCTTCATTGAGAAGCTGGGCCGCCCGGCGGCCCGCATCCCGCTCCACGCGCGCGACGAGCCGCTCGTCGTCGACGAGCCCTATGTGCTGGTCGTGCCGACCTACGGCGGCGGCGAGAACAAGGGCGCGGTTCCCAAGCAGGTCATCAAGTTCCTGAACGACGAGCGGAACCGCTCGCTCATCCGCGGCGTCATCGGCGCGGGCAACACCAATTTCGGCGTGGCGTACTGCCTCGCCGGGGACATCATCGCCCAGAAGTGCAAGGTGCCCCACATGTTTCGCTTTGAAGTATTTGGAACTCCGGATGATGTGCGCATCGTCCACGACGGATTGGAATCATTTTGGAAGCAACAGCCGTGAAGACGATGGCTCACCCGGCAGCCGGCCTGGCGATGGATTATCACTCCCTGAACGCCATGCTCAACCTGTATGGCCCGAACGGGGAAATCCAGTTCGACAAGGACCGCGAAGCCGCGCGGGAGTTCTTCCTGCAGCACGTGAACCAGAACACGGTGTTCTTCCACACGCTGCGCGAACGCCTCGACTACCTGGTTGAGAAGGAATACTACGAGCAGGCCGTGCTCGACCAGTACTCGTTCGAGTTCATCACCGACCTCAACAAGCTGGCGTACTCGAAGAAGTTCCGCTTCCAGACCTTCCTCGGCGCGTTCAAGTACTACACCTCGTACACGCTGAAGACGTTCGACGGCAAGCGCTACCTCGAACGCTTCGAAGACCGCGTCGTGATGACCGCGCTGGGCCTGGCCCAGGGCGACGAGCAGCTCGCGATCTCCCTCGTCGAGGAGATCATCGCCGGCCGTTTCCAGCCGGCCACCCCCACCTTCCTGAACTCCGGCAAGGCGCAGCGCGGCGAGCTCGTCTCCTGCTTCCTGCTCCGCATCGAAGACAACATGGAGTCGATCTCCCGCGGCATCAACTCGTCGCTGCAGCTGTCGAAGCGCGGCGGCGGCGTGGCGTTGCTGCTCAGCAACATCCGTGAGTCCGGTGCACCGATCAAGCAGATCGAGAACCAGTCCAGCGGAATCATCCCCGTGATGAAGCTGCTCGAAGACTCCTTCAGCTACGCCAACCAGCTCGGCGCCCGCCAGGGTGCCGGTGCGGTCTACCTGCACGCGCACCACCCCGACATCATGCGCTTCCTCGACACCAAGCGGGAGAACGCCGACGAGAAGGTGCGCATCAAGACGCTGTCCCTCGGCGTCGTCGTGCCCGACATCACGTTCGAGCTGGCCAAAAAAGACGAGGACATGTACCTGTTCTCGCCCTACGACGTGGAGCGCGTCTACGGGGTGCCGTTCGCGGACATCTCCGTGAGCGAGAAGTACCACGAGATGGTCGACGACCCGCGCATCAAGAAGTCCAAGATGAAGGCCCGCGACTTCTTCCAGACGCTCGCCGAGATCCAGTTCGAATCCGGCTACCCGTACATCATGTTCGAGGACACCGTCAACGCGGCGAACCCGATCAAGGGCCGCGTCAACATGTCGAACCTCTGCTCGGAGATCCTCCAGGTCAACACCCCGACCACGTACAACGAGGACCTGTCCTACGACCAGATCGGCAAGGACATCTCCTGCAACCTCGGGTCGATGAACATCGCCCTTGCCATGGATGCGCCCGACTTCGGCAAGACCGTCGAGACCGCCATCCGCGGCCTCAGCTCGGTGTCGGAGCAGAGCCACATCTCCTCCGTGCGCTCGATCGAGGACGGCAACGACAAGTCGCACGCCATCGGCCTGGGCCAGATGAACCTGCACGGCTACCTCGCCCGTGAGCGCATCTACTACGGCAGCGAAGAGGGCATCGACTTCACCAACATCTACTTCTACACGGTGCTGTTCCACGCCATCCGCGCCTCCAACAAACTGGCCATCGAACGCGGCCACGCCTTCGTCGGTTTCGAGGACTCCACCTACGCGTCCGGCGCGTTCTTCGACAAGTACACCGACCAGGTCTGGGAGCCGACCACCGCGCGCGGCGCCGAGCTGTTCGCGCAGGCCGACGTGCACATCCCCACGCAGGCCGAGTGGGCCGAGCTCAAGACATCCGTCATGGAGCACGGCATCTACAACCAGAACCTGCAGGCCGTGCCGCCGACCGGGTCGATCTCCTACATCAACAACTCGACCGCATCGATCCACCCGATCGCGTCGAAGATCGAGATCCGCAAGGAAGGCAAGCTCGGCCGCGTCTACTACCCGGCGCCGTTCATGACGAACGACAACACGGAGTTCTACCAGGACGCCTACGAGGTCGGCTACGAGAAGGTCATCGACACCTACGCCGCTGCCACGCAGCACGTGGACCAGGGTCTGTCGCTGACGTTGTTCTTCAAGGACACCGCCACGACCCGCGACATCAACCGCGCCCAGATCTACGCGTGGAAAAAGGGCATCAAGACGATCTACTACATCCGTCTGCGTCAGATGGCCCTCGAGGGAACCGAAGTCGAGGGTTGCGTCTCCTGCGCCCTGTGAATACCGGTGCTGTGAGTGCGTTCGTGCTGAGCCTCCCGACTACTGAATCGCCTGTGAACTGCCGACTAAGGAACAACCAATGATTGACAAGCTCAAGCTCGTCTCCCACGTTGACGCGATCAACTGGAACAAGATCGAAGACGAAAAAGACGTCGAGGTGTGGAACCGCCTCACGAACAACTTCTGGCTGCCGGAGAAGGTGCCGCTGTCGAACGACGTGCAGTCCTGGGCCACGCTCACCCCGGCGGAGCAGCTGCTCACCCTGCGCGTGTTCACGGGCCTGACCCTGCTCGACACGATCCAGGGCACCGTGGGTGCCGTGTCGCTGATTCCGGATGCGATCACGCCCCACGAAGAGGCCGTCTACACGAACATCGCGTTCATGGAGTCCGTGCACGCCAAGAGCTACTCGTCGATCTTCTCGACCCTCGCGTCGACGAAGGAGATCGACGAGGCGTTCCGCTGGTCGACGGAGAACGTCAACCTGCAGCGCAAGGCCGAGATCATCATGAAGTACTACCAGGGCGACGACCCGCTCAAGCGCAAGGTCGCCTCGGTGCTGCTCGAGTCGTTCCTGTTCTACTCGGGCTTCTACCTGCCGATGTACTTCTCCAGCCGCGCCCGCCTCACCAACACGGCCGACCTCATCCGTCTGATCATCCGGGATGAAGCCGTGCACGGTTACTACATCGGCTACAAGTTTCAGAAGGGCCTCGAGGCAGCCTCGCAGGAGCGTCGCGATGAGATCAAGGACTACACCTTCAATCTCATGTTCGAGCTCTACGAGAACGAGATCCAGTACACGCAGGACCTCTACGACGAGCACGGTCTGACCGAAGACGTCAAGAAGTTCCTGCACTACAACGCCAACAAGGCGCTGATGAACCTCGGCTACGAGGCCATGTTCCCGAAGACCGTCACCGACGTGAACCCGGCCATCCTGGCCGCGCTCTCGCCGAACGCCGACGAGAACCACGACTTCTTCTCCGGGTCGGGCTCCTCCTACGTCATCGGTAAGGCCGTCAACACGGAAGACGCCGACTGGGACTTCTAGCTCCTCCGGTCGTGTGACCGCGCCACCGACGTCGACAGTTCCGGTCGAGTTCGCCTGCCCCGCCAGGCGAACTCGACCGGAACTGTCGATTTGGGCGGGGTGCGGCGGGGTGCGGCGGGGTGCGGCTGGTGGTGGCGGGTGGCGGGCGGGGCGTCGTCGATCCTCGCCGTGACCTACGCCGAGGTCGCCGGCGGCACGGGGTCGTCGCCCCGCGACCAGGCGATCGCGACCAGGCGCCGCAGAACGTCAAGGTCGATGTCGTCGAGCTTCTTCACGTAGACGCAGCCGGCACCCTCCGTGTAGGCGCCGAGTTGCGGGAGGAGCGCGGCACCCTCGGGAAGGTCCTTGAGCCCGTAGATGGACAGTTGCGTCTTGCGCGGCGAGAACCCCGTCTTCATCCAGTCGCCGTGCGTGCGCGGGTTCGCGGGCGACACATAGCGAAAGCTGCCGTAGCCCACGATCGACGGACCCCACATGACCGGGTTCTCGCCGGTCACCTCGCGGAAGATCGCGGCGAGTGCCTTGCCGTCCTCGCGGCGGCGGTCGGGCGTCGCGGCGTCGAGGAATTCCTGGACGGAGGCATCCGTCGGCTGCGTTTTGTTCTCGGCCATGGCCCCCAGTATGCCGCGGTCGCCGGGCAGACGGATGGCCGGAAGCGGTGCGCTTCCGGCCATCCGTTGTGCGGGGGTGCTAGTTTCCGGCGTGGACGTCCGCGTCGGCACCAGCTCCGGCACCCGCGTCGGCGTCTCCACCCACGTTGGCGTCAGCGTCTGCCTCGGCGGCGACGTGCGTCTGGACCCGCTCGGCAAGCTTCTGGATCTCGGTTCCGTAGTCACCGTTCAGAGCGGCGGCTTCCAGCGCCTGCGCCGCTGCTTCCTGCTCGTCGGCCGGCACGCTCTTCAGGTCGGCCAGATCGTCCTGCAGGTCGGCGGGCAGCTTCTCGAGAAGCGCGGCATTGTCGGCGAGGTGGAGGGCCAGCTCCGTCACCGAGAAACCGGTGTCCATGGCCGCTTCCGGCTCGGCACCCGGCGCGGTGCCGACGTCACTGCCCAGGGCGGCGCGTACGGCTGCGGCCAGCGGATGCTGCGGGTTGTCCCGCACGGCCTCGGCGATCGTGGTGATCTCCTCGCCGTAGCCCCCGGCGAGGGCCGTGGTGCGAACGGTGTCGACGGCGGCGGCCCGCTCAGCCGCGCCGGAGGCATCCGTGAGCGTGGTCAGGTCATCCTGCAGGTTCGCCGGCAGACTCTCGAAGAGTTCAGCGTGCTCCGAGACCGTGGTGGCCACGTTCTGGGCCTTCACGTTCCAACTCTGCCCGTGCGAGAGGTCGGCACGCAGCTCCGTCGTGATCGACGCCAGGAACGCGTCGGTCGTGGTGGTGGAGCTCCCGCCGGCGCTCGAACTGGAACTCGACGTGGTCTCGGAGCTGAGCGGGGCGGCGGTGGCACCCTGCGCGCCGACGCTGAGCAGTGCTCCGGCGGTCAGCACGGAGGCGGCGCCGAGGGCGACCCGCTTGGTGCGAGAGGTGGCGGTTGCCGGGTTGATCTGGTGCTTGTTCACAGTGGATCCTTTCGATTGCGGCGGCCGGCCGGTGAAAAACCCGATCGACCGTTCGTAGTCATCGGAGGAGCTTAGATACCGGGAGTGGGCGTGCAGTCCGTGCGGGCTGGGAATCGGGGCGGACACCCGCTCGTTTCGATGGGCGTGTTGCCGGGAACCAAACCCGAACCACGAGTGGTCATCCGGGCTGAAGAATACCGCCTGACCAGGGATTGAGCCTGTCATACCGGCGGCCTCAGCCAACGGGCTGACTGAATCCCGTGCCCCAGGGTGCGGTCAGGGCGATTACGCTCTGCGCGGAGAAACCCGCCGCGAACCTGCCTGGCGAGGGCGCGGTCAGGGGGTGGGCAGCAGCCCGTGGTCGCGGCAGGGCTGGCCGCCGACGAGGTTCAGGCACGAGTTGAACGCCGTCGGGTAGCCCACCGACTGGGACGACCCGAACCACTGGTTGTAGAACCGCCAGAAATTCAGGTTGCCGTGCGTCGAGCATCCGTCGCCGTCGGTGCCCGGTTCTGTCAGCGCTGCCTCGTTGGGCTGGTACGGCGTGTAGTTGTACAGGTTCGCGGTGGCCTGATTCCGGATCGACACGGATGTCGCCCCGCACGTCGCATCCGGATTGAACCCCACGCGTACGGTGCCGATCTTGTAGGCGCGTTCGGGCTCCTGCGTGTACTGCCGGAACTGCCAGGCCGCCCGGTAGACCTGGTTGAAGAAGCCGAAGTACTGCGCGTCGCAATCGGCCGTGTCGGGGCATCCGTAGCCGGTGGCGCGCAGATAGCCGGATGCGCTCGGCCGGGTGAGCAGGGACTGCTCCTTCTGCAGCAGCACCAGCAGCACCTTCGGGCTGATGTTGCACGCCGCGGACACCTTCGCGATGATGCGGCTGGCCGACTCGTTGCGGCCACCCGGGTAGGCGGCACAGTGCCCGTCGCCCTGCGCCGGCTGGCTCACGGTGCTCTCCTCGTAGTCCGTCAGGCACGGTGACTCGTCGCGGGGGAGGCAGGAGCGGTCTGCCAGGAACGCCTGGATCTGCGGCTCGGTCAGGGCGGCGGCGTTGAAGAAGTTGTAGTCGCTGATGATCGCGCCGGGTTCGAACACCGCCGGGCCATCGGCCGCGTCGGTCGTGCGGACGGATGTCGCCAGAGCCAGGCCGCCGGCCGCCAGGGCCAGGGTGACGCCGACCGCCACTGCGGCCAGGCGTCGACGCGGCGTGCCCAGGTACGTCATAGGGGAGACCTTAGCGGGGCCCGGCGGGAAAGGGCTGGGAGTGCGGCGCGGTCGGCTGCGGCTGTGGTTTCGACACGCAGCCGCGGGGCGCGGCAGGGCGGGCGGGCCCGGAGTAGTTTGGGGTCATGCCGGACACACAGCAAGAACAGACTCCCGCCTCCAGCGACACCATCGTCGTCGGGCACGACGGATCGGGCTATGCCGATCACGCCGTGGCCGTGGCACTCGACCTGGCCCAGCAGCTGCACGCGCCGGTCGTTCTGGTGCGTGCATGGTCCATCGACACGGCGCCGCGCCCGGCCAACTGGACGTTCGGCTATGTCTCCTCGATCGAGGAGTACGCCGGCGCGGTGCGCGAAGAACTCGTCGAGGCCGTGATGGCCGAGGTGGCCCGCCACCCCGACCTGAAGGTCGAATACCGGGCCGTCTATGCCAGCCCGTTGAAGTCCCTCGTCGATGCGTCCCGGGGCGCACGGATGCTCGTCGTCGGTTCCCGCGGGCGCGGCGGACTCAGCGGAATGCTGCTGGGCTCCGTGAGCGAGCAGTGCGTGCGGCACGCCAAATGCCCGGTGCTGGTCGTGCGCCCGAACAGTTAGCGGTGCCACCTCGGTCCAATCCGCCTCAGTCGGCGTCGATCCGGTTGCCCACGGCGAACCACGCCACGGCGCCGAAGACCGGCGCGCAGATGACGGCCAGTGCCCAGCTCGCCCGCGCCGCCTCATGAAGGTGGAACGCGCGGGTGATCTGCACCAGTGCCGCGATGATGAGGGCGATGCTCCCCAGCACCGCGAGGCCCCCGAGTCCGAGTGCGGCAACCTGCACCATGCTTGCGCTGTCGATCATCTGTGACCCCCCACATTGATTCCCCGGCGATGCATCCCCGCAGCTGACGGCGACAAACTCGCCGCGGCTGTCCCCCGTGAAGGCATCGTGAACCTAAACCATACCAAACAGTATCTTCTGCCGGGAGCATTCTCGGCGGATTGCTGGCCGGCGACGGATGCTTCGGCGAGCTGCCGGGCCAGCCTGGTCGGGGCGGTCGCTACGCTGGGACCGGGATCGAATCGAGGAGTGGCATGGCGCAGCAGCAACGGGCGATCGGAACGCGGGCGGCGATCATCCGCGGCGCGGCGCAAGCATTCCGGGAGCACGGCTACGGCAGCACGACCCTCGCCGGTCTGGAAGCGGCCGCCGGAGTCACCAAGGGCGCGCTGTACTTTCACTTCGCGTCCAAGGAGGCCCTTGCGCTCGCCGTGATCGAGACGCAGCACGAGTCGTCCATCGCCCTCGGCGCGGAGTATCTGGGGAGCACCCGGCCCGGGTTGGACGCCGCGATCAGAATGACGTTCGCGATGGCGAAGACCCTCCGGGACGACCCGGTGGTGAGCGCGGGCATCCGTCTCACCCTGGAGGCCTCCAATTTTTCGGTGCCCGTTGCGGCGCCCTACATCGACTGGATCGACATGTGCGGCCGACTGCTGCGGCGTGCGATCGACGAGGGCGATGCGGCCGCCGAACTGAACGTCGAGGCGGCCGCGCACTTCATCAGTCCGGCCTTCACGGGCGTGCAGACCGTGTCCGAGGTGCTGACCGGCCGGGACGACCTCTACCAGAGGGTGGAGGAGATGTGGACGCTGCTGTTGCCGGGCCTGCTCTCCGCCGCGCTGCCGGCCGAGCGTCGGGCGAGCCTGGCCGCCCTGCCGGCTCTGCTGCGGCACGACTATGACGTGGCGGGCCGGACCCGGACGGGTCCGGCCGCTCCCGGTGCCTAGTCTTCGTCGCTGACGACGACCAGGTTCACGGCGATGTTGCCGCGGGTGGCACGCGAGTACGGGCAGACCTGGTGGGCGGCCTCGAGGGCAGCCTGGGCGGTGGCCTCGTCGATGCCGGGCAGCTGGGCCTCGATCGTGACCTCGAAGTCGAAGCCGGTGGCCATTCCGCCGACCAGGTTGACGGTCAGTGTGACGGCGGAGTCGGTCACGTCCAGCTTCTGCTGACGTGCGACCCCCTTGAGGGCGTTGTGGAAGCAGGCGGCCCAGCCGCTGGCGAAGAGCTGCTCGGGGTTGGTGCCGGGGCCGTTGTCGCCGCCCATTTCGGCGGGGATCGACAGGTCCAGCTGGAGCTTGTTGTCGCTCGTGACGACCTTGCCGCTTCGCCCGCCCCAGGAGGTCGCGGAGGCGGTGTAGACGGTGGTGCTCGTGGGGGTGGTCGTGCTCATGGTGTCCTCTTTCGGGGCGTGGCGGGAGAGACTGGGTGTGTGCTCCGCAGGAAGTGCTTCGTATTCGAAACAACTAGGGACGGTCGATGAGTATTCCCGAATCCGCGGTGACCCCCGCCGAGATGCAGGCCTGGGCCGCAATTTTCGAGACGTCGAACACCGTGCAGTACGCCGCCGACCGCGAGCTGCGGGGGAGCGTCGGGCTGTCGCTGGCGCAGTTCGAGATTCTGGCGCGCATCGGTGAGGGGCCGGGATCGGCGCGCCGGATGACCGATATCGCCGACGAGCTCACGGTCTCCCGAAGCGGTCTCACCTACCAGATCGGCCAACTCGAGCAGCGCGGCCTGGTGGATCGGCGCCCGGCCGCCGGCGATGAGCGCTCGGTGATGGCCCACCTCACACCGGCCGGCCGGGACTGCCTGACCAAAGGCGTCCCCGGCTATGTACGGCTGGTGCGGGGCATGCTCTTCGACCGGATCAGCGCGGAGGATCTGGCGACGGTGACGAGAATTCTCGGCTCGGTGCGCACCGAGCTCAAGACCCAGCCGAAGCGGTCGACGTTCCGGCGGACGCCCGCGCCCGGCGGGAGCGCCACCACGCCCACACGGTCGTGAGGATGCGCTTGAGCACCACCGCGAGGCGGTGCGCGGCAGGGAACTCCGTGCCGAGGATCGCGATGCCGAGGAAGACGACCAGCCAGCCGGGGCCGGGCAGCGGCACCAGGATCAGGCCGATCACGGCCACCGTGGAGCCGAGCACACCGACCAGGACCCGGTAGACCCAGCGCAGTCGCGGATACCGGTCCACCCACGCGCGACTGCGGCGCAGGAAGCGCCGGATCGGGTGCCCGGAGCTGCGTCCGCTGTCGAAATCGCGCTGGAGGGAGACGGTCATGCGTTCAGGGTAAAGCGGGACGCTGGGAAGCGGCTGCGCGGGCATCCGTCGCCGCCGGTGCTGCCTGGGGCCGGGGCGTGGGGTCGGCCCCGGGGGTACTGTGTGCGGCATCTGGAGGAACATCCGGGTCAACTGGAGGAGACGAATCATGGCTGCAATTGCAAAGCGCGAACGCTTCGAGATGCCGGAGCCTGTGCGGCGCTTTTTCGAGGGTGACTGGGACGCCCCCTCACTGCGCGTGGAGGAATTCCGCGACGGTGACAACCTCGTCGTGAAGGCCGAAATGCCCGGCATCGACCCGGACAAGGATGTCGACGTGTCGGTCAGCGACGGCGTGCTGCACATCCAGGCGGAGCGGCAGGAGAAGACCGAGCATAAGGGCAAGGACGGTTACCGGAGTGAGTTCCGGTACGGATCGTTTACGCGCGACATTGTGCTGCCCCGCGGGGTCAAGGAAGAGGATGTCACGGCGTCGTACCGGGACGGCGTGCTGGAAGTGCGCGTGCCGGTGCCCGAGGTCACCGAGTCGACCAAGAAGGTGCAGATCGCCCGCAGCTGAGCCCGCACCGCGACCGCGACGCGAACCGCGCACTCACAGTGCCCGTTCCGGTCGAGAGTGCCCGCTCTGCCGGGCACTCTCGACCGGAACGGGCACTTTCATGGGTTGACGGGGGTGCCGTGCGGCCCCGAATGGGGGACGCATTGCCGCGATTCTCTTGACTCGGTCGGCCTTAACCGGTTTAGTTGGTGATACCAAACCGGTTCAGGCTTGAACCAGGAGAGAAGAAATGACGTACATCGCTGTTCGCTCAGAGTCCCCCCGCACACGATCAATGAAAGCCGTGGCCCTCACCGCCGCGGTCTCGATGCTCCTCCTGGGAGCAGGAACTGTCGCGGCAGCCGCGGCGCCGCCGCCCGGAACCGCGGTCACCGGGCTCGCCTCAGCCGCCGCCCTCAAGCCGAGGCCGGCCTCCACGCCGCTGACCAATCTGTCGCACCTGAACTTCCTGCTCGACACCGTGCCGCTGACGGAGGTCCCCGGGCACACCACGTATCGGATCGACGAGCAGCCCACCGCCCAGGCGCCATGGACCTACTCCGACAAGAACGCCGACGGAAGCTACGGCCGGGTCGGTGGCGGAAGCCTCGACCCCGCGACCGGGCACTGGACTCAGGGTGCATACAACGCCGACGACGTGGCCCGCACGGCGGTCGTCTACCTGCGTCACTGGCAGCAGACCGGCGACGAGACCAGCCGCGAGCACGCGGTGCAGACGCTGCGCTCCCTCACGTACCTGCAGACCACGACCGGCCCGAACGCCGGCAACGTCGTGCTCTGGCAGCAGGCCGACGGCACTCTGACCCCCAGCGCCAGCCCGGTGGAACTGCCCGACCCGAGCGATTCGGCCGAGTCCTACTGGGTGGCCCGCACCGTCTGGGCCCTCGGTGAGGGTTACGCTGCGTTCCAGGACGCCGACCCGGAGTTCGCGTCGTTCCTGCAGGACCGCCTGCACCTCTCGCTCGACTCCCTCGAGCGCCAGTCGCTCGGCAAGTACGGCACCTACGACGTGGCCGACGGAGTGAACGTGCCGGCCTGGCTGATCGCGGGCGGGGCGGATGCCTCGGCCGAGGCCGCGCTCGGCCTCGCCGCCTATGTCACGGCCGTCCCGGACGACGCCTCCGCGCGCACAGCGCTGACCCAGCTCTCCGAGGGCGTCGCCGAGATGTCCGCCGGCTCCGCCACCGAGTGGCCCTACGGCGCGATCATGCCGTGGAACAAGTCGCAGACCCTGTGGCACGCCTGGGGCGGACTGGCCCCGGCCGCCGTCGCCGCCGCGTCCACCGTGCTCGGGCGCTCCGACCTGCTCGGCGCCGCCGTGCAGGACGCCGCCCAGTTCACCCCGCAGCTGCTCGCCGCCGGCGGACCGGACAACGCCTGGAGCCCCACCCCGGGTGAGGCCCAGATCGCCTATGGCGTCGACTCCCGGGTGCAGGGTCTCGTCGCCACGGCGAAGGCCGCGAACGCTCCCGGTCTGCTCGACCTCGCCGCCGTGACCGCCGGCTGGTTCTTCGGCGCCAACCCGAACGGAGCCCCGGCCTACAACCCGGCCACCGGCACCGCCATCGACGGCATCGAGCAGGACGGCCGGATCAACCCCAACTCGGGCGCGGAATCCACCATCCACGCCCTGATGACCATGCTCACCCTGGACGCGAATCCGACGCTGAAGGCCCAGGCCCTCGGCATCGACGAGACCGTCTCCACGGTCGGGCTCAGCGTTGTCGAGGCCGAGTCCGGCACCATCACCGGCAGCGGAGCCGTGGTCACGCCGCCGTCGTCGTGGACCGGCGAGGCCAACCTCTCCGGCGGCGCCTACGTGGCGCTGGCTGCGGGCGACTCGCTGAGCATCCCGGTTCCCGCCACCGACCAGGCTCGCAACGTCTTCCCGATCGTGAACCAGGGTGAGGCCGACTCCGGGACCACGACCTGGTCCTCCGCCTCGTCGGCGCTGGGCGCTACGAGCAACGGCGGCGCGGGCGCGCAGGGCATCACGGATGCCCCGGGACGCCTGATGCCGCTCTCGCTCGAGCAGGCACTGCCGGGCGCGGACACCGCCGTCGTCGGCGTTTTCGGCGGGGCGGCATCCGTTGACGCGCTGCTGATCCAGCCGCTGATCTCGACGATCACGGTGACCGGTTCGGCGGGGGAGTCCACGGTGTACGTCAGCGCCGCGAACGAGACCAGTGTGCGCACGGTCGTCGTGCCGCGCGGCTACAAGCTGGCGCAGCAGGCGTTCGATGCGACCGGCAAGCCTGTCGCATCCGTCGACAAGAAGGCCCCGAAGACGGGGGCCGTGACGGTCGCCGCCGGCGGGTTCACGGTGGCGAAGCTGGTGCGCAAGTAGGGCCGGTTCCCCGGTCCGAACACTGACCGTGCCCGTTCCGGTCGAGAGTGCCCGCTGTGCGGGTCACTCTCGACCGGAACGGGCACTCTCGCGTGGCGAGTGTCACTCGGGCTGCGGCTGGGCTTAGGGCAGTGGCTGCGGATCGACGCCGAGCGTCGCGAGCATGGCCTCGACCTGGCGCCGGATCTGGTCCCGGATGCGACGTACCTCCTCGATCGGCTGCCCGGCCGGGTCGGTCAGGTCCCAGTCCTGGTAGAGCTTGCCCGGGTAGACCGGGCAGGCGTCTCCGCAGCCCATGGTGACGACGACGTCGGCGGCCTGCACGACGTCATCCGTCAGTGGTTTCGGGAACTCGTCCTGGAAATCGAGGCCGAGCTCCGTCATCACCGCCATCACCGTGGGGTTCAAACCCTTGGCCGGCGCCGAACCGGCCGAACGCACGTGCACCCGGCCGCCGGACAGGGCCTGGGTCAGCACGGCCGCCATCTGGGACCGCCCCGCGTTCTGCTCGCAGACGAACAGCACCTCGGGGACGTCCTTCTCGATCGCACCCTTGGCCTGGGCCAGCGCGGTCAGGCGATCCGTGGCGTAACGCCCCGTGTTGGTCACGAGGAACGCCGTGACCGTCGACGTGCGCAGCAGCGACGTGTACGACTCGAGCACATAGCGCTCGATCGTCTCGCCGCCGAAAATGCCCGAGAACCGTCGGGTGAGGTCAGCGGCCAGCCGCCGCAGGGACTCCTCGGGGAAGGCCAGCCCGGGCAGGGCCTTGCGTGCGCTCAGATCGCTCATGGCGGGTCGAACCTATGCCTGGGCGGGCAGGATCTCGGCGAGCAGGGCCTGGATGCGGGCCTTGATCTCGTCGCGGATCGGGCGCACGGACTCGATGCCCTGGCCGGCCGGGTCGGCGAGTTCCCAGTCCTCGTAGCGCTTGCCGGGGAAGATCGGGCAGGTGTCGCCACAGCCCATGGTGATCACGACGTCCGATTCCTTCACGGCCTCGGTGGTGAGGATCTTCGGCACGTTGTGCGCGATGTCGATGCCCTCCTCGTTCATGGCCTCGATGGCGACGGGGTTGATCTGGTCCTTGGGCGCCGAGCCGGCGGAGAGCACCTCGACGCGGCCTTCGGACAGGGCCGTCATGTAGCCGGCGGCCATCTGGGAGCGGCCCGCGTTGTGCACGCAGACGAAGAGAACGGTGGGCTTTTCGGTCATGATCGAGGTTTCTTTCTTTACTTCACGGTGACGCGGATGGATGTGGTGATAGGAGACTAAATCCGGTTCGTGACCGGCTGGTCGGCGGCGACGGATGCCTGCGGCGCGGCCCCCGGGAACAGGCGCGGCCGCAGCCACAGCGCCACGTAGACGAGGGCGACCAGCGCCGGAACCTCGATCAGCGGGCCCACGATACCGGCCAGGGCCTGGCCGCTCGTGGCACCGAAGGTGCCGATGGCCACCGCGATGGCCAGCTCGAAGTTGTTGCCCGCTGCGGTGAAAGCGAGGGTCGTGGTGCGCTCGTAGGAGAGGCCGGTGAGCTTGCCGGTGGCGAACCCGGCAGCGAACATGACCGCGAAGTAGACGAGCAGCGGCAGGGCGATCAGGGCCACGTCGAACGGGCGATCGATCACCTGCTGGCCCTGCAGGGCGAAGAGCAGCACGATCGTGAACAGCAGCCCGTAGAGGGCGAACGGGCTGACCTTCGGCAGGAACCGGCTCTCGTACCAGTCGCGGCCGCGGGTGGCCTCGCCGACCCGGCGGGACAGGTAACCGGCCAGCAGGGGGATGCCGAGGAAGACGAGCACGCTCACAGTGATCGCCCAGATCGAGAACTCCGCGCTGGTGGTGGACAGGCCGAGCCAGGCCGGAAGGACCTGCAGGTAGAACCAGCCGAGCGCAGCGAACGCGATGACCTGGAAGACCGAGTTGACGGCAACGAGGAATGCGGCGGCCTCCCGGTCGCCGCAGGCGAGGTCGTTCCAGATCAGCACCATGGCGATGCAACGGGCGAGACCCACGATGATCAGGCCGGTGCGGTACTCGGGCAGGTCAGGCAGGAAGATCCAGGCGAGGGTGAACATCAGGGCCGGGCCCACGAGCCAGTTCAACACCAGCGAGGAGACCAGGAGGCGGCGGTCGCGGGCGACGATGCGGGCATCCGTGTAGCGAACCTTGGCCAGCACCGGGTACATCATCACCAGCAGCCCGATCGCGATGGGCACGCTGACCGAGCCGATCGTGAAGGCGCCGAGCACATCGCCGACGCCGGGTGCGAAGACGGCCAGCAGCAGCCCGAGGGCCATCGCCGCGAGGATCCAGACCGGCAGCAGGCGGTCCATCGCCCCGAGCTGGGCGGGGGCGGGAGCGGGAGCGGCTGCGGCCGGCCGGCCGGGCTGAACGGTCGAGGGATCGGGGTAGGTCATCTGGCTCCGTCAGCGGGTGAGGCAAAAAAACAGTGGCTGGCACCTAATATCTAGGGTGTCGATAGGGAGTCTTCCCCATTGCATCGATGGATGTCAATTTATGGGAGATACTGTTCAGATGTCGTTCACCGAGACCCGCCCTGTGTCCGAGGCTCCGATTGACAGCGCCCTGGCTGCTGCGACCGCGGCGGGTACGACCGGCGCGGCGTGCTGCGCCCCCGCGTCGCGCACGGCGATCGACGCCGACGAGGCCGAAAAACTGGCCCGGTTGTTGAAGGCCGTCGCCGACCCGGCCCGGCTGCGCCTGGTGTCCCTGGTGGCTGCGCACGCCGACCTGGAAGCCTGTGTCTGCGATCTGACCGAGCCGCTCGGACTCAGTCAGCCGACCGTGTCCCACCATCTCAAAGTGCTGGTGGATGCCGGAATCCTCACCCGCGACAAGCGGGGCACCTGGGCGTACTACCGGCTCGTCCCCGGGGCGCTCGGTTCGCTGGCGGAGCGGGTGCTCGGGCTCTGAGTTTGCGGAGCCGAGCCGGCGGGTTAGGCTGTCGGGCTGAGCTCGGGGGCGTTGCGGCGGGTTGTCGGACCCGGCCGGCCGGCCCGGATCATCCGTGACCAATCCGTGCAAGCCCATTGCTTTTTCAGGATAGCGAGCTATCCTCAACACTTGTGCGCGCAGCCCCACGTCGTGCGGCGCACCTGGACACTTCCGAAGAGGGAGCGTCGTTCCCCGTGGGATTGCTCTGCGCTGTGAGCGCATCCTCCGTCTGAGTGAGAGTCCACCCCTCACCCGACCCGCGTAACCGCGCCGACGAGAGCTTTCACATGCCGCTATTCCCCTTTTCCTCTGCCTGCCGTGTTTCGGTGGAAGGCGCCTATGCAGACGCCTAAGCTCAACCGATCCCTGCGTCAGGCCGCTGCCGGCGGCATCGCGATGGCCTTCGCCACGCTTCTCACCGTGACCCTTGCCATCCCGGCCCAGGGTTCGGAGCTGGACCCCTACGCCGGACTGCCGGACGCCGCGGTGGCCGCGTCGATGCGGGCCGCAACGGATGGCGTGACGTCGACCGCCTCCGATCCCGGGTCTGCGTACTCGGCTGCGGCCGCGGTCATGGCTGACGCCGAGCCGCTGCAGGGTCTGGTACCCAGCGCGGCCGCGTCGGCCGTCGTGGAGCGCGACGGGTTCACCGTGACGGATGCCCCGAAGCCCGTTCCGGTGCCGGCGGCTCCTGCCGCTCCGGCGGCCCCGGCCGCGGCAGCCGCCGCGGTTCCCGCCGGCGGCGCCGTGCGCTGGCCGTTCCCGGGCTCGGTGCGGCTCTCCAGCCCCTACGGTCCGCGCGACGCACCCTGCGGGGGCTGCTCGACCTTCCATAAGGGACTCGACATGCTCCCCGGCGAGGGCGCTCCAGCGTCTGCGGTTGCCGACGGCGTGGTGCGCGAGGTCTCGGCCTTCGACAACGGCGGCTTCGGCGTGTACGCGATCGTCGACCACACCATCGACGGCCAGCTCGTCAGCAGCGTCTACGCGCACTTCCAGTCCGGTTCACTGCAGGTCTCCGCGGGACAGTCCGTGGGCGTGGGCACGCACCTGGGCAATGTCGGCAGCACCGGCCAGAGCACCGGCCCGCACCTGCACTTCGAGATCCTGATCGGCGGGATCACCCCGACGGATCCGTACGCCTGGCTGACGCAGCGCGCCGGCCCGATGTAGGCAGGCGGGTCGCGGGTCGCGTGCCGCGGGTCGCGGCTCCGTCGCGCCTTCGCTCCGGGTGCCGGGTGGTCCCGCCGCCGCCGTTCAGGCCGGTGTAGCCGGGAGGTCGAAGTAGAGATGGGCGTGAGCGCGGCATCCGTCGTTGAAAGCGGCGCCGCAGGACGGGCACGCCGATGCGGTGCGGTATCCGTCGATGGAGAGCGTGCTGCGGCAGACGCCGCAGAGGATGGCGTGCTCGGCCCAGCGGTCAGCCGGCCAGAGCCGGGCGGCATGCGTTTCGCCGGCGGAGTGGCACTGGTGGCACGGGTAGAAGCGCCTGCAGCAGAAGAACTGGATGGCCACGACGTCGAGGGCGGAACGGTAATGCACGCACCGGGTCTGGGCGTCGACGGTCTGACCGTGGATCTGCATGCTGGTCCTTCGCCTGCGATGGGAAAGCGGCGGCCCGTGTCGGGTTCGCCGGGTTGCGAACGGATGCTGCGGCATCCGTTCGCGGCGTTAACGGCGCCGAGTTCGACACGTCCGATCCAGGTCGACAGATGTGCCTGACGATCTCGACCGGACGTGCCGAACTCGGGGTGACGCCGGGTTACTTGCCGGTGACCTGCGCGGTGACGAAGGCCTCGAAGGCGGCCGGGTCATCGAGGGCGCCGGGATAGGAGACGCCGTTGACCAGGACGGTGGGCGTGCCCTTGATCTGCTCGATGTCAGCGTTGGGGATGGGGCCGTCCAGGGCACGCTTCGTGGCGTCGCCGACCCACGAGGTGAAGGTGTTCTCCGTGATGCAGGTGGCGACCTTCTCGTCGGTGACGCCCGCGTTGGTGGAGAGGGTGACCAGATCTTCGTTGGTCAGGCCCTCGGTGTTCTCCGCCGGCTGGTTGGCGAACAGTGCCGCGTTCATGGCGAGCACGTTCTCGGGCTCGTAGTTCGCGACGCAGGAGAGCGCGGCGGCGGCCCGGGTCGGGTACTTGCTGCCGGCCGAGACCGGGTCGAGGATTGAGATCGGGTGCAGTTCGAGCGTGGCGGTTCCGGCGGCGACCCAGCCGGCGATCTGCTCGCCGTTCGTGACCTCGAACTGGCCACAGAAGGGGCACAGGTAATCCGCGTAGACCACGATGTTGGCGGTGTCGCCGAGGGTGCCGGGGTCGGTGGCGATGGGGTCGTCGTCGGCGGCGACCGCGACGGTCTCGACCGGAACGATGTTGGTGCCGTCGCCCGTGAGGAGCACGCCGTCACTGGCCATGTTGAGCGGGCCGGGCGCTGCGGGACCCGTGTTGCCGACCACGATCAGGGCAACAACCACGGCAGCTGCGACCAGGCCGGCGCCGATGCCGCCGCGCAACAGCCAGCGGTTGCGCTTCTCCTTCTTCTGCTGCTCCTCGCGGAGCTGCCGGGCGCTTTCACGCGCCATCTCGCGGCGATCCTTCTTCGGGGGGACTGGCTTGCCGTAGACATTGCTCATGGACTTCGTGCACCGTTTCGTTGCGACTGGCAGATGATATCAAGGTTAGAGGGTCCATCTTCGGGGGTGATGCCCCAGGGCTGTGAGGCACCTGTGAGCGGGGTTCGCGCTCCGGTCTCGTCTGTGGTGCCTCACGTGCATAACTCCTGCAATCTGCAGCGGGGACGGCGGAGTGCCCCGGGATTCCGGGGACCGGTTCGGGTCGGCCGCCGATTTGCAGGAGTTATGCACGGGGAAAGCGGAACAGCGGGAACAGGGGGATGGGGGAGATGGGGGGGGGGGGGATGGGGGAGATAGGGGGGATGGGGGAGGCCGGGGCACAGGGGAGGCCGGGGCACGGGGGAGGCCCGCTGCCGGTGCACTATCCGGCGGATTCCTGCAACTTCCGCGGCGTTCCCCGAACAGGGGAATAGGTTCAGGCGTGGTTGTCTTGTCTGTGAGAGCGGTTCCGTGTTCCGCTGCCGGTGCTGACGCCCGCGATGCGGCGCCTCGAACGAACTCAGCCCAGCACGCGGCAGGCCCTGTCGGGCCCGCACCACCAATCTCAAGGATCAACATCACGTGACCACCGCCGCCATTACCGTCATTACCGCAGCCGACCTCAAGTCTGCCGCCAAGCATCCCGGCGATGCCCTCTCCCGCGGCCAGCGCCTCGTCTACATCATCGTGCTCGGTGCGCTCACCGCCCTCGGCCCGTTCACGATCGACCTGTACCTGCCGGCGTTCCCCACTCTTGAGGGCGAGTTCGGCGTCTCGCCTGCCGCCATCCAGCTGACCCTCACCGGCACCATGATCGGCTTCGGCTTCGGCCAGCTCGTTGTCGGCCCCTGGAGCGACAAGGTCGGGCGCCGCCTGCCGCTGATGCTTGCGACCGGCTTCCACATCCTGGCGAGCGTGGGCGCCGCCCTCTCGCAGGACATCGTCTGGCTCGCGGTCTTCCGACTGCTGCAGGGCTTCGGCGCTGCGGCCGGCGCGGTCGTCGCCCTGGCCATGGTGCGCGACCTGTTCGGCGGTAAGCCGCTCGTGAAAATGCTCTCCCGCCTCGCGCTGATCAGCGGCCTCGCCCCCGTGCTGGCCCCGGTCATCGGCTCGCAGCTGCTGCTGGTGATGAGCTGGCGCGGCATCTTCTGGGTGCTCGCCGCGTACGGCACGGTCGTGATCCTGGCCGTCGCGTTCTGGATCGTCGAGACGCTTCCGGATGCCGAACGCCACGTCAAGGGGCACAGTTCCCTCCGCCAGCGCTACCGTGCGGTGCTCAGCGACCGGGTTTTCGTGGGCGTCGCGATCATCGGCGCGATGTCGTTCACCGGTCTGTTCTCCTACCTCTCGGCGTCGTCGTTCCTGTTCCAGGACGTGTACGGATTCAGCCCGCAACAATACGGCGTGCTGTTCGCCGTGAACTCACTCGGCGTCATCGCGGGCGTTCAGTTGAGCTCGCGCCTCATGCACCGCTTCAACGTCGGACCGCAGTGGATCGTTGCCGTGTCGACACTGGTGCTGTTCATCACCGCCGGCGCGATCGTGCTGCTCGACCTCGCCGGGGCCGGGCTGTGGGGCACCCTGGTGCCGCTGTGGTTCTTCATCGCGGCCTTCGGATTCACGATGCCCAGCGTTCAGGTGATGGCGCTCTCCGCGCACGGCCATGAGGCCGGCACGGCGGCGTCGCTCCTCGGTGCGGCGAACTTCGGCGTCGCCGGGCTCGTGTCGCCCATCGTCGGCCTGCTCGGGGTCGGCAGCGCCGTCCCGATGGGCGCCGTGATGGGCACCACCGCGGTGGTGTCGATCCTCTCCCTGTGGTTCCTGGTGCGCCCCCGGTCGGTGCCCGCGCTGGACCACTGAGGTTTCAGCATCCGTTGCCACCGATGTGGCGACTCCGGAAAGCCAGCCGCGGTGACTGTTGCCGAAACGGACAACTGTTGCCCGCACACGGGCAACAGTTGTCCGAACCGGCGACAAATGCGGCGGGGGTGAGTGCCGCGGCGGGCGACAGCCCCCGCGCCGCGCCGGTCAGCCCCGCGCCGCGCCGGTCAGCCCCGCGCCGCGCCGGTCAGCCCCGCGCCGCACCGGTCAGCCCCGCGCCGCTCGCCGCCCCGCGCCGGCCGGGTGACAGCCTCCGCGCCGCGCACCGCACCGGGCCGCCGCGCGCAACTGCAATCCCACACCGAAATACCATGGAGTAATGATGAGCGAGCGTGCCCCCGAGACCGCAGCCACCCCCGCCACCCGGCGCATCGCCCGCCGCTGGCCTCTGGTCAGCGGGGCCGCGGCGCTGTTGCTGGCCGTGGGACTCGGCGCCCTGATCGTGCTGCGCGGCAATGGCAGCCCGCTCAAGATCGACGCCGAGTGGATGGACGAGATCATCGAGCACCGGGCGCCCGTCTGGGAGTACCTCTCGCTCACGATGAACTTCCTCGGCGCGGGGATCGCCGGCGTGATCGTGATCCCGGTGCTGATCCTGGCGTTCCTGCTGCTGCTGAAGCGGCCGTGGGCAGCCGGCTATTTCCTGACCGCCACCATCGTGAGTTCGGGTCTGGTGCAGGTGCTCAAGTCCCTGTTCGGCCGGGCCCGCCCGGAAGACATGCTGGTCGTGTCCGATTTCGGTTCCTTCCCCTCCGGCCACGTTGCCAACGCGGCGACCATGGCCGTCTGCCTGGGCATCCTCTTCCCGCGGGTCTGGGTCTGGCTGGCGGGCGCGCTCTACACGGTGCTGATGATGGTCAGCCGCACCTACCTCGGCGCACACTGGCTCACGGACACGATCGGCGGGCTGCTGCTCGGCGCCGCGGTGGCCGTGCTGCTGTGGGCCCCGGTCGCCGCGAAACTGCAGGGCGAGCGCGAGCTGGCGGCGCAGCATCCGTCGCCCCTGCGAATTCGACGGAGAAATTCGGCCTAGAGCCCTGAATCAGGGCAAAAAACACGTGATTCGGGCAAAATCTCCGTCGAATCGGTTCGGGGCGACGTGCGGGGCAGACAGTGACGGATGCCTCCGGTAGCGTCCAAGCATGAGAATCCTCCTTGTCGGGGCGGGCGGCGTCGGCGACGCGTTCGCGAAGATCATCGCCAGACGCACGTTCTTCGAGCACGTCATCGTGTGCGACTACGACCTGGCCCGGGCGGAGCGCACGATCGTCGCGATCGGGTTGAAGCACGGGCACGCGGTGGCAGCCCGGTTCTCCGCCGAGCAGATCGACGCCGGCGACCCGGACGGGGTGGCATCCACGGCCCGGAAGCACGGTGCCACCCACGTGATGAACGCGGTCGAGCCGAAGTTCGTGCCCACCGTGTTCGCCGGGGCGCTCGCCGCCGGCTGCGACTACCTTGACATGGCCGTCAGCCTGTCCGAGCCGCACCCCACCGACCCGTACCGCCAGACCGGGGTCATGCTGGGTGACGACCAGTTCGCGCAGGCCGCCGACTGGGAGACCGCCGGCCGCCTCGCCCTCGTGGGCATGGGCGTCGAGCCGGGGCTCTCGGATGTCTTCGCCCGCTACGCCTCCGACCACCTGTTCCGGCAGATCGAGGAGCTCGGCACGCGTGACGGCGCCAACCTGGTCGTGCGCGACGACGCCGGGAACGAGATCTTCGCGCCCTCGTTCAGCATCTGGACCACGATCGAGGAGTGCCTGAACCCGCCGCTGATCTTCGAGAAGGACCGCGGCTGGTTCACCACCGCGCCGTTCAGCGAACCGGAGATGTTCGACTTTCCGGAGGGCATCGGCCGGGTCGAGTGCGTGAACGTGGAGCACGAGGAGGTGGTGCTGATGCCGCGCTGGCTCGACGCGAAACGGGTCACCTTCAAGTACGGCCTCGGCGAGGAGTTCATCGGCGTGCTGAAGACCCTGCACCTGCTCGGCCTCGACCGGGTCGACCCGGTGCGGGTGCGGAGCGCGTCCGGCCCGGTACTGGTCGCCCCGCGTGACGTGGTGGCCGCCTGCCTGCCCGACCCGGCCACGATCGGCCCGCGGATGACCGGCAAGACCTGCGCCGGGGTGTGGGTCACCGGCACCGGTCTCGATGACAGGCCGCGCGAGGTCTACCTCTATCACGTGACCGACAACGAGTGGACGATGCGCGAATACGGCACCCAGTGCGTGGTCTGGCAGACCGCGCTGAACCCGGTGATCGCGCTGGAACTTCTGGCCGCCGGCACCTGGGGCGGCATCGGCGTGCTCGGCCCGGAGGCCTTCGACGCGAAGGCGTTCCTCGACCTGATGAGCGCCCCCGAATCCGAGGGCGGCTACGGCCAGCCCTGGGGGATGGAGGACCGGCTGGCGCCCTGATGCAGCCCGCGAGAGTGCCCGTTCCGGTCGAGAGTGACCGGTGTAGCGGTCACTCTCGACCGGAACGGGCACAGACTGCGCGGCGCTGCTTGCCCGGCGCTGCGCGGGGGCTGCGCCGTTTCGCGCCCGGCGTGCCACCCGCGCAGCGGCGCAGCACCCGCGTGACGCGGATGCGGGCGTCCGGGGCGGCCCACGGGGCGGGGGGAGGAGTCCGGGCGGGCAGCCGCGCTACTGCGCGGTGCGGGCAGCCCGGCGGCGCTTGGCGCCGCTGACGATGAGCAGGATGCCCGCGGTGAGGAGCGCGGCCCCGAAGATGGCGATGCCGAGCGCTGTTGCGGCCGAGGTGGTGGCTTCGGGGCGCAGGAGTCCGAGCAGCAGCAGCGAAAGTCCGCGGGGGAGCGAGAAGAGGCTGAGGAAGCAGAGCACGCTGCCGACGATCACACGCGTCGTCCCGAACCCGGACGGCCCTGTGGACGGGGTGGGGGCGAAGGATTTGCTGGTGATTCCGGGGTCAGTCATCCGTTCAGCCTAGGGGCAGCGCCCGGAGCGCCTGCCCGCGAGAGTGCCCGTTCCGGTCGAGAGTGACCGGCGGAACGGGCACTCTCGACCGGAACGGGCACGTGGGCGGGCGAGGTGCGGGCGCGGCAGGGGCGGGACCGGGGGAGGATGCGAGATGATGCTCTCACTGAACGCGCAACATCCGTCGGAATGAAAGCGGTGCGGGAATGATCAATGGCGATGTCTCCTTCTGGTGGAACCAGCTCGGCCGGCCTGCCCCGCGCGAGCCGCTGCCCGGGCCGACCACCGCCGACGTGTGCATTGTGGGCGCCGGGTACACCGGGCTGTGGACGGCGTACTACCTGAAGAAGGCCGCCCCGGCACTGCGGATCGTGATCGTGGAGCAGCGCTTCGCCGGCTACGGAGCGTCGGGGCGGAACGGCGGCTGGCTGACCAACTCGATCACCGGCGGCCGAGAGCAGTACGTGAAATCCCACGGCCGGGATGCGGCGGCCCGGTTCCAGACCCGTCTGAACGACACCGTCGACGAGGTGATCCGGGTCGCCGCAGCCGAGGGCATCGACGCCGACATTGTCAAGGGCGGCGAGTTCACCGTGGCCTACGACCAGCCGCAGCAACGGCGCCTGGAGGCATCCGCTCGGGCGGAGCAGGCCTGGGACATGACGGATGTCGAACTCCTCTCCCCGGCGGCGGCGCGCGCCCGCATCGACGTGGCCGGCGCCACCGGGGCGATGTGGCACCCGCACTGCGCGCGCATCAACCCCGCCAAGCTCGCGGCCGGGCTCGCCCGGGTGGTGGAGGGCCTCGGCGTAGAGATCTTCGAGAACACCCGGGTCAGCGAGATCACCCCGCACCGGGCGATCACCGACCGGGGAGCCGTGGACGCGGAGTTCGTGGTGCGCGCCACCGAGGGGTTCACGGCGGGACTGAAGGGCCTGCACCGGGCCTGGCTGCCGATGAACTCCACCCTGATCGCGACCGCGCCGCTCAGCGAATCCGTCTGGGCGAGCATCGGCTGGGAGGGCCGGGAGACGCTCGGCGACATGGCGCACGCCTACATGTACGCGCAGCGCACCGCGGACGACCGCATCGCGATCGGCGGCCGGGGCGTGCCGTACCGGTTCGGGTCGCAGACGGATTCCGACGGGCAGACCCCGGAGAGCACGGTGGCGGCGCTGCGCGGCATCCTGACCCGGTTCTTCCCGGCGACGGCGGGCGTGGCGATCGACCACGCCTGGTCGGGGGTGCTCGGCGTGCCGCGCGACTGGGCGGCGACCGTGGGGCTCGACCCGGCGACCGGGCTGGCCTGGGCCGGCGGCTACGTGGGCACCGGGGTGGCGACGACGAATCTGGCCGGGCGCACGCTGACCGACCTGATCCTCGGCCACGACACCGGGCTCACCCGGCTGCCGTGGGTGAACCACCGGGTGCGCAACTGGGAGCCGGAGCCGCTGCGCTGGCTCGCCGTGCACGCCCTCTACCGCGCGTACTCGCTGGCCGACCACGCCGAGCGCACCCGGCGGCAGACGACGTCACCGCTGGCATCCGTCGCTGACGTGGTCTCGGGGCGCGGACACTAGCGGGTCGCGCGGGCCGCGGGTCGTGCGGGTCGTGCGGGTCGTGCGGATCGCGCGGGGCGGACCGCTGGCTACCGCGCCCCGGCCGGGACTAGTATTCCTGCCATGACTGCGAGCACCCCGCCCCCGGCCGGCCCTCTCCCGCTCACCGAGGACCAGGTCGACGCCATCCGCGCCGGCTACGCCTTCGACGCTCCGGCGCTCGAGCTGGGTGCCCTCGTCAACGGCGACGCCCGGCCGGACGTGCCCATCCGGATACCGCTGGCGATGACCAACCGGCACGGGCTGATCGCCGGGGCCACCGGCACGGGCAAGACCAGAACCCTGCAGTTGCTCGCCGAGCAGTTCTCCGCCCACGGCGTGCCGGTGTTCGCCGCCGACATCAAAGGCGACCTGTCGGGCATCGCCGGCGCGGGCACCCCGACCGACAAACTGCTGGCGCGAACGCAGGCGATCGGGCAGGACTGGCTGCCCACGGCATCCCCGACCGAATTCTTCTCCCTCGGCGGCGTCGGCCGGGGCATCCCGCTGCGGGCCACCGTGGCCGGTTTCGGACCGCTGCTGCTCAGCAAGGTGCTCGGCCTCAACGACACGCAGGAGTCCAGCCTCGGTCTCGTCTTCCACTACGCCGACCAGGCCGGGCTTCCACTGCTCGACCTGACCGACCTGCGCGCCGTGCTCACCTATCTGATCAGCGACGCGGCCGCGGGCGAACTCACCGAGCTCGGCGGGCTCTCGAAGGCCACCGTGGGGGTGATCCTGCGCGAACTCACCGTCTTCGCCGCCCAGGGTGCCGACGTGTTCTTCGGCGAACCGGAGATCGACACGCTCGACTTCCTGCGCACCACCGCCGACGGCCGCGGCGTGGTCAGCCTGCTCGAGGTGCCCGGCGTGGCGGACAAACCGGCCGTGTTCTCCACGTTCCTGATGTGGCTGCTGGCGGATCTGTTCAACGACCTGCCCGAGGTCGGCGACCAGGACAAGCCCAAACTGGTCTTCTTCTTCGACGAAGCCCACCTCCTGTTCACGGACGCGTCACGGGGCTTCCTCGACTCGATCACCCAGACGGTGCGCCTGATCCGGTCGAAGGGGGTCGGCATCTTCTTCATCACCCAGACCCCGAAAGACGTGCCGGGCGACGTGCTGGCGCAGCTCGGATCCCGGGTGCAGCACCAGCTTCGGGCGTTCACGCCGGATGATTCCAAGGCGCTGAGAGCATCCGTCTCGACCTATCCGCACTCCGGCTACGACCTCGAGGAGGTGCTCACCACACTCGGCACCGGCGAGGCGATCGTCACCGTGATGAACGAGAAAGGGGCACCCAGCCCGGTCGCCTGGACCCGTCTGCGGGCCCCGCAGGGAGCGATGGCACCGACGCCGCCGGACCACGTCGACGCCCTGGTGGCAGCCTCGCCGCTGCTTGCCCGGTATGGCGCCGCCATCGACCGGGACTCCGCGCGCGAGATTCTGGCGACCCGGCTGGAAGAGGCGAACCAGGCCGCGCAGGCCGAGCAGGACGCCCTGGACCAGGCCGAGGCGGCCGCCGTCGCCGAGAAGGAGCGGGACGCCCGACAGGTGCTCGAGGCGAAGGCCGAGAAGAAGGCTCAGGCCGAGTACGACCGGCTGATGCGGCAGACGCAGCCCGGAACGCGCACCCGAACGCCCGCGCGCGCCCAGAAGAGCGTGCTCGAGCAGGTGCTCGGGTCATCCGTCACGAAAACGATCCTGACCGGCGTGGTGGGCGGCATCTTCGGCACCCGGCGTCGCCGTTGACTCGCCGTTGACGGCGGGCAAGACGGATGCTGCGGGTTACTCCGTGTGGCCGGTGAAGCGCCGCTCGAACCAGTAGAGCAGCTCGGGGCGCGCCCGGTTGAGGTCCTGCAGGGTCATCGGCTCGGGCACCCGCACCACGGGAACGGCAAGCTGATCGACCACGGTTTCCATGGCGCCGCGCGAGTAGTACTGGCCGCGCATGCGCACGAGCAACCGACCGTCGGTGCCGGTCACGAACAGCTGCGGCTGGGTGTCGAGCGCGCCGCTCTGGTACAGCTCCAGCAGCACCACGCTGCCGACCTCGGCGGTGGAAAAGCTCACGACGCGGCCCAGGAAGCCGCGCTCCGAGATGCCCTCGGCGTCGACCCGGATGATGGTGCGCGTGTAGGAGAGGTAGGCGAAGGCGCAGATGGCCAGCAGCAGGCCCTGGGCCGCGGCGACGGGCTGCCAGGTTCCGGTGGGGATGGTGAGCCAGAACAGAACGGCGGAAACGGGCGCGACGAGCGCGAGGACGGACAACCCCGACTGAAGGAGCACCCGACCCTGGGGTCGCAAAGCGTGCGCATGCATGCGCACACCCCCGTTAAATCTCACCCTTGGTTTCCCCCTCGCCGGTGTACACAGATTAGTCCTGTTTCCGATTGTGTGCGGAAGCTACTGTTCCGGGCGGCATCCGTGAACCGTATAGTGAGCGAGTGCCATCCCTGTCCCTTCATAGAAGCGGTCCGCGCGTCCCGCGCAGCCGGCCGCATCCGGCGCAGGTCGTCGTCGCCGGATTCGCCGGCGCCGTTCTGGTCGGCACCGTGCTTTTGATGATCCCGATCGCCACGCCGGGGCCTGGTGGGACCTCACTTTTGATCGCGGCCTTCACCGCCACCTCGGCCGTCTGCGTGACCGGGCTGACCCTCGTCGACACCGCCACCTACTGGACGCCGTTCGGCCAGGTCATCATCCTGCTGCTGATCCAGATCGGCGGTTTCGGGATCATGACGTTCGCGTCGGTCCTCGGGCTCGCCGTGATCCGCAAAATGTCCCTCCGTTCACGCATGACCGCCGCTGCCGAGGTGAAGAGCTTCGGGCTCGAGGATGTCCGGGGTCTGGTTCTCGGCGTCGTGCGCATCTCCCTGATCGTGGAGTTCATCGTCGCGGTGCTGCTGACCCTGCGGTTCTCCACCGGTTACGGCGAACCGCTCGGCCGCGCCGTGTGGCTCGGAGTGTTCCATTCCGTGTCCTCGTTCAACAACGCCGGTTTCGCCCTGTTCAGTGACAACCTCATCTCCTACGCCACCGACCCGTTCATCTGCCTGCCCATCGCCGCCGCCGTGATCCTCGGCGGGCTGGGCTTCCCCGTGATCATGCAGCTGCGCAAGCACCTGCGGAACCCGCTGAAATGGTCGATGAACACCCGCATCGTGCTGGTCGGCACCACCACCCTCCTGGTCGCGGGCACCGTGTACATCACCGGTGTGGAGTGGAACAACCCGGGCACACTCGGCCCGCTCGACTGGCCGAGCAAGCTGCTGGTCGGCTTCTTCCAGTCGGTGCAGACCCGCACGGCCGGGTTCAACAGCCTTGACATCGGCGCCATGGATTCGGCGAGCCTGCTCGGCATGGACGTGCTCATGCTGATCGGCGGCGGCCCGGCCGGCACCGCCGGCGGCATCAAGATCACCACTTTCGCCGTGTTGTTCTTCATCCTGCTCACGGAGATCCGCGGCGAGGTCGCCGTGAACGTCTTCGGCAAGCGTCTCTCCCGGGCCGTGCACCGCCAGGCGATCACGATCGTGCTCCTCGCCGTCGCCGTGATCACGATCTCCACGGTCGCCCTGATGCTGATCACCGATCTCGGCCTCGACGAACTGCTCTTCGAGGTGATCTCCGCCTTCGGCACCGTGGGGCTGTCGACCGGGATCACCGCCAGTCTGCCCCCGGCGGGTCAGGTCATCCTGATGCTGCTCATGTTCATCGGCCGTCTGGGCCCGATGGGGTTCGCCTCGGCGCTCGCCCTGCGGGAACGCCCCATCGCGTACGAATTCCCGAAAGAGAGGCCCATCATTGGCTAAGTTTTCCCTGTTCGGGCACCAGCAGCCCGCGCGCATGGCCGAAGCGGATGCAATCGTCGTGATCGGCCTGGGCCGGTTCGGCAGCGCCCTCGCGATGGAGCTCATGGCCAGCGGGAGCGAGGTGCTCGGCATCGACGGCAACGAGGAGATCGTGCAGGCGCACAACGGCCTGCTCACCCATGTGGTGCGCGCCGACTCCACCAAGGAGGACACCCTCCGCCAGCTCTCGGTGCCGGACTTCAGCAGTGCGGTCGTCTCGATCGGCAGCGATATCCAGGCGAACATCCTCACCGCGAGCCTGCTGCTCAAGCTGGGCATCCCGAACATCTGGGCCAAGGCGGTCAGTGACCCGCACGGCGAGATTCTGCGCCAGATCGGGGTCAGGCATGTCATCTACCCCGAGAAGGACATGGGCAAGCGGGTGGCGCACCTGGTGCGCGGAGTGATGCAGGACTACATCGAGATCGACGAGAACTTCGCCCTGGTGAAGACGAACCCGCCGCTGGAGATCATCGGAGTGCCGCTGGGCAAATCGAGCGTGCGCACCATCCACGGGGTCACGGTCACCGCGTACAACCGGCCCGGACAGGGTTGGAGCTACACGACCCTCGACACGCAACTCGAGGCCGACGACGTCATCCTGATCGCCGGCGACGTGCGCAAGGTGGAGTCCTTCAGCCGCCTCCGGTGAGTCGGGGCTAGGCTCAGCCGGATGAGCCTCGCCGCCGCCAACTTCGTCTCCACCACCGCCCTCGGCACCAGAATCGTGGTGCGCACCCGCATCGAGGGTGGGGTGACGGATGCCGTGGGCTACCTGCGTTCCGTCACCGACACCGGCTGCACGGTCGAGACCAAACGCGGTCTGGTCACCCTCGCGCTCGCCGACGTCGTTGCCGCGAAACAGGTGCCGCCGCCCCCCGCGCCGCGGGCGCCGCGCCGCCCCCTCGCCGACTAGCGCTCCGCTCGCCGCCCGCCGCCCGCCGCTCGCTGCTCGCCGCCCCGCCCCCGTGCATAACTCCTGCAATTTCGCTCCGGAGGGCTGTTTTTGGGCCGAAACGGGCACATTCGGCAGGATTTGCAGGAGTTATGCACGGGGGTGGGGGGTGACTCACGAAATCCGGGACGGCTGCGGCGGATTCTGCCCCGGAATCGGGCGACGGATGCCTCCGCGCGGCCCGGATCTTCTGAGTTGGCCCCAATCGGGTGCGGAAACTCGGCAGTCCCGCGGGGGAGTCGTACCCGGGGCGGTGGTCGAGCCTGTCGAGACCCGGTGGTCGAGCCTGTCGAGACCGAGACGCCGGTGGTCGAGCCTGTCGAGACCGAGACCGGGACCGACATTCGGTCTACTTCTACTGCTGCACACAAAAGTCTGGCGGAGAATGGGGGATTCGAACCCCCGAGGGCTCTCACCCAACACGCTTTCCAAGCGTGCGCCATAGGCCACTAGGCGAATTCTCCTGGCCGAACGTTCCCCGAAGGGAACGACCTAGAGAATCTTACCTGTTTCCGGAGGCCTCCGCGCACACCCGTTCCGGATGCCCCGAATCGGTAGTTTTCGCCCTCGCCGACTTTGCGTCTAAACTGAGGGTCGGCTCCTCGTGTGGCGCCATCTCGGCCAACTCCCCCAGGACGGAAACGTAGCAAGGGTAACCGGGCTCTGGTGGGTGCGCGAGGAGTCTTTTTCATGCCCGCAGCCCCGAGGCCGCATGCCCGAACCACCTGCCGGCAGCACCGAAACACCATGCCTCCAACACCAGGCCGTTAGCAATGATAACGATTTCGCCTCATCTCCTAAGATGGGAACGCGCAGTTAACGCCCCGACCGTGCTTGGAGGCACCCATGGCTGAAATATCCGCTACTCCCTTTCTCTGGCCGGACCGGTCCCCGCATCCGCTCAGCGCTGAGGCGCTCGCCAGCGTCGATGCCTGGTGGCGGGCCGCCAACTACCTCTCGGTGGGGCAGATCTACCTGCTCGACAACCCGTTACTGCGTCAGCCGCTCACGCGGGACCACATTAAACCTCGCCTGCTGGGCCACTGGGGAACCACCCCGGGTCTGAACTTCCTTTATGCCCACCTGAACCGCGCCATCCAGGAGCGCTCGATCAGCACCCTCTACGTCACGGGCCCCGGCCACGGCGGCCCCGGCATGGTCGCCAACGCCTATCTCGACGGCACGTACTCCGAGATCTACTCCGGCGTCGACCAGAGCGAGCAGGGCGTCAAGGCCCTGTTCCGCCAGTTCTCATTCCCCGGCGGCATTCCCAGCCACGCCTCGCCCGAAACCCCCGGCTCGATCCACGAGGGCGGCGAGCTCGGCTACGCGCTCAGCCACGCCTACGGAGCCGCGTTCGACAACCCCGACCTGCTGGTCGCCGCGGTCGTCGGCGACGGTGAGGCCGAGACCGGCCCGCTGGCCACCAGCTGGCACTCGAACAAGTTCATCGACCCGCTTCAGGATGGCGTCGTGCTGCCGATCCTGCACCTCAACGGGTACAAGATCGCCAACCCCACCGTGCTCGCCCGCATCCCGGAAGAGGAACTCCTCGACCTGATGCGCGGCTACGGCCACAAGCCGTACATCGTCGCCGGCGGCTTCGACGGCGAAGACCCCCTGCTCGTGCACCAGCGCATGGCCGAAACCCTCGACGAGGTGCTCAACGAGATCGCCGCGATCAAGGCGCGCGCCCTCGCCGGCGACACCGAGCGGCCGCGCTGGCCGATGATCATCCTGCGCACGCCCAAGGGCTGGACCTGCCCGCCCGTCATCGACGGGGTGCAGGTCGTCGACTCCTGGCGGTCGCACCAGGTGCCGCTGAGCAACGCCCGCGACACCGAGGCGCACACCCGGCTGCTCGAAGAGTGGCTGGCCTCCTACCGGCCGGAAGAACTCTTCGACGCCGACGGCGCCCCTGCCGCGCAGGTCTCCGCACTGGCACCGGTCGGCGACCTGCGGATGAGCGCGAACCCTGTTTCCAACGGCGGGCTGCTGCGCCGGGCGCTGAAGCTGCCCGACTTCAAGAAGTACGGGGTGGAGGTTCCCTCCCCGGGCGCCACCACCGATGAGGCCACCAAGGTTCTCGGCACCTGGCTGGCCGACGTCATCCGTGACAACCCCGACAATTTCCGCATCTTCGGACCCGACGAGACGGCGTCCAACCGCCTCGCCCCGGCCGTCTACGCGGCCACCGACAAGCAGTGGAACGCGGAATTCCACGAGGGCGACACCAACCTCGCCCGCGCCGGCCGCGTGATGGAGATGCTCAGCGAGCACCAGTGCCAGGGCTGGCTCGAGGGCTACCTGCTCACCGGCCGTCACGGTCTGTTCAACTGCTACGAGGCGTTCATCCACATCGTCGACTCGATGTTCAACCAGCACGCGAAGTGGTTGAAGGTCACCCGCGAGATCCCATGGCGCCGCTCCATCTCGAGCCTGAACTACCTGCTCAGCTCGCACGTCTGGCGCCAGGACCACAACGGGTTCTCGCACCAGGACCCCGGCTTCATCGACCACGTCGTCAACAAGAGCGCGGATGTCGTGCGCGTCTACCTGCCGTTCGACGCCAACACGTTGCTCGCCACCTACAACCACTGCCTGCGCAGCGTGGACTACGTCAACGTGGTCGTCGCCGGCAAGCAGCCGGCGCCGAACTGGCTCACCATGGATCAGGCCGTCGCGCACTGCAAGCGGGGCCTCGGCATCTTCGACTGGGCCGGCACCGAGAAGTTCGGCACGTCGCCCGACGTCGTGCTCGCCGCCGCCGGTGAGGTGCCCACCCTCGAGGTGCTGGCCGCGGCCGCCATCCTGCGGGAATGGCTGCCCGACCTGGCGGTGCGCGTCGTGAACGTCGTCGACCTGATGCGCCTGCAGTCCGAGGCGGATCACCCGCACGGCCTCAGTGACAACGAATTCGACGCCATCTTCACGGCCGACAAGCCGATCGTGTTCGCCTACCACGGGTATCCGTGGCTGATCCATCGCCTCACCTACAAGCGCAACGGGCACGGCAACCTGCACGCCCGCGGTTACAAGGAGAACGGCACCACCACCACCCCGTTCGACATGGTCATGCTCAACGACCTCGACCGGTACCACCTGGTGATGGACGTCATCGACCGGGTTCCCGGCCTCGGCGCCCGCGCCGCCCTGCTTCGCCAGGAGATGCAGGATGCCCGCCTCCGGGCCCGCACATACACCCGCGACCATGGGGAAGACATCCCCGCCGTCACCGAATGGGTCTGGGACGCCGATGGCGTCGGCGTGACCCCCGACAATGCCGGTGTCTCCACCGGCGGAGATAACGTATAAACCGTGGCTGACAGCATCTACATCACCTCTGCCGAGGGAAACACCGGCAAATCCACCATCGCCCTGGGCGTGCTCGACACCCTGCTCCGTTCGGTGCAGCGCGTCGGCGTGTTCCGGCCCGTCGCCCGCTCGGCGCACCACCCCGACTACGTGCTCGAGCTGCTGCTCTCGCACCTGTCGAGCGCGTCCGCGCTGAGCACCCAGCCCCCGCTGAGCTATGACGAGTGCGTCGGCGTCACCTACGACGCGGTGCACCTCGACCCCGACGCGGCCCTCGGCCGCATCGTGCAGCGTTACAAGGCCATCGAGGCGCAGTGCGATGCCGTGGTCGTCATCGGCTCCGATTACACGGATGTCGGCAGTCCCACCGAGCTCGCCTTCAACCTGCGCATCGCCGCGAACCTGGGGGTGCCGGTGCTGCTGGTGCTCGGCGGGCGGGTTGGTCCCGGCCAGCGCGACGCGCTGACCCAGGGCGACCGCCAGCTCGGGCAGAGCGACCCGCGCACGCCGGAGGACATCCGTCAGCTCACCGACGTCACCCTGGCCGAGCTGCGCTACGAGCACGTCTCACTGCTCGGCGTGATCGTGAACCGGGCCGACCCGAGCCGTCTCGACGATCTCATCGGCGCCGTGCGCAGCGTCGTCGACGCCGACGTGAAGCCCGGCGACGGCCGCGGCGCGGTGCCGGTCTGGGCTCTGCCCGAAGACCCGTACCTGGTTGCTCCCAGCATGAAGAGCATCCTCAAGGCCACCAACGGCACCATGATCAAGGGTGACCAGGCGCTGCTCACCCGCGAGGCGCTCGGCGTGGTCGTCGCGGCCATGTCGATGGTGAACGTGCTTCCGCGGCTGTTCGACGGCGCCGTGGTCGTGGTTCCCAGCGACCGGCCCCAGGTGCTGCTGGCCGTGCTGATGGCGAATTCGTCCGCCACGTTCCCGTCGATCGCCGGCATCGTGCTGGTCGGCGGGTTCCCCCTGCCCGACGAGATCGAACGCCTCGTCGAGGGGCTCGACTCCTCGGTGCCGATCATCCGCACCGAGCTCAACTCCTACGACGCGGCGCTGCGCATCACGCACACGCCCGGGCGGATGGCCGCCGATTCCCAGCGCAAGCGGGACACGGCGCTGGCTCTCTTCGAAGGCCACGTGGAGGCATCCGTGCTGCTGGACCGGCTCCGCGTGAGCCGGGCCGACGTGGTCACCCCGTTGATGTTCGAGTACACGCTGCTCGAACGGGCGCGCACCAACCGCAAGCGCATCGTGCTGCCCGAGGGAGACGACGACCGCGTGCTGCGCGCCGCCGCCACCCTGCTGGCCCGCGACGTGGCCGACATCGTCATCCTCGGCGAGGAGTTCGAGGTGCGCTCGCGCGCCATCGGCCTCGGCCTCGACATCGCCAAGGCGCAGGTCGTGAGCCCCTTCGACGACGTGCTGCGCCACAAGTTCGCGGAGGCCTACTCCCTGCTGCGCGCCCACAAGGGCGTCACGGTCGAGCAGGCCATGGATGTCGTCACCGACGTCTCGTACTTCGGCACCATGATGGTGCAGCTCGGCCTCGCCGACGGCATGGTCTCCGGGGCAACCCACACGACCGCGCACACCATCCGGCCCAGCTTCGAGATCATCAAGACGCGTCCGGGAGTCTCGGTCGTGTCCAGCGTGTTCCTGATGGCGCTCGCCGACAAGGTTCTCGTCTACGGCGACTGCGCGGTCAACCCGGACCCCACCGCCGAGCAGCTCGCCGACATCGCCATCTCGGCGTCGGAGACGGCCGTCGAGTTCGGCATCGAGCCGCGCATCGCCATGCTCAGCTACTCGACCGGCGAGTCCGGTCAGGGTGCCGACGTGGACAAGGTGCGAGCCGCCACCGCCCTCGTGCGGGAGCGTCGCCCCGACCTTCTGATCGAAGGGCCGATCCAGTACGACGCGGCAGCGGATGCCGCCGTCGCCGCCACCAAGATGCCCGGTTCGGCTGTTGCCGGCCGCGCCACCGTTTTCATATTCCCCGACCTGAATACGGGTAACAACACGTATAAGGCCGTACAGCGCAGTGCCGGAGCCCTGGCCATCGGCCCCGTGCTCCAGGGGCTGCGCAAACCCATCAATGACCTTTCTCGAGGAGCACTAGTGCAAGACATCGTCAACACCGTCGCCATCACCGCGATCCAAGCCGCGACGCTGACCGCGTCCGCCGCGGGCGCGTCCGCTTCGGCCGCAGCGGCGGTGTCCGCATGACCGCCATCCTGGTCGTCAACTCCGGCTCGTCGTCGTTCAAGTACCAGCTGATCGACATGGACACCGAGACCGAACTCGCCAGCGGGCTCGTCGAGCGCATCGGTGAGCCGATCGGCCACTCGCGCCACAACGTGGGCACCGCGAAGGACGGCCGCACCGAGCGCGACCTGCCGATCGTGGACCACACCGCCGGCTTCGCCGTGATGATCGAGGCGTTCGCCGAGCACGGGCCGAAGCTGTCCGAGGCGAACCTGATCGCCGTCGGCCACCGCGTGGTGCAGGGCGGAAACCGCTTCTTCGAGCCGACCGAGGTCACCCACCTGGTGGAGCTGAACATCGAGGACCTGTCCGAGATCGCGCCGCTGCACAACCCGGGCGCCGTTCAGGGCATCCGTGCCGCCCGTGCGAGCTTCGCCAACGTGCCTCACGTCGCCGTCTTCGACACCGCGTTCCACCAGACGCTGCCGCCGGCCGCGTACACCTACGCCATCGACAAGGACCTGGCCACCCGCTACCGCGTACGCAAGTACGGTTTCCACGGCACCTCGCACAAGTTCGTGTCGGAAGCCGTGGCTTCCTTCCTCGACAAGCCGCTGGCCGAGCTCAAGACGATCGTGTTGCACCTGGGCAACGGCGCATCCGTGTGTGCCGTCGACGGCGGCGAATCGATCGACACCTCGATGGGCATGACCCCGCTGCAGGGCCTCGTCATGGGCACCCGCTCGGGCGACATCGACCCGGCCGTGATCTTCCACCTGCGCCGCCGCGCCGGCATGACCACCGCCGAGCTCGACGACCTGCTCAACCGCCGCGGCGGCATGCTGGCCCTGGCCGGCAACGGCGACATGCGCGACGTGGAGGACGCCGCAGTGGCCGGCGATCCGGTCGCCCAGGCCGCTCTCGACGTGTACTTCCACCGGATCAAGGGCTACGTCGGCAACTACTACGCGCAGCTCGGCAACGTGGACGTCATCGTCTTCACCGCGGGTGTCGGCGAGAACTCGCCGATCGTTCGCGCCGGCGCGCTGGCCGGGCTCGAGGGCATGGGCATCGAGATCGACCCCGTGCTCAACGAGGCGAAATCCCGCAAGCCGCGCGTTATCTCCACGGAGAACTCGCGCGTGACGGTGCTCGTCATCCCGACGAACGAGGAGTTGGAGATCGCCCGTCAGACGCTGGCGACGATCAGCCGCACGCATCCTTCTGCCCTGTAGCGGGGGTGTTCGTTCGTTAGTTCTTTAGTTCGTCGCGCTTCGCGCGTGCTGATCGGCCGTCTCCGGGTTCGGGGGCGGCCGATTGTCGTTGGTGGGGGGTGTTGGCGCGGTGGCCGGGGTGCGTGCGGGTCTCGGCTCTGGGGCTGCCCGCGGGGTGACGTAACTGCGGAGTTTTTGGCGACACGCGGCATCCGGTGGCGACGGATGCGGCGTGTCGCGAATATCTCCTCAGTTACGTTGGGAACGGTGTGGCCTGGTGCCCCCGGACGCGGTCCCGCGGCCGCCTCGGGTGCGGGCGGCGCGGTCTCGCAGTTGCGCCGGGTGCGGGCGGCGCGGTTCCGTGCGGGCGGCGCGAGTTGTGCGGGCGGTGCGGGCGGAGGGGTTCAGAGCGGGTCGCCGAGGCGGGTGAGGAGGCGGCCGAAGCGGCCGGACCGGGCGCGCTGGGCATCCTCGACAACGCGCGCGATGGCGGCGAGCGTCGTCTCCCACTCGTAGAGGATCTGATCGTGGGTGAGGCGAACCGCCCGGCGGCCGAGGGCCTCGGTCTTCAGATCGCGGGTGCGGTCGGCGTGGAAACGGTCGGGGCCGTGCCATTTCTCGCCGTCGGTTTCGAGGGCGACACAGTCCTCGACGACGAGGTCTTCGTCGCCGATGCCCGTCACGTGTTGCTGCGCCACGACCGAGTAGCCCGCGTGTCGCAGCCTGCGCCGAACGATCGTCTCCAGGCCCGAGCCCGAGGTGAATTCCAGCTCCTGGATTCCGCCCGCGAGCCGAGCCGGCGCCCGGCCGCACAGCTCGCGCACCTGGTCGACCGTGAGGAAGCCCTCGTGCACGGCCGACTCGAGGCAGGCGATCGCGTGCTCCTCGTCGAGGCAATGGATGGCCTGCCATACTGCCTCCATCGGAGAGACCAGCCAGGACCGCTCGGCCGAACCCGGGAACCGCGGGTGCGCCCAGTGGTACCGGATCGGGCTGCCGCCGTGGTCGCGCCCCGGCCGGCTGCCGCCGGCGTGGGCGGGCAGTTGCAGGTGCAACGACCGGTCGAGTCCGGCCCAGACCCTCGCCCGGCGGAGCGCGCTGAGGCAGCTGATCCGAGCGTGGGCAGCGGCGGCATCGCGCTGGTCGCGGTCGGCGTGGGCGCAGAGGTAGACGCCCCGCGCGGCGCGCACGATGGCCCCCCGTTGAATGGCCGTGCGCAGGTGCGCGGGCGAGGCGCCGTGCCTGAGCAGCTCGTCGGTGGTGGCGGCGTGGCCGAGGGTGCAGATGAGGGTCGCAGCTGAGCGCATCCGTTCAGGATGCCCGCGGGCCCGGCCCGCTCCCGCGGCAGCGCTGACCGGTGCAGAAGATCGCGGTCCGGCGACCTGTGGGGGAGCGCCGTGCGAGAGCGGGCTCGTGCGCGGGGGCGGGCTCGTGCGCGGCTGCATGCCTCGTTCGGGCCGCTTTCCGCCCTGGTCTGGGCCCCGGAGTCACGTTACTGAGGAGATTGTGGGGACACGCCGCATCCGGGGGCGCTGCACGCGGCGTGTTGCGAAAATCTCCGTGTTCAGAGTGACCCGCCCGGCGACGGATGCTGCCGCTCACCCCGGCCTCCGAACCACACCCGGCCGCCGCCGCACTCGCCCCTCCTCCCCATCCGCGCGGGTAGAATTCCGGCGTGCGCACACTCTTGAACGTGATCTGGTTCGTCCTGAGCGGATTCTGGCTTTTCCTGGGCTACGCGGCCGCGGGCATCCTGCTCTGCGTGCTGATCATCACCATCCCGTGGGGCATCGCGTCGTTCCGCATCGGCGCCTACGCGCTCTGGCCGTTCGGCCGCACCGTCGTGTCCAAGCCCACGAGCGGGGCGTTCTCGTTCATCGGCAACGTGATCTGGGTGATCCTCGCCGGGTGGTGGCTGGCCCTGGCGCACATCATCTCGGGGATCGCGCTCTGCGTGACCATCATCGGAATCCCGCTCGGCATCGCCGACTTCAAGATGGTGCCGGTCTCGCTCGCACCTCTCGGCAAGGTGATCGTGAGCAACCGCCCCGGCGAGTTCGACCAGGCCCTCGCCCACCGCTCCTAGGCAACGGATGCCGGCCCGCCCCTCCACAGGCCCGGCACCACCCGGCCCCGCCCCGCCACGGGCCCGGCACCGCACACCCCACACGCCACTGTCAGTGGCTCGGGCTACGATTGACCCCGTGGTTACCGCCCTGTATCGCCGCTACCGGCCCGAGACTTTTGCTGAGATGATCGGTCAGTCTCAGGTGACCGAACCCCTGATGACTGCGCTGCGCACGAACCGGGTGAATCACGCGTACCTGTTCAGCGGGCCGCGCGGCTGCGGCAAGACCACGTCCGCGCGCATTCTGGCGCGCTGCCTGAACTGTGCCGAGGGTCCCACCGACACGCCCTGCGGCGTCTGCCCGAGCTGCGTGGAACTCTCCCGCGACGGCGGCGGATCCCTCGACGTGGTCGAGATCGACGCGGCCAGCCACAACGGTGTCGACGACGCCCGGGACATCCGTGAGCGTGCGATTTTCGCGCCCGCCCGCGACCGCTACAAGATCTTCATCCTCGACGAGGCGCATATGGTCACGCCGCAGGGCTTCAACGCGCTGCTGAAGATCGTCGAAGAGCCGCCCGAGCACGTCAAGTTCATCTTCGCCACGACCGAACCGGAAAAGGTGATCGGCACCATCCGTTCGCGCACGCATCACTACCCGTTCCGGCTCGTGCCGCCCGGGCCGATGCTCGAATACGTGCAGCAGATGTGCGACACCGAGCAGATGACCGTCGCGCCCGGCGTGCTGCCGCTCGTGGTGCGCGCCGGCGGCGGGTCCCCGCGCGACACCCTGTCGCTGCTCGACCAGCTAATGGCCGGATCCGACGGACACTCCGTGGAATACGGTCGGGCCGTGGCCCTGCTCGGTTACACGAACGCGTCGCTGCTCGACGAATCCATCGACGCGATCGCCGACCGCGACCCGTCCGCCGCGTTCGACGCGGTCGACCGGGTCGTGCAGACCGGGCAAGACCCGCGCCGTTTCGTCGAGGACCTGCTCGAACGCCTGCGCGACCTCATCATCGTGGGCGCCACGAGCGCAGCCGGGGCCGCCGCCGTGCTGCGCGGCGTGCCGCAAGACGAGCTCGACCGCATGGCCGTGCAGGCCGCCAAGTTCGGCCCGGCCGAGCTGTCCCGCACCGCCGACGTGATCAACGCCGCCCTCACCGAGATGACCGGCGCCACCAGCCCCCGCCTGCACCTCGAACTCATGATCGCCCGCGTGCTCATCCCCGCGAGCGACGATTCCACCCGCGGCGCGCTCGCCCGCGTCGAACGCCTCGAGCGGCGCATCGGCGTCGGCACGGGCTCCGGTTCGGGTTCTGATTCCTCCGCCGGTTCTGGTGGCGGTGCCGGCTTCGGTGCCGGCGCTGGCGCTGGCTCTGGCTCTGTCTCTGGCGCCGGCGCCGGCTCTGGCAACATCCCGGCGACGGATGCCCCCGGCACCAGCCCGGCCGGCTCGCCCGCGCGCGCGGCTGCGGTCGCGGCGACGGAGGCCGTGCGTCCGCCCGCTGCCGCCGCTTCCTCGGCACCCGGGGCTCCACCCGCCGCCCCTGCTGCGCCCGCCACGGCGCCCCGCCCCATCGGCCCCGTCACTCTGCAGCAGGTGAAAGATGCCTGGCCGCAGGTTCTGGAGTCCGTGAAGGCCGCCAAGATCAGCGCCTGGCTCGTGCTCTACACCGCGCGCGCCATGGAACTGCGCGGCGGCGACCTGCTCGTGCTCTCGTTCCCGAGCCAGAACGACGTCGCCGGACTCAAGCAGTCCGCAGCCCCCGGGCAGGGCGTCGGCGACTACCTCAAGCGGGCCGTCAACGAGGTGCTCGGGTTCACCCCCAAGCTCACCGCGATCGTCGACTCGTCCCCGAGAACGGATGCCGCCGCCACCCCGAACTCACCGGCGTCCGCCCCGACATCGGGTTCCGGCCCGGCATACGGCCCGGCATCGGGTTCCGGTACGGCATCGGGTTCCGGCCCGGCATCGGGTTCCGGTGCGCCGGCATCCGCAGCGCCGACCTCGCCCGCACCGACCTCGCCCGCACCAACTTCGCCCGCACCAACCGCCGCCGTCAACAGCCCTGCCGCGACCGGCTCGGCGACCGGCTCGGCGACCGGCTCGGCGACCGGCTCGGCAACCGGCTCGGCAACCGGGACCGCCGGCACCAAGACGAAACCGAGGGCCGCTGCTGCCGCGACCGAGGAGGCGTCGGCTGCCGACGCCGACCCCGATCCGGCCGCTGCACCCGTCACCGGCTGGGCGACCGCTGCGATTCCGAGTTCCGCGGACGCCGGTACCGGCTGGGCCACGGTTGCCATCCCCGGGTCAGTCCCGGCCACCGGCACCGCGGCAGCCACCGGACCGGCAGCAGCACCCGCCGGACCCGGATCCGCCGATCGGGCCGCAGCCGCAACGGGATCCGCGGGAGCCGCGGGAGCCGGCGGCTCCGCCGCGACCGGTGCGCAGACGTTTGCGCAGCCGTCCGCGCAGCCGCCCGCGCAGACCGCCGCGCGGTCGACGCCGGCCGCACCGTCCCCGTCCTCCGCGGCCGCACCGGCTTCCGCCAGCGCGACGGCTCCCGCAGCCGCACCGGCCTCCGGCCGAGCTTCCGGCCGAGCCTCCGAACCGGAGCCGCCCTACGACGATGAGCCCCCGCCCTACGACGAGGAATTCCCGCCCGACCTGCACGCGAACAGCGGCCAGTCCGGGCGATTCCAACCGTCCCCGGCACGTGAGGCAGTGCCGGCCAGCTCGTCAAACCCCGGCACCGGCACGGTCGCCGGCACCGGAACCCAGGGCGCGGTGCACACCGGCACGGGCGCCCCGACCGCAACCCAGCCGCGCAACCAGGCGCAGAATCCGAACCCGGCGGGCGGCGCAGCATCCGTTGCCCGTCGCGGGCCGGCCTTTGCCGAGAAGCAGCGCTACGGCGAGTCGGTGGTGCGCGAGATTCTCGGCGCCACCTTCCTTGAAGAGCAGCCGCACGACCCGGCCCCCCGAACCAGAGGCGACTAACCCATGTACGAAGGCATCGTTCAGGAATTGATCGACGAGCTCGGCACGCTGCCCGGAATCGGACCCAAGTCCGCGCAGCGCATCGCGTTCCACATTCTGCAGACCGAGCAGTTCGACGTGACCCGGCTGGCGAACGTGCTGCTCGAGGTGCGCGACAAGGTGAAGTTCTGCGACATCTGCGGCAATGTGTCCGAGCAGAAGACGTGCATGATCTGCCGAGACCCGCGCCGCAATCCGGCGATGATCTGCGTGGTCGAAGAGGCCAAGGACGTCGTCGCAATTGAGCGCACCCGCGAGTTCCGCGGGCTGTATCACGTGCTCGGCGGTGCGATCAGCCCCATCGACGGCATCGGACCCGACGACCTGCGCATCCGCCAGCTGATGCAGCGCCTCGCCGACAACACGGTGCAGGAAGTCATCATCGCCACCGACCCGAACCTCGAGGGCGAGGCGACCGCGACCTACCTGTCGCGCCTGCTGACCACGCTCGAGATCAAGGTCACCCGGCTCGCGTCCGGTCTGCCGGTCGGCGGCGACCTGGAGTACGCCGACGAGGTCACCCTCGGCCGTGCCTTCGAGGGCCGCCGCACCGTCACGAACTAGGGCTTCTCGCCGCCTCGCCCGCGCGCCCGCGCCCGCCCGCGCGCCCCCGCGCCGCCGCGCCCGCGGCCGCAAGTGTTGCCGAAGCGGACATTTGTGCCCGGTGTGCGGGCAACAGTTGTCCGCTCGGGCAACAGTTGCGGCCAGGGACGGCCAGGGAGCGGCCGGGACGGGCCGGGAGAGACCCAACCCGCGGCATCCGTTGCCCCGCTGATGTGCGGGCAACGCCAACTGCGGAGAATTTCGAGACTCGCCGTGTGGCGGGGCGACGGATGCCGCGTGTCGCGAAATTCTCCGCAGTTACGGTGTTCTATTTCGCGCTGGCAGTCGGCCGCGGTTGCGCACCGGCACCCGCACCCGCCGCCACCGGCGCCAGCGGCTTGTTCGCGTCGAGCACCGCGTGGTAGGCGGGCAGGTGCGTGAACAGCTCGTCGGTGAGCGGGTTGCGGCGTCTCTTCACGATCGTGTAGATCTGGTAGATCACGACGGCGATGTTGGCCGCGAGGGCCACGGCGCTGACCCAGAACAGGGCGACCGGGTCGTGCGAGGACTTCACCGCGAACTGCGAGCTCGACACGAACGTCGGGAAGGCCATGGTGAACATCATCCAGAACGCCAGGGTCTGCGCCCGGTGCTGCAGCCAGGCGCCGCGCTTGATGAAGAAGGCGGGGATCGTGCACGACACGAGCAGGGCAGCGCCGGCGTAGAACGAGTGGTCGCCGACCGCGTTGTAAACGTAGGCGAAGTTCCAGAGGTCGTAGGCGATGATCCAGAACCAGAGCATGTCCGGCCAGATCATGTCCTTCTTGGGGCCGCGGCTGATGATGATCCCGGCCCAGCCGCAGATCGTGAGCAGGTTCAGCAGCCCGGCGATGCCGTTCATGATGTTCCACGGTCCGCCCACCATGAACACCCCGTCGACCATCCCGTTGAGCCCGTAGACCTGGAAGTCGCGAATCACGGCCTCGAAGATGTTCAGCGCCAGAATGAACGCGGGGAACATCAGCGCGTACCGGTTCTTGGCCAGACGCGGAATGAAACGGATGGCCATGAAGCCCAGACATCCGGCGAGTGCCGAGTAGACCTTTACCCAGTGGAACCAGGTGCCCGTGCTGGACCCGGCACCGGCGGTGGTGGGCCAGACGAAGATCGTCAGTGCCACCGGCAGTGCGATGAACAGCGCCAGCGACGCCCATTTGCTCGACCGTGCGACCTCGTTGGCGATCATCAGCCCCGCGACGACCGCGACCCACATCAGGGTCGACGACCAGGGGATCGTATCGAATAGGAACATATGCGGATACTCCTTTGTACTGGGTGAATAAGTTCGTACTGGGTGAAGAGGTGATGCTGAAGGAAAAGCCTTAGGCCGGCGCGTTGCGGTCGAGGTGGAGCGTCTGGCGCACAATCGCGACCAGCACGTCGTCCGAGACGGTGGGCGTGGAGCGTACGAGCCCGATCAGCCCGAACACCAGCACGTAGAACACCTCGGAGACGTTGTCGATCCGGATCTTGTGTCGCCGTGCGTACGCCTCGACGGTGGTGACCTGCAGCCGGTCGACGACGGCCTTGACGGCCCGGTCGACGAACTCGTTGTAGAGGCCCGCGTACTCGGTGCGGCCGAGTTCCTCGCGGAACAGGTCGGTGCGATGCAGGTGGTGACGGAACAATGCGACGCAGTCGACTAGTGCGCGGTCGATGTCGCCGGGGATGCGGGCGGCGTCCCAGAGGTTGAGGTCGGTCACGAACTCCGCGATGTGGTCCTCGCAGATGAGGTCGATGATCGCGTCTTTGTCCGGGAAGTAGTGGTAGATCAGGCCGCGGGTGACGCCGACCCGGGCGGCGATGTCGGTGATCTTCACCCGGGCCACGCCGCGCTCGGCGACCAGTTCCCGGGCGGCCCGCAGAATGTCGTCCCGGCGTTCGTCCGGCTGCTTGCTCTGGCGCACGGGCACGGGCACGGGCGAAGAACCGGGCACGGGCGAAGAAGCCGGCACGGTCGCTTTCGATGTGAACTCGTCGGGCATCGGAGCCTCCTCGGCAACTGGGTTGAAGCGTGTGGTGGGGCGGGATCCGCCCTCTGCCCCGATCCTAGGACCACGATTGACAATGTGTCAATGACACTGTGTCAACGGATGCCGTGCGGCGTCACATGGCCGCTGCCGAATACAACAGCATTTATGATGGGAGCTTGGCTGTGCCCGCGTACCCGAACCCCAGGAGTGCCACGTGAGCTTGATCGTGCAGAAGTTCGGCGGATCATCCGTTGCCGACGCTGAAAGCATTAAGCGTGTCGCGAAGCGCATCGTCGACACGCGCAAGGCGGGCAACGAGGTTGTCGTCGCCGTGTCCGCGATGGGTGACTCCACCGACGAGCTGCTCGACCTCGCGCACGAGGTCACCCCGATTCCGGCGCCGCGCGAGCTCGACATGCTGCTCACGGCCGGTGAACGCATCTCGATGGCGCTGCTCGCCATGGCGATCAAGAGCATGGGCTACGACGCCCGCTCCTTCACCGGCAGCCAGGCCGGCATGATCACGGATGCCCAGCACGGCGCCGCGCGCATCGTCGACGTGACTCCCGGGCGCATCCGTGACGCCCTCGACCAGGGTGCCGTCGCCATCGTCGCCGGCTTCCAGGGCTTCAACCGCGACACCAAGGACATCACCACCCTCGGCCGCGGCGGATCCGACACGACCGCCGTCGCACTCGCTGCCGCCCTGAATGCCGACATCTGCGAGATCTACACGGATGTCGACGGCGTCTTCACTGCCGACCCGCGCGTCGTTCCCCTCGCCCACAAGCTCGACCGCATCTCCAGCGAGGAGATGCTCGAGCTCGCCGCCGCGGGCGCGAAGGTGCTCTATATTCGGGCCGTGGAATATGCGCGGCGTCACGGTGTGACTCTGCATGTGCGGTCCTCGTTCAACAACAACGTCGGCACCATCGTCTACAACCCCGACACCACGAGCCCGCATGTCGCGATTCCGAACTCGTCGGCAGCAGAGCGCACGCATCCCAATAACGCACCCGCGAATGGAGAGACAGTGGAAGAGCCAATCATCGCCGGGGTCGCCGCCGACCTGAGTGAAGCCAAGGTCACGGTCGTCGGCGTTCCCGACATCCCGGGCAAGGCCGCGCAGATCTTCAAGATCGTCGCCAAGACCAACGCCAACGTGGACATGATCGTGCAGAACGTGTCGGCCGCGTCCACCGGCCTGACCGACATCTCCTTCACGCTGCCCAAGTCCGAGGGCCAGCAGGTGCTGACCGCGCTCACGAACGAGCAGGTCAACGTCGGTTTCGCGGGACTGCAGTACGACGACCAGATCGGCAAGCTCGCGCTCGTCGGCGCCGGCATGCGCACCAACACCGGTGTCTCGGCGAAGCTGTTCGAGGCCCTGTTCGAGGCCGGGATCAACATCGAGATGATCTCCACCAGCGAGATTCGCATCTCCGTGGTCACGCGGGCCGACACCATCAACGAGGCGCTGCGGGTTGTGCACACCGCTTTCGGCCTCGACGCCACCGACAACGCGATCGTGCACGGCGGAACCGGCCGCTAACCGGCAGCCGCAGCCCGGCGCGTTGCCCGGCCCGCAGCCCGGCGCATAGCCCGGCCGCGCTGCCCGGCCGCGTAGCCCCTCCGAGTAGCGCATCGTGCATAACTCCTGCAATTTGCTCGGAAACCCCCTGTTTTTGCCCTTTTCGGCTTCGAACGGGAGAATTTGCAGGAGTTATGCACACAAGTAGGGTCGACCACCAACCGATTGAGGAACACACAGTGACCAGCAGCACAGGAATCCAGATCGGCGTCGTCGGAGCCACCGGCCAGGTCGGAGCCGTCGTGCGCCGCCTGCTCGAGGAGCGGGACTTCCCGGTCGACGGCATTCGTTTCTTCGCCTCGTCCCGGTCCGCCGGCACGACGCTGCTCTTCAAGGGCCAGAAGATCGTCGTCGAAGACGCCGCCACCGCCGACCCTGCCGGGCTCGACGTGGCCATCTTCTCCGCCGGTGCCACGCTCTCCAAGACGCAGGCTCCCCGCTTCGCGGCGGCGGGCGTCACCGTGATCGACAACTCGTCCGGCTGGCGGATGGACCCCGACGTGCCCCTGGTCGTCAGCGAGGTCAACCCCGAGGACATCAAGCTCGCCACCAAGGGCATCATCGCCAACCCGAACTGCACCACCATGGCGGCCATGCCCGTGCTCAAGGTGCTGCACGACGAGGCCGGCCTCGAGCGTCTGATCGTGAGCACCTACCAGGCGGTCTCCGGCAGCGGACTCGCCGGCGCCCGCGAACTCGCCAGCCAGGTGCGGGCCGCCGCCCAGAGCGACAACCTGCTGCAGCTGGTGCACGACGGGTCCGCCGTGGCCATGCCGGCCCCCATCGTCTACGCCCGCCCGATCGCGTTCGACGTGATCCCGCTGGCCGGTTCCATCGTCGACGACGGCGAGTTCGAGACCGACGAGGAGAAGAAGCTCCGCAACGAGAGCCGCAAGATCCTGGGCCTGCCCGACCTGCTCGTGTCCGGCACCTGCGTGCGCGTGCCCGTCTTCACCGGCCACGCCCTCTCCATCAACGCCGAATTCGCCAACCCGCTCACGGTCGCCCGCGCCCTTGAACTGCTCGCCACGGCGCCCGGCGTGGTCGTGACGGATGTCCCCACACCCCTCGAGGCAGCCGGTCAGGACCCGAGCTTCGTCGGTCGCGTGCGCCAGGACCCGGGGGTGCCGAACGGGCGCGGCCTGGCCCTCTTCATCACCAGTGACAACCTGCGCAAGGGTGCGGCTCTCAACGCTGTGCAGATCGCGGAGCTTGTCGCGGCGGACCTGCTCGTTCGCTGACCTGAGCGTTGTGGTGAACGCCGGGCTGCCCACTCCGCTAAGGTCAGATTCCGTGGGCAGGATTCGGAATTCAAGTGGCGTGACGCGCATGGCATTCGGGGCATTCGCCGGGATCGCCGTGGTCCTCATGTTCCTGTCGCTGGGGCTGCTCGTCACCGACCCGATCCAGCACTGGCTGATCGCCGGGGTGGGCGTGTTCTGTGCCGCCATTCTGGAGCTCACCTGGGTGCGGGTCGGTTCACTCGCCCACCGCAGCCCGCTGATCAGCCTGCCCGTGCTGGTCCTGCCCGCGCTGGCCCCGACCGTCGGCTTGACGGCCGGCGCCGGCGTGATTGCGCTGGGCGTGCTGCTCGCCATCCTGGTCGAGTCCGGGCGGCTCAACGTCGCTCTGTACAGTGCCGGGCTGCAGGGTGCCGGGGCTTTGGCGGCCGCGGGACTCTTCACCTGGTTCAGCACCGGCGGCATGCCGAGTCTGGTGGCCGTGGCCGTGGCATCCGTGGGCTATGTCGCCTTCGTCATCGTGGTCGAGGTGCTGCGCCGGTACTGGCGCAGTGACCCTCTCGAAAGCGGCGCGCGGCCGATGTTGTCGCCGCTGCGAGTGGCCGTGACCCTGTTGTGCACCGCCGTCATCTGCGTGGTGGCCGCCCTGTGGAGCGTCGAGGGCCTGCCGTTCCTGGTGCGCCTGACCACCACCGCCGATGCCATCATCGTTCTCGGCGCGCTGATGATCGTCGCGTTGGTGGCGAAGGTCGCGACCGTCGTCGTCGGCATGCGCCACCGGTTGGCCGGCCTGGTTGCCGCCGCGACGGCGCTGGGCGTCGATCCGATCGACGCCGGCACCGCGATCGGCACGGCGATCGGCAGCGTCATCGGCACCATGCCCGGCGGTGCACCCGACGGTGATCCGGCCCACGAACCGGCCTCTCCGGCGGCGACCTCCGAGTTGCTCCGGCGCGTGGTGGCGGATGCGATCGGCGCCGAGTCCGTCGTCGTGCGCGGCGAGCCCGCTCGCGCCGGTGAAATCAGCATGCTGTTGCCCATGCCGGGGGTGGCCGGCCCGGAGAAATTCATCGTCGCCCGGCGCGACATCATGGACGGCGCTTTCACCGGAAACGACCGCCGGGCCCTGCAGGCTCTCGCCGCGACCGCGGAGATGGTGGTGCGGTCGCGCCGGAATATCGCCGGGCTGACCCTGCGCGCCAACACCGATCCGCTCACGAGCCTGCCCAACTACGGCGCGTTCCAGGAGGCGCTGGCCAACATCAACGACCACCGCGACTATTCCGAGGCGCTGGCCGTGCTGTTCATCGACCTCGACGAGTTCAAGCGCCTGAACGACCGGTACGGCCACCAGACCGGCGACGAGGTGCTGCGGGAACTCGGCCGCCGCCTCCGGGCCGTGGTGCGCCCGAGCGATGTGGTCGCCCGGGTCGGCGGCGACGAGTTCGTCGTCATCCTCACCCACCTCGCGTCGCTGGGTGAGGCCAAGACCATCGCCGAGCGCATCATCGTGGTCACGGGGGAGCCGATGCCCGTGGGTCAGACCACGTACAGCCCGATCATCAGCGTGGGCCTGGCCTACTCGGCGCACCGGGAAACCGACGTCAACCAGCTGGTTCAGGACGCCGACCGGTCGATGCTCGCCATCAAGAAGTCCCGGCGGCGCGGTGGGCCGTCCAAAGAGAGCAGCATCAACATCTCGAGTCACCGTTCCTCGCAGATGAACGACATCATCGCCCACGCCATCGACGAGGACCAGCTCGAGGTCGCCTTCCAGCCCATCGTCAGCCTGGTCACCGGCCAGATCTGGGCCTTCGAGGCACTTGTGCGGTACACCCACCCCGACCTGGGCCGCTTGTCGCCGCCGTCGATCGTGGAGAAGGCCAAGGGCCTCGGCCGGCTCGACGCCATGACCCGCCAGGTGGCGGTGAAGGCGATGGCCGCGGCCGCAGACTTCCGCCTGGTCGAACAGAGCGTGATCTGCATGACCATCAACGTCGAGGCCGGGCAGATCCTGCCCGAGCGCGTCGGCGACTTCATCGAGGACCTCGCGGGGCGCTACCCCGGGATCTCCCTCTGCCTCGAGCTGAACGAGCGGTCGATGACCAAGGTGACCCCGGCCATCCGTGCCCAGGCCGACCGCCTGCGCGACCTCGGCATCATGATCGCGCTCGACGACTACGGCTCCCAGGACTCGTCCGTCGACTCCCTGGTGCGGATGCCGATGGACATCCTCAAAATCGACCGCAGCCTCGTGGACGACCTCGACGACATCCGCCAGCGCGAGGTGCTCACCGCCCTGCAGGGTTTCGGTGACAACCTCGAGTACTCGATGATCGTCGAGGGCGTGGAGAACGACGCGATGGCGAACCACCTGTCGGCGCTCGGCATCCGTTCGGCGCAGGGGTTCCACTACGGCGTGCCGGAGGGCTTCGAGAAGACGCTGTCCCGGCTGGAATTGTACGGTGCCCGCGCGGTCGTGCCCCGCGACGAGGTGCAGCCGGCCGCGCCGGACGCGCTGTCGGCAGCGCCGGCTGCTCTGTCGGCAGCGCCGGCTGCGCCGATGGGCGCGTTACCCTTGAATTCATGAGCAAAGAACCGATTCCGTTCGAGGTGGAGACGCTCGTGCTCGACCTCGACGTCGACCGGCGGGCCCTGCTCTACCCGGTGCTCGACACCGTGCGCGACGCCATGCCCGAGGGCTACCGGCTCGGCGTGTACAACGGCATCCTCGGCTGGGTGGTGCCGCTGGAGACCTACCCGAACACGTACAACAAGCAGCCCCTGGCCTATGTGAGCCTGGCCGCGCAGAAGAACTACAACTCGCTCTACCTGATGAGCCTCTACAGCTTTCCCGAGAAGGATGCCGCCTTCCGCGCCGACTGGGCCGCCACCGGCCGCGCCCTGAACATGGGTAAGAGCTGTGTGCGGTTCAAATCGCTGGCCGACCTCGATCTCGACCTCATCGCCCGCGAGGTCGCGAGCGTCTCCGTGCAGGAATTCATTGCCCACTACGAGCGGGTGAAGCACCAGGACTGAGGCCCTTTCGGGGCCAACCGTGACCTGGGCGGCCCGCGTTCCGGCGGGAAGCATCCGTTACCACCGATATGGTGGAGGAGTGAATCCAATGGCGAAGATTGATGTCGTTCTTATTGGTGGCGGCATCATGAGCGCCACCCTCGGTACCTTGATCAAGGAACTGCAGCCGGACTGGACCGTCGAGGTCTACGAGCGTCTGGGCGAAGTGGCCCAGGAAAGCTCGAACCCGTGGAACAACGCGGGCACCGGCCACGCGGCCCTCTGCGAGCTGAACTACATGCCCGAGGCGAAGGACGGCTCCGTCACCGCCGCCAAGGCCGTGGCCATCAACGAGCAGTTCCAGATCAGCCGTCAGCTCTGGGCGCACCTGGTGCAGACGGGCGTGCTGCCCGCACCCACGAACTTCATCAACTCCACGCCGCACATGACCTTCGTGCACGGCAAGAGCAGCGTCGAGTACCTGCGCAAGCGGTTCGCGGTGCTCAAGGGCGAGCCTCTGTTCCAGGGCATGGAGTACAGCGAGGACCCGGCCGTGATCGGCACGTGGACCCCGCTGCTCACCCAGAAGCGCGCGAAGGGGCAGAAGATCGCGGCGACCCGCATCGTGTCGGGCACCGACGTGGACTTCGGCGCCCTCACCCGGTACCTGTTCGACAACCTCGCGGAGCAGGGCGTCGGCGTGCACGTGAACCAGCAGGTCACCGGCCTGAAACAGCTCACGGATGGCACGTGGAAGCTCAATCTGCGCCGCCTGGTCGGCAATTACCCCAGCAGCGTCAACGCCCGGTTCGTCTTCGTCGGCGCGGGTGGCGGCGCCCTGGCGTTGCTGCAGCAGAGCGGCATCCCCGAGATCAAGGGTTTCGGCGGGTTCCCGATCAGCGGACAGTTCCTGCGCACCACCAACCCGAAGCTCGTCGCGCAGCACCACGCGAAGGTCTACGGCAAGGCTGCCAAGGGTGCGCCGCCCATGTCGGTGCCGCACCTCGACACCCGCGTGGTCGAGGGGGAGACCTCGCTTCTGTTCGGCCCGTACGCCGGCTTCACGCCCAAGTTCCTCAAGTCGAGCTCCTGGCTCGACCTGCCGTTCTCGATCCGGCTCCACAACATCGGCCCGATGCTGGCCGTGGCCGCACACAACTTCGGCCTGATGAAGTACCTGATCGGTGAGGTTTTCGCGTCGAAGAAGACGAAGCTCAAGGCGCTGCAGGAGTTCATCCCCACCGCTAAGATCGGCGACTGGGAATTGATCACCGCCGGACAGCGCGTGCAGGTCATGAAGAAGGATCCGGAGCAGGGCGGCGTGCTGCAGTTCGGCACCGAGGTCATCACCTCGGCCGACGGCACCATCGCCGGGCTGCTCGGTGCCTCCCCGGGAGCCTCGACCGCGGCCCCGATCATGGTCGACCTGATCAAGCGCTGCTTCCCCGAGCAGTACCCGGCCTGGGAGCCCAAGCTGCGCGAGATGATCCCGAGCCTCGGAACGAAGCTCTCCGACGATCCCGCCGCTGCCGCGGCCTCCCTGGCTGCCACCGCCGCCGCCCTGCACCTGACCGCCTAGGGCGGCGCCGCCCGCCGCGCCTGGCCGCGCTGCTCGCTGCTCGCTGGCCGCCCTGCTCGCTGGGCTCGCTGCTGCTGGCCGGCCGGGGCTCGTTCCCGGCCAGCACGTGCATAACTCCTGCAAATTCTGCAAAACAGGCCAATTCGGGGCTGAATTCGGCCTGTTTCGATCAAATTGCAGGAGTTATGCAGCTCTCTGGCCGCGCCGGCCGCGCGCTGGCCGGCTCCGCCCGGCTGCTCCCGGCCGCGCCGCCCGCACGTCTCCCGGCTGCTCCGGCTGCCTCAGTGCCGCCCGGCCTCGTGCATAACTCCTGCAAATTCTGCGAAAGAGGCCGATTCGGGGCCGAATCCGGCCTGTTTCGATCAAATTGCAGGAGTTATGCACAAAGGCGGAGGGACAGGGGGCTCAGCGAGTGGATTGGGTGGCGATCCCGCACCAAGTCGGCGCGAAGGGGGTGCCGGCCGCCACGATTGTGCACAATTCAGGGCATCTCCGTGCTGACGGATGCGGGTTTGCCTCTGCGGCTCAGAATCACCCGAACGTAGTGAGAGAATCTACCGAGCAGAGAGGGCACGCATGACGCTCGGGTTACCCGATCACCTGGTGAAGAGAACACTCAGTCATGCCCTCGCCCGGGCCGCGCACTGGTTCGCCCTCACCTGCCTGGCCGGAGCCCTGGCGTCGCTGATCATCCTCCGGTTGTCCACAACTGCGGCCGGAGATGCGGGAGTCGGTCCCACTGCCGAAGTGTCGAGCGACAACGCAACTGCCGCAGCCCTCGCCGACGCCGACACCGCAACCATCGCGGCAGCCCTCGCCCTCCTCCTGATGGCGGCCGTACTCGTGGCGTTGTCCCTGCGCCGCACCGTCGTTCTCTCCGTCGCGTATCTCGTCGTCGGCAGCGTCGCCACCTACCTCTACACGATGGCCGTGCTCGGCATGCCCGACGTCTTCCCGAGCTCGAACATCTTCCTCGTCACCCTGCCCAAGCTCGCCCTGGTCATGGTCGGCGGCGCGGGCACGGCCGCGCTGGTGGGCGTGCTCTGGGGCACCACCGGGTTCGTCCTGGCCGAAGCCGTCACGGTCTTCGCCGCGGTGCGCACCGGCGTGCCCTACGGCGAGGACGTCTACACCATCTCCACCTACTTCTTCCTCGTCGCCATGCTGCTGCTGACCGCCTTCGTGCGCCGCCAGCGCGCCGTTCAGGCCGCGCTGCACCGCGCCATGCAGACCGACCAGACCCGCCTGCTGCGCCATGACCTCGAGCTGCGCGCCCTCGCCCTCAATCAGGACACCACCCTCAACCAGCTTGTCGCCGTGGCCCGCGCGCATCCCGGTCCGCTCAGCGACCAGCTGGCCGGCAGCATCCGTGACTCACTGCAGACCCTGCGCGGCACCGACTGGCTCACCGACGTCGACGCGCAGAGTGTCGAGCCGTCGCGGGGCACGGATGCCTGGCTCACCAGCGAGGTCTACGCCGCCATCGAGCGCAGTCGCGATCGTGGCCTCGTGGTGGAGGTCTCGGGGGAGCGCGCGGCTCTCTGCCGGCTCAGCCCGGCCAACGACCGCGAGCTGGGCCTTGCCGTGCAGCAGTGCCTCGTGAACGTGATCCTCCATTCCGGCAAGGCCGCCGCGGAGGTTGTGATCGAGTCCGAGCCGACCAGCATTTCCCTGATGGTGATGGATGCCGGCCGCGGCTTCACGGAGTCGGAGACCGACGCCGACCGCCTCGGCCTGCGCCAAGCCGTGCGCCGCCGCATCGAGCAGTTGGGCGGTTCGGTGAGCGTGTTCACCCGGCCGGGGGCGGGAACCTCCGTGCTGCTGAGTGTTCCCGTGCCGTCCGACGAACCGAGCCCCGACCCGCAGGGTGCCCCCGGAGCCGCCCCAACCCCCACCGACACCCCCGACCCCGAGCGGGTGCCCCGATGACCCACACCCCGCCCGCGCACAACCCGCACACCCCGCCCGCGCACACCCCGCCCGCGCACACCCGCCACACCCCGCCCGCCACCTCCACGATCACGATTCCCGTCGACGAGTCGCACATCCCGGCGGCGCCGTCGCTCACCACGCCCACGCCGCGCACCCAGTCCCAGCAGCGCCTCGACCCGCTGGGTGCCCTGACCACCTGGCCGATGGTGCCCGGGATCGCCACGGTGGTGCTCGGCTACGCGGTGTTCACGACGGTGGCGCAGGGTGATGAGATCCGGCATCCGTGGCTGGCCGCGCTGGCGCTCGTTCTGATCGCCGCCGCGTGCGCGACGCTCGTGGTCGTGGGCCTGCCGTCGCGCTCTCCGGTGCGGCAGAAGGCGCTGCTTTTGATCGTGGGCCTCGGCCTGGCCGCGCACCTGGTCGACCAGGCCGCCCGCTGGGGCAGCAACGCCCTGGTGCAAGACGATTTCGGTCCGATCGGCGTCGGCCTCCTGCTCGTGGCTCTCGCCCCGCTGCGTCCGTGGCGCGAGCTCGCCCTCTCCGGTGTGCTCGCGGCCGTCGTCATCGGCGCGGTCACGCTGCCCCAGTCCGCGGCGCGCGTCATCGAGGTGTCGCCGGCCGTCTACGTGATCGTGGCCGTCACGCAGGTGCTCGCCCTCGCCCTGGCTGCCGCTGCCTACTCCCGCCGCATGGTGCGTCTGCTGGTGGCCTGGCAGACGGATGCCCAGCGCGCCATCGCCCGCCGCACCGAAGAGTCCCGCGGCAGCGTGGTGCGCTCGGTGATGGAGCAGCAGCTCGCCACCCTGACCCCCGGCGTGTTCCCCCTCTTCGACGGTGTTCTCGAACGCGGCGAGGTGACCAAGGCCGACGTGGCCCGGGCGAACGAGCTCGCGGCCGGGGTGCGCCGGGCGCTCGTGGCGCACATCGACGAGACCTGGCTCGACGCCGTGATCGCTCGCGAGCGCGCCGCTCTGGCCTCCCGCGGAGTGGATCCGCTGCTGGTGGTGTCCGACCCGGAGCACCGCGCGGCCCACTTCGGCGTGCAGCAGCGCGCGGCCACCTCCGCGCTGATCCGCATGCTCTGTCTGGCCCCGGGCTTCGACCCGCGCAGCCTCGTGGTGCAGGCCGACACCGAACCCGAATCCGAGCCCGACACCCAGATCGACCCGACGAGTGACCGGCAGCAGCGGCACTCCGGCATCGACACCTTCATCATCCAGGTCGGCCTCGACCTGCCGCCGCGCCGGGTGCGCCGGCTGCTGCGCTCCTACCTCGCCGTGCTGCGGGTGGTGTTCCCGTGGGTGCGGGTGAGCATCCGTCGGCCGCGTCTGACGCTGGAATTCGGCGACAAGCGCCCGCCGCGCGCGCCCAGTACGCTGGGCTAGGCGCACACGGCGCCGCAGCATTCAGCGCCGCTCTCAGCACCGGCGCGAGCAGCCGAGGGGGCAACCGGAAGAGCTATGGCGAAACTGTATTTCCGCTACGGAGCCATGAACAGCGGCAAGAGCACCTCGATGCTCCAGGCTGCCTATAACTACGAGGAACGCGGCCACCACGTGCTGCTGGCCAAGCCCTCGGTCGACACCAAGGGCGACCGCGGCGTGCTGTCCCGGCTCGGCGTCACCCGGGGAGTCGACTTTCTGCTCACCCCCGACGCGGATGCCTTCGCGCTCTTTCAGGAGCACCGCGCCCGGGTGCTGGGCGAGTCCGGCCTCGATGTGAGCTGTCTGCTCGTCGATGAGGCCCAGTTCCTCACGGAGCAGCAGGTGGACGACCTGCTGCGGATCGCGATCCTGGAGAACACCCCGGTGATGGCGTACGGCATCCGCACCGACTTTCAGACCGTGGCGTTTCCGGGCAGCCGGCGCCTACTCGAGGTGGCGCACAGCCTCGAGGAGCTCAAGACCATCTGCCGGTGTGGCCGCAAGGCCGTGTTCAACGGGCGCCAGATCGACGGGGTTTTCGTCTTCGACGGCGACCAGGTGGCGATCGACGGCGCCGAGGTGACCTACGAATCGCTCTGCGGCTCGTGCTACCTCGAGGAGAGCGGCGGGGTGCTGAACAATCGCAGCCGGCCCGAACCCGCATGAGAGCGGTGAGAAGGGGCGCTCAACGATCGTAGATCGCGAGCGCCCCACCAGCCCCCCAGCAGGTATCCCCGTCTATTAACGTAGGTTGCGCTCGTCGCTCTGAACAGCCGTTACTTCTTGTGGCACCACAACGAGGGGCACGACGACCACAACTCGATCACGGCACGACCGCAGCACCTCACCGGCCTCGCGCCGGAGCATGATCCGGCCCAGACCCTGCCCTCTGCACCATGAAACCAAGGAACGACGATGTCCCGCTTTCGCGTAGCCCTGATCGATGACCACGAGATCGTAGCCCGCGGATTCGCGGACCTCTTCGCCACGATCCCCGAGATCGAGGTGGTGGCCACCGTGACCACGGTGACCGAGCTGCTCGAGTCGGCGGCGCAGACCACGCCCGTGGACCTCGTCATCCTCGACCTGCGGTTGTCCGACGGCTCCACCGTGACCGGCAACGTGGACCGGTTGCGGGCCGCGGGCGCGGCGGTGCTCGCGTTCACCGGCGGCGACGACGCCGGCCTGATGCGGGCCGCCGCGCGCGGGGGAGTGCTGGGCGTGGTGCGCAAGAGCGAGCCCACCGCGGTGCTGCTCGACGCCGTGACCCGGGCGGCGGCGGGGGAGGCCGTGGTCTCCACCGAGTGGGCTGCGGCCCTCGACGGTGACCCGGACCTCTCCGACGCCGGCCTGAGCGTGCGCGAGTGCGAGGTGCTCTCGCTCTACGCCGCCGGGGCGAAGGCGCCGCTGGTGGCCTCCCGCATGGGGCTGAGCGAGCTCACGGTGATCGACTACATCCGCCGGGTGCGCTCCAAGTACGAGCGCGTCGGCCGCCCCGCGAACACGAAGATCGACCTGTACAAGCGGGCGCTGGAAGACGGCATCCTGCCCATCCCCGGCCAGCCGTGACAGCCCCGGCCGCGCGGGTGAGCCGCGGGAGGCGCCCGGCCGCGGGCATCCGTTCGCCGGCGTTGCCGCGGCCCGCGACCGAACGCCTTGCCCGGCTGCTCTACGCCGCCATGGGCCCCACCGCGCTGGTCTTCGGCCTGTTCTGTCTCGGCAGTTACCTCGAGCAGGCCTACCAGCCGGCGCGGCCGGCGTCACTGATCGCCTGGCTGGTCGTGTTCGGGCTGCCCCTGATGCTCGGGCTGCTCTCGCAGCGCGCGCCACTGGGGGTACTGCGCCAGCTGGCCCTGGCCGAGGGGGTGATCGTCGTCGTGCTGATGCTGTTCTGGCTGGTCGCGCGCGCCGAGCCGCTGCCGGCGGGCGCGGACATCCCCTGGGTGATCACCTTCACCGGCGTGCCCGTGATCGCCATGGCGGTGGCCACCCGCGACCGCACGGCCTGGGCCTACCTGGCCCTGGTCTGCACGCTCAGCGGGCTGGTGCGCGCGGTGACCTCGGCCGATCCGCACCCGGTGCTGGTGGGCGTGGAAGACGCCCTCTACTCCCTGCTGCTGCTCAGCATGCTCCTGGGTCTGACCACCATGGCCCGCCGCGGTGAGAAGGCGGTCGACCTCGCCGCCGAGGTGGCCCGCGTGACCCTCGCCGACCGTGCCGACCGTCTGGCCCGCACCCGCGAACGCCTCACCATCAATGCGCTGGTGCATGACAGTGTCATCTCGACCCTGCTGATGGCCGGGCGCGCCGGCACCCCGATCGAGGTGCTGTCCCGGCACGCGACCGACACTCTGGGGCGGCTCGACGCCCTGCGCAGCCCGCGTCCCGACGAGCACGTGCCCGGCTCCGAGGTGGCGCGTCGCCTCGATCAGCTGGTCGGCGAACTGGCACCGGATGCCCACCTCACCTCGACCCTGACCGACACCCTCACGGTGCCCGCGCGGGCAGTGACCGCCCTGCTCGGTGCCGTCGGCGAGGCCCTGCGCAACTCGGTCGCCTCAGCTGGCGCGGGCCCGGTGGCCCGCACGATCACCGTCAGCACCTACCGGGCCGGAATCCGGGTGGCCGTGCACGACGACGGCGTGGGCTTCGACCCGGCCCGCGTGCCACCCGAACGTCTGGGCATCGCGCAGAGCATCATCGGGCGCATGGAGCGCCTCCCCGGCGGCGCCGCCGCGGTGCGGTCCCGGCCCGGCGCCGGCACGGAGGTCGTGGTCTCCTGGACCCCCGAGCACGCCGCCGTGCCTCCGACCCCCAGCGCCAGCGCCAGCTCCAGTCCCAGCGCCCTGAACGTCGAGGCCGCCCCGCTGCGGCCGGGCGCGAGCCGCCTGCCGAAGCCCCTGTCCACGGGCATCCTCGTGGCGTTCATCGCGGTGCACGCCGTTCTCGCCTTCGCCGACGGCGAGCCGCTCTCGGGGCTTCCGTTCGAGATCGTCGGCTTCCTCGCGGCGTCGGCTGCGGCTGCCTGGCTCACCCTCCGGGTGCCCGACCCGGTGCCGCGGCGCAGCGCGGTCGTGGTGCTCGCCCTCTGCGCGCTGACGGCCGCGGCCACGTCGTTCCCGGTGCCGCCCACGGGGTCGACTCCGTTCGCGCACTGGTATCTCGGCGCGATCACCATGGTGCTTGTGGCCCTGGCGGTGCGGGGTCGCGCCGATTTCGCCTGGTACGGCTACCTGATGATGACGGTGATCGGGGTGGTGTGGGCGGTGCTGAACGGGCTGACGGTGCTCGACGGGGTGAATCTGGCCATCCGTCATGCCGGCACGCTGCTTGCCGGCACCCTCTTCGCGGTGGGGCTGAGGCGGTCAACGCAGGCGCTGGCCCGGCTGAACCGGGAGCGCGCCCTGAACGCGGCCGCGGTGGCCACCGCAGCCGCCGCCATCTCCGAGCGCGAGACGCAGCTCGCCCGGGTGAACAATCTGGCCCGGCCCACCCTGGAGCAGCTCGCCGCCGCCGAGCAGCTCGACGAGGAGTTGCGCGCCGGTGCCCGGCTGGCCGAGGCCACCCTGCGCGACGCGATCCGGGGGCGGTCGCTCTTCGTGGAGCCGGTGATCACGGCGGCCCGGGCCGCGCGCCTGCGGGGCGTCGACGTCACCCTGATCGACGACAGTGCCGACCGCCCGCCGCTGCAGGTGCAGGCGGCGGCCGCGATCGTCGCCGCTCAGCTCGACGCGCTCGCGCACGGTCATCTGATCGCCCGGCTCCTCCCCGCCGACCGTCCCACGATCGCCTCGATCGTGGTCGACGCCGGCGACCCCCGCATGCTCACGGTCACCCCCGACGGCCGCCTCCACCACCCTTGACCCGCCGGTGGTCGAGCCGCCCGGTGGTCGAGCTTGTCGAGACCCGCCCCCGGTGGTCGAGCCTGTCGAGACCCGAGACCCGAGACCCGACCCCTCGGTGGTCGAGCCTGTCGAGACCCGAGACCCGAGACCCGAGACCCGAGACCCCACCCCACCCCACCCCCACCCAAACGGGGTCCCCACACACCCTTGCGCACCCATTCACTCATCCCGTAGTGTCCTCATTTATGAGGACACGTGTCCCCAGTAGTGAGGACAACATTCAACGGCGAATCCGTTCTCAATCAAGACCGACCAGCGGGCGGTATCCCCCCGAACCCCGCCCGCTGGTTTTCCCCTCTGATCAGGGTGTGACCATCGGCGCGTCACCAGTTCGCGGGCCAAATCCCGATCCGAATTCTCGCTCAAAAATCTCCGTCTACCCGAGATTCCCCTCGGTACTGGAGGATTCCTCGTCCCCTCCATGGGGGGAGCCCAGCCTTCCCCATGTGAGAAGATCGCTAGGGGGACGTTTCATACTGAACACATTCCTCTGTCCGGCACTAGCGGAGGAACGCGCGCGTGGAACTCAAGGATTACATCAGGATCTTCCATAAAAGTTGGATCCTGATTCTGGCGTGCACACTGTTCGGCATCGCCGGTGCGGCCGGTGCGGCCATCGCGACCACCCCGACGTATATCGCTAACACGCAGCTCTACGTGGCAGTGCAGGCCTCCGCCGGCGCGGTGACCGGAGACCTGGTTCAGGGAACCAGCTTTGCCCGGCAGGCCGTCACGTCGTACGTCGACGTGGTCAACAGCGCCGTCGTTCTCGACGAGGTCATCACAGAACTGAACCTCGACGTGACCGCGGCCCAGCTCGCCTCCACCATCACCTCTACATCGCCGCTGAACACCGTGCTGATCGACGTCTCGGTCACCAACAGCGACCCCGAGCTCGCGGCTCAGATCGCCAACTCCGTCGGGCAGAACTTCAGCAAGATCGTCGTCGAGCGCCTCGAGAAGCCCGATGGCGACGCAGCCAGCCCCGTGAAGATCGAAACGATCCAGCCGGCCATCGTGCCCACAGCGCCCGCCAGCCCCAACGTTCCGCTGAACATCGCCCTCGGCCTGCTCGTGGGCCTCGCAGTCGGCATCGGGCTCGCCGTGCTGCGCAGCGTGCTCGACACCCGCATCCACAGCCTGCACGACATCGAGCTCGTCACCGACTCACCGATGCTCGGTGGCATCACGAATGATCCCGGTGCGAGCCTTCGCCCTCTGGTCGTGCACACCGACCCGAAGAACCCGCGGGCCGAGGCCTTCCGCAGCCTGCGCACCAACCTTCAGTTCGTAAACATCGAGGGTGGACCTCGCAGCTTCGTGGTCACCAGCTCGGTGCCCGGCGAGGGCAAGAGCACGACCACGGCGAACCTCGCGATCGCCCTCGCCGAGACCGGTGCCCGCGTCGCGCTGATCGATGGCGACCTGCGCCTGCCGCGCGTGGCCGAGTACATGGGCATCGAGGGTGGTGTGGGCCTCACCGACGTGCTCATCGGTCGCGCCGAGCTCGCCGACGTGCTGCAGAAGTGGGGCAAGAACAAGCTGTTCGTTCTGCCCAGCGGCCGCGTTCCCCCGAACCCGAGTGAACTGCTCGGCTCCGCAGCGATGGCCCGCATGCTCGGCGCGCTCACCGAGGAGTTCGACGTGGTGCTGATCGACGCCCCGCCGCTGCTGCTGGTGACGGATGCCGCCGTGCTGAGCAAGCTCTGCGGCGGCGCCATCATGGTGGTGGCCTCCGGGCGCACGAAGCGCAACGAGCTCACCAGTGCCGTGAAGGCCCTGGAGCGCGCGGGCAGCCGCCTCGTCGGAATGGTCATCACCATGCTGCCCACGAGAGGGCCTGACTCCTACGGCTACGGCCAGTACAGCTACGGCACGATCCATGAGGAAGAGAAGGCCACTGCCGAGGCCGCAGCGCCTGCCGGGCGGGGCCTCCGCAAGGCACGACGGAGAACCGCGTGATGCACACCTTCTCCATCCTCACGGTCTGCTCGGGCAACATCTGCCGTTCACCGCTGGCCGAACAGCTGCTGCGTGTCGGCCTGGCGTCGTGGCCGCAGATCCAGTTGGCCAGCGCCGGAACCATCGGTCTGACCGGCCAGGGCATGCCCGCGCAAGCCGCCGACCTCTCGCGCCACTTCGGCGGCGACCCGAGCGCCCACGTGGCCCAGGAACTCACCGAGCAGCACATTCAGAGTGCCAACCTCGTGTTCGCGATGTCCCGCGAGCACCGGCGCGCCATCGTCGAGTTGGTGCCTCGAGCCATCCGTTACACGTTCACGATTCGCGAATTCGCGCGTCTCGTTGCAGACCTCACCGACGACGACCTCGACGAGGCCGCCGCCCTGCCCTTCGATGACCTTGTCGGGCGCCTCAGCACCCTGATCGGGCTGGCCGCCTCTCAGCGCGGCGCCGTCGCCCCCCTGGTCTCCGCTGATGATGATGACGTCGTCGACCCCTATCGCCGCAGCGACGAGGTCTACGTGGAGTCTGCCCAGCAGCTCGTTCCGGCCATCAACGCTGTCACCGCCCTGTTCCACAGAGCCGCGACGGTGCAGCCGAAATAGTGAAAGCCGTGGGGGGAAACAAGCCTAAGAGTCGCAAGAACCGCAATAGCGTGCTCCGCCGACGCCTGCTCATCGCGGGCCTGGCCGTGTTCTTGCTGTTCGACGTCGCCCTGGTCTCGTACGCGCTCACCGCGCAAAACCCGACGGCCAATGCGGGAACGGTGGTCGAGCCCCCGGTGGTCGAGCCCCCGGTGGTCGAGCCTGTCGAGACCCCCACGCAAACCGACCCCCCGGCGACCGACCCCGCCGAGACCCCCGCCCTAACTTCCCTCCCCCCCACCCGCATCCTCACCGCCCTAGACACGACCACTCTCTGGCGTGCCACCACCGGTGACTGCCCGGTCGCCACCGCGACCCCGGAGCTCTCCACCGACGCCGGCGCCACCTGGACAGCAAGCGACGCGTCGGCCGACACCGATTCCTCCTCCATCCTGTCGATCTACGCAGACAGCGAGTCCGAAGCCTCCATGGTGACGCTCACGGCTGCAGATTGCGCTCCACAGCGCGTCACCACTTTCGTGGCCGGCGACCAGTGGCAGGAATACCCCGATCGCGTCGGGGCCGATTGGTTTGTCGACCCGGCCGACCGAGCCACCGTGCACAGCCCGGCAGGGTCATTCGCCGCGCCATGTTCCTCGGTGATCGCACTCGCCCCCCGCACCGACTCGACGGCCGCTTTGCTCTGCTCAGACGGAACCCTCTTTCGCACCAGCGATGGTGCCGCGACCTTCGGTGCCGGAGTGGCTCTCCCCGGTGCCGCCAATCTGACCGTCAGTGAAGACGGCTACATCGTCGTGGCCACCGATCAGGCCGACTGCGCGGGCGCACAACTGCTCGCTACGTCTGAAGAACCCGACGGGGCGCTGACCCCGACCGGATGCCGTGAGGAGACGGTCACTCCGGCTGGCCTGGCGGTCGCGAGTGCCGACGCAATCACTTGGTTGTGGGCAGGGGACGAAGTGAGTAGTTCGAGTGATGGGGGCACAACATGGCAGTGAGCGACTTTGCAACGACGAGAATGCGGGAACTGCACGGGTCTGTGCCGCTGGTGCGGTTCGGCACTCAGTTCGCGTTCGACGCGGGAGCCTGGGTCGTCGCCCTGTTTCTGGCCGAGATTCTTCGCTATGAGTTCGACCTTCAGCTGATTGACCTGCGGCCGCTGCTGGCGCTGTGCGCAGTCGCGTGCCTCGTCCAGTTTCTTGCCGGTGGCGCTAACCACCTCTACCAGGGGCGTCACATCTACGGGAGTTTTGCTGAGGTACGGGCGCTGCTTGGGGTCGTGCTCGCGTCGTCCGTCATCCTGGGTATTCCGGTTGCTGTCGCCGGCACGGTGGTGGGCATTCCCCGCAGCACGGTTTTTATCGCCCTGCCGATGGCCTTCGTTTTGATGGGCGGCGTGCGCTACGTCAAACGCCTCCTGGTGGAGCGGTCAGTGGTGCCCAAAGATGACATCCAGAAGGCCCTGATCTTCGGCGCCGGCTACATGGGGGCGTCAATTGCTCGGCGCATGACCACCGACCGCAACTCACCATTCCTGCCAGTGGGGATCATTGACGACGATCCCCGCAAGCGCACTCTCTGGCTCCATGACGTTCGCGTCGTCGGTTCTCGCGCCACCCTCTCGGCCGCAGCTCAGGCCACTGGGGCAACTGCGCTGGTCGTGGCCATCGCCAAGGCCGATGCCTCCTTACTGCGTGAGATTACCGACGCCGCCGAGGCCGCGCATCTCAAGGTCTTGGTTCTTCCTCCCCTTGAAGAGCTGCTCAATGGCAAGTCGCGCCTCAATGACCTGCGCGATATTTCGATCGAAGACCTAATCGGTCGTCACCCCGTTGACACCCACGTGGAGTCGATCGCGGGTTATCTCGCCGGAAAACGCGTGCTGGTGACGGGTGCGGGCGGCTCCATCGGCTCCGAATTGTGCCGCCAGATCACCAAGTTCGGCCCAAGCGAACTCATCATGCTCGACCGCGATGAAACCGGGCTTCAGGGTACTCAGATCTCGATCCTGGGTCACGGGCTTCTCGACACCAAAGACGTGGTGCTCGCGGACATCCGCGATGCGGAGGCCCTGAAGTCCATTTTCGCTGAGCGTCGCCCGGAGGTCGTTTTCCACGCCGCTGCCCTCAAGCACCTTCCCATGCTGGAGCAGTACCCCGACGAGGCATGGAAGACCAATGTGCTCGGCACGCTCAACGTGCTCGAAGCCGCCCAGGCGGTCGGAGTCACCACGTTCGTGAACATTTCCACCGACAAGGCAGCGAACCCCACGAGTGTGCTCGGACATTCCAAGCGCGTTGCTGAGAAGCTCACGGCGTGGGCCGCCCAGGAATCCCAGCGAGCCTACCTGTCGGTTCGATTCGGCAATGTCATTGGCAGCCGAGGCTCGATGCTGCCCACCTTCACCACCTTGATCGAGGCCGGTGGACCGCTAACGATCACCCACCCTGATGTCACCCGATTCTTCATGACCATTCCCGAGGCGTGCCAGCTCGTCATCCAGGCTGGCGGTATCGGTGGTCCCGCCGAGGTGCTCATCCTCGACATGGGCGAGCCCGTCAGAATCCTGGACGTGGCCGAGCGAATGATTGGAATGTCGGGCAAGGACATCGAGATCATCTTCACCGGCCTGCGCCCCGGGGAGAAACTGCATGAAGAGCTCATCGGTGACCACGAAACGGACGCACGGCCGATCCACCCGAAGATCACCCATGCCTCCATAGCCCCGATCCGCCCCGAGAACCTGAACAAACCGGGTTGGGATGAGCGGTGCCGTCAGGATTCAACAATCCGGCCAGCCCAGGCCGAGTCCGCGCTGGCCGGAACAGGAATACCCTTATGAGTGAACGCATCTACATGTCCTCGCCCGACGTCGGCGATCTCGAAGAGCAGTACATGGTGGCCGCGATTAGGTCCGGCTGGATTGCGCCGCTTGGACCCGACGTCAATGCCTTCGAGGCGGAGATGGCGGAGCGTATCGGTGTCGAACATGCTGTCGCACTGAGCTCGGGAACCGCGGCCCTGCACCTAGGCCTGCTTGGGCTCGGTGTCGGCCCGGGGGATATTGTGCTCACGTCGACGATGACGTTTGCTGCAACGGCCAATGCCATTGTCTATACCGGGGCCGAACCGTTCTTCATTGATTGCGAGCTTGAGACGGGAAATATGGATCCGGCGCTGCTTCGCCAGGCGCTGGAGCAACTCCGGCAAAGTGGAAAAAGGGCCGCAGCCATCGTTCCGGTTGACCTGCTCGGCAAAGCGGTCAACTACACAGAGATCTGTGCCATCGCAGATGAACATGGGGTCCCCGTGCTGTCGGATGCGGCCGAGTCCCTGGGAGCGAGTCACGCGGGCCTCCCCGCCGGGTCGTTTGGGCGTGCGTCTATCTTCTCGTTCAATGGGAATAAGATCATGACCACGTCGGGCGGAGGGATGCTCCTGACCGACGATGCCGAACTCGCCGCGCACACGCGATACCTCGCCACGCAGGCTCGACAGCCAGTAACGCATTACGAGCACACAGAAATCGGTTACAACTATCGGCTCAGTAACTTGTTGGCGGCTCTCGGCAGGGCGCAGTTGTCCCGTCTCGATGAAATGATCGTCAGGCGGCGTGAGATGCGCGAACGCTACCGGGCGTTGTTCGCCTCCGTCGAGGGTGTTGAAGTATTTGGTGGGGCCGCGGATGAGGGAGATAACTGCTGGCTCACATCAATTGTCATCGATTCCTCGGTCGTTGGGTGGTCGTCTGACGAGCTCAGCGCGGAATTAATGACGGACAATATTGAGAGTCGTCCACTCTGGAAGCCGATGCATATGCAGCCGGTGTTCGCTGGTGCGAAGGCCCTCGTGAACGGAAACTCTCAGCGTCTCTTTGAGACAGCTATCACTCTGCCCAGCGGATCGGCGCTTGCCGACGACCAGATCAATCGCGTGGTCAACGTCGTCGAGAGTTTCCTGAGGAGCACGTCGTGAGCGGATCACACTCGGTCCCCTACGACTCACTGAAACGTAGCCTGGACATCTTAGGCGCGTCGATCCTGCTCGTGGCAGCCACCCCAGTCATGGCCGTAGTCGCGCTGTTGGTGGCGGGCACGCTGGGAGGCCCGATCCTATTTCGGCAGGAACGGCCGGGGAAGGATGGCCAGATATTTTTGCTCCTGAAGTTTCGAACGATGCGGGTGGTTGGTCGCACTGAGGATGCAACGGACGAGGATCGTCTAACGCACTTTGGCAGGCGCCTACGATCGACGAGCATCGACGAGCTTCCAGCGCTGGTGAACGTGATCAAGGGTGAGATGAGCCTGGTCGGCCCGCGTCCGCTGCTCGTCGCCTATTTGGATCGGTACACACCTGCGCAAGCGAGACGTCATGAGGTGAGACCTGGAATAACAGGGCTGGCCCAAATAGGTGGTCGCAATGCAATCGGGTGGGAAGAGAAATTTGCCCTAGACGTGCGCTACATCGACACCCGCAGCCTGCGGCTGGACGCCAAGATTCTCCTGAAAACAGTTGCTTCCGTGATTAGGAGAGATGGAATCTCAGCCGAGGGGTGGGCAACTGCCCCAGAATTCCGAGGATCAGGACATCCGATCCAGGCGGTAGATCCAACACTAAAACCGAAGGGCACGTTATGAATCGATTTGATGAGACTGAGTTCAAGACGGCGGCAGGCGAATGAGCGCCGCGGCATTGGGGCAAGAGGAGTTTGTGGCTCTCCTCGAAGAGATTCTTGAAGTGGCAAATGGCTCGACATCGATGAGCGACAGTCTTGATGAACTGGGTTGGGATTCGCTTGCGAACCTTGGCTTCATCGCCGAGATTGACAGTCGCCGAGGGGTCATCGTGGACGCGAGCGAACTCGCGAAAGCGAAGACACCGGCAGACCTTTTTGCGCTAGTTGAGACCACGATTGCGAGCAGTTAAATCTCCGGAGACTTCCTGCAGCTCCGCGGCAGGCGCATTCTCGTAACGGGGGCGTCAAGCGGAATTGGACGTGCGGTCGCAGTCGAGGCAAGCCGTTTTGGTGCCCGGATCGCGCTGTTGGGCCGGCGAATCGATGCACTCGAAGACACGCTCATTCAGCTCGAGGGGGAAGGACATATCACTGTGCCGTTCGACCTTGACGGCCTCGACCGGATACCTGAGGTCGTACGGAATGTGTCGGATCAAATGGGTGGCGTCGACGCAATTGTTCACTCGGCTGGAATCCATAGCGCGCTGCCCCTGAGAATGATCAGTGGCGACGAAGCCAGCAAAGTGCTCAGCACAAATGTGACGACGGCGGTAATGCTCGCGAAGGGATTCAGGCACCGACAGGTGCCTAAGATTGCCCCGAGCCTCGTTCTAGTGTCTTCAGCCGTCGGCTTGGTTGGTCAGCCAGGAGTGAGTCTCTATTCGGCGAGCAAGGGGGCGATTGTGGCGCTGACCAAATCACTGGCCCTTGAGTTGGCTCGAGAGCAGATTCGAGTTAATTGTGTATGTCCCGGCGTGGTGGACACGGCGATGACGCAAGGAATTCGGAACAAGCTCGGACCGGAGGGGTTCCAGTTGGTCGCTGACGCTCACCCGTTGGGCCTTGGCACGCCGCAGGATGTCGCAGACGCGATTCTCTTCCTTGTTTCTGATAGGTCGAGATGGGTCACCGGCTCTGCTTTGGTAGTTGATGGAGGGTACACGGCTCAATGAATACACGAATTGTCATCGCTGGTGCGGGAGGGTTTGGAAGAGAGCTCCATGCCTGGCTGCTCGCATCGCCGCGCTTCCTTAATTCTGAGTTCGCCACAGACATTGTGTACATCGACGACACGACTCCTGACGTGCCAGCGCCCGCGCCGATCATTTCAACCATTCGTGCATACGTGCCCCAGCCGAATGACGCAGTCCTGTGCGCGATAGGTTCACCATCGATCCGTCGCTCCGTGGTGGAATTTCTTGAGCAGAAGGGCGCGCGGCTGCTGACGTTCAAAGACGATCGCGCCATCATCGGCGCAAACGTAGTCTTCGGAGACGGCGTAATCATCTGCCCTGGCGTTGTGATTACAAGCGATGTGCAGCTCGGTGCCCATGTGCATGTGAATATCAACTGTTCGATCGGCCACGACGTCCTTATCGACGAATTTGTGACATTGAGTCCAGCCTGCAACCTCATGGGTGGAGTGCAGGTCGATAGTGACGTCTTTTTCGGGACAGCCGTCACAGTGATCCCGGGGAAGCGCATTGGCGCTCGTTCTACCGTTGGTGCAGGAAGCGTGGTCGTCAGGAACGTGCCAAGCAACGTCACGAGCTTCGGTAACCCGAGTGTCACGATCAAAAGGAATGTGTAATGAAAGCCAGAATCGAGGCAGTCAACTACTACCTGCCGGAGCGACGAATCACCAACCAAGACCTCTCGACCGAGTTCCCAGAGTGGAGCGTCGACAAAATCAGCTCAAAGACTGGAATAAAGTCACGACATATCGCTGCGGCTGACGAGTACTCATCTGATCTCGCGGTGGCAGCAGGAAAGGCGCTCTTCGCGAGCCACCGAATCGCTCCGGAGTCTGTTCAGTACCTCATAGTGTGTACGCAGAGCCCGGACTATTACCTCCCCACGACTGCGGCGATTGTGCAACATGAGCTCGGTCTTGGCACTGGCGCCGGCGCCACCGACATCAACTTAGGGTGCTCCGGCTTCATTTATGCATTGGGACTGGCCAAGGGGCTAATCGAATCCGAACAGGTTTCAAACGTTCTCGTCATTACGGCGGACACGTACTCCAAGTTCATTAACCCCAAGGACAAGTCCGTCCGGACGATATTTGGGGATGGCGCTGCGGCGACATTTGTTAGCGGCTACGACGGGCCGTCAGCGCTCTATTCGCTTACCTATGGCAGCGACGGTTCGGGCGGAGGGAATCTGGTCGTTCCGAATGGGGGATTGCGTTCGGGTGTTGGAATTGCGCCCAACGCGGCGCCTTCCTTACGGGGTATTGAGAGCAACGGTTATGACCTCTTCATGGACGGGCCAGAGATCTTCAATTTCACGTTGGGTGTTGTGCCGGAGCTCGTGGACAAGGTTCTAAGTAAGGCCGGACTCAATCTTGCGGACGTTGACCTGTTCGTCTTCCATCAAGCGAACCGCTACATGCTTGAGCATCTGCGGAAGAAGATTGGGATTGAGCCCGAGAAGTTCTTTCTTTCACTCGAACAGTCGGGGAACACCGTATCTTCCACGATTCCAATCGCACTAACTGAAGCGGAACGTGAGGGGCGCTTGAAGCCTGGCATGAAAGTGATGATGCTGGGTTTTGGAGTCGGTCTGTCCTGGGGTGGATTGATGGTGAATTGGTGAGCCGTCACGCTCTGACGAGTCTGGCGATTGTCGTGAAGACGACCAACGGCGGGACATGGATCGTCCCTCAAATTATCGAGGCGCGAAGCCGCGGCATTGACGTTTACGTGATCGTCCCACACGGGTTCGGACGTCTGGTGACCACCGTCGAGGAGATGGCTGGTGAAGATTCTGGCGTTCACCTGGAGAGGTCGCCCTTCGATTTCGTTTTCCGTCCCAGTTTTCAAACTCTGCGGGCGCTGCTCGGCCTTCGGTCGCTTGTCCGCAGCTTGGGCGTCGATGCGGTCCTATATCACTTGTACGCGAGTGCTTTGGCGATCAGAATTTCGTGCCTCGGATTGAATATCACCAAAGTGCACATGGTAGCTGGACCGTTGTATCTCGAGTCGTCGACCGTGCGTCTTGCAGAGCGGGCACTGATGCGGTTAGACGATGTTGTAATCGGTGGCAGTCGCTACACGGCTGAGCGCTACCGTGCGCTGGGACTAGCCACCCGTCGTTTGCGCGCCATCCCCTATGGTGTCGACCTCACCCGGTACCAACGCGGTTCGACCGCCGATCGAGAGCGCGCGCGCGTCTCGCTGGGGCTTCGGCCCCATACGTTTGTTGCCGTTATGGTCGCCTACGTATATCCACCGAAGCGGTTGGTTTTTTCAGGAGAAGGTATCAAGGGGCACAAGGACCTCCTTCTTGCATGGCAGAAGTTTCACTTGAGAAACCCCGAATCGGAGCTCCTGGTGGTTGGCGGTGGATGGGGACCTGAAGGCGAGAAGTACCGAAACTTGTTGGTCGAATCGGTTCCCAGCGGATTGGAGTCCCACGGCATAACGTGGCTGGACACGGTGAGCGATGTGCGAATCGCGTATGACGCGTCAAACGTTAGCGTGAGCCCATCGTTGTCAGAAAACCATGGAGCCGCCGTGGAGGCTTCGGCAATGGGAGTCCCGTGTATCGTAAGCGACGCCGGGGCGCTACCCGAGACTGTGACTCAGGCTAGTGGGTGGGTTCACATCGCCGGTGACCCGTCAAGCATCGACGCCACGCTTCAAGCGGCGTTCGAGCAGTGGTTGGCAGGGGGCCTCGACCACGAGAGTCGCGCTGCGCGGGCTCACGTGGAGGCCAGTTTTGACGAGCGCAAATGTGCGCCCGAAGTGTTAGACGTAATTGAAGGTCTGGCGCTGAAGCGACTTCAGTCGCGCCCATGGCGCGTCCGGCGACGAGGAGAGAAGTCAATTGCCAGTGCTACTGAATGAGAGTTCAAGCGGCGTATTGCTGTTTGTGGAGGCCAGGCTTGATCGCAATGCCCTGGGCCAGATCATCACCTCGGACCGCAGCATGGCGGGCACAAAATGGTGGGATGACCTCCGTGAAGTTGACGGCATGGTGCTTGCCGCTCGTGTACCCCCGGTGGGAATCGGAACCGGCGAGATCGTGGGTGGTGAAATTGTAGCGCTGCCATATTATGTGGGTTTTTGGGGGCTTGTGAAGTCGTTCCCGGCGCTCGTGCGAAGAATTGCTGAGTCAGTCGAAAAGGCTGACGTCATTTGTGCGAAGTTGCCCGGCATTATCGGAATCATTGCCACAGTCGTCACTGTGTGGAAAAAGAAGCCACTCGCAATTCAAGTTGTCGGTGATGTTCGCGACGCACTGGACACAGGAATTGCGGGAACTGTTGGAAAGATTGCTGCACCGCTTGCAACGTCATTGACAAAGTGGTGCGTGCGGAGAGCTCACTTAGTTAGATACGTAACATCGGTGACACTCCAGCGCCACTACCCAGCATCGCCCCACGCCGAGACTGTCGTGTTTAGTGATGTGCAAACTCGCGGTAGCGCGGTGGACCGAGAATCTACAATCGAAGCCGGCCTAGTGGTCGCAGTTGGCACGCAGGAGCAGATGTACAAGGGTCATCACGTGCTCATCGCCGCTGTTGCGGCCCTAGCAGCCACGCATCCAGGTATTCATCTGGAGTTGATCGGGGAAGGGCGGTACCAGCCACAACTGAAGGCGATGGCTGCGAGTGCGGGTCTAACTGACCGAGTGAGTTTCACGGGATTCGTCAGTACCTGGGAAGAGCTTGCGGCTCGCCTTGATCGTGCAGAGATTTTCGCGCTTCCATCGTTGACGGAGGGATTGCCCCGCGCGCTGATAGAGGCGATGTCGCGCGGAGTGCCCTGTGTCGCCTCAGACGTCGGCGGCATCCCCGAGTTGCTCGATCCCATCGCGCTTTGCCCCCCGGGCGATGTCTCGGCGCTCGCAGGCCGTCTGCGAGAGATGCTAGAAAATAAGAGCATCAGGGAAGAGCAGAGCAAACGAAATCTAGAGTCTGCCGCGCGCTTCTCTCCAGAACTTATGGAGGAGGCTCGGCGAGGATGGAGCCAGTCCGTCCTTGACTTGGCCAGCTCAACGAAATTCTCGGATAGAAGTTCGGCCAAGTGACGCGCACAGTTGTCCATTTCATTGGAAGCCTCAATCGAGGGGGCGCGGAGACCGTAGCCCTCGATTTGTGTCGAGCAATCTCGCCCAGTAGCGCGCATCAAATATTTCTGTGCCTTTCAGGCAATGTCGGGTCCCTTGCAAGCGAGTTTGAGGAAGTCGGGGCGTCTGTCCATGCCTTCCCCGTTAAGCCCTTACGAACCCTGCCCGTCCGGGTTTGGCGAATCATTCGCCGTCTGCAACCCGTTGCCGTCGTGTCGCATGTCTCCGTGACAAGCGGTTTCCTCCTCGTCATCGCTGCGCTTGCGGGAATCCCGGTTCGAGTGGCTAGGATCCACAGCCAAGGGGACGATAGGGGAAATAGCTTCGGGCGCCGGGTCTATCGCGCCGTGGCTCGCCTGAGCATGATGCTGAGTGCGACGCATGTCCTGGCCGTGAGCCAGCCCAGCCTTCGCTTTGGAGTTGGCGCCACAGGATGGGTTGGGAGATGGCGCAGCGTTGATACCCGTGTCCTCCCAAACGGCGTCGACGTGGTTCGGTTCGCTCCAGCAGAGCAATTCAGGACACGGTGGATCACGCCTGGAAACGTGCTCTATATCGGCCGCGCCGCCCCGGAAAAAAATCGAAGGATTCTTGTCCCCATATTTGAGCGGCTGGCGGAGATGCGCTCCACGACTTGGCGAGTCGTGGGGCCCGGTGGCGCAGCGGATTTGGGCGAACTGCCAGAGTTGGGATTCGAGCTCCTGGGCGAGAGGGACGACGTTTCAGATCTCTTGAAGAATGCGAGCGCATTGATTCTCACATCATCGAGGGAAGGGCTACCGGGAGTCGTGCTTGAGGCCGCGGCGAGCGGGGTACCGACTGTCGTTACCAATCTCCCCGGTTTGGACGTTGTGGCGCATTCGCTGGCCGGTATCACATTGGTCAATTTGGATGCCTCACCTCAGGTCTGGGCGGATGCGTTGGATGCGGCGTTGTCACTGCCTATCCATGATCGAGCACGAATTCGTGAAACTTTTGAGTCCTCCGAATTTACTCTGGTGGAGTCGGTGGAGGAGTGGTGCAAGGTTTGGCGCGTGGAGCGTTGACAACGCCACGACTTAGCCCTCCGCGACTTGGCGTTTCCTTCGGTCGCCAAATGGCTGGTCTCGGACTGTGCTTGCTCGCTCTTGTTATTGCGGCTTCGCTCTCAGCGCATGCACAGATTTTGAGCCATGCTCTTGCTTTGGTCTTGGCTTGGGCGGGCTGCCACATTGCTTGCTGGCGAGGTGATCGCGGGATCGGGGGAGCATCCACCGTATATGTGATGGTTTTTGGGCTTTTCCACTGCGGCTTGGTGATTGCACTCGCCATCGGTGGGCAGCGGACGCTCATTGGCGGAGGCGACAACAGTTGGGTCTTGAGTGAGAGCTTGCACCCAGCGGTCGTTGCAGTGTGTGTGGCGTTCTTCGCGCTCGCCGTCAGCACGATCGTCGTATCAATGGTGCCGTGGCCCATCCAAAACACTCGCTGGCGCGACACCACCGATCGCAATTCTGATGCTCGGGGGACAGTCTTGGCTGGCGGAATCGGAGTTGTGCTCGGCCTGCTTCTGATCGGGAAGGCACTCATCGACAGCGGCGGTTTAGGTGTTCTGTTCGCGGGCTATGGGCAATTCCTGGAGGCTGTCGGCGGTGAGGGCATATTCGGTTACGGAGTAATCCTCCTCGGATTCGGCGTTGCTTTCCTGGTCGCGAGCGGAGGCGTTGCCCGTCGGGTTGGTTGGGGGCTCATGATCGCGATTGCGCTCATCGGACTGCCTCTCGGCTTGCGTGGGACCGTGCTATTCCCGGCGATGACGCTCCTCGTCGTTGAGGCGAGATCGCGTCGGCTTCGTGCAGTGCCACTTCTGCTGATCGCGTACGTCGGCCTTGCGGTTATCAGCCTCCTACGGAAGACGAGGATTGATGGAGTTGATGGGATTTTCGCCGGTGGTTGGTCCGGCTTAGTTCCAATCGAAGGTCTGGCTGAGATGGGATACTCGCTGTATCCAACCGTCGCGGTCCAAAGATGGATGGAATCGGGGCTCGCGCCGTCGAATGGCGTGACTTACATAGCGCCCCTCGTACGCCTATTCGAAAATGTCTTCGGTAACGGTGCGCCTGCGGCAGGATCGGATTTCCGCATATTCAATGTCGAGATCGCAAGTCGGGTCGGCCAAATTGGAGGGTCGCCCGTCGCCGAGGGGATTCGAAACGGGGGCCTTCTTGGCATGACGATTCTGATGCTTGCTATCGGAATTCTGGTCGCAGCCGTAGACAGGATGCCCTTAAACCCCGAGAGCGCCGTTGTAACTGTCGTAGTTCTCCTCCCTCTGCTAATTGGCGTCCGCAATTCATTCGCGCCGATAGTATTCCAATGGCTCATTGGGGGTGCGCTCGTGTTGATTGCGCGATGGCGAGGTGAGCGAAGTAGATCATGACAGTAAACGCGGCGAAATCCAGTAGCTTTATGCTTCGACTGGGGTCCCTTCTAGCGGGCTCTGTGACTCAAATGCTGGCAAACGCAGCGGCTGCGGTCCTTTCAACCCTGTGGTTGCCTGTCGAAGAGCGAGGCCTGATGGTCATCGCAATTACAATCGCTTCGATAGTCGGCCTCATAGGGGGAGCTGGCATCGGCAATGTTTACAGGAGTCGACGGCCGCGTCAGATCGGTGCGGCCGGGCACACCCTCGCGGCGACGTACACGCTCACTTCGGTGCTCCTCGTTGTCGTCGCTGCTGCTGCCGGCGCGGCGTCATGCTGGGCGATGTCACTCATTTCCAGTCCGACACTTGCGAGTCCGACGCTGATTGCAGCTTGTGCCGTTTCAACCGCTGTGCAGGTCGCGCAACCGTTGATCTCGGAGGCTCGATTCGCTCTCAATCAGTATGCGGCCGGGTCGGCGTGGGCGTCGGTTGGGGCTGTTGCGGGTCTAGTGGGTATGGCTACAACGAGTCTTTTCGCGCCGACGGCGGCCGGGCTCACGCTGGGGCAGGCAGGGGCTTCAGCGGGCGTTTTGATCTTTGCGGTTGTGGCCGCGACTCGAGCAGGAGCAGTCAACTGGGCAGGTAGTCGAATTCGAGAGATGGTCAAGCTCGCAGCCCATGGTGCGCGGTCGTTGGGCCTGCCTTTGGGAATCGTCATTATGTCCAGAGCGGACCGCCTAGTCTTAGGTGCGTTTGTGTCCCCCTCGGTTGTTGCGGTCTACGCGCTCGCAGCAACACTGGCTGAGGTTCTTCGCTTGGTTCCGACCGCAGTCGGGCAGATTGCGACCCAGCACGTCGCAGAGGGCGGGACCTGGCAGACCGTTCTTCGCATGCAGAAGCTGACGATTGTGGCGTCCGTCATCGGCGGTTTGGTGGTTGTAATTCTGAGTGCGTGGGCGGTGCCGATTGTGTTCGATGAAGCATATGAAGACGCGCCCGTCCTGCTTTCGGTGTTGCTCCTATCGGAACTCTTCTATTCACTCCTCGTGATCTCCAGCAGAGGGCTGATTGGCGGGGAGTGGCCCAAGGTTGCATCTCGAATCGGGATAATCGTGGTCCTTGTTTCGGTGCCCGCCTATTGTTTCGCCTCCCTCTGGGGGGGAGCTATGGGTTGCGCACTCGCACGCATTGCAGTCTTCGCTGGAACTGCGGTTGCTGCCAGTGCTGAGCTCCGCCGGCGACTGGCGTGACAGGCTTGGTCTTGACCCTTCACCTCGGGAGGTCTTCGCGAGCGTCGGCCACCTCGCGGCCTACGCAGGTAGCGCCCCGGTGAGCAGGCGTGCTGGCAGCTCCATACGCGGTGATCAGCCGTCTGGCCGAAGGAACAGACCCGCAAGCGGATACGGTTCCTATCGGTTTCTTGCCGCCCTCGGCCCCCGGGCCTGGCATTAGAGGGCTCGAGCTCCACCCAGTCGTGCGTTTTGATGTCAGGATGCTGCGGGCGATTGGGGCGATTGGGGCGATTGGTTTGAGTTGGCCTGTCAGTACTTGGCGGGATCCCCAAGATGTAACGATTTCTACGAGATCGAGCCGGGCCAGCCACCGATTGCGTTGGCAATCGACTGAGCACAGTGGCAGGTTCTCCCGCGCGACGTGCGCACCTACTCGGTTAAGGCTCGCTCCTGACTCGCTCAGTGCAGCGACGCCCATGTCGCGTACGGAGCGCCCTTGGCCCGTGCCGACGTTGAATATATCGCGGCAAGAGTCTCCATACGAGAGGCTTTCGACCGCGACAAGGCCCACCTCGGCCAGATCGAGCACGTGAATAACGTCGCCAATGCAAGCGCCGTCTGGTGTGTTGTGGTTCACTCAAAAAAACAACAAAGGGGTGGCCGAGGTGCGCTCAAGAACCATCGGCACGTGGTTTGGCAGGACTGTGACGTCTAGTTCGGGCCAACTGCAATTTTACTACGTTGAAGTAGTGCTGGTTAGCAGCGCGAAGTTCCGCGGATTTTTCAGCAGGGGGCACAAGCGAGCGGCGTGGGATCCGGTGTATCCGGCACCGCAGGTGATGAGTCCAGTCATTTTTTGCAGTCTAGAAGCTTGCTTGCAGGGTGTGCGGCCGAGGACCGGGCGTTGTGCTGTTGTCTTCAAGTGCTTCCTTCGGTGCGCGGGCCCGCTAATCCTTTGTTCCCCTTGAGCGTGGAAGCGTTTGAGGTGCTGGCCTGGTGGGATGGACATAAAGGCCGCCCTCGTGCCCGGTTGACCCGGCAACTGGAACCTCGGGCAGCAACCCGGCGGTTGGGGCTACCTGGGAAGCATCGGGCGGGCGGGTACGCCAGCGACTGTGGTGAGCGGAGCAACGTCTCTTGTCACGACTGCACCAGCAGCCACCGTTGAACCGTCACCAACCGTCACCCCAGCAAGGATGGTACTCCCCGCGGCGAGCCACACATCTGCGCCAATCACGATGGGTGCCTCAGTGAACTTCATCGCGCGCAGGGGGACGCTGTGGTCATGGTTCCCATCGCGTACAACAACATTCTCGGCAAGCTTCGACCCAGCGCCAATTGTCACCGACTTGCGTGCGACAACGGTTGAGTATGGGCCAATGAAGTCGGACCGGATCGTGAGGCTAGCCCCAGGGCCTGCAATTAGTGTTACGCCCCGCGCCACGTAGCAGCCCCAGATGAGCAGATTTCCATCGCCCTGGACTTGGATGTCGCAGCCTGGGCCGATATGAACAGGGCGGTGGACCACCAAGTTGGGATATCTCATCCTCAAAGACACAACTCGAAGGCTCGACGCAATTCGCCTCCCATAGTGGTGAATCCCGCGGAGCCCTCGTGCAACTGGTGACCTCATTCGGCCACACTATCGAACCCGTTGCCGATGATTGTCACGTGGCCCCTGGCCCCGTGGCCTCGTTTCTCCACGAGGGTCACATGGCGTGTATTTTCTGCCCGACTCTGCAATGGCCGTGCTTGGCGTAGGACTGGCAGGCGGAGCCCACCATGCTTGTGGTTTTGAGTGAGGCCTCGACCTGATTCAATAGCCCAGTGAATGAAACAGGAAACCGCTCGGGCGCCCGAAGGCCCGTGAAGCGCCGCAAGCCCCCGCTCCACCGTCGTTGGTGGTTCTGGGCGGCCGTCGTCGTCGGTGTTGTCATGGTTGCAGGCGCCTGGGTTGGGAGTCGGGGGCTACAGGCGAAGTCCGAACTGGAAGCGGCACTGCCGCTGGCCTCCACGATCAAGACTCAGCTGCTTGCAGGAGACTCGGCCGCGGTCTCGGCATCGGTAGAAATCATGGCGGGGCACACTGCCCGCGCCCGCGATCTGACGGCCGACCCGGTGTGGCGCGCCGCGGAGTTCGTTCCGTTCTTAGGGGCTAATCTCGCAGCCGTGCGAAACCTGGCCGATGTCGCCGATGACGTGGTTGGCGGCGCGGCCGTCCCGTTGGCTGCGACCGCAGCGACGTTGAACCCGGCGGCATTGAAGCCTACCGACGGTGCCATCGACCTTGAGCCGATCGCTGCAGCGGGACAAGCCCTGAGCCAGGCCAGCACGGTGTTTGCCGCAGCGGACAAGCGGGTCAGCGACCTCGACACCAGCAGAACGGTCGGTCAGGTCGCCGCAGCCGTGAACGAATTTCGCGGTTTCCTGGGGGGCATCACTCCATCGTTGGCGTCGGCAAGTCAGGTAGTGGACGCTCTTCCCGATGCTCTCGGTGGGGAGGCCCCACGCAACTACGTCATCGTGTTCCAGAACAACGCTGAAGCACGGGCTCTCGGAGGCACCTCGCTTTCGTTTGCCCTGTTGACGCTGGATAAAGGCCGCGTCACGCTGGGCGACGCCGTGCCGGCGGGATTCGGGAACTTCGCTTACTACCAGGAATCCGTGATTCCTTTTCCGGAGGGGGTAGAGGCGCTGTATGGCTCGGAGTTCGGTCGAGCGATGTCGAACCTCACGGTGCGGCCCAGTTTCGAGAGTGCAGCTACCGTGACCCAAGAAATGTGGAAGCAACAGTTCGGCACCGATATCGATGGCGTCATCTCGGTTGATCCAGTTGCGCTGAGTTATCTGCTTCGGGGAACCCCTCCCATTCCTTTGTCGACCGGAGACGTACTCACGAGCGAGACTCTGGTGCCGCTCCTGCTCAACGGGGTCTACATGCGCTTCTGGTCCGGAAACACTAGCGCGGACGCTGTCGCCGACAACGCTGCGCAGGACGTCCTTTATGCGGAAATCGTCGAGAAGACTTTTGATCAGCTTCTGGGCGGCGGCGTCGATCCTAACCAGCTGATGACAGCCCTCACCCAGGCCGCGAGCGAGCACCGGGTGCTGATGTGGAGCCCAAGGCAGGAAGAGGAAGCCATCTTCGAGTCACTCGGGGTGGATGGCTCCCTGCCGAAGAGCACCGAAACGACGGATCGGGTCGGGGTCTACTTTCAAGAGAACGTCGGCTCGAAGATGAACTACTACCTGAAACAGTCCGTGAGCCTCGGTCAGGCTGCATGCCGGGCCGATGGGAAGGCGTCGTACCGCGTCGGCATCGACCTCACCAACGACCTGCCGGCCGATGCGGCGACATCCGTCAGCCCCTCGATTCTGGGCACGTTCGTGCGGGAGAAGCTTGAGCCGGGCGTGCAGCGCATGATCGTCATGGTCTACGCCCCGCCCGGTTCGCAGATCGTGGGCGCGACGGTTGACGGCGCTCCCGTGCAGCTCGAATCGTTCCACGACACCGACTACCCGGTGGCGAAGCTGATCGTGAGCATGGAACCCGGCGCCACGTCGAAGATCACACTCGACGTGGTCGCGGCCGCAACCGGCACGAAGGCGCTCGAGGCCGAGGTCACCCCGATGGTGAACCCCACGACGATCTCGGATCTGCCCCTCGACTGCGCGACCGTCGCGGCGGGGTAGTCGGGGCTGCGGGGCTACAGGCCGATGGCGAAGGCGGCGTAGCCGATGACGCCGGCGGAGACCGCAGCGACGGCCAGAAAGGCGTACTGCAGCCCTTTGGTGCTGCGACCTCGTCGCAATAATGCCTTGTGGCCCATCTGCTCGGGCCGGATTTTAGTCACAATTTTCACTGTAGTGCTGCGCTGACACCAGACTCGCGGTTTTCCGCCCCCCAAGGAGGGGGTTGGGCCGACTCGCCGGATGCCCGAGGCTAGGCTTCAGGGGTGGAGAAGACGATATGAAACTATCCGTAATCGGCTGTGGCTACCTCGGGGCCGTGCACGCCTCGGCGATGGCCGAGTTGGGCCACGACGTGGTGGGCATCGATATCGATGCCAGAAAGATCGACCAGCTGGCCGCGGGCACACCGCCGTTCTACGAGCCCGGCCTGCCCGAGATTCTCACCTCGGCCATGGCCTCGGGTCGGCTCCGCTTCAGCACCGACATTGCGGATGCCGCGGGCGCGCAGGTGCATTTCGTCGGCGTCGGCACTCCGCAGAAGGCGGGCAGCCACGCCGCCGATCTCAGCTACGTCGACGCGGCCGTGCAGTCGCTGCTGCCCCACCTTGCCGCCGGTGACCTGGTCGTGGGCAAGAGCACGGTGCCGGTCGGCACCGCCGCCCGCCTGGCCGGCGTGATCGAGGCATCCGGCAGTGGGGCCACCCTGGCCTGGAACCCCGAGTTTCTGCGCGAGGGCTTCGCCGTGACAGACACCATCAGCCCCGACCGCCTGGTCTACGGGGTGCCGGCCGGCGCGGCCGGCGAGCATGCCACCGCGCTGCTGAACGAGGTCTACGCGTCCGCGATGGCCGCGGAGACGCCGCTGATCGTGACCGACTACGCCACAGCGGAGCTCGTCAAGGTCGCCGCGAACGCGTTCCTGGCCACCAAGATCAGCTTCATCAACGCCATGAGCGAGATCGCCGACGTCTCCGGGGCGAACATCACCGAGCTGGCCGACGCCATCGGGTTCGACAACCGCATCGGCCGCCGCTTTCTGAACGCGGGCGTCGGGTTCGGCGGCGGCTGCCTGCCCAAGGACATCCGTGCCTTCACGGCCCGCGCCGAGGAACTGGGCCGGGGCGAGTCGGTCTCCTTTCTGAAGGAGGTCGACGCGATCAACATGCGCCAGCGGCAACGGGTGGTCGCGATGACCCTGCAGGCCCTGGACAAGCCCGTTTACACGGCCAAGGTGGCCGTGCTCGGACTCAGCTTCAAGCCGCACTCCGACGACGTGCGGGACTCGCCGGCCCTCGACGTGGCCGTGCAACTGCGGGGCCTCGGCGCCGACGTGATGGCCACCGACCCGCAGGGGATTGAGAACTCGCGGTTGCGGCATCCGCAGCTCACCTATTCGACCAGCATCGAGGAGACCCTGCGGGCCGCCGACGCGGTGGTGCTGGTCACCGAATGGGCCGAGTTCAAGCAGATCGACCCGGTCTGGGCGGCCGCGCTCGTGCGCGTGCCGATCATCATCGACGGCCGCAACACCCTCGATGCCGCAGCCTGGCGCGCCGCCGGCTGGACCTACCTGGGGCTGGGGCGACCGTGACCGCCGAGTCGTCTGGCGCACCGGCGCCCCGGCGGAAACGCCGCGGGTGGCGCATCGCGCTGATCGCCATCGCCGCCGTCGTTCTGCTCGTGGGCGGGGTCGCGGGCGTCTACGCCTGGACGCTCAGCAACACCTTCGACAGTCAGACCGTGAAGATCCCCGACGTGTTCCCCGACGAGGCGTCGCGGCCGCCGGCGGCGACCGGTGAAGGGGCGACCGGTGATGGGGCGACCGGGCAGAACATCCTGCTGCTCGGCTCGGACACCCGCGGGGCGAACGACGGGTCGATCACCGACCTCACCGGCCAGCGCTCGGACACCATCATGGTGGTGCACGTGCCGGAGAACCGCGAGAACATCTATGTCATGTCGATCATGCGTGACAGCTGGGTCGACATTCCGGGTGAGGGCGAGGCCAAGATCAACGCCGCCATGAGCTACGGCGGGGTTCCCCTGGCCGTGCAGACCATCGAGGGTCTGCTGGGTGCGCGCATCGACCATGTGGCCATCGTCGACTTCACCGGGTTCAAGGGCATCACGGATGCCCTGGGCGGCGTCGACATCGACAACCCGGTCGGCTTCGAGTCGTCTGCGATGAAGGGGCGCTACTTCGACGAGGGACCCCAACGTTTGAACGGCACGGAGGCGCTGGCGTTTGTGCGGGAGCGGTATGCCTTCGCGGACGGCGACTTTCAGCGGGCCCGCAACCAGCAGGCCTTCATCAAGGCCGTGCTGGGCAAGTCGCTGACAGCGGAAACCCTCACCAACCCTGCCCGGATCAGCGAACTGGTCGGGGCGATCGCCCCCTACCTCGCCGTTGACGACGGGCTGAACTCCGCCTACGTGGCCGGGCTGGCCGTGCAGCTGCGCGACGTGCGCGTGGGCGACGTCACGTTCTTCACCCTGCCGACGACGGGCACCGGCACCTCGCCCGACGGCCAGTCGATCGTCGTGATCGACCAGGAGAAGCTCAAGCTCGTGCAGCAGGGGTTCCAGACGGACACCCTCGACGCCTACCAGCCCGAGGTGCAGACGATCGAATAGCGGCCCGTTGCCCGCGCAGGTCGCTTAGGCGCGGGCAACGACGAAGAGCCTGTCGGGCGGCCCTGCTCGAGCCGAGTAAACTTGAAGCTCGGATTTCAAGGGGTGTGCGCGTGGTCGACCAGGAGCTTCAGCGGGAACAGCAGTATGTCGCGAACCTGTATGCGCGTCTCGACGCGTTGCAGCAGGAGGCCGAGCAGCAGCTCGTGGCCGTGCGGCGTCTCGACGTGGGCGGCAACCACCAGTCCCGGTCCGAACGCGACACGTTCGCGCGGCTCTACGAAGACCGCATCGTGCAGCTGCGCGAGGTCGACGACCGGCTGGCGTTCGGCCGGCTCGAAGTGGCCGCCGACCCTGCCGACTCTGCTTCGTCTGACTCTGACTCTGCCTCTGACCCTGCCTCCGTCTACCGCTACATCGGCCGACTGGGGCTGCGCGACGAAGACCTGCAGCCCCTGCTGCTGGACTGGCGGGTGCCGCAGGCCAGCGCCTTCTACCAGGCCACCGCCGCCACGCCGCTCGGCGCCCGCGCCCGCCGGCACCTGCTGTCGAAGGGCCGCGACATCGTGCGCATCGAGGACGAGATCCTCGACGCCGCGCTGCTCGAGGGTGATTCGGCAACAGTGCACCAGGGCGAGGGCGCACTGCTGGCCGCGCTCACCGCCCAGCGCACCGGGCATATGAGCGATATCGTCTCGACGATCCAGGCCGAGCAGGACCGCATCATCCGTTCAGACCTGAAGGGCGTGCTCGTCGTGCAGGGCGGGCCGGGCACCGGCAAGACGGCCGTGGCCCTGCACCGTGCGGCGTACCTTTTATATACGCATCGGGATCGGCTGAAGAACTCGGGTGTGCTCATCGTGGGGCCGTCGGAGTCCTTCCTGAACTACATCGAGGCGGTGCTGCCGTCGCTGGGGGAGACCGGGGTGGTGCTCGCATCCGTGGGCCAGCTGTACCCCGGCATCGAGGCGACGCGAGAGGATGCCCCGGCCGTCGCCGCGATCAAGGGCCAGACCTCGATGGCCCGGCTGATTTCGCGGGCCGTGCGCTCGCGGCAGCGGGTGCCGGCGGCGGCGCAGGTGCTGGTCGTGAACGGTGACCGGATCACTTTGAAGCCGCAGCTGATCGAGACCGCCATTCACCGGGCGCGGGCCAGCGGCAAGCCGCACAACGAGGCCCGGGTGACGTTCGTGAAGAACGCGCTCGCCGCTTTGTCCCGGGAGTGGCTTACACAGTTGAAGGCTCAGGGCCGGTCGATGGACGACACCGACCTGCCCATGCTGCGCGAAGACCTGCGCCTCGCCGACGACGTGCGCGTGGCCCTGAACACCGCCTGGCTGCCGCTCACCCCCGAGAAGCTCGTGCAAGACCTCTACGCCCGCCCGCAGTGGCTGGCGCAGCTCACCCCCACCTGGACGCCCGCGCAGCGCGCGCTGCTGCACCGAGCACGGGGTGCCGAGTTCACGATCTCGGATGTGCCGCTGCTCGACGAGGCCGCCGAGCACCTGGGGGAGTACAACGTGGTCGACGCCGCCCAGAAGCGCGAGCAGAAGGAGCAGCGCAAGCGCGACGTGGAGAACGCGGAGCTGGCCATCTCGAACATGGAGGTGAAGGGGCTGGTGAACGCGAAGGCGCTCGCCGACAACTTCGCCGAGCTGGGCGACCGGGCCACCACGGCCGAGCGCGCCGCCCTCGACCGCACCTGGACCTACGGGCACGTCGTGGTCGACGAGGCGCAGGAACTCTCACCGATGCAGTGGCGGCTGGTGCTGCGGCGTGGCCCGCTGCGCTCGTTCACCATCGTGGGCGACATCGCCCAGGCGGCGTCGGCTGCGGCTGCGTCCAACTGGCGCGACGCCCTCGAGCCGCTGCTCTCCGGGTCGCAGGAGGCTGATCGCTGGCGGCTGGAGGAGCTCACCGTGAACTACCGCACCCCCAGCCAGATCGCGTCGGCCGCGGAGTCGATGGCCGTGGCGCACGACCTGCCGATCACCCCGGCCCGGTCGGTGCGGGCGAGTGAGTGGCCGATCTCGACGCTTCCGGATGTCGTTTCGGCCGTTCGGCGGGAACGTGCGCTGGGCCTCGGCGGCACCGTCGCAGTGATCGTGCTGGAGCCCGCGCTGGCCGACGTTGTTGCTTCGCTGTCGGCTGCGTTCGGGCCCTCGATTGTCGGGGTCGGAGCTGCCGGCCTCCTGGCCGAGGTGGCGGTGCTCACCCCGCACGACGCGAAGGGGCTGGAGTTCGACGCCGCCATCGTCGTGGATCCGGCCGGCATCGTCGCCGCGTCCTCGCGCGGTGCGGGTGCGCTGTACGTCGCCATGACGCGTCCCACGCAGCGCCTGTACCTCGTGGCGACGGGCCCGCTTCCCGCCGGCCTCGCCGGTTGACCCCCTCCCGCTGGTTGAGCCCCTCCCGGTGGTTGAGCCTGTCGAAACCCGGTGGTTGAGCCTGTCGAAACCCGGTGGTTGAGCTTGTCGAAACCCGGTGGTTGAGCCTGTCGAAACCCGGTGGTTGAGCTTGTCGAAACCCGGTGGTTGAGCCCGTCGAAACCCGGCGAGCCATCCTCCAAACCCGGCCCGCGGCATCCGTGCCCCGCGCTAACTGCGGAGATTTTCGCAACACGCCGTTCGGCCCGCCACGAGTCGCGGCGTGTCCCGAAATTCTCCGAAGTTGCGTCACAACGGATGCCGCGTGCCGGCCCCGTTCCCGCCCGATTCACCACCCCACCGCTTACCGCCCCCCGCTGGTTGAGCCTGTCGAAACCCGGCGAGCCATCCTCCCAACCCGCCCGCGGCATCCGTGCCCCCGCGCTAACTGCGGAGATTTTCGCAACACGCCGTTCGGCCCGCCACGAATCGCGGCGTGTCCCGAAATTCTCCGAAGTTGCGTCACAACGGATGCCGCATGCCGGCCCCGACCCACCCCCAACCCCCCGCTGTACACTTTTCACGGGCGTCGCGCATGGGTGACGTCAAGCTCCGGGCCACGAGCACGGCCGAGAGTCATCACAAAGAAACCACACCTCACATGACGACGACACTTCCCCGCCTGGTTGCCTTCGACCTCGACGACACGCTCGCGGCCTCTAAGTCCCCCCTCGATCCGCGCATGGCCGAACTCATGGTGAGACTGCTCGGCGTCGTCGACGTGTGCGTGATCTCCGGCGGTCAGATCGCCCAGTTCCACATGCAGCTGATCGACAACCTCGACACGGCGACCGACGACGACCTCGCGCGCCTGCACCTCATGCCCACCTGCGGAACCCAGTACTACCGCCACTCCGAGGGCGCCTGGAACCAGATCTACGCCGAGTACCTCAACGACGACGAGAAGGCGCGCGCCCTCGCCGCCGTCGAGGCTGCCGCCCGCGACCTCGGCTACTGGGAGGCCGAGACCTGGGGCCCGATCCTCGAGGACCGCGGCTCGCAGATCACCTTTTCGGCCCTCGGCCAGGGTGCCCCGGTCGTGGCCAAGTCCGCTTGGGACCCGTCCGGCGAGAAGAAGAACACCCTCCGCGAAGCGGTGCAGGTGCTGCTGCCCGACCTTGAGGTGCGCTCGGGCGGGTCGACCTCGGTCGACATCACCCGGCAGGGCATCGACAAGGCCTACGGCATGCTCAAGCTGGCCACCCTCACCGGCGTGCCCCTCGACGAGATGCTCTTCGTCGGGGACCGCCTCGACGAGAACGGCAACGACTACCCGGTCAAGGTGCTCGGCGTCGAATGCGTCGCCGTGGAGGGTTGGGAAGACACCGCCGCGTTCCTCGAAACGCTTCTGCCCCAACTGACGGATGCCGCCGCGCGCCCCTAAGCGCCCCTCACCCGCGCCGGCCGGCTGAGCCCGCAGCTCAGCCGGCGGCGACTGCCCCGGCGGCGACTGCCCCGGCGGCGACTGCCCCGGCGGCGACTGCCCCGACCGCGGCCGCCCCGACCGCGGCCGCCCCGACCGCGGCCGCCCCGACCGCGGCCGGCTCCACGTGCGAGGCGACGAACGCGTGCAGCCACGCCCGGAGGTCGGGGCCGAGATCCTCGCGTTCAACCGCGAGCTGCACGATGGCCTTGATGTAGTCGAGGCGGTCGCCCGTGTCGTAACGACGGCCGCGGAAGATGACCCCGTAGACCCCGCCGGTGGTCTCCGGGGTCACCGCCATCTCCTGCAGGGCGTCGGTGAGCTGGATCTCGTTGCCCTTGCCCGGCAGGGTGCGCTCGAGCACGTCGAACACCTCGGGGCGCAGCACGTAACGGCCGATGATGGCCAGGTTCGACGGGGCATCCTCGGTGCTCGGTTTCTCGACCAGCCCCGTCACCCGCACCACATCGGGGTCGTCGGTGGCCTCCACCGCGGCGGCGCCGTAGAGGTGGATCTGCGACGGATCGACCTCCAGCAGCGCCACGATGCTGGCGTTGCGCTTGCCCTGCTCCGCCATCATCCGGGTCAACAGCTCGTCGCGCACGTCGATCAGGTCGTCGCCGAGCAGCACCGCGAACGGCTGGTTGCCCACGTGCATCCGTGCGCGCAGAACCGCGTGGCCGAGTCCGAGCGGATCGCCCTGCCGCAGATAGTGGATGTCGGCGAGCCGAGTCGGGTGGCGCACCTTCGCCAGCCGGTCGTGGTCACCCTTGATCTCGAGCAGCGACTCGAGTTCCGTCATGCGGTCGAAGTGGTTCTCGAGGGCGTTCTTGTGCCGCCCGGTGACCATCACGATGTCGGTCAGACCGGCCGCGGCCGCCTCCTCCACAACGTACTGGATCGCCGGCTTGTCGACGACCGGCAGCATCTCCTTCGGCATGGCCTTCGTGGCCGGAAGAAAACGGGTTCCCAGACCTGCCGCGGGAATGACGGCTTTCGTGATCACGGTGCTCATGAGACTCACAGTAGGGGTCAAGGCATGCCGCCGTATAGCGCCCGGCGCCCTTTCCGTGCCGGCCCGGATTGTTTCCTCGATCGGTATATCTCCCGGTGCAGAGCCGGGCTAGGGTGTCGGCACCGTTCGCTCGAGCGGCCACAGGAGGCAACCCGTATGCCGCACGAAACCCAGGATTCCCCGCGCCCGAAAACGTTCGGCCCGGCCGGCGAGGCCCCGCGCAAACGACACCCGTGGCGCATCGCCCTGGCGGTGCTCGGAACGGTGCTGATCGGCGCCGTCGCCACGGGCGGCATCTACGCATTCAGCCTCACCCGCGCCTTCGACAACGGAACCGAGAAGATCCCGAACGCCTTCCCCGAGGAGGCCTCCCGCCCGTCGGGGGCGCCGGCCGACACCGCAACGGATGCCCCTGCCTCCGCCTCTGCCTCCGCCGACCCGGCCGCGGACCCGGGCGCGGTTCCCGCCGGGCAGCCGCAGAACATCCTCCTGCTCGGATCGGACACCCGCGGTGCCACCGGAAAGAACCTCGCCGACATCCGTGGCGAGCGTTCGGACACCATGATGGTGGTGCACGTGCCGGCCGATCGCAAGAACCTCTTCGTCATGTCGATCCTGCGCGACAGCTGGGTCGAGGTGCCCGGGCACGGGCAGGCGAAGATCAACGCCGCGCTGTCGTGGGGTGGCGTGCCGCTGGCCGTGCAGACCGTGGAGAACCTGCTGGGCACCCGCATCGATCATGTGGCCGTGGTCGATTTCTCCGGGTTCGAACAGGCAACGGATGCCCTCGGCGGCGTCGACATCAACAACCCGATCGGCTTCGACTCGTCCCATCTCAAGGGGCACTACTTCGGTGCGGGCGGGCAGCATCTGACCGGCGCCCAGGCGATCGCGTTTGCGCGGGAGCGGTATGCGTTCCAGGACGGTGACTTTCAGCGGGTGCGCAACCAGCAGCTCATCATCAGCGGCCTGCTGTCGGCGGCGATGCACAAGTCTGTGCTGACCGACCCGGTGAAGACGTCGGGTCTGCTGGAGACGGTCACGCCGTTCCTGGCCGTGGACGAGGGCTTCGACTCCGCCTACCTGACCGCTCTGGCCTGGCAACTGCGTGAGGTGCGGCAGCCGCAGGTCACCTTCTTCACGATGCCGACCGACGGCACGGGAACGTCGGGCGACGGCCAGTCCATCGTGAACGTGGACTGGGACGGCCTCGCCGCCGTGCGGGAGGGCTTCCAGACCGACACGCTCGCCGGCTACCGTCCCGAGCTGCAGACCCTCGGGTAGCGGTGGGTCCGGTGCCCTTCCTCGGGTAGTGGTGCCCCCTGCTGCAGCCCCTGGGGTAGCGGCGGGCGGCTGCTCCGCGGGTGGCTGCCCGAGCTCCCCTGGCATAACTCCTGCAAATTGCCGCCGGAGGGCTGTTTTGGGGCTGAATGGGGCACATCCGTCACAATTTGCAGGAGTTATGCACGCGCCGTGGGGGTAAGGCGTCAGCGCGCGCGGTCGCCGCGCAGCAGAACCAGCCCGATCCCGGCGCCGACGGCCGCCCCGATGGTGTTCGCGATCACATCGGACAGGGTGGCGTAGCGGGCCGGCAGGAAGATCAGCTGCGCGAGCTCGATGGTGCAGCTCGCCGCGAAACCCGTCAGCACGGCCAGCCACCATCCGCGCGCCCCGGTCAGCATCATGACGAAGAGGCCGACCGGAACGAACAGCAGAACATTGGCGGCGAATTCGGCCAGGCTGTAGCGCAGCCAGCCGGGAGCACCGCGCTCCTGCAGCCAGTCGATGACCGACAGCAGCGCGGCGTAGGAGTCCCGGTCGACCGGCGCCGGCCAGAACGCGATCAGCACCAGCGCGGTCAGGTAAACCAGCATGAGCCGGGGCGCCCAGCGGCGAAGCCGAGTTCGCGCGGATCCATCCCGCACGGCCGGACCGGTCCGCGTCGGCGGGGGAGTGCGACTCGAATCGGTCATGTCTCCCTCCCACACTGCGCAGTCGGTGAACCGACGGCGCCGGGACCCGACCGCAACACTGACGACCTCACCACCCTAGACGCGTCCGCCCGCGCGGGCGAGGTGCCTGGCTCCCGACCGCCCGAGTCCGGGCATCCGTTCGCGGTCGCGGCTCGCGCACCCACCGCCCAGACGGATGCCTCAGCAACTGTTCCCGTTTCGGACGAATGTTGCCGGCACACGGGCAACACTCGTCCGAAACGGCAACACTTGCGAGGGAGAGCGGCGCGGCAGGGCAGCAGCTGGGCAAAGCGCGGCAGCACCGCCGCCATCGTGCGGCCACGCGAGACGGATGCCTCGCCAACTGTTCCCATTCCGGACGAATGAAGCCGGCACACGGGCAACACTCGTCCGAAACGGCAACACTCGCGAGGGAGAGCGGCGCGGCCCGCGCGCGCTACCGCGCCGGCGCCGGCGCCACGCGCTTCGGCAGCACGAACACGAGCAGCAGCGCGAGCACGCTGAACGCGGCGCTCACACCCATGGCAGCGGTGGCGCTGTCGGTGAAGCCGGCGGCGAGGGCGGCCGGCGACGGGCCGGCCACGACCAGCGTGCCGAAGAACACACTGCCGATCACGGCGATGCCCACGGCGCTGCCGACCCGTTGCATGACGCCGACGACGCCGCTGGCGGCACCGGCCTCGGAGCGGTCCACGGTCGCCACGATGAACTGCGCGTTCGGCGCGATGAAGAATCCGCTGCCGAGGCCTGCGATGAGCAGCGGCGGCAGGAGCTCCCAGTTGGTGATGGCGGGGCCGATCAGCAGCAGGGCGAGCCAGATCCAGACCAGACCCACGGTGACCAGGCTCACGCCGATCACCAGTACGGTGCGGCCGAGCCGCTGCGCCAGCCGGTTGCTCTGTGAGGCGCCGATGATGGTTCCGAACGCGAACGGGATCGACACCAGCCCCGACTCGAGCGCGGTGTGCCCGAGCCCGGCCTGCCAGAGAATCGAAATGGTAAAGAAGATGCTGGTGAACGCCGCGAAATAGACCAGCGCGAGCACAATTCCACCGGTGAACGCCGGATGCCGGAACAGCTTCGGCGGCACCAGCGGGCTTCTGCCCCACCTGGTGTACGCCACCTCCCAGAAGCCGAACGCCACGATCAGCAGTGCGCCCGCGACGAGGGTCAGGTAGGTCCAGAGCGGCCAGCCGCGGTCCTCGCCCTCGATCAGCGGAACCAGCAGCGCCACGAGCCCGGTGGAGATGAGCACCAGGCCCACCCAGTCGATGCCGCCGCTCTTGGTGCCGGGAGCGCGCTGGGAGCCGGCCGGCAGCAGGATCGTCGCCGCGACGAGAGCGACGATGCCGATCGGCAGGTTGACCCAGAAGACCAGGCGCCATCCGTTCTCGTCGCCGAAGGCCTCGATGATCAGGCCGCCCAGGATCGGGCCGAGCGCGGTGGAGACACCGATCACCGACCCCATGATCGCGAACGCCTTGCCGCGGGCCAGCGGCGGGAACAGGATCTGGATCACAGCGGTCACGGCCGGCACGAACATGCCGCCGGCGAGCCCCTGCACGACCCGGGCGATGATCAGCTGCAGGTCGTTCTGCGCGAGCCCGCAGGCGAGACTGGCCAGGGTGAACAGCAGCAGACCGGTGAAGAAGACCCATTTGTGGCCGATGCGATCGCCGAGCCGACCGGCCGGGATCAGCGCGATCCCGAACGCCAGCGCATAGCCGGAGATGATCCAGGAGAGGGTGGCCTCCGAGGCGTCCAGGCTGGTACGGATGGTCGGCAGCGCCACATTCACGATCGTGGTGTCGAGCAGTGCCATGAACATGCCGGCCAGCAGCACGATCAGCGCCTGCCAGGCATTCCGCGGAATGACGACGGATGCGGGACGCTCATCCGGGCGGGAATCGGTCATGACGTGATCCTCTCGAGCAGAGCGAAAGCGAAAGTGCCAACACAAAACCCCCACTCCGTAGAGTGGGGGTTTTGTGTATCTGTCGGGGTAACAGGATTTGAACCTGCGACCTCGTCGTCCCGAACGACGCGCGCTACCAAGCTGCGCCATACCCCGATGGCCCGTAAGCCTTGTCAAGTATAACCCCACGGATGCCCCACCTCGACCACGGTGGTCGAGCCTGTCGAGACCCGAGACCCGGTGGTCGAGCCTGTCGAGACCCCGAGACCCGCGCTACGCCGCAGTCAGCGTCAGCAGCGTCGCCTCCGGCGCGCAGGAGAACCGCACCGGAGCATAGATCGACGTGCCGAGCCCCGCGGACACGTTCAGGTACGACGTGTGCAGGCCGGAGTCCCAGAGGCTGAGCCCCTTGACCTGCTTGCGCGGGATGTCGCAGTTGGTGACCAGGGCGCCGTAGCCGGGCACGCAGACCTGACCGCCGTGGGTGTGCCCGGCCAGGATCAGCTGGGCGCCGTGGTTCACGAACGAGTTCAGCACCCGCTGGTAGGGCGCGTGGGCCACGCCGATCGTGAGCGTCGGGCGCGGCGGCGAGGCCACCTCGGGGTCGGGCCAGTGTTCCTCGGACAGCGGGTCGCTGGCGCGCAGGTCGTCGATGGCGCGGGTGATCAGGTCGAGACGGTCCAGCCCGATGTGCGGGTCGTCCACGCCGAACAGCTCCAGGTGGGTGCCGTTCAGGTCGAGTGCCGCCGCCGCATTGTCGAGGTCGAGCCAGCCGAGGTCGGCGAACACGCGGTGCAGGTGGTCGATGTCGAGCTTCTCGTGCAGCGCCGAGCGCAACAGCGACGGGGCGCCGAAATATGCCAGCGGGTTCTTCAGCATCGGACCGTAGTAGTCGTTCGACCCGTTGACGAAGATGCCCGGGATGCCGCGGAACGGTTCCAGCGCGTATTCGATCCCGGAGACGCCGTCGGCGTGCCCGAGGTTGTCGCCGGTGTTGACGATCAGGTCCGGCTTGAGCTCGGCCAGGCCGCGCACCCAGTCTTGCTTGTCCCGTTGCCACGGGGCCATGTGCAGGTCGGAGAGGTGCAGCACCCTGATCGGGTCGGAGCCCGGCGCGAGCACCGGAACGGGAACCTCGCGAAGGGTGAACATGTGCCGCTCCACGAGCGAGCCCCACGCGAACGCGGTCACTCCGGCTGCGGCCACCAGGCCGGCGCCGACGGCGAGGGAGGACCGTGCGGAACTGGCGCGGGTCATCCGTTGCCCCCGCCGTTACCGCTGTTACCGCCGGCGAGTTTGCCGATCACGATCTGCACGGCGGTGCCGGTGGCCGCGCCGGTGCCGGCGGCGGGCGTCATCGAGATCACCTTGCCGACCTGCTGGGGGTCGGTGACGTCCTGATCCTTCTTGTCGATGGTGAACCCCTGCAGGGTGGCCTTCGCATCGGCCTCGGTCTTGCCCACGACGTCGGGCACGAGCTTGAGGGCGCCGTTGCTGGAGTAGACGGTCACGGTCGAGCCGCGGCTGGCGTTGGAGCCGCCGGCCGGGTCGGTGCGGGCCACGGTGCCGGCGGGCATCTCGGATTCGGTGACGCCGCCGTCGACGACGTCGAAGCCGGCCGATTCCAGGGTGGAGGTGGCGTCAGCCATCGACTTGCCACGCAGGTCGGGAACCGGCACCTGCACGGCCTGCAAGACCTTGTTGGATGCTTCGGCGAACGACTCTCCGCCGTACTTGGCGTTCGCGACGCTCATCACCTCGGGCCACATGCGGTGACGGGCGGTGGCGGCCGTGCCGCCCACCCAGTCAGTCACTTTGCGCTGGTTGATGTCGCCGGTGACGCTGACGACGCCGACCACGGTGGCGACCTTGCTGCTCGCGCCGCTCATCCAGGTGTCCTTGTTGCCGTCGGTCGTACCGGTCTTGCCGATCATCGGCACGCGCGGCGAGGTGTTGCCGTTCGAGACCGTCGCGGTCCCTTCGGTCATCACCTTCTGCATGGCATACGTCATGCCGGCGGCGACATCGGGGGTGACGGCCTGGGTGCACTTGGTGGCCGGCGGCGTGACATCGGCGCCGTCGGCGCCCACGATCCGGTCGATCACGATCGGGCTGCAGCTGAGGCCGTTGTTGGCGATGCCGGCGAAGGCGACGGCCATGCTCAGCGGCGCGACCTCGTTGGTGCCGAGCACGGCCGAGGGTCCCTGGTCGAGCGGGTCGAGGTCGGCGCGGCCCACTCCGAAGTCGTTCGCCATCTTGGCGATGCCGCATTGGTCCAGTTTCTTGGCCATACCGATGAACCCGGTGTTGATCGAGCCGATCGTCGACTGCAGGGCGCTGTAGTTGGAGCCGGACTCGTTCGCGTCGTTCTTGGGGGCGAAGGCGTAGCTCTGGTTACCTTCACAACTGTTCTTGAAGACGCCCCAGTCACTCTTGACGCGGGAATCGACGCGCTCGTTGAGCGTGTGCCCTTCGGCCAGCCACTCGGCCAGGGTGAACACCTTGTAGGTCGAGCCGGGCTGGAAGCCCAGGGAACCGCCCTGGTTGTAATTGGTGTTGTAGTTGATGCCGGTGTAGTTGGCGTTGTTCTCGGTCACCGCCGGGTCCTGGCTGTACTCCTTGTTCTGAGTCATCGCGAGCACCCGCCCGGTGCCGACCTCGACGCTGGTGATCACTCCACCGACATCCCACCCGCCGTACGTCGTGGGCACGTACTTCTTCATGGTGGTCTCGGCGGCGTTCTGCAGGTCCAGGTCGATCGTGGTGTAGATCTCGTAGCCGCCGCGACGGAAGTTGGCCAGGCGTTCCTCTTCGTCGTCGCCGAAGGTCGGGTCGTTCTGCAGGGTGTTCACGACGAGGTCGCAGAAGTAGGCGCTGCCGGCGGCCGTGGCGCATCCGGTGCTGGGTTCGGTGATGACGGGCTCGATCACAGTGGCCAGCGCGGCGTCATAGTCGGCCTGGCTGATTTTCTCGTACTTGAGCATCTCGCCCAGGATGTAGTCGCGGCGTTCCTTGTTGGCGGCGTACCCGTTGGCGGCGCCGTTCGTCTCGCTCTCAGGGTTGTCGAGCTGGAACTTGACCGGGTTGTTCACGATCGCCACGAGGCTGGCCGCCTGCGGCAGCGTCAGCGCGGCCGCGGAGGTGTTGTAGTAGTAGTTGGCGGCCGATTCGATCCCGTAGACCGTGCCGCCGAAACCGGTGATGTTGAGGTACTGGCGAAGGATGTCGTCCTTCGCGTACTGCTTCTCCACACCGATCGACAGGCGCATCTCCTTGAGCTTGCGGTCGGGGGTGGTCTCCGTCGCCGTCTCGTAGCAGGTCATGCGTTTCTCTTCGTCGGCCATCGCCTCGCACTTCTGCACCTGCACGTTCTTCACGTACTGCTGGGTGATCGAGGAACCACCGCGGGCGGTGCCGGTGGCGACGGTGCTCACGACGCCCTTGATGGTTCCCTCGAGGTCGATGCCGCCGTGCTCGTAGTAGCGGGGGTCCTCGCCGGCGATCGCGGCATCCTTCACGAACGGGCTGATCGCATCCCACTCCACTTCGACCCGGTTCTGGTCGTAGAAGGAGGCGAGGAGCGCCTGGCTGCCGTCGGAGTTGGTGGCGTAGATGTTGCTCTTCTGCGCCAGCTGGTCGATCGCAAGGTAGTCGGGGAGGCTCTCGAACATGTTGATCGTGTTCGTGGCCGTCATACCGGAAAGCGCCAGCGCGGGCGTGACAGCGGCGGCGACGAGGACGCCGGCAATGGCGCTCATCCCGACAAAACCGAGGAACCCGCCGAGCGCTCCACTAACCGTACGATTTTTGGCAGACATACACTTGAGACTAAGTGACAAATCTGAAAAACCGCCTGAATCGGAGCCATATGCCTGCCTGGGAGTACCTTACGACGCCGCTGATGATTCACAACACAGCCGCCATTCTGAACAACTGGGGCTCTGACGGGTGGGAGCTCGTGCAGGTCGTTCCCGGCCCTGAGGGTGGGCTCGTCGCCTACCTGAAGCGTCCGGTCGCCGCTGCCGAAGGCGCCTGAGCCGTGTCGCAGATCGAGGACCGCCTGGCCGAGCTGGGCATCGAACTGCCCAGCGTGGTGCCGCCGGTCGCCACCTATGTGCCGGCCGTCGTGTGCGGTTCGCTGGTGTTCACCAGCGGCCAGCTGCCGATGGTCTCCGGGGCCCTCCCGGCCACCGGCAAGGTCGGCGACGGCCACGGGCTCGTTCCCGCCGCGGACGCCCACGATTACGCCCGGCAGTGCGCGCTGAATGCGCTCGCCGCCATCCAGGCCGTGATCGGATCTCTCGACCGCATCACCCAGGTCGTCAAGGTCACCGGATTCGTCGCATCCGACCCGTCGTTCACCGGCCAGCCCGGTGTCGTCAACGGTGCGTCGCAGGTGCTCGGCGACATCTTCGGCGACCGGGGCGTGCACGCCCGGTCCGCGGTGGGCGTCGCGGTGCTGCCGCTGGATTCGCCGGTCGAGCTGGAGCTCATCGTCTCCTTCGCCTGAGCCGGCACTCGGCCGAAGACACACGAAAGCGGGCAGGCCCACCAGGGCCTGCCCGCTTTGTCGTGCCGCTCGCTACTTCAGGGTGGACATGATCGCCGTCATCACCGAGGTGTCGGCGAGGGTGGTGGTGTCGCCGACCTCGCGGCCCTCCGCGACATCCTGCAGCAGGCGACGGATGATCTTGCCGGAGCGGGTCTTCGGCAGCTCGCTCACGATGAAGATCTGCCGCGGCCTGGCGATCGCGCCGATCTGCTGGGACACATGCGCCCGCAGCACGGCCTGGATGTCCGAGTGCGAGGACTCCTCCAGGTGGCTGTACTTGATGATCACGAACGCCACCACCGCCTGGCCGGTCGTGTCGTCGTGCGCGCCGACCACGGCCGCCTCGGCGGTCATCGGGTGCGCCACCAGGGACGACTCGATCTCGGCCGTCGACAGGCGGTGACCCGACACGTTCATCACATCGTCGACCCGGCCGAGCAGCCAGATCTCGCCGTCGCGGTCGAGGCGGGCGCCGTCGCCGGCGAAGTAGCGCGGGTTCTCCGAACCGAACTTCTCCCAGTACGTCTCCTTGAACCGCTCCGGGTCACCCCAGATTCCGCGCAGCATCGACGGCCACGGTTCGGTCACAACGAGCAGGCCACCGTTGTCGCGGCCCACGTGGTTGCCCTCGTCGTCGAGCACGTCGATCACCACGCCGGGGATCGGGCTCTGCGCCGAACCGGGCTTGGTCGTCGTCACGCCGGGCAGGGCGGAGATCATGATCGCCCCGGTCTCGGTCTGCCACCAGGTGTCGACCACCGGCGCGACGTTGCCGCCGATGACCTCGCGGTACCACATCCACGCCTCGGGGTTGATGGGCTCGCCCACCGATCCGAGCAGGCGAAGGCTGGTCAGGTCGAAGCCCTGCGGGATCTGACGCCCCAGCTTCATGAACGTACGGATGGCCGTGGGCGCCGTGTACAGGATGCTCACCTTGTACTTCTCCACGATTTCCCACCACCGGCCGGGGTGCGGGGTGTCCGGGGTTCCCTCGAAGAGCACCTGGGTCGCGCCATTGGCGAGAGGCCCGTAGACCACGTAGCTGTGGCCGGTGATCCAGCCGACGTCGGCGGTGCACCAGTAGACATCCGTCTCGGGGTGCAGGTCGAACACGTTCTTGTGGGTGAAGGCCGCCTGGGTGAGGTAGCCGCCGGTGGTGTGCAGGATGCCCTTGGGCTTGCCGGTGGTACCGGACGTGTAAAGGATGAACAGCGGGTTCTCGGCCGGGAAGCCCAGTGCCTCGTGCTCGGCCTCCACCGACGCCAGCTCGTCGTGCCACCACAGGTCGCGGTCGAACCACTCCACGAAACCGTCGGTGCGCTTGACCACGAGCACGTTGCGCACGGTGGTCTCGCCGCCCTCGAGGGCAGCGTCGACGGCCGGCTTGAGCGCGGACGCCTTGCCCTTGCGGTAGCCGCCGTCGGCGGTGATCACCAGCACGGCGCTGGCGTCATCGATGCGCGAGCGGAGGCTCTCGGCGCTGAAACCGCCGAAGATGACCGAGTGCACGGCACCGATGCGGGCCACGGCGAGCATCGAGATGACGGCTTCCGGGATCATCGGCAGGTAGATCGCGACACGGTCGCCGGCGTTGACGCCGAGTTTTTTCAGCACATTCGCAGCACGCTTCACTTCGGCGGTGAGCTCGGCGTAGGTCCAGTCACGGGAGTCACCCGGTTCGCCCTCGAAATGCAGCGCGACCCGGTCGCCGTTGCCGGCCAGCACGTGCCGGTCGAGGCAGTTCCAGGCCACGTTCAATTCGCCGTCTTCGAACCATTTGGCGAACGGCGGGTTGGTCCAGTCGAGCGTCTTCGTGAACGGCTTGTGCCAGTGCAGCAGATCGCGTGCCTGATCAGCCCAGAATTTCAAGCGGTCATCGGCGGCATCCTGATAGAGCTGCGGAGTGGCGATGGCCTGAGCGGCGAACTCGGGCGTCGGCGGGAATCTGCGGGATTCGTGGAGAAGGTTGTCGATCTGGACGCTCATACGTATGTCGCTCCTTTGCGATGCAATGCGTTTGGCGGGCGCGTAACCCAGCCCCCTCCTGAACCATACACGGCGGCATGCATCGCTCAGGTTGCGCGGAATTGCGGCGTGTTCGCACCCCCAATTCAGGTCGCACCGGCCGGCCGTGTTCCGTGTCCTCATTTATGAGGACACAAAGGACTTGCGCATCTGTAATCCGCCTTGTACATTGATACTCGTCCGAACGAAAGTTTTGACCTGCGGTGTGTTTGATTCCCCCCAATCGACACACTGCCGAGGCGGCACCTGTTCCCCCCAATAGGTGCCGCCCCCCTTTTTTTAACCGGTCGTTTTTACCGGTGTTTTTGACCGGTGGTTGCGTCCGGCCCTCCCCAGACCAGGCCCGGCCCGGTTGTGCGGAGATCAGCGACGGGCCCGTTCCGGCCCGCGCCCGCGTATTTAGCGTCGGAGCATGCCAGAGCCCTTCGTCGCCGTTCCGTCCTATGGCGGGCCCGCCGGTGCCGGTGCTGGCGCCGGTACCCGTTCCGGTGCCGGTGCCGGTTCCCGCACCGTTGTGCTGCCGACGGATGCCGCGTCGCCCGCAGGCCGGGCGGCGCGGCCCCTCGACGTGTCAGGGCTGGGTCCGCTGGCCGAGTTCGCCGCGAACGCAGAGGTCACCGACCTGTTCGTCAACGGTGCCGCCGGACTCTGGGTCGACGCCGGCCACGGCCCGCTGCACCAGCCGGGCTGGAGCTGCCCCGAACCGATCGTGCGGGAGCTGGCGGTGCGCCTGATCGCCCTCGGCGGGCGGCACATCGACGAGGCCAGCCCCTGCGTCGATGTGCGCTTGTCCGACGGCATCCGGGTGCACGCGGTGCTGCCGCCGGCGTCGAGCACGGGAACACTGCTCTCCATCCGCCTGCCCCGGGCCGAGCGGCTGAGCCTCGCCGCGCTCGCGGCGGGCGGTCTGTTCGGGGTGGGGGAGGCATCCGTCGGCGCCGTCGAGCGGCTGCGCGCGGCCGTGCACCGGCGCGAGAACCTGCTTCTCACGGGCGCAGCGGGCAGCGGCAAGACCACTCTGCTCGCGGCGCTGCTGGGCGAAGCCGCGCCGGGCGAACGCATTGTGGCCATCGAAGACGTCGCCGAGCTGCGCATCGACCACCCCCATGTCGTGGCGCTCGAGGCCCGGCAGTCGAACCTCGAGGGGGCCGGCCGGATCGGTCTCGACAGTCTCCTGCGTGAAGCGCTGCGGATGCGCCCCGACCGGCTCGTTCTCGGCGAATGCCGCGGCGCCGAAATCCGGGAGCTGCTCGCCGCCCTCAACACCGGCCACGACGGCGGCGCCGGAACCCTGCACGCGAACTCCCTGCGCGATGTGCCGGCCCGGTTGGAGGCGCTCGGCGCCCTCGCCGGACTCGGCCCCGAAGCGGTGGCCCGGCAGGCGGTGAGTGCGATCGGGTTGGTGCTGCACCTCGAGCGGCGTGAGGGCCGCCGCCGGCTCGCGCCGATCGGCCGGTTCGCGCTGGACGACCGCGACCGCCTGATCGTCGTCCCGGCGCACCCGGATGGCCCGGCGCACCCGGCTGACTCGACGCCTGTCGTCCACGCCGAACAGCGCTGGCGCACGCACGGGCGGCGGGCCGCCGCGCCACAGGAGCTCGAGGGTCCGCGATCCGGGGTTTTGCGATCCGCGGCTCCGTCATGAGGCGCCCCGAAGCCAGAGGCCGGCGTGGTTCCGCCAGCCCGGCGATCGAGGAGGTGGCGCAGGTGACCCAGCGGCTCGCGGTGTTGCTCGCCGCCGGAGTCTCACCGGCGTCGGCGTGGGCCTACCTCGAACCGGTCGGCGGGCCCAAGAGGGAGGCGAAGGAGGAGAAGGCGGGAGAGGAGGCGGCGGTGCCGGCATCGAGGTGGAAGCCGTGGACATCCGTGCGACCGACGCTGCCGTCGCCGGGGTGGCGCATCATCCGGGCGGCGGCCGACGCAGGACGCCGCGGCGACAGCATCGCGGACGCCGTGGCTGCCGAGGCCCGCATGCTCGATGATCAGGTCGGCGACGCGTGGCTGGGCCTGGCCGCGGCCTGGCAGGTGGCCACCGCGGCGGGTGCGCCGCTGGCCGCCTGCCTGCGGCAATTGGCGGCATCCTTCCGGCAAGTCGGCCAGCTGCACGCCGACCTGGCCGTGGCGCTCGCCGGGCCGAGCGCCACGGCGCGGATGGTGGCGTTCCTGCCCGTGGTCGGAGTGCTGTTCGGCAGTCTGCTGGGTTTCAACACGCTGCACACACTCTTCCTCACCGTGCCGGGCTGGGCCTGCCTCGCCGGCGGAGCCGTGCTCATGCTCACGGCCGACCGCTGGAACCGGCGGCTCGTGCGCGGCGCCCGAGCGCGGGATCCGACCCCCGGCCTCGAGCTGGACCTCACGGCGATCGCCATGACCGGCGGTGGTTCCGTCGATCGCGCCCGGTTGCTGGTCGACACGGCGGTGGAGCGGTACGCCCTGCACCGCGCGGATTCGGCGGCCGCCATCGACCGGGTGCTGGCGCTGTCCGTGCGCGCCGGCGTGCCTGCCGCGGAACTGCTGCGCAGCGAAGCCGAGCAGATGCGCCGGCAGGCCGGCAGCGATGGCCAGCGCCGCGCCGCCACCCTCGGCGTCACCCTGATGATCCCGCTCGGGGTGTGCGTGCTGCCCGCGTTCATGCTGATCGGGGTGCTGCCGCTGCTGATGACCGTCCTCTCGTCCACAGGCCTGAGCTTCTGAAGTTCTGCACCGATGGCCCGGGCCCCCGGATCCGGCCCGGCCGACCCGCCAGTCTGAACCCACCATCCACTCGTGCCGCCCCACACACCGCGTCCAAAGATGCGAGAAGGAGACGCCCACATGCCCACCATGAAGCCCCTGTCCGAGCCCTTGGCTCAGCGCTTGTCCAAGACCGGCACCGATCCCGGAACCAACGGAACCGCGGGAACCCCCGGGGCCACCGCCCCGCCCAGGGCCGCACCCCGCCTCCGCCGGCTGCGCGGCCTGCGCGGCCTCCGCGACGACACCGGAGCGGCGACGGCAGAATACGCTGTGGCCACCATGGCGGCCGTCGGCTTCGCGGGCCTGCTGATCGTGATCCTGCGCGGCGACGAGGTGCGCGGCATCCTCACCGATCTGGTGCGCAATGCGCTCAGTGTGGGGTAGCCGGCGCCGCCGGGCCGGGCCTCGCGGTGTGCGCCCCGGCACGCCCGACCGGGGCAGCGTCACCGCCGACCGGGGCAGCGTCACCGCCGAGTTCGCCACGGTGGTGCCGGCCGTGCTGCTGGTGCTCGCCTGCTGCCTGGGCGCCCTGCAGGTGGTCGGCCAGCAGGTGCGCCTCACGGATGCCGCGGCGGACGCCGCCCGGTCCCTCTCTCGGGGCGACAGTGTCGACCGGGCCGCGGGCCTGGTCGACCGGGCGGTGGCCGGTGCCTCACTGACGCTGGAACGCCAGGGCGAGTTCGTCTGCGCGCGGCTGAGCGCTCCGAGTTCGTTCGCCCCGTTCGCCGCCGTCGGCCTCACCCTGCACGCCGGGTCATGTGCGCTCGGCGGCGGCCAGTGAGGCGCCGGGGCCCGACAGCTGTGCAGCATCAAGCCGTGCAGCGCCTGGACGGGCAGCGCCTGGCCGGGCAGTCCCGGGCGGGGGAGCGCGGCTCCGGAACGGTGCTCGCGGTGGGGGTGCTCGGTGCGGTCCTGCTGCTCACGGCGGTGGCGCTGCCGCTTGTGGCGGCGCTGGCGGTCAGCCAGTCGGTGCAGGGGGCGACGGATGCCGCGGCGCTCGCCGCCGCCGACACCGCCTCGGGCCGGGTGGCCGGCGTTCCCTGCGCGGCGGCGGCCGAGGCGGCGAGGCTCAACGGGGCATCCGTCACCGTCTGCACGGTGGACGGGCTGATCGTGTCGGTGACGGCGGTTCGCGGCTATCTCGGGTTCGAACTGGGCGCCCGGGCACGAGCAGGTCCGCCCGGTGCGGGCGAGGGGCTGTTCGGCTGACCGAGGGGCTGTTCGGCTGACCGAGGTCTAGTCGAAGAGCGCCTCGATGTAGCGGTAGTCGACGGCGGTGGGCCGATCGGGGAAGTCGGCCGCACCGAATTCGAGGCCGGCGCCGCGCAAATAGAGGTAGCGTTTGCTGCCGTCGGCGGGGATCTCGAGGCGCGGCCGGGGATCGCCGGATTCGAGGAACTCCGTTGTCACTGTCTTGCCTTCGAGGGGGCCGTCCGTGAGCTTCGCGGTGTACGTGCCCGTTGCTGAATTCGCCATGCTTCAATTGTGTCCGCCAGCGCAGACCTGGCAACCCCCAATGCTCCCGCCCGGAGTGTTCGATTAGGTAGGCACCATATTGCAGTGTGTATGGTGTGCCATGGCCCACTTGGACCCGTACCTATAAAGAGGAGTCTGGTGCCAGGCACTAAGAAGCTGGTCATTGTCGAATCGCCGACGAAGATGAAGTCGATCGCCGCCTATCTGGGCGACGGCTACGAGGTGTTGTCCTCGGTCGGCCATATTCGCGACTTGATTGAGCCCAAAAACCTGCCGCCCGAACTGAAAAAGGGCCCGCTGGGCAAGTTCTCGGTCGACGTGGACAACGGGTTCGAGCCGTACTACGTCGTGTCCGACGCGAAGAAGAAGACCGTGGCCGAACTCAAACGGGCCATGAAGAACGCCGACGAACTCCTGCTCGCAACTGATGAGGACCGCGAAGGCGAGGCCATCGCCTGGCACCTGCTGCAGGTCCTTCAGCCCAAGGTTCCGGTCAAGCGCATGGTCTTCCACGAGATCACCAAGGAAGCCATCCTTCAGGCGAAGGACAACACCCGCGACCTCGACACCGCCCTCGTCGACGCGCAGGAGACCCGGCGCATCCTCGACCGCATCTACGGCTACGAGATTTCCCCCGTGCTCTGGCGCAAGGTCGGCCCCGGCCTGTCCGCCGGCCGCGTGCAGTCCGCCGCCACCCGCCTCGTCGTCGAGCGCGAACGCGAGCGCCTCGCGTTCGTCTCCGCCGGCTACTGGGACCTGATCGCGCAGCTCGCCCCCGGGGCGTCGGCAACGGATGCCGCGTTCCAGTCCAAGCTCGTGCGCCTGAACGGCGAGCGCATCGCCTCCGGCGGCGACTTCGACGACCTCGGCCGGCTCAAGCCCAAGGTGTCCGCGGTCACCCTCGACGAGGCATCCGCCCTTGCCCTGGCCACCGCCCTCAAGGAACCGTCCGTCGCGCTGACCGTGACCAAGGTCGCCTCCAAGCCCTACCGTCGCAGCCCGGCCGCGCCGTTCACCACCTCGACCCTGCAGCAGGAGGCAGCGCGCAAACTGCGCTTCACCGCCCGCCAGACCATGAGCGTGGCGCAGTCGCTGTACGAAAACGGGTACATCACCTACATGCGTACCGACTCGCCGTCGCTGTCACAGCAGGCGATCACGGCCGCGCGCACCCAGGCATCCGCTCTCTACGGCCCCGAAACGGTGCCCGACAAGCCCCGCCTGTACAAGGGCAAGAGCAAGAACGCCCAGGAGGCGCACGAGGCGATCCGCCCGTCCGGCGACACCTTCCGCACCCCTCCTTCCCTCGCATCCACTCTGCGCGGCAACGACTTCAAGCTCTACGACCTGATCTGGAAGCGCACCGTCGCCTCGCAGATGGCGGACGCGACCGGGTCGACCGCGTCGGTGACCATCGCGGCCGGGCCGACCGGCGCAGCCGAGCACCCGGCGGCATCCGGAGCGCTCGCCGAGTTCTCCGCCAGCGGCACCGTGATCACCTTCCGCGGCTTCATGCTGGCCTACGAGGAGTCCCGGGACGAGGAGCGCAACGCGCCCACCGACGCGACCGAGTCCAAGCTGCCGCCGCTCACCGAGGGCCAGAAGCTGACCCTGCTCGACGTGGAGGCCAAGGGCCACGAGACCACCCCCGCCGCGCGCTACACCGAGGCGAGCCTGGTGAAAAAGCTCGAGGAGCTCGGCATCGGCCGCCCGTCGACGTACGCGTCGATCATCTCCACCATCACCGAGCGCGGCTACGTCACGCCGCGCGGCCAGTCGCTGGTGCCCAACTGGATCGCCTTCTCCGTCGTGCGCCTGCTCGAGGAGTACTTCACGGACCTGGTCGAATACGACTTCACAGCGGAAATGGAAGACGACCTCGACCGCATCGCCGACGGCAAGGCCGACCGGGTGGACTGGCTGACCAGCTTCTACTTCGGCTCCGACAAGCACCGCGGCCTGCGCCAGGTCATCGACAACCTCGGCGAGATCGACGCCCGGTCGATCAACTCGATGCCGATCGGCGACGACATCACCCTGCGCATCGGCAAGTACGGTCCCTACCTCGAGGTCCAGGACCTCGATGCGGCACCGGATGCCCCGCCGCGCCGGGTGAACATCCCGCCGAACCTCGCCCCCGACGAGCTGACCCCGGCGAAGGCCCGCGAACTCATCGACGCGCCGGTCATCACCGACCGCGTGATCGGTGAGAACCCGGAGAACGGCAAGCGCATCGTGGCGAAGGACGGCCGGTTCGGCCCCTACGTCACCGAGCTGGAACCCGAGCCCGAGGTCGTCGAACCCGGCGAGACCATCGACCCGGTCACCGGCGAGGTCACCCTGCTCGCCGACTCGGCCGCCGCCGAGGCTGCGTCGGCGACCACGGCTGCGGCCACCGCCGCCGCGAAGCCCAAGCGCAAGGCCCCCGCCAAGAAGAAGATCGCCGCTGTCAAACCCCGCACGGCCTCGCTGTTCAAGACCATGGACCTCGCCACGATCGACCTCGACACGGCCCTGCACCTGCTCGCCCTGCCGCGCACGGTCGGGATCGACCCGGAGACGGGCGCGGAGATCACGGCGCAGAACGGCAAGTTCGGCCCGTACCTCAAGAAGGGCGTGGACACCCGGTCGCTGACCAGCGAAGACCAGATCTTCGAGATCGACCTGGCCGGCGCAATCGAACTGTACGCGCAGCCCAAGTACGGCGCCCGACGGGCGTCGAGCGCTCTCAAGGAATTCGAGGCTCCCGACCCCGAGAGCGGCAAGGCCATCAAGATCAAGGACGGCCGGTTCGGCGCGTACGTCACCGACGGCGTCACCAACGCCACCATCCCGAAGGCCGAGACGGTGGAGGAGGTCGACTTCGACCGCGCCGTGCAGCTGCTCGCTGACAAGCGGGCCAAGGGCCCGGTCGTGAAGAAGGGGCCCGCGAAGAAGGCCCCCGCGAAGAAGGCGCCGGCGAAGAAGGCCCCCGTCAAGAAGGCCGCTGCGAAGAAGACGGCGGTGAAGAAGCCGACTCCGTCCGGTGCCACCACGACCGTGCGCGCCCAGCGCACCCCGGCCCAGAAAGCGGCGACCGCGGCCAAGGCTGCGGCGACCCGGGCAGCCAACGCGGCCGCGAAGGCGGCACAGGGCGCTTCGCAGTCGTGAGCCTGGCAGCAGAAGCAGAAGCAGAAGCAGCAGTAGCAGCACCGGCCGGGCTCTTCATCACCCTCGAGGGTGGTGACGGGTCCGGCAAGACCACCCAGTCGCAGCTGCTCACCGACTGGCTCGAACAGCGCGGACGCACCGTGCTGCGCACCCGCGAGCCCGGCGGCACGGAGGTCGGCGTCGCCATCCGTGAAATCGTGCTGCATCACCGCGGTGAGATCGCGCCGCGCGCCGAGGCGCTGCTCTACGCCGCCGACCGCGCCCAGCACGTGGCCACCGCGGTACGGCCGGCGCTCGCCCGCGGTGAAGTGGTGATCCAAGATCGCTACCTGGACTCATCCGTCGCCTACCAGGGGGCCGGCCGGGTGCTCGACGCCACCGAGGTGCGCGACCTGTCGCTCTGGGCGGCGGAGGGGCTGCTGCCCGCGCTGACCGTTCTGCTCGACCTCGACGAAACCGCCGCGCGCGGCCGGCTCGACGCGGCGAACAAACGCTTCGACCGGCTCGAGGCGGAGAAGAGCGACTTCCACCGTCGGGTGCGCGCCGCGTTCCTCGCCCTGGCCGCCGCCGAGCCGGAGCGCTTCCTGATTGTGGATGCCGCGCGGCCGGTGGCCGAGATCGCCGCGCTCATCCGGGACCGGGTCACCACGCTGCTCTGAGCAGGTCTGCCCCTCCCCGGGCTGCACCGGCTCCAAGCTCCCTGTCACCGACGAAAGGTACTCTGGTCCGATGACTGTGTGGGATGGCCTGACAGGTCAGGCGGACGCGATTGCGATCTTCCGCGCGGCGGCCGAACGGCCCGCCGACGGAGACGCCGAGGCACGCGCCGGCTCCGCCATGACGCATGCCTGGCTGATCACGGGCCCGCCCGGCTCCGGCCGCTCCAACCTCGCGTTCGCGTTCGCGACCGCCCTGCTCAGCCCCGGCACCGAGGCCGGTGACGAGAACGCCCGCCGCCTCGTCGACGCCCGCACGCACCCCGACCTGACGGTGCTCTCCACCGAGGGCGTCATCATCAAGATGGACGCCGTCAAAGAGGCCGTGAAGCGCTCGCAGTACTCGCCGTCGGTGGGCCGCTACCGGGTCGTCGTCGTCGAAGACGCCGACCGCATGGTCGAGCGCACCTCCAACGTTCTGCTCAAAGCCCTGGAAGAGCCGCCGGAGCGCACCGTGTGGATCCTCTGCGCCCCCAGCGAAGCCGACCTGCTGCCCACCATCCGGTCCCGGGTGCGGTCGGTGCGGTTGCGCGTGCCGAGCGTCGACGACGTCGCCGAACTGCTCGTCGCCCGGGACGGCGTCGACCGGGCCACCGCCGAACGGGCAGCGCGGGAGGCGCAGAGCCACATCGGCATGGCCCGCCGCCTGGCCACGAACCCCGATGCGCGAGCGCGACGTGAGGAGACCCTGCGGGCGGCCCTCGGCATCCGTGGGGTGTCGGCTGCCGTGAATGCCGCCGCCCGGCTGCTCGCCATCGCCGGCGACGACGCGAAGGCGATCACCCTCGAACGCGACGCCGCTGAGCGCGAGGGTGTGCTGCGGTCCCTGGGCGTCGAGCCCGGACAGTCGGTGCCGCCCGGCCTGCGCAGCCAGATCAAGGCCCTCGAAGACGACCAGAAACGGCGTGCCACCCGCAGTCTGCGCGACGGGATCGACCGCATCCTGGTCGACCTCACCTCGCTCTACCGAGACGTGATCATGGTGCAGCTCGGCCGCGAGACCAGCGTGATCAACCGGGAACTCCTCACGGAGGTGCGTGCGGCGGGAGCCGTCTGCGCCCCCGCGGCCACCCTGTTCACCCTGGACGCGATCGCCCAGGCCCGGCAGCGGATCGAAGCGAACGTGGCGCCGGCGCTGGCCCTCGAAGCCATGCTCGTGTCGGCGATCCGCCGATGACGCGCTGTGCAGGTCGGTCTCAGAGGCCGGCCGGAGAACGTTCATCCCAGAGAAAGAGAAACCGTTGACCAGACGACCTCGCTTGAGCACCCTGTCGGTGCGAGCCAGGGCCACGGCCGTGGCCCTGGTGCTCACCCTGGGACTGAGCGGCTGTGTACCCCTGTTCCTGCCGCAGCAGGCCCAGTCCACCTCGGTTCCCACCGGGGAGAAGGTCAGCGCCGACCTCGAACCGTTCTACGACCAGGTGCTCAAGTGGAAGGATTGCGGCTCCGGCCTGCAGTGCACCACGGCCTCCGCGCCGCTCGACTGGGCCGACCCGGGCAGTGGCGACACGGTCGACCTGGCCCTGGTGCGGCACCAGGCCACGGGCAGCCGAATCGGTTCGCTGCTCGTGAACCCCGGCGGCCCTGGGGGCTCGGGCTACGACTTCGTCAAGGATTCCCTCGACTACGCAACGGATGCGAAGCTGCAAGCCGGGTTCGACGTCGTCGGCTTCGACCCCCGCGGGGTGGGCCGTTCCTCGGCGGTGAGCTGCTACGAACCGGCCGAAATGGACGAGTACCTCTACGGCCTCTCGACCACCCAGCGCGGCAGTGACGCGTGGATCCAGGAGCTGGCGGCGTCCGCCGCCGATTTCGGCGCCGCCTGCCAGGAGAACACCGGTGCGCTGCTCGGCCACGTCGACAGCACCAGTGCCGCCCGTGACCTCGATCTGCTGCGTGCCGCGCTTGGCGACGAGAAGCTCAACTACCTCGGCTACTCCTACGGCACCTTCCTCGGCGCGACCTACGCCGACCTCTACCCGGACCGGGTCGGGCGGCTCGCCCTCGACGGCGCGCTCGATCCCGCCACCACGAACGCCGATGTGACCCGGGTGCAGGCCACCGGTTTCGAGAATGCCCTGCGCTCCTACCTCACCGACTGCCTGGCGGGCGAGGAGTGCCCCTTCGACGGCACCGTCGACGACGCCATGAACACCATCGGCGCCCTGCTCGCCTCGGTGGACGTGAGCCCGATCGCAGCCACCGACGGCCGCCGACTCGGCGCGAATTCGCTGCTCACCGCGATCATCTACCCGCTCTACCAGGCCACCGCGTGGCCGAACCTGAGCGAGATGTTCGACAGCGTGCTGCGCGGCGACGCCGACCTGGCCTTCCAGTTCGCGGACGGCTACAACGGCCGCTCCGTCGACGGCACCTACAGTGATAACGCGACCGAGGCGTTCATGGCCATCAACTGTGTCGACTACAGCTACAACGACGACCCGGCGTCCATGCGCGCGCAGGCCGCCGAGATCGAGGCGGCGGCCCCGACCATCGGCAAGTACATGGCCTACGGCGACATCGGCTGTGCCAACTGGCCGTACCAGTTCGACGGGGAGCGCACTGCGATCGCTGCCGAAGGCGCCGACCCGATCCTGGTCATCGGCACCACCAACGACCCGGCCACGCCCTATGTGTGGGCAGAGAACCTTGCCGAGCAGCTCGAGAGCGGCCAGCTCGTCACCTATACGGGTGAGGGGCACACCGCCTACAACAAGTCGAACGCCTGCGTGAACTCGGCCGTCGACGACTACCTGCTGAAGGGCACGGTGCCGGCCGAAGACCCGATGTGCTGAGCATCCGTCCGACTGCAGATGTGCGCGCCGTGCAAGGATTGAGGCATGTCGGGGCATCACGAGGAACCTGGGCTGCGGGAACGCAAGCGGCTCGCCACTCGTCGTGCCATCCAGCGCGCGGTGCTCACGCTCTCCTGCCAGCGGGGCCTGGAGAAGGTCACCGTGGAGGAGATCAGCCGGGAAGCCGACGTGTCTCCGCGTACCTTCTTCAACTACTTCCCGTCGAAGGATGCCGCGCTCGTCGGCGACGAACTCGACCTGGCCTCTGAGCCGAAAATCGATGCCTTCGTGCACGGCGGACCCGGCGGAGACATGCTGGCCCAGCTGGCCGCGCTGCTCTCGGACAGCCTCCGCAACACCGACGGTGACCGGGAGATCCACCAGTTGCGGCGCCGGCTGATGAAGGAGAACCCGTACCTGTTCGGGATGCGGATGGCCACCCTGCGCAACTTCGAGGGTCGCCTGCAGGAGATCATCACCCGGCGTTTCGTCGCCGACAACCCGCACCTCGGCGCCGACTCGGTGCAGCTGCAACAACGGGCGCTGCTCTTCACCCTGGTGGCCGTGGCCGCCCTGCGCCACGCCTGGCGATGCTGGGCCGACTCCGATGTGGCGCGGCCCCTGGCGGAGTACGTCACGGCATCCTTCGCCGACCTGTACGAGATGACGCTGAAGACCAGCTAAGCTTGGTTGCTGTGTCACCGAGGTTTTCCGAGAGGAAGAATCGTGACGCCGCCTTAGCTCAGTCGGTAGAGCGTCTCACTCGTAATGAGAAGGTCATCAGTTCGATTCTGATAGGCGGCTCCAACTCATTCAGGCCGCTCCGGTCATCCGTCGATTGTCGGCGCCTTGCGCTGTCTGGTCTGGCCGTGCGTCGCCATGCGTGGCGACGCAAACTCGGAGATTTTCGGGACACGCCTGCTGTGGTGCCCGGCGGAACGGCGTGTTTCGAGAATCTCCGCAGTTAGCGTGCTGTCACGACGGATGCCCCGGGCCGGGGCGCAGCGCGAGCTCGCCGGGTCTCGACGAGCTCGCCGGGTCTCGACGAGCTCGACCACCGGGTTCCCGCACTCACTAGGCTGATCCCATGACCGACTCGACACGCACCGACGCAATTCGCTGGGGCATCCTGGCCACGGGCGGGATCGCCCACGCATTCACGAACGACCTCGTGCTGAACGGCTTTCAGGTGCAGGCGGTCGGCTCCCGATCTCAGGCGTCAGCGGATGCCTTCGCGGCCGAGTTCGGCATCCCCACCGCGCATGGGAGCTACGAGGCCCTCGCCGCGGACCCGGACGTCGACGTGATCTACATTTCGACCCCGCATCCGTTTCACGCGGACAACGCCCGGCTCGCCCTGAACGCCGGCAAGCACGTTCTGATCGAGAAGCCGATCACCCTGAACGGCGCCGAGGCCCGTGAGATCGTCGACCTCGGTGCTCGCCAGGGACTGCTGGTGCTCGAGGGCATGTGGACCCGGTTCCTGCCGCACATGGTGCGCATCCGCGAGATCCTCGCCGAAGGAACCCTCGGCGACGTGCGCTCACTGATCGCCGACCACACCCAGGACCTGCCCGATGACCCGGCGCACCGGCTGAACGCCATGCACCTCGGCGGTGGCGCGCTGCTCGACCTCGGCATCTACCCGCTCACGTTCGCCTCCGAACTGTTCGGGCGGCCCGAGACCATACTCGCGAGCGCGACGTTCAAGGCCACCGGCGCCGACGCACAGGTCGCCACCACCTTCCGCTACGCGGGCGGGCAGATCGCGCAGACCCTGTCGGCGAGCAACACGACCGGCCCCAACACGGCCACCATCCTCGGCACCCTGGGCCGGATCGACATCGACCGGGTCTGGTACGCGCCCACGACGTTCCGGGTGCTGAACAGCGCCAACGAGGTGATCGAGACCTTCACCGCCGAGATCAACGGGCGCGGCATGCACTACCAGGCGGCGGAGGCGGAGTCGCTGATCCGGGCCGGGAAGATCTCCAGCGACATTCTGCCGGTCGACGAGATCGTGGCGATCATGGAGACCCTCGACGAGGTGCGCGCACAGATCGGGCTGCGCTACCCCGGCGAGTAGCCGCCGACCCGCACCCGCGCCACCAGATTGGGGGGTGTCCGGCGTGCCGAAATCGGTGCCGGGTGCGCTGGGCTGCAAGCCCGCCACCGATACTCTTTCCAGTACGAGCGGGAAAGGGGAACGATGGCCCTCCGCAGCCCCCGGAGTCCAACTCCCCTGAACCGAACCGTGCGCACTCAATCCATGCCTGCTCTCCGTCCCCGCCGCTCCCACACCTGGCTCCTGTGGCTTCTCGGAGTGCTCGTGGTCTGTTCCGTCGTCACCCCCCTGCTGACCGGTGTCGGCATGCCCGTCGCCGTGGCTGCCGGCGCGAACGTGCTCGCCCAGTGGGTCACGGCCGTGGTGTGCTGGGTGGAAGTGCGGCGTGTGGGCACGGGACGCTACCTGGAACCGCTCGTGGCGTCCGCCGTCACCGCGTTCGCCGCCGGCCACACGGGCTACCTGGTCACACTCGGCGGTGCTCCGGCTCTTCCGTTCCCGTCTCTGGCGGATGCGGGACACCTCCTGTTCAACCCGCTGATCCTGGCCGCCCTGTTCGTCTTGGTCTACCGCCAGCTGCGCACCCTGTCCTGGCCGGTGACGCTGGACAGCGCAGTGGGCGTGTTCGGCGCCGCCGCCGTGCTGTCGGTCCTGCTCGGCCCGGTTCTGGAAACCGACGGCGGGATGCCCTCCCTGGCTGCCCTCGTGGCGGTGGCCTACCCCTCCTGGGACCTCACCATGATGGCGGTGGTCGCTGGGATCGCCTCCGCCCGGGGATTGAGCGTCGGCCGCAACTGGAATCTGCTGATACTGGGTCTGTTCATCTTCACGGTCACCGACACCCTGTTCGCATTCCGGGTGACGGGCCCCGGCTTCACGATCGGTACCCCCCTGGACCTGGGCTGGACAGTCGGCCTGGCCCTGATCGCGGTCTGGTTGCGCAGCTCCACTCTCCCGTCGAGCCGACCCAGCCGTCCCGTGCGCGGGGCGTGGGCGATGGTGGTGCCGTCGATCGCCATGAGTTGCGGTCTCGTGGTGCTGGTCACGGCGAGCCGGGTCGACGTTCCCATCACCGCCGTTGTGCTGGCCAGCCTGGCCCTCATCGGGGCGTCGATCCGCACGGCCCTCGCCTTCCGGGACCTGGGCCGCATGGTCAACCTGCGCACCCAGACCCGCACCGACGACCTCACCGGGCTGCCCAACCGGCGGTCACTGTACGCCGACGTTCCGGGTCTGCTGGCCGGCGGAAACCGGCGCGCGCTGCTGGTGCTCGACCTGGACCGGTTCAAGGAAGTCAACGACAGCCTCGGCCACGATGCGGGGGACAGGCTCCTGGTGCAGGTCGGCGCGCGGCTCTCCGCCCAGCTGGGGCCCGACGACCTGCTCGCCCGGCTCGGCGGGGACGAATTCGCGATCCTTCTCGACGGCGCGGAGGCAGCGGATGCCGAGACCGCGGCGGTCATGGTGCTCGACGCCCTGGCGGTGCCGTTCACGCTCGCCGGGATCGCCCTGACGACCACGGCCAGCATCGGAATCGCGCTCTACCCGGCCCAGGGCGCCGACCTCACGGTGCTGCTGCGCAAGGCCGACATGGCCATGTACAAGGCCAAGTCCGCCCGCACCGGCCACCACGTCTATCGGAGCACCGACGACAGCCACGGCGACACGCGCCTGCGCACCCTCGAGGAGCTGCGTAACGCACTGGCCGAGAACGAACTGGTACTGCACTTCCAGCCCAAGATCGAGCTGGCCACCGGCGCAGTGCAGGGCGTCGAGGCGCTCGTGCGGTGGCAGCATCCGACGCGGGGCCTGTTGTATCCGGATGCTTTTCTCGAGTTGGCCGAGGAATCGGGCCTCATGCCCGGCCTCACCCAGGTGGTCCTGGCCCAGGCCCTCGACCAGGCGGCGCGCTGGCAGGCGCAGGGCACACCCCTGTCGGTGGCCGTGAACTTCTCGGGCAGTTCCCTCGTGGACGAAAGCCTGCCCGAACGGATCGCCGCCATGCTCCTCGCCCGAGCCCTGCCGTCGTCCGCGTTGCAGGTGGAGGTGACCGAGGACTTCCTGATGGCCGACCGGGCCCGTGCCCACGACATCCTCAGCCGGTTGCGCGTGCGGGGCGTGCGCATCGCCGTGGACGACTTCGGCACCGGGTACAGCTCACTGGCCTACCTGCGCGACCTGCCCATCGACCAGCTCAAACTGGACCGGTCGTTCGTGTCGCCGATGACCGACGATCCGCGTGCGGCCGCCCTGGTCTCCTCGACCGTCATCCTGGCCCACAGCCTCGGACTGACCATGGTCGCCGAGGGGATCGAAGACGCCGAGGCGTACGCGGCACTGGCGCGCTTCGGCTGCGACCAGGGCCAGGGCTACTACATGTCGCGTCCCGTTCCGGCTGCCGATTTCGATCTCTGGCTCGCCCGGCGTCATCCGGAGTCCCAGGCTCTCTGGCGCGCCCATGGCGCCGGGGATCCGATCGCCCTGCCTTCGTCTGAAGAACCCCTTGTTCTGGGGTGAGGGCAGGCCACGCCGCTGGCACTTTCGCCCGCGCCCGCTCCGCTAGCGTTGGGGAAACGGCAGGGGGGCCAATGCACGTCACCGCGCACGCGGGCCGCCCGGACGCCCGCTCCGGTCGCCGCGCCCAGGCCGGTCGCTGGCTGCTCGGGAGCACCTGGCTGCTCCTGATCGCCTACGTGTTGTGCCTGCTGGCCGGCGGTGTCGAGGCGACGGTCACCAGCGGGTTCTGGGTGATCACCGAGCTGACCCCGGCCCTGGTCTGCTGGGTGGCCGTGGCCCGCGCCGCAACCGGGCGGATGCCGCTGGTCCTGGTCGCGTCGGCCGTCACCGTTTTCGGGCTCGCCACCACCTACTTCCTCCTCGGGGGTGCGGGAGCACTGCCGTACCCGTCGTTCGCCGACCTGGGCTACATGCTGTTCTATCCGCTGCTGCTGGTCGGGTTGGTGGTGCTGGTGCATCGTCAGCTCCGGCCGATACCCCGATCCGTTCACGTGGACGGTGCCCTGGGTTCGCTCGGCGCCGCATCCGTGCTGGCCGTTCTGATGGCCCCGGCCTTCGAAACGGCGGCGGCCGGCCCGCCGTCCCTGGCCATTCTGGTGGCCGTCAGCTACCCGCTGTTCGATTTGGTGCTGGTGTCGGTCATCATCGGGATCGCCGCAGCCCGCGGACTCAATCTGGGGCGCCGGTGGGCCTTGCTCGGGCTGGGTCTGGTGGTCTTCACGGTGAGCGACGCCGTCTACGCGTTCCGGGTCGCCTCCGACGAGTACGTGGTCGGCACGGTGCTGGATGCCGGCTGGGCCGTGGGCCTCACCCTGACGGCGACCTGGCTCTGGGAGCTGGCGCGCCCGGGATCCGCCGCCGGGCGTGCGCTGAACGGGGCGTGGACGCTGGCCGTTCCGGCCTTGGCGTCGGCCGCGGGGATGACGGTGCTCGTGCTGGGCACCCAGGTGCGAATCTCCATCCCAGCCGTGGTCCTCGCGGGCGTGACCCTGGTGATCGGGGTCGTCCGCACCCAACTCGGATCCCGCCAGCTGGGACGGATGGCCGACCTCCGCCGTCAGGCGCGCACCGACGACCTGACCGGGCTGCCGAACCGGCGGGCCCTCTACGCCGAGGCAGCCGGGTACCTGTACCCGGCGCACGACAGCCGGTGTGCGTTGCTGCTGCTGGACCTGGACCGGTTCAAGGAGGTGAACGACAGCCTCGGCCACGATGTCGGCGACCTGCTGCTGGTGCAGGTCGGATCGCGGCTGAACGCGGAGCTGCGCCCCGGGGATCTGCTCGCCCGCCTCGGCGGGGACGAGTTCGCGATCATGCTCCGCGATGCCGGCCACGATCAGGCGGTGGCGTTGGCGGAGAAGCTGCAGGCCGTGCTGGCCCGGTCGTTCACCCTCGAGGGAATCGCGATCGAGACCAACGTCAGCATCGGTATCGCCCTGTTCCCCGACCAGGGCACCACCCTCAAGGTGCTCCTGCGCAAGGCCGACATGGCCATGTACAAGGCCAAGGCCACGACGTCGCGCAGCGGGCACCACGTCTTCACCTTCACCGACGACATCCACGGCGATTCCCGGCTACGGATGCTCGAAGACCTGCGGCGGGCGTTCGTCACCGACGAGCTCGTTCTGCACTATCAGCCCAAGGTCGAACTCGGCACCGGCCACGTGCACGGGGTGGAGGCGCTGGTGCGCTGGCAGCACCCCACGCGAGGCCTGCTTCCCCCCGATGCGTTCCTGCCCACGGCCGAGGGCGCCGGCCTCATGCGCGAGCTGACCCGGATCGTGCTGGGCAAGGCCCTCGACCAGGCCGTGGCCTGGCGGGCCGAGGGCCGGCCCCTGGCCGTCGCGGTCAATATGTCCGCCAGCTCGCTGATCGAGGCCGACCTGCCCGAACGGATCAGCGCCATGGTGCAGGTGCGCGGCCTGGCGCCGTCCGACCTGATGCTGGAGATCACCGAGGACTTCCTGATGGAAGACCGGGCCCGGGCCCGGGAAATCCTGTGGCGACTGCGCGAGAGCGGGATCCGCATCGCGGTGGACGATTTCGGCACCGGCTACAGCTCCCTGGCCTATCTCCGGGACCTCCCGATCGACGAGCTCAAGCTGGACAAGTCCTTCGTCTTCCCGATGGCGGACGACACCCGGGCCGCCGCCCTGGTGGCCTCCATCGTTGAACTCGCGCACAGCCTCGGCGTGCGGATGGTGGCCGAGGGCGTCGAGGATGCGATCGCCTACGCCGAGCTGGTCGCGGACGGCTGCGACGAGGCGCAGGGCTTCTACATCTCGCGCCCGCTGCCGGCGGCAGCGCTGGACTCCTGGTTCAGGGCCCGCCAGGTCGCCCTGGCCCCCATGAACTAGGCGCCGCGCCGGGTTGCGGTCCGGCGCTGCGCGGTTGTCGCCGCCTGGAGTGAGCGCACCTCACATGCACGGCAGGTACAGTGCTCGGGTGGTAGAACTGAAGCCCCTGCGCACCCGAGTCACGGCCGCCGCCGCCCTGCTGCTCCTGCTGGGCGCCGGGGCCGTCGCTGCCGGAGCGGCAACCCGGGCCCCGGATGCCGCGGCCACGGCATCCGTCACGGCGGTGGACTCGACCGTGCCACTGGCCGCCCCGGCCGCTGATCCGTCCCGCCCGGTGCCCGTCGACGCCGCCGCGGCCGACGCCCTGCGCACCTGCTCGGTCGCGGCCCTCGCGGCCGACCCGAGGCTGGCGGACTTTCAGGCCCAGGTGCTGAACGCCGCCACGGGCACGGTGCTCTTCGACCGCGGCGGCAGCACCCCCTCGCGCACTGCGAGCGTGCTGAAGGTGCTGACCAGCGCCGCCGCGCTCGACGTGCTCGGACCGGACCACCGGGTCACGACCACCGTCGTCGCCGGCAGCGAGCCGGGATCGGTCGTGCTGGTCGGCGGGGGAGACGTGACCCTGTCCCGCCTGCCCACCGGCACCGAGTCCGTCTATCCCGGCGCCGCCCACCTCGACGATCTCGCCCGCCAGACCGTGGCCGCCTGGCAGGCGAACCCGGCCAACCCGCCGATCACCTCGCTCGTGCTGGACTCCTCCCTCTTCGCCGGCCCCGGCTGGGAGCCGAGCTGGGATGAGCTGGAACGCAACGCCGGGTCGATGTCCGACGTGACCGCCCTCCAGGTCGACGGCGACCGGGACGACCCGGCACGCCACACGTCGGCGCGCAGCACCGACCCGGTCGGGCGTGCCGGGCAGGCCTTCGCCGACGCGCTCGGCGGCGGTGTGAGCATCAGCCGCGGCACCGCCCCGGCCGGGGCTGCCCAGCTCGCCGCCGTGCAGTCCCAGCCGGTGTCCGTGCTGATCGGGCAGACGCTGATCGTGTCGGACAACGCGTTGGCCGAGATGCTCGCCCGGCTGGTCGCGGTGGAGTCGGGCGCGGGCAACACCTTCGACGCACTGCAGCAATCGATCGTCTCCGCGCTCGATTCCTACGGCATCGACACGACCGGGATCGTCATCCGCGACGGCTCGGGCCTGAGCGACGACAACGCGGTGGCGCCGGCCTACCTCACCCGGCTGTTCGTGAAGATCAACGATCGCGAGGGCGACCTCGGCGTGATCTTCGACGGCCTGCCGGTGGCCGGGGGACCCACCGGTTCGCTGTCCTACAGCGACCGGTTCACGGGCGACAACGCGGTCGCCGACGGGGCCGTCTTCGCCAAGACGGGCTGGATCGACACCGGTTACACGCTGTCCGGCGTCATCCGGGCGGCCGACGGCACGCCGCTCACCTTCGCCGTTTACGCTCTCGGTGATGTGAGCGATAATGCCAAGCAGGCGCTCGACACCATCGCCGCGGGGTTCTTCCGCTGTGGCGGCAACCTGTCGAACTCCTGACCTCAACCGGCGAGAGAAGGAGTCATCCGTGACCAGGGCCCTGTTCATCATCGACGTTCAGAACGACTTCACCGAGGGCGGAGCCCTCGCCGTCGAGGGTGGGTCTGCGGTCGCCGAGGGGATCAGCGCGCTGCTCCTGGAGCATCCGGATGCCTATGACGTGATCTTCGCCTCCCGCGACTGGCATGACCCCGACAGTGACAACGGCGGCCACTTCGCCCGGGAGGGAGACCCCGACTACACGGAGTCCTGGCCGGTGCACTGCGTCGCGGGCACCCCCGGCGCGGAGTACCACCCGTCGCTGCTGGTGCCGGACACGACCATCCACATTCGCAAGGGCCAGGGGGAAGCCGGCTACTCGATCTTCGACGGAGTCTCCGAGGGTGGTGAGAAGACGGGCGAACTGCTGATCGCCAACGGCGTCACCGACATCGACATCGTGGGGCTGGCCACCGACCACTGCGTGCGAGCCTCGGGCCTGGACGCCCTCGAACACGGCCAGCACGTGCGGGTGCTGACCGACCTGGTCGCGGGCGTCGCCCGGGAATCGAGCGACGCGGCCCTGGCCGAGCTGGGCTACGCCGGCTCGCTCCTCGTCACCTCCGACGTGGTCGCCTAGGTGGGCGCGGCAGATTCGACGGGATCGACGAGTTCGACGAGATCGACGAGTTCGACGGGATCAGCTGATTCGGCGACGGGCGACGTGCTCTACGCCCGGCGCCTGGACGGCGTGCGGATCGCCTACGATTTCGTTCCCGGTGACCGCCCGGTGCTGCTCGTGCACGGGTTCGCCTCCACGGCGCAGGTCACCTGGGCCGGCACCGGCTGGGTTCGTGCCGTGCAGGAGGCAGGCCGCGGCGTGATCACGCCCGACCTCCGCGGGCACGGCCGGAGCGACAGGCCGCATCGGGCCGAGGACTATCTGCCCCGGCAGCTGGCCGCCGACCTCGTCGTGGTGCTCGACGCCCTGGAACTCGAGCAGGTCGACGTGATCGCCTACTCGATGGGCTCGCGCGTGGCGGCGGCGCTGGCCCGGCTGGCTCCGGCACGGGTGCGCCGCATGGTGCTCGGCGGGGCCGGGCCGGACGAGCTGTTCGAGACCTGGCATCCGGATGCCGTGCAACGGTTCGTGACCGACGGAACCGTCGCCGCCGACCCGTCGATCGTCGCGGTGCTGGGGGCCGCGATCACCGATGGCGCCGACCGTGAGGCCCTCGTGGCCTGCGTCGGCGGGGTGGCCGGCTCCTCGCTCGACGTGCCGGCCGAGATGCCCGTGCTCTACGTCGCGGGCGGCGCCGATTCCATCCCGGCCGGGGTCGCTGACCTCGCCCGCGCGCGCGGGTCCGAGTACCTCGAGCTGGCGGGCCGCGACCACGTCAACTCGCTCACCTCCCGCGAGTTCAAGCGCGCCGCGCTGGAGTTCCTGGCCTGAGTCCGCGGCTGCCGCCGCGGCCCGCGCCGCCGGCCCGCCCCAACGAATTCGACGGAGATTTTGCCCGTATCGCCCCTGAACAGGCCGAAAACCCTCAGTTTTCCCACAATCTCCGTTGAATTCGTTCACCGGCAGCGGGGGAGTGGTGCCGACTGCCTCGCCTAGGCTGGGTGGGCGCGGGCCTCGCTGCCGAGCCCGCTGGATGCCGACCGGGGGACCGTCATGACTACCGACATTCAGGATGCCGCGGGGGCGGGGGTCTCGACAGGCTCGACCACCGGGGTGGGCTCGACCACCGGGGTGGGCTCGACCACCGGGGTGGGCTCGACCACCGGGGTGGGCTCGGGGGTCTCGACAGGCTCGACCACCGGGGCAGGCTCGACCACCGGGGCGGGCTCGGCCGCCGGGGGACGGCGGTTCTGGCTGGCGCCGGCCGCCGCGATCTTCGCCGTGGCCTGGGGCGGCAACGAATTCACCCCGCTGCTGGTGATGTACCGGCAGGCCGACGGGTTCTCGAACCAACTCGCGAACCTGCTGCTCGGCGCCTACGTGCTCGGCATCATCCCGGCCCTGTTGATCGCCGGTCCGCTGTCCGACCGGTTCGGCCGCCGGCCGCTGATGCTGCCCGCACCGTGGATCGCGATCGCCGGAAGCGTGCTGCTGGCCGTCTCGGCCGGGAGTGTTCCGCTGCTGCTATTCGGTCGCATCCTGTCCGGGGTCGCCCTGGGTCTGGCCATGGCCGTGGGCACCAGCTGGGTGAAGGAACTCTCGGCGAAACCCTTCGACCTCCGCGCCGACCGAGCCTCCGGGGCGCGGCGGGCGACCATCGCCCTGTCCCTCGGTTTCGCCCTCGGCGCGGCCAGCTCCGGCGTGCTGGCCCAGTGGGCACCCTTCCCCGGCGTTCTGCCCTACGCGGCCCACACGGTGATCGCGGTGGTGTTCGGGCTGCTGCTGCTGCGCACCCCGGAGTCCCAGGGGCAGGGCGTCGCGCCCGGCGCCCGGCCGGCCGCCCACCCGCCCACCTCGCCGTACCCGCGGTTCCTGCTCCTGATCGTGCCGGTGGCGCCGTGGGTCTTCGGCACGGCCACGACCGCCTACGCCATCCTGCCCGCACTCGCCGCCGCCGAGATCCCGTCCGCCCCGGTGGCGTTCGCGGCCCTTCTCTGCGTGGTGGCGCTCGTCGCGGGCGCGTCGCTCCAACTGTTCAGCCACCGGATCACCGCGGGACACAACGCCCGAGGCATCATGTTCGCGCTGATGCTGACCCTCGGGTCGCTGCTGCTCGCATCCGTGGCCGTGAGCCCGCCGCGGCTCTGGCTGATCCTGCCGACCGCGGCCCTGCTCGGCGCCGCCTACGGCCTGCTGATGGTGTCGGGACTGCAGGAGGTGCAGCGGATCGCGCCGCCCGACCACCTCGCCCGGTTGACCGCGATCTACTACGGCATCACCTACCTGGGGTTCTTCGTGCCGCTGGCGCTGTCCCTGCTCGAGCCCTGGCTGGGCTATCCGGCGATGTTCGCGGGCGGGGCTGCGGTCTCGGCCGTGTCACTGGTGCTGGTGCTCGTGATCTTCCACCGGGACATCTCACTGCACCGCGCGGGCAGGACACCGGGGATGCCGGTGCGCACGGACGCAACGGCCTGATCCGAAGAAAAATTCGTCAAAAAAAGTCGATGCACGTGCATCCGTTTCCGGCTCCCTGGCAGAAGTGAGTGTAAGAGAGGCAGTAAGTCCCTCTCCAGAGTGACCCACTCACTGACCCAATAGCAGGAGGAAACGATGCACAAGTCCCTCAAGATCGGAATGACGGCCGGAACCCTCGGCGCCCTTGTCGCGCTCGGCGGACTCGCTCCGGCGCAGGCAGCCGAAGACGTCGCCAAGCTGTCCGTGCTCCACGGAGTTCCCGGCCTCACCGTCGACGTGTACGTGAACGATGAGCTGACCCTGGACGACTTCAAGCCGGGCGACCTGGCCGGTCCCCTCGACCTGCCGGCAGGCACCTACAAGGTGGCCATCACCGCGTCGGACGCAGCGGATGCCAGCGCACCCGTCATCGGCCCGATCGACCTCCCGCTGGAGGCCGGCAAGAACTACACCGCCACCGCCAACCTCGACGCGGACGGCAAGCCGACGGCGACGTTGTTCACCAACGACATCTCTCAGGTCGCCGCCGGCGAGGGCCGCTTGACGGTCCGCCACGTGGCAGCAGCCCCCGCGGTCGATGTGCTGGCCAACGGAGCCGCCGCGATCACGGCCCTGACGAACCCGAACGAGTCCGTGCTCACGTTGCCGGCCGGCACCATCTCGGCCGCCGTCGCCGCAACCGGAACGACTGACCCGGTGATCGGCCCGGCAGACGTGAACGTTGCCGAGGGCACGAACACGATCGTCTACGCGTGGGGCAGCCTGGCCGACAAGAACCTCGCCCTGGCCGTTCAGACCATCGACGGGCTTCACTCAAACCCGGACAGCATCCCCGCCGGTGAGGCCGGACTCGTCGCCACCAACCAGGCGAACGAATCCACCGGGCTCATTGTCGGTGGCTTCGCCGTGCTGATGGGCCTGGTCGCCGCAGCCGTCGTCGGCATGCGTCGCCTGTCCGCCGCTCGCCGCTAGTAGAGGAACCTTCGATGAGAGCCACAGCGGGCATCTTCACAGCGCTCGCTGTGGCTCTTGTCCTGCTCACGGGGTGCACCACCGCCCCGAGCGAAGCGTCCTCCACGGCCTACGTGCCTCCCACTGCAGCCACCACGACGCCGGCACCGGCCCCGCCGCCCGCCGCCGCGGACCTGGTGCCCACGGTCAGCTCCGCGCTGGACCAAAACCAGGCGCCCCGAGCCCTGGCTCCCCAGCGCATCCGTGTCGGCTCCCTCGGAATCGACATGGAGATCGAACCTGTGGGTCTGGCCGCCGACGGGGCGATGGAACTGCCCAAAGACCCGTCGATCGCCGCCTGGTACCGGTTCGGCCCGTCTCCGGTGAGCGCCACCGGGGCGACCGTCGTCGCCGCCCATGTCGACTCCCTGGTCTACGACATCGGACCGTTCGCCGAGCTGGCCTCGGCACCGGCCGGCACCGAGGTCGTGGTGACCACCGAAGACGGCCAGGAGCGACGCTACGCGGTCGAATCGGTGCAGACGGTCAATAAGGCGGATGTCCCCTGGGATTCGATCTTCGACCGCACCGGCCCGGGCCGGCTCACGCTCGTCACCTGTGGCGGCGAATTCGACTACGACGCCCGCAGCTACCTGTCGAACGTTATCGTCTCGGCGAATCCGATCGCATGACCCAGAGGTGTGGCTATGCTGGTCGTCACGGTGGTCGAGGCTCGCTCTGCGGCGGAGCCTGACATGTACGACCTCCCGATGCGCTCACCAACCGGGGGACACCGATACGACGTGACGGCTCTCACCGACGATGACGACCACGCCCAGCTGTTCCAGGCCTTCCGGGCGGGAGACGAGCGGGCGCTCGCCGAGGCGTACGCCCGATGGTCATCCCTCGTCTACACGATCGCCGTGCGCTCGCTCGGCGATCCCGGTGAAGCCGAGGACGTGACCCAGAAGGTCTTCCTCGCCGCCTGGAGGGGGAGGGACGGTTTCGATGCGTCTCGGTCGCCGTTGCCGGCCTGGCTCGTCGGGATCACCCGGCACACCGTGGCGGATGCCCATGAGGCCCGTTCGCGGAGGCGTCGCGTTGAGGAGGCTGTTCTCCTCGACACCGAGCTCAGCCAGGCGGACGAGTCGGCCGACGTGGCGGACCGGGTTCTGATGCGTGATGAACTGCGCCGGCTCGGACCGGTTCCGCAACAGGTGATGCAGCTGGCGTTCTACGACGATCTCACGCACACCCAGATCGCCGATAACCTCGGATTGCCGCTCGGCACCGTGAAAAGTCATATCCGTCGAAGTCTCTCGAGACTGCGCACCAGATTGGAGGCGAACGATGACACACATTGACCGGGATGATCTCGCGCTCATTGCCATGGCAGACTTCGACCTCACCGACCCCGAACGCCAGCACCTCGCGGAATGCCCCGAGTGCTCCCTGGAACTCATCGCGCTGCAGCACACCGCCCTCGTCGGCCGGTCCTCCCGCAGCGTGGAACTCGTCGAGCCTCCGGACTCCGCCTGGGCCGGCATCCACTCCGCCCTCGGTCTGTCCGACGCAGTTGCCGCCACCCCGCGCCTGACCGACTACGCCGAGCCGGCCCCGGTGGTCGAGCTTGTCGAGACCCCGGCCCCGCCGGTCGAGCTTGCCCCGGTGGTCGAGCCTGTCGAGACCCCGGCCCCGGTGGTCGAGCCTGCCCCGCCGGTCGAGCTTGCCCCGCCGGTCGAGCCGGCCCCGGTGGTCGAGCCTGTCGAGACCCCGGCCGCCACCGCCCCGGTCACCGACATCGGCTCGGCGTCCGGTCTGCGCCCTCGCCCCCACCGCCGGCGCCGCAACTGGATGCCCGTTGCCGTGGCCGCCGGCATCGCCGGCCTGCTCGGCGGCCTCGGCGGCGGCATCTGGTGGCAGTCGGCGCAGCAGCAGGCGCCCGCGACGGTGACGCTCGCCAGGGCGCAACTCGATCCGTTCCCCGGCTGGGACGCCGCCGGCAGCGCCTACGTCGCGAAGACCGCCGACGGTCACCGGGAGGTGGTGCTCGACGTCACCGGGGTGAACGGCGACTCCGATCTGCGGGAGGTCTGGTTGATCAAGGCCGACGCGTCCGGGCTGATCAGTATCGGGCTGCTCAACGGCGAGTCCGGGCACTTCACCATTCCCGACGGCGTGGACCTGACCCAGTACCCGCTCGTCGACGTCTCCGCGGAGCCCGACGACGGAGACCCGCAGCACTCCGGCGACTCGATCCTGCGCGGAGAACTCCGCACCGTCTGACCCCCAGAGTGCCCGTTCCGGTCGAGAGTGCCCGCTCTGCGGGTCACTCTCGACCGGAACGGGCACTCTCATGCGCGTTAGAGCGTGTGGCCGAGTTTGAAGCCGTGCTCCACGTCGTCCTTGCGGGTGTACGAGAAGCCGTCGGCACCGACCGTGACGGCCATCTCGCTGGACTCGGTGCGGGCGATCACCGGCTGGGGGTTGCCGTCGAGGTCGAGCACCAACGACGCATCCGTGTACCAGCTCGGCACGACCGCATTGCCCCACCAGTCGCGGCGCTGGTTGTCGTGCACGTCCCAGGTGACGACCGGGTTGTCGGGGTCGCCGGTGTAGTAGTCCTGGGTGTAGATCTCCACCCGGTGGCCGTCGGGGTCGCGCAGGTAGAGGTAGAAGGCGTTGGAGACGCCGTGGCGACCGGGGCCGCGCTCGATCACGTCGGACATCCGCAGGGCGCCGAGCTTGTCGCAGATGTAGATGATGTTGTGCTTCTCGTGCGTGGAGAAGGCGATGTGGTGCATCCGTGGGCCGTCGCCGCCGGTCAGGGCGGTGTCGTGCACGGTGTCCTTGCGGCGCATCCAGGCTGCGTAGGTGACGCCGTCCTCGTCCTGGATGTCCTCGGTGACGCGGAAGCCGAGGTCCTCGAGGTAGCCGCGGCCGCGGCCCACGTCGGGGGTGACCTGGTTGAAGTGGTCCAGGCGCACGAGGGCGCCGGGGCCCTGCAGGTCGTAGCGCCAGGCGAGGCGTTCGACGTGGTCGACCGAGTAGAAGAACTCGTAGGGGAAGCCGAGCGGATCCTCGACGCGCACGGAGTCGCCGACACCCTTGACGAAGCCGTTGGTGCGGCGTTCGGTGCGGCAGCCGAGTTCCTGGTACCAGGCCTCGGCCAGGCCCACGTCTTCGGGGGCGCGCACCCGGAACGCCATCGCGGCGACCGCGGCCACGGGACCCTGGCGCAGCACCAGGTTGTGGTGGATGAACTCTTCGAAGCTGCGCAGGTAGATCTCGGTGTCGCTCTCCTCGGTCACGACGAGACCGAGCACGTCCACGTAGAACGCGCGTGAGCGGGCGAGGTCGGTGACGACGATGTCCATGTAGGCGCAGCGCAGGATGTCCGGCGGGGTCGCGGTGGGCGTGGGGATGGGGGTGGTGGTCATGGAATCCTCCTTAATCGGTGGTTGAGCTTGTCGAGACCCGGTGGTCGAGCTTGTCGAGACCCGGTGGTCGAGCTTGTCGAGACCCGGGTCAGTGGGCGCCGAAGCGGGCCGTGTGCACCGACCCGAGGGTCACGTGCACGGCCTGCTGCTCGGTGTAGAAGTCGATCGACCGGTAGCCGCCCTCGTGACCGAGCCCGGAGGCCTTCACCCCGCCGAACGGTGTGCGCAGGTCCCGCACATTGTGCGAGTTCAGCCAGACCATGCCGGCCTCGATCGACTGCGCGAAGGTGTGCGCCCGGGTGAGATCGCTGGTCCAGATGTAGGCGGCCAGACCGTATTTCACGCCGTTGGCCAGCTCGAGGGCCTCCGCGTCGGTGTCGAACGGCGTGATCGCGACGACCGGTCCGAAGATCTCCTCCTGGAAGATGCGGGCCGTCGGGGCGACATCCGCGAACACGGTCGGGGAGACGTAGTTGCCCTCCGGCAGGTTCGCCGGGCGGCCGCCGCCGGCCAGCAGGCGGCCCTCGCCCTTGCCGATCTCGACGTAGCTCATCACCTTGGCGTAGTGCTCGGGGTGCACGAGCGCGCCGACCTCGGTGGCAGGATCGTGCGGGTCGCCGACCACGATGTTCTTCGCGCGGGCCGCATAGCGGGCGCAGAAGTCGTCGTAGATCGGGCGTTCGACCAGGATCCGACTGCTCGCCGTGCAGCGCTCGCCGTTGAGCGAGAACACCCCGAACAGGGTCGAGTCGAGAGCGGCTTCCAGGTCGGCGTCGGCGAAGACCACGGCGGGCGACTTGCCGCCGAGTTCCATCGACATGCCCTTGAGGTTCGCGGCGCAGTTGCGGTAGATGGTCTGGCCCGTGGTGGTCTCGCCGGTGAACGAGATGAGCGGGACATCCGGATGCTTGACCAGCGCGTCGCCGGCCTCCTCACCGAGCCCGTTGACCAGGTTGAAGACCCCGTCGGGCAGCCCGGCCTCGCGGAAGATCTCGGCCCACAGGCTCGCCGACAACGGCGTGAACTCGGCCGGCTTGAGCACGACCGTGCATCCGGAGGCCAGTGCGGGGGCGAGCTTCCAGCTCTCCAGCATGAACGGGGTGTTCCACGGGGTGATCAGGCCGGCGACGCCGACCGGCTTGCGGAAGACGTAGTTGATCTGGCTGCCGGGCACCTGGTACGTGTCGTCGGTCTGCGCCACGATCAGGTCGGCGAAGAAGCGGAAGTTCTCGGCCGCGCGCTTCGCCTGGCCGAGGGCCTGGGTGATCGGCAGGCCGGTGTCGAACGTCTCGAGTTCGGCGAGGCGGGCATCCTGCGCCTCGACGGCGTCGGCGATCCGGTTCAGGATGCGGGAGCGTTCGCGCGGCTTCATCCCCGGCCACGGACCGTTCAGGAAGGCGTCGGTCGCGGCCGCGACCGCGAGGTCGATATCCTCCTTCTGGCCGGCCGCGGCGGTGGCGTAGGTCTGGTTCGACACCGGGTCGAGCACATCGAAGGTCGCGCCGGAGACGCTGTCGACGAACCGGCCGCCGATGAAGTGCTGGATGCGGGTCGGCAGGTTCTCGGGTACGTGCCGGATGCGCGTTGTGGTTGCGGTCTCAGTCATGGTCAGGCCGCCTTCGGGGTGAAGCCGGCGACCGTGAAGCCGTCGACGGGGGAGAGGTACTGTTCGCCCGCGGTCAGGAGCTTCTTCATGGTGGCGATGCCCGCATCCGTCGGGGTGATCAGCGGCGGGCGCACGAAGCCGCTCGCAATCAGGCCGCGCTGCTCGAGCACCCATTTGCCCGGCGCCGGGTTGGTCTCGACGAAGAGCAGGTCGACGAGCGGGTGCAGGCCGTAGTGGATGCGCCGGGCCGTCTCGATGTCGCCGGCCATCCACGCGTTGTACATGTCGACGTGCGCGACCGGGGCGATGTTGCTCGTCGCGCTGATGTAGCCCACGCCGCCGAGGGCCAGCAGAGGCAGGCAGAGCAGTTCGATGCCGCTCCAGACCAGCAGCTCCGGGCCGCAGAGCTGCAGCACCCGGGAGAAGTGCTCGAAGTCCTTGGTGGTCTCCTTGACGCCGACGAAGTTGTCGAAATCGCGGTAGAGGCGCTGGATGGTCTCCGGGGCGATGTCGACGGCGGTGCGACTGGGCACGTTGTAGGCGACGATCGGCAGGTCGGGGAACTCCTCGGCGACGGTCTTGTACCAGACGTAGAGCGCCTCCTGGGTGGGACGGGCGTAGTACGGGGTGATGATCAGGGCGGCGTCGATACCGGCGTCCCGGGCAGCGGCGGTGAGCTCGAGGGTCTCGTCGAGCTTGGCGGAGCCGGTGCCGGGCATGAACGGCACCCGGTCGTCGATCGCGGCGGCCACGGTGCGGATCGCCGCCGCCCGCTCGGCGATGGTCTGCGAGCTCGGCTCACCGGTGGAGCCGCCGAGCGAGATGCCGTGCGTGCCGGAGGCGAGCTGCCAGTTCACGAGGTTCGTGAGGCCGGCATGGTCGACGGCGCCGTCGGCCGTGAACGGGCTCATCAGGGGTGCGATGGACCCCTTGATCTGGCTCGGGTCGGTGCGGAACTTCATTGTTCTTCCTTTCGAGGGCGACGGATGCGCTGGCAACTGTTGCCGAATCGGACGAATGTTGCCGGTGTGCGGGCGACTTTTGTCCGATTCGGGAACAGTTACTGGGGAAACTGGGGAAACAGGGAGGCGTCAGGGGAGGTCAGGGGGTGGCGGTGGGGGTGTGCTGCTGGGCGAGGAACGCGGTGAGGGTGCCGAGCCGGTGCTCGCGCGCGGCCAGTTCGATCTGCAGCGGATCGGCCCCGTTCTCGATCAGGTCGAGCAGCGCGGTGTGCTCGGCGACGGACTCGTGCGCCCGGCCGGGCACGAAGCTGAACGTGGATTCGCGCAGGGTGCCGAGCCGGCTCCAGCCCCGCTGCACCAGGTCGAGGATGTGGGCGTTGCTGCACGCCTCGAACAGGGCCGAGTGGAACTCGCGGTTCAGGCTGGTGAACCGCACCGGATCGAAGTGGTGCAGGCATCCGGCCATCTCCGTGTTGATCGCCCGGGCCCGCAGCAGCGTCTCCGCGTCGAGCTGCGGCGCCGAGAGGGCGGTCGCGTAGCCTTCGACGAGGGCCAGCGTCTGCATCGTGTGGGTGTACTCGGTGACGTCGAGCATGGCCACCTGCGCGCCGACGTTGCGCTCGAACGTGACCAGTCCCTCCGCCTCCAGCAAACGGATGGCCTCCCGCACCGGCACCGTGCTGACCCCGATTTCCCGCGCGATCTGGCCCAGCACCAGGCGGTAGCCCGGGCTGAAACTGCCGTCGGTGATGCGCGCCCGGATCCACTGGTGCGCGAGCTGCGCCTTGCTCAGCGACGCGTCGCCGCCGGTGGTCGGGCCGCCGGTGGTCGAGCCTGTCGAGACCGGCACCGAGACCGTCATGCCTGCTCCTCCAGCCAGACCCGGTAACGGGCCTTCCACTCCGCATTCATCGGGTAGAGCCCGTCGACGCCGTGCCCGGCCGCGACCATCGCGGCGATGAAGGTCTCTTCGCGTTCCTGCACGATCGCGGCGGCCACCACCTCCTCGACCAGGTGCGGCGGGATCACGAGCAACCCGTCGGCGTCCCCGACGATCACGTCGCCGGGTTGCACGGATGCCCCGCCGCAGGCGACCGTCAGGTCCGTGTCCCACGGCACGTGCCGGCGTCCGAGCACGGCAGGGTGCGGTCCGGCGTGGTAGGTGGGGATCTCCAGGGCGGCGACGGCCGCGAGGTCGCGCACACCGCCATCCGTCACGATGCCGGCGGCTCCCTGCACCTGGGCGCGCAGGGCGAGGATGTCGCCGACCGTGCCCGTGCCCCGCTCGCCGCGGGCCTCGATCACCAGTACGTCGTCCGGCCCGAGCGCGTCGAACGCGCGCTTCTGCGCGTTGTAACCGCCGCCGTGCGACTCGAACAGGTCCTCCCGGGCCGGGATGTACCGCAGGGTGCGGGCCCGGCCCACCAGACGGGCCGTTGGGCGGGTCGAACCCAGCCCGTCGATCGACACGGCGTTGAGGCCGCGCTTGCGCAACTGGGCGCTGAGGGTGGCGGTGCCGACGCTGTTGATCCGGGCCTTCAGCTCGGGAGTCAGGTCGAAGGGCGCCGGCTCCGCTGCGGTTCCCGCCGCCGGGGCGGATGCCGGTGCGAGCCCGGCCGCCTCCGCCGAACCCCACGCCTCGGTGCGCTGCAGGTCGTCGACCCGCGGGCCGGCGCCGAACGCGCCGAACGGCACCGTGCCCTGCCGAATCGGGCTGACGAGGCGGCCGGTGCGGGGGGCACCCGGGGCGCCCGGGGCATCCACTTCGACCTCGACGGTGTCGCCGGGCACGACGACCGACGATCCGGCCGGCGTGCCGGTGAGGATCAGGTCGCCGGGCTCGAGCGTGAGCAGCTGTGAGAGGTCGGCCACGAGCCGGCCGAAGCCGAAGAGCAGGTCGGCGGTCGTGTCCTCCTGCACCAGCGTGCCGTTGACCCAGGTGCGGATGCGCAGGCCCGCCGGGTCGAGGTCGGCCGCGGGCAGCAGGGCCGGACCGACGGGGGTGAAGCCGTCCGCCCCCTTCGAGCGCAGATTCGAGCCCTTGTCGGCGTAGCGCAGGTCGTACACGCCGAAGTCGTTCGCGGCCGTCACGTGCGAGACCGCCGCCCAGCCCTCCGCGGGCGAGACGCCATGGGTGCGGCGACCGATCACCAGGGCGATCTCGCCCTCGAACACCAGCAACTCGCATCCGTCGGGCCGTTCCACTGGGGCGCCGCTGGAACTGAGCGACGAGGCCGGCTTGAGGAAGTAGGACGGCTGCTCCGGCGTGCGGCCGCGCTGGGCGGCCCGGCTCGGGTAGTTGAGGTGCACCGCGATGATCTTGCCCGGCACGGCGAGCACCGGCACGGTGCTGGTGCCGGCGGCGTGCACGGAGGTCGAGTTCGGCATGTTTTCCCGCTTTCTAGTCGTGCTGGGAGATCCCGAGCGGGACCCCGCGGGTTTCCTTCACCAGGGAGACGGCGACGAAGGAGATCGTGGCCAGCACCATGATGTAGATGCCGATCGACGGCGACCAGGCGGTCTCGTCGAGGAGCAGCTGCGCGATCAGCGGGGCGAACGCCCCACCCAGGATGGCACCGAGGGCGTAGCCGATGGATACGCCCGAGTAGCGCACCTGAGCCGGGAACATCTCAGCGTACAGCGCCGCCTGCGGGCCGTAGGAGAAGCCGAGTCCGCTGGCCAGCACGACGAGTGCCACCGTGAACCAGACGATCTCGCCCGTGTCGATCAGCAGGAACATCGGGATGGCCCAGATGAAGAGCCAGACGTACCCGAACTGGAAGGTGCGGATGCGTCCGATCCGGTCGGACAGCATCCCGCCGTACATGGTCGAGGCGAGCCAGAACACCGCGGCGATGGTGCTGGCCAGCAGCACGGGGGAGCGTTCCATGCCGAGGCCGCCGGCCTCGACGGGCTTGGTGGCGTAGGAGGAGAAGAACGCGATCAGCAGGTAGCCGGCGGCGTTGTTGGCGATGAAGATCAGCGCGGTCAGGATGACCTGGCGCGAGTGGGTGGTGAACAGCTGGCGGAGCGGGGCGGCCGATTCCTTCTTGCGGTCCTGCATCTCCTTGAAGACGGGGCTCTCGTCGACCGAGCGGCGGATGACGAAGCCGACCACGATCAGCAGCACCGAGACGAGGAACGGGATGCGCCAGCCCCAGGCGAGGAAGGCCTCCTCGCTCATCGAGCTGGTCACCAGGAGCATCACGCCGGTGGCGAGGATGAGCCCGGTCGGCACGCCGATCTGGGGGTAGGCGCCGAAGAATCCGCGCTTGTTCACCGGAGCGTGCTCCACGGACATCAGGGCGGCGCCGCCCCATTCCCCGCCGGCCGAGAAGCCCTGCAGGATGCGCAAGACGATGAGCAGGATGGGCGCCCAGACGCCGATCTGCTCGAAGGTCGGCAGCAGACCGATCAGCGCCGTGGCGGCACCCATGATGACGAGGGTCAGCACGAGCATGGCCTTGCGGCCGAGGCGGTCGCCCAGGTGGCCGGCCACGATCGCGCCCAGCGGGCGGAACAGGAAGCTGATGCCGAGGGACGCCCAGGCGATCAGCTGCGCCAGCCCGGCGTTGTCGTCGGCGAGCGGGGCGAAGTACAGCCCGGCCAGAACGAGGCCGGCCGCCTGCGCGTAGATGAAGAAGTCGTACCACTCGATGGTGGTGCCCACCATCGTGCCGGCCAGGACGCGGCGTTCTTCCCGCCGGGTGGCGGATCGCTCGGTGGTGCGGTCGGTCGTCAATGCCATGGAATACCCCTTTGTATTTCCCTGCGAGTTTCCGCGCGGTGTCGCGCGATTCCGAAACGGTATCACAGATCGTATATTATCCGACAGGGGTTGGGGTTGGGGTTGGGGTTGGGGGACGGCCGCGGTTAGTGCCGGTTGGTGCTGGTCAGTGCCGGTGGTGCTGGTCGCTGTCGGTCAATGCCTCTCGGTGCCGGTCAGCGCAGGTCGGCTGCGATGGAGGCCGCGGCCGTCACGAGGCGGGCGCCGATCTCGGCGGCGCTCTGTCCGCTGGCGAGATAGACGACGGCCAGCGCGGCCGGTGCCTCGCCGGGCACGAAGAGTGGCACCGCCACGGAAGCCAGCCCCGGAATGACCTCGTCGTGGCTGGTGGCGAAGCCGCGCGTGCGCGCGGCGGCGGTCTCGTCCCGGCGCGCTTCGGTGCCCAGGTGTGCCCACTGGGCCGCCGTCAGCAGTGACTGGATGGCGATTCCGGGCGCTCCCCGGCCCAGCGGATGCCGCGTTCCCGGCCGCTGCGCCACCGTGGCAGGTGCCTGCCGCGGTTCGACACTGACCAGGGTCACCACCTCCTCCCGGTCCAGCACGGCGACGAAGGCGGTCATCCCCAGTTCGTTCGCGACGTTCGTCAGCTCGGGCAGGGCTGCGGTCTGCAGGCCGCGGGCGACGCCGCGGGCGAGCGCGGCCATCCTTGGTCCCAGACGCATGGTGCCCGCGGCATCCCGCAGCACGACCCCGTGGTCTTCCAGTGTGCGCAGAATTCGGTAGGCGATCGAGCGATGCACGCCGAGGGCGGCCGCCACGTCGGCGATGCTCATGGCCTGATCGGACTCGGCGAGGATCTCGAGCACACGAATTCCCCGGGACAGGGTCTGCGAATGCGGAGCACTCTTCGAGGCGCTCCTGCTCGTGCCAGGCTCACTTTCGCCGTTCGCGCCGCTGGTGCCGGCGCCGGATTCGCGGGCGCCGGGTTCATTCGCGTCGGGCTCGTCATTCGCGCCGGGCTCATTCGGGGCGGGCTCGATGGCGCCGCTCATCCCGCTCTCGCTGGGTTGGATTGCCCCGCTCATCCCGCTCATTGACGTCGCCACGGTGCCATTCTCGCATCCGCGGTTCCGCCCCCGGCGGATGCGCAGGTCCCGGACGCCGGAGCCGGTGGCCAACTCAGGAGATCCAGGTGCCGCGGCATCCGTCGCCCGGACCCGTGCGGCAACCGGTCGATGCCTAAGCCCCACGAGCAAGCCAGCACACCACCAAGCCAGCACGCCACCAAGCCAGCACACCAGCACACCAGCAGGCCAGCAAGATCTGGGCTCCCTGGGCTCCCTGGCTCGCGGTTCCCCCGCCCCCTCGTGCATAACTCCTGCAAATTGTGCGGGCCGAATCGTGCTTCCGCGGATTTCCGCGGGTGGGGTCCGGTTCCTGGACCAAATTGCAGGAGTTATGCCGAGCGTGCCGTGGCCAACTCAGGAGATTGTGGATGGGGGCGATCGAATCGGCGCATACCGGCGCGGACCAGTGCGGCCAAGCGCAGGCACGGGGTGACCACCGCACCTTGTCTCCTGAGTTGGCAACCGGGGTCCGGTTGCCCGGTTCGTGCAATCGTGCGCTCCCGCCGCGCATCCGTGCGCCGACGGGCAAGACGGGCGGGCGAGACCGGCCTATCGTGAGCCGAAATGAATGAGATCTGGGTGTCCGCGTGCCTGGTCGCCACGGTTGCGGCAGCCGGCCTGGGCGCGGGCTGTGCGCTCGCCGGGCTCCGGATGCCGGGCCACGCCATGGTCGCGGCTCCGGCCATGGTCGTCATGGCCGTCTCGTGCGCCGACATGGTGTTTCCCGATATGCGGCTGCTCGCACCCCTGCCCTGGGCGGCACTGCTGGTCGGGTCGGCGTTGCTGGCCCTGCTCGACCGGGCTCACCGCGGGGCCGCCGCTCACCACGCCGCGTCCCTTCTTCTGATGGCGGTGATGTGGGCGGCGATGCTGCCGACCTCGGCGACCTCGGCGACCTCGGCGATGTGGGCGACGTCGGGGGCCACCGCCAACGCCGCCGCAGCCGGAACCGCAACTGCAGCCGGAAGCGTAGCGGTCGGGCCCGCCGCGGGAAGCGACCCGCATGCCGGGCATGAGCTGGCGTTCACCGACGGTGGTTTGCTGCTGGCCGGGCTCATGGCGCTGGTTGTGGCGGCATCCGTTGCGCTCGCGGCCGGCGCCGTGCGGTCGGCGCGCCGCCCGGCCGAGGAGGGAGCAGCCCCGGCGCTCCAGCTCGAGTCGGCCCAGCATCTGAGCATGGCGGTGGCAATGGCGTCAATGGCGGCGGGGATGTTCTTGCCACTGGTCAGCGGCTGAGCATCAGCCGACCTTGGCTCGGCGCGGACTCAGGGCAGCCGGGAGTATCTCCATCCCGTGGACTGGCCCGCCTCCGCCTTCGGCTGGGGATGCCTGCCCGCGTGTGGGGGCTAACTCTGGAGCTGCGTCGCGGCACCCGCAATTAGCCGCCCCAGTCCGGGCCCCGCGGTCAACCGCCACCTGGATCCCCTGAGTTAGCCCCACGTTGGAGCCCGCCCCGGTGCATAACTCCTGCAAATCGTAGGACAGCCGGCTGCGTTCCCGGTGTTTCAGGGGACGGCGGATCCGGCATCGATCAAATTGCAGGAGTTATGCACTCACCGTCCGGAAGCCCGGCCGTCCACTCCCGCCCGCCTGCGCCCACCCCGGCTCCGCCAACGGCCAACCGCCAACGGCCGACGGCCGACGGCCGACGGCCCGCGATTAGACTGAGCGGATGCCCGTCATCGAGATCAGCGACCTCAGCGATCCGCGTCTCGTGGACTATGCCCACCTCACCGATGTGGCGCTCAAGAAGGCGCGCGGCACGGAGCATGGACTATATATAGCCGAATCGGCATTGGTCCTCGAGCGGGCCCTGCGCGCCGGTCACCGCGTCCGCTCGGTGCTCGCGCTCGGGAACACCGCCTCGGAGGCCCACGCCCTCGTCGGTGACGACGTGCCCGTCTTCGTCGGCCCGGGGGAGATGCTCGCCGAGCTCACCGGGTACGTGCTGCACCGCGGCGTGATCGCCTCGATGCACCGGCCCGAGCTGCCCGATGCGGAGGAACTGCTCGCCGGCGCCCGCCGCATCGTGATCCTCGAGAACGTGTCCGACCCCACGAACGTGGGCGCGATCTTCCGCTCCGCCGGGGCCATCGGCGCCGATGCGATCCTGGTCACGCCGCGCTGTTCCGACCCGTTCTATCGCCGCGCCATCCGCGTCTCGATGGGCACCGTGCTGCAGGTGCCCTGGACCCGCGTCGGCGATTGGCCGAGCACCCGCGCGCTGCTCACCCGGCACGGTTTCCACCTCGCCGCGCTGGCCCTGACGACGGATGCCGTCAGCCTCCGCGACTTCCCCGGCCACGAGCACGAGCGGCTGGCGCTGCTGCTCGGCGCGGAGGGCGACGGGCTCACCCCGGACGCGCTCGCGGCATCCGACACCGTGGTGCAGATCCCGATGAAGCACGGCATCGACTCCCTCAACGTGGCCGCAGCCAGTGCCGTCGCGATGTGGGCGCTGTCCAGCTGACGCGCAACACCCCGGCTGCCCCACACATCCACACACGCCCCACGGGATCAGCGCCCGCGGCGACGAGCAAGCCTAGGCTGAGGTCATGAGCAACGAGGCTGTCATTGTCGATGTCGTACGCACTGCGTCAGGTCGAGGCAAGCCGGGCGGCGCCCTCTCGGGCGTGCACCCCGCGGACCTGCTGGCCGGGGTACTGAGCGAGCTGGTCACGCGCAACGGGCTCGATCCCGCGCTCGTCGATGACGTGATCGGCGGCTGCGTGAGCCAGGTCGGGGAGCAGTCCTACAACGTGACCCGCACCGCCCTGCTCAGCGCGGGCTTCCCGGACACGGTGCCGGGTGCCACCATCGACCGGCAGTGCGGCTCCAGCCAGCAGGCCGCCACGTTCGCCGCGCAGGGCGTGATGGCCGGCAGCTACGACGTGGTCATCGCCTGCGGCGTCGAGTCGATGAGCCGCGTGCCGCTCGGCAGCTCCCTCACAACAGCAACCGGGCACGACCCGCACGGACTCCGGATGCGCGATCGCTACCCCGACGGCCTCGTCAACCAGGGCGTCGCCGCCGAGTTGATGAACCAGAAGTGGAAGCTGGGCCGCGGCGAGCTGGATGCCTTCGCCGCCCGCTCGCACCGCCTCGCCGCGGCCGCCGCCGAGCGCGGCGACTTCGACGGCGAACTCCGGCCGACGACCCTGCCCGACGGCCGGGTCGTCACCGAAGACGAGACCATCCGTCCCGGCACCACCCTCGCCTCCCTGGCCACCCTGCCGCCGGCGTTCCGCACCGACGCCCTCGCCGCCCGGTTCCCGAAGCTCGACTGGCACGTGACCGCCGGCAACTCCTCGCCCCTCACCGACGGGGCGTCCGCGGCCCTGATCATGAGCGCGAAACGGGCCGCGGAGCTCGGCCTCAACCCGCGGGCGCGGTTCCACAGTTTCGCGGTCACCGGAAGCGACCCGCGGCTGATGCTGACCGGCGTGATCCCGGCGACCCGGCGCATCCTGGAACGCTCCGGGCTCAGCATCGACGACCTCGACGCCTACGAGGTCAACGAGGCCTTCGCCACCGTGCCGCTCGTCTGGCTGCGCGAACTCGGCGCCGACCCCGCCCTGCTCAACCCGCGCGGCGGGGCGATCGCGCTGGGCCATGCGCTCGGATCCTCGGGCACGCGGCTGCTCGGCACCCTGCTCAACCACCTCGAACTGACCGGCGGCCGCTGGGGGTTGCAGACCATGTGCGAGGGCGGCGGCATGGCCAACGCCACCATCATCGAGCGGCTCTGAGATGCGCATCGACGGATGCTCCGCCCTCGTCACCGGAGCGGCGTCCGGCCTCGGGCTGGCCACCGCCGCCGCGCTGGCCGAGGCTGGGGCGGCGGTCGTGCTGCTCGACCTGCCGGGTTCAGCGGGTGAACAGGCGGCGGCCTCGATCGGCGACCGGGCCCGTTTCGTGCCCGGTGACGTCACCCGGGCCGAGGATGTGCAGGCCGCGGTCGACGCCGCGGTCGGGCTCGCCCCGCTGCGCATCGTGGTCAACTGCGCCGGCATCGCCCCCGGCCAGCGCACGGTCGACCGGAACGGCACCCCGCTGCCGCTGGAGGACTTCGACCGCGTCGTGCGCATCAACCTTGTCGGCACGTTCAACGTGGTCCGGCTGGCCGCGGCCGCCATGCAGGCGACCGAGCCCGTCGGCGGAACCCCCGACGGCCACGGCGCGACCGGCGCGACCGGCGCGATCGATCAGACCGTGACCACCGTCCCGGAGCGCGGCGTGATCATCAACACGGCATCCGTCGCCGCCTTCGACGGTCAGATCGGACAGGCGGCGTACGCCGCGTCGAAGGGCGGTGTCGCCGCGATGACCCTGCCACTGGCCCGCGAATTCGCGCGGTCGCTGATCCGGGTGGTGGCGGTCGCGCCGGGCGTGTTCGACACCCCGCTGCTGCAGGGTCTGCCGGAGAGCGTGCGCGAGTCTCTCGCGGCGCAGGTGCCGCACCCTGCACGCCTCGGCAACCCGGCCGATTTCGCCGCGCTCGTGCGGCACATCATCGAGAACCCCATGCTCAACGGCGACACCATCCGCCTCGACGGCGCCATCCGGATGCCGCCGCGCTGATCGGCGCCGAGCCTGTACATCCCCTACGAGCCGTGCTGTCACTCCTGATATTAGGATAGGCTTACCAAAGCAACACGGGCCCCGCCCGCCGACAGTAGGGACACGCAACACGATGATTTCAACACGCCGCCTTGCACTGCTTGCCGCGATCGGAACGGTGACCCTGCTCGGGGTGACCGGGTGCAGCGCCCCCGAGGAATCCGCCCCCGCCGCCACCGGCGCAGCCACCCCATCGGGCTCGATCACCGTGTACAACGCTCAGCACGAGGAGCTCACCCAGGCCTGGGCCGACGAGTTCACCGCGGAAACGGGTGTCACCGTCACGCTCCGCAACGGCAGCGACTCCGAACTGGGCAACCAGCTCGTGCAGGAAGGCGCCGCCTCCAAGGCCGACGTGTTCCTCACCGAGAACTCGCCCGCGATGAGTCTGGTCGACGGCGCCGGCCTGTTCGCCCCCGTCGATGACGCCACGCTCGAGCAGGTGCCCGAGGAATACCGTCCGTCCACCGGAATGTGGACCGGCATCGCCGCCCGCTCCACCGTGTTCGCCTACAACCCGAGCCTGCTCAGCGAGAGCGAACTGCCGGCCTCACTGCTCGACCTCGCCGACCCGGCCTGGGCGGGCCGCTGGGCCGCGTCGCCCTCCGGCGCCGACTTCCAGGCCATCGTCAGCGCGCTCCTCGAACTCGAGGGCGAAGACGCCACGCGCGACTGGCTCGCCGCCATGAAGCAGAACGCGGTCGTCTACAAGGGCAACAGCACCGTGATGAAGGCCATCAACGCGGGCGAGATCCCCGCCGGCGTGATCTACCACTACTACTGGTTCGGCGACCAGGCCGGCACCGGCGAGAACAGCTCCAGCACCGAGATGCACTACTTCAAGAACCAGGACCCCGGCGCCTTCGTCAGCGTCTCCGGCGGCGGAGTGCTCGAAACCAGTGCCAACCCGGTCGCCGCGCAGGCGTTCCTCGCCTACATCACCGGCAAGGGCGGCCAGGAAATCCTGAAAACCGGCTCCTCCTTCGAATACCCCGTCTCCGACGCGGTCGACGCGAACGACGCGCTCGTGCCGCTGGGTGAACTCGATGCCCCCGTCATCGACCCGTCCAAACTCAACAGCACCACGGTCACCGATCTGATGACCGAGGCCGGTTTCCTCTAGGCTGCAACTGGTGATACCTGCAGCCCCCTCGACCGCGACTCCGGCGCCCGACGAGTCGGGCGCCGTTCGCGGAGCCGTCGCCGAAACCGGCGCCACGGGTTCTGCGGGGCGCACGGATGCCGCGGTCCGGGTCGGCAAACGGCCCTCACCGTTCATCGTGGCGGCGGCCGTCACCGTGTCGCTGCTCGGGCTGCTTCCGCTCGGCTACGTCATCGTCACCGGTTTCCTGACCGGCTGGCCGGCCCTGTCCGCCCTCGTGTTCCGGCCGCGGGTCGGCGAGCTGCTGGTGAACACGATCGGGCTGGTCGTGATCACCGTGCCGTTGACGGCGTCGATCGGGGTGGCCGCCGCCTGGCTGGTCGGTCGCACGTCCCTGCCCGGGCGCCGGGTGTTCGCCGTGCTGCTGGCCACGCCGCTCGCGGTGCCGGCCTTCGTCAACAGCTATGGCTGGGTGAGCGCCGTGCCGTCGCTGAACGGTCTCTGGTCGGGGGTGCTGATCGCCACCCTGTCGTATTTCCCGCTGGTCTACCTGCCCTGCGCGGCCGCGCTGCGGCGCCTCGACACCACCGTCGAAGAGGCAGCCGAGTCTCTCGGCAGCGGCGCCTGGGGCGTCTTCTTCCGCGTGATCCTGCCGCAGCTGCGGTTGCCGATCCTCGGCGGCGCCCTGCTCGTGGGGCTGCACCTGCTCTCCGAATACGGCGCGTTCGCGATGATCCGGTTCGACACCTTCACCACCGCCATCGTCGAGCAGTACCGGTCCACGTTCAACGGTCCCGCGGCCAACGCCCTCGCCGGCGTGCTCGTGCTGCTCTGCCTGTTCCTGCTGATCGGGGAGTCCGGCGCCCGCGGTCGCGCCCGCTACGCCCGTGTCGGCTCGGGCGTGGCCCGGAACGCTCCCCGACGCTCCCTCGGCGCCTTCACGCCGGTCGGCTACCTGTTCCTCGGCGGGCTGTTCGCACTGGCGATCGGGGTGCCGTTCTGGAGTGTCATCCGCTGGCTCGCGCAGGGCGGCGCGGCCGTGTGGGCCGATCCCGTACTGGCCCAGGCCCTGCTGCAGACGGTCGGCTACGGCCTCGTCGGAGCCGCGGCCACCTGCCTGCTCGCGTTCCCGATCGCGTTCCTCGCGGTGCGCTATCCGAGCCGGCTGTCCCGCGGCCTCGAATCGGTCAACTACCTCACCAGCTCCCTGCCGGGCATCGTCACCGCCCTCGCGTTGGTGACCATCAGCATCCGTTTCGTGCAGCCGCTGTACCAGACCACCGTGCTGGTGATCGTGACCTACCTGCTGATGTTCCTGCCGCGTGCGCTGGTGAACCTCCGGGCCGGGCTGGCGCAGGTGCCGGTCGGGCTGGAAGAGGCCGCGCGGTCGCTCGGCAAACATCCGTTCGCCGCCTTCCTGCACGTGACGACCCGGTTCTTCGCGCCGTCCGCCCTGGCCGCGGGGGCGCTCGTCTTCCTCGGCATCGTGACCGAGCTGACCGCCACGCTCCTGCTGGCCCCGAGCGGCACCCGAACGCTCGCGATCCAGTTCTGGTCGAAGGTGAATGACATCGACTACGTGGGCGCAGCCCCGTACGCCCTGCTGATGATCGTGTTGAGCCTGCCGGTCACCTACCTGTTGTTCGCCCGCTCCCGGCTGACGAGCATGCAATGATCGACCAGGGAGGCGCCGTGGGCGCAATAGACCTATCCGCAGTAACCGAAACGGGCAGCCCGACGGGCGCCGCGATCGAGCTCACCGGCGTCAACAAGAGCTTCGGCAGCACGCGCATCCTGGAGGACATCGCCCTGTCGGTGCCTGCGGGCAGCCGCACGGTCGTGGTCGGTTCGTCCGGGTCAGGCAAGACCACCCTGCTGCGTCTGATCAGCGGCTTCGAACTGCCGGACTCGGGCACCATCACCGTGCTCGGCCGCACCGTGGCCGGTCCGGGTGTGGCTGTGGCCGCGCACCGGCGGGGGATCGGGTTCGTGGCGCAGGACGGCGCCCTGTTCCCGCACCTCACGGTGGGTCAGAACATCGCGTTCGGCCTGGGGCCGGCGTTGCGCGGCGGCACCCGCCGGCAGCGCGCGCGGGCCGTGAGCGAGCTGCTCGAGATGGTGTCGCTGAAGCCCGACTTCGCCGAGCGCCGCCCCGACGAACTCTCCGGCGGTCAGCAGCAGCGCGTGGCCCTGGCCCGGGCGCTCGCCCGCCGACCGCGGGTGATGCTCCTCGACGAACCGTTCTCCGCCCTCGACGCCGGGCTCCGGGCCGCCACCCGAGACATCGTGGCCGACACCCTGGAGCGCGCCGGCATCACCACGATTCTCGTCACCCACGACCAGGCCGAGGCGATGAGCTTCGCCCACCAGCTTGCGGTGCTCCGTGACGGCAACCTCTGCCAGGTCGGGCCACCGCGCGAGGTGTACTGGCGCCCGGTCGACCTGTTCACGGCCCGCTTCCTGGGCGACGCCGTCGTGTTGCCGGCCACGATCGGCGACGGTTTCGCCGTCTGCGCGCTCGGCACGGTCGCCGTTGCCCCCACGAGCCTGCGCGGCGACGCCTGCATCATGCTGCGCCCGGAACAGATTGTGGTCGACGAGTGCGAGCCCAGCGTGACGGATGCCGACGCATCCGTGTCCTGCACCGGGCAGGTCGAAGCGGTCGACTTCTACGGCCCCGAGGTGCAGCTGGCGGTGCGTCTGTTCTCCGGCGGCGCCGCGGCACCGGCTTCCGCCCAGAGTTCGGGCGGCACGCTGGTGCACGTGCGGCAGCACGGTGCCATCGGCACCGCCGTCGGCAGTCGCGTCACCCTTGCCGCCCGCGGCACCGCCACCGCCTTCGCCGCCCGCCCCTGATACGCCTACTCGCGCATCAGCATGGCCTGGGCCTCGCGCTCGAGATCGAGGTAGGGCTCACCGCTGACATCCACCGCCACCCGGTGGATCGTGCCGCCGGTGAAGGCCCACGGTGAGGTGCCCGGGTAGTCGCCGGTGACGGCCTCTCCGCTGTCGCGGCCGGCGCAGAGTCCCTCGCCCGCAATCGCGAACCCGCCGGGCTGGGTCTTGATCCGGCCCTCGCCCACCAACCTGTCGCCGTAGTAGAGCGAGAGGATGCCCGTGGACACGTGCGGCGGATCCTCGCCGTCCTTCACGAACGCGGCCGAGATGATCAGCTTCTCGCCGATGGGGAGGTCCTCGGTGGCGTCGATCTTCTGCTCGAACAGCCCCACGAAGTTGTTGACGTAGTGCAGCCGGTTGTCCTTCACGTAGAGGGAGTGGCCACCGAAGCGCGATCCGTGGGCGAAGAGCACTCCCTGGGCGCCCGGAGCCGGGAGGTCCACCAGTGCGCCGATCGAGAACGACCGGTTACGGAGGTTCACGGCCTGCGACTCGGGAACCTCGGAGGTGTTCGGGTAGTAGACGTACCGGTTGCGGGGCCCCGCCATCCTCGGCCGGGGTGTTTGCATGATTTCCAGGGCTGACCGGTCGTCGAGCGGGAACGCCTGGTTCGCGCCGGCCTCGGCGAACCAGAGGTTCACCAGTTCGCGCAGCCGGTCCGGCTGCTCGGCGGCGAGGTTGTGGAGTTCGGCCCGGTCCACGTCGGTGTGGTAGAGCTCCCACTCGTCCGTGTTGAACCGGCCCCACCCGCTGAGGGTCGGATGCGTCGTCACGGCCTTCCACCCCTCATGCCAGATCGCCCGGGAGCCGAGCATGGAATAGAACTGGGTGTGCCGCGTGCCCGTGGCGTCGCGGTCATCGAGGCTGTAGCGCATGCTCACCCCGTCGAACCGGCTCTGCACGTGGCCCTTGATGCGCTCCGGCGGCACGACGCCGAGCACGTCGAGGATCGTCGGCACGATGTCGACGGCGTGGTGGTACTGGTCGCGCAGCTCTCCGCGCGCCCCCGAGCCGGCCGGCCAGGAGATGATGCAGGGGTCGCACGTTCCGCCGTTGTATTCGTAGCGCTTCCACATCTTGAAGGGGGTGTTGAACGCCATCGCCCAGCCGTTCGGGTAGTGGTTGTAGGTGTGCGGGCCACCCAGTTCATCCAGCATGGGCAGGTTGTCGGCCACCTCGTCGGGGAGTCCGTTCATGAACTTCATCTCGTTGACGCTCCCGTTGGGCCCGCCTTCGCCGCTGGCGCCGTTGTCGCTCACGACAACGATCAAAGTGTTCTCCCGCTCCCCGATCTCCTCGAGGTAATCGAGCAGGCGACCGATCTGGTGATCGGCGTGGGAGAGGAACCCCGCGTAGACCTCGGCCATCCGGCTGAACAGGCGCTTCTCGTCGCCCGACAGGGAGGCCCAGGGGCGGGTCTCGTCCATCATCGGGAACGGCTGCCCGTCCGGACCCGACCGCGTCTCGTAGCTGCCGATCGGATTGAGCTGTGGCAGCGCCGTGTCGGGCGGCACGATGCCGAGCTCCTTCTGGCGCGCGAGGATGCGCTCTCGCAGAACCTCGTAGCCGTCGTCGAACTTGCCCGCGTACCGGTCGGACCACTCCTTGGGTGCGTGGTGCGGTGCATGCGCGGCACCCGGCGCGTAATACAGGAAGAAGGGCTTCTCGGGCGCGAGCACCTTGGAGTCCTTGATGAACTCGATGGCCTTGTCGGTGATGTCCACCGAGAAGTGGTAGCCCTCCTCAGGCGATGTCGGCTGGTCGACCGGGTGATTGTCGTGCATGAGGTCCGGATAGTACTGGTTGGTTTCGGCGCCGAGGAACCCGTAGGAGCGTTCGAAACCGCGACCGCTGGGCCAGTTGCGCCGGGTTGCCGCGACGTTCATCTCGTCGGTGGGGCACAGATGCCACTTGCCCACCAGGTAGGTGTTCCAGCCCAGCTCGCCGAGGATCTCCGAGAGCATTCCGTTCTCCGGCGGAACCGTGCCGCTCGCATTGGGGAAGCCCACGGCGGCCTCGGTGATACACGCCATGCTGTTGCGGGTGTGGTTACGCCCCGTCAGCAGGCAGGATCGGGTCGGCGAGCACAGGGCTGTCGTGTGCCACTGCGTGTAGCGCACGCCGTCGTCGGAGATCCGGTCGATGTTCGGCGTCTCGATCGGTCCGCCGTAGCTCGACAGGGCCGAGAAGCCCACGTCATCGAGCACGACATAGACGACGTTCGGCGCCCCGGCCGGAGTCCGGGGTGGTTCGAACGGGGTCCAGTCCGGCTGCGAGTCCCGAATATCGATGTTGATGGTGCCCGTGAACGGTTGTGGCATGGCCTTCCCTTTCGTTTGTCGGGCTTCGTCAGGTCAGGGCGACCGTGCGGAAGCCGATGTTCGCCGCCGAGGAGTCGGGCGTGTTCGAAGCGCGCGCCGAGTTGCGGTAGCGGTTGCAGTACGAGTCGTGGCACAGGTACGAGCCGCCGCGCATCGACTTCTGGTCGCCGGTGGACGGTCCTGGCGGGTTCCGCCCGGGGGAGTGCGTGTAGTAGCCCTCGCTCCACCAATCGGAGCACCACTCCCACACATTGCCCACGCTCTGCCAGACGCCGTACGCGTTCGGTTCGAAGGTCTCGACCGGCGACGTGGTCAGCCAGCCGTCCTCCCGGGTGTTGACCGTGGGGAAGACCCCCTGCCAGATATTGCAGCGGTGCCGGTCACCCCACTCGTCCCCCCAGGGGTAGACGCGCCCGGTCAGCCCGCCCCGCGCCGCACACTCCCACTCGGCCTCGGTGGGAAGCCTCCGGCCCGCCCACGCACAGTAGGCCTGCGCGTCGTTCCAGCTGACCTGCACCACCGGATGGTCGTCCAGGCCGACCAGGGACGACCGCGGGCCGCCGGGGTGCGCCCAATCCGCGCCGCGCACGCCCAGCCACCAGGGAATCCGCGGCGGCTGCCCGAGCACGTCCTCGAGGTCGGCTTCGAGTGCGAGATGGAACACGGCGGAGTAGCCGAAGGTCTCCGACTCGGTGCGATACCCGGTGGCGGCGACAAACCGGGCGAACGCGGCGTTGGTGACGCTGGTCGCATCCAGTCGGAAGGCATCCACCCACACCGGATGCACCGGGGTCTCCCCGTCGCCGCGGTTGCCTGTCCCGGTGGAGTCTCCCATCAGGAACGTCTGCCCGGGAATGGACACCTGCCCGACCGGGTGCCGACCGTTCGCGGGAGCTGCCGAGGGCATCGGCCCGGGATGCGGTGACGGATGCGCCGACGCGGGCGGCCCGGAACCGGGAGCGGCATCCGCCCGGCCCGGAGCGCAACACCGGCCGGGCGGCGCCGCTGGGGCCGCCCGGCCGGGTTCGACCGTGTTGCTGGGGGTGCCGTCGGCCATGGGTCAGTGCGTGTCGAGCTCCGCAGCGGCGGCGTTGAGCTGGGTCTCAAGGTCGGAGGCGTCGACCTCCAGCTTGCGCTCGGTGCGCTTCGCCGCCCGGATGCCGGCCTTGTCCAGTTCGTCGGCGAGGCGGTTCTTGCCGAGCACGATCAGGGCGGCCTGTCCCTCGTCGAGCAGCTCGCCGAGGTCCTTCACGTCGGAGCGGGACAGCCCGCGGGTGAAGTGGCCGATGAGGCCGCCCGTCGCACCGCCGATGGCGGCCATGCCGAGGATGGACGGCGGGAAGAGCAGGCCCACCACGGCGCCCGCCGCGACGCCCGTCCAGCCGCCGTGCTCGCTGCCGCCCCGGCTGATCTTGATGTCGCCGTCGGCATCCTTGGTTGCGATCCCGGCATCGTAGGTGCCGATGATCTTGGCGTCGTGCAGGTCGCGCACGATGGACAGGTCGTCGCGGGCGATGTCGGGATCGTCGTATACGCCGAGGAAGAGGAAGACCGGCTCTTTTTCTCTGGACATGGTGAATACCTCCGTCAGTGAGCATGGGGCAGCGGATGTTTCGTGAGCGTTCGCTGGATGGTTTGGATCGGGGCAGCGCCTCGCCGAAGCCGAGGTCGTGGCCAGCAGATCGATACGGACAGTACTCAGGCTCCCCGGCGCTGTCAACCGTTTCCGGGGCCGCGGGAGACGTCGGGCGGATGATAGCGCGGGTGGCCTCCCGGTTGACCGGCGCCTCAGCCCAGCGAGGTGCCGTCGAGGGCGCCGGACGCGGCGGGATCCGGTAGGCGCCTCATTCGGAACGAGTTCAGCAATCCGAGCAGGCCGGCAAGGATCGGCACCAGGAGCGCCACCTGCAGGGACAGGTTCCGGGCGGCCGTGTTGATGCGGAGGATCTCGTCCTGCACGTCCGGCGACTCCTCGGCCAGAAGCGGTTCCAACTGGGCATTGCTGATCACCTGGGCGTCCTCCTCCAGGATCATCGCGATCTCCTGCTGCTGAGCGGCGGGGATCACGGAGCTCTCGCCGGTCAGGTTGGTGAACGACAGGGAGAGCACGGCCAGCATGATGCCGCCGGCCATCGCCAGGCCGAACGACAGCCCGAATGACCCGGCCGCGGAATTCACCCCGGCGGCCTCGCTGACGCGTTCCTCCTCGATCGGGGACAGCGTGTAGTTGTTCAGCTGGGAGACCAGCAGGCCCAGCCCCGAACCGGCGATCACCAGCGGGATCAGGAGCGCCACGCCCAGGTCTGCGCGCGGCACGATCGGAACGATCAGGATCATCCCCGCTGTGGTGAGCAGGAAACCCCAGAGCACGATGGTGGCAGGGCGCCGCTTCCCGGCCCGCCGCCCGGCGAACACGGCCACGCCGAACATGCTGAGCGACAACGGGGCGATGGACAGGCCGGCCTGCATGGCGTTGTATTCGAGCGTCATCTGCAGGAAGATCGGCAGCGCGATCATGGCACCGCCCAGGGTGATCTGCTGCAGCATCTGCTGGGTGATCCCGATGCGGAACTGCGGGAGCGCGAACAGCCCCGGGTCGAGCAGGGTGAGCGTGCCCGCTTTCTTGCGGCGCACGAGCCAGGTGGCCAGCAGCCCGAGTGCTACGACCCCGATCCCGATGGTCAACCCGACGAACTCGCCTCCCTCCTGCCAGACCAGGATGCCGAGCACCACACCGCCCATGCCGACGACGGACAGGATCGCGCCGACCACGTCGATCTGCCGCCGACCGGTGTAGGGCACGTCACGCACGAGGCGGATACCGGTCAGCACGACCGCGATGATGATGAGTTCGAGCAGGAAGCCGACCCGCCAGGACAGAAAGGTCGTGACGAAACCGCCGAGCAGAGGCCCGAAGGCGGCGGCGATCGCCGCCGCGGCTCCCACCAGGGCGTAGGCCTTCTTGCGGGCGGCCCCCTCGAAGTTGCCGTGGATCAGGGACTGCATGGCGGGCAGTAGCAGTGACGCGCCGAGACCGCCCACGACCGCCCAGAAGATGATGATCGCGGTCAGGCTCTGAGCGAGCGTCATCGCCAGAGCGCCGATGGCGTAGGCCACGAGTCCGAGCACGTAGGCCCGCTTGCGTCCGATCAGGTCGCCGACCTTGCTGCTGATCAGGATGAACGCGGCGGAGACCAGCGCCTCGAGTGCGATCGCCGACTGCACGCCGCTCACGGTCGTGTCGAGGTCTTCGACCACCGCGGAGATGGACACGTTCATCAGCGAGGTGTCGACGACGAGCACGAACATGGCCATGGCCAGCAGGATGGCGAGCTTGGGATTGCCCGTTGCGGCTGTGGGAGCGCTGGGCCTGGCTGCCTCGGTCATGCGGGTCAACATAGTCCCGCCCGGCGTGGCGGGGGAGTGCCGATGAGCCGGCCGGCGGCCCCAAGCCCCGAACGGGGCCTGTCACCTGAGCCGTCTTCCCGGTAACGTTTAGCGGCGGCGCGTCCGCGCAGGAGTGCTGTGCAGCATCCGGATGTTGCAGTTCGTTTCATACCACCAAAGGAATACGTGTTCACTGTCACACGCACGCTGCTCACCGTCGCACTCAGCGCATCGCTCCTCGTCTCGCTGGCCGCATGCTCAGCGCCGACCACCGCGGCACCTGCGGCTGAAAAGCCGTCGGCCGCGACCGCCACACCCACGCCGACGGTCGCGCCGGCCGGGGTCGATGCACTGCCGCTTCTCGCCGGACTGACCGCCACGGCACCTGCCGGCTGGGAACCGGGATCGTGCGCCGCCCTGAACTTCGCCGGTCCCGCCGGTTGGGAGCGGGTGGACCAGCCGGACGCCCGGATCCTGTTCCAGAACAACGCTGAACCGTCGCTGACCCATACCGTTGACGGTCAGGAGGAGTACCTGGTGCAGTCTGTGATGTTCAGCTGCGGGCTGCCGAAGACAGAATGGGACGGTGAGTGGAGTTCCGGTGAGGGTACGGAGTCGTACCGCCTCGACGTTGCCGGCGCCACGTACTCCGCTGTCATCGTCTGGCCTGTCGTCAACTACCAGGCGGAGGGCTACGGTGACATTCCCGGTGACTTCTTCAAAGCCGAGATTCAGATTGTGACGCCGGAGCAGGACTACTACACCGCGCTCTTCACGCTTCCGGCGAACGACAACGCCTACAACGTCGTCGCCCAGGTCGCCAGCGGTCTGAGCGTCGGCTAGCTCGGAAACGCATCGGTCGGCGATTTACTCGGCGGCGTGCGCCTCGAGGAACTCGTACACCTCGGTGTCGTCGACGCCGGGGAAGGTGCCGCTGGGTAACGGCGACAGCACATGCGCGTGCAGGCGGGCGCTCGGCCAGGCCTTGTCGGCCCAGCGGGCCGAGATGTCCGACGCCGGACGGCGGCAGCAGGACTCGTCCGGGCAGCGGGACACCGCGCGCTGGGTGGTCTCCCGGCCGCGGAACCACTTGGCCTGCACGAACGGCACGCCGACGCTGATCGAGAACTCGCGGGCATCCGTCGCCCCGGTCTGGGTGGCGCACCAGAAGGTGCCGGCGGGCGTGTCGGTGTACTGGTAGAACTCGGTGGTGCGGTTGGTGTGGGTGAACGCGCTGCGGGCGCTCCACTGCTTGCAGACGAACTGGCCCTCGATCGAGCCCGTCACGTCGGCCGGCAAGGGGAGGTCGTCGTTCTCGTAGCCCTTCTGCAGGGCGCCGTCGCCGGTGACGCGGAGGAAGTGCAGCGGCATGTCCAGGTGCGAGGTGGCCAGGTTCGTGAGGCGCAGCGCCGCGGCCTCGTGGGTCACGCCGAAGGCGTCGCGGAAGTCCTCGACCGAGAGTTCGCGTTCGCGTTTGGCGTGGGAGAGGAAGGCGACCGACGCGGCTTGCGGCATCAGGCAGGCGGCCGCGAAGTAGTTGATCTGCAGCCTCTGCCAGAGGAACTCGGCGTAGCTGGCCGGGCGCTCGTGACCGAGCAGCCGGTGGCCCATCGCCTGCAGGGCCATCGAGCGCAGGCCGTGACCGCCGGGGATGGACGCCGGCGGCAGGTAGATGCGGTGGTTGACCAGATCGGTGACCGACCGGGTCGAGCCCGGCAGGTCGTTCACGTAGATGAGACTGAAACCGAGCTGCTCGGCCATCACGCTCACCTCCCGGTGAGTGAGGGCACCCGACACGTGCCCGGATGCCCGCACGCGCTCCTCGGCCAGCTGCTCGATGTCGGGCATGAAATTGTCTTGCTCACGCATCCGTTCGCGCAGTTCCGTGTTCGCCCGGCGGGCCTCCTCCGGGGTGGCGATGGCCTCGCTGGCACGGCGGGCCAGCTCCCGGTGCAGTCCGAGCAGGGATTCGAGGGCCGCCATCGGCATGCCCTTGGTCATCTTCACCCGGGGCAGGCCGAGGGCGCCGTAGAGCGGATTGCGCTGAGCCCGCTCCAACTCGATCTCGAGGGCGGCGCGGTTGTTCGGCGGTTCGTTCTTGAGCAGGTCCGTGAGCTGCACGTCGACGGCTGTGGCAATGTCCTGCAGCGTCGAGAGCTTGGGGGAACGGCGACCGTTCTCGATCAGGGAGAGCTGGCTGCCGGCCATGCCCACATGCTCACCGAGCTGGTCGAGGGTGAAGCCCCGTTCAGAGCGGAAATGACGGATGCGGAGTCCCAGAGTGATCAGATCAGCGGCGCGTGTGGTCATTCCTTAACGATATCTAAAAAACCGTTGTTCTTAACCTGATTCGTTCGTCGCAGATGTCGATTTATGGATCATTCTTGATGGAGAGGCGGAATTTACGCCTCTCCATGACTGCAGACCGCTGGTTCACACCGGATTGACCACGAAAGGCCAGGAGATGACCATCGCGAATTCTCGAGTAGAGACCGGCGGGGGCGAGTCCCGCAATGCTGCCGGCACCACCGACCCCAACCTTCAGGCCTGGGTGGACGAAATCGCCCGGCTGACCCAGCCCGACGCCATCGTCTGGTGCGACGGGTCGCTGCGCGAGGCCGACCTGCTCGCGAAACAGCTCGTCGCCGAGGGCAAGCTCATCCACCTGAACCCGGAATGGCGCCCCAACAGCTACCTCGCCCGCACGAGCCCGTCGGACGTCGCGCGCGTCGAAGACCGCACCTTCATCTGCTCGGTCGACCCCGAAGACGCCGGTCCCACCAACAACTGGGCCAACCCCGACGCCATGCGCGGCGAACTGCAGGGCGTGTTCGCCGGCAGCATGCGCGGCCGCACGATGTACGTCGTTCCGTTCTCGATGGGCCCGCTCGGCGGCCCCATCTCCCAGCTCGGCGTCGAGATCACCGACTCGCCCTACGTGGTGCTGAACATGGGCATCATGACCCGCATGGGCCAGAAGGTCCTGCACCTGATCGAGGGCGGGGCACCCTGGGTGCACACCGTGCACAGCGTGGGCTACCCGCTGGTCGACGCCGAGGGGGCCCGCCGCGAGGACGTCTCCTGGCCGTGCAGCGACACCAAGTACATCGTTCAGTTCCCGGAGACCCGGGAGGTGTGGTCGTTCGGCTCGGGCTACGGTGGAAACGCCCTGCTCTCGAAGAAGTCATTCGCGTTGCGGATCGCATCCGTCATGGCTCGCGACGAGGGCTGGCTGGCCGAGCACATGCTGCTGATCAAGGTCACCTCACCGGAGGGCGGCGTGTCGCACCTGGCCGCGGCGTTCCCGTCGGCCTGTGGCAAGACGAACCTGTCGATGCTGCGTCCGACCATCCCCGGATGGAAGGTCGAGACCATCGGCGACGACATCGCCTGGCTGCGCCCCGGCCCCGACGGCCGCCTCTACGCCATCAACCCGGAGGCCGGCTTCTTCGGCGTCGCCCCCGGCACCGGCGAGGTCACCAACCCGACGGCCGTGGCCACGGTCTGGGGCAACACGATCTTCACGAACGTCGCCCTGCGCGACGACGGCGACGTGTGGTGGGAGGGTCTGACCGAGACCACGCCCAGCCACCTCATCGACTGGGAGGGCAACGACTGGACGCCCGCCTCCGGCCGCCCGGCAGCGCACCCCAACTCCCGCTTCACGGTCGCTGCCGCGCAGTGCCCGTCGATCGCCGACGACTGGGAGGCCTTCGGCGGCGTCCCGATCGACGCCATCCTCTTCGGCGGACGCCGCGCGACGAACGTGCCACTGGTGGCCCAGGCCCGCAGCTGGAAGCACGGCGTGTTCATGGGCGCGACCATCTCCTCGGAGAAGACCGCCGCCGCCGAGGGCACCGTCGGCGAACTGCGCCGCGACCCGTTCGCGATGCTCCCGTTCTGCGGCTACAACATGGCCGACTACTGGGCGCACTGGCTCAAGGTCGGCAAGGGCCTCGGCAGCAAGGCGCCCGAGGTGTTCCAGGTCAACTGGTTCCGCAAGGGCGCCGATGGCAGCTTCCTCTGGCCCGGTTTCGGCGAGAACTCCCGCGTGATCGAGTGGATCGTGCGCCGCATCGAGGGCTTCGCGGATGCCCGGGACACCCCGATCGGACACCTCCCCGTCGCGGGCGGCCTCGACCTCAAGGGTCTGGACCTGGCCGAGACGGATGTCGATCAGCTCTTCGCGATCGACCCGGCGTCCTGGCTGGCCGAATGCGACCTCACCGAGGAGTACTTCGCCCAGTTCGGCGACCGGGTGCCGCCGGCACTCCTCTCCGAACTCGCGAGCGTGCGCTACAACCTGCGCAACGCATAGCGCCCCCTCCGCGGACATCCGCTCCGCGAAAGCGCACAATACGCCCTCACGGCACTCCCGTGAGGGCGTATTGTGCGCTCTCGCGGGATCCGTTTCAGGGGGCGATGACCTTGCGTGCGGCGGTGACCGCGGCGGCGCGGCGGCGCTGTCGGGAGGTCGCCGGCGATTCCGCCGGTTCGGTGAAGACACGGGGAACGTGCACCCACGCGGTGGCGATGGAGAAGAGCACCGTGACGAGGTCCTCCGGCTCCCAGGCCGGGTCGATCAGACCCTGGCTCTGCCGCTCGGCGATGGCGCGGGCCTCCGGACCTGTTCTCCACTCGGGGGTGACCGGCAGGACCCCCGCCGAACCTTCCAACCGCGCCCAGTCCATCATTCGGAGATGCTCCGGGAAATCGGCCACATGGTCGAACACCCCGCCGACGAACCCCGGGAGGTCGGCCGCGTCGAGGGGCATCGCCGCCATCACCTCGCGCAGATTGGTCTCGAGGACCGCCGCGAACAACGCCGCTTTGTCGCCGAAATAGGCGTAGAGCCGCTCCTTGCTCGCCCGGGCGGCCACCGCGATGCGGTCGACGCGGGCTCCGGCCAGGCCGAACTGCGCGAATTCCGCCTGGGCAGCCACAAGAATTCGGTCCCGCGTCGCTTCACCGTCAGCTCTCATGGGTATGATTATAGCTCTTCCCAACCAACCAGTTCGTTTGAATAGGACCACCTGCATGACTGCCCCCAGCACGACCGCCGCCCCGTCGCATCCTGACCCTGCCGACCACCCACGCCGCTGGTGGCTCCTCGCCGTGCTGGCCCTGTCCCAGCTGATGGTCGTCCTCGACGGCACCATCGTGAATATCGCACTGCCGAACGCCCAGGTGGAACTGGGGATGAGCGACGCCGACCGCACCTGGGTGGTCACGATCTATGCGCTCGCGTTCGGCTCGCTCCTGCTGCTCGGCGGGCGCATTGCCGACTACTGGGGGCGCAAGCGCTCCTTCCTGGTGGGGATGGCCGGCTTCGCGGCGGCGTCGATGATCGGTGGTTTCGCCCTGACCACGGAGCAGCTCCTGCTGGCCCGCGGGCTGCAGGGCGCCTTTGCGGCTCTCCTCGCCCCGGCGGCGCTCGCCATCCTCACGATCACTTTCCCGGGCGGCAAGGACCGGATCAAGGCCTTCGCGGTCTTCGGCACAATCGGCGGCGGCGGTGCGGCCGTCGGCCTGGTGCTCGGCGGGGTGCTCACGGAGTTCGCGAGCTGGAACTGGTGCCTGCTGGTGAACGTGCCGATCGCCCTGGTGGCCATCGTCGGTGCGATTCCGCTCATCCACGAGAGCAGGGCATCCGGCAACACGCGCTATGACCTGCCCGGCGCGATCCTGATCGTTTCGGGGCTGGCGTCGCTGGTCTACGGCTTCAGTCAGGCTGAAAACGGCTGGGGTCGCGTTCCGACGATCGGTTTCCTGGCGCTCGGCCTGGTGCTCCTGGTCGCGTTCGTGGCCGTCGAGGCCAGGGCCACGAACCCGTTGCTGCCGTTGCGGGTCGTCACCGACCGGGTGCGCGGTGGCGCCTTCCTGGTGTCGATGCTCACCGGCACGGCCCTGCTCGGCGGGCTCTTCTTCCTGACCCTGTACTTCCAGATCGTGCTGGGCTACTCACCGTTGCGCGCTGGCCTGGCCTCGTTGCCGATGACGGCCACCATCATGGTCTGCGCCGCCCTGCTGTCCGGGATTCTGCCCAGGGTGGGCGTGCGCCTGCCGATGACGGTCGGTCCGGTCATCGCGGCCGCCGGGCTCGGCTGGCTCTCGTTCATCACGGTCGACGACGCCTACGCGCTGCGGGTGCTGCCGGGAGTCATCCTGCTCGGTATCGGCCTCGCGTTCATCTTCGTGCCGCTGCAGAACGTGGCTCTGGCCGGAATCGACGCGCACGACGCCGGGGTGGCCAGCGCGGCCGTCTCCGCGACACAGCAGATCGGCGGATCGATCGGCACCGCGCTGTTCACCGCCCTGTACACCGCGGCCATCGCCGGGTACCTGAGCTCCAACCCGGTGACCCCGACCGTGCAGCTCGAAGCGCTCGTGAGCGGATACTCCGTGGCGTTCGTCTGGGCGGCCGGCCTCATCCTGCTCGCGGCGCCGATCTCCTTCTTCATGGTCAAGCACTCGAAGGCGGACCTGCTCGGGGCTCCGGAGGTCGTGCACCTGGGCTAGGCCTCACAGGTCCCGCGCGACCGGACTCCGCCCTCGGAGCGGATCGGCGTGAGTCGTAGGATGCCGGCATGCATGACGACAGCGCGCTCGTGGAGAAACGCATCGACCGGTTCGTTCGGGAACGGCTGCGCCCGGCGGTGCACCGGGCATCCGTTTCGTTGCAGGTCGAAGCCTGGTCGGTGACGGATGCCCCGGTCCCCTTCCATGAGGCCGTGCGCCAGACGTATGAGCCGTTCGCCACGGGTCGCGCCTGGGGTCGGCCGTGGGGAACCACCTGGTTCCACGTCACCGGGACTGTGCCCGAACACTGGGCGGCCGAGGAGGGGACTCGGCTCGAACTCGTCGTCGACCTCGGGTTCAGCAAGGCGACGCCCGGCTTCCAGGCCGAGGGTCTGGTCTGGACTCCGGACGGCGTGGTGCTGAAGGCGGTCGAACCCCGCAACCGCAGCGTTCCGCTGGAGGTCGTGCCCGGCGGCCCGGTCGACCTGTACATCGAGGCGGCGGCCAACCCGGACGTGACCACCGGCTTCACCTTCGTGGCCACCGCGCAGGGAGACCCGGCGACGGCCGGGACCGAGCCGATCTACCGGCTGCGGCAGGTGGACCTCGCCCTGCGGGATGACACCGTGTGGGAACTCGCGCAAGATTTCTGGACCCTGACCGGGCTGATGCGGGAACTTCCGGCAGGCCTGGCCCGGCGAGCGGAGATCCTGCGGGCCCTCGAGGGCTGCATCGACCTGATGGACCCCGACGACGTGAGCGGCACCGCCGCCCCCGGCCGGGCTGCGCTGGCCGCCGTGCTGGCCAGCCCCGCCAACACCAGCGCCCACCGGCTGCACGCGGTGGGCCACGCGCACATCGACAGCGCCTGGCTCTGGCCGGTGCGGGAAACCGTGCGGAAGGTGGCCCGCACGTTCTCGAACGTGCTCGCCCTGATGAAGGAGAATCCGGATTTCGCGTTCGCCGCGTCATCCGCCCAGCAGTACGCCTGGTTGAAGGAGCACTACCCGGAGCTGTTCAAGCGGGTCACGGCACAGGTGGCGGCCGGGCGCTTCGTGCCGGTCGGCGGGATGTGGGTGGAATCGGACACCAATATGCCCGGCGGTGAGGCGCTGGCCCGGCAATTCGTGGCCGGGAAGCGGTTCTTCATGGCGGAGTTCGGGGTGGAGCCGCTCGAGGTGTGGCTGCCCGACTCGTTCGGTTACTCGGCGGCTCTGCCGCAGATCGTGGCGGCGGCCGGGTCGCGCTGGTTCCTGACCCAGAAGACCTCGTGGAACGAGACCAACCTGATGCCGCATCACACCTTCCGCTGGGAGGGGATCGACGGCACACGGATCTTCACGCACTTCCCGCCGGTGGACACCTACAACGCGCAGCTGTCGGGGGAGGAGCTGGCCCGGGCCGAGCGCCGGTATTCCGAGAAGGGCGCGGCCAACACCTCGCTCGTGCCGTTCGGCTGGGGGGACGGCGGTGGCGGCCCGACGGCGGAGATGATCGCCGCCGCCCGCCGCACTGCGTCGCTGGAGGGCTCGCCCACGGTGGAACTGTCCACCCCGCGACGTTTTTTCGAGGCGGCCGAAGCGGAGTACCCGGAGCCGCCGGTCTGGTCGGGAGAGCTCTACCTCGAATTCCACCGCGGCACCTACACGTCGCAGGCCCGCACCAAGCGCGGCAACCGGCGCAGCGAGCACCTGCTGCGGGAGGCCGAGCTGTGGGCGACCGCGGCATCCGTTTCGGCGGGCGCCGACTACCCGTATGCGGTTCTGGAGCAGGCCTGGCACACCGTGCTGCTGCAGCAGTTCCACGACATCCTGCCGGGGTCGTCGATCGCGTGGGTGCACCAGGAGGCCGAGCGCAATCATGCCGTCGTGGCCGAGACGCTTCGCATTCTGATCGAGGCATCCGTGCGGCAGCTGTGCGGGGTCGGGGACGGCTCCGTCACGCTCAACGCAGGCCCGTATGCCGTTGACGGCATACCGGGGTTGGGTGGGGAGGCCGCGGGAGCTGTGGCCGGGCCGGCCGCCGGTCTCGCCGCCGGCTCGGGGCATCCGCGGGCCACGGTGCGGCGCACACCGGCCGGGCTCGTGCTGGCCAACGGCCTCATGGCCGTCACGATCGACGCCGACGGGCTCCTTGCCTCGGTGCGGGACCTCGTCGCGGGGCGTGAGCTGATCCCGGCCGGTACGCGCGGCAACCTGCTGCAACTGCACCGGGACACCCCCACGCAGTGGGACGCCTGGGACATCGACCTGCACTACAAGCGCAACACCGTCGACCTGGTGGCGGCCGAGTCCGTCGAGGTTTTCACCGACACCCCGGAGCAGGTGGGCGTGCGGGTCACGCGCGCCTTCGGCTCGTCCCGGGTGGTCGAGGAGATCGCCCTGGCAGTCGGATCGACGGCGGTGGACCTGCACCTCGACATCGACTGGCATGAGCGGCAGAAGCTGCTCAAACTGGCGTTCCCGCTCGATCTGCACGCCGACCGGGCGGCATCCGAGATCCAGTTCGGGCACGTGTACCGGCCCACTCACACCAACACCTCCTGGGACGCCGCCCGCTTCGAGACGGTCGCCCACCGCTGGGTGCACGTCGGGGAACCCGGCTATGGGGTGGCCGTGGCCAACGACTCGACATACGGCCACGACATCGGCCGGGCGACGGATGCGGCGGGCCGAACCGTCACGACCGTGCGGCTGTCGCTGCTGCGCGCCGCGGTGTTCCCGGACCCCACGGCCGACCAGGGCCGGCATGAACTGCGCGTGTCGCTCGTGGTCGGGGCAGGTATCCCCGAGGCGGTCGCGGTGGGCTACCGGCTGAACCTGCCGCTGCGCACGGTGGGCGGGGTTCGGGCGTCCCGCGTGGAGCCGCTGATCGAGATCGACCACCCGGCGATCGTGGTCGAGGCGGTCAAACTGGCCGAGGACCGCAGCGGAGATCTGATCGTGCGGCTCTACGAGGCGCACGGCACGCGGGCGCGGGCGCGCGTCATCCGTCACTTCGAGGCGACGGATGTCACCGAAACCGACCTGCTTGAACGCCCGCTGGCCGAGCCCCGGGCGGCGTTCGCAGCCGAAGGCCCCGCGCTGACGCTCGAGCTGCGTCCCTTCCAGCTGGTCACCCTGCGCTTCACGCGACCCTGACCGCCCGCCTCCCCCGCCACACCCGCCCGCGACGCTAACCAATTCGACGGAGATTCTGCCCAAATCAGGCATTTCAGGCCCGAAACAGGCGGTTCAGAGCAAAATCTCCGTCGAATTCGTTCAGGGCGCGGGGGCTAGACGAGCAGCTGGTGCTTGGCGAGCTCGCGGTAGAGCGGCGTCGAGGCAACCAGCTCGGAGTGGGTGCCCGTGCCCACGACCTGGCCGTGGTCGAGCACCACGATCTGGTCGGAATCGACCACGGTCGACAGGCGGTGTGCGATGACGATCAACGTGCGGTCCACGGCGACGGCGTCGATCGCGGCCCGCATCTTCTGCTCGTTGACGCCGTCGAGGCTCGAGGTGGACTCGTCCAGCAGCAGGATGGGCGGCGCCGCCAGCAGCGCCCGTGCGATCGCCAGCCGCTGGCGTTCGCCGCCGGAGAGCATCACGCCGGACTCGCCGACCGCCGCGCCCAGCCCGGCAGGGTCACGCTCGAGCACCTCGGAGAGGTTCACGGCGTGCAGCACGGCGATGCACTCCTCGTCGGTGGCGTCGGGCGTCGACAGGGTCAGGTTGTCCCGCAGGGAACCGGCCAGCACGGGGGCATCCTGTTCGACGTAACCGATCTGCGAGCGCAGGGCCGTGCGATCGAGGGTCCGGATGTCCAGGCCCCCCATCCGTACGACGCCGTCGGTCGGGTCGTAGAACCGCTCGATCAGCGCGAGGATGGTGCTCTTGCCGGCGCCGGACGGGCCGACCAGGGCGGTGCGCTTGCCCCGCGGGGCGCTGAACGAGACACCGCGCAGCACGGGGCGCGGCTCGCCCGCGGCGTCGGCGTCCGAGCGCTCGGTCGCGCGGTCGGCGGCATCGGCGGCGGCCTGGGCGGCCTCCCGCGTCGCGGCGTCCGCCGCGGCCCGTTCGGCGGCTGCGCGCTCCGCTGCCGCGAGATCGGCCGCGGCGAGGTCCGGTTCGGCCAGCACTGCCTCCAGCACGGCCGGCACCACGATGGCGGTCTCCAGCACGAACGGAACGTCGACGGCGGACTCGATCATGGCGTTCTCGGCGGCGACGAGCTCGGCGTCGGTCGCCGTGTGAGCGGAGCGACCGGCGACGGGCGGGGCCGAAGCGTCCGGGGCTGAAGCGGCCGGGACCGAGCCGGGGCCGGTGTCACCGGCAGCCGCGGCATCCGTCGCCACCGGGGCGACCAGGTAACCGAACTGCACGTTCTCGAACGAGATCGCCGGGGCATCCGGCCGCACCGATTCGTTGGCGGCGCCGACCGTGATGGCCAGCGGGGCGATGTCGCGGTCGAACTGGTCCTCGGAGGGCAGGTCGATGATCTCCTGGATGCGGCCGAGAGCGCCGAGCGCGGCGTTCACCGAGGTGATCGCGCCGAACGCCTGACCCAGCGGCACGATCATCAGGAAGAGGAACAGGATGAACGCGATCAGGTCCGCGATCGAGATGGTGCCGCTGGCCACGCGGAAGCCGCCCACGCCCAGCACCACCAGGAACGACACCTGCATGGCGATGCCGGCGATCGGCACGACGAGGGCCGAGATCCTCGCGACCTGGATGCCCATCCGCCAGGCACCCTTGGCGTCTTCTTCGACGGCGGCGATCTCCCGGTCGGTGGCGTTCGAAGCGCGCACGGTGCGCACCGCGCTGATGGCGCGCTCGACGCTGGCGGCGAGGTCACCCACCTTTTCCTGCGCGGCGAGGCTGGCGGTACGGATGCGCTGCGACAGCAGCGTGACGGTGACCACCGACACGGCGATCACCAGCACCGTCAGCCCGAGCAGCACCGGATCGATCACGAGCATGGCGATGAGCGCGCCGACGAACGTGAGCGACCCGCCGATCGCCTCGACGAGACCCTGGGTGAGCACGGCCCGCAGCAGCGTGGTGTCCGACCCCACCCGGGAGACCAGGTCGCCCGTGCGCCGGGTGTCGAACTCGCTGATCGGGAGGCGCAGCATCCGGCCGATGAGTTTGCGCCGGCTGGACAGCACGACGCCCTCACCGGTGCGCTGCAACAGGTAGTGCTGGTAGCCGCTGATCAGGGCGGAGACGACGACGAGCGCGACGAGCGCCCAGACGAGGCCGCCGAGCGCGTCGCCCTCCTGCACGATGGTGATGACCTGGCTGACCAGGAGCGGCTGGGCGAGGCTGGCGAGCGCGCCGAGCACGCTGAGCACGACGACGAAGCCGAGCACCTTCTTGTGCTCGAGCAGGTACGGGACCAGCTGGCTGAACGTGGCGCGGGGCCCGCCGGCATCGGCGCGCCGTCCCATCCGGCCGAGGCGGCCGCGACCGGCCGGGCGACCGGCGGGTCGGGAGGTCGGTTCGGCGGTGGGGCGGGCGGCGGAACGGGGGCTGCTGGGGGTACTCACCAGATGAGCTTAACCGCATCCCCCGGGGGATTGCCCCGGCGGTCTACAGTAAGGAACTGTGCCGGAGCCAGTCATTGTTGCCCAGAATCTTGTCAAGAAGTACAAGGATTTCGCCGCCGTCGACGGCGTCTGCTTCGAGGTGGCACCCGGGGAATCGTTCGGTCTCCTCGGCCCGAACGGGGCCGGCAAGTCGACCACCATGCGCATGGTGGGCGCCGTCTCCACCCGCACGAGCGGAGACCTGCGCATCCTGGGCCTCGACCCGAACCGGCACGGCCCGGAGATCCGCTCGAGGCTCGGCGTTGTGCCGCAGGCCGACAACCTCGACACCGAGCTGCGGGTGCGGGAGAACCTGCTCGTCTACGGCCGCTACTTCGGCCTGCCACGGGCTCAGGTGGCCCGCCGCGCCGACGAGCTGCTGGCTTTCGCCCAGCTGGAGGACAAGGCGAAGGCGAAGGTCGACATGCTCTCCGGGGGCATGAAGCGACGCCTCACGATCGCCCGGGCCCTGATCAACGACCCGAGCATCCTGCTGCTCGACGAACCGACCACGGGCCTCGACCCGCAGGCCCGGCACATCCTCTGGGACCGCCTGTTCCGGCTCAAGGAGCAGGGCACCACCCTGCTGCTCACCACCCACTACATGGACGAGGCCGAGCAGCTCTGCGACCGCCTGGTCGTGATCGACAAGGGTGTGATCATGGCGGAGGGTGCCCCCGCGCAGCTGATCCGCACCTATTCCTCCCGGGAGGTGCTCGAGGTGCGGTTCGGCTCCGACCTGAACGCCGACGTCGCCGCGCAGATCGCGGGGATGGGCGACCGCATCGAGGTGCTGCCCGACCGCATCCTGATCTACAGCGAGAACGGCGAGTCCGAGCTGGTGCGCATCGTGGAGGCCGGCCTCACGCCGATCACCAGCCTGGTGCGGCGCTCCAGCCTGGAAGACGTGTTCCTGCGCCTGACCGGACGGACCCTGATCGAATGAGCGCCGATCGAATGAGCGCCGATCCGGGTGGCGGGGCCCAGCGGCACGCTGACCCGATGGAGACGGTCCCGGCGCCCGGCTCGGTCGGCGACCGGGCCATCCGTTCCACCCGGCGGGCCCGGCGCTGGGGCTCGTGGTACGTGGCCGAGCACCGGTTCCGGGTGATGCGCTCCTACGCGCAGACGGTGACGGTGACCGCCATCGGCAACCCGATCATCTACCTCTATGCGATGGGGGTCGGCCTGGCCACGCTCGTCGACGCCAACCTGGGCGCGGATGCCGTGAACGGGGTCAGCTACCTGGCGTTCGTCGCTCCCGCCCTGCTCTGCAGCGCCGCGATCGCCGTAGCCGGTGAGGAGTTCACCTACCCGATCATGCTCGGTTTCAAGTGGAACCCGGTGTTCTTCGGCATGAACGCGTCCCCGATCCAGCCGGGACAGATCATCAACGGCATGGTCATCTCGGTCTTCGTGCGCATGTTCCTGACCTGCGCCGTCTATTTCGCGTTCATGCTCGTCTTCGGGGCGGTCCCGTCGGCGGCCGGGTTCCTGGCCGTCTTCGTGGCAGTGCTCACGGGCCTCGGCTTCGGCGCCCTGTTGATGGCGTACACGGCCACCCTCACCGAGGACACCGGCCAGCTGGCCATGGTGATGCGGTTCATCGTGCTGCCGATGACGCTGTTCTCCGGCACGTTCTTCCCGCTCAGCGTGCTGCCGGTCTGGCTGCAGTGGATCGGCTGGATCTCGCCGCTCTGGCACGGCACCGAACTGGCCCGGGTGTTCTCCTACGGCGCGAGCGAACCGATCTGGCTGAGCGTGCTGCACGTGCTCTACCTGAGCGTGCTGCTCGCCCTCGGCTGGACCTGGGCGCGGCGCATCACAGCGAGGCGACTGAACAAATGACCGACACCGATCGTCGAACGGATGCTGCGACATCCCGTCCGCTTGGCGCGCTCTACGCCGGCAACGCGCGCAGCGTCATGCTCCGGGGCTGGCAGGCGACCCGGAGCACCAACTGGCTGGTCGTGGTCAGCGGCTTCTTCGAGCCGATCTTCTACCTGCTCTCGATGGGCCTCGGCCTGGGCGCGCTGGTGGGCACGATCACGACCGAGTCGGGCCAGGAGGTGCCGTACGCGGCGTTCATCGCGCCGGCCCTGCTCGCGGTGGCCGCCATGAACGGCGCCATCTACGACTCCACCTGGAACGTTTTCTTCAAGATGCAGTTCGCGAAACTCTACGAGGGGATGCTGTCCACATCGCTCGGCCCGCTGGATGTCGCGCTCGGCGAGATCTCGCTGGCGCTGCTCCGCGGGGCGCTGTACGCCACCGGCTTCCTGGTCGTGATGCAGGCGCTCGGGCTGAACCTGTCCTGGTGGGCGCTGCTGGCCCTGCCGGCCGTGTTGCTGATCGCGTTCGGCTTCGCGAGCGTGGGGATGGCCGTGACGAGCTTCATGAAGACGTTCCAACAGATGGACTGGATCACCTTCCTGCTGCTGCCGATGTTCCTCTTCTCGGCCACGTTCTATCCGCTGAGTGTCTACCCGCAGCCGATCCAGTACGTGATCCAGGCGTTGCCGCTCTGGCACGGGGTCGAGCTCGTGCGGGGCCTGACCACCGGCCAGGTCGAACCGGCCCTGCTCTGGCACGTGCTCTACTACCTCGTGATGATCCTGCTCGGGCTGATCGTCACGACCCGCCGCCTGCGCACGCTGTTCCTGGACTGACCTGGGTCTCGACAGGCTCGACCACCGGTGGTCGAGCCTGTCGAGACCGTCGAGCCTGTCGAGACGTCGGCTCAGTGCTCGATGTCGATGTCGCGGGTCTCGCGGCTCAGCAGCAGGGCGATCAGGGTGACCACGGCCATCACGGACAGGTAGACGCCGACCCAGAACGGGCTGCCCTCGCCGAGGGTCCACAGCCAGATCGCGATGAACGGTGCCACGGCGGCGCCGAGGATCGAGCTCATGTTGTAGGCGAAGGCCGAACCGGTGTAGCGCACGCTGGTCGGGAACAGCTCGGGCAGCAGCGCGCCCATCGGACCGAAGGTCATCCCCATCAGCGAGAAGCCCAGGATCAGGAAGAACATCACACCGACGAACCCGGCGCCCAGCAGCGGCACGAAGAGCAGGCCGAATCCGATGATCGCCAGGGTCACGAAGATCAGGGTCTTGCGGCGGCCGTGCTTGTCGGCCCAGGGACCGGACGCCAGCGTGAACACGCCGAAGAACAGCACGCCGACGATCATCATCAGGATGAAGTTGTTGTAGCTGTATCCAAGACCGGGCACCGGGGCATCCGTCGCGCCGCGGCCGTAGCCGAGCGTGAACGTGGTCATCAGGTAGAACAGCACGTAGGTGGCCAGCATGATGAAGGTGCCGAGGATCAGCTGACGCCAGTGCGACTTGAACACGGCCGCGAGCGGCAGCTTCTCCACGCGCTTGGTGGCGACCACCTTCGTGAACGCATCGGACTCGACCAGGCGCAGGCGCACCCAGAGACCCACGACGACCATCACGGCGGAGAAGAGGAACGGGATGCGCCAGGCCCACTCGAGGAACGCGTCCGAGGGGCGCGTCGGGTCGGTGGAGGGCAGGGCCAGGGCGATGGCCAGGAACAGCCCGTTCGCGATGATGAAGCCGAGCGGGGCGCCGACCTGCGGGAACGTGCCGTACCAGGCGCGCTTGCCGACCGGGGCGTTCTCGGTGGCGACGAGCGCGGCGCCGGACCATTCCCCGCCGAGCGCGAAGCCCTGGGCGAGGCGCAGCACCACGAGCAGGGCCGGTGCGACCCAGCCGATCATGGCGTACGTGGGCAGCAGCCCGATCAGGAAGGTCGCGATGCCCATGGTCAACAGGGCGCCGACCAGGGTGGCCTTCCGGCCCCGTTTGTCGCCGAAGTGCCCGAAGACGAGAGCGCCGATGGGGCGGGCCACCATCGCCGCGCCGAAGACGGCGAACGACGCCAGAAGCGCCGTGGTCTCGTTACCGGTGGGGAAGAAGAGGTGCGGGAAGACAAGAACGGCGGCCGTCGCGTAGACGTAGAAGTCGTAGAACTCGATCGTCGTGCCGATGAGGCTGGCGAGGATCACGCGACTGCGCGGGTTCGTGGGTGCTGCGGCGACGGGAGTGGCCGACGTGGTGGGTGCTGACATGGAGAATTGCTCCGGAACGTGACGCGGAAGCGGACCATCGGGGCCGGGAACCGACGTCGATCAGGCGTCAGCGGCTGCCCCCCATGGGCCGCGCGAATAGGGCGGCCGTTTGTGACAGCCGCCCTTGCACCCTACGGGGGGAGCCGGCGAGGGGCCAATCCTCGGCTAACGCTCAGATAACGATCCGGATGCCGCCACGCAGTGCCCGTTCCGGTCGAGAGTGCCCCGTGGAACGGGCGCGCTCGACCGGAACGGGATCAGTCGACGCCGAACTCGCGCAGGCGCTGCAGCAGCTGCGCGGTCGCGATGGCCGCCGACGCGGCCTCCGCGCCCTTGTCCTCCTTCGAACCAGGCAGACCGGCCCGGTCCAGACCCTGCTGCTCGTCGTCGAGGGTCAGGACGCCGAAACCGACCGGCTTGCCGGCGTCCAGCGCCACCCGGGTGAGGCCATCCGTCGCCGCCGCCGACACGTACTCGAAGTGCGGCGTTCCGCCACGGATGATCACGCCGAGCGCGACGACCGCGTCGGCGCCGTTGTCCAGGGCCACCTTGCAGGCCACCGGCAGCTCGAAGCTGCCGGGCACCCGCACCAGCGAGAAACGAGCGCCGGATGCCTCGAGCACCCGGGTCGCTCCGGCGATCAGCCCGTCGGTGATCACGTCATGCCACCGGCCGGCGACGATCACGATGTCCAGACCGGTTCCGTCGATCTCGATCTCGGGGGAGCCTGCTCCGCTCATAGTGTGATTCCTTTCAGCATGTCTGTTTCGGCGATGTGGTGGCCCATCCGGTCGCGCTTGACGGCCAGATAGGCCTGGTTGTGCGTGCCGACACCCACGACCAGTGGCACGCGCTCGGTCACGGTCACACCGTGAGCCTCGAGTTGGCGCATCTTCTCCGGGTTGTTGGTCAGCAGCCGCACCGAGGTGAGGCCCATCTCGTGCAGGATGGCCGTGGCCGCGCCGTAGTCGCGGGCGTCGGCGGGCAGGCCGAGGGCCAGATTGGCGTCGAACGTGTCCAGGCCGTCTTCCTGCAGCTTGTACGCGCGCAGCTTGTTGATCAGCCCGATACCACGGCCCTCCTGCCCGCGCAGGTAGACCACGACTCCGCCCTGCTCCTGGATGGTCTCAAGGGCGGCATCCAACTGCGGACCGCACTCGCATTTGAGGGAGCCGAACGCCTCGCCGGTGAGGCACTCGGAGTGCACCCGCACGAGGGCGCCGTCGGCGGGGGTGCCGGAGACGATGGCGACATGGTCGGCGCCGGTCATCCGGTCGCGGTAGGCGCGGATCTGGAAGTCGCCGTGCCGGGTGGGGACGGTGGTCTCCACCTCGAAGTCGACCCGCGGCGATTCGAGGATCGGGCTGACCGTGGGCAGCTCGGTGTCGGTGTGGAACTCCTGCAGGTAGGCGATCAGGTCCTTGATCGTGATCACCAGCACGCCCTCGCGCTCGCCGAGGGCGAGCAGCCCGGGCAGGCGCATCATCTCGCCGTCTTCGGCCACGATCTCGGAGATGCCGGCGACCGGGGCGAGACCGGCCAGCTTCATCAGGTCGACGGCCGCCTCGGTGTGGCCGTCCCGCTCGCGCACACCGCCGTCCATCGCGCGCAGGGGCATGATGTGGCCGGGCCGGTGCAGGCTGGAGGGCGTGGACGTCGGATCGGCCAGCACGCGCAGGGTGTGCGCACGGTCGGCGGCGCTGATCCCGGTGCTGAGCCGGTCGGCCGCGTCGACCGACACGGTGTAGTTCGTGCCGCGGGGGTCCTCGTTGTTCAGCACCATCACCGGCAGGTCGAGCTTGTCGGCCAGGTCGTTCGTCATCGGCGCGCAGATGAAACCGGAGGAGTACCGCACCGTCCAGGCGAGCCACTCCTGCGTGGCCAGCTGGGCGGAGATGATCACGTCGCCCTCGTTCTCGCGACCCTCATCGTCGGCGACGATGACCGGTTTCCCCAGCCGGAGGGCATCCAGCGCGGTGGGAATGTCGGCGAGGCTCATGAGTGGCTCCTTTTCGATCCCGCGTCCGCCACGGCGAGCATGCGCTCCACGTGGCGGGCCAGGATGTCTGTTTCGATATTGACGTGATCATCGGCCACGCGCTGTCCCAGCGTCGTGGCGGTGAGGGTTTCGGGGATGAGCGAGACTTCGAACCACTGCTCCGGTTCGCTCGCCGGGCTGATGTTGCTGACGGTCAGTGAGACGCCGTCGACGGCGATGGAACCCTTGCCCACCACGAGCGGCGCGAGTTCGGGGGAGAGGCTGAATCGCAGCACTCGCCAGGCCTCGCCGGGGGTGACGAGAAGCAGGGTGCCGGTGCCGTCGATGTGGCCCTGCACGATGTGGCCGCCCAGCCGGTCGCCCACCAGGGCGGCGCGTTCGAGGTTCACCGGGCTGCCCGGCCGCAGCGAGCCCAACGTGGACATGAACAGGGTCTGTGCCATCACATCAGCCGTGAACGTGTCGCCGGTCTGCTCGACCACGGTGAGGCACACGCCGTTGACCGAGATCGAGTCGCCGTGGCGGGCGTCGGCAACGACCCGCGGCCCACGGATGGTGAGGCGCGCGGCATCCGCGGATCGCTCCACCTTCTCGACCTGGCCGAGTTCCTCGATGATTCCGGTGAACATGTGTGTGTCCTATCTCGGCCGGGCGACGACGAGGAGGTCGTCGCCGAGGCGGTCGTAGTGGTCGATGGCCAGATGGCGCTGCTCGGTGATGCTTGCCACGCCGATGTCGCCGAGGGCGAGCCGCCCGCCGCCGAGCAGTGTGGGGGCCAGGTAGACGAGGTACTCGTCGATCAGCCCGGCCGCCACGAAGGCGCTGGCGAGGGTGGGCCCACCCTCGATGAACGCCCGACGGATGCCGCGCTCGTGCAGATCGCGCAGCACCTCAGCCAGGTCGTGGGTGGGAAAGAACAGCGGCGTCTGCGGGTGGGAGTGCAGTGCCGCATCGGCCGGGATGCTGCGGGTGCCGATCACGACGGGCACCGGCTGACCGGGCAGAAGCTGTCCGTCGGCGCCCCGGGCGGTCAGCGCGGGGTCGTCGGCGAGTACCGTGCCGGTGCCCACAAGGATGGCTCCGCATGCCCCGCGGCGCCGATGAACGTCCAGCCGGGCCTCGGGACCGGTGATCCAGCGGCTCGTCCCGTCGGCGGCGGCGGCGCGCCCGTCGAGACTCGACGCCCACTTCAGCGTCACGAACGGCCGCCCGAGGCGGGCGGCGGTCAGCCAGTCGGCGAGGAACGGTTCGACCGCGTCGGCGAGCACTCCGGCCGCCACGTCGACGCCGGCGGCGCGGAGCCGCTCGGCCCCGCCGGAGGAGGAGACGCCGGGATCGGAGACGGCATAGACGACCCGGGCGACGCCGGCGTCGATCAGGGCGAGGGCGCAGGGTCCCGTGCGGCCGGTGTGGTTGCACGGTTCCAGGGTGACCACCGCGGTGGCGCCGCGGGCCGCACCGGGGGTGAGCCGGGCCAGGGCGTCGACCTCGGCGTGGGGGGTGCCGGCACCGCGGTGCCAGCCCTCGGCGAGGACCTCGCCGGACGCGCTCAGGAGGACGCAGCCGACCTGCGGGTTGGGCCCGGTGGCCGGACCGTTCGCCGCCAGGGCGAGGGCGCGCCGCATGGTGGCCTCGAGCGCCGTCTGGTCGGTCATGTCCGGGTCCTGTCCGTTTGTCAACGAACTCCGGGTTTTTCGGTGCGGCGAACACCAGGTGGGTCGCGCAAACGCGAAACCCGCCGACCGACCGGGACGGCCAATCGACTCGTGCGCCTCTCATCCGGACTTTAACCGTCGGTGCTGGAATTTCACCAGCTCAACCGTGTCGCTCCAGGAGCGGCACGGGTCGCGGACTTTCACCGCCGGTTCGGAATTACACCGACCCCGGAGCACTTACTACTAGTTATATCTCAACGCATCCCGTGCGAAAGAATTCCCCGCCGAGAGGGTGGCCCGGCACCGGCCGAATCAGCGGCGTAGTGTGTCCACCGACGCACGACGATCCAGCCGCAATCCACTCAGGAAGAAGGTCTTTGATGAGCGCTCCAATCCGCACGGTTATGAGCCCTGGACGGTACGTGCAGGGCAAGGGAGCCATTGATCGCCTCGGCGAATTCGTGTCCCAGATCGGGTCCGCACCCCTGATCATTGCCGATGACGTCGTGTGGGGTTTCGCCGGGGAGCAGGTGTCGGCGAGTTTCGCCGCTGCCGGCCTCCGCGTGGAACGGGTCGGATTCGGCCGGTTCGCGACCAAGTCCGCGGTCGACGCGCTGGTCGAGACGATCCGCTCCACCGCGTCCGATGTCGTCCTCGGCGTGGGCGGCGGCAGCACGATCGATGTGGCCAAGGCTGCCGGGTTCCTGGCTGGTATCCGCTGGGTCAGCGTGCCCACCGTGGCGTCGACGGATGCCCCCACCTCCGCACTCTCGGTGATCTACACCGACGAGGGCGAATTCGTCGAATACCGATTTTTCCCTCGCAACCCCGATCTGGTTCTCATCGACACCCAGATGGTGGCCAACGCACCGGTCGAGTTCCTGATCGCCGGGGTCGGCGACGCGCTGGCGACCTGGCTCGAGGCCCGGGCCACGGCAGCCGCCCATGCGACCACGATGGCCGGCGGGCTACCCACCCAGACCGGCACCGCGCTCGCCCGGTTGTCGTGGGATGTCATCTGGGAGAACGCCCTTCCCGCCCTCGATGCCGCGCGTGACAACCTGGTCACTCCCGCCCTCGAGAAACTCGTCGAGGCGAACACGCTGCTGTCCGGGCTCGGTTTCGAGTCGGGCGGCCTGGCGGCGGCCCACGCCATCCACAACGGTCTGACCGCGGCCCCGCAGACCCACGGTCTCACTCACGGGCAGAAGGTGAACATCGGCTCGCTGACCCAGCTGGTGCTCGAGGGAGCACCGCAGGCCGAGGTGGAGGACTTCATCGAGTTCACCACTCGCGTCGGCCTCCCCACCACGCTGACCGAGATCGGTCTCGGCATTGACGACGAGGAGGAACTGAGGGCCGTCGCCGCAGCGGCAACCCTGCCGGGGGAGACCATCCACAACATGCCGTTCGTGGTGACGGCGGACGACGTTCTCGACGCCCTCAAATCGATCGAGCGGCTCTCGCGTTCCGTGCGTGTGGCACGCGGACTGCCGGCCCCCGTCAAATACGTGTCGACGCACTGACGTCGGGCCGCCGCCGACCTCACTCGCAGAGCGCCCGGGCCGTGCTCTCATCGATGAAGAGGTCGGTGATCAGGTCCGCGGCGAGCGCACCGCGCAGACTGTCCACCTTGGATCTGCCGGACACGACGCAGATGCGACGGGGGGTGCGGCGCAGCACCGATAGTTCCGGCCCGGTTCCGCGGTCGTTGAGCGGGATGCCGTCGGTCGAGCCGTCCGCACGGTAGAAGACCGTCGCGACGTCTCCGACGACGCCGGCGTTGCTCAGCGCCTCGAATTCGTCGTCATCGAGGTAACCGCCGACGTACACGTGGCTGGGAACCGTGGAGAACGGCGAGCCCACGCTGAACAGGGCGACGTCCATGTTCCCCTGCATCTCGAGCAGGCGGCGCAGTCCGCGTTCCCGCCAATAGGCCCTGCGCGTGGCCGGGTCGTCGAAGAAGGTGGGAACCGGGAACTGTTCCAGGCGGGCATCGAACGCGGTGCTGAACCGTTGCAGGATCTCGCTGGCGTAGTCGAGTCCGGTGCTGCGCGTGTTGCCCGCGCCGTTCAGCTGCACGATCTGCGCGTTGTGGGTGCGTTTGGGCGTCACGTGGCGGCTGACCGCGTTCATGGTCGAGCCCCAGGCGATGCCCATGATCATGTTCGAGTCGAAGTACTCACCGAGAATTCGTGCAACCGAGAGGGCCACGCGCTCCAGCCGGTCCGCGTCGCTGGCATGGTCGGGCACCGGCACGACGTGCGCGGTGACCTGGAAACGGTCCAGGATCAGCTGCTCCACCCGGCTCGGAGCGTCCAGCGGGGACCGGATCTGGATGTCGACGAGCCCGCTGGCCCTGGCCTGGCTGAGCAGGCGGGACACTGAGGAACGGGAGGTGTGCAGCTCTGTCGCAATGGCTTCCATGGTCAGGTCCTGCATGTAATACAGGTGCGCCGCCGTGAGGGCGTCGTTCGTGCGGTCGGACAGTGACGGATCGTCCAGATGGCCCATTTCGACTCCTTGCACATATGTTCACACGGCTTGACCGTTTGTGTCGAACCTAGCAGGGTGGAAGTTCCCCACTCCGCGCCACGCGTTCGAGGGGGGCCGACTGTGACAGACCCTCACGGTTTCCACCCACAGAGAAGTGAGCGTATCCGTGCTGTCAACACCCGAGTCATCCTCTGCCCAGCCTCGCTCGAGCGCCGCCGCCCAGGCCGCCCTTCAGGATCGCCCACGGGCCCAGGTGCTGATCATCGGGGCCGGCATCAACGGCATCGCCACCTTCCGTGACCTCGCCCTGCAAGGCGTGGACGTCGCCATCGTCGACAAGGGCGACTACGTGTCCGGCGCCTCCGCGGCCTCATCGCACATGATCCACGGCGGGGTGCGCTACCTCGAGAACGGTGAGTTCCGCCTGGTCAAGGAATCGGTCGAGGAGCGTAACAGCCTGCTCAAGATCGCCCCGCACTACGTCAAGCCGCTCAAGACGACCATTCCCATCTACTCCACCTTCTCCGGGGTCCTGTCCGCGCCGATGCGTTTCCTCACCCACAAGCAGGGTGCGGCGCAGGAGCGCGGGGCGCTGCTGATCAAGATCGGCATGATGCTCTACGACTCCTTCTCGCGCGACGGCGGCACCGTGCCCCGGCACGAGTTCCTCGGCAGGAATGCATCACTCAAGCTGCTGCCGAAGATCAACCCGAGCCTCAAGTACACGGCGACCTACTACGACGCCTCCATGCACGACCCGGAGCGGCTCGCGCTCGACGTGCTTGCCGACGGCCTGGCCGCGGGCGACCACGCGCGCAGCGCCAACTACGTCGAGGCCGTCGGAATGGATGCCGCGGGCGTGCGCCTGCGCAACGCCGTCACGGGCGCCGAGTTCAGCTTCGCGGCCGACATCGTCGTCAACACGTCCGGACCCTGGACCGACCTCACCAACACCGCCCTCGGCCAGGCCAGCACCTTCATGGGCGGCACCAAGGGGTCGCACATCGTGCTCGACAACCCGGAGCTGCTCGCCGCCACCGGTGGACGGGAGATCTTCTTCGAGCACGAAGACGGCCGCATCGTGCTGATCTACCCGCTTGCGGGCCGTGTCCTCGTGGGCACGACCGACCTCGAACACGACATGTCCCAGCCGGCCCGCTGCACCGAGGCGGAGGTGGACTACTTCTTCGAACTGGTCAACCACGTCTTCCCGACCGTGGTCGTCGACCGGTCGCAGATCGTCTTCCGGTTCGCCGGGGTGCGCCCGCTGCCCCGCCATGACGACGAGGCACCCGGGTTCGTCTCCCGCGACTACCGCATCGAGTCCCGCCCGCTCGGCGCCCGGCCCGGCACCCTGCTCAGCCTGGTCGGCGGCAAGTGGACCACCTTCCGAGCCCTGGCGGAGCACCTGAGCGGCGACATCCTGACCCTGCTCGGCCTGCCGCGCATCGTCTCGACGGTCGGTCTCCCCATCGGCGGTGGCCGCAACTTCCCGGTGACGGATGCCGCGCGCCGGGTCTGGGTGGTCGCCAACGGTGACGAGGTGGGCGTGCCGCGTGCCGACGTGCTCCTGACCCGCTACGGCACCCGCGCCGCCGAGGTGATCTCCTGGCTCACCGCCGAACCCGACGCGGCACTCGAGCAGCACCCGGGGTACACCCGGCGCGAGATCGAGCTGATCGCCCGGGAGGAATCCGTCGTGCACCTGATCGACCTGCTGCTGCGGCGCACCAGCATCGCTTTCCGCGGCGAGGTGACCCTGCCGTTGCTCGTCGAGCTGGCCGAGGTGCTCGCGCCGGTCCTCGGCTGGGATGCCGCCCGCAGCGCCAACGAGGTCGACAGTGCGGCGCACACGCTGCGCGACCTGTACGGCGTGCAGCTGGACCGGGCGGAATCGCCGGCCGTGCCGGTCCTCCCCGCGGCCTAGGAGCCGCCCGCCGCTTTTATCGTTTCATCAACTCACTGATCAACAAAGGATGTCAACGTGGACAATCTCGGTATCGTCTTCCTCTCGGAAGTCGTGGGCACCGCCCTGCTCGTGTTACTCGGCTGCGGCGTGGTCGCCAACGTCGCCCTGGCCCGCAACAAGGGGTTCGGCGCCGGGTTCCTGATGGTCACCGTCGGCTGGGGCCTCGGGGTCTACGCCGGCGTGATCGTCGCCTATAACTCGGGCGCCCACCTCAACCCCGCCGTGACCCTGGGTCTGGTGGCGTCGGGGGCAACCGAGTTCGGCTCGGGCGTTCCGGTCAACACCGTGTCCGTGGCGTCGTACATCGCGGCCCAGATGATCGGCGCCGTCCTGGGCGCGACCCTCGTCTGGCTCGCCTACAAGCAGCACTTCGACCAGGAACCGGATCCGGCCAGCAAGCTCGGTGTGTTCTCGACCGGCCCGGCCATCCGTTCGTACGGCTGGAACCTGGTCACCGAGATCATCGGCACGTTCGTACTCGTCTTCGTCGTCATCGCGTTCGGCGGCGGCCGACAGGGCGAGAGCGGTGGCCTCGCCGCCCTCGGCGCCCTGCCGGTGGCCCTGCTCGTGATCGTGATCGGCACCTCACTCGGCGGGCCGACCGGCTACGCGATCAATCCCGCCCGTGACCTCGGCCCGCGGATCGCGCACTTCCTGCTGCCCATCAAGGGCAAAGGCTCCTCAGACTGGGCCTACTCCTGGGTGCCCGTCGTCGGCCCCGTCATCGGTGGCCTGCTGGCGGGCTGGAGCTCCGCGTTCCTCCTGCCGATCCTGACCTAGGCGCCGCGCGGCATCCGTCTCTTCTTTTCTCTTCTCGTCTCTCATTTCGCTTAACCTTGATCCCAGCTGTGACAAAGGAGTTAACAATGGCAAAGTACGTCATCTCAATCGACCAGGGCACGACCAGTACGCGTGCGATCATCTTCGACAAGGCCGGGTCGATCATCTCGACCGGGCAGCTCGAGCACGAGCAGATCTTCCCGCGCGCCGGCTGGGTCGAGCACGACCCGATGGAAATCTGGAACAACACCCGTGAGGTCATCGGTTCGGCTCTGGCCCGAGCCAACCTGACCCGTCACGACATCGCGGCCGTGGGCATCACCAACCAGCGCGAGACCGCCGTGGTCTGGGACCGCCACACCGGCATCCCCGTCTACAACGCCATCGTCTGGCAGGACACCCGCACCCAGCCCATCGTTGACCGGCTCGCCGCCGACGGAGGCGCCGACCGCTTCAAGGCCACGGTGGGCCTGCCGCTGGCGACGTACTTCTCCGGCACGAAAATCGTCTGGATCCTCGAGAACGTCGACGGGGCCCGGGAGAAGGCAGAGGCCGGCGATCTGATGTTCGGCACGACCGACACGTGGGTGCTGTGGAACCTCACCGGCGGCCTGGAGGACGGTGTGCACGCGACCGACGTCACCAACGCCAGCCGCACCCTGTTCATGGACCTGGAAACCCTGCAGTGGGACGACGAGATCCTCGCCGCATTCAACGTGCCGAAGTCGATGCTGCCCGAGATCCGCTCCTCCTCCGAGGTCTACGGCATCGCCAGCGGCCACAGCCTGCTGCGCGAAACCCCGATCAGCGGCATCCTCGGTGACCAGCAGGCCGCCACCTTCGGCCAAGCCGCCTTCGATCAGGGCGAGGCCAAGAACACGTACGGCACCGGAAACTTCCTGATCTTCAACACCGGCACCGAGATCATCCACTCCCGGAACGGCTTGCTCACGACGGTCGGCTACAAGCTCGGCGAGGGCGAAACGCACTACGCCCTGGAGGGGTCGATCGCGGTCACCGGCTCACTCGTGCAGTGGCTGCGGGACAACCTCGGCATCATTCACACGGCCGAGGAGATCGAGTCCCTGGCCCTCTCGGTCGAGGACAACGGCGGCGCCTACTTCGTGCCGGCCTTCTCCGGGCTGTTCGCGCCGTACTGGCGGGCGGATGCCCGGGGTGCCCTGGTCGGCCTCACCCGCTACGTGAACAAGGGCCACATCGCCCGCGCCGCGCTCGAGGCGATCGCGTACCAGAGCCGCGAGGTGCTGGACGCGGTGAACGCCGACTCCGGCGTGCCGCTCACGGAACTCAAGGTCGACGGCGGGGCCTCGGCCAACGACCTGCTGATGCAGTTCCAGGCGGACATCCTCGGCGTGTCGGTCGTGCGCCCGGTGGTGGCGGAGACCACGGCGCTGGGCGCCGCCTACGCCGCCGGCCTGGCCGTCGGCTTCTGGAGCGACCTCGGCGAGTTGCGGGCCAACTGGCAGGAAGACGCCCGCTGGGAGCCGAGCATGGACGTCGCCGAGCGCGACCGCCTGCTGCGCAACTGGAAGAAGGCCGTCACCAAGTCCCTCGACTGGGTCGACGCCGACGTCGTCTAGCCCGCGCTGTCGCGAGCGCGGCGCACCATCCCGGAACCCGGCGGCCCTTCCTGGCCGCCGGGTTCCGGCATCCGTGCCCTCTCAGCTCCGCCCTTCCCTGCCCTCTCCTGGCCCGCCCTCCCCAGCCCTTCCCCGCCCTGCCCTTCCCTGCCCTTCCCTTCCCTTCCCTTCCCTTCCCTTCCCTTCCCTTCCCTGGCCCGCCCGCCCCAGCCCTCCCCACCCTTCCTGCACATCCACCCGTATTGACGCGGGTGTCGTGCCGTCTTTACGCATAACTCCTGCAAATTCGGCGCTGAGAAAATGCGAAGCCCGGTTTTCCGCGGCAGTCGTGAGTACACGAACACGATTTGCAGGAGTTATGCACAATTGTGCGCGGCGAGGTGCTCTCCCCAGATCACTGGGATGGTGTCGGAACGGCCCTCGCGAGCCGACACCATCACGGCATGACTTCCTTCACGAGCCTGGACTTCGGACCGAGACGAATCGTCCATCGTCATGAACTTCTCAGCGCGGGTATGACTGGGGCCCAGATCACCCTTGCTGTCCGCACCGGGGCACTTCTGCGCGTGCGCCGCGATCACTACGCCCGGCCGGGGACCGACCGGCACACGATAGAAGCGGTCTGTGTCGGTGGGAGGCTGGCCTGTGTGTCCGCGGCGAACGAACTGAAGATCTTCGCCTTCGACGCACAGTTCACCCATCTCCACGTCGACCGGTACGGGTCGCGGCTGCGCGCCCCACACAGCCGTTTCGTTCGATTGGCGGATGCCCCGCGCGATGGCGTCGAATTGCACTGGGGTCCCCTTCTTGATGCTGGAGACGGCACGGAGTACTGCGTCGGCGCTCGGGATGCCCTGGTCCAGATCATCCAATGCCAACCGCGCAATTTTGCCCTTGCCGCTCTCGATACGGCTTTGCATGAGGGACAAATCAACTCGGGCGATGTTCCGGAGATCTTTGCGCATGTGCCGGCCAAGTATCGGGACCTGCAATCCCGAATCGATGCGCGGTCCGACGCGGGGCAGGAAACGGTGCTCCGGCAGCTCATCCTCGACGCTGGTCTGCGCTGCGATATCCAGGTGAAGATTCATGGCGTGGGCCGCGTGGACCTGCTCGTAGAGGGATGCGTCGTCGTCGAGGCTGACAGCAACCAGTTTCACAAATCCTGGAATGACCATATCCGGGACCGAACCAGGGACCGTCGGCTCGCCGAGCTCGGGTATCCGTCGCTACGCGTGCTTTATCAGGACATCATGTTCGATCCTGCGGGCGTGGTCAGAGCCATCCGGAAACTCGTGGACCTGTGCAACTTCGGCAGCGCTCACGCCTGACCGAGTGCTCGGCACCCACCGCACCGCCCGCCGCACCGACCATTCTGACCGTCAATGTCGTGCATAACTCCTGCAAATTGCAGTACACGGAACCTGACACCCGCAGAACGACAGGCGTCTTGGCGAGAGCGCCGTCAATTTGCAGGAGTTATGCCAAGGACAACGGCGCGAGGGTGAGGTGCGCGTGACGGGGGCGGAGCGGGGTAGGCGGGCGGGGTAGGCGGGCGGGGTAGGCGGAGCGGGGTAGGCGGAGCGGGCTAGGCGGGGCGGGCGCTGAGAGCGGCGGGCAGGGCGGCCAGGCCGGTGATCCGGAGGACGCCCAGCCGAGCGGCCTCGGCCGCGTCGGGGCCGCCCGGCGCACCGGTGCGGTCCAGCCACACCCCGGTCAATCCGGCCGCCGCGGCTCCGATCGCGTCGGTGCGCAGCCGGTCGCCCACGTAGACGGTCTGCTCCGGCGCCGCCCCGAACACGGCGCAGGCGTGGTGGAAGATGCGGGGGTCCGGCTTGGCGAAGCCCAGATCACCGGAAGCGATCACATGCTCCAGCCGCCCGGAGAGCCCCGTGTCAGCCAGCTTCAGACCCTGAGGCGTGGACTCGCCGTTGGTGATCAGCCCGATGCGCACGTCCGGGAAGTCGGCGGCGAGGGTGTCGAGGCAGGGGAGCGCATCCGGGTGGAGGCGCCAGCTTGCCCGATAGTGCAGGAAGTACGCGTCGAACCAGGCCGTCGCCGCCGGCCCGGACAGGGTGACGCCGTGGGCCGCCGCGAAATCCCGGGCCCGCGCCTGTCGCTGTCCGGCGAAGTCGAGGCTGCCGGCGAGATACGCGTGGTAATGCCGCTCCTCGAGGTCGTCCCAGAGCGCGAGTGCCACACCGGGGTCAAGGGGGGCGTAGGCGCCGCCCAGGGTTCCCAGATGGGCACGGATGCCGTCGGTGACGGCCCCGCGATGAGCGAACAGGGTGTCATCGAGGTCGAAGAGAACGACGGCGGGCACGGGCATCCGTTACCCGGCGAACCCGGCGAACCCGGCCGACCCGGCCGACCCGGCCGACCCGGCGAACCCGGCGAGCCCGGCCGACAAGGACACGGCGACGGCGACCACCACGCTAGCGGCGCGGCAGCAGGCCGACGCGGTCGTAGGCGCGTGCCAGCGTCTCGTTGGCCACCCCCGCGGCCCGGTCGGCGTTCTGGGCGAGGAGTCGGTCGAGTTCGGCGGGGTCGTCGAGCAGTTCGAGCACGCGCGCCCGGATCGGCCCGAACGTGCCGGTGACCACCTCGGCGAGCCCCTTCTTCAGGTCGCCGTAGCCCTTGCCCGCGTACTCGTCCTCGAGCGACTGGATGCTGCGCGACGCGAGCACCGAGTAGATGGTCAGCAGGTTGGCCACGCCGGGCTTGTTCTCGCGGTCGAAGACCACGCTGCCCTCGGCATCCGTGACGGCGCGCATGATCTTCTTCGCCGTCACCGCCGGCTCGTCCAGCAACCAGATCACGCCGGCGTGCGACTCCGCAGACTTCGACATCTTCGAGGTCGGGTTCTGCAGGTCGTAGATCTTGGCGGTCTCCTTGACGATGGCGACCTCCGGCACGGTGAACGTCTGCCCGAACCGGGCGTTGAAGCGGGCCGCGATGTCCCGGGTCAGTTCGACGTGCTGGCGCTGGTCCTCGCCGACCGGCACGATCTCGGTGTCGTACAGCAGGATGTCCGCGGCCATCAGCATCGGGTAGGCGAACAGTCCCACGGTGGTCGCGTCCGATCCCTGCCGGGCGGACTTGTCCTTGAACTGGGTCATCCGGCTGGCCTCGCCGAACCCGGTGATGGTGTTCAGCACCCAGGCCAGCTGGGCGTGCGCGGGGACATGCGACTGCACGTACAGCGTCGACACCGACGGGTCGATTCCGCTGGCGATGTACTGCGCGGCGGTGCGGCGGGTGTTCTCCCGCAGCTTCACCGGGTCCTGCGCCACGGTCAGGGCGTGCAGGTCGACGATGGAGAAGTACGCGTCGTGGGTCTGCTGCAGCGCCTTCCAGTTCAGGAGGGCGCCGATGTAGTTGCCGATCTGCAGGGAATCGGCGCTCGGCTGCATGCCCGAGTAGAGGCGGGGCTTGTTCATGGGATCAGATCTTTTCGTGGCGTGGGGCCGCCGGGTAACCGGCGGCGCGAACTGGTGGGGGAGGTCAGATGGCGTAGTCGACGACCACGGGAGTGTGGTCGGACCAGCGCTGGTCGTAGGCGGCCGCGCGGTCCACGGCGTAGTCGGTGACGGATGCCGCGAGCGCCGGCGTCGCCAGTTGGTAGTCGATCCGCCAGCCGGTGTCGTTGTCGAACGCCTGGCCGCGCCACGACCACCAGGTGAACGGTCCGTCCACTTCGCCGGCCCATTTGCGTCCCACGTCGACCCAGCCGAGGCCGGCTCCGGCGTTGTAGCCGGGTTCGTCTTCGGCACCGACGATGCGGTCGAAGTAGGCGCGCTCCTCGGGCAGGAACCCGGCGCGCTTCACATTGCCGCGCCAGTTCTTGATGTCGATCTTACGGTGGCCGACGTTCAGGTCGCCGAGCACGACGGCCCGGTCGCTGTGCGCGGCGAGTTCGGGCAGGCGCTCGAGCATGGCGTCGAGGAACTTGTACTTCTCGACCTGCTTGGGGGTGTCGACCGTGCCGGAATGCACGTAGGTGCTCACGACCGTGATCAGCTTGCCGTTGACCTCGTAGTCGGCTTCGAGCCAGCGGCCGGCGCTGTCGAATTCCGTGGCGCCGAGTTCCACCCGGTGGATGCTCGCGGTCGACCGGCTGGCCAGGGCAACCCCGGCGCGGCCCTTCGCGGTGGCGGCGTCGTGCAGGATGCTCCACTCCGGTCCGAGGAGGCCCTCGAGGTCTTCCGTCGACGCCCGCACCTCCTGGATGGCGAGGATGTCCACGTCACGGTCGGCGAGCCACTCGCCCATGCCCTTGCGGTACGCGGCCCGCACGCCGTTCACGTTGACGCTGGCGATCCGCAGCCGCGTGGTGGCGGGAGCGACGGACGAGACAGGTTCGGATGCGGCAGTCGAGTCGGAAGGCATTCCCCAACTCTACTTTGGCTCTAGCCGGGGCCGTCGGCGTCGAGGGCCGCGGCCCGCTTCTCGGCGGCGCGGAGGCGACGCGCGGTCAGCAGTCGCTGGGGCCAGTGCGCGGTGTCGTGCGCGAGGCGGGCGTCCCGCAGCTCGGCCGTCACGACCACGCGGAACGCCTCCTCTTCCTGCCGGCGCTTCTCGGTGGCGACCTCGTCGGCGCTGATCCGTCTGGGGGACAGTCCGGCGTCGTCCATGCCGACGGCGATCCAGGATGCCGCGAGCAGGGTGAGCGTGCTGGTCAGGTTGAACCAGATCAGGAGCCCGATGATCACGGCGAATGCCGCGAGCAGCGGGTTCCGGCCGGCGCCGGCGAGCAGCGTGCTGCCGAGGATCTTGAGCACTCCGAGCCCCACCGCGCCCAGAACGGAGCCGGTGATCAGCTGGCGCAACGGGATCCGCACCCGGGAAAGCACCCGGAACAGCGCGGCGAGGGTGACGGTGTCGATCAGGAGCACGAGGATCAGGCCGATCGCGCGGGCGGCGCTGTTGAACCAGAACGAGTCCCGCGAGATCCCGAACACGCCGAACAGGGCGCCGAGCGCCTCCGTACTGGCGAGCGAGATCAGGGCGGAGGTCACGAGCACCACCGCGAACAGCAGGCCGAGGCCGAGTTCCCGCAGCTTCACCCAGAGGATGAAGGTCGTGTCGCGTGGCATCCGGAAGATGGTGCGCACCGCCTGGGCCATCGTCGAGAGCCAACCGAGCACGGTCGCAAGCAAGCCGACCAGGGCGATCACTCCGGACCAGCCGAAGACCCGGGCATTGGCGAGGACGCTCGGGTCGATCACGCCTTCCTCGCCGATCAGCCCGGGAATGGACTGGTTGATGAAGGAGTAGAGCGTCAACTCGAGGTCGGGGTTCGACGTGATCCACAGCCCGGCGACGGAGAAGGTCAACCAGAGGGCGGCGAAGGTGGCGAAGATGGCCTGGTAGGAGATTCCGCCGGCGAGGATGGGACCGCCGCTTTCACTGAACCGGTTGAAGACGCGCACGGGGCGCGAGCGCATGATCCGCGCAGCGAGGGTCTTGGTCCGGTCGATCACCGCGGGAGTATTCACCTGCCCAGCCTAAACGGCAGCCCGGCGGCCGAGAATGCGAAAGGCCGGCCTCCCGCGACGAATCGTCGCGGGAGGCCGGCCTCGGAGCGCCGGCCGGCTACGCGGTGCCGCGCAGCATGGCCTGCTTGACCTCGGAGATGGCCTGCGTGACCTGGATCCCGCGGGGGCACGCCTCGGTGCAGTTGAAGGTGGTGCGGCAACGCCACACGCCTTCCTTGTCGTTCAGGATGTCGAGGCGCACGGCGGCGTTGTCGTCGCGCGAGTCGAAGATGAACCGGTGCGCGTTGACGATCGCGGCCGGGCCGAAGTACTGTCCGTCGGTCCAGAACACCGGGCAGCTCGACGTGCACGCGGCGCAGAGGATGCACTTGGTGGTGTCGTCGAAGCGCTCACGCTGCGCGACGGTCTGGATGCGCTCCTTGCCGTCGGTGGGGGCGTTGTTGGCCACCAGGAACGGCTGCACGGCACGGAACGATTCGAAGAACGGTTCCATGTCCACGATCAGGTCCTTCTCCAGCGGGAGACCCTTGATGGCCTCGACGTACACCGGCTTGGTGATGTCGAGGTCCTTGATCAGGGTCTTGCAGGCCAGCCGGTTGCGGCCGTTGATGCGCATCGCATCCGAACCGCAGATGCCGTGCGCGCAGGAGCGGCGGAAGCTCAGGCTGCCGTCCTGCTCCCACTTGATCTTGTGCAGGGCGTCGAGCACCCGGTCGGTCGGGTACATCTGCACGTCGTAGTCGTCCCAGTGCGGTTCGTCGTCGACTTCCGGGTTGTACCGGCGGATGATCAGGGTCACGGTGAAGGATGCGATCTCCTCCGGCACGACGGGCGCGCCCATGGTTGCGGTACTCAACTCAGTACTTCCTTTCCATCGGCTGGTAGCGCGTGATGGTGACTGGCTTCCAGTCGAGCGCGATGTGGTCGGCGGCTTCGGCGGAGAGCGGGTCGCCGGTCAGGTACGCCATGGTGTGCACGAGGTAGTTCTCGTCGTCGCGCAGGGGGAAGTCGTCGCGCATGTGCCCGCCGCGGCTTTCCTTGCGGTTGCGGGCGGAATACACCACGACCTCGGCCAGGTCGAGCAGGAAGCCGAGTTCGACGGCCTCGAGCAGGTCGGTGTTGAACCGGCGGCCCTTGTCCTGCACGCCGATGTTCTTGTACCGCTCGCGGAGCCCGTGAATCACATTGGTGACGTCGGAGAGTGACTCATCGGTGCGGAACACCTGTGCCTTGGCGTCCATCGTCTCCTGCAGCTCCTTGCGGAGCACGGCGATGCGCTCGGTGCCGGTGGAGGAGCGGATGCCCTCCAGCAGTTCGCGCACGCCCTGGGCCGGGTCGGCCGGCAGCGGTGTGAACTCGGCGGTCTTGACGTACGCGACGGCGTTGTTGCCGGCGCGCTTGCCGAACACGTTGATGTCGAGCAGGGAGTTTGTGCCGAGCCGGTTGGAGCCGTGCACGGAGACGCAGGCGCACTCGCCGGCCGCATACAGGCCGGGGACGACGGTCGTGTTGTTGCGCAGCACTTCCGCATTCACGTTGGTCGGGATGCCGCCCATCGCGTAGTGCGCGGTGGGCATGACCGGCACCGGCTCGGTGACCGGGTCGACGCCGAGGTAGGTGCGGGCGAACTCGGTGATGTCGGGCAGCTTGGTCTCGAGCACCTCGGCGCCGAGGTGGGTGCAGTCCAGGTACAGGTAGTCCTTGTTCGGACCCGCGCCGCGGCCTTCCGCGACCTCCTTGACCATGCAGCGGGCGATGATGTCACGCGGGGCGAGGTCCTTGATGGTGGGGGCGTAGCGCTCCATGAACCGTTCGCCGGCCGCGTTGCGGAGGATGGCTCCCTCACCGCGCGCACCTTCGGTGAGCAGGATGCCGAGGCCCGCCAGGCCGGTCGGGTGGAACTGGAAGAACTCCATGTCCTCGAGCGGCAGGCCCTTGCGCCACACGATTCCCACGCCGTCGCCGGTGAGGGTGTGGGCGTTCGAGGTGGTCTTGTAGATCTTGCCGAAGCCGCCGGTGGCGAAGATGAACGCCTTCGCCTGGAAGACGTGCAGCTCTCCGGTGGACAGGTCGTAGGCGACGACGGCCGACGGCTGGTCGACCCCGTCGACCGGCGTCATGACCAGGTCGAGCACGTAGAACTCGTTGAAGAAGTTGATGCCGCGCTTGACGCAGTTCTGGTACAGGGTCTGCAGGATCATGTGGCCGGTGCGGTCGGCGGCGTAGCAGGCCCGGCGAACGGGCGCCTTGCCGTGGTCGCTGGTGTGGCCGCCGAACCGGCGCTGGTCGATCTTGCCCTCCGGCGTGCGGTTGAAGGGCAGGCCCATGTTCTCGAGGTCGATGACCGCGTCGATGGCTTCCTTGGCGAGGATCTCGGCCGCGTCCTGGTCCACCAGGTAGTCGCCGCCCTTGACAGTGTCGAAGGTGTGCCACTCCCAGTTGTCTTCCTCGACGTTGGCGAGGGCCGCGGCCATCCCGCCCTGCGCCGCACCGGTGTGTGAACGCGTGGGGTAGAGCTTGGAGATCACGGCCGTGCTGGCGCCGGAGCCGGCTTCGATGGCGGCACGCATGCCGGCACCGCCGGCTCCCACGATGACGATGTCGAACTGGTGGTAGTGCACACCGTCTACGACGGTGGACTCGGTGGGCGCGGTGAAAGCATCCGTTGACATATGAGTGTTTGCAGCTCCTAGATGGCCGAGCAGAACGAGGGGAGGAGATCGGCGGGCGAGCCGGCCGGGCAGGGGTCGAATGTGAAGACCACGAGGGTGCCCAGGACGATCAGGATCACGACGGCCGCCAGGATGGCGGACTTCAGGATGCCGCGGGTGAGGCGCTGGGTGGCGTAGTCGTTGACGAGCGTGCGCATGCCGTTGCCGCCGTGGATCAGGGCGAGCCAGAGCATCAGCACGTCCCAGACCATCCAGAACGGGGTGGTCAGCTTGCCGGCGACGAAGGCGAAGTTGAGGGCACTGACCCCTTCACCCACCATCAGGTTGACGAACAGGTGGCCGAAAATGAGTACGACCAGCACGACGCCGGAGACACGCATGTAGATCCAGCCCCATTTTTCCCAGTTGACGCCGCGTTTCTTCGGCGAGCGGGCGTACGGGCTGCGGGGAGCTTCGATTGTGGTTGTCATGGCTCTTCCCGCCTAGTGGCTGAACACGTTGATCAGGTGGCGCGGCACGAAGGCGAGCATCGTTACCACCCACAGGGCGATCACGACGTAGAACATGGCCTTCTGGTACTTGGCGTTCCAGAAGTCGATCAGGATGATCCGCAGCCCGTTGAAGGCGTGGAACACGATGGCCCCGACGAGTGCGACCTCGCCCAGCCCCATGATCGGCGTCTGGTAGCTGGCGATGACCGCGTTGTAGGCCTCCGGGCTGACGCGCACCAGCGCGGTGTCCAAAATGTGAACCAGCAAGAAGAAGAAGATCGCTACACCGGTGATGCGGTGGAGGACCCACGACCACATGCCCTCGCGGCCCCTGTACAGGGTTCCGGCGGGGCGACGTGACGTCGTCTTCTGCTGGGATGTCAGTGTCGCTGCCTGCTCTGGCATGAACCCTCCCTGGCTAAGTAGCGGCCTCGACGAATCAGGCCGGCAATGCGCCGTGCGCACGTAGATCCAGTCTAAGTGTCTCTGCGCCGAGATAAAACGCGATTGTCCCGGCTAACGCTGCATTGACAGCGGAACCGCAACCATGGCGTTCACGGCGGCGCGTTCGTCGATGACCTGCTGGTAGTGATCGAGCAGTGTGCCGCAGACGTTTTCCCAGGTTCGGCCGAGCACGCTCCGGCGCCCGGCCTCGCCCATCCGTCGCCGCAGGGCCGCATCGGACACCAGGCGGGTGACGCAGCGGCGCAGGTCGGCTTCGTCGTCCGGGGTGAAGAGGAAGCCGTTCACACCATGGTCGATCAGGTCGATCGGGCCTCCGGCGCGCGGGGCCACCACCGGGAGCCCGGCGGCGTGGGCCTCCTGCAGGGTCTGGCCGAAGGTCTCCTCGGTGCCCGCGTGCAGGAACAGGTCGAAGCTCGCGTAGGCGCGGGAGAGGTCCACCCCGTCCAGCCGGCCGAGCCAGGTCACCGGCAGTCCGGCGAGTTCCTTCTCGAGGGCCGGTCGGGACGGGCCGTCGCCGACGAGGGCGAGACGGATGCCGGGCACGCCCCGCAGACAACGGAACCGCTCCACCTGCTTCTCGGGGGCCATCCGGCCGACGTAGCCCACGACGACTTCGCCGTTCGGCGCCAGCCGGCGTCGGAGGGCGGACACTTCCGGGTCGGACCTCCGATTGGGGTGGTAGCCGACCAGGTCGACGCCGCGGCTCCAATGCGCGAGTCGGCGGAGGCCGATCCGGCGCAGGTCCGCCATCGAGGCGGTGGACGGGACCAGGGTGAGGTCGGCTCCTTCGTGCACCCACTTGACGAAGCGCCAGGCCGACTGCGCGGCGGGGCCGAGCCTGTTGCGGCGGGCGTAGCCGGCGACATCCGTTTGGAAGACGGCGACGCTGGGCACACCCTGCCGGTTCGCCGCCGCGATGCCCTGCGCGCCGAGCAGGAACGGCGAGGCGGCGTGCAGCACGTCGGGCGCGAAGTCGGCCAGCAGCCGATGAACCTGCGGGCTGGGCAGGCCCACCGGGAACTGCCGGTAACGGGCGGCCGGCACGCTGTGCACCGGGAACCCGGCGTACCGGTCCGGAGCCCCGGCCGGTGCGATGACCATGGCGTCGTGGCCGGTGGCGGCGAGGTGCTCGAGCACCCGGCACACGCTCGTGGTGACTCCGCTGACGGTGGGCAGGAAACTTTCGGTGATGAGTGCAACCCTCATGCTCGGAGCGTAGGCAACTCCTCCGGCGTGCAGGTGAACGCACCGTGAACAGCGCGGACCGGGCGGTAGTCTGGCCGAATGCTGCATTCCACGGAACCCCTCGACCGTTTCTACAGCGTGATCCCGGCCGGTGGAATCGGGTCCCGGCTGTGGCCGTTGTCCCGCGCCGACGCCCCCAAATTCCTGCACGACCTGACCGGCTCCGGCCAGACGCTGCTCCGCTCCACGTGGGAGCGTCTCGCCCCGCTGTCCGGCGAGCAGCGCATCATGGTCGTCACGGGCCGGGCGCACCGTGCCGCCGTCGAGGAGCAGCTGCCCGAGCTGGCCGACCTGAATGTGGTGCTCGAAAGCGAGCCGCGGGAGTCCACCGCCGCGATCGGCCTGGCCGCGGCGATCCTGGAGAGGCGGGAGCCGGGCGTCATCATCGGCTCCTTCGCCGCCGACCACGTGATCAAGGGCGCCGCCCAGTTCCGCCAGGCCGTGGCGGAGGCGGTCACCGCGGCCGACGCCGGCTACATCGTGACCATCGGCATCCAGCCCACGGAGCCGGCCGTCGGCTTCGGCTACATCAAGGCCGCCGGCCCGCTGAACATCAGCGGCGCCGCCAGCGCCCTGTCGGTCGACTCCTTCGTGGAGAAGCCGGACGAGGCCACCGCCCAGGACTACCTGGCGAACGGCAATTACTTCTGGAACGCCGGCATGTTCATCGCCCGCGCCGATCGTCTGCTGGAGGAGATCGGCGCCGCCGAGCCTGCGCTCCTCGCCGGGCTGCTGGAACTGGCCGAGGCCTGGGACACCCCTCGCCGCGGCGCCGTGGTCGACCGGGTCTGGCCGCGCCTGAAGAAGATCGCGATCGACTATTCCGTCGCCGAACCGGTGGCCGCGCGCGGCAAGCTCGCCGTGATCCCCGGCCAGTTCGACTGGGACGACGTGGGAGACTTCGCGTCGATCGCGAAGATCCATGCCAACGGCCGCAAGCGCGACCTCGCCATTCTGGGTGAGGGTGCCCGGGTCCTGGCCGACTCGTCGAGCGGAATCGTGGTCAGCCACACGGGCCGCATGATCGCGCTGATCGGGGTTGAGGACATCGTCGTGGTGGACACTCCGGATGCGCTGCTGATCACCACCAGCGCCAACGCGCAGAAAGTGAAGGCCGTCGTCGACGCGCTCAAGTTGTCCGGCAGCAGCGACGTGCTCTGACGCGCCTGAACCCCCCGATCGGGGTGCTTTTCGGTCGGGGGCCGCGGTCACGGAGGCCGGAGCGGGCTCGGCCAGTGTCGCGTCTTGATAACCTTTCGCGAACAGTCGCTGTTTGCTCCTCTGAGCAGAGAATCATTCGGTAGCGTGGAAACCAATTAAGCCCCCTGCGAACCCCGCGCCGGGCGACCATTGGAGGTCATTTTGACAATCATGAAACGACGGGTCGCATTCAGCGGCCTCGCCACGCTCGGCGTAGTGGCACTTCTCGCAGCGTGTGCCCCGGCGCCGACCGATGAGGGAACCTCGGGTGGCACCGCCTCCGACTACGTGCCCTGCATCGTCTCCGACTTCGGTGGCTTCGACGACAAGTCCTTCAACCAGTCCAGCTTCGAGGGCATTACGAAGGCGTCCAAGGACCTGGGGGTCGACTTCAAGCAGGCCGAGTCCAAGTCGGAAGACCAGTACGGCCCGAACGTCTCCAGCATGGTCGACCAGGGTTGCGACTTCGTCCTCACGGTCGGCTTCGCCCTGGCCAACGCCACCCGCGACGCCGCTCAGGCCGCGCCCGAGACCAACTTCGCGCTGATCGACTCCGCGCTCTCCAATGACGACTTCAGCCCGCTCGAGCTGGACAACGTGAAGCCGGTCCTCTACGACACCGCGCAGGCGGCGTTCCTGGCCGGCTACCTGGCCGCCGGAACCAGCAAGACCGGTGTGGTCGGCACCTACGGCGGACTCCAGTTCCCGTCGGTCACCATCTTCATGGACGGTTTCGTCGACGGTGTCGCGTACCACAACGAGAAGAAGGGCACCAACGTCACCGTCAGCGGCTGGGACAAGGCCGCCCAGACCGGCCTGTTCGCCGGTGGCTTCGACGACATCAACCAGGGCAAGGCGCTCAGCACCACCCTGATCGATGCCGGTGCAGACGTCATCCTCCCGGTTGCCGGTCCGCTCTTCCAGGGCACCGCGCAGGCCATTCAGGACTCCGGCAAGGACGTCGCCATCATCGGTGTCGACAGCGACCTGTTCGAGACCACTCCCGAGTTCGCTTCGCTGTACCTCACCTCGGTGCTCAAGCAGATGACGGATGCCACGGAGAAGATCATCGTCGACGACGCTGAGGGCGACTTCTCGTCGACCCCCTACGTCGGAACGCTCGAGAACGGCGGCGTCGACATCGCCCCGCTGCACGACTGGGAGTCCAAGGTCGACCCCGCGGTCATGACCGAGATCGAGGCCATCAAGGCCGACATCATCAGTGGCGCTCTCAAGGTGGAGTCGCCCGCGACCCCGAAGTAGCATCACCCGACGTCGGGGAGGCACGCATTCTGCGGGCCTCCCCGACTGCGTTAACGGCCTGACCAGCCCACCAACATATGAGCAAGAGCGTCAACTTTCGCTCGTCACTGCATAGAATCGACCTCATGAAGCTCGAACTTCGAGGCATTACGAAGAGATTCGGTGCCCTGGTCGCAAACGACCATATTGACCTCACCGTCGAGGCCGGAGAAATCCACGCGCTGCTGGGCGAAAACGGCGCAGGCAAATCCACCTTGATGAACGTCCTCTACGGCCTGTACCGGGCCGAGGAAGGCGAGATCCTGCTCGACGACGTCGTGCAGCACTTCAACGGTCCCGGTGACGCCATGGCGGCAGGTATCGGCATGGTGCACCAGCACTTCATGCTCATCCCGGTGTTCACGGTGGCCGAGAACGTCATGCTCGGGCATGAGGAGACCAAGGCCGGCGGGCGCCTCGACCTTCCCGCGGCCCGCAAGCATGTGCGGGAGATCTCCCAGCGCTTCGGGTTCGACGTCGATCCGGACGCGCTCGTCGAGGACCTCCCCGTGGGTGTGCAGCAGCGGGTCGAAATCATCAAGGCGCTCTCCCGTGACGCCAAGGTGCTCGTCTTCGACGAGCCCACCGCCGTGCTCACACCGGCGGAAACCGATGAGTTGATGGTCATCATGCGCCAGCTCAAGGCGAGCGGAACCTCCATCGTCTTCATCACGCACAAGCTGCGCGAGGTGCGCGAAGTCGCCGACCGGATCACCGTCATCCGTCTCGGCAAGGTCGTCGGCGAGGCGTCCCCGACCGCGTCCAACGTCGAGCTGGCCACCCAGATGGTGGGCCGCGCGGTCGACCTCACGGTGGACAAGGCGCCGGCCGTGCCGGGTGCTGCGGCACTGGCCGTTCGTGGCCTCACGGTGCTCGACCAGTTCGGCCAGATCCTGGTGAACAACGTCAGCTTCGAGGTGCATACGGGCGAGATCCTCGCCATCGCCGGAGTGCAGGGCAACGGCCAGACCGCCCTGACCGAAGCGTTGATGGGCCTGCAGACCCGGGTCACCGGCGAAATCACCCTGGACGGCAAGTCACTGCGCGGACACTCGGTACGCCAGGTGCTCGACGCCGGCGTCGGATTCGTGCCTGAGGACCGCAACGAAGACGGTCTGGTCGGAGAGTTCACCATCGCGGAGAACCTCATGCTCGACCGCTCGAATGCGGAGCCCTTCGTCAAGCGCTGGAACGTGCAGCGTGCCTTCCTCTCCGCGTTCGCGGAGAAGAAGGTGAAGGAGTTCGACGTGCGGGCCCAGGGCATCGAGACCCCGGTCGGCAAGCTCTCCGGCGGCAACCAGCAGAAGGTTGTGCTGGCGCGCGAACTCGGCCGCGACCTGCGCCTGTTCATCGCAGCCCAGCCCACCCGCGGGCTCGACGTCGGCTCGGTGGAATTCGTGCACGAACGCATCGTGGCCACCCGGGATGCCGGCACACCCGTGATCGTCATCTCGACCGAGCTTGACGAGGTGGCCGCCCTTGCGGACCGGATCATGGTCATGTACCGCGGCCGCATCGTGGGCATCGTTCCCGGCGACACGCCGCGTGCCGTTCTTGGTTTGATGATGGCCGGCGAAACGCCCGCCGGAGAAGGAGCTGCCGCGTGAGCGCGACACAGGGTCCCCCCACCGCGACGGGAACGCCGGCCACGCCGGTCCCCGAGCAACCGTCCCGCTGGAACCAGGCGTTCCGCGAGATCACCACCGGCAACGCGATCATCTCCGTGCTCGCCGTCGTGCTCGCGCTGTTCGTCGGCGGCATCATGATCGCCTTCACCAACGACGGCGTGCAGGAAGCGGCGGGTTACTTCTTCTCCCGGCCGGGCGACCTGCTGCGCGAAGTCTGGTATTCCGTGTCCGGCGCCTACTCCGCGCTGTTCCAGGGCTCGGTCTACAACTTCCGCCGGGACTCGTTCGCTGCCGGCATCAAGCCGCTGACCGAGACGCTCACCTTCGCGACCCCGCTGATCATGGCCGGGCTCGGCGTGGCGCTGGGCTTCCGGGTGGGCATGTTCAACATCGGCGGCCGCGGCCAGATGCTGATCGCAGCCGCCCTCGGCGGCTGGGTCGGCTTCGCGGTCGACCTGCCCTACGGCCTGCACATGGTCGCCGCACTCGTGGCGGGTGTGCTCGGCGGCGCCCTCTGGGGCGGCATCGTTGGCCTGCTCAAGGCTCGCACCGGCGCCCACGAGGTGATCACCACGATCATGCTCAACTATGTGGCGTTCTACCTGGTCAGCTACCTGCTGCGTGAAGGCTTCCTGAAGACGCCCGGATCGAACAACCCGAAGAGCCCGGCCACGAAGGTCACCGCGGTCTTCCCTGACCTCCTCGGCCCGACGTACACCCTGCACTTCGGCTTCATCCTCGCTATCGCAGCCACGATCTTCACCTGGTGGCTGCTGTCCCGCTCGAACCTGGGCTTCCAGTTCCGGGCCGTGGGCCTGAACCCCCACGCCGCTCGCGTCGCGGGCATCAGCGTCAAGCGCATCTACGTCTACGCGATGCTGTTCTCCGGCGGCCTGATCGGCCTGGCCGGCATCAACCAGGTGCTGGGCACCACGACCAGCGGGTTCGGCGCCGGGCTCGACTCCGGCATCGGCTTCGACGCGATCACGGTCGCCCTGCTGGGCCGTTCCAAGCCCTGGGGCGTGTTCGCGGCCGGCATCCTCTTCGGCGCGTTCAAGGCCGGCGGCTTCTCGATGCAGGCGGCCGAGGGTGTGCCGATCGACATCGTTCTCGTCGTGCAGTCCCTGATCGTGCTCTTCATCGCGGCCCCGCCGCTCGTGCGGGCCATCTTCCGCCTGCCTGCCCCGGGTTCCGCGCCCCGCCGTGCACTGCCCAACGTTACCCAGGAGGTGGCTGCAAAGTGAGCACCGTTGCTCCGGCCGTCCAGCCCGCATCACCCGCCGCCGACCACCGGCCCGAGTTCGAGGTCGTGACGAGCTGGAAGGCTCCCATCGCCCTCGGCATCTTCACCGTCGTCGCGTTCCTGCTGTTCGTGGCCTTCGGCCGCGAGGGCATCAGCACGCTGCGGCTCTCCACCTCGAGCGACCTGATCCAGCTCCCCGACCTGGAACTGCCCACCCTGGTGACCGGCATCGTGATCAGCGTGCTGCTGCTCCTGATCACGGGTGTGAGCGTCTGGATGGTGCGCTCCAAGCGCCGGGTGCCGATCTGGCTCATCTCCGTCTTCGCGGTGCTGTTCCTGATCGGCTTCCTGGTCTGGGCCGCCGCGGGCGAGACCATCCCGGTTCCCGGGCTGCTCTTCGGTTCGCTCAGCCTGGCCGTTCCCCTGATCTTCGGTGCCCTCGGCGGTGTCATCTCCGAGCGGGTCGGCGTGGTCAACATCGCGATCGAGGGCCAGCTGCTCGCCGGTGCGTTCACCTCCGCCATGGTGGCGTCCCTCACGAACCAGCCCCTCCTCGGCCTGGTCGCGGCCATGTTCGCCGGTGTCCTCGTCTCCATGGTGCTCGCGTCGTTCTCGATCAAGTACTTCGTCGACCAGGTCATCGTCGGTGTCGTCCTCAACGTGCTCGTGATCGGCGTCACCGGCTTCCTCTACTCCCAGGTGATGGCCCCCAACGCGGAACTGCTCAACCAGCCGCCGCGGTTCGAGCGCATCAACATCCCGCTGCTGAGCGAGATCCCGATCATCGGCCCGGTTCTGTTCCGGCAGACCCTGATCGTCTACATCATGTACGTGGCCGTCGCCGTGGTCTACTACGGCCTCTTCCACACCCGGTGGGGCCTGCGCCTGCGCAGCGTGGGCGAGCACCCCCAGGCCGCCGACACGGTGGGCATCAACGTCGCCCGCACCCGCTTCTGGAATGTGTCGCTCGCCGGCGCGATCGTCGGACTCGGCGGCGCCTACTTCACCCTCGGCTCGGTGGGCGCATTCGGCAAGGAGATGACCGCCGGAGCCGGCTTCATCGCCCTGGCCGCCGTGATCTTCGGCCGCTGGGATCCGATCCGGGCCACGCTGGCCGCACTGCTGTTCGGGTTCGCGAGCAACCTGCAGAACGTGCTCAGCGTCATCGGCTCACCCGTGCCGAGCGAATTCATGCTCATGCTGCCGTACGTGATCACCATCGCCGCCGTGGCCGGGTTCGTCGGAACGTCCCGGGGACCCGCGGCATCCGGCAAGCCGTACATCAAATCGTGAGCATCATGACACCGGATACCCTGCCCCAGCCTGCTGCCATCGACTGGGCCGGGCTGCGCGAAGCGGCCACGGCAGCGATGGGCAAGGCCTACGTGCCGTACTCGAAGTTCCCGGTCGGCGCGGCCGCGCTGGTGAGCGACGGGCGTGTGATCAGCGGATGCAACGTGGAGAACGCCTCCTACGGGCTCACCCTCTGCGCCGAGTGCGCCCTCGTCTCCGTGCTGCACCTCACCGGCGGGGGCCGGCTCGTCGCGTTCACCTGCGTCGACGGGAACGGCCGCACGCTGATGCCCTGCGGCCGCTGCCGCCAGCTGTTGTACGAACACTCCGCGCCCGGCATGTTGCTGGAGACCGTGTCGGGTGTGCGCACCATCGATGAAGTGCTGCCGGACGCCTTCGGGCCCCGGCAGCTCGCCGAATACCAGGAAGAGTAGCTGTGAGCACCAACCAGAACCGTATCGAAGCCTTCGACGCCGTGGACCTGATCCACGCCAAGCGCGATCGGGGTGAGCTCAGCACGCCGCAGATCGACTGGCTGATCGACGCCTACACGCGCGGCTATGTCGGCGACGAGCAGATGGCCGCCATGACCATGGCGATCTTCCTGAACGGCATGAACCGCCGGGAGATCAAGGACCTCACCATGGCCATGCTCAACAGCGGTGAGCGGATGAGCTTCGCCGGCCTGGGCAAGCCGACCACCGACAAGCACTCCACCGGTGGTGTCGGCGACAAGATCACCCTTCCCCTGATGCCCCTCGTGGCCGTCTTCGGCGCGGCCGTGCCGCAGCTGTCCGGCCGCGGCCTCGGCCACACCGGCGGCACCCTCGACAAGCTCGAGTCCATCCCCGGCTGGCGCGCGCACCTCACCAATGAGGAGATGTTCGCCCAGCTGCAGGAATTCGGCGGCGTCATCTGTGCCGCCGGCGGCGGACTCGCCCCGGCCGACGGCAAGCTCTACGCGCTGCGCGACATCACCGGCACCGTCGAGGCGATCCCCCTGATCGCGTCGTCGATCATGTCGAAGAAGATCGCCGAAGGCACCGGAGCCCTCGTCCTGGACGTGAAGTTCGGGTCGGGCGCCTTCCTGAAGGACATCGACCGCTCCCGCGAGCTGGCCCGCACCATGGTCGCGCTCGGCGAGGATGCCGGGGTGGCGACATCCGCCCTGCTCACCAACATGAACGTTCCGCTCGGACGCGCCATCGGCAATGCCAACGAGGTGCGCGAATCGGTCGAGGTTCTCGCCGGCGGCGGACCGGCGGATGTCGTCGAACTCACCGTGGCCCTCGCCCAGGAGATGCTCGCGCTGGTGGGCATCGTCGACGTCGATGTCGCATCCGCCCTCACCGACGGTCGTGCCATGGACAAGTGGCGCGAGGTGATCCGGGCGCAGGGCGGCGACCCCGACGCCCCACTGCCCGTGGCCCGCGAAACCCATGTCGTCACGGCCGAACGCGATGGCGTGCTGGTCGAGCAGCAGGCGCTGCCGTTCGGCATCGGCGCCTGGCGCCTCGGCGCCGGCCGGGCCCGCAAGCAGGACCCGGTGCAGCACGCGGCCGGCATCGACCTGCACGCCAAGCCCGGCGACACCGTGCGCGCCGGCCAACCCCTGTTCACCCTCAGCGCCGACGAGCCCGAGCGCTTCGCGCGGGCCCTGGAAGCGGTGGAGGGTGCCTACCGCATCGGCGACCCCGGCGAGCCCGTGCTCGACGGCGGCCCGCTGATCGCCGAGCGTATCGGGCGCTGACCCGACGGTTACCCCGGCCCGTATATCCCGAACGGATGTGCGGGCCGGGGTTGGCCAATCAGCGTGACTCCCAGCACCCAGCCGGTAGATTAGGGGGGTGAACATGATCCCTGAGGATTACCTGCTGCCTGGTGCCGGCACGAGCATCAACGCCCTGCCGAAGATCTCCCTGCATGACCACCTCGACGGCGGCCTGCGCCCGCAGACGATCATCGAACTGGCCGACTCGGTCGGGCTGGCGCTGCCGTCGACGGATGCCCAGGCGCTGGGCGCCTGGTTCAGCACCCAGGCCGATTCCGGCAGCCTGGTCGACTACCTCAAGACCTTCGAGCTGACCTGCGGTGTCATGCAGACGCGCGAGGGTCTGGTGCGGGTGGCCCGCGAATTCGTGGAGGACCTCGCCGCCGACGGCGTGATCTACGGCGAGATCCGCTGGGCTCCCGAGCAGCACCTCACCCGCGGCCTCACCCTCGACCAGACCGTCGAGGCCGTGCAGGAAGGCCTCGAGGCCGGCGTCGCCCTCGTCGCGGCGGGCGGGTCCCGCATCCGGGTCAGTCAGCTGATCACGGCCATGCGGCACGCCGACCGCAGCCTGGAGATCGCGGAGCTCGCCGTTCGCCACCGTTCCACCGGGGTCGTCGGCTTCGACATCGCCGGCGCCGAACTGGGGTTCCCGGCGCACAACCACAGGGACGCGTTCGACTTCCTCGCCAAGGCCTTCCTGCCCGTCACCGTGCACGCCGGCGAGGCAGACGGCCTGGAGAGCATCCGCGGCGCGCTCTACGACGGCCGGGCGCTGCGCCTGGGCCACGGTGTGCGCCTGGCCGAAGACGTGCTCATCGGCCGGGAAGACGAGGAGAACACCTACGTCACGCTCGGTCCGGTGGCGCAGTGGGTGCGCGACCGCGAGATCGCCCTCGAGCTCAGCCCGTCCTCCAACCTGCAGACCGGTGCGATCGCGGCCTGGGGCGATGACTTGCTCGACCACCCCTTCGACCTGCTCTACCAGCTCGGCTTCCGGGTCACCGTGAACACCGACAACCGGTTGATGAGCAACACCACCCTGACCAAGGAGCTGGCGCTGCTCAGCGACGCGTTCGGCTACGACATCGACGACCTCGAAGTGTTCCAGCTCAACGCGGCCCAGTCGGCGTTCCTGCCGTTGGACGACCGCGAAGAGCTGGCGGACGCCATCGTCGCCGGCTTCGAAAGCGCCTGAGCGTCTCGCCCAGGCTGACCTCCCCAACCCCGTGAAAGTACCCATGCCCCTTCCGCCACTGCCCGCCGAAGCCATCGCGATCGGCATCCACGTCGATGATTGGCGCGGCGCGGTGACCGCCGCCGGTGACGCCCTCGAGCGCTCCGGCGCCACGGCTCCCGAATACACCCAGCGTATGATCGCGGTCATCGAAGAGTTCGGCGCCTACGTGGTCATCGCCCCCGGGCTGGCCCTCGCGCACGCGCGGCCCGGCCCCGATGTGCACTCCGAGGGTCTGAGCATCGTGACCCTGGCCGACCCGGTCGCGTTCGGGCATCCGCACAACGACCCGGTCAGTGTCGTGCTCGGGCTCGCGGTGACCAGCTCCGACGAGCACGTGCTGCTCGTCGCCGAACTCGCGAACGTGTTCAACGACCCTCACGTCATCCCGTCGCTCGCCGCGGCAACGGATGTCGACGCCATCCGTTCTCTGCTGGGCGTGCAGGCCGCAACCACCGAGGAGCCCTCATGAAGATCGTCGCCCTCTGCGGAGTGGGAGTGGGAACCTCCGCCATCCTCAAGATCAACGCCGAGCGTGCACTGGCGCGCCTCGACATCGAGGCCGAAGTGACGGCCACCGACATCGCCGGCGTGAGCACCGTCGGCGCGGATGCCCAGGTCATCCTGACCTCGTCCGAACTGGTCGGGTCGATCGGCAAGACCAACGCCGACATCGTCGTGATCGACAACTACTTCGACGTGGACGAGCTCGCAGCCAAGCTCGAAACCGCCCTGGGCTGACGCCCCGCGGCCAAGCTCGAAACCGCTCTGGCTGACGCCCCGCGGCCAAGCTCGAAACCGCCCTGGCGCAGCTCCGCCTCACCCGCGCCGGGCCCGTGACTCACACGCGAAAGTGCCCGTTCCGGTCGAGAGTGCCCGCTCTAGCGGGCACTCTCGACCGGAACGGGCACGGTGACGACGGTGGGAATCGACCGCGGGGCTACTTGATCAGGTCGCGCATGCCCCGGTCGAGTTCCGCAAGGGTGGCCTCGGCGGCGGCCCGGCGCTCAGCGACCGTGCCGACGGTGCTGCTCGTGTCCAGGTACACCTTGAGCTTGGGCTCGGTACCGCTCGGGCGCACCATCACGCGTGAGCCGTCGGCCAGCCGGATCCGCAGCACGTCGCTGGGCGGGAGACCGTTGAACCCGGCCGAGAGGTCGTCGATGTGATCGACGGCCAGAGTGCCGACGAAGGCCGGCGGAGTCGCGCGCAGCCGTGCCATCACGCGTTCGATCTCGGTCAGGTCGGTCACCCGCACGGAGATCTGACCCGACGCGAAGTGGCCGAACCGGGCGCTGAACCGGTCGAGGTGCTCGGCCAGCGTGACACCCTCGGACTTCAGGTCGCTGACCAGGGAGAGCAGGGCAACGGCGGCGGAGATGCCGTCCTTGTCGCGCACCGTGACGGGGTTCACGAGATAGCCGAGGGCCTCCTCGAAACCGAAGATCAGGCCGGGCGCGCGCGACACCCACTTGAAGCCGGTCAGGGTGTCGGTGAACCGGAGCCCGTAGGCCTTCGCCACGGCCTCCAGGGCGGGGGTGGAGACGATGGAGCAGGCGAGGGTGCCCGTCGCGCCGCCGTCACCGCTGACCTGCGCGGCGAGCTCCGCAGCGCGCCAGCCGAGGATGGCGCCGACCTCGTTGCCGGAGAGGCGTCGGTACCCGCTGGGTGAACCCTCGTCGGGGATCGCGATCGCGAGGCGATCGGCGTCGGGGTCGTTGGCGATGATCAGCTCGGCGCCGGCCTCCCGGGCCGTCTCGTAGGAGAGGTCCATCGCGCCGGGTTCCTCGGGGTTGGGGAAGGAGACCGTCGGGAACGCGGCATCCGGTGCGATCTGGGCGTCGACGAGCGTGGGCAGGTCGAAGCCGGCGGACTCCAGAACGCGGCGGGTGGTGTCCCAGCCCACGCCGTGCAGGGCCGTGTAGACGGTGGTGACCTGCGCACGGGGGCGATGGGCCAGGCTCGCGGTCTCGTCGATGTAGGCCTGCACGACCGACTCGGGGGCGGTCTCGTAGGCAGCCCGCGGCAGGTCGGGTACGCGCTCCTCCGCGGCGACGCGCAGGATCTCCGCCGCGATGGAGGCATCGTCGGGGGAGACGATCTGCGAACCCTGGTTGGCTCCGCCCAGGTAGACCTTGTAACCGTTGTCGTTGGGCGGGTTGTGCGACGCGGTGACCATGATGCCGGCGCCGACGTCGAGGTGGCGCACGGCGAACGCGAGTACGGGAGTCGGCAGCAGGCGGGGGAGCAGGATGGCGCGCACGCCGGCTCCGGCCATGATCGCGGCGGAGTCCGTGGCGAAGACGTGTGAGTTCTTCCGACCGTCGTAGCCGATGACGACCGACGGGACGCGGCCCGGTGCGGTGTTTTTGATCAGGAACGCGGCGAGCCCGGCGGCAGCCTGGCTGACGAGGACCCGGTTCATCCGGTTGGAGCCGGCGGCGATGGCGCCGCGCAGCCCGGCCGTGCCGAAGGCAAGACGTTCGTCGAACCGGGCGTGCAGCTCCGCGAGCGCCGCGGCATCGTTGTCGGCGGCCCCGCGCAGCAGCAGGCGCAGTTCGGCCTGCGTTTCGGGGTCCGGGTCCTGGCTCAGCCAGGCGTTGGCCACGGCGATCACGGGCGCGGCCGCATCCGTGGCTGGGGCGTCTGCCTGCGGGTCCACGGTCACGGTGTCGATCACCATGGTGTCGGAAAGAACGTCGGGGAGGACGTCCGTGACGGGGGGCGAGTCTTCGGCGGACGAGTGCCGGCCGCGTGCGGGGGCGGCATCCGTGCCGGTGTTCTCCGTGCCCGTGTTCTCCGTGCCGGTGTTCTCCGTGCCCGTGTTCTCCGGGCCGGTGCTGTCGATGCTCACAGTGCGGCCACGATCCGGGCCAGCAGTGCGCTGATGACGGGCTCGGCGAGCTTGCCGGCCTCGAGCACCTCCGAGTGGCTGAGCGGCTCCTGCTGGATGCCGGCTGCGAGGTTGGTGATCAGCGACAGGCCGAGGACCTCCATGCCGGACTGGCGGGCGGCGATCGCCTCGAGCGCCGTCGACATGCCCACGATGTGGCCGCCGATGACCTTGGCCATCTGCACCTCGGCGGGCGTCTCGTAGTGCGGGCCGCGGAACTGGCAGTACACGCCCTCGTCGAGCGACGGGTCGATGGTGCGCGCCAGGTCGCGCAGGCGGCGCGAGTACAGGTCGGTCAGGTCGACGAACGTGGCACCCTCGAGAGGAGAGTCGGCCGTCAGGTTGAGGTGGTCGCTGATCAGCACGGGGGTGCCGGGCGTCCAGGTCTCACGGATGCCGCCGGCACCGTTGGTGAGGATCATGGCCGTCGCGCCGGTGGCGGCGGCGGTGCGCACGCTGTGCACGACTCGGCGAACGCCGTGGCCCTCGTAATAATGTGTGCGGGCGCCGATCACAAGTGCGCGCTTGCCGCTGGGCAGCAGCACCGAGCGCAGCGTTCCGGCATGGCCGGCCAGGGCGGGCGCGCTGAAACCGGTGATGTACTGCGCGTCGAGGGTGTGCGTGGTCTCGCCGATCAAATCGGCGGCCTTGCCCCATCCGCTGCCCAGAGTGAGGGCGATATCGTGGCGGGCTACGCCCGTGGCCTCGGCGATCTCAGCAGCAGCGGTCCGTGCAACTTCGAACGGGTCCGTTTCTGGCGCGTCGAGCGGGTTAATGTCGGTCTTCAGCATGCAACCACTCTAATTGCCCACCCATTTCGGAGACGTTCCGTTGATCAATTCGACGGAGAATCTGCAAACGAGCAGCCGAAAAGGGGTGCGAACGTCAATTTTCGGCAGAATCTCCGTCGAATTGGTGCGCTGGAGGCAGGCGGGGCGCTCGGGGTTTGGCGGCGGGTGCGCGGGGCGGGAGAATGTCACCATGGCCTACGACTTCGAACGCAAGCAGCGCATCGCTATCCTCGGCGGAGGTCCCGGCGGTTACGAGGCGGCCCTGGCCGGCGCCCAGCAGGGCGCCGAGGTCACCCTGGTCGAGCGCGTCGGCGTCGGCGGCTCCGCCGTGATCACGGATGTCGTCCCCTCCAAGTCCCTGATCGCCACGGCTGAAGCCACCAACTCGATCCACGACGCCACCGAGCTGGGCGTGCAGCTGTTCGTGCGCGGGGAGAAGGGCAAGCCCGCCCGGCCCGAGGTGGCCATCAACCTGGCCGCGGTCAATAAGCGGCTCCTGGCCCTGGCCCGGCAGCAGTCCGAGGACATGAAAGCCACCCTGATGCGCGCGGGTGTGAACCTCGTGCACGGTCACGGCCGGCTCGACGGCGCGAACGGTGTGATCGTGGCCACCGCCGAGGACGGCTCCGGCATCGACTTCGACCGGATCGAGGCCGACACGATCGTGATCTCCGTCGGGGCGACCCCGCGCATCCTGCCCACCGCCATCCCCGACGGCGAGCGCATCCTCAGCTGGACCGAGCTGTACAACCTGCGCGCGGTGCCCGAACACCTCATCGTCGTCGGCTCCGGTGTGACCGGGGCCGAGTTCGCCTCCGCCTACCGGGCGCTCGGCGCCAAGGTCACGCTGATCTCCAGCCGCGACCAGGTGCTGCCCGGCGAGGACGCCGACGCCGCCGCCGTGATCGAGAACGTCTTCAAACGCAACGGCATGGTCGTGCTCAGCAAGTCCCGCGCCCAGTCCGTCGTGCGCACGGAGACCGGCGTGCTCGCCACCCTGTCCGACGGTCGCACGGTCGAGGGCAGCCACTGCCTGATCGCGGTAGGGTCGGTGCCCAACACCACGGGGCTCGGTCTCGAGGAGGCCGGCGTGCAGCTGACCGAATCCGGCCACATCCGGGTCAACCGGGTGGCGCGCACGTCGATGCCGAGCATCTACGCGGCCGGGGACTGCACGACCGAGCTGCCGCTGGCATCCGTCGCCTCGATGATGGGGCGCACTGCCGTGTTCCACGCCATGGGCGACGCCGTCAACCCGATCGAGATCCGCAACGTGGCGGCGAACATCTTCACACAGCCGGAGATCGCCACGGTCGGTTGGAGCCAGAAGCAGATCGAAGACGGCCTCACCCGCGGCAGCATCTACAAGCTGCCGCTCGCCTCGAACCCGCGCGCCAAGATGATGGGCATCAAGGACGGCTTCGTGAAGCTGTTCGCGACCACCACCACCGGTACCGTCATCGGCGGCGTGATCGTGGCCCCGAAGGCCAGCGAGCTGGTCTTCCCGCTCGCCCTGGCCGTGGAGCACCGCCTCACGGTCGACGAGGTCGCGCGGGCGTTCCCGGTCTACCCGTCACTGACGCATTCGATCACGGATGCCGCGCGCGCCATGCACATCGTGCTCTGACCCTGCAACGCGGGGTCAGGCGTCAGGCAGTGACGACGACGTCGGCGTCGACGACGGCCATCAGCACGAAACCGGACGCCACGGTCGCACCGATGATCGCGCCGATGTTGCCGACCACGCCGTCTTTGTGAGCGGTCAGCGGCTGCTCCATCTTCATGGCCTCGAGCACGAGCAACAGATCACCCTTGACGACCAGGTCGCCCTCGGCGACGGCCAGTTTCACGATCGTCGCCTGCATGGGGGCGTGCACGGCATCACCGGTGGCCGCGCTGACGGCATGCGAGCCGGTGCGGCGCCGCGGTGCGGGGCCGGCCGTGTTCTCACCGGCCGTGCCGGGCAGCAGCCGAACCGGCAGGCTGACCTCGATCCGGCGTCCCTCCACCTCGACGACGACGTTGTGGCGCTTGGCCGGCCCGGTCAACTCTTCCGGTGACCCGTTCCAGGGCTCGATGTCGTTGACGAACTCGGTTTCGATCCACCGGGTGTAAATAGAGAACGGTTCGCCGTTCGCCGGCGCGAACGCGGGGTCGCGCACAATCCGGCGGTGGAAGGGGAGCACGGTGGGCAGCCCCGCGACCTCGAACTCGTCCAGGGCCCGGCGGGAACGCTCCAGCGCCTCCTCGCGGGTGGCACCGGTCACGATGAGCTTCGCGAGCAGGGAGTCGAAGGAGCCGGAGATGACGTCGCCGGCCGTGACGCCGCTGTCCACGCGCACGCCGGGGCCGCCGGCGGGCTTGAAGACGTGCACGGGCCCGGGGGCCGGCATGAAGCCGCGGCCGGCGTCCTCGCCGTTGATGCGGAACTCGAAGGAGTGCCCGATGGGCTCCGGGTCGTCGTAGTCGAGGCGGCCGCCTTCGGCCAGGCGGAACTGCTCGCGCACCAGGTCGATGCCGGTCACTTCCTCCGACACCGGATGTTCGACCTGCAGCCGGGTGTTCACCTCCAGGAACGAGACGGTGCCGTCCTGGCCGATCAGGAATTCGCAGGTGCCGGCGCCGACGTAGCCGACCTCCGCCAGGATCGCCTTGGAGGCGCGGTACATCTCACTGCGCTGCGCGTCGGTGAGGAACGGCGCGGGGGCCTCCTCGACCAGCTTCTGGTGGCGGCGCTGCAGCGAGCAGTCGCGGGTGGAGACCACCACCACGGTGCCGTCGGCGTCCGCGAGGCACTGGGTCTCGACGTGACGCGGCTTGTCCAGGTACTTCTCCACGAAGCACTCGCCGCGACCGAACGCGGCGACGGCCTCCCGGGTGGCGGAGTCGAAGAGCTCGGGAACCTCCTCGCGGGTGCGGGCGACCTTGAGGCCGCGTCCGCCGCCGCCGAAGGCCGCCTTGATCGCGACCGGCAGACCGTGGAGGTCGACGAAGTCGAGCACCTCCGCGGCATCCGCGACGGGGTTGAGGGTGCCGGGCGCCATCGGCGCGTTCACCTTCTCGGCCACGTGCCGGGCGGACACCTTGTCGCCCAGTTTTTCGATGGCGTCGGGGGAGGGGCCGATCCAGATCAGGCCGGCGCCGATCACGGCGCGGGCGAAGTCGGCGTTCTCCGCGAGGAACCCGTAGCCGGGGTGCACGGCATCGGCGCCGGACCGTCGGGCCACGGAAAGCAGCTTCTCGATGACGAGGTAGGTGTCCGCGCTCGTCGTTCCGTCCAGGCCGTAGGCCTCGTCGGCCAGATGCGAATGCATCGAGTCGCGGTCCTGGTCGGCGTAGACGGCAACCGAGAGGATGCCGCTGTCTTTTGCGGCTCGGATCACCCGGACGGCGATTTCGCCCCGGTTTGCGATGAGGACCTTCGTTATTGGGGGCACAGTGCCCTAGCTTATGGGTCAGAGCCGCAGGCTTTTTGGTTCTGTCCCACAAAAACGCGGGCGAGAAAGGTGCGGATGCCTACAATCGGGCTCGAAAACCGGCGGTCAGTTAGTCGTTGCCGCGGTTCCACAGGCTCGGCCACGCGTGACCGAGCCCGGTCACGAGCCGGCGCAACGTCGGCAGCGACAGGCCGACCACGGTCGACGGATCCCCGCTGATATGCGTGATGAACGGCGCGCCGAGGCTGTCGATGGTGAAGGCACCCGCCACGAACAGGGGCTCGCCGGTGGCGATATAGGCGTCGAGTTCCTCGTCGTCGATGTCGTCGGCGAAGGTGACGTCGGCCACGGCCACGGCGCCGACAGAGCGCCCGGCGACACCGTCGGCGTGGTCGATCAGCCAGTGGCCGGAATAGAGCTGTCCGGTGCGACCGCGCTGCAGCTGCCAACGCTCGCGGGCCTTGGCGCTGGTGTGCGGCTTGCCGTAGATGACATCGTCGATCACGAAGACCGAATCGCCGCCGAGCACCAGGCCGTCGACGATGTCGCCGCTGCCGGTCAGTGCGCGGGACACGGCCTCGGCCTTGGCCCGCGCGAGCAGTTCCACAACCCGGTGCGGTGTGAGCGGTGCTCCGGCGGCCCGGGCGGCCTCGCCCGCGACGGCGTCCTCGTCGACGTCCGGGGCGACCGTGACGGGCTCGATCCCGGCCGTGCGCAGCAGCATCAACCGGGCCGGAGACGTGGACGCCAGGTACAAGCGCATGGGTTTCCTTCGCTGGGGGTGGAAGCGGTGTGGGATCATCGAAGGATGGGCACCAGCAATGACATTCAGGCAGATTCGAGCGGACACTCCGCAGAAGTAGGCGCAGAGCTCGAACTCGACGTCACCAACGTAGCTCACGGCGGCATCTTCATCGCGAGACACGAGGGCCGCGTGGTCTTCGTGAGCGACACTCTCCCGGGGGAGCGCGTGCGCGCCCGCCTGACCTCGGCCAGCCACAAGAGCTTCTGGCGCGCGGAGACCGTGGAGGTGCTCACCCCGGCACCCGAGCGCCAACCGCACATCTGGGCATCCGCCGCCCTCGACCGCGACCCCGTGGACCGCGCCGGCGGCGCCGAGTTCGGTCACATCGAACTCGGCTACCAGCGCGAGCTGAAACGCCAGGTTCTGGCCGACGCCCTGAAACGGATGGCCGGCGTCGACTCCCCGGTCACGGTCGAGCCGGTCCCGGTCGGCCGCAACGCATCGCCCGGCGACGCCGCCGACGGCACCGGCTGGCGCACCCGCGTTCGGCTGCACGTCGACGAGGACGGTTCGGTGGGCCCGTACGCCGCCCGGTCGCACCGTGTCATCCCGGTCGGCGATCTGCCGCTGGCCGATCGCCTGCTGGAGGCGGCCGCGCCCCTGGACAAGATGTTCCCCGGCGCCGCATCCGTTGACATCGTCGCGCCGAGCCTGGGCACCGTGCAGATCCTCGTGGCGGAGCAGGACGACAAGGGTCGTCGCCGGCACACCCCGAAGACCCTGATCCGCGAGGTCGTCGGCGAGCGCGAATTCCGCCTCGACGCCGCCGGGTTCTGGCAGGTGCACACCAGCGCCGCTGAGACCCTCTACCGTGCGGTGCAGGACACCATCGACGCGGATGCGTTCGACCCGCGGGCCGCGAACCTGGACCTCTACGGCGGAGTGGGCCTGCTCGCCGCCGCCGTGGGCGACCGGTTCGGCAGCACCGTGCGCATGACCAGCGTCGAGAGCGACCCGCAGGCCACCGACTTCGCGGCCGAGAACCTCGCCGAATGGGTCGGCGCCAGTGTGCAGACCTCCCGCGTCGACCGGTTCCTGAACGCCCTCGTGCGCGACTCGAGCGCCGCCGACCGGGCCCGCCAGGCGGCCGCGACGGTCATCCTGGACCCGCCGCGCTCCGGTGCAGGCAAGGAGGTCATCGACCTGCTCGGTGCCGTCGGACCGGCCCAGATCGTCTACGTGGCGTGCGACCCGGTGGCTCTGGCCCGCGATATCGCCCTGCTCGCCGGGCACGGCTACGAGCTGCGCCGGCTCCGCGCCTTCGACCTGTTCCCGAATACGCACCATGTCGAAGCCGTCGCACTCCTGTCCCGCTAGCTATCGTTGATCCGTAGACACCGCGAGAATGTAGGAAACCGTGAATCACCCGCTAGCACCTCTGCCTTCGCCCACTGATCCCGTCGACACCGCCGTGCTGGGTCACCCCGTGCGCGTCGGCATCGCCGACGATCACGAGTCGGTGCGCCTGGGCATCAAGGCGGCGTGCGAGAACGTGGGCTACGAGGTCATCTTCACCGCCCCCACGGTGCAGGAACTCGTGGACGGCATCGCCGGTCGCGCCGTCGACGTCATCGTGCTCGACCTCTCATTGGGTGACGGGTCCCGCGTCACCGACAACGTGCACCGCGCCCAGAGCACGGGAGCGTCGGTGCTGGTGCACAGCATCGCCGACCGGGTCGCCCTGGTGCGCGAGGCGCTCGCCGCGGGAGCGTCCGGCGTCATCCCGAAATCGTCACCCACCACAACCGTCATGGCCGCCGTCGCATCCGTGGCCCGCGGCGACGTGCTCAACAACCTCGAGTGGGCCACCGCGATCGACGCCGACCGCGATTTCGCCAAGGCGCAGCTGGGCCGGCGCGAACGCGATGTGCTGCACCTGTACGCGTCGGGTCTGCCGCTGAAGATGGTCGCGATGCAGCTCGGCATCGCCCACTCGACCGCCCGCGAGTACCTCGACCGGATCCGGGTGAAGTACGTGGAGGTCGGCCGTCCTGCCCCCACGAAGGTGGACCTGCTTCGGCGTGCCGTCGAAGACGGGATCCTGCCGGGCCTCGACCCGGATGGCGGAGATGGCCGCGGCTGAGTCCGCGGTTGCCGGCGCGCCGGGGCTCACCGGGAAGAACCCGGACGGTGAACCGCTGGACGTCGATCTGATCGGTGGGCCCAAACAGCCGCGCAACCCGATCAGCCGCACCCGGATCGAAGTTGTGGCCTCGCGGTCGGTTGCCGGCGTCGGCGTGGTCTTCGCCCTTCAGGCGCTGCCGATCATGCTCGCACAGGCCCCGGTCCGGTTGCCGGTGATGGGCTTTCTCGCACCGGTGCTGCTCGGGCTGTCCCTGGTGGCCGTCGTGGTGGCCGCGGTGAGCAAGGTCGGCGTGCGCACGGCCGCCGGCGCCGTGGCACTGGTCTACCTAGCGGCACTGCTGGCCTGGCCGCTGCTGATGCGGGACCCGGCGGCCGTACTCGACGGCAAACCGTGGCTCTGGTACATGTGCACGATCGCGACCGCCTGCGCGGCCCTCGCGTTCCCCGTGCTCTGGGCCGCGATCTACACCTTCGCCGCTCCGATCATCTACGGTGTGGTGCGGTCGACGCCGTCCGGCGGCGACGCGGACCTGCTGCTCTCGGGCCTCGACGCGGTCTACGCGATCCTCCTGGGCCAGGTCATCCTGATCATCATCTTCATGCTCCGGCAGACGGCGGCCGCAGTCGACAGCGCTCAGACCAACGCGCTGCACCAGTACGGAAACGCCGTGCGCCAGCACGCCACCGAGGTTGAGCGGGTGCAGGTCGACTCGATCGTGCACGACAGCGTGCTGGCCACCTTCCTCGCCGCGGCCGCGGCGGGCAGCCCGAAGGCGGCCGAGCTGGCATCCGGCATGGCGGCGGATGCCCTGACCCGCCTCAACGACGCCGCCATCGTGCCGGCCGGCGACGACAGCACGGTTCCCTTCAGCGAGCTCAGCCGGCAGATCCGTGCCGCCGCGGCCCGCCTGTCGGTGCCCTTCACCATCGTCGAGTGCGAGATCGACGGACTCCGGCTGCCGGCCCATGCGCGGGACGCGATCCTCGCCGCGAGCGGGCAGGCCATGGTGAACAGCGCCCAGCACGCGGGCACGTCAGACCTGGAGCCCGAACGCACCCTGACCATGAGCGCGAACCCGCAGGGCGGCTGCACCATCGTGATCGCCGACTCCGGGGTGGGTTTCGACCCCGAAGCGGTGCCGGCCGAACGGCTGGGGCTGCGCATCTCGATAAAGGACCGGGTGGCCAGCGCCGGCGGTTCCGTCACAGTGTGCGCCGCCATCGGCCGCGGCACGACCATCACGATCAACTGGCCCACCGACGGGGGAGCGCGCGCATGATCTCCGTTCCGCGCGGGCTGGTGCTGTCCCTGGCAGCCATGTTCTCGGCCTATCACGTTGTGCTCGGGTTCTACTCGCTGGGGCAGCCGCAAACGCCGCTGCCGGCCATCCTCGCCATCATCGTCTACGCCGTGGCCACCGTGGTCAGCCTGTGGCCGACCAGCCCGACGCGGATGCCGGTGTGGCTGGCGTACTTCAACGTGGCCGTGTGCGCGATACTGCCGCTGTTGGTGGGGAGCCAGCTCGACGGTTCCGTCGACAACGGCTACGCCACCTGGTACGTCGCCGCGGTGGGCACCCTGATGACGGTCACCGCCACCCGGCGCCGTTCGGGGCTGGCCTGGATCGGAGCCGCGATTCTGGTCGTGCACACGATCTTCTGGGCCGGGCCGGCGGCCCTGGTCTCGATGGGCGTCATCGGCAGCGTCGTCTGGGTTGCCGTCGCGGTGATCCTGGCGCGGGCCCTGGCGAAGGCGGGCCGTGACGCGCGACAGTACGCACTGGCCGAGCAGGAGGCCACCGAGTGGCAGGCCGCCCAGGAGGCGCACCTGTATGAGCGGCAGGTGCGGCTGGCCCAGACCATCCGGCTGGCGGCACCCATGCTGCGCCGGATCATCGACCAGCACGGCGAGTTGAACGCCGAGCAGCGTCAGGAGTCCCGGTACCTCGAGGCCGCTGTGCGGGATGAGATCCGCGGCCGCAAGCTGCTCAACGACGCCGTGCGCGACGCGGTCATGGCCGCCCGGCGTCGCGGTGCGATCGTGACCCTGCTCGACGAGGGCAGCATCGACGACATCCGTGGGGCCGAGCTGGACTCGGTGCTCAACGCGCTGGCGGTGGCCATCGACGGCACGATGGCCGACACGATCATCGCCCGAACCGCCGGAGACGGGTCCGCGACGGCCGTCACAGTGGTCGGGCTCAGCAGCGCGGATGCGAAGCTGAGCGCTCTCGGCCAGGAATCGCCCGAGCCGGAGGTCGACCTCTGGCTGGAGATCCCGCGCGACCCGGCTCTGGTGTCCGCGCCGCCGGAGTGAACGCCGCCGGAGTGAACGCCGCCGGAGTGGACGCTGCCGGACTGGGCGGGCCGGTGCATCCTCTCCGCTGAATGCGGGGGAAATGCGAAAGGGACCAACCGTGAGGTTGGTCCCTTTCAACTTCGTGCCAGGGCGACAACCCGAATGTCACCCTGACGCGCCCCCACAACCCGACTGCTTACCCTAGTCGACGGGCCATGGTCGTGAATCTCAGAGAGATTCACCCGGCACAAGTAATACTCCTCTCACCGGGCCACCATGAAAAGTCGGCATTTAGGGGGACCGGATCAGTCGTGTGGCGTCAGCCCGGGAACCCGCGCCAGCGGCCGGTGCCGGGAGTGACAGGCGAACGGATGGCGCGCTGGCTGCGCTGCCACGCGCTCTGGCCGCGCGCCGGGGCCAGCAGAAGGCTGTCGGACTCCTCGCGGACCAGGCCGTGCAGCACGGCCGACACAGCCGCCGCCTCGGTGGGAGTGACGCCGCGGGTGACGAAGCGCAGCCCGGGCACGGCCTGCTCGGAGGAATCCGCGGGAGCGCTCACATCCGTGCCCGGGTTCGCTTCCGCTGCGGTATTCGAGGGAGTAATCGTTGAGTCGGTCATGGCGCCGCCTACAGCGGAATGTTCCCATGCTTCTTGGGCGGCAGGCTGGCCCGTTTGGTGCGCAGGGCGCGGAGCGCCTTGGTGACCGCCACCCGGGTCGTCGCCGGCTCGATGATGCCGTCGAGCTCGCCGCGCTCGGCCGCCAGGAAGGGGCTGGCCACGTTGTACGTGTATTCGTTGGCCAGGCGGGTGCGCACGGCGGCGACATCCTCGTCGGCTGCTTCGGCCTTCTTGATCTCGGCGCGGTACAGGATGTTCACGGCGCCCTGACCGCCCATGACGGCGATCTCCGCCGTCGGCCAGGCGAGGTTGATGTCCGCACCGAGCTGCTTGGAGCCCATCACGATGTACGCGCCGCCGTAGGCCTTGCGCAGGATGACCGTGACCAGGGGAACGGTCGCCTCGGCGTAGGCGTAGAGCAGCTTGGCGCCGCGCCGGATGATTCCGGTCCACTCCTGGTCGGTGCCGGGCAGGAAGCCGGGCACGTCGACCAGCGTGAGGATGGGAATCGAGAACGCGTCGCAGAAGCGCACGAACCGGGCGGCCTTCTCGCCGGCCGGGATGTTGAGCGTGCCGGCCATGGCGCTGGGCTGGTTGGCGACGATGCCGATCGAGCGTCCCTCGACCCGGGCGAAGCCGACCACGATGTTCGGCGCGAACAGCGGCTGCGTCTCGAGGAAGTCGCCGTGGTCGACGATGTGCTCGATCACGGTCTTCACGTCGTAGGGCTGGTTCGGGGAATCGGGGATGATCGTGTTCAACTTGAGGTCGGCATCCGTCGTCTCCAGCTCGATATCGCTGTCGAAGACGGGCAGATCGGCCAGGTTGTTGTCCGGCAGGAAGCTGAGCAGCGTGCGGGCGTAGTCGAGGGCGTCGGGTTCATCGCTCGCGAGGTAGTGCGCCACCCCGGAGACCGCGTTGTGGGTGTACGCGCCGCCGAGCTCCTCCATGCCGACGTCTTCACCCGTGACGGTCTTGATCACGTCGGGTCCGGTGACGAACATCTGGCTGGTCTTGTCGACCATGATCACGAAGTCGGTCAGTGCGGGGGAGTAGACCGCGCCGCCGGCGGCCGGGCCGCAGATGATCGAGATCTGCGGGATGACACCGGAGGCGGCCGTGTTGCGGCGGAAGATCTCGCCGTACTTGCCGAGAGCGACGACGCCCTCCTGAATGCGCGCTCCGCCGGAGTCGAGGATGCCGATGATGGGCACCCCGGTCTTCAGGGCGAGGTCCATCACCTTGATGATCTTCTCGCCGGCGACCTCGCCGAGCGAACCGCCGAAGATGGTGAAGTCCTGCGAGTACACGGCCACCTGGCGGCCGTGGATGGTGCCGGTCCCGGTGACGACGGCGTCGCCGTAGGGCCGCTTCTTCTCCATGCCGAACGCGTGGGTGCGGTGCCGCACGAACTCGTCGAGTTCGACGAACGAACCCTGGTCGAGCAGCAGATCGATACGCTCCCGGGCCGTCATCTTGCCCTTGGCGTGCTGTTTTTCGATCGCCGCCTCGCCGCTCGCGGTCACGGCTTCGTGATAGCGCAGCTTGAGGTCGGCGAGCTTTCCAGCCGTCGTGTACAGGTCGGGGCCCGCGAGGGGCGAGTTCTCAGTCACGCGGTTCACTCTACCGGCCAGCCCCTGCCCCCGATCGTTGACGATTCTCTACAAAAACCGGCCGGTTTGCTGGTCGGGTACCCCCGCTCCCCACGCATAACTCCTGCAAATTCTCGGATTCGGGCCGGAATTGTGCCTTTTCGGCCCGGTTTCGGCAGAATTGCAGGAGTTATGCAAGGGGAGAGAGTCACATGGAGTTTCCGCTCAGCCGCGAGGTCGTGCCGCGTTTCGAGTACCTGGCCGAGACCGGGTCGACGAACGACGCTCTGGTCGCCCACGCGACGGGCGAGGATGCCGCTGCCTGGCCCGACCTGTCGACGGTCGTCACCGACAACCAGACCCGCGGCCGCGGCCGAATGGGTCGCACCTGGCTCGCCCCCACCGGCAAGTCCCTCGCGATCTCGGTGCTGCTGCGGCCGGTGTCCGGTGCGGTGCCGCTGCCGACCTCGCACTTCGGCTGGTTCCCCCTGCTCGCCGGGGCGGCGATGACCCGCGCCGTGCGCGAGGTCGTCGAGGCGAGCCTGGCTGCGCGGGTGGTCGGGCCGGGCGAGGACGCACCGCGGCACGAGGTCACCCTGAAGTGGCCCAATGACGTTCTGATCGACGGCTACAAGGTGTCCGGCGTGCTGTCGGAGCTGCTGCCCGACGCGCGGGGGCTGGTGATCGGCACCGGGCTGAACGTGTCCCTCGACGAGCACGACCTGCCCACCCTCACCTCCACGTCGCTGATGCTCGTGACCGGCTCGCTCCCCGATGCTGACGCCGTGCTCGCCCGGTACCTCACCGAACTGCGAAACCTCACCGGGGACTTCCTCGCGGCCGGGGGCGATCCGGTGAGAAGCGGGCTGCTGCAGACGGTGACCGAGCTGTGCGGCACGCTCGGCGGGGTCGTGCGGGTGGAACTGCCCGGCGGCACCGATCTGGTGGGCACCGCGATCGCCCTCGATGACAGCGGCCGGCTGATCGTCGAGGACCAGACGAACGGCGACCTGCAGGCGGTCGCCGCCGGGGATGTCACCCACCTGCGGTATTAATGGGTTATGACAAAAACAGTTGGGTTATGACAAAGACAGCGGGCTTCGGCACTGCCGAGGTGCTTCCCCCGGCCGAATCGGTCGTGGCCGGGCTCCGGCCGCACGCCCGGGTGCTGTTCTGGCCCAGCCTGGCACTGCTGGCGATCGTCGGCGCCACCGCATACTTCTTCGGTTCCCTGCCGGAGCCGTGGCAGAACACGGCGCTGCTGGTCGCCGCTGTCGTGCTGGTGCTGCTGCTCTGGCTGCTGCCGCTCGCGTCGTGGCTGAACAACCGCTACACGATCACCACCCGGCGCATCATCTTCCGGCACGGGTTCTTCGTGCGCACCCGTCAGGAACTGCTGCACAGCCGCGGCTACGACGTGACCGTGCGTAAGAACTGGTTGCAGTCGATCGCCCACTCGGGTGATGTGCTGATCAACGCCGGGCTGGAGCAGCCGCTCGTGTTGAAGGATGTGCCGAACGCCGACCTGGTGCAGCAGGTGCTGCACGATCTGATGGAGTCCTCCCGCACCCTGATCGGCTCGCGGCGGCAGGAACAGGCGGCGAGCACCGGGGAGACCACGCGCTGGGGTTCCCGCTAAGCGCGTTGCGGATCCCGCTCCGCGCGCTGGGGTTCCCGCTCCAAGGCGGCCGTGGCCTGGCGCTTCGGGGAGAAGACCCAGTGCCGGTAGAGCACGAAGCGGAAGGCTGAGCCGAGGAACAGGCCGATCACGTTCGAGGAAATGTTGTCGGCCAGCAGGCTGGTGTATCCGAGCAGGTAGTGGCTGACCCAGAGGCAGGCCAGGCCGATACCCATTCCGACCAGGCTGACGGCGAAGAACTCGACCCCCTCGCGCAGCGTGTGCGACTGACGGTTCGCGCCGAAGGTCCAGTACCGGTTGCCGAGCCAATTCACCAGGATGGCCAGCGTGGTCGACACGACTTTGGCGTAGATCGGTCCGGCGTGCACCAGTTCCGGGTCGAAGACCGTCGTGCGCAGCAGGTTGAAGACGGCGAAGTCCACGACGAAGCCGACCAGGCCGACGGCGCCGAACTTGCCGAGCTGGCTGGCGAAGGCCAACAGCCGTGCAGACGTGCGCGGTGTACTCGGCATGCATCCCTCCGGATGATGGGCAAAGATAGAAGTCGAGAACACGAGTCTACGGCGAGGCCCAGCCTGCCGCCTGAGAGAACCCGAACCGGAGAATGACCGGTCGCAAGGATTGTGGTGGAACGATGAAGACGACTGTGGGCGTGATCGGCGGCGGCCAGCTGGCCAGGATGATGATTCCGGCGGCGGTGAATCTGGGGATCGACATCCGGGTGCTCGCGGAGAACGAGGGCATGTCGGCCGATCTGGCGGCAGTGCAGGTCGGCGACTACCGCGACCGCGACGTGGTGCTGGCCTTCGCCGACACGGTCGACGTCGTCACGTTCGACCACGAGCACGTTCCGCAGGAGATCCTGCGGGAGCTCGTGGCCCGGGGCGTGGCGGTGCATCCGGGGCCCGACGCCCTGCTCTACGCACAGGACAAACTGCTGATGCGGCAGCGCCTGACCGAACTGGGCCTGCCCGTGCCCGACTGGGCGCGCGTGGAGAACGCCGCCGAACTGGGCGTGTTCCTGGCCGCCCACAACAACCGGGCCGTCGTCAAAACGGCCCGCGGCGGCTACGACGGCAAGGGAGTGCGCCTGGTCGCCCACGAGCACGAGGTGGACGACTGGTTCGCCGCGCTCGCCGAAGACGGCAACGGCGGTGCCCTCTTGGTGGAGGAGCTCGTCGAGTTCCGCCGCGAGCTGGCCCAGCTGGTCGCGCGCCGCCCGTCCGGGCAGATCGCCGTGTGGCCCGTGGTGGAGACCGTGCAGCAGGGCGGCGTCTGCGCCGAGGTCATCGCGCCCGCTCCGTCGTCCGAGGGCCGCCTGGCCCAGGCCGCGGCCGACATCGCCGTGCGCATCGCCGAGGGCATCGGCGCCACGGGCATGCTGGCCGTCGAACTGTTCGAGACGACGGATGAGCGCATCCTGGTCAATGAGCTGGCGATGCGCCCGCATAACAGCGGTCACTGGTCGATCGAAGGGTCGACGACGAGCCAGTTCGAGCAGCACCTCCGCGCCGTGCTCGACCTTCCGCTCGGCGCGACCGACACCCGGGACCCGTGGACCGTCATGGTCAACATCCTCGGGGGACCGGCCGAGGGTGCCCTCTCGGCGCGGTACCCGGCCGTGTTCGAGGCCTATCCGGCAGCCAAGGTGCACACCTACGGCAAGGATCCGCGGCCGGGCCGGAAGGTCGGTCATGTGACCGTCGGCGGCGACGATCTTGACCTCGCCGCCTACCAGGCGCGCGCCGCAGCGGCAATCTTTCAGGACTGACCAAATAGGATCGAACCCGTGACAGACAACCCTGTGCCCGATTCCGCCCCGCTGGAGGCCGCTCTGACGCCGCTTGTGGGCGTCGTGATGGGCTCCGATTCCGACTGGCCCGTGATGAGTGACGCCGCTCAGCTGCTGCGGGACTTCGGTGTGCCCTTCGAGGTGCAGGTCGTCTCGGCGCATCGCACCCCGCAGAAGATGATCGCCTACGGTCAGAGCGCTCATGCGCGCGGACTCCGCGTGATCATCGCCGGGGCCGGCGGCGCTGCCCACCTGCCCGGGATGCTCGCGGCCGTGACGACGCTGCCGGTGGTGGGCGTTCCCGTTCCGCTGGGCCGGCTCGACGGCCTGGACTCGCTGCTGTCCATCGTGCAGATGCCGGCCGGAGTGCCGGTGGCCACCGTCTCCATCGGCGGCGCGCGCAACGCCGGCCTGATCGCCGTCAAGGCCCTGGCCATTGCCGATGACTCCCTGCGGGTCAAGCTGCTCGGCTATATGGAGATGCTCGCCGCCCAGGTCGAGCAGAAGAACCTGGACCTCCACAACAGATTATGAGTAGTGCACGCACGCCGATCCGGCATCCGGATGTCGGGTCCGCCTCGGTCATGACCCGCCGGGCCTGGTGGCTTGTGGTGCTCAATTTCGTGCTGCCCGGCTCCGCCCAGGTGCTGGCGGGCAACCGCCGGCTCGGCCGGTTCGGCCTGCGGACGACCTTCACGCTGATCGCCTTCGCGGTCGTCGTCGGTGTCGCCTTCATGCTCTGGCCGGCGGTTGTGCTCACGGTCTTCACGAACTCGATCGGGCTGTGGGTGGCGGCGGCGCTGCTCGTTTTCCTCGGCGTCGTCTGGTCGATCCTCACCCTCGACACCCTCCGACTCGTGCGACTCGTGCGGGCCGGTCCCCGGGCCCGGCCCGTGATCGCCGCCTTCACGACCGTGCTCATGGTCGGAGTGGTCGGCGCCGCCGGTTACGGCGCCTACCTGGCAACCACGACCAGCGGACTCCTGTCGTCGGTCTTCGTGGCCGGCCCGACCGAACCGCCCGTCGACGGCCGGTACAACATCCTGCTGCTCGGCGGCGACGCCGGCCCGGACCGTGACGGCCTGCGCCCGGACAGCATCTCCGTGGTCAGCATCGACGCCGACACCGGTCAGGCCAGCATGATCGGGCTGCCCCGCAACCTGGAGGACGTGCCGTTCTCGCCGGGTCCGCTCGCCGACCTGTACCCGGAGGGGTACGGCGCCATCGACGGCTGCGAGGTCTCCGCCTGCATGCTCAACTCGATCTACACCGAGGTCGAGCTGAAGAGCCCGGAGATGTACCCGGATGCGGTGGCCGACGGCAGCGAGCCGGGCATCGAGGGTATGCGCGACGCCGCCCAGGGCGTCACCGGCCTGACGATCCAGTACTACGTTCTGATCGACATGCAGGGTTTCTCCGACCTGGTGGACGCGCTCGGCGGCGTCGACATCAACGTCGACCACCGTGTGCCCGTGCACACCGACGAGACGTTCACCGAGGTGGCCTTCTGGTTCGAGCCCGGCATGCAGCACATGGACGGTTTCCACGCACTCTGGTACGCCCGCTCACGCCACGACACCAGCGACTACGACCGGATGGTGCGGCAGCGGCAGGTGCAGGAGGCGATCCTGGCCCAGGCGAGCCCCGCGAACGTGCTGACCAAGTTCCAGGCCGTGGCGTCCGCCGGAACCGAGGTCGTCAAGACCGACATCCCCCAGGGCATGCTCGGTCACTTCACGCACCTCGCATCGAAGACGAAGGCGCTGCCGATCCAGTCGGTCGAACTGATCCCGGAGAACGACGTCGACCCGGAGGATCCCGACTACGACGTCATCCGCAGCCTGATCGATGCCGCCCTGGCACCGCCCGCCACGGAGGAACCGGCCCCGTAAGGCCGTGTCCTCGGCCCGCGCACTCGGCGGAGGGCACGGCTCCGGGGCACGGACTGTCGCTACAGGTCGGCGTGCAGGTGCCAGACCCGCTCGGCGGAATCCCGCCAGGTGAAGGCACGCGCGCGGTCGTCCCCGACGATGCGCAGCCTTTTCGCCAGCGCAGTGTCGGTCAGCACCCGGTTCACGGCCGCGGCCAGTCGCTCGGGGTACCCGGCGGCATCTTTTCGTTCCACGGCCAGGCCGGCGTCGCCGGCGGCCTCGACCAGGGCCGGGGCGTCCGAGTGCACCACTGGGGTGCCCAGGTGGAACGCCTGGATCATCGGGCCCGCGAAACCCTCTTCCAGGCTCGGGTAGACGAACACGGCCGCCCGGGCGATGACCACGGCCAGTTCCTCGTCGGTCAGTCCGTTCAGCGCGCGAACCCGGCCCCAGGGGAGGCCGGCCTCGTCGGCCACGGAGGCCAGATCGAGTTCACCCCAGGCGGAAGGCCCGAGCACGATCAGCGGCAGCTCCGGGCCCTCCGGCAGGCCGAGCGCCGTGATCAGGGCCGTGATGGCCTTGCGCGGCTCGAGCGTGCCGACAGCGACGATGTAGTCGGTCGGCAGCCCCAGTCGTTCCGCGATGATCTCCGTGGCGGACGAGTTCGACGGCAGACGCAGGCCGGTTCCGACGCCGCCGCCGATCACGCGCACGCGGTCTCCGAGGTCGACGATGTCCGCGAGCTGGTGGGCCACGGCGTGGCTGGGCACCACGATCGCATCCGCGTGTTTGTGCGCACGTTTGACCATGGCCTTGGTCCAGGCGACGGTGGTGGGGGTGAGCGCCTCCGGATGCGTCCAGGCCAGCACGTCGTGGATGGTCACGGCCACCTGGCTGCCGTCCTTGACGATGTCGTGCCGACGGAGCGGCGCCAGCAGCGACGGGGCGTGGATCATGCCCGACCCGGAGGCGTGGGCGATGCCCAGCTGCCAGGCCCGGGTCAGCTCACGCCGGGGGAGCGTGGTCGTGTGCAGGCTGCCCAGCCCCGGCAGGCTCGACTCGATCCGGGCGCAGTGCTCGGCCGGCGACGAGGACACGATTCCCTCGACGTCGCACCCGGCCGGAGCCGTCTCGATCAGCGCCCGGGTCAGTTCCTCGGTGTAGCGACCGATGCCGCCCGGGACCGGAGCGATCATCTGGTCCAGGACGACTCTCAGTGTGGTCATTTCTCTTTGAAGATCCCCTGCTCGGCTGCCGCGGCCAGCGCCTCGCGCCAGTCACGGATGGGGGACAAACCTGCGGCAGCCCAGGCGTCGTGGCCGAGCACCGAATAGGAGGGCCGCGGGGCCGGGCGCACGAACTGTGAGCTGTCGGTCGGGGTGACCCGCTCCGGATCGAGGCCGGCCGTGGCGAAGACGGCCCGGGCGAAGCCGAACCAGCTCGTCACGCCGGTGCTGGTTCCGTGGTAAATGCCGGCGGGGGCGCCGGAATCGAGCAGGGCGACGATCTGCGCCGCGAGGTCGGCGGTCCAGGTGGGCTGGCCGACCTGGTCGTCGACGACGCTCAGGGTGTCGCGGGCCGCGGCCAGTTTCAGCATGGTCTTGGGAAAGTTCGGGCCGTGCTGGCCGTAGAGCCAGGCCGTGCGCACGATGTAACTGCCTGCCTTGTGCTCCTGCAGCACGAATGCCTCGCCCGCGGCCTTGGTGCGGCCGTACGCGGAGATCGGGTCGATCTCCGCGGTCTCGGCGTAGGGCTCGGTGGCGCTGCCGTCGAAGACGTAGTCGGTCGAGACCTGCACGAGCTTCGCCCCGGTGGCGGATGCCGCCAGCGCCAGGTTCTGCGGGCCGGTCGCGTTGATCGCGTACGCGGCATCCTCGTTCGTCTCGGCGTCGTCCACCTTGGTGTACGCGGCCGCGTTGATCACGACGTCGTAGCCGGCGACCGCCGCCAGGACGGCGTCCCGGTCGGTGATGTCCAGTTCGGCGCGGTCGAACGCCGTGACGTCGCGGCCGGCGAGAGCCGCCTGCAGGTCGCGGCCGAGCATCCCGGCTGCGCCGGTGATCAGGTAGCGGGTCATCAGCTCAATGCCGCACGGGCCTTGAGCGGCTCCCACCAGGTGCGGTTGTCGCGGTACCACTGCACGACATCCGCGAGCCCCTGCTCGAACGGCACGAGGGGCGCGTAGCCGAGTTCGGCCTGGATCTTCGAGATGTCCACGGAGTAGCGCAGGTCGTGACCGAGACGGTCGGCGACCCGGTCGACGTAGGACCAGTCCTTGCCGGTCGACTCGAGCAGCATCTCGGTGAGCTCCTTGTTGGTCAGCTCGGTGCCGCCGCCGATGTTGTAGATCTCACCGGCGCGACCGCCGACGAGCACCATCGCGATGGCGCGGGTGTGGTCGTCCACGTGCAGCCAGTCACGGATGTTGTTGCCCTCGCCATAGAGGGGAACGTGCAGGTCGTCGATCAGGTTCGTGACGAAGAGCGGGATGACCTTCTCCGGGAAGTGGTACGGGCCATAGTTGTTCGAGCAGCGCGTGATCGAAATGTTCAGACCGTGCGTGCGGTGGTAGCTGCGGGCGAGCAGGTCGCTGCCGGCCTTGGAAGCCGAGTAGGGGGAGTTCGGCTCGAGCGCGCGCTCTTCGTTCCACGAGCCCTCGGCGATGGAGCCGTAGACCTCGTCGGTGGAGACGTGCACGAACCGGGCCAGGTTGTGGCGCAGGGCCGCGTCGAGCAGCTGCTGGGTGCCGAGAACGTTCGTCTCGACGAAGATCGACGCGTCGCGCACGGAGCGGTCCACGTGGGATTCGGCGGCGAAGTGCACGACCGCGTCAAGAGTGGGGAAGAGCTGGTCGAGCAGGGCGGCGTCACGGATGTCGCCGTGCACGAACGAGTACCGCGGGGACGCGGCGACCGGGGCCAGGTTCTCAAGGTTGCCCGAGTAGGTGAGGGCGTCGAGCACGACGACCTCGGCTCCTTCGAGGCCGGGGTAGGCGTCTTCGAGGGTGCGTCGAACGAAGTTCGAGCCGATGAAACCGGCTCCGCCGGTGACGAGGATCTTCATATGGAGGTAACCGTTCCGTTTGATGAAAGTGCCCCCGCGATTCTACCGGTAAGCGCTTGGTAGACTTCCCCGGTGAAGATCCGCGAACTCTCCATCCCCGATTCCTACGAAATCACTCCCAAGCAGTTTGGGGACGACCGGGGGGTTTTCCTCGAGTGGTACCGCTTCGACCGGCTCGAGGAGACGATCGGGCACCGCCTCGACATCGCCCAGGCCAACACGTCGGTGTCCAAGCGCGGTTCCGTGCGCGGCATCCACTTCGCCGACATCCCGCCGAGCCAGGCCAAGTACGTCACGGCCACCCACGGCGCGGTGCTGGACTTCGTCATCGACATCCGGGTGGGCTCCCCGACCTTCGGTCAGTGGGACAGCGTTCTGCTCGACGACACCGACCGACGTGCGATCTACATCGCCGAGGGCCTCGGCCACTGCTTCGTGGCGCTCACCGACAACGCCACGGTCAGCTACCTGGTGACCGCACCCTTCAACCCCGGCCGCGAGCACGGCATCAACCCGCTCGACGCCGACATCGGCCTGGTCTTCCCGCCCGAAGCGGGCGAACTGCTCCTGTCCCCGAAGGACACTGATGCGCCGAGCCTGACCGAAGCCGCCGCCAGCGGCCTGCTGCCCACCTGGGCCGATGCCCGGGCGTTCTACACGTCCCTCAACGAAGGAAAGTGACAATGCGCGGAATCATCCTCGCCGGCGGCTCCGGCACCCGGCTGTGGCCCATCACCAAGGCCATCTCCAAGCAGCTGATGCCCATCTACGACAAGCCGATGATCTACTACCCCCTGTCGACGCTGATGATGGCGGACATCAACGAGATCCTGATCATCACCACACCCGAGTACAACGACCAGTTCCGCGCGCTGCTGGGCGACGGGTCTCACCTCGGCCTGCGGATCGAGTACGCCTCCCAGCCGTCCCCGGACGGTCTCGCCCAGGCGTTCATCATTGGTGAGGAATTCATCGGGGACCAGAGCGTCGCTCTCGTGCTCGGCGACAACATTTTCCACGGCGCCGGCCTGGGTTCGGCCCTGCGCGGCAACGCCGACCTGGTCGGCGCCCGGATCTTCGCCTACCACGTGAGCAACCCCACCGCCTACGGCGTGGTGGAGTTCGACGACAGCATGACCGCGCTGTCGATCGAGGAGAAGCCGACGAAGCCGAAGAGCAACTACGCGGTTCCCGGCCTCTACTTCTACGACAATTCGGTCGTCGAGATCGCGAAGACCATCGAGCCCAGTGCGCGCGGCGAACTCGAGATCAGCACCGTCAACGAGCGTTACCTCGCGCAGGGAAACCTGCATGTGCAGGTTCTCGACCGTGGCACCGCGTGGCTCGACACCGGCACATTCGAGTCGATGATGCAGGCGTCCGAGTACGTGCGCGTGATCGAAGACCGCCAGGGCTTCAAGGTCGGCTGCATCGAGGAGATCGCCTGGCGGGCCGGCTGGATCTCGAGCGCCGAGCTCGAAGCGCTGGCGGAGCCGCTGCAGAAGAGCGGCTACGGGCGTTACCTGACCGGGCTCATCGCCACGAACGAGTGATCAGCGACTACTGATCAGCCCAGACGGCCGGTGCGGGCCAGGACGCGGGCCCGCACCGACAGGCCGAGCTTGAGCGCCCAGCGCACGGGGGCCAGATAGGGCGCGGAATACTTCTTCTCCAGGTAGCGGTAGGCGCTGGCATGGTGGGCGCGCACCATCTTGCCCGACTCGGTGCTGGTCGAGTGCGCACCGGTGTGCACGACGGATGCCGCGGGAGTGTAGACGTTCGTCCACCCGGCCTTGCCCATCCGGTAACCCAGATCGACGTCTTCGAAGTACATGAAAAAGCCCTCGTCGAAACCGTTGAGCTCGTCGAACGCGGTGCGGCGCACGAGGAGACAGGCTCCGGACAGCCAGCCGACCGGGCGGCGCACGTCGGACCCCTCGCTCTCGGCCCGGTAGGAGCGGCTCCACGGGTTCGTCGGCCAGAGGCGGGCGAACAGTGCGTGTCCCACTCCGTTTCGGAGCGAGGGAAGCTGCCGACCCGACGGGTAGGTGGTGCCGTCGGCGTTCAGCACCCTCGGCCCGACCGAACCGACGAGGGGGTCAGCCGCAAGCTCTGCGAGCAGCGCGCTGGTTGCGCCATGGCCGAGCTCGACATCCGGATTCGAGATCAGGATCGAGGTGACGTGTGGGGGCAGGGACGCGATCGCCGCGTTGATGGCGCCGCCATAGCCCCGGTTCTCGCCGAGGGCGAGGAGACGAGCACCCTGCACTCGCGCGATTTCCGAGATGGCGTTGACGTCGGATGAGTGGTTGTCGGCCACGATCACATCAAGCTGGAGGTCTTCGCTCAGCCGCACAGAGTCGAGGAATTTCGGCAGGTGGGAGCTCGAATTGTAAGTAACTGTGACCACGGCCGTGGACTCGAGGAGAGAGTTAGACATCAGGATCAAGCATACTCAGTGCCCCTGGGGCCTGAATCGCCGCGGTTGTCGGCCGGGACCGGGTCGCCCCCGGGGCCATTGATAGACTCGGTCGGACATGCCTATATCTACTGAGACTGATCCGATGACGACCGACAAGGGGATCTCTTGACCGTGTTCCGCAGGAGCCTCCGCATTATCCGCGAACAGGGTCCCAAAGTTTTTGTAGGCAAGGCGCTGCACATCGGCCTTCGACCCGTGCGTGTTCTGCGTGCGGAGGGTCCGCGCGTGTTCATCGTGCGCAGCCTGACGAAGGCCAGCACGAAGATCGCCCGTCATGAGAGCGTGATGCTCGTCGCCAACGAGGATGCAGCCGAGCTGGACTGGACCCAGTCCCCACCGTGGCGCGTCTCGCCGACCGTGGTGACTGACGGCCCCGTCGACATCGCCTGGATCATGTCGCCTCCCGGCCTGGAAAGCGGCGGGCACCAGAACCTGTTCCGGTTCATCGACATCGCGGAGAAGGCCGGGCACCGCTGCTCGATCTACCTCTATACGACGAGTGCCGCCGCCGTGAGCATCCCGGACATCCGTGCGATGTTGAAGTCTGCCGGCGCCTACCCGGAAGTTGCCGCCCGCATCACGATGTACGACCGCGACCAGGGCGTCGACGCGAGCACCCAGGCGATTTTCGCCACCGGCTGGGAGACCGCCTACCCGGCCTACCTCGACACGTCCGATGCGCGCCGGTTCTACTTCGTGCAGGACTACGAGGCGAGCTTCTACCCGCTCGGCACCGAGTCCCTGCTCGCCGGCAACACCTACAACTTCGGCTTCCACGGCATCACGGCCGGCGGCTGGCTGGCCCACAAGCTCTCCACCGAGTACGGCATGACCACGGACCACTTCGACTTCGCGGTGGACAAGACCCACTACAGCGTCACGAATGTGGAACGGCGCAACGAGGTCTTCTTCTACGCCCGGCCGGTCACCCCGCGCCGCGCTTTCGAATTCGGATTGCTCGCCCTGGCGGAGTTCGCCCGGCTCAAGCCTGACGTGCGCATCAACCTGGCCGGCTGGGACGTGTCGAACTGGAACATCCCGTTCGAGTACACCAACCTCTCGAGCCTCGATATCTCCGAGCTCAACGCCGTGTACAACCGCTGCGCCGCCGGCCTGGTGATGTCGTTGTCGAACATGTCCCTGCTGCCGCTGGAGCTGCTGTCGAGCGGCGTCACTCCCGTGGTGAACGACGGCCCCAACAACCGGATGGTCTCGGACAACCCCTTCATCGAGTACGTGCCTGCCTCGCCGCAGGCCATCGCCCGCAAAATGGCCGAGGTGTTCGACCACCCCGACGCCGTCGCACGGTCGATCGCGATGTCGGAGTCGGTCGCGCAGGTCAACTGGTCCGATTCCGGGGTGCAGTTCCTCGCGGCGTTCGAAGGGGCCATGCGTGGCTAAGGCAGTCGTCATCGGGGCCAACGGCTTCATCGGCTCCCACCTGGTTGACTCCCTGGCCGCCGCCGGCCACTCCGTCACCGCGTTCGACCGGTTCAGCTCGCAGAACCCGACCTTCGCCGCTCCGGACGTGCGGGTGCTGCAGGGCGAGTTCCTCAGCCGCTCCGACCTCGAAGGGGCCGTGGACGGCCAGGAATACGTCTTCCACTTCCTGTCGACCACGAGCCCGGCGACCGCCGAAAGCGATCCGACCCTGGACATCCGCACCAATGTCGCCCAGACGGTCGAGCTTCTCGAGTCGGCCGCGACCGCCGGGATCAAGCGGTTCTATTTCGCGTCGACCGGCGGTGCCATCTACGGGCCGCAGGGCCAGGCGGAGTACGCCGAGACCGACCGGGCTCTGCCGATTTCCCCGTACGGGATCGGCAAGCTGTCGATTGAGCACTACCTGCACTATTTCAAGGCCAAGCACGGCCTCGAGTCCACCGCGCTGCGCATTTCGAATCCCTACGGGACGCGCCAGAAGCCCAACAAGAAGCAGGGCCTGATCCCGATCGCCCTGCGCCAGATCTCCCTCGGGCGACCCGTGATCCGCCTGGGCAACGGGTCGATGGTGCGCGACTACGTCTACGTGGAGGACCTGGTGCGGATGGTGACGCCGATGGTCGGTGTGGACACCGAATTCGACCTGTACAACCTGGGCAGCGGCATCGGCTACTCAGTGACCGACATCATCAATTCCCTGCGCCGGGTGACCGGCATCGACTTCGCCGTCGAGGAGCGACCGGCTCCGCCCACGTTCGTCGACCGGGTCGTGCTGGACACCGAACGTTACCGGTCGGAGTTCGGCACCGCCGACATGACCGAGCTCGACGAAGGCGTCAGACTCACCTATGAAGAAATCCGAGAGCACCAGAATGACTGATCAGAACCCAGCGACTGCGACCCGTGCAACCGTCGCCATCCTGACCTACAACGGCGAGGTCTACCTTGAACGCATCCTGACCGAAGTGCTCGGCCAGGAGCTGGACGGAGCGGTCGAGGTGCTCGTGATCGATTCGGGTTCCACGGACTCGACCCTGGACATCGTGCGCCGATTTCCCTCGGTGCGCCTGCACGAGATCCCGAACTCGGAGTTCGGCCACGGCAAGACCCGAAACCTGGCCGCCCAGCTGGCGACCGGCGAGTTCGTGGCCTACCTGACCCACGACGCCATCCCGGCCTCCCGCCAGTGGCTGCGCGAGCTGCTCGAGCCGTTCCGGCTCGACGAGCGCATCGTCGCCGTGATGGGCAAGCAGATCCCGCGCGCCGGCTGCTTCCCCCTGCTCAAGTATGAGATCCGGGGTGTCTTCGCGGGCTTCGGACCGGACTGGGGCACGTCCGTGTTCTACAAGGACGAGTTCGTGCAGAGCGAGGGCGTGCTGAACGCCATCAGCTTCTACTCCGACGTGAACTCGGCCGCACGGCGCGACTTCCTGCTCAACACCATCCCGTACCGCGATGTGCGCTACGCGGAGGACCAGCTCTTCGGCAAGGACCTGATCGAGGCCGGCTATCGCAAGGCATATGCCGGGCGCGCCGCGGTCGAGCACTCCAATGACCTCACTCTCAACGAGTACGGCAAGCGGATCTTCGACGAGACCATCGGTTTGCGCCAGATCGGTTTCCCGATTCCGCCCATGACAGGCCGGGCTCAGCTGCGCCTCACCATTCGGGGAATCGGCGGCGACACGCTGCGCATCCTCCGGGACCCCGACTTCAGCTGGAAGCGAAGGCTCTTCTGGCTCGCCATGAACCCGCGCTACCAGGTGCGGAAGTGGACGAGTTATCGTGCGTCGACCCTGACGGATCTCAGTGACCAGGCTGCCCTGGACTCGGGTTCGCTGGAGAACTCGCGAAAAATCTGAGTGGCTCTCTTCCGACCGGACACCGCGACTTGCAAGGATATGACATGCAGCTGAACGGATCGAAGATCCTGATCACCCAGGCGCATCTGCTGCGCTACATGGGCGCCGAGATCGTGACTCTGGAGCTTGCGGAGTACCTTGCCGGGCAGGGAGCGGAGGTGGTCATCGCGACCCACTCCTTCGGGTATCCGATCCGTCAGGAATTCGACCGTATCGACGGCGTCACGGTCTTCGAACTGTGGGATCCCGAGCTCGCGGTGAACCTGGAGGCTCGACTTCCCGACCTTGCCTGGATTCAGCACTCCATCATCCCGGTGGTCGTGCTGGAACACGCCGACGAGATCCTGTTCATGTTCCACCACATGTCATCGATCCTGCCCGCTGAGTTCACCATGGCCGCGGCTCTGGAATCAGCCCTGGCCACCGCCGTTCTGTTCGAATCGCCGCGATCTCTGGAGATCCACCGTGCGACCGGGGTCTACCAGGATCTGGAGCCCGATCGCCTCCAGGTCATGGGGAACGCGGCGCCGGCCCGATTCGGCGAGGTGACCCCGACGCCGAGCATCGAGCGCCGCATCACGGTGGTCTCCAACCACATACCGCCCGAACTTGTTGCTGCGTTCGAGGGGCTCCGCGAGCACTTCGACCTGGACGTCATCGGCTCCCAGACCGAGCTGGGTGCCACACCGCGACGGGTGACACCCGACACCCTGGCCGGCACGGACGCCATCATCTCGATCGGCAAAACGGTGCAGTATTCGATCGTCGCCGGAGTCCCCGTGTACTGCTACGACCATTTCGGCGGCCCCGGCTGGATCACCCTGGAAAATATCGAAGAGGCCCGCTGGGAGAACTTCTCCGGCCGACGAGCGGGAACGAAGACCGCGACGCAGATCGTCGCCGAGATTTCCGATGGCTTCGACGCGGCGATCGCGGAGGCGGTCCTGGTGCGTCGCGACTGGACTCGCGTCTACCTTCTGCCGAATCGGCTCGACGACCTGCTGCAGTTCGCCTCAGAACGGCCGAGGACCATCGGTAAGCTCACCTCCCTGCAGATCCAGGCACACGAAAACGTGCAGGCGGCCTTCGGGTCGTATGTGCGTGAGTGGATTCGCATGCAAGCGCTTTCCACCGAGCTCAAGCAGGCCGCAATCGAGCGTGAGGCGGAGGTGGAGGCACAGCTTCTCGAGCGCAATCAGGCGGTCTCCGGCCTGAGGGCGGAACTGGACGAGCTCTATTCGAGCCGGCTCTACCGAATTCTGGCCCGCATACGGAACAGTTGGGTCAACCGCACCTACCGGAAATTCCGGTTGGTTCTTCGCGGTCGCTAGGAGATGCCCGCGGCCCGGGCCGCCGCAATCCGCTTCACACTGGATTCGACGTCCAGACGGATTGCGCCGCGACCGATCCCGTAATCGGCGACTTCGAACGTTGCCGCGGGGTTCACGACCAGGATCGTTGCGCCGGACTCGTAGGCGAGGCCGACGCTGACGGAGTACGAGCCCCCACCCAGATTGTGGTTCTTGAACGTCACGTTCAGTTCATACGTGCCTGGTTGCAGCGGGAGGGTCTCCCCGAGTTCACGGGTGGTCATCCGATAGACCACATTGCCGACCGCGGTCTCCAGGGCAACGCCGATCAGCCAGGGTTCGATGGTTTCGAGCACCTCATACTGAACGCTCACGTGGATATCGGCGCGGGGGGCGATGATGCCGTCCGTGTCCTGATCGGATGCGGTCACGGTGACCTGGGGGACCTCCACGACATGGTGCTCGGGCCGGCCCTCGGCCTCGAGCTTCTCCTCGTGTCTGACCGCCTCGTCGGAGAAGCTGCCCCGGAGCACGCGCAGTGCCTGTGCCGGGTCGCCGTCGTGCAGCATCTCACCGTGCTCGAGCACGACGACCCGGTCGCAGAGCGCGCCGACCTGCTCGGCGGAGTGGCTGACCAGAACGATGGTGCGGCCTTCGGCCTGGAACTGGGCGATCTTGGCCATGCACTTGCGCTGGAAGGGTTCGTCGCCCACGGCCAGGACCTCGTCGACCAGGAGAAGGTCAGGGTCGACGTGAACGGCCACTGCGAAGGCCAGCCGGACGTACATCCCGGAGCTGTAGAACTTCACCTGGGTGTCGATGAAGTCCTCGATACCGGAGAAATCCACGATCTCATCGAAGTAGCGGTCCGTCTCGCTCCGGCTGAGTCCGAGGATGGCGGAGTTGAGGTAGACGTTCTCCCGACCGGTGAGGTCCGGGTGGAATCCCGCACCGAGCTCGAGGAGAGCAGCCATCCGACCGCGCCGGCTGACGTTGCCGGTCGTGGGCTGGATGATCCCGCCGACGACCTTCAGCAGCGTGCTCTTGCCCGATCCGTTGTGACCGACGAGTCCCACGGTAGTGCCCATGGTGATGTCGAGGGAAATGTCTTTGAGCGCCCAGAAATCGTCCTGGTGCTTACGCGCCCGGGAGAAGTTGAGGATGCGTTCCTTGATGGACTTGTCTTTGTGCATGACGAATCTCTTGGAAACGTCTTCCACGTGAATGATTGTCGGCGTGGTCATCGGGTTACAGCTCCTGTGCGAAATTGCCTTGAATGCGCGAGAAGATGCGCTGGCCGATCCAGAGGATCACGATACTGATGCCCAAGGCGATCCACAGCCGGATGGCCAGGTCGTCCGGCCAGTTCTGCGAGGTGGACTCGGTGGTGCCGGCCACCCAGAATGCGCGCTGCATCCCGAGGACGGCGAGGGTGATCGGGTTGGCCAGGTACAACTGTTCCAGCCAGTTTCCCTGCAGCTTGTCGTGAACGAACGAAAACGAATAGACGATCGGCGAAGCCCAGAAGAGAACCATGATCGCCACCTCGACGAGGTGCTGGATGTCGCGCAGGTAGACGTTCAAACCGGCCAGGAGGATGCCGAAGCCCGTGGCGAAGAAGATGAGCACGGTCAGCGACAGGGGTGCGTACAGCAGATTGAGGTCGAGAGGTATCTGGCCGGCGACGATCGTTGCCAGAACCAGGATGATCAGCTGCACACCGAAGTTGAAGAGGGCGCCGCCGACGCTGGCCAGGGGGAAGATCTCGCGCGGCAGATAGATCTTCTTGATCAGACCTGAGTTGTTCGTGATCGATGTCGTTCCGCCCTGGACGATCTCGACGAAGAGACCCCAGGTGGTGAGGCCGACGAAGACGAAGATGGCGAAGCTGGGGATGCTGCGGGCCACTCCGAGAATCTGGCCGATGGCGAAGTAGTAGATGAGCAGCTGGGCGAGGGGGCGGACCAGGCTCCAGACAATGCCGAGCGAACTGTCTTTATAGCGCGCCTTGAGCTCTCGTCGCACCAGAAGGGAGGTCAGCTCGCGGCTGCCCCAGACATCCTTGAGGGAGGCCCAGGTGCCGGTCACGAAATGCGTCGACTGCCCAACCGGTTTGAGGTTCTCCCTTGCGACTCGCTGTTCGCGATCGCGGGCTTGTGCCAATGACATGAACAACTCTCGATTGTGGGGATGGGCTTGGATGAGTCTAGGCGAAATTGGGCCGTGTTGCAGGCTCCGCATTCCCTGTGAGTCGGTAGCCTAAGAGCCTGCTTACCTCCAGGGAAATGGTGTGGCCGACGAGAGCCCGAAACTCTCGCTGCTGGGATCGCCTGGCCAACCCGGCATCGTGCCGACCTAGATGGAGACCCAGTGAGACTCAAACGCCTGACCGGCCTGACCGTGGCAGTGGCCCTCGCGGGCGCATTCCTGGTGGCGCTCGCGCCGCCTCCCGCGGCCCAAGCCGCCGACTCCTCATTCTTCGATCCGGCTTACATCATCAGCGACAACCTGTTCTTCGACGGGTCCGCCATGAGCGCAGCCCAGGTTCAGCAATTCCTCAATGAGAGGGTGCCGAAGTGTCGCGCAGGGTACGTCTGTCTGAAGGACTATCGACAGGACACCCCGACCCGTGCCGCGGTCTCCAACGACTGCGCCGCCTATCAGGGCCAGGCCAACGAGTCGGCCGCGCAGATCATCGCCAAGGTGGGCGCTGCCTGCAACATCAGCCAGAAGGCGATGATCGTCCTGCTCGAAAAGGAGCAGGGGATCATCACGGACGACTGGCCTTCGGCGCGGCAGTATCGCAGCGCCACCGGCTATGGATGCCCGGATACGGCCGACTGCGACACGGAGTACTACGGCTTCTTCAACCAGGTGTACGCCGCAGCGCTGCAATTCCAGTACTACGCCAACAATCCGACCCGGTGGCGTCACGCCCCCGACCGCTGGAACGCAGTGTGGTACCACCCCAATACCGGATGCGGCAGCAGCTCGGTCTACATCAGGAACCAGGCGACAGCCGGCCTCTACAACTACACGCCGTACCAGCCCAACCAGGCGGGCCTCGCGAATCTCTACGGGTCCGGCGACACCTGCAGCTCCTACGGCAACCGCAACTTCTGGCGCATGTACTCGGACTGGTTCGGCTCCCCGATTGAAGGACCCGAGACATACATCGAGCGGGCCTACCAACGCGCCGGCGGTTCCGGCGGCTATCTCGGCGCACCGACAACGAAGGTCACCAAGTACACGGCAAACGGCGGCGGGTACGTTCGCGGCTACGTGAACGGCGCCATCGCCTGGTCCACCGGTACTACCGCGTACGTCCTCACCGGCGCCATCCGCACCGCCTATGGCCAGGCGGGGGGCATTACCGGGACTCTGGGATGGCCGACGTCCGACCCGAACAGCATCGCGGAAAACGGCGGCGGCACGGTCCAGGGGTTCCAGAAGGGGGCCATCGTGTCCTCCAAGGCCGGTTCGTGGGTCCTGTCCGGGGAGATCAGGAACCAGCTCGCACGAGCGGGCGGAGTCACCGGCGATCCCGGGTGGGCGACCGCCGCCCAGACCTGCGACGGTGCGGGTCTGTGCACACAGCCCTTCACGGGCGGCACGTTCTATGCCTCGCCCGCCGCGGGCGGCAGCTTCGTCCCGACCGCACTGCTGGGGGCCTACACGGCTGCCGGAGGCCCGGCGGGAAGCCTCGGACTGCCGACGACTGCGCCGTCGACCCTGACCGTCAACGGCGGCGGGCGCGTGCAGGGATTCGCCAAGGGTGCCATCGCCTGGTCCCCGAGCGGCGGGGCCCACGTGCTCTCCGGTTCCATTCGGGACTACTTCGGCACCGTCGGAGGAATCGGCGGATCCGCCGGCTGGCCGACGTCGGACCAGCTCTGCGGAGCAGCCGACTGCTCCCAATCGTTCCAGGGTGCCAAACTCTATTGGACGAAGGCAGGTCAGGGGGCATACGTCGACGCACGGATGGCGGGCGTTTACGACAAGCTGGGCGGCACGAGCGGGACGACCGGGTCGCTCGGCCTGCCGACCTCCGGTGTCGTGGCCCTGTCGGCCAATGGCGGCGGTGTTGTGGAGGCATTCCAGAACGGGGCGATCGCCTGGTCTCCGAACGGTGGCGCGCACGCTCTGACCGGGGACATCCGCACCGCGTTCAATCAGGCCGGCGGCATCGGTGGGACGCTGGGCTGGCCCACGGGGGATCAGTCCTGTAGCGATGCCACGCGGTGCTCACAGACGTTCGTGGGCGGCACGCTGTACTGGTCGTCCACCCTGGGGGCCTCGATCGTCGGGACCGCCATCAACGGCGCCTACACGACGTCCGGTGGACCCACGGGGATCCTGGGCTGGCCCACCAGTGGCGAGATCTTCGTCGCCGCGAACGGGGGAGGATCGGTGCAGACCTTCGAGAAGGGAGCCATCGCCGCGTCGAAGCAGTCCGGCGCCTTCGCCCTTCGCGGCGAGATGCGCACGTACTACAACACCCTCGGAGGCCTGGGCGGCTCGCTCGGCTGGCCCAAGGCCGAGATGACGTGCGACGCAGCCTCGGTGTGCACCCAGCCATTCACCGGGGGCGTTCTCACCTGGACCCCCGGCTCCGGCGGAACACGGAGCTGAGTGCACCGAGCGCCCTGAACCGGTAGCCATCCCGGGAAGGACAAGAAAAACGGCCCCGTTCGCACGAGCGAACGGGGCCGTTTTTCTGTCGCAGTGGTGACCCGGGTGGGGTCGCGTCGATGCGGCCGGGAGCGTCAGGCCAGCAACGGTGCGTTGATGAGAACGTAGGCGTAGAGGGCGACCGAGTAGCCCAGGAGGATGCCGACCGCCCACCGGTTCCTGATCGTCAGCCCGGCCAGCAGCAGGAACGACCCGAGGATCGGGGCCCCATAGCGGGGCGGAAGCGGAAAGTAATTGCCGGTCGTGACATGGATCATGATCGCGAGCATGGGCGCGAAGAACAGTGCGGCCAGTGTCACGGACACCACGATGGGGGTGAGTTTCGATCCCTTGCGCAGGGTCCAGAAGGCACCCAGAACCCCGGTGACACAGATCCAGCTGAGCGGCGCAACCACAAAGCCGGGAATCGCATAGGCGAGGTTGGTCGAGCCCGATATGTTCACGTTGGAAACGATCGTGCCCGGGAGGAAGGTCGCAACCTGTGAAACGAGCTCCTCAGGCGTGAGCGGAATGCCGATCGCCTGATCGACAGGGATGCCGACCGCTTCTGCTGAGCGGAACGCAAGCCAGGCCAACTGGGCGCTCACTGACGCGCCGAGCGCGAGTACGGCGAAGAAGATCAGCCCGAGGGACGACCGGTTCTGCTGGTGCGGCCTGCGGGTCTTCCACCCTGCCCATTGGGTTTGTTTGAGCTCGAGCAGCCACAGAATGAGCAGGTACAGGGCGGCCAGGCAGACGCCGAGAACGTTCGTCACCTTGAACAGGACCGCCACCGTCGAGATGACGGGGAGCCACCATCCGGACCACTGGCCGCGACCGATCTTCACGGCGGCCAGGAGAAGGAGAATGCCGAAGGCGAGGGAGGGAGCATCCGTGCTGATGTACGTATACGTCCACCACGCGAACGGAGACGCGATCACCGCGAGCCCGAGTCCGAGGATGACTGGCCGCCGAATGCGCCACTGCCGGAGCAGCAGATGCAGAAGCACGGCGGCCAGCCCGAGCCAGAGCGCCCCGGTGACCCGCCACGACGAGAGTTGGTTGATCCCCGTGACAGTGTGGATGGCGTCACCCACCACCCGCGTCACCGCAAAGTAGGCGGGAGTGTAGGCATCGGCCGACGTGACGCCCTTGTACGGGAACGACGACAGATCCGCGAGGCTGCTGCCGCACGTCGGACCCATGGGGCCGTAGGGCGTGACCCCGTCACACGACATGATGACGAGGGCTTCCGTGCCGATCTTCTCTCCCTCGTGCACGATGCCCTGGACGGGCAGCTTGAACAGGTAATCCACGTACACCCACTCGTCCACGGGGGACAGGGCCGGACCGTGGTTCGCGGTCACGACCGCTGACATCCCGAAAGACGCGATGACCAGAACGACCGGCACCCAGAGGGCGATGAACAGGCGCCTCCATCGCGTCGCGGGAGAAGCGGCGGGTGTGACGATTTGCTCGTGTGGCACAGTCATATCAATCTCTCGGAGGCGGCCCGGAATCCGTCGAGAATACCGGCAGCCCCGTTGTCTGGAAGACGGATGGGGCGTGAACGGGTGCGCGCGCCGACTAATGGGCCGCATACCATGGGTACTTCGACCTTAGTCGTGAGCACAGATGATCCCGGGCAGAGGGATGGAACCAACAGAAGGATGGATAGCACCGTGAGCCCAGTCGGCGAATCCTTCGAACCGATCACCGTGGTGATCCCCGTCTACAGCGGAGTCGCGCCCGACCATCTGCGGAGGGCTCTGGGCAGCATGCAGGACCAGTCGCTCCCTGCCGACGAGATCCTGATCGTGGAGGACGGGCCGCTGGGTGACGGCCTCGATGCGGTCGTCGCCGAACTCGGCGCCTCCGATCCCCGCGTGCGCAGAATCTCCCTGGCCCAGAATCGGGGAGTGGCCTACGCCATGCAGGCCGGCCTCGAAGCGGCCAGAAACCGCTGGGTCGCCCGAATGGACGCGGACGACATCTCGTTGCCGAACCGTCTGGCCGCGCAGGCGCAGGCTGGCGCCGGTGGCCGGTACGCGGCCATCGGCGCCGCCATGCTGGAATTCGAAGGCGACGAGGAGAACATCGTCGGCCTGCGTGTCATGCCGCTCACGGAGGAACGGATCCGGCGGTACGTCCTCACGAACAGCCCGATCAACAACCCCACCCTCTTCCTGGACCGCGATGCTGCACTGGCCGTCGGCGGCGTGCGTCATATCCCCAATATGGAGGACTACGACCTGTTCGCGCGGCTGGCCGCCGGGGGCTACCCGATGCTGAATCTTGCCGAACCGCTGCTCCTGTTCCGGGCTGATCCAGCCATGTTCAAGCGCCGGTCGGCCCAGGGGATGTTCGCCGCCGAGGTGCAGATGCAGAACAACCTGCGCTCGTACGGTCTGATCAGAACGCCCCGAATGTACGCGAACATACTGATCAGAAGCGCGTTCAGGGCGCTCCCGCAACGTGCGCTGAGGTTCACCTACGCGCTGATGTTCCGGGTCCGCCCCGCCGACAGCAAGGGCCTAGGCTCGAAACCGAATGGGAAAGGCGCAGCCGAGTCCGATGGATTATGAAGCAAATGGAACGACCGAGGACGGCAGCCCGGCCGGGGTGACGATGAGTGAACCAGACCGGATGATCGCGGCCAGAACGTGGCTCGTGATCCCGTTGTTCAACGAAGGCACCGTTGTGGGAGACGTTATTCGTCATGCCCGGGAAACCTTTCCCAACGTCGTCTGCGTCGATGATGGCAGCACGGATGACTCGGCCGAGGCGGCGCGGCGGGCCGGCGCCCACGTCGTGCACCACCCCATCAACCTGGGCCAGGGCGCGTCCCTGCAAACCGGACTGCGGTACGCACTCACCGACCCGGGGGCAGAGTACTTCGTCACCTTCGACTCCGACGGCCAGCACCGCGTCGAAGACGCACTGGACATGGTCCGGCGGCTGGCGGCGGAGCCCCTCGACATCGTCGTCGGGTCGCGCTTCCTCGACGACCGAACGAAACCCGGCGCGATCAAACGGCTGGTCCTCAAGGCTGCCGTCGTCTTCCAGAACGTCACCTCCGGTGTGCGTCTCACCGACGCGCATAACGGGCTCCGAGCGCTGTCCCGCCACGCGGCGAGCTCGATCCGGGTGACCCAGAACCGGATGGCGCACGCGTCCGAGATCGTCAACGAAATCGGGCGGCTGAAGCTCCGGTACGCCGAGCAGCCGGTGCACATCATCTACACGGACTATTCGAGGTCGAAGGGGCAATCCGTCTGGAACTCCGTCAACATCATCAGCGACCTCATCTTCAAATGACCGGATTGCGAGGGACGGAACCCCATGGACGCTAATCAAATACTGATCAAGACTGTCTTGATCACAGTCTTCGCCGTTCTGGGCCTGGTGATCCTGCTGCCCCGCCGCGGTGCGCGCGGGATGGCCATCCGCCGGCTGACGCTGGTGCTGGTCATGGTGAGTGCGGTCATCGCCGTCATCTTCCCGAACCTGACCAACTCGGTCGCTGCCGTGCTCGGCGTCGGCCGCGGAACGGACCTGCTGCTCTACGGGCTGATCGTGGTCTTCCTCGGCTTCGCTGTCACGTCATCCGCTCACAACCGGCGACTCGACCGGCAGATCACTGATCTGGCCCGCCAGATCGCACTGACCGAAGCAACCACGGCGCACGACGGCCGTACCCCGACGGAAGATGGCAGTCCCGCATGACAACTCTGGTGACCGGCGGCACAGGCTACATCGGAGCACATATCGTGGATCTGCTGCGCGAGCAGGGACGGTCCGTCGTGATCGTGGACGACGTCGTCACCGGCATCGAGGCCCGCGTGCCCGGGGTGCCGATCGCGCGGATGGAACTGTCCGAAGACACCGCCGTCGCCCGCCTTCGCGACCTGATGATCGAACATCAGGTGGACGAGGTCGTGCACCTCGCCGCGCGCAAGCAGGTCGGCGAATCCGTGCAGCGCCCCACCTGGTATTTCCAGCAGAACCTCGGTGGCCTGGCGAACCTGTTGGCGGCCATGGGCGAGGCTGGGGTGTCCCGCCTGGTCTTCTCGTCATCGGCCGCCGTGTACGGCAACGGCGCCGGAGTCCCGCTCCTGGAAACAGACGAGACCAGGCCGGTGAACCCCTACGGCGAGACCAAACTCGTCGGCGAGTGGATGATCCGAGACGAAACGGCGGCGCGGCCCCTGCGCGCGATCAGCCTCCGGTACTTCAACGTGGCAGGCGCAGCTCGGCCCGAGTTGGCCGATCGCGCTGTGCTCAACCTGATACCGATGGTCTTCCAGAAAATGGCCGAGGGTCAGAACCCGGTCATCTTCGGAGACACGTACGACACAGCCGACGGCACATGCGTCAGGGACTTCATCCATGTCGCCGACCTCGCGGACGCGCACCTGGCCGCGCTCACCCGGCTCCATGAGCAGGACGAGCCCTTCGATACCTTCAACGTCGGCACCGGCCGCGGGTATTCGGTGCGTGATGTGGTCAACGAAGTGGCAATCGTCTCCGGCGCCGACCTGCAACCGTCGATCGAGTCACCCCGCCCGGGTGACCCTGCCTCCGTGGTCGCCGACGTCGACAAGATCGACCGCGTCCTCGGCTGGTCCGCAACCCGCTCCCTGACTGACATGGTGAGCTCGGCCTGGAGCGCCCAGGAATCATTCCGGTGAGTGACTCCACCCGCGGCACACGGCGGGGCAAGGTCAGCATCGTCCTCATCGGTGGGGCGACAGTCGTGGCCGGGGTCTCCGGCTACCTCGTCACCCTGGCGGTGGCCCAGCAGGCCGGACTGGCCGCCTACTCCGTGTTCGCGGTCTTCTGGGCGGTGCTCTATTTCATCGTCGGATGCCTGTTCGGCCTGCAGCAGGAGATGACTCGAGCCGTGTCGGCGGGAGCCCGTGCGCCCCTCACATCGGCACCTGCACGGCCCCGCGTTCCGGTCCCGAGATTCGTGCTGCTCGCGGCCGGGCTGGTCGGCGTGTTGATCGCGGTGAGCTTTCCCCTCTGGGCGATCCCGGCCTTCGGCGCGGACCAGCTCGGCTTGGTCGTGCCCCTTTTCGTGGGGGCCGTGGCCTCGGTCGCGGTCGCCTCTCTGAGCGGTGTGCTCTCCGGTCTGGGCCTGTGGGCCGACCTGGCCCTGATCGTGGGGCTGGACGGGGCCATGCGCCTGGCCGCGGTCCTGACGGTGCTCGCCCTCGGCGGAGACCAGACCTGGCTGGCCTGGGCGGTCATCGTGCCATTCCCCATCACCGTGGGAATCGCCCTGACGGTTGCCCGCAGACGGTTGACACCTGCCCGGTATGTCGGCGGAACCTACCGCGGGCTGCTCTGGAACAGCTCCCGAACCATAACGGCGGCCGCAGCCATGGCGGCAATGGTCACCGGGTTCCCGGCGCTCCTCTCACTGTTCTCCGACGGAGTCGACGCGGAGTACTTCGGCGCACTCATCCTGGCCATCACGCTCCTCCGGGCGCCGCTGCTCGTGCCGCTCACCGCCTTCCAGAGCTACCTGCTGGTCTTCTTCGCCTCCCGCAGAGCCACGATCATCCGTGCTCTGGTCCTCTTCCTCGCCGTGGTCGCGATCGGCACGACGGTGTTCGCGGGGCTGACGGCGCTCTTCGGCGAGCAGGTCTTCGTCTGGCTGTTCGGCGACAAGGTCCGGCAGGTGAGCGACCTCCTGGTTCCGCTGGTGTTCGCGTCGGGCATGATCGCCGGACTCTTCGTGACCGGACCGGCCGTTCTCTCCCGAGATGACCATGCCGCCTACACGACGGGCTGGGTCGTCTCGGCCATACTGGCCATGGGGGCGGTGCTGATGCCGTGGGCCATCGGTGATCGCGTGATCGCGGCCCTGGTCATCGGGCCGGCCGCCGGATTGATCATCCACATCACATCCGTTGTGCGCGGGGCTGCAGAGCGGAGACAACACATTTCAGAGGACGTTGAATGAGGGCACCGCGGGTCAGGTCAGATCATCGCGCGAGCGGCGCACCGCGCAGCACCAGGTCGGTCTTCTGGACGGCCTTCGCCCTGATGGCGATGCTCACCACCCTGTGGTCGCTGGCCAGCCCGATCTTCTCCGTTCCGGACGAGAACGCCCATGCCGTCAAAGCCATCGCGCAGGTGCGGGGTGACCTCACCGGGCACGCCGTGGAGGGGGTCAAGCACTCCGTCGTCGACCTGCCCGAGGAGTACTCCTACAGCCAGCAGATCGTCTGCTACCTGTTCCAGTCGGAGATGACCGCTGACTGCGGGTTCGAGCTCGGGGACGAGGGCGGCAACGAGTGGTTCAACACCTGGGTGAGCGCGTACAACCCCATCTACTACTATCTCGTCGGTTGGCCGACACTCCTGCTCGACGGGTCGGCCGGGATCTACGCCATGCGCATCGTCAGCGGCCTGCTGTGCTCGGTCTTCGTGGCCTGGGCGTTCCAATCAGCGATGTCAGTGCGGCGTTCACGCTGGCTGCCTTTCGGGTTGGTCTTCCTCGCGGCGCCCATGGTCGTGTACCTCTTCGGGTCTGTGAACCCCAACGGCATCGAGATCGCTGCGGCCGGCGCGCTCTGGGTCTCCCTGCTCCGGCTGCTGCAGCACTTCGACGGCCGTGACCCGGGAGTGGTGTCATCGCTATCCCGTCGCCACCTCTGGCTCATCGTCACGGTTGCGTCGGTCGTGCTCGCCACCGCTCGAGCGACGGGGCCGCTGTGGCTCGTGGTCGTGGTCGGGCTGTGCTTCGCGGCCACGGGTTGGCGGGCGGTGAAGACTCTTTTCACGACGGGTTCCTCCTTTGTCGGGCTGGCTTTCGTGGCGGCCGGCGGGCTGTTCTCGATCCTCTGGACCCTCGGCGGCGGCAGCCTCTCCGGCCAGGCGGATGCCTCGGACGCGCCCCAGGTGGGGGCATCCTTCGTGCAGGGTTTCGCCTATGTCATCAGTCTGACGCCGGACTATTTCCAGCAGGCCATCGGGTTCTTCGGATGGTTCGACACGCCTCTCTCGACTCCCACCTACTGGCCGTTCGTGGCCGCCCTGGCCCTTCTGGTGACGCTCGCCCTCACCGGACTGGACCGACGCAGCGTCGTGACCATGGGTGTCGTCGTGGCTGCCGCGGTGCTGGTCCCCGCTCTCGTGCAGGGCTACAGCGTGCACCAGACCGGCATCATCTGGCAGGGCCGTTACGGGCTCTTCCTCTACGTGGGGGTGACGCTCGTGGCCGCCTGGCTCCTGTCCGGGCGCTCGGGCCGCCGCCTGGCGTTCCTGTCCACCCGCCTGACCTGGATCGGCCTCACCCTCGTGGCCGCCTACGGCCTGGGGGCTTTCTTCCTGGTCCTGCGGCGCTACGTGGTCGGCACGGACGAATCGTTCAGCACGATGTGGGAGAACCCCAGCTGGGCGCCACCGCTCGGCGCAATGACCCTGGTGGCCCTCTACGGCCTCGTGTCGATCCTCTTCGTGCTGTGGTCCGGCCGCCTGGCCCTCACGTCCGCGCGGGCCGACGATGCAGCTGAAGCTGAAGCTGAAGCTGAAGCTGAAGCCGAAGCCGAAGCCGTCACAGGCACCGCGGCTTCCGCGCCGGCCGAGCCGGAGACTGAGATCGTCCGTGCCTGAACCCCGGGTCGCGGTCGCTTTCGACTGCCTGTTCCCGGTCAACGCCGGAGGCGGCGAACGCGTGTACCGCCGCCTGGCAGAACTCTTCGTGGAGCGGGGGTGCCCGGTCGACTACGTGACCCGCGGGCAGTGGCCGACGGATGCGCCCCCGGCGGCGCCGTTCACCCTCGTACCGGTCTGGCAGGGCGACATCTACGACTCGGGCGGCACCCGCACCCCCCGAAGCGCGGTCGCTTTCGCCGCGGCGCTGTTTCGGCACTTCCTCCGCCGGCGCGGGAGCTACGACGTCGTGATCGTCAGCACCCTGCCGGTGCTGAACCTGTTCGCGGTGCGGCTCGCCCTGTTCGGCACGCGCGCGCTCGTGGTCGCCGACTGGCTCGAGGTCTGGCCGTGGCCGAAGTGGCGGGAGTACGCCGGCGCGCTGCCGGGAACGATCGCCTTCCTGCTGCAGACCGTGGGCATCCGTCTCGGTGATCTGCACACCGTCAACAGTGCGTTCACCGGCGCCCGGCTGCGCCGCTACCGGCGCCGTGCGCAACCCGTCACCCTGGGGCTGGTCGATCTCGTCGGCGAGGAGCCCGAGGCCTCGACAGAACGTCCGGCTGATCCCTACCTGATCTTCGTGGGCCGGCACATCGCCGACAAGCGCCTGGTCGATCTCGTTCCGGCTCTGCGGGAGGCTCGCGGGCAGTTTCCATCCCTGCGCGCCGTCATCGTGGGCACCGGACCGGAAACGCCCCGCGTCGCCGCGCGGGTCGGTGAACTCGGCCTGGACTCCGCCGTCGAGCTGCGCGGTCGGGTGAGCGACGACGAACTCCGGGATCTCGTGCGGGGTGCCCGCATTCTGGTCAACCCGTCGGCCCGGGAAGGCTTCGGGCTCGTCATCGCCGAGGCGGCGGCATTCGGCACGCCCAGCGTGGTGGTCGCGGGGCCCGACAATGCCGCCGCGGAGCTGGTCGTCGACGGCGTCAACGGCTACGTGGCCGCGTCCGTGGGCCCTGCCGCACTCGGTGCGGCCATCGTGCGGGCCGTCGAGGCCGGCGAGCCTCTGCGCCGCTCCACCCTGGACTGGTTCCAGCGGGAGCGGGTCAGTCACGGTCTGAGCGCCTCGGTCGATCAGATCCTGGCGCGCTACCGCTCGGCGAGGGCCCGCTGAAAAGACGCCACGGTGTGCCGGGCGGTCCTTGCCCACGAAAAGGTGCGGGCGCGCTCCCGGCCCTGCGCTGACAGGCGGGCCAGCTCGGCCGGGTCGTCGAGCAGGCCGGTCATCGTCGCCGCGAGGGCGGCGGCATCCTGGGGCGCCACGTAGACGGCCGCGTCCCCGGCGACCTCGTGCAGCACCGGGATGTCCGAGCAGACCACGGGGCAGCCCCGGGACATGGCCTCCAGCACCGGCAGTCCGAAGCCCTCGAACAGGGTCGGGAACACGATCAGGCTCGACTCGGCGTAGAGCCGGTCGAGTTCCTCGGAGCTCAGCCAGCCCCGCAGCGACACCCACGCCTCCAGGCCGAGCCCGGCCACAACGGGGGCGAGCGGGTCGTCGCCGTGGCTGCCGGTGACCGTGAGGTGCGGCCGGGACTCGGCGGGAACCAGGGCGAGGGCCTGCAGCAGCAGCGGGAAGTTCTTGTGCGGCATCCGGTTGCCCACCGCCAGCACGTGGCGCGGCAGCCGGGGGAGTGGTTCCGCGTGCGGGCTCGCCGGTACGTCCGTGTCCTGGCCCGCGAGCGGCACCACGTCGACGCGGCCGGCCGGCACCCGCAGGTAGCGCACGATGTCATCTGCCGAGGCGACGCTGACCGTGAGCACCCGGCGGGCACCGTGCGCCGCCACCCGGATCATGGTGCGCAGAACGTGCGAGTAGGCCCCGGGCACGTATTCCGGATGCCGGAACGGCAGCAGGTCATGAACCGTGAGCACCACGGGGACCCGCGACCAGACCGGGCCGAGGTTCGCCGGACAGTGCACCAGATCGGCGCGCAGCCGCCGGGCCGCCTGGGCGACCGAGAAGAGCTCCCCGCGAGCCCAGGCGATCCGGTCCTCGCCGCTGATGCCGGAGTCGACGATCTCGCCCGGGAACCAGGACGTGTCCATGCCGGCCAGCTCACTCGAGGCAAGGCCGACGAACTCGAGCCCGTCGGCCTCCGGCTCGATCCGGCCGTACACCTCCCGCACGTATGACTCCATGCCGCCCTTCCGGCCGGTGAAGAAGAGCAGGTCGACGAGGATGCGCCTCATGCGGCGGCCGCCACGACCAGTGCCGCGGCACGCACCCGGCGGCGCCGCGCGAGCTCGTAGACCACGGCCGACGCCAGCTCCGCGATGAGCAGACCGAGGAACACGGCGGACAGGCTGTGCAGTGCCAGGCCGACCCCGGCGAGGGCGAACGCCATCACGGAGACGGCGGCGCGCAGCCCGGTGAGCAGCCGTACCTCGCCCATCCGGCGCAGCGCGGCGAACGGAATCGTCGTGGCGAGCGACGCGGCCCGCCAGCCGCAGGCGAGCACGAGCGGCAGGATGGCTGCCGAGCTGGTCCAGACGCCTCCGAAGATGAAGCCGAGCACGCCCGTGCGTTCGAGCACCACCAGCACCACCACGGCCGCGAGCACCGCGCCGGCGGACACCGCGATGTCGAGGCGGGAGTGCTCCTTGAGCAGGCGCAGTCGCATGAAGTTCAGGGGGATCGCGAGCAGACCGGACACCGTCGCGATGGCCGTGAACAGCACCGCCTCGCCCGGTCCGATCAGCGTCAGGATCATGGTGTTCAGGAGCGGGTAGATCACCCCGGTGATCGCCGTGTCCGCCACCACCCAGCCCATCACGGCCGGCTCGGGGCGGCTGGCCCGGTGGGTCACCGGCAGGCAGCGCACCAGGGTGGCCAGCGCGATACCGGCCACGAGGGGGATCAGCGCCCAGTCCTGACCGGTGAAGGCGGCCAGGACGCCGGTGAGGGCACCCAGACCCACGGTGACGGATGCCCAGATCTCCCGCAGATCCAGACGCTCGGCGACCGAGACGCCCCGGCCCACTTCCAGTGCGGCGATCAGCAGGGGCAGGCCGAGGCAGAGCACGATCGGGTTCGTGGCGTTGAGGGCGATCACCCCTGCGGCGACCAGGGCGAGGCCGGCCAGCCAGAGCGGGAACACCACCCGGCGTTCGGTGGCCGCCGAACTGAGCCGGGACTCCAGCACGACCGCGAAGGTGAGCTGGCCGGCGAAGGTGGCCACCATCACCGCCACGGCGATGATTCCCTGCTCCGGCCGGCTGAACAGCCGGGACGAGATGGCGACCGTGGCCGCGGGGATGACGGCCAGTGACACACCCCCGAGCAGGGTGATCAGGCTGAGAGTGGCCCGCCGCAGCCGCAGGGGGGACGGCAGATCGGCCGTCACCGGGTCACCGCGGTGAGCGCGCCGGCCGGGCCGAGGGTGCGCCCGAGCATTCCCTCCAGCCGGCCGAGGAACACCCACCAGCCGTCGAGGAGGGCGTTCGTGCCCCGATTGCGCAGGCCGAAGAACAGGCCGCCGCCGAGGAACGCGAACCGCCACCACAACGGATACCGCCAGCGGGTCACCAGACGTCCCAGCCCACGGCCGTAGCCGCGCAGTTTGTGGCGGCGTTCCGCGCTACTGAGCCCGCTCGGGTCGCTGATCCCGCCCACCGTGAGCGCGGGCGGCTGCCAGGCGAAGCCGGGGTGCTCCCCGGCGCGGATCAGTTTCAGGAGCAGGTCGGTGGCCTCCCCGGCCTGCCACGGTGTCGGGGCGCCGGTGCCGATCTCCGGGTCGAAGCCGCCGATCCGGTCGAACACGCTGCGCCGGATCAGGATGCCCATCTCGATCACGCTCCAGACCGTCCACCGGGTCAGGGCCGCGCCCGGCTCGGGCACAACGAACTTGGGCCCGTTCTCGTCGACCACCGTGAGGGCTCCCGCCCGGAAATCCTCGGGGAGGAGCCGCATCCGTTGCAACGCGCCCGACGGGTACCAGGTGGTGTCATTGGGAAAATTGAGCAGCAGGTCCCGGTCGGCCGGAAGGGCGGCCACGCCCGCATTCCGTCCGCGGGCCGCGCCGGGCGGCGACGTCGTCACGATGATCCGCATGCTCTCCGAGCGGTAGACGGATGCGAGGGCCTCCACCTCGAGCAGGTTGCGCTGGGCGACGACAACGAGGGTGTCTCCGGCAAGAAGCTGGTCGGAGAGGGAATCGAAGAGCCGCTTCAGGCTCTCGACACGGCCGAGCGTTGACACCACCAGTCCAAGGTCCACACAGCACATTCTGTACGATGAGGGGGCCAGACCAACAATGACGGGACTTGCAGCGCGCATGACAATCACCGACAGCATTGAACTCTCGATCCTGATGCCGTGCCTGAACGAGGCCGAGACGCTCGCGATCTGCATCGACAAGGCCCAGGGATACCTGCGGCGCAGCGGCATCATCGGTGAGGTCCTGATCGCCGACAACGGCAGCACCGACGGCTCGCAGCAGATCGCCGAGGCCCACGGGGCCCGCGTTGTGGACGTCGCGGAAAAGGGTTACGGCAGCGCGCTGATCGGCGGCATCGAATCCGCCCGCGGCGCCTATGTGATCATGGGCGACGCCGACGACAGCTACGACTTCAGCGAGCTCGACGGTTTCGTCGAGCGGTTGCGAGCGGGCGACGAACTGGTGATGGGCAACCGCTTCCGCGGCGGCATCGAACCCGGCGCCATGCCGCCGCTGCACAAGTACCTCGGCAACCCGGTGCTGTCCTGGATCGGGCGTTCCCTGTTCCGGTCCCCGATCAAGGACTTCCACTGCGGTCTGCGCGGCTTCAACCGCCAGTCGATGCTGGCGCTGCATCTGCAGACCTCAGGCATGGAGTTCGCCAGCGAGATGGTGGTCAAGTCCACGCTGGGAGGTTCCCGGGTCAGCGAAGTGCCCACCACGCTCAAGAAGGACGGCCGCAGCCGGCCGCCGCACCTGCGCAGCTGGCGTGACGGCTGGCGGCACCTGCGGTTCCTGCTCATCTTCAGCCCGCGCTGGCTGTTCCTGATCCCCGGCATCTCCGCGTTCCTGATCGGCCTGGTCGGCACCGTGCTGCTCGGTTTCGGACCCGTCGTGGTGGGGGAGGTGGGCTTCACCTACTCCAGTCAGATCTACCTGGCCGCCCTGGCCGTCGTCGGCTACCAGGCCTTCCTGTTCGCCCTGCTCACCAAGATCTACGCCCAGCATGAGGGGTTCCGCATCCCCCGCAGCCGCAACTTCGAACGGCTCGAGAAACGCATCAGCCTCGAGAGCGGCGCGATCGTCGGGGTCGTGCTGTTCCTGATCGGCCTGGGCATCGCCGTGTCGCAGCTGATCGGCTGGGCGGCCGGCGGTTACGGCGAGCTGGAGGCCGGCGCCACCGTGCGGGTGGCCATCCCGTCGGCCCTGCTGATGATGCTGGGCTCGCAGACGGTCATGGGCGGGCTCTTTCTCGGAGTCCTGTCGGTCGGCCTGAAGCGACGCTGATGCCTCGCTCGACCGCTTCCTCGTCGCGCGCGCCCCGGGCATCCGCGCCGCGCGTGTCCGTGGCCCTCTGCACCTACAACGGCCTCGCATTCATCGAGGAGCAGCTGCAGAGCATCCTCGGCCAGACCGCGCCCGCCGACGAGATCGTCGTCTCCGACGACGGCTCCACCGACGGCACACCGGCGGCGGTGGACCGCATCGTCGCGGCCTGGCAGCACGAACATCCGGGTCAGCCCGTGACGCTGCGCGTCCTGCGCAACCCGGCGCCGCTCGGCGTCACCGCGAACTTCGAGCAGGCGCTCGCCGCGTGCACGGGCGAGTTGATCGCGCTCAGCGACCAGGACGACGTGTGGCCCCCGGAGCGGCTGTCCCTGCTGACGGCCGAATTCCGGGTCCGTCCCGGCCTGCAACTGCTGCACACGGATGCCCGACTCGTCGACGAGATCGGCCGTCCGACGGGCCGCACCCTGCTCGCCACCCTCGGGGTGTCCGCCGCCGAGCAGGCCGCGGAGCATGAGGGGCACGCCTTCGACCTCCTGCTGCGCCGCAACATCGTCACCGGCGCCACCGCGATGCTGCGGCGCGGGCTGGTGGCGCAGGCCCGCCCGTTCCCGGCTGCCTGGGTGCACGACGAATGGCTGGCGATGGTGGCGGCCGCGACCGGGGAGGTCGATCTGCTCGCCCGGCCGTTGCTGGACTACCGCCAGCACGCGGGCAACCAGATCGGCGCCTCCAGCCTCGACGCCGCGGGCAAGCTGGGCCGGCTGCGCGCGCCGCGCACGGCGCGCAACGCCCGTTTGCTGGCCCGAGCCCAGGCGTTGCAGGCGCGCGCCGCACAGTTGCAGCCGGCACCGTCCGCCGACGCGCTCGCCCTGATCGACGCCAAGGCCGCCCACGAACGCCGGCGCAGCACCCTGCCGGCCCTGCGCGCGGCCCGGGTTGCCTCCGTTTTCGCCGGCTGGCGGGCCGGCGACTACCGACGTTTCGGCCTGGGTTTGCAGGACGTGCTGCGCGATCTGGTGCAACCGGTCTGAGCTGTCGCCCGCCGCGTGCGATGAGTGCGAGGAGAGGGCGGCGCTACTCCGGGTAGCGGCGCGGGCTGGGCTGCAGCAGGCTGCGCCAGCTCTTGCCCTGGGCTGCCTTCACCGCGCAGATCAGCAGCAGCAGCCAGCCGAAGTCCACCAGCACATTGCTTTCCGCCGCTGAGGTGACCAGCAGGATCACCAGCACCAGCGGCGACCACACGTAGACCAGGGAACGCTTGTCGGAGGCCAGCAGCCAGGACCGCCAGAAGGCCAGCAGCACGAGCGCCAGGAACGAGACCAGGCCGACCAGGCCGACCTGGAGGTACACGTCGATGAAGGCGTTCAGGCCGGAGGTCTGCAGGCGTTCGGTGACGAAGCTGAGCCAGCCGAACGGTGTGACGTCGGCAGGCCAGAGCCCGGCCCACCCCCAGCCTTCGAGCGGATTGAGCGTGGCCAGGCGCAGCATTTCCCGCCACAGCGTGTAGCGGGCCTCGAATTCGCTCCCCGCGTTGAGCTGTTCGACGATGCGGCCACGGGCCGCGAACGCGATGATGCCGGTGAGCACGGTGGCGCCGAGCAGGCTGATCTGAAGCCGCCACCGGCTCTCCGCCGGCGTGCGCCGCAGCCAGGTGAGCGCCAGGGCGGCGATGCCCACGAACAGGGCCACCACGAGGATGACGGGGGAGCGGGTGAGCAGCAGGCCGAACACGGCGAGGGCGACGGAACCGATTCCGAGCCCGCGCCGAACCGACCGGGAGAGCAGCTCGACCGTGAAGGTGACCGCGGCGATCAGCGAGATGAGCCCGAACACATTGCGGGAGCCGAAGATGCCCTGAACGGGGCCGAGGTCGGCGATGTTGCCCTGGATGCCCAGGAAGGCGATCGGAAGATCCAGGAGCAGGCCGGACAGCACCTCCAGGGCGAGCGAAACCCCGAGCAGCAGACGCAGCACGTCGCCGGTGGCACGCACCACCTGGATGGTGTCCCGGGCCAGGGCGATGTAGATCGCCAGGAACGTGAACGCGAGCTGATAGAGCGAGGCGCTGATGGTGTGCAGGGGGTAGCCGGACCAGATCACCGACAGGGCGCACCAGCCCACGAAGACCATGATCGAAATCGGCAGGAGCCCGTGCCAGTCGACTCCGGCTCGGCGGGCGGTGAGCGAGAACGCCGCCAGCACCACGAGTCCCACGAGCACGCCCACCACGCCGGGCGGGCCGATCAGGGCGCGCAGAGTGGTGGTCCCGAAGGCGAAGCCGATGATGACCAGTGTCAGCGCGGACGCGAACCGGGGCGAGGCGAACAGCCGCGAGAGCGGGGCCGGCACGGCGGGGGGATTCGCGCGGTAGATCATGTGGTCTCCACGCTACGCCTACGGCATCCGTGCGTTGGTGGCCTGTTGGCGCTTCGTGGTCACGGCGAGCACGACCAGCAGCAGCCAGCCTGATTCGATCAGGATGCGGCTCTCGGCCAGGCTCTGGGCGAGCAGCGCCACCAGCAGCAGCAGCGGCAGCAGGGCGGAGGCCGCGAACGGTTCCGTGTCGGCGAGCCCGCGCCGCGGCCGGTCGACCGCGAGGAACCAGCACCGCCACAGCGTGGACAAGACGAGTGCGGCGAAGACGATCAGTCCGAGGATGCCCAGTTGCAGCCACACGTCCAGCCAGGCGTTGTGGGCCTGCAGGTAGGTGACGCCCCGGCGCACGGCCAGACCCTGGAATGGTTCGACCCAGGGAGCCCAGTAGCTCACCCAGCCCCACCCGAAGACCGGGCGCTCGACGGCCAGCTCCGTTACGCTGCGCCAGATGTCGAGGCGGCCGGTGAGGTCCGCCGACTTGCCGAGCAGGGTGAGCAGCCAGGGGGTGAGGGCCACCACGCCGGCGCCGCCGACGACGACGGATGCCGCGGCAGCCAGATAGACCGGCCGGCGCCCCTCGGGCGAACGACGACGGGCCCAGAGGGCGAACAGCAGGGCCAGGGCCACGGCGGCGGCCGCGAAGACGACGGTGGCGGACCTGGTCAGCAGGAGCACCAGAACCGCGGTGCCCAGCCACGCCCAGGCCGCGCCGCGCCGCACGGTGCCGGCGGCCAGCTGAACGGCGAACACGATCACGGCGATCAGCGCCACGAAGCCGAGCAGGTTGCGGTTGGCGACGATGCCTTCGATCGGGCCGCCCTGCAGCAGGATGCCGCGGGACCAGTAGAACGACTGCGGCACGTCCTGGCCGCTGTAGTCGACCCAGAACGGGAGCACGGCCTGCCGGACGAAGACGGCCACGATCAGTTCGAAGGCGAGCGACAGGGCCAGGATCCAGCGCAGCGCGGCAGCGAGCGTGCGCAGCAGCTCCGGCCAGGTCAGACACAGGGCCAGAAAGAGCGCGGTCGCGGTGGTCGCCCATTGCAGGGTGACACCGATCAGGGAGGCGCCGAGGTAGAACGACCAGGCCAGCGACAGGGTGGCCAGACCGAGGAAGCCGATCAGCGATTTGGGGAACCGCGGCCACATCCAGTCGGGTTTCAGTTTCACGAGGGCGACGATGCCGCCCGCGACGATGACCAGGGCGATGGCGCCGTAGCCCCACCAGCCGAACAGGCTGCGCCAGAATTGCCCGGCCAGGGCAGAGAAAAAGACCAGCGTCGCAAAGGTGCGAACGACGAAGCGGCTCTGGACGGCGGGCATGTGTCTAAGGCTAGAGCGTGCCGGGGCGGTCACCGGTCACATTCTATACCCCCTGGGGTATACTATTCCCGGAGGTTCGAAATGAAAACGATCATTGTTGGTGGAGTTGCGGGCGGAATGTCGGCGGCGACGCGGTTACGGCGGCTGGACGAGACGGCTGACATCATTGTATTTGAACGAGGACACTATGTCTCATTCGCGAACTGTGGACTGCCTTACTACGTCGGCGGCGTGATCACCGACCGGAGCAACCTCCTGCTCCAGACGCCCGAATCCCTGTCCGCCCGGTTCCGACTCGACGTGCGTGTCGACCATGAGGTCACCGCCATCGACCGCGCCGCGAAGACCGTCACCGTGCGGCAGACGCAGACCGGCACCGAGACCGTCGAGAGCTACGACCGCCTCATCCTGGCCGCCGGCGCCCTGGCCCGCACGGGGATCACCCCCTCCGGCCTGGCCACCCGCACCCTGCGTACGGTCGACGACGTCGACCACATCACCGCACTGCTGGCCGCAGTCACCGGTCAGGCCTCCGCCGTCGTCATCGGCGCCGGCTTCATCGGCCTCGAGGCCGTCGAGAACCTCGTGCGCCGCGGCGTGCACGTGACCCTGGTCGAGTTCGGCTCCCAGGTCTTCGGGCCCTTCGACGCCGAGATGGCCGCGCCGATCTTCGACGAGCTGCTCGTGCAGGGCGTCGACGTGCGCCTGAACACGACGGTCGTCGCGTCCGCCGACGGGGGAGTCGAGCTCAGCGACGGCTCCGTCGTTCCGGCCGACCTCGTCATCGACTCCGTCGGGGTGCTCCCGGATACCTCGCTCGCCGCCCGGGCGGGCATCACGATCGGCGCGAGCGGCGGCATCGCGGTCGACGGCAGCCAACAGACCAACGACCCCTCGATCTATGCGGTCGGCGACGGCGTCGAGAAGATCGACGCCATCGACGACAGCCCCACCCTGATCACCATGGCCGGGCTCGCGAACCGGCACGGCCGGGCGACCGCCGACAGCATCGCCGGGGAGCCTGCCTCGGCCGCCCCGGCTCTCGGAACCGCCATCCTCGGCCTGTTCGGCCTGACGGCGGCCATGGTCGGCTGGAGCGAGAAGCGCCTCGTGCGGGCCGGCCGCGCGCACCGGGTCGTGCACACCCACCCGGCCTCCCATGCAACGTACTATCCCGGCGCGGAGGGCATGTCGATGAAGCTCCTGATCGACCCGGCGACGGATGCCATCCTCGGCGCCCAGATCGTCGGCGGCAGCGGTGTGGACAAGCGCATCGACATCCTGGCGACGGCGATGACCGGCGCGCTGACGGCATCCGCGCTGACCCGCCTGGAACTGGCCTACGCGCCGCAGTACTCGTCGGCGAAGGACCCGATCAACCAGCTCGGCTACGTGGCCGAGAACCTCGCCGCGGGAACGACCCGCGCGTTGCAGTGGCACGAGCTGGCCGCCGCCCGTGCCGCCGGCGCGGTGCTCGTGGACGTGCGTTCGGCGGGGGAGTTCGCGGCCGGCAACATCCCGGGCGCCATCAACGTGCCCCTGGACGAACTGCGGGACCGCCTGGACGAACTGCCCGACGCCCCGCTGATCGTGCACTGCCAGGTGGGCCAGCGCGGCCACACGGCAGCGCGCATCCTGAGCCAGAGCGGGTTCGACGTGCAGAACCTCGACGGCGGTTACCGCACCTGGACGGCCGGCGAAGCCTCGCTCAGTCTCACGCCCGCCCGCGCCACGAACTCTGAGAGGATTCCGGCATGATCGAAATCACCCCTGGTCCGACCGAACAGAACCAGAAGAAGATCCTGAACCGGCTGCGCCGGGCCCAGGGCCAGCTCGCGGCGGTCATCACCGCCGTCGAGGCCGGCGGCAGCTGCAAGGATGTCGTCACTCAGCTCGCCGCCGTGTCGAGCGCCCTCGACAAGGCCGGTTTCGTCATCGTCTCCACGGCCATGCGCGAATGCCTCGACAACCCGGAGGGGGAGAACTCCCTCACGGTCGAGGAGCTGGAGAAACTCTTCCTCACCCTCGCCTAGCCTCGCGGCGCAGGTTGTGGAAGCGGGCGCACGCTAGAGCGTGCGCCGCGCTCCACAACCTGCGCCGCGGCATCCGTCGCGGTCGCCGGCTCGGCTAGACGAAAGCGGCCTGGCCGGTGATGCTGCGCCCCACGATCAGGGTGTTCATCTCGCGGGTGCCCTCGTAGGAGTACACGGCCTCGGCGTCGGAGAAGAAACGTGCCACGTCGTAGTCGAGAACGATTCCGTTGCCGCCGAAGAGTTCGCGGCACCAGGCGACCGTCTCGCGCATCCGCGCCGTCGTGTAGAGCTTGGCCAGGGCTGCGTGCTCGTCGCGCTGGCTGCCCTCGTCGAGCATCTGCGAGACCCGCACCACCATGCCCAGGCTGGCCGTGATGTTGCCGAGCGACTTCACCAGCAGGTCCTGCACGAGCTGGTGCCCGCCGATCTCCTTGCCGAACTGCACGCGCTCCTTCGCGTAGGCGACGGCGGCCTCGTAGGCGCCGATCGACGTGCCCACGGCCGCCCAGGCCACCTCGGCCCGGGTCAGGCGCAGCACCTTGGCGGTGTCCTTGAACGAGTTCGCGTTCTGCAGACGGTTCTTCTCCGGCACGACCACGTTCTCGAGCACGATGTCGGCGTTCTGCACCGAGCGCAGGCTGATCTTGCCCTCGATCCGGGTGGCGCTGTAGCCGGGGGTGTCGGTGGTGACGATGAAGCCCTTGACCATGCCGTCGGCGGTGTCCTTCGCCCAGATGATGGTGACGTCGGAGAAGGTGGCGTTGCCGATCCAGCGCTTGGCGCCGTTCAACAGCCAGGTGTCGCCCGTGCGGGTGGCCGTCGTGCGCAGGCCCTGCGCGGCATCAGAGCCGGAGAGCGGCTCGGTCAGTCCGAACGCGCCCACGAGCTCGCCGCTCGCCAGACGCGGCAGCCACTCGTCGCGTTGCTCCTGCGACCCCGTCGCCGAGATGGTGCCGCAGGCGAGTCCGTTCTGCACCCCGACGAACGTGGCGACGGATGCGTCCACGCGCGCGATCTCGAGGGCCACGAAGCCGCGGAACACCGCCGAGTTCTCGAACGGGCGAGTCTCGGGCCAGCTGAACGAGTACGCGCCGAGCTGCGCCAGCGGCCGAACGACCTCGGACGGGAACTCGGCGCGCTCCCAGCATCCGTTCACGATCGGGCGAACGTCGGACTCGAGGTAGGCGCGCAGATTGCTGAGCGCGGTTTTCTCCTGATCGGTCAGCAGATTCTCGTAGCCGTAGAAGTCGCTGGGAAGTAGCTCGAAGGTCATCAGGTGCTCCATTGCAGGGTGGCGACGGCCTCGCTTGCGGCGGTCGGCGAATCTTCGCAGCCTAGATCGCCGGGTCGACGCGCTGAAAGCGGTTGGTAGTTTGGTCTAAACCGAAGAGTGCAGGAGAGCGCCATGTTTGTGGGCATCACCAATTCGCCGCGGGACTATGCCTGGGGTTCGACCACCGCCATCGCGGGTCTGCTCGGCTACGCCCCGTCGGGCAAGCCCGAAGCCGAACTCTGGCTCGGTGCGCACCCGGGTTCGCCGAGCGTCATCACGGACCCCGCGCAGGTCGGCGGCCACGCCACGTTGCTGGACTGGATCACGGCGTCGCCGGAGGCCGCCCTGGGTGCCCCGCTGGGCGCACCGCTCGGCGCGCCGGCCTCGTCTGCCGCGCCGCGGTTGCCGTTCCTCCTGAAGATCCTCGCGGCCCAGAGCCCGCTCTCGCTGCAGGCGCATCCGACGTCGGAGCGCGCACGCACGGGCTTCGTCCTGGAGAACGCGGCAGGCATTCCGACGGATGCGGCGGATCGCAACTACCGGGACCCGTTCCACAAGCCCGAACTCATTTTCGCCCTCAGCGAGACGTTCGAGGTGCTGTGCGGTTTCCGTGAACTGCGCGAGATCCGCGGCATCCTGGGTGAATTCCGGGCCCTGGACGTGGCCTCGGACAACCCGCAACCCGGCGCGCTCGACGCACTCGAGCGCCGGCTGCTGGGCGACGACGCGTTGCGCGACTGCGTGGACTGGCTGCTCCGCGACGGTCGCGGCGGCGACTCCGGTGAGGTGGCCTGGCTGGTGGAACGGGTGGTCGCGCTCGCCGAGAGCGCGGCCGAGCTGGCCGCAGACGGTGCGATCCTCGACTACCCGCTGGAACTCGCCACCGTGCGGGATCTCGCCCGCGCCTACCCGGGTGACCCCGGCATCGTGATCTCGCTGCTGACGAACCGGGTGTCGCTGAAGCGCGGTGAGGTGCTGTACCTGCCGGCCGGCAACATCCACGCCTACCTGTCCGGCCTCGGCGTGGAGCTGATGGCCTCGTCGGACAACGTGTTGCGCGGCGGGCTGAGCCCCAAGCACATCGACGTCGACGAGCTGCTCGAGGTGCTCGACTTCACCCCGCTGCCCGTGCCGTACCTGCCGCCGGTGGTGTCGTCGCCGGGCGTCTCGGAGTACCACCCCGACGTCGACGACTTCGTGCTGGTGCACATCGCGGCGGAGGCCGCGGCCGCGTCGGGCGCTGACGGCGGGGTGCCGATGCGGCAGTTCACGCTGACGGGACCCGCGATCGCCATCTGCACGGCCGGGGGATTCCTCGTGGCCGGTGCGGGGGCATCCGTCGCCCTCAAACGCGGCGAGTCGGTCTACATCACGCCCGACGAGGGCACGCTCACCTTCGCCGGTGTCGGCGACGTCTTCCTGGCCACGACCCCCTAGCCCGTCCCGCCCCTCACCAATTCGACGGAGATTTTGGCCGAAAACCCGGTATTCACCGGTTTCCGGGCCATCTGCAGCAAATTCTGCGTCGGATTCGTTATCCGTGCCGTGCCGTGCCGTGTCGGGTTCGTTCGGATGCGTGCGTGCCTGCAATCGGGAACGGCGGGACCTCCCCAGACTGCGACGGCGGCGCGCTGTGCACAGGGTGACGAATGCCGCGCCGCGGGTCGATCCACGCTGCGAGGCTTCGGGCCATGCGCACGCTCGCCAGGGACATCGTCGACCACGGACTCTTCGTCAAGCGCGCCACACTCCGCGCCCGAGGCTGGAGCGCTGGTCATCTCCGCGCTGAGGTGAGCCGGGGAACGATCGTCCGGGTGCGCAAGGGCTGGTACTCCGTGCCGTGGGCGCCGCCGTCGGCAATCGAGGCGTTCCGGATCGGCGGGTGGCTGACCGGATTGAGCAGTCTGAAGTCCTACGGGATCTGGACCCCGACCACCGCCAAACTCCACGTGAGCGTGCCCAGTGCCGCGCGCGGGTTGCGGCGACGGAACTCGAGGACGACTACCTGCGCAAACCCTCGCCGGCATTCCCGCCATTCCCTGAACGGATGACCCGGGCCCGTCGCCGCGTCGGCTAGCGGTCGGTCGGTCCCGCTGCGGCATCCGCTGCCACTCGCCCACACGGGCGCCCGGGCAGCCCGGGCAGCCCGGATGCCCGGCACCATCGTCCGTCTCCCGTCCCCGACGACCGGCCGCGCCGACATCCCGGATCGACCCCTCTGCCGGAGGCTAGGCTTGTGGGGCGGCAGTGCCCTATTGCCGTCAGATCTTGCGAGGTTCAGATGGCTTGGCTTGTCACCGGAGGCGCCGGCTACATCGGCTCCCACATCGTTCGTGCGTTCCTCAAGGAAGGCATCGAGGTGGTCGTCATCGACGACCTCTCCAGCGGGCACGCCGATTTCGTGCCGGACGGGGTTCCCTTCATTCGGGGCACGATCCTCGACCGCGACCTGCTGATGCGCACGTTCGCCGAGCACACCATCTCCGGCGTTGTGCACGTGGCCGGTTACAAGTACGCCGGCGTCTCGGTACAACGTCCGCTGCACACCTACGAGCAGAACGTCACGGCCATGGCCACGCTGCTGTCGGCCATGCAGGAATCCCAGGTCAAACGGATGGTGTTCTCCTCGAGCGCGGCCGTCTACGGCACCCCGCACACCGACCTGGTCACCGAGGACACCCCGAAGAGCCCCGAATCCCCCTACGGGGAGTCGAAGCTGATCGGCGAGTGGCTGCTGCGCGACCAGGCCGTCGCCGCCGAGCTGAGCTACACCGCACTGCGCTACTTCAATGTGGTCGGCTCCGGTGCGCTCGACCTGCGCGACACCAGCCCGCACAACCTCTTCCCCCTGGTCTTCGACGCCCTGATGGAGGGTCGCACACCGAGCATCAACGGCAACGACTACGCCACCCCCGACGGAACCTGCGTGCGCGACTACATCCACGTGGCCGACCTGGCCGTCTCACACGTCGCGGCGGCTCGCCGACTCGACGCCGGCACGCCCGTGCTGCCCGTGTACAACCTCGGCAGCGGCGACGGGGTGTCGGTGGGCGAAATCATGTCGACCGTGTCCGCCGTGACCGGGATCGACTTCGAGCCCGTGATCGGCCCGCGCCGCGCCGGGGACCCCGACCGGATCGTCGCCTCCGGTGACCTTGCCGCCCGCGATCTGGACTGGGTCATGCGCCACACGCTGAGCGAAATGGTGCGGAGCGCCTGGGAATCCCGACAGGCGGCATCCGTCACCGGGTAGCCGCGGCGACCAAACAAATCCGAACGATTTGCGCTCTTGGGCGAGTCGAAACTCTCCAGCGAATATTGAGGGTTTACTATCTGCGACTTGACGGCAAGGAATTACACGGCTGTAATTAGGGCTGACGCGTAATTTTGGGGCACATTTTGCAGTGGGGTGGATGACGATATGGCGCTATCAGAGTCTCGTGCCGGGGTACCGGAGGACTGGTTCGTAGATCCGGTCCGTCTCGGCGTACCCGGTGTTCGCACAGATGCGGGCGACGGTGATCCTTTGTCGTGGCAGTCGGATTCGCTCTGCGCGCAGACCGACCCGGAGGCATTCTTTCCGGAAAAGGGCGGGTCGACCCGCGATGCCAAGAAGATTTGCTCGTCGTGCGAGGTGCGAACCCAGTGCCTGCAGTACGCGCTGGCGAACGACGAACGATTCGGCATCTGGGGTGGGCTTTCCGAGCGGGAGCGCCGCAAGTTGCGCAAGCGCGCCAGCTAGGCAGGATCTGCTGCGGTTTCGAGGCTCGCCCTCAACATTGCCCCGTATCGGGCCCGATCCACTTAGGCTGTTCTCCATATGCATGCCAGAGTCACCGCCATCCTTGTCGCCCGTAACGGCGCGAAACACCTCAAGAGAACCCTCGAGGCGCTGAGCCGCCAGACGCGCCAGCCCGACGTCGTGATCATGGTCGACTGCGGTTCGACCGACCAGACGTCGGAGCTTCTCGCTGCCTACGGCCCGACTCACTACATCTCAGCGGATGCCGCACTCAGCTTCGGCGAGGCCATCGCCACGGCCGTCCGGGTCGTCGCGCCCCCGGAATCCGACCGCGAGATGCTGTGGCTCCTCGCTCAGGACAGCGCGCCCGAGCCTGGTGCACTGGCGGCCCTGCTCGGCGAACTCGAGATCGCACCATCCGTCGCCGTGGCCGGACCGAAGGTCATGCACTGGGACGCCGGCGACTACATCCATGACTTCGGCCAGTCCCTGACGCCCGGCGGGACGACCGTCACCCTGGTGGAGAGCGAACTCGACCAGGGCCAGCATGACGGTATGAGCGATGTGCTCGGCGTCAGTGCCGGGGGAATGCTGGTGCGCCACATCGTCTGGCAGCAACTGGGCGGTTTCGACCCGGCGCTGCCGTCGGCGGACGACTCCCTCGACTTCTGCGTTCGGGTGCGGATGGCCGGCTACCGCGTCTCCGGCGTCGCCGCGGCCCAGGTGGCCACGGCCGGCGACGGTATTGCCGGCGCCAGCGGTTCCTCCCGGGGCCGCGCCCGCCGCAAGAGGCTGCGCACCATGCGGGCCGCGCAACTGCATCGCCGCCTCGTCTACTCTCCGGGCTGGATGATCCCGTTCCACTGGCTGGCGATGGTTCCCCTCGCGGTGCTGCGCTCGTTCGTGCAGCTCCTGCAGAAGGAGCCGGGCGCCATCCCGGGCGAGTACTCGGCCGCGTTCGCCACCGCCTTCAGCGGCCTCCGGGTGCGCGCAGCCCGGCGCCGCTTCGGGGCCACCCGCACGCTGGGATGGAGTTCGATCGCGTCGCTGCGCGTGCCCGCGGCCGAGGTGCGACGACGCCAGGCCCTCCGGCGTGAAGCCAGCCTGACCGGTGTGAACCCTGAGGTGCCCGAGATCCGCTTCCTCTCCGGCGGCGGCGCCTGGACCGTTCTCGCCGCCCTGGTCGCCGGACTCATCGTCCTCGCGCCTCTGATCGGCGCCCGCACCCTGACCGGCGGCGGTCTGCTGCCCCTCGCTTCCACTCCCGCCGAACTCTGGCAGAGCATCGGCTACGGCTGGCGCGACATCGGCCTCGGCTTCGTCGGCGGCGCCGACCCGTTCGCCTCGGTGCTGGCCGTGATCGGCTCGCTCACCTTCTGGGCACCCTCCTTCTCCCTCGTGCTGCTCTACTTCCTGGCCCTGCCGCTGGCCGCCCTCGGCGCCTGGCTGGCTGCGACCCGGCTCTCCGAGCGCGCCTCCATCCGCGCCATCGCCGCCGTGCTCTGGATGCTCGCGCCCACCTTCCTCAGCGCCCTCGCGGCAGGCCGGCCGGCCGCGATCCTCGTGCACCTGCTGCTGCCGTGGCTCTTCTTCGCCGGGTTCATGGCCGCCCGATCCTGGTCGGCCTCCGCCTCCGCAGCCCTCCTTTTCGCCGCGATCGTGGCCGCAGCCCCGTCGCTCGCGCCCGCGCTCCTCGTGGTCTGGCTGATCGCCATGCTGGTCAGCGGTCGCAGCGGGATGCGGTTCATCGGAATCCCCTTGCCTGCCCTCGCCCTGGCGGCGCCGCTGATCTGGGACCAGGGTCTGCGCGGCAACTGGCTGGCCCTCCTTGCCGACCCGGGCGTGCCTCTGCCGGGACCCGACGTGTCGGTGTGGCAGCTGCTGCTCGGCTTCCCGACCGGCCAGCTCGGCGGCTGGACCCCGCTGCTCGAAACGCTCGGCCTGCCCGGCGTCGACGCCTTCGTGCTCGTGCCGGTACTGCTGGTGCCGCTCGCCGCGCTCGGCGTGCTCGCCCTGTTCCTGCCCGGCGCCCGCGGTGCGAGCTTCTCACTGCTGACCGCCCTGCTCGGCGCGGCCACGGCCATCGCCGCGAGCCAGCTGCACCTCACCGCGATCGGCGGCCAGACGGCCGCGATCTGGGCTGGTACCGGCCTCAGCCTCTACTGGCTCGGCCTGATCGGCGCGGTGGTCTTCGCGTTGCGCGGGATGCGCCGTTTCGCGATCGCACCGGCCGTCACCGCGATCGTCGCGCTGGTGATCGTGGTGGCACCCCTGGTCGCGGCCCTGCCGCTCGGCACCAGCGTGGTTCGCGAGGGCATCGACCGCACCCAGCCCGCGTTCGTCAGCGCTGAGGCGCAGACGGATGCCCGCGTCGGCACCCTGCAGATCGTTCCTCAGCCCGACGGCGGAATCCTTGCCACCATCGTGCGCGGATCCGGCGCCACCCTGAACGCCCAGTCCACCCTCAGCAGCACCGACTCGTCCCTGTCCGCACGCGAAGAGGAGTTGGCCACGCTGGCCGGAAATCTCGCGTCGCGCAGCGGGCTCGACGGCGCGGCGGGACTGGCCGACTTCGGCATCCGTTTCGTGTTGCTCCGCCCGGCCGCCGTCACCGTGACCAGCCCCGGCGCCGCGGAATCGGCCACCCCGGAAGCCGCCGAAACCCTCGGTCGCACGACAACCGCCCTCGACGGCAACGCCGCGCTCGCCCCTGTGGGCGACACGGTCTTCGGACGGCTCTGGCAGTACGAGGTGACGGATGCCCCGGTCGCCACGGCCGAGAACGGCGCCATCCCGGCGAACGCCGGTGGCACCCTCGGGTTCGTGTTCTTCCTGATCGCCGTTCTCGTGGTCGGCGCCACCGTGCTTCTGTCCCTGCCGACCGGCGCCGGTCCGGAAGCGGTACGGCAGGCCAGCCGGGACGCCATCCGTAATACAGCCAAGGCCCGTACCAAGGAGAGCAAGCGCCTCGCGAAGGCCGCAGCCCGCAAGAAAACGGGCCATGCACCCGCCGCGGCGCCCGTCGGACCCGACGCCGTGATCCACGCTGCCCCGTCCGACGACACCCCCGCCGATCCTTCCTCCACCGACACCGGCACCGACACCGGCACCGCACCGGCAGCGGCCGCGTCCGATACCGCTGCCGCCGACGACAGCACCGGAGACCCCGGCACCCCTGCATCCCGTTCGGAGGAACACGACCATGCCCAGTAAACGCGCAGCAGCCCTCTTCGGGGCGCGGGCCGTGGCCGGACTGGTCGGTATCGGCGTCATCGTCGCATCCGTCGGCGCCGCCGGGCTGATCGACTGGCCCACCGTGGACGCGACACCGTCGTCTGTGATCGTGTCGCCGACGCCCAGCGAGCAGCAGCGGGTCTGCCCGGGGCCGCTCCTCACCCTGGCCGAAGACTCCAGCCAGGCGCAGTCCGTGAGTTCGGTCGGAGCGGCCGCAGCCGTCTTCGGCGCACGGCAGGCAGCGGCCGACGCCGACTGGATCCAGCCGGAAGCCACCGACCTGGCGGCCCCCGACAATGCGAACACCTCCGGCGCTCCGCTGCTCCTGCGCGTGCCGACACCGCCGGGATCCGCGGCGGCTCCTCTGGTCGCCGGCAGCCAATCCCAGACTGCGGCCGGGGAAACGCTGGGCGGGCTGGCCGTTGCGGGCTGCGGCGAGGCGGCCGGTGACAGCTGGCTCGTCGGCGGGTCCACCGACGTGGGACGTACCAGCCTCGTGCTGCTCAGCAATCCCACCACGGTCGTCGCCACCGTCGACCTGACCGTTTTCGGTGAGACCGGCGAGGTGGATGCGCCCGGTTCGACCGGCATCCTCGTTCAGCCGGGCTCGCAGCGCGTCGTCTCCCTCGCCGGGCTGGCCCCGAACCTCCGGTCGCCCGTCGTGCACATGGAGTCGCAGGGCGGCCAGGTGGCTGCCACTCTCCAGCAGAGCATCGTGCGCGGGCTCGAACCCGGCGGCGTCGACCTCATCGGCGTCTCGAGCGGGCCAGCCGATTCGCAGGTCATCGCGGGTGTGCTCGTGACGGCGGGAACCGGGGCGGATGCTGCCACCGAGGTCGGCGGCCTCGCCGACGACGTGACGAGCGTTCGGGTGCTCGTGCCCGGAACGGAGCCGGCCACGGTGCAGATCGGTGTGACGGATGCCTCCGGTCAGGCCGGGGGTTCGTCGCTCCAGGTCGACATCCAGCCCGGAGTGGCCACCGAGGTGCCTCTGACCGGACTGGCCACCGGCACCTATTCGCTGAAACTGACCGCGAGCGAGCCGATCGTGGCGGCGGCGCAGAGCTCGGCAGCGGGCTCAGCGGGCCGCGACTTCTCCTGGTTCGCGTCGTCGGATTCCCTCACCGACGAGTTCCTGGTGGCGACCGCGGACGGCCCGTCGCCGCAACTCAACCTGGTCAACACCGGCAGCTCGGACGCGACCTACGCGGTCGCCCCGGAACAGGGCGAACCTCTCTCGGTGACGGTTCCGGCCGGCGGAGCGGCCACCCTGGCGGTCGCCGCGGCAGAGCGGTACGTCGTCACCGGCGGTGACTCGACCGTGGCCTCCGTGGCCTACTCCGGAGACGGCCTGCTCGCGGCGTTCGCGCTCAGCCAGGCCGGCCCTCTGGCCGCCCCGATCCGCGTCTACCCGCGTTGATGGCCATCGCTGACGTTCGAACCGCCGTCATCGGCGGGTCCGGTCTGTACCGTCTTTTCGACGGGGGAATCGACGCATCCGTCGACGTCGCCACGCCCTATGGGCCGACCTCGGCGCCGATCACCATCGGCGTGCGGGCCGGGCAACGCGTCGCCTTCCTGCCGCGGCACGGCGGAGACCACTCGGTGGCGCCGCACCTGATCAACTACCGGGCCAATATCTGGGCGCTGGCGTCGCTCGGCGTCACAGCCGTGATCTCCTCGTCGGCAGTCGGCGGCGTCAGCCCCGAATACCCGCCGGGCCGCCTGGTCGTGACGGACCAGTTCATCGACCGCACCTCGGCCCGCGCCGACACCTTCTTCGACCAGGGGACGGTGGCGCACCTGGCCGCCGCCGACCCGTTCGACCCGGCCCTGCGGCGCCTGGCCATCGGGGCGCTCGAGGCTCTCGGCGAGGACTTCGCGCCCACCGGAACCTGCATCGTGATCCAGGGGCCGCGGTTCTCGACCCGGGCGGAATCGCTGTGGTACCGCGCCGTCGGGGCACACACCGTCAACATGACGCAGTACCCGGAGGTCGTTCTGGCTGCCGAGCTCAACATGGGCACCGTCAACCTGTCCTTCGTCACCGACTCCGATGCGGGGCTGGCTCCCGCCGTCGACGACGCCGCCGCCGATCCGGACGCGGTCTCCGCCGGGCTGGTCTTCGAACGCCTGCGGGCTGCCCAGCCGCGCATCCTCGCCGCGATCGACGGCATCCTGCGCGCCCTGCCGGACGAGTACGCGCCGCGTGAGCTGATCGACCCGGAGCAGGTGCGCGCCGTGCTCGGCCGGCCGCCGCTTCCCGCCGGCAACACAGCCTCCGCCGGCAGCACAGCCTCCGCCGGACACCGCGCGTGACCCGGCGCCTGCTCGTCACCGGCGGCGCCGGCTTCATCGGCGGCGCCATCGTCGCCGGCGCCCTCGACCACGGCTGGCAGGTGCGGGTGCTCGACTCGCTCCGCAGCGACGTGCACGGCGGCCTTCCCGTTCTTCCCGGGGGTGTCGACGTGATCGTCGGTGACGTGACCGACGCATCCGTCGTCGCCGTCGCCCTCCGCGACACGGATGTCGTCTGTCACCAGGCCGCGAAGGTCGGCCTCGGCGTCGACTTCGCCGACGCCCCCGACTATGTGCACAGCAACGAGGTCGGCACGGCCGTGCTGCTCGCCGCGATGACGTCGGCCGGCATCGACCGGCTCGTCCTGGCCTCCTCGATGGTGGTCTACGGGGAGGGCAGCTACCGCGGCCCCGACGGTTTCACCCGGCCGGGTCCCCGCCGCGAGGCCGACCTGCTGCGGGGCGTGTTCGACCCCGTCGACGAGGTCACCGGCGAGGCTCTCGAGCCGCTGCTGGTGTCTGAAGACGACCCGCTCGACCCGCGCAACGTCTACGCGAGCACCAAGCTGGGGCAGGAGTACCTTGCGTCGGCGTGGGCCCGTTCCACCGGCGGCCGGGCCGTCGCCCTCCGCTATCACAACGTGTACGGACCGGGGATGCCGCAGAACACGCCCTACGCGGGCGTCGCGTCGCTGTTCCGCTCGGCCCTGGAACGCGGGGAGGCTCCCCGCGTCTACGAGGACGGCCGCCAACGCCGCGACTTCGTGCACGTCGCCGACGTCGCGTCGGCGAACGTCGCCGCCCTCGACTGGACCGCGGGCGCCGAGCCGTCCACCTTCCGCCCGTTCAACGTGGGCAGCGGCGTCGTGCACACCATCGGCGAGATGGCCGGGGCCCTCAGCCGGGCCACCGACGGTCCGGCCCCCGTCGTGACCGGCCAGTTCCGGCTCGGCGATGTGCGGCACATCACGGCGTCGTCCGAGCGGCTGCGCCGCGAGCTCGGCTGGGTGCCCGCCGTCTCCTTCGACGACGGCATGCGCTCCTTCGCGACCGCGCCCCTGCGCGCCGCCGTCACCCGGTAGCGCCCGGCGCCCACCCCCGTTTCGTCGCGCGGGTTCAGTCGGCGACGAGCGGATGCTGCGGCAGCAGCACCTCGAACCGGCAGCCGTCGGCCACGTTGAAGACCCGCACCTCGCCGTGGTGCGCCCGCACGATCCCCTGCACGATCGCGAGGCCGAGGCCCGCACCGCCGCTGCCCAGAGGCTCGGCCGCCGGGGTGCGCGGACCGCTCGCCCGCCAACCGGCCTCGAAGACCCGGCCGAGGTCCCGCTCCGGGATGCCGCCCGCGGCATCCGTCACCGAAATCACGGCGTGCTCGGTGGCCGTGGCACCCGACCCGGCACCCGACGAGGAACTCGCCGTGACCGAGACCACGATCGGGCTGCCGGCCGGCGAATGCTGGATCGCATTCATCACGAGATTGCCGACCACGCGGGAGAGTTCGCGCGGGTCGGCGAGGATGGTCAGGCCGGTCTCCCCGGCGAAACGCAGATCGAGCGACTTGGCCTGGGCGATCGGCGAGAGCCCGGCCACCGCGTCGCTGATCAGGTCGTACAGCGACACCGGCTGCAGGGTCAGGCGCAGGGTGCCCGAGTGGATCTTCGACAGCTCGAACAGGTCGTCGACCATGCCCGTGAGCCGGTCCACCTGCCCGCGCATCTGCGTGTAATACCGGTGCGGGTCCTCGACCATCCCGTCTTCGAGGGCTTCGGCCATGGCCCGGATGCCCGCGAGCGGCGTGCGCAGGTCGTGCGAGATCCAGGTGATCAGTTCGCGCCGTGACTCCTCGATCTGGTTCTCGCGGGCGCGGGATTCGGCCAGACGTTCCCCGGTCGCGGCCAGCTCGCCGGCCAGCGCCGTGAACTCGTTGTTGCTGTGCCGGTCGGTAGCCGCGACGCGTTCCCCGCGTCCGATGCTGGCCGCGGCCGAACGCAGGGTGCGGCTGTCGCGAGCGAGCTGGCGGCCGAGCACCGCGGCCATCGCCAGCGACACCAGTCCGGCGACACCGGCCACCGAGTAGAAGACCGTGAGGTCATGCCGGGACACATACATCTGCGAGGCCGCCGCCGCCATCCCGCCGACGACCGACACCACGGTGGCGAGGGCGACGACCATCAGCTGCAACACGAGCGATGAGCGGGCGAGCAGCCGGAGCACGAGCAGGCCGGCGGCCCCCACGATCACCGCGCAGGCCAGCGCGAACAGCGACACCGCGAGGAGCACGTCCGGGCTCATGACGGCCGCCCCGCGAGCGTCAGGGGTACCGGGTCGAACCGGTAGCCGACCCCCCAGACCGTGTTCAGCATCCGTGGCTGGGCCGGGTCGGCCTCGATCTTCTCGCGTAGCCGGCGCACGTGCACGGTCACCGTGGACAGGTCACCGAATTCCCAGCCCCAGACGGAGCGGAGCAGGTCCTCCCGGCTGAGTACCTCGTGCGGGCGTCCGATCAGATAGGCCAGCAGGTCGAATTCGCGAGTGGTGAGCACCAACGGATCGCCGCACAGCCGCACCTCGTGCGCCCGGGCGTCGAGGCTGAACTCGCCGACCGTGATCAGGCCGGCCGGCACCACCGCGGAGACGCTGCGGCGCAGCACCGACTGCACCCGCAGTACGAGTTCGCGGGGAGAGAACGGTTTGGTGAGGTAATCGTCGGCGCCGGCTTCGAGGCCGTCGATGCGGTCGTCCTCCTGGTTGAGGGCGGTCAGCATGATCACCGGAATCTCCCAGTCGCCACGGATGCGACGGCACACCTCGATCCCGTCCCGGAGCGGCAGCATCCGGTCGAGCACGACGAGATCCGGTCGAAGCCGCTCCGCCATATCGAGTGCCGCCTGACCGTCCGACGCCTCATCGACCAGAAACCCGGCGGCCCGGAGGTAGCGGCAGACGACTTCGGACACCGTCGGGTCGTCGTCGACGACGAGGACGCGGAGGTCGGCGGTCGGGCGCGAATCGCCCGGGAGCTGGGAAGAAGGCACGACTTCAGGATAGAGCCGCGGGCGGCACAGAGGGCAGGTCGGGGCCCGCGGCGGCAATCCTTCCTCAGTCCGTAATCTCTTCGGTTGTTTCGGCCGGTCCGGCCCCCATAGTGTCGAATCATGACTCCGATCCCCGAGGACCGCGCGTGACCACGCCTGTCCAGGTTGACCTCGTGCTGCCGTGCCTGAACGAGGCCGGCGCCCTGCCCTGGGTGCTGTCGCGCCTGCCGGAGGGGTATCGGGCCATCGTCGTCGACAACGGCTCCACCGACGGTTCGGCGGAGATCGCAGCCGCAGCCGGAGCCCTGGTCGTGCCCGAAACCCGCCGCGGGTTCGGCGCCGCCGCACATGCGGGCCTGCTGGCCGCCACCGCGCCGATCGTCGCGTTCTGCGACGCCGACGCCTCCATGGACCCGGCCGAGCTGCCGGCGCTGGTGGGACCGGTATCGCACGGGACAGCCGATCTCGTGCTGGGTCGCCGCCGTCCCGCGATCGCTCGATCCTGGCCGCTGCACGCCCGCATGGCCAATTCCAGTCTGTCCTGGCGTCTGCGCCGAATAACAGGTGTGAAAATCCATGACCTCGGCCCCATGCGCGCCGCGCGCCGCACCGACCTGCTGAACCTCGACCTCCGGGACCGCCGCAGCGGCTATCCGCTGGAAATGTTCCTGAAGGCGGCGGAGGCGAACTGGCGCATCCTCGAGGTGGACACCTCCTATGCCCCGCGGGTCGGTCGCAGCAAGGTGACCGGCACCGTGCGCGGAACCCTCACCGCGGTCAAGGACATGTCCGCCCTCCTTCGGGAGACGAACCGATGACGACCATCGTGGTGATCGCCAAGGAATGCCTTCCCGGCCGGGTGAAGACCCGGCTGCACCCGCCGCTGAGTCTCGAGCAGGCTGCCGAACTGGCGGCGGCCAGCCTCGACGACACCCTCGGTGCGCTCGCCTCCCTGCCGGCGAGCCGTCGCATCCTGGCCTTCGACGGGGTCATTCCGCCGCGCGCCGCGGCCGGCTACGAGATCCTGCCCCAGGCCGAAGGCACGCTCGATCTGCGGCTGGCTGCCGTGTTCGACGCCTGCGAGGGCCCGACCGTGCTGGTCGGTATGGACACACCGCAGCTGACGAAGTCCCTGCTCGAACCCGTGTTCACCGACTGGACCGACGACGTGGATGCCTGGTTCGGCTTCGCGAACGACGGCGGTTTCTGGACCCTGGGCCTGAACGACCCGACCGGTGACCTGCTCCGGGGCGTGCCGATGTCTCGCAGTGACACGGGCGCGCGTCAGCTGAAACGGTTGACGGATGCCGGGCTCCGGGTGAGCCTGCTGCCGACGCTCACCGACGTGGACACCATCGACGACGCCCACCGGGTCGCGCAGATCGCACCCCACGGCGGATTCGCCAGGGCCCTGGCGGCCATGATGGCGCCGAGCGCGACGGACGGCCCGCGATGACGGCGCTGGCCGCACGACTCGCGGGAGAGTGGACCCCCGAACCGACCACCTTCGGCGCGGGCGGTGCGGAACCCTACGCCGCCGCCCTGCGGAACTCCGACAACGTGCTCTACCTTCGCCGCGCGGTCTCCGGCGAACCGGCCACGATCGACGCCGGCCGGTGGAGCGCGGACGCCGACGACACCGACCTCCGCCTGCTCGACGGAATCACCGGACCGGTGCTCGACATCGGCTGCGGTCCCGGGCGGATGGTGCGAGCGGCCATGGGCCGCGGCCTGACCGCGCTCGGACTCGACGTCTCGGCGACGGCGGTTCGGATGGCTGCCGACGCCGGCCTCAGCGTGCTGCAGGGCAGCGTGTTCGACCCGTTGCCGCGGGAGGGCGACTGGGCGGCGGCGCTGCTGGTGGACGGCAACATCGGAATCGGCGGCGACGCATCCGCTCTCCTCGCTCGCTGCGCCGAACTGCTGGCGCCGGACGGCGTGCTTCTGGTCGAGCTGAGCCACGATGCGGCCAGGGACGACAGCTACCTCGGCACGATCGAGGACTCAACCGGGCTCCAGAGCGCCGTGTTCCCCTGGGCGGAAATCGGCATCAACGGGCTTCGCGACCGTGCCGGCGCGGCCGGACTCGTCGTGGCTCAGGACTGGCGGCTGGACGGCCGCTGGTTCGCGCGTCTGCTCCGCGCGTAGAGCAGGGCTGACGCCGCCGTCGCCACCAGGGCAACGCCGAGCCAGAACAGGGACAGGTTGCGGCCGTAGTCGAGCGGCAGGATGCTCGGGTTGTTCGGGGTGAGGCTTTGGGCGACGATCGCGGGCACCACGATCAGTGTCATGATCGAGCCGACCACGATGGCGCCCTGAACCACCAGCACGATCAGGCCGGCGACCCGTCGTCCCGCCCGGCGCAGCAGAAGACCGCCGAAGAAGACCAGGGGCGCCACCACGGCGTCATGCAGCACGATTGCCGCGCCGATCCACAGTGCCACCCCGGGCAGACGGTTCACCCGCACGGTGTCGAACAGCACGTAGAGGCCGAACAGGAGCCCGGCGGTGCCGATCAGGATCAGCACGGTGCGGGCCACGCGCATCCGTCGCTCGTCAGCGGCGCGGGGGAGAGCGGCGGCGGTGTTCGTTCCTGTGCTGCTCATGCGGTGATCGCCTCGATCCGGCTCAGCCATTTGGTTTGCAGTACCCCGGGGCGTCCCGGGGCGATCATGCGCGCCGGGTAGCCGTGCTGAAGGTCGAGAGTCTCTCCGTTCAGCTCGAGCGCCACCAGCGTCAGCGGGTCCCGCACGTACTCCGGCCCCATCTCGGTCTTCTTGAAACTGCCGCGCTCCTCCAGGCTGATCAGGCGAAAGGATGCGCCGGGGTCAGCATCGACCAGATCGGCCAGGTGCGACAGGCGAACCCCGCGCCAGACCGCAAGCTGGCTCCAGCCCTCGACGCAGGCGATGGGCAGTTCCACCTCGGTCTGCGGCATGGCCTCGAGCTCGGTGCGGCTGAAGCTGCGCTGCGCTTCGCCGGCAGCGAGGGTGAGCACCCAGCCGGCGGCGGTGGCGCTCGCGGTGACCTTCGCCTCTTCGGCGGTGCGGTTCACCGGCACGCCCTGCTGCCCCACGCCCTTCTTGCGCGGACCGAACACGTTCAGCGCGTCGAGCGGGGCGAAGGTCTGGCCGGCAGTCAGCCCCACGACGGCGGCACAGGCGATTCCGACGGTGGTGAGGAAGCCCCGGCGGCTCACGGCCGGCGTCGGGGCCGGCTTCTGCGCGGTGGGGGTGTCGTCGATCCAGGCGATCACCCGGCCCGTCACTCCGGACGGTCGCCGGCTGCCCCAGAGTCGCACGGCCTCTCCCTTGGCCGCGTCACGGCGGACGGTCTGCTCGGCGTCCACGTCCGTTGTGACCTCGCCCGCGGCATCCGTTGCCTCATGCTCGGTGTCACCCCGCTCGGTGTCACCCCGCTCGGTGTCGGCTTCCCGGGTCCAGTACCGGGTGATGGTCGGCAGCTTGATGCCGATGTGCAGCACGAGCAGTCCCACCAGCACCCAGCCGAGGGCGTAGTGCACCTCACGGAACGGGAAGGGCCACGGGTACCACTGATAGGTGTTGAGCAGCCCGATGGTGATCTGCACCAGGGATGCGCCCACGAACAGGGCGATCGATGCGCGCTCGAGCAGGTGCAGGAACGACTTCACCGGCGGGGACTGGAACAGATCGGGGAAGACGATGTAGAGCTTGGCCAGCAGCAGCGGGAAGCATGCGATGCCGGCCACGATGTGGGTGCCCTGGGTGAACTGGTACAGCTGGGCGGGCCGGGTGGGAAACCGCATCCACGCCAGCGGCTCCTGCAGGAAGTGGCTGTACAGGCCGGTTCCGAAGCAGAGGATGAACGCGACGCCGAGCAGGCGGCCGATCACGACCGCCATCCGGGGATTGCGCACCGGGGAGGCCAGCGCGCGCTGTGCCTCGTACATCATTCGCCTCATGGATCCATTGCATCATCCGGGCGGCCCCGGAAGGCGGCGTAATCCTTACGGTCCGGTGACGCCCACCCGGGTCGATGGGGCACGTCTGCCCGGGGTCCGTCAGGATGGCAGTGTGCGAATCGCTGTTGTCTCCCTTCTTCTCGCCGCCAGTGCGGCCATGACGGCCTTCAGCGTGCTCGCTTACGACCTGTTCAAGCCGGGGCGCGACACCGTGCCCCTCGTTATCTGCACCGCCGCATTGTGGCTGCTGTTCGCGCTCGCCGTGCTGGCGCTGCGCGGGGTGCGGGGCCGGGCCGTGGTCGTGCTGATTCTGGCCGGGTCGGTCGGGATCGGGGCCGCGGCCATGGTCGGGCCGCCCAACACCAGCACGGATTCCGCGCGCTACGCCTGGGACGGCATCGTCGCCACCGCGGGCATTTCGCCGTATGCCTACACACCGGCCGACGACCGGCTCGATGACCTGCGCCCGGACTGGTTGTTCCCGGCACCGGAGCTGACCGAGTCCGGTGATCTCGAATGCGTCGGCGAACGCATCCAGACCGCGCAGAAGACGCAGTCCGGGGATCTGCTCTGTTCGGCGCTGAATCGTACCGGCGTGCCCACGATCTATCCGCCGGCGGCCGAGATCTTCTTCGCCGGAGTGCGCGTACTGACCGGCCCGGAGGCCGAATACTGGCCGCTCCAATTCACGGGCCTCCTGCTCAGCGTCGGCACGACCGTGATGCTTCTGGTCGGGATGCGCCGTCGTGGCATCGACCAGCGGTTCGTCGCGCTGTGGGCCTGGTGCCCGCTCGTGGCCACGGAGGCGGTCACCAACTCCCACGTGGACATGCTCGGGGTGGTCTTCACGCTGGCGGCCGTGTTCCTGGTCACCGGCCGGCGCTACTGGACCGGCGGGATTGCGCTCGGCGCCGCGATCGCGACCAAGCTGATTCCCGTGCTCGCGGCCCCGGCGATGCTGCGCCGCCAGGGCTGGAAGGTGACCGTGGCCGCCGTGGCGACGTTCCTCCTGCTGTACGTGCCGTATGTGCTGACCACCGGCATCGGGGTGCTCGGCTATCTGCCCGGCTACCTCTCCGAGGAAGGGTACGAGGACGGCACCCGCTTCGCCCTGCTCTCGCTGATCGCTCCGGGAGGTTCCGCCGTCATCGTCGCCGGGGTGCTGCTCACCGTCATTGCCGTGTTCGTGATCTGGAAGACGGACCCCGACCAGCCCTGGCTGGGTCAGCTCGTCATGATCGGAAGCGCGCTGCTCATTCTGAGCCCCCGCTACTCCTGGTACGCCCTGCTGCTGCTGCCGTTCATCGCCCTCAGCGGACGCTGGGAGTGGCTCCTCGTGCCGATGGCACTCACGCTGCGCCTGCTGGTGCCGTCGATTCCCCTCACCAGGGTGGCCATCATGACGGCGATCGTCGTGATCGTCGTCATGTCGATCCACCGCGCCCGTCCCGGCATTGCGCAGCGTGTGTTCAGCCGCCGGTGGTTGAGCCTGTCGAAACCCGGTGGTTGAGCTTGTCGAAACCCCTGTCGAAACCCCTGTCGAAACCCCTTTCGAAACCCCGCTCGAAACCCCGGTGGTTGAGCTTGTCGAAACCCGGTGGTTGAGCCTGTCGAAACCCCGCTCGAAACCCCGCTCGAAACCCCGGCTCAGAACGGCGCCGGTTCCTCCGAGTCCGGCTGTCGCGGTGGTCGCGCTGTTTCCGGTGCACGGATGATCGTGGCCGGCTCACTGACGAACGTGCGCCCCGTCGGCGAGGTCCACTTCAACGTTCCGTCGGCCAGGTGCACGTAGCTCCACCGGGTCTCCGATTTCAGTGCATGGTCGGCCGGGCAGAGGTGCGCAAGATTGTCGTGCGCGGTGATCCCTTCGAATTGCCAGTCGAGGGTGTGGTCGAGGTCGGAATGCGCCGCCGCGCGGCGGCAGCCCGGCCACCGGCAGGTTTCGTCCCGCACCCGCAGGTACCGTCTCAGGTGTTTCGGCACCTTGTACCGGGTGCGGCCGACAGACAGCACGACCCCGGTTTCCGGGTGGGTCAGGATCCGGATGAAACTCGGCGCCCGGGCCGCGATCTCCCGGGCGGTGTCAGGGTCGATCGGTCCGTATCCCTCGAGATGGCCGGGTTCCTCCGAGTGGCCGAGGAGGGTCAGCACCGGGACGGTGACATGCACGGTGCCGCGGACACCTTTGCCGACACCCGACGCGGTGACCCCGTCGAGGATCAGGTCGGCGAACGTATCCGCCCGCAGTTGAGTCAGCGTGCGGGCCTCCTCCGGGCACTGAGAACTCATCGCCGTAACCGTGAGTCGGTCGTACGCTGCTTTCACTTTTTCCGCCGAGTCGACCCAGGACAGTGACGCCATCCCGTCGGCCTCGGGTTCGAAGACCACCCGCCGGTCAGCGACGGGTTTCTGGTGCCGGGCGGTGATCGTTTCCGGGTGCAGCCGTTCCCGCAGCACGCGCGCCTTGTACTTCAGGTTCGCCACCGTCAGGTGCGGTGCGGACTTCAGGAGGGCCTGTTCGAACCCGGCCAGTGCCTCCGCGGGCAGCGACCACGCCTGGTGCATGATCGCCTGCGCGTGCCGATACGTGATCGACCCGGCCTGCAACGCGGCCCGCGTTGCCGGCAGTTCGTGCAAGAGGGTCCGGCTTTCGGCGATCAGGGTCTCCGTGGACCGCACCGGCAGCCGCAGGGTGCAGGCCAGTTCGGTCACGAACTCCCGTTCGGCGATCATTGCGGCGTCCCACCGGGCGAGGGGCACCCCGGCGACCGGCGCAGCCCGCGCTGCCTGGGCTGCGCCGGCCTCGGCGCAGAGTCGCGCCTTATCGACCTGCGCGGCCAGGCGTGCGGCCACCCGTGCGGAGTCCGCCTGCGTCTCCCGGATGACGTCGAAGTGACGCCCGAGGGTTTGCTGCTGCTCGCTGTACGAGGTCTTCATGAGGGACACGTTACGGGCGACCACTGACATTCAGAGGCCCCGGCCGACACCCCACGGCGCCCTGTGGATAACCCGATCAAACCCGGTTTGTGGAGGAGGAGAAGTGGTCACCGTGGGGAGGCGCGGGGCATCCGTCACCGGGTTCTTCGCGCGCATCCGTCGTCACGCAACTGCGGAGATTTTCGGGAAACGCCGGTTCTGCTGGCCCGGTGATCGGCGTGTCGCGAAAATCTCCGCGATTGGCGCGACGACGACGGATGCCCAGGGGCGGCCTCCAGGCAGTGGCGCACCGGGTCTCGACAGGCTCGACCACCGGGTCTCGACAGGCTCGACCACCGACAAGCTCGACCACCGGGTCTCGACACGCTCGACCACCGGGTCCCGACACGCTCGACCACCGACACGCTCGACCACCGCGGAGCAACACGAAAGGGCCCGCTGCGCGAGAGCGCAGCGAGCCCTTCAGAGTCGGGGTTCTACTTGGTGGCGACCGTGATCTTCGCGATGCCCACCAGGAGCTGGTCAGCGACGGCATCCGTCATGAACGTGTCGTTGAGCAGGCCGGCAGCCTCAGCGGAGATGTGCACGGTGGTGCCCTCGAGGATGGCGTTGTCGCCGTCCATCTGCAGCGGCTTGAGTGTTCCGCCGTACAGGTTGAAGAGGAGAACCTGGGTGGCGGCCGACTCGCCATTGACGCTCACGTCACCGAACAGCTTGCTGGTGCCGGGGTCGATGGTGAAGTTGGTCAGTTCGACCACGGTCTCGCCGGCGGTCAGGGAGAAGCCGGAGCCCTCGTGCTCGATCGAGCCCTGCACGTAGGGGCGGTAGTCCTCTTCGGGGTCGTAGTAGTCGACGTTTCCACCGGTGATCGGGAAGTGCAGGCTGCCGTCGGTCAAGGTCGCGGTTCCCACGGTGCCGGGGGTGAGGCCGAGGCTGGTCAAAGCCGCGGCGAAGTCGGCGTCGAGGAGAACAGACGTGTCGACGCCTGACAGCGCGGGGATCGAGGCGACGGCCTTGGGGGTCGCCTCCTCGGAGGAGGAGTTGCTCTCTGCCGGCGCGGTCGCATCGGCGGTGGTCGAGCAGGCGGCGAGGCCGGCGATGAGGAGGCCCGCGGTGGCGAGGCTGAGCGTGGTCTTGGTGAGCTTGCGCATGAGGAAATCCTTCGTGTCTGTGGTTGGGATTCAGCGGGTTCTTGGTGCTGAATGAGGTTCGGTCCCCTCCGTCAAACGGTTTGGAATTAGTTCGAATTGGTTGCAGATTCCTTTGGGAGGCCCGTGATAGCCCGGTTCGGGCACAAAAAAGCGACCGGGAAAAACCCGGTCGCAATAGGAGTACGCGGGAGTGCTGCGTCAGCCGAAAACGCTGAAAAGGCAGGCGAGGGCAGACCTAGAAGTGCCGGAACCGATCCGGGGCCAGATCCCAGGGGTCCTTGCCGAGCAGTTCGGCGATCGCGCGGAACACGCAGCTCTCGATCACCATCCGGCGGTGCAGGTCGTCATCGCGGTGCAGCCGAGTCAGGCGCTGGATCGGCAGGCGGTAGAACAGCACCCGACGCTCGGCGGGGTACACGGTCCACCGTTCGACGCCGATCCCCGGGAGAACCGAGGCGGGCCCCGCGGCCACCTCGAACGTCACGTCCGAGAGCTGGTCCGGCAGGACCGATCGCAGGTAGTCGACGGTCGAGGCCACGGTCATGTCGAAGGTGTCGATCCGGGTCTGCAACGGCGGCAGGTACGGACCGGTGACCGAGCTGCGGATGCCCCGGCCGTGCCGGTCCCGGCCGCGACCGCGCTGAACGGGGGCCGGGGTCGACGCTGCGGAAGGGCGAGCTCGAGACATAACCTCATCCTAGTTCGGCTGGTCGAACGGGTAGCCTGTAGGCAATGTCATTCAGGCCCTGTTCCCGCGTCGCCTGCCCGGAGGAATCCGCCGCGACACTCACCTTCGACTACGTCGACGCCATGGCCGTGCTCGGTCCGCTTGCCATTCAGCGGGAGCCCCACACGTTCGACCTGTGCGCCCGGCACGCCAGGCTCACCACAGCCCCGCAGGGCTGGCAGCTGATGCGGCTCCGCTCGCCGGGCGAGGCGGCGTCCGCGTCCGCGTCCGAATCCGAATCCGACGGAGCCGAAGCGTGACGCCCCCGACGGATGCCGCCGCTCGCCTCGCCGCCGCCGTCGGCCCGCATGAGGTGCGCGGCACGGCCGCCGCACCACTGACCGCCGATCTGGTGGCCGCCCTGGCCGCCGCCTTCGTCGACGAGGTCGGCGCGCAGAGCCGCGAAGTGCTCATCGGGTATGCCGGGAGCGAGCCGGTGGATCTCGTGGCCGCCTTCACGCGCGGTGCGCAGTCGCGTGGTGCGACCGTCGTCGACCTCGGCAGGTGCGGCTCGGACCAGATCCGTTTCGGCTCGGGCACTCTCAACGCCCCGGCCGCCTTCATCTCCGTTCCGCCGGGTGCCGGGGCAGCGCTGACCGTGCTGCGCGCGGGCGCGCTGGAGGTCAGCCTGGACCACGGGCTCGGGGCCATCCGCGACCGCGCCATTGCGTATCTGGCCGACGGACCGATGCCGGTGACCGTGCCCGGCGGCCGGCGTGAGCTCGATCTTCTGGCTGACTACGCGGCGGCCCTGCGCGCTCTGGTCGGCCTCCGCGGCATCCGCCCGCTCACCGTCGTGGTCGACGCCGGCGGCGGGGCGGCTTCGGCCAGCGCCCCGGCTGTTCTCGGCAACCCGAACGCGACAGCACCAGAAGCGATCGCCCTGCCCGTCACCGTCGTCTCCCTCCCGTTCACCCCCGACCCCGAGCCGCACCTGGTCGACCTGGCTGCTCCGGCCACACTCGTCGACCTGAAGAACGCCGTGATTCAGCACGATGCCGACCTTGGACTCGGGTTCGACACCGACGCAGGCCGCTGTGTCGTGATCGATGAGACCGGTTCCGTCGTGGCCCCGTCCGCGATCGGGGCCATCCTCTGCCGGCGTCAGATCGAGCGGGCGCGTGCCGAGAACCCGGGTCAGGACCTGTCGGTACTGTACGACCACACCGTCTCCCGCGTGGTGCCGGAGACCATCGAGGCCGCCGGCGCCCATGCGCTCCCCACGCCGGTCGGCGGTGAGCTGATGCGGGCCGAGCTGCGCGCGACAGGCGCCGTCTTCGGCTGCGGTCACTCCGGCGACTACTTTTTCCCCTCGTTCTGGTCCGCAGACAGCGGCCTGCTCGCGGCATTGCAGGTGCTCGCGGAGGTCGGCTCCCAGCCCCGCCCACTGTCCGAACTGGCGACGGATGCCCTGCCCTACTCCCATTCCGGCGAGATCGGCTGCTCGGTCGAGAGCGTGCCCGCGGTGTATGCGCGCATCGTCGACACCTGGATGGGAGACGCCGATTTCGAGGAGTTCGACGGTCTCACGGTCACCGGGATGACGAGCGCCGATGAAGCGTTCTGGTGGTTGAACGTGCGCCCGGCGACGTCGGATGAAGCGATGGAGCCGGGGCAGCAGCCGGCGTTGGAGTCGGTTCTGTGCCTCACGGTGGAGGCCGCCACCCCCGAGGTGATGGTGCGCATCCGCGACGAGGCTCTGGCTCTGATCCAGGGGGCGTAGACCTGCCAGGTCCCGGCGGCGTCAGGTGTAAAGCTCAGGTTACGAGCACGTTTCGGCCCCCGTGTCGGTTTCGACGCCCTTGTTCGGGTGACATACGCTGACACACGCATCCCCACGGATCCACGATTCCCGACGGATTCACGATCCCCAACGGATCCAGGCCGACCGCACCGTCGCGGCGGCTGGTTCCCACTGAAACAGGAGTGACATGGCCAACCTGACGGACACAGAACCTTCATCCGCAGAGCAGAGCGGGGGAGAACGGCACCTGGCCAAGACCCTCAAACCGCGCCACCTCTCGATGATCGCCATCGCCGGAGTGATCGGCGCCGGCCTCTTCGTCGGTTCGGGCGCGGCGATCCAGCAAGCCGGCCCGGGCATCCTGGTGGCCTACACCCTCGCCGGGCTGCTCGTCATCCTGGTCATGCGCATGCTGGGCGAAATGGCTGCGGCGCATCCGGAAACCGGATCATTCTCCAGCTACGCCGACAAGGCCCTCGGTCGCTGGGCCGGGCTGAGCATCGGTTGGTTGTACGCCTGGTTCTGGATCATCGTGCTCGGGATCGAGGCCACGGCCGGCGCTGCGATCGTGCACCGCTGGGTGCCCGAAGTGGACCAGTGGGTCTGGGCGCTGATCTTGATGGTGCTCCTCACGCTCACCAACGTCGCCTCCGTCAAGATGTTCGGTGAATTCGAGTTCTGGTTCGCGTCGATCAAGGTGGCGGCCATCGCGATCTTCCTGCTGCTCGGTGTCGTGGCCATCATCGGGCTGATGCCCGGGGTCGCAGCGCCGGGTATGAGCAACCTCACCGGCAACGGCGGGTTCTTCCCCAGCGGCAGCGGCGCTGTGCTCGGCGGTGTGCTCGTGGTCGTGTTCTCGTTCTTCGGTGCGGAGATCGCCACCATCGCGGCCGGCGAATCCGAGAACCCCGTCGACGCCGTCAAGAAGGCCGTCAAGTCCACGGTCTGGCGCATCCTGGTCTTCTACATCGGCTCCATCGCCATCGTCGTCACGCTGCTCCCCTGGAACAGCGCCTCCGTGGCGAAGAGCCCCTATGTCGCCGTGATCGAGCTCTACGGAATCCCGGGGGCCGGCACGATCATGGACATCATCGTTCTGACCAGCGTGCTCTCCTGCCTGAACTCGGGTCTCTACACCGCGAGCCGCATGCTCTTCTCCCTGTCCGAGCGCGGTGACGCACCCAAGGCGTGGTCCAAGATCTCCGTCCGCGGCGTTCCGCGCGGTGCAGTGCTGTCGTCAACGGTGGTGGGGTTCATCACGGTGGGGATGAACTACCTGTACCCCGACACTGTCTTCCTCTTCCTGGTGAACACCTCGGGCGCGATCGCGCTCCTCGTCTGGTTGGTCATCGCCGTCTCACAGCTCCTGCTCCGCCGCCGCATGGGTACGGATGCCGCGAGCCGGCTGTCCCTGAAGATGTGGGCGTTCCCCTACCTCACCTGGGTGGCCATCGCCGCGATCGTTGCCCTGCTCGTGGGTATGGCGATCCTGGAACGCACGCGCCAGGAACTCCTGATGTCGATGCTGCTGGCGGGCATCGTGGTGGGCATCGGTCTGTGGAAGTACCGCGGGAACCTGGGTCCGGTGCGCGTCCCGGCCGACGAGGCCTCCACGCCGGTAACTGTCAGCGAGGAAACACCAGTTTTGAAGTAAACCTGCGCGGATGCCGCCCGGTCGTTCTGCCTTTCGGGGTGTGACACGCCCGGGCGGTTTCTGGTTTTGACGGCCCCGCGCGGGGACCGTAATGTATTCAAACGTACCCCACAGGTGCGGAAAGCCGCAGAGCTTCCCGGCCTCACGTGGAACCAAAGTTTTTAGCTTCGCCCAGTGCGTGTATCCGTTTCGGATCGGTGCGGGGGAGGCCTAAGATAGTAACTCTCCCCGGCTTCTTGTTGTGGCTTGGTTGGTAGTTGTTGTGAGTCGCTTTAGTGCACTCGAAACAGGCTGCCGGCCTTGATTTGACAGGGTGTGGCCGGGCAGGTAAGTTATACAAGTTGCCCCGAAGCGACAGCCCATTATAGGGCCTGAAGTCGGGTGCGTCCGATCCTTGAGAACTCAACAGCGTGCACAATGTCAAATGCCAAAAACCTCGTGATTTGGATCCGTTTCTAGCGGTGAAGGATCAGGAGATTCCTTTGGAAAACATTTAAACAACAAAGCAAGTCAGTAATGATTTGTTCTGTCAGTTTCAAACTTGTGTCTGGTCCGCCTATTCCGGCGGTCAGTCACACTAGATGTGCCGTCTCGGTCCCTGAGCTTGTCGAAGGGTCGGGTCGTGCAATCAAACATTTACGGAGAGTTTGATCCTGGCTCAGGACGAACGCTGGCGGCGTGCTTAACACATGCAAGTCGAACGATGATGAGGAGCTTGCTTCTCTGATTAGTGGCGAACGGGTGAGTAACACGTGAGCAATCTGCCCTTGACTCTGGGATAAGCGTTGGAAACGACGTCTAATACCGGATACGACCCTTGGAGGCATCTCTGGGGGTGGAAAGAATTTTGGTCAAGGATGAGCTCGCGGCCTATCAGCTAGTTGGTGAGGTAATGGCTCACCAAGGCGACGACGGGTAGCCGGCCTGAGAGGGTGACCGGCCACACTGGGACTGAGACACGGCCCAGACTCCTACGGGAGGCAGCAGTGGGGAATATTGCACAATGGGCGAAAGCCTGATGCAGCAACGCCGCGTGAGGGACGACGGCCTTCGGGTTGTAAACCTCTTTTAGTAGGGAAGAAGCGAAAGTGACGGTACCTGCAGAAAAAGCACCGGCTAACTACGTGCCAGCAGCCGCGGTAATACGTAGGGTGCAAGCGTTGTCCGGAATTATTGGGCGTAAAGAGCTCGTAGGCGGTTTGTCGCGTCTGCTGTGAAAACCCGAGGCTCAACCTCGGGCCTGCAGTGGGTACGGGCAGACTAGAGTGCGGTAGGGGAGATTGGAATTCCTGGTGTAGCGGTGGAATGCGCAGATATCAGGAGGAACACCAATGGCGAAGGCAGATCTCTGGGCCGTAACTGACGCTGAGGAGCGAAAGCATGGGGAGCGAACAGGATTAGATACCCTGGTAGTCCATGCCGTAAACGTTGGGAACTAGATGTGGGGACCATTCCACGGTCTCCGTGTCGCAGCTAACGCATTAAGTTCCCCGCCTGGGGAGTACGGCCGCAAGGCTAAAACTCAAAGGAATTGACGGGGGCCCGCACAAGCGGCGGAGCATGCGGATTAATTCGATGCAACGCGAAGAACCTTACCAAGGCTTGACATATAGAGGAAACGTCTGGAAACAGTCGCCCCGCAAGGTCTCTATACAGGTGGTGCATGGTTGTCGTCAGCTCGTGTCGTGAGATGTTGGGTTAAGTCCCGCAACGAGCGCAACCCTCGTCCTATGTTGCCAGCACGTAATGGTGGGAACTCATGGGATACTGCCGGGGTCAACTCGGAGGAAGGTGGGGATGACGTCAAATCATCATGCCCCTTATGTCTTGGGCTTCACGCATGCTACAATGGCCGGTACAAAGGGCTGCAATACCGCAAGGTGGAGCGAATCCCAAAAAGCCGGTCTCAGTTCGGATTGAGGTCTGCAACTCGACCTCATGAAGTCGGAGTCGCTAGTAATCGCAGATCAGCAACGCTGCGGTGAATACGTTCCCGGGCCTTGTACACACCGCCCGTCAAGTCATGAAAGTCGGTAACACCCGAAGCCAGTGGCCTAACCCGCAAGGGGAGGAGCTGTCGAAGGTGGGATCGGTGATTAGGACTAAGTCGTAACAAGGTAGCCGTACCGGAAGGTGCGGCTGGATCACCTCCTTTCTAAGGAGCACAGCAGTGCCGTCTGTATACAGCGGGGTAACACTGCCAAGCCATTACGGGAACACATGTTTCCCGGTGGCGCTCATGGGTGGAACATTGACATTGATGCGTTGAGAACACCGCTGAACCCGGTACGCTCCTTCGGGAGTTGGAATGGTTTGTCGGTGAACGAAACGCATATGCACGCTGTTGGGTCCTGAGGGACCGGAACAATCGGTGGTCGAGCTTGTCGAGACCCTGGTTGGACTTTTCCTCTGGACCTTTTCCTGTTCACATCAATCGTGGGCAGGTGAGGGTACCGCCCGTACTTTGAGAACTACACAGTGGACGCGAGCATCTTAAATTTGACTGTCTTCGGACAGCAAATTACAAAGATCTAAGCACTGAATTTATTCAGTGCTGTGATCATTGGTCAATTTCGATCGTGAGACTTTCGAGTTTTACGATTCTTAATCGATTCAAACTCATGTGATTTCAAATTTCTAAGAGCAAACGGTGAATGCCTTGGCATGTAGAGCCGAAGAAGGACGTAGTAATCTGCGATAAGCCTCGGGGAGTTGATAAACGAACTGTGATCCGAGGATTTCCGAATGGGGAAACCCCGCCAGGCCTCTTTGAGTGACCTGGTGACTCCCGCCTGAATATATAGGGCGGGTAGAGGGAACGTGGGGAAGTGAAACATCTCAGTACCCACAGGAAGAGAAAACAATAGTGATTCCGTTAGTAGTGGCGAGCGAAACCGGATGAGGCTAAACCGATCATGTGTGATAGCCGGCAGGCGTTGCATGGTCGGGGTTGCGGGACTTTTCTGCTGCTTCTGCCGAACAGTGAGGGTTAGAACGTTGTATAGACGAACAGGATTGAAAGCCTGGTCATAGAGGGTGCGAACCCCGTAGTCGAAATGCAGCAATCGCCCGAAGAGTATCCCAAGTAGCACGGGGCCCGAGAAATCCCGTGTGAATCCGTCAGGACCACCTGATAAGCCTAAATACTCCTACATGACCGATAGTGAACAAGTACCGTGAGGGAAAGGTGAAAAGTACCCCGGGAGGGGAGTGAAATAGTACCTGAAACCGTTTGCTTACAAACCGTTGGAGCCAGCTTTGTTCTGGTGACAGCGTGCCTTTTGAAGAATGAGCCTGCGAGTTAGTGATATGTGGCGAGCTTAACCCGAGAGGGGAATGCGTAGCGAAAGCGAGTCTGAATAGGGCGATTCAGTCGCATGTCCTAGACCCGAAGCGAAGTGATCTATCCATGGCCAGGTTGAAGCGACGGTAAGACGTCGTGGAGGACCGAACCCACTTCAGTTGAAAATGGAGGGGATGAGCTGTGGATAGGGGTGAAAGGCCAATCAAACTTCGTGATAGCTGGTTCTCTCCGAAATGCATTTAGGTGCAGCGTTGCGTGTTTCTTGCCGGAGGTAGAGCTACTGGATGGCCGATGGGGCCTAAAAGCTTACTGACGTCAGCCAAACTCCGAATGCCGGTAAGTGAGAGCGCAGCAGTGAGACGGTGGGGGATAAGCTTCATCGTCGAGAGGGAAACAACCCAGACCACCAACTAAGGTCCCAAAGCGCGTGCTAAGTGGGAAAGGATGTGGAGTTGCACAGACAACCAGGAGGTTGGCTTAGAAGCAGCCACCCTTGAAAGAGTGCGTAATAGCTCACTGGTCAAGTGATTCCGCGCCGACAATGTAACGGGGCTCAAGCACGCCACCGAAGTTGTGGCATTGATATTTTTGGTAAGCCGCACACTTGTTGTGTTGGTTCAGCCGTGTTGATGGGTAGGAGAGCGTCGTGTGGCCAGCGAAGCGGCGGTGTAAACCAGCCGTGGAGGCTACACGAGTGAGAATGCAGGCATGAGTAGCGAAAGACGGGTGAGAAACCCGTCCTCCGAAAGATCAAGGTTTCCAGGGCCAGGCTAATCCGCCCTGGGTAAGTCGGGACCTAAGGCGAGGCCGACAGGCGTAGTCGATGGACAACGGGTTTATATTCCCGTACTGGCGAAAAACCGCCCAAACTAATCCAGTAATGCTAAGCATCTGAATCCCCTAGATGGATCCCTTCGGGGTGAAGCGTGGGGCCTAGCGTGCGACCCTATGCTGGTGCGGTTAGCGTATTAACAGGTGTGACGCAGGAAGGTAGCTGAGCCGGGCGATGGTTGTCCCGGTCTAAGGATGTAGGCCGAGAGATAGGCAAATCCGTCTCTCATATAAGGCTGAGACCCGATGGGTAGTCCTCACGGACGAAATCAGTGATCCTATGCTGCCAAGAAAAGCATCGACGCGAGGTTTTAGTCACCCGTACCCCAAACCGACTCAGGTGATCAGGTAGAGAATACTAAGGAGATCGAGAGAATCGTGGTTAAGGAACTCGGCAAAATGCCCCCGTAACTTCGGGAGAAGGGGGGCCTGAGGCGTGAAGGGATTTACTCCTGGAGCGTTCGAAGGCCGCAGAGACCAGTGGGAAGCGACTGTTTACTAAAAACACAGGTCCGTGCCAAGTCGCAAGACGATGTATACGGACTGACGCCTGCCCGGTGCTGGAAGGTTAAGAGGAACGGTTAGCCGCAAGGCGAAGCTGAGAATTTAAGCCCCAGTAAACGGCGGTGGTAACTATAACCATCCTAAGGTAGCGAAATTCCTTGTCGGGTAAGTTCCGACCTGCACGAATGGCGTAACGACTTCCCAGCTGTCTCAACCGCGAACTCGGCGAAATTGCATTACGAGTAAAGATGCTCGTTACGCGCAGCAGGACGGAAAGACCCCGTGACCTTTACTACAGCTTGGTATTGGTGTTCGGTGTGGCTTGTGTAGGATAGGTGGGAGACTTTGAAGCTTGGACGCTAGTTCAGGTGGAGTCATCGTTGAAATACCACTCTGGTCATATTGGATATCTAACTTCGAACCGTGATCCGGTTCAGGGACAGTGCCTGGTGGGTAGTTTAACTGGGGCGGTTGCCTCCTAAAAAGTAACGGAGGCGCCCAAAGGTTCCCTCAACCTGGTTGGCAATCAGGTGTCGAGTGTAAGTGCACAAGGGAGCTTGACTGTGAGACTGACAAGTCGAGCAGGGACGAAAGTCGGGACTAGTGATCCGGCAGTGGCTTGTGGAAGCGCTGTCGCTCAACGGATAAAAGGTACCTCGGGGATAACAGGCTGATCTTGCCCAAGAGTCCATATCGACGGCATGGTTTGGCACCTCGATGTCGGCTCGTCGCATCCTGGGGCTGGAGTAGGTCCCAAGGGTTGGGCTGTTCGCCCATTAAAGCGGTACGCGAGCTGGGTTTAGAACGTCGTGAGACAGTTCGGTCCCTATCCGCTGCGCGCGCAGGAAATTTGAGAAGATCTATCCCTAGTACGAGAGGACCGGGATGGACGAACCTCTGGTGTGTCAGTTGTTCCGCCAGGAGCACCGCTGATTAGCTACGTTCGGAACGGATAACCGCTGAAAGCATCTAAGCGGGAAGCCGGCTTCGAGATGAGATTTCCATCCCTTCGGGGGAGAGGCTCGCAGCTAGACTACTGCGTTGATAGGCCGGATGTGGAAGAGGGGACTAAAGACCCTTGGAGCTGACCGGTACTAATAAGCCAATAATTTGATAACACAACAGTTTGAATAAGCTGCAAGCGTCCACTATGTGGTTCTCGATGTACGGTCGAGAACAACGCCCTCACCGGCAACAACTGTGTGAGGGCTCTATAACTAAAAAATATAGAATCGATTCATCGAAAGATGTTTCGGCGGCTATAGCGAGAGGGAAACGCCCGGTCACATTCCGAACCCGGAAGCTAAGACTCTCTGCGCCGATGGTACTGCAGGGGGGACCCTGTGGGAGAGTAGGACACCGCCGGACTTAACTTGAAACACACAATGGCCACCCCCCGGGGTGGCCATTGTGCTTTAACCACACACACCAGAAACACAAGGCCACCCCCCGGGGTGGCCATTGTGCTTTAACCACACACACCAGAAACACAAGGCCACCCCACGGGGTGGCCTTCCCCCGTTAACCAGTCGTGACTGTTCCCGTTCCGGTCGAGAGTGCCCAGCAAAACGGCCACTCTCGACCGGAACGGGAACAATCGTGGGCACATTCCGCCCCACACGAGGCCACACACGCGAGCGTCTCGGTGCTGGGGCGCACCCTGTGGAAACCGGCGCACGCTACACCCTGCGCCCATCACCACACCCTGCGCCACGAGGAGGCCGTGCAGTGGCCTTCTTTCGTCAGGGGCCGGAGGGCTAGCGCTGCGGGAAGTTGTGCGGCAGAGCATGCAAGATGGGCTGCAGGCGGTCCAACCGGTCGCGTTCGAGCTGCAGAGCGGTGGATTCCCGATCGCGTCGCACCGCGGCGACGCCGGCCAGGAGAACCTCTGGGGAAGCCACGGGCTTCGGCGACACGAACGGTGCGGCCTCGTCGGCGAGACTGGCGGCGAGGCGCAACCGAGTCTCCGGGTTCAGTTTTTCGGCCTGCCCCAGGAACTGCGCAATTCTGCGCGAGAGGCGGTCCGGCATCCTCAGAATATCGACCGTCTGGGCCCACGCAGCCAGTTCCGGCGGCAGGACGACCGTGCGGTCAGGCACGCGCGGAACCCGCTCATGCTGGCTATAGGTGCCAGCCAGCAGATCGCCGAGGCGCTTGGATTTTCCGTTCAGGAGTGCTGTGGTGGCGGCGAGGCCGCCGAACGTCAGATAGATCTCGATGACGCCGAGAAGCGCACGGATGAAGGCGTGGCGCAGTTGAATGGCGCCACCGTCATCGCGCACGATGCGGGCGCCGATAGCGAGCTTGCCGAGTGAGCGACCGCCGGTGGCCGCTTCGACGGACATCGGCACAACCAGGAGGCAGACGACCAGGCCGGCGATTCCGAGCGCCCGGCCGAGGGTGTCGTCGATGGCCACTCCCGTGAGTGACCCGACGAGGAAGGCCATGGCCAGGAACAGGAGCAGATACGTGACCCAGTCGATGATCGTTCCTGCGGCACGCAGGATGATGCTGGCCGGGCGCACATCGAGGGCAACGGCCTCGCCGGTGACCAATTCCTGCTCACTCCATGAATATTGGCCGTGATCGGCCACCTTGCCCGGCTGGTCCATGTCTACTATTAGATCAGATGGACCTTGACGCGTATTCAGCGGCGCACCGCGCCGAGTGGGACCGCCTGGCTGAGCTCGGCAAGCAGCGGCGGCTCTCCGGCGCGCAGGCAGACGAGTTGATCGAGCGGTACCAGTCCGGGGCGACCCAGCTGTCGGCCCTCAAATCGTCGGCAGGGTCGACCCTCGAGGGGGACCGGCTGTCGGTGGGACTGTCTCGGGCGCGACTCAAGTTCACCGGTGCCGGCGCCAATGTGATCTCCCAGATTCCGCGTTTCTTCATCCTGCAACTACCGGCCGCGCTGTACCGTCTGCGCTGGCTCACCCTGGCAGTGGCGGTGGTGACGATCGCGGTTGCCGCACTCTACGCGGTTTGGATCACGGGTAACCCGGAGGCCCTGGCGGCTATCGGTTCCGACGCCGCGCTCCAGAAGCTGGTGAACGAAGACTTCGTTGACTATTACTCGGAGAATCCGGCTGCGTCCTTCACCGGTTTGGTCTGGACCAACAATGCCTGGATCGCGGCCCAGTGCATCGCCTTCGGCATCCTCGGCGTCTACGTTCCCTACATCGTGTTGCAGAACGCGCAGAACGTGGGAATCACGGCCGCCGTCATGTTCGCCTACGGCAAGGGCGACGTGTTCTTCCTCTACATCCTTCCGCACGGCATGCTCGAATTGACCGCGATCTTCGTGGCCGCCGCCGGGGGACTGCGGATCTTCTGGGCCTGGATCGCACCGGGCGCCCGCACGCGCGCGCAGGCTCTGGCCGAGGATGCCCGGGCGCTGTCGACGGTCGCGATCGGGCTGGTCTTCGTGCTCTTCGTCTCCGGGGTGATCGAAGGGTTCGTCACACCGGCGCCCTGGCCCTGGCCCGTCAAGATCGGAATCGGCGCGGCGGCCCTGCTGGCCTTCCTTGCCTATATGCTCGTGCTCGGCCGGAGGGCCGTGCGAGCCGGTGAAACAGGTGACCTGGCGGAATTCGACGCCGGCAGCACCCGGATTTTTTCGGCCTGAGCCAGGTCAGAGCCGCCCGGCGGCCTTGAGTGCGATGTATCGGTCGGCCAGCGCGGGCGGCAGATCGGCGGGAGACCCCGTGACGACCTCCGCGCCTTGCCGGCGGATGGCCGCGGACACCCGGGCCACGTCGAGCAGGGCGCGCACCGCGGCCGCTGCCCGGTAGACCTCCTCACGGTTGCCGCGCTCATGAGTCGCCGCCAGCGTCGTGGGGTCGGTGACGGATGCCACGATCACGGTGTGACGCCGAGTCAACTGGGGCAGCACCGACAGCAGCGCGCTCGACGCTCCGGCCGCGTCGATCGAGGTGATCAGCACGACCAGGGCCTGGCGGCTCGTCACCGCGCGTACCTGCGCGGGAACGGCGGCCCAGTCCGTTTCGATCAACTCCGGTTCGATCAGGGCCATGGTGTCGACCATCCGCGAGAGCAGCTCTGCCCCTTGGGCGCCCTGCACCCGGCCCCGCACCCGACGGTCGTACGCGATGAAGTCGACGTGATCTCCCGCCGTGGAGGCCAGTGCGGCCAACAGTAACGAGGCCTCGAAGGCTGTGTCGAGGCGAGGCTCGTCGTCGACGCGTGCGGCCGAGGTGCGGCCACTGTCGATCAGCACCACCACACGGCGGTCCCGTTCGGGGCGCCAGGTGCGCACCATGACGTCGTTGTGCCGGGCCGTGGCCCGCCAATCGATCGAGCGCACGTCGTCGCCGCGCACGTATTCTCGCAGCGAATCGAACTCGGTGCCCTGGCCGCGCACCATCAGGCTGGTGCGCCCGTCCAGCTCCTTGAGCCTCGTGATGCGTGAGGGCAGGTGCTTGCGCGCGGTGAAGGGCGGCAGCACGCGGATCTGCCCGGGTGCCTGCAGGGTGGCCTGCCGCGCCCACAGCCCGAGCGGCCCGAAGGAGCGCACCGTGACCCGGTCCACGCGTCGTTCGCCGCGCCGGGTGGGTGTCAGCTGCAGCGACACCAGTCGCCGTTCCCCGGGCGGCAAGGCCAGCCTCGTGCGGTTGTTGCCGGCACCGGCCGACGGCTGCCAGGCATCCCGGACGACCATGTTCAGGCGGCGGGTGCCGGTGTTGGTCAGGTACAGGTCGCTCGTCACGCTCTCGCCGAGGCGCACCCGGGTCGGCAGGCTGCGCGTGAGTGCGACCCGCCGTGGCGAGCCGGCCAGCGAGAGATCCAGGATGCCGAGGGCCAGCGCGGCCAGCACCCACAGTCCCAACACGGCGGTTGCCATTGCCGGGGTGCGCCCGAGCAGCACGATCGGCACGACACCGAGCGCGAGGAGGGCAACGAACCGGCCGGTGAGCGTCACTTAGATCGGCACCTGCACCTGGGCGAGCACTGCCCGCAGGATCGCGTCTACGGAGACGCCTTCGAGTTCGGCTTCCGGTCGAAGCTGCACGCGGTGCCGCCAGACCGGCAGCACCATCGCCTGGACGTGGTCGGGGGTGATCGAGTCGTACCCGCTCAACCAGGCCCAGGCCTTGGCCGCGGCGAGCAGCGCGGTCGTGCCGCGCGGGCTCACCCCGAGCTTGACCGACGGACTGCTCCGCGTGGCCCGGGCCAGGTCGACGATGTACGCGAGAACGTCGGGGCTGGATCCCACGGCTGCCACAGCCGCCTGTGCCGCCAGCAGTTCATCGGCTCCGAGCACGGCCGTGACGCCTGCGCCCGCGAGATCGCGCGGGTTGAATCCTTCGGCGTGGCGCCGCAGGACCTCGAATTCGGCGTCGCGTTCGGGCACGTCGAGCACGAGCTTGAGCAGGAACCGGTCGAGCTGCGCCTCCGGCAGCGTGTACGTGCCCTCGTATTCGATCGGGTTCATGGTCGCGGCGACGATGAACGGGTCCGGCAGGGGGAGCGACAGCCCGTCGACGCTGACCTGGCGTTCCTCCATGGCCTCGAGCAGGGCGGACTGCGTTTTCGGCGGGGTGCGGTTGATCTCGTCGGCCAGCAGGATGTTCGTGAAGACGGGGCCCTTGCGGAACTCGAAGTCGCCCACCCTGGCGTCGTAGACGAGGGAACCGGTCACGTCGCCGGGCATCAGGTCCGGGGTGAACTGCACCCGCTTCGTCTCCAGGCTGAGCGCGTGGCTCAGGGAACGCACCAGGAGCGTCTTGGCGACGCCCGGCACTCCCTCGAGCAGCACGTGGCCGCGGGCGAGCAGCGCGATGATCAGCCCGGTCACGGCGCCATCCTGTCCGACGACGGCTTTGCCGACCTCGGTGCGCACCTGGGCGAGGGATGCGCGCAGGGTATCGACAGCGGTGTGAGTGCTCATGAGTCCATTCTTTCGGGTGGCAGGGGCGTGGTCGCGCGGGCCGTGGCCCGCTCGAGTTCCAGGATGCGGTCGGACAGGGCGACCAGTTCGGCGTCGGTCGCCGGAATGGCGTCCACGAGCACCAGCCGCACCTCCCCGGAGGGCCGGTCGGTCACGGAGGCGACCAGCACGATCACCTCGTCCAGGGTGGCCAGGCGGGACAGCCCGACCTGACCGGCCAGGCGCTGCACGGCCCCGACACGAAGCGCGTCGAGGGCGCGCAGGCGGGCGTTGCTGCGAGCGTAGAGCCGGGCGCGACCCTCCATCGTCTCGCTGGCGCGCACGGTGACCGGCAGATTCTCGGCCACGAGCGGACCGAAGCGACGTCCGCGCCAGACCGCCGCGGCCACCGTCACCAGAACCAGCAGCACCAGGGTGGGGGTCACCCAGCCGGGAGTGAGCTCGCCGAGCGACGGCGACCCCGTCCCCGGCACGTCGGCGATCGTCGGCAGATACCAGATGAGCTCGTCGCCGGCCCCGAGCAGGTTGAGCGCGAGGGCGGCGTTGCCGGCCTCGATGATCCGTTCGTTGTTGAACAGGGTCCCGTCGGCGAGCAGGGTGAGGGTGCGGTCGGACGCGGCCGTCTGGATCAGGGCGTAAGCGTTGTCTCCCGAGGGGAAGCATCCGGTCAGTCCGTCGGCCTCCGCCGGGATGGTGAGGGTCGGCCCGCCGGGCGAGACCGTGTCGGCCTTGACCGCGGCCGGGAGCGTGCAGCGGGCGGGCGAGGCCGTGGCCTGGGACACCCCACCGAAGCCGGCGGCGGGGGCGAGCGTCTGCAGGGTCAGGAAATCCGGGGACGCGACGATCGTGCGCGGGGCGAGCCTCGCCATCGCGGTGAGCTGGTCAGCGCTGAGGAGCCCGTCGGGGTCGAAGAAGAAGACGGTGGGATCGCCGGCGGCGGATGTCAGGGTGCGTGCCTCGTCGAGGCTGTCGGCGGCCGTGACAATGACGCCCTGTTGACGGAGCACCTCGACCAGCGCCCGCGCTCCGACCGGCGTCGCGCTGTCCGCGGCGAGGGGCTCGCCGTCCGCGCCGCCGACGGCGAGCACGGTGCTGACCACGGCCACGAGCAGGGCCCCGGCACCGGCCACAAGCCAGAACCGTGCTCGACGTCCCGCGGCGCGCAGGGTGGGTGTGGTGGCTACGGCGTCTGCCGGGGGCTCGGACGGTGCCTGTGTGAGGAGACTCATGGCTGTCGCGTCGGTGTCGGGTCTTCGCGGTGGATCGGCCGGGCGGAGCGGAGATCGCTCTCCAACGCTGCCAGGGCCAGGAACCGCTGCTCGGTTCCCTCGATTCCCAGGTAGCGCACGCCGTCGAACAACTCGGCGGCCTCGGCCAGGCGCACCCGCTCGCCGGGGAAGGACTTGGCAGCCCGGGCGGCGAAGGAGTGCGCTGTCGTGCCCGGTGTCACCATCAGGATCGTGCGCTCGGACATGCCCCGCGCCAGGGCGCGGAACATCTCGGCGCTGGCCAGGCTCCAGTCCCGGTGGGAGGCCGCGGCGAGGGCAGCGCGTCGCAGGTCAGTGGCGGTCCGCCGGTCGTCCACCCCGAAGAGGTCGGTCGCGAGTCGGCTGCGCCGGTTCAGCCGGGGCAGGCCGAAGATGAGAATGGCGGCACCGATCAGCAACACGACAACGACGGTCACCAGGAGGGGAACCCAGGGGGCCAACCCGTCAGCGGATGGTGCAGTGAGAGAGGCGAACCAATCGAGCACGGCGGTGGACAACCGGTCGAACCAGGTCGGCCGGGCTGCCGCGTAGGGAGGCTTGGCCAGCTCCGCCCGCAGCCAGTCCCGGGCCTCGGGCGCATCGGGTTCGACCGGTATCGCTCCCCGGATCGCCGCGTGAATCTGCCACCCGCCGATCATGCCCGGGCAGTCTCCGGAGCGGCTGTCGGCTTCGGCCGGTAGGGGTCCTCACCGCTGCCGGGCGCGGATTCGACGAACCGCGCCAGCTCGAGGTCGAGGCCTTCCTTACGCATCCGCAGGTCGATGTAGATGAGTGCGGTGACGGATGACTGCACCACGGCGGCGACGGCGCCCAGCACCAGGCCGAGCAGGATTGTCAGCACGTACAGGAGGATGGACGGAAGATACGCCTCGAAGGACCCGTTCGGGTCGATGAGGGTGGTCGCGACGCCGAAGAGAAGCGACAGGGGCGTCGTGACGATCTGCGAGACGATGTTCACGACCAGCGCCACCAGGAACTGGGCGCCGAGCGTGCGCCAGAAATAGCCCTGCGTCAGCGACCAGGACCGGGCCACGGCGGCACGGAGGCCGAGCCGCTCGAGCACGATCACACTCGGCACGAGCGACGTTTTCGTCAGCAGCCACGCACCGAGCACAATGAGTGCGAGTGAACCGAGGATGCCGGTGAGCACCGCGAAGGCGACTCCCGCTCCGCCCAGGGAGACCAAAAGAACGACGAGCCCGACCACCAGTGCGAGGGCGGCGAGCATTGCGGCGCTCAGGAGAATGGTCCAGAGCAGCAGCGGCCACAGGCGGGGCAGGACCGCACGCCAGAGGGCACTGAGGCGCATCTTCTCGCCCAGCGTCGCGCGGGCCACCTCGATCACGATGATGCCCTGCAGCATGGCGGAGGCAAGAACCGCCAGCGCCACCGGAACGAGCGCGGAGAGCACGATGCTCAGGGTCGCGCCGGCTTCGAGGGCGGCGCGGTCCTCCAACGGTGCGTTGTCCACACGTCCGAGCGCGAAGTACGTGACCAGCCCGACCACCACGACGGTGACCAGGGCGACGACGCCCTGAACGATCAGAGCGCTGCCGAAGGTTGCCTTCGGGTTGCGGCGCAGCACCTGGAACGGAGCCCAGAGAAGGGTCCCGAAGCCGAGCGGGCGCAGTGGGATCAATCCCGGTCGCGGCGGGGGAGTCCAGGCAGGCGGAGCACCCCAGGCAGGGGGCTGGCCGATGGCGTACGGTGCGGGCGTGCCCGCCGGGGGCGCGAAAACGGGAGGAACGAAAGGCGCGGAAGGCGGGTTTTGCCCGTCTCCCGCCGGATTGCCGCGTGAGTCATCGGTCGGGGAGTGCCAGTTCTGCGGGTCCGTCACGAGTTCTATGCTGGCATACCTCGGAGAGTAATGAGCGCGTTGAGCGTTCAGGCGGTGTCGTCGACTACTCTTAGGCCAGTGATTGCATGACTCACCGGGGTATTTTTGGGTGACTGAGTGGAAAACGGTTTGATGAACGCACGCATTCTTGTCGTCGATGATGACACCGCGCTGGCTGAGATGATCGGCATCGTCCTGCACGCCGAGGGGTTCGAGCCGGTCTTCTGCGCCGACGGTGCCCTGGCGCTGGAGGCCTTCCGCGCCGTCAAGCCGGACCTCGTCCTGCTCGACCTGATGCTTCCTGGCCTCGACGGCATCGAGGTGTGCAGCCTGATCCGCGCGGAGTCCGGAACGCCCATCATCATGCTGACGGCGAGAACCGACACCACGGATGTCGTCAAGGGCCTCGAATCGGGCGCCGACGACTACATGGTCAAGCCGTTCAACCCCAAGGAGCTGGTCGCGCGCATCCGCACCCGTCTGCGCCCGGTTCCGACGGAGACGCCCGCCAGCCTGCAGATCGGGGACCTGGTCGTGGATGCCGCTGGGCACGAGGTGCGGCGGGGCACGCGGCAGATCAATCTCACCCCGCTCGAATTCGATCTGCTGCTGGCGCTCGCGTCCAAGCCTCAGCAGGTCTTCACCCGGGAGATGCTGCTGGAGCAGGTCTGGGGCTACCACTACAAGGCGGACACCCGCCTCGTCAACGTGCACGTCCAGCGTCTGCGCGCCAAGGTCGAAGACGACCCGGACAACCCTCGCATCGTGATGACGGTGCGCGGGGTCGGCTATCGGGCCGGCGCGGCCGGCTAGGTTTCAGATGGTCGGCCGCACCGGGTTCAACCGCAGCATCTGGCGGGAGTGGCGTTCCGGGCCTGCCAGAGTCGCCGGTCTGTGGCGATCCTCGCTGCAGTTCCGGACCGTGACGATCACGGTCGCGCTTTCCGGAGTCGCCATCATGGTGGTCGGGGTGTACGTGTCCGTCAGCGTGGGCAACGACCTCTTCCAATCCCGGCTGAACCAGGTCCTCGTCGAATCGAACCGGGCCACGACCGCAGCCCAGGGCATCTTCGACGCCTCGGACGCCGCCGACCGGGTGGACGTGCAGACCCTGGTGGGCTCGGCCCGCACCCTGATCACCGCGGCATCCTCGTCCCAACTGATCGCCATCTTCCGGGCGCCCGGTCAGGACGCCTCCACCGTGGCACCCCAGGATTCCTCGTCGTTCGGCGCTTCGACCGGCGTGATCACCACCGATCTGCGCGTGCAGGTACAGGAGAATCCGGGCGAGCAGTTCTGGCAGTCGGTGACTCTGACCACGGATGACGGCGGCCAGATCCCCGGGATCGTCGTCGGGTCGCAGCTCACCGTCCCGGTCGCCGGTGACTATGAGCTTTACATCGGCTATAGCCTGGCCGACGCCGAGTCGACCCTGGGTTTCGTGCAGCGCACCCTCGGTATCGCCGGCCTGGTGCTGATCCTGCTGATCGGGGCGGTGACCTGGATCGTGGTGCGCTTCGTGGTCACGCCGATCCGGGTCGCGGCCGCCACCAGCCAGCGACTCGCCTCCGGTGATCTCGGCGTGCGCATCCCGGAGAAGGGCGAGGACGTCATCGCGACGCTGGCCCGGTCCTTCAACGGCATGGCGGACAGCCTGCAGAGTCAGATCAAGGAGCTCGCGGACCTGTCCGAGGTGCAGCAACGGTTCGTGTCCGATGTGTCGCACGAGCTCCGCACCCCCCTGACGACGATCCGGCTGGCCGGCGACGTGCTCTTCGACAACCGGTCCACCTTCCCGCCGGCGGTGGGGCGCACGGCCGAGCTCCTGCACGCGCAGGTCGAGCGGTTCGAGCTTCTGCTCAGCGATCTGCTCGAGATCAGCAAATACGATGCCGGTTCGGTGCAGCTGGAGACCGAACCGACCAATCTCGTGCACCTGGCCGAGGATGCCATCGACGGTCTGCGCTCGCTGGGGGATTCGAAGGGAACGGTGTTGACCCTCGTGGCTCCGGGTGGGCACCTCGACGCAGACGTCGACCCCCGCCGCATCCGCCGCATCATGCACAACCTGATCGGCAATGCCATCGAGCATGGGGAGGGAAAGCCGATCATCGTGTCCGTCGACAGCAACGAAAGTGCGGTGGCCCTGTCGGTCCGCGACTACGGGCTCGGCATGAGCCAGGCCGAAATGGCCCACGTTTTCGACCGGTTCTGGCGGGCCGACCCGTCGCGCAAGCGCACCATCGGCGGCACCGGCCTCGGACTCTCCATCTCGCTCGAGGACGCCTCCGTGCACGGCGGCTGGCTGCAGGTCTGGTCGCACCCGGGCGAGGGCTCCTGTTTCCGGCTGACCCTGCCGCGCAGCGCGCGCGGAACGCTGACGAGCTCGCCCAGCCCGCTGCCGCCGGCAGACGCGGCCGGCGGAACGGGTCGCGCCGAGACGGGGGGACACTATGCGTAGAAGCGCGCGTATGTTCGCGGGGCTGGTCGCGCTCGCAGTGGCACTGACCGGATGCTCCGGAATCCCGCGTGACGGGGGAGTGCGGGAAGGACAGTCGGTGCAGCCCGGCACCACCCCGGCACCCGTCTTCCTTCCGTCCAGGCCCCAGAAGGACGCCACGCCCGAGGCGATCCTGCGCGGCTTCATCGACGCCGCGACGAGCCCCGACAGTGACTACGCGATCGCCCGGGAATTCCTGTCTCCGAGCTTCAGCAACACCTGGGAGCCGGATGTCGGGGTGACGGTCGACGACGCCACCGGGCGCAGCATCGTGGCCGTCGGTGAAGAGCAGATGCAGTTCTCGGTGAACCCGGTCGCGGAAGTGGATGCCCGCGGCGAGTACCGGGAGGTCGAGTCGCCCACCGCGGTCGCTTTGCGCTACCAGTTCGTGAAGGTCGGCGGTCAGTGGCGTATCGGCGCGGCCCCCAACGGAACCGTCATCGACCGCAATATCTTCCAGGACGTCTTCACCTCCCAGGCGCTGTACTTCTTCGACCCGGGATACAGCTATCTCGTGCCCGACCTGCGCTGGTATCCGCGCGGCGGTGCCACCCTGACCAAGATCGTCAACGGTCTGCTCGGTGGGCCGAGTCCCTGGCTCGGCGGGGCTGTCGTGACGGCCTTCCCCGAGGGCACCAAGCTCACCGCGGATGCCGTGCAGGTGATCGCTCGAGACGCCAAGGTCGATCTCAACAGCGAGGCCTTGAACGCCGACCGGGTCACCCTGCAGCGGATGAAGGCCCAGCTGTCCACCAGTCTCCCGGCCGGCCTGTCCGCGACCGTCACCATCAATCGCAATCAGCAGGACATCAGCGAGCTCACGGCGAACGCCCCGGCCGTGAACCCCCGCGTCGATGCCCGGGCGCTCGTGCTGCGGGAGGGCGAGTTCGGCTTCCTGGCGGCGAGCGGTTCGTCGATCACTCCGATCGCCGGCTTGTCCGGTTCGGTCTCCGAATTGAACCCGTTCTCGGCCACGCTCTCACCCGGCCAGACGGCGGCCGCCGTGCTGGCCGAAGCCGGTGTCTACGGTGTGCGCGTCGGCGACGACCCGGTGCTGCTCGATCCCCGGCAGGGTCTGATCGGGCCTTCCATCGACAACTACGGCTTCGTCTGGTCGATCCCCGCCGACCGCCCGGGGGAACTGTTCGTTTACGGCCCGAACGGCGATGCGACCGCAGTGCCCACCCCCTGGCCGGAAGCATCAGCGATTCGCTCCCTGCGCGTGTCCCGAGATGGCACCCGTCTCATCGCGCTGCTCCAGTCCGGCGCCGACACCCGGTTCGTCGTCGCCGCGATCGCCCGGGACAAGACCACTCCGGTTGCCCTGGGCGACGCGGTGCTGCTGAGTCAGACCGCAGGCGTCGCGGTGGACGCGGCCTGGATCGATGAACTCACCGTGGCCTCGCTGACCCTGCTGCCCACGGGTGAGGAACGGATCGTGGCCCTGCAACTGGGAGGTCTCAGCACGCGCCTCGAGTCCGCTCCGGACAGTGTCACCATTGTGGGTAGCAACAACCTCCGGGACCTGCGCGCCCTCTCCTCAACGGGCGGCCTTCTGGTGCAGCGTGGAGCCGGCTGGCAGGAACGCCTCTCCGGAGTCGCGCTACTGGCCACGCAGCAGGGCATCGGCGGCTAGCTCCTCCACTGTCCCCTCGGGTGTTGGTTCTGCACCGGATGCCTGCCCGGTTCCACTCCCGGCCGATCTACGCCCGATGCTGGCTGGATGCGCACTCCTGACGCTCTCTCACGGGCCGCACTCGACGCTTGGGCGGTGGTGATGCCCACCGAGTGCAGCGGCTGCGGTGCGCCCGACCGCGCCCTGTGCCAGGCATGCCTGGCCGCGCTCAGGCCCCGGTTGCACAGCTCCGAGCGATCGGGGGTCCAGGTGTTGTCGGCCCTGGACTACTCGGGCGTGGCCAGGCGGGTTCTGGGGGCGTTCAAAGACGGTGGTCGAACGGATGCCGCCGGCGCGCTCGCCGGACCGCTGCGCAGCGTCGTGGCCGCGGCGCTCGCCCGGGCGGAGCCGGGGGGCCCGGGCATCCACCTGGTGACGGTTCCATCCTCCCGGAGGGCCTGGCGCATCCGTGGGTACCACCCGGTCGACCTGCTGCTCAGGCGAGCGGGGCTCCGTGCGACTCGGGTACTCCGGACGGTTGCTGAGACGCAGGACCAGGTGGGCCTGGGGCTCGAAGACCGGAGTCGGAACCGTGCCGGCTCCCTGACGGCTCTGCGTCGACTCGACGGTTTCCGAGCCCTGGTCGTCGACGACATCCTGACGACCGGCGCCACCGTGCTCGAGGCGCGACGCGCCGTGCTGCATGCGGGCGGCGAAGTCGTCGGCGTTGCCACAGTGGCGGAAACACGGCGTCGTTTCCCGGCCGCCCAGAGTTCATCGGAAACTCATTGACAAAAGGCTGTGACTTATCCGGCCCGCACGGCTACGGTGGTCCTAAAGGCGCGTAATAATCGCCCGGATACGGGCGGTTCGCCAGATCTGGAGGTCGTCATGGAAACTAACATCGTTGGACGAAACCTAGGGATCACTGATCGTTTCCGGGAGTACGCCACCGAGAAAGCCGAGAAGGTCGCCGGTCTCGCCGACAAGGCGCTGGCTCTCGAGATCAAGCTCAGTCGTCACCGCGAGAAGAACGGTGCCACGGGCAACGACCGGGTCGAATTGACCCTGGTCGGCAAGGGTCCGATCGTGCGGGCTGAAGCCGACGGATCCGACAAGTACGCGGCGTTCGACGTCGCCCTGGGACGCCTACTGGAGCGTGTGCGCCGAGCCAAGGACCGTCAGAAGCTGCACCGCGGCGGTGCCCACCGTCCGATTTCGCTGCATGACGCGGCATCCGTTGACTTCAGCGTGGTGGATATCACGCCGGCCGACGCCGAGGTGCTCGAGCGGGTGCGCACGGGTGCGATCCCCGTCGTGAGGTCGGAAACGCCTGCGGCCGAAGAGCCGGAGGATGTGTACAACCCCGTCGTCATCCGTCGCAAGGTGTTCGCGGCGGCCCCGATGACCGTCGACGATGCGCTCTACTTCATGGAGCTCGTCGGCCACGACTTCTACCTGTTCCAGGACGCCGAGACGAAGCGCCCGAGCGTCGTCTACCGGCGCAAGGGCTGGGACTACGGTGTGATCGAACTGGACGAGAACGCCGTTGAGCCCGGGGAGGCCGCGCAGTCCGCTCGCGAGCGCAGCAACTGACCATCTAGCCTTGTTATAGTTGCCGCATGCCGGACGCTGTGAGCGTGCGGCAACGACGACAGGCGTGTGCACACGCCGTGACGACTAGTGGAGTGCATTCGTGGCCTCAATTCTGGAAAAAGTTCTTCGTGTTGGTGAAGGGCGCCTGCTGCGCCGTCTCGAGCAGTATGCGAAGGCCACCAATGCGCTGGAGGACGACTTCAGCCACCTCACCGATGAGGAACTGAAGAACGAGACCGTGTTGCTGCGTGAGCGCTACTCGGGCGGTGAGTCGCTGGACGACTTGCTGCCCGAGGCGTTCGCCGCCGTGCGCGAGGCCTCGACCCGCACGCTGGGTCTGCGCCACTTCGACGTGCAGCTCATGGGCGGGGCGGCCCTGCACCTCGGCAACATCTCCGAGATGAAGACCGGCGAGGGCAAGACCCTCGTGGCGACGACCGCGGCGTACCTGAATGCGATCACCAGCCGTGGCGTTCATATCATCACGGTCAACGACTACCTGGCCAGCTACCAGAGTGAGCTGATGGGGCGCGTGTTCCGTGCCCTCGGCATGACCACCGGCTGCATCCTGTCCGGCCAGACGCCGGCCCAGCGCCACGAGCAGTACCTGGCCGACATCACCTACGGCACCAACAACGAGTTCGGGTTCGACTACCTGCGCGACAACATGGCCTGGCAGGCCTCTGACATGGTGCAGCGCGGGCACTACTTCGCCATCGTCGACGAGGTCGACTCGATCCTGATCGACGAGGCGCGTACACCGCTGATCATCTCGGGTCCGGCATCCGGTGAAGCCAACCGGTGGTTCACCGAATTCGCCAGTCTGTCGACCAAGCTCATTCCGGATGTCGACTTCGAGGTCGACGAGAAGAAGCGCACCGTGGGTGTGCTCGAACCCGGCATCGAAAAGGTCGAGGACTACCTCGGCATCGACAACCTGTATGAGTCCGCGAACACCCCGCTGATCTCCTTCCTGAACAATGCGATCAAGGCCAACGCCCTGTTCAAGAAAGACAAGGACTACGTCGTCATGAACGGCGAGGTCATGATCGTCGACGAGCACACCGGTCGCATCCTGATGGGCCGCCGCTACAACGAGGGCATCCACCAGGCGATCGAGGCGAAAGAGGGCGTCGCCGTCAAGGCGGAGAACCAGACGCTCGCGACCGTCACCCTGCAGAACTACTTCCGGCTCTACTCGAAGCTGTCGGGCATGACGGGTACGGCCGAGACCGAAGCCGCCGAGTTCATGAGCACCTACAAGCTCGGCGTGGTTTCCATCCCCACGAACAAGCCCATGAAGCGCCTCGACCAGTCCGACCTCATCTACAAGAACGAAGAGGCCAAGTTCGGCCAGGTCGTCGAGGACATCGTCGACCGGCACGAGAAGGGCCAGCCGGTCCTGGTCGGCACGACAAGTGTGGAGAAGAGCGAGTACCTGTCGCGCCTGCTCGCGAAGAAGGGTGTGCGGCACGAGGTGCTCAACGCCAAGAACCACGCGAGGGAAGCCGCCATCGTCGCGCAAGCCGGGCGTCTGGGGTCGGTGACCGTCGCCACCAACATGGCCGGTCGAGGCACCGACGTGATGCTCGGCGGCAACGCCGAATTCCTCGCTGTGGCGCAGATGAACGCCAAGGGCCTGAGCCCCGTCGAAACGCCGGACGAATACGAAGCCGCCTGGGACGACGTGTTCAACGCCGTCAAGGAAGAGGTCGCCGTGGAAGCAGCGAAGGTCGTCGACGCCGGCGGGCTCTACGTGCTGGGCACCGAACGGCACGAGTCCCGCCGGATCGACAACCAGCTGCGCGGACGCAGCGGGCGACAGGGTGACCCTGGCGAGAGCCGCTTCTACCTGTCCCTGACCGACGACCTGATGCGTCTCTTCAACGCCGGAGCTGCCGAGAGCCTGATGGGCCGCCAGGGCATCCCCGACGATATGGCCATCGAGTCCAAGGTCGTCAGCCGGGCGATTCGCAGCGCCCAGGCGCAGGTCGAGGGCCGTAACGCCGAGATCCGCAAGAACGTGCTCAAGTATGACGATGTGCTGAACCGCCAGCGCGAAGCGATCTACGGCGACCGCCGCCACATCCTGGAGGGCGACGACCTGCACGAACGCACGCAGCGCTTTCTCGAAGACGTCATCGATGAGGTCCTCGAGGTGCACACGGGCGAGGGCAACGGCGACGACTGGGACTTCGATGCCCTGTGGACCGAGCTCAAGACCATGTACCCGGTGGGGCTGACCATCGACGAGGTCGTTGCCGAGGCCGGCAACCGCGGCAAGATCAACCGCGACTTCATGCGCCGCGAGATCGTCTCGGATGCCAAGCTCGCCTACAAGAATCGTGAAGACTCTCTGGGCACCCCGGCGATGCGCGAGCTCGAACGCCGAGTGGTGCTGTCGGTCATCGACCGCCGTTGGCGTGAACACCTCTATGAGATGGACTACCTGAAGGATGGCATCGGCCTGCGCGCGATGGCCCAGCGCGACCCCCTGGTGGAATACCAGCGCGAGGGTTTCGTCATGTTCCAGCAGATGATGGGTCAGATCCGCGAGGAGACCGTCGGATTCCTGTTCAACCTCGAGGTCGAGGTCAGTCAGGCACCCGGCGCCGTTGACGGCCCCGTTGTCGCGGCCAAGGGCCTCGCGCCGTCTGCGACCGCGGAGGAGAAGCTCAGCTACACCGCTCCAAGCGATTCGGGCGGAGTCGAGGTGCGCAACCAGCGCGGCCAGATCCAGCAGGCCGCCACGGACCGCGCCCGCCGCTCCACCGCCGCTCCGGTAACGGAAGCGGAGGCGGAGGCGGCAGCCGGGCCGCCCCAGCGCGGCGCGTTCGGCCAGCGTAACGATGCGTCGAAGCCCGCTCCGGCGAACCGCTCGGAGCGACGCGCCCAGGGCAAGAAGTAACCTGTAGACCGCAAACGGACGCCCTCTTCCTCGGAAGAGGGCGTCCGTTCCTGCATTGGTGGCCCCGTGCTCGCCACAACGGTGGAGGCAGCCGGCTCAGTCCTCCAGCGCCTCGCCCCGCTTCTCGGGGAGCCCCAGTGCGCCGAGGGCCGCGACCACGAAGAACAGTGCGAAGACCGTGAACAGTAGAGGGGTCCCGCCCGTCTCGCGCAACACGGGTACGGACAGTGGGGCCACGATTGCGGCGATCCGTCCGACGCCGGCTGCCCAGCCGGCCCCGGTGGCACGGATGCGCGTGGGATACAGCTCCGGGGTCACCGCGTACAGCGCTCCCCACGCACCGAGATTGAAGAAGGAGAGCAGCATTCCCGCACCGATCACCTGGGTGGCATCGCCCGCGGCTCCAAAGAGCGCCGCCGAGACTGCCGAGCCGGCGAGGAACACGGCCAGGGTCCTGCGCCGGCCCCACCGCTCGATGAGGAATGCCGAAGCGGCGTAGCCCGGCAGCTGTGCGACGGTGATGATCAGCGTGTACGCGAAGGAGCGGATGAGTGAGTATCCGGACGCGACCAGAATGGTCGGAAGCCAGATGAAGGCGCCGTAGTACGAGAAGTTCACACAGAACCAGACCAGCCACAGAGCCCCGGTTCGGCGGCGCAGGCCGCGTGACCAGAGTGAGGCGACGCCGGTCCGGGAACCGGACAGGGCCTCGCGTGGAGTTGTTGTCGCGGGTGGTTCAGGATTCTCGGGTCCAGAGGTGATCCCGGCGGACTTTTCGAAGCGTCGGACGGTCGTCTCCGCTTCGAGGAGGCGGCCACGCGACTCGAGGAAGCGAACCGATTCCGGCAGCCGGAGGCGCACGACCACCGCGTAGACGGCCGGAGCCGCACCGACGGCCAGCGCCCAGCGCCATCCGTCAGCCGAAGACGGAACGACCAGGAACCCGATGACGGCGGACAGGGTCCAGCCGATCGCCCAGAACGATTCGAGGATGACGATGACGCGGCCCCGAATGCGAGGCGGCGCGAACTCGCTCACGAGCGTCGAGGCGACGGGAAGCTCTCCGCCGAGCCCGAGCCCCACGACGAATCGCCACGCAATGAGGACGGCTACGGTCTCGGACAAGGCCGACGCTCCTGTCGCCAGACCGTAGACAAGGAGGGTGAGCGCGAAGACTTGGCGTCGGCCGATGCGGTCGGCTAGCAAACCGCCGAGAACCGCCCCAATGGCCATGCCGATGAATCCGGCGGATGCGATCCAGGACAGTTCCATATCGGTGGCAGACCATTGCACCGCCAGTTGTGCAAGGACGAAGGAGATGAGTCCAACGTCCATCGCATCCAGTGCCCAGCCCACGCCGGAGCCCACGAGCACACTGCGGTGCTCCCGGGTGAACGGGAGCGCGTCCAGGCGCTCGGATCGACTGGCAGGTGCCCGAACGTCGGCCATCAGATTTCCAATTCAGCGTTGGCGGCACGGCGGTGAGTTGAGTGATGCGTCACCGGTTATTCGAACCCTATTACACGCCGTGCTCTCGCATCCCACGCCAAGGGCCTGTCAGCTGTAGTCAGCGGTGACTGTCCGTGCGCTACCGTCGAGGTGAATTCGTCCGCCGTACGGCAGGATCCACTGTGGGCGGGTGTGGCCGAAGGGCACGCCGACACAGACCACTGCCTCCGGGGTGGCAGTCGGTCTGCCATCGCCATCTGGTCGACGACTTCAATGCAACCGCCCCAGGTGCGACCGTCGACCTCGCGTTCCGGCTGACAACCAATCGAGGCCGAAGTCCTCCAACTCTCCGGGCTCCACAACGTGGCCGCCATCGGGCATGTCCCCTTGCTCGTCTCCACACACCCGTGGCTCGCTTCGTTGCGGATGCGCTAACGCTCGCGTAGCGCGGGGCCCGCGTCGGCGACCCGACGTTCCAGGCTCTCCAGCAGCAGTTCCAAGCCGTAGTCGAACTCGTCCGCGAACGCGTAACCGCCATCGCCGAACAGCTCGGCGCGCGAGCGCGCAATGTGCGGATACAGCTCCGCCGGCGCCGCGACCGTGACGGCGAACGCCTCCTCGGCGCCATCCCCCGGTTCAAACGGCAGGCTCGTCTCGGTCAGCGCGAACCCGTACACGTAGGCGTCGATGGCGGAGAACGCGTGTATCGCGAGCGCGACGCTGAAGCCGTCGGTCATCAGCACGCCCAGTAACCGGTCGTGGTGCTGCAGCAGTGCCGGGCCGGGGTGAGGGCGCGATTCCATCATCCCCAGCGCCCACGGATGAGCCGTGAGCACCGACCGCGCTGATCGTGCCCGGGCGGTCAGCGCCTCCCGCCAGGTTCCACCGACCTCGGGCAGCTCGATCCTCTCGAACACCCAGTCGGCAAGGTCGTCGAGCAGCGCTTCCTTGCCTGGCACGTGATGGTAGAGCGACATCGCCTCAACGCCGAGCACCTTCGCGACACTGCGCATGCTCACAGCCGCAACACCCGCGCGGTCGGCTACCGCTGCGGCCGCGCCGATAACCCTGTCCCTGCTCAGCGGTGTGCGCGGCGTCATCCACCCATCCTTGCGCACTTACGCTCGTAAGGCTACTCTGGCGATCAGTCCTTACAGTCGTAAGTTCTTCTAAAAACCTGGGAGGTCCGCCATGTCCAGAACCAGTACCATCCGAACGAATACCCCGAACCGGCTCGTCAGCTCGCCGATCCCCGTGCAGGCGAAGCTCGCAGCGGCCTGGACCAGCCTCATGTTCCTCGTCATCTACATCGACTACTTCCACCTCTACCAGCCCGGCGAAATCGACGTAATCCGGGGTGGCGTCATCTTCGACTTCGATATCAGCGGGACATTGATGTCTATCTTCTTCGTGATCATCGCGATCCCGGCCCTGATGGTGGTGCTCTCCATGACGCTGCCCACCCGGGTGAACCGTGCCGCGAACCTCGTCGTGGCAACGCTGTACATCCCCGTCATGGTGTTCAACGCGGCAGGGGCGTCCTGGGACTGGGCCTTCTACTACGGCCTCACCATCGGAGTCGAGGTGCTGATCCTGGCCTTCATCCTGCGCTCCGCCTGGACCTGGCCTCGAACCCCCGCCGTGGGTCCGGTGTCGCGTGGGGGCTCACTGGCAGCAGAAACTCTTGATTGAGGTCTACCAGCGCTGGTAAGTCATGACCAAGTCGCCTTTTCTCACAGCGAACCTCGTCAGCGGACTTGCCGGGGCCGACCACAGTGCCGTGAGTGACGCCGGCTGGGTTCGGCAGCTGAATGGTGAAGGGCTGGTCCCAGGATCCTCGTCTCCACAGGATGTCTGGGAGCCTGCGCCCACGGCGCGGTCGCCGCCGTGGCGGGCCGCGACGGAAGCACCGGAATGACCGGGCCGGCTGTCTGGCTGGGCGGTATGGACCAACCCGACGCCCATCGATGGGCCGGCTGACGACGTCCCACCCGCAGGAGGTGCCGATAGCCGGACGAACTAGGCTAGCGAGCATGACGGTCGAACAGGTTGAGCAAGGACCGCGCCGAGTCGCGCGCGCTGTGGACGTGCCGGCTTCGTCCGACGACGTCTTCGCGTTGGTGGCTGATCCGCACCGCCACGGTGAGCTGGACGGCTCGGGCACCGTCGGCGACACGGTGTCGGGGCCGCGGCGGCTCAGCCAGGGCGCACAATTCTCGGTAGCGATGAAGCAGTTCGGCGTCCGGTATCGCATCAGCAGCACGGTGACGCGCTTCGAGGACGGTCAGCTTGTGGAATGGCGTAGCCCAGCGGGCCACCGGTGGCGCTGGGAACTCACGCCGCTCACGCCCACGTCTACGCGCGTCACTGAGACGTTCGACTACAGCACCGTCCCCGCCGTACAGGGCAAGGTCTTCGAGTTGCTCGGAGTTCCTCGGAAGAACGCCGCCGGCATCGAAGCCACCCTGCGCCAACTCGCGTTGCGTTACGCCCGCGCTTGACGTGACGGTGCTCACATCCCGACTGAACGCCGATAGCCGAATCCGCCGGACCGGGTGCACAGGTTGTTCCCGTGCTAGTCACCGTCGGCGAGAGCGCGTGCGGCGCGGCTGCCTACCGAGGCGCCGTAGAGCGCGAAGGTGAGCATCCCCGCGGCACCGATGAGGATCGATGTGAGCACAATCGGCATGGGGACGGGGAGGACGGAGGGCACGGCGGAGGCAATCGAGCAGAAGCCCGCCCATTGTGTTGGCCGTTTCGCCGCCACATGTGCGGCGAGCCACGCACTGTCGCTTGCCATGGTCACGGGAAGGCGTATGCCGGCGAGCTGATTGCGTCCAAGACGTCCGCTGGCTGCAGCCTGCGCCATCCACAGCATAAGAATGCCGCTGCCAACCACGGTAACGAATAACACCACTCTGACAATCGCCTCTTCGCCCATAGTTTCACTCTATGTATGATCTGCGTCCGGGCGGAATTCGCAGTACTGCAGATGCCGGTGGCCTACCTTCCTGGCGGGGTTCACCTAGTTGGTACCGGTTGGCCGTCCGTCAAGCAGATTTCTGGTGAACATGGCAATGTCGTCCCGAAGCCCGGCGTATGCGTTCTCGACGGGGCTCTCCGAGCGGACGAACGTGTCCACAGCCTCCAGGGCTGAGGTGATGATCGCGCGAGGTGACCGCACTTTCCATGACTGACCTTCCGCGATGAGATCCTCGATAGTGATTGCAGCGTGCACATACTTCCGGTTGATGGCCAGCGCCATTTTTCCGTCGCTGTCGAGGTGAGTTTGCGGCACAACATCGTATGCCGGGGTAATTCTTGTGCTGCCGTCATGCAGGTGGAGCATGCTGATGTTCTTGCCGTGCATATCGAGGTTGCCCACAGCCTGCGAGACGGTAAGGAGTCTAAGGAGCTGGTCAACGGAGGCCCGGTCGCCGTTGCGCCCCAAGACATCAGCTACTCGCTTGAGTGAGATTTTCCCACCGAACTCCTGGTATTTCTCGTTCTTCGATGCGCCCAGGGCTTGGTTCATATCTTCCTGGTGGATGCGTCCCTGCGGCGCGTCAGGTGACCTGTCGTACCGCTCGATCACGAGGCCGCGGACCCCGCTGAAGTCTTCGATCCATGTATCGAATGTGGTGAGGCCAGCGGCTTTGGCCGCACGGAAGCCGTACTCCTCGTCGAACGTGATGCTCGGATAGCGGATGGACGGCGGCTTGATGATGTGAGTGGACGGATAGCCCTCGAGAACTTGGAACCAGTGACTCTCCTTCCGCGCTAGAACGATCTTGTCTTGCACGCCGGCCAGCGAAGTCCGGCCGGACTTCGGCCGGTTTCCGAGAGGGGCGGCCTGCGTGTTGGCGAGCATCCGGCCAACCCCGGCCGCGTCCACCTGGGCCAGGTCAGGCTTGCGTGGCTCGCCCGGCGCATCCGGGTCATAGATCTGAACGGCACCAGCGACGTCTCGACCGAACTGGGCCAGCAGCGGGATGACGTCATCAGTGGAGACTCTGATCTCAGCGGCGAGATTGTCGAGAGCGGTGCCCTCGGGAAGGAGCTCGGCGAAGAAATTGCGGCGGCGCGCGGCCCTGCTGCGGTTGGCGATGAGGTCGAATGGAACCGACTCGGAGAGAATCGTGCTGCCTAGCCCAAATGTTTCGATGGCGTTCTTCGTCGCGATGAAATCAAAGGTGCGACGCTCGGCGCCGACCAGGTGCCCCACCAGCTCGCCGTAGAGTTCCACGCGCAGGTCAGCCATTGGTGTTTTCCGCGTTGTCGTGGAGGGGCTCATTCAGCGAGTTGTCGATCTCCATGTACATCCGGACGCCGGTTTCCCGCATGATCGCGAAAATGCGTTCGAGGATGATCGTGTTCTTGCCCGATTCCAAACCCCAGATGTATTTCTGGTCGGTTTCGAGTCTGTCGGCCAGTTCGCGCTGCGTCAGGCCGCTGACAAGGCGGCCTTGCTGCAGCATCCGACCTAGAGCTTCGGCGCTTTTCACTTCTCCGCGTGCTGTCATGACAGTTTCCTCCTGACGGTCTTGTTCCCTTCACATTATTTGACGTTTTTATTGCCGTCAAGTTATTCGATGGTCTTATTGCCGTCAACGTGCGATTTCCTTGTAGGGGCTGGAGAATTCTGGTTGACGGGTCCGCCCGTCAAGGTGAATTCTGCCGTCATGAATGAATTTCTGATTGGGTACGCGCGCGTATCCACAAATGAGCAAGACCTCACCGCCCAACAAAACGCCTTGGAATGACTGGGCGTTAGACCGAACCTGATCTACACCGACCATGGCCTTACGGGAACAAACCGCGCGCGGCCTGGGCTGCGCGAAGCCCTCGCGGCCTGCAGAAGTGGGGACACGCTCGTGGTGGCCAAACTAGATCGTCTGGCCAGGTCGCTGCGAGATGCAAAAGACATTGTCGATGAACTGACCGCCAAGGAAGTCAAGCTCAGCATCGGCGGCTCCGTGCATGACCCCACTGATCCGGTCGGCCGGCTTCTCTTCAACGTCCTGGCCATGGTCGCGGAATTCGAGTCGGACCTCATCCGTGCTCGAACGCGAGAGGGGATGCAGGTGGCGAAAGCGAAAGGCCGTTTGCGCGGAAAGCCACCGAAGCTCTCCCCAGCCCAGCAGAAGCATCTGATGGAGGTATATAACGCTGGTACGCACACAACGGCAGAGCTTGCCGAGCTCTTCAATGTCGCCCGCTCCACCATCTACCGAACCATTCAGCGCCAACACCGAGCCAATGGCTAACAGGAAGGAAGGTTCGCGCTGCAGGACGGTTTGTCCTGCGACGCGAACCTTTACGCGACGATGCTGGAGCTGTGGGTGCATCTTGTAGTCGAAACCAATGTGACGTACAATTTTCTGTACGTGAAGGGATCCCAATGCGTACCATGACATATTCAGAATCCCGGGCGAAGTACGCCGAGACGCTCTCAGCAGTGGTGAATGACCGAGAAGAAGTTGTTATCACTCGTGCAGGACACGAACCCGTGGTCATCGTCTCGCTCGACGACTACGAGTCGCTCAAGGAAACTGCCTATCTGCTGAAGAGCCCCGCGAACGCGCGCCGCCTCCTCGGATCGATCGATCGGCTCGAGGCCGGCCACGGCACGCAGCACGACCTTGACGAATGAAGTTGATCTGGGACGAGGATGCCTGGGACGACTACTGCTGGTGGCAGACTCAGGACCGCAAGATCCTCAAGCGCATCAATACGCTCCTGAGCGACGTTATTCGCAACGGCAATGAAGGCATCGGAAAACCCGAAACCCTCAAGCACGGCTTCCAAGGGTATTGGTCACGTCGGATCACAGACGAACATCGCCTGATCTACAAGGTCGAGAACGACGAAGTCCGTATCGCCGGATGTCGATACCACTACGGGCGCTAGCGCAGGCTTGTTGGCGGAACCTTCAACGGGCGAGATCGCAAACAGCTCGAGGCCGCTAGCGATCGCTCACGCCTACTTCGTTTGGTTCGGGTGCCTCGTGAACACGTTGACGATCTTCACTGTTTTGCCCTCGATGTAGAACCAAATGCGTGCACCCCCAGAGAGTTCGTACTGCCATTGATCGTGTTCGACGCCGTCACGAACAATAGTTGCGAGTTGGCCCTTGAGCTGGTGGCATTTGGGGTCCGACTGGTTCGGGGCCTTGGTGAGCCGGTCCCAGGCGTCTGCGGCTGAGCTTTTCTGGGTAGCGACGATGTCGCGCCATCCAGTCACGGCTTGACTCGTCACATGCTCGATGGCGAATTCTGATGATTTGAGGGGGCGAGCGACGGGCCCCTTCTTTGGGGCCATTAGGCGCGGGGCTTCTTGACCGCCACAGGTTCACGGAGCCAATCCGGTTCTTCCTGTCCCCAGTTGGCAGCAACAGCCTCCGCGGTGTTCTGCCACGCCTTGATCTCAGTGAGTATCCGCCCCGGCTGATTCACAACGAATGCACCGCGAGCCGTGTCGATGATGTCCTGTGCGCAGGTTCGCTGGTCCTGAACGCTGAGTAGCTTGATCCAGGGAAACGGTCGGGCGAGGCGATCCTCTAGCGTGCCACTGTCATCCAGTGACACGGCGATCAGCTGTGCGGCGACCTCGAGGATCCGTTCATGGGCAGCCGTTTCACGTTTCGTGGTGAGAACCAACGTTTCGCCATCGCGCCGAGTGACCTCGACGGGTGCTTCCTCAGCGGCAGCGAAGACCGCTGCAGAATTACGGGACAGTTCCGACGATTGCACAACGCGTCGTTCTGCAGGGGTGAGTGTTATTGGCGCCATGAATCGAGTCTATTCCGAATGTGTTCTGAATTCAACGTCAGCCGGTCGGACGACTGGGTGCGTCTCAGAGTTCATGTCCCAGCGCCCGGAGCCGAACCCTCTGCGAGACCTGTGTCGGCGATTCGGCGGCGACTTCGGATGGGGCCAGGCTACTGGGGTGTCGGGAGCGTGGTTGTCCAATCAGTTCCTGAAACCGCTGCCGTCAGCGGTGCACCGGATGGCAAGATGTGGTCAGGGGGTATGACATGATCACGCGCTGCTTCTTCACGGGGCTCACTATCGCAGCATCCGCCGCACTTCTGGTCGGTTGCGTTCCACAGTCAGACCACATCAGTGCTCTCGACCGCGAACAAGCTTCCGCTGATCAGCTACCTGCGATCGTGTACGCCGACAGTTGGAGTGACATTGACGCCAGCACTACTCGGCTCCTGTTGCAGCAAAACGGGAACAAGTACTTCGCAGCGAGACCCGCTTCGAGCGAGGGTTTCTGCATGATCATGTACGCGTCGGATGAAGTGTGGACAAGCTCGTGTGCTGGCGGGCTGCCGATGGAGCTGGCCATTCAAGGGCATGGCTCTGCCCAGCTCGTTGCAGATTCAAGGACTTTGGCAACTGACGAGTGGGTGAAGGCGGCGGATAACCTCTACATCGGGAAATAGAGTCATGGCAGCGGTGCTCTGACAGAGTTAACGGCACCCCATTTGATTCGCATCGGTGTTTCCAGGCCAACCCTGTGCGGTCGCTTCCCGCGACTTGAGGAGCAAGTCCCGGCGTGCGCATTGGGATGTGGTTGCATGGCCAAATGATAACGAGGGGATGGGCGGCTACCGCGTTGTGCGGGCTGGCCATCTTCATGGCATTGCCGCCAGCTGCGGCGATTTACGCGGTCCGAGATCCAAGCTATTCGTGCCTTGTGGACGCACTCCCGGCGTCTCGCGAGAGCGTAGACCCCGGACAGCCGATCGTTGGTCGGATCACGTTGATCCCGCTGGGGCTGCAGTGCGAATTCACGTCCATGACCGGACGGGCGATGACCTTGAAACCCGATGTGGTGTTGACCGTTATGCTCGCCACTTCAGCTGCTTCCGTTCTCGCGGCTGGCTTGGTGCTGGTCCAGGGGAGTAGCCGTCGGCGAGTCCTTCTGGATGCAGAGAGACGCCGGGAGAGTGCTAGCGAAACGGACTAGGGCTGGGTGCGCCCACGGACCGCGAAACGAAGCTCGAACGCTAACCGAGTGCGAAGCCGGAACGGGTGAGAGTCCATAGAGGCGCGACGACGGCAGCCACGACAAGCACGATCAAAAGGACCCGCAATGCTTTTTCGCGGCGTCTGGGTTGAAGTACCGCGCCGGTGACCAGCAGCGCCACAAACAGGGCAACGAGGAGGGCGCTGCCAAGAAGTGCGGGACCCGAGCGTGCATCAGGAGCGCAGCTTGCCGGAGCGGGGTAAATCGCGGGGCAAATAGTGGGTAGCGATTGGGCTACCCAGATCAACAGAATAGAGACGACGGCGATCACGGCAGCCGGCAGCGTCCAGCGCAACGAAGCTCGCGCCATAGCCGGTTCATCCGGTTTGCTCTTCATGGGCTCAGAGTAACGGGGAATTACGCTGGCCCGTGGTTCGTGAAAGCTGGACAAAAATTTGCCCGCAAGAGGGACCCTCGTGGGGCACAGAATTGGCCGCCATGGCTTCGAGTCGGCGTTGGCAGCTGAAGGCCATTTGGGAACCGCGGAGCTCCCCTATTCTGCGGGACCCGACTGTTGTTGAGGTGCTCGATGTGAGGTGCGCGTACCTAGGAGGGGAGGGGGCGGCGATGCTGGGACTGCGGGGATCCCCTGCTTGAAGATGGGTTCGAGGAGGCGCAGTGCTTTGTCTGGGAGCCCGTCTCCCGGGAAGAAGTCATTCAGCAATTCCTCGGCCGCACTGAGTTCACGAACATCGCAGATCGCGAGCAGGTTGGCGATGTCCTGCACGTCGCGCCCCGGGCGTGATGCGTTGAGCTTCATAGCGAGCAGTGCCCGGGGCGAGGCCACTTCCACCGTGATGTCCTCGTTCGCGTAGAGGACCTCCCAGCCAAGGTCAGCCCCGTAGGACGGTAGAAACATTGTGGCGTTGCTGTTGAGCCAGTCCTGCGGCCAGCCGTTCTCGTTGGCGACTTCAACTGCTGCCTTCAAGATAGGTTGCTCTGGCTGCAGGTGCGCATCGACATCTGCGGTTGTGCGGCGGTCGAAGTACCGAAGAGCGAGTGCAGCTCCTCCAACGATTCGGATGCCTGCAGGCTGGCCGGCCGCGCGGAGTTTGGCGATAACCGCGTTGATGCCGCGGATAAGGTCGTCGCGGTCGAGTTGATCTCCTGGCATTAGACGCTTTCCAGGGTTTCGGCTTCAATCAGGATGCCGCGGCGGAGGAACTCGACGGGTACTCGCGTCGGGTCTGCCGGGATGTCGTAGTCGCTTGTGCGCGGTGCCCAGGGGCCGTCAGGGTGTCCAATTTGCCTGGTGACCCAATCCGGAACGGGCAGGGCGTCTGCTTTGAGCCGGTATTCGCAAATCGCGGCGATCGCGGCGTCCCATCGCTCGGACCCGGTGGGGGACGGCTCGCTCAACGCGAGTCCGACTCGGGTGGCTCCGCGTTCTGAAGCGAGGTTGTCGGCGAGTTGGAGGAATCGCCGGAACGCCGAGACTTCATCTGATCTATTGATTGCGTCGCCGATCTCCGAGGCGATGCTGGCAGCATCGCTGCGTACCGTCGGGACTGTGACAATCGTGTGGCGGGTCGCTCGCAACAGTGCCTCGAGTGTGGCGACCGTCGGTTCGCGCTTGCCGTGTTCAATCAGGGAGAGCGACGAGCCGGCGATCCCTGAGCGAATCGCGAGCTGGCTTTGCGTGAGTCCGCTCGCAGCCCTGGCGGAACGAGCAAGAACACCTGCTGTCATGCCAATCACCACCTTTTACTAAGTAGTAAAAGCATACCAGTCCCGATCTCAATGGAGAACCGTTGACGGCCCTGTAGGTCGAGGTGAAGTGTGCCGTCATGGATGAACTACTGGTCGGGTACGCGCGCGTATCCACAAATGAGCAAGACCATACCGCCCAACAAAACGCCTTGGAACGACTGGGCGTTAGATCGAATCTGATCTACACCGATCTTGGCTTGACGGGAACCAACCGTGCGAGGCCGGGATTACGAGAAGCGCTAGCTGCCTGCAGGAGCGGGGACACACTCGTGGTGGCCAAACTCGATCGTCTGGTCAGGTCGCTCCGGGATGCGAAAGACATCGTCGATGAGCTGACCGCCAGGGGAGTGAAGCTCAGCATCGGCGGCTCCGTGCATGATCCGAATGATCCAGTCGGCCGGCTCCTCATCAACGTCCTCGCCATGGTCGCGGAATTCGAGTCAGATCTCATCCGTGCTCGAACGAAAGAGGGCATGCAAGTGGCGAAAGCAAATGGCCGGTTGCGCGGAAAACCACCAAAGCTGTCCCCGGCGCAACAGAAGCACTTGATGGAGGTCTACAACGCTGGTACCCGCACAACGGCCGAGCTTGCTGAACTCTTCAACGTTGCCCGCTCCACCATCTATCGAACCATCCAGCGCCAACACCGAGGCAGTAGCTAGCGGTCGAGTTCGCGTTGTAGGACGGACTGTCCTGCAAGGCGAACCCTCAGCGGGAGATGGTTTGCATCAGTGCGTCCAGTGTGAGGAATGCGTTGTCGGTCGTCTTTGGGATTGAACGCCGCTGGAGTTGCTAGTTTGGCCAGACCACCCGCAGCAGGCGAATGGCTTCATCCAGGGAAACGCCCTCAGACGTGCTGATGACTGATAGGTGACGAGCCGCTTCGATTACGGGTCGAGGAGTGGGACTGGCCTTCGCGCTGACGCGTGTGCTGCCACCCGCACGTGCTTCAACGTAACCATCCGTTTCCAGCGCCCGATATGCCTTGGCAACGGTCCCTGGTGCGACGCCGAGGTCACGTGCGAGTTGCCGCACGGAAGGAAGCTTTTCGCTGGCGCCCATTCGCCCTGCCGCTATCAATCCACTGATCTGTTCGCGGATCTGATCAGCGGGTGGCGTCGACCCCCGGAGTTCGATCTCCATGTCAGGAGACGCTCACTCGTCTACGCGCGGGACGCCGCACACTGCTGAGCGCGATCTCGAACCAGCAAGCGAAGCCGAGCACAGATACCGCCCCGCCTAGCATCCAGAGCAGCGGGCCGAACGCAGCAAACGGCGCGATGATCGGGATGATGTCCTCGCCCTGAAATACTCCGACATTGCTTGTCCCGGTATAGGCAAGGAAGGTCAGTACAGCGCCAAGATGCACGAGAAGACCCCCGGCAAAGACACCCATCACGTTCCGCGTTCGTTCCCTCCGAATTGCGGTGTCGTGGTGCGTGTCGGCAGCCAGCGGCGGATGAGCGATCACTCTCAGCGTGAATGCCGCGGCTCCAGCAAACAGCGCAATGGCGATAAGGCTCGGGAGTGAGTAGTACCAGCCATAAATCAGGATGCGAATCTCAGCCGCACCAGAATCCATCGCGAACATGCGGTAACGGCCGACATCGTCCGGGCTAGATGCAAATCCGGCCGCAACACTGAGTATGACGACTATCCCCATGAGTGCGCCGGCGAAGACGGGCCACCTGCCTCCCGCGAAGCTGAAGGCAGTCCGCCGCGCGAGCTGCGCAGACCCTCTCGACCGGCGGCCGAGCAACGGCAGCATCAACACGAGAACGCCCGCGAGACCGGAGATGAGCGGAACCACGTACCGCCAATCGCCTGGTACCCAAGTCAGCGGCAAAGGAGAAGTCACTGCTGAGTAAGCGGTATTCCCGCTCAACTCGACGATCAGAGCACCGAAAAGTGCGATACCGACGCCGACCAGAGTGAAACCGCGTACCTTCCAAGGCGAGCCAGCCGCGCCTCTCGGGGGGCGAAGGCCGACCCACAACACGGCAAGGACAAGCCCGCCAATTGGAGCTATCGTCACTGCGAGCATTTCCACTCCTCGAGCCGTATCATTCGATTGATACAGCTGACTGTACCACCCACCTGCTACGGCGCGTCAAGGGTGACGCATGAGGAACCCTTACCGTGCAGACTTGGTCGTCTGGACGGCAGTCAACAGACCGGCGCGGGCTCCGGGTCTGGCCTTATCTGAACCTTTGAAAAGCGGAGCCTCCGAGCGCTACGGGCGGCGCAGGAGAAAGTGTGTCGCTGTCTCTCCGAAGGGGGTGAATCCTTCGCGCTCATAGAGTCGCTTCGCGTCTCGGTTCACCCGGTGGACCTGCAGCAAAGTACCGTGCCCCTGGCTGGCCGCTTGATGAGCGACTAGTCCTAGCGCCGCTGATCCAACGCCCTGGTTTTGCGCGCTGGGCGCCACTTCGATGAGTTCCAGCCAAGTGTCTTGATCCCTGGTGCCGAGATATACAGCGCCGACGCTCTTGCCGTCCGTTTCAAGGATTCGGATGTCGTGTTCGCTGACGAGCGAGGCAAAGAATCCGATCTGTTGCTCGTGATCCCAGGGCCCGTAGGCCTGTTCAACGAGGGCGCGATGCGCGCTCTCGTGAAGATCGAATAGCCAGGAGTGATCGGTGGAGGTGGCCTGCCGCATGGTGATCTTCATACGGAATGCTTGCACAGCGTCGCGATCCGCCGCGGTAGGCGCACAGCAACGCAAGAGGAACCCTCACCGGCACGGCAGGCTCGGGCGATCAGCCGATAGCGTCGGCTAGGCCCTTTGGAAGCAATGGCCAGGGGGACCACTGACCTGCAGGCGGTACCGCGGTTCGCGCGGACTTGACCCGGTCCTCTGGCAGGTCCTCGGTGCGGCTGCGTCCGGATCGCATCCCGACCCCTGGCTCCTCGAGCCGGCACTCAATCCAGTCGCCCAGCCCGGGATCGAACCGCTCAGAATAACCGCCTGACACGACGGTTCGCGTGGTCCATTCGAGCTCTTCCACCAGATTCAGGACATCGTCGTCACAGGCATCACAGCCGCACACCGGGAAGTGGAAGTCGTTGAGCGAACCCGCGTGAAGGTAGACGCCCGGGAACGGCGTAAGGACAAATGTCAGCGGTGCCGCTGTCGGGTTTCGAGGCACGACCCGTACTGCACGGACGACCTCATTTGGCATGTGGAGAAGATCTGCAGCGGCGTTTGGGGCTTCGTCGACGGCAACGTCGAACGTGGTCTGCAGCCACTCGATCAGTGCGTCAGCGACGTCGTGCAACCGCGCAAACCGCTGCAGATTACTAACACGGGAATACGCGTCTTCGGGCGGAGACGCTCCTCCCCATCGATTGCCGTAGTCAATCGGACGGCCCTGCTCATCCCGGTAGATCTCCACCGGGAACGTGGGGCGTCGGTACTCTGTCATGTTCACAAACTATCCGTCCAGGGTTCTGTTCACCGAGAAGTTCGTCGGCCCGCAATCGGGCATCTATCGATGCTCGTTTTTTGTGAGCTGGGGAGTGCCTTGGTGCTCGCACTCAGGGATCGCAGAGGAACCCTTTGCGGGTCATGGCTCTGGGACCATCGTGTTTGAGTCGCTGACGTCGAACGCCGCGAGCCGCATTGTCGAGGGGGAAGGCTGCTTGGCTACCCCGCGTTCTGGGACGTACTCCCGTTGACCGTCTGCGATACGGTTCGAAAGAAATGAGTCCAGATACGGAACGTCCCAGTCCGAGGCCGATCGGCGATGGTGCCGTTTCGATACCGCCCCTGCGCGTGGATCGTGTCGTCCGCGGTCAGGTGTCCGGGCCGGTGCCGTGGGTGATGGTGAGCAGGGACCGGGTGTGGGCCTGGGATCAGACGGTTGGTCTGGTCCGGGTGCCCTTGATTGGACGCGAAGGCCGTCAGGACTTCGACTGGGACTGCCTCACCCCGGACGGACGCTACCTGTACTACCTGTCGTACGATCTCGCCGGCCTCGATCGCGAAGACTCCGAACCCGGAAGCACCAGTCGCTCGGCCCACGATCGCGTGACTTATGACCTGGTGACCGGCCAGTGGCAATCAGGTCCGTCATGGAACGGTGACAACTCGTTCCTCGGGTCGTACCCGCGGGTGAGTGAGGGGCAGCGACTCGCCGTCTACCGGATCAACCAGCAGGGAGAGAATCTAGCGAACTATCTCAATGGTCGCTATGTGGTGCACCGCGGCGACGAGGTCATCGAATTGCCCCTCGATGATCGTTTCGCCTATTGCCTCGATGGCATTCCAGCCCAGTTCTCGCCGACCGGCGAAAAAGTGGCCATCACCCACCCCACCCCGGGCGGACGGCGCAGCTCCTCGGTTGTGGACATTGAGACCGGACAGGTGACCAAGTACGAGGGTTTGGGCGTGTCGACTTGTGGCGCCTGGAGCCCGTCCTCGTCCCGGTTGCTGCTGCGCGGTCTACATGACCTGCTCCCCAGCGTCGTCGACCAGGGGACGGGCAGCATCCGCTCGTTGGAGAAGCTTGTCTTCGCTGACCCGGCCTGGCGCTACTGTGGCCCTCTGGTGTCGGGCTGGTTGGACGAGACGCGGGTGCTGATCAGCGGGCGGTTCGGCCGGCGGGTCACGATGGCCACACTCGATGTGGACACAGGCGAGCGGGTCGACCTGCTCGACCTGCCGCGGCCGCCCGGGCGCGAAGGGACCGGCATACGCTACGCGCCCGCCTTCGCTCAGGCCAACCCCGACCTGGTCGGGCCCGCCCGGGACGGCACGGCGTGAGCGTTCAACTTGTCGACGACGAACACATCCGGGTGCTGGTCTGGGCGGCACTTCGGCCCCACCACGACGGCCCGCTCATCTGGAGCGTCGACCGGGCCGGCAGCCGGCACCGCCACCAGCTCGTCGCGGAGAACGCCGCCCAGGTCGGCGCGATGCTGCACGACCAGAACGTCGCCGCCTACCAGGAGCGCTACGGCGACGATGATGACGACTTCGACGAGGACGTGGACGAGGACGGTGAGGTCGAGGGGGTCGAGCGGCCGTATCTGCACGCCGCCCCGCGGCACACCGGCTGGACGCCGATCGACCTGTTCAAAGCGATCGAGTTCTACGTCTACCAGTCCTTCCACGACGAAGACCACGACGACAGTGCATCCGTCGAGGCCCTGCAGTTCTGCGGCGCCCTGAGCCGCCGCCTCGGACCCGATCTCCCGGGCTGGGGCGACCCGACCTTCCCCGCCACGCTCATGAACACGGCCGAGTGGAACGCCAGCCCCTGGGGCATCGAGACCGAGACGAGGCCGTCCTCCTGACTCCAAGCCAGACCCGGCTGCGCAGTCTCACTCGAGGGACCTCCTACGGACACTTCTCCGCGATCATGCGGGTGTGCAACCTGCTCGGGTCGGAAATTCGCATAGAACCCGCCCGATAGAAAATCGCGCTCACGGGTGTCAAACGGGACACCCCGTCCGGCGACTCCAGGCGGTCCATGCCGGTCACTACAACACGTTGATGGCGCTTGCCCGCCAGCGTTGGTCCATGCCTTCGAGACGAAGCGCAACCGCACGCACGCGCACCTTGCTGTGAACTATCACCACCGCCTCAATCACGCCGTCCCGAGGCTCGGTCATTGTTACGCGGCCGATCGTGATGGCCGGCCGTTGGGCGCGCTGGCCCTTGACGGCACGGGCCCGCGCCGATAATACGACCCGTTTGAGTAGGTGCCGGTAAACGTCGTCGCTGACCCAGCGGGCGAGCTGGTCGAGTTCGCGCGCGCCGGCGAGGACTTCAATGACGCAACGGGTGAGGTTTATCAGCAGCGGCTCCGGATCTGGCAACTGCTCCCGCGTGCTCGGCTGATGGCCGAAGAAGTCGTCTTCGACGAACTTGTCGCCCCGTGACCGGGGCCCGCGGGCCGGGTTTGCGGCTGGATCGCTCATGACTCCTCCGAGGTGCGTGAATCCGGTCATTCCGGCTCTATCGCCGGGGCAACCGGTTGGTTCAAGGGTTCGGCTGGTTCAAGTTCGGGTGGTCCCGGGCTCGGACGGTTCGCAGTTGTGATGGACCCGGTGCCCGTGGGACCTGATGCACCCCCTAGGCGGGGGGTGTCAGCGTGAACGACACTCAACCAGCCGAGAACGGCGGTGTCGAGTGCTTTTAAGGCCTGTGGATAACCCGGGCGGCGTGACGGTGGAAAAAGCTAACTTCGGGATGTGCGCTGGGACAATCTGTTCGACGACCTCGAGGGGCAGCTCGAACACGAGCTGAATGCAGAGGAGATCGATCTGCGCGCTGAGGAGGAACGGCTGCGGCTGGGGCGGTTGTCGCTGCGAAACCGGTTGACCAGTCTCGTGCAAACGCCTGCCGGACCGGCACGCGGCGCTGCTGCGGGAGTGCGCAGTGACACTGGCGTGCTGCGGATTGTTCTCGCGATGGGGGAGACCATCACTGTTCGGCCGACCACCTTCGGGCGGGACTGGTTGGCGGGAGACCTGCTGGATTCCGGTGCGGCCGGGTCCCAGTGCGTGCTTCCACTCGCTGCCATTGCCGGGGTCGTGCTGCGGCGCGAGGAGGTCTCGGGATCGCTCGGCATCGAACCGGAGTCGGCCGCCAGAGTCGTGGACCGCATCGGCTTGGCCTTCGTGCTGAGAGATCTGTGCCGGCGGCGCGCAAGCGTGGAAGTGCACACCCGGGCCGGCGTGCTATCCGGCACCATCGACCGGGTGGGTCGGGATCACGTCGATCTGGCCCTGCACGCGGCCGGCACACTGCGCCGCGAGGCGGAGGTGCGCAACTACCGCATCGTGCCCGTGGCCGAGATCCAACTCGTGCGTCTGCCCTGATCGGTGCAGGGCGGCCGATTTCGTGTCACTCGTCGGGACGGATGATGGTGCCGCCGGACAGCTCCGGGATATTCGCGAAATCGGACTGCTCCCACAGCGACAGGCGCCGGGCCTCCTCGTACTTCGCTTCGATGAAGGATTCAAGCACGACGCGCTCGACCCTCCAGACGCTGACAGCCGTCGAACCTGTCGCGGTGGCCCTCGCGCTGTGGGTGCCGAGCCGGATGGCCGGCAACTCACCGGTACGCACCAGTTCCAGCACCTGGGCCGTCGTCAGCGCCAGAATCACGGCGGTGTCGGCGAGGGTGAGGAACCGACCCACGCCGGAGAGTGCCTCGGAATCGTTCATGGATCGATTATCCGTCCCCGAGCGTCCCGACATCCGGTGGAGGCGCGGCTGTGGATAACTTTCCCGCGTAGGGGGCGGAGACGACGACGATGGACTCCGGACACGAGGCAGCACGGATTTTGAGACAGCACCGGGGAGGCAGGGGATTGTGAAGAGACCCGCGAAGAGCACGCGCCGCAGTTTTTGGTTCGACCCTCGATTCGCGATCGGGTTGGGCCTGGTCGTCGCCGCGGTCGGGGGCGTCTACCTGATCGTGTCCGCCAGCGACCAGAGCACTGCCGTGTTCGCCGCCCGCTCTGCGCTCGCCGTGGGGGATCGAGTCCAGGCCGACGACCTCGTGGCCACCCAGGTGCGCCTGGACGGGACTGGTGACCTGTATGTGACCCCCGACCGGTTGCCTGACGACGGGCTCGTAGTCACGCGCACCATCGCGGCCGGTGAGCTCGTGCCGGTGTCTGCGGTCGGCCGTACCTCGGGCACGGAGACCACAAGCGTGGTCGTGGAGCTGACCAGCGCTCTTGCCGCGAACATCGGGCCCGGCACTGTGGTGGACCTCTGGGCCGCTCGGAAAACCGACCAGAACGCCTACGGACCCCCGACCGTTCTCGTCGGCCAGGCCTCGGTCGTGCTTCTGGTCGAACCCACCGGGCTGACGGTGGGAACCGGCATCCGATCGCTGGAGCTCCTGGTGCCCAAGGACAACGTCGCCGAGGTGCTGGAGTCCATCGCGAATCGCGACGCCCTCGCCGTCGTGCCCGTCAACGAGCCCCTGGAGCAGTAGCCGTGGCCACCCTCGCCCTGGCTCTCGACCGGAACACGGAAGACCGCCTGCTGATCGACATCATCGAGCAGGGGCATGTAATCGTCGCGCGCGCGGCGACCGCGGCCGAGGTGATCTTGGCCTTGCGGCAGAGCGCTCCGGAGTTTGTGCTCGTCGGGGCCGGCCGCAGCACGCTCACGGCTGAGCTGATTGCTGCCTGCGATGCGCACGGCGCACGGGTGATCGCGCTCGCCGCCAACGATCAGGAACGGCGGAACGCGGCCGACCTCGGGCTGTTCGACGTGGTGGACGCCGCCGCGGCCTGGGCCGAGACCGAGGCGTTGATCAGCAGTGGAGTCGCGATTCCGCTACGGGTCGGCGACCCCGGGGGAACGTCCGGCGCCAAGCGGCGGGCGAGTGTCATCGCTGTCTGGGGGCCTGCGGGCGCTCCGGGCCGCACCACCCTGGCGATCAACATCGCGGCGGAGATCGCCGCCGCCGGGCACACGGTCGCGCTGGCGGACATCGACACCTACAGCGGGTCTGTCGCGCCAACTCTGGGGATGCTCGATGAGGCACCCGGCTTCGCCGCCGCGTGCCGGCTGGCGGGTTCGGGCAGCCTCACCCGGCCGGAATTCGAGCGCATCGCGCAGCGCTACAACTCACCACAGGGCGCTTTCTGGGTACTCACCGGCATCGGGCGCCCGTCGCGCTGGCCCGAGCTTTCCGCCGATCGGGTGACGCGCACCATCGACGCGCTCCGCAACTGGGTCGACTACGTCGTGCTCGACACCGGCTTCAACCTCGAGAGCGATGAGGAGATCTCCAGTGACCTCTTCGCGCCGCGCCGCAACGCGGCCACCCTCGCCGCACTCGGCTGCGCCGACCATGTGGTCGCCTGCGGGCTGGCCGACCCGGTCGGCATGGCCCGGTTCCTTCGTGCCTGGGTGGACCTGGCTGACGTGGTCACGACCGACCAGGTCAGCGTCGTCATGAACCGGGTTCGCACCAGCGCCGTCGGGCTCGACCCGAACGGGCAGGTCGTGTCGGCGCTGCGACGCTTCGGCGGGATCGAGTCGCCGATCCTGGTGCCTCAGGACCAGCAGGCGACGGATGCTGCGGTCGTCGCCGGGCGCACACTGCGGGACACGGCACCGAAGTCGCCGGCGCGCATCAGCATCCGTCGCTTCGTTCGCACCGAACTGCTGCCGGTGCCGGCCCCGGCGGCCGGGCGCCGTCGGAAGGAATCGAGATGGCGCCGGCCCGTCGTCGACCCCCTGGCAACCTGAGACGCAGATCTACGGCCTCACTCCTGAAGCGGGATCACCTCTACCCGGTCACCGGGGCCGGTGACCACCAGCACGCGTTTGCCGGTCACCCCCTGGAGAGCCTGGCCGAGCTGGTCCGCCGACACCGATGATCCTGCCGCGTCGGAGCGCCGCAGTACGGAAACGGATGCGCCGGTCACCTCGTGGATCGACTGGATGAGGGGTTGCGGTTCCGCATCGGTGACCAGGATCACCCGGGCGATGGTGCGTGCCGGCTGGGGAGCCTCACCGAGGGTGGAACGGTCGCGGCGCCAGACGGCGAAGTGGTAGCCGGCGGCCAGGCCGGTGGCCACCAGCAGCCCCAGCGGGGCCCGCACCCGATCGACCAGGCTGCCGCCGGTGACGTCGGCCAGGGCGAATTCGAACAGACGGTAACCGATCACGAGAAGCGTCACGATAGCCACGACAGCGCTCACGCCGAACACCAGAATGAGGTACACGCGTCGGCCGGTGGAGCGGACCTCCGCCGGTTCGACGGGCAGGGCCGGTCGCCACGCCGCCCACCAGACCGGACCGCCGACCACCAGCGCGCTGATCCCGCCGAGTAGCAGGGTGCGGGTGTCCGACCCGGCGAGCGGCGCGATGGTCGCGGCGAGGATCGCATTGACGACGACACCCAGCCCGGATGCCGCGGCGACCAGTCCCAAGCCGGAGGTCACCAGCTTCGAGGCCAGCTTCGTGGCCTCCGACCGGCGCCGTACGAGGGTGCGGTGGTACCGCCAGACCAGTGCGCCAATGGTCGCGGCGGAGAGACCGAAACCCAGGAGATCAAGGAGATCGTTGATCGGGTCGGTGCGGTCGACGGCCAGCCGGAGGAGCACGAACAACACGGTTCCGGACCCGACCAGAGTCAGAACGGCCGCCCCGGCGACACCGACGGCCACAAGCGCCAGTTCGGCGAGGCCGCCGCGGATGTCGCGAGCCGCGCCCCGAATCCAGTGCCACCACCAGATCAGGCTGCCGCCACCGCACCAGATGAGTGCCTGAAAGGTCAACGTCCACCATGGCTCGCCCAGAGTGAGGCTCGAGGCGAGGGCGTCGAGAGCGGCATCGAGAAGAGAGCTGAGGGCCGCGACGGCGCCGCCGACCGCGATCACGAGACCGAAGACAGTGGCGAGCACCGGGGCGACGCTGCGGAGTTGGGTCGGGCTCTTCTGCGGGTGCCGGGACATCCAGAGGTGCCAGACCCAGACCCCGGCCCAAACCACTCCGGTGGCGATGAGGCGGGGTTGCCAGTCGTCGCGCACGAGCACAGCCGCCGCGGTGAGCAGGGCGACCGAGAAGGTGACGAGCGAGACGGTGTACATGGCGGCCAGGTAGAGCCCCCACGCGATCGACGATCGTTCCGTGCTGTCCATCCGCCGCCACAGCACCCACCAGAGCACCGCGGCGAAAGGACCGGCGATCAGGGTGAAGGCGAGTGAGCGGGCGAGCCCGGTCACGTCACCGGAGACGAGTTCGTTGCCGGAGTCGAGGAGGCGCCCGAGCAGACCGCTCAGCCCGATGGCCGCGATCACGACCAGAGCGAAGAGCAGAATGAACACGATCACCCGGCGCGCCGTGGGCTGGGCTGTGCCCTCCCCGTGCGGGGAGGACCTGCGCACGGCGACCACGATCCCGGCGATGCCCGCTCCGATCACCAGAACGGCGACCAGCAGCACGACGCTGACCATCACGAGCCCGACTTCGGGTTCGGGCAGATGGCGAGCTCATAGGGAGCGTCGTCGATCAGCCAGATGCCGTTGTCGGTCACCAGGTCGAAGACGCCCTCGGTCTCATATTCGTCGGCGCCGAAGGGGCCGCTGCCGTAGGAGGTGATGATGGACACCTTCACGTCTGCGGACTCGGCCCGCTCGGTCGTCGAGATGAGGGTGACCCGGATGTTGTCGGTCGGCCCCCGATCGAAGTCCTCGCAGTCCGCGAACGCGCCCGCGGTGAGGTACTCGCCCGCTGCCTGCTCATCGCCGTCGATGACGGCGGCGGAATACGCCTGGACGACGCCTTCCGGGGTGCCCGCATCCAGTTGCTCGGGTTCTCCGGCGGTGAAGACGACGACCAGGGCGATGACGACCAGGGCCCCGATCACGGACAGGAGGACAACCAGCGTCCGATCGGGCTTTCCGCTTACTGTGCTCATCTGCTCAGCATGGCCCAATCCGTGAGACGGCACCACAAGGACGGTGGCGCGCGTCCGGGGGACCTAGGCTATTGCTGTGTCGACGCTCAGTAATCTCGTACTTGCCCAGGGCCGCAGCAGCGCCGAGGATGTGGACTGGCTCCACATGCTCGTCGCGGACGGCCAGCTCCTGGCCGACCTCGCTTTCGCCGACATCGTCGTGTGGGTGCCCAGCAGCACCGGTAGCTTCGTGGCCGTGGCCCACGCGCGTCCCTCGAGTGCCGCGACACTGTTCTACCGGGACTTCGTCGGTCAGACCATCAAGGTCGAATGGCGCCAGCAGGTTACCGAGGCCTACGAGACGGCGAAGATCGTCGACACCACGGCCCCCGACTGGTACGAGGAGACCCCCACCCGGGTGCGGGCCATCCCGGTGCGGCGGCGGCTCAGCTCCACCGGCTCGAAAATCTCGGACACCCCGGTCGCGGTGCTCACCCGGCACACCAACCTGAGCGAGGCACGCACGCCGAGCCGCCAGGAACTCACCTTCAACGACTGCGCCAACGACCTCTTCGCCATGATCGCGTCCGGCGACTTCCCCGATCTGGGCGCACCCACCGGCCCGCGGCGCGGTGCCCCGCGCGCCTCGGACGGGCTCATCCGGCTCGACGTCGACGGCGTCACCACCTTCGCCAGCCCGAACGCCCTGTCCGCCTTCAACCGGATGGGATTCGCCGACGAACTCGAGGGTGAGTCACTGGCCGAGGTGACCACCAGCCTGCTCACCGGGACGGCGGTCGTCGACGAGACCCTGCCGCTCGTGGTCACGGGCCGGGCGCCGTGGCGCACCGACGTCGAGGCGCGAGGGGTCACAGTCTCGCTGCGCGCCATCCCGATTCGTAATCGGGGCGAACGGATCGGGGCCATCGTGCTCTGCCGGGACGTCACGGAGTTGCGGCACCAGGAGCGTGAGCTGATCACGAAGGATGCCACCATCCGCGAGATTCACCACCGGGTGAAGAACAACCTGCAGACGGTCGCCTCCCTGCTGCGGATCCAGGCTCGCCGCACGCACTCCGACACCGCCCGGGAGGCCCTCAACCAGGCCATGCGGCGCGTGGCCGCCATCGCCGTCGTGCACGACACGCTGTCCGAGGGGCTCAGTCAGAAGGTGGACTTCGACGTGGTCTTCGACCGTGTGCTGCTGCTGATCATGGAGGTGGCGAGCGCTCACAACACCACCGCGCATCCGAAATCATCCGGCAGTTTCGGGATCCTGCCCAGCTCCTACGCAACGCCGCTCGCCCTCGCTCTGACCGAGCTTGTGACCAACGCCGTCGAGCACGGTCTGGCCGGACGTGAGGGGGAGGTGTCGATCGAGGCCGAGCGCAACGAGGAGACCCTCACTGTGCGTGTGCGCGACAACGGCACCGGCCTTCCGGAGGGCAAGGTCGGGTCAGGTCTGGGAACCCAGATCGTGCGCACCCTGATCCAGGGTGAACTCAGCGGCAGCATCGACTGGCACACCATGATGGGCAGCGGCACCGAAGTGACGATCGAGATCCCGCTGCGCTACATGCGCGAGGCGTAGCCGGCCGCTGGTCCTCAATACCCCGAGACACGGAAAAGGCCCGGCTGGTCGGCCGGGCCTTGACGTTCGTGGTGGTCGCTGCGTTACGAAGCGCGCCGGGCCCGAGCCGCGCGACGCTTGAGGGCGCGCCGCTCGTCTTCACTCAGGCCTCCCCAGACGCCGGAGTCCTGTCCGGTCTCGAGGGCGTACTGCAGACACACCTCGGTGACGTTGCAGCGGGCGCAGACGGACTTCGCCTTCTCGATCTGGTCCACAGCGGGGCCAGTGTTGCCCACCGGGAAGAAGAGTTCCGGGTCAGCGGTGAGGCAGGCAGCTTTGTCGCGCCAGTCCATAGAGATGCTCCTTGATTGCGGGGATGCCTGGCCGATTGGCCGAAGATGAGAGGCTGCCGGTTGCAGGAAGGGTAGTGGATCTACTCGTTCAGATCGACTCACGTCCCTGTGAGCGTCAACCGGGCCTCAAATATGGTCGCATAATGGTGGAGTCAAATCAATAGTTTTGAATGGGATATCTCTGTGAATGCACGGTCAGACCACAGCGGCAACGACGAAGACGCCCGCGCCACGGTGCGCCGGCCGCGGGCCCTGCTGCTCCTCGCGACGATTTTATTCGCGGAGGCAGGCCTCCTTTGGGCCGCAGTCGTGTGGCTCATTCTGGAGTTGCTGACCGAGACCCCGACCTCGCTGGCCAGTGCGGTCGCCATTCTCGTGCTGGTGCTCATCGCCGCAAGCTGGGTGACTGCCATCGCGATCAACTCGCTGCGGCGCCGGTCCTGGATCCGGGGCGCCGCCGTCACCTGGCAGCTGGTGCAGATCGCGGTCGCCGTCGGATCCTTCCAGGGGTTCTACGCCCGGCCTGACCTGGGCTGGGCGTTGTTGCTGCCCTCGGTCGTGGTGCTCGTGCTCCTGTTCCAGCGCCCGGTCATCGCCGAGACGTCGACCCCTGAGGTGCCCGGCTCGCCGCGGTAACGGAGCGCCGGGCGACGGCACGAATATCAGGCCGGCAGGCCGAGCTTCTTGCGCAGGCTCGCGACATGGCCGGTTGCCTTCACGTTGTAGAGGGCAAGCTCGATCCGGCCGGACTCGTCGATCACGAAGGTGGAGCGCAGCACGCCCGTGACGGTCTTGCCGTAGAGGTTCTTCTCGCCCCAGGCGCCGTAGGCCGTGTGCACCGCGAGGTCGGTGTCGCTGAGCAGCGGGAAGGACAGGTGCTCGGTCTCCTGGAACTTCTTCAACGTGGCCGGGGAATCCTTGGAGATCCCGAGCACCTGGTAACCGGCCGAGGCCAGTGAGCCGAGGTTGTCGCGAAAGTCACAGGCCTGCTTCGTGCAGCCGGGCGTCATCGCGGCCGGATAGAAGTAGACGACGACCTTCGAGCCCGCACAGGAGGCCAGCGAAACGGTGTTGCCGTCCTGGTCGGTCAGGGTGAACTGGGGGGCCTGGTCGCCGGCTGTGAGCCGCGTGGAATCCGTCATGCTCCCACGCTACCGGCCCGCCCTCAGGCGCTAGTGCGTGGGGGCGGCCGCGAAGGTGGCGAGGAGACGCTGCAGAGAATCGAGGCGCACCTTGCCGGTCTCGCCGAGTTTGCCGGCCGCGACAGCCTCATTGATCGCGCAATCGGGCGAGTTCGGCAGGTGGGTGCAGCCGCGCGGGCACTTCAGGGCGATCAGGGCCAGGTCCGTGAACGCCTTCAGGATGTTGTCGGTGTTGATGTGACCGAGACCGAAGGAGCGAACGCCGGGGGTGTCGATGACCCAGCCGCGGCCGGCATCCGTCTGCAGACGCAGGGAGATGGTCGACGACGAGGTATGCCGTCCGCGCCCGGTCACCGTGTTCACGACGCCCACGGCACGATGGGCGTCGGGCACGAGCGCATTGACCAGGGTGGACTTGCCGACGCCGGAGTGGCCGACGAAGACCGTGTCGTGCCCGACCAGGGCTTCGGAGATCTCCGCCAGCGGCATGGCATCGTCGCGGCTCTGGAAAACGGGCAGGTCGAGGCCGGCGAAGTTGTGCAGGAACGCGGCCGGGTCGGCCAGGTCCGTCTTGGTGATGCAGAGGATGGGCGTCACGCCCGCGTCGTAGGCGGCGACGAGGTACCGGTCGACGAGGCGGATGCGCGGCTCCGGGTTGGCAGCGGCCACCACGATCAGCATCTGGTCGGCGTTGGCGACGATCACGCGCTCGACGGCGTCGGTGTCGTCCGCGCTGCGGCGGAGCAGCGTCGTGCGGGGCACGATGCGCACGATGCGGGCGAGACTGCCTGCCGCCCCGGTCGTGTCGCCGACGATGTCGACGTTGTCGCCCGTGACGACGGCCTGCTTGCGCAGCTCGCTCGCCCGGGCGGCGGTCACCCGGCGCTCGGCGGGCAGGTTCTCGTCGAGCATGACCGTGTACCGGCCGCGGTCGACCGACAGGATGCGCCCGGTCAGCGCGTTCTCGTGGTCGGGACGGGTCTTGGTGCGCGGTTTGCTGCCCTTGCGGCCCGGCCGCACGCGCACGCTCGACTCGTCGAACTCGGGCTCATCGTCGTCGGCGCTCGCCCACCAGGTCACGACCGAACCCCGGAGACGAGGGTCTGCCAGAGGTCCGTGAACTGGGGGAGGGTCTTCGCCGTCGTGCCGATGTTCTCGATCTGCACGCCGGGAACGCGCAGGCCGATCAGCGCCCCGGCGGTGGCCATGCGGTGGTCGTCGTAGGTGTTCCACGGCCCGCCCTGCAACGGCTGCGGGTCGATCTGCAGCCCGTCGGGCAGTTCGGTGACGGCGCCGCCGAGCCGGTTGATCTCGGTGGCCAGCGCGGCCAGTCGGTCGGTCTCGTGGTGGCGGATGTGCCCGATCCCCGTGATGGTGCTGGGCGTGTCGGCGAGGGCGGCCAGGGCCACGAGGGTGGGAGCGAGCTCCCCGCCGGTGGACAGGTCGAGCTGCACACCACGGATGCTGCCCGTGCCGGTGACCGTGAGCCGGTCGCCCTCCCGAGAGACCTCGGCGCCGAACAGCGGCAGCAGGTCGGCGAGGTCGGCGCCGACCTGGGTGGTGGCGGCCGGCCAGCCGGTGATGGTGACGCTGCCGCCGGCGACGAGCGCCGCGGCGAGGAACGGCGCTGCGTTCGACAGGTCGGGCTCGATGTCGATATCGGCCCCGTTGATGCGTCCGGGAGCCACGACCCACTCGCCCACGGCGGGGCTGTGCACCGTGACGCCGCGGCGGGCGAGGGTGGCGATGGTCATCTCGATATGCGGCAGGCTCGGCAGACGCTCGCCCGAATGGCGGAGGTGGAGGCCCTGCTCGAAACTCGGCGCGGCCAGCAGCAGGCCGGAGACGAACTGGCTCGAGGCGGAGGCATCGATGGTGATCTCACCGCCGGTCAGAGCGCCCGTGCCGTGCACGGTGAAGGGCAGGGCGCCGCGACCGTCGTCGTTGATGTCGGCGCCGAGGGCCCGCAGGGACGAGATGGTCGTACCCATCGGGCGTCGGCGGGCGCCGGCGTCACCGTCGAAAGTGGTGGGCCCGAGGCCGAGCGCGGCGACCGGCGGCAGGAAACGCATCACAGTGCCGGCCAGCCCGCAGTCGATGGTCGTCGACCCGACCAACTCGCCGGGGATGACCTGCAGGTCGGGACCGAATTCGCCGTCGCCGTCGACCTCGTCGACGACACAGCCCAGCTGGCGCAGCGCGGCCACCATCAGATCGGTGTCGCGGGAGTGCAGCGGGGCCCGGAGCAGCGACGGATGCGTGGCGAGGGCGCTGAGGACGAGCTCCCGGTTGGTCAGCGACTTCGACCCCGGCAAGGACAGCGACGCGGAGAGGGGGCCGGACGCCGTGGGCGCGGGCCACCGGGCATCCGTCACCTCGGGCGACGTGTCGCCATAGGGATCGAACTCAGGCTTGGAATATCTCGAGATCAACATCGGTTATCAGAATAGTCGGTGATCGAAGAGAGAGGGAGGCCCGGGTGACGATGTCCATGGTGCTCGAGCGACCCGAGGCCGCCCAGCGCGACGGCTTAGGATTGTCGGTGATGACAACCGATGCGATTGAAATGCGAGACCTGTTCGAAGAGCAGGCACTGCCCTTTATCGACCAGCTGTACGCCGCGGCTATGCGCATGACGCGCAATCCCTCCGACGCCCAGGACCTGGTCCAGGAGACGTTCGTTAAGGCGTTCGCTGCCTTCAAACAGTTCGAACAGGGCACCAATCTGAAGGCCTGGCTGTACCGCATCCTGACCAACACCTTCATCAACACCTACCGCAAGAAGCAGCGTGAGCCGTTCCAGGGCACCATCGACGACCTCGAGGACTGGCAGCTCGGCGGCGCGGAATCCCGCACCGCCATGTCGAACCGGTCGGCCGAGGCCGAGGCTATCGATCACCTGCCCGACAGTGCCGTGAAGAACGCGTTGCAGTCGATCCCCGAGGACTTCCGGCTCGCTGTCTACTTCGCCGACGTCGAGGGGTTCTCCTACCAGGAGATCGCCGAAATCATGAAAACACCCATTGGTACCGTAATGAGCCGCCTGCATCGTGGCCGGCGTCTCCTGCGCGACCTGTTGGCCGGCTACGCCCAGGAGCGCGGCATGGGAACAGCGGCAGCGGACCAGACTCATACCAGGAGCACACCAGCATGACCGACTGTGGATGCGAGAAGGCCAAGGCCGAACTCGAGGAATACCTGCACAACGAACTCTGCGGCGAGGACGCTGCCGACATTCAGGAGCACCTCGCGAACTGCAGCGACTGCAACAACGAGCACCTGGTCGGGCGCACCCTGACCGAGGCTGTGCAGCGCGCCTGCCGCGAAATGGCGCCCGAAGACCTGCGCGACCAGGTGTTGCTGAAACTGCGCACCATCCAGTCCGGGCACTAGCCGATCGGCAGGTCGGCGTCCGGCTCCGCGTCGTTCGGCTCGTCGACCGAGCCGAGCACGAACAGCGCCCCGGTCGGGTCGGTGACCAGCGAGAAGGTGCCGAACTCCGCCGTCCACGGCTCACGGATGACCGTGCCCCCGAGTTGCGTCACGGTCGCGGCGGCCGCGTGCACATCGGGTACCCCGACGTAGAGCTGCCAGTGGGAGGGAACACTGTCCGGTAGGTGGCCCGCCGCGTCGAAGACGCCCGCCACCATGTCGTCCCCCTCTCCGATCGTGCTGTAGCGGAAGTCGTCCGTGTCGCTCAGCACGGCCGGCGTCCACCCGAACACCCGGGTATAGAAATCCAGGGCGGCAGAGTAGTCGCGGGTGTTCAGCTCGTGCCAGACCGGTGTGCCGACTTCGCCGAAGGCACCGAAACCGGTGAACTCGTCGGCCTGCCACACGCCGAAGGGCGCACCCGTCGGATCCATCAGGATGGCCATTCGTCCCATGGTCCCCACCTGCATCGGTTCGGCCAGCACCTGCGCGGCCGCTGCGCGGGCGGTGGCGACGGTGGCGTCGGCATCCGTCACCGCCAGGTAGGTCGTCCATGCATCGGGCAGGGTGGAACCCGGCTCCTGGGCGCCCATGCCGGCGACGTCCACGTCACCCTTCTGGAAGGTGACATAGTTGCCGTACTCCGAACCGGAATCGCTGGCCGTCCAGCCGAACAGCCGCGTGTAGAACTCGCGGGCACGGGGCAGGTCGGAGGTCATCAGGTCGGCCCAGCAGGGTTCGCCCATTCGGTTCGCGGGGATGGGCATGATGGGGCTCCTTGTCTGTGGGCAGTGGTGCCAGCGTAGAGCCTGATGCCGACGTCGACAATGACCCGAGCAGGACTCGGCTCAGGACAGACGCGGAACGGGCCGCACCCGGAGGTGCGGCCCGTCTGCCGTGCGGTTGTGTCGTAGAGACCGTCTACAGGGTGAGGGCCTGACGCAGCAGCTCGGCTTGCTCGGCGGCGTGCCGCTTCGCCGACCCGGCCGCCGGAGACGCCGACGCCGCGCGGGAGAAGAGGCGCACCGGGCGCGGGCCCAGCTTGTTCGTCTCCAGGTAGAAGAACGGCCAGGCACCCTGGTTCTCCGGCTCATCCTGCACCCAGGCGAGTTCGGCGTCGGGGTACTGGTCGGCGACGTGCTTGAGCTCGGCGGCAGGCAGCGGGTAGAATTGCTCCATCCGTACCAGCGCGATCTCCGGGTTGGGGTTCTTGTCGAGTTCGGCGAGCAGGTCGTAGTAGAGCTTGCCGGCCATGAACAGCACCCGCTTGACCCGTGACTTGTCGGTGATCCGGGCGTCGTCGATGACCGTTTCGAACCGGCCGGAGGTGAAATCGGCGACCGGGCTGGTCGCCCCGCGCAGGCGCAGCATCGACTTCGGCGTGAACACGATCAGCGGACGACGGGGGCGCATGTACGCCTGGCGGCGCAGCAGGTGGAAGTACGAGGCCGGCGTCGACGGGCGCGCGACGGTCATGTTGTCCTCCGCGCACAGCTGCAGATAGCGCTCGATGCGGGCCGACGAGTGGTCGGGGCCCTGGCCCTCATACCCGTGCGGCAACAGCAGCACGACGGATGACCGCTGGCCCCACTTCTGCTCGGCCGAGGAAACGAACTCGTCGATGACCGTCTGGGCGCCGTTGGCGAAGTCACCGAACTGGGCCTCCCACAGCACGAGGGCGTCGGCGCGTTCCACCGAATAGCCGTACTCGAAGCCCATAGCGGCGTATTCGCTGAGCAGCGAGTCATAGATCCAGAACCGGGCCTGGTCCTCGCTGAGGTTGGCCAGCGGCAACCACTCCTGACCGTTGACCCGGTCGTGGAGCACTGCGTGGCGTTGCACGAACGTGCCGCGGCGGGCATCCTGGCCCGCGAAGCGCACCGGGGTGCGCTCGACCAGGAGGGAGCCGAGGGCGAGAAGCTCACCGAAGCTCCAGTCGATGTTGCCGTTGCGGCTCATGTCGTGGCGCTTCTGCATGAGCTGCTGCAGCTTGTTGTGCACCGTGAAGCCCGCGGGCTTGTTCATGAAGGCGTCGCCGATCAGGTGCACGACGGCCTCGGGCACCCCGGTGGTCGCCGGTTCGCCGACCTGGTCGTCGTGGCGGCCGGCTCCGTTGTTGCCGGCGCCGAGGCCCTGCGGTGTGGCGCCGACGATCGGGATCGAGGACGACTGCGCCGCGTGCGTCTCCATGAACGCGCGCTCGAGGCGGTCCTGGAAGTCGGCGTGGGATGCCTCGTATTCCTCCTGGGTGATGTCGCCACGACCGACGAGAGCTTCCGTGTACAGCTTCCGGACGGACCGCTTGGCCTCGATCAGGTTGTACATCAGCGGCTGGGTCATCGAGGGGTCGTCGCCCTCGTTGTGTCCGCGCCGGCGGTAGCAGACGAGGTCGATGACGACGTCCCGCTTGAATTCCTGGCGGTACGCGAAGGCGAGTTCGGCCACCCGCACCACGGCTTCGGGGTCGTCCCCGTTGACGTGGAAGATGGGGGCCTGGATGGTCTTGGCGACATCCGTCGAGTACACCGAGGTGCGGCCGTCGCCGGGCAACGTGGTGAAGCCGACCTGGTTGTTCACGACCAGGTGGATGGTGCCGCCGGTGCGGAAACCGCGCAACTGGGACATCTGCAGCGTCTCCAGGACGATGCCCTGGCCCGCCATCGCGGCATCGCCGTGCACGAGGACCGGGAGCGTGGAGAAGGTGCCGATCGGCTTGCGATCCTGCTTGGCGCGCACGATGCCCTCGAGGACGCCGTCCACCGCCTCGAGGTGCGAGGGGTTCGCGGCCAGGTAGACCGGCATCTCCGTGCCGTCGGTGGCCCGGAAGGTGCCCTCCGTGCCGAGGTGGTACTTGACGTCGCCCGAACCCTGCACCGTGCGGGGATCCTGCGTGCCCTCGAACTCGCGGAAGATCTGGCCGTAGGTCTTGCCGGCGATGTTGGTGAGCACGTTCAGACGGCCGCGGTGGGCCATGCCGATGCAGACCTCGTCGAGGCCGGCGTCCGCTGCACCCTGCAGGATGGAATCGAGCAGGGCGATGGTGGACTCGCCACCCTCGAGGCTGAACCGCTTCTGGCCCACGTACTTCGTCTGCAGGAAGGTCTCGAAGGCCTCGGCCTCGTTGAGCTTGCCGAGGATGCGCATCTGCTCGTCATGCGTGGGCTTGACGTAGCTCTTCTCCATCTTCTCCTGCATCCACTTGCGCTGGGCAGGGTCCTGGATGTGCATGTACTCGATGCCCGTGGTGCGGCAGTAGGAGTCGCGGAGCACGCCGAGGATGTCGCGGAGCAGCATCAGACGCTTGTCGCCGAAGCCGCCGGTCACGAACTGGCGGTCCAGGTCCCAGAAGGTCAACCCGTGGTTGGAGATGTCGAGGTCGGGGTGCGTGCGCTGTGTGTACTCCAGCGGGTCGATGTCGGCCATCAGATGGCCGCGCACGCGGTAGGCGTTGATCAGTTCCTGCACCCGGGCGGTCTTGTCGACCGCGCTGGCCAGGTCGACGCTGATGTCGGGAGCCCAGTGGATCGGGTCATATGGGATGCGCAGTGCCGAGAAGATGTCCTCGTAGAAGTTGTGCTGGCCGATCAACAGCTCATGCACGATCTTCAGGAACTCGCCCGAGCCTGCTCCCTGGATGACCCGGTGGTCGTAGGTGCTGGTGAGCGTGATGGTCTTGGAGATGGCCAGGCCGGTGAGGGTCTTGACGCTGGAACCCTGGAACTCGGCCGGGTAGTCGAGCGCGCCGGCGCCGATGATGCAGCCCTGGCCCTTCATCAGGCGCGGCACCGAGTGCACCGTGCCGATGCCGCCGGGGTTGGTCAGCGAGACCGTGGCCCCGGAGAAGTCATCCGCGCTCAGCTTGCCCTTGCGGGCCCGGGTGACGAGGTCCTCATAGGAGGAGAGGTACTCGCCGAAGGTCATGGTGTCCGCGCGCTTGATGGCCGGGACCATGAGGGAGCGGGTGCCGTCGGGCTTGGGCAGGTCGATGGCGATGCCGAGGCCGACGTGGGCAGGGGCGATGACCGAGGGCTTGCCGTCGATCTCGTTGTAGTAGACGTTCTGGCTGGGGAACATCTTCAGCGCCTGGATCAGAGCCCAGCCGATCAGGTGCGTGAACGACACCTTGCCGCCGCGTGAGCGCTTCATGTGGTTGTTCATCACGATGCGGTTGTCGATGAGCAGCTTCGCCGGGATGGTGCGCACGCTGGTGGCCGTGGGGACCGTCAGGCTGGTCGCCATGTTCGCCGCGAGGCTCTTGGACATGCCGCGGAGCGGGGTGACGACGTCGACCTCGGCGTCAGCGGCGGCCGACTGCTGGGACGCGATGGGCATGTCGGCCGGCACGGGGACCGGTTTGGGGGCGCTGGAGGTCGTGCGCGCGGTGCGCTGCCCGTTGACCACGGGGATGGGCGACGTGATCGGGGCCGGTTCAGCGGGTGCTGCGAGGGCCTCGGCGCTGGAGGCCGGGGTGCCCGCCGGAGCGCTCACTGCGGGAGCCTGGCCCGCGGGCGCTGCGCCTGCGGAGGCCTCGTCCGCGGGAGCGCCGGAACCGCCGCTACGGCCGTTCGCGGTCTGGTGGTAGCTCTCCAGGACGGGCCACCAGGACTCGTCCACCAGCTTCTTGTCGACGAGGTACCGTTCGTACAGTTCGTCGACGAGCCACTCATTCGCTCCGAATTCACCCGACGTGGTTTCGTCGGATCCACTACCGGTCAACTGGCTTGACACAGCCGGTTCCCACTCTCTACGTTGATTTTGAATGTCCCGGGCATTCTGGATACCCGATGCGGTCTGCCCATCCAGCCTAATCCCATCGGGCGTGGCAGCGGGCATCCGCGCGGGGCGCTAGCGTTATTTGCATGCAGTTCTATGGAGCGGTTCCCAGCCACGATCTCACGTATTCCGACGTTTTCCTCGTGCCCAGCCAATCAGAAGTCAGCAGCCGCCTCGCTGTCTCCCTCGCCCCGGGTGACGGCAGCGGGGCCACGATTCCGATCGTGTCGGCCAACATGAACTCGGTGACCGGTCCGCGGCTGGCGGCCGCTCTGGCCCGTCGCGGAGGGCTCGGCGTGCTGCCGCAGGACATGCACCTGCAGGACCTCGACGCCGCGATCCGCTGGGTCAAGGCCCAGTCGACCCGCTTCGACACCCCGTTCAACTTCGCCCCGGGGGACACCGTGGCGCTCGCGCTGCGGCAGGTGCCGCCCGTGGCCGGACAGGGTCTGGTCATCACCGACCCGAACGGCGACTACCTGGGCGCCATCGACGCGTCCCGGCTCGCGACCGCGCTGCCCGACGCGCTCCTCGGGGACCTCCTGCATGGCGCCATGACCTCCCTCGACGCCGACGACATCGAGGGCCCGCGCCGCGCGTTCGACGTGATGACGGAGGCTGAGCTCGACTTCGCCACCGTGCAGCACCACGGCCGGGTGATCGGCACCCTCAGCCGCAAGAGTGCGCTGCGCTCAACCCTCTACCAGCCGGCCCTCGACGCGCAGGGCCGTCTGCGCGTGGCTGCCGCGGTCGGCATCAACGGCGACATCGCGGCCAAGGCCACGGCGCTCGTCGCCGCGGGGGTCGACGTGCTCGTGATCGACACCGCGCACGGTCACCAGGGCGGTATGACGCGGGCGATCAAGATCGTCGCGGACCTGGGGCTCGGCATTCCGATTGTGGCGGGCAACGTCGTGACCGCGGATGCCGTGGGCGACCTCGTGGGCGCCGGCGCCTCCATTGTGAAGGTCGGTGTCGGCCCCGGCGCCATGTGCACGACGCGCATGATGACGGCTGTGGGCCGACCCCAATTCTCCGCCGTGCTCGAGACCGCGGCAGCAGCCCGGGAGCTCGGAGCGCACGTGTGGGCCGATGGCGGAGTGCGCTACCCGCGCGACGTGGCGCTCGCGCTGGCCGCCGGCGCGGCATCCGTGATGATCGGGTCGTGGTTCGCCGGCACGATCGAGGCTCCCGGACTGCTCGACCGGGACGCGTCGGGCGGCATCTACAAGGAGAGCTGGGGGATGGCCTCGACCAAGGCCGTGCGCCAGCGGTTCGACCGCCTCGACGCCTACGAACTGGCCCGCAAGACGCTCTTCGCCGAAGGGATCTCCAGTTCGAAGATCTACCTCGATCCGCTGCGGCCGTCGGTCGAGGACCTGCTCGACATGATCACCTCCGGGGTGCGCAGCTCCTTCACCTATGCCGGTGCGACCTCGGTCGCGGAATTCCACACCCGGGCGCTGGTCGGCATCCAATCGGCGGCCGGCTACGAGGAGGGCAAGGCGCTGCCCGTCTCCTGGTAGCGGGGAGCGAACGCCGGCGGGGCTCCGGCCGCGCGCACGGTCGGTGCCGGGCGGTAGACTTGGCGAAATAATGGACGACCCCCCTTCTGCCTTTTCGCCCGACCCTGCCTTCCGTCACCCGCATGGTTCGTCGCCGGTGACCGCCGCCTCTTCATCGGCCGGTGACAGCATCCATGTATGAGTGGATCCTGCTGACCGTGGGGCTGCTGCTCACGGTGGGCACGGGCCTCTTCGTCGCCAGCGAGTTCGCCCTGGTCAATCTGGACCGTTCCGAGCTCGAGGCGCGTCGCGACCGCGGGGAGACCCGCCTCGGCCTGACCATCGCCGCGCTCCGGATCACCTCGACGCACCTTTCCAGCGCCCAGCTCGGCATCACCCTCACCACCCTGCTCACCGGCTACACCATGGAGCCGGCGCTGACGGGCCTGCTCTCACCGCCGCTGACCGCCCTGGGGCTGTCCCCGGCGGTAGTTCCTCTTGTGGCGGTCACAATCGCGGTCGTCGTCGCCACCCTGGCGTCGATGATCATCGGCGAGTTGGTGCCGAAGAACTTCGCCCTCGCGCTGCCGGTGCAGACCGCGAAGATGGTCATCCCGTTCCAGACCCTCTTCACGACCGTGTTCAAGCCCGCCGTGGTCGTGCTCAACGGCAGCGCCAACGGGGTGCTCCGGTCGATCGGGATCGAACCGAAGGAGGAACTCTCCGGCGCGCGCACCGCCGAGGAACTGTCCTCCCTCGTTCGCCGCTCGGCCAGCGCCGGGTTGCTGGAGAAGGACACCGCGACGCTGCTGCACCGCACGCTGCTCTTCTCCGGGCACACGGCGTCGGATGTGATGACACCGCGCCCGCGGGTGGCCAGCATCCAGCGCACCGATTCCGCCCAGGCCGTCATCGAACTCACTCGCCAGACCGGTTATTCCCGTTTCCCCGTCGTCGACGAGGGCGTCGACGACATCGTCGGCATCGTGCACGTGAAGCAGGCCGTGGCCGTTCCCCGGCGACGGCGGGCGGATGTCCCGGTGTCGGCACTCCAGTCGGAGGCCATCCGCGTTCCCGAGACCATGAAACTCGACGGCCTGCTGACCGAGCTGCGCGGCCGCGGCTACCAGATGGCGATCGTGGTCGACGAGTACGGGGGCACGGCCGGCGTGGCCACCCTGGAAGACCTGGTCGAGGAACTCGTCGGCGAGGTGGCCGACGAGCACGACCGGACCCGGGCCGGCGTGGTGCTGTCGACCGATTCGCTGACATTCCCCGGCATGCTCCGCCCGGACGAACTGCTGGAACGAGCCGGCGTCGCCATCCCGGAAGACGGCCCGTACGAGACCGTGGCCGGGTTCGTGATGAGCCAGCTGGGCCGCCTGCCCGTGGTCGGCGACACCGTGCAACTGCCCGCCGGTCTGCTGTCCGTGGAACGGCTCGACGGCCGTCGGATCGACCGGCTGCGATTCACGCCCGTGGTCGAACCCGCCGAGGAGACCGAGGTGAACCACAATGAGTGACTGGGCAGGTCTGGTCTGGCTCGTGGTCCTCCTCGCAGCCAACGCCTTTTTCGTCGCGGCGGAATTCGCGGTCATCTCCGCGCGCCGCTCGCAGATCGAACCGCTCGCCGAGGCCGGCAAGAAGCGTGCCGTCACGGCTCTCTGGGCGATGGAACACGCCACCCTGATGCTGGCGACCACCCAGTTGGGCATCACGGTCTGCTCGCTGCTCATCCTGAACGTCTCCGAACCGGCGATCCACCACCTCCTCGAGATCCCGCTGGGCCTCACCCCTCTGCCGGTCGAGGCCATCGGGGCCATCGCGTTCGTCATCACACTGCTGCTGGTCTCCTACCTGCACGTCGTGTTCGGCGAGATGGTGCCGAAGAACCTGTCGTTCTCCATCCCGGACCGTGCCGTGCTCGTGCTCGCCCCGCCGCTCGTGTTCTTCGGACGCCTGGTCAAACCCGTGATCGTGGTGCTGAACGCCACCGCCAACCTGGTGCTGCGGATGTTCGGGGTGGCACCCAAGCAGGAGGCCACCAGCACCTACACGCTGGACGAGGTCGCGACCATCGTCACCCAGTCGACGCGGGAGGGCGTGCTGCGCGACGGCACCGGGGCGCTCAGCGCCACGTTCGAATTCACCACCCGCAAGGTGCGGGACGTGGCGGTCAACCTGGCCGGCCTGATCAGCCTGCCCGAGGCGGCGACGCCCGCCGACGTGGAGAAGGCGGTCACCAAGCACGGCTTCTCCCGGTACGTGATGGTCAACGAGTCCGGCGAACCGACCGGATACGTGCATCTCAAGGACGTCATCGACCTCGACGGCGATGCGGCAACCTCGGCCGGGCAGGGCAGCTACGCGGAACCGATCCCGGGCAAGCGCATCCGTCAACTGGTGTCGATCTTCGAAGACACCGACCTCGAGGACGCCCTGGCCACCATGCGCCGCTCCGGGGCGCATCTCGCCCGGTCGTTCACCGCAACCGGTGAAACGGTGGGGGTGCTGTTCCTGGAGGACATCATCGAAGAACTCGTCGGCGAGGTGCAGGACGCGACACGGCGCTTGTAGCGCACGCTGGGTCGCCGGTCAGGCCTCCGGCCACATGGCGCGCAGGTACTGCGGTGGCCAGTAGTCCACGCTGACGCCGAGCTCGTGGGCGGCCCGCAACGGAAAGTGCGGGTCGCGCAGGAGTTCGCGGCCCAGCATGACCGCGTCGGCCTGGCCGGTCGCCACGATCTGCTCGGCCTGCCGCGCGGTGGTGATCAGCCCGACCGCGCTGACCGGGACATCCGCCGCCGCTTTCAGGTGCCGGGCCAGTGGCACCTGGTAGCCGGGCCCGAGCGGGATGCGCGCCCCGGTCACGTTGCCGCCGGAGGACACGTCGAAGAAGTCCGCGCCGGCGTCCCGGGCCCAGCCGGCAACCTCGGCCGTCTCCTCCTCGGTCCAGCCGCCCGGGGTGTGGTCGGTGGCGGAGAACCGCACGAACAGGGCACGGTCCGCGCCGATGGCCGCGCGCACGGCGGCCACGACCTGCAGCAGCAGACGCGCCCGGTTCGGCAGCGTGCCGCCGAACTCGTCGGTGCGCCGGTTGCTCAGCGGCGACAGGAACTGATGCAGCAGATAGCCGTGGGCGGCGTGCAGTTCCACGACGTCGAACCCGGCCGCCACCGCCCGCAGCGCCGCAGCCGCGAAGGCGGCGACGATGCCCTGGATGCCCGCGGCGTCGAGGGCGACGGGCGGTGCGTACCCGGGGAACGGCACGGCCGACGCCGAGACGGTGGGCCAGCCGCCGTCCTGCGTCGCCATCGTGCCGTGCCGGTCGGAACCCCAGGCCGGCCAGACGGATGCCTTGCGGCCGGCATGGGAGAGCTGGATGCCGGCCGTGGCACCCTGCGCATGCAGGAAGGCCACGATGGGAGTCCAGGCAGCGGTTTGAGCATCGTTCCAGAGGCCGGTGTCAGCATTGGAGATGCGTCCCTCCGGGCTGACCGCGGTGGCCTCCGCCACGATCAGGCCCGCGCCGCCGGCGGCCAGCGCGCCGAGATGGACGAGGTGCCAGATGCGGGGGACGCCGTCTTTCTCACCCACAGCGTACTGGCACATCGGGGCGGCCCAGAGGCGGTTGCGCATGGTGACACCGCGCAGGGTGAACGGTTCGAACAGGGCGGCAACGGCCACGGATTTCCCCCAGGAGTCAGTGGGCAGGCCGCTGAGGCCGGCCCGAGGCACGCAAAACAACCTATCGTGAGTGCATGGACGAACCGCACGCATGGCTGGAATGGGACTCCGCTCGGGCACGGGACTGGATCGCGGTTCCCCGGGCCGGCGATGACAAATACAGTCGCGGAGTTCTGGGGGTGCGCACCGGCTCGGACGAATACCCCGGGGCCGCCGTACTCGGCGTCGAGGCGGCCGCCCGCGCCGGTGTCGGGATGGTGCGCTACCTCGGCCCGAGACGTGCCTCCGATCTGGTGCTGCAGCGCCGGCCCGAGGCCGTCACCGCATCCGGGCAGGTGCAGGCCTGGCTCCTCGGCTCGGGTCAGGACGCGGCCTCCCGCGACCGGGTGACGGAGGCTGCGCTGCTCGGCGCCCTGGCCGAGGGGCTGCCCACGGTCTGCGACGCCGGGGCCCTCGACCTGGTCGGCCGGGCGGCCGGTCCCGTCGTGATCACCCCGCACTACCGCGAGCTCGCGCGCCTGCTCACCCGGCTGCTCTCGCCGCAAGGCGAATCGGTGGCCGGCTCGGAGGTCGCCGCAGCCCCGGGGGAGTGGGCGGTGCGTGCAGCGACCGGCCTCGGCGTCACGGTGCTGCTCAAGGGCAGCGTCACCCGGATCGCGTCGCCGGACGGCACCCGGTTGACGGTGTCGCAGGGGCCGGCCTGGCTGGCCACGGCCGGGTCAGGGGACGTGCTCGGCGGTATCCTCGGCGCCCTGCTGGCCACGCACGCCCGGGCGATCCACGCGGATGCCGCGGCCCTGCCGAGCCTGGCGGCGACGGCAGCCCTGGTGCACGCGCAGGCTGCCACCCGGGCATCGGCCGGCGGCCCGATCGCGGCCCTGGACATCGCCGAGGCCGTGCCGGCCACGATCGCAGCCCTGCTCGCGGGTCGCTGAGCCGGAACGGGGCCGACGGGCGGGACCGGGCCGCTCCCGCAGGTTTGGATGGGTGTGGGACAGTGGAGCGTGCTCGCATCCGCTGTTGAACCGTTCGGCGCCCGCCCTGGCCTGAGGGCGCTGCGGGCACCGCGCGTGCTGCTCTGGATCGGCTTCGCCCTCGTGCACGGCGTGCTGGTCTGGCTGTGTTTCGCCTCCACCGGCTGGCCGCTGGGCGATGTGGAGGGCGTCTACCTCGGCTGGGCGGCCGACGCGGCAGCCGGCGCAGACGTCGTCGGGATCACCACGGGCTTCGTCTATCCCCTCCTCGCGCTGCTGCCGATCCTCACGGCGCTCGCTTTCGGCCCGGGCCTCTACTCCGTCACCTGGCTCGGCCTGGTCACCCTGCTGAACGCGGGGGCCTTCGCCCTCCTGCTCGAGCGCGGCCGCAGCCGGCGTGCCCTGCTCGCGGCCGCCTGGTGGCTGGTCTTCCTGCTGATGCTCGGTCCCGTCGCCCTTGCCCGCATCGACGCGGTCACGGTGCCGCTGGCGATCGTCGCCCTGCTGCTCATGCGCACCCGGCCGGTGTGGGCAACGGTGCTGCTGACCCTGGCCACCTGGGTCAAGATCTGGCCGGTCGCCCTGATCGGTGCGTTGTTCGTCGTGTCGAGACGCCGCTGGCGGGTGGCGGTCGCCGCGGCGGTGACCAGCCAGGGCATCCTGATCGCGGCGCTCGCACTCGGCAGCGGCCTGAACGTGTTCAGCTTCGTGAGCGAGCAGACCAACCGCGGCATCCAGATCGAGTCCCCGGTGGCCGCCGGCTGGATGTGGCAGGCCGCCCTCCGGGTTCCGGGCACGTACATCTACTACGACCAGCAGATCCTCACCTTCCAGGTCATCGGCCCCGGCACGAACGCCGCCATCGCGGCGATGACCCCACTGCTCCTGCTCGGCGTGGCGGCCGTGCTGGCGCTCGCCGGGTTCCGGCTCCGGTCAGGCGCCGACCCGGTGAGCCTCTTCCCGCCGCTGGTGCTGGCGCTCGTCCTCACCCTGATCGTCGCCAACAAGGTCGGTTCGCCGCAGTTCACCGCCTGGCTGGCCGCACCCGTCATCCTCGGGCTGCTGGTGCACGGCTACGCCTGGCGGTTCCCGGCCGTGCTCGTGCTCGTGATCGCGGGACTGACCCAGCTGGTCTACCCGCACCTCTACGACTTGCTGCTGGTGGCCTACCCGGCCATGGTTCTGGTGTTGACCGTGCGCAACGCGCTCGAGGTCGTGCTGCTCGGCTGGGCCGTGTGGCAGATCCAGTCCCCTCCCACCCTCGATCAGAAGGAGTAACCATGCTGGTTGCATTCTCCGTCGCCCCGTCCGGTTCCCACGATGACGACGGCTCCGTGCACGACGCCGTGGCCGCAGCCGTGCGCATCGTGCGCGCCTCCGGCCTGCCCAATCACACCGACTCGATGTTCACCACGATCGAGGGCGACTGGGATGAGGTGTTCGCGGTGATCAAGGCCGCCACCGACGCGGTGGGTGCGTGGGGGCCACGGGTGTCCCTGGTGCTCAAAGCGGATATCCGCGCCGGTCGTACGGGCGAGCTCACGGGCAAGGTCGAGCGTCTGGAAACGGCGCTTGCCGAGGCCGCGCCGCCGGGAGCCACAGCGGGCCCATAGGCTGGAAGCATGCCTGCTTCCTCCGACGGGCCGGCGACACTGTCGCCGGCCCGCATCCGCTATGCCCTGCTCGCCCTGGCCCTCGGCGGTTTCGGCATCGGATCCACCGAATTCGTGGCCATGGGCCTGCTGCCCAACCTCGCCCAGGACCTGCTGCCCGGGCTCTACGCCACGGCACCGGATGCCGCGAACGCCCAGGCAGGCTGGCTCATCTCCGCGTACGCCCTCGGCGTCGTCGTCGGGGCCCCGACCATCGCCGCCGCGTCCGCCCGCTGGCCGCGCAAGCAGCTGCTGCTCGCTCTCCTGGCCGCGTTCACGCTGAGCACCATCGCGTCGGCCCTGCTACCCACGTTCGGTCTGGTGCTGGTGGCCCGGTTCGTGGCCGCCCTGCCGCACGGAGCCTACTTCGGCATCGCGTCCCTCGTCGCCGCGGACCTGATGGGCCCCGGGAAGCGAGCCCGCGGGGTGGCCCTCGTGCTCAGCGGCCTGACCATCGCCAACGTCATCGGCGTGCCCCTGATCACCTGGCTCGGCCAGACCTCCGGCTGGCGCGTGTCCTACCTCGTCGTCGCCGCCATCTTCGCCGCCACGTTCGTGGCCGTTGCCACCCTGGTTCCCCTGCAGGACGGCAACCCGCACGCCACCATGCGCAGCGAGTTGCGGGCCTTCGGTCGGCTGCAGGTCTGGTTCGCCCTGATGATCGGGGCGATCGGGTTCGGCGGGCTCTTCGCCGTGTACACCTACGTGGCCCCGCTGGTGATGGTGGTCACCGGCCTCGGGGCCGGCGCGGTGCCGCTCGTGCTGGTCGTGATCGGCGTGGGCATGACCATCGGCAACCTGGCCGGGGGCGCGCTGGCCGACTGGAGTGTGCGCCGCACCATGTACCTGTTCTTCGGCGTGATGCTGCTGGCCCTGACCGGCCTGGCGCTGTCGGCGCAGTCCGTGCCCGGCCTCCTGATCGGCGTGTTCCTCGTGGGGGCCGCGGCGTCGGGACTCTCACCGGCCATCCAGACCCGGTTGATGGACGTCTCGCACGACAGCCAGTCGATCGCCGCTGCCCTCAACCACTCGGCCCTGAACGTCGGCAATGCCCTCGGCGCGTTCCTCGGCGGCGTCGTCGTCGCGGCCGGATACGGCTATGTCGCCCCGGTCTGGATCGGCCTCGGCCTGAGCATCATCGGATTGCTGCTCACGGTGGGCACGTTCCGGCTCGACCGCACCCTTCGTCGCAGCGGCCTGGTGCTGCCCTACGGCACCGATGTGATCCAGGTCGTGGACGCGGCGTAGCCGTGTCCACGCCGCGAATCAGTCGGTCTGGAGCAGGATGCCGTCGTGGATGGCCCGCTTGCGCAGCGCCACCTTGGTGCCCACGTCGAAGCCCGCCAGGCGGTACTTCTCGCGGATCCGCTTGAGGTAGGACTTCGCGGTCTCCTCGGAGATGCCGAGCTGGTGGGCGACAGCCTTGACCGGCTCGCCCGCACCGTAGAGGGCCATCACGCGGCGCTCCTGCGCGCTGAGCCGCGGCGAGCCACCGTCGGCGCCGTTGTTGAGCGCCTCGTCCAGTTCGGCCGAAATGAAGGACTCGCCGCTGTAGGCGGCGCGGATCGCCTCGACGATCATGGTTGCCTCTTCGCTCTTGACCAGGTAGCCGAGCGCACCGGCGGCCAGGGCTTCGCGCACGAGCCCGGCCTCGGAGTACGTGCTCATCAGCACGGTCTTCACGCCTGCGGTCTTGAGGGTGGAGATCTTCAGGGACACCGGGATGTTGTCCTTGAGGTCGAGGTCCAGCAGCACGACGTCGACGGGGAACTCGGGGTGCGTGAGCAGCTCCGGCCACGTGGTGACGGCGGCGACCATGGTGATGTCGTCGGCGGCCCCACGGATCCACTCGGTGAGCGCCCCCAGCAGCATGCGGTGGTCATCGACCAGGGCCAGCCGGATGGGGTTGGTCTTGCTCGGAGCCTCGGTGGTCACCGTTGTTGTATTCGTCACTTCTGTCTCCTCATGCCTTTGCCCCCGAATGAGAAGCTCGACGCCATTGTGTTCAGACCCTAAGCATCCGCAGGATTGTCGATACTGCATTCGATTTCCACGTGGAGGCTGCCGTCCCGGCTGGAATCGACGTGTGGGCCGACTCTTCGGATAGCTTCCCACGTCTCGGGGTCCACTCGCCGCCGTGGCACACCCGTCGTGGTCAATTCGATTGGAAATCGTAACTTCTGACGCGCGGTGACCCCGTGTGTGGGCCTGATCGGTCCGAGCGACAGCGAAACGGATGCCTCAGAGCGGGTTGTGTCGCTGATCAACAGCCAGATCGTGCGCAGCAGTGCATCACGCTGGGCCGGGTCGAGCATGCCGGCCAGCCCCGACGGGTCGGTGAGATTGACCGACGGTGCCAGGAATTCGGACTCCGTGATGGCGTGGTACAGCCAGGTCTCGCGGCGTCCCCGGATCAGGTGCAGTCGCAGCTGAGTGGCGAGGGAGGCTGCCGTCGTGGATTTCTCGATGCTGAGCGGCAGCGCCGTCCGGCCCTTCGCGACGTCGTCGAGCAGGGTCTCCGCGTCGAGGTCGATCCGGGCGAGATCTTCGGAGGCCAGCATGCCCACCGCGAACTGGGGCTGGGAGATCGTGCTCTGCACCAGCACCAGGTCGAGTTCGCGCTGGGCCATCCGCCGGAACGCCCTCACGGTGGCCACACCGAGCAACGGCGGCAGAACGGCAAGGCTGAGGGTCAGCAGGACCGGTGCGAGGGTGAGCGGATCGGTGCGTTCCTCGGTCAGCGCGCCGATGACGAGGAGCAGGGCGAGGATCAGGGCGGCCGTGACGAGGTCCCGGCCGCGCCGCACGGTGGCGAGGGAGATGAGCAGGGTGCCGACGGCTGCGGCCGCGGTGGGGTGCACATCGGAACCGGGCTCGCCCCAGGACCCGATCAGGTCCAGAACCACGACAGCCGCGCCGGAGGCGAGCGCCGCGGCGTAGAGCCAATCCGGCATCCGCGCCGCCAGCCGTTGAACCGTGATGAGGGACAGGATCGTGACCGTCATCAGCAGGATCCAGGCGATCAGGCTGGGCATCGGTGTGGGGTAGTCGAACCACTGCACGGCGAACTGGCCGAACAGGAAGAGGGCGATGAAGCCGCCGCTGAAGGACAGGCCGATGCCGAGGTGCCGGCCGCCGAGGCTGCTCTGGTTCGCCCGGGCGGTCTGCTCCGTGCGCTCGGGACGGCGGAAACTACGGCGCCGCTCCCGGCGCTCCCGTTTGTCGAGCGGCCCGGTATGACCGGCGCGGTCCCGTCGCCCGGGCCGGCGGGCCTGGTCGAGGCGGCGCTGGTCGCGGCGGGGGATGTCGCCCGGGATGCTGTCGCCGGGGCGGGTGTCCACGATCCCGGGTCGGCTCATTTGGGTACCTCCAGCACGACTGTGGTTCCCGAGCCCGGGGAGGAGAACAGGCGGGCGTTGCCGCCGACGTCCCGCAGCCGGGCCACCACGGATTCGGCGAAACCGAGGCGTTCGGCGCTGACGCCACTGAGGTCGAAGCCGACCCCCGCGTCGGTGACCATGGCGCGCACGGTCGTGTCGTCATCCGTGATCGTCACGTCGGCGCGGGCGACGCCGGCGTGACGCCGCACGTTCTCGAGGCACTCGCCGAGGGCGAGAAGGAAGGAGTCGAGCACATCGCTGGGCAGGAGGACCTGCCCGCTGCCGTGCCAGTCCACCTCGAGGCCCATCCGGCCGAACCGCTGCTTGACCGATTCGAGGGTGCTGCCGAGGGTGGACTCGGTGGCCGGCTCGAGCGTGTACACCCCGGACCGGCGGGGTGTGGGCAGGCCGCCGAGGCGCAGTTGCCGCAGCAGCCGGGCGTCGTCGCCGGACTGGTCCCGCAGCGCGGCCGGGCTGACGCCGACACCGGAATGCGCGAGAAGGGTGAGGGTGGCCAGCACGGTGTCGTGCAGCAGGCGGGCGTCCTGGCGCCGCTGCGCCTCGAGTTCGCTGGCATGGCGCTCGGCCAGATGCGCCCGGCCGATCTCGTCGATGCGCTGCATGACGCGGGGAACGCTCTGGGCCAGCCACCAGGCGATCACGGCGATGGCGGTCCAGCAGCTGAGGGTGAGCAGCAGCGGCACGACGGCGGTCTCGGCGGCGCGGGTGCCCGCGAGAACGCTCGCCACGGTCGCGCAGAACGCGGCGAGCAGCAGCAGCATGCGCGGCCCGTTGACCACGAGCACAAGGGCGACGCAGCTGAGCGCACCGGCTGCCACGGCGCCGATCACGGCCTCCTCGACGAGGTTCAGTCCCGCGGCGCGCTGGGCAGACAGCCCGACGAGCAGGATGAGGGCGTTGCCGGAGATCAGGATCAGAGTGACCCAGCGCATCCGCCCGGTCCGTCCCAGCAGATACTGGCCGACGACCAGCAGCAGCAGGAGCGGCAGGGACCCGAGCAGGACACTCACGCTCAGGCCGCCGGGGACGAGCATCACGAGCAGCACGGCGGATGAACCGGCGAGCCCGCCCAGTCGAGCGGCTTTGCGCAGCAGGCGGTCACGTTCCTTGTAGATACGTTGCATGCCGGCTGAGTCACCCCTCGTTGTGCTCCTTATTGAACCTTACCGGCCCGGTACCGGTTCCCCGCTAGTCCGCCGCGGCGGGGGGCGTGACCGGGTCAGCGGCGGCGGCCGGAGCCGCGGGAGGGGCCGGAGCAGAGGCGGGGACGGGAACCAGCGCGTCGGCGCCGCCCTGATCCAGCCGGAACGGCGGGTACTCGTCGCGGAACAGCGCCGTGTAGACGGTGACCCGGAAGATCCAACGGTTGATGCCGAGGATCACATCGAACAGAGCCGGTCGATACCGTCCGGTGAAGAGCAGGATGACGGCCGCGATCAGCACGAGCACCCCGATCAGGGAGGGGGTGTTGCCGGTGACCCAGTCGCCCCCGTCGACCAGCCAGGTCGACGCGGTGCCGGTGAAGGCGGCGACGACCAGCAGGTGCGGGATCGCGAGCAGCCAGGACTTGACCAGAACGAGTCCGTGCGAGAGGCGCTCCGGATACTCGATCTCCAGGTCCGCCGGATAGGCCGGGTCCGAAGCCAGGCTGAACGGCGGATACCGATCGGTGCCGAGCGCCGAATAGGCGTAGAAGGACACCCGCCAGCTCCAGCGCAGAACGCCGACATTGAACTGGAAGAGGGACACCGGATACCGGCCGGTGAACAGGATGGCGAACCCCGCAACGATCGTGGTCACGACGAACCCGAACCAGAAGAAGAAGAGCACCACCACGTGGGGGAAAATCAGGATCCACTTGAACAGCCACAGCCAGCGGGAGATCCCGACGTCGAGAGTGCCATGGAGGCGCGCGGGATAGCGTGACTCTGCCGCGTCCGCCGGGTAGCCGGGGGCCGGCCCCGGCCCGGCCGCCGAGCGGGCCGAGGGCGGGCCGCCGCGGCCCAGGCCGATCGCGCCGAACACGGTGAGCAGCAGTCCGAAGAGCAGGAGAACGAGTCCGATCAGCAGCAACCCGACGGCCAGCGGGCCGAGAAACCCGAAGCGCACCCCGGCCTGCAGCGCGACGGTGACGCCGGGGCTCGCATCCGCGTTCATCACGACGACCGACCAGCTGCCGCCGGTCAGGTCCCAGTCGATCTCCTGCGTACCGGGGCCCTGCGCGGCCGTGGCCCAGAACGTCTGTTCGCCGGGATCCTGGGGCGTGGCGGTGCCCGGGATCTCCCGGTAGACCGCGCGGAAGGGGGTGACGGTCACGCTCCGCAGCTCGGTGTGGTTGACCCCGGCCAGGTACCGGTCCACGTCGGCCTGCCGCGCGATACCGATGAAGACGTCGTCTCCCGCGGTGGAAGCGGCCCGCAGCCGGAGGGTACCCAGGTTCACCGGGACCTCCGCGACCTCGATCGCACTCATTCGCGGCGAGGTGAGCGCGAACGATTGAACGGAGAACGAGCGCGCCGGGCTGATCAGGTAGCCGTCGTCACCGCGGGCGGTGACCACGGCGGCGGTTCCGCCGGCCAGGGCCAGCGAGAACCCGAGCAGGGAGAGGATCGTGCCGAAGATGAGCATGAGGATGAATCCGGGTTTCATGGCAGATCCTCTCGGCCTGGTGAGACTGACTGTCAAAATCGTCCCCAACCGGGACCGTGTCAACCCCGAGGGAGGGCAGCGGGCTGGGCCAGGACCCGACTGAGCTGGGAACCGATCGCCGCGTTCTCGATCAGGAAACCGTCATGGCCGAAGCCCGAGTGCAGCACCACCGCATCCGTGCCGTCGAGATTGGCCCGCAGGTGCGCGGCGATGCGCTGCTGGCCCTCGACCGGGAACAGCCGGTCGCTGTCGATACCCACGACCACACTGACCGCCTCGATCCGCGCCAGGGCGGAGGCGACCCCGCCGCGGCCGCGGCCGATGTCGTGCGAATTCATCGCCTCGACCAGCACGATGTAGCTGTTGGCGTCGAATCTCCGGGTGAACTTGTTGCCGTGGAAGTCGAGGTAGGACTCGACGGCGAACCGGCCGCCGGCGCCCAGGGGGCTGATCTCGCTCTGCCAGCCGCGTTCGAAGCGCAGGTTGAGTTCCTCCGGGCTGCGGTAGTTGAGCAGCGCCATCCGCCGCGCCAGGGCGAGTCCCCGGGTCGGGCCGTCGCCGTCCGCGGCGTCGTAGTAGTCCCCGGCGTTGAAGAGGGGATCGCACCGGATGGCTTCGATCTGCACCGAGTTCAGCGCGATCTGGTCGGCGGTCGTGACCGGCGGTGCGGCGAGGATCGCCAGACGGGCCACCCTCGACGGATGTTCGACCGCCCACTCGAGCGCGTGCATCCCGCCCATCGAACCGCCGACGACGGCGGCCCAGCGGTCGATTCCGAGCCGGTCCGAGAACGCGACCTGGGCGGCGACCTGGTCGCGGATGGTCAGATAGGGGAAGCGTGTGCCCCATTCCGAGCCGTCGGGAGCGAGGGAGGCGGGACCGGTGCTGCCCTGGCAGCCACCGATCATGTTCGGAGCGACCACGAACCAGCGGTCGGTGTCGATGGCCAGTCCCGGTCCGACGATGCCGCTCCACCAGCCCGCAGTCGCGTGGCCGCGGCCGGCCGGACCGGCCAGGTGGCTGTCGCCGGTGAGGGCGTGCAGCACCAGGACGGCGTTGTCGCCGTCGGGGGAGAGTTCGCCCCAGGTCTCATAGGCGATGCGCACGGAACCCAGGCTGCCGCCGGCTTCGAAGTGCAGGGGGCCCACATCCTGGAACCGGCGGTTGCCGACCGGGTCGCCGTCGCGCCACGCGCCGGTCGCCGGGGGCTTGCCGAGCAGCGACCGCGCCTGGGCTTCGGTCACGAAGCTCGACGGGACGGTGTCTGCCGAATATTGCCAGTCCATAGGCCCCCTATTCTGCCGGGTGAACAGCCCTTCCGGCACTTTGTTACTCCGCTCGACGAATTCGACGGAGATTCTGGGGGTTTCGGCCGGAAACGGACCGGAACCGTGTGTGGGGCGCAGAATCTCCGTCGAATTGGTTCGACCGAGGGGCGGACGGGTGCCTCGGGCGGGGTACTAGGCGTTGGCGCGGGATGCGTGCACGACCGCGCGCGCGGCAGCAAGGCCGGTCTCGAGGTCGGCCTTCAAGTCGGTCACGTTCTCGATGCCGACGGACAGCCGCACCAGGCCCGGGGTCACGCCGGCGGTGAGCTGCTGTTCCGGGGTGAGCTGCGCGTGCGTGGTGGAGGCCGGGTGGATGACGAGTGAGCGCACGTCGCCGATGTTGGCCAGGTGGCTGAACAGGGCGAGGTTGTCGACCAGCGCGCGGCCGGCATCCACCCCGCCCTTCAACTCGAACGACAGCACGGCTCCGACGCCCTTGGGCGCGTACGTGTTGGCGGCGGCGTACCAGGGGCTCGACGGGAGCCCGGCGTAGTTGACGGAGGCGATGTCGGGGTGGTTCTCGAGCCATTCGGCGATGTCCTGGGCGTTCTGCACGTGTCGTTCGATGCGCAGGCTGAGCGTCTCGATGCCCTGGATGAGCTGCCAGGCGCTCGCCGGAGCGATCGCGGAACCGAGGTCGCGCAACAGCTGCACGCGCGCCTTGATGATGTAGGCGATGCCGTCCCCGACCGCACCCGTGTAGCTGACACCGTGGTACGAGGGGTCCGGCAGGGTCAGGCCGGGGAACTTCTCCACGTTCTTGGACCATTCGAACGTGCCACCGTCGACGATGACACCGCCGATGACGGCGCCGTGGCCGCCGAGGAACTTCGTGGCCGAGTGGATGACGATGTCCGCGCCGTGCTCGAACGGGCGGATCAGGTAGGGGGTGGCGATGGTGCTGTCGACGATGAGGGGAACCCCGCCGGCGTGGGCCACATCGGCCACGAGGCGGATGTCGAGCACGTTGATCTTGGGGTTGCCGATGGTCTCGGCGAAGAAGAGCTTGGTGTTGGGGCGCAGCGCCCGGCGCCACTCCTCGGGGTCATCCTGGTTCTCGACGAAGGTCGTCTCGATGCCCAGCTTGGCCAGGGTGTACTTGAACAGGTTGTAGGTTCCGCCGTAGATCGAGCTGGACGACACGATGTGGTCGCCGGCCTGGGCGATGTTCAGCACGGCGAACGTGGAGGCAGCCTGGCCCGAGGCCAGGAGCAGGGCGGCGGTGCCGCCTTCGAGCGCGGCGACGCGCTCTTCGACGACGGCCTGGGTCGGGTTCTGGATGCGGGTGTAGATGTTGCCGAATTCGGCCAGCGCGAACAGGTTCTGGGCGTGCTGGGCGTTGTTGAAGACGTAGGACGTGGTCTGGTAGATCGGGGTGGCCCGGGCGTTCGTGGTCGGGTCGGGCTGGGCGCCGGAGTGCACCTGCTTGGTTTCGAACTTCCAGTCGGCAGCGTTGTCGCTCATGAGGTCGTCTCCCTGATTATCCTCGACGAGCGTGGACCCTCCAGCGCTCTGACTGTGAGTTTAGGTAGCGTCGTGTTGGCGCTGCAACGGCTCTGCAACACAGCGTCACGAAACGAATCAGCGCGACTCCGTGGGCGGGCCGGGCGGCCGGGCAGGGGACGCGGGCTGCCCGGAGGGTGATTCGGCGGGCGTCTCGGCGGGCGCTTCCAGGTGCGGCAGCACGATCGTGCCGGTGTCGGTCCGCGCCTTCCTGCGGAAGAGCCAGCCTGCGCGCGGCTCGACCAGCGGGTGGAAGACCTTGCGCACGATCCGCTGTGAGAGCACGACCGAGATCAGCACGCTGAACAGGATCATCGCCGGCAGCACCCAGCCCGGCTGCGGGCCGCCCAGCACCCCGGTCTCCCGCAGCGGGAACAGCACGAAGGCGTGCAGCAGGTAGATGTACATGGTTGCGGCGCCGTACGCCGTGAACGGGGTGCGCCGCCGAGGCATGAGCAGGAGGAACGCCATGATGAGGGCGAAGGCGAGCAGGATCAGGCCCAGACGGATGCCCCCGGCCCAGAACTGGTCGTAGCCGAACGTCGGGTAGGCCTCGTTATAGAGCAGGAACTGGCGCAATTGCGCTTCCCGCAGGGCGCCGATGTTCGCCACGATGACACCCAGCAGAGCGGTGAACAGCGTGATGGCGCCGATCCGCCAACGCCAGACCGCTGCCGCGGGGAGGTTCTGCCAGCGCGTGGTGAGCTGCCACTGGCGCAACTGCCAGCCGAAGACGAAGAACGGAAGCAGGCCGAGGGTGCGTGACAGCGCGAAGGTGGAGTCGATCGACGCGAAGTACCCGGCGCCGACCGAGATGATCACGCTGATCAGCAGCGGGTAGCGCAGCAGGACGAGGAAGGGGAGAGCCAGGCGCCAGACCAGCAGGGCGATCAGGAACCACAGTGTCCAGGACGGTGACGAGTAATCCAGGTGGAACTCGCCGCCGAGAAGCCAGCGGATCGTGGTCCAGATCGTCTCGAAGATCAGATAGGGCAGCACGATGTCGGTGACCAGGCGGTGCAACTGTCGCGTTCCGAGCGGTCCCGACCGAGCGAAGTATCCACTGACGGCGACGAAGAGGGGAACGTGGAAGGCGTAGATGAACAGGTAGAACTCGTACGCGACATCCGATTCGGAGATCAGCTTCAGGATGGCGTGCCCGACCACCACCAGAGTGATGGCGATCCAGCGGGCGTTGTCCCAGAGCGGTACCCGGCGTTTCTGCGGGTGCGGCGGATGCGGCGCCCCGGCGGTGCGTGGAGTCATCACAGCGCGGCACCGGCCAGAATGGAGCCATGGGAACCCAGAGAGTCGTCGTGACCGGTGCGAGTTCGGGAATCGGAGCAGCCACGGTGCGGCTGTTCCGCCGGCGGGGCTGGGACGTGGTGGGGGTGGCCCGCCGAGCGGACCGTCTGGCGGAGCTGCACGCGGAGACCGGAGCCGAGGTCTTCACGGCAGACCTCACCCGGCAAGCCGACGTCGATGCGTTGCGCGACTACCTGGCGGCGTCCGGGCCGGTGCATGCGCTCGTCAACAACGCGGGCGGGGCGATCGGGCTGGACACGGTGGAGGACTCGCTGATCGAGGACTGGGCCTGGATGTTCGAGATCAACGTGCTCGCGGTCAAGCGGGTCACGAGCGCCGTGCTGCCTCTGCTGCGGGCGACGATCCGCGCCGAGGGCGGCGCCGCCGACATCGTCACGGTCACATCGATCGCCGGTCATGTCGCCTACCTCGGTGGTGGGGGCTACAACGCGGCGAAGTTCGCCGCGCATGCCCTGATGGAAGTGTTGCGCCTGGAATTGAACGGTGAGCCGATCCGGGTGATCGAGGTGGCCCCCGGCATGGTGCACACCGAGGAGTTCGGGCTGGTGCGGTTCAACGGTGACGCGGAGAAGGCCGCCGCGGCTTACGCCGGGGTGCCTGCTCCGCTCACCGCCGAGGATATTGCGGAAACGATCGTGTCGAGCGTGGAACGCCCCGCGCACGTCAATCTGGACCTGATCGTGATCAAGCCGGTCGCGCAAGCAGCCCCCACCCGAATCGCGCGGGGGCCGCTGGCACCGAAAGACTGACGTGGTCACGCATTCGACCTAGGGGTGCACCAGGATCTTCACCGCGGTGTCGTTGTGGTTGACGAGAGTGTCGAAGCCCTCGGTCACGAGGTCGTCCAGCGCGATCCGTCCGGTGATGAACGGCTTGAGGTCGATCTTGCCGCTCGTCACCAGCGTGATCGTCTCCTCGTGGTCGCGCACGTACGCGATGGTGCCGCGCAGGTCGATCTCCTTGAGCACGAGCTTCTGCATGTCCAGCGTGGCCGGGCGTCCCCAGATGGAGACGTTGACGAGCACGCCGGCCGGGCGCAGGGCGTCGAGCAGAGTGTCGAGCACGATGTTGACGCCCGCGCACTCGAACGCGACATCCGCGCCGACGCCGTCGGTGAGCTCGAGCACCCGGGCCTTGACGTTCTCGGTGGTCGGGTCGATGACGTAGTCAGCGGCGCCGCTCGAGAGGGACTTCGCCTTGCGGGCGGTGCTCAGCTCGGAGATGATCGTGGTCACGCCGATCCCCTTGAGGATGGCGGCCGTCAGCAGTCCGATGGGCCCGGCGCCGCCGATGAGGGCGACGTCCCCGGCCTTCGCGCCACTGCGGACCACGGCGTGGTGCGCAACCGAGAGCGGCTCGATCAGTGCGGCCTCGTCGAGGGGGATGTCACCGATCGGGTGCACCCAGCGCTGGTCGACGACGACCTTCTCGCTCAGGCCGCCGCCGCCTCCGGCGAGGCCGATGAAGCCCATCTTCTCGCAGAGGTGGTAGTTGCCGGCCTTGCAGGGCGGGCACTCGTTGCAGACGAAGTAGGGCTCCACGACGACGTTGTCGCCGACCTTGAGGTCCGTGACGCCGTCACCGACCTCTTCGATGGTGCCGGAGAATTCGTGGCCCATGGTGACCGGGAGGGATTCGTGCGAGAGCGGATGCGGGTGACCGGGCTCCGAAATGAAGATCGGGCCGTCCAGGTACTCGTGCAGGTCCGTGCCGCAGATGCCGCACCAGGCGACGGCGATCTTCACCGTGCCGCTGCGAGTCTCAGGCTCCTCGATGTTTTCGATCCGGACGTCTTTGCGGCCGTGGAAACGTGCAGCTTTCATTGAGAATCTTCTCCAGTAATGCGTCGTAGGCTCGGCGCAGGCGAATGACCTGGCCCTCTAGCCCGCGGACGACACTACTCCCCCCGACTGGGGTGCAGTCGAGGGGAGCAGAGGTCAAACCGGTCGTGCCGGCGTGTTGCGTGCTGCGTGACTCAGTGCTCGGAGGCCTTCTCGGCGCCGAACCCGGTCATGGACCGAACCGACATCTCCGCGGCCAGCAGCGGGTCTTCCTTGCGAGTGCTGGTGACCGAGCCGAGCCAGCCGAGGAAGAAGCCGACCGGGATGGAGATGATGCCGGGGTTGCTGAGCGGGAACCAGGCGAAGTTGACGCCGGCGCCGAACATCGACGTCTCCGTGCCGGAGAAGACCGGCGAGAAGATGATCAGTCCGACGGTGACACCGAGGCCGCCGTACATGCTCCACACGGCGCCGCGGGTGGTGAAGCCGCGCCAGAAGAGGGAGTACAGGATGGTCGGCAGGTTCGCGCTCGCCGCGACGGCGAAGGCCAGGGCCACCAGGAAGGCGATGTTCTGCCCCTGCACGCCGATGCCGCCGGCGATCGAGAGGACGCCGATCACAACGACGGTGCGACGGGCAACCTTGACCTCGGCGTCGGGGTCGCCCTTGCCCTTCTTGATCACGCTCATGTAGATGTCGTGCGCGAACGACGTGGCGGCGGTGATCGTGATCCCGGCCACCACGGCCAGGATCGTGGCGAACGCGATGGCGGAGATGAAGCCGAGCAGCAGCGGTCCGCCGAGGGCGAGGGACAGCAGCGGTGCGGCCGAGTTCACGCCGCCGGGAGCGGCGAGGATGACGTCTGCTCCGACGAGCGCCATGGCACCGAAGCCGAGCACGAGCGTGAACAGGTAGAACGCACCGATCAGCCAGATGGCCCAGACCACCGAGCGACGGGCCTCCTTGGCGCTGGGCACCGTGTAGAAACGCATCAGCACGTGCGGCAGACCCGCGGTGCCGAGCACCAGGGCGACGGCCAGCGAGACGAAGTCCAGCGGGTTGGTACCGTACTTCAGGCCCGGCACCAGGACGGCCGCACCGCTGCTCGAGGCGGCGACTGCCGTGTCGAGAAGGGCGGAGAAGTTGAAGCCGTTGATGGCCAGCACCCAGACAGTCATCGCGAATGCGCCGATGATGAGCAGGAATGCCTTGATGATCTGCACCCAGGTGGTGCCCTTCATCCCGCCGATGAGCACGTACATGATCATCAGGCCACCGACGACGGTGACCACGACGGACTGCCCGACCTTGTCGTTGATGCCGAGGAGCAGCGACACGAGGCCGCCGGCTCCGGCCATCTGGGCGAGGAGGTAGAAGAAGCAGACAGCCAGGGTGGTCGTCGCCGCGGCCACGCGCACGGGACCCTGACGCAGGCGGAAGGAGAGGACATCCGCCATGGTGTACTTGCCCGTGTTGCGCATGAGCTCGGCCACCAGCAGCAGGGCCACGAGCCACGCCACGAGGAAACCGATCGAGTACAGGAAGCCGTCGTAGCCGCTGACCGCGATCGCCCCGACGATGCCGAGGAAGGAAGCCGCGGAGAGGTAGTCGCCGGCGATGGCGAAGCCGTTCTGCGGGCCGGTGAAGGAACGGCCGCCGGTGTAGTAGTCGGCCGCGGTCTTGTTGTTGCGTCCCGCCCGGATGACGACGATCAGGGTCACCGCCACGAAGGCGAGGAAGATCGAGATGTTCAGCACGGGGTTGTTCTCCGTGGGTTCGACCGCCTGGGCCAGCCGGCCCGGCAGGGTCTGCAGAATGCTGGTTGCGATCATTTCTTGTCCATCTCCTCAAGCTCGGCACGCAGCTCGGCCCCGAGGGGGTCGAGACGGCGGTTCGAATACGACACGTACCACATGGTGATGGCGAAGGTGGTGACGAACTGGCCGAGGCCGAGCACCAGTCCGAGGTTGAACTTGCCAAAGACGGGGATCGCCATCACCTCGGGCAGGTAGGCCGCGACGAGAACGAAGGCGAAGTACCAGAGGAAGAAGAATGCGGCCAGCGGCAGGACGAATCCGCGTCGCTGCTTCTTCAGCTTGATGAACTTCGGCGTCTTCTCGTACGCGACGTAGTCGATCCTGGACGGTAGTACTCCGTCCGAGAGTGTGTTTTGCAGCGATTCCGTCATGCGGGCTCCTTTGCTCCGGTGAAGGGATGTGACTGTGGGGTGGTGCCGGGTGATCTGTGGGGGGTCACGCTGGGGTTCAGGGGTGCGGGCTGACGCCGTGCACGGCCTGTTTCAGGTCGTCGAGAACCGTGGGATCCTCAATCGTGGGCGGAACCGTGTAGGGCTCGCCGTCGACGATCTGGCGGATGGTCTTGCGGAGGATCTTCCCCGACCTGGTCTTGGGCAGCCGGTCCAGGATGGTCACATCGCGGAAGGCAGCCACCGGCCCGACGTGCTCCCGCACCAGCGCGATGAGCTCTGCGGCGAGGGTGTCGTGGTCGATCGACGCACCGGCCTTGAGCGTGACGAATCCGGCCGCTCGCTGGCCCTTGAGCGGGTCGTGCACACCCAGCACCGCACATTCGGCGACCGCGGGGTGCAGGGTGAGCACTTCTTCGAGCGATCCGGTGGACAGTCGGTGCCCGGCGACGTTGATCACATCGTCGGTGCGACCCATCACGTAGAGGTAGCCGTCGTCGTCGAAATGGCCGGAGTCGCCGGTGGCGTAGTACCCCGGGAAGGCCGACAGGTAGGAGCTGGTGAAACGGTCATCGCTACCCCAGATTCCGAGCAGGGTGCCGGGCGGCAGCGGCAGGCGGATGGCGATGTTGCCGTCCTTCCCGGTCCGGGTGACCGGCTTGCCCTTCGAATCGAGGATGGCCACGTCGTAGCCGGGAACCGGGAACGTGGCCGAACCCGGCTTCGTCTCGATATCGGCGATGCCGCGCGGGTTGGCACAGATCGCCCAGCCGGTCTCGGTCTGCCACCAGTGGTCGACCACGGGGCAGTGCAGCCCGTCATTGGCCCAGTGGTAGGTTTCCGGGTCGAGGCGTTCGCCGGCCAGGAACAACCCGTTCAGGCTGGACACATCGTGCCGCGCCAATTCCCGCAGGTCGGGATCGACCCGGCGGATGGCGCGGATGGCCGTGGGCGCCGTGAACAGGACCGACACCTGGTAGTCCTGCACCACGCGCCAGAACGCGCCGGCATCCGGAGTGCCGACCGGTTTTCCCTCATAGATGACCGTCGTGGCGCCGACCAGCAGCGGGGCGTAGACGATGTAGGAGTGGCCGACCACCCAGCCCACGTCGGAGGCCGCCCAGAACACCTCGCCGGGCTTGACGCCGTAGATGTTGGCCATCGACCAGGCGAGCGCGACGGCGTGGCCGCCGTTGTCGCGCACGATTCCCTTCGGATTGCCGGTGGTTCCGGAGGTGTAGAGGATGTAGAGCGGGTCGTCGGAGCGCAGGCTGACCGGCGCCGCCGGGGTCGCCTCGTCCTCCTCGTGGGCCCAGTCCAGCCAGGCCACGTCGCTGGTGCCCGCGTAGTCGGCGGCGCAGCCGGGGACCATCTCGCGGTCGCGCACGATCACGGCGCGAACCGAGCCCTTGCTGCGGGCGAGCGCCTTCTCGACCAGGGGCAGGTATTCCAGCACGCGTCCCGGTTCCAGGCCGCCGGAGGCGGTCACGATCACGGTGGGCCGGGCGTCGTCGATCCGGACCGCGAGCTCGCTGGCGGCGAAACCGCCGAAGACGACGGAGTGGACGGCGCCGATGCGGGCGCAGGCCAGCATCGCCACGATGGCCTCCGGGATCATCGGCAGATAGACGATCACCCGGTCGCCCTGGCCGACACCGTTGGCGCGGAGCACCCCGGCGAAACGCTCGACCCGGCCGAGCAGTTCCCGGTAGCTCAGACGCACGCGGGTGCCCGACATGGCCGAGTCGTAGACGACGGCCGTCTGATCGCCGCGGCCCGCGAGCACGTGGCGGTCGAGGGCGTTGTAGCTGGTGTTCAGCTCGCCGTCGGGGAACCAGCGCCAGGTACCGGGGGAGCGTTCCTCCAGCGCCGTCTGCGGAGGAGTGACCCAGTCGATGGCCTGCGCGGCCTCCAGCCAGAACGCCGAACGCGTGTCGGCGTCGACGCTGCGGTGCCACAGGTCGTGATACCCCGCTGCCGCTTCTCCTGACATTCGAACCTCCCCGTTGAAGTTCCTATGTATACATAGAATTCGTGAAGTCTGGCACAAATCACTCATAAAGGGAATAACATGTGATCTGTGTATACAGAAACCCCAACGGCGGGGAGCACGGCCCCGGTTCGCGCGAGTGAGCGCGCCTACCGGCAGCTGCGTGGCGAGATTCTCGACGGCCTCCTGGCACCCGGCACGGTGCTGCTCGAGGTGGAACAATCGGCCCGGATCGGAGTGTCGCGCACCCCTCTGCGCGCAGCGATCGCGCGGCTGATCGCCGACGGCCTGGTGGCCGGGCGCCCCGGCCGGGGCTTCATGGTGACCGAGATGAGCCTGGACAGCATCCGTGAGCTTTACGAGGTGCGCCGCGCCCTGGAGGAACACGCCGCCCGCATCGCCGCGGAGCGCCGTGACCCGGCGGTCTTCGAGGCCCTCCACACACAGTTCCTCGCCGCTCCCGACCTGCTCCAGCACGGCGAAGCCGGACTGCACCGCTACTACGAACTGATCGACGAGTTCGACCAGGCCCTCGACGACGCCGTGGCGAACCCCTTCCTCGTCGGGGCGCTCGCCGGAGTGCGCACTCACCTCGCCCGCATCCGTCGCCTCGCCCGGGACAACCCGGCCCGGCTCCGAGCCGCCGCCGCCGAGCATCTGCTCATCGTCGAGGCCGTCGCGGCCGGCGATTCGTCCCTGGCCGCCCATGCCACCCATGTCCACCTCAACCAGAGCCTGCGGAGCGTCCTCGCGGCGGTCCAGGCGTCCGCGGCCGTTCCGGCCGACTAACCGAAAGGACCCATCGTGCAGCTTCACCACGTTCGAGTGCACCGCAGCTCCGAGAACCTCGCCCGCACCGACCAGCTCGCCTGGAAGATCGCCGAGTGCGCCGCCGATCCCGTCGCGGTGAACGACGACGTGACCGAGATGATCATCAACCGGGTCATCGACAACGCCGCGGTCGCTGCCGCGTCGCTGACCCGGCAGCCGGTGGTGGCGGCCCGCTCGCAGGCGCTGGCGCATCCGCGCTCCTTCAACGGGGTGGGCGCGACGGTGTTCGGTGAACAGCGCTCCCGCCGGGTGTCTCCGGAATGGGCGGCCTGGGCCAACGGCGTGGCCGTGCGCGAACTCGACTACCACGACACGTTCCTGGCCGCCGAGTACTCCCACCCCGGCGACAACATCCCGCCCGTCGTCGCGGTCGCCCAACACCTCGCCACCGCGCGCGGCCTGACCGGGCGCGACCTGGTGCGCGGCATCGCCACGGGCTACGAGATCCAGATCGACCTGGTCAAGGCGATCAGCCTGCACGCGCACAAGATCGACCATGTGGCCCACCTCGGCCCGTCGGCCGCCGCCGGCATCGGCACCCTGCTCGGACTCGATGTCGAGACCATCTTCCAGGCCGTCGGCCAGGCCCTGCACACCACCACGGCCACCCGGCAGTCCCGGAAGGGCGAGATCTCCAGCTGGAAGGCGCACGCCCCGGCCTTCGCCGGCAAGATGGCGGTGGAAGCGGTCGACCGGGCGATGCGCGGCGAGACCAGCCCCACCCCGATCTACGAGGGCGAAGACGGCGTGATCGCCTGGCTGCTCGACGGCCCGGATGCCGCCTACGAGGTGTCGTTGCCCTCCAACGGCGAGGCGAAGCGCGCCATCCTCGACAGCTACACCAAGGAACACTCGGCGGAGTACCAGGCGCAGGCGTGGATCGACCTGGCCCGGAAGCTCCACCGCGAGCACCCGCAGCTGGTCGACCCGGCCAACGTCGCATCCGTCGTCATCCACACCAGCCACCACACCCACTACGTGATCGGGTCGGGAGCGAACGACCCGCAGAAGTACGACCCCCGGGCGAGCCGGGAGACCCTCGACCACTCGATTCCCTATATCTTCACTGTCGCCCTGCAGGACGGCAGCTGGCACCATGTGGATTCCTACCGGCCCGAACGCGCCGGCCGGGCCGACACGATCGCCCTCTGGAACACGGTGACCACCACGGAAGATCCGGAGTGGACCCGCCGGTACCACTCGCTCGACCCGGCCGAGAAGGCCTTCGGCGGTCGCGTCGAGATCGAGCTGACCGACGGGAGCCGGATCGTCGACGAGATCGCCGTGGCCGACGCCCACCCGCTCGGCGCCAAGCCGTTCGGCCGGGCCGAATACGTGAACAAGTTCCGCACCCTCGCGCAGGACGTCGTGGAGGAGGGCGAGATCGTACGGTTCCTCAGCGCGGCCGAACGCCTGCCGCGGCTCGGTGCCGGGGAGCTCGGCCAGCTCACCATCGTGGCCCACAACGGCCTGCTCGCCGCGCTCCCCACCCCGAACGGAATCTTCTGATGCTGTACTCGAACGTCACTCCGGCCGACAAACGGGCCGCGTTCCGCGCGGACCTGGCCAGCGGCCGGCTGCTGCGCTTCCCCGGCGCGTTCAACCCGCTCTCGGCCCGCCTGATCGCGGCCAAGGGATTCGAGGGTGTGTACGTGTCGGGAGCGGTACTCTCCGCCGACCTCGGCCTGCCCGACATCGGCCTGACCACCCTCACCGAGGTCGCCGGCCGCAGCCAGCAGATCGCCCGGATGAGCGACCTGCCGACCATCGTGGACGCCGACACCGGCTTCGGCGAGCCGATGAACGTGGCGCGCACCATCCAGTCCCTCGAGGATGCCGGGCTCGCCGGGATGCACATCGAGGATCAGGTCAATCCGAAACGCTGCGGGCACCTTGACGGCAAGCAGGTCGTCGACGAGTCCACGGCAGCCAAGCGCATCCGCGCGGCGGTGGATGCCCGGCGGGACCCGAACTTCCTGGTCATGGCGCGCACGGACATCCGTGCCGTCGACGGCCTGGCCGCCGCCGTCGACCGGGCGAAGATGCTCGTCGACGCCGGCGCCGACGCGATCTTCCCCGAGGCGATGGCGTCGCTGGCCGAGTTCGCGGCGATCCGCGCTGCCGTGGACGTGCCGGTGCTGGCGAATATGACCGAGTTCGGCAAGGGCGAGCTCTACACGACCGCTCAGTTGGCGGATGTCGGCATGAACATCGTCATCTTCCCGGTGTCCCTGCTCCGCCTCGCGATGGGGGCCGCCGAACGCGGCCTCGACACCATCGAGGCGGAGGGGTCGCTGACCAGCCTGCTGCCCGAGATGCAGCACCGGGCGAAGCTCTACGAGCTGCTCGACTACGAGTCGTACAGCCACTTCGATTCCGGCGTCTTCAACTTCACCCTCAACCCGGATGTTGCTTCGTAGCAGCCCGGTTCCGCCCGCAGATCAAGTCTCAACGCAAGGGAGCGACATGAGTCAGAACGAACCGACCGTCTACAAGGGCCTGGCCGGCGTCGTGGTCGACCGCACCCAGGTGTCCAAGGTCAACCCCGAAACGAACTCGCTGCTGTACCGCGGCTACCCGGTGCAGGAATTGGCGGCGCAGAAAAGCTTCGAGGAGGTGGCCTACCTGCTCTGGCACGGGGAGCTGCCGACCGACGCCGAGCTGGGCGAGTTCGAGGAGCAGGAGCGCTCGCTCCGGCACCTCACGCCCGCCGTGAAGCGCGTCATCGACGAGCTGCCGATGACGGCGCACCCGATGGACGTCGTGCGCACGGCGGTCAGCCTGATCGGGGCTAACGACCCCGACGCGGCGGATTCGTCGCCGGAGGCCAACCGCGCCAAGGGCCTGCGGCTGTGGGCGCAGATGCCGTCGATCGTCGCCTACGACCAGCGCCGCCGCCACGGCCTCGAGCCGATCGAACCGCGCAGCGACCTCGGCTACTCGGCCAACTTCCTCTTCATGACGTTCGGCGAGGTGCCCGAGCTGGTGGTCGTGAACGCGTTCGACGTGTCGATGATCATGTACGCGGAGCACTCCTTCAACGCGTCCACGTTCACCGCCCGGGTGATCACCTCGACCCGGTCCGACCTGCACTCCGCGGTCACCGGCGCGATCGGCGCCCTCAAGGGTGCCCTGCACGGCGGCGCGAACGAGGCCGTGATGCACATCTTCGACGAGATCGGGCTCGGGCTGGGCGCCGGGGAACGCGCCGAGACCTGGCTGAACGAGACCCTCGCCGCCAAGCGCAAGGTGATGGGCTTCGGCCACCGGGTGTACAAGCACGGGGACTCGCGGGTGCCGACCATGCGCACCGCGCTGGTCACCCTGGTCGAGCACTACGACCGGCCCGACCTGATGGAGCTCTACGAATCCCTCGAGGCGGGGATGACGACGCGCACCGGCATCCTGCCGAACCTGGACTATCCGTCGGGGCCGGCGTACAACCTGATGGGATTCGACACCCTCACGTTCACGCCGATCTTCGTCGCGGCCCGGTTGACCGGGTGGACGGCGCACATCATCGAGCAGACGGCGTCGAACGCACTGATCCGGCCGCTCTCACTGTACGACGGCCACGACGAGCGGCACCTCGCCTGACCCGGCGGCGGCGGCGGCCGCGCCGTGACCTACCATTGGGAAATGGGATTCGACGCGGACGACGCTGCAAGTGATGTGACCGGTATTGAGCGGGAAGTGCTGGGCTGGGATGTGTTCGCGGACGCGTCCCGCCAGCTCTCCTCGGCTGTGCTGGCGAGCGGTTTCCGGCCGGATGTCGTGATCGCCATCGCCCGCGGCGGACTGCTGCTCGCCGGGGCGATGTCGTACGCGCTCGGCACCAAGAATTGCGGCAGCATCAACGTGCAGTTCTACACCGGCGTCGACGAGCGTCTTCCCGAGCCGATCCTGTCCGGACCGATGCTCGACGCTCCGTCGCTGACCGGCCTGCGCGTGCTGCTCGTGGACGACGTCTCCGACTCCGGGCACACCCTCGCGATGGTCGTCGCGCTGCTGCGCGAGACCGCCTGCGAGGTGCGCACCGCCACCCTCTACACCAAGCCCCGCACGGTGCTGGTGCCCGATTTCACGTGGTGCGAAACGGATGCCTGGATCGTGTTCCCCTGGTCGTCGCTGCCGCCCGTGGTCGAGAGCCTCGCGGGGGCGAGCCTGCCCGCCGACTCTCTGCCTGCCGCCAGCCTGCTGGCTGCCAGCCTGCCCCTGGTCGTCGAGCGCGTCGAGCGCGCCCCGGGCGCCGCACTGTGAGCGTGCACCTGGTCGGCGGCGGCTGGAACGCCCAGACCGACGCGGCCGTCTACGGCGCCTTCCTGACCGAGGCCGCGGCGCGCGGCGCCGCACTCGGTCGCACCGACCCACTCCTTGCGATCCTGGTCGTGCGCGACGGGGACGGCGCCGAACACGCCGACAACCTGGTCGCCGCGGTGTCTGCGGCCGGCGAGTTCGAAGCCCGGATCACCGTCGTCGCCCCGGGCGACGAGTTTGCCCTGACGGCTCTCGCGGAAGTCGACGGCATCCTGATCGGCGGCGGAGTCACCCCTGCCTACCTCGCCGCGGTGGCCCCGGTGGCCGGCGAGATCCGGCGCCAGGTGGCGGCCGGCATCCCGTATCTCGGTTTCTCGGCCGGCGCGATGATCGCCGCCGAGCGTGCCCTGATCGGCGGCTGGCGGATGGGCGGGGTCGAGGTCAGCGGCCGGAACGCCGCCGAGGGCCTCGACGAGATCACCATCGAACCCGGCATCGGATTGCTCGACGTCACGGTGGAGGTGCATGCAGCCCAGTGGGGCACACTGTCCCGGCTGGTCGCGGCCACCGAGGCCGGCCTGATCGACGGCGGACTCGCCATCGACGAGAACACCGCGCTGGTCGTCGGCGAGGGTGCCCTCGGCGTCGTCGGGGCCGGCAGCGTCTGGCGGGTCAGCCAGGCCGACGGCGGGGTGCTTGTGAGCACCTTCGGCGCCTGACGCCGGCATGCCCTTCACCGCCGAGGATCTGACCCGCAGCGGAGCCGTCGACGCGGGCTGGGCTGCGGCGCTCGCGCCCGTCGGGCCGCAGATCGACGCGATGGGGGAGTTCCTCGGCGCCGAGACCCGGAGCGGCCGGGTCTGGCTGCCCGAGCCGCAGAACGTGTTCCGTGCCTTCGCCCAGCCGTTCGACGCGGTGCGCGTGCTCATCGTCGGCCAGGACCCGTATCCGACCCCGGGGCATCCGATCGGCCTGGCCTTCGCGGCCGAGGCCCACGTGCGCCCCCTTCCGCGGAGCCTCGCCAACATCTGCCGGGAACTGCGTGACGATGTGGGCGTCACGGCCACCGACGGCGACCTCAGCTCGTGGTCGAACCAGGGCGTGCTGCTGCTGAACCGCGTGCTCACGGTGCAGGCCGGACTGGCCGGCTCGCACCGGCGCCGCGGGTGGGAAGCCGTCACCGAGCAGGCCATCCGGGCCCTCGTCGCCCGCGATCGGCCACTGGTGGCGATCCTGTGGGGCAAGGATGCCGGCACGCTGCGGCCGCTGCTCGGCGACACCCCGGTGATCGAATCCGCGCACCCGAGCCCGCTCTCGGCCAGGCGCGGATTCTTCGGGTCGAAGCCGTTCAGCCGGGCCAACGAGTTCCTCGGCCGCGCCGGGGCGACGCCGGTGGACTGGTCCCTCGGGTAATCTGGACTTCTCTGGAGGAGTTAGCTGTGCTTGAAGAGGAATACCAGCCGCGCCGGCAATTGCCCCGGCATCTGCGACCGACGCCCGTGCACGAGGCGCCGTTCGGGTTCACCATGCGTGAGGCCCAAATCACCGATCTGCCGTATATCCGGGAGATCTACAACTACTACGTCGCCAACAGCACCGTCACCTTCGACGTCGACCCGATGACGCTGGCCGAATGGCGCAGCAAGTTCTACTACCTCGGCAAGCTCGGGATGCCGTTCATCGTGGCGGTCTCCCCGGCCGGCCAACTGCTCGGCTATGCGCTGGTCAGTCCCTGGAAGCAGAAACGCGCCTACCGGTTCACGGTCGAGAACTCGATCTACCTCGGCGCCGCGTCCACGGGCAAGGGCCTGGGCCGGATGCTGCTCGGCGAGCTGATCGAGCGCTCCAAAACGGCCGGGCTGAAGGAGATCATCGCGGTCGTCGCCGACCAGGGTGCCGACGCCTCGATCAAGCTGCACCGTGACTTCGGCTTCGAGGAGATCGGCCGGATGGGTAAGGTCGGCTTCAAGTTCGACCGCTGGCTCGGCACCGTGCTCATGCAGAAGAGCCTCAAGTAGCCGTCCCGGCGGTGAACCGACAGGTCTGAGGGGTGTGCGGGCATCCGCACCCCCCTTTTTCGTCGGTTCGACGCGCGCTTGGGAGGCGCGCGCAGGTCAGCCGGCCGGGCGGTTCAGGCGACCGGTGGCCGTGATGACCAGCCGGTGGGGGAGCCGGGCGCCGAGTCCGGCGAGCAGGGCGTTGCGCCGGCCGCTGACCGCGTGCGGAGGGGTGGACGCCCGGTCGAGTGCGGCGAAGCTGGTGCGCATCACGTCGTCGACCGTGAGCATGCCGCGAAACGATGAGGTGGTGCGCCCGGCGACGGCGAAGAACTCCGTGCTCACCGGTCCCGGGCAGATGGCGGTCACTTTGAGCCCCGTGGCCCGGGTCTCGTACCAGAGCGCCTCGGTATAGCTGCGCACATAGGCCTTCGTGGCCGCGTAGACGGCCATCTGCGGCACCGGCTGGAACGAGGCCGTGCTGGCCAGGTTGACCAGGGCCGCGCTGCCCGGGGTCGTCTGGGCGGTATGGATGAGCCCGGGCAGCAGCGCGTGCGTGAGCGCGGTCAGCGCCTGCACGTTCAGCGCCACCTGCTCTGCTTCGCGTTCCGGGTCGGAATCCAGCACGGTGCCGTAGGTGCCGAAACCGGCGTTGTTGACGAGGGTGCCGACGGTGATCCGGCGTGTGCCCAGGTCGGAGACCAGCTCGCCGACGGCGCCGGGGCAGGCCAGATCGAGCGGGATGACCGTGCACACGGTGCCGTACGTGGCGGCCAGGTCCGCGGCGAGGTCCGCCAGGCGTTCCCCGCGGCGAGCGGTGAGCACGAGGTCGGCCCCACGCCGGGCCAGTTCGTGCGCGTAGCCGGCTCCCAGGCCGCTCGAGGCTCCCGTGACGAGGGCCGTGGTTCCGATCGGAGTGAAGACGGCGTGGGGCATGGATTCAGGCTACTGGGCGTCTGGCGCGTAAAATCAAGGGATGACGGATGTTCTTCCCACCCTGCCCGAGCGCCACACCGTGCTGCGCTCCTTCGCGGGCCACCTCGAGGCCGGCCCCGATGCGGTGTTCAACCGGCTCGTGGCCGCCATGGCCGCCGGAGCATCCGGGGGCGGCAGCGTGCACACCGACCGCGGCCGACGGATACTCGTGCTCCGGCGCGGCTGGTGGTACCGCGGCGAGTACCAGGTGCTGCCCGAGGACGAGACGGGGTCGCTTGTTCAGTACGAGATCGTCAACGTCGCCCAGGTGCTGCCGTGGGCCGGCGCGTGGGCGGCGGCATCCGTTCTCCGTGCGTCGCCACGGTCGTTCCAGGCGTTGTTGACCGGGCTGTCGCACCCCTGACCGTCTCCTCGCCGCCCCGCCCGGCTGACTAGGCTCGGGGGATGGCCGCCCCACACGAACTGACCGCACTCGAACAATGGCAGGCGTTGCAGCGCGGCGAGCTCAGCCCGACCGAGCTGACCGACCACTACCTCGACCGGATCGAGGCGCTCGATCCGGGTTTGGGTGCCTTTGTGACAGTGACCCCGGAGGCCGCCAGGGAGCGTGCCCGCTTCGTCGAGGAGCACGTGCCGCGCACCAGACCGCTGTGGGGGCTTCCCTTTGCCGACAAGGACCTGCAGCGCCGGGCCGGCGTACCGGCCCGCTTCGGGTCGCGGCTCATGCGGGGTTTCGTCCCGGCCGAGTCCGACGACCTCGTGCGTGCGCTCGACGACGCCGGCGGCGTGAGCCTGGGCAAGACCAGCACTCCCGAGTTCGGGTTGCCGTCGTACACCGAGACCCTGGCCGGGCCGCCGGCCCGCAACCCGTGGGACCGTTCCCGGGGTGCCGGAGGATCGAGCGGTGGGGCCGCCGTCGCTGTCGCAGCCCGGCTGCTTCCGTTCGCGCCGGGATCCGACGGCGGCGGCTCGGTACGGATACCGGCGGCGGCCTGCGGCCTCGTCGGAGTGAAGCCGTCCCGTGGCCGGGTGCCTTCCGCGTCGGGGATCGACGCGCTCGGTGGTCTCAGTGTGGCCGGTCCGCTGGCGCGGACGGTGACGGATGCCGCCCTGCTGCTGGACGCGATGATCGCGCCCCGGGGCGGGCATCCGCAACACCTGTTCACCCTGCGCGCCCCCGGCGACGACGCGCCCCTGCTGGCCGCCGCCGTGCGCGGAGAGGGTCGCTTCCAGCTCGGGGTGATGACCACCTCCGCCTGGGACAGTTCCTACCCGATCGAGATCGCGCCGGAGGCCCTGGCCGCCCTCGCGGCGGCCGTCGACGGGTTCGCGGCCCTCGGCCATGGCCTGGAGGAGACGGCGCTGGAGCCCGACGACACGTATGCTCCGGCCTTCCGCACCATCTGGCAGGCCGGCGCGGCGGGGATCCCCGCCGACACCCCGGAGCAGGAGGATCTGCTCGAGCCGCTCACCCGCTGGCTGATGCGCCGGGGCCGGGAGCTGTCGGCCCGGGACCTTGCCCAAGCGCTCACCGCGCTGTCGGCCTACGAGCGCTCCTTCATCCGGCAGCTGTCCCGCTTCGACGCCGTGCTCACTCCGGCCCTCGCGCTCACGCCCCGCCCGCTGGGCTGGTACGACGCCGGCGACGGGGAGCGCAACTTCGCCCAGCAGGTGCAGTACACCCCGTTCACCTCCATGGTCAACGTGAGCGGGTTGCCCGCCCTCGTGCTGCCCGTGGCCGAAACCGCGGACGGGCTGCCGATGGGCGTGCAGCTGATCGGGCGGCCGGGCGGCGAGGCCACGCTGCTAGCACTCGGCGCCCAGCTCGAGCGGAGGCTGCGCTGGCAGCACCGCACGCCGCCCGAGCCCGGCCCGCCGAGCCTGGCGTCGAACCAATTCGACGGAGATTTTCGGTCAAACACCCGTTTCTGAGCCCGAACGCCCGGTTCAGAGCAGAATCTCCGTCGAATTCGCTATGCCCGCGGGGCCTTCGCGGCCGGACTTGACGGCCACCAGAACCGGTCTCCGGTGAGGAACACCAGCGCGGGTACCACGAGGGTGCGCACGACCAGCGTGTCGAGCAGAACGCCGATGCAGACGATGACGCCGATCTGGGTCAGGGCCACGACGGGAAGCACGCCCAGCACGGCGAAGACCGCCGCGATCAGGATGCCGGCGCTCGTGATGACGGCGCCCGTCGACGACAGGGCGCGCACCATGCCCTCCTTGGTGCCGAACCGGATGCTCTCCTCCCGGGCCCGGGTGGTGAGAAAGATGTTGTAGTCCACACCGAGTGCCACGAGGAAGAGGAACGCGAAGAGCACAACGTTGGTGTTGAAGGCGGGGAACCCCATCAGATTCTGGAAGATCCAGTTGGAGGCGCCGAGGCTGGCGAAGAAGGTCGCCAACACACTGACGATCAGCAGTACCGGCGCGACCAGGGACCGCAGCAGCAGAGCCAGGATGGCGAAGACGATCGCCAGGATCATGGGGATGATCAGGGCCTGGTCGGCCTGGGCGCTCGTCTTGTTGTCGAACGCCGTGGCATCGCTGCCGCCGACCAGCGCCTCGGACACGTCACCCGACGCGTCGGCGTAGGTGCCGCGCAGGGTGTCGATGACGGCGAAGGTCTCATCACTGCCGGGCTCGCTGGAAAGGGACAGGTTCAGCCGGGTGAGCCCGTTCGCGCTCTCACCGGGCTGGACGGACTCGATGCCGGGCGTCTCGGTGGCGAGCGTGGTGGCCTCGGCCGCCGCCGCATCCGGAACCAGCACGATGGTCTGGCTGGTGAGGCCGGCCGAGAAGGACTCCTCCACGATGGCCTGCGCCTGCACCGACTCGGGTTTGCCGAGCAGTTGGTCGGCCTGCGACAGACCCACCGAGGCGCCGATCAGGCCCAGGCTGAGGGCGGCGATGCCGGCGACGGATGCCGCGATGACCACGACCGGACGGCGCTGCACGCCGCGGCCGAGACGGGACCAGAAACCGGGGCGCAGCTCCGCGCCGGCACCGGGCACGAAACGGGGGATGAACGGCCAGAACAGGCCGCGGCCGCAGACCACGAGGGCGGCCGGCAGCACGACCAGAGCGAAGATGATGGCGATGACCACGCCGATGGCGCAGGCGAAACCGAGCGCGCGGTTGCCCGACAGCTCGGCGAACAGCAGGGTGAGCAGGCTGAGCGCGACCGTGCCGCCACTGGCGGCGATGGCCGGGCCGGCGCCGCGTACCGCGGCCAGCATGGCGTCGTTGCGGTTCTCGGTGCGGAGCAACTCCTCGCGGTAGCGGGCCACGAGCAGCAGGGCGTAGTTCGTTCCCGCGCCGAAGACCAGCACCGACTGGATGCCGGCGACGGAGGGGTCGAGGGTGATGCCGAACGGTTCGGCGAGAGCGCCCACCACGACTGCGGAGAGGCCGTCCGCGATGCCGACGACGACGAGCGGGACGATCCACAGGACGGGGCTGCGGTAGGTGACGATCAGGAGCACGGCGACGACGATCACGGTGATCAGCAGGAGCCGCACATCGGCGCCGGCGAAGGCGTTCGTGATGTCGGACTGGAAGCCGACGGCGCCGGTGACATAGGCATCCAGGCCCTTCGGGAGACCGTCGGACGCGGCGGCACGGATGTCGGTGGCCGTCTGTCCGATGTCGGCGTTGGCCTCGTCGGCATCCAGTGGAACGATGCTGATGGCGGCCTGGCCGTCGTCACTGAACCGCGGCATGGTGGCCTGCGGTGCGATCGACTGGTCGGCCAGGGCGGCAGCGCTCTGGCCGATGGCGGTCTTGTCTGCCGGCGTCAGCCCGGTGCCGTCCCGGGTCCAGACCACGATGGCGGACGTCTGCTCGGCGGACGGGAAGTCGGCGAGGAGGGCGTCGACCTGCGCGGCCTGGCTGGTGGTGGGCAACCCGGAGGTGGGAAACTCCTCGGAATCGTCCGAGGGGAGAAGGGAGAACAGCAGGCCGACGGCGATGATCGTGCCGACCAGAACGATCCAGGCCGTTCGACGACCGGTGATGAACCGCTGAATCGCGAGCACGTTTTCCTCCAAGAAGCTTAATTGCTAGGCGTCCTAGCGATATCTGACATAGTATGTCCTTATGGAAGAGCGTCGCAAGTCCGCTCCCGGCTCCGAGACCGGGTCGATCGGCGCGCCGGAGCGCGGTCCGGCACTCGATTCCGACCTGCCCGAATCGGCCCGAATCGGCTTCCAGCTCCACGAGATCGTGCATCTCTCCCGGGCCTTCGAGCGTCAGGTCGGCAATGCGCTCGACGTCAACTCCACCGACCTGTCCGCCATGGAGCATCTGATCCAGGAGGGTTCGCTGACCCCCGGGGAGCTCGCCCGCCGGCTGGATATCTCCACCGCGGCGACGACGCTGGTGGTGGACCGTCTGGTGGCCCTCGGTCACGCGCAGCGCAATCCGCACGTGTCTGACCGGCGCAAAGTCGTCGTCGTCCCTGCTCCGGAATCGATTGCCCGTGCCTTTCATGAGCTTCATCCGGTGATCGGGGGAGTGGCCGCAGTCACCGACGAACTCAGCGACGACGATCGACTCGTGATCGAGGCGTTCCTGGACCGGGTTGTCGGCGTCTACCAGTCAGCGTTGGGCCTGCCCGGCTGATCCACCATCCCGGTCCGCGCGTGTCGTGTTTTGATTGACTCAAGACAACTGTTAGCGTGGGGGCATGACGGATGCGGAGCGCGTAAAGGTAGCTGAGCCGTCCAGCGCGCTTGCCGACAGCATCCGTGCGTCCGGGCTCAAGGTCACGGCGCCCCGTCTGGCGGTTCTGCGGGTTCTCGATCGGGCCCCGCACTCGACCGCGGAACGCCTGTTCGTCGCCGTGCGCGCCGAGCTGCCGGGCACCTCGTTGCAGGCCGTCTACGGTGTGCTCGCGGCTTTCGCCGGCGCGGGGATCGCCCGCAAGATCGAGCCGGCCGGTTCCCCGGCCCTCTTCGAACGCCGGGTCGGCGACAACCACCACCACATCGTCTGCACTCGCTGCAGCGCTGTGCGTGACGTTGACTGCGCTGTGGGCGAGGCACCCTGCCTGACGCCCGCGCATGACTCCGGATTTGCCGTGCACACCGCCGAGGTCACCTACTGGGGCCTCTGCCCCGACTGCCAGGCGGCCACGGCCGCCGCACCGTCCACACTCTCCATACCTGCACCGCTGTCGAACAAAGGAGCACGATGACTATCAAGCCCACCACCACGCAGACGGGAACGCCCGTCGCCAGCGACGAGCACTCCCTCACCGTCGGAAGCGATGGAGTCGCTGCCCTGCACGACCGCTACCTGGTCGAGAAGCTCGCCCAGTTCAACCGTGAGCGCATCCCGGAGCGCATCGTGCACGCCAAGGGTGGCGGAGCGCACGGTGTCTTCCAGGTGACCGGGGATGTCTCCGCGTACACCCGGGCCGCCGTGTTCCAGCCCGGAACGACCACCGAGACGCTGCAGCGCTTCTCCAGCGTCGCCGGCGAGCAGGGCAGCCCCGACACCTGGCGCGACGTGCGCGGTTTCTCGGTCAAGTTCTACACGTCCGAGGGCAACTACGACATCGTGGGCAACAACACTCCGGTGTTCTTCATCCGCGACGGCATCAAGTTCCCCGACTTCATCCACTCGCAGAAGCGCCTGCCGGGCTCCGGCCTGCGGGACGCGACCATGCAGTGGGACTTCTGGACCCTCTCCCCGGAGTCCGCGCACCAGGTGACCTACCTGATGGGCGACCGCGGCCTGCCGCGCTCCTGGCGTGAGATGCCCGGCTTCGGTTCGCACACCTACCAGTGGATCAACGCCGCCGGCGAGCGCTTCTGGGTCAAGTACCACTTCACCTCCAACCAGGGCAACATCGAGATGGAGGGTTCGGAAGCCGAGCTCATCGCGGGCGCCGACGCCGACTACTACCGTCGCGACCTGCACGACGCGATCGAGGCCGGCGACTTCCCGTCCTGGGACGTTTCGGTGCAGATCATGCCGTACGAAGACGCCAAGACCTACCGCTTCAACCCGTTCGACCTCACCAAGGTGTGGCCGCACGCGGACTACCCCCTGGTCAAGGTGGGCACGCACACGCTGAACCGCAATCCGCAGAACTTCTTCGCGGAGATCGAGCAGGCGGCGTTCTCCCCGGCGAACTTCGTGCCCGGCATCGCCGCCAGCCCCGACAAGATGCTGATGGCGCGCATCTTCTCCTACCCGGACGCCCAGCGCTACCGTGTCGGCACCAACTTCGCCGAGCTGCCGGTCAACGCTCCGAAGTCGCCGGTCAACAACTACTCGCAGGACGGCGCGGCGCGTCACCACTACAACCCGCCGACCGCTCCGAACTACGCTCCGAACTCGCTGGGCGGCCCCGTTGCCGACCCGCTGCTCGCTGCCGAAGGCGGCTGGGAGAACGACGGCGAGCTGCTGCGCGCCGCTGCACGGCTGCGCAGCGAGGACAGCGACTTCGGCCAGGCCGGAACGCTGTACCGCGAGGTCTACGACGACGCCGCCAAGGCGCGCTTCCTCGACACCATCACCGGCGCCATCAGCGGGGTGCAGCGCCCCGAGGTGACCGAACGCGCCATCGCGTACTGGACCAGCGTCGACGCCGATCTCGGCCTGAAGCTGCGCGCGAACCTCGCGACCTGGGCCGAGGCCGACATGCTCGCCGAGGCCGCTTCCGGTTACCCGGTCGAGTAGCAGCATCCGTTTGACCTGAAACGCCCGGCCTCCTCGAGGCCGGGCGTTTTCGTGTCGGTGCTCCCCATCGATGAGCAGGGGCGCGGAACGGGCGTGGGTCGAATTCGTTCGGGCGTTACTGCGCGGCGCCGGCGAGCACGGCGGCGAGGGCCGCGTGCAGCCGGGCATCCGCTTCGATGGCGACCTGCTTGATCTCCGGCTTGCTACTGAGCTGCGCCATGATGGCCGGATCGAGGGCCTCCACGGTGGTCTCGCCGGACTCGGCGTGGCGCCGCACCACCACGTTGCACGGCAGCAGGGCGCCGATTCCCGGGTCGGCCATCACGGCCCGCTGGGCCAATGCCGGGTTGCAGGCGCCGAGAATCAGGTAGTCGCCGACCGCGTCCGCGGCCTCCGGGCCGAGCTTGGCCCCGAAGGTGGACTGCAGGTTGATCTCGGTCAAGACCCCGAACCCCTGGTCGAGCAGGGCCTCCCGGGTCATTCGCACCGCTTCCTCGAACGAGACGTTGACCGTGACGGTGTGTGCGTAACTCATGGTGATCCTCCACTCGATGGTTCACTCGGGACGGCGATACGTCCCGTTCCCATCATCCTCGCCAGTGCGATGCCGGGCGACCGGTTCCCGCTGGATTCGGTTAGGTAAGGCCTGCCATACTTAGGGCATGCTTACCTCGACGGATGCGCCCCCCGCCACCCGCTCCCGCGCGAGCTACCGTCCGTTCGCGGTCGAGGTCGCGAAGGTGCTCCGGGTGTCCACCTCGTTCACCCGGGTCACGTTCACGGGCCCCGAGCTGCACCGGTTCGGTACGGCGGGGCTGGACCAGCGCATCAAGCTTGTGCTGCCTCTGGCCGATTCCGGGCTGACGCATTTCCCGGACGATCACTCCTGGTACGACCGCTGGCGCCTGCTGCCCGACGAGCACCGCAACCCGCTGCGCACCTACACGGTGAGCCAGGCACGCCCGCACCTGCGGGAGGTCGACGTGGACTTCGTGAACCACGTGCACGTGCACGTGCACGGGTCCGGCGAGGGGGTCGGTGTCGAAGACGACGAAGCCTCTCAGGCCGGCGGCCCCGCCGCGCGCTGGTTGGCCGCGGCAACCGTGGGCGACCGGGTCGCTATCGTCGGCCCGGATGCCGACGGTGAGAACCCGCGCGTCGGCATCGAGTGGCAGCCCGGTACGGCACGCACGCTGCTGCTCGCGGGCGACGAAACCGCTGCCCCTGCGATCTGCGCCATCCTCTCCGCCCTGCCCCGCGATGCGCGTGGAGCGGTGTTCATCGAGGTGCCCTGCGCCGACGACAAGCTGGGTACGGATGCCCCGGCCGGCGTGAGCGTGACGTGGCTGGCCCGCTCCGGTGCGCGCGGTGCGCTCCTCGAGCCGGCGGTGCGCGACTGGGTGAGTGACTGCCGGTCCGCGCAGCAGGCCTCGCAGCCGTCTGCTCCGCGGGCGGCGCAAACGGCCCCGGGGGAGTCACGCGCGGACGACGCCGCGTCCGGGCCGGAGGGCGGCATCCTCTGGGAAGTCCCGGAGGAATGCCCGACCGACGGGCTCTACGCCTGGCTGGCCGGTGAGGCCGGGGTGATCAAGCGCCTGCGACGCTTCCTGGTCACGGAGTCGGGCGTCGACCGTCGCCAGGTTGCCTTCATGGGGTACTGGCGCGACGGGAAGTCCGAGCCCAACTAGGCCCTGACGCGCTCGGGCCCGCGCTCGCGCTCGCGCTCGGGCGCGCCTCGGCTAGGAGGGAAGAGGGGCGGAGTGCCCGGCGACGAGCGCCGAACTCTGGTCCCAGAGGGCGGCCGCCAGCTGGGGATCGTAGGCCTGCTTGTTGGCCTTCTGGATGCGACGCTTCTCGTAGTACTCGCCTGACACCCAATCGGTGCCCGGCTTCGCGGTCGCCAGCCAGACCAGGGTGTCGGCACCCTGCTCGGGGCCGAGAAGCAGCCGCTTCAGGGGAGTCTGGTAGATCAGGCGCATCAGGGTCGTCGATCCAGTGGAGAAGCTGGTTGCCACCACGCCCGGGTGGAAGGCCGCCGTGTCGATTCCCTGGTCGTGGTAGCGGTGGTGGAGCTCCCTGGTGAAGAGGATGTTCGCGAGCTTGGCGTCGCCGTAGGCCTTGTTCGCGGAGTACTTCGTCTCGGCCTGCAGGTCGTCCGGGTCGATCTTGCCGAAGAGCAGATTGGCGGCGGAGGACGTGTTGATCACGCGGGCCCGGCTGGCGACGAGTCGATCCATGAGCAGGGTGGTGAGCAGGAACGGGGCGAGGTGGTTGACCTGGAAAGTCTTCTCGTGGCCGTCCACGGTGGTCGCGCGGTCGCCCATGATGCCGCCCGCGTTGTTGGCGAGCACGTCGATGCGCGGGTAGCGTTCCTGCAGTTCGGCCGCAAGGGTGCGCACCTGGTCGAGGTCGGCGAAGTCGGCAACGAGGAAGTCGGCGCCCAGCGCCTCTGCAGCCGCGGCCGTCTTGGACGGCGAGCGGCCGACCAGTACGACACGGTCGCCCGACCGGCTGAGCGCCCGCGCGGCGGCGGCGCCGATCCCGTCGCTGGCACCCGTGATCACGATGGTGCGTTTGGTCATTTTTTGTCCCCCTGGGTCACTGGGCAGAGCTGTTGCTCGGCACGCTGTTACTTGACATAGCCGCCTTTTTCAAGGCCGGCTTCGATCTCGAAGCGGTTGCGCAGCGGATTGCGGCCGGCCATCAGGTAGAGCAGCGGAAAAACCATGCCGAAGCGCTGCCACTGGCGTTTGTGCACAGCCTCATGCTCGAGGATGGCCGTCGACACATTCTGGTTGGTCAGGTAGCAACCACCCACGCAGGATCCACCGCGACCGAAAGCCCAGGTGGGCATCCCGCGGAAGACGACGAGCCCGGCCCGGCGCTCGACCTTGCCCGTGCTCCAGATGGATCCCCAGATCAGACCGACCGTCGTGGCGTAGAGATAGCCCGCCCGGCTGATGGGGGAATCGAAGAGGATGCGGCGCACTCCTCCAGCGTAGGTGGCGCCCACGACAGAAAGCTGAGTTTCGCATGATCGCCGCCGTGGCGTCTCGTCCTGCCTTCGATTCCACCCCCGGTGGTCGAGCCTGTCGAGACCCGCGGTCGAACCCAACTCCCGGTGGTCGAGCCCGCTCCCGGTGGTCGAGCCCGTCGAGACCCGGCAAGCCACCCTCGGTGGTCGAGCCTGTCGAGACCCGGCGAGCCGTACCGCTCCCGGTGGTCGAGCCTGTCGAGACCCGGCGAGACAACCCGCTCCCGGTTGTCGAGCCTGTCGAGACCCGGCGAGACAACCCTTGACTGCTTAGAACGCGACTTCGAATGTCTGTCCATAAATATATGACAGACTCTCGACTACACGTACCAACTCTGCTATCCTCGACGCATGACCACCACCGCAGACGACCTCAGAACGGCGACGGATGCCGTCGCCCGCCTGGGCTCGTCCTGCGCCGACTACGAGGCCCTCGCCGACGCCGAGGTGCTGGCCGGTCATAAGCAGATCGCGGCCGCTCGCCGCCTCTTGGATACCCGCTCCGCCTGGATGGCGGCGACCATCGCCCGCCGCTCCCGGCCCGAGCTCGGGCACTCCGGCCTGGCCGCGCAGCAGGGCTTCCTCTCGCCCGAGGCACTCATCCAGACGGTGACCGGGTCGACGAAGAACGACGCGTTCAAGCTCGTCGCGGTCGGCCTGATGATGGCCGATGCTGAAGCGGCGGAGAAACTGGTCGAGGCGGCCGTGGAGTCGCCCGACGCGGATCCCGCCGCGGTCGCGGAGTTCGTGGCGAAGGTTCCGTGGCAGGCGCCGATCGCACGGGCGGTCACCGACGGCACCCTCTCGGTCGACGCGGCCGAGTCGATCCGTTCCGGTCTTGGCCAGATCGACGCCGCGGTCACTGCCGAGAAGCTTGGCACCGCCCTCGAATCCCTCCTTGTCGAGGCCGCGTCACTGAACATCGACCAGGTCTTCAAGCTCGCCCGGCGTCTGCGCGACCAGCTCGACGAGGCCGGCATCGCCGCCCGCGAGAAGCAGGCCCACGACGACCGGTTCCTGCGGGTCTATCGACTGGACAACGGCAAGGTGCGCCTGAATGGGCTCTTCGCCCCCGAAGACGGCGAGTTCGTCCTTTCCGTGTTCGACTCCGTGACCAGCCCTCGCCGCGGCGGGGTGCGTTTCGTCGACAAGGAGAAGGCCGCCTGGGCGAAACGGATGCAGGACGACCCCCGCACCACGGAGCAGATCGCCGCCGACGCCCTCGTCCAGCTGCTGAAGATCGCCGGTGAGGCCGACCAGGGCCGAGTCTTCGGCGGCCGCCGCCCCTCGGTTCGAGTCATCGTCACCGAGAAGTCCCTCAAGACGGATGGACCGGTGCCAGCCGAAGCCGCCGCCCACGGTCAGATCGAAGGCAACCCCGTTCCCATCTCGCAGGAAACCATCGACAGGCTGCTCTGCGACACCGGAACCCGCGACATCCAGATCGACGACACCGGTCAGATCATCAACGTCGGCCGTGACGAACGTCTCTTCACCGAAGCACAGCGCGCCGCGATGGGGGTCCGCGACGGGGGCTGCCGCTGGGTGGACTGCGATCGATCACCCGCGTGGACCGAAGCGCACCACATCAACGAATGGCTCGCCGAAAACGGGTACACCGACCTTGCCGACGGAATACTCCTCTGCCACCCGCACCACCTGCTGCTACACAACCAGCACTGGACGATCATCCGCACCGGCAACGACTATTGGCTCCGGCCACCGGTCGACGTCGACCCGGAACAAACGCTGATCGCACTGCCGAGCAAGCGGGCGGCACTGTAGGTGTGGCCCGGGGTCTCGACAGGCTCGACCACCGTCGGGGGAGCCGCTGGAGGGTGGGTCGCCGGGTCTCGACAAGCTCGACCACCGGGGAGGGAAACCTTGGGCGGGTGGGTTGCCGGGTCTCGACAGGCTCGACCACCGTCGGGGGAGCCGCTGGAGGGTGGGTCGCCGGGTCTCGACAAGCTCGACCACCGGGGAGGGAAACCTTGGGCGGGTGGCTCGCCGGGTCTCGACAAGCTCGACCACCGTCGGGGGAGCCGCTGGAGGGTGGGTCGCCGGGTCTCGACAGGCTCGACCACCGTCGGGGGAGCCTCTGGAGGGTGGGTCGCCGGGTCTCGTCGGGGTCGGCCGCCGTCAGGAGGGGCGACCGTATTCCTCGAGCAGGCGCAGCCACACCTCGCTCAGGGTGGGGTAGCTCGGCACCGCATGCCACAACCGGCGGATCGGCACCTCGCCGACCACGGCGATGGTTGCCGAGTGCAGCAGCTCCGCGACATCCGGCCCCACGAAGGTGACACCGAGCAGAACCTCCCGGTCGAGGTCCACGATCGCCCGCGCCGACCCGGTGTAGCCGTCAGCGTGAACGGATGCCCCGGCCACCCAGCCCAGGTTGTAGTCCAGCACCCGAATGCGGAACCCTGCCTTCTCGGCAGCAGCCTGCGTCAGCCCCACCGACGCGACTTCGGGGTCGGTGAAGGTGACCTGCGGAACGGCGGCATGATCCGCCGTGGCAACGTGGGAACCCCACGGCTTGTCGTCGACGGGCGTGCCCGCGGCCCGGGCCGCAATCACATCTCCGGCCGCGCGGGCCTGGTACTTGCCCTGGTGCGTGAGGAGCGCCCGGTGGTTCACGTCGCCGGTGGCGTACAGCCAGTCCCCGGCCAGTTCCGGCGCGGTACCCCGCACGAGCAGGGTGTCGTCGACCTCGAGCCAGTCGCCCGGGGTCAGACCCACGGTCTCGAGCCCGAGGTCCGTGGTGCGTGGCACCCGCCCGGTCGCCACCAGCACCTCGGTCGCGGTGACCCGGGTTCCGTTGGACAGGGTGAGGGTCACATCATCGTCGTCGCCACGGGACGCTCCGGTGGTCGACACCCCCGTCAGCACGGTGACGCCGGCCTCTCGCAGGGCCGCGGTGACGAGTTCGCCGGCGAACGGCTCCTGCCCGCGCAGCAACCCGCTGCGCACGATCATGGTGACCTCGGCGCCCAGCCCGGCGTAGGCGGTTGCCATCTCGGCCGCGACCACGCCGCCGCCGATGACGGCGAGGCTGTCGGGGATACCCGGGGCGCTGGTGGCCTCGCGGCTGGTCCACGGCGACACGGACGCCAGGCCGGGAATATCGGGCAACAGTGCTGCCGACCCGGTGCTGACAACCACCGCGTGCTCAGCCGACAGCACGGTCCTGCTGCCGTCGGCGGCGGTCACGGTGACCTGCCGTACGCCGCTGAGACGGGCGTGGCCGCGCACCAGGTCGATCCCGGCCTTCTCCAGCCAGCGCACCTGGCCCTCGTCGGACCAGTTGCTCGTGAACGCGTCGCGGCGGCGCAGCACGGCGGCGACGTCCAGATCGCCGGTGAGCGCCTCGGCTGCCCCTCCCACCCGCCGGGCGGCCGCCAGAACCGCGCCGCTCCGCAACAGGGCCTTCGAGGGCATGCAGGCCCAGTACGAGCACTCGCCGCCGACCAGGTCGGCCTCGACGATCACGGTGCGCAGTCCTGCCTGCGCCGTGCGGTCGGCGACGTTCTCACCCACGGCTCCGGCTCCGATCACGATCACGTCGACGTTCAACGCGGCAGGGTTCGGCGTGGTGGTGCTGGCGGCGGCGGGCATCCGTTTCTCCTTGGATCAGTGCTGGCGGTGGGGATACAGACTCAACGGCCGACGAACGTCGCCGGCTGGCGACTCACGAAAGCTTCCATACCGATGCGGGAGTCTTCGGTCACGGCGAGGCGGGCCAGGGCAGGCTGCAGCCCGGCCTCCGCTGCCGCGGCACCCTCCCGAACGGCCGTGCGGGCGCTGGCGAGCGTCGCCTGCACGGCCAGCGGGGCCTGGGCGGCGATCCGTTCGGCCAGTTCGAGCGCCCGGTCGAACTGGGTGCCGTCCGGCACCACCTCCTGGACAAGCCCGATCCGATGGGCCTCGCGGGCGTCGAACATGTCACCGGTGAGCATCCACCGCATGGCGTTGCCCCAGCCGGCCGTGCGCGGGAATCGGAGGGTTGCGCCGCCGAACGGCAGGATGCCGCGTGCCACCTCGATCTGGCCGAACCGGGTGGATTCGGCCGCCACGGACACGTCGCTGGCCAGCATGAGCTCGATGCCGAGAGTGAGGCAGGTGCCCTGCACGGCCATCACGACGGGCTTGGACACGCTCTGTCCCTCCACCTGCCAGGGATGGATGCCGCCTTCCGGAACCATGTCCAGGCCGTCGGGGCCGAGACGCGGGCCGATGTCCGCCAGGTCGAGGCCGGCCGTGAAATGATCGCCGACCGCGTAGACGAGGCCGACGCGCAGCTCAGGGTCACGGTCGAGTTCACCGTAGGCAAGCGCCAGCTGCTGCAGCAGCGCCAGATCGGCCGCGTTGCGCTTCTCCGGGCGGTTGAACCCGATCAGCAGCACATGCCCGCGCCTCTCGGTGATGATCCTCGACGAATCGGAAACAGAGTGCTGCTCGTTCACGGATGCCTCCTTTGGCCTCGTGACGCTGGCGCGTCGGTCCCATGCTATGGCCGAGCGGGGCAGCCTCCCGACCAGCACTTTCGTGTCGTGGAACTCAGCGGGTGAGGGCGCCGATGATGCGCAGGATGCTCGGCAGATCGTCAGTGGCCGCGTCCGGTGAAGCCGGGGCGAAACCGGCGATTGTGGCGCCGGCCATTTCGAATTCGGCACGCAGCGCGGTGATCAACCGGTTCAGGGCCTCGACGCTCAGCCCGAACGGGTAGAGGTCGGCCAGACCGGTCAGCATCGACGGGTCCAACACGTCCAGGTCGATGTGCAGGTAGAACGTGCTCGCACCGGTCGCGCGCAGTGCGGCGACGAGTGCGTCGGGGGAGTCCAGCCGGTCCGCCGGGAGGCTCACGATCCCGCGATCCCGGATCAGGGTGTCCTCGGCCTGGTCGAGGTCGCGCACGCCGCCGATCACGACCCGCTCCAGAGGCACGCGCCCGTCCGCCCCAAGGGTCAGCCCCTCAGCGCCCTCGCCGGCGATCGCCCGCAGCACCATGCCGTTGAAGCCGCCCGAGGATGACGAGTCGGGGGTGTGCAGGGCGGCGTGGGCGTCCAACCAGACCACGGCCAGATCGTTCGGATGCTGCCGCGATGCGTGCTCGACGGCCGCCAGGGAGACCCCGTTGTCGCCGCCGATCGTGAGCACGGGTCCGTCCCCGCCGCGCAGGGCGGTTGCGAGGCGTTCGCGCACCATGACCAGGGTGGAGAAGCGGTCGATGCCGGTGTCCAGAGCGTCGCCGGCCTCGGCCGGCACGGGGACTTCACGGGTGACGGACGAGGGAAGATCGCCTCGGATCGCCTCCGCCCCATCGATCAGGCGCATCGCGCGCGGAGAAACCGAACCCTGCCATTGCGGCACGACAACGAAGGTGGGAGCCATACTTCAGTATGCTCCCTGGGCCTCCCCGCGTGCGGAATTTCTGTGGTGGCCGGGGCCGGTTTCTCCGGTGGCGCTACTGGTCGCGGTAGCGGACGGCCGCAGTCGTGGCTTCCTGGAGTTCCGCCGCGTTCAGACGGGGACCGTAGCCGGGAGTGTCGCGCTGAATACGCCAGCCCTCGCTGAGCGCCCCGACGTTCACGGTGTCGTACCCGATACTGTCGAGCAGCGCCGTCACGGCGGTGGCCGCGGGGGCGTCATCGCTGGCGATGACCAGGGCGCGCCGGTTGGGCGATCCGGCCGGGAGGCCGTGCTCGGTGAGGTCCGCGGCGTAGATGTGGTTGAACGCCTTCACGATGGTGGACTCCGGCAGGCGGTCGCGCAGCAACTCGGCGGTTGTGGTGCTCTCCGTGTCGAGGGCGGCGATGTCTCCGTCGCGCTCCGGGTAGTAGTTGTTCGTGTCGATGACGACCTTGCCGGCCAGTTCGGCCGTCGGCAGGGTGTGGATCTGGTTCAGGGGGATGGTCACAACCACGAGATCGCCGGCCGTCGCGGCCTCGGCGGGGGTCGCCGCCCGGGCGCGCGGACCGAGTTCTCCGATCAGGGTGGTGAGTGTTTCGGGGCCGCGCGAATTGCTCAGCACCACGTCGTATCCGTTGGCCACGCCGAGTCGTGCGAGCTGGCTGCCGATGTTGCCGGCGCCGATGATTCCAAGAGTTGTCATACCGAGGTCAACGAAGGGCGTCGACGGGATGTTCCCGTCGACGCCCGATTGCGCTGGCAGCGGAGCCGACGGCTACTGCGTGATGGAGCTGGTTCCACCGGACTTGAGCGCGGCCAGGCGGGCATCGACCTCGGTGAGCTCGCCGAGGTCTTCGAGGCTCTCGAACTGGGCGTCCAGGCTCGAGGCAGCCAGTTCGCTGGCTCCCCGCACGCGGGCCTCTTCGCGGCGGATCTTGTCTTCGAAGCGGCTGACCTCGCTGGTCGGATCCATGATGTCGATGCTCTTGACGGCATCCATCACCTTGGTCTGGGCCTCGGCGGTCTTCGACCGCGCGATCAGCTCGTTGCGCTTGGAGGCCAGCTGGTTCAGCTTCTCCTTCATCTTGTTGAGGCCGTCCTTGAGCTGAGCCACGACGGCCGTCTGCGAGGCGATCTGCGGCTCGGCCTGCTTCGCTTCCTTCTCGGACTGCATCTGGCGGCCGAGGGCCACCTTGGCGAGGTTGTCGAAACGGTCGGCGTCGACCGCGTTGCCGGCGGTGCGCAGCTGGTCGGCTTTGCGGCTCGCAGCCAGGGCCTTGCCACCCCATTCGGTTGCGGCCTCCACATCTTCGCGGTAGTCGTCCTCGAGCAGGCGCAGGTTGCCGATCGTCTCGGCAATGGCGCTCTCCGCGTCGGCGATGCTGTTGGTGTAGTCGCGCACCATCTGGTCGAGCATCTTCTTCGGGTCTTCCGCGGAGTCCAGAAGGGAGTTGATGTTCGCTTTCGCCAACTGGGAGATACGGCCAAAGATGGACTGTTTCGTCATTGTGCGGTGTCCTTTCGAGTTCCGGAGCATCTGATGCCTCCATTGTGTCGGTTTGTGCTGGTCAAGACCTCGGTGGGAGTGGCGAGGCGACGGATGCGGCGGCTCCGGGTTCTAGAACCGCCCGCCCCCGCCGCGACGCGAGCGGGATCCGGATCCGCCGAATCCGCCGGGTATGCCGAAGCCGCCTCCGCCTCCGCGGCGACCTCCGCCGCCGCCGCCGAACATTCCGCCGCCTCCGCGGCGACCGCCGCCGCCTCCTCCGCCGCCACTGAGCAGGGTGTTGATCAGGATGCCGCCGATCATGGCGCCCATGACTCCGCTGCCGCTACTGCCGCCCGTGCCGCCGAAGCCGCCCGGAACCTGCCCGGCGAATCCGTCGACGTCGTTCCGGGCGCGGGAGATGGCGGCGGCGGCCAGGGAGTTGGCCCGCTGCGAGGCGGCGAGGGCGGCATCCGGGTCGGTGGCGGCCAGCGAATCGGCCTCCGAGAGAGCGCGGCCGGCTTCGGCGAGCCGGGTGCGCGCCTCCGCGCCGACCGCGCCGCGGCGGGCGGTGATGTAGTCCTCGGCGGCGGAGACCTGGCCACGCGCTGCCTGCAGATTCTGGTTGAGCAGGGCCTGGGCGCGCTGCCGGCGCCCTTCGGCGTCGCGCACACCCTGCAGCGCGGCATCCATCTGCGTGTTGGTTGCCTCGAGTGCCTGCATCAGTTCGAGCGGGTTGATCCTGCCGGCTGCTGACCGGTCGCGCACCTCGGCGAGGGTCTGCTCGGTGCGGCTGATCACGCCGGGCAGCGCGGCGGCCGCCTCGGACGTGGGCGGCAGGCTGCGCGCGGTCACCAGGTCCGCCTGCAACTCCGCGACCGTGGCGGCCACGGACTGCGTCGCCGTCGTGAGGTCCTGCCCCAGCCGGTCCACGGCGTCCAGCAGCAGCCTGGCCTGGTCGACCGATTCCTCCGCCGCACGGATGTCCACGGCCGCGGCGGCCGTGTCGCCGGCACCCAGCCGGGTGGCGGCGCGGGCCAGGGCGGTATCGGCGAAGGCGAGCCGCTCCCGCGCCTCGGCGGGGTTGTCGGCGACCGTGCCGAGCGCCGCGTCGGTGTAGCGGGCTGCCAGCGCGGCCAGAACCTCCTCGCCGGCACCCAGCCGGTTGCGCACGGCGGTGGCCTCGCCGGTGATCGCGGCGGCCGCCACGGGGGCGTTCTTCTCCAGCTGGCGCAGCTCGTCGAAGTCGTCGGCCTGGTCGTCGAGGATGCCGTTGGCCTGACTGCACAGATCGATGATCGCCGCGTACCAGGCCCGGGCCTGCTCCTCGGAATCGGGTTCGGCGTCGTCGAGTTTCTGCTGCAGGGTGAACGCCTGGCTGAGGCGCGCCTTCGCCGTGTCGAGGGCAGCCTGGAAGGCGGTCGTGACCTCCGTGCCGTACTGCGCGATCGCGAAGCCGAGTTCCTGCTCACTCGAGCGGATGGCGTCGTCGGTCTGCACGAGCGTGCTCGAGGCGCGCCGCTTGAGCTCGGGGGTGGGCAGGGCCTGCAATCCGGTCGGTGCGGTGGCGCCGGCAGGCAGGGCCTTCCTTCGACCGCGGCGGGCGAGCAGGATGACCGCCCCCACGGCCAGGAGCACGAGAACCGCGATGACGATGAAGATCACGATCAGCACCCCGCCCCCGCTGCCGGGGCTCTCGTCTCCGGGAGTGATCTCGCCAGTCGTGACCGATTCACCCTGGAGGGCCGCGGAGAGACCCGCGGCGGCGCCGACGGCGGCGCCGGCCCAGTCGTTCTGGCGCAGGGCCGGCTCGATGGCGACGGTTTCGATCTCCTGGAGTTGGGCATCCGTCAGGGCGAAGCCGGGAGCCACCGACAACTGGTACTCGCGGTCTTCCGTGGCCACCGCCAGCAGCACATCATTGGTGCCCAGGCCGTTGCTGTCGGCCGTCTGGTCGGCCCACTGCTCGCGGTCCGCGACCCCGGTGAAACTGTCCACGTAGGCCACGAAGAGGTCGGCACCCGTGTCGGCGTACAGCGCGTCGAGAGCCGACGTGATCTCATCCGTGCGGCCGCTGACGGCATCGACGGTGTCGAGGATGTGGCTCGCCCCGAACTCGACCGGGTCTTCGGCCCAGGCGGCACTGGGCGCCGAGACGAGGGGTGCTGAAACCAGCACGACCGCCGCAACTGCGACCGGAATCAACCACCGTGACCGCATGGACACCCCATTCTCACCAACATCGATACTTCGGCGTTCCTTGGTCGAGCATAGAACGGCGGCGCAGGCCCGTCCACCGGGGACGGCCGCGGATGCCCGGCAGCGGCACTGTTGCCCACTGTTACGGCGGTGCTGGCGGTGGCTCTCGTTGATGCCCAGACTGGTCCCACATCCCGTTCACCATCGCCCGACCTCCGGAGGCCGACCATGACCCGTTCGTTCTCCATGACTCCGCGGCTCGCGGTCGTCGAGGTCACCCGGCACCGCCCGGACCGACCGGCCTACCACGCGAAGGTGCAGCTGCTCAACGCGTCGGCGGCCGATGCCGGCACGAACGGCGGCTGGTCGGTCTCACGTCTGGCGGCTGCCGACCTCTCCCCGGCCGAGCTGCTGGCGGCGACGGATGACTGCGACGCCATCGTGATCATGGGCGGCGAGGATGTGACGCCCCGGTTCTACGGCGGCGGCACCGGCTATGAGGGTGAGACGCGCCACTTCGAGGTGGCCGACGCCGGCCAGATCGCCCTCGTGCGGCGGGCCCTCGAACGCGGCACCCCGCTGCTCGGCATCTGCCGCGGGCTGCAGATCATCAACGTCGCTCTCGGCGGCACCATCGTGCAGCACATCGAGGACGGCATCCACCGCAACGTGGGCGTGCCCATCGAGCAGGTCCTGCGCGAGCATCCGGTTCAGCTTCTGCCCGGCAGCACCCTGATCGACAGCCTCGGCCAGGCCGGCATCCTGGTGCAGAGCGCCCACCACCAGAGCGTCGACCGGCTCGGCGCCGGGCTGGTCCCCGCCGGTGTCGCCCCTGACGGCCTGGTCGAGGCGATCGAGCACGAGTCCGCGCCGATCACGGGCGTTCAGTGGCACCCCGAGGCGCCGGATTCACCCGCCGAGCAACTGCCCCTCCTGCTGGCTGCCCTGCAGTCCCAGCTCGCCGAGGCACGCGTCGACGAGCGCCTCGCCGCCTGACCGCCCTCGCCACCCATCCGCTTCGCCCCGAACCGACAGCATCGGTGGGTGCGCCGGCCTCTGCACCCACCCATGCTGTCTGTTCACGGGAAGGTGGCGTCGAGGGCGGCCGCAAGGTCGGCCACCAGGTCGTCGGCGTCCTCCAGCCCCACCGACAGCCGCAGGTGGCCCAGCTCGCGGAACTCCGCCGGGTAGGCCGCCACGCGGGGCCCTGACCCGTCGACGTGCACGATCAGGGACTCGTCGTGGCCGAGCGACACGGCCGAGGTGATCACGCGCAGGTTCGCCACGAACCGGTTCTGGGTGTCCGGGTCACCGGTCACGGCGAAGGCCATCATGCCGCCGAACCCGTGCAGGAACTGGCGCCGGGCGAGGTCGTGCTGCGGATGCGCCGCCAACCCCGGGTAGGCCACGTACGCGACCCGGGGGTCGCCGTCGAGGAACTCCGCCACCGTCTGGGCGGAGGTGCAGTGCTGCCGGAGGCGCAGCGGCAGGGTCACCGATCCGCGCATGATCAGCCAGGCGTTGAACGGGCTGATCACGCCGCCCACATCCACCATGGCGTCGAGTTTGATCCGCCGGATCAGGTCCGCGCTGCCGATGACCGCCCCGCCCATGGCGTCGCCGTGCCCGTTGATGTACTTGGTCAGCGAGTGCACCACCAGGTCGGCGCCGTGGGCGAGCGGGCGGAACAGCGGCGGCGGGGTGAAGGTGTTGTCGATCGAGAGCAGGGCGCCGGCGCGGTGGGCGATGGCGGCGACCGCCGCGACATCCGTCACCCGCGTCGTCGGGTTCGCGACCGACTCGATGTGGATCAGGCGGGTCTCCGGGCGCAGGGCCGTGCGCACCGCGTCGAGGTCGGTCGTGTCGACGAAGGTGGCCTGGATGCCGTACTTCTCTGGCAGCAGCTCGGCGAACAGGCGGTGCACGGCCTCGTAGGTGACGTCGGCCACGATCACGTGGTCGCCCGTCTTCAACAGGGAGAAGAACACGGCGTGCAGGGCGGCCACACCGCTGGCCAGCGCCACGGCGTCTTCACCGCCCTCAAGAACCGCGAGCTTCCGCTGCAGGCCGAGCTGATTGGTGCCGCTGTTGCGGGTGTAGAGCCCCGCGGCCGTGCCCGACCAGCTGAGGGTGGACGGGTCCTCCGGCAGGGCGTAGGAGTTCGCCATCACGATCGGGGTGCGCAGCGCCCCCGTACCGGCGTCGACCTCGTTGCCGGCGTGCACGGCCTGGGTCGCGAAGGCGAGGCTGGCGGGGGTGTGCTTGTCCGGCCGATTCGGCGGGCTGGGCTGCTTCGTCATGCCTCCAACCTAAGTGGTCACTAGTCTGGACGCATGCCGCTCGAGATCCGCACCGATCGCCTCCTGCTGCGCCGCTGGCGCGAGTCGGACCTGGCGCCGTTCGCTGCGATGGGGGAGGACTCGGAGGTGATGCGGTACTTCCCGGCGCTGCTGACCCGCACCGAGAGCGATGCGCTCGCCGCGCGCGCCGACGCGCTGTTCGACACGCACGGCTACGGGCTCTGGGCGCTGGAAAAACGTTCGACGGGCGACTTCCTCGGCTTCACCGGGCTGGCACCCCTGCCGGCGTTCATCCCCGGTCCCGGCGGGATCGAGGTCGGCTGGCGGCTGGCCCGCGCGTTCTGGGGTCAGGGCTACGCCACCGAAGCGGCCCGGGCGGCCCTCGGTTTCGCCTTCGGCCGGCTCGAGCTCGAACAGGTGCACGCGATCACGGCCGTCATCAACGAACCCTCGCGGGCCGTGATGGAACGACTCCGGATGACCGCGATGGCCGAGTTCCAGCATCCGAAGATTCCCGTCGGCTCACCGCTGCGGGTGCACATCCGGTACTCCATCTCGCGTGCCGCCGCTGCCGCGGCGTCCGCCGCGGCCGACCTCACCCGGTAGAGTTCAGGCACTTCCGAAAGGACCGGCCGCCACCATGGAACCCTCTGTCGCCCACCCTCGTCGCCGAGCGCGCGCATGAGCGACTACGACGCCCTGACCCGCCAGACAGTAGACCTGCTGCGTGACCTCATCCGTAACGCCTGCGTCAACGACGGTACCCCCGATTCGGGCGGTGAGATCCGCAGCGTGCGCACCCTGGAAGGGTTCTTCGCCGGGTCGGGGCTCGACCTCGAGGTCGTCGAACCGCATCCGGGGCGCGCCTCCCTGATCGCGCGCATCCGGGGCACCGACCCCACGGCGCCCACCCTTGCGCTGGTCGGCCACCTCGACGTGGTGCCGGTGGACGACGGCGGGTGGACCCGCGACCCGTTCGCCGCCGAGATCGTCGCCGGCGAGATCTGGGGACGCGGCGCGCTGGACATGCTCTACCTGACCGCCAGCTACGCCGTCGTCACCCGGGCCATCGCGACCGGATCGTTCCGGCCGCGCGGCGACCTCGTCTTCGCGGCCGTCGCCGACGAGGAGGACGGCAGCCGGCTCGGTGTGGAGTGGCTGACCGAGAACCGCCTCGACCTGATCGACGCCGACTACGTGCTCACCGAGTCCGGCGGAGCCATGGTCGGGCCGCGCCCGCTGATCTCCACGGCCGTCGGCGAGAAGGGCATCGCCGGGCGGCGGCTGGTCGTGCGCGGAACCCCCGGGCACGGGTCGGCGCCCTGGGGCGCCCGCAACGCGGCCGTGATCGCGGCGGATGCCGTGACCCGCCTGGCCCGCTACCGTGCCCCGGTGCAGATCACCTCCGACTGGCGGCGGTACGTGCACGCCCTCGAACTGCAACCCGCCCTGGCAGAGCGGCTGCTCGACCCGCACCGGATCGACGACGCCCTGAACGAGCTCGGCAGCCTGGCCGGTTTCGCGCACGCCTCCACCCACACCACCTTCTCGCCCAACATCGTGCGGGCCGGCGTGAAGGACAACGTAATCCCGGCGCTCGCAACCATCACACTCGACATCCGGGTGCTGCCCGACCTGGCGGCCACCGACGTCGACGCCTACCTGCGGGAGGCGCTCGGCGATCTGGCCGACGACGTGGAGATCGAGGGCGACGATTTCGCCGCCGCCACCCGGTCCGCGGTCGACACGCCCCTGTTCCACTCGCTCGGCAAGGCTGTGCGCCGGGCCTACCCCGACGCCGACCTGCTCCCGGTGCTCAGCGTCGGCGGTTCCGACGCCCGGTTCTACCGCCGCCGCGGCATCCCCGCCTACGGGTTCGCGCTGCTCAGCCGGCACTGGGACTACGGCACCTTCCGCCAGCTCTTCCACGGCAACGACGAGCGCATCGACATCGGCTCGATCGCCCTGACGGTCGCCGCCCTCGACACCGTCGTGCGCGACTTCCTCGACTGAGCCGCCGCAACCCATGAAACAGACCACGCCTCGGCGCCGGACCAAGCCGGCACGGCAGACGCGACCCCGACGTCAGGTCGGCACGCGACGACGGATGCCCGCCCGCGCCGGTACCGGAGCCGCCGCCTACCTCGCCGTCGTCGCCTTCGCGGCGGCCTACCTCGTCATCGACGCCTACCGGCCGATCTCGATCTGGGTGGCCGCGTATTACCTGGCTCTCAGTGTGGCCTGCTTCGTCGTCTATGCCGTGGACAAGTCCGCCGCCGTGGCCTCGCGCTGGCGGGTGCCGGAGAACACTCTGCTGCTGCTCGGGCTCGCCGGCGGCTGGCCGGGGGCGATCGTGGCGCAGCAGGTGCTGCGGCACAAGACGAAGAAGGTCACATTCCGCTCCGCCTTCTGGGGCACCGTGGGGTTGAACCTGGCGGCCTTCGTCGTGGTCTTCTCGCCGCTTCTGCCGGGCATGCTGGTCGGCTGAAGCGACCGGAGCCGACCGGAGGCGACCGGAGCCGACCGGAGCCGACCGGAGCCGACCGGAGCCGATCCGACCGGAGCCGATCCGACCGGAGCCGACGCGGCGAGTGCCAAGCTGGGGCATGACCGATGCGAATGCGAAGGCGGACCTCCAGCGCTATCTCCAGGGCGGACGGGAGGCCCTGCTGTGGAAACTCGACGGGCTGTCCGAGTACGACGTGCGTCGCCCCGTGGTGCGCACCGGCACGAATCTGCTCGGCCTGGTCAAGCACCTGGCCGGGGTCGAAGTCGGCTATTTCGGCGAGACGTTCGGCCGTCCGTTCGCGGAATCCCTGCCGTGGATGGACGAGGACGGCGAACCCAACGCGGACATGTGGGCCACTCTCGACGAGTCTCGCACGCAGATCGTCGACCTCTACCGACGGGTCTGGGCGCACTCGGACGCCACCATCAACGCACTGGATCTGGACGCCATCGGGCACGTCGCCTGGTGGCCGGAGGATCGGAGCCAGGTCACGCTGCAGCGGGTCCTCGTGCATCTGGTATCCGAGACCCACCGTCATGCGGGGCATGCCGACCTCGTGCGGGAACTCATCGACGGGGCCGCCGGTCACAGGCCCGACAACGACAACATGGCCTCCGGGGATCAGTCCTGGTGGGATGCCTATCGGGCCCGATTGGAGGCGACGGCACGCGAAGCCGGCGCCGGAGGCTGAGCCGCGGCAACCGGGCGGCGCGGGTTCGGCGCTGCCCGCGCACTTGACAGTCCAACCCTGCGTGCAACTCTCGAAGGTGCAGAAGGCCGGCGCCCCTGCCTGGTCTCAGGCGACCTGGAGGTTTGTGATGGGAATTGTGGAATACGAGCCGGGAACCCCGTTTCCCGGTGAGATCGGGCGCACCACCGACGAGTCGAGTCCGGCCTGGCCGGCACCGATCCGGGCGAAGAAGGATGCCCCCAACGTGTTGACCATCGTGCTCGACGACACCGGCTTCGGCCAACTCGGCTGTTACGGCGGGCCGATCGCCACGCCGAATTTCGACGCGCTCGCGGCCAACGGTGTGCGCTACAACAACATGCACACGACGGCGCTGTGCTCGCCCAGCCGCTCGTGCATCGTGACCGGGCGCAACCACCACAGCAACGGCATGGCGGCGATCACCGAGCTGGCTTCCGGCTATCCCGGCTACAACGGTGTCATCCCGTTCGAGAACGGCTTTCTCTCGGAGATGCTGCTCGAGCAGGGTTACAACACGTTCATGGTGGGCAAGTGGCATCTGACCCCGAGCAACCAGGAGACCGCCGCCGGCCCGTATACGCGGTGGCCGCTGGCCCGCGGGTTCGAGCGGTTCTACGGCTTCCTCGGCGGTGACACCAGCCAGTGGTATCCGGACCTGGTCTACGACAACCACCAGGTCGACCCGCCGAAGACCCCGGAGGAGGGCTACCACCTCACCGAGGACCTGATCGACAAGTCGATGCAGTTCATCACCGATGCCAGGCAGGTCGACCCGGAGAAACCCTTCCACCTGCACCTCTGCTTCGGTGCGACGCACGCCCCGCACCACGTGCCGAGGGAATGGGCCGATAAATACGCCGGCCAGTTCGACGACGGCTGGGACGCCTACCGTGAGAAGACGTTCGCCCGCCAGAAGAAGCTGGGCATCGTTCCTCCCGACACGGAGCTCTCCCGCCACGACCCGGATGTTCCGGAGTGGGACTCCCTGCCCGAACCGGCACGCCGGCTCGCCAGCCGCATGATGGAGGTGTACGCAGGGTTCCTGGAGCACACCGACCACCACCTCGGCCGGCTCCTCGACTACCTGCGCGGCGAGGGCCTGCTGGAGAACACCATCGTGATGGTCATCTCCGACAACGGTGCCAGTGCCGAGGGCGGACCGACCGGCACCACCAACGAGGCCCAGTTCTTCAACAACGCCCAGGAGCCCCTGGAGGAGAGCCTGGCGCTGATCGACGAGATCGGCGGTCCGGCACATTTCAACCACTACCCGTGGGGCTGGTCCTGGGCCGGCAACACGCCGTTCCGTCGCTGGAAGCGGGAGACGTATCGCGGCGGCTCCACCGATCCGTTCATCGTCTCCTGGCCGGCCGGGATCACGGCCCGGGGTGAGGTGCGCACCCAGTACGCGCACATCATCGACATGGTGCCCACCCTGCTGGACCTGCTCGAGGTGAAGCCGCCCGCCGCGATTCGGGGCGTCACCCAGTCACCGCTGCAGGGGGTGAGCTTCGCCGACACCCTCAACGACCCGGCGGCGCCGACCCGGCATCACACCCAGTATTTCGAGATGCTCGGCCACCGCGCGATCTACCACGACGGATGGCGCGCCGTCTGCCCCTGGCCCGGCCCGTCGTTCACGGAGGCCGGCATGCCCTTCGGCCAGCCGATCTCCGCGGAGAAGCTGTCCGAACTCGACGCCACCGGCTGGGAGCTCTACCGGGTGGCGAGTGACCCGGCGGAGAACCACAATCTCGCGGGGGAACGCCGGGACATCCTGATCGCCATGATCGCGACCTGGTACGTCGAAGCCGGCAAATACGGGGTTATGCCCGTCGACGGCAGCGGGCTGGCCCGCATGGTGGTGGAGAAGCCACTGGTCTCCGTGCCGCGCGACCGGTACTCGTACCGGCCTGACACCCAGTCGGTCCCGTTCTTCGCGGGCCCCCGGGTGCTCAACCGGCCGCACAGCATCACGGCGGCGGTCGAGATCCCCGAGGGGGGAGCCGAAGGCGTGCTGCTGTGCCAGGGCTCGGCGGCGGGAGGCTATTCTCTCTTCGTCAAGGACGGCAAGCTGCACTACGTGCACAACTATGTGGGCCGGGCGCTGTATACCGTCTCCTCCCCGGAGATCCTTCCGACGGGGACGCACGACCTCCGCTTCGAGTTCGAGCCGACGGGTCCGCCCGACCTGAAGGCGGGAAAGGGCACACCGGGCCGGATGCAGCTCTACGTGGATGGTGCGCTCGTCGCCGATGCCGAGGCGCCGGTCACGGTCCCGTTCGCGCTGAACCCGGGCGTCCTGACCTGCGGCGCCAACCCCGGCTCGCCGGTGACGCCGGAGTACACGAGCCCGTTCCGGTTCACCGGCACGATCCGAGAGGTGACCGTGGACGTCAGCGGTGAACTCCTCTCCGACCCGGAGGCCGAGCTGCGGGCTCATATGGCGCGGCAATAAGGGTCAGAGGAGGTGCCGGAGGTAGCGCTCCGGCTCCTCCAGGAACGAGCGCCAGTCCCGCACGAGGTCGAGGTCGTCCCAGGCGCAGGGGCGGTACCCCCACGGCCCGACCTCATAGATGACGGCGCCCGGGAGGGACGCCAGGATCGGGGAGTGCGTAGACAGGATGACCTGGGAGCCGCCGGCGTCCAGGATGTCCTGCAGGTTGCGCAGCAGGGCGAGCGAGCCGGTGAACGAGAGGGCCGACTCCGGTTCGTCGAGAATCCACAGCCCCGGGTAGCGGGACCTCGCTGCGACGAGGTCGAGGAAGGACTCGCCGTGCGATCGCTCGTGGAACACCGGTTCGCTGCCGCCGGGATTGTCCTCGAGGTAGGTGAAAAACCCGTGCATCGTCTCGGCGCGCAGGAAGAAGCCCCCGCGGCCGGCCCCGAGACCCCGGCTCAGCCGCAAATGGTCGGCGAGGGCTGATTCACTCCGGCGGGTGGTGTGCCGGGAACCGGTCGATCCACCCTCCGGACCCATGCCGTAGGCACCCGCGATGGCCTCGACGAGGGTGGACTTGCCGACACCGTTCTCACCGACGAAGACGGTCACCGGGCCCAGTTCGAGGCCGCTGTCGAGGAGCTGACCGATCGGGGCGAGAGTGGCGGGCCAGGCGTCGCGGGCCAGCACGGGGGCGTCGGGATCCTCGCCCACGGAACGAAGCGGGCGCTCGTTTCTGGGCATGCGATCATTCTGCCTGACTCGTTGCCTGACCCGCATGGCCATCGAGGTGCCCGCCTGCCCCGCGTCCCGCCCGGATTGGGGCGCGGTGGGCTGGTGTGGAACTCTGGTCGAACGGTTATCGCATGTCGGAGGACGGAAACGGGGAGACGCATGAGCGAGCGACGCAGAGGTGCGTCCGGGGTGCCGGCCGCGCAACGGTCACGGACCGTGATCGCCGTCGTCGGGGCTGCCGTCGTGGTCGTCGGACTGGTCGTGCACGCATCCGTGGCCGGCGTGGCCGGTGATGTCGGCGGCGGTGCGCTCTACGCAGTGCTGGTCTATCTGGGGGTGCTGTTCGTCGCCCCGCGGGTGCGCGCGCTTCGCGCCGCGGCGATGGCCTTCGGCCTGTGTGCGCTGATCGAGTTCGCGCAGTTGAGCGGTGTGCCGGCCGCGCTCGCCGCGTGGTTCCCGCCGATCCGACTCGTGCTGGGCACCACCTTCGTCGCCACCGACCTGGTGGCCTACCTCGCGGGAGTGATCGTGGTCGCGGCGGCGGATGCTGTCGCCTGCCGGCGGCGGAGAGCAGCGGCGGTGAGCAGCGGCATCCGGTGAGCTGGGCTAGCCGGTGATTTCCGCCAGGCGTGCGGCCACGATCTGCTCGAGCACGTCGTCAGGCACCGGGTGGTCGGTCGTGAAGCGGATGGTGCCCTTCGACAGGGAGAAGCCTCCGAGGTGAGCGCGCACCGCATCGACCGCCGCGGGTGAGAACGGGAAGACCGACAGATGCTCTGCGCTGGCGGACACGCCGAGAAGCGGGCTGCCGTTCACCTTCAGGGTGGGGAGTCCGTAGCTGACACCGTCGACGGCGTCGGGTGCGAGCCGCCGGGCGATATCGATGACGTGCTGGAGCGCGTCGCGCTCAGGCTGGGGGACGGCGGCCAGGGACTCCTCAATGGAATTCATGACCCAGAGTGTTGCACGGCTACCGGTTCGGCTGAATCGGGCACTCGTGCCGCCCGCTCCACGGTCGGTGTTTCACGGCCCGCCACGGGCATCCGTCGTCACGCTATTGCGGAGTTTTTCGGGACGCACCGGTTCTCGTGGCTACCTGACCGGCGTGTTGCGAAAATCTCCGAAGTTAGCGAGGGGGCGGCAACGGATGCCCGGGGCCAACACCTCCGCACGTCGGCGGGGCGGGGTCTCGACGAGCTCGACCACCGGCGGGGCGGGGTCTCGACGAGCTCGACCACCGGCGGTCGGCCAATGCTCCCGGCATGGACATCATTCTGGTTCCCGGGTTCTGGTTGGATTCCACCTCCTGGTCACAGGTCACCCCTCCGCTGGTCGCGGCCGGGCATCGCGTGCATCCGCTCACCCTGCCCGGTCTGGAGGCCGTCGACGCGTCTCGGGCCGGTATCGGGCTGCGACAGCACATCGACGCGGTCGTGGCCGCGATCGACGCCCTCGACCCGCTCGACGGACCCGTCGTCCTGGTCGGCCATTCCGGCGGCGGAGCCATCATCCACGGTGCCGTCGACGCGCGTCCGGAGCGGGTGCAGCGCGCCGTCTACGTCGACAGCGGTCCGCTCGGAGAGGGCGGGGTCATCAACGACGAGCTTCCGGTCGACGGCGACGATGTGCCGTTGCCGCCCTGGGACGTGTTCGATGAGCCCGATCTCGTGGATCTGGACGACGACCTGCGGGCCGCGTTCCGCGCCCGCGCGGTGCCGCAGCCGCGTCGCGTGGCCAGCGACCGCCAGCAGCTGCACGATGAGCGTCGCTACGACGTCCCGGCCACGGTCATCGCGTGCGAGTTCTCCTCGGCCATGCTCGCCGAGTTGATCGCGGCCGGGCATCCCTACGTGGCGGAGCTCGCTCGCATCCGTGACGTCGAATATGTGGACCTGCCCACCGGGCACTGGCCGCAGTTCACGCGACCGGCCGAACTCGGCGCCGCTATCCTGGCCGCAGTCGACCGCGCGGCCTGAGGGAGAGGCTCCGCAACCGACGAGGGCGGCGGGAGAGAGCTAGGCGCACGGTTGCAGACTATGTGCCTGCAGACCTCGGGTCTGGCTCACGCGGTCATGGCGAGGGTGTCCAGGGTGCGCTGGATGGCGACGGCGGCGGCGCCGCGCGCCCAGGACGGGAAGCCCTCCTCGTCGAGCCGGAGGTCGATGGCATCGGCTTCCGGGTCGCGGTCGGCGCGGATCGCCGCCCACATCTCCTCCTCGACGATGGGGAGCATCGCCAGACCCTCGCCGGCCAGCACCAGATGCTGCACCAGGGCCAGGTTGGTGACCGCGGCGATGAAGTGCCCGAGCGCCCGGCCGGCGGCCTGCAGAACGGGCAGGGCGACGGGGTGGTCGTCTCGAGCCAGCTGGAGGACCTCTGCGAAGGTCACGGATGCGCCGATTCCCACCTCGACCTGCGACCGGATGCTGGGGATGGTGAGCATCGCCGTCGAACAGCCACGGTGGCCGAGAAAGCACAGCGGCCCGGTGGGGTCGAGCGGGAAGTGGAAGCCTCGTCCGAAGCCGCGGTCGGTGGTGCTGACCACGTTGTCGTACATGACGAGGCTGTAGCCGACTCCGGCGCCGATGGTGATCACAGCGAAGCTCGAGAGCCCTCTGGCCCGGCCGAACCAGTGCTCGGCGGCGGCCAGGGCCACCAGGTCGTTCTCGACCGTGACCGGGATTCCGAGTCTCTCCTCCACCGCGTCCGCCAGCGGCACCGAATTCCAGCCCAGATAAGAGCTGCGGTCGACAACGCGCTGATTCGAGACGGCACCTCCCACGCTGATGCCGACGGTGCAGAACGGCTGTTCGTTCGACAGCTCGTGAACCAGTTCGACGATCACGTCGACGACCGTGGAGACGTCGTGATCCGGCAACGGCCTCTCGGCCCGCCGCCCCACCGTGGCTTTGAGGTCTGTCGTGACGGCGACCGCCGCGTCACCGGTCAGTTTGATCCCGATGAACTGACGCGCATCCGCCCTGACGTCGAGCGGTTTCGCCGGCCGCCCCATCGCCCCGTCGGGCTGCTCGGTGACCTCGACCAGGAGGCCGCTGTCGAGGAGCGGCCTGACCAGCCGGGTCAGCGTCGCCAGGGACAGACCCAGTCGCTGCGACAGGTCGCTGCGCAGGATGGGACCGTTGATGAGCACCTCACGGGCAAGCTCGCTCGAGGGTGCGCGAAACCGGGGTTCGACAGCCTCGAGTAGAACCATTGTCGTCATGCTCCAGTCAGATCGGGTGCGCCTGGTTACAGACGTTCGAGTTCGATCAGGATAGCGCTCTCGGGGTAGAGGATCGGCGGGCGGAGGCCGACGAGCGCCAGCGCGAGGCCGCTGGCCTCGATGTCGGCCGTCGTCCAGGGCGGCGTCTGCGCCTGCGTCGTTCCCGCGGTTCCGGCAGGTTCCACGAGGCGAATCCGGTAGTGCGCGTCCGGGTCGAGACCCGGCAGGAGGAAGCGTGCGGGGTGGCTGCCGCCGGCGGGTGTGAGTTGCACGTAGGCGAAGAGCGCTTCGGAGCCGTCGTGGGCGACCACGCCGTGCACGAAGGATGCGTCGTCGGGCTGTGCCACCCGCACCACCCGGCCGGAGTGGAGCAGTCCCCGCTTCCGCTTGTAGTAGGAGGCCCATTCGCGCAGCGCCAGCCGTTCCGCATCCGTGGTCTCGGTGACGTCCCATTCGATTCCCGCGTGGCCGAACAGGGCGGTGATCGCCCGGAACGCCAGACTGTGCACCCGCCCGGTCGTGTGCGAGTGGGTAGGGCCGATGTGGGAGCCCAGCATTTCGGGCGGGATGGCGAACTGGGTGTAGCGCTGGATGTACTGGCGTTCAAGGGCGTCGTTGCAGTCGGAGGTCCAGAACCGGTCGGCATGGGCGGCCATCCCGAGATCCACCCGGCCGCCGCCCGATGAGCACGACTCGATCTCCAGGCCGGGGTGGCGCCGCTTGAGTTCGTCGAACAACCGGTAGACGGCATCCGTCTGGCGACGCACGCCGGCGCCGCCGAGGTGGGCGGCCTCGGTGAGCACGCGGTTGTGGTCCCATTTGATGTACGACACGTCGTATTCGGTGAGGATCGCGTCGACCTGGCCCAGAACGTGCGCATAGGCTCCGGGGTGCCCGAGGTCGAGCACCTGCTGGTGCCGGGACTCCGGGGGAATGCGGCCGCCGGCCTGGAAAATCCATTCCGGATGCGTGCGGTACAGGTCGGAGTCGACGTTGACCATCTCGCCTTCGAACCAGAGCCCGAACTGCATGCCGGCGGCGTGCACCCGGTCGATCAGGGGACCGAGGCCGTCGGGCCAGACGGCCGCGTCGACGACCCAGTCGCCGAGTCCGGCGAAATCGTTGCGGCGGCCGAGGAACCAGCCGTCGTCGAGCACGAAGCGCTCGACGCCGATCTCGCCCGCGACGTCGGCGAGTTCACCGAGCTTGACCAGGTCGTGATCGAAGTAGACGGCCTCCCACACGTTCAGTGTGAGCGGTCGGGGCGAGGACGGGTGCTCCGGCCGGGCTCGCAGCCACCGGTACAGTTTGTCGGTCATGCCGTCGATGCCGGTGGCGGAGAAGGTGGCCGCGACGGTGGGCGCCGTGTAGGTCGCGCCGGGCGGGAGAACGGCTTCGCCGGGCAGCAGGAGTTCCCCGGCACCGATGGAGGTCTGCCCGGAGGCGAGTCGCTCGACCTGATGCCGGGTGTTGCCGCTCCAGAGCAGGCCTGTGCTCCAGACCGAGCCGTTCTGATAGTCGGCTTCGGCTGACAGGGCGAGCTGCACGACGGTGTAGTCGTGGCTCGATCGGCCTTCGCGCACCTCGCGGGACCAGGTGCCGACCTGGATGGGGCGACGCTGGGGTTGGCGTTCCTTGAGCCACCGGCCGGTGAAGTCCATCGTCTCCACGGCGTGGTCGGGCAGGGGGAGCCAGGTGGTCAGTTCGTTCAGGTCGAAGGAGCCCGGACCCGTGTTGGTCAGGGTCTGGGAAATGAGCACGACGCCCGACGGCGTCATCTCGAACGAAACGGACACGCTGAGGCCGGCGGCCAGGTCGACGGAGTCGACCACCAGGGAGGTGCTGGTGGCGTCGACGTTGGTGACGGTGAACAGCTGGGACCAGTCCTGGCTGTCCCGGTGGCCGAGGACGGCCGGGCGGCCGAGGAATCCGCGGGCATTCTCACGCCAGATTCCGGGGACCTCCGGATCGTCGACGTTCGATTGGGGAACGCCGTCCTGCATCAGCAGGGTGAGGTCTTCGGTTCGTGTGGCCGGGCCGAGATCCTGGCCCCAGTAGACGACGGCCGGTGTGCCCGATGACACGTCCACCTGGAATGAGACTCCGTTGGCGGCGAGTTCGAGCAGGGAGTCGTTCTGGAGCAGGACTGCTGGCTGAGGCACGATTCGTTCCGATGTTTGTGGTGTGCGGGTGTGGTGCGGTCTGGTGGTGCGCCGGTCGGTGGGGCTCGGATGCTGTCGCACCCGAGTCCAACCGACCGGCCGTTACTGCGTGGCTACTTGAAGAGGTCGTTGACCTGCTTGTTGACCGCGGAGAGCGACGATGCCGGAGCCTTGCCGCTCATCACGGCCTCCATGGCCGGCGTGACGAGAGCGTTCACGTCGGAGCGGTGGTCGGTGATCGGGAACAGGAAGGTCGTTCCGTCTTCGACCTGGGTCGTGAAGGCGCTCACGTCGATGCCCTTGGCCTCGAAGGCCGCGACGGCGGTCTCGGTGGCCGCGGGGAGGGCCGGGAAGACGACGGCGGCTTCGCCGACGACGTTCTGGCAGTCGAGCGAACCCAGGTAGCTGACCCACTTCCAGGCCTCCTCCGGGTTCTCGGTGCCGGCCCAGATGTTGTCCGCGAGACCGTTGAACATGGAGGCGCGTTCTCCGCTCGGGCCGGTCGGGGTCGGGGCGACGGCCGGGGTGAAGGAGTCGTTGGCCGCACCGAACACGGCGCCGGTCATCCAGGAGCCGTTGCTGGCCATGGCCGCCTTGCCGGCGGTGAGCTGGTCAGACCAGCCGATGCCGGTCTGGGCTTCGAACGACGGCATGTAGCCCTTCTCGACGAGCGAGTACCACCAGTCGATGGTGGCCTGGAACTTGGGGTCGTCGAAGTTGTACTCGTCGCCCCAGGCGCCGTTGGTCTCTTCCCAGCCGGTGGTGTGGGCGAGGAAGCTCCACTGGGTCTGGCCGTCGGCGCCGCCGGAGTTTTCCATCCAGATGCCGTAGGTGGCCACCTTGTTCTTGTCGAAGCCGGGCTCGTCGCCGCGCACGCCGTTGGCGTCAACGGTCAGGTGAGCGATGGCAGCCTCGTAGGTTCCGCCGTCTTCCGGGTTCCATTCCAGGGAGCCGAGCTGTTCGGCGGTCAGGCCGGCGGCATCCGTGAACTGCTCGTTGTAGAACAGGGCGATCGTGTCGAAGTCCTTCGGCAGGCCGTACTGCTTGTCGTCGGTGCCCTTCCACAGGTCGCTGAGACCGTCCTGGTAGGCCCCGATGTCGACGCCATCAGCCTTGATGTAGTCGTCGAGGGGGAGGATCTGGCTGTTCATCATGAACTCGGGGAAGTTCGCGAGGTGGCTGGTGAAGACGTCGTAGTTCGCACCGGACACGAAACCCGTGTTGATCTTGTTCCAATAATCGTCCCAGCCGAGCTGCTCGACATTCACGGTGATGTCGGGGTTCTTCTTCTGGAAGTCAGCGGCGCACTGCTCGTAGGCGGGGAGCTGGTTGGCGTCCCAGAGTCCGTAGCTGAGGGTGGTGCCGGCCGCTGAATCAGAGGAGGCAGGTGCTGAACAGGCGGTCAGCACAAGAGGAATCGCGGCGAGGGATAGGATCGCCACTCGGTTCATCTTCATTGTCGTTCTCTTTCTCTTGGTATTGCGAGGGGTGGTGGGGGAGGGTGAGGTTGAGGGGGTCACTTGACGCCGGATGACTGGATCGAACCGACGATCTTGCGGCCGAAGACCAGCATCAGGATGAAGATCGGGACCGCGGCGACGAGGGCGCCGGCCATGAGGCCGGCCCAGTCCGGGTTGCCCTGGGGGGTCTGGGATTTGAAGATGCCGAGGCCCACGGTGAGGAGCTTGGAGGACTCGCTTTGCCCGACCAGGAATGGCCAGAGGTAGTCGTTCCAGTACTGTATGAACTGCAGGATGGCCAGGGTGATGATCTGCGGCCAGGCGAGCGGCACCACGATGGTGCGGAAGATGCGCCACTGATTCGCGCCGTCGATGACGGCGGCCTCGATGATGCTGCGGTTGATCCCGAGGAAGAACTGGCGGAGGAAGAAGATCGCGAACGGGGTCATGAACATGGTCGGCAACGCGATTCCGAGGATCGTGTTCAGCAGGCCGAGGTCCTTCACGAGGATGAAGTTCGGCAGCAGGGTGAAGATGCCGGGCACCATGAGCGCGATCAGGAAGATGGCGAAGACCTTGTCGCGTCCCTTCCAGTTGAGCAGGGCGAAGGCGTAAGCGGCCATGGAGCTGAACGTGACCTGGAACACCGTGATCAGCGTGCAGGCGGCGATCGAGTTGAGCATGTACTGGGCGAAGTTGATCGAGGCGCCTGAGCCGCCCTCCGCCATGGCCTCCTCGGGGGTGGCCAGGCCGAGGACCCGCTGGAGCGGGCCGAAGGTGAAATCGACCGGCAGGAGGCTGAGGGGCTCCGCGAACATGGCCCGGTTGTTACTGAACGCGGTGCGGAACATCCAGTAGATCGGGAACAGGGTGATCAGGATCACGATGATGAGCGCGAGCCCGCCGAAGAACTTCGCGACCTTCGATTTGGCCAGAGAGGGGTCATCTGCGCGCGAAGCCTGTTTGGCGGCGCGGCGGGCCTTGACGTCGATAAGGGACATGGTGCTACCTCTCCAGGTCGGATTCGTTGGCGCGGAGCAGCTTGTTCTGCAACAGTGCGATCGCGGCGAGGATGATCATCAGGATGACGGCCAGGGCGGAGGCGTAGCCGAAGTCCAGGCGCTCGAAGGCACGCTGGTAGATGTAGTAGTTGATGGCCCGGGTGGCGTCGACCGGACCGCCGCCGGTGGTCACGGCGATGGTGTCGAAGATCTGGAAGGAACCGACGACGGTGACCACGAGCACGAAGGCGAGCACGGGGCGCAGCAGCGGCAGGGTGACACTGCGGAAGACCCGCCATTCGCCGGCGCCATCGACCTCGGCTGCTTCGTAGACATCCTTGGGGATGGCCTGCAGTCCGGCGAAGAGGAGCAGCGCCGTGTAACCGAGGTGGCGCCAGACGTTGACCATGGCGATCGTGCCCATGGCGATGTTCTCGTTGCCGAAGAAGCCGACCTTGTCGATGCCGAAGAAGTCGAGACCGGCGTTGATGATGCCGAGGTTGTAGTCGCAGAGCCAGAACCAGACCAGGGCCACGATGACGTTGGCGATGAGGTAGGGAAGCATGATGACGCCGCGCACGACCATCGAGCGGGTGAAGCGTTGCATGAGAACGGCGAGTAAGAGTGCGGCCACGGTCTGGACGCCCACGTTGATGACCACGTATTGAAGGGTGACCTTGAGGGAGTTCCAGAACACCGGGTCGGTGGAGATCGCCACATAATTGTCGAAGCCGATGAACGTCGGCGGCCGAAGCAGGTTGTAGTCCGTGAAGCTCAGGTAGAGTCCGCGGAGAGCCGGCCAGGCGAAGAACACGATGAACCCGATCGATGCCGGTATCAGGAAGAGAACCGCGGACTTCAGTTGCGAGTCGCGGTTCGCTTTCTTCTTAACTTTCTTCGGCACCGAGCGTTTCCGGGGAGTGTCCCTCTGGGGGGCTTCCTTATCTGCGGTAATCGTCATCGATCGACCTCCTCAAACTTCCTTGTTGAGAGACATCATTTCAGGTTGAAAGTAAGTAAGTCAATACCGTCGTGATCTTTTTTCACAAAAGCCGAAATGTCCGGAAATTCGCATGTTCTAACAGGTACTATCTTCAAATCTGAAACAAAGCGCTGGTGTTGAGGGGGGTATTGGCGCCTCTCACGCCCTGAAGTCCAACGAGGATGTGGCACCCGTGATTGCTCGGAACGGCTTCTGGATCTGGGACTCCTGGTACGTCCAGGACTCCGGCGACTACCACGCCTTCTATCTGAAGGCGCCCACGAGTCTGGCGGACCCCGATCTCCGTCACGCCCAGGCGAGGGTCGGGCATTCCGTCTCACGCGACCTGGTGTCGTGGACCACGCTGCCCGACGCGCTGCCCCCCGGCGCGATCGGAGAGTTCGACGACCTGGCCATTTGGACCGGAAGCATCGTGCGCCACGACGACGTGTGGCACCTTTTTTATACCGGGGTGGAACAGCGCAGCCGTACCCGGATCCAGCGGGTCGGCCACGCGACATCCGTCGACCTCATCGTCTGGGACCGGGTCTCGCCGACCCCGGTCACAACCGCGGATGCCCGGTGGTATTCGACCGCCGCGGCCCCGCCGGAGTTCGACGAGCCGTGGCGCGACCCCTGGGTGTTCCACTCGGCAGCCGACGGGTTGTGGCACATGCTCGTCACCGCCCGGGAGCCGGATGCCGACGCGTCCCTTCCGGGAGCTCCGACGCACGGCTCGGTCGGGCACTGTGTCTCAGCCGACCTGTTCGACTGGCAGGTCGCACCATCGCTCAGCCGGCACTCCGGGTTCGCCCAACTCGAGGTTTTGCAGGTGCTGGAGGTCGCCGGTCATCACGTCGTGGTCTTCTGTGCCACGGCACAGGACGTGATCGCCGCGGGCGTGGAGGCGGTGACCGCCACGTTCACGGCACCCGCCGACGGCCCGCTCGGTCCCTTCCACTTCGACCGGGCCGAACCCATCCGCGCCGCCGGGATCTACGCCGGTCGCATCCTGCAGCCTGCCGACGGCGGCCCGGTGCTCCTCGGCTTCGTCGAGTCCGACGCCGACGGCCTCTTCGTCGGTGTGATCTGCGACCCGATCCCACTCCAGCTGACCAGCCGGGGCACCCTGCAGCCGCATTCCGCCGCCGAGCCCGACCGTCGTGAGGCCTGAGATGACGCGCACGGACACGCTGCGCCTGGAACTGCTGTCCGGCGAGAAATGGTGGGGCGGCGCGGTGGCTGACGGGCAGCAGATGCCGTTCGGCACGGAGCCGCACCGGCGCGACCTGGCGGTCAACGCGGGCTTCCTCGCCGATGACTCCGCGGGTGCCAACCAGTCGGCGCCCCTGCTGGTGTCCAGTCGGGGGCGCTCGGTGTGGTCCGAGCATCCGTTCGCGTTCTCCTTCGAGAACGGATGCCTGTCGGTCGCCGGCCAGGGCCTCGTGCAGACGCGGGCGGGGGACTCGTTGCGCGAGGCCTTCCGGCACGCCTCGGCGGCCTTCTTTCCGCCGTCGGGCCGGGCCCCGGCCGAGGAACTGTTCACCGGACCGCAGTACAACACCTGGATCGAACTGCCATACGCACCGACGCAGCAGGGGGTGCTGGACTACGTGCGGGGCATCCTCGACGCCGGGTTTCCGCCCGGACCGGTGATGATCGACGACAACTGGTCGCCCGGTTACGGCAGCTGGACCTTCGACCCGCTGCGGTTCCCGGACCCCGGGGAGATGACCCGGGTTCTCACGGAGTGGGGCTGCACCGTGATGCTCTGGCTCGTGCCGTTCGTCAGCCCCGACACCGCAGTGTTCCGTGACCTGAACCGGCGCGGCCTGCTGGTGCGCGGGGCCGACGGGGAGGTGGCGATCCGCCGGTGGTGGAACGGCTACGGCGCCGTGCTCGACGCCACCAACCCGGAGACCGTCGCGTGGCTGACCGCGGGACTCCGTGCGCTGATCGACGATCACGGCGTCGCCGGCTTCAAATTCGACGGCGGCGATCTTCGTGACTACCGGGAGGGGGACCTGACGCTGGTGCCGACCGACCGGGCCGGTCAGTGCGAGGCCTGGTCCCGGATCGGGCTGGAGTTCCCCGTCAATGAGTACCGCTCCGGGTGGAAGATGGGCGGCCAGCCGTTGGCCGAACGCCTGCACGACAAGCCGCCCGTGTGGGGTGCCGGCGGCCTCGACTCGCTCATCCCGGAATCCATCGCCCAGGGTCTGATCGGGTCGGCGTTCGTCTGCCCCGACATGGTCGGCGGCGGAGACCTCTCGCACTTCGCCGATGTGACAGCCGTGGACCAGGAGCTCTTCGTGCGCTTCGCGCAGTGCGCGGCGCTGTTCCCCATGGTGCAGTTCTCGCTCTCGCCGTGGCGCGTTCTCGACCCGGAGCATCTCGCCGCGGTGAGGGCCGCCATAGACATCCGGCAGTTCCTGCTGCCCGAAATTCTCGCCCTTGTTCGCGCGGCCGCGACGACGGGCGAGCCCATCCTGCGGTCGCTCGGATACCACCATCCCGGCTTCGAGCACGTGACGGATCAGTTCCTGCTGGGCGAGGACGTGCTCGTGGCGCCGGTTCTGCGGCAGGGAGCGACGAGTCGAACCGTGGTCTTCCCTCCGGGCCGCTGGGTCGCCGTTGACGGCTCGAGCCAGATGGGGCCCAGCGCGGCGGAGTTGCCCGTGACGCTGGGCACGCTGCCCTGGTTTCGGCGCGGGGCTGGTGACGCGTCCGGGAAGGGATCGGACTGCTAGGAAGGACTCATGACGATCATCGAGGCTCAGGCTGATGTCCGGCGCGCCTATCGTGGCGGTTTCAGCGGCCCGTTGGTGTCGGCGCTCATCTGGGCGATAGCGAACACCGTCTACCTGCTCGTATCGCCCGGCGCGGCCATCGTGGCGCTCTTTTTTGGCGGCATGCTGATCTTTCCGCTGTCCGCCGTGATTCTGCGGATGATGCCCGGGCGGATCCCCCTCCCCGCGGGGCATCCGTCGAACGCTCTCGCCATGCAATCCGCGTTCACTGTGCCCGTCGGGTTGCTCGTCGCCATCGCTCTGGGAACGTACGAACCGGTTCTGTTCTTTCCGGCGTCGCTGCTGATCGTCGGGGCGCACTATTTCGTCTTCGTGTCCCTGTACGGCACCAGGATCTTCGCGGTACTCGGCGGAACGCTGGTGGCCCTGGGCGCAATCGGCATGTTCCTCGTGCCCGGAATCGGCGCCGTCAGCGGTTGGATCGGAGGCGCGGTCTTCCTGGTCTTCACTCCGGTCCTGCTGCGCAGCGGGCGCCGCGCCTGAACACGCGGGCTCGCGACCTCCAGCTGGCGCGTGCGACGGATGCGGGCAGTAGCGTTCCGCACGGATGCCGCAGACTGGGCAGATGGATGAGTGCGCCATTGACGCAGACGGCCCGGCGTGCCCGGCGTGCGGGACCGAGATGGCCCCCGACGGTGTGGACACGGCCGAGGGACTCGAGTCCTGTCACCGTTGCCCACGTTGCAAGCTGGTCGTCGTGGTTTCAGGCTTCTGGGCGGAGTGAAACGGATGTCGCCGACCCAGTACCGCAGGTCGCCAACGGGCCGGGAGGTCGGTCGGCCGGGTCACGGACCCCGTGGAATTGATCATGTGCGAGAGGGCCGCGGCGGATGACGGCTCGGGAACGTCGATCATCCCGGGGACATCCGTCTCGCCGAAGGCGAAATAGTAGCTCTCCAGCGAGCCGCCCACCGAGGTGAGAGCCGAGACGAGTGCCTTCCGGCGACGGGTGCCGCCTTCGCGCATCAGGCCTGTGATTCTTTCGCTCACGTAATTCACTTCGAGCAGATACTTGCTCATGGTTATCTACCGTCCTGTGTGTTCAGGTCTCGAGCATCCCGAGGAGTGCCCGAGACCTGTTGCGCGGCGACCTGTCGAGACCCCCGGTGGTCGAGCCCGCTCCCGGTGGTCGAGCCTGTCGAGACCCGGCGAGCCGACCCTGCTCCCGGTGGTCGAGCTTGTCGAGACCCGGCATGCCGACCCTGATCATTTAGAACACGACTTCGAAAACTAGCTCACAAATATGTGACAGACTCTCGACTACGCGTACTATTCCTGATATCCTCAACGCATGACCACCACCGCAGACGACCTCAGAACGGCAACGGATGCCGTCGCCCGCCTGGGCTCGTCCTGCGCCGATTACGAGGCTCTTCCCGATGCCGAGGTGCTGGCCGGTCAGAAGCAGATCGCGGCAGCCCGGCGGCTCCTCGATACCCGGTCGGCGTGGATGGCGGCGACCATCGCCCGCCGCTCCCGGCCCGAGCTCGGCCACTCCGGTCTCGCCGCGCAGCAGGGGTTCCTCTCACCGGAGGCGCTGATCCAGACGGTGACCGGCTCAACCAAGAACGACGCCTTCAAGCTCGTCGCCGTCGGCACGATGATGGCCGACGCCGAAGCGGCGGAGAAGCTCGTCGAGGCGGCCGTGGACGCACCCGACAGTGATCCCGGTCTCGTCGCCGCTTTCGTGGCGAAGGTGCCGTGGCAGGCGCCGATCGCCCGGGCGGTCACCGACGGCAGCCTCTCGGTCGACGCGGCCGAGTCGATCCGTTCCGGTCTCGGCCAGATCGACGCCGCGGTCACCGCCGAGAAGCTTGGCACCGCCCTCGAATCCCTCCTTGTCGAGGCCGCGTCACTGAACGCCGACCAGGTCTTCAAGCTCGCCCGCCGCATCCGCGACCAGCTCGACGAGGCCGGCATCGCCGCCCGGGAGAAGCAGGCCCACGACGACCGGTTCCTGCGGGTCTACCGGCTTGGCAACGGCAAGGTGCGCCTGCACGGCCTCTTCGCACCCGAAGACGGCGAGTTCGTGCTGTCCGTGTTCGACTCCGTGACCAGCCCTCGCCGCGGCGGGGTGCGTTTCGTCGACAAGGAGAAGGCCGCCTGGGCGAAACGTGTGCAGGATGACCCGCGCAGCACGGAGCAGATCGCCGCCGACGCCCTGGTGCAGTTGCTGAAGATCGCCGGTGAGGCCGACCAGGGCCGGGTCTTCGGCGGGCGCTGCCCAGCGGTGCGGGTGATCGTGACCGAGAAGGCCCTGAAGCCGGGACAGCCGGCCGCCCCGGAGACCGCCGAAGCAATCGAAACCCGCGAAGCCGCCGCCCACGGTCAGATCGAAGGAAACCCCGTCCCGATCTCGCAGGAGACCATCGACCGGCTGCTCTGCGACACCGGAACCCGCGGCATCCAGGTTGACGACACCGGACAGATCATCAACGTCGGACGTGACCGACGTCTCTTCACCGAGGCGCAGCGCGCCGCGATGGGGGTCCGTGACGGGGGCTGCCGCTGGGTGGATTGCGATAGATCACCCGCGTGGACAGAAGCCCATCACATCAACGAATGGTTGAAAGACAACGGGTACACCGACCTTGCCGACGGAATACTCCTCTGCCATCCGCACCACCTGCTCCTTCACAACCAGCACTGGACGATCATCCGCACCGGAAACGACTATTGGCTCCGGCCACCGGTCGACGTCGACCCGGAGCAGACCCTGATCGCACTGCCCAGCAAGCGCGCGGGTGCTTAGTCCGGGTCTCGACAGGCTCGACCAGCATCGCGGGAGCCTCGGGCGGGTTCGGCGCCGGGTCTCGACAGGCTCGACCACCGGGTCTCGACGGGCTCGACCACCGGGTCTTGACAGGCTCGACCACCGGGGAGGGGAACCTCCGGAGGGTGGCTCGCCGGGTCTCGACAGGCTCGACCACCGGGGAGGGGAACCTCCGGAGGGTGGCTCGCCGGGTCTCGACAGGCTCGACCACCGGGGAGGGGAACCTCCGGAGGGTGGCTCGCCGGGTCTCGACGGGCTCGCCCACCGGGTGGGTCTCGACAGGCTCGACCAACGGGTCACCAAGGGGAGTAGCGGTGCTCTCCGCGTTGGACTCGCTCCCATAGGGGGCGAGCGACGGCCATCACCCCGTCGGATTCGAAGGGTCGAAAGCTGATCGCGGCGGTCCAGGCCCGGCCGTCTTCCGCGAGCACCTCGGTCTCGAGGCGTTGCGCGGGGGAACCAACGGGCCGGACATGCTCGCAGACCCGACCGGCGGCTGCGGCCTCGAGGAAGATCCTCACGAGGGCGGCGTCAGTGACGGATGCGGGCACGTGCCAGGTGCCGTCGCCGACGTGAACGGTGATCCCATCGGTGTCTGCTGCGCTGCGGGCCCATCGGATGGTGGTTGCACCGTCCCGGTGGGGCTCGACGGTCATTGCCGACCGGTCCGCTGCGCGGGAGGCTCGTGCGACGTGGGCGTAGCGACGCTCCGCATCATCGGCAAGGGCTTCGAGCAAGACACCGATCCCGTCCCGCATCCGTTCACGGTCTCGCATCGCGACCTGGGCATCGCGCTCGCGCTGCGCGATGGTCTCCGCGCTGAGCCGGTACGCCGGCAACGGGATGTCATCGGGGACGTCGAGAACCACCCGGTACTCGTCGAACTCCGCCGCCGTGATCTCACCGACCGTGGCCTCGCCGACCGAACCGAGCGAACGGGTGGTCGGCTGCGAGGTGTCCCAGGTGTATGCCCCGGCGAGACCGGGCGTCGGGATGCGCGCATGGCGGAGTCCGTCGATCGCTGTGACGGTGCCGGTCACTTCCCAGTGCGGCACATCCGGCGGCGTCTGACCGTGGTGCTCCTCCTCGAACCGGGGCGGCACTCCGGCCGGGCAGGCGGCGGGATCGGCAGCGAGAAGCTGGAATGTCGTCTGGTCGCCGACACGGAACGACGGGCCACAGCAAGCTTGTTCCCAATGCGTGATGACGACTTCGATCTGCATTCCGTCAGCCTAGGGCTCGCTATCCGCACACGACAGCATCGTTTGAGCGAACGCCGACGAAATCGTCGTGCCGGGAAAAAATGTGCCCCCAGGCAGATTCGAACTGCCGCCCCTGCCTCCGGAGGGCAGTGCTCTATCCCCTGAGCTATGGGGGCCAGGGAAAACACTAGGTTATCAGCATCTCGGCGTGCCATGCACCGCATCGAGTTCGACGGATGCGGTCGAGTTCGCCCGGCACGCCACCCGAACTCGACCGCACGTGCCGAACTCGGCGGTTCAGGCGGCGCGCGCGCCGGCTACTGCAGGTTGGCGATCGCCGCGGAGACGAGGGCTTCGGCATCGCCCGGCTCGAAGAATTCGGGCGAGCCAACCGTGACCCAGTAGGTGGGAGTGAAGGCCTGGGCCACTCCGGTGCCGTCGGCCGCCGAGAAGTAGCCCTCGACCGCGGGCGGGGTGCCGTAAGTGGGAACGATCTTGCCGGAGCTGAGGGCGTCGTTCTTGAGCTGCGCCAGCAGCACCTCGTTCGGCTGGGCCACCGACACTTCGATGATTTCGCCGCTGCTCTGGTTGAGCAGGCCGCAGTTCAGCCCCTGGAACTCGGCTGCCGTCTCACCCTCGGCGAGGGTCGGCTCGAAGTCGGGCGCGGAGCCGAAATTCGGGTTGAACGCGTAGATGTCGTCGAGGGTGAGCACCTGGTCGCAGGTGAGCGCCACCGGCGTGCCCGCGGCAGTGGGTGTCGGCGTCGCGGTCGCGTCCGGAGTCGACGTCGCATCCGTTGTCGATCCGGGAGTCGACGAGGCCGACGAGCCGGTTCCGGGGGCTGCGTCCGACGCGCAGCCGGCCAGCGCCACGACGGCGATCGCCCCGGTGGCGAGGACAAGGGTGGAGGTGCGCAGGAGCCGTTCGCGCTGAAGTCTCGGCAGGAGGGAGTGGGTCACGCTTGACCTTACCAAGGGGGCTGTCCTGGACCGGGCCGGTAAGATGATTCTTCGTGACTCCCGCTGAACTTTCCCAATCCCTGTTCGACCTCATCCTCCAGTTGAGCGAGCGTCGACGCGAGGCCGGAAGCGAGATGACCGACCTGACCCTGACCGTGGCGGACGTCACGCTCGAGCGTCCGCGCAACCGGGACCACGGTGACTGGGCGTCCAGCATCGCCATGAAGATCGCCAAGCCGCTCGGCTCCACCCCGCGCGAGGTCGCCGCCGAACTGGCCGCCGGGCTCGAACAGCTTCCCGACGTGGCCTCGGTCGACGTGGCCGGACCCGGCTTCATCAACATCCGTCTCGAGGCGGCGTCTGCCGGTGCCCTCGCCAGGACCATCGTCGACGCGGGCCCTTCCTACGGCACCGGGCATCTCTACGACGGTCTCAAGATCAACCTCGAGTTCGTCTCGGCCAACCCCACGGGCCCCATCCACATGGGTGGCGTGCGCTGGGCCGCCGTGGGCGACAGCCTGGCCCGCGTGCTGCAGGCGGAGGGCGCCGACGTCACCCGCGAGTACTACTTCAACGACCACGGCTCGCAGATCGACCGTTTCGCGCGCAGCGTTCTTGCCGGTTACCTGGGCGAGCCCACCCCCGAAGACGGTTACGGCGGCGCCTACATCGGCGACATCGCCGACCAGGTCGTGGCCAGCCATGCGGGCGATATCGCCGTGCTGTCCCGGGACGAACAGCAGGAGGTCTTCCGCAGTGTCGGCGTCGACCTGATGTTCACCGAGATCAAGGAGAAGCTGCACGGCTTCGGCGTGGACTTCGACGTGTACTTCCACGAGGACTCCCTGCACGAGTCGGGCGCCGTCAACCGGGCCATCGAACGGCTGCGCGAACAGGGCCACATCTTCGAGGAAGACGGGGCCATCTGGCTGCGCACGACCACGTTCGGCGACGACCGCGACCGGGTCATCATCCGCTCGAACGGTGAACCGGCCTACATCTCCGGCGACCTCGGCTATTACCTCGACAAGCGCGAGCGCGGCTTCGACCAGAACCTGATCATGCTCGGTGCCGACCACCACGGCTACGTCGGCCGCATGATGGCCATGGTCGAGGCGTTCGGCGACGTGCCCGGCGTCAACCTGCAGATCCTGATCGGCCAGATGGTCAACCTGCTCAAGGGCGGCGAGCCCGTTCGGATGAGCAAGCGTGCCGGCACCATCGTCACCCTCGACGACCTCGTCGACGCCGTCGGCGTGGACGCCGGCCGGTACTCCCTGGTGCGTTCCAGCAGCGACACGCAGCTCGACATCGACCTCGACCTGCTCGGCAAGCGCACGAACGAGAACCCCGTTTTCTACGTGCAGTATGCGCACGCCCGCACCTGCTCGGTCGCCCGCAACGCGGCCGCCGCGGGCGTCGAGCGCACCGCGTTCGCCCCCGAGCTGCTCACCCACGACAGCGAATCGGCCCTGCTCGGCGTGCTGCAGGAGTACCCGCGCGTCGTGGCGCAGGCCGCCGAGCTGCGCGAACCCCACCGCATCGCCCGCTACATCGAAGAGGTCGCCGGCTACTACCACCGCTGGTACGACAGCTGCCGCGTGATCCCGCTCGGCGACGAGCCGATCACCGACCTGCACCGCACCCGGCTGTGGCTCAACGACGCCACCGGTCAGGTCATCCGCAACGGGCTCGGTCTGCTCGGCGTCTCCGCGCCGGAACGCATGTAGCGTGGACGCCTCCGGCCGCAAGTCCCGGCGCCGCGGCCTCGGCGCCTTCGTGGTGGCCGGCCTGGTCGTGCTCGGCCTGGTTGCGGCGTTCTTCTTCATCGACGGTGGGCTGCGCGGCTATGCCGAGGGCCAGGTCGAGCAGGAGATCGCCGCGAACCTGCCCGAGACCGTGACCGGACACGTCTCCGTCTCCATCGGTGGGCTGTCGGTCATCGCGCAGTACCTCGGCGGCAGCTTCGACCGGGTCGCCCTGGAATCCGAGGCCCTGACCGTGGACGGCGTGCCGGCATCCGTGCACGTGGTGGCGACGGATGTCCCACTCGAGTCGTCCGAGCCCGTCGGCGACCTGCGCGGCATCATCGATCTCGAACCCGCGGCCCTCAGCACGCTGCTGGCCCGGGCGCTGCCGGGCGACGCCCCCGACGCGAGTGTCGAACTCGGCGCAGACGAGGTCAGCTACAGCGGCAGCGCGGAGGTGCTTGGATTCCCGATCGGCTACCGCGCCTCGGCGGTCCCGACCGCGGACACCGACGCTCTTCTGCTCACCCCGAGCGGCGCCAGCGTCACCTCCGGCGGCGGCAGCGTCGATGCCGGCAACCTGCTCTCGCTGGTACTGGGCGACGAACCCGTGCGCATCTGTGTCGCCGAGTACCTCCCCGAGGGGGTCACCCTGGCCGGGGTGAACGTCACGCCGGAACGCGCCCGGCTCACGCTCCAGTCGAGTGCGCTGACACTGACCCGGGAGTCGCTCACCACGCTGGGCAGCTGCGCCAACGGCTGACCGTGACCAAACCGGGTCCTGACACTCTGGCCCCGGAGTCGTACGCTTAAGGTATCGACGGTCGCTCATTCGTCTGTTCGAGGAGGCACCATGACTCATCTGCGCATTCAACATCCCGTGCCCGACTACGACCGGTGGAAGCGTGCGTTCGACCTGGACCCGGCGGACCGCCGCGGATCAGGCGTGCTGCGGTACACGATCCTCCGCTCGGCGACGCAGCCCACCATCGTCATGGTCGACCTGGAACTGGGCTCGGTCCGGGAGGCCGAGAAGCTGCTTCTCAAGCTGCGGCGGCTCTGGAGCAGCACCGGCCCGACCGTCATGACCGACCCCGAAGCGTGGATCGTAGACGTGACCGAAACCGTCGAACTGGACTAGAAACGGCCCACCGCGCCGCATGCCGTAACGCGATTCGGCTCTCACCGGCGGCGTTCGCTACAATCAGGGCAGGTCCCCGGTCGCAACCGGCGGCATCCTTTTCACTGGCTTCAGGGACCAATCCGGGTTCGCTCGCCACTTTAGTGAGACACCCACTCGACATTTCCCGTGAGGTTTTCACCCGTGGCCATCAACCCGCTCGCCCCCGACTGGCTCCGCCCGCCCGACGACGCCAACGCGCTCGTCGACGGCCTCTGGCCGGCCACCACCGAACGCACCCCGCAGGGTGACCTCGCCATCGGCGGCTGCACAGCCTCCGACCTGGCCGCCGAATTCGGCACCCCTCTCTACGTGATCGACGAGACGGATGTCCGCACCCGCGCCGCAGCTCTCCGCGCCGCGTTCGAGGCCGAGTTCGCCCGGATCGGCACCAGCGTGCACATCTACTACGCCGGCAAAGCCTTCCTCTCCACCGAGATCGCGCGCTGGATGCTGGCCGAGGGTCTCAACCTCGACATCTGCACCGGCGGGGAACTCGCCGTCGCCCTCGCCGCCGGCACCCCGCCGAACCGGCTCGGCTACCACGGCAATAACAAGTCCCTCGCGGAAATCGACGAGGCGTGCCGGGTCGGCGTGGGCACGATCGTGATCGACAGCCCGGTCGAGATCGGCCGGGTCGCCGCGGCCGCCGCCCGGTACGGCATCGTGCAGGGCGTGCGCCTGCGCGTGAACAGCGGCGTGCACGCGCACACCCACGACTTCCTCGCCACCGCCCACGAGGACCAGAAGTTCGGCGTGACGCTCGACGACGCCGCAGCGCTGGTGGGCCGCATCCGGGCCGAGCCGAGCCTCGACTTCCGCGGCCTGCACTGCCATATCGGGTCGCAGATCTTCGGCGCGGACGGCTTCGCCGAATCCGCGTCGCGTCTGCTCGGTCTGCACGCCGCCCTGCTCACGGACGGTCCCGTGCCGGAGCTGAACCTCGGCGGCGGTTTCGGCATCGCCTACACCAGCGCGGACACCCCCACCCCGATAGGCGAACTCGCCGCGAGCCTGGCCGACATCGTCGCCGCCGAATGCGGAACCCTCGGCATCCCGGTGCCGGTGGTCGCTTTCGAACCCGGTCGCGCCATCGTCGGCCCGGCCGGAGTCACCCTGTACCAGGTCGGCACCACCAAGGCCGTCGACGTGGCCGGCAGCCCGCGACTCTATGTCAGCGTCGACGGCGGCATGAGCGACAACGCCCGCCCCGCCCTCTACGGCGCCGACTACAGCGTGCGGCTGGCCGGCCGGGTGTCGGCGGCTGAGCCCGTGCTGGTGCGTGTGGCCGGCAAGCACTGCGAGAGCGGCGACATCGTCGTCGACGCCGACTACCTCCCCGGCGATGTGGCCCCCGGCGACCTGGTGGCCGTCGCCGCCACCGGCGCCTACTGCTGGTCGCTGTCGAACAACTACAACTTCGTCGGCCGACCCGCCGTGGTCGCGGTGGCCGCCGGCGTTCCACGGATGCTTGTGCGCGGCGAGACCATCGCCGATCTGCTCGCCCGCGACACGGGGGTCTCGACCGGGGCAGGCTCGACCGCCGGGGTCGGGGCAGGCTCGACCACCGGGGTCGGGGCAGGCTCGACCACCGGGGTCGGGGCAGGCTCGACCACCGGGGCCGGGGCAGGCTCGACCGCCGATCTACCGAAGGAACCCGCCCGATGATCGAATACCGCAATCTGCGCGTCGCACTGCTGGGCGGCGGCTCCGTCGGCGCGCAGGTGGCCCGGCTGCTGCTCGAAAACAGTGAAGAGCTCGCCAACCGGGTCGGCGCCAACCTCGAGCTGGTCGGCATCCTGGTGCGCGACCTCGACGCCGAGCGCACCGTCGACCTGCCCCGCGAGCTGTTCACCACCGACGCCGAGACCCTGATCCTCGGCGCCGACGTCGTGATCGAGCTGATGGGCGGCATCGAGCCCGCCCGCACACTCATCCTGATGGCGATCAACTCGGGGGCGGATGTCGTCACCGCCAACAAGGCGCTGCTCGCCACCCACGGGACCGAACTCTTCGCCGCCGCCGACCAGGTCGGCGCGCAGCTCAAGTACGAGGCCGCCGTGGCCGGCGCGATCCCGATCGTGCGGCCGCTCGGTGAGAGCCTCGGCGGCGACCAGGTCAACCGCATCCTCGGCATTGTGAACGGCACCACCAACTTCATCCTCGACCGGATGGACACCGAGGGGGACACCCTCGAGGAGGCGCTTGCACTGGCCACCGACCTGGGTTATGCCGAAGCCGACCCCACCGCCGACATCGGCGGCTACGACGCGGCGCAGAAGGCGGCCATTCTCGCCAGCCTCGCCTTCCACACGACCGTGCCGCTCGCATCCGTCTACCGGGAGGGCATCACCGCCATCACGCCGGCCCAGATCGAGTCCGCCCGCAAGGCCGGGTACGTCGTGAAGCTGCTCGCCATCTGTGAACGCCTCATCGACGCCGAAACCGGCCAGGAGGGTGTCTCCGCCCGGGTCTACCCGGCCATGGTGCACCGCAGCCACCCGCTCGCCTCCGTACACGGCGCCAACAACGCCGTCTTCGTCGAGGCGGAGGCGGCCGGCAGCCTGATGTTCTACGGCGCCGGCGCCGGGGGAGTGGAGACGGCGTCCGCAGTGCTCGGCGACCTGGTGTCCCTGGCCCGCCGCCACATCGCCGGCGGCCCCGGCGTCCCCGCGTCCCAGCACGCCGACCTGCCGGTGTTCGACATCGGTCAGATCACGACGCGCTACGCCGTCACACTGGAAGTCACCGATGAGCCCGGCGTACTCGCCACACTCGCCAGTGTGTTCAGCGACCACGGTGTGTCCCTCGCCCTGGTCGAGCAGTCCATGACGCCCGCCCAGCCCGGAACCGCGAGTCGCTCCGCCGTCTCCGCCACGGCTACCCTAGTTATCGGAACGCACGAGGCCACGGAGGCGGCCCTGGCCGCCACCGTGAGCGACCTCGCCGCGAACAGATTTGTCACCAATGTCGCATCCGTTTTGAGAGTTGAAGGAGCCTGATGTCCAGCGAACGAGAGACTCTGCTGAAGCCCGCCGTGAAGACGGCGTCCCGGCAGTGGCGCGGCGTGCTGCGCGAGTACGCGGACCGTCTCAACATCACGGATGCCACCCCCATCGTCACGCTCGGCGAGGGCGGCACCCCGCTGATTCCCGCCCCGGCGCTCTCCGCCCGAACGGGTGCGAAGGTCTGGATCAAGTACGAGGGCATGAACCCGACCGGTTCCTTCAAGGACCGCGGCATGACGATGGCCATCTCGAAGGCCGTCGAAGACGGCGCCAAGGCCGTCATCTGCGCGTCCACCGGAAACACCTCCGCCTCGGCCGCCGCCTACGCGACGCACGCCGGCATCCAGGCCGTCGTGCTGGTGCCCGAGGGCAAGATCGCCATGGGCAAGCTCAGCCAGGCCATCGCGCACAACGCGCAGCTGCTGCAGGTGCAGGGCAACTTCGACGACTGCCTCGACATCGCCCGAGACCTCTCCGCGAACTACCCGGTCCACCTGGTCAATTCGGTCAACCCCGACCGCATCGAAGGCCAGAAGACGGCCGCCTTCGAGGTCGTCGAGGTGCTGGAAGACGCCCCGGACATCCACATCGTCCCGGTCGGCAACGCCGGCAACTACACCGCCTACACGCGTGGTTACACCGAAGAGCTCGAACGCGGCGCCACCACGAAGCTGCCCCGCATGTTCGGGTTCCAGGCGGCCGGTAGCGCCCCGATCGTGCTCGGCCACCGCGTCGACCACCCGGAGACCATCGCCAGCGCCATCCGGATCGGTAACCCTGCCTCCTGGGACCTCGCCCTCGCGGCGCGCTCCCTGACCGACGGCTACTTCGGTGCGATCAGCGACGAGAAGATCCTCGAGGCCTACCGCATCCTCTCGGCCGAGGTCGGCATCTTCGTCGAGCCGGCCTCCGCGATCAGCGTCGCCGGTCTGCTCGAACGCGCCGAAGCCGGGCTCATCCCCGCCGGCTCCACCGTGGTGCTCACGGTCACCGGCCACGGGCTGAAGGACCCGCAGTGGGCCCTCCGTACCGCGGACGGCTCCGACGTCACGCCGACCATCGTGCCGGTCGACACCGCCGAGATCGCCGCCGTCCTCGGGCTGGTCCAGAAATGATCATCGCCGAGGCCGTTTCCGGCCGGTCGGCGCTGGCGGGCCGTTCCGTCACCGTGCAGGTGCCGGCCACGACGGCCAACCTCGGCCCCGGCTTCGACACCCTGGGCCTGGCGCTCGCGCACCACGACCACCTCGAGGTCACGGTTCGTGACGAACCCGGCGTCACGGTCGAGGTGCACGGCGTCGGTGAGGGCGTGGTGCCCACCGACGAGTCCAATCTCGTCGTGCGCGCCATCATCCACACCTTCACGGCCTACGGTCAGGACCTGCCCGGTCTGAACCTCGTGGCCCACAATGAGATCCCGCACGGCCGCGGCATGGGTTCGTCCGGCGCCGCCATCGTCGCCGGGATCATGGCCGCCAAAGGTCTGCTCGAAGGCATCGTCGACATCGACGCCGAGGCGCTTCTGGCCCTCGCGACCGAGATGGAGGGACACCCCGACAACGTGGCACCGGCCCTGTTCGGCGGTCTCACGATCGCCTGGATGACGCCCGATGGCCCCCGTCACAAGAAGCTGATGGTGCACCGCGGCGTCAAACCGCTCGTGTTCGTTCCCGAGCACGCCATGTCCACGGCGCTGGCACGCAGCCTGCAGCCGGAGAGCGTGCCGCACGAAGACGCCGTGTTCAACCTGTCACGTTCGGCCCTGTTGATCGCCGCTCTGATCCAGAGTCCGGAACTGCTGCTCGCGGCCACCGAAGACAAGCTGCACCAGAGCTACCGTGCGGCCGCCATGCCGGAAACCAACCGATTGATCACCCTGCTCAGGGAGCACGGATTCGCCGCCGTCGTGTCCGGCGCCGGCCCGTCGATCCTCGTGCTCGCGAGTGACCCGGGGCAGCGCCTCGTCGCGGCAGAGCTCGTCGCGGCCGAGTCCGAGACGCCCTGGCAGGCTCTCATGCTCGCCGTCGACGTGCTGGGCGCGACCGTCACCCGCACCGACCGCTGACGACGAATCCGAACGCCGGGGACACGCCCTGCGGGGCGGTCCTCGGCGTTCTTGCGTTCTGCTACAGTGAAATAGCACCCGATGGAACCGCGTAACGTCCGGTTCCCTTCTCCGGTGCATTCCCTGTAACTCACTGCTATCGCATCATCTATGCGTAGCTGTGTGTGTTCACTTCAATCCACATCATTTTGGGATTGGACCACCCGCAGCGCGTGAGACGCTGCAACAGCTTCCCTGGCCAGCACGCATGACGCCAGGGGAAAGGACAATTTTCGTGACTGACGTCAACCTCCACACCCCCGGTGCGGATTCCTCGCACCTCACCAGCCTTCGCGTCGCCGAGCTTCAGGCTCTGGCGCTCGAGCTGGGCATCCCGGGTGCTTCCAAGCTTCGCAAGGGCGAGCTCGTCGGAGCCATCACCGCCGCGCAGGCTCAGACGGCCTCCGCGCCTGTCTCCGCTCCGGCTGCTCCGGTCGAAGCTGCGGCTCCCGCCGGCGAGACCGCCGATGCGGCAGCGCCGCGCAAGCGCGTGTCCCGTCGGGCCTCCACCTCCACCGCCGCTCCCGCAGTGGCACACGTCAACGCGGACGGTGAACTGGGCATCGGCATGATCGTTCCGGATGACGCCGCGACCCTTCGCCGCACCACCGCCCCCACCACCTACGCCGGCTCCTCCGCGGACTCGCCCGCGACCGAGACGGCCGCCCCGGCCCTGAAGCCGGCACGTCAGGCCCGCAAGCGCGCCACCTCGGTCACCGTGAAGGCCGCGGCCGATGCCGCCGCCGAGGCGCCCGCAGCCGCAGCCGCCCCGATCGTCACCGAGGACGCACCGGCTCCGGCCGTCGCCGAGACCGCCGTCGTGGCCGACGAGCCCACCGAGGCCGTCGAAGCTGTCGAGGCCGCCCCCGAGAGCACCGGATCCGGCCGTTCGCGCCGCAGCAGCTCACGCGGTGGCCGCAACGGAAGCGCCCGCAACAGCATCGACGCCCGTAGCAGCATCGACGCGCGCAACAACGCCGACGAGCTCGCCGCAGAGCCCGTCGCCGACCAGCACGCACCGGCCGAGCCCGCCGCCACCGATCAGGCCGAGCAGACAGACCAGACCGAGCAGGGCGAGTCGACCGACCCGGCCGAGCAGCCCCGTCAGGGACGCAACCGCAACCGCAGCCGTGGGGGCGACCGCACGCAGACCGCCGACCGCGGCACCGAGCGTGGCGAGGAAACAACCCGCCAGCAGCGCCAGACCGGCAACCGCGGCCAGGGGCAGGACAACCAGGACCGCAACCAGGACCGCAATCAGGGCCAGGAGCGCAACCAGGGCCAGGACCGCGGCCAGGGCCAGGACCGCGGCCAGGGTCAGGACCGTCAGGAACGTCAGGACCGCAACCAGCCTCAGGAGCGTCAGGACCGCAACCAGGGTCAGGACCGCCAGGACCGCCAGGGCCAGGACCGCAACGCCGGCCCCGACCGTGCCGGCCTCGAAGACGACCTGAACGGCCGCAGCAACCGCAACCGTTTCCGTGACCGCAAGCGTCGCGGCGTCACCACCGGCGACGACTTCGAACCGGAACTGAACGACGACGACGTGCTGATCCCCGTCGCCGGCATCCTCGACGTGCTCGACAACTACGCGTTCGTGCGCACCTCCGGCTACCTGCCGGGCGCCAGCGACGTCTACGTGTCGCTCGGCCAGGTCAAGAAGTACAACCTGCGCAAGGGTGACGCCGTCGTCGGTTCCATCCGCCAGCCGCACGAAGGCGATCAGAGCGGCCGCCAGAAGTACAACGCGATCGTGAAGGTCGACTCCATCAACGGTCTGACCGTCGAAGAGGCCGCCAACCGCGTTGAATTCCAGAAGCTCACCCCGCTCTACCCGACGGAGCGTCTGCGCCTTGAGACCGAGCCCGGCAAGCTGACCCAGCGGATCATCGACCTGGTCGCCCCGATCGGCAAGGGCCAGCGCGGCCTGATCGTCGCGCCGCCCAAGGCCGGCAAGACCATCGTCATGCAGCAGATCGCCAACGCCATCGCCACGAACAACCCCGAGGTCCACCTCATGGTCGTCCTGGTCGACGAGCGTCCCGAAGAGGTCACCGACATGCAGCGCACGGTGAAGGGCGAGGTCATCGCCTCCACCTTCGACCGTCCCGCCGAGGACCACACCACGGTCGCCGAGCTCGCCATCGAGCGCGCCAAGCGCCTCGTCGAGCTGGGCCACGACGTCGTCGTGCTGCTCGACTCGATCACCCGCCTGGGCCGGGCCTACAACCTGACGGCCCCGCCGTCGGGCCGCATCCTCTCCGGTGGCGTCGACGCTTCGGCGCTCTACCCGCCCAAGCGCTTCTTCGGCGCCGCGCGCAACATCGAGAACGGTGGCTCGCTCACCATCCTCGCCTCCGCCCTGGTGGAAACCGGGTCCAAGATGGACGAGGTCATCTTCGAGGAGTTCAAGGGCACCGGCAACATGGAGCTCCGCCTGTCACGCCAGCTGGCCGACAAGCGCATCTTCCCCGCCGTGGATGTCAACGCATCCGGCACCCGTCGTGAAGAAATGCTGATGAGCACCGACGAGGTCAAGATCACCTGGAAGCTGCGCCGCGCCCTCGCCGGGCTCGAGCAGCAGCAGGCGCTCGAGGTCATCCTCGGCCGCCTCAAGGAGACCACCTCCAACGTCGAGTTCCTGATGCAGGTTCAGAAGTCGATGCCGACCCTGAGCGGGTCAGACAAGGATCACTGATGTTCGAGTCTGTTCTGACTCTGCTGGCTGAGCACGACGAGCTCCAGTCTCAGCTGGCGGATCCCGAGCTGCACGCGAACCCGGCCCGCTCGAAAAAGGTCAACCGTCGCTACGCCGAACTCAGCCGCATCATCGCGGCGTGGAACGAGTGGAAAGAAATCGGTGAGAACCTCGACGCCGCGCGCGAACTCGCGGACGAGGACGCCGACTTCGCCGCGGAGATCCCCGGTCTGGTGGAGCAGCTCGAAACCGCAGCCGAAAAGCTGCGGCGCCTGCTGATCCCGCGCGACCCGCTCGACGCCCGCGACGTGATCATGGAGATCAAGATGGGGGAGGGCGGTGCGGAATCCGCACTGTTCGCCGCCGACCTGCTCCGCATGTACCTGCACTACGCGGAGTCGAAGCGCTGGAAAACCGAGATCATCGAGCAGACCACCAGCGACCTCGGCGGCATCAAGGACATCCAGCTCGCCATCAAGGGCAACTCGAGTGATCCTGCCGAAGGCGTCTGGGCGCACCTGAAGTACGAGGGAGGCGTGCACCGCGTTCAGCGGGTGCCGGCCACCGAGTCGCAGGGACGCATCCACACTTCCGCCGCCGGCGTGCTCGTCTTCCCGGAGGTCGACGAGCCCGAAGAGGTCGAGATCAGCGCGAACGACCTCAAGATCGACGTGTACCGGTCCAGCGGTCCCGGTGGCCAGTCGGTGAACACCACCGACTCCGCCGTGCGCATCACCCACCTTCCGACCGGCATCGTCGTGGCCATGCAGAACGAGAAGAGCCAGCTGCAGAACAAGGAAGCCGGCATGCGCGTTCTGCGTGCCCGCGTCCTCGCCCGTCAGCAGGAAGAGATCGACGCCGCGGCATCCCTGGTTCGGAAGGGCCAGATCCGCACCATGGACCGGTCCGAGCGCATCCGCACCTACAACTTCCCGGAGAACCGGATCGCGGACCACCGCACCGGCTACAAGGCCTACAACCTGGACACGGTCATGAACGGCGCCCTCGACGCCGTGATCGATTCCTGCATCACGGCTGACGAGGCCACCCGGCTCGCCGAGATCGGCGACCACGACTAAACCTCCGACGCGGGTGCCCAGCCCCGCTCTCTCGTAGTCTGGAGAGAGCGGCGGCTGGGTTTTCGTATGTCCGCCGGGCAACGAGGCGAGGATGCTGATGGAATCCCTGACGAGTCACACCGACTACGGCGCCGAGGGCCTGAGCGAGGCCATGGTCAATCCCGACCCCATGCTCGAGTTCGCGGCCTGGCTGACGGCGGCCGAAGGTGCCGGGCTCTACGAGCCCAACGCCATGGTTGTCGGCACCATCGATCCCGACGGCCGGCCGAGCAGCCGCACCGTGCTGCTCAAGGGCCTCGACGGGCGCGGGTTCGAGTTCGTCACCAACTACGACTCCCGCAAGGGCCGGGCGCTGCGGGCGAACCCGGGTATCACCCTGCTCTTCCCCTGGTATCCGATGCAGCGTCAGGTGATCGTCTACGGCACTGCCCAGCCCACGGATGCGGCGGCGAGCGATGCTTACTTCACGCGCCGACCGCGCCCCGCGCGCATTGCCGCCGTGGCCAGCGAGCAGTCGGAGCCGATAGCCAGCCGCGAGTTGCTCGAGGAGGCGGTGCGCTCCGTCGAGCGGCGGTACCCCGATGACACGGACGTGCCGCGGCCCGCCGACTGGGGCGGGTTCCGGGTGTTGCCGCACGCGATCGAATTCTGGCAGGGCCGTACATCCCGGCTTCATGACCGGTTGCGTTTCACCGCGGCGGAGGGCGGCGGCTGGACTCTGGAACGACTGCAGCCGTAACGCCCATCACCGGCGCGTTTCAGATCTTGTCAGACCAGGTCGGAGTAGTGGATCGCGGCCACGTCCGGGTGCGCGCGCAGGCGGCTCTTCAGCGCGTTCTCGCCATAGGTGGAGAAGATCGGGTTCTCCGGGTCGGCCGTCACTCCGGGGGCTTCGAGGGAGTCCGGCAGAGTGAGCAGCGGCACGGTCGCGTCGAGGGCGGGGCCGAAGAAGAACGGGATCGAGACCCGGTCGTCGCCGATCAGGGGCGAGATCACACGGTGCACGGTGGCCTTGAGGTAGCCGTTCGTGGCAACCTCGAGCAGCTCGCCGATGTTCACGACGAACGCGCCGTCGAGCGGGGGAGCGTCGATCCAGGCACCGTCCTTCTCCACCTGCAGCCCACCCTTGCCGGGTTCGACGAACAGGAGGGTCAGTACACCCGAGTCCTTGTGTGCGCCCACGCCCTGACGCGGCGTGGGGTCGGATTTGCCGGGGTAACGCACGATCTTGATCAGCGTGAACGGCTTCTCGGCGAACGCCGCGTCGAACACATGCTCGTCGGCGCCGAGCGACAGCGCCCAGGCCTGCATCAGGCGCAGGGCAACCGCGTTGAGTTCCTCGCGCCAGGCGGTCATCACGGTCTCGAGGGCGGGCAGTGCGGCCGGCCACTGGTTCGGTCCCTCGAGACGCAGGTAGTCGGCATCCGTGGGCCGGGCCAGCGCCGGGCGCTCCGGTCCGATGTCGATCTGCTCGCGCCAGTCGACCTTGCCCTGCGTGAGCTCGCCGCCGACGCGGGTGTACCCGCGAAAATGCGGGCTCCGCAGGTTCTCGATCGCCATCTTGTCGTCGTCGGGCAGTGCGAAGAAGGCTCGGGACGTGCGCATCACCCGCTCGATGAGTTCAGCGGGCACACCATGCCCGGTCAGATAGAAGAATCCGAAGGTGTGGGCGGCGTCGCGCAGGTCGGTGCGGAAAGCCTCTGCCTCCCTGTCGCCTCGGTCGAGCCGGGAGAGGTCGAGAACGGGAAGGGTGAGGGGTGCGGTCTCGTCAGTCATGCGTCTGATTCCTTAGTCGTCGCCGGGGTGCAACCCGCGCGCGGATTCGATGGTGTCGGGCTTGGCCGGTTGGATGGTGGCCGGGATTCCCAGCAGCAGGGACTTGGCCGGGGCGTCGCGGGTGACCACGGCGTTGGCGCCGATGGTGCTCCACGCACCGATCACGATGGGCCCGAGAACCTTGGCCCCGGCTCCGATCGTGACGCCGTCGTGCAGGGTGGGGTGCCGTTTCTCACCACGGGTCACCCCGTGCCGGGTCTTCCCGCCGAGCGTGACCCCGTGATACAGCATCACGTCGTCGCCGATATCCGAGGTTTCGCCGATCACCACGCCCATGCCGTGATCGATGAACAACCGCCGTCCGATCCGGGCGCCCGGATGGATCTCGATCCCGGTCAGGAACCGGGTGAACTGCGACAGGAGCCGGGCGGGCAGGTGCAGTCCGGCGTCCCACAATCGGTGGGCCACCCGGTACGACCACACCGCGTGCAGGCCGCTGTACGCCAGGAACACCTCGAGATTGCTGCGGGCGGCCGGGTCGTGGGCGCGCGCCATCGCAATGTCTTCGCGGATGCGCGACACGATACTCATCTGCGGCGACGCTGCCCCGGCCCCGGCGCCTAGTCCAGCAGGTCCTCGTAGAGAACAGTAGAGAGGTAGCGCTCACCGAAGCTCGGCATGATCGCCACGATGGTCTTGCCCGCGTTCTCCGGGCGTTTGGCCTGCTCGATGGCGGCCCAGACGGCGGATCCGCCGGAAATTCCGGACAGGATGCCCTCATCCGTCGCCAGCGCGCGGGCCGTGGCCACGGAATCGGCCAGGGTCACGTCGGTGACCTCGTCGTAGATCTTCGTGTCGAGAACGTTCGGGACGAAGTTGGCGCCGATGCCCTGGATCTTGTGCGGTCCGGGCTTGCCGCCGGTGAGGATGGGGGAGTCGATCGGCTCGACGCCGACGACCCGAAGGGACGGCTTGCGCTCCTTGAGCAGCTGGCCGGTGCCGGTGATGGTGCCTCCGGTGCCGATCCCGGCGACAAGGATGTCGACGGCGCCGTCGGTGTCGTCCCAGATCTCGACGCCCGTGGTCGCGTAGTGGATGGCCGGGTTGGCCGGATTGTCGAACTGGCGGGCCAGAATGGCGCCGGGGGTTGCGGCGGCGATCTCCTCGGCCTTCGTGACCGCGCCCCGCATACCCTCGGAGCCCGGGGTCAGAACGATTTGGGCCCCGTAGGCGCGCAGGAGCAGACGGCGTTCGCGGCTCATGGTTTCGGGCATCGCGAGAATGACCGTATAGCCACGGGCGGCACCCACCATGGCCAGCGCGATGCCGGTGTTGCCGCTGGTGCCCTCGACGATGGTTCCGCCCGGAGCCAGTTCGCCCGATGCCTCGGCCGCATCGACGATCGCGATGCCGATCCGGTCCTTCACGCTGCCTGAGGGGTTGTAGAACTCCAGTTTCACCAGCACGGTCGCGTCGAGGCCTGCGGTGAGCCGGTTCAGCTTGACCAGCGGGGTCTTGCCGACCGCTGCGGTGATGTCGGAGTAAATCTGAGCGGGCATCGGTGGTCGCCTTTCGATCGGGGTCACGGACCTCGCCCAGCCTACGGCCACGGGATCGGGCGTGCGCGTGCATTACATTTCAATACGTGACAACTCCGCCGAGCAACCATTCCATTCCCGCCAGCGTCGACACAATCCGGAACGTGGCGATCGAGACGCTCACCCAGGCCGGAATAACCGACCCCGAGGTCGACGCCGACCTGCTGATCGGGCACGTGCTCTCCCAGAGCCGGGGGCAGGTGCAGGCCGCGGGCATCCTGCGCACGGCACTGGGGGAGACGGATGCCGCGGCCATCCTCGAACTCGTTCGTCGCCGCTCCCTGCGCGAACCCCTGCAGCACATCACCGGGCGGGCTCCGTTCCGTTCCCTCGAACTCTTCGTCGGGCCGGGCGTCTTCGTTCCCCGCCCCGAGACGGAGCAAGTGGTGCAGTTCGCGATCGACGCGCTCCGGGCGCTGCCCGACGCCGAGCCGATCGCGGTGGACCTCGGTACCGGCAGCGGGGCGATCGCACTGGCCATAGCCGTCGAGGTGCCGAATGCGCGCGTCTTCGCCGTTGAGAATTCACCGGAGGCCTTCCCCTGGACCAGCCGCAACTTCGGGGCGGTCGCCGCGTCGAACGCCACGCTGGTGTTCGGCGACCTCGCCGAGGCTCTCACCGAACTCGACGGCACGGTGGCCGTCGTCATCTCCAACCCGCCCTACATCCCGGTGGATGCGATCCCGCGCGACCCGGAGGTGCGCCTCTTCGACCCCGCCCGGGCCCTGTTCGGCGGCCCGGACGGCCTCGACGTCGTGCGCCACGTGTCCCGCACGGCCCTCCGGCTGCTCCGCCCCGGCGGACAGATCGTGATCGAGCACGGTGAGCTCCAGGGGGCCGAGATCCGCGCGCTCCTTGCCGCCGACGGCTGGCGTGCGCCCGCCACCCACCGCGACTACACAACGCGCGACCGCGCCACCACAGCCCTCGCTCCGCCACCCGCCGATCGGTGAGAACGGCTCGCTCAGGGTCGCTGCATTAGAATCAGGGACAATGACACGCATCTATGACTGTTCAGTTGACACTCAATACGCGGCCGGCATGAGGCTAGCGCGCTCGGCCATCGGCCGCGGCGCGCTTGTTGTCATCCCCACCGACACGGTCTACGGCATCGCCGCGGATGCGTTCGACCCGGAAGCGGTGCAACGGCTCCTCGACGCGAAGGGCCGCGACCGTTCGTCGCCGCCGCCCGTGCTGATCCCCGGAATCCCCACCCTCGACGCCCTCGCCCAGGGCATTCCGCAGCCCGTGCGCGAGCTCGTCGCCGCGTTCTGGCCCGGTGGTCTCACGGTGGTGCTGAACGCCCAGCCGTCACTGGCCTGGGACCTGGGGGACACCCGCGGCACCGTTGCACTGCGGATGCCGAGCAATCCCGTCGCCCTCGACCTTCTGTCGGAGACGGGCCCGCTCGCTGTGTCATCCGCCAACACCACCGGACTTCCCTCCGCGATCGACGCGCTCGGCGCGGAAGAGATGCTCGGCACCAGCGTGGCCGTGTACCTCGACGGAGGCACGGCCGGCCTCGGCTACGAACCGATCGGCGACCGGCCGGGCGACACCTCGTCGACGATCGTGGATGCGACCGGTTTCGATTCAAACGGCGGAAAAGTGGTCATCGTGCGCAACGGCGTGATCTCCCGCGCGGACATCGAAGCCGTGATCGGCGACGCTCTCGCTCCGATCGGGTTCGGTGCACCCGAACCCGTGGCCGAGGCCGCGCCTGCCCCCGACGCGGAGCCCGCCGCCGGCGCGGCGCCCGAGATGGGCGACCCTGCCGCAGGCCTCGACCCCGCATGACCATCTTCATCCTGCTGAGCTTCGTCTCGGCCATTGTGACCTTCGGGTTCTCCTTTCTGGTGCTGAAGCTCAGCCATCGGTACCAGCTCTACCCGAAGATCCGCGAGCGCGACGTGCACACCCGGCCCACGCCCCGCCTGGGCGGGATCGCGATCTTTCTCGGGATCGTCGTCGCGTTCGGGGTGTCCTGGCTGATCGCCGCCGGGTTCGCGCCGCTGCGACTCATCTTCAGCGATCCGCAGCAGATCCTCGCCATCCTCGGCGCGGCGCTGCTGATCGTGCTGCTGGGTGTGGCCGACGACCTCTGGGACCTCGACTGGATGACGAAACTGGCCGGGCAGTTCATCGCGGCCGGCCTCATCGCCTGGCAGGGCGTGCAGGTCCTGTCGCTCCCGATCGGTGGGCTGACCGTCGGGTCCTCCTGGATGTCCATCCTGATCACGGTGATCGTGATCGTGATCGTGATGAACATGATCAATTTCATCGACGGGCTCGACGGCCTGGTGGCGGGCGTCGCCCTCATCGCGAACGGCGTGTTCTTCCTTTATAGCTACCTGCTGGCACGGGACACGTCCCCGAGCAACTACTTCAACCTCGCCTCCCTGATCGCAGCCATCCTGGTGGGTGCGTGCATCGGTTTCCTGCCGCTCAACTGGCGGCCGGCGAAACTCTTCATGGGGGATGCCGGCGCTCTCCTGGTCGGTCTGCTGATGGCCACGTCCGCGATCGCGATCACGGGCCAAGTCGACCCGACGTCCGTCAACCGGTCGCAGCTGTTCCCGGCGTTCATCCCGATCATCCTGCCGGTGGCCATCCTGATCATCCCGCTGCTCGACTTCGGCCTCGCGGTGTTCCGGCGGGTCCGCGCCGGAAAATCGCCCTTCAGCGCCGACCGGAAGCACCTGCACCATCGGCTGCTGGACATGGGACACTCGCACCTGCACGCCGTGCTGATCTTCTACGGGTGGACCACGGCCGCCTCCGTCGGATGCCTGCTGTACTTCCTGCTGCCGGTGTACTACGGACTTCCCACCTGGTACGCCACCATCTTCCTGATCGTGGCACTGGTGGTCTGCACACTCGTCACACTCGCTCCGTTGAGCCGGCGCAAGGCCGTCGAAACCGCCAGTCAGCTCGCCCGCCCCACCGACCACCAAGAACAAATCGCCAAACTCGATCGCCTCGACGAGGCGTCGACGACGGCTGAGGAGAACGTATGAATGCACCCGATCCCACCGGCCCGTCCACCACGCTCGGACGTGTGCCCTCGGACGCCAGGGGCGTCCTGACCGCAGTCCTTCGATACACAGGCTTCCTCGCGATTGCCATCGCGATCGTCGGCGGTGGACTCGGCTACCTTTTCGCATCAACCGAAGGCCTCATCAGCGCCCTCATCGGCACCGCGCTTGCCGTCCTGTTCGCGTCGATCACCGCGGTCAGCATCATCGGGGCCATGCGGTTCGACATCGCCGCCTTCTTCGGCATCGTGATGGGCGCCTGGTTGCTGAAAATCGTCGTCTTCATCGTGATCCTCGCTCTGCTTCGTGATGCTTCCTTCGTGCAGACGACAGTTCTGTTCATCACCGTCATTGCCGGAGCCGTCGGCACCATGCTCGTCGACGTCCTCGTGGTCTTCCGCTCACGTCTGGGCTACGTGAATGACGCCGTGCTCCCGAACAACACCGATCACTCCCACTCCTGACCGGAACAGGGCATTCGATTAGTCCCCGTGAGCGAATGTTGATAGAGTCAAAAACCGTCACGGGTCACAGTGCGTTCCACTGTGCCAGAGACCATATCTGCCCATTGTCGCCGTTGTGCACCCGCACAGAAACAGGAGATAGCGCTGTTGTATAACGCTGCGAACTTACTGGTTCCCATGGCTACCGGCGATGAGTTTCAGGCTCCGGGCATCAGTGAGTTCCTTGGACTCCCCGCGTTGTTCTTCGAAGGCACTCCCTTCGAAATCAACCGGATCATCCTGGTCCGCCTCCTCGCCGTAGCAGTGATGCTCTTTCTCTTCTGGCTTGCCCTTCGCAAACCGTCCCGGGTCCCTGGCCGCGGTCAGAGCATCGCCGAACTCGCCCTGGGTTTTGTCCAGGTGCAGATCGCCGATCAGATCCTCGGCAAGGAGATGGGTCGCCGCTACCTGCCCCTGCTGGCCGGCATGTTCTTCGGCATCCTGGCGATGAACGTCACGGGCGTCATCCCGGCCCTGAACATCTCGGGTACGGCACTCATCGGCATGCCCCTGCTGCTCGGTCTCGTCGCCTACGTCGTGTTTATCTACGCGGGCATCAAGCAATTCGGCACAGCCAAGTTCTTCAAGAACTCGCTCTTCCCGGCCGGTGTGCCGTGGCCGATCTATATCCTGCTCGCCCCGATCGAGTTCATCAACATCTTCATCGTCCGGCCGATCTCGCTCGCTTTGCGACTCCTGCTGAACATGATGGTCGGGCATCTCCTGCTCGTGCTGTGCTTCGGGGCGACGAGCTTCTTCATCTTCACTGCAGGCGGCTTGCTGGGGCTCTTCGGAATCGGGACGCTGGCGTTCGGGTTCATCTTCACCTTTGTCGAGTTCGCCGTGTTCATCCTCCAGGCGTACATTTTCACCCTCTTGACCGCGGTGTACGTCCAACAGGCTGTGGCTGAAGAGCACTGACACATATGACTGCGTCGACCGGCGCCGTTTTCGATTGAAAGGACACACATAGTGGAATCCACCATTCTTGCTGAGATCACCGGCAACATCGCCACCGTCGGCTACGGTCTTGCCGCGATCGGCCCGGGCATCGGCATCGGTATCGTCGCCGGAAAAACCGTTGAAGCCATGGCCCGCCAGCCCGAACTCGCAGGCCGTCTCCAGGTCACCATGTTCCTCGGCATCGCGTTCACCGAGCTCCTTGCATTCATCGGTGTAGCCGTCTTCTTCATCTTCGTCTAGGGATCGCCACCATGCCTGAGCTTGTTCTGGCAGCAGAAGCGGACACGAATCCGTTCCTTCCTGCCATCTACGACATCACCTGGTCGGCTGTTGTCTTCCTGGTCGTCATGGTCTTCTTCGTGCGCTTCGCGATCCCGCGCTTCCGCCAGATCCTCGACGATCGTGCGGAGGCCATTGAGGGAAACATCGCCAAGGCAGACGATGCCCAGCGCAAGGCGGAAGCTGCTCTGGAGCAGTACACGACCCAGCTGGCCGAGGCGAGGGCAGAGGCCGGCAGGATCCGCGACGCCGCCCGCGTCGACGGACAGGCGATCGTGAACGAGCTCAAGGAGCAGGCCGTCATCGCAGCCGCTCGGGTCACCGCGACGGCGAAGGCTCAGATCGAGGCTGAACGTCAAGCCGCAGTGATCTCCCTGCGCAGCGAAGTCGGCACACTGGCCATCGATCTGGCTTCCGGCGTCATCGGCGAGAGCCTGACGGACGACGAAAAGGCCAGTGGCATCGTCGACCGGTTCCTGGCTGACCTCGAGGCCTCGGAGAAAGTGGTCCGGTAATGGGTAGCGCCACCAGGGAAGCCTTAGTCTCGACCCGGGCCGTTCTGTCCCGTCCCGAGGGCACGAATGACCTCGCGACCGGGGTGAATTTGTTGAACTCCGGCCGGGTGATCGGCCACACGTCACAGCTTCGGTCGGCTTTGGTCGACCCGTCAGCGGATGCGGCGGCGAAGTCCACCCTCGTGAGCGCAATCTTCTCGGGTGCAATGACTCCGACCGCGCTGGAGCTTCTTCAAGCAGCCGCTGCCGCACGCTGGTCGAACCACACCGATCTGCTGGCCGGAATCGAAGACCTCGGGCTTCGGGTGATCGCGGCTTCGGCCACTGTTCCCGGCCAGGTCGCAGAGGAACTGTTCGCGTTCGGCAAGACCGTGTCGTCCAACGGTGAGCTCGAACTCGCCCTCGCCTCCAAGCTCGGCTCCACGGCGGCGAAGGTCAACGTTGTCGACTCCCTCCTCGTCGGCAAGGTCTCCGAGCAGACGCTCGCGATCGTCCGGCACCTGGTGCAGCAGCCCCGCGGCCGCCGCATCGGGGAATTGCTGCGCTACGCCGCATCCGTCGTCGCGGACCAGTCGAATACCTCGATCGCCACGATCACGTCGGCCTCCGCGCTGGCGCCGGAGCAGGTTGAGCGACTTCGGGCCAGCCTCACGGCGCGCTACGGGCGTCAACTCACGATCAACGAGGTTGTCGACCCCGCAATCGTCGGGGGCGTCCGCGTTCAAATCGGTGACGACATCATCGATGGCAGCATTGCCACCCGCCTTAAAGATCTGAGAATCCAGCTCGCTGGCTGACCGCTTCAGCCAGTACCACACACCTCGAGGCGGCAACGTCTCGTGCAAGACAGAACCTGTACACCCAGTACAGAAAAGGGAAGATGATGGCAGAACTAACGATCAGCCCCGATGAGATCCGTGACGCTCTCCAGGACTTCGTGAAGTCCTACGAGCCGAACAAGACGGCGACGACCGAGGTTGGCTACGTCACCACGGCCGGCGACGGCATCGCGCACGTCGAGGGCCTTCCCAGCGTGATGGCGAATGAGCTCATCAAGTTCGCGGACGGCACCCTCGGCCTCGCCCAGAACCTGGACGAAGACGAGATCGGCGTCGTCGTTCTCGGCGAATTCGCCGGAATAGTCGAGGGCATGGAGGTGCACCGCACTGGCGAGGTCCTCTCCGTACCCGTCGGCGACGGCTACCTCGGTCGCGTTGTCGACCCGCTCGGTGCACCCATCGACGGTCTCGGCGAGATCAAGAGCGAAGGCCGCCGCGCCCTGGAGCTTCAGGCTCCCGGCGTGATGGACCGCAAGTCGGTGCACGAACCCATGCAGACCGGAATCAAGGCCATCGACGCCATGATCCCGATCGGCCGCGGCCAGCGTCAGCTGATCATCGGTGACCGACAGACCGGCAAGACCGCGATCGCGATCGACACCATCATCAACCAGAAGGCCAACTGGGCCTCCGGCGACGTCAACAAGCAGGTTCGCTGCATCTACGTCGCCATCGGTCAGAAGGGCTCCACGATCGCCGCCGTCAAGGGCGCGCTCGAGGATGCCGGAGTCATGGAGTTCACGACCATCGTGGCGTCCCCGGCCTCTGACCCGGCCGGCTTCAAGTACCTCGCCCCGTACACCGGCTCGGCCATCGGCCAGCACTGGATGTATGCCGGCAAGCATGTTCTCATCATCTTCGACGACCTGTCCAAGCAGGCTGAGGCCTACCGTGCCGTGTCGCTGCTTCTGCGCCGCCCGCCGGGACGTGAGGCGTACCCCGGAGACGTGTTCTACCTGCACTCCCGTCTGCTCGAGCGTTGCGCCAAGCTGTCGGACGCCCTCGGCTCCGGATCGATGACCGGTCTGCCGATCATCGAGACCAAGGCGAACGACGTGTCCGCCTACATCCCGACCAACGTGATCTCGATCACCGACGGCCAGATCTTCCTGCAGTCCGACCTGTTCAACGCCAACCAGCGTCCCGCGGTCGACGTCGGCATCTCGGTGTCGCGAGTCGGCGGTGACGCTCAGGTCAAGTCGATCAAGAAGGTGTCCGGCACCCTGAAGCTCGAGTTGGCGCAGTACCGGTCGCTCGAGGCCTTCGCGATGTTCGCCTCCGACCTGGATGCGACGAGCCGTCGTCAGCTCGGCCGTGGCGCTCGCCTGACCGAACTCCTGAAGCAGCCCCAGTACTCGCCGTACCCGGTCGAAGACCAGGTCGTCTCGATCTGGGCCGGCACCAACGGCAAGTTCGACGAGGTTCCCGTCGCCGACGTGCTGCGCTTCGAGCGTGGCCTGCTCGACCACCTCGCTCGCACCACGAGCGTCCTCACGACGCTGCGCGACACCAACGTTCTCGACGACGCGACCATCGCGACGCTCGAGATCGAGGTCGACAACTTCAAGCAGGGATTCCAGACGGGCGAGGGCAAGCCGCTCGCCTCGGTGGGCAAGGAAGTCTTCGAGGCGATTCCCGCCAACGAGGTCAACCAGGAAAAGATCGTCAAGCACCGCCGCTAAGCGCCATCGGCCGCGCTCCCGACTCTCTCGAGCCGCGGGGCGCGGCCAGTGTCACTCGATCACCCGCACCAATTCAGCACTGACAAGGAAGCACAGGAGACACATGGGAGCGCAACTTCGGGTCTACCGGCAGAAGATCAAGTCTGCCCAGACGACTAAGAAGATCACTCGGGCCATGGAGCTGATCTCTGCCTCGCGCATTCAAAAGGCCAAGGCCCGCGTCGCCGCCTCAACCCCGTTCGCCCGTGCCGTCACGCAGGCGGTGTCTGCGGTAGCGACCTACTCGAACGTCGCGCACGTCCTCACGACCGAACCGGAGACGATCGAGCGCGCTGCGGTCGTCATCTTCGCTTCCGACCGTGGTCTCGCCGGGGCGTTCAGCTCACAGGTGCTGCGGGAGGCAGAATCGCTCAGCGAGCTGCTGCGCAGCCAGGGTAAGGACATCGTCTACTTCCTGGTGGGTCGCAAGGCCGCCGCGTACTTCAGTTTCCGCCGCCGCGTGTCCGAGCGCGTCTGGACCGGTTCCACCGACCAGCCGCAGTATGAGACCGCACGCGATATCAGCGACGCGCTGCTGGAAGCCTTCCTCCGCGAGGCGGAAGACGGTGGAGTCGACGAGATCCACGTCGTCTACAACCGGTTCGTCAGCATGGTCACCCAGGTGCCCCAGGTTGTCCGGCTGCTTCCCCTGGAGGTCGTCGAAGGCGTCGAAGAACCCGGTGACACCCAGGTCCTGCCGCTCTACGAGTTCGAACCGGACGTCGAAACGGTGCTGGACTCACTCCTGCCCGTCTACATCGAGAGCCGCATCTTCAACTCCATGCTGCAATCCGCCGCAGCCGAGCACGCCGCACGTCAGAAGGCCATGTCCTCGGCCTCCGACAACGCGGACAAGCTGATCAAGGACTACACCCGGCTGTCCAACAACGCCCGGCAGACCGAGATCACGTCACAGATTTCCGAGATCGTGGGTGGGGCCGACGCGCTCTCATCCGCCAAGCACTAATCCAGAGAAGAGAGAGCTATGACTGACACCATATCCGCGCCAGTCCATGCACCGGTCGAGACCGTCGCCGTGGGCCGAATCGCCCGGGTCACGGGCCCGGTCGTCGACATCGAGTTCCCGCACGACTCGATTCCGGGCATGTACAACGCATTGAAGACCACCATCGTCATCGGTGATGTGTCGACCGTGATCACGCTCGAGGTCGCCCAGCACCTGGGCGACGACCTCATCCGCGCCATCGCCCTGAACCCGACCGACGGGCTGGTTCGTGGCCAGGAAGTCCGGGACACCGGTTCCCCCATCACGGTTCCCGTCGGGGACGTCACCAAGGGGCGCGTGTTCAACGCCATTGGCGAGGTGCTCAACGCGGAGCCCGGCGAGAAGATCGAGATCACGGAGCGCTGGCCCATCCACCGCAAGCCGCCGCCCTTCGATCAGCTGGAGTCCAAGACTCAGCTGTTCGAGACCGGCATCAAGGTCATCGACCTTCTCACCCCGTACGTCCTGGGTGGAAAGATCGGCCTGTTCGGTGGAGCCGGTGTCGGCAAGACCGTTCTGATCCAGGAAATGATCCAGCGCGTAGCGCAGGACCACGGTGGAGTGTCCGTGTTCGCCGGTGTCGGTGAGCGCACCCGTGAGGGCAACGACCTCATCCACGAGATGGAAGAAGCCGGCGTCTTCGACAAGACCGCGCTCGTGTTCGGCCAGATGGACGAGCCGCCGGGAACGCGTCTTCGCGTCGCCCTCTCCGCCTTGACCATGGCCGAGTACTTCCGCGACGTTGCCAAGCAGGACGTGTTGCTGTTCATCGACAACATCTTCCGCTTCACGCAGGCCGGCTCCGAGGTGTCGACCCTTCTGGGTCGCATGCCGAGTGCCGTGGGCTACCAGCCGACCCTGGCCGACGAGATGGGCATCCTTCAGGAGCGCATCACGTCCACCCGTGGTCACTCGATCACGTCGCTCCAGGCCATCTACGTGCCTGCTGACGACTACACCGACCCGGCCCCGGCGACCACGTTCGCCCACCTGGATGCCACCACCGAGCTTTCCCGTGAGATCGCGTCGAAGGGCCTCTACCCGGCCGTCGACCCGCTCACCTCGAGCAGCCGTATCCTCGACCCCCGCTACCTGGGTGCCGATCACTACAACACGGCCGTGCGCGTCAAGGCGATTCTGCAGAAGAACAAGGAACTGCAGGAGATCATCGCGATCCTCGGTGTTGACGAGCTGTCCGAGGAAGACAAGGTCACCGTCTCCCGTGCGCGCCGTATCCAGCAGTTCCTGTCGCAGAACACCTACATGGCCAAGAAGTTCACGGGCGTCGAGGGTTCCACGGTATCGCTCAAGGACACCATCGAATCCTTCACGGCGATCTCCAACGGCGACTTCGACCACGTGGCCGAGCAGGCCTTCTTCAACGTCGGCGGCATCGCCGACGTGGAGGAGAAGTGGGCGAAAATTCAGAAGGAGAACGACTAGTCATGGCCGAATCTTCGCTCAAGGTCAGTGTCGTCGGGGCGGACCACGAAGTGTGGTCCGGCGAGGCGAGCATGATTGTCGCTCGCACCGTCGAAGGCGAGATCGGGATCCTGCCCGGGCACGAGCCCCTGCTGGCCATCCTGGCCAGCGGCGAGGTGCGCGTGACCCTGAGCAACGGCGAGAAGATCGTCGCCGAAGCGGCAGACGGCTTCCTGTCGGTCGCCAACGACGTGGTCACGATCGTGGCCCGCAAGGCAGAACTCGTCTAGCCAGTGTGCTGATCCTTCTGCCGCCGTCCGAGACGAAACGTCTTGGCGGCATCGAATTACCGCTTGACCTGCAGCACCTCCAGTACCCGTCGCTTGTTGCCCAGCGGCGGGTACTTGTGCGTTCCCTGCAATCGCTCGCGAAGCATCCGGATGCGATGATGGCCGCTCTCAAACTGGGCCGCACGCAGTCCGGCGAGGTGGAACGCAACCGGATGCTGGACTCCTCGGCCACGATGCCGGCGATCGACCGTTACACCGGGGTGCTGTACGACGCTCTCGATTCCGGCACCCTCACTCCGGCCGAGCGGGACTGGGCCGGCCGGAACGTCGCGGTGCACTCCGCGCTCTTCGGCCCGATCGGTGCCCTCGACCTCATTCCCGCCTACCGGCTCTCCTCGGACTCGAAGCTGCCGGACCTGGCGCTCAAGAAGCACTGGGCCGCGGCGGTCAGCGGGGCGCTAGCCGGCACAGGGGGGCTCCTCCTCGACCTGCGCTCGAACGGGTATGTCGCCCTCGGGCCCGTGCCGGCAGGGCCCCAAGCGGTGTTCCTGCGCGTCGTCACTGAGACGATCGACGGCCGCACGCGGGCCCTGAACCACTTCAACAAGAAGGCGAAGGGGCACTTGACCCGCGCCCTGATCCGGCACGGGCAGTCCTTCGACACCGCCCGCGACCTGCTCGACTGGGCGCCCGGTGCCGGCTTCGAGGTGCGCCCGGGGGCGGCCGGGGAGCTGGATCTGGTCGTCTCCGCCGAGGTCGCGGCAAACCGGGTCTGACACCGGTGCCTTCCGGCCCTAGGCTGGCTCTCGTGTCCACATCCACTATGAATGTCACCGTCACCGGCGCCGGCGGTCAGATCGGCTATGCGCTGCTCTTTCGGATCGCTTCGGGAGACCTCCTCGGCCCCACCACCCCGGTCAATCTGACCCTGCTGGAGATTCCATCGGGTCGCAAGGCGGCCGAGGGCACGGTCCTGGAACTCCAGGACTGCGCGTTCCCGTTGCTGCGCAGCGTGACGGTCACCGAAGATCTCGTGCGCGCCTTCGACGGTGCCAACATCGCCCTCCTGGTTGGCTCCAAGCCGCGTGCCGTGGGAATGGAGCGCGTGGCCCTGCTCGAGAGCAATGGGCGCATTTTCGGCCCGGCCGGCGCCGCGCTGAACGCGGGCGCGGCCTCCGACGTGCGCGTGCTGGTGGTGGGCAACCCTGTCAACACCAACGCCCTGGTGGCCAGCGCGTTCGCCCCGGACATCCCGGTGGACCGCTTCACGGCAATGACTCGACTGGACCACAATCGTGGCGTGGCCCAGCTCGCTGTCCGGCTGCAGATCCCCGTCGCCGAGATCGACGGGCTCACCATCTGGGGAAACCACTCGGCGAGCCAGTACCCGGATGTCTTCCATGCCACTGCCGGTGGGAGGCCCGTCTCCGAGTTGGTGGGGGAGGACTGGCTGGCCGGGGAGTTCATTCCACGGGTTGCGAACCGGGGCTACGAGATCATTCAGGCCCGAGGCGCCTCATCGGTGGCCTCCGCGGCCAACGCGGTGATCGACCACGTGCACGATTGGGTCAACGGCACGGGCGACCGGTGGACCTCGGCGGGGATCATGTCCGACGGCTCCTACGGAGTGCCCGCAGGAATCGTGAGTTCGTTCCCCGTTCGTTCCGTCGACGGCCGGTGGCAGATCGTTCCGGACCTGGCGATCAATGCGTTCTCCCGGGCCAGGATCGACGCTTCTGTCGCCGAGCTCCTCGACGAACGGGACGCGATTCGGGCCCTGGGGCTCCTCCCTGCCGGCCGATAACCTCGCCGGCCGTTAGCAGTACCCGGTGGGGCTGCCGGCGGCCCGGTGGCATCCGCTCACATGGTCATCGACGAGGCCGGCGGACTGCATCAGGGCGTACATCGTCGTGGGGCCGACGAACGTGTAGCCGCGGGCGCGGAGTTCGCGGCTCAGCGCCGTCGACTCGGGCGTGATGGCCGGCACCTCGCCCAGGTGCCGCAGCCTCGAAGCGCGCGGTGCCGGAGCGAAGCTCCAGATCACCTCGGTCAGGCTCGTGTCGAGGTCGCGGGTGACCCGGGCGTTCGAGATGGTGGCTTCGATCTTGCCACGGTGCCGGATGATGCCCGCGTCGGTGAGGAGACGGGCCACGTCGCGCTCGCCCATGGCCGCCACCTGGTCGACGTCGAAATCGTGGAAGGCGGCGCGGAAGGCCGGGCGACGCCGCAGGATGGTGATCCAGGACAGGCCGGCCTGGAAGCCCTCGAGGCACAGCTTCTCGAACAGGAGCCGGTCGTCCCGGAGCGCACGACCCCACTCCTCGTCGTGGTACCGGCGGTACTCGGGGTCTGTCCCGGCCCAGCCGCAGCGGGCCAGGCCGTCCTCTCCGAGCCTGAGTGAAGCGGATGCCGCCGGTGCGGCCGGCACGGTGCCGGTCGGTTCCGCGCTCATTCCCGGTACTCGATGCCCTCGTGGTGGAGCAGCCAGACCTTGGTGGGCACGCCGCTGCCGCCGCTGTAGCCGGTGATGCGGCCGTTGGCGGCCAGCACCCGGTGGCACCCGATCAGGATGGGCACGGGGTTCGCTCCGACGGCGCCGCCGACGGCCCGCCCGGCCCCCGGCTTGCCCAGGGACAGCCCCAACTCGCCGTAGGACGTGACCTCCCCGAAACCGAGCTCGGACAGCCGTTGCCACACCCCGTTCTGGAACGCAGTCCCGCCCTGCGGTCGTACCGGCAGGTCGAAGGAGGTGCGGGTGCCGGCGAAGTATTCCGTGAGTTGCCGGGCGGCCCGGGCGAGCAGCGGCGAGGGTGATTCAGGCTGGTCCTCGAGGGGCAGGCGCCCGCCCGCCTCAATCGAGAGAGTCAGGATGTTGTCACCGTCACCGGTGAGTTCCAACCGGCCGATGGGGCTGGGCATCCGTAGCAGTGAGGGTCCGATGCTGGTCATTCCTCGACTGTAGTCCGCGGTCCGGCGCGGCTCTCGCGGGTTTCGGACCTGGGGGAGAACCGCCACCGGGCTCGTTGGGGAGGAACCGTGCCCGCTCAGTCGGTGCGAGCGTGCGGGTAGTCGGCCGACCGTTTCTGGAACGCGAGGATGCTGGGATTCCGGATCACCCCGCTCCGGATCTCGATCGCGCGCCGGAGCGTCTCGTTCGATTCCCAGGCGGCCTCGCCCGTCAGCACGTCCGCCAGGAAGGGGACGAGGGCGGCGCTGATTTCCCAGGTCGCCGAATTCCAGAGGTACGACGGGCTGTGGTCGACGGCGTAGTACGTGACGTTGTCGCCCACCATGAAGGTGGGATCCGCGAATGAGGTCGGGCGTGCCCAGCCGAACCCCATGCCCGCATCGCAGGACACATCGACGATGAGCGACCCCGAACTGACGAGCGGCAGGTCCTCTGCGCGCAGGAACGTGAGGGGCGCGTTCGGGTCCTGCAGTATGCAGTTGACGATCACGTCATGCTTCGCGAGCAGTGCGGGCAGCAGAGTGCGCCGCCCATCGGAGAGCACGTAGTGCTCGGCCGGCTCGGCCGGGTCGTGCAGGATCGGGACGATCCGGGCGGAGTCGAGTACGGAGCCGGCCGGCACATCCCGGACCGTCATGAGGGTCACGTCGGTCACGCCGTTAGCCTGCAGGCCCGTGACCGCACCCCGGGCCGTCGAACCGGAGCCGATCACGGCCGCACGCAGCGGGCGTCCGTAGACGCCGGTCAACCCGATCAGCGCCAGGGAATGCACGACCGAGGCGAAGCCGGCGAGCTCGTTGTTCTTCGCCAGGATGTGACGGCTGAATTCGCCGTCCGGCGTCCACTCGTTCATTGCTTCGAAGGCGATCAGGGTGAGCTTCTTGTCGATGGCGAGCTGGGTCAGCGCGGCGTCCTGCACACAGTGCGGCCAGCCCCACAGGATTTGGCCGTCGCGCAGGGCGGCGACATCCGCCAGGAGCGGCTTGGCCAGCAGGATGACGTCGCACTCCTGCACCAGGCCTGCCCGGGGGAGCAACCCGCCGACCAAAGGTGCCAGGGCCTCATCCGGGATGCCGAACTGTTCGCCGTAACCCTGCTCCAGGAAGATCCGGGAACGGACCTCCGCGTCGATCCGGTCCAGGTGCGACGGATGCAGCGGGAGACGACGTTCATCGGCCTTCCCCGAGCGTGACATGACGCCAATCGTGAGTCCGGCCATGGGGTCTCCTTCGGTCATCACCTGTCTAGCACAGGCCCACGCGCCTAGTGTGAGGGGATGGAGCAGATCGACTACCGCAGACTGGGCGACTCGGGGCTCATGGTCTCCACGATCGGACTCGGGTGCAACAACTTCGGCCGGGCCGGCACGGCGACACAGAGCCAGACCGGAACCACGGCGGTCATCAACGCGGCCGTCGACGCCGGGATCACCCTGTTCGACACGGCCGACATCTACGGCGCGGAACGCGGCCTCAGCGAGACGCTGATGGGCCATGCGCTGCGGGGCAAGCGGGACCAGGTCGTGCTCGCATCCAAGTTCGGCCTGGACATGGACGGCCGGAACGGCCCCGATTGGGGAGCACGCGGCTCCCGCCGGTACATCCGTCTCGCCGTCGAGGCTTCCCTCCGGCGGCTGCAAACGGACTGGATCGACCTGTACCAGCTGCACCAGCCGGACCCGAACACGCCGATCGAGGAGACGCTGCAGACGCTGGACGACCTGATCAGCGAGGGCAAGGTGCGCTACATCGGCCATTCCAACCTCGCCGGCTGGCAGATCGCCGAGGCGGAGTTCACCGCCCGGCTCGGCGGGCATCCGCGGTTCGTCTCAGCCCAGAATGAGTACAGCCTGCTGGTGCGCGACGTCGAAGACGAGGTGCTGCCGGCCGTCAACGCCTACGGACTCGGATTCCTGCCGTTCTTCCCGCTCTACAACGGATTGTTCACGGGCAAATTCTCCCGGGCCGGCGGCCCGGCCGACAGTCGGATCATGATGATCCGCCCGCACCTCGTCGAGACCGCACCCTGGGACGTGATCGAGAAATACGAGGCGTTCTGCGACGAACGCGGGGTGACCATGCTCGCCGCCACGTTCGCCTGGCTACTGGCGCAGCCCGGGGTCACCAGCGTGATCGCGGGTGCCACCCGGCCGGAGCAGATCCTTCAGAACGCCACCGAGGGCAACGCGTGGCGCCCGTCGCCCGGCGACGTGGCCTGGATCTCCGACCTCTTCGCCTGAACCGCGCACGCACCAGCGCAGCCCGGCGCTCCGTGAACCCGTGACCAGCGGCGGGATCGGCGCGTTCTCGCGGCTTGTGAGTGAGTCCTCACTCAGTTAAGCTGAACGGATGACGGTCAAACCAGCACGCGCACGCTCGTTGTCCGTCGAGGACCGGCAGTCGATGATCCTCGATGCCGTGACGCCGCTCCTGATCGAGCACGGCCAGGGCGTCACCACCCGGCAGATCGCCGAGTGCGCCGGCATCGCCGAGGGCACCATCTTCCGTGCCTTCGACAGCAAGGACGAGCTGATCCGGGCCGCCATGGACCGACAGCTCGACCCGGAGCCGTTCCGCCGCGATCTGGCCGCCCTCGACCTGTCCGCTCCGCTCGAGCAGCGGGTCCGCGCCATGGTCACGCTGCTACGACGGCGCTTCGCGAAGATCTTCGCGTTGATGTCTTCGGTGGGAGCGATGGGCAGGCCGCCCAGCCACGACGTGGCGCATGAGTTCACCGGGCTGCTGGCCCAGGTGCTGGCGCCCGACCTCGCCCGGCTCGCGGTGCCCCCTGCGCGGGCGGCGCAGGTCATCCGCATGATCGCGCTCGCGGCATCCGTTCCCCACATCACGGCCGGCGCCGCCTTCGACGACGACGAGTTGACCGCCTTCATCCTCTACGGCCTCATCGGCGCCCAGGCGCAGCCGAACGCCACCCTCTAGGAGAACCCGATGCTGTGGAAACTGCTCGTGACATACCTGCGGCCGTACTGGCGGCTGCTGACGGCCGTGGTGGTCTTCCAGCTCGCGCAGTCGATCGCCTCGCTCTACCTGCCCACCCTCAACGCCGACATCATCGATGAGGGTGTCGCCACGGGCGACACGGGCTACATCCTGCGCACCGGCGGCCTGATGCTGCTGATCACGCTGTTCCAGATCGTGTGCGCCATCGTCGCCGTCTATTTCGGGGCGAAGGCGGCCATGGCGCTCGGTCGCGACCTGCGCGGCGCGGTGTTCACCCGGGTCGGCGAGTTCTCCGAGCAGGAGGTTACCCGGTTCGGCGCCCCGTCACTGATCACCCGGTCCACCAACGACGTGCAGCAGGTGCAGATGCTCGTGCTGATGACCTCGACCCTGATGGTGACCGCGCCGATCCTCTCCATCGGCGGCGTCATCATGGCCATCCGGCAGGACGTGCAACTGTCCTGGCTGATCGCCGTCAGCGTGCCCGTGCTGCTCATCGCCGTCGGCCTGATCATCGTGCGAATGGTGCCGTTGTTCCGCCTGATGCAGACCCGCATCGACACCGTCAACCGCGTGCTGCGGGAGCAGCTCACGGGCATCCGTGTGATTCGCGCGTTCGTGCGGGAAGACGTCGAGACGGTGCGCTTCGGCCAGGCGAACACGGATGTCACGGAGACCGCCCTGCGGGCCGGGCGCCTGATGGCCCTGATGTTCCCGGTCGTCATGCTGGTGCTCAACGTGTCGAGCGTCGCCGTGATCTGGTTCGGGGCGTTCCGGATTCAGGACGGCTCCATGCAGGTCGGCACCCTGATCGCATTCCTCAGCTATCTGATGCAGATCCTGATGGCCGTGATGATGGCCACCTTCATGGCCGTGATGATCCCGCGGGCCACCGTGTCCGCCGACCGGATCGGCGAGGTGCTGGGCACCGAGTCCAGTGTGCGCCCGCCCGGGCACCCCGTCGTCGACACGATCGGACGCGGCGAGCTCGAGCTCGTGGGGGTGGGTTTCGCCTACCCCGGCGCCGAGCAGCCCGTGCTCTCCGACGTGAGCTTCACCGTTCACCAGGGCCAGACCACCGCGATCATCGGCAGCACCGGCTCCGGCAAGACCACCCTCGTCAACCTGCTGCCGCGCCTGTTCGACGCCACCAGCGGCAGTGTGCGGGTCGACGGGGTCGACGTGCGCGAGCTGCACCCGGACCTGCTCTGGGGGAACATCGGGCTGGTGCCGCAAAAGCCCTACCTGTTCTCCGGAACCGTGCGCAGCAACCTGCTCTACGGCAAGCCGGACGCCACGGAGGAGGAACTCTGGGAGGCGCTGACCATCGCCCAGGCCCGTGACTTCGTGCAGGAGATGCCGGAGGGCCTCGACGCCCCGATATCGCAGGGTGGCACGAACGTCTCCGGCGGTCAGCGGCAGCGCCTGGCCATTGCCCGGGCGCTGGTCAAACGCCCCGAGCTCTACATCTTCGACGACTCGTTCTCCTCGCTCGACCTGGCGACGGATGCCCGGCTTCGCCAGGCCCTGGCCCTCGGCACGGGCGGCGCCACCATGGTGATCGTGGCCCAACGGGTGTCGACCATCGTCGGCGCCGACCAGATCCTCGTTCTCGAGGGCGGCCGCATCGTCGGCCGCGGCACCCACGACGAACTCCTCGAATCGAACAAGACGTACCAGGAAATCGTGTCATCCCAGCTCGCGGCGGAGGAAGCAGCATGAGTCAGACTGAAACGAGCTCAGCCTCGAACCGTCCTCCCGCCCGCGGCCCGGGTCACGGCCCGTTCGGCGGAATGAGCGCTCCCGCCGAGAAGGCGATGAACTTCGGTCCGTCGGCCAAGCGGCTGCTCGGCAAGCTGCGCCCGGAGCGGCTGTGGCTCGGGCTGGTGCTGTTCCTCGCCGTGACGAGCGTCACCTTCGCCGTACTCGGTCCGCGCCTGCTCGGCGAGGGCACCAACCTCATCTTCGCCGGCGTCATCTCCCAGGACCTGCCCTCCGGGGTGAGCCAGGCCGAACTGATCGCCCAGCTGCGCGCCTCCGGCGACACGGGCAAGGCCGACCTGCTCAGCGGGATGACGCTGACCCCGGGCCTCGGCATCGACTTCGGCATGCTCAGCACCGTGCTGCTCTGGGCGATGGTGCTCTACGTGCTCTCCTCGGCGTTCGCCTGGGTGCAGGCCTACGTGCTCAACGGCGTGGTGCAGCGCACCGTCTTCCGCCTCCGCAGCGAGATCGAGGCCAAGATCAACCGCCTGCCGCTGCGCTACTTCGACAAGGTGCAGCGCGGCGAGCTGCTCAGCCGGGTCACCAACGACGTGGACAACGTGTCGCAGAGCCTGCAGCAGTCGCTGAGCCAGGCCGTCACCTCGCTGCTGACCGTCGTGGGCGTCATCGTGATGATGTTCCTGCTCTCCCCGCTGCTGGCCCTGATCGCCCTCGTCACGGTTCCCCTGACCCTGGTCACCACCGTGCTGATCGCGAAGCGCTCCCAGAAGATGTTCGTCGCGCAGTGGACCCACACCGGCGAACTGAACGGCCAGATCGAGGAGACGTTCACCGGCCATGCCCTGGTCAAGGTGTTTGGTCGCCAGAAAGAGGTCGAACAGCGTTTCCGGGCCAAGAACGACGAGCTCTACGAGGCCAGCTTCGGCGCCCAGTTCGTCAGCGGCCTGATCATGCCCGCCATGACCTTCATCGGCAACCTCGTCTACGTGGGGATCGCCGTCGTCGGCGGCCTCCAGGTGGCATCCGGTGCCATGCAACTCGGCGACGTTCAGGCGTTCATCCAATACTCCCGGCAGTTCACCCAGCCGCTCGCTCAACTCGGGTCGATGGCGAACCTGCTGCAGTCCGGTGTCGCCTCCGCCGAAAGGGTGTTCGCCCTGCTCGACGCCGAGGAGCAGAGCCCCGACCCGGAGCCCGCCGAAACTCCCGGCGCCACCCGCGGACGCCTGGTCTTCGAGGACGCCTCGTTCCGGTACAGCCCGGACAAGCCCCTGATCGAGAATCTCAACCTGGTGGCCGAGCCCGGGCAGACCGTGGCCATCGTGGGCCCGACCGGGGCCGGCAAGACCACCCTGGTCAACCTGATGATGCGATTCTATGAGCTCGACTCCGGCCGGATCACGCTCGACGGCGTGGACGCCAGCAGGATGACCCGTGACGACCTGCGCGGGCGCATGGGCATGGTGCTGCAGGACACCTGGCTCTTCGGCGGTACGATCCGTGACAACATCGCCTATGGGCGACCGGATGCCACCGAGGAGGAGATCCAGGAGGCGGCGCGCGCGACCTACGTGGACCGGTTCGTGCACACCCTGCCGGACGGCTACGACACCGTGCTCGACGACGAGGGCGGCAATGTCAGCGCCGGCGAGAAGCAGCTGCTCACGATCGCGCGCGCGTTCCTCGCGAAGCCCAGCGTACTCATCCTGGACGAGGCGACCAGTTCCGTCGACACACGCACCGAGGTTCTCGTGCAGAAGGCCATGAGCGCCCTCCGCGCCGACCGCACCAGCTTCGTGATCGCGCACCGGCTCTCCACGATCCGCGATGCCGACCTGATCCTGGTCATGGAGGCCGGCCGGATTGTCGAGCTGGGCACGCACGAGCAGCTTCTGGCTGCGGATGGCGCGTACCACGCCCTCTACAACGCCCAGTTCGCGGCGGCCGTCACTGACGAGGTCTAGCGGAGCCCCGCGGCATACTGTGGTGAGCCGGGAACCGGCAGGGAGAGGACATTTCCGTGGCAGCTGAGCGTTTTCCCCACTCGGTCTATCGGCGGGGCGAGGAACCGGATGCCCGGTTCAGCCTCGCCAATGAGCGCACCTTCCTGGCCTGGATCCGCACCTCGCTCGCGCTCATCGCCGCGGGCGTCGCGCTCCAGGCGCTGCAGTTCCCGGCGCAGGCCGGCCTGCGCCTCGCTGCGGCCGGGCTGTTCGTCGTCCTCGGCCTGATCGCTCCGCTGCACGCCTGGATCAGCTGGATGCGCACCGAACGGGCCATGCGGGAGAATCGTCCGCTGCCGGCTCCGGCCCTCACCGGGGTGCTCGCGGTCGGCCTCCTCGTCGCGGGGCTCCTGGTTGCCGCCGGGATGCTCTGGTGACCGTGCAGCATCCGTTCGACCCGGGACTGCAGCCCGAACGGACCCTCCTGGCCTGGCAGCGCACGGTGCTCGCCCTGGCCGTCGGCGCCGTCGTGGGGATGCGCCTGACGGCACCCGCGTTCGGCGGCGCCGCCCTCGTGGCCGGGTTGATCGGCCTGGCACTGTCCCTGGCCGCGTATGTCGGCGTGCGGTTCCGCTACCGTCGGGCGCAGGCCGCCCTCCAGGCGCGGGCGGCTCTTCCGGCGTCGAGTGCGTGGCCGCTGGCCGCACTGGCTGCCGGGGCTGTGTCCCTGGGCGTGCTGGCACTGTTCTACCTCGGCGGGGGCATCCGGCTCACGTAGTGAGCGGCGGCGTAGCCACGCCGGTCAGCCGCGGCGCTGGGCTTCCAGATCGCGGGCGCAGTCGATGCACAACTCGGCGGCCGGGCGGGCCTCCAGCCGTTCCCGCCCGATCGGTTCTCCGCGGCGGGTGCATAGTCCGAAGCTGCCGTCCGTGATGCGCGCGAGTGCCTGGTCGATGGCCACGGATTTGGCTGCCAGATCACTGTGCACCCCGGAGATCCGCGACCATTCCATCGTCAGGGTGGGACCCTCGGGGTCGTGTTCGTCGTCGGCCGTGCCACTGTTGCGGGCCTCGATCACGTCGTCGAGGGTGGTGCCGATGCGGCCGAGGGCCACGTCGAGCTCGTGCCGCTGGCTGCGCAGAAGCTTCTCGAAGTGCCGGAGGTCGGCGGCGGTCAGTTTCGTCTGGGTGGGCATGAGCGTCTACTCCGCTGCCTCGGTGCGACGCGAGCCGCTGGGGCGGCAGGTCGATACGGAATTCCGGTGCATGATTCCCGTCCTCTCAAGCTGGGCTGGCGATGCGGCGGCACGCTACCTGGTTTTCGCTGTTGAGGATACGCCCGTGCCGGTCTGCTGTCGCGGGGCGGGAGCCGCCGCTTATGTGACCGTGATCGCCACGTCGTGCAGCCCTGTGGCGCCGTCGGGGATCACGTCCCGACGCACCGAGGTCTGCACCTGACCCGCAGCGTCCGTCGCCCGCACCCGCAGGGTGTGTTGCCCGGCCGGGGCCGACCAGACCCAGCTCCACTGCCGCCAGGTGTCGGCCGAGATCGCTTCGGCGAGGGAGGCCTCGTTCCAGTCGCCGTCGTCGACCTGAACCTGCACGGCACGGATGCCCACGTGTTGCGACCAGGCGACGCCCGCCACGGTGACTGGCCCGGCGGGCACCTCGGTGCCGCGCCGGGGCACGTCGATGCGCGAGGAGAGCTTGACCGGTCCGCGCTCGGTCCAGCCGCGGTTGGTCCAGTACGCGGTCTCCCGGTCGAAACGGGTGACGGTGAGCTCGACCACCCATTTCGTGGCCGAGACGTAGCCGTAGAGCCCGGGCACGACCATGCGCACCGGATAGCCGTGCTCGAGCGGGAGCGGCTCCCCGTTCATGCCCACCGCGAGAATTGCGTTGCGGTCGTCGGTGAGCACCTCCAGCGGGGTGCTCGCCGTCCAACCGTCCTCGCTGCGGGAGAGCACCATGTCCGCCCCGGCGCGAGGGCGGGCCTTCGCCAGCAGTTGCCGGATCGGGTAGCCCAGCCAGGTCGCATTCCCGATCAGGTCGCCGCCGACCGCGTTCGACACGCAGGTGAGGGTTGTCGTGCTCTCCTCGAGGGGCAGGGCGAGCAGGTCGGCGAAATCGATTTCGACCTCCTGCTCGACCATGCCGGTGATCTTCAGAGTCCAGGTGCCCGGGTCGATCCGGGGCACCCGCAGGGCCGTGTCGATGCGGTAGAAATCAGCGTTCGGGGTGATCAGCGGGGCGAGGCCCGGCGCGTCGAGGGCGGCTCCGGCCGGGATCGGGGCGGCGGGAACGGCCGCGGCCGGCAGCATGAAGCGGGCGCGTGCGGCATCCGTGGCCCGGTTGCCGGCGGAGATCAGCTGCCCGCCGGCCGCGGCGAGCAGACCCAGGCCGGCGCTCGCCCCTGCCCAGGCCAGGAAGCGCCGACGGTCCGGAGCGGAGGCCGCCGCGCCAGCGGGCATGCGACGCAAGCGGGTGACCAGGACAGTGAGCAACACGGCGGAGACGACCATCGCCAGCACCGCGGGAACCGCGTCGATGGTGGACGTGTTCTGCCGCGACAGCACCGCGACGATGGCGAGGGCGCCGGCGGCGACCACGACCACCCGCCCGATCGGCGGGCGACGGTACTCCAGCACCCCGGCCGCTGCGGCCAGCACGACGGCGCCGAGCGCGACGCAGATCACCAGCACGACCTTGTCGGCTGTGCCGAACAGGTCGATGACCAGCTCCTTCAACCACGCCGGGGCCAGGTCGACGACCAGCGCGCCGACGGTGAGGACCGGGCTGCCGGCCGGGGCCACCAGAGCGGCGACCAGCTCGGCCGCGCCGAGCCCGGCGAGGGCCGCGGCCACGCCGGCAGCCGCCGCACGCCCGAGTCCGGCCGAGCCGGACCGCACCGGCCCCGCAGGCGGGGAAGCCGGGGGAGGAGGGGGCGAGGACACGTCGCTGCTGGCCATTCCATCAGCTTAGATTCACGGCCTGTGAGTCCTCCCGCAGGGACACTTGATGGTCGAGGCCAACGGGTTTATCGTCCCACTGTCCATGCTCAACCGGAGGAGAAACCATGCTTGGTCCCATCGAAATCCTGGTCGTCGAATTCCCCGGAAACAAGTTCACCGGAGAGATCATGCCGGCACTGAACGATCTCGTCGATTCCGAGACGATCAGCATCGTCGACGGCCTGTTCGTGATGAAGGATGCCGAAGGGTCGATCACCTATTCGGAATTCGAGGAACTCGGTGCCAACGTCGATGCGTCGGCGCTGACCCAGGTCATCGACACGACCAACGGGCTCCTCTCCGACGACGACGTGCAGGAGCTGGCGGCGAAGCTGGACGACAACTGCTCGGCGGCGATCCTGGTCTTCGAGCACACCTGGATCAAGCCCCTGCGGAACGCCATCGTGAATTCCGGGGGAATACTCGTCGACACCGTCCGGATCCCCGGAATGGTCGTCGAGGAAGTGCTCGAGGCCTTGGCCGAGACCGACAGCGACACGGACTAGCTTCTCCGCAGACCCCACCAGCACACGTTGTGACACCGCCCGGCGTGTCCGGGCCCGATGAAAGGAAAACAATGCCTCGACGAATGGGCCGACCGGGCCTGGTAGGCACCATGGCCCGCACCGCGGTGGTGGCCGGAACGGCGACGGCCGTCGCCGGCAACGTGAGCCGGCGGCAGCAGGGCAGAGCCGACCAGCAGGCCGCCGAGCAGCAGGCGGCGGCTGACCAGCAATACCAGCAGCAGGCGGCGGCCGAGCCGCAGTCCCAGCAGCAGGCGGAGCCGGCACCGGCCCCGGACGACCTGAGCGCGCAGATCGAGCGACTGGCCAGCCTGAAAACGGCCGGCGTCATCAGTGAGGCCGAGTTCTCGGCGGCGAAGGCCAAGCTCCTCGGGATCTGATCGCCAGAACGGTTCACCGGCTGCCGGGCGCGGAGCGGATGCCCAGTGGAATAGGGCAGGATCGAAGGATCATGGCAACCCTCACCGCGCTCCCGCACGTCACCGACCCCGATGTGCTGTTCGAGGCCTTCGAAACGTGGGCGGGGGAGCAGGGACTGTCGCTCTACCCCGCGCAGGAAGAGGCCCTGATCGAGATCGTCTCCGGGGCGAACCTGATCCTGAGCACCCCCACCGGCACCGGAAAATCCCTGGTCGCCGTCGGCGCGCATTTCGCCGCACTCTCGGCCGGAAAGCGCACCTTCTACACGGCGCCGATCAAGGCGCTCGTCAGCGAGAAGTTCTTCGCTCTGGTGGAGATCTTCGGCGCCGAGAACGTGGGCATGATGACCGGGGACTCCTCGGTGAACTCGGACGCCCCGATCATCTGCTGCACGGCCGAAATCCTCGCCAACCTCGCCCTGCGGAACGGCGAGGACACCCCCGTCGACCAGGTCGTGATGGACGAGTTCCACTTCTACGGCGACCCCGACCGTGGCTGGGCCTGGCAGGTGCCGCTGCTGCTCCTGCCCAGGGTGCAGTTCATCCTGATGTCGGCCACCCTCGGCGACGTCACCTTCATCGCCGACGACCTGTCTCGCCGCACCGGGCGGCCCACCGCCGTCGTCACGGGCGTGGAACGGCCGGTGCCGCTGCACTACTACTACGAGACCACGCCCGTGCACGAGACGGTCGAGGAGTTGCTGAAGACCGGGCAGGCCCCGATCTACATCGTGCACTTCGCCCAGGCGGCCGCGCTCGAGCGGGCCCAGGCGCTCAGCAGCGTCAAGGTCGCCACCAAGGAACAGAAAGAGGCGATCGCCGAGCTGATCGGCGAGTTCCGCTTCACCACCAGTTTCGGCAAGACCCTGTCCCGGCTGATCCGGATGGGCATCGGCGTGCACCACGCCGGCATGCTGCCCAAGTACCGCCGCCTGGTCGAGCAGCTCGCCCAGCGCGGTCTGCTCCGCGTCATCTGCGGCACGGACACTCTCGGCGTCGGTATCAACGTGCCCATCCGCACGGTGCTCTTCACCGCGCTGACCAAGTACGACGGCGTCAAGATGCGTCAGCTCAACGCCCGCGAGTTCCATCAGATCGCCGGCCGCGCGGGCCGGGCCGGCTACGACACGGCCGGCACGGTGGTCATTCAGGCACCCGATCACGAGACCGACAACCTCAAGGCCATCGAGAAGGCCGGCGACGACCCCAAGAAGAAGCGCAAGATCATCCGGAAGAAGGCGCCTGAGGGATTCGTCTCCTGGGGTGAGCCCTCGTTCCAACGTCTCGTGGCAGCCGAGCCGGAAACCATGCACTCGAGCATGCAGTTGACCGCGGCCATGCTGATCAACGTGATCGGGCGCGGTGGCGACGCATTCAGTCACGTCTACGACCTCATCTTCGACAACCACGAACCCTGGAAGCGGCAGCTCGCGCACGCCCGGCGTGCCCTGGGCATCTACAAGACCCTGCGCGCGGCCGGGATCGTGGAGCAGAGTGCGAACGGGGACATCCGGCTGACAGTCGATCTGCAGCCGAACTTCGCCCTCAACCAGCCCCTGTCACCGTTCGCGCTCGCCGCGTTCGATCTGCTCGACGCCGACCCCGACGTGGCAGGTCCCGGCAGCGGCCACTACGCCCTCGACATGATCTCCATCGTCGAGGCGACTCTCGACAACCCGCGCCCGGTGCTGATGGGTCAGCAGTTCGCGGCCCGCGGCGAGGCCGTCAACGCCATGAAGCGCGAGGGAATCGAATACGACGAACGGATGGCCCTGCTCGAGGAGGTGACCTGGCCCAAGCCGCTCGAGGAGCTGCTCGAGTACACCTTCGCCACCTACAAGGAGTCCCAGCCGTGGATCGCCGACTTCGAACTAAGCCCGAAGACGGTCGTGCGCGACATGTACGAGCGGGCCATGTCGTTCGGCGAGTTCGTCGCCTTCTACAAGCTCGCCCGCAGCGAGGGCGTCGTGCTGCGCTACCTCTCGGACGCCTACCGGGCCGCCCGGCAGACCATCCCGGACGACGCCAAGACCGAAGACCTGCTGGACCTGATCGAGTGGCTGGGCGAGCTGGTGCGCCAGGTCGACTCCAGCCTGCTCGACGAGTGGGAGGAGCTCATCCACCCGGACCTCGCCGTGCACGCGCAGGGGGCGCAGTCGGTGCTTCCGCCCGCGCCGCGGCGCCTGAGCGACAACACGCGCGCGTTCCGTATTCTGGTGCGCAACGAACTCTTCCGACGGGTGCAGTTGGCCGCGCTCGAGAACTACGACGCGCTGGGTGAGCTCGACCGGGAGCACGGCTTCCACGCGGATGCCTGGGGCGACGCCATGGACGGCTACTACGCCGAGCACGATGAGCTGCTGACCGGGGCCGATGCGCGCAGCGCGAACCTGATCATCCTGGACGAGGGAGCAGCAGTCTGGACCGTGCGGCAGATCTTCGACGACCCGGCGGGGGATCACGACTGGGGCATCAGCGCCACGGTCGACCTGGCTGATTCCGACGAGTTGGGTGCCGCCTCGGTGCGGGTCACCGGGGTGAATCGCCTGTAGGGCGCGGGCGGCCGGGGGCGGCGCCGGGAGTACCGTGGGAGCATGACGCAGACGCCAGCATCCGTCGCCCCCATCCGTACCGGCCTGATCGGGTTCGGCACATCCGGGCGCGTGTTCCACAGCCCGCTCCTCGCCGCGAATCCCGAGTTCTCGCTCGACCTGATCGTGACCCGGGACCCGGCTCGTCGCGAGGTGGCCGCCGAACGCCACCCGGACGCGCGTCTGGTTTCGACCGCGGACGACGTGTTCGCCGCGGCCGACGACCTGGACCTGGTCGTGATCGGATCACCGTCGGGCACGCACATCGAACTTGCCCACGCGGCCCTCAACGCGGGGCTCGCCGTGGTCGTCGACAAGCCGTTCGCGGTGACGGCCCGGGACGGCCGGGCGTTGATCGAGAAGGCCGAGCGGCTGGGTCTGCTGCTCACCGTGTTTCAGAACCGGCGCTGGGATGGTGACTTCCTCACCCTGCGCGGGCTGCTCGACGCCGGGGCGCTCGGGGAGGTGCGCCGGTTCGAGTCCCGATTCGAGTGGTGGAAGCCGGAGCAGACCAAGGCGTGGAAGGTCGGCGCGACCATCGGGCAGGGCGGCGGCGTGCTCTTCGACCTTGGCGCCCACCTGATCGACCAGGCGCTGCAGCTGTTCGGCCCGGTCGACAACGTCTACGCGGAGACCCTCACCCGGCGCCCGGGCGGGGCCGCCGACGACGACACCTTCGTCGCGCTGCACCACGGGTCCGGGGTGCGTTCTCACCTGTGGATGAACGGGATCGCGGCGCAGGTCGGCCCGCGCTTCCACGTGCTTGGATCTGAATCCGGCTACACCAAGTGGGGACTCGACGGCCAGGAGACCGCCCTCGCGGCAGGAGCCCGACCGACCGATCCGGGCTTCGGCGTCGACCCGGAGTCCGCCTGGGGAGTGCTCGGACGGGACGGTGCGCTGACCCGGGTCCCGGCCGAGCGCGGCAACTATGCGGCGTTCTACACGGGACTCGCCGACGCGATCCTGCGCGGGGCACCGGTCCCGGTCGACCCGCGCGACTCACTCCGCACGATCGCCCTGATCGAGCGCATCAACCTGCTGACGCACTAGTCGGACCCATCCCTGCCCGTCCGGGTGGTCGAGCCTGTCCAGACCCGGTGGCACGGCCCCGGGACGTTCGCCGAGGGCCACACTCTTCGCGGTGCACGGTGGTCGAGCCTGTCCAGACCCGGTGACACGGCCCCGGGACGTTCGCCGAGGGCACACACCCTTCGAGGTGCACGGTGGTCGAGCCTGTCGAGACCCGGTGGCACGGCCCCGGGACGTTCGCCCAGGGCACACACCCTTCGCGGCGCACCCTGTGGAAGAGGGCGCACGTTCCACCGTGCGCCGGCTTCCACAGGGTGCGCCGTGAGCCGCGGGTGCGGCACCGGATGCCCGGACGTCGCCTCAGGCGTGAGCGGCGGTGCCATCCGGCACGTCGGCATCGATGTCGGTGCTGGGCTCGGTGTCATCCCTATGGTCGTGCGCGCCGTTGCCGCCTCCGGCCGGGTCGGTCTCGGTTGACGTCACCACGCTCGGGGCGACGCGGAACTGACCAGGGTCACGCCTAATGCGCTGGGAATGCGCCCACCGGCACTCTAGCCGGTCGTGGTCCAATCGAGGTTGATCACGTCGCGGATGTAGATGTCCTCCCCGAGGCCCGACACCGATGGGTTCATCCGCAGCAGCTGTTGCATCGGCACATTGAACCGTTGGGCGATTGCGAAGAAGTCGTCGCCTTCCAGCACGGTGTAACTGATCGGGGCGCCTGCTTCGTCCGTGATCGGGGCACCCCGGGCCCCTGCCGTGGCGCCAAGGTCGACGGCAGGGCCTTCGGGCAGAGGCTCGGCCGGCACCGCCTCGGCATTGGGCGTGATGGTCGGGTTCGGCACCACCTCGGCCTCGGGCACGGGCGTCGGCGTCGGGGTCGGTGTGGGTGTGGGGGAGGGAGTCGGGGTGACGGTCACGGTCGCGGTGACTACCGGGGCCGGGGCGCCGGCGCAGCCGGCCAGACCGAGCGGGAGCAGCAGCAGAGCGGCCAGGGCGACCCTGGCCCGGGTGCGAGCGGATGTCGGTCGTGCAGAAACCATCGGATGTCCCCCTCGAAGACGTACCGCTCGTTCCCCCGAGCAGATGCTGCCAGCTTAGGCCTCGGGGCGCGGTGTCAGGAGTCGAACGGGGTCAGCACTCGATCACGTTGACCGCGAGCCCGCCCTCGCTGGTCTCCTTGTACTTGGTCGACATGTCCAGACCGGTCTGGCGCATCGTCTCGATCACGGTGTCGAGTGAGACGAGGTGTGTTCCGTCGCCGTGCAGGGCGAGGCGGGCGGCCGACACGGCGGTCGACGATGCGATGGCGTTGCGCTCGATGCAGGGTACCTGCACGAGCCCGCCGACGGGGTCACAGGTGAGCCCGAGGTGGTGCTCCATCGCGATCTCGGCGGCGTTCTCCACCTGCCGCGGTGTGCCGCCGAGCACGGCGCAGAGGGCGCCGGACGCCATCGCGCAGGCCGAACCCACCTCGGCCTGACAGCCACCCTCGGCCCCGGAGATGGAGGCGTTGGCCTTGACGAGCGACCCGATGGCTACGGCGGTGAGCAGATAGCGACGGATGCCCGCGGCATCCGCTCCGGGCACGAAGCGCAGGTAGTAGTGGCCGACCGCGGGGATGATGCCGGCCGCGCCGTTGGTGGGGGCGGTGACCACGCGTCCGCCGGAGGCGTTCTCCTCGTTGACGGCGAGGGCGAAGGCGTGCAGCCATTCGGTCGAGGTGTCGCGTTCGCGTAGCGGCAGCCGATCATATTCCTCCAGCTGCATGCGTACCGCTGCGGCACGGCGCTTCACCTGGAGGCCCCCCGGGAGGATGCCCGTCGCCTCGAGCCCGGCCTCCACGCAGACGCGCATGGCGTCCCAGATGGCGTCGAGGCCGGCGTTGAGCCCGTCGGCTCCGTGGATCGCTTCCTCGTTGGCGCGGGCGATGTCGCAGATGGACACCGCGTAGAGATCACAGAGGGCGAGGAGTTCGGCGCTGGAGGAGAACTCCCGCGGCTGGGGCACGCATTCGGCACGCCCGACCGGGTCGCCGTCTCGGCGGATGAAGCCGCCGCCGATCGAGTACCAGGTCTCCTCGAGCAGGGGCAGGGCGTCGTGCCCCCAGGCCGTGAGGGACAATGCGTTCGGGTGGCCCGGCAGCCGGGTGCGGGCCTCGAAGGTCACGTCATCCTGCCGCACGGGGATCGGGTGGCTGCCACCGAGCAGAAGAACGGCGTCGTCGGCCAGGCCGGACCACGCCGAACGCACGTCATCCGGGTCGCAGGTTTCGGGGCGGAGCCCCGCGAGGCCGGCGAGGACCGCGTCGGGTGTCCCATGCCCGAGCCCGGTCGATCCGAGCGAGCCGTAGAGGGAGCAGCTGATCCGGGCGACGTGGGGCAGCAGGCCCGCGTCGTGGAGGTGCTCGGCGAACGTGAGCGCCGCTCGCATCGGGCCGACCGTGTGTGAGCTCGACGGGCCGATCCCGATGGAGAAGAGGTCGAGTGCCGACACATACGCAGTCATCGCACCATCGTAACCGCGCCCCGGCGGGGCCACGGGGCGAAACGCGTGAGCCGGCCCGAACTTGACACAGCCTCGGATAGCGGCAGACTGCAACGCAGAGCGCGAGCTCCCGCGCTGTCGCGTGCCAAGCCAAAGGGGCCGATGATGACGTTTCCCCGAACCCTGTCAGTCGTGAGTCTGGCCGTTGCCGCGTCCCTTCTTGTCGGCCTGCCTCCCGCGCACGCGGCCGATACCCAGGTGGCGGTGCCGGATGTGGCGGACACGTTTACGGGGTCGTCGGCGCCGTTGTCGGAGAATGGGTTGAGTGCGTCGTTGGCCGTGTATGGAACGCCGGATACGACGTCGGTGTTGCGTTTTGTGTTGCCGGTTGCTCCGGCGGGGCAGGTGCTGACGGGGGCGTCGTTGCGGGTGCGGACGACGACGATCACGTCGGCGGGGTCGGCGAATGCGGCGCAGGTGCGGTTGGGTTCTGACGGGTGGACCGAGACGGGAACGTTCTATGCGAATCGGCCGACGGTGTCGGGTGCGGTTCTGGGCACGTTGCCGGGGGGCACGGTGCGGAGCACGAGTTATGACATCGCCCTGTCGGCGTCGGCGCTGGCGGGGGTGACCGGGTCGACGACGTTGGCGATCGTGGGCACGGGCTCGGACAGTTTGTGGTTGTGGTCGCGTCAGGCGTCGGTGTCGTTGCGGCCGGTGTTGAATCTTACGTATTCGAGTGCTGCGCCGGCGGATGTGACGGCCCCGACGGTTCCGTCCGGGCTGGCGGCCGCGGTGACGGGCGGGTCGGTCGGATTGGTCTGGCAGGCGTCGTCGGATGACGTGGGTGTCGTCGGGTATGGCGTGCACCGGTCCGCGTCGGCCGGGTTCGTGCCGGATGCCTCGACTCGGATCGCCACCGTCACCGGCCCCGGTTACACGGATGCCGCCCGGCCGGCCGGAACCTGGTACTACCGGGTGACCGCCGCCGATGCGGCCGGGAATGTCAGCGCCGCCTCCGACACCGCCACCGCCGTGGTCCAAGCGCCTCCGCCCCCTCCGCCGCCGCCCGCACCGACGTCCCAGGTGGCGGTGCCGGATGTGGCGGACACGTTTACGGGGTCGTCGGCGCCGTTGTCGGAGAATGGGTTGAGTGCGTCGTTGGCCGTGTATGGAACGCCGGATACGACGTCGGTGTTGCGTTTTGTGTTGCCGGTGGCTCCGGCGGGTCAGGTGTTGACGGGGGCGTCGTTGCGGGTGCAGACGACGACGATCACGTCGGCGGGGTCGGCGAATGCGGCGCAGGTGCGGTTGGGTTCTGATGGGTGGACCGAGACGGGGACGTTCTATGCGAATCGGCCGACGGTGTCGGGTGCGGTTCTGGGCACGTTGCCGGGTGGCACGGTGCGGAGCACGAGTTATGACATCGCCCTGTCGGCGTCGGCGCTGGCGGGGGTGACCGGGTCGACGACGTTGGCGATCGTGGGCACGGGCTCGGACAGTTTGTGGTTGTGGTCGCGTCAGGCGTCGGTGTCGTTGCGGCCGGTGTTGAATCTTACGTATTCGAGTGCTGCGCCGGCGGATGTGACGGCCCCGTCTGTTCCGTCCGGGCTGGCGGCCACGGTCACGGGCGGGTCGGTGGGATTGGTCTGGCAGGCGTCGACGGATGACGTGGGTGTCGTCGGGTATGGCGTGCACCGGTCCGCGTCGGCGGGGTTCGTGCCGGATGCCTCGACAAGGATCGCCACCGTCACCGGCCCGGGTTATACGGATGCCGCCCGGCCGGCCGGCACCTGGTACTACCGGGTGACCGCTTCGGATGCGGCCGGGAATACCAGCGCTGCCTCCGACACGGCCACCGCCGTTGTCACGACCGCCGCGCCGGCCACAGTCATGGCCGTCGGCGACCTGGCCTGCGCCTCGGGCACGGCGACGACATCCGTGGCGTGCCGGCACGGAGAGGTCGCGGCGCTGATCGCCGCCGCCGCCCCAGACCGGTTCATCGCCCTGGGCGACCTGCAGTATCAGGAAGCCACCCTGAGCCAGTTCCTGGGCGCCGGCGCCTACAACGACACCTTCGGGCCACTCAAGCCGATCACCCTCCCGGCGCTCGGCAATCACGAATACTACGGCGGAACCACCGGGTACTTCGACTACTTCTACGGCACCGGCGTCACCTCCGGCCCCTACGGTCCGCGCCCCGACGGCTATTACGCGACCTCGGTCGGATCATGGACCGTCATCGTGCTGAACACGGAATGCGACGCAGGCGGGGTGACCGGGGGTTGCGGGGCGGGCAGCCCGCAGTACGTCTGGCTGCAGAACCAGCTCACCGTGGCCCCGACCCAGTGCACCCTCGTCGCCGCGCATCGCCCGCGCTGGTCGACCGGTTCCAACCACGGTTCGTATCCGGCGCTGTCGCCGCTCTGGGACCTGATGGCGGCGAACGGCGTCGACGTGTACCTCGGTGCTCACAACCATGTGAGCGAAATATTCAAGCCCATCGGCGTCTCCGGGGCGGGGGCGACGCCCTCACAAAGCCCCACCGGGATCCGCTCCTTCACCGCCGGTGGTGGTGGCGTGAACCAGCAACCGCTCAGTGCCAACACCGACCCGCTGCTCAGCGCGATGGAGGCCCGCAGCCGGGCGGCCTTCGGGCCGTTGCGGCTCACACTCGACGCCGATTCGTATTCGTGGCAGTTCCTGCCGATTTCGGGGATGACCTTCACCAATGTAGGCACCACGGGGGCCTTCAGCGGCACCGACAGCTGCCACTGACCGACTCAGGACAGCTGTACCGCGGCGAAGGCGAGACTGGCGATCAGCGTCCAGGAGGTCAGACCCACGAGGAGCGCTCTGCCTCCGGTGCGCAGGATGGCTGAGACGTTCACTGCGGCGCCGAGGCCGAAGAGCGCGGTCGCGAGCAGGTAGGTCTGCACGGTGTCCGCGCCGGCCAGCACGGCATCCGGCAGCGGCACGAATGTGCGCACGAGCACGGCGGTCAGGAAACCGACCACGAACAGGGGCACGAGCGGCGGGCGGGAGGCACCGGCATCCGTCACCGTGGCGACCCGCGTCTCGCGGCGACGCTCGGCGACCGACACGACCGCGACGATGGGGGCGAGCAGCAGCACCCGGGTGAGCTTCACGACCACGGCGACGGCCAGCGCGGCCGGCCCGGCGATCTGCGCGGTCGCGACCACCTGCCCGACGTCGTGCACGCCCGCGCCGACCCAGTGCCCGAATTGCAGGTCGGTCAGGCCCAGCGGATGCCAGAGCAGCGGCAGCGCCGCGATGGCCAGCGTTCCGCAGAGGGTGACCAGGGCGATCGGGGTAGCGGTGTCGGCATCCTTCGCCTTGACCACCCCGCTCATCGCGCCGATCGCGGAGGCCCCGCAGATCGAGAAGCCGGTGGCGATCAGGATCGGCTGGCTTCCGGGCAGGCCGACCCAGCGGCCGAGCCAGTACGTGCCGACGAAGGTGAGCAGCACGATCGTGACGGTGGTCAGGATCGTCACCCAGCCGAGACCCAGGATGTCCACCAGACTGAGCTTCAGGCCGAGCAGCACGATCCCGATGCGCATGAACCGGATGGCCGCGAGCCTCAAACCCGGGGCGAGGATCCCCGTCAGGGCCCGGTGGGCCGCCGGGAGATTACCGGCGGCGATTCCGAAGACCACGGCGAGGGTGAGCAGCGGCACTGCGGGAAAGAACGCGTGCACGGTTCCGGCGAGGAGCGCGGCGGCGGCCGCGACCAGCACACCGGGCAGCCACATTCGGCCAAGTTTACGCGTGGGGGGCAGGGCCGCCCGTCGCCGAACCGTGAGAAAAGCCCCTCTCCCGTGCGGGGAAAGGGGCTCTGCTCACGGCTCGGCGACGGGGTGGTGGAGACCTAGCGGTGGTGGAACCTGGCGACCATCGGGCAATCGAAGGGGTCGCGGGCGCCGAGGCCGACCTTGTTCAGGTAGGCGATGACGATGCCGTATGACTCGAAGAGCGACGTCTCGGTGTAGAGGATGTTGTGGCTCTTGCAGTATTCCTTGGTGATCTCCTGCGCCTTGCGCAGGTGCGGGCGCGCCATGTTCGGGAACAGGTGGTGCTCGACCTGGTAGTTCAGCCCGCCCATGAACGTGTCCATGAACGTGCCGCCGCGGATGTTGCGGCTGGTCAGAACCTGACGGCGGAGGAAGTCCACCTTGCTCTCGTGGGGGAGCTGCGGCATGCCCTTGTGGTTGGGAGCGAACGACGCACCCATGTAGACGCCGAAGACGGCCAGCTGAACGCCGATGAACGCGAACGCCATGCCCACGGGCAGGAAGTAGAAGATCGCGGCGACGTAGAGCACGATCCGGGTGGACAGCATGCTGATCTCGAGCCAGCGCTTGTCGACCTTCTTCTTGCCGAAGACGGTCTTGAAGCCCTGCACGTGCAGGTTGAAGCCCTCGGCCATCAGCAGCGGGAAGAAGAGGTAGCCCTGCTTGCGGGTCACGAACGAGCCGATCCAGCTGACCTTCGCGGCATCCTCTTCCCGGAAGACGATGAAGTCGGGGGCGATGTCGGGGTCCTTGCCGATGACGTTCGGGTTGGCGTGGTGACGGCTGTGCTTGTTCATCCACCAGGCGTAGCTGATGCCGACGAACAGGTTGGCGAGGATGCGCCCGGCACGGTCGTTCGCCCGGCCGCCCTCGAACACCTGGCGGTGCGAGGCCTCATGGGCGAGGAAGGCGTACTGGGTGAGGATGATGCCGAGCACGCCGGCCACGATGAGCTGGTACCAGCTGTCGCCGAGCAGGACGAAGGCGGTGCCGGTTGCGAGGGTCGCGAGAACGAGCATCGAGAACACGAACCAGTAGAAACCCGTGGCACGCTTCAGCAGGCCAAGGTTGCGCACGGTGTGCAGCAGCGACGAATACTCGGTGGTGGGGTTTTTCGAATCGCCACCCGGGCGAGTCTTGACAATACGCACCGTGGGTGCGGCAACAGCTTCCGACATGAGGCCTTTGGTTTGTATCCGGACTTCTCAGTCGGTGATGGAGCAAACACTCGTGAAACAGATATCTGTATCCTATGGGCCGGACCCCTCCGAACGGGGTGTTCTCACACCGCTTTCCCAGTCGCTATATGCCTCGTACGGCATATGAGGGGCCTTCAATTTCCCGTGAGCGCACGTTGAAACTCACCGCCAGCTGGGCAGCCAGATGTGCAACTGCCAGAACGTCAGAGACGTCTGGGTTCCCGTCCAGAGCGGATAGAAATAGCCGCTGACGAGGAGTGCGGCGACCAGGAAGCCCAGAACGGCCCATCGTGCCCGGGGGAGAATGAGGCCGATCACGAAGGTGATGCCGAGGAGCAGATAGGGCTCGAACGCGATCGTGTAGAACTGGAAGACCGTGCGGTTCAGGTACAGCAGCCAGGGCAGATAACCGGCGACCAGCCCCATCAGGATCAGACCGACCTGCCACTCGCGGTACCGCGCCAGGCGGTACACCAGGTAGAGCACGGCCGCCGTGGCCGCCCACCAGATCAGCGGATTGCCGATGCCGGTGATGGCCTCGGAGCAGGTGTTGAACTCGCATCCGTTCTCGCCCCGGCTCGATCCGCGGTAGTACATGCTCGTGGGGCGCACCATGAACAGCCAGGTCAGCGGGTTCGACTGGTACGGATGCGGCGTGGACAGCCCCACGTGATAGGTGTACGCCGCCACCTGGTAGTGCCAGAAACTCTGCACGGTGTCGGGCACCCAGGCCAGGGCCCCCGTCCAGGCGGCGCCGGGCGTCGTCGCCCAGTCCCGGTAGAAGCCCCGGGCCGTGACGAACCAGCCCGTCCAGGAAGCCAGGTAGGTGGCGACGGCCACCGGCACGATCAGCAGGAAGGTCGCCGGCGCCTGCTTGAGCACCGCGGCGCTGAACCAGAACGGGAGGCCGGCCCGGCGCCTCGCGAGGGCGTCGACGACGACCAGGTACACGCCGAATGCGGCGAGGAAGTAGATCCCCGACCATTTGACGCTGCAGGTCAGGCCGAACGCGAGCCCCGCCGCGAGCAGCCAGGGTCGCCACCACAGGGTCGGTCCCCAGCCGGGGTTCCGCCCGGCCTCACGCGCCAGCGCCAGCCGGGCCGTCAGGCGGGTGGCGTGCCAGTCCCGGTCGAGCAGCACCGCGCCGAATCCGAGCAGCGCGAAGAACATGACGTAGTTGTCGAGCAGGGCCACCCGTGACATGACGATGGCGTTGCCGTCGATGGCGAACAGGAAGCCCGCGATCACGGCCAGCAGGGTCGACCCGAACAGCTTTTTCGCGATCAGCATCAGGAGGACGACGGCCAGTACGCCGACCAGCACGGTGACGATCCGCCAGCCCCAGCTGTCGTCGGGGCCGAACGCGGCCATGCCCAGGCTGATCAACCATTTGCCGAGCGGCGGGTGCACGACGAAGGACGGGTCGGACAGGAACACGTCGGTCTGCCCGGCGGCGAAGAGGACATCCGCCCCCTCGGGCCAGGACGACTCGTAGCCGAGGTTGTTCAGCGTCCAGGCATCCTTCACGTAGAAGGTCTCGTCGAAGACCAGCGAGCGCGGGTTGCCGAGGTTCCAGAGTCGCACCGCCGCCGCCAGCAGGGTCACCGCCAGCGGTCCGGCCCAGCGGAACACGCGGCTTGTCAGGAACACGTGACCATCGTAGTGAGCCGGGGCTGCGAGACTGGGATCATGATCCTCCTCGCTGCCACCCCGATCGGAAACCTGGGCGACGCGTCAACGCGTCTGATCGAGGCGCTCGGCACGATGACGATCATCGCCGCCGAGGACACCCGGGTGACCGTGCACCTGCTCAAGGCCCTGGGCATCGAGAACCGCCCCCGGCTGATCAGCCTGCACGACCACAACGAGCGCGGCAAGGCGGCCGAGCTCGTCGAACTCGCCCGCGACACCGACATCCTCGTGCTCAGTGACGCGGGCATGCCGACGGTGTCCGACCCCGGTTTCCACCTGGTGGATGCCGCAGTGGCGGCCGGCGTCGTCGTGTCCGTGCTGCCCGGACCGTCGGCCGTGCTCGCGGCGCTGGCCGTGTCCGGGCTGCCCACCGACCGGTTCACCTTCGAGGGTTTCCTGCCCCGTAAGCACGGCGACCGGGTGACGGCCCTGCGCGAGGTGGCCGCGGAGCGTCGCACCATGGTGTTCTTCGAATCGCCCAACCGGCTGGCCGCCTCCCTGACCGACCTGGCCGCCGTGCTCGGCGCCGAGCGTCGAGTCGTGGTCTGCCGCGAACTGACCAAGTTCTACGAAGAAGTGAAGCGGGGCACCGCGACCGAGCTGGCCGAGTGGGCCGCCGCCGGGGTCAAGGGCGAGATCGCCATCGTCGTCGCCGGGGCCGTGGCACGCGTGCTGGACCTGGAGACCGGAGTGGCCGAGGTGCTCGCGCTGGTGGAGTCGGGCATCCGGCTCAAGGATGCCGCCGCCGACGTGTCCGCCGCCTCCGGGCTCGGCAAACGCGCCCTCTACGAGGCGGCGCTGGAGCGGAAGACCGGCAAGCCTGCCGCGGCCCGCACGGATTTTTCGGCCCTGCCGCTGCCCTGACCGGACGTTCGGCGAGCCGGGGAAGGTAACACGGCCAGCGGCATCCGCTGCTCCTAATAGGATGAGAGCATGTCCGACGGCTCATCTTTTTACATCACCACGCCCATTTTCTACGTGAATGATGTCCCCCACATCGGGCACGCCTATACCGAGGTGGCCGCCGACGTGCTCGCGCGCTGGCACCGGCAGTCCGGCGAGGATGCCTGGCTGCTCACCGGAACGGACGAGCACGGGCAGAAGATCCTGCGCACCGCGACCGCCAACGGCGTCACACCGAAGGAGTGGGCCGACCGTCTGGTCGAGACCGCCTGGAAGCCGCTGCTGAAGACGGTCGACATCAAGAACGACGACTTCATCCGCACCACCGATGAGCGCCACGAGGTGAACGCGCAGAAGTTCCTGCAGCACCTCTTCGACGCCGGCCACATCTACACCGGGGAGTACGAGGGCTTCTACTGCGTCGGCTGCGAAGAGTACAAGCAGCCGAGCGACCTCATCGACGGGGTCGGCGAGTACGCCGGGCAGCAGGTCTGCGCCATCCACTCCATCCCGTGCGAGCTGCTGCACGAGAAGAACTACTTCTTCCGCATGAGCACGTTCGGCGACCAGCTGCTCGCGCTCTACGAGGAGAACCCGAACTTCGTGCAGCCCGAATCGGCGCGCAACGAGGTCATCTCCTTCGTCAAGCAGGGCCTCAGCGACCTGTCGATCTCCCGCTCCAGCTTCGACTGGGGCATCAAGGTGCCGTGGGACGACAGCCACGTGGTCTACGTCTGGTTCGACGCTCTGCTCAACTACATCACCGCCGCCGGCTACGGCCACGACGACGAGAAGTTCAGCCGACTCTGGCCGGCGACGCACGTCGTGGGCAAGGACATCCTGCGCTTCCACGCCGTGATCTGGCCGGCCATGCTGCTCGCCGCGGGCATCGAGGTGCCCCGCCAGGTCTTCGGCCACGGCTGGCTGCTCGTGGGCGGCGAGAAGATGAGCAAGTCCAAGCTCACCGGTATCGCCCCGAGCCAGATCACCGACACGTTCGGTTCCGACGCCTTCCGCTACTACTTCATGCGCGCGATCAGCTTCGGCCAGGACGGCTCCTTCTCCTGGGAGGACCTGTCCGCCCGGTACCAGTCCGAGCTGGCCAACGGCTTCGGCAACCTCGCCTCCCGCGTGATCGCCATGATCGTGCGCTACTGCGACGGTGAGATCCCGGTGGGCGGGGACTTCAGCGAGGCTGACGAGCTTATTCGCGGCACCGAGAAGCGGGTGACGGATGCCGCCACGCTGGCGATCAGCCACCTCGCCATCCACGAGGCGATCGCCGCCATCTGGGAACTGGTCGACGACCTCAACGGTTACATCACCGCGCAGGAGCCGTGGGCGCTGGCGAAGGACCCGGCCAACCGGGCCCGCCTCGAGGCCGTTCTGGTCACCGCCGTGCGCGGGCTGGGAACGCTCGCCGTGCTGCTCTCGCCGGTCGTGCCGCAGGCCACCGCGAAACTCTGGACCGCCCTCGGCGGCACCGGTCTGGTCACCGACCAGCGCATCGACCGCGCCTGGGAATGGAGCGGCGGCCCGCGGGTCTTCCCGCTCGAGGCGCTGTTCCCGCGCATCGAGGCCACGGTTGGCTGACGAACCGGGTCCCGTGCGCCAGCGCGACCAGGGCACGGGCCGCGACCTGAACTATCCGCCGCTGCCCGAACCGCTGGTCGTCCCGGTGTACGACAACCACACCCACCTCGAGATCGCCGATGGCGACCAATCCCTCAGTGTCGCCGAGCAGCTCGACCGTGCCTCCAGTGTCGGCGTGCGCGGCGTCATCCAGGTCGGCGGCGATCTGGAGACCTCACGCTGGTCCGCCATGATGGCCGCCCGGGAACCGCGCATGCTCGCGGCCGTGGCCATCCACCCCAATGAGGCACCCGTCTACGACGCTGCCGGCACCCTCGACGACGCCCTGGGCGAGATCGCCGAGCTGGCCACCCGCCCGCGTGTGGTCGCGATCGGGGAGACCGGCCTCGACTACTTCCGCACCGGCCCCGAGGGGCACGCCAGCCAGCAGCGCTCCTTCGAGGCGCACATCGAGATCGCCAAGCAGAACGGCCTCGCGCTGCAGATCCACGACCGCGACGCCCATGCCGCGGTGATCGAGACGCTGCTGCGGGTCGGGGCCCCCGAACGCACCGTTTTCCACTGTTTCTCCGGCGACGCCGAGATGGCCCGCATCCTCGCCGACAACGGCTGGTATCTCTCCTTCGCGGGCACCGTGACCTTCAAGAACGCAGTCAACCTGCGTGCAGCGCTGGCCGCCGTGCCCCGCGCTCTGCTGTTGGTCGAGACGGATGCGCCCTTCCTCACCCCCGCTCCCTTCCGCGGCCGCCCGAACGCGCCGTACCTGCTGCCGCACACGCTGCGCGCCATGGCCGACCACCTCGAAACGGATGTCACCATTCTCGCCAGCCAGATTTCCTCCAACACCGAACTCGTCTACGGGGGCTGGGATGCCGAACCGGTGATCGTCGCCGGAACCGAGTCCGAGACGCGCCCGTTCGGAGGCCTCGCATGACCCCGCCCCGGCACGGCTACGCCCCCGGAGACGAACCGGAGTCCGCGACCCGGTCGACCACCGACGAGGAGGGCGCCGGTCGGCATGCCGCCGACGCGCCCGCCGACGCGCCCGCCGACGCGCCCGAGCCCGTTCTGGCCACCGAGCCCGCGGCATCCGCCGGCCTGCCGGCCGACGTGCCTGCGGCTCCCGCCGGGCTTGCAGTTCCCGCCGCGCGGTCGCTGCTCGGCCCGGCCGAGATCCGCGACCTCGCTGAGATGCTGGGCGTCAACCCCACCAAGAAGCTCGGCCAGAACTTCGTCATCGACGGCAACACGGTGCGCCGCATCGTCAAGGTCGCGACCGTCTCACCGGGCGACACCGTGCTGGAGGTCGGCCCCGGGCTGGGGTCGCTCACCCTCGGCCTGCTCGAGACCGGCGCCGCCGTCGTGGCCGTGGAGATCGATGAGCGGCTGGCCGAGCAACTGCCGCTGACGGTCGAGCTCATGCACCCGGGCGCGCAGCTCACGGTCATCCGTCAGGACGCCCTCAAGATCACCGAACTTCCCGGCGACCCGAGCCGCCTCGTGGCGAACCTGCCCTACAACGTGTCGGTGCCGGTTCTGCTGTACCTGCTGGAGAACTTCCCCTCCATCCGGGCGGGCGTGGTCATGGTGCAGGCCGAGGTGGGGGAGCGCCTCGCGGCGCCGCCCGGCAGCAAGGTCTACGGCAGCCCGAGCGTCAAGGCAGCCTGGTATGGTGCGTTCCGCACCGCCGGCAAGGTCAGCCGTCAGGTCTTCTGGCCGGTCCCGGGCGTCGACTCGATCCTGATCGCGTTCGAACGGCGCCTCGAGCCGCTGGAGTCCGAAGAGCTTCGCCGCGCCACCTTCACCCTCGTCGATGCCGCATTCCAGCAGCGCCGCAAGATGCTGCGCCAGTCGTTGTCCCTGGTTCTCGGCGACTCCACCACCGCCAGCGAGATCATGACGCGGGCCGGGATCGACCCCACCGAGCGTGGTGAACAGCTCACGGCCGAGGACTTCCTCGCCATCGCCCGCGCCCAGCTCGCCGGTCGCTGACGCGTAAGGCCCGCGCGTCAGTCGCCGCCGGACTGGCTGGGCTAGGTTAGACACATGACCAACGCGGCCGCCTCTCCCGTGGTGCATGCGCGGGCGCCGGGCAAGATCAACGTCTTCCTCAAGGTCGGTGCGGTCCTCGACGACGGTTACCACGAGGTCGCCACCGCCTACCAGGCCGTGTCGCTGTTCGAAGACGTGCGCGCCTGGCCGTCGGACGGCTTCTCGGTCGAGTTCACCGGTCCCATCGACGCCTCCGGACTTGCCGTCGACGGCAGCAACCTCGCCATCAAGGCCGCGCGCGCCCTGGCCCGCAAGTCCGGCTATCGCGGGGGAGTGCGCCTCTCGATCGAGAAGAACGTGCCCATCGCGGGCGGCATGGGCGGCGGGTCGGCGGATGCCGCGGCCACCCTCCTGGCCTGCGACACCCTCTGGGGGACCGAGGCCACGCGTGAGGACCTGATCGCCATCGCCGCGACTCTGGGCGCCGATGTGCCGTTCGCCTTCACCGGAGGCACCGCCATCGGCACCGGCCGCGGAGACCAGCTCAGCCCGGCCCTGGCCAAGGGACAGTTCCACTGGGTGCTCGCCCTGGCCGAATTCGGCCTGTCCACCCCCGGCGTCTACAACGAACTCGACCGACACCGTGAGCGGCACGCGCAGGACATCTTCCCCGCCCAGATCCAGCCGACCGTCGACGCGAACGTGTTGCAGGCCCTGCGCGCGGGCGACCCCCGCATGCTGGCCGAGGCCCTGCACAACGACCTGCAGGCGCCTGCGTTGCACCTGGCGCCCGGCCTGGGCGCGGTGCTCGAACTGGGCGAGGCGAACGGCGCGCTGGCCGGCCTGCTGTCCGGCTCCGGCCCGACCGTGGCGTTCCTGGTCGCGGATGCCGACAGCGCGCTCGAGCTGCAGGTCGCCCTGAGCGCCTCCCGCCTGCGCGTCGTGCGGGCCACCGGCCCCGTGCACGGAGCGCGCATCATCCACGACTGATCCGGTCTCGACAGGCTCGACCACCGGTCTCGACAGGCTCGACCACCGAGGCTCGACCACCGAGGCTCGGACCCCAACTGTTGCCCGTCCGGACAACTGTTGCCGGTGTGCCGGCAACGGATGTCCGATTCGGCACCGATCACCGGCCGTCGGGGGAGCGACGAGGCGCGTGCGGGGCTCTCAGGCGCGCCCGGTAAACTTGGAAGCTATGGCACATTTGCTCGGGGCCGAGTCCCTGCACCTTGAATTCCCCACCCGCGTCATTTTTGACAGCGTCACCGCCGGTCTCAATGAAGGCGACCGGATCGGCGTCGTCGGCCGCAACGGCGACGGCAAGTCCACGCTCATGCGCCTGCTCGCCGGCCGGATGGAACCCGACTCGGGTCGCGTCACGCGCCGACGCGGCGTCACCATCGGCATGCTCGACCAGGCCGACGACCTGGCGTCGGGCCAGACCGTGGGCCACACCATCGTCGGCGGCATCGACGAGCATGTCTGGGCGGGCGACGCCAAGGTGCGCGACGTGATCGCGGGACTCGTGCGGGACATCCCCTGGGACGCCCTCGTCGACGACCTCTCCGGTGGCCAGCGCCGCCGGGTTGCCCTCGCCGCCGTGCTGATCGGCGACCACGACGTCATCTTCCTCGACGAGCCCACCAACCACCTCGACGTGGAGGGCATCTCCTGGCTGGCCGGCCACCTGCGCACCCGCTGGGCCACGAACTCCGGCGGCCTCGTGGTCGTCACTCACGACCGGTGGTTCCTCGATGAGGTCTGCAACATGACCTGGGAGGTGCACGACCGCCTGATCGAACCGTTCGAGGGTGGCTACGCCGCCTACATCCTGCAGCGCGTCGAACGCGACCGGATGAGCAGCGTGATGGAGGGCAAGCGCCAGAACCTGATGAAGAAGGAACTGGCGTGGCTGCGGCGCGGCGCCCCCGCCCGCACCGCGAAGCCCAAGTTCCGCATCGACGCCGCCAACGAACTGATCGAGAACGAGCCGCCGCCCCGCGACACCGTGTCGATGCAGTCGATGGCCATGCAGCGCCTCGGCAAGGATGTCGTCGACCTGATCGACATCGGCGTCAAGTTCGGCGAGAAGACCGTGCTGAACGACATCACCTGGCGCATCGCACCGGGCGAGCGCACCGGCATCATGGGCGTCAACGGCGCCGGCAAGTCGACGCTGCTGAACCTCGTGGCCGGCACCCTGCAGCCCACCACGGGAACGGTCAAGCGCGGCAAGACCATCAAGGTCGCCGTGCTCACCCAGCAGCTGTTCGAACTCGACGGCATCCAGAACGACCGCGTCAGCGAGGTCATCGGGCGGCAGAAGACGTCGTACATGGCCGGCGGCAAGGAAATCACGCCCGGCCAGATGCTCGAGCGCATGGGGTTCATGAGCGCGCAGCTGACCACGCAGGTCAAGGACCTCTCCGGTGGCCAGAAGCGTCGCCTGCAGCTGCTGTTGATCGTTCTCGACGAGCCGAACGTGCTCATCCTCGACGAGCCCACCAACGACCTGGACACCGACATGCTCGCGGCCATGGAAGACCTGCTGGACTCCTTCCCCGGCACCCTGCTCGTCGTCTCGCACGACCGGTACCTGATCGAGCGTGTCACCGACAACCAGTACGCCGTCACCGAGGGCGGCTTCCGCCACCTGCCCGGCGGCGTGGACCAGTACCTCGAGATGCGCAAGAGGCAGACCAGCGGCAACGACAAGCCCGCGGAGGCGAACGCGGCGAACACGTCCGGCGGCAAGGCGTCCCGCAAGCTCGCCATCGGCGGTGCCGACCTCCGCAATGCGCAGAAGGAACTCGCCTCCATCGACCGCAAGGTGGTCAAGCAGAACGCGCGGATCGCGGCGCTGCACGAGAGTCTCGCCGTGCACGACCAGTCCGACTTCGACGGGCTCGGCGCGCTGAGCTCCGAACTGCAGAAGCTCGAGGTCGCCATCGCCGGCTTCGAGACCCGCTGGATCGAACTGTCTGAGCTGATCGAGGGCTAACCTCGCAGATACTGTGACCGCGTGTGACGCAGGGGCGCACGCGGCGCAGTATCGCCCGATAACCTTGGAACGTGCCTCGCGCTGCAGCGGCACAGACTCCCACCCCCGTTGTCCCGTGGTTTCTCTGTGCCCGAAATGCGTTGGCACCCCCCGCCGAGAAAACGGCACCACAGCTGACAAGGGAATCCCATCGTGAAGAAGAAACTGCTCGCCGCCCTCGCGGTCGTACCACTCGTCGCCCTGCTCGCCGGTTGCTCCGGTGCGGCCGCCGACGAGACCGTGAAGATCGGCGTCGTCGGCGCCAGCGACCCGTACTGGGCCGTCTACGAGGAGGCCGCGGCGGATGCCGGCATCACGGTCGACATCGTCGACTTCGCCGAATTCGGGCAGCCGAACCCGGCCCTGTCCGCCGACGAACTCGACCTGAACCAGTTCCAGCACATCGTCTACCTCGCCGAGTACAACGTGGCCAGCAAGCAGGACCTCACCCCCGTCGGCGCCACCGCGATCTACCCGCTCGCCCTGTATTCGACCGAGTACGGCGACGTGAGCGAGATCAAGAAGGGCGACACCGTCGCGGTGCCGAACGACGCCAGCAACCTGGCCCGCGCGCTGCTCGTGCTGCAGTCGGCGAAGCTGATCACACTGTCCGACGGCGGCAGCATCTACTCGACCCTCGCCGACATCGACACCAAGAAGTCCAAGGTCACCGTGACCGCGCTCGAGGCCTCGCTCACGGCCACCTCGCTGCCCGACGTCGCCGCCGCGATCATCAACAACGACTTCGTCGAGAAGGCCGGCCTCAAGGTCGAGGACGCCCTCGCCCAGGACGACCCCACCGACCCCAACGCGCTGCCGTACGTGAACGTCTTCGCGGCGCGCGCCGAGGACAAGGACAACGCCACCTACAAGAAGCTGGTCGAGATCTACCAGAACACGAAGGCCGTTCAGGATGGCGTGCTCGCCGTGTCTGGCGGTTCCGCGGTAATGGTCAAGACCCCGGTCGCCGACCTCGAGGCGTCCCTCGCCACCGTCGAGAAGGACACCAAGGCCCAGAAGTAGCGCCGCCGACCTGCCCGTTCCGGTCGAGAGTGCCCGTTCCGCGGGTCACTCAGGGCCGGAACGGGCACTGTCACCGCCCAGCAATACGCCAGTCAGTCAGTAAGGATGTTCCATGCCTGCCCCCAGCCCCGTTGTCGAACTGCGTGACGTGAGCAAGGTGTACCCGCCCACGACCAGGGGCGGGGCCGAGGTCGTCGCCATCGACAAGGTCAGCCTCACGATCGACGCCGGTGACGTGTACGGCATCATCGGCTACTCCGGGGCCGGCAAAAGCACCCTGGTGCGGCTCGTGAACGCACTCGAACGCTCGACATCGGGCGAGATCTTCGTCAACGGCACAGACATCGCCCGGCTGCCCGAACGGGAGTTGCGCCCGGTGCGTCTCGGCATCGGCATGATCTTCCAGCAGTTCAACCTGCTCGGGTCACGCTCTGTGGCGGCGAACGTCGCCTATCCGCTCGAGGTGGCCGGACGGTCCAAGGAAGCCCGCCGGGCCCGGGTGGGCGAGATGCTCGACTTCGTCGGGCTCGGCGACAAGGCCCGCGCCTACCCCGACCAGCTCTCCGGGGGTCAGAAGCAGCGCGTGGGCATCGCGCGGGCCCTGGCCAGCCAGCCGGGCATCCTGCTCGCCGACGAGGCCACCAGCGCACTCGACCCGGAGACCACCTCCGAGGTGCTCGACCTGCTGGGACGGGTGAACAAGGAATTCGGGGTCACCATCATCGTGATCACGCATGAGATGGATGTCATCCAGACCCTGGCGACGAAGGTCGCCGTGATGGACCAGGGCCGGGTGATCGAGCGCGGTGACGTGTTCGACGTGTTCTCGAACCCGCAGCAGGCGGCATCCGCCCGGTTCGTCTCCACCGTGGTGAAGGGACTCCCGTCTCCGCCGGAGCTCGCGGTGCTGCGGCGGCGGCACCCGGGCCGCCTCGTGACCCTGGCCTTCCGCGACAGCAGCGTCGACCAGGCCCGCGTGTTCGGCGAGTTCGCCGCCGCCGGCGTCACCTTCGAGGTGGTCTACGGCGGCATCAATGAGATCCAGGGCCGCTCCTTCGGGCACCTGACGCTCGCGCTCGCCCGGCCGGGGGCCACGGATGCCGCGGCTGATGCCGCCATCGACGCCGCCCTCGACCGGGTGCGAACCCTCACGACCGTCACGGAGGTGCGCTGAAATGGACAGCCTCATCGACCTGTGGCCCGAACTCTGGGTCGCCGCGGGGGAGACCCTCTACATCGTGGGCCTCACCCTTTTCTTCGGCGGGATCGGCGGCCTGCTGGTCGGGCTGGGACTCTATCTGACCCGGGCCGGCAGCATCCTCGAGAACCGCCCGGTCTTCGTGGTGCTCAACCTGCTGGTGAACATCGTGCGGCCGATCCCGTTCATCATCTTCCTGGCCGCCGCCCAACCGCTGGCCCGCGTCGTGGTGGGAACCGGGATCGGGAACGCGGCGATCATCTTCACCATCTCGCTCGCGGCATCCTTCGCCATGGGGCGCATCGTGGAGCAGAACCTGCTCACCGTCACGCCCGGTGTGATCGAGGCGGCGCGCAGCGTGGGGGCCGGGCCGATCCGGATCATCTTCACGGTGCTGCTGCCCGAGGCTCTCGGCCCGCTCATCCTCGGCTACACCTTCATCTTCGTGGCGCTCGTGGACATGTCGGCGGTCGCCGGTTACGTCGGCGGAGGCGGCCTCGGTAACTTCGCGCTGCTCTACGGCTACCGCCAGTTCAACCCGGTGGTGACCTGGGCGGCCGTGCTGCTCATCATCGTGCTGGTGCAGCTGGTGCAGTTCCTCGGCAACTGGCTGGCGCGCAAGGCGTTCCGCCGCTAGCCCGGCTGTGACGAAGACGGGTGAGCCCTCCCCCTGGTGGCTGTCCGCCGCAATACACTGAGGCATGACTTCCGCTGGCTTCGCCGAGATCGAGCGCACTTTCGACGTCAACCCGGCCACCGTTCTGCCGCCCCTGCACGACCTGCCCGGCGTCACCCACGTTGACCCGCCCGTCGAGCACCACCTCGACGCCCTGTACTACGACAGCGCCGACCTGGTCCTCGCCAGCCGCCGACTGACCCTGCGCCGCCGCACGGGGGGAGACGACGCCGGCTGGCACCTCAAACTCCCGGTCGCCGTCGACGAGCGCCGCGAGATGCGGGAACCGCTGGGCGACGACCCCGAGAAGATCCCCGAAGCCATCCTCAACCTCGTGCGGGGCGTGCTCCGCGGTCGCCCCCTCGTGCCCGTGGTGCGGCTGCGCACCCGCCGGGTCCTGCACCAGCTGGTCGGCGCGAACGACTCCGTGCTCGCCGAGGTCTGCGACGACGAGGTGCAGGCCGACCGCCTCGCGCCGAAACCGTTCAGCCAGACCTGGCGGGAATGGGAGGTCGAGCTCGTGCACGGGTCCCGCGCCCTGCTCGACGCCGCCCAGGAGCGCCTGGGATCGGTCGGCGTGGAGCCGTCCGCGAACCCGTCCAAATTGGCCCGCGCCCTCGGAGACCGGCTGCCGGAATTCCGGGCGGCGCCGACGCTCCGGGCGACCCGCAAGAGCTCCGCTGGCACGGTGCTGATGGCCTACGTGCAGGAACAGGTGCAGGCGATCGGCGTGCAGGACGCTCGGGTGCGCGGAAACGATGCGGGTGCCGTGCACCGGATGCGCGTGGCCACCCGGCGCCTGCGCTCGGCCCTGTCCACCTATCGGGACCTGCTCGACACGTCGGTCACCGCTCCGCTCCGTGACGAGCTGCGGTGGCTGGCCGGCGCGCTCGGCGCCGCCCGCGACGCGGAGGTGATCCGCCAGCGCCTCGCCCACCGGATCGGGCAGCAGCCCGTCGAGCTCGTCGTGGGCCCGATGGTGGAGCGCATCGACGCGCACTTCGCCGCCGTCATCCGGTCGGCCCGGCTCGAGGCCCTGGCCGCCCTCGATTCCGACCGGTACTTCGAGCTGCTCGACCGCCTCGACGATCTGCTGGCGTCCGCGCCACTGCGCCCGCGGGCCGAGAAGCCCGCGAGTACAGTCATCCCCGAATTGATACGTGCCGACTGGAAACGGCTGCGGGCATCCGTGTTCCTGGCCCGCGGCACACCGTCGGGGCCCGTTCGGGACGAGGCTCTGCACGAGGCGCGGAAGCGCGCCAAGCAACTGCGCTACGCGGCCGAGACGGCGACGCCGTTGCGGCGCGTGCGCGCGACCCGGCTCGTGGCCGCGGCCCGTCAGGTGCAGGACACCCTCGGCGACCACCAGGACAGCGTCGTGGCCCGCGCCGAGCTGCTGCAGCTCGGCATGACCGCCTACCTGCAGGGCGAGAACGCGTTCAGCTACGGCCGGCTGCACGCCGTGGAAGAGAGCGGGGCCGCCGCGATGGAGGCGCGCTTCTTCCGCACGTGGCGGGATTTTCCGAAGGGGTCGATCGCGAAATAGAGGGACGGGTCTCGACGGGCTCGACCACCGGGTCGGGTCTCGACGGGCTCGACCACCGGGACGGGTCTCGACGGGGACGGGTCTCGACAGGCTCGACCACCGGGAATGATTGACTTCCGAACGTTCTCGTCCGTCTGAAGTGGATCGGCTGCAGGTGCTCGTGACGCGGACGCGCTGAGCGCGTCGCGTCAGTCGAAGCCGAGACTGAGCTTGCGCAGCAGGTCCGCCAGGGCGGTCTGCTCTCCCGCCGACAGCGTGGCGAGCAGTTCGGCTTCGGCGTCGACCAGCCGGGTGATCGCGGCATCCACTCGGGTGAGCCCCGCCGGGTTCATGCTCACGAAGATGCCGCGCCCGTCGTTGGGGTCCGTACGGCGGGTCACCAGGCCGCGCTCGACGAGCCGATCGATGCGGTTGGTCATGGTCCCGCTGGAGACCAGCGTCTGCTGCAGCAGCGCCTTGGGGCTCAGCTCGTACGGTGAGCCCGCACGGCGCAGGGCGGAGAGCACGTCGAACTCCCAGGAATCCAGTTCGGATCGGGAGAAGGCGGTGCGCCGGGCGCGGTCCAGGTGTTTGGACAACCGGCCCACGCGGGACAGCACCTGCAACGGTGCGAAGTCGAGGTCGGGCCGTTCGCGCAGCCAGGCATCAACGATCCGGTCGACTTCGTCATGTGCGGGCATCCGTCTATTATCCCGGTCGGGTGCGGAAACCTGCGCGGGAGCCCCCTCTCGGGGTGCCGGGGCGCGCTCCCGGCTCGATATCTGGCAGACTTGACACCGTTGGTCGGCCCCGGGTCGGCGAATTCCGCCGTGGTGTAATGGCAGCACGACAGCCTTTGGAGCTGTTAGGTCTAGGTTCGAGTCCTGGCGGCGGAGCACTTGATTGGCGTCACCATCCGGTCTTTACCGGGCGGCTCCACAGAAGCTAGAGGAAACCACGTGACCGATTCTCGACTCGCTATCGTCGTGCTGGCCGCCGGCCAGGGCACCCGCATGAAGTCCAGCACGCCGAAGCTGCTGCATCAGCTCGCGGGACTTCCCATCCTCAGCCACGTCCTGGCGACATCCCGTGCCCTCGACGCGGCGCACGTCGTCACCGTCGTGCGGCACGAGCGCGACCGGCTGGCCGCCCTCGTCGGCAAGGACCTCCCCGAAAGCCTGATCGTCGACCAGGACGAGCTGCCGGGCACCGGCCGTGCGGTGGAACAGGCCATCGGCGCTCTCCCCGACGATTTCGAGGGCGACGTGCTCGTGGTCAGCGGCGACGTGCCGCTGCTCAACGCGGCCACCCTGGCCAGCTTCGTCGACGCGCACCGCGAACGGGACGTCGCCGCCACCGTGCTGTCGTCCTTCCCGGAGGACGCCACCGGCTACGGCCGCATCGTGCGCTCCGAGGAGGGGGCCTTCGACCGCATCGTCGAGCAGAAGGATGCGACCGCCGAGGAACGCGCCATCGCCGAGACCAACGCCGGCGTCTACGTCTTCCGCCTGGCCGAGCTGCGTGAGCAGCTGGCCAACGTCACCACCGAGAACGCGCAGGGCGAGAAGTACCTCACCGACGTGGTCGGTCTGCTCCGCCTGGCGGGTTCCGAAGTGCGGGCCGTCCCGGTCGCCGACGCCTGGCTTGTGGCCGGCATCAACGACCGCGCGCAGCTCAGCGAGACCGCGCGTCAGCTGAACGGCTTGATCGTCTACGGCTGGCAGCTGGCCGGTGTGACCGTGCAGGACCCCGCGACCACCTGGATCGACCTCAAGGCCAAGCTGGCACCGGATGTCACTATCCGGCCCGGAACCCAGATCCTCGGCGCGACCGTGATCGAGACCGGCGCCGTGATCGGCCCGGACACCACCCTCGTCGACTGCGAGATCGGCGAGAACGCGGTGGTGAAGCGCACGGATGCGACGCTGGCCGTGATCGGCGCCGGGGCATCCGTCGGCCCGTTCTCCTACCTGCGACCGGGCACGAATCTGGGCGCTGACGGCAAGATCGGCACCTTCGTCGAAACCAAGAACGCGACCATCGGCGCGGGAAGCAAGGTTCCGCACCTCAGTTACGTCGGCGACGCGACGGTGGGCGTCGAGTCGAACATCGGGGCCGGCACGATCTTCGCCAACTACGACGGCGTGACCAAGAACCACAGTGAGATCGGGTCCCACGTGCGCACCGGGTCGCACAACGTCTTCGTGGCGCCGATTAGGATTGGGGACGGAGCATACACGGGTGCCGGAACAATCGTCCGCAAGGACGTGCCGGCCGGGGCCCTGGGCCTCACCGTGGCTCCACAACGCAATATGGACGGCTGGGTACAGACCAACCGCCCAGGAACCGACGCGGCGGCGGCTGCGGCAAAGAGCGGAGACTAGGTGTCTGGAATCAAGACCAGCGGCGAAAAGCGACTTGTATTGGTTTCGGGGCGAGCTCACCCACAACTGGCACTGGACATCGCCACGGAACTTGGTACCGAACTCGTCCACACCGACGCGCGCACCTTCGCGAACGGCGAGATCTACGCGCGTTTCGATGAGAGCGTGCGTGGCTCCGACACCTTCGTGATCCAGTCGCACACCAACCCGATCAACGAATGGGTGATGGAGTCGCTCATCATGGTCGACGCGCTCAAGCGGGCCTCCGCCAAGCGCATCACGGTCGTCGCCCCGTTCTACCCCTACGCCCGCCAGGACAAGAAGGGCCGCGGCCGCGAGCCGATCTCGGCCCGGCTGATCGCCGACCTGTTCAAGGTCGCCGGCGCCGACCGGATCATGGCCGTCGACCTGCACGCCGCCCAGATCCAGGGCTTCTTCGACGGTCCCGTCGACCACCTCTTCGCCATGCCCGTCCTGCTCGAGCACTTCAAAGAGAAGCTCGATCCGGCCACCCTCACGGTCGTCTCGCCCGACATGGGCCGCGTCCGCGTCGCCGACATCTGGAGCGACAAGCTCGGCGCACCGCTGGCCATCATCCACAAGCGTCGCGACCCGAAGGTCGCCAACCAGGTGACCGTCCACGAGATCGTCGGCCAGGTCGAGGGTCGCGTCTGCCTGATCGTCGACGACATGATCGACACCGGCCGCACCATCGTTCTCGCGGCGGAGGCCCTCCGTGCCGCCGGCGCGATCGGCGTCGTCGTCGCCGCCACTCACGCCGTGTTCAGCCACCCGGCTCTCGAACTGCTGCAGAATCCCGCGATCTCCGAGGTCGTCGTCACCGACACCCTGCCGATCCCCGAGGAGAAGCGTTTCCCCACGCTCACCGTGCTGCCGATCGCGCCGCTGCTGGCGCGCGCCATCCACGAGGTCTTCGACGAGGGTTCCGTCACCTCGATGTTCGAGGGTGCCGCGTAGGCCCTACTGTTCTGCCTGACCCCTGGCCGGTCGTTGACGGATGTCGACGGCCGGCCATCGGTCTGTCCGCACCGGTCAGATCGCAGCTCAGAGCAGGAGCTCGGGCCGGAGCCCGGCCCTGCGTCGTCCTCATCGCGCTCCCCTCCCAGCGGGGCCGATTCTAGGCCGGTATCTCCGTGGTCTGCGCCCGTGGCGCCGAGGGAATGATGCCCAGCGGGATGACATACGTCTCGCGCTCGTTGATGTCGATCGCGTAGCACTGCCAGCCGAAACCGCCCGGCCCGCTCAGGTCGAAGCGCGAATCGAAGCCGATGGCTACCGGATAGTACCGGGCCGTGGCCACGCTGCAGGCGTTGTCGGCCGTGGTCGACGCGATCTGCAGGCTGGTGAGGATACCCGGAACAATCAAGGCCACCAGCCCGAGCACGACCACGATGCGCATCAGGGCCAGCGTGCGCCGACTGCGCAGGGGCCTGGCGGCATCCTGCGGCTCGTAACCGGAGAGTTCGGGGTGGTCGTCGCTCATCATCAGGCTCCCAGTATCGCAAACCGTTTCGCATCTGTTGCCGAATCGGACGATTGTTGACGGCGTACGGGCAACACTTGACCGCTGCGGCAACACTTTCCGCGGTGGGAGTGACTCGGCCGCCCCTCCCCAGGCTCTCAGGGTGGCAGAGGTCCCCCGAATCGCCCGCGAAGCTGCCCGTGGCTGCCTCGCACTGCCAACCTCGCCACATGGCTGACGAGCGCATCGACGAGCACACCGGGCTCTACCTCTCCAAAGGGGGAGGGTCAACCGAGTCGGAAGATCGGCAGTTTCGGCGGGAGGTGCAGTTCGGGAGGAGCGCAGTGCGGTTGCGCCGCGGCGTCTTCACCAGCACGGAGCACTGGGCTCCGCTCTCACCGCAGCAGAGGCACCTCGCGCAGATCCGCGCAGTCGTCGCCACTCGAAAGCGGGACCCGGTGATCAGCCATCAATCGGCCGCGGCCGTGTGGGGGATTCCCCTGCCTGAGGCCTGGCCGAGCACGGTTCACGTGCTGGCGCCACCGCAGTCCCGGGCGCGCAGCAAGAACGGCGTGACGGTCCACCGCAGCCCTATTCCGGACGCGGATGTCGTCGACGTCGACGGGATGCTCGTGACCAGTCCCGCCCGAACCCTGCTCGACCTGGCGCGTACCACGCGTTTCGCCGCTGCCGTCGTTGCGATCGACCATGCGCTCAATCCGCGGAGTGCAGCTCCCGAGGTCTTCCTGACGGTGGAGGTGCTGCGCGAGAAGTTGCAGGAGTCGAGTTCGGCCCGTGGGCTGGTGCGGGCGAATCGGGCCATCAGCTTCGCCCGGCCCAACGCGGACAACCCGGGTGAATCGCTGAGCCGCGTGGCGATCTTCGAGCTGGGCTTCCCCGATCCGCTATTGCAGACGTGCCACCCGAACCCCCGCGGCGGCTTCTACTTCACCGACTTCGAGTGGCCGGACTATCGCCTGATCGGGGAGTTCGACGGGCAGGGCAAATATCTGAAGGATGAGTATCTGCGGGGTCTCACACCGGGTGAAGCTGTCACCCGGGAGAAGATTCGGGAGGACGACCTCCGCTCGGAAGGCAACGGGATGGCCCGCTGGGGGCCGACCGATGTTCGCCAGCGCCGGTCGCTGTTGCGCATCCTCACCACCGCGGGGCTTCCCGTCCTGCGTTGATGGGCCGCCTGGCCGACACGAGTGTTGCCGGAGCGGACAACTGGTGCCCGTGTACGGGCAACACTTGTCCGCTCCGGCAACAGTTGCGGAAGCGGGGCCAGGCGGCGGGGCGGCCAGGGCGGCTAGTGCGAGGAACCCTCGGTGGCGATCTCGCTGCGGTCGCCCGACCACAGGGTGTGGAAGGTGCCGGGCATGTCCACGCGCTTGTACGTGTGGGCGCCGAAGAAGTCGCGCTGTCCCTGCACCAGGGCGGCCGGCAACCGTTCGCTCGCGAGCGAGTCGAAGTAGCTGAGCGCCGACGCGAAACCGGGCACCGGGATGCCCGACAGCGCCGCCGTCGAGACGACGCGGCGCCAGGCCGACTCGCCGTCGGCGACGGCCTGGGCGAAGTACGGGTCGGCGAGCAGGGTAGGGATCGACGGGTCGTTCGCGTAGGCATCCACGATGCGGTTGAGGAACTGGGCGCGGATGATGCAGCCGCCGCGCCAGATTGTGGCGATGGCGCCCTTGTCGACGCTCCAGCCGTACTTGACCGCGCCGGCGATGATCGCGTCGAAGCCCTGGGCGTAGGCGACGACCTTCGACGCGTAGAGCGCCTGGCGCACGTCGTCCTGGAAGGTGTGGCCGACGACGGCGATCTCCGGGCGTGCGGTGATGCCGGCGCGCACGGGGACGCGCTGCTCCGGGTGGCTGGACACGGCGCGGGCGAAAACGGCCTCGGCGATGCCGCCGACGGGCACGCCCAGGTCGAGCGCGTTCTGCACGGTCCAGACTCCGGTGCCCTTGGACCCGGCCTCGTCGAGCACCACGTCGATGAACGGCAGGCCGGTCTTCGCGTCCACCTGGCGCAGCACCTCGGCGGTGATCTCGATCAGGTAGCTCTCGAGGTCACCCTCATTCCACTCCGTGAACACGTCGGCGATCGCGGCGGGGGAGTGCCCGGTCACCTTGCGGAGCAGGTCGTAGGCCTCGGCGATCAGCTGCATGTCGGCGTATTCGATGCCGTTGTGGATCATCTTGACGAAGTGACCGGCGCCATCCGTGCCGATGTGGGTGACGCAGGGCACACCGTCGACGACGGCCGCGATCGACTCGAGGATCGGGCCGAGGGTCTTATAGGCCTCCACCGAGCCGCCTGGCATGATGCTGGGGCCCTTGAGCGCGCCCTCTTCACCGCCGGAGATGCCGGCGCCGACGAAATTCACGCCCGTGGCGCGCACCTCCTTCTCGCGGCGGATGGTGTCCTGGAAGTCGGCGTTGCCGCCGTCGACGATGATGTCGCCGGGCTCGAACAGGGCGGTCAGCTGGCTGATCACGGCGTCCGTGCCCGCACCGGCCTGCACCATGATGATCGCGGTACGCGGCTTCTGCAGCGACGCCACGAACTCCTCAATGGTTTCCGAGGCAACGAAGCCGGCCTCGGGGTGCTCGGTGGTGAGCAGCCGGGTGCGTTCGGGAGAGCGGTTGTACACCGCCACGGTGTTGCCCGCGCGGCTGGCGAGGTTGCGGGCGAGGTTCGAGCCCATCACCGCCAGTCCCACTACGCCAATGTTTGCCTGTGCTGCGCCGGTTTCGGCCACGTTTGCTCCTTCAGCTGTCAATTCTTGAAACTCCTTCAAGGCTAGTCGCTCGGCCCGGGGCCGTTACATGGCGTGCAGCGGGCAGCGCCGGTGACGGATGTCCGGGCGCGCGTTCCCCGTGCCCGGTCGTCTCCGCTAGACTTACCAGTTGAACTTCGGCGAGGGCTGCCGCCCGCCGGGAAACCGTGGGTGCGGCATCCGTTATCGACGCGGCGGAATGCTTCACGGCCTTTCCTCACGCTGACACGCGTTCGAGTTGAAATTGAACCAGTACCCACCTTTGCAGGCGTCTCGCCCGCAAACCAGATCTGGGCCGTAGCGGTCCGCAAGGAGAAACACCATGGCTGACGCCACCAACAAGATTGCCGCCGACCTGCGCGTGAAGTTCGGCAAGGGCGCGGCCCGCAAGCTGCGCGTGCTGGGCAAGATCCCCGCCGTCATGTACGGCCACGGCACCACCCCGGTCCACGTCGCGCTCCCCGCGCACCAGATCGGCCTGCTGCTGCGTCGTGCGAACGCCGTCCTCGAGCTGGAGATCGACGGCAAGAGCCACCTGACCCTGGTCAAGGACGTTCAGAAGGACCCGTTCCTGCAGATCATCGAGCACCTCGACCTCATCGTCATCCGCAAGGGTGAGAAGGTCCAGGTCGAGGTTTCCGTGCACGTGACTGGCGAGCCGGCCCCCGGAATGGTCGCCGACCTGGACACCAAGACCCTGCTGCTCGAGGTCGAGGCCATCAACATCCCCCAGAACCTCCCGCTCTCCATCGAGGGCCTCGAGGAGGGCGCGCAGATCCACGCCAAGGACGTCGAGCTCCCCAAGGGTGCCACGCTCATCTCCGACGAAGAAGCCGTCGTCGTGTCCGTGCACCTGCCGGTTGAAGAGGAAGAGGAAGAAGAGGCCGAGGCCGTTGAGGGCGAAGAGGCCGAGGCTGCTCCCGCCGAGTAGTCATTCCCTTCTGGTTTCGCGTCAAGCGGAGGATTCCCCTGGACGACAATCTCTGGCTCGTAGTCGGGCTCGGCAACCCCGGGCCCGACTACGCCGGTAATCGACACAACGTCGGCCACATGGTGGCTGCCGTGCTCGCCGACCGTGTGTCGGCGAATTTCAAGAACCATAAAACGAATTCGTCGGTCGCCGAGGGGCGCAGCTTCCCCGGTGGTCCGAAGCTGGTACTGGCCAAGCCGAACACGTACATGAACGTGTCCGGCGGGCCAGTGGCCGCGCTGCTGCGTTTCTACTCACTGCAGCCGTCGCACCTGATTGTGATCCACGACGACCTCGACATCCCGTTCGACACGATGAAGATCAAGGTCGGCGGCGGCCACGGCGGCCACAACGGGCTGCGCGACATCATCGCCGCCATCGGCACGAACGAATTCACCCGCATTCGCGTCGGCGTCGGTCGTCCGCCCGGGCGTCAGCCGGCCGCGGACTTCGTGCTGCACGACTTCACGTCGACCGAGCGTTCGGCCCTGCCCAACCTGTTGACGGATGCCGCCGACGCGATCGAACTCATCTCCGCCGAGGGCGTCACCGCCGCGCAGCAGAAGTTCCACGCCCCGTAGCCTCCCGCGACAGTGCCCGTTCCGGTCGACAGTGACCGGCGCAACGGGCACTCTCGACCGGAACGGGTCAGCCGGTGGCTGTCAGCCGGGTTGCGTACACTTGTCCGGTGACCCTTCAGGGCTTAATTGCCACACTTTCGCGCGCCTCCACATTCGACAACGCACTCGCCTTCGCGAACCGCGACGTCGACTTCTCCCTCGCCGAAGGGCTGCGCGCGCCGCTGCTCGCCGCACTGCTCGAGCGTCGCCGCGAGCTGGGCAAGGCCCCGGCCCTGCTTCTGATCACCGCCACCGGTCGGGAATCGGAGTCGCTGCACGAGAACCTCAACTCCTTCACCGACCACGCCGAAATCATCGACTTCCCCGCCTGGGAGACTCTGCCGCATGAGCGCCTCAGCCCCAGCGCCGAAATCGTCGGCAAACGCCTCTACGCCCTGCGACGGATGCGTGAGTGGGAGGAGAGTGCCCCCGCGGCCAGGCGTCCCCTGATCGTGATCGCCTCCGTGCGCGCCGCGCTGCAGCCCGTGGCCGACAACCTCACCGACTACGAGCCGATCGACCTGGTCGCCGGCCAGCGCGGCCACGACCTCTCGGCCATCGCCCGTCAGCTCGTCGACGTGGCTTACGCCCGCGTGGACATGGTCACCCGTCGCGGTGAGTTCGCCGTGCGCGGTGGCATCCTCGACGTCTTCCCGTCGATCGCCCCGCACCCCTTCCGGGTCGAATTCTTCGGTGACGAGGTCGAGCAGATCCGTGCGTTCTCAGTCGCCGACCAGCGTTCCTTCCCCGACCCGGTCGATTCGGTCAGCCTGCCGCCGAGCCGCGAGCTGCTGCTGAGCCCTGCCGTGCGACAGCGCGCCCGCGAGATGCAGCACGAGTTCCCGAGCCTGTCCGGCCTGCTGGCCAAGATCGCCGAGGGCATCCCGGTCGAGGGCATGGAGAGCCTGGCGCCCGCCCTCGTCGACCGGCTCGTGCCGATCACGCACTACCTGCCCGCAGAGGCGGCCGTCGCCGTGATCTCACCCGAACGCGTCGCCTCGCGGGCGATCAGCCTGGCTGAGACGAACCGGGAATTCCTCGGTGCTGCGTGGAGCGCCGCGACCGCGGGTGCCGAGGCCCCGATCGACCTGGAATCCGGCGACTTCCTCACCCTCGGGCGGCTGCGGGACGCCGTGCAGTTCAGTGCGCCCGGCGCCCCGTCGTCCGCACATGTGTGGTGGACCCTGAGCTCCTTCCAGGCGGCGCCGACGGATGCCCCGGTGCTGCCCGAGCACCGGGAGATCGATGACCTGCTCACCGTCCGGGTCGAGGGCGACGCTGTTCCGAGCTTCCAGGGCAGTGTCGAGGGAGCCGTCGGCCATCTGGCCGAGCGGATGAAGGCAGGCTGGACCGTCGGCATCGTTGCCCAGGGTGCCGGGCTGGTCGAACGCGCCGCCGACGTTCTGGCCGAGCGGGAGCTCCCCGCCCGGATCGTCACGGAATGGCCCAGCGCACCGGAACCCGGCATCGCGTACCTGCTGCAGGCATCCGTCGACCACGGTTTCGAAATACCGGAGACGAAACTCTCCCTCGTCAGCGAGTCCGAGTTCTACGGCCGCACGGTCGGTTACGACGCGCGCCAAGTGAAGAAGCTGGCCAGCCGTCGCAAAAACGTCGTCGACCCGCTGCAGCTGAAGGCCGGCGACCACGTTGTGCACCAGACGCACGGCATCGGCCGGTTCATCGAGCTGACCCAGCGCGAGGTCTCCAGCGGCGGTCGCAACCCGGTCAAGACCAAGCGAGAGTACCTCGTTCTCGAGTACGCGCCGTCCAAGCGCGGGCACCCGGGAGACAAGCTGTTCGTGCCCACCGACCAGCTCGACCTGGTCAGCCGGTACGTCGGCGGCGAGGCTCCGGCGCTGAGCAAGATGGGCGGCAGCGACTGGTCGGCCGCGAAGACCAAGGCGCGTCGCGCGGTGCGCGACATCGCCGTTGAACTCGTCAAGCTCTACTCCGCACGGATGGCCAGCAAGGGCCACGCTTTCGGGCCGGACACCCCCTGGCAGCGCGAGCTGGAGGAGGCGTTCCCGTTCGCGGAGACCCCCGACCAGCTCACCACCATCGACGAGGTCAAGGCCGACATGGAGCGGCCCATCCCGATGGACCGGCTGCTCTCCGGCGACGTCGGCTTCGGCAAGACCGAGGTGGCTGTGCGGGCCGCGTTCAAGGCCATCCAGGACGGCAAGCAGGTCGTCATGCTCGTGCCGACCACCCTGCTCGTGCGCCAGCATATGGAGACGTTCCAGGAGCGCTTCGCCGGGTTCCCGGTGCACCTGCGCGCGCTCAGCCGGTTCCAGACCGAGAAGGAGTCCCGTGAGACCATCGCCGGGATGCTGGACGGCACCGTCGACCTGGTGATCGGCACGCACCGCCTCCTGTCGGACTCCATCGTCTTCAAGGACCTGGGCCTGGTGATCATCGACGAGGAGCAGCGCTTCGGCGTGGAGCACAAGGACGCCCTGAAGAAGCTCAAGACCAATGTGGACATCCTCGCGATGAGCGCCACACCCATCCCACGCACGCTGGAGATGGCGGTCACCGGCATCCGGGAGATGTCCACGCTGGCGACCCCGCCGGAAGACCGGCACCCGATCCTCACCTTCGTCGGGCCGTACTCCGACCGCCAGGTGGCCGCGGCGATCCGGCGGGAGCTGTTGCGCGAGGGGCAGATCTTCCTCGTGCACAACCGGGTGTCCAGCATCAACCGGGTGGCCGCCGCGCTCGCCGAGCTCGTGCCCGAGGCGCGCATCGCGGTGGCGCACGGCCAGCTGCCCGAGGCTCAGCTCGAGCAGGTCGTCGTGGACTTCTGGGAGCGCAAGTTCGACGTTCTCGTCTCCACCACGATCATCGAGACCGGCCTGGACATCGCCAACGCGAATACGATCATCATCGACCGGGCCGACAAGTTCGGCCTCAGCCAGCTGCACCAGCTGCGCGGGCGGGTCGGCCGCGGCCGCGAACGCGCCTACGCCTACTTCCTCTACGACGAGAACAAGCCCCTGACCGAGATCGCGCACGACCGTCTGGCCACGATCGCGGCGAACAACGAGCTCGGCGCCGGCATGCAGGTCGCGCTGAAAGACCTCGAGATCCGTGGCGCGGGCAACCTGCTCGGCGGCGAACAGGCCGGCCACATCGCCGGGGTCGGTTTCGACCTCTACCTCCGCATGATCGGTGAGGCCGTCAGCACATTCCGTGGCGACGTCGCCGAGGGGCAGACCGAGCTGCGGCTGGAACTGCCCGTCGATGCGCACATCCCCGAGGACTACGTGGACAGCGAGCGGCTGCGCCTCGAGGCCTACCAGAAGCTCTCCGCGGCCAGTTCGCCCACGGCCGCGAAGGACCAGATCGACCTGGTGCTCGAGGAGCTCACCGACCGGTACGGCGAACCGCCGCAGCCCGTGCAGAACCTGGTGCTGGTGTCGCGGCTGCGCTGGCTGGCCCAGCAGGCCGGACTGGGCGAGGTCGTGGCCATGGGACCGAACCTGCGGGTGGCCCCGGCCGACCTCGCCGACTCGATGCAGGTGCGTCTGCAGCGCATGTACCCCGGCTCGCGCTACTTCACCCAGAACGGCTCGTTGACGGTGCCCATGCCGCGTGTCAACGGGGAACCGCTCGGGGATGCCGCACTGATCGCGTGGGCCGGCACCCTGCTCGACGCGATCTTCCCGCGTCCGGTCGCGGCTGTCGCCTAGCCCGTCACCGTCCCGTCGGTGATCTCCGGGCCGACGATCGGGGGCGATTAGAGTTATCCGGTGACCTCTTCAGACATCCCCACCCGCCCGGCGTCCGCCTCCAGTCTCGACGAACTCGTGCGCGTGGTGGCCTTGCTCCGTGCCCCGGGCGGATGCCCATGGGATGCCGAGCAGACCCACGAGTCGCTGGTGCAGTACCTGACCGAGGAGACGCACGAACTGATCGAAGCCATCGAGTCGGGCAGCCGTGACGAGTTGCTCGAGGAGCTCGGCGACGTGCTCTACCAGGTGGTCTTCCACGCCGACCTCGCGGCGCACACCGCGGGCGAGGACTTCGACATCCACGATGTCGCCGCGCACATGACCGCAAAAATGGTGGGGCGGCATCCGCATGTCTTCGGCGACGTGAACCTGGAAACCGCCGACGACGTGGCCCGTGCCTGGGACGACTTCAAGGCCGCGGAGAAACCCTCCCGCACGAGCGTGCTCGACGGTATCCCGCAGGGAATGCCGGCGCTCGCCCTCGCCGACAAGGTGCTCGGCCGGGCCCAGAAGATCGGGCTGCTCGGAACCGAGGCCGCGTTCCCGCTCCCGATCGAGAGTGAGGACCAGCTCGGCCCGCTGCTGCTGGCGATCGTGTCCGCGGCCAAAAGCCAGGGCCTCGACTCGGAGCGTGCGCTGCGCACGGCACTTCGCGGGCTGCAGGACGAGATCCGCGAGGCCGAGTCGACGGATGCCGTCGACGTGGCCGACGCCGGCATCATCGGCCTGCCCGGCTGACCCCGTCGCGGCCGCGACTGTTGCTGTAACGGACAACCGTTGCCGGTGTGCCGGCAACAGTTGTCCGCTTCGGCAACGTTTAGAGGCGGCGGACGGCCTCCGGCGCGGTGGTGCCCGCCGGGCAGAGGCGGTACCGTCAGACCATGAGCCAGACATCCTTCAACGACCTTCTGTCCGCCCAGATCGGCAACGAATTCGCTGCGTCTCAGCAGTACATCGCCATCGCCGTCTGGTTCGACAACCAAGCTCTGCCGCGACTTGCCGCCCACTTCTACGCGCAGTCGATCGAAGAGCGCAACCACGCCATGATGCTCGTGCAGTACCGCCTGGACCGCGACCTGGGCGTCGAAATCCCCGGAATCCCGGCCGTGCGCAACGACTTCACCCTCGCGGTCGAGCCCATCGCGTTGGCACTCGCCCAGGAGAAGCAGGTCACCGCGCAGATCGAGGCCATGTTCCGTGCCGCCCGCACCGACGGAGATGCTCTCGGCGAGCAGGCGATGCTCTGGTTCCTCAAGGAACAGGTGGAGGAAGTGGCGTCCATGTCCACTCTCCTGACCATCGCCCAGCGGGCCGGGGACAACCTCTTCGACATCGAGAACTACATCGCACGGGAGACCGTGGCCGGAGGCCCCGTCGACTCCGACGCCCCGGGAGCGGCGGGCGGCGCGCTCTGAGCCGATCGGGCAGAGCCGGCCCCGACCAGACGACCGGGTCCGAACTGGCACAATTGGGGCTATGGCAACACCTGTGACCCCTCCCCGCGGTATGCGCGACTTCCTCCCCGCCGACAAAGCCACCAGGGAGCACGCGCTGGCCGTGATCCGGCGCAGCTTCGCGGCGCACGGCTTCGACGAGATCGAGACCCCCGTCATGGAGGATGCCGCCCGGCTGCACTCGGGGCTCGGTGGCGACAACGAGAAGCTCGCCTTCGCCGTGATGAAGCGTGGCCTCAAGCCGGCGGATGCCGCGGCCGCCGCCGAGTCCGGCGACCTGCTTGCGCTGGCCGACCTGGGGCTCCGGTTCGACCTCACCGTGCCGCTGGCCCGCTTCTACGCCACCCACCGTGCGGAGCTGCCCACGGTGTTCCGCTCCATCCAGATCGCACCGGTCTGGCGGGCGGAGCGCCCGCAGAAAGGGCGGTACCGCCAGTTCGTGCAGTGCGACATCGACATCATCGGCGAGTCCGGGCTGCTCGCCGAGATCGAGCTGATCACCGCGACCGCCGCCGCGCTCGACGCCCTCGGCCTGACCGGGTGCTCGATCCGGATCAACGACCGGCGCATCCTGACCGCCCTGCTGGCGCACTGGCAGGTGGCACCCGAGCTGAACGAACGGGCGCTGATCGTGATCGACAAGCTCGACAAGATCGGCGTCGAGGGGGTCGTCAGCGAGCTCGGCGGCCTGGGCATCCCCACCGACGGTGTCGCCGAGACCCTGACCCTGATCGCCGACGTCGGCTGGAACGCGGCCGAACCGGCCCCTCCGGTCTGGCTCGACGGCGACGCCTACGCCGATCTGCTCGCCCTCCGTGCCGCGCTGCCCGGGGTGCGGCTCGTGTTCGACCCGACCCTCGTGCGCGGAATGGGCTACTACACGGGCACCATCTTCGAGATCAGCCACCCGGACCTCGGCTATTCCCTCGGCGGCGGAGGCCGGTACGACGGCATGATCGGACGGTTCCTCGGCACCGACGTGCCGGCCTGCGGGTTCTCGATCGGTTTCGAACGCATCGTCGACCTGCTGGGGGCGGATGCCGCATCCGCCGAGAACGCCGTCGTGCTCGTGTACGACAAGGGAACAGACCCCGCCCGGCTCGTGGCGCTGAAGCGAACACTGGTCGAACAGGGTCTCCGGGTGCGCCTCGAACAGCGCACCAAGAACGTCAAGGCGCTGCTGGAACGCGCGGCCGGAGCGGGATACGGGCGCTACGCCTTCGTCGGACCCGGCACCCCCGGCGCGGCCGACCTCGAGTTCCGTTCCCTCGGCGGCTGAGCCCAGTCGCTAGACTGTTATGGGATTGGAATACGGTGCTGTCTTCCTCGATTCCCCAGACCAACACTCAACAATTAATAAACACAAAGGAAACAGGAGATAGCTGTGGCTCTCATTGAGGCAGTAGTAGCACGCGAGATTCTTGACTCCAGAGGCAACCCGACCGTTGAGGTCGAGGTATTGCTTGATGACGGTTCGGTTAGCCGCGCCGCCGTTCCGTCCGGCGCATCCACTGGTGCGTTCGAGGCTTACGAGCTTCACGACGGCGACAAGTCACGTTATTTGGGCAAGGGCGTTCTGAAGGCCGTTGACGCCGTCATCGACGAGCTCGGCCCGGCAGTCGAAGACCTCGACGCCGCGGACCAGCGCATCATCGACGCCGTCCTGAACGAGACCGACGGGACCGACAACAAGCACCGCGTCGGCGCCAACGCCATCCTCGGCGTCAGCCTGGCCGTCGCCAAGGCCGCCGCCACCTCGGCCGGCCTTCCGTTGTTCCGCTACCTCGGTGGCCCGAACGCACACACCCTTCCGGTCCCGATGATGAACATCATCAACGGTGGCTCCCATGCCGACAACGACGTGGACATCCAGGAATTCATGGTTGTCCCGCTCGGCGCCGAGTCCTTCGCCGAGGGCCTCCGCTGGGGCACCGAGACCTACCACGCGCTCAAGGCGCTGCTCAAGTCGAAGGGCCTCTCCACCGGCCTCGGCGACGAGGGTGGCTTCGCCCCCAACCTGCCGAGCAACCGTGCCGCTCTCGACCTCATCGTCGAAGCCATCCAGAACGCCGGCTACACGCCCGGCAAGGACATCGGCCTTGCGCTGGACTGCGCCGCGTCGGAGTTCTACAAGGACGGCGTCTACCACTTCGAGGGCAAGGAACTCACCGCCCAGGAGCTGTCGGCCTACTACGTCGAGCTCGTGGGTGCCTACCCGCTCGTCTCGATCGAAGACCCGCTCGAGGAAGACGACTGGGAGGGCTACGTGCACCTCACCGCCGAACTCGGCGACAAGGTCCAGATCGTCGGAGACGACCTGTTCGTGACGAACCCGGTTCGCCTGGCCAAGGGCCTGGCCCTCGGCACCGCGAACTCCATCCTGGTCAAGGTCAACCAGATCGGCACCCTGACCGAGACGCTTGACGCGGTTTCCCTCGCGCAGCGCGCCGGCTACACCGCCGTCATCTCGCACCGTTCCGGTGAGACCGAAGACACCTTCATCGCCGACCTCGCGGTCGCGACGGACGCCGGCCAGATCAAGACCGGAGCGCCCGCACGCAGCGAGCGCGTCGCGAAGTACAACCAGCTTCTCCGGATCGAAGAAGAGCTGGGCGAGGCCGCCGTATACGCGGGCCGCTCCGCTTTCCCGCGCTTCAAGGCGTAGTTCGACGGGAGCCCTCGAGGCGCGGGTTACGGCCCACGCCTCGAGGGCTCCATTTTTTTGTCCTTTTGCGGTTAGGGTTCCTTTGCGGGGCAACCGCAACATTGATGCGGGAAGGGAGCGGCTGTGGCCAGGAAACGTGCCGACCGTGCACCTGTCGCGCTGCCCGACACCGAGACGCCCGCCGCCCGGTGGCTGAGGGGTCTGCGCCTGTCGGGCTTCTCCCTGGTGATGATGGGTCTGCTGATCATGGCTGTCGTCATCCTTGCTCCGGGCATCCGCACCTATGTGGACCAGCGCCAGCAGATCGACCGGCTCACAGCTGCTGTGGAGGCCCAGCAGGGGGCCGTGGAAGAGCTCAAAAGCGAGCGCGAGCGCTGGAACGACCGCACCTACGTCACCACCCAGGCCCGGGACCGGTTATCGTACGTGCTGCCCGGCGACGTGAGCTTCCTCGTCATCAACGACCTCGCGCTGCCGGTGACCGGCAGCGCTGCCGCTCCGGTCGCCACCCCCACCATCCAAACCACCAACGTCGATTGGCTGTCTTCCATGTTCGCCTCCGTAATGACGGCCGGTCTGGCTCCCGAGGCCGCGAAATGACCCGGCCCCCCTTCGCGTCGGTCACCGAGTCCGACATCAAGACCGTGTCCGCCCAGCTGGGCCGCCCGGCCCGCAACGTCGTGGGCATTGCCGGGCGCTGCGTGTGCGGCGCCCCGACGGTGGTGGCCACGGCGCCCCGCCTGGCCGACGGAACCCCGTTCCCCACCCTGTACTACCTGACCCACCCGGCGGCCACCGCGGCACTCTCGTTCCTCGAAGCCACCCAGGTGATGAACGAGTACAACCAGCTTCTCGCCGAGGACGACGACGTGCGCGCCCGCTACCGCCGAGCTCACGAGAGCTTCCTGGCCGACCGCGAGACCCTGGGCACGGTGCCGGAGATCGCCGGCATCTCCTCCGGCGGCATGCCCGAACGTGTGAAGTGCCTGCACGCGCTTGCCGCCCACTCCCTGGCCGCAGGTCCCGGCGTGAACCCGATCGGAGACCTCGCCCTCGCCCGCGCGGCCTGGACCCCCACCGTCTGCGAGTGCCTCGACTACACCGCGGCCGACGAGTGACCTTCTCCGCCTGGCGTCGAACCGGTGGGGGCATTGCCGTGGCCCTGGCGGTGGCGCTGGGCTCGGCATCCCTCGCCCCGGCTGCTCCCGCCTTCGCGGCGAACACGCAGGTGCGGGACCTGGAGTACTGGCTGAACGATTACGGATTCACCCAGGCCTGGAACACGACCCGCGGGGCAGGGGTGACGGTCGCCGTGATCGACACGGGCGTCGACGCGAGCGTGCCCGAGCTCACCGGCGCGGTCATCGGGGGCACGGATGTCTCCGGGCTCGGCTCGGCTGACGGGCAGACGCCTGTCGGTGAGGGCAGTGAACACGGCACCCTGGTGGCCTCACTTCTGGCCGGCCGCGGCACGGGGGAGGGATCCGGTGTCCTGGGTGTGGCCCCGGAGGCGTCCATCCTGGCCGTCTCGGTGGCCTTCGGAAGCAGTGACGCCAGCCTCAGCAACGACGAGCAGATCGCCGAGGGCATTCGCTGGGCCGTTGACAACGGCGCCGACGTGATCAACATGTCCCTCACCCGCAATACCCTGGACTGGCCGTCGAGCTGGGACGACGCCTTCCTGTACGCCTTCGAGAACGACGTCGTCGTCGTTGCCGCCGCGGGCAACCGGGGCAGCGGAACGACCGAGGTGGGTGCCCCGGCCACGATCCCCGGCGTCCTGACCGTCGCCGGCGTCGACCGCACCAAGGGTGCCAGCTTCGACGCGTCCTCTCAGGGCATCACGATCTCCGTGGCGGCACCCAGCGAACAGCTCGTCGGTGTGGTTCCCGGTGGAGGCTACGTGCAGTGGAATGGCACGAGTGCGGCCGCACCCATTGTGTCGGGTCTCGTCGCGCTTGTGCGCGCCGCCTATCCCCGGCTTGACGCGGCCGAGGTGATGAACCGGGTGATCGCGACGGCCGACCCCAATGGACGCGAGGTGCCCAGCCCCATCTACGGCAACGGCCTGATCGACGCGGCGGCGGCGGTCACTGCTCTCGTTCCGGCGTCCACCAGTCCGGAACCGGCGGCCCTGCTGGAGGAATGGATCCGGGTGCACCGGCGCGCGGACACCGAACTCGCACCGACCCCGGACACTTCGACGCAGGTTCCGGTGGCCGTGCAGAACGACCCGGAGCGGCCGCTGCCGAGCGTGGCCGCAGCGTGGTTGCCCACCCCGCTCACCCTGACCTATGTCAGCGTGCCGCTCATGGTGCTGATCGGGTTTGGTACTCTAGTAACGCTGTTCGGCATCGGGGCCACTCGGCACATCAAGCGAATACGATCAAAACGGTAAGTTTTCGCGAATCCAAATCTTGTAGGAGGACTTCCCTAGTGCCCAAAATTCTGATTGTCGGTGGCGGCTACGCCGGTTTCTACACTGCGTGGAAGCTGGAGAAATGGCTCCGCACCGGCGAGGCTGAGGTCACCATGGTCGACCCGCTTCCGTATATGACCTACCAGCCGTTCCTGCCGGAGGTGGCGGCCGGGTCCATCGAGGCCCGTCACGCCGTCGTCGCGCACCGGCGCCACCTCAAGAAGACCACCGTCGTCACGGCGAAGGTCACCCACATCGACCACGCCACCAAGACGGCGACCATCACCCCGCCCATCGGCGAGCCGTACGAATTCGTGTACGACATCGTCGTGGTGACGGCCGGCGCGGTCTCCCGCACCTTCCCGATCCCGGGCGTCGCCGACCAGGCGATCGGGCTCAAGACCATCGAGGAAGCCGTCGCCATCCGCGACCGGATCCTCACCAACTTCGACAAGGCAGCCCTGCTGCCGGCCGGTCCCGAGCGCGATCGCCTGCTCACCTTCGTCGTCATCGGCGGCGGTTTCGCCGGCATCGAGGTCTTCGCCGAGCTGCGCTCCTTCGCCTCGTCGCTGCTCAAGTCCTACCCGCAGATCGGGTTCGACGACACCCACTTCCACCTGATCGAGGCCATGGGGCGCATCATGCCCGAGGTTTCCCTGCCGACCAGCCTCTGGGTCATCAAGCACCTCGACGAGCGCGGCGCTCAGATCCACCTGAACACGCAACTGACCAGCGCGGTCGACGGCAAGATCGAGCTCTCCACCGGTGAGAGCTTCGAAACCGACCTGATCGTCTGGACGGCCGGCGTCATGGCGAACCCGGCCATCGTTCGCCACACGGACCTGCCCATCGAAGAGCGCGGCCGCCTGCAGGTGCGCCCCGACCTGCGCGTCGGCACCGAGGACGAGATCATCATCGACGCCTGGGGTGCCGGCGACATCACCGCAGTGCCCGACCTCAGCGGCGGCGGCGTGGGCGGCTTCTGCGTGCCCAACGCCCAGCACGCCGTGCGCCAGGGCAAGCTTCTCGCGAAGAACATCGTCGCGGTTCTGCGCGACGAGGCACCCAAGGAATACGAGCACAAGAACCTCGGCGCCGTGGCCGGTCTGGGAATCGGTTCCGGTGTCTTCCAATCCGGCAAGATCGCCATCAAGGGCCTGCCGGCCTGGTTCGCCCACCGCGGCTACCACGGCCTGGCCATGCCGAGCTGGGAGCGCAAGCTGCGCGTCGTCTGGGGATGGGTGAACAACTTCTTCCTCGGGCGCGACATCGTGTCCCTGGCCGCGGTGGAAAACCCGCGGGCCACGTTCGTGGAGTTCGCCTCGCGTCCCAAGCCGGCCGCGGATGCCGCCGCTCCGACCAAGGCGCCCGCGACCGCCGCTCCGGCCGCCGCGGTACCGCCCGTCACGGTCCCGGCGGTCAAGACACGGGCACCTCGTGCCCCGCGCCCGACCGCAGGTGAGAAAGCCGCCGAGCAGGCCGAGGAAACAGCAGCCGTCAAGTAGCAGCGCCTGGGGGTGCCCGTGGGTCAATCCGCGGGCGCCCCAGCGCCTGCCCTCGACTCATTCGGTTGAGTGACGCGCCCCCGTAGCCCAATGGCAGAGGCAGACGACTTAAAATCGTCACAGTCTGGGTTCGACCCCCAGCGGGGGCACCATGCACCACCGCTCATGATCGCGCGCACGCAGCGCCGGGTGGTTGTTTCTGCCGTGTGACTTGGCCTTTCCTCCTCGGTTCGGGCGCGCTACCATCGGCCAGTGAAACGGCCGTCGCCTCCCTGCCACGTGCCTTTCCCCGACCGAGGAGGAACAGTCATGGGTTTTCTTGAAGCAACGTGGGATGTCATCTGGTTCTTCTTCTGGACATTCGCATTCATCGCCTATCTGATGGTGCTCTTCTCGATCATCGGGGACATCTTCCGTGACAGCACACTGAACGGCTGGGCCAAGGCCGGGTGGATGCTGTTCCTTGTCTTCGTGCCGTTCCTGACCGCCCTGGTCTACCTGATCGCCCGGGGCAAGGGCATGGCCGAGCGGCAGATGCAGGCTGCACAGCGCAGCCAGCAGGCCACGGAACAGTACGTGCGGTCGGTCGCCGGATCGGGCGGGTCCGCGGACGAGATCGGCAAGGCGAAGGCCCTGCTCGACAGCGGCACCATCACCCCGGACGAGTACGCGGCCCTGAAAGCGAAGGCACTGCGCTGACCTGAGCCGCTTGCCGTCCGTGGCGCCTATTCGAGGTGGTCCAGGTACCTCAGGATGATGCCCTCGCGCAGCGCCCAGGGGGACACCTCCAGCTCGGTCACGTCGAAGGCGGCCATCGCGGCGCTGAGCACGATTCCACCGGCCACGATCTGGAAGGTGCGGTCGGCGGTGATTCCGGGCAGTGCCGGACGGGCCTCAGCCGGGATACGGGCCAGCCGGGGGACCCAGTCGGCGAGTTGTGAGCGGGTCAGCAGCATCCGCTCGCCGGAGCCGAAGCCGTCCGCGGTGGACCCGGCCAGTTTTGCCAGGGAGCGGATGGTCTTGGAGGAGCCGACCACGTGGTGCGGTGCCGGGAGCCCCTCGAACGCTGTCACGGCCCGCTCCAGCACGGTGGCCGCGTGCCGGCGGAGGGCGGACACCTGGTCGGGCAGCGGCGGGTCGTCGTGCAGGAAGCCGATGGTGGACCGCCCGGCACCCAGGGGCAGCGACAGCGCGATCGCGGGGATCTCGTTCGCGCCGGCGGCGATCTCGAGGGAACCGCCGCCGATGTCGAAGAGAAGGATGTCCCTGGCCGACCAGCCGTACCAGCGCCGTACGGCCAGGAAGGTCAGGCGTGCCTCGTCCTCCCCGGACAGGACCTGCAAGGCCACGCCGGTCTCCCGTTCGACCCGGGCGAGCAGTTCGGGTCCGTTCGACGCCTCGCGCAGCGCCGAGGTGGCGAACGGGAGCAGATCATCGACCTGGTGCCGACGGGCCACCTCGGCCGCGTTCCGCACCGCCTCGAGTACCGCGGTGCAGCCCTCGTCGGTGATGGCTCCGTCGGGTGTGAGGTAGCGCATCAGCCGCAGAACGGATTTGTCGGAGGCCATCGGCACCGGCTGGGCACCCGCATGCGCGTCGACGACCAGCAGGTGGACGGTATTCGAACCGACATCAAGGACTCCGAGGCGCACGCTTCCGACGATAGCGTGCGCGGCGTCCACGCCGGCACCGCTACCCGGCACCGCTACCCGGCGACGGTGTCGAGCGCGGTCGAAAGGACACCATCGACCATGGTGTGCACGGAATCCATCAGTGGCAGCAGTCGCTGGTCGTGGGTGACCAGTACGGTGGCCGTGTCGTGCTCGACCGTGAGTTTCAGGATCAGTTCCAGGATGCTGGATCCGCGTTCCTGATCCAGGGCGCTCGTCGGCTCGTCGATGACGAGCACGGTGGGGTCGTTCATCAACGCCCGGGCGATGTTGACGCGCTGCCGCTGCCCTCCGGAGAGCTGCGCCGGGCGCTTACCGGACTGGTCGACCAGGCCCACGGCATCCAGCAGCGCGTCTGCCCGGATGCCGGCCGCACGCCGGGCACGCGCCCCGCGGCGGGCCCCGCCGAGTTCGCCCATCACGACGAGCTGTTCACGGGCGGTCAGTGACGACAGCAGGTTCGACTGCTGGAACACGATGCCGAGACGATCCCGGCGCAACTCCGCCTTCTCGGCCGCGGAGAGCAGGGTCGCGTCGACGTCTCCGATGAACACGGAGCCTTGATCGGGCGTGATCAGGGTGGACGCCACGGCCAGCAGGCTGGACTTGCCGGAGCCCGACGGGCCGGTGATGCCGACGATCGAGCCGCGGTCGACCCGGAGGCTGACGTCGTCGACCGCGGTGAGACGGGCACCGCCGTCGGGGAAGGTGAGGGTGATGCGGTCGAGCTGGATCATCGGTTGCTCCCGAGGGCGGTGAGGGGGTCGGCGGCGGTCACGGAACGGAGGGCGAACGCGGCGCCGGCGAGGCCGAGGGCGATCATGGCGGCGGCCGGAAGCAGGGTGGTCAGCGGGCTGAGAACGAACGGAAGCACAGACCCGGCGAGGGCCCCGAGCACGCCGGTCAGTCCGATCCCGACTCCCACGCCGACCACGAGAACGACGGATGCCTGGCCCAGGGCATCGAGGACCAGCATCCGGTTGGATGCGCCGAGGGCCTTCAGCACGGCCACGTCCGGCTGGCGCTGGATGCTCCAGACCGTGAAGAACGCCCCCACGACCAGGGCGGAGATTCCGAACAGCATGGTCACCATGAGCAGCAGCGAGCCGATCTCCGAGCGGAACGCCTCCAGGGCGGTCAGCGACGCGAGCACCCCGGTGGAGGTCGTTCCCGTGGCGAGGTCGGCCGCGGCATAGTCGACGTCGGAGCCGGTGACGGCGAGGACACTCGCCACCGCGTCCGGGCGTCCGGTGGCCGTGCCCACGTCCTGCCAGTCCGTCAGCGGCAGCCACACCACGGGCGTGTGGGAGTACCAGGTGTCGGCGGTGACGGAGTCGACGGTGAAAACCGTCCCGGCCAGGCCGACCGTGTCGCCGGCCCGCACGCCGAGGTCCTCGGCCGCCGTCTCCGGCAGGGTCAGGTGCCCGGCCTCGGCCGGGACCATGCCGAACCCGGCCTCGGCGCCGAACAGGGCCACACTGGTCTGCTTCTGGTCGGAGCCGAGGCGGAGTTGCAGGATGCCGAGCGGGCTGACCCGGTCGACGCCGGGCTGGGCGCGCCAGGCATCCGCGTCGGCGCCGGTCACGGCGGAGTCGGCATAGCTCACGGATTCCCCGGCTGCGGGAGCCGAGAACACGATCCGGTCGGCGCTGAGACCGGTGAGGGCCGACACGTTCTGGTCGGCCAGCCCCATGGTCAGGCCGGACAAGAACCCGACCAGCAGGGTGATGAGGGTGACGACCGAGCCGATCAGCACGAATCGCCCCCGGGCAAATCTCAGATCGCGCCATGCAACGAACACTGTCAAGCTCCTCAATCGGGGACGGGTGGGGCGGATGGGCCGGGCAGGGGCGCCGGATGGCGGTTGCCGAGCACTGTCTACTCTCGCGATCAGCCCGCTGCCAGTCATCGTGCGGGCTGACCATCTCCGGTGCACCAAAGGCGGAGGGTCGGCTCCACCTTTCGGACGATGACGGCCGGGGGCCGGGCCGGTAGCCTGAAGGGGTGAGTATCGCGTGACCGCACCCAGCATCGGATCCAGGAACTCCGCCCTGAGCCCCGTCTTCCTCGGGCTGCGCATCGGGCTGCACGGACTGTGCGTCGGCCTGATCGCGCTGGTCGTCGCCACGGCCGGGTCTGCGGGGATGCCCGCCGGCGCCGTGATCATCTGCCTGGCCGCCGTGTTCCTCGGCACCTACGCGGCCGGGTGGCTGCTCAGCCGAAACTTCGACGGCGCACGGCCGCGGCTCGGCGCGGCCTGGGTCGGTGTCCTCGGCCTCGAATGGGTGGCCCTCGCCGTCGTCAGCCCGGAGGCCATCTACCTCGTCTTTCCCCTGTTCTTCCTCGCCCTGCACTTTCTGCGCGGCTGGCGGGGACCCGTTTCGGTCGCCGGAGCGACGCTGGTGGCCATCGCCCTGTTCGGGATGCACCGGGGCTTCGGTGTCGCAGGCATCGTGGGGCCGCTGATCGGTGCTGCCGTGGCCGTGGCGATCGGCCTGGCCTACCGGTCCCTGGACCGGGAGGCCACGGAGCGGGAACGCCTGATCAACGAACTGCGTGCCACCCGAACTCAACTGGCCGCTGCCGAACGGGCCGCCGGGGTGCAGGGCGAACGTGCCCGCCTCGCCCGGGAGATCCATGACACGGTGTCCCAGTCGCTGTCCAGCATCGTGATGCTCCTGCACGCCGCGGAACGCTCCGGCGGCGTGACGGGAACCGGGCTGGACCGGCTGCATCAGGCCCGGGAGGCCGCCGCCCAGGCGCTCGCCGAGACCCGGCAGTTCATCGACGAGCTGTCGCCGCCGGCCCTGCGCGAGGCGACGCTGGTCGAGGCACTGGGGCGCCTGGCGGTACAGACCGGCGACAGCAGCGGAATCCCCGTCGGAGTCACGATCGCCGGCACCCCGGTGCCGCTGCCCACCCAGGTCGAGACGGCACTGCTCCGCATCGCCCAGGGGGCCCTGGCGAACGCCGTGCAGCACGCCCGTGCCAGCCGGATCGACCTCACCCTGAGCATGCTCGACTCCGAGGTCATCCTCGACGTCGTCGACGACGGCGTGGGTTTCACGGCCGGGCCGGATCAGGAGAGCACCACGGACGGGCGCACCTCATTCGGGCTGCAGGCGATGCGGGAGCGGGTCGCGGCCCTCGGCGGTTCGCTCACGGTGGAGAGCGAGCCGGGCCGGGGAACCAGCATCGTGGCCGGATTCGAGGTGTCCGGATGATCGTGCGGGTGCTGATCGCCGACGATCATCCGATCATGCGCACCGGCCTGCAGGCACTGTGCGAGACGGAACCGTCCATCACCGTCGTCGGGGCGGTCGGCACCGTCGAGGAGGCCCTCGCGGAGGCCGCCCGCCTGCGCCCGGACGTGGTGCTGATGGATCTCCAGTTCAACGGCGAATTCCGCGGGGCTGACGCGACCCGCGGCATCCGTGCCCTGCCGGATCCACCCGCCGTCCTGATCCTCACCAACTACGACACCGACCGGGACATCATCACGGCCATCGAGGGCGGCGCGGCCGGGTATCTCCTCAAGGACACCTCGCCCGACGATCTGCTCGCGGCGATCATGGCCGCGGCGGCCGGTCAGTCGGCGCTGGCGCCGGCGGTCGCGAGCCGGTTGCTGTCCCGAGTGCGCGATTCCACCCGTGCCCTCAGCGCTCGGGAGCTTGAGGTGCTCGCCCTGGTGGCGGAGGGGCTCAGCAACACCGAGGTGGCCCGCCACCTGCACCTCAGCGAGACCACGGTCAAATCCCACCTCGCGCACATCTACCCGAAACTCGGGGTGGCCTCGCGCACGGCGGCCGTCGCGGCAGCGCGGCAGTCCGGACTGATCCGGCGCGCGTGATCGGCCCGGTGTCTGGCGCTTCGCGCCCTGCGTTCCGGCCCGGCAGCCGGGAAACACGGTCTAGTGCCGGGCGGGCACCACGAACCGCTGCCAGGCCCAGGCAGCCACGCTGAGCGCCGCGAAGACGCCGGCCCCTGCCCACCACAGGCTGACACCACCGTCACCGGGCCAGAACAGCCCGGCGGGGGAGAGAACCCCGAACATGATGGTGAACGCCAGCACGGTCAGGGCCGCCCAGATCGGCGGCGACCAGCTGAGGATGCTCCGCCCGCTGGTGCGTCCGATCGGGATGAGCACGAGGGCGGCCGACCCGATCGCGGCCAGCACGACGCTGGTGGCGATCTCCGCCGCGAACGCGCTGAGGAATCCGTTGGCCTGCGGCAGGAGGCCCAGCGTGAGCCAGCCGAGCAGGGCCAGCGCGATCAGGCTGCCGGCCCGCAGTGCGGCGAGCTGGCCGCGCCTGCGCCCCGGAAGGCCGGGTGCTGCGGCGACGGATCCGAGCAGCCCGAAAACCAGGGCGGGGTGAATCTCGAATGCCCGGGAGGCGAGAGCGGTCGCGGCGACGAGCAGCAGGTAGCGCGGGAGGAAGGTGACGGATGCCCGCTCGCACCACACCCGTGAACTCCACCAGAGCGGAACGAGCGTTCCGACCGCGTTGACGACGACGAGGGCCGCCATGACCGCCAGAAGCAGCCGCAGGTAGGCCGGCTGGCTGCTCACCGGGCCCGACAGCATGACCAGCGTCGCCGCCGCTGTCACGGCCGCACCGGCCACCAGCCACCGGTTCAGCGGCAGGTCGGGTGCGGTCTCGAACTCGACGCGGCTGCGGTTTCGGCCCGCGATCGAAACGGTCTGCCAGAACGGGCGACCGTTCCGGGCCCGGGAAACGGTTCCAGCGAGGAGGCGCGCGGGAACGCAGAGCAGCAGCAGGGCTCCGAAGGCGAGAAACGCCGCCTGCACCCAGGAGACCGGCGAGGTGGACCACGGCGCCGGCACGGCGGTCGCGAACAGGGTCGGATCGTTCCATCCGCCCGGCACCGGAGCAGGCAACAGCGCTGAGGGTGAAGAGGCCTGCGGGTGAGGTGCTTCCTGGCCCGGTGCACCGGGCACGGTGCTCTCCGGAGCGGGGGCGGAGGACGCCGGCGGTGCACTCGCACCCATGGTCGGGATCGGGGCGCCGGGGCCCGTGGTGTCGGGCGTTGCCGCGGCCGCCGGCCCGAAGAGCACCTCCACGCCGGGACTGCCCGGGCCCAGGTTGCCGGCCGGGTCCCGCTGCACCGCGATGACCTGGTGGGACCCGGCGGCGACGCCGCCGGCGAAACAGCTCCAGGACCCGGAGACGACGACGGCGCTGCAGACCGAATAGGCGCCGGCGAAGACGGTCACGGTCGCGTCATCCTCGCCGGAACCGGAATAGGTGGTGCCGGACAGCGGCACCCGGTCGCCGCCCACGGGCGCGCTCACGATGGGGGCCGTCGGGCGGTCCAGGTCGAAGTCGAGGCTGACCGGTGCGCTCGCATTCGACCAGGAGGGTGCGCTGTAGGACGTTTGCTGGCTCGCCGACACGGAGACCGCTCCGCCGGCGACGTTGCCGGTGAACGTGCAGGACCAGGCGCCGGACGCGTCCGCGGTGGCCGTGCAGCGCTTCCCCCCGGCCAGGGAGACGACGACGGATGCCGCCGGATACCCGCTCCCGCGAACGGTGCCGTTGGTCAGTGCGAGGCCGGTCGGGCCCCCGGTCACGACCGGTGCGGACAGCACGGCGATGGTCTGCTCGGCAGCCGATTCGGGGGCACCCGTGACGACGACGCGCAGTCGCACGTCGGGACCACTCGGCAAAGACACCGCCGTGCAACTCCACACCGCGGCGGCGTCGACCACCGCGAAGCAGAGCGGGTCCTGGTCGGAGACGGGGGAGAGCAGCTGGATCTCCCGCCCGACTTCGCCGGTGCCGGAAATCGTCGTGGTGCCACTGCCGACGAAGCTGCCGGGTGCCGGGCTCGTGATGGTCGGTGCCAGGGTCGTCGGGCCGGTGGATTGCGTCGATTCCGGGGATGCCGTCGGTTCCGTCGAGTTCGGGGTGGGCGGCGGCGTGGGGGCCGGGACGGCGACGGCGGCCACCGACGAGCCGAGCGTGAGCAGGCCCACGGTCAGCGCGCCGATCAGGGCGACGATCATCGGGGCAGACCGTGCACGGAGACCGGAGGCGAACCGCCGACCGGATCGCCCGGACTCGGAGCCCGAACCGGACACAGTTCTACCGCGCATCTCTTCACCCCTGGTGACCATTCCACGGGTCACGGCCGGGAAAGTCAACGCGCGACACGCACTGTGACGCAAATGGCCCCCGTTCGGCCGACCGGGAGCCATGGTGCATACTGGCGCTGGCCCCTCCGGGTGCTGATTTCCCCCGACGAGTAAAGGGCGTTCCGTGGCCGTGGTCACCGTTCCGGCATCCCTCCGGGAGACCTCCCGGCCACGCACCCCGACGGCGAAGGCGGTGCGTTGATGCTCGACCTGTCCCCGCGCCCGGTGGACCGTTCGTGGCTGACCCCCGAACTGTTCTGGCCTGCCCTCACGACCGCGACGGCGCACCTCGACACCCCGGTCGCCGCGGTGCACCTGGACGCGCTACGGCACAACACCCACGACATGCTCGACCGCGCGGCCGGTACCCCGCTCCGGGTGGCGTCGAAGTCCATCCGCGTCCGCGGCGTGCTCGAGGCGATCCTGGCCCTGCCCGGCTATCGGGGCGTGCTCGCCTACACCCTGGCCGAGGCACTCTGGCTGGCGGAGACGGTGACGGATGTCGTCGTCGGCTACCCCACGGCCGACCGGGCCGCGATCCTGCAGCTGAGCCGTTCGGAGCGGCTGGCCGCGACCGTCACGCTGATGGTGGACTCGGTCGCGCACCTCGACGTCATCGACGCGGTGCTCCCGCCGGGCAGCCGGGCCCCGATCCGGGTCTGCATCGACCTCGACGCATCCTGGGACGCCCCGCTGCTCGGCCACCTGGGCGTGTGGCGCTCGCCCGTGCACACGCCGGCCGACGCCCGTCGCCTCGCGGTCGCCATTCTGGCCCGGCCCGGTTTCCACCTCGTCGGGATGATGTCCTACGAGGCCCAGGTGGCCGGGGTTGGCGACCGGCCGGCCGGCAGACCGGTCCGGGGGATGCTCAACCGGTGGGTGCGGGGGCGGTCCGTCGCCGAGATCGCCGAGCGCCGCGCCGCGGCCGTGAGCGCGGTGCGGGAGGTCGCGCCCCTCGAATTCGTGAACGGAGGCGGAACCGGTTCGGTCGAGACCACGCGCGGCGACGCATCCGTCACTGACGTCGCCGTCGGCAGCGGTTTCTTCGGGGGGCACCTGTTCGACAATTATGCGAGCTTCCGGCCCGCGCCGGCGGCCGCGGTCGCCTTCTCGGTGGTGCGGAAGCCCCGCCCCGACATGGCCGTCCTGCTCGGCGGCGGGTGGGTGGCCTCCGGGGTTCCCGGCGCCGACCGGGTGCCGCGCCTGGTCTGGCCGGACGGCCTCCACCTGGTCGCGCGGGAGATGGCCGGTGAGGTGCAGACCCCGCTGACCGGCCCCGGCGCGGCCCGGCTCGAGGTCGGCGACCGCGTGTGGGCGCGGCACACCAAATCGGGGGAGCTGAGCGAGCACGTGAACGAGGTTGCACTGGTCGAGAATGGGCAGGTGGTCGACATCCTGCCGACCTACCGTGGCGAGGGGAAGGTGTTCCTGTGAGTGCGAGCGGAGCGGTGTGGCGCAACTGGGCCCGGAACCAGGCGGTGACGCCGGTGCGCGTCGAGCGGCCGTCGACCGTCGCCGCCGTGCAGCGTGCCGTGGTCGCGGCCGGCAAGGTGGGCCTCCGGGTCAAGGCCGTGGGCTCCGGGCACAGCTTCTCGGGCATCGCCCTGGCCCCCGGGGTGCAGCTCGACCTGTTCGACCTCGCCGGCCTGATCGACGCGGATGCCGCGTCCGGCCGGGTCACCCTGGCCGCCGGAACCCGCCTGTTCGAGTTGCCCCGGCTGCTGCGTCCGTACGGCCTGGCCCTCGCCAACATGGGCGACGTGGACCGGCAGACCATCTCCGGCGCACTTTCCACCGGAACCCACGGCACCGGCGGGCGTTTCGGCGGGCTGGCCACTCAGGTTGTGGCCCTGACCCTCGTCACCGGCGACGGCTCCCTGTTGCACGTGAGCGAGACCGAGAACCCGGAGCTGTTGCCGGCGGCCCGGATCGGGCTGGGCGCGCTCGGCATCGTCGTGGACGTGACCGTGCAGTGCGTGCCCGCTTACCTGCTGCACGCCGTCGAGGCATCCGAACCGCTCGAGGAGGTGCTCGAGCGCTACCTCGACCGGTCCGACCGGCACGACCATTTCGAGTTCTACTGGTTCCCGCACACCGAAACCGCGCTGACCAAGACCAACACGCGCCTGCCGGTGACCGACGAGCGGTCCCCGTTGGGCGCCGTCTCTCGCTGGGTCGACGACGAACTTCTCGCGAACGGGATATACCGGGGCATCTGCGCGCTGGGTGCGCTCGCGCCGGCCACCGTGCCCCGATCCACCCGGCTCGCCACCCGGCTCAGCGGGCGACGCGAATTCACGGACGTCTCCCACCGGGTGTTCGTGACGAACCGCACCGTGCGCTTTCAGGAAATGGAATATGCGCTGCCGCGGGCCCTGGTCCCCGCTGCGCTGCGGGAGGTGCGGGAGCTGATCGCCGCGCGCGGCTGGCGCATCTCCTTCCCGGTCGAGGTGCGCTCGGCCGCGGCCGACGACGTGTGGCTCTCCACTGCCAATGGCAGGGACACCGGTTACATCGCCGTGCACCGGTATTACCGGGAAGACCCGGCCGCCTACTTCCAGGCGGTCGAAGCCATCATGCGCGCGCACGGCGGGCGCCCGCACTGGGGCAAGATGCACGACCGGGATGCCGCCTCCCTCCGCGCCGAGTACCCGCATTTCGACGACTTCCTGTCGGTGCGTGACAGGCTTGACCCGGAGCGCCGCTTCGCCAACAGCTATCTGGAAAGAGTCCTCGGTCGATGAGTAATAGCAACACCCCCGCCGCACGCGCCTGGGAACACCGGGCGGGGGAACTGGGTGACCGGCTGCCCGACGGTTTCACGGTGGGCGTGGCCACCTCAGCTTTCCAGATCGAGGGTGGCGCCCGGGAGGGCGGCCGCGGCGAATCGACCTGGGACCCGTTCACGGCCGCCGCCGGGCGCATCCGTGACGGTTCCAACGCCTCCGTGTCGACGGATCACTTCAACCGGCTCGACGAGGACGTGACCCTGCTCCGCGAGCTGGGCATCGACCACTACCGCTTCTCGCTGGCCTGGGCCCGGCTGCAGCCGGACGGCCGGGGTGCGCTCAGCCGGGCCGGCACCTCCTTCTACGACCGTCTGCTCGACGGGTTGCTGTCCGCGGGAATCAGCCCGATGGCCACCCTGTTCCACTGGGATACCCCGCTGCGGTTGCGCGGCGGCTGGCTGAACCGGGACACCGCCATGCGTTTCGGCGACTACGCGCACCAGGTGGGCGAGGTGTTCGGGGACCGGATCGACTCCTGGCTGACCCTGAACGATCCCGCGACGGTGACCCTGAACGGGTACGCCCTCGGCACGGATGCCCCGGGTGAGGCCCGGCTGTTCGGCGCCCTGCCCGCAGCGCATCACCAGCTGCTCGGCCATGGCCTCGCCGTGCAGGGCCTGCGCGCCGCCGACGTGCGCGGCCGAATCGGGATTGCCAACGTGCACTCGCCCGTGCAGGCGGCCAGCGGCCGCGAAGCCGACGAGGTCGCCGCCGCGCTCTTCGACGTGCTGCACAACCGCCTCTACGCCGACGCCGTACTGCTCGGCCGCTACCCGGAACCGCCCGAGCCCTACCAGGTGCCGCTGAGGATGCTGCTGGAGACCGAACCGGACGACCTGCGCACCATCCACCAGCCGCTGGACTTCTATGGCCTGAACTATTTCCAGCCGAGCCGGATCACGGCCGGCCCGGCGGCCCCGAAGACTCTCACCGGACCCCCGCCCGTCGGGCCGCCGGAGAAGGTCGTGGCGTTCCCCTTCCACGTCACCGCGATGCGCGAGTTCCCGGTGACCAACGCGGGCACCGCCATCGCGCCCGAATACCTCGGCGTGGCCCTCGCCGAGCTGCGGGACCGCTACGCGGAGCACCTGCCTCCCGTCTGCATCACGGCCGGCGGAGCCAGCTTCCCCGACGTGGCCGACAAATGGGGGGCCGTGCACGACCCGGCCCGGATCGACTACCTGGCCGAGCACCTCACGACGGCGCTCGCCGCGGTCGCTCCCGGCGGGATCGCCGAGGGCGTCACCCTCCAGGGCTACACGATCTGGTCCCTGCTGGACAGCTTCGAATGGACGGCCGGCTACACCCAGCGGTTCGGCCTCGTGCACGTCGACTTCCAGGATGGAACCCGCACCCGCACCCCCAAGTCCTCCTACCGCTGGCTGCAGAGGGTGCTCTCCGCCCGCTGACAGTGCGGCGCAGGGAGATTCTTGGAGTGTGTTGGGAAGGACATGGGAGGTTCAGACCGCATGGTTATGATGGTGCTGCGTCGTAGACACGCCGCCGCGGCCTGCTCGTCCGCCCCGCCCCATCACAAGGAGAAGCTGCCATGGAATGGCTCATCCCGGTCCTCATCGTCGTTGCACTCGTCCTCATCATCGGGATCTACCTCTGGTCGACGTACAACTCCCTCGTCACCCTCAAGGTGCGCGTCGACGAGGCGTGGAGTGACATCACCGTACAGATGAAGCGTCGTGCCGACCTGATCCCGAACCTGATCGAAACGGTCAAGGGCTATGCGGCACATGAGCGGGCCGTCTTCGAGAACGTCACCAAGGCCCGGGCCGAATCGCTCAACGCCCAGGGCCCTGCCGACGCCGCCGCCGCGGAGAACCACATGCAGACCGCCCTGCGCAGCATCTTCGCCGTGGCCGAGGCCTACCCGCAGCTGCAGGCCAGCCAGAACTACCTGCAGTTGCAGGGTGAGCTGGTCGACACCGAGGACAAGATCCAGGCCTCCCGCCGGTTCTACAACGGTGGCGTGCGCGAACTGAACACGAAGATCCAGGTCTTCCCCAACAACCTCATCGCCCGCAACCTCGGGTTCACCCAGCGCGACTTCTTCGAGGTGTCCGACTCCGCCGCCATCGCGGAGCCGCCTCGCGTCCAGTTCTAGCGGCGGGCGGCCATGTACAGCGCCATTGCGCGTAACAAGCGCAACACCGTCTTCATCATCATCCTGTTCATCGCCATCATCACCGGTCTCGGCTGGCTGGCCAACGCGATCTACAGCACACCCGGCAACTACAGCATCCTCATCCTCACGGTCGTCGTCGCCACGGGGTACGCCCTGCTGCAGTACTTCATGGCCGGGCGCCAGGCGGTCGCCCTGAGCGGTGGAATCAAAATCAACAGCAAGGCGGAGAACCCGCGGCTGTGGAACATCGTCGAGAACCTGTCGATCACGACCGGGACGCCCATGCCCGAGATCTACGTGATCAACGACCCGGCTCCGAACGCCTTCGCCACCGGTCGCGACCCGCAGCACGCGATCGTCGCTGCCACCACCGGGCTGCTGGAGATCATGACCGACTCCGAACTCGAGGGCGTCATGGCGCATGAGCTCGGCCACGTGCGCAACTATGACATCCGCCTCTCGATGGTCGTATTCGGCCTCGTGGTGGCCGTCGGGTTCATCTCCGACATGTTCCTGCGGATGGCGTTCTTCGGCCGGGACAGCAAGAATAACGGCAGCCCCGTCATCATGGTGGTCGGACTCGTCGCCATGGTCGTGGCGCCCCTGATCGCCACGGTCGTGCAGTTGGCGGTGTCGAGGCAGCGTGAGTACCTGGCGGATGCCACGGGCGCCCTGACCACGCGGCATCCCGATGCCCTGGCCAGCGCGCTCGGCAAGCTCGAGGCCTACGGGCGGCCGATGAAGAAGCAGAACACGTCGATGGCCCACCTCTGGATCGCCGACCCGCTGAAGCCCGGCGTCATGGACAAGCTCTTCGCCACGCACCCGCCGATCGCCGCGCGCGTCGAACGCCTGCACGCCATGGGCCGCCAGTTCTAGAGCCCCGTTCCGGTCGAGAGTGACCGTTCCGCCGGTCACTCTCGACCGGAACGGGCACTGTCGTGCCTAGTTGCGCAGCTCGGCGGCCAGGGCGGCGGCGAGGTTGCCGCGCGGTTCCACCTCGATCTCGGGCAGACCCTGCCAGGCGGCGGCCTGCCGGAGAACGGCCGCGAGGCGACCGGCCGTGTCCGCCGGCGCACCCGCTTCCGCCCACGCCGCGCGCACCCGCAGAACCTGCGCCTGGCGGTCGTTCTTGAGGTCGACCCGGCCCACGATCGTGTCGCCGAGCACCACGGGCAGCGAGTAATACCCGAACACCCGTTGCGGTTCGGGGGTGTAGATCTCGATCCGATAGTGGAAACCGAACAGGCGCAACGCGCGCGCCCGTTCCCAGACGACCGGGTCGAACGGGGAGAGCAGGGTCGCGGCATCCATCCGGCGGGGGAGTCGCGCGTCGCGGTGCAGCCAGGCGGTGCCGGCCTGGCCGCCCGCGCCCCAGCCCGGCACCGCCACCGGGATCAGTTCGCCGGAGTCCTCGAGGTCGCGGATGGCGACCAGGGTCTCCGGGCCCCGCAACCGGAAGTAGTCGGCGAAGTCCTTCGCCGTGCCGATGCCGTGCGCTCGAGCCGAGCGGCGCACCAGTTCGCGGTGGGCGTCGTCGCGGCTCACGGTGCGGCCCAGCAGTTCCGGTGGGAACACCTGCCCGGGCAGCGCGTACACCCGCTCGAAGCGCTCCCGGCCCTTGATTGCCACGTCACCCCACCGGAACAGGGTTTCGAGCCCGGTCTTCACATCCGACCAGCCCCACCACGGTCCGGTGCGCCGGTTCGCGTCGTGCTCGATGGCGCTCGCGCGCAGGGGTCCGTTGGCGGCGAGCTCGGCGAGCAGCCAGTCCAGCAGTGGGCGGTTGCCCTGCGCCCACGCCTCGGTCGCCGAGCGGTCCCGGAAGTCACGCATCCGCCAGCCGAGCAGCGGCCAGGTGTCGACCGGCACAAACGACGCCTCGTGCGCCCAATACTCGGTCAGCCGCGCCTGGCGGCCAACGGTCAGCCGATCCAGCAACGCCTTGTCGTAGCTGCCGAGGCGGCTGAACGCCGGCAGGTAGTGGCTGCGCTCGAAGACATTCACCGAGTCGATCTGCAACAGCTCGAGCCGGTGCACGAGGGCATCCACCTGACGGATGCCCGGCGTCACGGTCGACGTGCGCCCGAAGCCCTGCGCGGCGAGCGCGATCCGGCGGGCGAGGGCAGGGGAGATCGTCTGGACCATCCCACCGACCCTAGCGGCACCTTTCATACGGCATTCACGCGGTGTTCAGACGAAGGCTCCCTGGCGGTCGGCGACGGCTTCTAGCCTCGCCGTGACCAGTAACCCGACCCACAGCGCCCCGCGTTCCGCGGCCGCCCCCTCGCTGGTCCGACGGAGGAAAATTGTTCACCACCCGCACGCTGACCGCCCTGGCCGCGGCCACCGCCCTTGCCCTGAGCCTGGCCGCCTGCTCCGGAGCAGCGGACGCCGGCTCCGGCACCCCGTCTGTCGACGCCGCCACCGCGACGAGCCTGTCCGCGTTCGGCGACCTGGCCGCGCTCGAGGATGCCGCCAGGGCTGAAGGAGCCCTGAACGTGATCGCCCTGCCGCGGGACTGGGCCAACTACGGCGCCGTGCTCGACGCCTTCGCGAAGAAGTACCCGGAGATCACCATCACCGAGGCCTCGCCCGACGCGTCCAGCGCCGAGGAGATCCTGGCCGCCGAGAACCTCGTCGGCCAGGACACCGCCCCCGACGTCTTCGACCTGGGCCTTGCCGTGGCACTGTCCAGCACCGACTCGTTCGCGCCGTACCAGGTGGCCACCTGGGATGAGATCCCGGATGCGCTCAAGGAGGAGAGCGGCCTGTACACGGGCGATTACGGCGGCTACATGGCCGTCGGCTACGACCCCGACGCCGTATCCGCGCCGACGCAGTTGAGCGACCTGCTCGGGGCCGAGTACAAGGGCAAGGTCGCGATCAACGGTGACCCGACGCAGGCCGGGGCCGCCTTCGCGGCCCTCGGTCTGGCCACCGTGCAGAACGGCGGCACGGTCGCCGACTTCCAGCCCGGGATCGACTTCTTCGACGAGCTCAACCAGGCCGGCAACTTCGTCAAGATCGACCCCACCCCGGCGACGATCGCGTCGGGCGAGACCCCGGTGGTCTTCGACTGGGACTACCTCAACGTGGGCTACGGCACAAACCTGGCCGGTGAGCGCAACTGGGAGGTCGTCGTCTTCCCCGGGACCGGTTACGCCGGTTACTACAACCAGGCCGTGAACAAGGATGCCCCGAACCCGGCCGCCGCCCGGCTCTGGCAGGAATTCCTCTACAGCGATGAGGGCCAGAACCTCTGGCTCGCCGGCGGCGCCCGCCCCGTGCGTGCCGAGGCCATGCAGGCGGCCGGCACCATCGATGCGGAGCTCTTCGCCGCCCTCCCGGCGGCCCCGGACGAGACCGTCGTTCCGAGCGAGGCGGAGAGCGCCGCGGGAGCCGCCCTTCTCGGCGAGAAGTGGGCCGCAGCTGTCCAGTAGCCGGCGCGGAACGGTAGCAGCCTTCGGGCTGCTGCCGTTCGCGGCGTATGTGCTGCTCTTCCTGCTCGTGCCCACCCTGATCGCCGTGGGCACCGGCTTCGTCGACGAGACCGGGGCGTTCACGTGGGACACGGTCGCAGCGCTGGGGAACCCGGTCGTGCTGGACGCCTTCGCCAACTCGTTCGGGCTGTCGGCGTTCACCGCCGTCGTGGGGGCGGTCGTGGGCGCGCTCGCCTGCTACGGACTCCTCGGGGCGCCAGAGGACGGCCCGCTGCGTTCCGTGGTGGACTCGCTCAGCGGTGTGCTGGCCCAGTTCGGCGGGGTCATGCTGGCCTTCGCCTTCGTGGCGACCATCGGCATCCAGGGTCTGATCACCGTGATCCTGCGAGACTCCTTCGGCGTCGACATCTTCGCCGACGGGGTGTGGCTCTACGAGCTGCCCGGACTGGTGCTTCCCTACATCTACTTTCAGGTTCCGCTGATGATCATCACCTTCCTCCCGGCGCTGCAGGCGCTGAACCCGCACTGGGCCGAGGCCAACGCCACCCTGGGCGGCAACCGGGCGACCTACTGGTTCCGGATCGCTTTCCCGGTGCTCGCCCCGTCGTTCCTCGGCAGCCTGCTGCTGCTGTTCGCCAACGCGTTCTCCTCGTACGCGACCGCTGCCGCGCTCACCAGCCAGGGGTCGCAGATCGTTCCGCTGCAGATCCGCTCGGCCCTGACCAGCGAAACGCTGCTCGGCCGGGAGAACCTGGCCGGGGCCCTCGCGCTCGGCATGATCCTGGTGATGTTCGTCGTCATGTCCGGTTACTCGGTGCTGCAGGCACGGGCGGCACGGTGGCAGCGATGAGGCCGGTGGCGCACGCCCCCAGTCGGCTGGTTCGTGGTCTCATCCTCGGCAGCATCGGCCTCGTCTTCGCGATCCCGATCATCGCCATGGTGGAATTCACCCTGCGCCGCGGCCTCGCCGGCGGTCACGACTTCTCCCGTTGGACGGCACTGTTCCAGGGTGGCTTCACCGGTCCGTACCGCTCGGTCCTCGTCGCCCTCGGCAACTCGGTCGGGCTGGCCGTGGGCACCGTCGCGATCGTGCTCCTGCTGCTGGTGCCGACCCTGCTGCTGGTGCACCTTCGGTTTCCGCGGCTGCGTCGCCTGATGGAGTTCGTCTGCATCCTGCCGATCAGCATCCCGGCCATCGTGCTCGTGGTCGGCCTGGCCCCCGTGTACTCGGTGCTCGCCCGGGTGGCCGGCAGCGGCGTGTGGACCCTCTCCTTCGCCTATGGAATCACGGTGCTCCCGTTCGCCTATCGAGCCATTCAGTCCAACCTCGACGGTGTGGACGTGCGCACGCTCAGCGAGGCCGCCCGCACCCTCGGCGCCGGGTGGGGGAGCGTGCTGCTGCGGGTGCTGATCCCGAACCTGCGCCGCGGCATCCTCGCCGGAGCGTTCATCTCGGTCGCGGTCGTGCTCGGCGAATTCACAATCGCATCCCTCCTCAACCGCATCACCCTGCAGACCGCGCTCGTGGTCGTGAGCAAGGCCGACCCCTACACGGCCGTCATCCTGTCACTGCTCGCGCTCACCTTCGCGTTCCTGCTCCTGCTCGTCATCGGGCGTCTCGGCACGGTCCGCACCGGCCGGCGCCGGCCCATCACCGGAGGTCAGCCATGATCCAGAACCAACTCCAGAACCCGCTCCCGAACCGTCCCCGCACTCCGGAACGGCCGGCAGCGACAGCCCGCACGGGAGCCGCGGTGCGCTTCGAGGGGGTCGTCAAGGACTTCGCCGGGCACCGGGCGCTGGCGAACTTCGATCTCACCCTGCATCCGGGCGAACTCGTCGCCCTGCTCGGCCCGAGCGGCAGCGGCAAGACGACGGCCCTGCGGGTGCTGGCCGGGCTCGAATCGACGGATGCCGGCACCATCCTGATCGACGGAGTCGACGTGTCGACCCTGCCGACGAGCCGGCGTGACCTGGGCATGGTGTTCCAGTCCTACTCGCTGTTCCCGCACCTCAGCGCGGGGGACAACGTGGAGTTCGGCCTGCGAATGCAGAAGGTGCGCGGGGAGGAACGGCGCGACCGTGCCGCTGCCGCCCTGGCCCTGGTCGGGCTCGACGCCCACTACGACCGCTTCGCCCACCAGCTCTCCGGCGGGCAGCAGCAACGGGTGGCGTTGGCGCGGGCCCTGGTCACCGAGCCGAGGGTGCTCCTGCTCGACGAGCCGCTCTCCGCCCTCGACGCCAAGGTGCGGGTGGCGCTGCGTGAGGAAATCCGGCGGATCCAGACCGAACTGGGCATCACGACGCTGTTCGTCACGCACGATCAGGACGAGGCGCTCGCGGTGGCCGACCGGGTTGCCGTCATGCGCGCCGGGTCGATCGAGCAGATCGGAGCGCCGGAAGAGTTGTACACCCGGCCGGCCTCGCCGTTCATCGCTGATTTCATCGGTCTGAGCAATCAGCTTCTCGGCACGGTTCTGCACGGCTTCGCGCAGGTGCACGGTGCGAAGCTGCCGCTCCTGGATCCCTCCCAGGCGGATGGCGCCGTCACCGTCTCCGTGCGTCCGGAAGACCTCGAGCTCGGCCCTGACGGCGCACCGGGGGTGGTCGTCTCGTCGAGCTTCCACGGCTCCCTCCGCCGCACGACGGTGCACCTGCACGACGGCACGCCGCTCGTCGTGCAGCACGACGTGCGCCTGCGCCCGGCCGTGGGGGAGACGGTCGGGGTGACCTTCACGGGGGCACCGGTCTCGGTCGACCCGATTGCTGCGCCGGTGTAGCCGTGCGGCTCATGCCGGAGCCGGTACGTGAGATTGCCTAGAATGATGCCGTGATGGAAACCGATGGTAAACCCGCCCGCGGCGGACTCTTCGGCGCGTTCGGACGCCGCAGGACGGCACCTTCGATTCTGATCGAGGTCCCTCCCTCACCTGCCTCCGGGGTCGACGAGACCCTGCCTGCCGGCATCCGTCTGGCCGCCGCCTGGTCCTGGCGCCTGCTGGCCCTGGCCGGAGCGCTCGCGGTCTTCATCTTCATCGTCATCCAGCTGCGGTTGATCGTCATCCCCCTGCTCGTGGCCGTTCTGGTGTCCGCTCTGCTCGTTCCCCTGGTCGGGTTCCTCGTACGGCACCGGTGGCCCAAAGCACTCGCCGTCGCGGTTGCCCTGATCGGCACCTTCGCAATCATCGGCGGTCTGCTCACGCTGGCCGTGACCCAGATCGCCGTCGGCACAGTGGGTCTGAACGACCGTCTCGCTGCCTCCTACGAGAGTCTGAAGGCTGTGCTCCTGGCTTCGCCGCTGCAGCTGACCGAGCCGGAGCTCAACGCCTTCCTCGGCGAGGCCTGGGAGGCCATTCAGGCGGACAGCCAGGTCTTCGTGTCCGGTGCGCTCTCCGTCGGCTCGTCCCTGGGCCATCTGGTGGCCGGGTTTCTACTGGCGCTGTTCAGCCTGCTCTTCATCCTGATCGACGGCAGGGGCATCTGGGCCTGGATCGTGCGCCTGTTTCCGCGTCGGGCGCGTGCGGCCATCGACGGCGCCGGGGTGGCCGGCTGGACAACGCTGGGCAACTTCGCGAAGGTGCAGATCCTGGTGGCCTCCATCGACGCGATCGGCATCGGCACCGGTGCGGCCCTGCTGGGGGTGCCCCTGGCCGTTCCGATCGGTGTGCTGGTGTTCCTCGGTTCCTTCATCCCCATCGTCGGTGCGGTGGCCACCGGTGCGGTGGCCGTCGTGATCGCCCTGATCTTCAACGACTGGGTGGTGGCGCTGCTGATGCTCGGGGTGGTGCTGCTGGTGCAGCAGGTCGAGGGCCATGTTCTGCAGCCCTTGATCATGGGCACCGCGGTCAAGGTGCATCCGCTGGGTGTGGTGTTGGTCGTCGCCTCAGGAGCACTGCTCGCGGGCATCCCGGGGGCGCTGTTCGCCGTGCCGGTCGCCGCCGTGCTGAACGTCATGATCACGTATATCAACAGCGGGGTGTGGCGTTCCAGCCTGGAACCCCCGTCGACCCTGCTGCCCACCCCGCTCTGGCAGACCGTCCCGCAACGCCCCGGTTTCCGTCGCCCCGGAGACCGCCTCGAGAAAAGTGCCGCCCATGACTAACGCCTCCCTCGTCGGACCGACCCTGTCCGACTTCGAGTCGGCCCGCGATGTGGTCGGCCGGGTCGCAACCGTGACCCCGATGGAATCCTCGCGGTACCTCACGGAGCTGCTCGGCGCGCCGGTCCTGCTCAAGTGCGAGAACCTGCAGCGCACCGGCTCCTACAAGATCCGGGGCGCGTACAACCGGATGTCCAGGCTCACCGACGAGGAGAAGTCCCGCGGGGTCGTGGCCGCCTCGGCCGGAAACCACGCCCAGGGTGTCGCTTTTGCGGCCCGGGAACTCGGCATCAAGGCCACGATCTTCATGCCCGTCGGCGTCGCACTGCCCAAGCTGCAGGCGACCCGCGATTACGGAGCACACGTCATCCTGCGCGGCAACACTGTGGCTGAGCCGTTGCTGGCCGCCGCCGCCTACGCCGAGGAGACCGGCGCCATCCTGATTCCGCCGTTCGATCACGCGGACGTCGTCTCCGGGCAGGGCACCGTGGGCCTGGAGATCCTCGACCAGGTCCCCGACCTCGCCACCGTCATCGTTCCGATCGGCGGCGGCGGCCTCATCTCCGGCGTCGCCAGCGTGCTCAAACAGCTCGCCCGCCGAGACGGTCGCCAGATTCGCGTGATCGGGGTGCAGGCCGCCAACGCGGCCGCCTACCCACCCTCGCTCGCGGCCGGTCAGGTGCTGGAGATCCCGATCCTGCCCACGATCGCCGACGGCATCGCGGTGGCGAAGCCCGGGCTGCTCAACTTCGAGATCGTACGGGACACCGTCGACGAGGTCGTCACCGTCACCGAGGACGACACCGCCCGCGCGCTCCTCGTGCTCCTCGAGCGCGCCAAGCTCGTGGTCGAACCGGCCGGCGCGGTCGCGGTCGCGGCGATCCTGGCCGGAAAAGTGGCCGCGACCGGTCCGACGGTCGCCATCCTGAGCGGGGGAAACATCGACCCGCTGCTGATGCAGCGTGTGATCAGCCACGGCCTGTCGGCATCCGGTCGCTACCTGACGCTGCGCATCATGCTGCCCGACCGGCCCGGCCAGTTGGCTCGCATTTCGGAGCTGCTCGCCGAGGCGCACGCCAACGTGATCGAGGTGCTGCACACCCGGCACGGTGTGGGGCTGCAGATCAGCGAAGTCGAGCTCAACGTCAGCGTCGAGACCCGTGGTCCCGACCATCGCCAGCTCGTCGTCGACGTGCTGCGTGCGGCCGGCTACGACCCGCAGTTCGACTAGCCACCGCCCCTCCAGGCGAGGAGCGGGTGCGGCTAGTTGCCGGCCCAGGTCTCCACGAGGAAGATCTCGACGGCGATCTCCTTGCCGGTGGGCGTCACGTACGACGTCTTCGCGCCGACCGCGAGGCCGATGATCGCGGTGCCGAGCGGGCTCTGCTCGCTGTAGACGTCGAGGTCGCTGTCTCCGGCGATTTCGCGGCTGCCGATCAGGAAGCGGTTCTCCTCACCGGCGATGGTCGCGGTGATCACGGTGCCGGGCTCGACGACGCCCCGGCTTTCGGGCGCATGGCCGACCTCGGCGGTGCGCAGCAGCAGCACGAGCGTGCGGATGCGCGCCTCCATTTTGCCCTGCTCGTCCTTGGCGGCGTGGTAACCCGAGTTTTCCTTGAGGTCGCCCTCCTCCCGCGCGGATTCGATCTTCTTCGCGATTTCGACACGCCCTACCGTGCTGAGCGTGTCCAGCTCGGCGGCGAGGCGGTCGTAGGCCTCCTGGGTCAGCCAGGTGACCGTGGTTTCGGTAGTCATGGGTGGAGTCTCCTCATGCTCGGTTCGTGCTCGTTCGATGCCCTGCAGGTGAACCCGCAGATATACAACGGACGCCCCGACGAAGACGTCAGGGCGAAGTGCTCAGTCTAGGTCAGCCAGCAGCGGTAAATCAATCCGGTGTTGCTCAGCTCGGTGGTGCGCACATCCGTGGTCGTCGACCGCGAGTAGATCGTGCTGGCGGGCAGGTCGACGATCTTCCAGCCGACCACCGTGAACGTCTCGTTGAGTGCCTGCACGGCGCAGCTGGCGCTCCGTCCGACCGGGATCGACGCCTCGAAGGTGACGCTCACGGTGTTCTCGTCGATGATGCTGTGACGGATGTCCCGGGTCTCGATCAGGGGCTCGGACGCGCCGAGCCCCACCCAGACGACGAAGGCCACCAGGACGGCCGCGAGTGAGCCGGCGATGATGTGCAGAACGCGCCGGTCTCTCGTGCCGCGGTTCGGGGCACGCCCGTATCGGGTGTCGAGGTTGCTGCTCACGGTCACTCAGACTCCACACTCACGGATCAACGATTAGTCTTAGTACCAAGGTTATCTGGCATTTCTGAGGAGTTTCATGTCGCTGCGACTCTTGGCGGTGCACGCCCATCCCGACGACGAGTCGAGCAAGGGTGCTGCCACCTACGCCCACTACCGGAGCCTCGGCGCCGAGGTCATGATCCTGAGCTGCACCGGAGGTGAGCGGGGGAGCATCCTGAACGAGGACCTGCTCGGACATGCGCTGGCCGAACGCGACCTTGCGGGGCTCCGCCGTCTGGAGATGGCGGAGGCGCAACGCGTGCTCGGGGTGGAGCACCGGTGGCTCGGCTACCAGGATTCCGGGATGAACGACGACGGCTCCGTGCCCCCGAACTCGTTCGCGGACGTGCCCGTGGAGATCTCCGCTGAACCGATCGTGCGGCTCATCCGGGACTACCGCCCGCAGGTCCTGATCACGTACGACGAGAACGGCGGATACCCGCACCCCGACCACATCCGCTGCCACGACGTGTCGATGGAGGCCTACCGGGCTGCCGCAGACCCGACCCGGTACCCGGATGCCGGTGAGCCGTGGCAGGTCGACAAACTCTATTACGACCGGATTTTCAACCTCGAACGCATCGACGCCATGTTCCTCGAACTGAGCGTCACGGAACCCGAGTCGCCCCTGCTGGAGCCGCTCGGAGCGGCCAGAGAGTGGATGAAGGACTACCCGAAGCTGGCCACGACCCACGTGCCCGTCGGGGAGTTCCTGGAGGCGCGGGACGCGGCGTTGCGGGCCCATGCGAGCCAGGTTTCCCCCACCAGCAGTTTCTTCTTCTGGCCGAACGATCTCATCCGTGAGGCCTGGCCGTATGAGGACTTCCAGCTCGTCGAATCGAAAGTGGACACCGTGATACCTGAATCCGACCTCTTCGCCGGAGTGAGGGACGACGCATGAGCCTCGTCGTTCTCGCCCCTCTCCTCAGCATCGTGGCGGCCGCCACCCCGTCGCCCGAGTTCGACCCGAACACGGTGACGCCGGGTCCGGCGGGCTTCGTGGCTATCGCGGTCGTGGCCGTCGGCACGGTGCTCCTGGCCATCGATATGGCCCGCCGGGTGCGCCGCAACACCTATCGCGCCGAGATCCAGGAACGACTGCAGGCCGAAATCGCGGCGCAGGCCGCTGCGGACGCCGGCGCCGAGGGCAACGGCAAGGCCTGACCCGGTCCGCGGACCGGCAGGTGGTGCTACGGGTAGATCGGGTTCGTGGCGATGATCATGATCGCCGCCCAGTGGCAGAGGAAGGCCACCACGGTCAGGGTGTGGAAGATCTCGTGGAAACCGAACACGCCCGGCAGCGGGTTGGGTCGTTTCATGCCGTAGATGACGGCGCCGACGGAGTAGCAGAGCCCGCCGATCATGATCAGCGTCATCATCACCGCGTCGGCCTGGAAGAAGTCGACGATGAACATGAGGGCGCCCCAACCGAGCGCCAGGTAGAGCGGGACGTACAGCCAGCGCGGGGCGTTGATCCAGAACACCCGGAAGGCGATTCCGAGGATGGCGCCGCCCCAGACCAGCGACAGGAGCAGCGTGGACTTGGCCGGCGGCAGGGCGAGCACCGAGATGGGCGTGTAGGAGCCCGCAATCAGCAGGAAGATGTTGGCGTGGTCGATCCGCTTGAGGACCACGCGGGTGCGGGGGCTCCAGTTGAACCGGTGGTACAGGGCCGAATTGCCGAACAGCAGCATTGAACTCAGCACGAACACGAGTGAACTCCAGCGTGCCGCGGCGCCGTCGGCTGAGAGCAGAAGCACGATGCCGGCCACGATGGTGACCGGGAAGGTTCCCGCATGGATCCAGCCACGCCAGGTGGGCTTGACGTCCACCTGCTGAGGCAGGTCGTCCTCGAACAACGGCAGGTTGGTGATGTCATCCGCGGGGGCCATGCTGCAAGAATACGACAGCGTGCATGCCGCGAGCGGCACGCAACGGCCGCGAGTGAGCTAGCGTAAACACGTGCAGAAACGGGAAGTTCCATGGGCGCGCGGCATTCTCTACGGGGTGTACCAGCGTCGCCTTCGCCGAGGGCTGACTCCGGATGTGCTCCCGGACCACGTTGCCATGATCATCGACGGCAACCGGCGATGGGCCCGACAGCTTGGCTTCGACTCCGCCGCCCACGGCCATCGGGCCGGGGCCGCGAAGATGCGCGAATTCCTCAAATGGTGTGACGACCTCGGCATCTCCGTTGTCACGCTCTACCTGCTGTCTTCCGACAACCTGACCAACCGGCCGACCGAAGAGCTCCAGGAATTGATGAAGATCATCGCGAAGCTCGCGGAGGAGCTGTCCCGGGTCCGGGACTGGCGGGTGCAGCAGGTGGGATCCAAGACGGGCCTGCCGGAGCCTCTGATCGCCGCTTTGAACGCCGCGGAGGCGCGGACGGCACGCAAGAAGGGGCTGCATATCAATCTTGCGGTGGGCTACGGCGGACGCACCGAGATCACCGACGCGATGCGAAGCATCGTCGGGGCGCATCTCGAGAACGGCCACACGCTTGAGAACCTCGCGGAAACCCTCACCCCTGAACTGATTGGGGCGCACCTGTACACCAGCGGCCAGCCTGATCCCGACCTGGTCATCCGCACGTCCGGGGAGCAGCGCATCAGCGACTTCATGCTCTGGCAGAGCGCGCACAGCGAGTTCTATTTCATGGAAGCTCTCGGGCCGGACCTTCGGCAGGTCGACTTCCTGCGTGCCCTGCGCGATTTTGCCAGACGCCAGCGCAGGTTCGGCGGGTAGGACATCCATGACCGCTCTTGATCACTATCTGGAGGGGTTCCTGGAGGAGCCCGGTTACCTCGACTACGCCCGCGTGGGGCCGTGTTCCGCCGGCGTCGTCGCCGAGACGCTGGGCCAGACGGAGACGCTGTCCCGCGCGCGGTTCGGCAGCCTCGATCATTTCCACGCCCAGGACCAACGGCTGCGCTCCGCCGTGGCCGAGGCCACCGGTTTCCGTGCCGACCAGATCGTCTGCGAGCCCAACACCACCACCGGGATCATGCAGGCCATGTTCGGCCTCACCGGGCCGGTGCTCCTCTCGCCCGGGGATTTCCCCACGGTGCCGTTCGCGGCTGTGCGCGCGGCGGAGGCGCTGCGCGTGGTCACCCCGATCTGGTTGGAGACCGATCACGGTCGGGTCACCCCCGGGCAGATCCGGGAACAGCTGACCTCGGCCACCGCCGCGGTGGCGGTCTGCCTCGTCGATTCCCGCACGGGTCATCGCGCGGACCTGGACGGCATCCGTCAGGTCATCGGGGACCGCCTGCTCATCGTCGACGCCATCCAGGGTTTCGGGGCAGTGGATGTTCCGTACGAGGTGGCGGATGTCGTCGCCTCGGGTGGGCAGAAATGGGCCAGAGCCGGTTGGGGCACCGGTTTCCTGGCGCTCAGCGATCGCGCCGTGGAACGTCTGGTTCCCGTGTTCTCCGGTTTCGCCGGCACCGACACCGCCGAGCCGTGGGACGAGGTGCTGCCCCCGAGCCGCAGTGCCAACGCGTTCCGGGTGAGCAATGGGGACTCCATCGCCCAGGCGCGGTTCGCGACAGCTCTCGAAGAGGTGGCCGGCGTCGGCATCCGCTCGATCGAGGACGCGATCAACGTCAATGTGGCGCAGCTGATCGATCTGGCCGACGAGTTCGCCATACCCGTGGTCTCCTCACGGGACGACCGGGAGCGGGCCGGCATCCTGGTGCTCGAACCCCCGGCCGCCCACCTCACGCTGCTGGGCATCGCCCTGCACAACCACGGCGTCACTGCGACGACGCGCGACGGCACCGTGCGACTCAGCACCCATGCTGCGCTCAGCCCGGACACGATCGACATGCTGCGCGGCGCGTTCACGTCGTATGCGACCGCGGTGATCTACTGACGGTCCCGTGCCGGCCGGGGTTCGGTCCGGAAGATGACTGCCCGGTGAACGTCTGTTTTGAATGCGCGTGTCGCTCTTCCCTTGCTGCGCTTGAATAAGTAGCGTCATGCTCATCAGGTATGGCACCTGATCGAGACGGCCACATAAGTACGGCTCGAGAACCCTGTGGCTGCTCGCCAACACAATCTGTGCCTCACGGGGCACGGGGTGGGAGTGGTTGTGACCGCTAATCAGATCGACAACAAGGGTTCGAACCAGACGGCGGCGGCGGGGCAAGCCGAATGCACCTACGTTCTGGACACATCGGTACTACTTTCCGATCCCAAGGCGATTTTCCGCTTCGCGGAGCACGCCGTGGTGCTCCCGGTCGTGGTCATCGCGGAGCTCGAGGCCAAGCGCAACGACCCGGAGATCGGGTACTTCGCCCGGCAGTCGCTGCGGCTGCTTGACGAACTCCGGGTGAAGCACGAGCGGCTGGACTTCCCGATTCCAGTCGGTGAGGGCGGCAGCCTGCGGGTGGAACTGAACCACTCGAATATGTCGGTGCTGCCCTCCGGCCTCCAACTGGGCGACAACGACTCACGCATCCTCGCCGTGGCCCTCAATCTGGCCAACGACGGCCTGAACGTGACTGTCGTCACCAAGGATCTGCCGCTGCGGGTGAAGGCCGCCTCGCTCGGCCTCGCCGCGGAGGAATACCGCCACGAACTCGCGGTGGACTCCGGGTGGACCGGCATGGACGAGATCACCCTGGGCTCGAACCTGATCGACGAGCTCTACGACAAGGAGGTCGTGCACACCCGGCTCGTGCAGGACATGCCGGTGAACACGGGCCTGGTCATCCACTCCGACCGTGGGTCCGCGCTCGGCCGGGTCGTCGGGAAGGGCGAGATGAAACTCGTGCGCGGCGACCGGGACGTCTTCGGGCTGAAGGGCCGCTCAGCGGAACAGCGTCTGGCCATCGACCTGCTCCTCGACCCGGAGATCGGGATTCTATCGCTGGGAGGGCGGGCCGGAACGGGGAAGTCCGCGCTCGCCCTCTGCGCCGGCCTCGAGGCCGTGCTGGAACGCCAGCAGCACCGCAAGATCATGGTTTTCCGGCCGCTCTACGCGGTCGGCGGTCAGGAACTCGGCTACCTGCCCGGTGACGCCGCCGAGAAGATGAGCCCGTGGGCCCAGGCGGTCTTCGACACGCTCGGCGCCATCGTCTCCGAGAACGTTCTCGAGGAGGTGATCGAGCGGGGGATCCTGGAGGTGTTGCCGCTCACGCACATCCGTGGTCGTTCGCTGCACGACGCCTTCGTGATCGTGGACGAGGCCCAGTCGCTCGAACGCAACGTGCTGCTCACGGTGCTCAGCAGGATCGGGCAGAACTCGCGCGTGGTGCTGACCCATGACGTGGCCCAGCGGGACAACTTGCGGGTGGGCCGCTTCGACGGGGTGGCGTCCGTGATCGAGACGCTCAAGGGACATCCGCTGTTCGCCCACATGACGCTGACCCGTTCGGAGCGGAGCGCGATCGCAGCTCTCGTCACCGAGATGCTCGAGGGCAACGACGTGCGCTAGCGCCTTCCACCCCGCGAACCAGCACCGCGAGAGTGCCCGTTCCGGTCGAGAGTGACCGGTACAACGGGCACTCTCGACCGGAACGGTACCGGGAAGGGGCTACTTGGGCTGGGGCGGACGGGTCATGCTGAGCACGTCCAGGGCCGTGTCGAGCAGCTCGAGGGTGACCTCGCCGCGCTCGACGAAGCCCAACGCGATGACGGACTCGCGCACGGTGACGCCCTCGGCCACCGAGTGCTTGGCGACCTTGGCCGCGGCCTCGTAACCGATGACCCGGTTCAGCGGGGTGACGATCGCGGGGGAGGACTCGGCCAGCGCGCGAGCGCGCTCCACGTTGGCCGTGAGGCCGTCGACGGTCTTGTCGGCGAGCACGCGGGTGGCGTTCGAGAGCAGCCGGATCGACTCGAGCAGGGCGGTGCCCATCACCGGGATGGCGACGTTGAGCTCGAACGAGCCCGACGCGCCCGACCAGGCGATGGTCGCGTCGTTGCCGATCACACGCGAGCAGACCATCAGCACGGCCTCCGGGATCACCGGGTTCACCTTGCCCGGCATGATCGAGGAGCCGGGCTGCAGGTCGGGGATGTTCAGCTCGCCGAAGCCCGTGTTGGGGCCTGAGCCCATCCAGCGCAGGTCATTGCAGATCTTGGTCAGGCTGACCGCGATGGTGCGGAGGGCGCCGGATGCGTCCACCAGGCCGTCCCGGTTGGCCTGCGCCTCGAAGTGGTCGCGCGCCTCGGTGACCGGCAGTTCGGTCTCCTCGACGAGCAGCTCGATCACGAGCTGCGGGAAGCCGAACGGCGTGTTGATGCCGGTACCGACGGCGGTGCCGCCGAGGGGGACCTCGGAGACGCGGGGGAGGGCCGTGCGCACGCGCTCGATGCCGAGGCGCATCTGCCGGGCGTAGCCGCCGAATTCCTGGCCGAGGGTGACCGGGGTGGCGTCCATCAGGTGGGTGCGGCCGGCCTTGACCGCTCCGGCCCACAGCTCCGCCTTGGCCTCGAGGGCAACGGCGAGGTGGTCGAGCGCGGGGATGAGGTCGTCGATCAGCGCACTCGTGACGGCCAGGTGAACGGATGTCGGGAAGACGTCGTTGGAGGACTGGGACGCATTCACGTGGTCGTTCGGGTGCACCGGGCGGCCGAGGCTGCGCGTGGCGAGGGTCGCGAGGACCTCGTTCATGTTCATGTTCGAGGACGTTCCGCTACCGGTCTGGTACACGTCGATCGGGAACTCGGAGTCGTAGCGGCCGGCGGCCACCAGGTCTGCGGCGTCGGCGATGGCCTGGGCGATCTCGGCGTCGAGCACCCCCAGCTTCGCGTTGGCCAGGGCGGCCGACTTCTTGATCCGGGCCAGGGCGGCGATCTGGGCCGGCTCCAGCACGGAGCCGGAGATCGGGAAGTTCTCGACGGCCCGCTGCGTCTGCGCGCCGTAGAGGGCGGCGACCGGAACCCGGACCTCACCCATCGTGTCGTGTTCGATCCGGTACTCGGCTTCAGCGGTCTTGTCCACCACGGTGTGTATTACCTTTCGATTGGGAATCTTCTGGGTGCGAATCTCTTCGGGACGGGAACGCGCGCGGCACCCCGGGGGCCCCGCCGCGAACAGGCGGCTCGGCTAGACCACGCCGACAACGATGTCGGGCACGGCACGGCCTTCGAGCAGCCGGTAGTTCGCCCCGACGATAGCCAATGTACCTTCTGCCACGGCCGCACTGATCACCTCGGAGCGCTCGAGAAGCTCGGACACCGTGTCGCGCAGGTGTTCGCGGCCGACAGCGAGAGCGTCGACCTGCTCGGGATCGATCGGCGTCGCATCCGTCGACCCGGCGACCCGCCGAACGGCAGGCACAATTTTTTCGATGATCCGGTTGATGTGCACGGGCAGGGGCGGCGCGTCGGCAGCCTGGGAATCGATGGCGGCGCGCACGGCACCGCAGCCGTCGTGCCCGAGCACGAGGATGAGCGGAACCCGCAACACGGCCACGGCGTATTCGAGAGAGCCGAGCACCGAATCGGAGATGACCTGACCGGCGTTGCGCACCACGAACAGGTCACCCAGACCCTTGTCGAAGATGATCTCAGCGGCCAGCCGGGAGTCGCTGCAGCCGAACAGGGCGGCGTCGGGGGTCTGCACGAAGGCCAGCTCGGCGCGGCGGTCCACGTCCTGACGCGGATGCCGCGGCTCGCCGTCTACGAAGCGGTCGTTGCCGCGTTGCAGGTCGGTCCAGACCTCTGCCGGTGTTGCTGCCCTGCCCATCACTGTCCTTCGGCGTCGTTCGTGCTGATCTGTTCGGCAACCACCTCGGCGAGAGCCGCGAGCTCGTCGTCCTCGGCGGTGCCGACGAGAAGGTAGGTGCTCTCCCCGGCGGCCGTCACCAGCGCGGATTCGAAATTTCCGCGGTCTTTTTCCGGGGCCGGGTTGCGGTGCACGTCCCAGGTCACGCCGGCGATCGTGACGGTGCCGCTGGCGGCCGTGTCTTCCAGCTTGTCGGCTAGCCAGCTCGGGTTTGCCCCGAGCGCCTGGGTCAGGCCGATGTACTCGTCGGCCGGGGTGAGCAGGCCGATGTTCCAGGAGGGGATCTTGTCGGTCCCGCCTGCCCGCCACTGCGCGGAATTGGCCGTCCAGTCGGCGGGCAACGCCGGAACCAGCAGGGGTTCGTCGATTCCGATCTGCACCTGCTCGGCCACAGCCGCGAAGTCGACGGCGCGGTTCAGCGGCGCCTCGCTGCGCGGCACCAGGAGCACGAGCACGAAGACCATGCCGAGAGTGGCCAGGAGCGACAGGACCAGGTTGTTCACGGTCTTGTGGGACCGATACTTGCGGGAGTTCTCAGCCAGCCTGGTCTTCGTCTCGCCGGGGGTTTCCGGGCGTCCCAGCTCGGCGACGATGCGGGGCGCGCGCTTGGCGGCGCTCATCCGGCGGAGGCGGCGGACTCGACCTGGCCTGCCCGTGCGGCATCCAGTCTGGCCTTCGCGCCGATCAGCCACTCTTCGCAGCGACGGGCGAGAGCCTCGCCGCGTTCCCAGAGAGCGAGCGACTCCTCGAGTGATGAGGCGCCCTGTTCGAGGGCGTTCACCACGCGCACGAGTTCGTCCCTTGCCTGTTCGTAGCTCAGGGCGTTGATGTCGTCTGCTGCCGAGGTCATGATGTCCATTCTAATTATCTAGTTCGCCGGTGTCGGATCGGAGGCTGCCGGTGCGCTGGCCATCGTGTGCGTGGTGGCCGTCACGGCGCCCTCGGCGAGGGTGATCCGGAGCGAGGTCCCGGCGGGAGCCTGGCCGGGACTGCGCACGACCTGTCCGTCGTTCAGCTGCACGATGGCGTAGCCGCGGTCGAGGGTGCCCTGCGGGGAGAGGGCGCGCAGCTGGGAGCGCAGGTCGACGATCACCGCCCCCGCACGCTCGACCGCCCGGTCGACCAGCTCGGCGCCGCGGGCGACGTACCGGGTGAGGTCCTCGGACCGGGAATCGATGATCCACTGGGGGGTGGAGAGCACCGGGCGCGAGCGCAGCTGACCGATCCGGTCGACCTCGTGGGCGAGGATGCCGGTCAGCCGGTTGCTGAGACGCGCGCGGGCCTGCTGCACCCGGTTGAGTTCGTCGGAGACGTCCGGGACGACGCGTTTGGCGGCATCCGTCGGCGTCGACGCGCGCAGGTCGGCGACGTCGTCGAGGAGGGGCCGGTCGGCCTCGTGGCCGATGGCGCTGACCAGCGGGGTCGTGCAGGCCGCCGCCGCGCGGACGAGCCTCTCGTCGCTGAAGCCGAGCAGGTTCTGGAAGTCGCCGCCGCCGCGGGCGACGATGATCACGTCGACCTCCGGGTCGGCGTCCAGACGCTGGATGGCCGCGGTCACCTCGGCCACCATGCGCTCACCCTGCACGGCCGCGTACGCGAGGTGGAAGTTGACGGCAGGCCAGCGCAACTGGGCGTTGCGGATGACGTCTTTCTCGGCGTCGGAGTCCTTGCCCGTGACCAGTCCGATGCAGTGCGGAAGGAAGGGGAGCGGCTTCTTCCGCGAGGCGTCGAAGAGCCCCTCTCCGGCCAGTTGCTTGCGCAGCCGCTCCAGGCGTTCCAGCATGTCGCCGAGACCCACGTGCCGCATCTCGAACACCTGCATGGTGAGCGTGCCGCCCTTGACCCAGTAGTTGGGTTTGACCAGGGCGATGACCCGGTCACCCTGCTTGAACTCGCTGGTCAGTTTCGCGCGCACCGAGGACCAGATCGTGAAGCTGACGGTGGCGTCTTCGGTGAGGTCTTTCAGCTTGCCGTAGACGTTGCCGCCGCTGGCACCCCACTGGGTGATCTCGCCCTCGACCCAGGCCGTGCCGAGGCGGTCGATGTAGCCCCGGATCTTGTTGGCCAGCAGCCCGACCGGCCACGGGGTCTCGAGGGTGGATGCTGCGTCCGTCATCAATCGTTCCTCCCACGGACTGCACAGCCCTGCCCCCATAGACTGGGTTGGTGACTATCAGTACGGATTCGCCTGTGATCGGCCTTGGCATGCCACGGATTCCCCGGGCACGCAACAGGCTCAAGGATACCCCGGTGGTCGGACACAAACGGGTGCTGTTGGCCGCCCCGCGCGGCTACTGCGCCGGCGTGGACCGGGCCGTGATCGCCGTCGAGAAGGCGCTCGAGCTCTACGGCGCCCCCGTCTATGTGCGCAAGCAGATCGTGCACAACATCCATGTCGTCTCCGAACTGGAGAAGAAGGGTGCGATCTTCGTCGAGGAAGTCGACGAGGTGCCCACCGGTTCCCACATCGTCTTCAGCGCCCACGGCGTGTCGCCGGCCGTCGTCACCGCCGCGGCGGACCGGGGCCTGCTGGCCATCGACGCCACCTGCCCGCTGGTCACCAAGGTGCACCGGGAAGCCGTGCGCTTCGCCCGGGACGATTTCCAGATCCTGCTGATCGGCCACGAGGGCCACGAAGAGGTCGAGGGCACCGCGGGGGAAGCGCCCGAGCACACCACGCTCGTCGGCAGCCCCGACGACGCGGACACCATCGAGGTGAGCGACCCCGACAAGGTCGTCTGGCTGTCCCAGACCACGCTGAGCGTGGACGAGACCATGGAAACCGTGCGCCGCCTGCGCGCCCGTTTCCCGAACCTGCAGGATCCCCCCAGCGACGACATCTGCTACGCCACCCAGAACCGCCAGGTGGCGATCAAGAAGGTGGCCCGCGATTCCGACCTCGTGATCGTGGTCGGCTCGGCGAACTCGTCCAACTCGGTGCGTCTGGTCGAGGTGGCGCTGGAGTACGGCGCCCAGGCTGCCTACCGGGTGGACTTCGCCAGCGAGATCAAGCAGGAGTGGCTCGACGGGGTGGCCACCGTGGGTGTGACGAGCGGGGCATCCGTGCCTGACGAGCTCGTGCACGAAGTTCTCGCCGATCTGGCCGAGGCCGGCTACGGCGACGTCGAGGAGATCAAGACGGCGGAGGAGGACCTGCTGTTCTCGCTGCCGAAGGAGCTCCGCAAGGACCTGGCCGGCAATACCGATGCCCGGGCTCTCGGCGGTCGGGTCAGCCGCCCGGAGTAATCGGCGCCGCAGACACCACGAAGCCCCCGGCGATCAGATCACGTCTGATCGCCGGGGGCTTCGTGTGTGCGGTCCGGCGGGACCGTGCGGGTCTACAGCGAGCCGTAGACGTCCATCAGGTTCGGGTCATTGAGCAGCGTCGGGTCGGTCGCGAGCACCGCGCTGCTGAAAGCGATGAACACGACCACGAACAGGACCGCGCCGATCAGCGGCACGTAGAACGCGCGCCTGCCGCGTGCCAGCAGCAGGATTGCGCCTGCCGCCGTGGCCAGCCAGACCAGGCACACGCTGACGATCCCCGCCGTGATCAGCCCGGGCACGGACGGATCCGGCTCGTACGCGCCGAGGTCCAGCTGGGTGTAGATCAACTGGATCGAATCGGTGATCATGGCGAGCATGCTGACCGCGAAGAGCGTGGACAGCAGCCCGAGGACGAGCAGACTCAGCGTGACCGGACGGTCCCACCGCGGCGCGGTGCCGCGCGGGTGCGGAGCCGCGACGGGTGCCGCGGATGACACGGGTGCATCCGGTGTGGCGAGGGTGCGCTCATCGGGGGTCGGAGTCCAGCTCCAACCCTCCGGCGCAAGCTCGCCGTACTGGGGACGCGGCCGGGAATCCTCCGGAGGGGTTCCCGGAGGAGTCGACGAAGAATTCTCGGCCATCGTCATCCGGTGCTAGCTGTTCGACTGGCCGGCGGAGCCGAGCTGGCGGGTGGCCTCGGCGACGCGAGCGGCCATGGCCGTCTCGGCAACCTTGCCCCAGGCGCGGGGGTCGTAGACCTTCTTGTTGCCGACTTCGCCGTCAACCTTGAGGACGCTGTCGTAGTTGCTCAGCATGTAGCCGGCGACTGCGCGCGTGAAGGCGTACTGGGTGTCGGTGTCGATGTTCATCTTCACGACGCCGTTCGCGACGGCCTCGGCGATCTCGGCGTCGGTGGAACCCGATCCGCCGTGGAAGACCAGGTCGAGGGGCTTCGGGCCGGTGCCCAGCTTGGCGGCGACGCCATCCTGGATCTCCTTGAGGAGCTCCGGGCGCAGCTTCACGTTGCCGGGCTTGTAGACGCCGTGCACGTTGCCGAAGGTGAGGGCAGCCATGTAGCGGCCGTTCTCGCCCATGCCGAGGGAGTCGATCATGGACAGCGCATCGTCGAGAGTCGTGTACAGGTTCTCGTTGATGTCGCCCTCGACGCCGTCTTCTTCGCCGCCGACGGCGCCGATCTCGACCTCGAGGATGGCGTTGATCGCCTGGGTGCGCTTCAGGATGTCCTTGGCGATTTCCAGGTTCTCGCCGAGGGCGATGGCGGAGCCGTCCCACATGTGCGACTGGAAGATCGGGTTGCGGCCGGCCTTGACCTCTTCTTCGGAGGCGGTGATGAGCGGGAGGACGAAGTCCTCGAGCGCGCCCTTGGGGCAGTGGTCCGTGTGCAGGGCAACGGTAACGGGGTAATTGTCGGCGACGGACTGCACGAAGCGTGCCATCGCGAGCGCACCGGATGCGCGGTTCTTGACTGTGTGGCCGGCGAAGTAATCTGCGCCACCGGTGGTGACCTGGATGATGCCGTCTGAGCCGGCTTCGGTCAGGCCCTGAAGGACGGCATTAATGCTCTGCGAAGACGAAACGTTGAACGCCGGATAGGCGAACCCCTTCGTCTTGGCCTTGTTGAGCATCTCGGCATACTGGTCTGGGGTTGCGATGGGCATAGTTGAGTCTCCTCGGTTGGACCGTTTCGGTCCTCTCATCCTACCGAGGTGGGTCTCCGCACGTGCCAGCGCGTGCACCGGTCCGATGGGGAGCGGGCGCTAGGCTGAAGAAGGCAGCACCGAAACAGGTGCCGGCCCAAAGATGGGCCTTGCCACTGCCGCACTCTTCGTCCGGGAAGGACCATCTGTGAACAGCCCCGAAATCGCCCCCAATTTCATGCACCCCGACCGCAACCTTGCGATGGAGCTGGTGCGGGCCACCGAGGCCGCAGCGATTCGCGCAGTCCCGTTCATCGGCCGCGGCGACAAGAACGCCGCAGACAAGGCAGCCGTCGACGCCATGCGCGTCTTCCTCGGCACCGTCAACTTCGACGGACTCATCGTCATCGGCGAGGGTGAGAAAGACGAAGCCCCCATGCTCTTCAACGGTGAGCGCGTCGGCAATGGCAAGGGTCCGGCCTGCGACATCGCGGTCGACCCGATCGACGGCACCAGTCTCACCGCCGCCGGGCGCCAGAACGCCCTCTCCGTGATCGCGGTCTCCTCCCGCGGCACCATGCTCGACGCGTCCTCCGTGTTCTACATGGACAAGATCGTCACCGGAGGGGCCGGCCGCGGAGTGGTCAGCCTGGACGCTTCGATCGGCGACAACATCCGCGAGTTGTCCAAGGCCACCGGCAAGCCGGTCGGCGAGATGGTCCTCGCCGTTCTCGACCGCCCCCGTCACGCCGGACTGATCGATGAAATCCGCAGCGCCGGAGCCGGCACCCGGCTGATGAGCGACGGCGACGTCGCCGGCGGCATCAACGCGGCCCGCTGGCAGACCCGTATCGACATGTGCGTCGGCATCGGTGGCAGCCCCGAGGGCATTACCACGGCCTGCGCGCTCAAGGCCATCGGCGGCTACATGCAGGGTCGTCTCGCCCCGAAGGACGACGCCGAGCGCGCGAGTGCCGTCGCGGCCGGCCTCGACGTCGACAAGCTGCTCGAGCTCGACGACATGGTCAGCGGCGACAACACCTTCTTCGTCGCCACGGGTGTCACGGATGGCGGACTCGTCGACGGCGTGCGCCGCCAGGGCCCGATCATCCGCACCGAGAGCATCGTTCTGCGCTCGAAGTCCGGCACCTCGCGCCGCGTGATCGGCGAGCACCTCGCCTCCAAGTGGCTCTAGCCCTCCGGCCCAGGGTCCGATCGGCGCTCTGATCCACCGAGTGTCGCCCGAAACGCTGAGAATCGCCGTTCCGACGGCGATTTTCAGCGTTAACGGCGATTCTCGGCGTCAGTCGGTGTGGGGTACGGCCGGCTCCAGCGCCGCAGTTTCCAGCGCCGCAGTTTCCAGCGCCGCGGACTCCAGTTCCGACACGAACTCCCAGGCGGCCAGTTCGCGCGGGGTGTCTTCGATCCCCACCAGCGGCGCCAGCACCTTCGACTCGTCGAGGGCGTTGAGCTTGCGCGCGGTGGGCAGGACCTGGCGTTCCATCGAGCCGACGAAGCCGTTGTAGTCCTTCACCGTGCGCTCGATCGACCGGCCCAGCTTCTCGATGTGCGTGGCCGTCGTGGACAGGCGCCCGTAGAGTTCCCGGCTCAGGTCGAACAAGACCTTGGCGTCATGCGTGAGCACGTCTTGCTGCCAGGTGAAGGCCACCGTCTTGAGCACCGACCACAGGGTCACCGGGGAGGCGAGGGCCACCCGCTTCGAGAACGCGAACTCCATGATCGACGGGTCGGCTTCCAGCGCCGAGGAGACCAGGGACTCGCTGGGGATGAAGGCGATCACGATCTCGGGGGACGCCTCCAGGCCCTGCCAGTAGGCCTTGCTGCCGAGCGCGGTGATGTGGTCGCGCACGGCCTTGACGTGTGCCTTCATGTAGGCGGTCCGCTGGGCGCCCAGGGCGCCGGTGGCGGTGACCGGGATCTGACTGGCTTCGAGGAACGCCGTGAAGGGCACCTTCGCGTCAACGGCGATGTTCTTGCCTCCGGGCAGATGCACGACCATGTCCGGGCGGCCGGCGCCGGCATCGGAGGTGATGCTCGACTGCACGTCGAAGTCGACCCGCTCGATCAGACCGGCGGCCTCGACCACGCTGCGCAGCTGGGTTTCGCCCCAGACCCCGCGCGTGTTGTTGGCGCGCAGCGCAGACGCGAGCGACTCGGCGGTGCTCCGCAGGCGCTCCTCAGACTCGGTCGCCGACCGCAGCTGCTGGCTGAGCTCGCCGTGTTGCAGGCTGCGCTGGGCCTCCAGCTCAGCAACCTTCGCCTGCATGTCCTGCAGGCTCTCCTTGACCGGTGCGAGCGCCTGCAGGACCCTGCTCTCCTGCTTCTGCTGTTCGGTGCGCGCCTCTTGGTCATCGCGCTGGCGGTCGCTCAGTTCGCGGTACTGACGCCCCGCGTCGACGACCTGCCCGCGCAGGGCATCGGCCGTTGCCTGCACCGAGGCCAGCTCCTCGCGCAGGATGGATTGGATGCCCGCCTCCCGGGCGCACACCTCGGCCAGCGCCACCTGGTGGTTGGCCTCGGTCACGAGTGGGTCGTTGCTGCCTGACCGGCCCGCGGTGCGGCGATCCGCGGCGCGCGCCGTGAACACCACCGTGAGCAGGGTGCCCAGCAGGGCGCCGACGACAAGACCGACAAAGAGACTGAACCAGGAATCCATGGATCCACTCTGCCAGTGGCCACCGACACTCCCGCGCCGGAGGTGAGTTGACGCCTAGCTCAGGGCCATCGGGCCGTGCGTGGCGGACTTCTCCTTCGTGGCGACCGGCCCGATCGCGCCGACTTTCACGCCGGTGATCTGCGCCAGCTCCTCGAGGGTGCCGGCCCCGTGCCGGTCGGCAGCGTGGATCATGATGGCCGCACAGGCCTCCGCGTCGGCCAGGGCATCGTGGTGGGCGAAGCCCTCGAATCCCGCGGCCATCGCGGCGACCGGCAGTCGGTAGGAGTCGAGGTGGTAGGTGCGGCGGGCCACCTGCAGGCTGCAGACGTAGTTGAAGTCGGGCACCTCCAGGCCGGCGACGGTGGAGGATGCCTTGATCACACCCAAGTCGAAGCCGGCGTTGTGGGCCACCAGGTGGTCGTCGCCGGCGAAGGCGACCAGGTCGGGAAGCTGCTCGGCCCAGGTGGCCGCACCCGCGACATCCGTCGGCCGGATGCCGTGGATCTTGATGTTCCAGGCCAGAAACATGTCGTGCCCGACGGCGGGCTTGATGAACCAGGCGACCCGGTCGACCACCTGGCCGTCGCGCACCTTCACCAGCCCCACCGAGCACGCCGATGCGCTGGAGGAGTTGGCGGTCTCGAAGTCGATGGCGGTGAAGTTGACTGGCACCGCTTCATCCTTTCACGGGCCGCCGACACTGCGCCTCCGCGGGCCGACCGGGCCGCGGGCCGCAGACGGTACGATTGACTCTCGTGGCTCTTACTATTGCAATCGTCGGACTGCCCAATGTCGGCAAGTCCACCCTCTTCAACGCGTTGACCAAGAACAACGTGCTCGCGGCGAACTACCCGTTCGCCACCATCGAGCCGAACGTCGGCATCGTCAACCTGCCTGATTTCCGGCTCGCTGCGTTGGCCACCATCTACGGCAGCAAGGCCCTGCTGCCGGCGCCGGTCTCGTTCGTCGACATCGCCGGAATCGTGCGCGGCGCCAGCGAGGGGGAGGGCCTCGGCAACAAGTTCCTCGCCAACATCCGTGAAGCGGATGCCATCGCACAGGTCATCCGAGGCTTCGCCGATCCCGACGTGGTGCACGTCGACGGTGCCGTGAACCCGGCCGGCGACATGGAGACCATCAACACGGAGCTCATCCTCGCCGACCTGCAGACCCTCGAAAAGGCCGTGTTGCGGTTCGAGAAAGAGGTCAAGGGGCGCAAACTTCCCCCCATCGTGCTCGAGACCGCGCTCAAGGCGCAGGCGATCCTCGACGCCGGCCAGCCGCTCTCGTCGGCCGCGCTCGACATCGAGCCGATCCAGGAACTCGGGCTGCTCACCGCGAAGCCCTTCATCTATGTTTTCAACGTGGACGAGGCCGTGCTGCAGGACCAGGCCAAGCTCGACACCCTCGCCGCCCTCGTCGCGCCGGCCAACGCCGTGTTCCTCGACGCGAAGCTCGAATCCGAGCTCAGCGAGCTCGACGCCGAGGATGCCGCCGAGATGCTGGCCTCGACCGGCCAGGCCGAGAGTGGCCTCGACCAGCTCGCCCGCATCGGCTTCGACACCCTCGGCCTGCAGACCTACCTGACGGCCGGCCCGAAGGAAACGCGCGCCTGGACTATCCACAAGGGGTGGACCGCCCCGCAGGCCGCCGGCGTGATCCACACCGACTTCCAGAAGGGCTTCATCAAGGCGGAGATCTTCTCCTTCGAAGACCTGATGGAGGCCGGCTCCGTGGCGGAGGCCCGTTCCAAGGGCAAGGCCCGCATCGAGGGCAAGGAATACATCATGCAGGATGGCGACGTGGTGGAGTTCCGCTTCAACGTGTAGCCCGCAGTGCCGGCCGCAACTGTTCCCGTTTCGGACAACTGTTGCCGGCGCACCGGCAACAGTTGTCCGTTTCGGCAACAATTGCCCTGTACCCGACCATGTCATCACCCTGCCCCGGCAATATCCGGGGTCGGGCTGGTGCGTGATCCTCAGAGCTGTCGACCCATCAGACTTCACTCTCGGCACCACAAGATCATCACTCGGAGGAAACCACCGTGCCTGTCATCGCCATCATCGGAGCTGGACCAGGACTCGGAGCAGCAGTTGCGCGAAGGTTCGGGCGCGAGGGCTTCTCAATCGCCCTGATCTCGAGAAACCAGTCGAAGCTCGACTCCATGGCTGCGGAGCTCACTGCTGCCGGTTTCACCGCGTGTGGTTACGCCGCGGATGTCCGAGTGCCGGCGGCGCTTGAAGATTCCCTTGCGCGTGCTGCGGCAGAGCTCGGACCCATCACTACGTTGCAGTACAGCCCGCTTCCGTCGCGTGACTACCTGAAGCCGGTGCTCGACATGACTCCGGAGCTGGCTTTGGAGGCATTGCAGTTCTCGGCTCTCGGGCTCATTCACGCGGTGCGTGCGGTGCTCCCGGCGATGCGGCAGTCAGGTAGCGGCAGCATCATCATGATCAACGGCGGAACCTCAGTGAAGGCCCGCGCCGACTTCGCCGGCACATCGGTCGCCTTCCCGGCCGAGAGCGCCTACGGCGAGATGCTCCACGACGCGCTCGAGGGTGAGGGAGTCCGTGTCAGCCAACTCGTGATCCCGGGAGGCATTCCTCAGCTTCAGCTTGACGATGGCATCGACGGCGTCGCCGATCGCATCTGGGACCTCCACGCCGTTGCTGGTCCATTTCGAACGATGCTCATCCCGCTTGAGGACGGCAGGGAGTAAGGGCACTGCGCTGCCGGCAGCGACGATGCGGAGATAGCCAGAAGGGCGCTAAACGTGGCTGTGAATGGTTGCTTTGCGATGCCACTCGGTGGATTTCCGCTTTGACGTGGAGCAGCGTTCCTGCCCAGGGGTGAGGGCGTCACACGCCCCAGTTCGGCGATGGAGCAACAAACACTGTGATCGGCCCGAGTGGGTCGGGAGCGCGGACCTGGACGGAAAACACAGGGTCGGCGTTCCAGTCGGCGGGTGGGAGCGGCACGGGACCCACAGTTAGGTCGAGCGCGCCGTCGTGAGGACTCCGGTAAGCGGTGTCGGGATGACGTGCCGCGAGTTCTGCGGCGTTGTCTCCGACCGCAATCCCGTCGATGGTGCTGATATGAACACCGTTCACGGCGTCGGAGGCAACTAGGACACGGGTGTTGGGAAGATAAGGTGGCACCCCGACCGGGTCCTCGTCGACGAAGACGAAATCACCCGGCGTGTCGGGGTTCAGGCCAGAACCAGAATCCTTGGCGTAGGTATGACCCCACGAATACCTAGTGCCGGGATGCTGCTCGGTGTTTTCGCTCAAATAGTCTTCGGTGATGGGCGGGCTTCCGAAGGCTGCGGACAGGCCGGCGACCACCTCGCTGGCAGGCTGGAAGTAGTCGAACGTGGCCAAAGTCTCCCCGGAGCCGTCTCGCACGTCGATGGAGGTTGCACTGATGTAGAGGTCCGTCACTGCGGCTGTGACCGGGAGAGGCTCCGATGCAGTCGGGGCAGATGGAGCCACCGTCGGCGTTGCAGACGGACCCGGGGTGCCGCGGACGGGACCGGCTTGACCGGAGCAGCCGGTCAGAATCAGGACGCTGGCAACCACAACAAGTGCTGCGACCGCTGTGCCGCACCCACCCTCCACGCCGCGAACGATCATACTTCCCCCAGAAGTCATCAAGCAGGTGGCTGCACTTGGAGACATCCTTGCACGGTTGGTAATCAGAGGCACGGCAACGTCCCGGACTGAAGCGACCCTCGGCGGTTGTCAGGACTGTCGGTGACGAAAACCGGCCGACTTCGACAGGCGCAGCAGCCGAACTTGACCGGAACCGTCGAAGTCGATGCGCGCTCGTTGCGGATGCCGCGTCGCATTGAACGGGCACCGGGGGAAGATCAGCGTCACCGTTTCAGTGGTTGGTGAGGCTTCAGTCGCCCCAGTCCGCCGAAGGCCCCCAGAATCTCGTGATCGGCCCGAGCGGATCAGGGGCATCAAGCCGGACCGAATACGTGCGGTCCGAATTTCCTCTCGCGGCCTCGCACGGTGGAAGCGAAACGTGACCGACGCCGATGTGGAGTTCGACGGGTTCGCCCTTGGGGTCGCCCAGCGGAGCACTTCTCCACGAGGTGTCGGGATAACGTGCCGCAATTTCGGCGGCGTTGTCGCCGACGGCGATTCCATCCACTGTGCGGATGCGAACACCGTTCAGGGCCTCGGTTTCCACTCCGAAAGAGGAACTTGGGCAGTTCAATGTCTCCCCGTTCACCACTCGATCGAAGTCGTGGATGGCGAAATCGTCCCACGCGTAGGTAACTCCTGGGTGATTGTCGTCCTCGCCCCACGTGCTTTTGGTCGGCGCGCTTCCCAGTGCCAGCGTTAGCGCGGAAACCAGTTCGTCCGGCGGCTGGAAATAGTCGAACGTGGATTGGGCGGTCCCGGATGCATCTCGGAATTCGATCGACGTCGAGCTGAGCACGAGGTCAGTCACCCGGGCTGCAGCCGGCGGCGCCGACTCGGTTGCCGTTGCCGTTGTGGGCGTTGCCGTCGGGCTGAGGGTGCGTGGGATAGGAGCTGCTGGTCCGGAACAGGCGGTGAGGAACACCGCGCCAACGACGAGGACCGCTCCTGAGAGAACCTTGCCCACACGTGACACGCCGTTATCGATCATTGTTCCCCCGGGTCATCGGACGTATGAGCGCCCTCGAACATATCTTCACACAGACGCTGAGATCTAATGGATGAATGGCTGGTGTTGCCGTTCCACGGTCACGTACTTGGTGGCGGAATGCGGTGGGATCCCGGTTCACGTGTGGCCCGCGGTCCGGGCCGCAACTGTTCCCGCTTCGGACAATTGTGGCCGGCGCAACGGCCACAATTGTCCGTTCCGGCAACAATTGCCCAGATTGACGTCATGCAGCGCTGCGGCCCGCTCTCACCGGCGCTGGTCGTTCAGAGCGAAGACCTCAGACACCCCAGTTCGGCGATGGAATGACGGAACACGGTTTGGTTCCGCGTCGACATCCAAAAAAAAGCGTGTGTTGAGAACGGCCCCGTCAGCTTCGGCAGGCAGGGCCGTGTCATGTTCGCATGCTTGAGCTGTGGGCAACCCTGAGCAGTAGTCTCAGGGCATGAAACGACACGTTGGCCTGATTCTGCTGGCAGCCGTGTCCCTGACCGGCTGCTCTGCCTTCGGTGTCGAACCGTCGCCGACAACCACGTACACAGATTCGCAGGGCGATGAGATCACGGTCGACTGGGCCGACTACCCGGCTCACGCGGGGCAGAACGGGGAGGCTCTGTTGGGCCGACCAGACCAGACAGCGCTCGAGCCCGAGGCGCGTGCGCTGATCGGCAATCTGCAGGCCGCGATTGCCGACGCCTCAGGCCTGGAGATGACGTCTACAGAGCCCGAGGACGAGTGGTTCAGTGATGAGCGCTGGTTCCCGCAGCTCGGCAATGGTTATGGGGGAGAGTCCATGCTCATCTCCGTCAACTGTTGCGAATCGGCCACGGATGGCGTTCCGCGCCCGGCGAAGTGGCAGGCGGTGCTCGATGCCGCCAGTGAGGTCACTCGTGCCGCCGGGCTCGGGCTGCTCGTGCTGGAGCAGGACTCCAAGGCAATGAACGCCGACCCGAACTGGCAGAAGGAATACCGCGACCGTTATTGCAACCGCGAGGGCGGTGAGTGTTGGCTCTGGAACGCCAGGGTGTACGACGGCGTCCAATGGGTCGATGTCTCCATCCAGGATACGGCGCTGGACCCCACCGGTGCGGCAGCGACCTGGGCGGAGAACGCTGACGGTCGACTCGACAACATCCGCGTCTCGTACGGTGCGACTGTGGTGCGTTCAGGGGAGTCTGAGGAGTACGCCCGCGCAATCGAGCCGTTCCTCGGACTCGCGTTGCCAGTCTCGACGACATCCGACTAAGTGAGAGTGTCCAGCTGCTGAGTCGTCGTTCTTGTCCCAGGGCTACCGCTGCCGGCGGTGGCGGGTGGGGAGTCTCGTCGTACTCGACAGGTCCGGTCGACTCCGACCGGCGCACCAGACGAGCTCGACCGCATCCGTCGACGTCGGCTGCCGGCGTTCTCCGGGGAGCATCCGGCGCATGAGAACCGACGTCAAGCCTCGCTGCAACGACAGGCACCCGGAGGTGTGGCTAATTCAGGAGATCGGTCGCCCGAGGATGCTGTCAGCTTTGGTAGTGGATCCGCCTCGGGCCGGATGATTCTCCTGAATTAGCCACCGGGCATGGCGCTCCGCGTCACGGAGCTGACCGTGTCGGTTCGTCTCCGCCCCGGTCGCCAAGCACGGACATCCGCAGCCCTATGCCGCGGTGAACCGTTTCGCTGAGCGGGCTTTCGCCTTCTCCGCCTCGACTTCCCGGTTCTTGGGCGGAGCCGTGGTCACCAGGTCCTCCAACAGGTGCCGCGAGATGTGGGCGATCTCCTCGACAGCCCGGTTGAACGCCGGGGCGTTGGCGTTCGACGGCTTCGTGAAGCCGCTGATCTTGCGCACGAACTGCAGGGCGGCGGCGGTCACCTCGTCGTCGGTGGCGGCAGGCTCAAAGTTATGCAGAGTGTGGATGTTCCGGCACATGCCCCCAGAATAACCACCTGTCCCGGCGTCGTCACCCCGCAGTTCGGCGGTGGCCGCGCCGCCCCGGGCACCTGCCGCACCGGTTGTGCCCGGCGGTCAACCGGTTGCGATCCGCAGCACAACATTGCCTCTCTTGTGCCCGTCGTCGACGTAGCGGTGCGCAGCGGCAACGTCGGCAAGGTCGTAGGTACGGTCGATGACGGCCTGGAAGCGACCCGATTCCGCGAGGCCGACGAGCACAGCCAGCGATTCCGCCGTGTTGGCGATGTTGCCCGCGGCGACCAGCTTCCCGCTCGTCCTGGTGTGCCAGGCGGCCAGCAGCAGACCTCTCAGATCGGAGATGACGAGCAACAGGGCGCCGCCGGGAGTGATGCGCGCCGCGGCGCGTTCGAAGGGGGCGTTCCCGACGCAATCCATGATGACGTTGTAGGTTTGCCCCTCGAGCAGGAAATCCGTCGTCGTGTAGTCGATCACCCGGTCGGCGCCGAGCGCGGTGACCAGTTCGCGGTTGGCGCCGCTGCACACACCGGTGACCCGGGCGCCCAACTGCCTGGCGAGCTGCACTGCCGCCGTGCCTACCGCACCGGATGCGCCGTTCACGAGAACGGTGCTGCCCGGTGTGATCGCGGCGCGGCTGAAAAATGCTTGGGCGGTGGTTCCGCCGAAGACGAGGGTGACGGCATCCGTGAAGGTCATGTTCCGTGGCTTCGCCGTGATCACGCCATCCTGCGGGATGCAGACGTATTCCGCGTGCCCGCCGAACCGGCTGCCGAGCATGGCGATCACCTCGTCTCCGGGCCCGAACGACGTGACGCCCGAGCCCACGGCCTCGACGATACCGGCGACATCCATGCCCAGGACCCGCCGGCGGGGGCGGAACACTCCGAGCGCGAGCGCAGTGGGCAGTCCCAGCCCTTTCGGGACGTTGCGCGAGCGAGACCGGTAGTCAGCGGCGCTCACCGTGCTCGCGTAGACCTTGACGAGCACCTCGCCCGGCCGCGGCTGGGGTTTGGGCACCTCTTCGATCTGCACCACCTCCGGAGGGCCGAACCGGCGATAGACGGCGGCACGCATCCGCACATCCTGGCCGTGGGTGCGAGTGTCTGGTTGTGACTTCATGGCGACTCCTTGAATGATGGGGTGAGGACAGGTCTGGGGCGCCGGCGGATAATGTACTCCGCTACCGCCAGGTTGATCACCCAGGCGGCACCCATGAACCCGGCGCGAGATAGTTCGTCGGTTGAACCGAAGATGATCGATTGTGGGATGAGAACGACGGCCTGGGTGCCGGCTCCCACTCCGATGGCGTAGGCGCGGGTCATCCAGGCGCCGTGGCGGATGACGTCTCGCCGCACGATGCTGCGAACACCGAGGCCGATGCTCGCCACCATGGCTGCCCCGAAGAGCAGCCGCAACACCACCAGGAGGGCTCCATCCCCGGCTGGATGCGGGTAGAAAGCGGCCATCCACATGCCGGAGAGCGCGGCGAGCAGGCCCGCCGGGATGAGGATGCGTCCGGTGACGCGATGCCAGCCGGCCCGGTGGCGACGCAGTGTCGGCACGAATTGGAACGCGCCCAGCAGGGTGAACACGGTCACGCTGAGGATGTGCGTCACGATGGGCACGGGGGAGTCGAGAAACCGGGCGTTCTGCGGTGTGGCGACGGCCCCGCCCGTCAGCTCGGTGAGCCGCGCCGCCCCGGCGAGCACGGGGATGAGGCTGAGGAGGATCAACCCGGTCGGTGCCAGCCAGTGCCTCCGAGAGCCGGACCGATGATCGCCGCGGGGTGTCGCGGCAGTCACGATGCCCGCGGTCATGGTTGCCTGCTTCCGAGGGCATTGACGGAGATCAGCGTCACACCCAGGTCGCTGACGCGCCGGAGCAGCCCGTGCAGCGCGGCCTGGTCGATGACCGAGCCCGTGAGCACGGTGGTTCCATCGACTGTCCCGGTCAGGGTGAAGCCTTCGAACCAGTCGCTCCAGCTCTCCTCGAGCTGTCCCCGGAGCCGAATCTCATAGCGGGCGAGGTCACCGTTCTCCCGGTTCATCAGAACACCGTCGTGTGGTCGAGAGCTGATCCGTGCGCGGCGCGGATGCTCTGCGCTGCGCTGGTGCGCTGGTCCGACCACAGTGAGTAGCCGAGCCAGATCAGGGCCAGGCCCATCGGGATCGCGGCCATCCGTTCGAGCGGATGCGGAAGCAGCGCGCCCGCGAGGGGCGTCACCGCCGCAGCGGCGATCAAGAGGATACCGGCCCCACGGGACAGGACGCGGGCCCGGAGGACGGCGACGCCGAACAGGATGGCGCCGACCGTGTAGACCACGGCGCCGATCAGGGGAAGTGCGGCGAGAAGGCCGAGGTCGGTCTCGGCCGGGTTTCGGCCGAAGAGGCCGACGAAGTCCTCGGCGAATTGCGGTGCGTCCGCCGCGACCAGCGGCGCGATGAACGCCTCCGCGAAGACGAAGGCCGACTGGAGGATGAAGAAGAGTCCGAACATCGCGTAGCCGATCAGGCCGAGCAGCCCGAACTGGCGCACCTGGCGAAGGTAGAGGCCCGTGACGCCGACCAGGCCGAGGACGGCCATGCCGAAGCTGAGACTGTGCACCGTCACCCAGGTCTGGGTGGTGAGGGAAGTGACCTCGTCGGCGGGGTGGATGAACTGGATGACGATATAGATCAACCCGGACAGGGCGGCGGCACCCGCGGCCCCTCGGGTGAGTGTGGAAGGCGTGATGTTCATGAGGTTCTCCGATGCTCTGAGTGGCCCCAGGTGGATACCTGAGAACGACCCGAATCTACGAAGACACGTGGTGACGGGGCATCACCCCCCGTGGTGACCGAGGTGGTGATTATGCCGACTGGCTGACTAGATCAGGCCCAGCTGGGTGGCACGGCTGACGGCAGCCGAACGGCTGTTGACGTCGAGTTTGCCGAAGATGTGCCTGCTGTGGGTGCGCAGTGTGTTGAGCGAAACGTACAGTTCCCGCGCGATCTGGGGACCGGTGAGTTCGGTCGCCAGAAGCCGGAGTACATGCAGTTCGCGCTCGCTCAATGGCTCAGGCAGGGTCGGCAGACCGGTTGTGCCGGCACCGGATGTGCGCAGGGCCCGGCCGATCCGTCTCACGTACTCGGGGCTGGTTCCCGTCTCGGCGGCCGCACGGAGCAACGCCGACATCGGCTCGCCTTCGTCGGCGAAGAGTCGGAGGTAACCCTCCGGCTCGGCGAGGGTGAGCGCGCGGCGAAGCGAAGGCAGGGCGGACGGGATGCGACCCTGCGCCTCCTCCGCCAGTGCCTGCAGCAGGAGGATCTCAAGGACGACTCCGGTGCGGCGGCCTGCTTCGGCGGCGGCCAGGAGCCGGTCAAGCAAACGGATGGCCGACCCGATCGTTCCCTCACGCGGATCGCCCCGGTGCTGCGCGATGAGCAGCCTCGCCACGGTGATGTGCCCGAACTCACTCAGGTAGGTCAGCTCGTCCTCCGCAGACAGGCCGTGCTCGTCGGCCCAGGCGCGGGCATCCGTCAGTCGTCCCTGCTTGATCCAGAGCCGAGCTCGCATCGCGGCGATCGGACGGGCCTCCGGGAAGAACCCGCGTCGGTACAGCCGTTCGGCCGTCGCGAGTAGATCGAGAGCGGCGTGCTGATGTCCTTCGGCGTCCCGGACCCGCGCCATCGCGACGAACCACCGGTAGCGGTTCTCGGGCAGGGAGGCTCGTTCCCCGAGTTCCTCGCTCACCTGCAGGTGCGCTCTGGCGGCGGGCAGTTCGTCGCGTTCGCGCAGGAGTTCGCTGATGCCGGTGTGCAGGTCGGCCGTCGATTGCGGCGGCGGCTCTCCCTGTTCCGATGCGAGCTGCAGGCCCTGTGCGAAGGCGCTCTCGGCTTCGCGGAGTCGTCCCATCGGCGTCAGGAGGTCTGCCAGCACGAGGGTGGTGGCGAGCATATCGGCCAGATTGCCGGCCAGTCGCAGGCTGGTCCTGACCTCGGCGAAGGCCCGCAGGGCGGCGTCGAGATCGCCGTCGGCCCAGGAAGCGAGTCCGAGGAGGCCGGCTGCCGCACCGCGCCCGAGATGATCGTCTGGAAGGGTGAGATCCAGGGCGCGCCCAGCGTGCTCCTTCATCCCGCTCACATTCCCCTGCGCCTGCGCCAGGGCTGCCCGATAGACGGCGATCGTCACGGGAAGCTTCCGAAGCTCCGCGCCGGCGGCGGAGCGGTGCGTCGGTTCGCCGTCATCGTTCCTGGCCGCCAGGGCCCGTTCGGCGTCGCTCAGGCGGGGTTCGACAGCCTCTACGTCACCGGAGACGAATGCGGACCACGCGCAGTAGACGCCGAGCACCGGCCTGCGGCGGATGACGTCGTCCGGGAGCAACTTCAGCCAGCCGAGCAGCGTCGCATCCTGCCTGCTCTGCCGCACGGAGGGCACGGTCCCCTCGATCACCGTCGCCGCACGTTCACTGTCCCCGGCCGCCAGGGCGTGAGTGATCGCTTCCTCCGGGAGGTCATTCTGCTCGTGCCAGGCGCTGGCGAGTCGATGGAGCTCAGCCACCCGATCCGGCCCGTCGGCACGCAACCGCGCCCGCAGGACATCCGCGAAGAGGTGGTGATACCGGTACCAATGACGCCGGTCGTCGAGGGCAATGACGAAGAGATTCTCCCGCTCGAGGGACGCCAGCATCTCGCTGCTCCCTGCCTCCCCGGTGACGGCGTCGCAGAGGGGGCCGGTGAGCCGGTCCAGGATGGAGGTGCGCAGCAGGAATGCCCGCACCTGCTCGGGCTGACGCTGCAGCACCTCTTCGGCGAGATAGTCGATCACGAACCGGTTGCTCCCGGTGAACCCGTGGATGAAGCCGGAGACATCCGAGCGTTCCCGCATCGAGAGGGCCGCCAGCTGGAGCCCGGCGATCCAGCCCTCCGTGCGCGATTCGAGGGCGGCGATGTCGTCGGCCGAGAGCTGCAGGTCCACCATCTCGGTCAGGAAGGCGGCGGCCTCGTCCGGAGTGAAGCGCAGATCGGCTGCCCGCAACTCGGTGAGCTCATCCCCGGCGCGCAATCGCGCCACGGGCAGAAGCGGATCGGAGCGGCTCGCCACGGCCACGTGCAGATTCTGCGGAAGATGCTCGAGGAGGAAGACCAGAGCGTCACGGACCTCCGGTGCCTCAATCACCTGCAGGTCATCGAGCACCAGGATGATCGTCTGCGGACTCTGGGCGACGTCATTGATCAGCCCGGTCAGGGCCGGCTCGAACGACGTGACCGGGAGGGTCAGGACTGCTGCGCCTGCGCCGATCGCGGGATCTGCCCGTTGCAGCGCGTTCGTCAGGTAGGTGAGGAACCGCGAGGGATCGTTGTCGCTCTCGTCGAGAGACAGCCAGCCGACCCGCAGCAGAGGATCCCGCCGCTGGGCATCGGCTATCCACTCGGTGAGCAGCGTGGTCTTGCCGAAACCGGCGGGCGAAGAAATCAGCAGCAGCTTCCGGCCGGCGCGGAGTCCCTCCTGCAGACGCTCGACCAGGCGCGGGCGAGGCACTGCACCGGACCGAAGCCTCGGGATGAAGAGCTTTGTGGCCAGGACCGGCATCGCCATGACCTCATCCTAGGGACAGGGCAGGTGAGCTCCAGCCCACCGGCCATGCGAGTTCGGGGTCAGCGCAGCATCCGTCGCATCAGGATGCGCGCGAAGCCGCCCGCGACGGCGCTCGTGTCGGCGGCCTTCGTGAAGCCGGCCCGCTCGAACATGCTGCGCGTGCCGACGTAGGCCATTGTGAGGTCCACCCGCTGTCCCGCGTTGTCGACCGGGTAGCTCTCCACGACGGGGGCGCCGGATGCCCGCGCGTACGCCACGGCCCCGTCGATGAGTGCGCGCGTGACGCCCTGCTTGCGGTACCCGGGACGCACCCGGAGGCACCAGAGCGACCAGACGGGCAGCTCGTCGAGGTGCGGGATCTTGCGCGAGTGAGCGAAGGGGTGCAGCTCGGCGCGCGGGGCGATCCCGGCCCACCCGGCGACCTCCCCGTCGCTGTGCGCGAGCACGCCGGGAGCGAGTTCCCGCGAGCACAATTCCCGTACCTTGTCGGCTCGAGCGGCGCCCCGGAGCTCGCGGTTCTCCGCGGAGCCCAGCCGCCAGGAGAGACACCAGCAGACAGACGACTCGGGGTTCTTCGGCTCGAACATCGTCGCCATGTCCGCGAAGTCGTGGGCCGGCGTCACCTCGATCGTCATCGTCGTCGCCATCCTCTCAGCCCTCACTTCGCGGGGCCAATGGTGCCACCGTGCGTGCTCATCCGGAAGGGCAGCCCGGGCCGGATCCTTCGGCAGGAGGGTGGCGCCGAGGTCGACATTTCCGGTCGAGGTCAGGCCGGGCCCGGCGCGGCCAGAGGGAACGTGGCGAGCACCGTGCGCCCGCTCGCCGCGGATCGGGGCGCCATGTCCACGAGGGCGATCTGGCTGAGGGCGAGCCGCTGGCCCGCGTGCACCCGGGCGCCGTTCTTGATCGTGATGTGGGCCCGGAAGCCGGGACCCGTGAACGCGGGTTCATCCGGGGTGGAGGCGAACGGCCGCACAGCGTCGACGAGGGCGCGGTGCAACCCCGTGAGCTGCGGGTCGTCCTCGATGAGCGTCACCGGCACGTCCTCCCGCCGGCCGAACAGCGCGTCGGCGCCCGCGACGGGAGTCAGTGCGGTCCCGCCGCCCGGCGCGCCGGCGATGGTCGCGGCGACGACACCCGAGATGACGTGCGCGATGACGGATGCCGCGGCATCCGTGTGAAAGGGGGGCAGCACCGTGATGTGCAGCGGCCAGTCCGACACCGGGAAGCTGTCGCCGGTGCGGAGCGGCGTGAGCGGGAGGACGACGACGAGGCGGGACATGGGCCGAGTCTAGGCGCCACCGGCAGCGCCCGGCCGGTGGCACAATGGGCGGATGATGCTGCACCTCACCGGCGATTCCGCCGCCGACGCCCTGCTCAGCGACGACCCGTTCGCCCTCCTCCTCGGGATGCTGCTGGACCAGCAGATCGCGATGGAGACCGCGTTCGCCGGGCCGGCCAAGGTCCGCGACCGGATCGGCACGCTCGACCCGTCGACCATCGCCGGTTTCGACGCCGACGCCTTCGTCGAGGTCTTCCGGGCCACGCCGGCCGTGCACCGCTACCCCGGCTCGATGGCCGCGCGCACGCAGACCCTCGCCGGGGTGATCGCCGCCGACTGGAACGGCGACGCCTCCGCCCTGTGGACCACCGGCTCCCCGGACGGCGCCGAGATCCTGCGGCGCCTGAAGGCGCTCCCGGGGTTCGGCGAGCAGAAGGCGAAGATCTTCCTGGCCCTGCTCGGCAAGCGGCAGGGTCTCACGGCGCCGGGCTGGCGGGAGGCATCCGCCCCCTACGGCGAGGACGGCTCGTTCCGGTCGGTCGCCGACATCGTCGACCCGGAATCTCTGAGCCGGGTGCGGGAAACCAAGCGGGCGGCGAAGGCAGCGGCCAAGAAGACGGAGTAGGCATGGTGCGGTTCCTGATCCTCTGGCCACCCTCGTGGTCTGGCTGGTCCCGGCCGTGGCGACCGTCACACTGCCGCTGCTGTTCCTGCGTAGGGTGGTGAAGCAGGGCGGTACCCGCGGTTAGACCGTTACCGGCCAGATCGAGGAGTGTGCAGTGGGCCCCCATTTCAGCGAGCAGACCTTTGACTTTCTCGAAGAGCTGGAACACCGCAACAACCGCGAGTGGTTCGAAGAGCACAAGCCCGTCTACGAGATCGAGCTGAAGGCACGGATGCTGGCCGTCATCGAGTCGATCAACGCCGGCCTGGGCGAGTTCGCACCCCAGCATCTCCGGCCGCCGAACAAGGCCATGATGCGCATCTACCGCGACGTGCGCTTCTCCCACGACAAAACCCCCTACAAGACCCATCTGGCGGCCTTCTGGCCGCGGCAGGGTCTGGAGAAGACCGGGGGAGCGGGCTTCTTCGTGCAGGTGGGTGTGCAGAGCGTCATGGTCGCGGGAGGGTCCTGGGGTCCGGGACCGCAGCAGCTGCGCGCCATTCGCGAGTATCTGCTCGAGCACCACAGGGCGATGCGAGGCGTGCTGGCCGACGTGTCGCGCACCGGACTGGCCGATCCGCTGGCGGGCAACCCGCTCGTGCGTGCGCCGAAGGGTTTCCCGGCCGACCACCCGGCCGTCGATCTGCTGCAGAACCGCAGCTGGGCGATGACCGGCTTCCTGCCCGGCGCCGCGGCGCTCGGCGAGGACTTCACCGACCTGGTGCTGGAGCGGTTCCGGGCGCTCGCTCCGCTGGTCGATCTGCTGAACGTGCCGCTTTCCTCGGTGACGCCACTGCAGCGGGAGGCCGCAACCGGCCGCCGCGAACAGGGTGATTCCACGGCCGTGTGAGTGACGTTGTCGTCCCCATTCGGGACTCCCTGATCGGGTGTACATTCCTCACTAAATCTGTCTGGATACTCCCTGCTTAGACTCAGGAAATTAGTACTAAATTCCTAGTAAGCAATCAGTTCAGCATTTAGGCTGATTAGTAATCAAGCAACACAGCAAAGCACGTCTGCACAGCGATATCTCAGTTCTTTCTCGCTCATCCGGAGGACAAAAAGTGATTCCCGATTCCCTCACCCAGATTCAATACGACACCGTCTACAACATGTTTTCGCTCGTCATCGCCTCACAGCTGTTCACGGCGATCTTCATCATCGTCTCCCTCAAGCGGATTCTCCCGCGCTACCGTCAGGCGATGACCGTCGCGGCCATCGTGTGTGCGATTGCCGCGTACCACTACTTCCGCATCTTCGACTCCTTCAAAGCAGCGTTCGTCACCGAGGCCATCGGCGGTGCGGGCGACTATGTGCAGGTCGCCGGGGCATCCTTCAACGAGGGCTACCGCTACGTTGACTGGCTCCTCACCGTTCCTCTGCTCCTGCTCGAACTGATCGCGGTTCTCGCCCTGGCCCGCAAGGTGCAGACCAGCCTCCTCTACCGCCTCATCCCGGCCTCGGCCCTGATGATCATCCTCGGGTACCCCGGCGAGCTCAGCGGCGACAACGCGGTACGCGGAATCTTCGGTCTGCTCTCGACCATTCCGTTCGCGTACATCCTCTACGTCCTGTTCGTCGAACTGACCAAGTCCCTCGACCGTCAGCCGGCAAGTGTGCGCCGCACGATCAGCCAGCTGCGCCTGCTGCTGCTGCTGACCTGGGGTGTCTACCCGATCGCCTACCTGCTGCCGATGCTCGGCATCGACGGTTCGGATGCCTGGGTCGGCAAGCAGATCGGCTACTCGATCGCCGACATCCTGGCCAAGGCCCTCTACGGCCTGATCATCTACAAGATCGCTCGGATGAAGTCGTTCGCGGACGACCCGTCTTTCGCACGCCTCGAACTGTCGGTCGATGAAGCCGACGAGATGGCAGCCGGCACGAACGCACGCGGCAAGTAGGCCCACCCGGCCTCCGGCGCGCAGCCAACGGGCCTGGGCCGGTCGTGATCGAATGATCGCGACCGGCCCAGGCCCGTTTCTGCATCCAGTTCGCCCGGGTCGGAGTCTAAAATCAGGTGTGCTCATCGCCCTGAATGACGGACCTGCGGATGCCGTTGTGGCCCGCCACCTGCCCCATCTGGTCGACGACGAGGTGAGGCCGAGTCCCGGCATCCGCGGCGGCCAGACCAGTGCCGACCGTGCACTGGCCGGCTTCTCGGTCGCGGGCTATGCGGCCAAGCGCAGCCAGGTACTCCCGGAGAGCGCTCGCGGGGCATCCCGGCTCTCACCGTATATTCGGCACTCGCTGTTGCCGCTTGGCCGGGTGTGGGAGCACGTCGGGGGCGGACCGGCCCGGGACACCCGAAAATTCCGGGATGAGTTGCTCTGGCAGGAATACGCGCGCCATCTCTACGCGCGGGTGGGCGGGGCCCTGCACCGAAACCTGCGCTTCGCGGCACCCTGGGCCGGAGAATTCGAACCCGAGGCCTGGCCGCAGCGCATGCGCTGCGTCGAGTCGGTGGTGTCGGAGCTGGAAACCGACGGCTGGCTCGTCAACCAGACCCGGATGTGGCTGGCCTCCCAGTACACGGTCCGGTCCGGCGCCGGGTGGCACGCCGGTCAGGAGGAGTTCTACCGGCACCTGCTCGACGGCTCCCGCGCCGCCAACCTGCTGGGCTGGCAGTGGACGGTGGGGGCCGGCACCGGTTCACCCTACGGCTTCGCCCGCTGGCAGGTTGAGAAACGGGCGCCGCAACTCTGCCGTGACTGCCCGCTCGCCCGGGCCTGCCCGATCCAGGAATTTCCGGCCTCGGCCGCCGTTCCGCCGGTGACGGATGCGCCGGCGAACCTCACCCGCGACCCTCAGCTGTCCATCACGAGGGGGCCCGCCGACGTCGTCCGGCATCGGGCTGCCCGGTCGGTGCTCCTGACGGTGGACTCCCTGGGCGACGCCGATCCGGCCCTCATCGCGCATCCCGCGCTTCCGGTCGTCTTCGTCTTCGACGAGCCGGCCCTGGAGCGGTTGCGGTTGTCGAGCAAGAGGCTGATCTTCACGGTGGAGACCCTTCAGGATCTGGCCCGCCGCCGCGAGGTGGTCGTGCACCTGGGCGACCCCCGAGTGATCGTTCCGGGCCTTGACGCAGCCGTCACGTCTGCACCGGTACCCAGTTTCGCTCGGTACGCGGAGGGTGCGGCGGAGCTGCATCCGTGGCCGTGGCTGGTGGAGCCGCACAGCGGCTCGGTAGCCAGCTTCTCTGCCTGGCGCCGGGCCTCGGCCGGAGTGCGCGCTGCCGACGAGTCGGAGGACATGGCGCGACTGGACGGTCTCTAGCGGTCGACGGGGAGCTCCGGCTAGCGCCCCTGGCGGCGCTTGCCGGGCCGCGGCTGGCCTTTGACCTCGGGCGCGCGGCCCTTGCCCTTCGCCGCTTTGGCTTTGCCGCCCGCGGGCAGCGGCGGCTTCCAGGGTTCGTTCGAGGCAGCCAGCTCGGCGCGGGCATCCGTCAGAAACAGGTTGCCCGCGGTGGTGAGCCGGGTGGTCTCCGTGGTGCGGTCGATGAGCACGACGCCGAGGTTCGCCTCGAGTTTCGCAATCGAGGAGCGCAGCTTCGGGGTGGAGATATTGAGGTTCATCGCGGCGCGTGGGAAATGCAACTCCTCGGCGACGGCGATGAAGTGCCGGAGGAGGGTGATGTCCACGGAAACGCCTTTCTTCTGACCCGCACGATTCGCAGGCAGACTCATAGGGTACGCGCCGAGTCCGGGGAGTCGTGACGGATGCCCCCGGCGACGACGGCGTCCCCCCGGCGTGACCAGGTTCTCAGGTATTTCCCAGCTGATAGAGTAAGTGCTGATACTGGGGGATTTATGGATAATTCAAAATTGGGCGGAGAGCCGGATTCCGGCCTTGACGCGACGAACAACGATCTGGAAGCGACGAACCTGCAGCCCGCTGTGACGCCGCCAGCGGATGCTGCGGGTCCGCCTGCACCGCCTGAACCGCCGGCCGGTCCGCCCGCGCCGCCTGCGCCGCCCGCGGATGCTGCGGTTCCGCCCGTGCCGCCGGCGGGCCCGCCCGCTCCTCCCGTTGCCGGGACTCCGGCCGCGCCCGCCGGCCCGACGGTCGTCACGCGTGCCGGAGCGCTCGTGCGCAGCGTGTCACCCGAACGATTCATCGCCGCCGCCGCAGCCGGTGCCCTGGTATTCCTTGCAGCCTGGGTGTTCGCCTTCGTCGTAACCCTGCTTCTCGGCGTGAGCCTCCTGGAATCCGACCCCGAGTGGTTCTGGGCGTTCCAGGCGCCGGCCCAACTCGTGGGTCTCGCCGTCGGCGGCACGCTGACCGGGACCTCGACGGTCCTGGGTGTCACCGCATCCGTCTCGTTCCTGTGGCTCCCTCTCGTGATCACCGCGTTCCTTGTCGCGGCCGGCGTCTTCCTCGCCCGCCGGGACGAGCGACTGCAGGGCAGTGCGACCCGCGGCATCCGGTGGCTCCTGTCGGTGCCGACGGGCCTGGTTCTCGCCCTCCTCACCGTGATCGTGGCGGCCGTTCTCCCGTTGCGCCTGGACTCGTCCGACGAGCTGGCTTCCGCGCTGGACTCCGACGTGGCGCTGTCCTCAGCCTCCTTCACCGCCTTCCTGGGCGCGCTCGCGCTCGGCACGATCGCCGCCTACGCCGGCCGCGCCCGCGTCGCCGGACGCGTGCGCCCCGCCACCCTGCCTCCGGCCGCGGCGCCCGCGTCACGCGTCGTGCGCGACAACGTCCGCGGAACCGCCCCCGTTGTCGCTCTCTACACGGCTGTTCTCGCCGCCCTCCTCACGGTCGGGCTGCTGATCTGGACCGTCGTGGAGGTGGGGGTGAACGCCCTGCTGACCGCGCCGCTGTGGCTCCCCACGGCCGTGCTCGACGGCCTCGGCTTCGTCAACTTCGCACCGATCACGCTCACCGGCGCGCTGTCTTCGCTGCCCCTCGGAGGCGTCCCCGACAGCTACTGGATGCCGGCGGTGCTGCCGTTCTGGGCCACGGCCCTGATCGTGATCGTCAACCTGGCCCTGATCTGTGGCGCCGGGATCATTCTGCGGCTGCGGCGCCCGACCGGCGCACCCGCGTCGTCGGTCTCCTGGGTGACCACCATCGTCGCCTTCGCCCTGGTGGGCGTCCTGGCGTCCCTGCTGGGCAGCATCAGCGGCTGGACGACCGTCGACGCCGGCTCCGACAGCGACTCCCTGATCGGCCTGCTGGAAGGCGCCGGCTCCGGCCGCGGATCCGTGGGTCTGGCCGCCTGGGCGTTCCTCGTCTTCGCGGCTCTCGGCGCACTCGTCGAGGCGGTGGCCCTGTACCTGGCCCCGGCACTGATCGCGCTCATCCCCGCCGCCTGGATCGCCCGGGTCGGGCGGCTCACGGCGCGGGTCGGTGTGCCCCTGACTGCCGGCATCCGTCCCACCGCGCCGGTGGGCGAACCCGCCGTGATGACCGCCATGTCGGGCGACGCCGCGGACGCCGTTGCAGGCCCGGGCGTGGGCGTTCCGGTCGCCTCCGGGGCAACCGAGCCGATGACTCCCGAGCGCAAGCGCCGGTTGCTCCTCGTCCTCGGCCTCGTCGGCGGTGCCGCTGTTCTCGTGGTGGCCGCCTCGATCGGTATCGCGGTCGTCAACAAGACGGTCTACAGCCCCAAGCACCAGGTGCAGAGCTACCTGGGCGCACTGGTCGACCAGGACGCGTCGGCCGCTCTCGAACTCTCGGTTCCGGATGGGACCCGGGCCGAGCGTGTGCTGCTGACCGACAAGGTCTTTCAGGCGACGGATGGCGGCGTGACCGACTTCACGATCACCGACGTCAGCATCAACGGGGATTCCGCCCAGGTGACCGCCGAGCTCAAGCAGGACGGTGGCAAGTCCACCGAACTATACGAGCTCAAGCGGACCGGGTCCACCCTGCTGTTCTTCGATGACTGGAAGCTGAGCACCGTGGGGCTGTCCAGCCTCGACGTCATGCTGAGCGACGGCATCACCGAACTCGACGTCAACGGCGTCACCGTCTCGCTCACCAAGGGGCAGCAGGGTGACGGCTATGTGCAGCTGCTCGCGTTCCCGGGCGAGTACACCGTCGGCGTCGCCGGCGACGACGAGTGGATCACGGCCGAGCCCCGCACGACAACGGTCGGATCCTCCTACCTCGACGGGGGCGAGAGCGTCGAACTCGAGCTGGTGCCCACCAAGGCCTTCGAGAAGAGCATCGACGAGCAGGTCACCGCGATGGTCGAGGCGTGTGTGGCGCTGAAGGAACTCGACGCCGACGACTGCCCGATGTACACGTTCGACTTCGGCACCGTCACGGACGTGGCCTGGACCATCGACGAGGCCGCGACGTTCGAAATCGAGGATTCCTACGACGACGAGTGGTACGTGACCACGGACGTCCAGGGTTCCGCCAGCGTGACCTACAACCGTCAGGGTTTCAGCGGCACCGTCGAGCCCATGACCGGTCAGCGCGACTTCTACGTGGACGGCCGGATCACCATGGAGGGCGGCAAGCCGGTCTACGCCTACGGCTACTAGGAGTCACACGACCCACTGGAGTTCAGGGTTCGAAGCGGGCAGCCGGCACGACCGGCTGCCCGCTTTTCCCTGTCCGGACCCAGCCGGCCACCGCTGTGCGATCCCGGCGCACGCTAGGCTGGTGCCGAAAAGTGAATATCGGGCCATCAAGGTCGATGCGGGAGAGTTCGGCGCCGCCAGGCAGCCGAACACCGAAGGAGCAATCCTCCCCGACAATCTCTCAGGTACTCGTACCGCATCGGACTGGCCACTCTGAAAAGTAGTCGCGGCACAACAGTGACTCGCCCATGGTGAAAATCGCTCCGGCAACGGACCGGTGAAGCTCTCAGGCCTGACGACAGAGGGGGAGTTCCCAGGGGTTCGATCGCTCGACCGCGCCCCGGAGATTCTCGCTCGGCTCTCGGCCGACGACAACCTGGAGAACTCATGACCTCGGACACTGCCGCCCACCCTGATTCCACCCCCGCGGCGGAACGCTTCTCCCCCCTGCACCAGGCGCACGTCGATGCCGGGGCCGGCTTCACGGACTTCGCCGGCTGGCAGATGCCGGTGCGTTACTCGAGCGATCTGGCCGAGCATCACGCGGTGCGCACCAGCGCGGGCATCTTCGACCTCTCGCACATGGCCGAGATCGTCGTCTCGGGGCCGGACGCGGGCGCATTCCTCGACTATGCCCTCGCCGGCAAACTCTCGGCGATCGATCTGCTCCAGGCCAAGTACAGCCTCATCCTCAACCGCGCCGGCGGCATCATCGACGACGTGGTCGTCTACCGCACGGCCGAGAACGAGTACCTCGTCATCGCCAACGCCGGCAACCGGTTTCCGGCCTTCGAGGCGCTGTCGACCCGCGCCGCACGCTTCGACGTCACGGTCACGGATCGGAGCGACGACGTCGCCCTGATCGCCGTGCAGGGACCGAACTCCCGCGCCATCCTCGAGGCCACTGCCGACCTGACCGTCGACGGTGACCTGTCCGCGCTGAAGTACTATCGCGCCCTCGGCGGCACCTTCCAGGCCGGCACCGTGCTCATCGCCCGCACCGGTTACACCGGAGAAGACGGCTTCGAGCTCTACGTCGACGTGCCGGATGCCGCGGCCCTCTGGGACGCGCTCCGCGCGGCAGGGGCATCCTTCCACCTCGTACCGGCCGGGCTCGCCAGTCGCGACACGTTGCGCCTGGAAGCCGGCATGCCGCTCTACGGCCACGAGCTGAGCACCACCACCTACCCCGCCCAGGCCGGGCTCGGCCGCGTCGTCAATCTCGGCAAGGAGGTCGACTTCATCGGCCGCGAGGCCAGCGAAGAAGGTCCCAGCGCCGAGGCGCGCGTGCTCGTGGGGCTGGCCTCGGCCGGCAAGCGCGCCGGGCGGGCCGACTACCTGGTGTATCGCAGCTCCGACGCGACCGTGGCCGACGGCGTGATCACGAGCGGTGCGCTGTCACCGACGCTCGGACATCCGATCGCCATGGCCTATGTCGCACCCGGACTCGCCCGCCTCGGGACCGAGGTGTTCGTCGACGTGCGCGGCACGCGCATCCCCGCGACCGTGACCGCCCTTCCGTTCTACAAACGTCAGAAATAATTCACCCCATCGAGAGGAACACCCCCATGGCCGAACAGTCTGAACTCCAGTACACCGCCGAGCACGAGTGGGTGCAGGTCGACGGCAACACCGCCACCGTCGGCATCACCGCGTACGCCGCCGACAAGCTCGGTGACGTCGTCTTCGTCGAGCTGCCGGCCGTGGGCAGCGATGTCGCCGGTGGCACCGTCGTCGGCGAGATCGAGTCGACCAAGTCGGTCGGCGAACTCTTCGCGCCCATCACGGGCACCGTCGCCGAGACCAATGACGCCGTCGTCGACAGCCCCGAGCTCGTCAACAGCGACCCCTTCGGCGACGGCTGGCTGATCAAGGTCAGCTTCTCCGAGCTTCCTCCCCTCCTCAGCTACGCCGAATACTCCGCCCTCATCGGCGAGTAACGAAACCGAAAAGCGCAGGTTCCCGCACCCATGTCACAGCCCTTCACCCAACGCCATATCGGCACGGATGCCGACGCGCAGTCCCGCATGCTGGCCATCCTCGGGTACGACTCCGTTGACGCCCTCGTCAACGCCGCCGTGCCCGAATCGATCCAGGTGGACCAGTTCCGCACCATCGGCGACAGCACCCTGCCGCCTGCGGCGACCGAGCGTGAGGCCATCGCGGAGTTGCGCGAGCTCGCCGGCCGCAACACCGTGAAGCGTTCGATGATCGGGCTGGGCTACTACGACACCGTCACCCCGGCCGTGATCAAGCGGAATGTGTTCGAGAACCCCAGCTGGTACACGGCGTACACGCCGTACCAGCCCGAGATCTCCCAGGGCCGGCTCGAGGCACTGATCAACTTCCAGACCATGATCGCGGACCTGACCGGGCTGTCCACCGCCAACGCGTCCATGCTCGACGAGTCGACCGCCGTGGTGGAGGGCATGCTGCTCACCCGCCGGGCGTCGAAGTCCACGTCGACCCGGTTCATCGTCGACGCCGACGCGCTGCCGCAGACGAAGGCGCTGCTGGCCAACCGCGCGGGCGCCCTCGGGATCGACCTGGTCGAGGTCGACCTCGGCGGGGTCTCGACAGGCTCGACCACCGGGGGTGGCTCGACCACCGGGGGCGGCTCGACCACCGGGGTCTCGACAGGCTCGACCACCGGGGGTGGCTCGACCACCGGGGGCGGCTCGACCGGCGGGGCAGACCTCGGCGAGTACTTCGGCGTCTTCGTGCAATACCCCGGCGCGTCCGGCCGGGTCTGGAACCCGGCCGGCGTCATCGCCGCCGCCCAGGCGCAGGGAGCGCTCGCCGTCGTCGCCGCCGACCTGCTCGCCCTGACCCTGATCAGCTCGCCCGGCGAGCTCGGTGCCGACGTCGCCGTGGGAACCAGCCAGCGCTTCGGCGTGCCGATGGGCTTCGGCGGTCCGCACGCGGGCTATATGGCCGTGCGCAAGGGCCTCGAGCGCCAGCTTCCCGGCCGCCTGGTCGGCGTCAGCGTCGACGCGGCCGGACACCCGGCCTACCGGTTGTCGTTGCAAGTCCGGGAGCAGCACATCCGTCGGGACAAGGCCACCTCGAACATCTGCACGGCTCAGGTTCTCCTGGCCGTGATGGCCGGCATGTACGCCGTGTACCACGGGCCTGACGGCCTTCGGAAAATCGCCGCCCAGGTGCATGAGCGCGCCGGGCAGCTCGTCGTCGCGCTCCTCGCCGCCGGAGCCGACGTGCGCACCGAGACGTTCTTCGACACGGTCCGGGTCTCCGTTCCCGGCCGTGCAGCCGAGATCGTCGGGGCGGTCGCCGACAGCGGCATCAACCTGCACCTCGTCGATTCGGACACCATCGGCATCGCCGTCGACGAGACGACGACCCTCGCCGACCTCGCCCTCGTCGTCGGCGCGTTCGGCGGCCGCGACGCCTTCGGCCTGGTCGACTTCAGCATGGTCGAGGCCGGGCTGCCGCCCGAACTGCACCGCACCAGCGAGTTCCTCACCCACCCGGTGTTCAACACGCACCGCTCCGAGACGAGCATGATGCGCTACCTCAAGCGCCTCGCCGACTACGACTACGCGCTGGACCGCGGCATGATCCCCCTCGGTTCCTGCACCATGAAGCTGAACGCGGCCACCGAGATGGAGGCCGTCAGCTGGCCCGAGTTCGGCGGTCTGCACCCGTTCGCGCCACGTGCCGACGTGGAGGGTTACCTGGAACTGATCCGGCAGCTCGAAACCTGGCTCACGGATGTCACCGGCTACGACTCGGTGTCCCTCCAGCCCAATGCGGGCAGCCAGGGTGAACTGGCCGGTCTGCTCGCGATCCGCGGCTTCCACCTGTCCAACGGGGACACCCAGCGCACCGTCTGCCTGATCCCGTCGAGCGCGCACGGCACCAACGCGGCATCCGCCGTTCTGGCCGGGATGAAGGTCGTCGTCGTCGCCTGCGACGAGCTCGGCAACGTCGACCTGGACGACCTGCGAGCCAAGATCGCCCTGCACGCGGGAAACCTGGCTGCGCTGATGATCACCTACCCGTCCACGCACGGCGTCTACGAGCACGAGGTCGGCACCATCTGCCGGGCCGTGCACGAGGCCGGTGGCCAGGTCTACGTGGACGGCGCCAACCTCAACGCCCTGCTCGGCTTCGCCCGGTACGGTGACTTCGGCGGCGACGTGTCGCACCTGAACCTGCACAAGACGTTCTGCATCCCGCACGGCGGCGGCGGGCCCGGCGTCGGCCCGGTCGGGGCCAAGGCGCACCTCGCGCCGTTCCTGCCGGGGCACCCCATGGCCCAGAGCGCGGAGCACTACCTGCTCGCCTCCGGCGACGCGGCGACAGGTGACACCGAGGCCGGCGCCGTCGGCGGAACGGTCGTGCACGCCGGCGGTCCGGTCTCGGCGGCGCCGTACGGCAGCCCGAGCATCCTGCCCATCTCCTGGGCCTATGTGCGCATGATGGGCGCGGAGGGACTGCATGAGGCCACCGGCGCCGCTGTTCTGGCGGCCAACTACGTGGCCAAACGGCTCGAGGCGCACTACCCGGTGTTGTATTCGGGTGACAACGGTCTGGTCGCGCACGAGTGCATCCTCGACCTCCGCCCGCTCACCGAGGCCACCGGGGTCAGCGTCGACGACGTGGCCAAGCGCCTGGTCGACTACGGCTTCCACGCGCCGACCATGAGCTTCCCGGTCTCCGGCACGCTCATGATCGAACCGACCGAGAGCGAAGACCTGGCCGAGATCGACCGGTTCGTCGAGGCCATGATCGCGATCAAGGCCGAAGCGGATGCCGTGGCCGCCGGCCGCTGGCCTGCCGACGACAATCCGCTGCACAACGCCCCGCACACCGCGCAGTCGGTGATCGAGGGGGAGTGGACGCACGCCTACGACCGCGAGACCGCGGTCTATCCGGTGCGCAGCCTCATCCGCGGCAAGTACTGGCCGCCCGTGCGCCGCATCGACAACGCCTACGGGGATCGCAACCTCGTTTGCGCCTGCCCGCCGCCGGAGGCCTTCGAGTAGAACGCCCCGAACGAATTCGACGGAGATTTTGCCCATTCGGCCGCGTTTCGGCCTGATTAGCGCCTTCTGAGGCAGAATCTCCGTCGAATTCGCACGGGCACGGGCACGGGGGCCCGGGCGTACGGGCAGCCGGTCAGGCGGCGGGGGCGAGGAGGCCGGGCCACCAGGCCAGGGCCAGCGGGTAGCCGACGAAGGAGACGATGTCGAGGATCCAGTGCGCGATCACCAGCGGCATGGTGCGTCCCCAGCGCACATAGCACCAGCCGAACACCACGCCCATGACCGCATTGCCGAAGAACGGGCCCACGCCCTGGTACAGGTGGTAGCTGCCGCGCAGCAGCGCCGAGGACACGATCACGGTCCAGGTCGACCAGCCCAGTTCACGCAGCCGGGTGAACAGGTAGCCGACCACGATCAGCTCTTCGACCAGCGCCGAGCGCAGCGCCGAGAACACCAGGATCGGGACCGTCCACCAGAACGTGTCCAGCGGCGAGGGGACGACGGCCACCGTGAAGCCGAAGGCCCGCCCGGCGAGGTAGAGCGCCAGGCCGGGGATGCCGATCACGAGCACCAGCCCGACGCCCCTCCCCAGGTCACGCCCCGGCTGCGTGAAGTCGAATCCGAGACGTCGGAACGAGTTCTGACCGGGGAGCCACAGCAGGTAGAGCACCAGGGCAACCGCGAACAGGGCGAAGAAGATGCCCAGGAACTGGTAACTGAAATCGAGCCACTCCCGAGTCGACTGCGACCCGTTGAGGGTCGCCGACTGTTCCGAGAGCGGCCGGGTGTCGGTCAGCCGGGCGATGATCGCAATGACCGAGTAGAGAGCGGATGCCCCGAGCGAGAGCCCGAGGACGATCCCCACCTCCCAGCGGAGTGCGGTGCGATCGCCGCGCGGAGTCACGCTCCGGGCTTCATCCGGCAGGCCGGGGTCCCGCCGGGCAGGCGGTGACGGTAGCGGGCCACGAAGCGGTAGCCCACTTCGGCGGCCCACGACCACGGCGGCACGGTGCCCAGCCAGCCCAGGGCGCGCAGTGCGGCCGCGGGCTGGTGCCGGAGCAACGCGGCCACGGCGGCGGCCCCGCCGTACTGGTGTCCGTCGATGACCAGCCATACCCGGGACTGGGCATCCTTCGTCGTCAGGGCATAGGAAGCCAGGTCGGTCCACTGGTAGGGGGAGGAGGCCGGCATGGCGGGCAGGAGGCGCTTCATCGCGTTCACGGACGTGGTGCAGAAGGCGCAGTCGCCGTCGAAGATCAGCAACGGAGGACGGGCGGGGGCGGTGACGGTCATTGTTCAATCCTCCCACTGCCTGGAACGAGCATGTTGCTGAATCTGGCGGATAGTTTGCGCGCAAGAACCTGTTGTGGCGCAACTATCCTGCGCAGTTTGTTTCGCATGTGTAACGTTTCCTCAATAGATTATGCGAAGTCCGCACCTGCTCTTTAAGGTCGATATAACTGAGGTGTCTGCGCGCCCAAAGGCCCGGCGGCACTTCCCTGCGCACTGGAGGAAAATTGAAAATCAGGAGACTGGGCATACCAGCCATCGCCTTGGCCGCCGCGGGAGCGCTCGTGCTCTCCGGTTGCGCCGGCGGAGACACCCCCGCAGAGGGCGGCAACGCGTCGATTATCACGACCAACGGTTCTGAGCCGCAGAACCCGATCATCCCCACGAACACCACCGAAACCGGTGGCGGCAAGATCGCCACCTCGATCTTCGCCGGACTCGTTTCGTACACCGCCGAGGGAGAGATCGAGAACGAGGTCGCCAAGTCGATCGAGTCCGACGATTCGCAGAACTGGACCGTCACGCTCAACGACGGCTGGGAGTTCACCAACGGCGAGGCCGTCACGGCCGATTCCTTCGTGGATGCCTGGACCTACGGCGCGACGTTCAGCAACGCGCAGGGTGCCTCTTACTTCTTCGACAACATCGCGGGCTTCGACCCCGAGGCTGACGCCGAGCTGACCGGCCTCAAGGTCGTCGACGACACCACCTTCACCGTCGAGCTGGCCTCGCCCGAGGCCGACTGGCCGCTTCGCCTGGGCTACACGGCGTTCATGCCGCTGCCCTCCGTCGCATACGACGACATGGAAGCCTTCGGTCAGGACCCGATCGGCAACGGCCCGTACATGCTGGACGGAGAGGGCGCCTGGGAGAACGAGGTCGGGATCGACCTCGTCACCAACCCTGACTACGACGGCGTGCGCAAGCCCGCCAACGGCGGCCTGAGCATCGTCTTCTACGCCTCGCAGGACGCCGCGTACGCGGACGTGCAGGGTGGCAACCTCGACGTGCTCGACGCCGTCCCGGACGCCGCCTTCGAGACCTACGAGTCGGACTTCCCGGACCGTTTCGTCAACCAGCCGGCCGCCATCTTCCAGGGCTTCAACATGCCGTACTACCTCGAGCACTGGAGCGGTGAGGAAGGCAAGCTGCGCCGCGCCGCCATCTCGATGTCGATCGACCGCAAGGAAATCACCGACGTCATCTTCCAGGGCACCCGTACCCCGGCGACCGACTTCACCTCGCCGGTCATCGACGGCTACTCCGACTCCCTCAAGGGTTCCGAGGTTCTCGAGTTCAACCCCGAAGAGGCCAAGGCCAAGTGGGCCGAAGCCGACGCGATCGCGCCCTACACCGGCACGTTCGACCTCGCCTACAACTCCGACGGCGGCCACGCCGCCTGGGTTGACGCCGTCACCAACAGCATCAAGAACACGCTCGGCATCGAAGCCGTCGGCAAGCCGTACCCGACCTTCGCCGCTGCGCTCGAAGACCGTTCCGCTGACAAGCTGACCGGTGGAACCCGCGCCGGCTGGCAGGGCGACTACCCGTCGCTCTACAACTTCCTCGCCCCGCTGTACCAGACCGGTGCCGGCTCGAACTACGAGGACTACGCCAGCCCCGAGTTCGACGCGCTGCTGAAGGAAGGCGCCTCCGCGTCCTCCGTCGAGGATGCGACCAAGAAGTACCAGGAAGCACAGGAACTCCTGCTCGTGGACCTTCCGACCATTCCGCTCTGGTACTCCAACGTCACCGGGGTCTGGTCTGACAAGGTCGACAACGTCGTCTACGGCTGGGACTCCGTGCCGCTGTACACCGACATCACCAAGAGCGAGTAATACTCGTTCCAACCGTTCAACAGCAGTAGATAGAACCAAGTGTGGGGTCCGGGGCGTGCAGCCACGGACCCCACACTGACTAGACTCAACCAGTGATTGTGAATCTCATGTACATACGTTCCGGCTTGGGGACCTGATGATCTGGTATACCGGCAAACGCCTGCTCCAGATGATCCCGGTGTTTTTCGGTGCAACCCTCCTGATCTACTTCATGGTGTTCTCCCTCCCCGGAGATCCCATTGCGGCCCTGTACGGCGACCGGCCCCCGGCGCCCGGAGTTGTCGAGCAGATCCGCGCCCAGTACAACCTGGACAAGCCGTTCATCGTTCAGTACCTCATCTACATCGGCAACTTCTTCCAGGGAGACCTGGGCACGACCTACTCCGGCCGTCCCGTCAGCGACGTGATGGCCAAGGCGTTCCCGATCACGGCCCGCCTGGCCCTGCTCGCCCTGGCCATCGAGGCCTTCTTCGGCATTCTGGTCGGCCTGGTCGCAGGTCTGCGCAAGGGCAAGCTGTTCGACACCAGCGCCCTCGTCGTCAGCCTCCTCCTGATCAGCGTTCCCACGTTCGTGATCGGGTTCGTGCTGCAGTACGTCTTCGCCGTGCAACTCGGCTGGGCGCGCACCACGGTGAGCAGCGAGGCTCCTCTCAGCGAACTCCTACTCCCTGCCCTCGTGCTGGCCTCGGTGTCGTTCGCGTACATCGTGCGCCTCACCCGGGCGAGCGTGTCCGACAACCTGAACGCGGACTTCGTGCGCACCGCCACGGCCAAGGGGCTCTCCCGCCGCCGCGTGGTGGGCGTGCACGTGCTGCGCAACTCCCTGGTGCCCGTCGTCACCTTCCTCGGCGTCGACCTCGGATCGTTGATGGTCGGTGCGATCGTCACCGAGGGCATCTTCAACATCAACGGCGTCGGCGGCACCGTCTACAAAGCCATCAAGCTCGGCGAGGGACCGACCGTGGTGTCGTTCATCGCGGTGATGGTCGTGATCTTCGTGCTGGCCAACCTGCTCGTCGACCTCCTCTACGCAGCACTGGATCCGAGGATTCGCTATGCCAAATAAGAACCCGAACGCGCAGACGCACTACGTCGCCGCGCTGGAAGAAACCCCGGTCGAAACAGTCGACCGCCTGGACGAATCGCAGAAGGCCCGCAGCACTTGGGCGGGTGCCTGGGACGCCATGCGTGTGCGGCCCAGCTTCTGGATCTCCTCGGCCCTGATCCTCCTGATCGTGATCGTCGCCCTGTTCCCGAGCCTGTTCGCCCAGGTCTCGCCTCGGGCCTGCGACCTCGGTGACAGCCACGGCGGCCCCGAAGACGGACATCCGCTCGGCTTCACCCGTCAGGGCTGCGACATCTACGCGCGGATCATCTTCGGCACACAGGCTTCCGTCACCGTCGGCCTGCTCGCGACGATCCTGGTCACCTTCACGGGAATCATCGTGGGTTCGCTCGCCGGTTACTACGGCGGCGTGCTCGACGCGATCGTCTCGCGCATCGGCGACATCTTCTTCGCCGTCCCCACCGTGCTGGGCGCGATCGTGCTCATGTCGGTCCTGCCGGAGCGCACCCCCGTCACCATCGCACTCGTGCTCTCGCTCTTCGCGTGGCCGCAGATCGCGCGCATCATGCGCGGCGCCGTGCTGTCCGCGCGCAACTCCGATTACGTCACGGCCTCCATCGCCCTGGGCGTCTCCAAGTTCCGTATCCTGCTGCGCCACGTCGTGCCGAACTCCATCGCACCCGTGATCGTGATCGCGACCGTCTCGCTGGGCACGTTCATCGTGGCCGAGGCCACCCTGTCCTTCCTCGGTATCGGTCTCCCGCCGGCCATCATGTCCTGGGGTAACGACATCGACGCCGCCAAGAGTTCCCTCCGCACCAACCCGCAGGTGTTGCTGTACCCCGCGGCGGCCCTGTCCGTGACAGTCCTCGCGTTCCTCATGCTGGGCGACGTCGTGCGCGACGCCCTCGACCCCGAAGCGAGGGCCCGCCGATGAGCCAGACCGTCATCGAACCCGTCAGCGAGCCCGTCAACAACGGCTCCGGCGTGTCCCACGAGCCACTGCTCCAGATTCGCGACCTCGAGGTCGGTTTCCAGACTCAGCACGGCGTCGTCCCCGCTGTGCGCGGGGTCAGCCTCACCCTGTACGCCGGCCAGACACTGGCGATCGTGGGGGAGTCCGGTTCGGGCAAGACCACGACCGCGCAGGCCATCATCAAACTCCTCGCCGGCACCGGCAAGATCACGGCCGGGCAGATCCTGTTCGAGGGCCGCGACCTCGCGGGCCTGTCCGAGAAGCAGATGCAGGATGTGCGCGGTCGCCTGATCGGCTACGTGCCGCAGGACCCGATGAGCAACCTGAACCCCGTCTGGAACATCGGCTTCCAGGTTGAGGAGGCCATCAAGGCCAACAACGTCGCCCAGGGGAAGGCCGCACGTCAGCGCACCATTCAGGTGTTGCAGGAAGCCGGCCTCAGCGACGCGGAAGACCGCCTCAAGCAGTTCCCGCACCAGTTCTCCGGCGGCATGCGCCAGCGCGTGCTGATCGGTATCGGCCTGTCCGCCCGGCCGAAGCTCCTGATCGCCGACGAGCCCACCTCGGCGCTCGACGTCACGGTGCAGCGCCAGATCCTCGACCACCTCGGTACCCTCACGCGTGACTACGGCACCTCGGTGCTGTTCATCACCCACGACCTCGGCCTCGCGGCCGAGCGGGCCGAACAGCTCGTCGTCATGTACAAGGGCAAGGTCGTCGAGTCCGGGCCGTCGCAGGAGATCCTCGCCAACCCGCAGCACCCCTACACCCAGCGTCTCGTGGCCGCGGCTCCGAGCCTGGCGTCACGGCGCATCCAATCGGCCAAGAACGACGATGCGGTCGGCGCGGAGATCTTCTCCGGCGGATCGCTCGACACGACCCTCGTGGCGCGTGCGGCCGAGCGGGAACAGGCCGCCGAGGCGAAAGACCTCATCAAGGTTCAGAACATCTCCAAGCTGTACCGCATCCGTACCAAGGGTCTGAAGTACAACGAACTGCTGGCCGTCAACGACGTCTCCTTCGCCATCAAGAAGGGCACCACCACCGCCCTCGTCGGCGAGTCCGGTTCGGGCAAATCCACCGTGGCGAAGCTCCTCCTGCAGCTGGAGAGCATCACGAGCGGGACGATCGAATTCGACGGCCAGGACGTCGCCGGGCTCAAGGGTGCGGCGCTGCTGAAGTTCCGCCGCCGGGTTCAGCCGGTCTTCCAGGACCCCTACGGTTCCCTCGACCCGCAGTACAACGTGGGCAACACCATCGCGGAGCCCCTCCTGGCGCACAAGATCGGCACCTCGGCGGAGCGCCAGGCTCGCGTGCGTGAGTTGCTCGACCAGGTCTCCCTGCCGTGGGCCACCCGGTACCGCTACCCGAGCGAACTGTCCGGCGGGCAGCGTCAGCGCATCGCCGTCGCGCGCGCCCTGGCCCTCAAGCCGGACGTGCTGGTGCTCGACGAGGCGGTCTCCGCTCTCGACGTGCTCGTGCAGGGCCAGATCCTGAACCTGCTCACCGAGCTGCAGACGGAACTCGGCCTGACCTACCTGTTCATCACCCACGACCTGGCGGTCGTGCGCCTGGTCGCCGACAACGTCTGCGTCATGCAGCGCGGCAGGATCGTGGAGTCCGCGTCCACCGACGAGGTCTTCGACAGCCCGCGCGAGGCCTACACCCAGGAGCTCCTCGCAGCCATCCCGGGTGCCAACTTCGAGTTCGGCCGCTAAGCGCGTGTCCGGCGGTTCGGGACGGGTTCCCGGCCGCCGGGGACCTCGGCTTCCGGCCTCGTCGCCGGCGCCTGCCGGGATCGCGGTGCGGTCGCCGGCGTCCGCCGCGGTCTTCGTCGCCGTGGTGCTGCTCTGCGCGGCGCTGCTGGCCGACGCGGCCGTTCGCGGTCGCTGGGACACGGCGCTGGCCTCGACCCCGTCGCTGGCATTCGTCGTCTGGGGTGCGTGGCTCGTCTTCGCGCGTCCCTGTCTGCGCCTGGACGCGCAGGGGCTGACCATCGTCAACGTACTGCGCACGACCACCGTGCCCTGGGGGGAAGTGGACGATCTCGTGCTTCGGCACCAGGTCGTCGTGGTGACCCGATCGGGCGAACGCCTCGTGTGCTGGGGTGCGCCGTCATCCGCCAGGTCCTCGGTGGCTACCTCCCGCGCGCCCGGGTCGGCCAGGGAGCCCAGCGGGCGCATCCGCGGCTCGGCCGCGCACCGGGCCATTCGCGGCTTCTGGGACCGTCATGAGACTCCGCAGCGCGCCGGAGAGCCCATTGTGCGTCGGTGGCATCGGTGGTCGCTCCTGGGCGGCGCCGCGCTCATCCTCGGACTGGCCGCGCAGTTGGCCTGAGGTTTGCTCAATGAGTGCGCGTTTTTCTGCGCAGTCTGCCCACTACGTTTCGAAACTGTTACAACTTTTGTCTGAATGTGCCCCAGACTGGGTTCCGGGGCAGAGTCGCTTCACGCAGGCATAAGCTCTCCCCTTAAGCACACGAGAACAGTTCCTTTCCCCGGTATCGCGGCGGAGGGAACGACGGGGGAGTTTTCATGGTTTCGAATCGCTGCACGCTGCCGACGACACTGCCCGGCGTTCGGGGCTGATCCGCCCCCATGGTCTTCTACATCTTCCGACGCTTCGTCAACTACTTCTTCCTGTCACTGATCGCCACCTGCCTTGCCTACGTCGTCTCCAGTCTGGCGCTCGACCCGGCGGCCAAGTACTACGGGCGCAACCCGCAGCCGACGCAGCAGACGATCGACAACATCCTCAACGGCCTGGGCGTCAACCCGGATGTGCCCGTTCTGCAGCGGCTGTGGGACTGGCTGGTCAACATCGTCGTGCACGGTTCGCTGGGCAACGGCGTCAACGGCGTCTCCATCGGCGACCAGATCATCTCCCGGGCGGGAGTCAGCCTTCGGCTGCTCCTGATCGGGTCCCTGATCGGGGCCATCGTGGGCGTGACCCTGGGAGTCTGGGGTGCCGTGCGGCAGTACAAGCTGAGCGACCAGGCGGTGACCTACGGCTCCTACCTGATCTTCGCCACGCCCACCTTCGTGATCGGCGTGCTCCTGATGATCGGCGCGACCGCCCTGAACGGGGCCGCGGGCATGCAGCTGATCACCTTCACCGGAGAATACTCGGCCGGTCTCACCGGGTCGTGGTGGGATCTGGCCCTCGACCGCGGCATCCACCTGCTCCTGCCCACCATCGCGCTGGTGCTGATCGGCGCGGCCGGCTACTCCCGCTACCAGCGCAGCGTCATGCTCGACGTGTTGTCGGCCGACTTCATCCGCACCGCACGCGCCAAGGGCCGTTCCCGCAACTCGGCGCTCGTGCGCCACGGCGTGCGGGTCGCGCTCATCCCGATGTCCACCTTCTTCGCCTACAGCTTCGGCACCCTGATCTCCGGCTCGATCATGCTCGAGATCGTCTTCTCCTCCCACGGAATGGGTGAATTCGCCCTGAACGCCATCAGCCAGAGTGACATCAACGCCGTCGCCGGCACGACGCTGTTCGTTGCGATCCTCATCCTGTTCTCGTCGACGCTCTCCGAAGTGCTCTACGCCGCGCTCGACCCGAGAGTGAGGAACTGAGATGTCCCTGGTCGAAGAAACCAACGCCGAACTGGGCGCCCCGGACGTCCTGGTCACGCCGACGCCTCTCGGGGTGGGCGTGCCGAGCGGTCCGCCGGCAAGATCCCGGTCCCGGGGACGCCTGATCTGGCGGCGGCTCACGCAGACCTCCCGGTTCTGGGTGGGGGCGATCGCGATCGGCCTGATCCTCATCTGGGCACTGCTCGGCCCGCTGTTCTACCCGTTCGACGCGCTCACCCGTGACCCGCTGAACATGGGGCTCGGACCCACCCAGCTGCACTGGTTCGGCACCAACAGCATCGGCCAGGACCTGTACGCCCAGACCCTCGTCGGGCTGCAGAAGTCGCTGGTGATCGGCCTGATCGCCGGGCCGCTCGGCACCCTCATCGCCGCGGTGGTCGGTTCCGTCGCCGGGTATATGGGCGGTGTCGTCGACCGGGTTCTGGTCTGGTGCATCAACCTGCTCCTGGTGCTGCCGTCCTTCATCCTCCTGGTGATTCTGAGCCCGCTGTTCAAGGGGCTGTCCTGGGTGTTCCTGACCATCTTCATCGCCGGCTTCAGCTGGATGATCATGGCCCAGGTGGTGCGCTCCCAGACCAAGTCGCTGCGCGACCGCGACTTCGTCAAGGCGGCCCGCTACATGGGCGTGCCGATGCGCAAGATCCTCGGCCGCCACATCATTCCGAACGTGGCCTCCCTGCTGATCATCGACGCGACCCTCGGTGTGGTGGCGGCGATCCTGGCCGAGACCAGCCTCAGCTACTTCGGTTTCGGCATCCGGGCTCCCGACGTCTCCCTCGGCACCCTGCTGGCCGAGGGGACGAGCGCGGCCGTGACGCGGCCGTGGCTGTTCGTTTTCCCGGCGGGTGTGCTCATCGTGACCCTGTTCGCCGTCAGCCTCATCGGTGACGCCCTGCGTGACGCCGTCGATCCAACCTCGGGGGTCAACCGTGACTAATCTTCTGACGAACGAGAACCCGATCGCGAACCGTCGCACAGACCCCCCGCTCCTGGAGGTCAGAGACCTGTCGGTCACGTTCCCCCAGCGCGGCGGCCCGTCGGTCCAGGCGGTGCGCGGTATCAGCTACCAGGTGCACAAGGGCGAATTCCTCGGCATCGTGGGGGAGTCCGGTTCGGGCAAGTCCGTGTCGTCGCTGGCATTGATGGGACTGCTCCCCAGCTCGGCGGAGGTCACCGGCAGCATCCTGTTCGGCGGCCGGTCGCTGCTGGAGTTGAACGACCGGCAGCTCTCCGGCATCCGCGGCCGGGAAATCTCGATGATCTTCCAGGATCCGCTCTCGGCGTTGACCCCCGTGTACACCGTGGGCGACCAGATCGCCGAGGCGCTTCTGCTGCACGACGCCGCGCTGAGCAAGCGGGCCGCCGCGGCCCGGGCGGTCGAACTGCTCAAGATCGTCGGTATCCCGGCGCCCGAGCGGCGTGCCCGAGCGTTCCCGCACGAGTTCTCCGGCGGGATGCGCCAGCGCGCCATGATCGCCATGTCCATCGCCAACGACCCGCTGCTGATCATCGCCGACGAACCGACGACGGCCCTGGACGTCACCATCCAGGCGCAGATCCTCGAGGTGCTGGAGCAGGCGAAGAGCCTGACCGGCGCCGCCGTGGTGCTGATCACCCACGACCTGGGCGTGGTGGCCGGCCATGCCGACCGCATCGCCGTGATGTACGCGGGCAAGCTCGTGGAGAACGGCACGACTGACGAGGTCTTCGCCGCCCCGCACATGCCGTACACGATCGGGCTGCTGCGCTCGGTGCCCAATATGCAGACCGCCGGAACCCAACGGCTGGTCCCGCTCGAGGGCCGGCCGCCGTCGCTCACGGCGCTGCCGAGCGGATGCCCGTTCGCGGCCCGGTGCCCGATCGCCGTCTCCGCCTGCCTCGAGACCGAGCCCGTGCTCCTCGAACACGCGCCGGCCGCACCCGGCGTGCCCGTTGCCGGGCTCGGCGAGACCGCCCACGTCGCCGCCTGCCACCGCGCGGCAGAGATCGCCTCCGGCGCGCTGACCCGGCCCGACGTGTTCCCCCGGCCGGAACCGCTGGTCGTGGAGCATCGGGAACGGAACGCAGACACCGAGCCGGTCCTCACGGTCACGGGCCTGGTGCGCCACTTCCCGCTCACCAAGGGTGGGGTGTTCTCCCGGCAGATCGGCACCGTGCGCGCCGTCGACGGGGTGTCCTTCTCCATCCAGCCGGGCCAGACCCTGGGGCTGGTCGGCGAGTCCGGTTGCGGCAAATCGACGACCATCCTCGAGATCCTGGAGATGGCGAAGCCGCAGGCCGGTCAGATCCTGATCGACGGCCAGGATGTGGCCACCCTGAACCGTGCCGACCTGCTTCGGTTGCGGAAGGACGTGCAGATCGTCTTCCAGGACCCGATGGCGGCCCTGGACCCACGGCTGCCGATCGGTGACATCATCGCCGAACCGCTGACCGTGCACGGAGTGAAGCCCGCTGACCGGCGCGCCCGCGTGGCCGAGCTGCTCGACCTGGTCGGTCTCGACCCGGAGATGTCCGACCGCTACCCGCACGAGTTCTCCGGCGGACAGCGTCAGCGGGTCGGGATCGCCCGGGCCCTCGCCACGAACCCCCGGCTCGTCGTGCTCGACGAACCGGTGTCCGCACTGGACGTGTCCATCCAGGCCGGCGTGATCAACCTGCTCGAAGATCTCAAGGAGCAGCTCAACCTCTCCTACCTGTTCGTCGCCCACGACCTGGCCATCGTGCGCCAGATCGCGGACACGGTCGCCGTCATGTACCTGGGACGGATCGTCGAATACGGGCCGGTGGCGGAGGTCTTCGCCCACCCGCGGCATCCGTACACCCAGGCCCTGATCTCGGCGGCACCGATCCCGGACCCCGAGATCGAGCGCAGCCGCAAACGGGTGCTGCTGGAGGGGGACCTGCCCAGCCCGACGGAGCAGATCGACGGCTGCAATTTTCGCAGCCGCTGCCCGCTGTACACCCTCCTGCCGCCGCAGAAGCGGGCGCTCTGCGAGAGCATCGACCCACTGCTGGCGCTGCACGACACGGTCGAAACGGCCTGCCACCACGTGGAGGACAGCGCGGTCCTCGGCGTCGCCGTCTAGATCCCACCCCACAACCTCCCTGACCCCGGAAAAGTTCCCACCAAGAAAAGGAGAATCACACATGAAACGGAAAAGTACTGTTTTCTCAGCACTCGCCGTTCTGAGTGCGTCCGCCCTGTTGCTCACGGCGTGCGCTCCCGGAAACACCGCAGACGACTCGCCTGCCGCGAGCGAAAGCGCCGTCCTTCCCACCACAGCATGGGAGGTCGCCGCCGCCGCGGACGTTCAGGATGGCGGCACGCTCAGCCTCTCCATCGGATCGCTCCCCTCGAACTGGAACACGTACCAGGTCGACGGCAACGAGTCCGACACGGTCAACACCGTGGCGCCGACCACCGGCGGCCCGATCCGCGTCGCCGCGGACGGAACCACCACGGTCGACCCGAACTACGCCACCAGCGTCGAGCTCATCGGTGACGACCCTCAGGTCGTGGAGATCAAGCTCAACCCGGCCGCCGTCTGGGAAGACGGCACCCCGATCACCTACAAGGACTACGCGGCCACCTGGGCAGCCATGAACGGCAGCAACGAAGAGTTCTCGCCGGCGTCCACGGCCATCTTCGAACAGATCAGCGCGGTCGAGTCCACCGGAACCGACTTCGACTTCACGGTGACCTTCGACTCGGTCAACGCCGATTGGGAGTCGATCTTCACCAGCGTGCTGCCGGCCAGCGTCACGTCGACGCCCGAGGCGTTCAACACCGGCTATGTCACCACGCCGGTGCCGTCGTCGGGGCCGTTCGTCATCTCCGACGTCGACACCACCGGCCAGGTCATCACCCTGACCCGCAACCCGCTGTGGTGGGGCGAGACCGCCAAGCTGGAGACCATCATCGTCAAGGTCATCAGCGGAGCTTCGGCCGCCACGTCGTTCGGCAATTCCGAGACCGACGTGCTCTACATCTCGTCGAACGCGGACGCGTACCAGACCGCGGAGAAGCGAGCGGATGCCGAGATCCAGGCATCCGGTGGCCTCACCTGGACGCACGTCACCATGAACGGCTCGAAGGGCCCGCTCGCCGACGTGGAGCTGCGGCGCGCCATCGGCCACGCGGTCGACCGTTCGCTGATCTCCGAATCGGCCAACACGCCGGTCGGAGTGGACGCCACCACCCAGGGTAGCTACATCTTCATGCCGGGCCAGAAGGGCTATGAAGACAACGTGGGCGACGCGATCGGCTACGACGTGGCCGCTGCCGAGAAGCTCCTCGACGACGCCGGCTACGCCGCCGGCGACGGCGGCATGCGCGAAAAGGACGGCAAGGCGCTCGAACTGTCCATCACCGTGCCGGCCGACACCCCCACCAACAAGCAGCGCGCCGTGCAGGTGCAGGCTGACCTCAAGGAGGTCGGCATCGCCGTCGAGCTCAACGAGGTTCCCGCCGCGAAGTACTTCTCGGACTACATCATCCCGGGCGACTTCGAAATGACCAGCTTCTCCTGGGTCGGCACGCCGTGGCCGATCTCCTCGAGCGAGGCCCTGTTCTCCCCGGTCGACTCCGAGTCGAACTTCACCGGCATCACCGACAAGAAGCTGTCCGCGCTCTTCGACGAGGCCAACACGGAGCTGGACGCCGACAAGCGCATCGTCATCGCGAACGAGATCGACAAGGTGCTCGCCGCGTATGTGCCGATCATCCCGGTCGCGCCGCTGCCGAACGTGTACGCCGTGAAGTCCGGTCTCGTCAACTACGGGGCCACCCAGTTCGAAACGGTCGACTGGTCCATCGTCGGCTGGAAGAAGTAGCCGGAAAACACGCAACACAGCACGGATGACGGGACGGGGACTTCGGTTCCCGCCCCGTTTTTCGTGCCCGCTGCCGAATCCGGCGTGACTCTCAGCGTCCGGACGGGGAGAGTGCGGTAGGATTATCCGTTGGGTCGGACTTTGACCACACACATCCATTCTTCGTCGCATGCGGTACTCTGCGGCATCCATTCTTCGTAAGGATTTACTTCATGGCGATTGCCACGCGCAATAACCTCCGAAATGTCGCGATCGTAGCCCACGTCGACCACGGCAAGACCACGCTGGTTGATGCGATGCTCCAGCAGACCAACTCGTTCGCTGAGCACGCACACACCGAAGAGCGCGCCATGGACTCGAATGAGCTCGAGCGCGAAAAGGGCATCACCATCCTCGCCAAGAACACGGCGATCTCCTACAAGGGAATCCACGCCACGGATGGCCCCATCACCATCAACGTGATCGACACCCCCGGCCACGCCGACTTCGGTGGCGAGGTCGAGCGCGGCCTGTCCATGGTCGACGGTGTCGTTCTTCTCGTCGACGCCAGTGAGGGCCCGCTGCCGCAGACCCGTTTCGTGCTGCGCAAGGCGCTCGAAGCGCACCTGCCCGTCATCCTCCTGGTCAACAAGACCGACCGTCCCGATGCGCGCATCGACGAGGTCGTCGAGGAGAGCCAGGACCTGCTCCTCGGCCTCGCGAGCGACATGGCCGACGACGTTCCCGACCTCGACCTGGACCTCGTGCTCAACGTGCCCGTCGTCTACGCGTCCGGCCGCAACGGCTCCGCCAGCCTCAACCGTCCCGAGAACGGCCAGCTGCCCGACAACGACGACCTCGAGCCGCTCTTCGAAGCGATCCTCCAGCACATCCCGGCGCCGGTCTACGACGACGAGCACCCGCTGCAGGCCTGGGTCACCAACCTCGACTCCTCGCCGTTCCTCGGCCGCCTCGCGCTCCTGCGCATTTTCCAGGGCACGATCAAGAAGGGCCAGACGGTCGCCTGGATCAAGCACGACGGCACCATCGCGAACGTGCGTGTCACCGAGCTCATGATCACCAAGGCTCTCGACCGCTACCCGACCGAGAGCGCCGGCCCCGGTGACATCGTCGCGGTTGCCGGATTCGCCGACATCACCATCGGTGAGACCCTCGCCGACCCCGAGGACCCGCGTCCGCTGCCGACCATCACGGTCGACGACCCGGCCATCTCGATGACCATCGGCACCAACACCTCGCCGCTCATCGGCAAGGTCAAGGGCCACAAGCTCACCGCCCGCATGGTCAAGGACCGTCTCGACAAGGAGCTCGTCGGCAACGTCTCGCTCCGCGTCATCGACATCGGACGCCCGGATGCCTGGGAGGTGCAGGGCCGAGGCGAACTCGCCCTCGCCATCCTGGTCGAGCAGATGCGCCGCGAAGGCTTCGAGCTCACCGTCGGCAAGCCGCAGGTGGTCGTGAAGCGCGTCGACGGCAAGATCCACGAGCCGTACGAGCACCTCACCATCGACTCGCCCGAAGAGTACCTCGGCGCGATCACCCAGCTGCTCGCCGCCCGCAAGGGTCGCATGGAGAACATGGCGAACCATGGCACCGGCTGGGTCCGCATGGAATTCATCGTTCCGTCGCGCGGCCTGATCGGCTTCCGCACCGAGTTCCTCACGGACACCCGCGGTACCGGTATCGCCAACGCCATCTTCCACGGCTACGAGGCCTGGGCCGGCACCATCAACACCCGCACCAACGGCTCCATCGTCGCCGACCGGTCCGGTGTCGTCACGCCGTTCGCAATCATCGCCCTGCAGGAGCGCATGTCGTTCTTCGTCAACCCGACCGAAGAGGTCTACGAGGGCATGGTCATCGGCGAGAACTCGCGCGCCGACGACATGGACGTGAACATCACCAAGGAGAAGAAGCTGACCAATATGCGTCAGTCGACCTCCGACACGTTCGAGTCGATGACCCCGTCCAAGCAGCTCACGCTCGAGCAGTGCCTCGAGTTCGCCCGTGAAGACGAGTGCGTCGAGGTCACCCCGGCCATCGTGCGTATCCGCAAGGTCGAACTGGCGGCATCCGCTCGCCAGCGCAACGTCTCACGTCTGAAGAAGCAGGACGCGAACTAACCTTCGCCACTGCCGGAGCACAGCTTCGGAGCGAAACCGCAGCGGTCGTCGTTTATGGTCTTCCATAGCGACACCGCTGCGGTTTCGTTGTTAAAGCGCGAGTGACCGAACCGACGAATGGGTAATCGATGCATCTGAACCGACTACGTGTGCTGGCCGTGACCATGGCTGTTGCAGGAATGGCCGTGCTGTCCGGATGTTCCGGGGAGACCCTCGGAAACGCGGTTGACGGAGCGGTGAACGAGGCCACCGGCGGCGATGTCAGTCTGGGCGGTCAGCTGCCCGAAGGTTGGCCCGGGGAGATCCCCGTGATCGAGGGGAACATCGGATTCGGTGCCTCGAACACAGCGGACGGCGACGGCTGGGTGGTCACCGTCACGTCCAGCGCCGCGGACCCGCTCGCCGACGCCACGGCGAAGCTCGAGGCCGCCGGTTTCAGCGCGGACACCGCCGCCACGGCGAACATCGGCGATGCCGGCGTCGCCGTGCTGACGAACGCTTCCTGGTCCGTGGTCGTCGCCGGCACCCCCGAGGGCGTGCTCTACACGGTCTCCCCGGCCGCCTAACCCCCACCTCAGCTGTCACCTTTCCGGTCGAGAGTGACCGCTCCTGCGGTCACTCTCGACCGGAACGGGCACTGTCGGGCCAGGAGAGTGGCCGCGGGGGATCAGGCGAAGAGGGCGGCTCCCACGTAGGAACCGCGTGCGGCGCCGGGCGGAACGGCGAACAGGGCCGAACCGACGTGACGGATGTACTCGTTCAGCGCGTCGTGCCGGGCCAGGTTCAGCTGCACGGCGGTGAAGTTCTCCGGTGTGCTCTGGAAGCTGATGAAGAACAGCCCGGCGTCGAGACGGCCGAGCGCATCGGTGCCGTCGACGAAGTTGTATCCGCGGCGCAGCATCCGGATGCCAGCATTCCGGGTGGGGTGAGCCAGACGCACATGCGCGGCCGCGCCGATCAGAGGCAGGTCGGCCCGGCCGGTGATGGCGAAGTCCGGCGCGGTGAACTCCGTGCCGCCGGACAGGGGAGCACCCTCGCCCTTGTCGCGTCCGAACACGGCCTCCTGCTCGCGCAGGATGCTGCGATCCCAGGTCTCGATGGTCATCCGGATGCGCCGCGCCACCAGGTAGGAACCGCCGGCCAGCCAGGCGGGCCCCACCTCGGAGCCGACCCAGACGTGGGCGTCGGCGGCACCCGGTTCCTCGGCCTTGATGTTGGACGTGCCGTCTTTGAAACCGAAGAGGTTGCGCGGGGTGGCCTGACTGGTGCTCGTCGACGAGGTGCGTCCGAAACCAAGCTGCGACCAGCGGATGACCGCGCGCCCGAAGGCGATCCGGGAGAGGTTGCGGATGGCGTGCACGGCGACCTGCGGGTCGTCGGCACAGGCCTGGATGCAGAGGTCCCCGCCGCTGCGTCCCGGCTCGAGCATGTCCCCGGGGAAATGCGGCAGCTCGGTCAGCTCGTCCGGACGCCGGGTCCTGATGCCGAACCGGTCGACGCCGTCGGCGTCCTCGAACAGGCTCGGGCCGAACCCGAAGGTGATCGTCAGGCCAGACGCGGGCAGGCCGAGGGCCTCGCCGGTGTCCTCCGGGGGTGCGTCGTAGGGGCCGCTGACGGCGCCGAAGTCGCCGATATCGCGCCCCGCGGCCATCGCTGCGGCCGCCACCGTCCAGTCCTGGAGCAGCTCGATCAGCCCGGCCCGGGTGGTTCCCGCGGACACGTCGAACGCCGCGAAGTGCAGGCGGTCCTGCGCCGGGGTGAGGATGCCGGCCTGGTGCTCCTGGTAGAACGGGTACACGTCCGTGGCGGGGGACGGCGCGGTGGCGGAAGCGGCGACGGCGATCACCGCCCGGTCACCGCCCACCCCGAGACCCAGGCCGGCCACGCCCGCGCCGGCCAGGCCGAGCAGGCCACGGCGCGACAGGCCGCCGGACGCTCCGTCGGACACCTAGAGCACCAGGGTCGATGTGAGCTGGTTGAGCGGTTCGCCCAGGGCGTTCACCTGGTCGGCGAGGGCCTTGATCTCTTCGGGGCTCAGGTCGGTGTAGAGGGTGAACCCGTCGCCGACGCGCTGAGCGTCGAGCAGCGTCTGCAGGGCGGCGAACTCGGCGTCGAGGCTGTCGGCGAGGGCGGCATCCTTGGCGACCAGGATGTCCCGCACACCGGCGTAGAGCACCGCGGCTCCGTCGACGTTGGCCTGGAAATCCCACAGGTCGGTGTGCGACCAGAACTCCTCCTCGCCGGTGACCTTGCCCGTGGCGACCTCGTCGAGGAGGCCGATGGCGCCGTTGGTCTGCTGCGACAGGGTGAAGGAGAGGGTCTGCACCTTCTCGTTCAGGGTGGCGGTGTCCTGAACCAGAAGGCCGGCGAGGCGCTGGCGTTCCTCGGCCGGGTAGGCGGCGAAACCGGGTTCGGCGTCGGCCGGCCAGAGGTCCTTCTCGATCGCGTGCCAGCCGGTCCAGTCCTGGCCCTCTTCGAGGTCGGCCTCCCGCAGGTCGAGCTGCGGGTCGAGGTCGCCGAAGGACTCCGCAACCGTTTCCACCCGCTCCCAGTGCGAGCGGGTCGATGCGTAGAGGCCGCGGGCGGTGTCGAAGTCGCCGGCCACATACGCGGCCGCGAACATGTCGGTGCCGGTGACCAGCTGCGCCACCTGGTCTCGCACGTAGGAGGCGTAGTTGACGTTGGCGGTCTCGATCTGCGCCTGCAGGTCGTCGTCGACGGCCACGACCTGGTCGGAGGCGGTCACCGTGAAGCCGGCTTTCCCAATCCCGTCACCGGTCATGCCGGGCTTGCACGCGGTGACGTATTCGCCCTCCGCCAGCTGCACCACCAGGTCGCGGGTGAGTCCCGGACCGATGTTCTCGGCCTCGCCCACGATCCGCAGTCCGTCCTCGGCGAGCAGATAGAACTCGGTGACCTGGTCGCCCGAGTTGGTGATGCTGAAGCTCAGGGTGCCGGCCGGGGCGTCCTGGGCCGACACGGTGCAGGCATCCGTGCTGCTGTCGACAGTGAGGGCGGCGCGCGCGGAATCGGCCGGGGTGTTGGCCACGCAGCCGGTGAGGGCGAGCAGGCCGAACGCGGACGCGGCGGTGAGGGGGAGGAGACGGGCGCGCATGGGGGTCCTTAGCAGGTGGCGGGGCAGGGGAGGAGGTGCGGGGTCAGTGGGGGAGCGCCGCGGTAGCGACGTCGCGCTCGGGTGTGGTCGTGGTCGTGGTCTCGACGGCGCCGGAACCGGTCGGTCGGCCCCTCCGGCTCGTCGCGATGAAGAGGGTCAGCGCCGGCACGAGGTAGGCAACCCAGACGATCAGCTCCAGCCAGGTGGTGGCCGGGGAGAAGTTCAGGGTGCCCTTGAGCAGGGTGCCGTGCCAGCTGTCCGGCGGGATGACGGCGCTCACATTGAAGGCGAGGCTGTGCAGGCCCGGCAGGAACCCTGCCTCTTGCAGGTCGTGCACGCCGTAGGAGAGCACGCCGGCCGCGACCACGAGAAGGATGCCACCGGTCCAGGTGAAGAAGCGGGCGAGATTGATGCGCAGCATGCCGGTGTAGATCAGCCAACCGAGCCCGGCGGCGGTGACGATTCCGAGACTGGCGCCGACCAGCGGCATGGTGGTTTCGCCGGTGGCCTGCACCGCTGCCCAGATGAAGAGGGCGGTCTCGATTCCCTCGCGGCCGACCGCGATGAACGCGACGACGACGATTCCGAGACCCGAGCCCACGAGGGACCGGTCGATGCTGCCGCGGAGGTGGCCGGGCAGGTCACGGGCGGTGCGCAGCATCCAGAACACCATCCAGGTCACCAGCCCCGTGGCCACGATCGACAGCACGCCGCCGATCGCCTCCTGCGCCGTGAACGACAGGCCGTAGGTGCCGAACGTGAGCAGGGCGCCGATGCCGAGCGCGAGCACCACGGCCAGGCCCACGCCGGCCCAGATGCGCAGAAGCACGTCGCGGCGGCCGATCTTCACGACGTAGGCCACCAGAATGGTCACGATCAGGGCGGCTTCGAGGCCTTCGCGCAGGCCGATCAGGTAGTTTGCGAGCACGGGGCTTCCTGGTTCAGTGTGGGATAACTTTGGTAAGGCTTACCTTAGTGGCTCACTCTAGCTTCGGTTCCGCGGCCCTGTCCAGCTATCATTCATGCGTGGGTGTCCGCCCGTCCCAACTCCGTGGAGCTCATCAATGGTCATGTCCGGCAGTGCAGAACGCATCGTCTTCGTGCACGACCGCCCCGGCCAGGAATCGCTCCTGACCGGAGGAACCATCGCCCGTCTCCGCTCCGACGGCGCCCAGGTCGTCGTGCTGTTCGGTGCGGACCCCGCGCACACCGCGGACAGCCGCGAGCTGCGCACAGCCATGCGGGAACTCGACGTGAGCGACTGGCGGATACTGCCAGCGGCATCCGGGGCGCAGTCACTGGCCGAGGCCGTCGGCGACGTGCTCGACTACGTGCAGGCCACCGCCGTCGTGATCGGCACCGACGACGACGCCCTCCGCGCGGCGGCCGTCGGAGCCGCCGACAGCTACCACGTGCCCGTCTTCGAGCATCGCCGGGTGACGGATGCCGTCGGCCAGCTTCTGATCGCGATCGATGTGAGCGCCCAGGTCGACCAGAAGCTGCGCGCGATCGCGGCCTATCCTGACCGTTGGCGCGTCACCGACCACACCGTTCGGCCGATCGACCCGATCGACCCGGCCGAGCCGGCCCTGCCCGCCGCGGGGGTCCAGCTCCCGGTCGCCATCGGCGGCACGGAAACCTTCCTGCGCCTGCCTCCGGCGCACGCTCCGACCGTCACGGCCCCGGCCGGGTTGTTCAGCCGGGTTCTGGCCGTTGTCTTCGCCCTCGGGACGGGGGTCGCGTTCGGCCTGCTGGGCACGATCGCCCACCAGGCCACCGTTCGGCTCGGTCCCGTGACGGTCCCGATCGGGCTGATCCTCGCTCTTGCCGGCGCGACGGCGCTCCTGGCCGGCCTGCGCCTGGTTCTGGGGGACCGGACGATCGTGTTCTTCTGCGCTCTCGGTCTCCTCGGCACCATCTTCATCCTGTCGCTGCGCAGCGCCGGCGGCTCGGTCCTGATACCCCAGGGTCTGCCGGGAATGGTCTGGACGCTCGGGCCCACCCTGGTCGCCACGATCGTGCTGGCCTGGCCCCGAATCCCGGCCAGACCGGGTACCGCGTAGACTGGAAATTCGCTCGTGAAGGGAGCCCTCCAACGTGACATACGTCATTGCCTTGCCGTGCGTCGATGTGAAGGACCGCGCCTGCGTCGACGAATGCCCGGTCGACTGCATCTATGAGGGTGACCGCTCTCTGTACATCCACCCCGATGAGTGCGTGGACTGCGGCGCCTGCGAGCCGGTGTGCCCGGTCGAGGCCATCTACTACGAAGACGACGTGCCCGAGCAGTGGGCCGAGTACTACAAGGCGAATGTCGAGTTCTTCGACGACATCGGGTCCCCCGGTGGAGCAGCCAAGGTCGGCGTGATCCACAAGGACCACCCGATCATCGCCGTGCTGCCTCCGCAGGTCTGATCCGTCGTGCTGAAACCGCTCCCGGACTATCCGTGGGACCAGATGGTCCCCTTCATGACCCGGGCCCGTGCTCATGAGGGCGGCATCGTCGATTTGTCGATCGGCTCGCCCGTGGATCCGACCCCCGAGGTCATCCGCGACGCACTGTCCCACGCGACCGACGCCCACGCCTACCCGCAGACCGCCGGCACGCCCGAGCTGCAGCGGGCGATCATCGACTGGTATGAGCGCCGTCGCGGCGTCACCGGCCTCACCGAGAAGAATGTGCTGCCGACCATCGGGTCGAAGGAAATGGTGGCACTGCTGCCCTTCATGCTCGGGTTCGGCGAGGGCGACACCATCGTGCACCCGCTCGCCGCCTACCCGACATACAGCATCGGCGCGGCCATGGCCGGCGCCGACGCGCTCGCCGCTGACGACCCCGCGGACTGGCCCGCGTCGACGAAGCTGATCTGGCTGAACAGTCCGGGCAACCCGGACGGCCGGGTGCTGTCGGTCGACGAGTTACGGGCCGCCGTCGCCCGCGCGCGCGAACTGGGCGCGGTGATCGTCTCCGACGAGTGCTACGCCGAACTCGGCTGGACCGACGGCTGGGACAAGCAGCCGACCCCCAGCATCCTGGACCCGCGCGTGATCGGTCAGGACCGCCGCAATGTGCTGGCGCTGTATTCCCTGAGCAAGCAGTCGAATATGGCCGGCTACCGTGGTGCGTTCGCGGCCGGCTGCTCACAACTGCTGGCCCGGGTTCTGACGGTGCGCAAGCACGCCGGTCTCATGCTTCCCGCGCCGCTGCAGGCCGCCATGGTGGCCGCGCTCGGCGACGACGAGCACGTCGCCGTGCAGCGCCGCCGCTACCAGGCGCGCCGCGAGGTTCTGCTGCCCGCCCTGGTCGCGGCGGGTTTCCGCATCACCCGCAGCGAGGCCGGTCTGTACCTCTGGGCCACCGAAGGGCGCCCTGCCTGGGAGTCGATCGGCGGGCTCGCAGACCGGGGCATCCTTGCCGGGCCGGGGCCGTTCTACGGTGACGGCTATCCGCAGCACGTTCGCTTCTCGCTCACCGCCACGGATGAACGCGTGGCGGCCGCCGCGAGCCGGTTGTACGCCGGGTAGACCCACAGATCCCCATTTGTCAACTCCCTCCAAGGAGAAGTTGGCTTTCTTGGTGGATGCAACAGTAGGCGGCTCGGCCTATTAGGCTGTACCCGCGTTGACGTCTCCAGACACATCGGTGTGCTGTGGCCAATCGCCACAGACGGTCAGCCACCAGACGGTTAGGTAGTGATATTCAGTGACACTCAGTCAGACCCAGGGAGCCGCCGTGAGCGACATCGCCGAGCGAACGCCATCCATCGAACCCAAACAGGCGACGCTGTCGTTTCCGGGCGGATCCGCCGAGTTCCCGATCGTGCGCGGCACGGCCGGTGCGTCCGGCATCGACATTTCGACTCTGACCCGCAAGTCGGGCCTGATCACCCTCGACTCCGGCTTCGTGAACACCGCCGCCACGCGGTCGGCCATCACGTTCATCGACGGTGAGAAGGGCATCCTGCGCTATCGGGGCTATCCGATCGAGCAGATCGCCCAGAACTCCAACTTCCTTGAGACCGCCTGGCTGCTGATCTACGGCTCCCTGCCCAGTGCGAGTGAACTCGAGGCCTTCGACACGCGCATCCGTCGGCACACGCTGCTGCACGAAGACCTGCGACGCCTTTTCGACGTGCTGCCGTACAACGCGCACCCGATGGCCGTGCTCTCCGCCGGCACGTCCGCCCTGGCCGCGTACTACCAGGACTCCCTCGACCCCAAGAATCTGGAACAGGTCGAGCTCGCCACCGTGCACCTGCTCTCCAAGCTGCCGGTCATGGCGGCGTACGCCTACAAGAAGAGCATCGGTCAGGCGTTCCTGTACCCCGACAACTCGCTCGGTTACGTGGACAACTTCCTGCGCCTCATCTTCGGCACCCTCGCCGAGCCCTACGAGGTGAACCCCGTTGTCAGCAAGGCCCTCGAACGTCTGCTGATGCTGCACGAAGACCACGAGCAGAACGCGTCGACCTCGACTGTTCGCCTGGTCGGATCCACCGAGGCGAACCTGTTCGCGTCGGTGTCCGCGGGCATCAACGCGCTGTCCGGTCCGCTGCACGGTGGCGCGAACGAAGCCGTGCTCAAGATGCTCGGTGAGATCAAGGCATCCGGCGAAGGTGTGGAGAAGTTCGTCGAACGGGTCAAGAACAAGGAGCAGGGCGTGCGCCTGATGGGCTTCGGCCACCGGGTGTACAAGAACTACGACCCCCGGGCCACCCTGGTCAAGGAGAGCGCCGACGAGGTGCTCGCCGCCCTGGGCGTCAAGGACGACCTGCTCGACATCGCCAAGGAACTCGAGCACATCGCGCTCAACGACGACTACTTCAAGGAGCGCAAGCTCTACCCGAACGTGGACTTCTACACCGGCGTGATCTACAAGGCGATGGGCTTCCCGACCAGCATGTTCACGGTGCTCTTCGCGATCGGCCGTCTGCCCGGCTGGGTGGCGCACTGGCGCGAGATGAACGAGGACCCGACGACCAAGATCGGTCGCCCCCAGCAGTTGTACATCGGTGAGCCGGCGCGCGACTTCCCGCGCCGCTAGCGATTGACGGCCGGGCCGTGTTCGCGGTCCGGCCCCGTCACTTCCGGGGTGAGCAGCAGCGTGTGGGTGGCGGCCTGCTTCACGGCTGCCAGTGAGAAGAGCCACGGCCGGGTGCGGTGCTCCTGCCAGAGCACGGTCTGGTCGTCGTAGTTCGGGTGGAACGCGTGTCCCGAGCTTCCGGTCAGGTTCAGCCAGGTCGAGTCGTCCCAGTCGGCCAGGCTCACCACCTGCCGCATCGACGGCACCCAGTCCACGGTGTAGCCGATGGTCGCATCCCAGCCGACGGCGTCGATCACGCTGGAGCCGCCCGCGACCTCATACGGTCCCCGGTTGAAGAGCCACTCCAGCGGGGCGATCCCCGACTCCCCGAAGCTGGAGTGCGTCACCTCGAGCGTGTGGATCCGGCCCCATTCCCAGCCGGCGACATCCGCACCCATCAGCTTCTCGCCCTCGGCCGCGGCCCGGACGAGCACACGTTCAAGCATGCTGTCGCGGCCGCCGGAGCCGAGCCGGTCGTTGTCCCACCACGGTGACTCGGGGGTGTCGAGCAGGGCGATCACAACGGCGAAGGAACGGTCACCACCGGTGAACGCGGTGCCCTCCGGGAGTTTTTGGTCGAACATGACCGAGAGCAGGTTGCGCCAGACGATGTTGAAGTACGCGGCGGCGGCGCTGCCGGCGTCGAGGTGGTAGTCCCAGCCGTCGAACAGGGCGAGCGCGTCCCGGGTCGCGCCGGTCGTCTCGATGTCCTGCAGCACGGGCACCAGCGCCGCCGCCAGCGGGCTGTAGGTGTCACCCTGGATCTCGCTCATCATCGCGGTCGTCACGGGGGTTCCGGAGTCGATGCGGGCCTGCAGCCGCCGGGTGATCTCCGCCGCCCGGTAGCCGAGATCCCAGTCCTTGGTGATCAGGTAGGGGTAGTCCGGGCCGACCGGGGAATTGTTCGCCGTCACGATGAAGCCGCGGGGCGGGTTGAAAATCTGCGGCAGCGCATCGAACGGGATGAAGCCGTCCCAGCCGTACGCGCTCGTCCAGCCGGGAACCGGCACGGTGCCGTCGCCCGCCCGGCGGATCGGGATCAGCCCCGGCGCCTGGTAGCCGATGTTGCCGTCCACATCGGCGTAGACGAGGTTCTGCGACGGCACATCGAACAGCTCGGCCGCCTGACGGAAGCTCGCCCAGTCGGTCGCCGCTCCGAGCGCGAAGACGGCGGATGCCGTGCGCCCCGGCGTCAGGGCCGTCCACTGTAGCGAGAGCGCGTAGACGGTGGGTTCGGCGGCGGCGCTGCTGGCACCCGCGTCGGCCGCGGCATCCGTCGCCTCACCGGCTGCCGGCGCGTCCGCCGCCGGCAGGTCGATCGCCGACGGGTACTCGTTCGCGATCGCCGGGAAGACGGTGCCGCCCAGCCCGCTCACGATCGGACCGTGTTCGGTGGCCCGGATCTCGATCCGCACCGGGTCCCCGCCGGCGACCCTGATCGTCTCGCTGCGCAGCTGCAGGGGCTTCTGCGCCCCGTCATACTCATACGTGTCCCCGGTGACCTTCTCCAGGTAGAGGTCTGCGACATCCGGCCCGAGGTTGGTGAATCCCCACGCGATCTTCGCATTGTGGCCGATGATGATTCCGGGCAGGCCGGAGAAGCCGTACCCGGCCAGATCGAACGGGCAGTCCGCGCTCACGGTGCGGCAGCGCAGCCCCACCTGGTACCAGACCGACGGCATCACCGCGCCGAGGTGCGGATCGTTGGCGAGGATCGGCGCACCGGTGTCGGTGTGCTCGCCGGCGACCACCCAGGAGTTGGAGCCGATTTCCCCACCGGCCGGGCCGAGAAGCTCGGGCACGCCGGCGAGTGCGGCTCGCAGCCCCGTGAGCGAGGAGGCCAGGGCCGGCTGGGCGGGCGTGCCCGCGAGCCCGGTGAGGGCGGATGCCGTCTCCGGCTGCGTCTCCTCGGGTGCGGCCTCGGCCTCGGCGGCCGGGGCCGGGGCCCCGTCGACGATGGTCGGGTGGGCGGCGAACGGGTACGACGGATGCAGCAGCTCGATTTCCGCGGGACTGTAACTGCCCGAGAGCAGTGCCCGGTCGATCTCGTCGTCAAGGTTCGAGCGCAGGTCCCAGGCCATCGCCTTGAGCCAGGCCACGGAGTCGGCCGGAGTCCACGGCTCGGGCGTATAGCCGGGGTTCTGCAGGCTCAAGGCCACGTATTCGAGGGAGAGGTCAGGGCCGGTGTGCGTGGCCAGATACGCGTTCACGCCGTCCGCATAGGCCTGGTAGTAGCCGGCGGTGACCGGGTCGAGCAACGCGACCTCCTGCTCGGCGACCGCCCGCCAGCCCAGCGTGCGGATGAAGGTGTCGGTGGCCACCTGGCTCTCCCCGAAGAGTTCGGCCAGCCGCCCGCTCGTCACGTGCCGCCGGAAGTCCATCTCCCAGAACCGATCCTGGGCGTGCACGTAACCCTCGGCACGGAACAGGTCGCCGGCGGTGTCGGCCACGATCTGGGGGATGCCCGCCTCGTCCCGGTACACCGTGACCTCGGCGCCCAGGCCGGGCAGCCGTGCCTCACCCGCGAACTGGGGGAAGGAGCGGGTCACGGTCCAGATTCCGGTTCCGATGCCTGCCAGGGTCAGGGTCACGACCACGGCGACCGCGATCAGAGCCGGCCCCACCCGGCGGTGGCGTTTGCTGCGCGGTGCGTCGGTTCCCACGTCACTCCTCTGTGACGGCAGCGTACTCCGGGCCGGCCCCGCCGCGGGAAAAACTTCCGGCGGGCGGTGCCTCCCTGCTCAGGCGTGCAGCTGGGCGTTCAGCACGATGCCGGTGCCGCTGCGCTGCAGCACCTCAACCGCACCCGAGACCGAGTTGCGACGGAACAGAAGGTTGGCGACCCCGGAGAGTTCGACGGCCTTCACCGACGCCGTCTTCCCGTCGGCGGTGCGCGGCTGCCCGGGCAGCAGGACTTTGGTGCCGGCCGTCACATAGAGCCCGGCCTCCACGACACTGTCCGCGCCGATCGAGATGCCCACCCCGGAATTGGCGCCGAGCAGGGCCCGCTCGCCGATCGACACGCGTTCGGTGCCGCCGCCGGACAGCGTGCCCATGATCGACGCGCCGCCGCCGATGTCGGCGCCATCGCCCACGACCACGCCCTGGGAGATCCGCCCTTCGACCATTGAGACGCCCAGCGTGCCCGCGTTGAAGTTCACAAAGCCCTCGTGCATCACCGTCGTACCGGGGGAGAGGTGGGCACCCAGACGCACCCGCGACGCATCCGCGATCCGCACCCGGTCGGGCGTGACGTAGTTGAGCAGCGGCGGGAACTTGTCGATCCCGGTGGCCTGGATTCCATGCCGCTGCAGGGACGGCCGCAGACGGGTGAAATCGGCGGGCAGCATCGGCCCCGCGTTGGTCCAGACCACGGCGGGCAGGTGACCGAAGATGCCGTCGAGGTTGAGGGTGTTCGGGCGGGCCAGCAAGTGCGAGAGCAGGTGCAGGCGCAGGTAGGCATCCGAGGTTCCGGCCGGCGGTGCGGTGAGGTCGATCTCCACGGTGACCGCCTCGAGGCGCACGGCGCGCCGCGGGTCCTCCCCGGCGAACTGCTCGAGTTCGGACGGCACGATCCAACGGTCGCGGCCGGCCGGCAACGGGCCGAGCTGCGGCTCCGGAAACCAGGTATCCAGCACGGTGCCGTCTCCGGCGACGGTGGCGAGGCCGTACCCCCAGGCGTTCGAGGGGGCAACGGATGTCGGGGGCACGGCGGTGATCATGGCTCTAGATTAGTAGAGTGCCTCAAATCCCCGTGACCCTGGACCTCTCCCAAACCTCGATCGAGCTCACCCGTGCGCTCTGCGACATCGAGTCGGTCTCGGGGAACGAGACCACCGTCGCCGACGCCGTGGAACGTGCGCTCGCCGGGTACGGGCACCTCGAGATCATCCGGGACGGTGACACCGTCGTGGCCCGCACCACCCTCGGCCGGGCCCAGCGCGTGATCATCGCCGGCCACCTCGACACGGTCCCCGTCAACCGCAACCTGCCGACCCGCTTCGAGACCATCGACGGCGTCGAGTACCTCTGGGGCCGTGGCACCGTCGACATGAAGGCGGGCGTGGCCGTGCAACTGAAGCTCGCCGCGGAGCTCACCGCGCCCAGCGTCGACGTGACCTGGATCTGGTACGACCACGAGGAGGTCGCCGACGAGCTCAACGGCCTCGGCCGCCTCGCCCGCAACCGGCCCGATCTCTTCGAGGGTGACTTCGCCATCCTCGGCGAGCCGACCAACAGCCGGATCGAGGGTGGCTGCAACGGCAATGTGCGCATCGAAGTGCGCGCCTTCGGACTGCGCGCGCACTCCGCCCGCAGCTGGGTGGGCGAGAACGCCATCCACAAGGTCGCCCCCATCCTCACCCTCCTGGCCGGCTACGAGGCGCGCCAGGTCGAGGTCGAGGGGCTCGTCTACCGTGAGGGCCTCAACGCCGTCGGGATCAGCGGCGGCATCGCCGGCAACGTCATCCCCGACGAGTGCATGGTGCACATCAACTATCGCTTCGCGCCCAGTAGCACCTCCGCCCAGGCCGTCGAGCACCTCGAAGAACTGTTCGCGGGGTACGAGATCACGGTCGTCGACCAGGCCGAGGGTGCCCGCCCGGGCCTGGACGCCCCGCTCGCCCTGCAGTTCCTGACCGCGGTCGGCGGCGAGGCCAAACCCAAATACGGCTGGACCGACGTCGCACGCTTCTCCGCCCTCGGCATCCCGGCCGTCAACTACGGCCCCGGCGACCCGCTCAAGGCCCACGCCGACGACGAGCGGGTCGCCCTGTCGCAGATCACGGACTGTGAGGACGGGCTCCGCTCATGGCTGAGCGCAAGCGTCCGGTAGCCAAGCCCCTCCAGCCGCCCGTGCGCCGGGCCACACCGGCGTCCGTCCCGCCCGCAGTCCGACCGTCGCGCTGGCGGGCCGGCTACCGGGCCACCCCCTGGTGGGCCAGGGTCGTCGTGATCTGGGCGGCATCCCGGGTGGTCACGACGACGTTGGTGCTGCTGCTCGCGAATGTGCAGGGCGCCAACGCGTGGACGGCGGCGTCGCCGGGCTACGCCGCGTTCGCGAACATGTGGGATGCCCGCTGGTACAACATCGTCGCGATCAGCGGCTACCCAGCCACGCTGCCGGTGACGGCGGAGGGGCAGATCGCGGAGAACGCGTGGGCGTTCATGCCGGGCTTCCCCGCTGCCGTGCGGGTGCTGATGGCCCTCAGCGGCCAGCCGTGGGACGTGGCAGCCGTGTTCGTGTCGGCCGCGTTCAGCCTGGGCACCGCGCTGCTGTTCTTCCGGCTGATGCGTCGGGTGCTGGACCCGTCGGCCGCCCTGTTCTCGGTGCTGTTGTTCTGCGTGGCTCCGCTGTCGCCCGTGCTGCAGTTCGGCTACGCCGAGTCGATGTACCTGTTCTGGCTCACCCTCGCGCTGCTCCTGCTGCTCGATCGGCGGTACGTGCTGCTGTTCCCGGTCATCGCCGTGATGGGCTTGACCCGGCCCAGTGCCCTGGCCTTCGCGCTGGCCCTCGGTCTGCACGTCGTGCACCGCTGGCTCACCCGGGCGAGAGACCCCTTCCCGCTCGGCGAACGGATGCTGGCGGCATCCGTCGCCGGGTTCAGCGCCCTGGTCGGGGTGGCCTGGCCGGTCGTGGCCTGGATCGTGACCGGCAGCGTCACGGCGTACACCGACACCGAGCTGGCCTGGCGGGCGCCGTACATCGGCTACCAGGAGCTCGTTCCGTTCACCGCCTGGTTCCAGAGCGGGGTCTGGTGGCTGGGGATACCGCTCGGCATCGTCGTCGTCGTCGTCCTGATCGTGGCCTTCGGGGGGATCTTGTTCCTCCCGGCCGTGCGGCGGCTCGGCGTCGATCTGCGCTTCTGGGGGGCCAGCTACGGCCTCTACCTGCTGGCCGTGTTCTTCCCGCAGTCGAGCACGTTCCGTCTGCTGATGCCGCTGTTCCCGCTGCTCGGCGCGATCGCCCAACCACGCAATCCCTGGTACCGGACGGGCGTCGTCCTGCTCTGCATTCTCGGCCAGTGGGGCTGGCTGCTGCTGTGCTGGGGAGTGGACGGTGCGGACTGGACACCCCCCTAATTACTGTCTGGGGCCGGGATGGTCGATAATGGAGGTTCAGACGAATGAATGGAAGGGGAGTTCATGGCGGCCATGAAGCCAAGGACCGGAGACGGGCCAATGGAGGCTGTAAAAGAGGGGCGCCTCATCATCGTGCGTGTTCCGCTCGAAGGTGGAGGCCGACTTGTCGTCTCTGTGAACGACGCTGAAGCCAAAGAGCTTCACGATGCACTTGCCGGCGTAGTCCAGCCGACCGTATAGTCGCAGAACGGCCGCGCAGCTCACGCTGCGCGGCCGTTTTTTTTTGCCCGCCGGGAGCGGATGGGGTTCCCACCGTCATCCGGCGCACCGCGGAGAATCTGGTCGAGCTTGTCGGTGGTCGAGCCTGTCGGTGGTCGAGCTTGTCGAAGCCCCGGCGAGTCCATCCTTCACACTCGGCCGCCAGCATCCGTGCCCTCACGCTAATCTCGGAGTTTTTCGCGACACGCCGTCATCCCGGGCTGCTCACCCGGCGCGCCCTCGAGAATCTCCGAATTACCGGCACGACGTCGATGCTTAGAGTAATTACTTTCGTAAGTTTACTCAGTCTCTTGACTCATCATTCGAAGTCATTTACTATTGATGCATGGCAGGAGCCCCCACTCCGCACCACCCGACCACCTCGACCCAGGTGGCAGCCTCCGCTGTGCAGCCTTCCGTCCTGGAGCAGTTGCAGCAGCTGCAGCAGGCGCGTGACCTGGCCGCGTCCGTGCTCGACTCGGTCTCCTTCTCCTTGCTGAACGAGGCCGATGCGATGGCGGTGCTCGGCACGGTCGAAGATCTGGGGCGTCGGGTTGATGCTGCGAGGGTCGCCTCTGCCGCCGACATTTCGGTGCGGTCCCGCCGCGTCCTCGGCCACGACTCGTTGGCCTACAAGAACGGGGCCTCCAGCGGTACCGACCTGATCACGCGTCTGACGCGCATCTCCGCCCGGGAGGCGACCCGGCGGGTGCGGCTGGGCGACAACGTCACCCCGCGCCTGGCCGGAACCAGCGTGTTGCCGCCGTATTACCCGGCCGTGGCGGATGCCCTCACCGCCGGTGATCTCGGTGTCGACGCGGCCGAGAACATCGTGACGGCCCTCGACAAGGTCGCCGCCCGGGTCGCACCCGACGACCTCGGCACCGCCGAGCGGGCTTTGGTCGGAGCGGCGACCGGGGCCGTCACCGAGGAAACCGTCGGGCTTCCCGGCGAAGGCTTCGCGTTCCCCGCCGATCTGGTGCGCGGCATCGCCACGCAGTGGCAGGCCCGCCTCGACCCTGACGGTACCGCCCCGAACGAGCCCGTCGCCGAGGCCCGCAGCACCGTCGGGTTCGGGCTGTTCCGTGACGGCCTCTACCCTTTGCGGGGCGGGGTCACCCCCGAGCTTCGCGGCATCATGAACGGCATCTTCGACACGTATCTCTCCGCCCATGCCGCGCCTGCGTTCCCCACGGCCGAGGAACAGGCGCGGATGAATGCCGGGGAACTCATCCCGGGTGCGGAGGCCGCGGCCCTGAGCGACGATCGTAACGGCGGCCAGAAGCGCGCCGACATCCTCCGCGGAGTGTTCGAGGCCGCCACCCGCGACGCGGGAACCCCGACCATGGGCGGTGCGGCCCCCACGGTCATGATCCACGTGAACCAGGCCGACCTGACCGCGGGCCGCGGTGTGGGCTGGATCGACGGCGTCGACGCTCCCGTCTCGCTGAAAACCGTGAAGCAGGCCCTCTGCGCGGGCGGGTTCCAGGAGATCGTGTTCGGCGAGAACAACGAAGTCCTCACCCTGAGCACCGAGAAACGTTTCTTCAACCGGGCCCAGCGCCGCGCCATCGCCGCCCGCGATGGGGGCTGCGCCATCACGGGCTGCACCGTGCCCGCAGCCTGGTGCGAGGTGCACCACGTCATCCCCTGGTACCAAGGCGGGAAAACCGACATCAGCAACGGGGTGTTGCTCTGCTGGTACCACCACCACAGCATCGACACGTCCGGCTGGGAAATCCGCATGATCCGCGGCAAACCCGAAGTCAGGGCACCGTACTGCTACGACCCGACCCGAACCTGGCGGCCCGCGGGAGCACATCGGGCGGGGTCCGGTCCCGGGTCTCGACAGGCTCGGTCTCGACAAGCTCGACCAACGTCGACGTGAGCTCCTGGGGGCAGGTCGCCTGGGTCTCGACAAGCTCGGTCTCGACAAGCTCGACCAGCGTCAGCGTGAGCTCCTGGGGGCAGGTCGCCTGGGTCTCGACAAGCTCGGTCTCGACAGGCTCGGTCTCGACAGGCTCGGTCTCGACGGGCTCGGTCTCGACAGGCTCGACCACCGGCGGGGAGACCGCCTAGGCGCGGAGCTTGGTGATCTGCAGCAGGCCGTCGCCGACGGGGGAGAGGGCACTGATGACGGCGGTGGAGGAGGCGATGACGGTCAGCAGGGTGCGGAAGCCGGTAGCCACGTCGTCGCGCTGGGCCGGGTTGGCCACCCGGCCGCGCCAGAGCGCGTGGGCCACGAGGACGGTTCCACCCGGGCGGGCCAGGCGCAGGGCGTGCTCGACGTACTCGATCACGGCCTGCGGGTCCGCGTCGACGAAGACGATGTCGTAGGAGTTCTCGTTCATGCGGGGCAGCACATCCGCCGCCCGGCCCGTGATCAGGCGCGCCCGGTTCGCCGGGATGCCGGCCTCGGCGAAGTTGGCGCGGGCGTGCTGCTGATGGTCGACCTCGGTGTCGATCGAGGTGAGGGTGGCGCCGGGGGCGCCGGTGAGCAGCCAGATGCCGGAGACGCCCGCGCCGGTGCCGACCTCGAGGATGCTGCGCGCACCGGTGGCGGCCGCGATCACGGCCGACTGCGCGCCGACGGCGGGCGAGATCGCGTCGATTCCGAGTTCGAGGGACTGCTGTCTGGCCCGCGCCACAGCGTCGGACTCCACGACTGAGTCGTCGGAGAATTTCCAGTTCAGATCTTTGTCAGACACAGTGCAACTCCAGTAGGTGAATGGGTCAAGCCTAAGGGGGCCCGGGCATGGTCGGTGGAGGCCTCGCCGGGGGTTATTCTGGGGGAATGTTCGGTTTGACGTTCGAGAAGATACTGCTGATCGGCATTGTCGCCGTCTTCCTGCTCGGACCCGAAAGGCTTCCGCACTACGCCGCCCAGCTGGCCCGCCTCGTGAAGCAGCTCCGTAACCTGGCCAACGGTGCCAAAGACCGGATGCGGGACGAGATGGGCCCGGAGTTCGACGACGTCGACTGGAAGAAGCTCGACCCCCGCCAGTATGACCCGCGCCGCATCATCCGGGAGGCGCTCACCGACGAAGACGAACTGAAGGCGCAGTCGGCCACCGTATCGCGGGCCGCGCCGAACCCCGACGGGGCCTACCTTCAGCGGAAACGCGCCAGGGAGGCCGCCACTCAGCCGGCGCCCTTCGACTCCGAAGCCACCTGAGCCGCTCCCAGCTGGCAGGACAGCAACCCGGCGGCGGTCCGCAGCCGTCGCAGCACTAGGTCGAGGTCGTGCCCGACGCGGCCTGGCGGCACGCACACGGCCAACGCCGCGATGACGCCCGGGGCGCGCACGGGCACCGCGACGCAGTCCACGGGGCGGTCGCCCGAACGGATGCCCCCGGCATCCGGTTTCGGCTGACGGCGACTCTGCCGGGACGACCGCAGGTCGACCACGTCCAGTGGGGTCGGCGCCTCGTCGGGAAACCGGGCAAGGTACACGGAGCGCTGTTCACGGCTCAGCTGCGCCAGGATCTGGCGGCCGATCGCTGCGGCCGGGGCGATCCCGGACATGGTGTCGCGCAGGTCGAGGCGCGGGGTGCCGGTGGCGTCGACGACGTCGACGAGACGGACCTCGCCGGACTCGAACCGTGACAGGTGCGCCGGAGCCCCATGCTCCCGGGCCACCCCGCGCAGGGTCTGCCGCACGCGGGCCAGGAATTCGCCCGGAGCGCTGTCGGCGCGCAGGGTCGGAAACCGGGCCCCGAGCACCAGCCCGTCGGGCTCGGCCGCCAGATAGCCCTCGTACACGAGAGTGCGGGTGAGGTTGTAGGTGGTGCCGAGGCTGAGCCCGGACGTGCGGGCCAGGGCCTTGACCGGGAGCGGCCGGGCCGATGCGGAGACGAGGTCCACGAGGCCCAGGGCGCGCTGCACCGACGAGATGAGCGTTCGGTGCTGCTCCGACATGCTGTCCCCTCGGGCTCCGACTTGTGCCGACAGAATAGGCACGCCGGGGAGAACGGGCTAGGTGCGCACGCTACGCTGAACGCACGTATCTGAGGAGTGTGACCGTGCCGAACCCGTCGAACAATCGCGCGAAGCCCAAGCGGGTTCCGCTCTCTGTCTATTCCGCCGAGTTGCGGCGACTGCAGACCGAGCTGGTCGCCATGCAGGAATGGGTGAAGGAATCCGGGGCCCGCATCGTCGTGATCTTCGAGGGCCGGGATGCGGCCGGCAAGGGGTCTGCGATCAAGCGGGTCACCGAGTTCCTGAACCCGCGCGTCGCCCGGATCGTCGCCCTGCCGGTGCCGACCGAACGCGAGCGGGGCCAGTGGTACTTCCAGCGCTACATCGAGCACCTGCCGTCCACCGGGGAGATCGTGCTGATGGACCGGTCCTGGTACAACCGGGCCGGCGTCGAACATGTGATGGGCTACTGCACGCCCGACGAGTACCGCCGGTTCCTGCACCAGGCGCCCCTCTTCGAACGGATGCTGGTCGAAGACGGCATCCTGCTCGTCAAGTACTGGTTCTCGGTGTCGGACCATGAGCAGGAGAGGCGCTTCCGGTCGCGGTTGAACGACCCGATGCGCCGCTGGAAGCTGTCCGGGACCGACCTGTTCTCGATCACGAAGTGGGTCGACTACTCCCGCGCCAAAGACGAGATGTTCGTGCACACCGATCTGCCCGAGGCCCCGTGGTGGGTCGTCGAGAGCGAGGACAAGCGGGCCGCGCGCCTCAACATGATCAGCCACCTGCTGTCGATCGTTCCCTACACGCATCGCGAGCCGCCCCTGGTGACCATCCCGGTGCGTCCCGCCGGCGCCGAATACGAGCGCCCGCCGCGCGAGCTGAACCGCCCCGTGCCGGACATCACGACCACGCTGGACAAGCCCACGGCGAAGCCCAAGGGCAAGGCCAAGATCAAGAAACAGGAGAAGAAGGCCACGAAGAAGGCAGCTCAGAAGGCGGCGAAGCAGGCGTCGGCGAAGGCAGCCGACCAGGCGGCGAAGCAGCAAGCGGCGGAAGCCAAACTGACGGTCTGACTCGGCGGCGCGGAGCCGGTCGACGGCTCCGCGCCCAGGTTCAGCGGCGGCGCACGCCCTTCAGCACCGCGGCGAGTAACAGCATCGGCCGGGCCAGCCGTTCGAAATCCCGGCCGGTGCGGGGCAGCTGCACGAGTCCCGTCGCCCGCGCGACGGTGACCGCGTCCACGAACCGCAGCAGCCCCTCCGGGCCGTTGCGGCGTCCGATGCCGGACTGCTTCATGCCGCCCATCGGGGCCGCCACGGAGGAGAACGACCCGCGGTAGCCCTCATTGATGTTCACGCTGCCTGCTTCGATGGCGCCGGCCACCCGCAGGGCCCGGCGCACCGAGCCGGAGAACACCGAGGCGTTGAGACCGTAGTCGCTGTCGTTGGCGGCGAGGATGGCCGCCTGCTCCGAGTCGATCACGGTCACCGCGACCACGGGGCCGAAGGTCTCCGACGCGAAGCACTCCATCTCGGCGGTGACCCCGGTCAGCACGGTCGGTTCGTAGAAGAACGGTCCCAGGTCGGGGCGGGCCCGGCCGCCGGCCTCCACCGTGGCGCCGTGTGCCACCGCGTCGGCCACGCGGGCGCTCACCCGGTTCAGCTGGGCCTCGGAGGTGAGGGAGCCGACATCCGTCGAGTAGTCGTACGCGGCGCCCAGCCGGAGAGAGCGGGTGACCGCCACGAATTCGCGGAGGAACGCGTCGGCCACCCCGCGCTGCACGTAGATGCGCTCGATCGACACGCAGAGCTGGCCCATCGCCGTGAAGCAGGCCGTGGCCGCGTCAGCGGCCGCACGGGCCGGGTCGGCGTCGTCGAGCACGATCAGCGGGTTGTTGCCGCCGAGTTCGAGGGAGACCCCGGTGAGGGTGCCGGCCGCCTGCGCCGCGACCCTCTTGCCGGTTGCGGTGGACCCGGTGAAGCACACGTAGTCCGCCGCGCCGGTCACAGCCCCGCCGATCTCCGCGCCGTCGCCCGTGACCACGGCCCAGAGCCCCTCGGGCACGCCGGCGTCGATGAACGCCCGGCGCAGCGAGAGGACGCTGAGCGCGCCCTGGTCATCGGCCTTCTGCACCACGCCGCAACCCGCGGCGAGGGCCGGCACGACGTCCATGGCGGCGAGGCTGAGCGGGTAGTTCCACGGGGTGATGACGCCGGCGACGCCCTTCGGCCGGTAGCGCACCGCGGTCGTGATGACGAGCGGGATCGCGCTTCTCCGCCGACCGCCGCGCAGCACACCACGGGCGGCGAGGGCGTTGAACCGGGTGACGCCGGCGGCCTGGAAGACCTCTTCGAAGGCCTGGCCGCGGGTCTTGCCGGTCTCCGCCTGCACGGTGTCCTGCAGCGCCGTGGTGCGTTCGAGGATCAGGTCGTGCGCCCGCAGCAGGATCGCCCGGCGGCGGGCGAACCCGGCCCGCGCCCAGGCGAGCTGGGCCAGGCGGGCCGTGGAATACGCATCCTGAACATCGTGCACACCGCTGACCGGCAGTTCGTGCAGCACCCGGCCGGTGAAAGGCGCGATCACGGGGATCGTGGCACCGGTGGTGGAGCGCACGTCGCGGGTGAGGCCCGCGATTTCGACAGGGTCAAGGGGGGAGGCAGACATCCCCGAAGTCTAGGTGCGGCGGGCCGCTATTTCGGGGTGATTCCGAGGCTCATCCCGGAAAGTCCGCGCGCCCGGGTCGCGAGACGGTCGGCAACGAGACGGATGGCCACCGCGGCCGGGTCTGACGCCGCACCCAGCACCACGGGCACCCCGGTGTCCCCGCCGGTGCGCAGCGGCACGCTGAGCGGCACCTGCGCCAGCAGTGGAACGGGGGACTCCTGACCGGCGCCGAGCCGGCGTGCGACCTCGGCGCCGCCGCCGGAGCCGAACAGTTCGAGGACCGTGCCGTCCGGCTGCACGATGCCCGCCATGTTCTCGATCACACCGTAGATGGTCTGGCCGGTCTGGCGGGCGACGACGCCGCTGCGCTCGGCGATGTCGGCCGCGGCCGGCTGCGGGGTGGTGACCACGATGACCTCGGCCTGCGGCAGCAGCTGCCCGACCGAGATGGCCACGTCACCCGTGCCCGGCGGCAGGTCCAGCAGCAGGATGTCCAGGTCGCCGAAGTACACGTCGGTGAGGAACTGGGTGATCGTGCGGTGCAGCATTGGGCCGCGCCAGGCGACGGCGACCGAGCCGTCCTCCACGAACATGCCGATCGAGATCACCTTCACGTCGAACGCGATCGGCGGCAGGATCATCTCGCCGACCTGGGTCGGCTTGACCGCGGCGGACTTGCCCGTCTCGGGGTCGGGCGGGGTGACCAGGCCGAGGAGTCCGGGAATGGAGAACCCGTAGACATCCGCGTCGACGATGCCGACCCGCAGACCGCGGGCGGCCAGCGCCACACCCAGATTCGCGGTGATGGTCGATTTGCCGACGCCACCCTTACCGCTGGTGATGGCGTACACCCGGGTCAGGGAATCCGGGCCGAACTGGTTGCCGCGGGCTTCCGTGCCGCCGCGCAGCTTCTCCGTCATGGCGCGGCGCTGCTCGCGCGTCATCACGTCGACGGAGACGGAGACGTTGCCGGGGCCGGCCACGGACTCTGCCGCCTGCAGCACGTCGCGTTCGATCTGCCGCGCCGCCGGGCAGCCGGCGATGGTGAGCCGGATGCCGACCAGGGCGCGGCCGTCCACGATGTCCACCCCGGCGACCATGTCGAGGTCGGTGATCGGCCGGCGGATCTCCGGGTCGATCACCCGGGCCAGGGCCGCCAGCACCTGGTCGGTGGAGAAGAGCAGGTCAGACACCGGGCGGACGCTCGTCACGGTCACGGTCACGATCCCGGTCGCCTTTGCGGGCGCGCTTGCGGGTCTGTTTGTCCTGATCTTCGCGCTCCTCCAGGTTCTCGAGCAGGGCGCGCAGCTCGGAACGGAGGAAGTCGCGGGAGGCCAGGTCCTTCATGCCGAGGCGCAGGGCCACGACCTCGCGGGCAAGGTACTCGGTGTCGGCGAGGTTGCGTTCGGCGCGCTGCCGGTCCTGTTCGAACTGCACCCGGTCGCGGTCGTCCTGGCGGTTCTGCGCCAGCAGGATCATCGGGGCCGCGTAGGAGGCCTGCATGGACAGGACCAGGGTCAGCGCGATGAAGCCGAGCGAGACCGAGTCGAAGCGCCACTGCGCCGGCGCGAGCGTGTTCCAGGCGATCCAGCTGACGGCGAAGAAGGTGAGCCCGAGCAGGAACCACGGCGTGCCCATGCCGCGGGCGATGGCTTCGGTGAACCGGCCGAAGCGGTCGCGGCTGGGGCGGTTCCGGTTGCGCTTGCGTTTGCGTCCCAGCGCGGGGGCGCGCAGGCCCTTGGGGGAGTCGAGGCGGAGATCCGCTCGGTTAGCTCGGGCCATTGCCGGTCCTCCGTCCGTGGTGCAGTGGGATGCTTCCCGTGGTCAGTTCGGTGCGGGCCTCGGCCCGGCGGCGCACATCGTCGTTGCCGTCCTGGCTGCGCCAGTCGTCGGGCAGCAGATAGTCGAGAACGTCGTCAATCGTCACCACCCCGACGAGTCGGTGGTTCTCGTCGACCACGGGCACGGAGACGAGGTCGTAGCTGGCGAGGATGCGGGTGACCTCCGCCGCCGAGGTGTCCGCGGTGACGGGATCGAGACCCTGGTCGAGCAGCGTGCCGAGGCGTTCGTGGGGCGGGTAACGCAGCATCCGTTGGAAATGCACCATGCCGAGGAAGCGGCCGGTGGGCGGCTCGTACGGCGGCAGGGTCACGCAGATCGCCGCGCCGAGAGCGGGCGCGAGGTCGTGGCGGCGGATCAGGGCGAGACCCTCGGCGACCGTGGCGTCGGCGGAGACGATGATCGGCTCGGTGGTCATCAGGCCGCCGGCGGTGTCGGGCGCGTAGGTCAGCAGGAACCGCACGTCGTCGGCTTCCTCGGGCTCCATCAGGTCGAGCAGCTGTTCGCCGAGCTCCTCGGGCAGTTGCGCGATCAGGTCGGCGGCGTCGTCGGGCTGCATGTGGTCGAGCACGTCGGCGGCGCGGGCGTCGCCGAGACGGGTCAGGATGCTGACCTGCTCGCTTTCCGGCATCTCCTCGAGGGCGTCGGCGAGGCGGCCGTCCGGCAACTCACCCGCAACCTCGTGCATGCGCTCCGGGGGCAGGTCGAGCAGCGTGTTCGCCAGGTCGGCGGGCTTGAGGTCGGAGTAGGTGGCGATCAGCTGCTCGGCGGACTGGGCCTGGCCCTCGGTGGTCTGCTCGCGCACCTCGGCCCAGTCTGTGAACGTCGTGGCACCCTTCGCGAAGAGGGACAGGCTGGTCTTGGGACGGCGCACGAAGAGTTGGTTGATCGCCCAGCCACCCTGGGGGAGTTCCTCGATCGAGACGTCCTCGATGGTTGCTTCGCCGGAACCATCGTTGAAGACCACCGTGCGGCCGAGCAATTCGGCGATGACGCGCACTTCGCCGCCGCGCTGCTCGAAGCGGCGCACGTTGATCAAACCGGTGGTGATGATCTGGCCCGACCCGATGCTGGTGACGCGTCCGATGGACACGAAGACGCGCCGTTTGCCCGGGATCTCAACGATCAGGCCGACGACGAGGGGCGGATCGCTTTTTCGGTAGACCACCAGAACATCGCGGACCTTGCCCACGCGGTCACCGGCGGGGTCGAAAACGGTACACCCGGCCAAACGGGCAACGAAGACTCTGGTGGCAGACACAGTACAAATCTAGGCCACCTTCAGGGCCTATCGGTCCTGTGAAAGAATGAGGTCATGAGCAATCAGAGTCCCTTCGGCGGGCGCAGGGCCGCATTGTTCCCCGTTTTGCCCAAGGGCGAGGTGCTCGCCACGTATGCGACCTACGGCGAGGCCCAGGAAGTCGTGGACACGCTGGCGAAGGCCGACTTCCCGGTGAAACAGGTCTCCATCCTCGGCAATGACCTCAAGAGCGTCGAGCGAGTGACCGGAAAACTCACCTGGGGGCGGGTCGCGCTGGGCGGTGCGGCCTCCGGCGCCTGGCTGGGCGTGTTCTTCGGACTGCTGTTCTTCATCTTCTCGCCCGACGGCGCCGGCCTGCCGTTCGTCTTCGCCGCGGTCATGATCGGCGCCGGGTTCGGCATGCTCTTCGGAGTGGTCAGTGCCGCACTCAATCGCCGTCGCCGCGACTTCACATCCACCATGCAGGTGATTGCCAGCAACTATCAGGTGATCGTCGACGGCGCCCTGGTCAATCGCGCCCGCAACCTGCTGTCCGGGCAGGCCGCGGCCGCCGCGGTGGTGCCGGCCCCGCCGCATCCGTCGGAGCCCCCGCGCGCCGAGGAGCCGCCCGCCGCTCCGCAGCCCTAAAGCACTCGCGAGAGCGCAAAAATTGCCCCTTCACCTGTCGTGAAGGGGCAATTTTTGCGCTCTCGCGTGGATTATTAGACGGTGAGGGCGGCGATCCAGGCCTCCACGGCCTCGGAGGTGCGGGGGATGCCGACCGACAGGTTCTCGGGGCCGTCGACGGTGATCAGGATGTCGTCTTCGATCCGCACGCCGATGCCGCGGTATTCCGCCGGCACGGTCAGGTCGTCGGGCTGGAAGTAGAGGCCGGGCTCGATGGTGAACACCATGCCGGGTTCGATCACGCCGTCCATGTACATCTCGCGGCGGGCCTGGGCACAGTCGTGCACGTCGAGCCCGAGGTGGTGGCTGGTGCCGTGCACCATGTAGCGGCGGTGGTGGCCGTTGTCGGGCAGGAGCGCCTCCTCGGCGGTGACGGGCAGCATGCCCCACGCGGCCGTGTGCCGCGCAATGACCGCCATCGCCGCGGCGTGCACGTCGCGGAACACGGCACCGGGCACAGCCACGGCGAACGCGGCATCCGCTGCCTCACGCACCGCGTCGTACACGCGGCGCTGCACGGCGGTGAAGGTGCCGTCGACCGGGAGGGTGCGGGTGATGTCGGCGGTGTAGTAGCTGTCGACCTCAACGCCGGCGTCGATCAGGATCAGGTCGCCGGGCACGACGGCGCCGTCGTTGCGGGTCCAGTGCAGGATGCAGGCGTGGGGGCCGGATGCCGCGATCGTGTCGTAGCCGACGGCGTTTCCATCCGTGCGGGCGCGCGTGTTGAACACACCCTCGACCAGGCGTTCGCCGCGGTGGTGGGTGCTCGAGCGGGGCAGGTCCCTGATGACGTCTTCGAAACCGCGCCCGGTGGCCGCGACGGCAAGGCGCATCTGGGCGATCTCATAGGCGTCCTTGACCAGGCGCAGCTCCGACAGCCCGCGGGCGAACTGCTCGTCGGCGGCGTGGTCGCCGTTGACCTCGAGGCTGAAGGGGGAGTCGGACGCATCCGTCGTGAGCACCTTCTCGGCGGCGAACCGCAGGCGGCCCTCGTCGACCTGGGTGGTGAAGTCCGGGTCGGCCTCCCGCAGCACGACCGTCTCGGTGTCGATGGTGTTCAGGACCAGGGCCAGATCGGCGATGCCGCGCACCTGCACGCCGAGGTCGCCGGCAACCTGGGCGATCGAGGGGCGAGGGCCGATCCAGAACTCACCGATCTCGGGGTTGGCGTAGAACTCGTCCGAGTCGCGGCCGGCACGCTCGCGGAAGTAGATTGTGGCGTCGTGCCCGGTCGCGGTGGGCTCGAGCACCAGCACGGCACCGGGTTCGGTGTCGCTGCCCCAGCCGGTGAGGTGGGCGAATGCGGAGTGGGCGCGGAAGGCGTAGTCGGTGTCGTTGGAACGCTGCTTGAGGCGACCTGCCGGCACGATCAACCGCTGTCCGGGGTGCATCGCGGAGAGGCGGTCGCGGCGTGCGCTCGCGAACGGCGCCTGCTCACGGGCGGGCGGCAGCGTCTCGGCGCGCTCGGCCCATTCACTGGAGATGTACGCCTTGAATCCGGCTGAGCCGGGTGTCGTCGAGCGGTTCTCGTTCGATCGGGGAGCAGGGGTGATCGCGGTTTCGCTGGAATTGGCCATGGCCCATTGTCCCATTCCTCGCCCCACAGTGCCCGTTCCGGCCCGGAGTGCCCGTTGGAGCGGGCACTCCGGGCCGGAACGGGCACTTTACGAGGTCGGGGTGAGGGTGGCGACGATCGGGCGATGGTCGCTGCCGGCGTCGTCCTCCGAGTCCAGCACGCTCATGCTCTGCACCTGCCAGTTCGGCGTGGCCAGCACGTGGTCGATGGGCGAGCCGAGCAGGGCCGGGGCGAAGGTCGGCCAGGTGCCGACGGCCCCCGAACCGGTCGCCAAAGCGGCATCCCGGCAGTCTCCGAGAACGGCGCCGGCGGATGTCTCACGCCCGCTCAAATGGTCGAGGGTCGCGTTGAAATCGCCGGCCATGATCACGTCGTCGCCCGTGCACTGTTCGGCGAGCCAGTCCAGGTCGGAGCGCCAGTTGGACATCTCGAAGCGGATGGGCGCCACGGCGTGCACGGCGATGATGGTCGGGCCCGTGCCGTCGACGGGGGTCGCGACAACGGTCGGCAGCACATTGGTGTTGCCGGGAGGGCCGGAGCCGGCCTCGTTGCTGACCGTGTAGTCGCCGAGTTCGGGGCTGATCAGCAGGGTCGTGGAGCGCGCCTTGGAGATCTGGTCGAAGGCGAGGGTGTGCACCCACATCGGGCGTCCGCCCTCGCGCATGGCCTCGGCCACGGCTTCCCCGGTGGCTTCCGTGGTCTCGGGCAGGGTGATCACGTCGGCGTTCTGGTCGAGGGCGAGCCGGGCGATGGCGTCGGCGCCCGGCTCGTCGCCGAGGGTGTTCCAACTGAGCACCGTGACGGCATCCGTCGTCTCGGCGGCGGCAGGGGTGCCGACCGGCTCGCCGACGCCCCGGACCATCAGGACGGCCGCGTTTCCGGCGCCGAAGAGCAGGAGGAGCACGACCAGCCCCCCGGCCACCGGGCGCAGCGGACGGAACAGGGCGACGAGCAGAAGGAGCACGGCGATCAGCGCGATCGCGACCACCACGGCGACGCCGCGCAGGGAAACGGCGTGCGCGGCCACCCAGGTGTTCTGCAGGCCGACAAGCTGCGGCCAGCCGAGCGCGAGCAGCACGGCGGCGGACGCGCCGAGGAACAGGGTGCTGAGGAGTCGATTGAGCATGTCCGACCACGCTAGACGACCTGGCTGGGAAGCCTTCGAACGGGCCGGACCTGCCGCGCAACTAGCATGGGGGAATGTCAGGTGCACGCCGATTCAGAGGTCCGATCGACCTGCACACCCATTCGAGCGTGTCGGACGGCACGGAAACCCCGTCTCAGCTCGTGCGGGCCGCCGTGGCCGCGGGCCTGGGCACGGTCGCGCTCACCGATCACGACTCCACCGCGGGTTGGGCCGAGGCCAGCGCCGCAGCGCGCACCGCGGGCATCACCCTCATCCCGGGCATGGAATTCAGCACCCGCGTCGGTTTCGCCAGCGTGCACCTGCTGGCGTACCTGTTCGACCCGTCCAACGCCGGCATCGTGGCCGAGACCGCCCGGGTGCGCCAGGCCCGCCTGGTGCGGGCCGAGCAGATGGTGGAACGCATCGGCGTGGATTACGCCCTCACCTGGGACGACGTGCTCGCTCAGACCACGCCGGATGCGACCGTTGGCCGGCCGCATATCGCCGACGCCCTGGTGGCACGGGGGTTCGCGCTCACCCGGAGTGAGGCGTTCGCCGGGATCCTGCACTGGGAGGCCGGCTACTACCAGCCGCACTACGCGCCGGAACCGCTCCGGGCCATCTCCCTCGTGCGGGCGGCCGGGGGCGTGCCGGTGATCGCCCACCCCGCGACGCGCGGGGTCAGCGACGTGATCGCCGAGGCGCACCTGGCGCAGTTGGCCGAGGCCGGGCTGTTCGGCCTCGAACTCGAGCATCGGGAGAACAAGCCGGAGGCGACGGCCCGACTGCGTTCCCTCGCCGCGAAGTACGGGCTCTTCGTCACCGGTTCCAGCGACTACCACGGCGAAGGCAAGCCCAACCGCCTGGGGGAGAACACCACGGCACCGGAGGTGCTCGACCGCATCATCGAGCAGGGCACGGGCTCACCGCCCGTCTTCGGCTAGGAAAGCCTCCCGACACACGAAGAAGGTGGGCAGAGGATTCTCTGCCCACCTTCTCTATGCGGTGTGTCTTACTTGGCGTCGACCGTGATGAGCGGGCTTCCGACCGTCACATGTCCTGACGCTGCCTGGTCGACCGAACCGAACTTCTTCGGGTTCGTCACGAGAACCGGGGTGATCAGCGAGTAGCCGGCCGCCTCGATCACCGAGCGGTCGAAGGTCACCAGCGGGGTGCCTGCCTCGACACGGTCGCCGGCGGCGACCTTGACGGAGAAGCCCTTGCCGGCCAGGTTCACGGTGTCGATGCCCACGTGAATGAGCAGTTCAACCCCGTTGTCGAGCCGCAACCCGAAGGCATGGCCGGTCGGCTGGGCAACGAGGACCTTGCCCGCACCAGGTGCGTACACGGTGTCCTCGGTCGGGTCGATCCCGACGCCGAGTCCGACGATCCCCTTGCTGAACACGGGGTCCGGAACATCGGCGAGCGGAACGACGATGCCGGCGATGGGCGAACCGATCGTCGCCAGAACCGTGGCGACGGTGGTCGCGGTGCCGGTGCCGGCTGCACCAGCGGCAACCGGGGCGGCGAGGGTCGAGACAGGTGCTGCCTCGTCGGCCGCGACGGCTTCCGTGGCCTGAGCAGCGGCGAATTCCGCCTTCTGCTCGGGCGTCTTGTAGCCGGAGAGGATCACGAGGATCATCGCGGTGAAGAAGGATGCGCCGACGGCACCCGCGTAGAGCGGGATGTTGTCGAACGCGGGGATGGTCAGCAGCGAGGTGAAGACGAACGCGCTGGTCTTCACGCCGCCGCCGAGGCCGATGATGACACCACCGACGAGGCAACCCACGAGCATCCGCGGGTAGATGCGCTTGAACCGCAGGTGGATGCCGTAGAGCGAGGGTTCCGAAATACCACCCAGGAGGCCGGCCGCGAGAGCACCGGTTGCCGTCTGCTTCATCAGGCGGTCCTTTTCGCGGATCGACAGGAACAGAACACCGGCGGTGGCTCCGAAGCACGCGAAGTTCCAGGCGCCCATGGGGCCCTGGATGAAGTCGTAGCCGAGGGACTGGATGTTGAGCAGCATGATCGCGTTGAGCGGCCAGTGCAGTCCGAGCGGAACCATGAACGGGTAGGCCAGCGGGATGACGACAGCGAAGATGAACGGCGAGAAATCGTTGATCGACTTGAGGAAGTTGCCGAGTCCGGCTCCTCCGTACACGCCGATCGGGCCGATCAGGAAGGCGGTCAGCGGGATCATGATCAACATGCTGAGGAACGGCACGAAGATCAGCTGGACGCTGGAGGGGATGATCTTCTTCAGGTACTTGGTCAGCAGGCCGAGCACGACCGCCATCAGCAGCGGCGGGAACACCTGCGAGCTGTAGTCGGTCACGGTCAGCGGGAACCCGAAGATCTGCACAACGGCTGCCTTGCCGCCGAAGACGGTCTCGGCGCCGTCGGTGAGACCCAGAGCGTTGAAGCCGGGAAGCATGACGACGGCCATGATGCCGAAACCGACCCAGGGGTCGGCGCCGAGCCGCTTGGACGCGTTGTAGGCGACCATCAGCGGCAGGAAGACGAACACGCCCTGCCACATCAGGTTGATGAACTGCCAGGACGGGTCAAGCGTGACGCCCGGTGCGTTCCAGGATGGGATGACCCCGAGCGTGGCCATCAGAGCCATGAACGTGATGAACAGGGAGGCGCCGAGCAGGGCGCCGAGGATCGGTCGGAAGGAGTCGGACAGGATCTCGAAGAAGGTGTCCAGTCCGGAGAACTTTCCGCGTGGTCCCTTCGCACGCTCCGCGGCCTTGATGTCCGCGGCCGAATCGCCCGTGTGGTGGTCGCCGGCGTGCTTCTTCATTGCGGGAAGCGCCATAATGTCGTTGTATACGGTCTCAACGGCTCCGCCGATGACAACCTGGTAGCGGTTTCCGCTCTGGGGAACTGCGCCGAGCACGACCGGCAGGGCCTCGACGGCCGCCTGATCGATTCCCGATGCGTCCTTGAGGGTGAAACGCAGCCGGGTGGCACAGTGGGTGAGGCCGACGATGTTATCGGCCCCTCCAATACTTTTAATTATGTCTGCAGCAGGTTTTGATGCCACCTGGATCTCCTTATGGTGTTCACGCTTAATATGTCATTCCCGCTCGGTGCAGGTCAGCGCGAACCGAGGGGCCGGCTGAGAGGATCGTGTCGATATTCAATGATCGTTAGCAACGATAACGGTTATTGTCCACGTCCGAAAAAAAATCATACTTTACGGGGGTGCTGCCGGTGTTCCCGTGGGCAAACGAAAAGCGCCCCCGCCGGAGCGGGGGCGCTTTTCGAGCCGGGACTGACCCGGGACTGACTAGCTGGGGGTGCCGGCCTGCGGGGCGTGGCGGCGCGTGCGGCTGCGACGGCGCGGGGCGCTGTTGCCGTCGTGGTGTTCGGCGCCGCCGCCGTCGTGCGTGCCGGCGGCGGGGGCGACGATCGGGGCATCCGAGGTGGTGGTCGGGCTGACGCGGGTGCGCGACCGCGGCGGGCGGCTGCCGGCCTGATCGCCGGAGTGGCCGGCGCCCGAGCGGGCGGTGTCGGAGTGACCGGAACCGGAGCGACCCGAGCCGGAGCGAGCGGAGTCGCCACCTGTGCGGCCCCCGCCGGAACGGCCGGAGTCTGAGCGCCCGGCTCCACCGGTGCGTCCTGCGCCACCCGAGCGTGCCGCGGAGGCCGCGGTTTCACGGATCGGCGACGCACGGAGGCGCCCCTTCGACCCGGCCGGGATGTTCAGGTCGGTGTAGAGATGCGGCGAGGACGAGTACGTCTCCATCGGAACCGGGGTTCCGAAGTCGAGCGCGGTGTTGATCAGCGTCCACTTGTGCATGTCGTCCCAGTCGACGAACGTGACGGCGATACCGGTCTTGCCCGCGCGGCCGGTGCGTCCGACGCGGTGCAGGTACGCCTTCTCGTCTTCGGGGATGGTGTGGTTGATCACGTGGGTGACGTCGTCGACGTCGATGCCTCGCGCGGCGACATCCGTCGCGATGAGGATGTCTTTCTTGCCGGCCTTGAAGGAGGCCATGGCGCGTTCACGCTGTTCCTGGTTGAGGTCTCCGTGCACGGCCGTGGCGTTGAAGCCACGGTCGCCGAGTTCCTCGACCAGCTTGGCGGCGGCCCGCTTCGTGCGGGTGAAGATCACGGTCTTGCCGCGGCCCTCGGCCATCAGGATGCGGCCGATCACCTCGTCCTTGTCCATGTTGTGCGCGCGGTACACGAGGTGTTCGATGTTGGCCTGCATCAGGCCCTCATCGGGATCGGTCGCACGGATGTGGATGGGCCGGTTCATGAACCGGCGCGCCAGGGCGACGATCGGGCCCGGCATGGTGGCCGAGAACAGCATGGTGTGGCGGGTGGACGGAGTCTGCGAGAACAGCTTCTCGATGTCGGCGAGGAAGCCGAGGTCGAGCATCTTGTCGGCCTCGTCGAGCACCATCTCGCTCACGTTGGCGAGGCTGAGCAGACGCTGGCTGGCCAGGTCGAGCAGGCGCCCGGGGGTGCCGACGACGATCTGCGCTCCGGCCTTGAGGGCTTCGATCTGGCCCTCATAGGCCTTGCCGCCATAAATGGAGACGACTTTGGTGTTGCGGTTGGAGGATGCCATCTCGAGGTCTTCGGAGACCTGCACGCACAGCTCGCGGGTCGGAACGACAACGAGAACCTGCACGCCCGGCGCGGGGTCGAGGCCCAGGCGCTGGATGATCGGGAGACCGAAGCCGAGGGTCTTGCCGGTGCCGGTCTTGGCCTGGCCGATGATGTCCTGGCCGGAGAGGGCGAGGGGGATGGTCTGCACCTGGATCGGGAAGGGCTCGATGATGCCTTTATCAGCGAGGGCCTGAACCATGTCCTGGTCGATATTGAGTTCGGAGAAAGTCACGAATTATTGCCTTGTCATTAGCTGGAAGCGGGATGCGCCCGTCTTGGCTTCGGGCACCTGGCCACCGATCCATGCCGATGGCGTGGTCCCACCTTATCGGGCAGCCCTGTGAAGTGGCTTATACCGCACCTGAGACGGCGGATTCGCCCCCGCGGACCCGGAACCCGGGGTGCGGGCGCGGCCCTGTCCTAAGCTAGGCCCGTGATCAAGTGGACCGAGCGGCGCACACAGCGCGTGGAAACCCCCCGGCTATCGACCCGGGGGGAACGCCAGTCGACCACCAAAGTCGATATCTCCGGGTTCGTCCCGGAGCTACTCACCTATCTCGGCCAGGCGGCGTACTTCGAACTCGGCATGTTCGAGAACATCGCCCGGGCGACCTCCATCGCGCCCGACCTGGCCGCCAAGGAGGGGCTGAGCGCCGCCGCCGGCCGGGCCCTCGCCAAACACCAGGGACTGGTCGCCGAAATTCGTCGGCGCGGCGGTGAGCCGTCCGAGGTGATGGCTCCGTTCGCCCCCCGGCTCGACGCGTTCCGGCACCAGACGACCGGCGCCGACTGGAATGAGCTGCTGCTCAGCTGCTACCTCGCCGGCGGACTGCTCGACGACTTCTTCATCCGGCTGTCCGACGGGCTGCCCGGCGACGTGGGCCCGCGGGTCGCACACCTGCTGGGGCAGGATGCCGGCACCGACGTGCTCATCACCCACCTGAAAGCGGCCATCCGTTCCGACGCCGCCCTCGGCTCGCACCTCGCCCTGTGGGGACGCCGCCTGGTCGGAGACACCCTGCTGGTGGCCCGCTCGGCACTGCCGATGGACGGTCACACGAGCGATCAATCCCGCATCGAACCGGTCTTCACCGAAATCATCGCCGCACACACGCGACGCATGGACGGCCTCGGGCTGACCGCCTGACCGCAGCTCGGCGGCCGGTGCCGAGGCACCGGCCGCCTCGATCAGCTCAGGTCAGGCAGCGCGGGTCAGGCGCGGGTCGGGTGCCCGTCGCGCATCAGGACGTGCAGCATCCGCTCGTCACCCGCGGCACGCGTGCGACCGAGGTAGAGGTCTGCGGCGACGGATACCAGTGCGGTCGCCCCGAGGGTGACCCACCAGATCCAGCCGTCGTTCCAGGCCAGGCCGAACCAGGTCAACGTCACCCAGACGACGGAGGCGACCATGGTGCCGATGGCCGGCATCAGGATCGCGCCGTGGGTCTGACGCCCGGGCAGGGAATACCGCGCGGCGAGCCCCAGAACCGCACCGCCCAGGGCGATGAAGAGGAGTTCCATGGTGGGTCAGGCGACGAAGCCGACGCGGCGGGACTCCTCGGAGCCCAGCTCCACGTACGCGAGCCCGATGGTCGGGACGATGTAGACCTTGCCCTTGCTGTCGGAGAGCTTCAGGTACCCGGTCTGTCCGGCGAGGGCGGCAGCGACCGTCTCCTCGACTTCGTTCGCGGGCTGTGAGGTCTCGAAGCCAATCTCACGGGGAGAATTGAAGATGCCAATGCGGATATCCACCAGATGCGCCTTTCGTTGCCTAAGCGCCCAGATTACGACAGAACCGCCCACGGGCCGGACACCGTTCACTGTCGGCGCAACCCGCTAGCTTTGAAAACGTGACACTCCTGGGAATCCCGCTCCGTACAGACCCCGATTCGGTCGTCCTCGACGACTCCCAGCGCGCCGTTCTGCACCTGGTTGCCGGGCCGGGCGCGCCCGACGAACCGAGCCCGAACCGGACCGCCGCCAGCGCCGCCGTGATCGGCGCACCAGGCACCGGCAAGACCACCACCCTGGTCGAGCTCGTGGCCGAGTGCGTGCTGAACCAGGGGTATTCGCCCAGCGAGGTGCTGGTCCTGGTACCCACCCGTACGGGAGCAACGGCCCTGCGCGACCGGCTGGCGCTGCGCCTGGGCGTTCCCACCAACGGCGCGCTGGCCCGCACCGCGAACTCCGTCGCCTTTCAGATCGTGCGGGATGGCGTGGCCCGCTCGGGAGGTGCTGCCCCCACCCTGCTCACCGGCGGCGAGCAGGACCAGATCATCGCCGAGCTGCTCGAGGGGCATCGGCTGGACCAGGCCGACCCGCGGCAGGGCGGGGTGCCGGCAACGACGCCGAACTGGCCCGACACGCTGGGCGCCGACGTGCGGGGACTGCGCGGCTTCCGCACCCAGCTGCGGGACCTGATGATGCGCGCCGTGGAATACGGTGTCACCCCGGACGCGCTGGCCGCCCTCGGACACCGCGAACAGCGCCCGGAGTGGGTGGCCGCGGCCGAGTTCATCCGCGGCTACGAAGACGTGAAAGACCAGTCCCGTCCCGGGCAGTACGATTCCACCGAGCTGGCCCAGTTCGCCGCGGCCATCGTGGCCGGGGCCCCGGCCGGCACCGCGGCGCTCGGCTCCCTCGGCGGCCTCCGCCTGATCGTGCTCGATGACGCGCAGGAACTCACCCAGGCCAACCTCACCCTGCTCGCGCAGTTCGCCGCGCGCGGGGTGAGTGTCATCGCCTTCGGCGACCCCGACATCAGCACCGGATCCTTCCACGGCGCCCACCCGGATGCCCTCGGCCGGCTGGGTTCCTACCTGTCCGGCGGCGTGCTGCCCACCCTCGTGCTCGGCACGGTGTACCGGCACGAGGCGGCCATCCGTGGGGTGGTGCGCGAGATCACGCACCGGATCGGAGCGGCATCGGCCGGCACCCAGCGCTTCGCCGCCGGCGTGGCCGCCGAGCCTGGCCGGTCCGAGGAGCCCGAGTCCGAGGAGCCCGTGGAGCCCGAGTCCGAGGAGCCCGAGTCGAGTGCCGTGCAGGCGGTGCTGGCGGACAGTCCGGCCGACCAGCTCGCGCAGGTCGCGCGCCGGCTGCGCGAACGGCACGTGATCGGCGGCGTGCCCTGGGGCCAGATGGCCGTCGTCGTGCGCAGCGGCTCGCTCGTACCCGCGCTGTCCAAGGGCCTGGCCGCCCTCGAGGTGCCCACCCAGGTGTCCTCGGCACAGACCGCGCTGCGCGAGGAATACGCGGTGCGCGCGTTCATCCTCGCGCTCGAGGTGACCCTGGGCCGCAAGCCGCTCGGCCCGGAGGAAGCGATCGAACTGCTCCGCGGTCCGCTCGGCGGCCTCGACCCGATCACCCTGCGTCGTCTGCGGGCCGCTCTGCGCCAACAGGAGCTCAGCCAACAGGAGCTCAGCCAACAGGAGCTGAGCCAGCAGGAGCTGAACAGCTCCGTGCGCAGCCGCACAGCCGATGAGCTCCTGGTGGAGGCTCTCGTCAACCCGGGTCTGCTGGCGTCCATCGACAACCGCACGGCCCGCCGGGCCGCCAGCTGTGGGGAGAGCCTGAAGAGCGCCGCCGTGGAATACGCGGCCGGCGCCACCATCGAGGAACTGCTCTGGGGTCTCTGGCAGCGCAGCGGCCTCGCCCGGGAATGGAAGGAGCAGTCCAGTGGCACGGGCATCGTCGCCGACGAGGCCAACCATAATCTCGACGCCGTGGTGGCCCTCTTCTCCGCCGCGCAGCGCTACGTCGAGCGCACCCCGGCCGCACCGCCGGTGCTGTTCCTCGAGCACCTGGTCGACACCGATGTGCCCGAAGACACCCTGGCGCCGCGGGCGCTCGGCGATGCGGTCGTCGTGTCCACCCCGAGCGGCCTGATCGGCCGCGAGTTCGACGTGGTCGTCATCGCCGGGGTGCAGGAGAACGTGTGGCCCGACCTGCGCATCCGTGGCTCGTTGCTCGGGGCCGGCGACCTGGCGGCGCTCGCCGCCGGCCGGCGCCCCGAGGAGGCCGGTGCCCGCACGGCCGTGCTGCACGACGAGCTGCGGATGTTCGCCCAGGCGGCCAGCCGGGCCCGCACCGAACTGCTCGTGACGGCCATCGACAACGAGGAGAACCAGCCGTCGGTCTTCTTCCGGCTGCTGCCGGCGCCCCTTCCGGCCACCGTTCACGAGCCCGGAGACACCAGCCGCTACCCGCTGTCCCTGCGCGGGCTGGTGGGACGGCTCCGGCGCGACCTGACCCGGGGCACCGCGACGACCCGCGGCGGCGACGAGACCGCGAGCCGGGCGACCGATGCCGCAGCGACCCTGGCCCGCCTGGCCCGGGAGAACGTGGCCGGCGCCGCCCCCGAGCAGTGGTACGGCCTGAACGAACCCAGCACCGTGCGCCCGCTCAACGACCCGGAGGCCGGCGACGCCCCGGTGCGGGTCTCGCCGTCCCGCATGGCGGCGTTCGAAACCTGCCCGCTGCACTGGGTGATCGGACAGGTCGGCGGCGGCACCTCCAACACGGCGGCGAACCTCGGCACGATCATCCACAAGGTGATGGAAGACGCCACCACGCATAACCCCGACGCACTCTGGCAGGGGGTCGAGGCGCGCTGGAACGAGCTGCAATTCGATGCCGACTGGCAGTCCCGGGTGCAGAAGGTCGAGGCGCGCGCGCTCACCGACCGGCTCGCGTCCTACCTGCTCGACTTCGACCGCAGCGGCGGCAGCCTGCTCAGTGCCGAAGGTACCTTCCAGCTCGACGTCGACGGCGCCGTGCTCTCCGGCACGGTCGACCGGGTCGAGCGTCTCGGTGACGGGCGGGCGGTCATCGTCGACCTGAAGACCGGCCGCGGCGACCCGATCAGCGACGCCGGCGTGGTCGAACATCCGCAGCTCGGCGCCTACCAACTCGCGTTCAGTGAGGGGGCGATCGAGGGCATCCCCGCCGGCACTCCGCTCGCGGGCGCGCGGCTCCTGATCGTGTCCAGCGGCACCGTCAGGCAGAACTACCGCAACCCCACCCAGCCCACCTTCACACCCGAGGAGCTCGCGGCCTTCCGAACCCGGGTCGGCACCGACGCCGTCGGCATGGGCGGCGCCACCTTCCTCGCCGAGATCAGTTCCCACTGCCTCGACCCGCGCTCGCACGGGTCCTGCCGAATCCACGTCATCAAGCAGGTCAGCTCATGAATCAGCCCGTCACTCCCGCGCTCGACCCTGCCCCGGCGATTCCGCCGATCTCGGCCCTGCAGATCGCCGCGGCGCTCGGCATGTTCCCGCCCACCGACGAACAGCAGGCCGTGATCGAGGCGCCGCTGGCCCCCACCCTCGTGGTGGCCGGCGCCGGCAGCGGCAAGACCGAGACCATGGCGAACCGGGTGCTCTGGCTGCTCGCCAACGGGCACGCCCGGCCCGACCAGATCCTCGGCCTCACCTTCACGCGCAAGGCCGCCGGTGAACTGGCCGAGCGCATCCGTGACCGCATCGACCAGCTCGACGCGAAGGGGCTGCTGCCCAGGCCCCCGGCGCCCGCGCCCGGCGCGGTCACGATCGACTCGTCCGACCTCTTCAACGCGCCGACGGTGTCGACGTACAACTCGTTCGCCAGCCGCCTGTTCACCGACAACGCCCTGCTGCTCGGGCGGGAGCCCGAATCGGTGCTGCTCAGCGAGACCAGCGCCTGGCTGCTCGCCCGTCGGGTGGTCATCGAGCACGGCGACAGCCGCCTCGTGCCGTTCGGCAAGAACCTCGACGCGGTGACGGATGCCGTGCTCGCCTTCAGCCGTTCCCTCGCCGAGAACCCCCCGCGTTTCATTCCGGGCGTTCCGAGTGCGCCGCACGACCTGACCGGCCTCGCCGCCGGTTTCGCGTATCTGCAGGACCTGCCCTACGGCAACCCGCGCAAGAAGATCCCGTATGCCTCCGTCGTCGAGTCGCTCGCGGCGGTCGCGCCGCTTCCCGTGCTGTTCGAACTCGCCGAGCGCTACAGCAGCGAGAAGCGCCGCCTCGGACTGATCGAGTTCTCCGACCAGGTGGCCCTGGCCCTGCAGGTCTGCCAGAAGGTGGAGCAGGTCGTCGCCCGCTACCGCGACCAGTACCGGGTGGTGCTGCTCGATGAATACCAGGACACCTCCGTGCTGCAGACGGAACTGCTGCACACCCTCTTCAACCGGCACCCCGTGATGGCCGTCGGTGACCCGCACCAGTCCATCTACGGCTGGCGCGGTGCCAGCTCGGCCAACCTTCTGGGCTTCTCGCAGAGCTTCGCCGGCCTCTCCAACCGGCAGTCGCCGACGATGAGCCTCTCCTACACCTGGCGCAACCCGGTCGCCGTGCTCGACGCCGCGAACGCGCTGGTGGCACCGCTGAGCGACGCGCTCCGGGCCCGGCCCGACGGCATCCAGGTCGACACTCTCAAGGTTCCGGCCGGCAAGGCCGCCGGGCAGGTCGAGGCGTCGATGTACGAGACCAGTGCCGAGGAGGCCCGGGCTGTGGCCGACTGGTTCGCCGAACGCCTCACCGCCGGAAGTGAGAAATCCGGCGCGATGCTCTTCCGGGCCAGGCGCGAGATGGAGTTCTTCGCCGAGGTGCTGCGGGAACGCGGCGTGCGCGCCCATGTTCTCGGCCTCGGCGGGCTTCTGTCCACCCCGGAGGTCACCGACGTGGTCTGCGTGCTCCGGGTCGTGCACGACCCGGCCGCCGGCAGCGAACTCGTGCGGCTGCTCGGCAGCGGGCGCTACCGGGTGGGACCGCGCGACCTGGCCCACCTGGCCTCGGTGGCGCGCTGGCTGGCGGCACACGACTGGGCCCAGCAGGCGGTGACGCAGGAACTCAAGGAGAAGATGCGGGCATCCGTCGCCGTCGACGAGGGCGCATCGCTCGTCGACGCGCTCGATTTCGTGGCCGCGGCCCCCGAGACGCACGGGCAGCTCGCGGGCTTCAGCGACGCCGGTCGCGACCGGGTGCGTTCCGCCGGGCGCCAGCTGGCGTGGTTGCGCGCACGAGCCGGCCTGCCGCTGCTCGACTTCGTGCGCCTGATCGAGCAGGAGCTCCTGCTCGACGTGGAGCTCGTCGCCAACGAGGCCAACACGCTGGGCCTGGCCAACCTCTACGCCTTCCACGACACCGTTTCCGCCTTCCTTTCCAGCGACGAGGTGGGCAGCCTGACGAGCTTCCTGCGCTGGTTGGGCCGGGCCGAACGCGCCGACGACATGGGTCCGCGGGTCGAGATGGGGGAGACGGGCACCGTGCAGCTGCTCACCATCCACGGGGCCAAGGGGCTCGAATGGGACTACGTGGCCATCCCCAACCTCACCGAGAAGAGCCTGCCGGCGCAGACCCGGGAAGGCGCCGGCTGGGTGAAGTTCGGCGAGTTGCCCTATCCGTTCCGCGGCGACCGGGCCGAGCTGCCCGAGCTGGTCTGGCAGGAGCATGAGACCCAGTTGTCCTATGACGCCGAGTTCCAGGCCTACAAGGAGCAGCTCGCCGCCCGCCACGACGACGAGGAGCGCCGCCTGATCTACGTGGCCACGACCCGGGCGAAGCAGGAATTGCTGCTCACCGGCTCGTACTGGGGCGGCGGCAGCACGGTGCGCACCCCGAGCCGGTATCTGGCCGAGCTCGCCGAGGCCGGGCTGATCACCCCGCTGCCGGACGGCAGCGAGCACGACGAGAAACCGGACGCCGGGGAGGGCGTCGACGAGCACTGGCCCTTCGACCCGCTCGGCGCCCGGCGCCCGCTCGTGGAGGCGGCCGCCGAACGGGTGCGCGCCGAGGCCGAGGCGGTGACCGAGCGCGACACCCGCTGGTCCCACGCGGTCACGCTTCTGCTCAAGGAACGGATGCTGCGCCTGGCGGGCGCGGGCAGCGCCCCGCTGCCCACGCGCATCCCCGCCTCCCGCTTCAAGGACTACATCGACGACCCGGCCGGGGTCGCGGCGGCGCTGCGCCGCCCCATGCCCGAACGGCCGTACCGGGCCACCCGGCTGGGCACCCTGTTCCATTCCTGGGTGGAGCAGCGGGCCGGCGGGGCGTCGGGCGGTGACCTGATCGACGCGGGCGCGAACGAGCTCGACCTCGGCGACCAGGACGCCGACGCGTTCGACCTGGACCTCGACCAGAATCAGCCGCTGGAGCAGGCGCAGCTCGAACGGCTGCAACACACCTTCGAACAGTCGCCGTGGGGATCCCTGCAGCCCGAGGAGGTCGAGATCGAGATCCACCACGTTCTGGCCGGGCAGGTCTTCGTCTGCAAGCTCGACGCGGTCTACCGCACCGAGACGGGCTACCAGGTGGTCGATTGGAAGACGGGCCGGGCACCCAAGGACTCCGCCGACCTCGAGCTCAAGCAGACCCAGCTCGCCCTGTACCGGCTCGCCTATGCACGCTGGAGAGGCATCGACCCGGAGATCGTCGACGCCGTGTTCTACTTCGTCGCGGACGACACCATCGTCGCCCCGGACCGGCTCTACTCCGAAGACGACCTGGTGCGGGCCTGGTCGTCGGTCCGATCGACGGCGGAATCGTCGAAGACGGTACCGATCGCGCCGGTGCTGACATCGTCAGACGAAGACGAAGACGAAGACGAAGACGAAGACGAAGACGAAGCCGGGCCCGAACCAGTCGCGTCGTCGTCCTCGAACTCGCCGCCGAACTCCGACAGGTTGTAGGCGTCGGTGTGCATGGCCCCGCCCGTGTCCCGGCGGGGGATGCCGCGCGGGGTGGCCGCGAGCATGCTCTCCACCCCGGCGACGTCGAGGATGGGGCCGGTGGGCGGTGACAGAGGATGCGAGGCGCTCCGGTGCACGGTGTCGACCAGGCCGTCGAGCATCGCCACGGCGTCGTCGACGATGCCCTGGTTGCGGGTGTCCGTGCCGTGCAGCAACCACCGGGCCAGCTCCAGCTCCGCGTACAGCATGGCGCGCTGGGTGATCCGCGGGTCGTTGCCCTGGCGGGCGGACGCGTAGGCGGCGACGGCGGCTTCGCCGGCCGCACCGCGGGAGGCGAGCAGCCAGTGCAGGTCGCGGGCCGGATCGCCCACGCTGAGCGCCGACCAGCCGAGTACCGCCGAGACGGAGTCCTCGGTGATCAGGAACGAGTCGGCCGACAGCGAACCGTGCACCACGCAGGGCGCGAACTGCCAGAGGGCGTCGTCGTCGGTGGCCTGTTCCCAGCGGCGCAGCAGCGCGGCGGGCAGGTAACCGGTGGCGGCCGCCCGGTCGAGCAGGGCGATGGTGCCGGTGCGGCATTCCTGGGCGCTCTGCTGGGGCAGCCCGGCGGTGCCGACGAAGGCGGTGGGCAGGCCGTGCACCGCGGCGATGGCGCGCCCGATCGAGCCGGAGACGCCCGCGTGGCCGGTGAGGGCATCCACATCGAACGAATCACCCGACAGGAACTCGTAGACGACGGCCCGGGTTCCGCTGAGGGGAGCCTGGCCCACGAACTGCGGCACATCGAAGGGGAGCCGGCTGCGGTTGCCGACCGTGAGGGCCCGCAGGGCCACGAGATCGGCGGACTGCTCCGTCTCCGCGGCCTGCGAGGTGGGAACCCGGATGATCAGGGCACGGTCGTCGCGGTCGATCAGGAGGGCGGAATCGAACGCCCCGACGGCTCCGGGACTGCGTGCGGCGGAGCCGTGCAGGCGCACCTGCACGACGTCGAGGTCCGGAACGGCGGCAGTGGCCAGCGCGGCTAGAGTGAGAGGGGATCTGACCATACCTTCTAGGTTAGGTCGACTTCCCCTCGGCGCGGTTGTTCGCCACGCCTCGACACAACTTCGGCAGTCTGCCTGAGCCCGAGGAGCACCATGTCGTTCACCTTCACTTCCCGTCTGCCGCTGTCCCGCCACGCGGTCGACCGCGACGGCGAGGCCCGGTCAACACCCGGTCTGCTCGATTCCCTCCTGGCGGATGCCGGCACTCGCGTTCTGGTACTCCGGCAGGGCTCAGCCCTGATCGAGGCCGCCACTCCCGCCCGCCTCTGCCTCCTCGCACCCGACCAGGTCCCCGCCGCCGACTTCCACCTCTACCTCGGCCGGTCCCTGGCCGACGGCGCTCCCGAACCCGTGGGCACTGCGCTGATCGCGGCCGTCCTGAGCGACGAGCAGGCCGCGGAGCTCGAACCGGACGAGTCCCGCTGGGCGTCCCTCCGCCACGTGGCGACCACCCTGTCGGACCGCGACGCGGGACTGTTCACCGAGACGCTCGGCGTGGTGAACTGGCACGCCTCCCACGCCCACTGCCCCCGCTGCGGCGCCGCCACCGTGGTGGAGAACGCCGGCTGGACGAGGCGCTGCCCCGACTGCGGCGGCCAGGTCTTCCCCCGCACCGACCCGGCCGTGATCGTACTGATCACCGATGCCGACGACCGTATCCTGCTCGGCTCGAACGCGCTCTGGGAGGGCAACCGCTACTCGCTCCTGGCCGGCTTCGTCGAACCGGGGGAGTCCCTCGAGGCCGCCGTGATCCGGGAGATGCTCGAGGAATCCGGTCTCCGCGTGACCGACCCGGTCTACCTGGGTTCCCAGCCCTGGCCGTTCCCTGCCTCGATCATGTTCGGTTTCACGGCCCGGCTCGCCGACGGGCAGGCCCCGGCCGCCCTGCTCCCCGACGGGGAGGAGATCCTCGACCTGCGCTGGTTCAGCCGCGACGAGCTGCGCGCCTCGGGCGACGCCATCATCCTGCCCGGCCGCTCCTCGATCGCCCGGGCGATCATCGAGCACTGGCTCGGCGAACCGCTCGACTTCGGTCCCGACGAGGTGCACGGATGGCGTTGACCGCCGGTTCCCTGCTGGCCGGCCTCGACGACCAGCAGCGGGTGGCGGCCGAGGCGCTCGTGGGCCCGGTGTGCATGCTCGCCGGCGCCGGCACCGGCAAGACCCGCGCCATCACGCACCGCATCGCCTACGGCGTGATGACCGGTGCGTACTCGCCGAACCGGGTGATGGCGCTCACCTTCACGGCGCGCGCCGCCGCGGAGCTGCGCGGCCGGCTGCGCCAGCTCGGGGCCGGCGGCGTCGCCGCCCGCACGTTCCACTCGGCGGCGCTGTCCCAGCTGAACTACTTCTGGCCGCACGTGGTCGGCGGTCAGGCGCCCCGCATCCTCGACGGCAAGGGCCGTCTGCTCGGCCACGCCGCCGAGACCCTCAAGCTCAAGCTCGATACGGCCACCCTGCGGGACCTGGCCGCGGAGATCGAGTGGCGCAAGACATCCGGAATCGGGATCGAGGCGTACGGGGCCGGCATCGCCAAGCGCAGCCTGCCCGGCCGGCTCACGGTGGACCAGGTGCTGGCCATGATGGAGTCCTACGAACGCCTCAAGGACGACCGCAAGCAGATCGACTTCGAGGACGTGCTGCTGGCCATGGCCGGCATGATCGAGGCCGAGCCGTCGGTCGCCCTGCAGGTGCGCGAGCAGTACCGCTTCTTCGTCGTCGACGAATACCAGGACGTCTCCCCGCTGCAGCACGACCTGCTGTCGCTCTGGCTGGGGGAGCGCCGCGACCTCTGCGTCGTCGGCGACGCCAGCCAGACCATCTACTCCTTCGCCGGCGCCCGCAGCGACTACCTGCTCGACTTCCCCAAACGCTGGGAGGACGCCACGGTCGTGCGCCTCGAGCAGAACTACCGGTCGACCGGGGCCATCGTGGCGACCGCCAACCAACTCATGCGCGGACGCGCCGGCGCCCTCACCCTGCGCGCCCACGCCAGCGAAGCGGGCACCGAACCGGGCGTGCGCGAGTACCCCAACGACATGGCGGAGGCCCGCGGCGTCGCCCAGAACATCGTCGAACTGATCGAGGCCGGCACCCGCCCGGAGGACATCGCCGTGCTGTTCCGCGTGAACGTGCAGGCCGCTTTCCTCGAGACCGCCCTCGGCGATGTGGGCGTGAGCTACCAGATCCGCGGGTCCAAGCGTTTCTTCGACCTGGCCGAGGTCAAGCAGGCGGTGATGCAGCTGCGCGCGGCATCCGTGTCGATCATCGGCGAACCGCTGTTCAAATCGGTCAGCGACGTGCTGCGCTCGCTCGGCTGGAGTCAGAGCGCACCGGAGGCCCAGGGCGCGGTGCGTGACCGCTGGGAGTCGCTCAACGCGATCATGGGCCTGGTCGACCAGGCCCCGCCGGAGACCACGTTCCGCCAGTTCACCGACGAGCTGATGGAGCGTCAGGCGGGCCAGCACGAGCCGACGGTGTCCGCCGTGACGCTGGCCACCCTGCACTCAGCGAAGGGCCTCGAATGGGATGCCGTCTTCCTGATCGGGCTGTCCGAGGGGCTCGTGCCGATCAGCTACGCGGGCACTTTCGAGCAGATCGACGAGGAACGTCGCCTGCTCTACGTGGGTGTGACCCGCGCGCGCAAGCGGCTGTCCCTGAGCTGGTCGGCGGCCGGGCACCAGCAGCGCAGCCCCCGCGAGCGCTCCCGCTTCCTGACCGAGATCGGCGCGCGCGGCGTGCGCGCCCCCGGTGCCCGCGGCGCCTGACCCCGGGCGCGGGGTAGCCTCGGGGCGTGCCCACTTTTCCGTTCACGCGCCTGGCCGCGGTGCCGTTCGCGCCGCTGCTCGTGACGCAGGCGCGGCGGCTGCGGCGTGACACGCCCCGGCTGCCCGACGCGGCCCTGCCGTGGAGCGGTGCCCGCCCCGGCCCCGACCCGCTCCGCATTCTCGTCCTCGGCGACTCGACCGCGGCCGGCGTGGGCGCCGAGACCCAGGCCGAGGCGCTGCCGGGCTGGATCGCGCACGAGGTGGCCGAGCGCTGGGGACGCGGCAGCACCTGGCGCGCGATCGGCGAGAACGGCGCCACGGCCCGGGACGTGCGCGAGCGTTTCCTGACGGATGCCGCGGCCGTCCCCTTCGACCTGGCCCTGCTGACCATCGGTGCCAACGACGCCCTGGGATTGCGCTCGCGCGCCGCATTCACCCGGGATGTGCGCCGGATCGTGCTCGCCCTGCGGGCCGCGGAACCGCAGGCGGCCGTGCTCGTTTCGCTGATGCCGCGCTTCGACCGCTTCGCGCTGCTGCCGGAACCGCTGCGCGCCACCCTGGCCCGCCACGCCGCGAGCCTCGACACCGGTGCCCGTCTGGCCGTGGGCGGCCTCGACGGGGTCGTCGCGATCCCGACCCCGCCGCCCTACGTCGACGGTTTCTTCGCCAGCGACGAGTTCCACCCGAGCGCGCTCGGCTACCGGCTCTGGGCCGAGTTCGTCTTCGACTCGGCGCCGGGACTGGACCTCCGCCGCCAGGCCGGCTGAGGTCGGCCCCGATGGCCGTGCTCCGCACCCTCGACGAGGTCGTCGCCGTCGTCCGGGCGGTCGAACACCGCGTGCGGGCGACGGATGCCGGCCCGCGCACCCTCGTCGGCCTGGCCGGCGCCCCGGGATCGGGCAAGTCGACCGTGGGGGAGGCCCTCGTCGCCCGGTTGGGCGACCGCGCACAGCTGGTCTCGATGGACGGTTTCCACCTGCCTCAGGCCCGCCTGGTGGAGCTGGGCCGGCGCGATCGGATGGGAGCTCCCGACACCTTCGACGTCGACGGGTTCGTGGCGCTGCTGCTGCGGCTCCGGGCGGCCCGGGGCACCGTCACGGCACCCGGGTTCGACCGGCGGATCGAAGAAGCGACCCCCGGCGCCATTCGGATCGGCCGGGAGCGGAGCCTCGTGGTGGTGGAGGGCAACTACCTGCTGCACGACGAGGGCGGCTGGGCCGCGGCCCGGCCGCTGCTCGACCTGACCCTGTTCGTGGGGCTGGAGCAGGGCATCCGTCTCAGCCGGCTGGTGGCCCGGCACGAGCGCTACGGCAAGACGCCCGGCGAGGCTCAGGCCTGGGCGCTCGGCCCCGATGAGGCCAACGCGCGGCTGATCGAACGCACCCGCGGGCTGGCCGACCACGTGATCCGGCTCAGCTGACCGGGTCGGGGCGCCGGGCCCCGGGCAGCGCGGTCACGTTGCCGGGCACGCTGCGGCAGCCGCACCGCTCGTGCGGCCGGTAGTCCCGGCGTGCGGGCACCCCGGAGCCGCCCTCGAAGACGAGCGCCGATTCGGTAAGGGTCGAGCGTCCCAACAGCAGCCGGTCCTGGGCGATCCCGGCTACGAGGGCGGCCACATCGAGGGCGGTTCGCGGGGTCTCCGTGGGGGCCTGCCGGCTGAGCAGCTGGCAGGCGATGGCCGCCCAGGACGGGTCGGAATCCAGGTGGGCCAGCTCCAGGCAGGAGAGGCACGGCCCCGCTCCCGGCTCGACCAGAGGGCCGATGCGCACCTCGCTGTCGCTGAAGACCACGGGCAGGTGTGGCACGTCCCGGCGCAGCCAGTGCCCGTGCCGCTCCGGTTCGAGCGCGTAGTGCCCCACGATCACGGCCAGGCCGGCGCCGGGGTCGTCGGCGCCGGTCAACCGCAGCCCCAGGGTGCCGAGCAGCGACCCGATCAGCGCTCCGGTCGGCCCTGTCCCGTCCACGCAGACCGCGGGCGGGGCATCCGGTTCGGTGGGCTCCGTCGGCAGCGGGGCCGGGCTCGGCAGGGTCTCCCCGGTCACCAGCAGGGCGGGCCGCAGGGCGCGGAGCAGCCCCAGGATCGACTCGTCGGAGGCGCCGCCCTCCCGCCCGATCATGAGAGCGCCGGAGCGGGGCACACCGACCGACAGCGCGGCGAGCACACGTTCGAGCCCGTCGCTCATCGCTGTGATCACGACGAGCGGGTGGTCGATGCCGATCTGGATGCTGCGGGGAGAACGCCAGACCACCGGATGCCGCGGGTCAAGTCGAAGAGTCATGCGGCGATGATGCCGCACCCGCCCGCCGGCCCGCGCGAGTCATCCACAGCCTCCTGCCGTGAAGGGTGCCGGATCGGCCGGATCCTCGGCGTCAGTCCAGCCTCCGCCCCTAGGCTTTCGCTATGACGACGCAACGACGTGTACTTGTGACCGGCGCCACCGGCTATATCGGCGGCCGGCTGGTTCCCCTGCTCCTGGAAGCCGGCTACGACGTGCGCGTGCTCGTGCGCACGCCGCAGAAGCTCAAGGATGTCCCGTGGGTCGAGCAGGTGGAGGTGGCCGAGGGGGACCTCGGCGACCTGGCCAGTGTGCGGTCCGCCGTGGCCGGCATCGACGTTCTCTACTACCTCGTGCACTCGATGGGCACGCGCGGTGATTTCGAGAGCACGGAACGCCTGGCGGCGACGAACGTGGCCACGGCCGCCGCCGAGGCCGGTGTCTCCCGAATGGTCTACCTGGGCGGGCTGCACCCCGACACCGAGGAGCTCTCCCAGCACCTGCGTTCCCGGGCCGAGGTCGGCCGCATCCTGCTCGAGTCCGGCGTGCCCACGGCCGCCCTGCAGGCAGGGGTCGTGATCGGATCCGGCTCCACATCGTTCGAGATGATCCGGCACCTGACCGATGTGCTGCCGTATATGCCGGCTCCGCAGTGGGTGCGCAACAAGATCCAGCCCATCGCGGTGCGCGACGTGCTCTACTACCTCGTCGCGGCGGCGGAGCTTCCCGGCGAGGTCAACCGCACCTTCGATATCGGCGGACCCGACGTGCTGCGCTATGGCCAGATGATGAACGGATACGCGCTCGAGGCCGGTCTGCGCCAGCGGCCCATCGCCTCCCTGCCCGTCTTCACCCCCTGGCTCGCATCGCAGTGGGTCAACCTGGTCACCCCCATCCCGCGCAGTCTGGCCGTTCCGATCATCGCGAGCCTCCAAAACGACTGCGTGGTGCACGAACGGGACATCGACCAGTACATCCCTCAGCCGAAAGAGGGCCTGACCGGGTACCGCACCGCCGTCCGCCTGGCCCTCGGCCGCATGCGCGACGGCGATGTGGAGACCAGCTGGCGCAACGCGTCGATCGCGGGCGCGTCGAGCAACCCGCTGCCCAGCGACCCGGAATGGGCCGGACATCTCGTCTACACCGACCTCAAGGAGAAGCACACCGCTGCGAAGCCCGAGGACCTCTGGCGCGTGATCGAGAGCATCGGCGGCGACAACGGCTGGTATTCCTTCCCGCTGGCCTGGGCCATCCGCGGGTGGATGGACAAGCTCGTCGGCGGCGTGGGCCTGCGCCGCGGCCGCCGCAACCCCGACCATCTGCACACCGGCGACGTGTTGGACTTCTGGCGGGTCGAACGCATCGACACCGGCCGGTTCCTGCGCCTGCGCGCCGAAATGCGGGTTCCCGGCCGGGCCTGGCTGGAAATGACCGCGGATCCGGCGGAGGGCGGCGGCTCGGTCTACCGCCAGCGCGCGGTCTTCTTCCCCCGGGGTCTCGGCGGCCGGCTCTACTGGTTCGCGATCCTGCCGTTCCACGGCGTCATCTTCAACGGCATGGCCAACCGGATCACGGCGGCCGCCGTCGGCGAAGCCGCCGTGACGGAGGCCGCCGTGACGGAGGCCGGCGGGGAGGCATCCGCTTCGGACGTGCCCGTCGTGGGCCGCGCCGCCTGACCGTCACCGGATCGGCCTCGATCACCTAGCAGCTCCGGCGCCCGCGAGGCATGATGGAGGAGGTGCGAGGGAGGCTGTGATGTCGGAATCTGTGCTGTTCATCGGGGATGGACTGACCGCGAACGGCCTCTGGTCGGACTGGCTTCCCGACTACGACGTGCACAACCTCGGCGCGAACGGGAAGACGACGGACGAGGTCGTCGCCGAACTCGACCAGGTCGTCGACCGGCAGCCGGCCGCCGTCGTGGTCGAGGTCGGCACGAACGATTTGGGCTGGCATCGGTCGGACGAGTATGTCGTGCGCAACATGGAAACGCTGCTCTGCACGCTGCGCAAGCGCCTGCCGGCCGTGCGCATCCTGGTCGTATCGGTGCCGCCGCGCGAACGCGAACTCGCCGACACTGTGCGCTCGATCAACCGCCACCTGCGCCAATTCGCGCCGACCCAGCACGCGCAGTACCTGGATCTGTGGGCGCGCCTGGCCGGACCAGACGGCGAGATCGACGCGGCCTACTCGGAGGACCGGCTGCACCTGAATGACGCGGCCTACGCGGTCTGGGTGAGCGAGCTCAAACCCGCACTGGAGTCACTGTTCCAGCGACCGCCGTCGAGCACCGCGATCCCGATCCAGCAGATCTGACGCCGGCGGGCCGACGCTGCCGTACCTCGCGGACCAGAGGTCCTGCAGGCGCTCGCTAGTGCGTGGGCAGGTGGGCCGTGACCTGTTCGTCGGGCTCGAGTTCCGGCTGGCGCTCACGGAAGAGGTTGAGCTGGCGCTGGCGGTATTCGCCGACCAGGTTGGTGATGTCGTGGTGATCGGTGTGGCCTGCGTTGTTCGGCAGGGCTGAAGAATCTGAATTCACGGGGGACCCAATCCGTCTCGGGGTAACGACCGGCACGTTCAGGGAAACGACCGATGCCCGGGTTGCGAGCATTCGCATGACGCTAATTGAATCCACGGATGATGTCAACGCGAAGGCGTGCCGCCGGTTCAGCCGCGGTTGTTATTGAGCTCGAAGACCTTGAGGAGTTCCGCGATCGCGGTCTGTCGTTCCTCACCGCCGGCCTCGAACATGTCGGTCACGTGCGTCTGCAGGTGGTTGTCGACGAGGAGCTTGTTGAGGGAACCCAGCGACTTCTGAATGGAGAGCGACTGAGTGAGGATGTCGATGCAGTAGTCCTCGTTCTCGATCATCTTCTCGAGGCCGCGCATCTGACCCTCCAGGATGCGGGCACGGTGCAGGGCACGCCGTTTGATGTCTTCGATCATGGGATCACAGTACCGTGATTCGGAATACCCCCGAGGGGTATCCTGTTGTAGACATCGAACCGGCTCGTGCCGTCGAGACCGAACGAAGGGACCACCGTGCCGAATACCGTCGACCTCTCCATCGAGGGCATGACCTGCGCCAGCTGCGTCGGCCGCGTCGAGGGGCGCCTCAACGGCGTGGACGGCGTCACCGCCCAGGTCAACCTCGCCACGGAACGGGCGCGGGTGACGTACCCGGACGGTGTCACCCCCGCCGAGCTCGTAGCCGAGATCGGCAAGGCCGGCTACCAGGCGTCCGTGGTGGAACCGGCATCCGTTCGTCGATCGGAACCCAGCGTCGCGACTGTGCCGTCGACCCCGCTGCGCACCCGCCTCCTGGTGAGTGCGGCGCTCTCGGCACCCGTCATTCTGCTCGCGATGGTGCCCGCCCTGCAATTCACCTACTGGCAGTGGCTGTCGCTGGTGCTGGCCGCGCCGGTCGTGGTCTGGGGTGGGTACCCGTTCCACCGTGCCACCTTCATCAACCTCCGCCACGGCGCCGCCACCATGGACACCCTGATCACGGTGGGCACACTGTCCTCGTTCGGCTGGTCGCTCTACGCCCTGTTCTTCGGCATGGCCGGCATGACCGGTATGCAGCACTCCTTCGAATTCACGATCAGCCGCGGGGACGCCTCGGGCAACATCTACCTCGAGGTCTCCGCCGGCGTGGTCACCTTCCTGCTGCTCGGGCGTTACCTGGAGGAGAAGTCGAAGAAACGGGCCGGTTCCGCACTGCACGCCCTGCTCGACCTCGGCGCGAAAGACGTCACGGTCGTTCGGGAGAGCCCGACCAACCCCGGCAACCTGATGGCCGCCACCCGCACCGAGCAGAGCATCCCGATCGAAGACCTCACCGTCGGCGACCTGTTCGTGGTGCGTCCGGGCGAGAAGGTCGCGACCGACGGCATCGTGGTCGACGGCCAGGCCGCGGTCGACCTGAGCATGATCACGGGGGAGTCCGTGCCGATCGAAGTGGGGCCGGGCGACGAGGTCGTCGGCGCCACGGTCGCGCAGGGCGGCCGCCTCCTGGTGCGCGCCACCCAGGTGGGCGCGGGAACACGCCTCGCCCAGATGGCGAAACTCGTCGAGGATGCCCAGCTCGGCAAATCAGACATCCAACGCCTCGCCGACCGGGTCGCCGCCGTCTTCGTGCCGGCCGTCGTCGTGCTGGCCCTGGCCACCTTCGTGGTGTGGATCGCGACCGGGAGCCCCGTGGAGGCCGGTTTCACCGCCATGGTGGCCGTGCTGATCATCGCCTGCCCCTGCGCGCTCGGCCTGGCCACGCCCGTCGCCCTGCTGGTGGGAACCGGCCGGGGCGCCCAGCTCGGCATCCTGATCAAGGGCCCGGAAGCTCTCGAGCAGACCCGCCGGGTCGACACCATCCTGCTCGACAAGACCGGCACCCTGACCTCCGGGCGGATGTCGCTCGGCCAGGTCACCGCCACCGGTGACGCCGATACGGCCCTGCGCTACGCCGCCGCCCTGGAGAGCGCCTCCGAGCACCCGATCGCCCGCGCCATCGTCGCCGCCGCGGCCGCCGCACCCGGCGCCCACGGCACGGCTCTGCCCGACGTGAGCGGCTTCCGGGCGACGGCCGGCCTCGGGGTCTCCGGCACGGTCGAGGGCCATGCGGTGATCGTGGGCCGTCCCTCGCTCTTCCCCGGCCCGCTCGACCCGCGTTTGATCGCGGCGATCGACGCCTCCACCGGCACCGCCGTCGTGGTCGGCTGGGGCGATGAGGCCCGGGCCGTGCTCGACATCGCCGACACCGTGCGGCCCGAGGCCCCGGCCGCGCTCGCCGAACTCGTCTCCCTCGGGCTGACCCCGATCCTGCTCACCGGCGACAACGCCCGCACCGCCGGCCAGGTCGCCGCGGCGGTGGGCATCGAGCAGGTCTTCTCCGCCATGCTCCCCGAGGACAAGGTCGCCACCATCCGGCGCCTGCAGTCCGAGGGTCGCGTCGTCGCCATGGTCGGTGACGGCGTGAACGACGCGGCTGCACTCGCGCAGGCCGACCTGGGCATCGCCCTGGCCACCGGCACCGACGTGGCCATCGAGGCCAGCGATGTCACCATCGTGCGCGACCACCTCGGCACGGTGCCCGATGCGATCCGGCTCTCCCGCCGCACGCTGCGCGTGATCAAGGGCAACCTGTTCTGGGCCTTCGCCTACAACCTGGCGGCCCTGCCGCTGGCCGCGTTCGGGCTGCTCAACCCGATGATCGCCGGAGCCGCGATGGCGTTCTCCAGCCTGTTCGTGGTGCTGAACAGCCTGCGCCTGAACAGCTTCCGGTAGCAGGCCGCGCCCGGCGGGTGCTGAGTAGAGTGAAGGCATGCGTCGTGCAGTAATCTTCCTGTTCACAGCCATACTCGGGGGACTCGCCCTGCCTGGGCTGACCATCCCCGGCCCTGCCGCCGCAGCACCGGTCGGGCCATCGTCCGTCGTGGCGGCCGACACCGCCGACTTCACCTTCGACTCGTTCCACTCCGAATTCCGGCTCGGGCTCACCGAGGACGGCCACTCGGCGCTCACCACCACGGAGACGATCGTGGCCCGCTTCCCGGAGACCGACCAGAACCGCGGCATCCGGCGCGCCATCCCGACTCACTACGACGGGCATCCGACCGACCTCGAACTCGTCAGCGTGACCGACGAGAACGGGCAGCAGCGCGACACCGACACCGAAACGACCAGCGACGACGTCGATGACGAGTTCCTCGAGGTGACGATCGCCGCCGACGACTACGTGCACGGTGCGCAGACCTACGTGATCACGTACCGGCAGGTCGACATCACGCTGGCTCCCACGGATGCCCCGATCCAGGAGTTCTACCGGGAGGTCAACGGCACCGGCTGGGCGCAGCCGTTCGGCGACGTCTCGGCCACCCTCACCGTCGACCCGGAGATCGCTCCCCGCCTCACCGGGGACGCTGCCTGCTACCAGGGCGGCAGCGATTCCTCGGAGCCCTGCGCGTCACTTTCAACGGATGCCGCGGGCTCGGCCGTCACGATCGACGTCGCCGCCGGCGCGCTCGCCCCCGCCGAGGGTCTGACCCTGGCGGTCGGGTTCGAACCGGGCACCTTCGTGCCCCGCGACCAGTCCTTCACGGCGAACCCGTTCCCGATCCTCGGCCTCGCCGCGGCCCTGCTCGGCCTGATCGGCGCCGGGCTGGCGATCCTGGCCCGGGTCACCCGGTGGCGGAACGCCCCCGGCCGGCCGACCGTCATCGCCGAGTACCTGCCGCCGAAGGGCGTGACCCTGCTCGAGGCCGGCAACGTGACGCGCACCAGTGCCAAGGCCATGACCGCCCTGTTCCTCAGCTTCGCGGTGCGCGGAAACGTACGGGTGCTCGAGGGGGAGGGCAAGAAGCACTACCTGCTCGAGCTGCGGCACACGCGAGGCCTCGAACCGGCCGAGCGCACGGTGCTTCGGCTGCTCTTCCCGGGGTTGCACGAGGGCACGACCCGGGACCTCAAGAACAAGGACACCACGCTCGGCACCGGGCTGACCAAGCAACTCCAGGCCGTCACCACCCAGGTGCTGACCGACGGCCTGCGGGAGAAGAAGGGCGGCCGGCTGCGCCGGTGGCTTCTCGCCGCCGCCGTGCTCACCGGCATGATGACTGTGGCCGGCTGCCTGGGGGCGTTCATCACGGAGGTCGGCGGGGGGTGGCCGGTCCTCGTGCTGGTGCTCGGCATCGGCGCCTCGGTCACGACCCTCAGCGTCGCCGCGAGCGTGCGCCCGCTCACCGCCGCCGGCGCCGAGCTGCGCGACTATCTGGCCGGCGTGAAGCTGTACATCGACATAGCCGAGGCCGACCGGCTGCGGGTACTGCAGAGCCCCGCGGGCGCGCTGCGGTCGCCCTACCGGCCGGATGCGGCATCCGTTCTCGGACTGCCCGATTCCGGTGTGCCCGATCCGGGCCAGCCGGGGCAGGTGCTCAAGCTCTACGAACGCCTGCTGCCGTTCGCGGTGCTCTTCGGCCAGGAGAAGGAATGGTCGCGGGTGCTCGGCGAATACTACGACCGGAGCAACGCACAGCCGGACTGGTACGCTGGCTCCGCTCCGTTCAACCCGGTCTGGTTCGCCGCCGGGCTGAGCTCGTTCACGAGCTCCACCTCGGCCTCCTGGTCGGGAAGCGCGTCGAGTTCCTCCAGTTCCGGTTCGGGTGGGGGAGGCTCCGTCGGCGGCGGTGGCGGCGGCGGCGGAGGAGGAGGCGTCTGATGGGCACCCCGGTCGAACCCACATTCACGCGTTCCGCATTGGCCCCCGGCCTGCTCGGAGCAATCATCCTGCTCGGCGGGCTGGCGCTGCTGGACTCCGAGAGCTTCATCATCATCCGCTACGCGGTCAGCATTCTCGCGCTGATCCTCTGTGTCTTCGCCATCCAGGCGAAGGCCTGGCTGTGGCTGATCGGTCTGGTGCCGATCGCGGTGCTCTGGAATCCGATCGTGGTCACCGACCTGTCCGGCCAGGGCTGGGTGTCCGCCCAGTTCATCGCCGCGCTGGTCTTCATTCTCGTCGGCGTCGTCACCAAGGTGCCTGTGCACCGGGATTGACGCGCGGGCGTAGACTGGATTCACGTTGAAATAGCCCGATTACCGTCTTGACCGTGCCGCTGCATCCCAAATGCCGGTGGCGCAAATATGGTTGGCACGTTGCTCGATTCAGGCTTCGACGTATCGATCGCACCGGCATCCACGGATGCCGCACCACGTCGAGCATGGCCCTTGACCGCTGTGCTGCTGTGAAGTTGGAGAAGAATGGCTTACACCCGCCACCAGGCCGCCGGTTCGAACAACCGAGTTGCCTCCGGAGGTCGCGCACGTCAACGACCGCGCTCCCGCGACGATGACGCGCCCATCATCCCCATCCTCGCCCGCAAGGTGCGCGAGGTGGAGGCCAAAGCGCAGACCGGTGCCAAGCTGGGCCCGACCAACCGCACCAAGTACCAGGTCATCGCGCTGCTCATGCGTGAGGAGCGCGCCCGGGTCAAGGGCGACAAGGAACTCACCGACGCGAACCGCGCGGAACTGCTCAAGCGCCTCGACGGCATCGCCCAGATCCTGGCGAAGACCGCGGCCCGCGACACCAGCCTGATCACCCTGCTGGAACCGGATGCTGGCGTGTCCACGGTCGCGCAGCGTTTCCGCCGCGACTGGCTGATCGAGTCCGGCGCCGAACTCACCCCCGACGAACTCATCATCACCCGCGAACCGGAGGCCAAGGCCGAGGTCCCGGTCAACCAGGTCATCCCGCAGTCGGTCAAGGCCCGGCAGCTCGCCAACCCGTTCCTGGCGCCCGACTTCAGCGCCGCGGCCGCCCAGCCGGTCGTCTCCGGTCGCCGGCTCGCCAACTGGGAACTCATCGGCCCGCTGTTCAAGTCCTTCGAGTACGGCTCCGGCGGCCAGGCCGCCAGCATGGACCTGCCCGAGGCACCCCGCGTCGACCGGCTCTCTCCTCGCGGCATGGAGCTGATGCGTCACCAGGCCCGCTTCGTCGAAAGCGCGCGACTGGGCCATCGCAGTTACCTGCTCGCCGACGAGCCGGGCCTCGGAAAGACGGCGCAGAGCCTGCTCGCGGCATCCGTCAGCGGGTCCTACCCGCTGCTGGCCATCGTTCCCAACGTCGTCAAGATGAACTGGGTGCGGGAGGTCGAACTGTGGACTCCGAACCGCCGGGCCACCGTCATCCACGGCGACGGCGACACCCTCGACGCCTTCGCCGACGTCGTCATCGTCAACTACGACGTGCTCGACCGGCACCGCGCCTGGCTGGGAACTCTCGGATTCAAGGGCATGGTCGTCGATGAGGCGCATTTCATCAAGAACCTGCAGTCACAGCGGTCCAAGCATGTGCTGGCCCTCGCCGAGCAGATCCGGCGTCGCACGCCGGGGGGCAACCCGCTGCTGATGGCCCTGACCGGCACCCCGCTGATCAATGACGTCGACGACTTCCGCGCGATCTGGCAGTTCCTCGGCTGGATCGACGGTGACAAGCCGACACCCCGGCTGATGCAGAAGCTCGAGGAGATCGGGTTGACACCCGCCGACCCCGGCTTCTACGCCGAGGCACGCGCCGCCGTGATCGACCTCGGCATCGTGCGCCGGCGCAAGGTCGACGTTGCCGCCGACCTGCCGGCCAAGCGCATCGCCGACATCCCGGTGGAGCTGGACGACGACCTCGGACGCTCCATCCGCCAGGCGGAGCGGGAACTCGCCGCCCGCCTCGTCACCCGGTACCACTCTCTTGTCGCCGCCCGCCATCCGGGCCAGGCCCCGCCCGTGCTCGACGGCGAGCAGCGCGCCGCCTTCATCCGAGCGGTCGCGCACGCCGAGCTCGAGGAATCGAAGGGGCAGACCACCGGCGAGAACGTCTTCACCATGGTGCGCAAAATCGGCCAGGCGAAGGCCGCCCTCGCGGCGGACTACGCCGTGCAGCTGGCGCACTCGGTGGGCAAGGTCGTCTTCTTCGCCAAGCACATCGACGTGATGGATGCCGCGGAGGACATCTTCGCCAGGCGCGGGCTGCGCACGGTCTCCCTGCGCGGCGACCAGAGCGCTCTGGCCCGCCAGGCCGCGATCGACTCCTTCAACGACGACCCGGGGGTGGCCGTCGTGGTCTGCTCCCTGTCGGCCGCCGGAGTCGGCGTCAACCTGCAGGCCGCCTCCAACGTCGTGCTGGCCGAGCTGAGCTGGACCGCCGCGGAACAGACGCAGGCCATCGACCGGGTGCACCGCATCGGCCAGGACGAGCCCGTCACCGCATGGCGGATCATCGCCGCGCACACCATTGACGCGCGCATCGCCGAACTCATCGGAAGCAAGCAGGGCCTCGCGGCCCGGGCCCTCGACGGCGTCGCGGAAGAAGTCTCGTCCGCCGATTCCGTGCAGGCCAGCGCCCTGATCTACCTGCTCACCCTCGCACTCGACGGGGAGTTGTAGAACGCGCCCCTCACCGGCGTGGATTTGAACCGGGCCCCGCTTGGGGTCCATGATTGAGTGGCGGCGGTGTGGGCGCCAATTACATTAATTGCGCAACAAGGAGCAACGACAAATGAAAATTGGTATCCTCACCAGCGGCGGAGACTGCCCCGGACTGAACGCTGTTATTCGCGGCTCCGTCCTTAAAGGCATCCGCGTCCTCGATGCCGAATTCGTCGGCATTCGCAACGGCTGGAAAGGCCTGGTCGAGGGCGACTTCATGACACTGGACCGGCACAGCGTGCGCGGTCTTTCCCGTCAGGGTGGAACCATCCTCGGCAGCTCCCGAACGAACCCGTTCGAGGGCGAAAACGGCGGCCCCATTAACATTCAGAAGACGATGGACGCGGAAGGAATCGACGCGATCATCGCGATCGGCGGTGAGGGCACCCTCACCGCGGCACGCCGTCTGACGGATGCCGGCCTGCAGATCGTCGGCGTTCCCAAGACCATCGACAACGACCTCGAGGCCACCGACTACTCGTTCGGCTTCAACACCGCCGTCGAGATCGCCACCGAGGCCATCGACCGTCTGCGCACCACCGCCGAGTCGCACGGCCGCTGCATGATCGTCGAGGTCATGGGTCGCCACGTGGGCTGGATCGCCCTGCACTCCGGCATGGCCGGCGGCGCCCACGCCATCCTGATCCCCGAGCAGCCGCAGACCATTGAGCAGATCTGCGAGTGGGTCATGCACGTTCGCGACCGTGGCCGCGCGCCGGTGATCGTCGTCTCCGAGGGCTTCAAGCTCGCCGGGATGGACGAGGCGCTCTCCACCAAGGGCCTCGACGCGTTCAACCGCCCCCGCCTCGGCGGCATCAGCGAAATGATCGCCCCGATGATCGAGGAGCGCACGGGCATCGAAACCCGCGCCACCGTCCTCGGCCACACCCAGCGCGGAGGATCCCCGTCAGCCTACGACCGGGTGCTCGCCACCCGCCTCGGCATGGCAGCCGTCGACGCCGTCTACGCCGGCCAGTGGGGCTCCATGGTCTCCCTGCGCGGCACCGACATGGAAATCGTCAGCATCGCCGACGCGACCATCGGTCTCAAGACCGTGACGCAGGCGCGCTACGACGAGGCCGCGGTGCTGTTCGGCTAAACCCGCACGCGACCCAGAGGGGTCCCGGTCCGATTCCGCCGCTCGGCGAACCAGACCCGGACCCCTCTGTTCGTTTCTGTTCGTTCGGATGTTCGGGTGCGGCTCAGGCGAGCTTGGCCTGAACCTGGGCCAGCGACGGGTTCGTGGCGCTCGAGCCGTCCGGATACAGGATGGTCGGAACCGTACGATTGCCGTTGTTCAGGCTCATCACGAGTTCCGAGGTTCCCTCGACCTCTTCCACGTTGACCTCGGTGTAGGCGATGCCGGCCTTGACCAACTGGGTCTTCAGGCGCGTGCAGTAGCCGCACCAGGTCGTCGTGAACATGGTGATGGTTCCGGATTCAGGCACAAAGTTCATGTGCGCAGCCTAACAAGTCCCACTGACGGAGTGCCGGTTCACCGTCGCTACCATGGAGGAATGTCGCTTCCCCAGGTCTGCGTGTGTTATCTCACCCGCCGTTCCCCGTCGGGGGAGCTGCAGGTTCTTCTCGGCCGTAAGAAGAAGGGCCTGGGTCTCGGCAACATCGTCGGGCTGGGCGGCAAGCTCGAGCCGGGGGAGAGCGCTGAGCAGGCGATGGTGCGCGAAATCGAGGAGGAGTCCGGCCTGGTCGTGGCGGCCTCCGCGCTCACGCCGCTGGGGCTGCTGACCTACCTGTTCCCGCATCGGGAGGCGTGGAGCCAGGAGTCGAGCGTGTTCGTCGCAACCGAATGGACGGGTACGCCGCGCGAGTCCGACGAACTGAACCCGGTCTGGTTCGACGTGGCCGCGTTGCCGGTCGACGAGATGTGGGACGACGCCCGCCACTGGCTGCCGGGCGTGCTGGCCGGCGTGCCGGTGCGCGCCACCTTCACGTTCGGCGAGGACCTCGCCACGGTGGTCGACCGGCTCTGAATTGACCTGCCTGCCCGGGAGTGTCACGCTTGTCTCTTTGCAGCTTGAGATAATCCCGGCTGTCGCACACCCAGAGGATGACAACGGTGGATTTCACCCTGATCGTGGCGCTCGTGATCGCGCTCGCACTGATTTTTGACTTCACCAACGGTTTCCAGGACACCGCGAACGCGATGGCCACGCCCATCGCGACCGGCGCCATGCGCCCGAAGGTCGCGGTCGGACTCGCCGCCATCCTGAACCTGGTCGGGGCCTTCCTCTCCACCGAGGTGGCCAGGACCATTTCCGGCGGCATCATCAAGGAGGGTGAATCGGGAGTGCAGATCACCCCCGAGATCATCTTCGCCGGGCTGATCGGCGCCATCGTCTGGAACCTGATCACCTGGCTGCGCGGTCTGCCGTCCAGCTCGAGCCACGCCCTGTTCGGCGGGCTCATCGGCGCCACGGTGATCGGCGTGGGCTCGCAGGCCGTCGCTTACGACGTCGTGCTGGCCAAGGTCATCCTGCCCGCGCTGATCGCCCCCCTCACGGTGGGCATCGTGGCCTTCCTCGCCACCAAGCTCGCCTACTCCATCACCCGCCGCGACGCCGGCAAAGCGGATGGCCGCGGCGGTTTCCGCTACGCGCAGATCTTCTCGTCATCGCTGGTCGCCCTCGCGCACGGCACCAACGATGCCCAGAAGACCATGGGCGTGATCACCCTCACCCTGATCGCCAGCGGGATGCAGGACGTCGGCACGGGCCCGCAGCTGTGGGTCATCACCACCTGCGCCCTCGCGATCGCGATCGGCACCTACACCGGCGGCTGGCGCATCATCCTCACCATGGGTCGCGGACTCACCGCGATCAAGCCGGCCCAGGGCTTCGCGGCGGAGACCAGCACCGCGGCCACCATCCTCGCGTCCAGCCACCTCGGTTTCGCGTTGTCCACCACGCAGGTCGCATCCAGTTCGGTGATCGGCTCCGGCCTCGGCCGACGCGGTTCGACCGTGCGCTGGGGGATGGCCGGCCAGATCGCCCTCGGCTGGGTGCTCACCCTGCCGGCGTCCGCCATCATGGGTGCCTTCGCGGCCGGACTGGCCCTGATCGGCCCGATCGGCATCGTGCTCGACCTGGTGGTCGGCTCCCTGGTCGTTGCGCTGTTGTTCCGCAGGTCCCTCGCGACCCGGGTCACGCACGACAACCTGCATGACATCGACGATGCCGGACGGGTCGTGAAAATCAGGAAGACCCCCCGCAAGGCGTCCCACTCGGATCGAAAGAAGATCGCGCTGTGATCGATTGGTCTGCATTCCTCGTCGTCGCGTTCGCGTCGCTCCTGTCCTCCGCGGTCGTGGTCAGCCTGTATTCGCTCGGGCTGCGACTACTCACCACCGCCGGCCGCGTTCCCGTGGTCGAGCCGGCCGAGTTCACCGGGGCCATCACCGTGCTGACCCCCAAACGTGCGGCCAAGGAAGCCAAGCGTGCGCGCAAAGCGGCGTCCGCCAGCCCGCTGAGTCCCCAGCAGAAGCAGATCGCCCTGATGGGCGCGTACGCGTGCTTCGTGCTCTGCAGCGCGGCCGTGCTCTACGGCGTCTACCTGATCGTGCCGGCTCTGCACCGCTGACCGGCGCTGCGCCGTCCGCACCGTTCCGGTCGTGCGCCGACTCGGCGGTGCGCCGAGTCTGCGCCGAGGCTGCGCCTGGGCGCGGGTGGCACGCCGTGCGCACAGCGGCGCAGCACGCGCGCAACGCTGAGCACGGGGTGGAGGGGTGAACCTCGGCAGCCGTCGGGCCTGCTAGCGTGCCCGTTCCGGTCGAGAGTGCCCGTTACGCCGGTCACTGTCGACCGGAACGGGCACTCTCGGTGGCTGTACGCGGCGGCTACCGCGCGGTGCCGCGCACCCGGGCCACCCACGTCATCAGGTGGTAGATCACGATGGCGGCGACCGTGCCCAGCGCGATGCCGTTGAAGCTGAGGGTGCCGGCGGAGAAGGTGTAGTCGGCGATGCCGATGATCAGCGCGGTGGCCGCCGTGAACTGGTTCACCGGCTTGCTGAAGTCGACCTTGTTGTCGAGCCAGATCTTGACCCCGATGATGCCGATCAGGCCGTACAGGGCCGTTGTGACGCCGCCGAGCACGCCGGCCGGGATGGTGTTGATGACCGCGCCGATCTTGGGGGAGAGCCCGAGCAGCACCGCGGTGATGCCGGCCACCCAGTAGGCGGCCGTGGAGTAGATGCGGGTGGCGGCCATGACACCGATGTTCTCGCCGTAGGTGGTGGTGCCCGATCCGCCGCTGAAGCCGGCGAGCATGGTGGCCAGGCCGTCGGCCATCAGGGCGCGACCCGTGAAGCGGTTCACCTTCGCATCCGTCATCTGGGCGACGCCCTTGATGTGGCCCACGTTCTCGGCCACCAGCACCAGCACGACCGGCAGGAAGGCCGGCAGCACGCCGAAGGCGGCGGACGGATCCGCGAACGGGTTCATCGCGGCGGTGAACGGGGGCAGGCCGATCCAGGCTGCTTCGCCAACACCGCTGAAATCGACCTCGCCGGCCACGACGGCAGCCACGTAACCGACGATCACACCGATGAAGATCGACAGCCGGCCGAGGATGCCGCGGAACAGCACGGTGGAAAGGACCACGGCGAGAAGGGTGATGATCGCGGTGAGCGGAGCCTCCGTGAAGTTCGACTTCGCGACGGGCGCCAGGTTGAACCCGATCAGGGCGACGATGGCCCCGGAAACCACGGGAGGCATCAGGGCGTCGATCCAGCCGGTGCCGGTGAGCTGGACGATCAGGCCGATCAGGGCCAGGAGCAGACCGACGACGATGATGCCGAACAGGGCGCTGCCCATACCGGCCGTGGCGGTCGCGGCGGTGATCGGCGCGATGAAGGCGAACGAGGAGCCCAGGTAGCTGGGCAGTCTGTTCTGGGTGATGAGCAGGAACAGCAAAGTGCCGATACCGGAGAAGAGCAGCGTCGTGCTGGGCGGGAAGCCGGTGATCAGCGGCACCAGGAACGTGGCGCCGAACATGGCGACGACATGCTGGGTGCCGATCCCGATGGTCAGCGGCCAGTTGAGGCGCTCGCCGGGACCGACGACATCCGTGGCTCCGACCGTTTTTCCGTCACCGTGCAGGGTCCAGGGCAGTGCCATGTGATTCTCGTTTCCGTGTCGTACGTATTCCCGATGGTAGTGAACAATTAGGCTCGGACGGTGAAACCATCCGTTCAGCCTGCCCACACAGAACCCCTCTCGGTGCAGATTGAGACCGGTTCGCTGCGTGGGATCCGGGTACGCGGGGTGCGTGCGTGGCGGGGAATCCCGTACGCGTTGGCGCCGGTGGGTGACCTTCGATTCCGGGCCCCCCAGCCGGCCGAGCCCTGGTCGGGCGAGCGCGACGCGCGCGACTTCGGCCTGGTCGCCCCGCAGAGCCACCGCGGCCAGTTCATCGGAGCGAAGCCCACGATCCCGCAGGGCGAGGACTGCCTCAACCTCAACGTGATCGCTCCCGACGAACCGGTCGACCCCCGGATGCTGCGGCCCGTCATGGTCTTCATCCACGGCGGCGCCTACAGCGTCGGGTCCTCGCGGGAGGTGCCTCGGCAGGGGGAGGGGCTCGTGCGGCGCGGCGGCATCGTCTACGTCAGCTTCAACTACCGGCTGGGGGCGCTCGGCTACCTCGACTTCAGTCGCTACTCCACCGCGGAGCGGCCGATCGAGAGCAACCTGGGGCTGCGCGACCAGGTGGCGGCGCTCGCCTGGGTGCGGCGCAACATCCGGGCGTTCGGCGGCGACCCGGACGCCGTCACCGTGTTCGGTGAATCCGCCGGCGCCAACGCCGTGACCACCCTGATGACCGTGCCGGCCGCGGCCGGCCTGTTCCAGCGCGCGATCGCGCAGAGCGCCCCGCCGAACGCCGTCTACGCGCCCGAGGTGACCGCGGAGTGGGCGGCGCATTTCGTGCGGCTCCTGGCCAAACGCACACGACAGGCCGACCTGCCCGCCGCCGGCCGGACCGCCGGCCCGACCCCTACCGGTCCGGCCCCGGCGCACGCGGTGACGGATGCCGCGGCTCTGCTCTGTCAGGCCGACCCGGCCCGGCTGGCGGAGGCCACCGGCGACCTCACCCGACGTGCGCCGGACCGCTACCCGGGAACCATCCCGCTCTCACCAGTGATCGACGGCGTTTTCCTGCCCGAACGCCCCCTTGACGCCTTCCGCGACGGACGCGCCCACCGGATCCCCCTGATCATCGGCACGAACGCCCGGGAGGGCTCGCTGTTCAGCGGGCGCATCGACATCCTCGCCACGACGCCCCGACGCATCCGTGCCGTCTTCGCGAACACCACGAAGAAGGCCCGCTCGCGGCTGAACGCGCAGTACCCCGGCATCCCCGCCCTGCGGCCGGCACTCGATTTCGGCGGTGACTTCTCGTTCTGGTATCCGAGTGTGCGCGTGGGCGAACGGCACTCCCGGTATGCGCCTGTACGGTTCTACCGATTCGACGCTGCGCCGCGCCTGGTGCGCCTGATGGGGCTCGACGCCACCCACGGCCTCGAGCTGTTCCCGCTGTTCGACCGGCTCGACGGCTGGTTCGGCCGCGGCATGACCGTGCTCGGCGGGCGCCGCGACCTGCAGCGGATCGGCGCCCGCATGCAGGGTTGGTGGCTCGGTTTCGCAACCACCGGGGTTCCGGATGACGCGTGGCCGCTCTACGACGAGGCCGAACGACTGACCCTGGTCATCGACGCCGTCGACACCGTGGAAGCCGACCCGCACCGTGAGCGGCGACGGGCCTGGGACGCCTTCGTGCCGCATATCTGACCCGCATGCGCCGGCTCCGCCGACCGTCCGACACTCCCGGCGTTCTCGGCGCGTTCTCCGGGGCCGTAAACTGGACAACTGAGAATTAGCTGAGTCGGACACCAGGAGCACCCCATTTCTGAAACAGAGACCCACACGTCATCCACGCCTGCCCCGAAGCCGGACACCCCGGTCGGCACGCCCAACCCCGGGCTCAAGGCCCGCATCGACCGTTACTTCGAAATCACGATGCGCGGTTCGACCTACGGCCGTGAGATCCGCGGCGGCCTGGTGACGTTCGTCACGATGGCCTACATCGTCATCCTCAACCCGCTCATCCTCGGCGGTTTCAGCGCCGACCAGGCGGCGGTCGACGTGGTCGGCGGCTGGCTGCCGAACGGTCAGGTCGCTGCTGTCACCGCTCTCACCGCCGGCGTCATGACGATCCTGTTCGGCGCCATCGCCCGGCTGCCGTTCGGTTTCGCCGCCGGTCTCGGGATCAACTCATTCCTGGCCGTGAGCGTCGTCGGCCAGGTGACCTGGCCTGAGGCCATGGGGCTCGTCGTCATCAACGGGCTCATCATCGTGCTGCTGGCCTCGACCGGCATGCGGGAGCTCATCTTCAACGCCGTGCCACGTCAGTTGAAGATCGCCATCACGGTCGGCATCGGCCTGTTCATCGCCTTCATCGGCCTGGTCGACTCCGGATTCGTGCGCTCGAGCGGTGTGGCGTCGCCGCCCGTGCAGCTGGGCGAGAACGGCTCCGTCGTGAGCCTGCCGACGGCCGTGTTCGTGCTCGGCCTGATCATCCTCGGCATCCTGGTCGCCCGCAAGGTGAAGGCAGCGCTGCTGATCGGAATCGTCGCCACCACGCTGATCGCCGTTGTCCTCGAAGCCATCTTCAAAGTGGGGCCGTCGTTCGGGCAGAACCCGGACGGCTGGAACCTGAACGCCCCGGTGCTGCCTACCTCCATCGTCTCGCTGCCCGACCTGAGCCTCGTCGGCCAGGTCTCCTTCGGCGCCTTCGACCGGATCGGCGTGTTGGCGGCCTCGATGCTCGTGTTCACGCTCGTGTTCACGAACTTCTTCGACGCCATGGGCACCATGACCGGCCTGGCCAATGAGGCCGGCGTCGCCAACGAGAAGGGTAATTTCCCCCGGTTGAAGTCGGCCCTGATCGTGGAGGGAGTGGGAGCCGTCGTCGGCGGAGCCAGCTCCGCCTCCTCGAACACGGTCTTCATCGAGTCCGGCGCCGGTATCGGCGAGGGTGCGCGCACCGGGCTGGCCAACATCGTCACCGGCCTCCTCTTCCTCGCCGCCATGTTCTTCACCCCGCTCACCCAGATCGTGCCGCTCGAGGTGGCTGCTGCCGCCCTCGTCATCGTCGGGGCCATGATGGTGTCCCAGATCCGGTTCATCGACTTCTCCGAGTTCTCCATCGTGCTCCCGGTGTTCCTCACGATCATCGTGATGCCGCTGACCTACTCCATCGCCAACGGCATCGGCGCGGGCTTCATCGCCTGGGTGCTGGTGCGCTCGTTCTCCGGCAAGGCCCGCGAGATCAGCCCGCTGCTCTGGGCGGTCGCGGTCGGCTTCCTGGTCTTCTTCGTGCGCGGCCCGATCGAGGTCTGGTTCGGCGCGTAACCCGGTCGGCCGGGACGCACCCTGCGGCGCAACCGTGTTCTCCCCGGTTCGATTCGGGGGCTAACCCCATGGGCGCCGGCACGGATGCTCCGTAGTGTCGGTGGGAGAGTGGCATCCGCTGCTCCCCACCGAACCATCGAACGGAGAACCACCCATGTCACGCATCGCTCCCGACCAGGCGCCGGCCTACACCGCCGAACCCCTCCCCGCGGCGAGCAGCCCCCTGGCCGTGTCCAGCCTCGTGCTCGGCCTCGTGTCGATCCTCGCCGGCTGGACCTTCCTCGTGCCCATCGCGGGCCTCGTCGCCGGCATCCTCGCCCTCGGCCGGGAACCGCAGGCGCGCACCCTCGCGATCTGGGGCATCGTGCTCAACGCGGTGCTGCTGGCCGGCTCGCTGCTGCTGGTGCTGCTGGCACTGGCGCTCGGACTGCTGGCCCTGCCGTTCGCGTTCCTGATCTGACGTACGGCAGCCCAACGCTGCACTCCTACTCCAGGAAGCCCCGCAGCAGCAGGGCGGTGCCGGCCAGATGCTCGGCCATCGCCTGCGCGGCGGCATCGGGCCGGCCGGTCAGGATCGCGGTCACGATCTGCTCGTGCTGCCGGTCCGAGTGCGCGATGTTCGGGCCGAGCGACGGGATGCTGTCGAGCAGCTCGTTCACCCGCATCCGGACCTCGGCCAGCAGCGGCACCAGCGACGGGGCGCCGGCCAGCTCGCCGATCGTGAGATGCAGCCTCGAGTCCAGGCGGCGATAGTCCTCGCCGGTGGCGCCGATCGAATCGGCCAGGCTGTTCCACAGCACCTCGCGCTCGGCGGGGGACAGGGTGCGTGCGGCGGCGTGCCGGGCGGCGCCCTCCTCTAGGATCTCCCGCAGGGCGAGCGCATCCTCGATCTCGGCCACGGGGATGTCCCGGCGTGCCGCCAGGCCGCCCTCGGCGCCCGGGCCGGGGGTCTGCCGGGGGAGGGACTCGCTCACGAAAGTGCCGCCGTAGCGGCCGCGCCGGGAGACCAGGTAGCCGGCCTCGGCCAGGGACGCGATCGCATCCCGCAACGTGTCCCGGCTCACGGCGAGCATGGTCGAGAGTTCACGTTCGGCGGGAAGCCGCTCACCGGGTGCGATCAGGCCGAGACGAACGGTCTGCAACAGCCGCTGCACCGTCTCCTCGAAGGCGTTGCCGCTGTGCACGGGGCGCAGCAGCAGTCCGCTGTCGAGTCCGGGCTGTTCGTCGTCGGTCACTGTCCTGGTCCTGGCTTCTGGTCGGTCTCCCATCCCATCACGGTTTGCCTGCCCTCCCGGACCGCTACATCGGCGTCACGTAGGCCGAGCTGATGCCGCCGTCGACCAGGAACGTGGAGCCCGTGATGAATGACGAGTCGTCGCTGGCCAGGAAGGCCACCGCGGCCGCGAGCTCCTCGGGTTCCGCGAATCGCCCGACCGGGATGTGCACCAGGCGGCGGGCAGCGCGTTCCGGGTCTTTCGCGAACAGTTCCTGCAGCAGCGGGGTGTTCACCGGGCCGGGGCAGAGGGCGTTGACCCGGATGCCCTGGCGCGCGAATTGCACACCCAGCTCGCGGCTGAGCGCGAGCACTCCGCCCTTCGAGGCGGTGTACGAGATCTGGCTGGTGGCGGAGCCGAGCACGGCCACGAACGAGGCGGTGTTGATGATCGACCCTCGCCCCTGCTTCACCATGTAGCGCAGGGCGGACCGGCAGCACAGGTACACCGACTTCAGGTTGACGTCCTGCACCCGCTGCCAGGCGGGCAGCTCGGTCGTCTCGATCGAGTCGTCGTCGGGTGGGGAGATGCCGGCATTGTTGAATGCCACGTCGACGGCGCCGTAGGTGAGGTACGCGGTATCGAAGAGTGCGTTGACCTCGTCCTCGTCGGTCACGTCCACCTTCACGAAGAGGCAGTCGAGCAGGTCGGCGGCCGCGAGCCCGGCTGTCTCGTCGAGGTCGCCGATCACGACCGTCGCTCCTTCCGCGGCGAACCGCTTCGCGGTGGCCAGGCCGATGCCGCTGGCGCCGCCGGTGATCACGGCGACGCGGCCCGCGAGCCGCTGGGTGAGGTCGATGGGGGTGAGGCTGCTCATGCTGACTCCTTGAATGAAATCGGGGATCGGGGGGGGGGGGTGACGAGGATGCGGGCTCAGTCGACGGCGATGAAGACGTTCTTGGTCTCGGTGAACGAGAGCGGGGCGTCCGGGCCCAGTTCCCGGCCGAGGCCCGACTGCTTGAATCCGCCGAACGGGGTGGAGTAGCGCACCGAGGAGTGCGAGTTGACCGACAGGTTCCCGGACTCCACGGCTCGGGCCACCCGGATCGCCCGGCCCACGTCCCGCGTCCAGATCGAGCCGGAGAGACCGTAGTCGGTGTCATTGGCGAGACTCACGGCATCCTCTTCCCCGTCGAAGGGCAGCACGGTGACGACGGGTCCGAAGATCTCGTCGGTGACCGAGCGGTCGGTACGGGAGTCCGGCGTGAGCACGGTCGGCGGGAACCAGAAGCCCGGGCCGGTCGGAGCGCTGCCGCGGAACGCGACGGGAGAGCCCTCCGGAACATAGGCCGAGACCGCAGCGTGGTGCGCGGCCGAGACGAGCGGCCCCATCTCGGTGCCCTCGTCGGCGGGATCGCCCACGCGCACGGCGGCGACGGCCGGTTCGAGCAGTTCCAGGAACCGGTCATAGACGCGTCGTTCCACCAGGATGCGGCTGCGGGCGCAGCAGTCCTGGCCGGCGTTCTCGAACACCCCGGACGGCGCCGCGGCGGCGGCCTTCTCCAGGTCGGAGTCGGCGAAGACGATGTTGGCGCTCTTGCCGCCGAGTTCCAGGGTGACCCGTTTGACCTGGGCGGCGCAGCCGGCCATGATCCGCTTGCCCACAGCGGTCGACCCGGTGAACACGACCTTCCGCACCTGGGGGTGGGTCACGAACCGTTCGCCGACCACCGAACCGCGGCCGGGCAGCACCTGGAACAAACCCTCCGGCAGGCCGGCCTCCCGGGCCAGTTCGCCCAGACGGATGCTGGAGAGCGGCGTCCATTCCGCCGGCTTCAGCAGCACGGCGTTGCCGGCCGCGAGGGCGGGGGCGAATCCCCAGGCCGCGATGGTCATCGGGAAGTTCCATGGGGTGATGATGCCGACCACACCCAACGGCTCCTGGAAGGTGAGGTCGAGCCCGCCGGACACCGGGATCTGGCGGCCGAACAGGCGCTCGGGGGCGGCGGAGTAGTAGGTGAGCACGTCGCGCACATGGCCGGCCTCCCAGCGGGCCTGGCTGATCGGATGCCCCGAGTTGGCCATTTCGATGCGGGCCAGGTTCTCCCGGTCCCCGTCCACGGCCTCCGCGAAGCGGCGCAGCACGGCGGCCTTGTCGGCGGGGGCCACCCGGGCCCAGAGCCGTTGCGCGGCCACCGCCCGCACGACCGCCTCGTCGGTCGCATCCGTGTCGAGGTGTTCGACCACGGCTCCCGGTGTCTCGTCGGCCGGATTGATGACGGTGTAGCTGCTCACGGGTGGTCCCTTTCCTGGCGGTTCGACTGTTCCCGGTCGGTCCGGTAGCGGGCCGCCGCGTCGACGAGGCCCGCGAAGATGCGCAGGTCCTCGTGCTGCTCCGGATGCCACTGCACGGCCACCCCGAACGGAACGCCGGTGAGTTCCACGGCCTGCACCACTCCGTCCCCGGTGCGTGCGGTCACGGAGAGGCCGGCGCCGACCCGGTCGATGGACTGGTGGTGGTAGACGGGAACGGGCAGCGGCACATCGACGGCGTCCAGCAGCCCGTGCAGCTTCGAGTGCGGTTCAACGTGCACGTCCACAATCGTGAACACGCCGTTGCCGGTCTGGTAGTCACCATGGCCGATGACGTCGGGCAGGTGCTGGTGCAGGGTGCCGCCCTGCGCGATGTTGAGCATCTGGGCGCCGCGGCAGATGCCGAGCAGCGGCAGCTCCCGGGCGATGGCCCGGTGGATCAGCTCGTGTTCCCACGCGTCACGGTCCGGCCGGGGCTCATCCGTGGCCACGTGCGCCGCCTGGCCGTAGCGGGCCGGGTCGACATCCTTGCCGCCGGTGATCACCAGCCCGTCAAGGCCGTCGAGCACCCGGTCGGCGATGGCCGCGTCCACGGGTTGAGGCGGCAGCAGCACAGCGATGCCGCCCGCCTGGATGACGGAGTCGAAGTAGACCCGAGGCAGGAAGGCAGCGGGCACGTCCCAGACACCGGTCCGGGACTGCTCCAGATAGGTGGTCAGGCCGATGATGGGGCGAGATGAGCGGGGTTCAGAGACGTTCCCGGGATCAGAGGCGTTCAAAACCGCGCACCCGCTCCCAGTCGGTGACCGCCGCGTCGTAGGCCTCCAGCTCGATCCGGGCGTTGTTGAGATAGTGGTCGACGACCTCATCGCCGAACGCCTCCCGGGCGACCACCGAGGTTGCGAACAGAGCGGCGGCCTCCCGCAGTGAGGCCGGCACGCGTTCCGCGTCGCTCTCGTAGGCGTTTCCGACGAAGACGTCGTCCAGTTCGAGTTCGTTCTCGATGCCGTAGAGGCCGGCCGCGATGAGGGCGGCCACGGCCAGGTACTGGTTCACGTCGCCGCCCGGAACCCGGTTCTCCACCCGCAGGCCGAGGCCGGCACCGACCACGCGCAGGGCACAGGTGCGGTTGTCGATTCCCCAGGCGATGGCGGTCGGTGCGAAGCTGCCGCTGACGTAGCGCTTGTACGAGTTGATGTTCGGTGCTGAGAAGAGGGTCAGCTCACGCATCACCGCGAGCTGACCGGCGAGGAAGTGGCGGAACAACGGAGACATGCCGTAATCGGCATCCTTCTCGGCGAAGACGGCGGACCCGTCGGTGCCGCGCAGGCTGATGTGGATGTGGCAGCTGTTGCCCTCCCGCTCGTTGAACTTGGCCATGAAGGTCAGGCTCTTGCCGTGGGCGTCCGCGATCTCCTTGGCCCCGTTCTTGTAGATCGAGTGGTTGTCGCAGGTGGCCAGGGCGTCGGTGTACCGGAACGCGATCTCCTGCTGGCCCAGGTTGCATTCGCCTTTGACGCCCTCGCAGTACATGCCGGCGCCGTCCATGGCGTTACGGATGTCCCGCAGCAACGGCTCCATCCGGGTGGAGCCGAGCAGGGCGTAGTCGATGTTGTAGTCGCTGGCCGGGGTCAGGTCGCGGTAACCCTTCTTCCAGGCCTCGCGATAACCGTCGTCGAAGACGATGAACTCCAGCTCGGTGCCCACGTAGGGAACGAGCCCGCGATCCGCCAGGCGCGCCAGCTGCGCCTTCAGGATCTGGCGCGGGGACGCCACGACCGGGGTCTTGTCGAGCCACTGCAGGTCGGCCGTGACGAGGGCGGCACCGGGCAGCCACGGCGCCCGGCGCAACGTGCCGAGGTCGGGGATCATGGCCATGTCGCCGTAGCCGCGCCGCCAGCTCGACATCTCATAGCCGTCCACCGTGTTCATCTCCACGTCGACCGCGAGCAGGTAGTTGCAGCATTCCGCGCCGTGGCTCGCCACGTCTTCCAGGAAGAGCCGCGCCGAGACCCGCTTGCCCACCAGCCGCCCCTGCATGTCGGTGAAGGCAACGACGATCGTGTCGATTTCACCGGCCCGCACCAGTGCCGTGAGGTCTTCGAGCGTGAGATTTCCGGAACTGAGTGTCATCAACTTCTCCTCATCGAGGCGGTCAAATCGAGAACTTCCGACCATTAGACCACACATCGCGCACGCGGCCACGGCCAATTTATCCGTACGATCCCGCCGGAAACGGGACCATAAAGGTATGTACACACCACCATTGGAGCCCTATAGTCATGCCAAGAAAACTCACGGCGTTGCCGCTCGTCTGCCGAGGCGCGCAACCAGAGCGCAAAGGAAACCAGGATGTCCAAAGACACCTTGAACGTCTCGGGCGTGACCTACACGACGGCTGAGGCAGGCTACTTCGAGAAACGCAAGCTCAAGCGCACCGCCGGCATCTGGGGATTGTGGGGCCTGGCTGTCGCCGCGGTCATCTCCGGAGACTTCTCGGGCTGGAACTTCGGCATCGACTTCGCCGGCTTCGGCGGGATGCTGATCGCCTTCGCCCTGTTGATCGTCATGTACTACGGCATGATCTTCGCGATCGGTGAGATGGCATCGGCGATGCCGCACACGGGCGGGGCCTACTCCTTCGCCCGGGCGGCACTCGGGCCGTGGGGCGGCTTCGTCACCGGGCTGGCCGAGACCATCGAATATGTCGCGACCACCGCCGTGATCGTGTACTTCTCGGCGTCCTACGCCGACGGCATCACGAGTGAGTTGCTCGGAGTCTCGTTGCCTGCCTGGGCGTGGTGGGCCATCCTCTATGCCGTGTTCATCGGCCTGAACGCGGCCGGCGCCGCGATCTCGTTCCGGTTCGCGATCGTGGTCTCGATCGTCTCCATCGGCATCCTGCTGGTGTTCTCCGTGATGGCGGCCTTCTCCGGCCTGTTCAGCGTCGACAACCTGTTCGATATCGCCCCGGAGGCCGGCCAGTCCGAATTCCTGCCGTTCGGTGTGGTGCCGATCCTGTTCGCGCTGCCCTACGCCATGTGGTTCTTCCTCGGCATCGAGGAGCTCCCGCTGGCCGCGGAGGAGGCGCACGACCCGGTGCGGGACATCCCGCGAGCTGGTCTCATCGCCCGTTCGACCCTCATCGTCACCGGCATCCTCGTGCTGGTGCTCAACACCGGAATCGTCGGGGCGTCGAACATCGCCACCGCCGGGGAGCCTCTGCTCGACGGCTTCCGGGCGATGGTCGGCGACGAGGCCGCCGCCGTGCTCGCCCTGTTCGCACTGGTCGGACTGCTGGCCTCCCTGCAGGGAATCATGTTCGCCTACGGACGCAACATGTACTCCCTCTCGCGGGCCGGCTACTACCCGAAGTTCCTCTCCCTGACCGGCCGCCGCCAGACCCCCGCCGTGGCGCTGCTCGTGGGGGCCCTGATCGGCTTCGTGGCCCTGATCCTCGTCGACGCGCTCGGCGGCACCGGCGGCGTCGCCGGGGCGATCGTGCTGAACATCGCCGTCTGGGGGGCCGTGATCGCCTACATCCTGCAGATGATCTCGTTCGTCGTGCTGCGCAAGAAGTACCCGAACGCGAACCGGCCGTACCGCAGCCCGTGGGGTGTTCCCGGGGCCGTGATCGCCGGCATCCTCTCCCTGGCCATCTTCTTCGGGTTCTTCATCAATGAGCCGGCCCGCCCGGCGATCGCGGCGGTGGCCGTGGTCTACGTGGTCATGCTGCTGATCTTCGCGCTCTACGGGCGCAAGCGCCTCGTGCTCTCTCCGGAGGAGGAGTACGCGGTGTCCGGCGGCCTGCACGGCGACCCGCAGAAGGAAGGGTACGGCGGCACAGTGGAGGAGCAACTACTGGCTCTCGACGGCCGGGACGACTCGACCGCGCCGTAACCCGGGGTGATGGTCGCTCGGCGACCCGGGCACCCCGGGTGCTCCCGCCGCGGCAGATCGCCGGGCTGACCAGACGGGGAACGGTCAGCGGCCGACCCGGGGGCGCTGGACCCGGTTGAGCCCCGCCCGGTGCAGCCGCATCGCGGACCGGGTTGCGTGCCGGCGCCACGGGTTGTCCGCCGGCCAGTCCTGCAGGAACGTGCGGCCGCCCCATCGTGCCCGGCGGGCGAAGCCGCTCCAGGTGTCGAAGGGGCGGCCGGAGATGGCGACCCGCAGCGTGGGGTCGTACCGCACCTTCACCATCGGACTCAGGTTCAGGCTCAGGTCGAGGTCGTCGTGGATGTCGTCACGGTCGCGGTGGACCCGCAGGCGGGCCTCCAGCCAGACAGCCCGGCGCATGGCGAAATTCGAGCCGAAAACCGGGCGGTGGCCCAGCCAGAACAGCGTCCAGAAGAAGTAGCCGCCGATATAGAAGGTGCCGCCCAGCCAGGCCACGAGCGGGCTGCAATCGTAGAAATCACCGGGTCCGGTGACCAGGTCCGTCCGGGGGGAGTCCACCAGGGCAGACTCGATCCGTGCCAGCCAGTCAGCCGGCGGCACGGAGTCGGCGTCGAGCCGGGCGATCACGTCACCCGTTGCCGCGTCGTAGCCGGCCGCCGCCGCCGGCCAGATGCCCCGCTGCGGTAGACGCACGACCCGGGCGCCGGCGGAGAGTGCGATCTCCGCCGAGGCATCCGTGCTCGCATTGTCGACGACGATCACCTCGTCGGGCGAGCGGTCCTGCCGAGCCAGGGCGTCGAGGCACTTCTCCAGGAAAACCGCGTCGTTGTAGCAGGGGATCACAACGGATATCGTCATCCGGCCTGCTTTCCTTCGCGTGGGAGCGCAGCTGTCGTGCTGTTCGGACATTGTGCGCCCGGTCAGATCGCGCGGCAGTGCGTGGTCAGGAATCCGATCTTGTCGATCGTGATCGTCACGGTCGAGCCGTCGCGCAGGAAGACCGGCGGCTTGCGGCTGTAGCCCGCGCCACCCGGGCTGCCGGTGGAGATCAGCGTGCCCGGCAGCAGGGTGGCGGTGCTGGAGAGGTAGGAGATGATCTCGGCGACCGAGCGCACCATGTCACCGCTCGAGGCATCCTGCAGGACGCGGCCGTCGACGTGGGTGGTGAGCCACAGGTCCTGCGGGTCGGCGATCTGGTCGGCCGTGATGACGACCGGCCCGGTGGGAGTGAAGCCGTCGAATGACTTGCACCGTGACCACTGCGCTTCGGAGAACTGCAGGTCGCGCGCCGTGATGTCGTTGACGACCGTGTAGCCGAAGACGTGATCGAGGGCGTCCGCCACCGACACGTGGTGGGCGGCCGTGCCGATGATCACGCCGAGTTCGGCCTCGTAGTCGACCTGGCCGGTCAGGTCGGTCGGCCACGTGATCGTGGCTTCATGCCCGGTGAGGGAGTTGGGCCAGAGCGAGAACACGGTCGCGGCCGTCTCGACGCGCAGTTTCAGCTCGGAGGAGTGGGCGGCGTAGTTCGCGCCGATCGCGATGATCTGCGGCGGGCGCAGCACGGCGGACGAGTAGCGCAGTTCGCTGAGCGGGGTGAGGGTGGCTCCCTGCGCTGCGGCGTTCTGGCTCAGGGCACGCACCCGGTCGTACTCGTCGGAGCCCTTTTCGATCAGGTCCTGCAGGTCGCGGGGGGCCTCGTCCATGATCTCGTCGAGGAACAGGGCAGCCTCGTCGAAAACGGCGGCGAGACGCGGAGTGGATTGACCTTCAACTCTGAGGTGGGCGAATTTCACCTCTTCAGGCTAGCTGGCCGGGGAGAGGTCCCGGTTCGCGGCGCTCGTCGTGGCGCTCGTCGTTGCGCTCGCCGCGCGCCACAGGTGCATGCCGGCATAGCTGCGCCACGGTGCCCAGGCGGCCCCGTGACGGGCGAGGTGGCGGGCATCCGCAGGCAGGCCGAGCCGCCCGGCCCCCTGCCGCAGGGCCAGGTCGCTGGTCAGCAGGATGTCCGGGGTCCCCAGCACGCGCAGGGCCACGTAGCCGGCCGTCCACGGCCCGATCCCGGCCAGAGCCATCAGCCGGCTCTCGAGGTCTTCCCGGCTCTGACCGAACGAGAGCACCAGGTCCCCCGTGCGGAGCGCCTCCGCCACCCGGATGATCGCGTCGACCCGGCTGGCCGGGCCGCGCAGCACGGTGCGTCCCTCGGCCGCGATCCGCTCGGCGGTCGGGAACAACCGGGTGAGAGGTGCGGAGTGCCCGGCCTGGGCGCTGCCGGCGGTGTGTGCGTCACGGTCGGCTGCGCCGTCGGCCGCGCTGTCGGTCGCGCTGTCGGCCGTGTCCGCGCCGGGGAACGGCTCGCCGAGCGCCTCGGCCAGCCGGGTCAGCACCGTGCGGGCGGCGGCCACGGACACCTGCTGGCCGATCAGTGCGCGAAACAGCGTTTCCTCCGGGTCGAGGCTGCCGGGCACGCGCATCCCGGGCGTGGCCGCGACCCCGGCCGCGAGGTGCGGGTCCCCGGACAGCGCCCGGTCGATCGCCTGCGAATCCGCGTCCAGGTCCAGGAGCCGGCGCACCCGGCTGACGAGCGGGGCCAGGTCGGCGAGGCTGGTCAGACGGGCACGGCAGGTGACGCCCGGTGCGGACGGCGGCCCCGTCAGGGCCAGCTCCACCGTCGCGGGGCCGGCCGGCAGGCGCAGCGTGCGCGCGTAGCGGGCATCCGTCGCCTGCTCCACCCCGGCGAGCGCCCGTGCGGCCAAAAAGCGCAGCACCCCCACCCCGTCGAACGGAGCCCGGGCCACCAGCTGCAAACTGATCCCCGTCCCGCCCCCCGTCCCGCCCCCGCCGTCCACCACCTCGCGAGAGCGCACTATCTGCCCCTTCGGGGACGCTGAGGGGGCAGATAGTGCGCTCTCGCGGCCGGGGGGCTTCGCGGGGGAGTAGGCGCGGCGCAACTCGGTCGGGGTGCGCTCATAGACGGCGGCGATGGTGTCGTTGAACTGGCGCACGCTGCCGAACCCGGCGGCGAAGGCCACGTCGGTGATCGGGACATCCGTGCCGACCAACAGCATCCGGGCGGTCTGCGCGCGGTGCGCCCGGGCGAGTGCGAGCGGCCCGGCGCCGAGTTCGGAGACGAGCACGCGGGTGAGGTGGCGCTCGCTGTAGCCGAGGCGACGGGCGAGCCCGGGTACGCCCTCCCGTTCGACCAGGCCGTCTCCGATCAGCCGCATGGCCCGGGCCGCCAGGTCGTCACGGATGTCCCATTCCGGCGACCCGGGGACGGCGTCGGGCAGGCAGCGTTTGCAAGCCCGCAGGCCGGCCTCGTGCGCGGCCGCGCTGGTCAGGTAGAACGACACATTCGACGGCTTCGGCGTGGCGGCCGGGCAGCTGGGCCGGCAGTAGATCCCGGTGGAGTGCACGCCCGTGATGAACTGCCCGTCGAAGCGGGAGTCCCGGGAGGACATGGCACGGTACCGTTCGGCGAAGGCCGGGTCGGGCACGGCGGGGCGGGTGCTGGTCACCGGTCCAGCCTGACACCGTCGACGGATGCGCACCAGCGGGAATCGGCCACGGCCGACCCTCGGCGCGGTGCCGGTGTCGCTGCCGGTACTGTGGGCCCATGACCGCACTGGAGCGCCTACAGGCCGAGCTCGGCACCCACGTCAGCGTCGATCCGGCGGAGCTCGCCGCCACGCGCACCGACAAGTCGGGATGGGTGGCCCCGGGGATGCCGCTCGCGATCGTGCACGCGGCATCCGCCCGGCACGTGCAGGCCACGCTGCGCATCGCAGCCGAAGACCGCATCCCGGTGATCACCCGCGGTGCGGGTACGGGTTTGGCCGGGGGAGCGTGCGGCACGAACGGAAGCATCGTGCTGAGCCTCGCGCGAATGAACCGGATCGTCCTGATCCGGCCGGAGGACGAGTTGGCCGTGGTCGAACCGGGCGTGCTGAACGGCGACCTCAACGCCGCCCTCGCCGCCCACGGACTGTGGTTCGCGCCCGACCCGGCGAGCCGGGCGATCTCCACGGTGGGCGGCAACATCGCCACGAACGCGGGCGGGTTGCTCTGCGCCAAATACGGCGTGACCCGGGAGGCGGTGCTGGCGCTCACGGTGGTGCTCGCCGACGGCAGCCTGCTGAAGACCGGGCGAGCCACCGTCAAGGGCGTCACGGGTTACGACCTGACCGCCCTGCTGACCGGCTCGGAGGGCACTCTCGGCGTGATCGTCGAGGCCACCGTGCGGGCACGGGCCGTGCCCGCGGGCGAGACCGTCACGATCGGCGCCGTGTTCCCCGACGTGGCGCAGGCGGCCGCGGCATCCGCTCTCGTCACGGCGGCCCGGCTTCGCCCGGCCGTGATGGAACTGATCGATCCGGTGGCCCTGGCCCTGATCGTGGCCTACCTCGGCCCCGAGCTCACGGACGGAGTCCCGGCGGGAGGTGCGTTCCTGCTGGTGCAGACGGATGGCCCGGCGAGCCAGGCCGAGGCGCAGCAAGCCGTGGCCGTGCTGCGCGCTGCGGGCGGGGAGGTGCGCGTGTCCAGTGATGCCGCATCCGCCGATCGTCTGTTGGCGGTGCGCCGGGCAGCGCACCCGGCGCTCGCCGCCCACGGCGAGGTTCTGATCGAGGATGTCTGCGTGCCCAGATCCCGGCTCGCCGACATGTTCGGGCGGATCGCCGAGATCAGCGCCCGCACGGGCATCCCGATCCCCACCGTGGCTCATGCCGGCGACGGTAACCTGCACCCCAACTTCGTGATTCCCGTCGACCCGCACCGGGGCAACGCGGAGCCGGTCGTGCCCGAGGCGGTGTGGGCCGCGGCCGGTGAGCTCTTCCGTGCCGCCCTCGAACTGGGTGGCACCCTCACGGGCGAGCACGGGGTCGGGCAGCTGAAGCGCCGCTGGCTGGCCGAGGAGCTCGGCGACCAGAGCTTTGCACTGCAACGCCAGATCAAGGCCGTATTCGACCCGCTCGGCATCCTCAACCCCGGCACGATGTTCGAGGTCTGAGCGCGCCGATAGTCTGGTGGGCATGACCCACGAGCCTCCTGCGGCGCACTCCGCCGCCCCGCACGAGCATCCGGCCGGCCCCGCGCCGGCGGCCGTGCAGCCGGCCGCCCAGCCGGTGCGTCCGGTCTGGACCGCCCCGGTGCGCCGCACCCGTCCCGGCCTCGTCGCGCTGGCGATCGTCGGCATCGTCATCGCGGCGGCCGCGCTGTTCCTGGTTTTCGTGTACCTGGCCACCTTCCTGGGTGCCGGCACGCTGCTGGTCGGCCTGATTCTGGCGCTCATCCCGCTGCTGGGCATCCTGCTCGCGGTGCGTTGGATCGACCGCTGGGAACCGGAACCGCGACCGGCCCTCTGGTTCGCCTTCCTCTGGGGTGCCGGGGTGTCCGTCGTGACCGCCCTGCTTTTCGACCTGGGCGTGCAACTGGCCCGGGCCGGCACCGGGTTCAGCGAAACGGATGGCGGTTTCGCCGCGGCCGTCGTTCAAGCGCCCCTCGTCGAGGAGGCAGCCAAGGGCGCCGGGGTGCTGCTGATCTTCTGGGTGTTCCGTCACCGTTTCGACGGGCCCGTCGACGGAGTCGTCTACGCCGCGACGATCGCCGCCGGATTCGCCTTCTCCGAGAACATCCAGTACTTCGGGGTGGCGATGATCGAGGGCGGCGCCGCGAACCTGGGCTTCACGTTCCTGGTGCGCGGCGTGCTGTCCCCGTTCGCGCACGTCATGTTCACCGCCTGCATCGGGATCGCCTGCGGACTGGCGTCCCGGATGCGCCCGGCGGCGGCCGTCGGAACGATCGTGCTGGGGTTCGTCTCGGCGATGTTCCTTCACTTCGTCTGGAACGGCGCCTTCTACCTCGTGGCCGGCGAGTCGCTCGTGGTCTACTACCTGGTCGTGCAGGTTCCCCTGTTCCTGGCCGCGATCGCCGTCGTGATCGTGCTCCGACGCCAGGAGGAACGCGTCACTGCGCTCCGGCTCCGGGAGTACGCGGCGGCAGGCTGGTTCAGCCTCGCCGAGGTGGGCATGCTGGCCACCCGCGGCGGCCGTCGGCAGGCCCGTGCCTGGGCAGCCCGGCAGCCACCGGCCCGCAAACAGGCGATGCGTGATTTCATCCAGAATTCCACCCGCCTCGCCTTCGCCCGGCAACGGATGCTGAACGGAACCTTCGTCAACGTCGACCGGGCCGACGAGTCCGAGCTGCTGGGCCTGATCCAGCGGGATCGGGCCGGTGTGATCGGGCCGGTGTGATCGGACCGGTGTGAGGGCAAAAGGACTCGCCGCCCCGGTGGTGTGGCACTGCCGACAACTCTCCCGGTGCAGCGAGTTCTACTGACATGGTGCGCCTCGTACGTGCGTTCGCGCAAGGGGGAATTCTCGACGTGCGTGCGGGCGCCGAATCCGATTGGATAGGGGGATGACTGATCTGAATACCAAGCCCGAACTCGACGCTCCCGAGGGCCCGGCCCCCGTGGAACTGACCATTACCGACATCGTGGTGGGCGAGGGAGCCGAGGCAACCCCCGGCGCCACCGTCAACGTGCACTACCTGGGTGTCGAATACGACACCGGCGACGAGTTCGACTCCTCCTGGAGCCGCGGCCAGTCGATCAACTTCCCGCTTGGCCAGCTCATCGCCGGCTGGCAGCAGGGTATCCCCGGGATGAAGGTCGGCGGACGTCGCAAGCTCGTCGTCCCGCCGCACCTGGCCTACGGTCCCGCCGGCGGAGGACACCGTCTCTCCGGCCAGACCCTGATCTTCGTGATCGACCTGCTCGGCACCCGCTAGGCCTCACGCTGATGCACGCACGTGCGAATCGTCCCGAATCGTGGTCGATTCGCGCGTGCGTTATTCGGGGCGACTGCGCGCATCCGCTGCTGACAGCGCCCCGGGAACATCGTTCTCCACAAAACGCTACTGGGCGGAGTCGGCCTCATGATCTCAATCGATAGTGCTCGGGCCCTGGCCGACGCCGGGCTGCGCTGGCGGCCCCTGTCCGGAGACGCCTTTCGAATCGAACGCACCGGTTTCGAGAGCGATGTGTTCACGGTCAGTGACATGACGATCGAGCCGCACGAGTTCGACACGGGCACCATCCTCGGCTTCAACGGCACGACCGAGTGGGCTCTGGACTCCCTGGCCCTCGAGGATGCGCTCTGGCTTCCCCGCGAGGACCAGCTGCGCGACCTGCTGCGCACCAGCTTCCGCTCCCTGGCCCGTCTGGGCGAGGACCGCTACCGGGTCACGGTCGACCTGGCCGGCTCACCGGAAGCGTTCGACGCCGCTGACCCCGCGGACGCCTACGCAGACGCCCTCCTGCGCCTGCTCAGCCTCACCGCCGACTCTCCGGCCTGACCGGCCCCGGTGCGCCGCGGCGCACCCTGTGGAAGCCGGCGCACGTTCTACCGTGCGCCACCTTCCACAACCTGCGCCGAGGCGGGGGTGCACGTTGAACGGCTGGCCGATGGCTCCGCCCAGCTCGGCACGCTGATCAGGACGACACCGAGCCTGGGCTCGAAACACCTGCGCCTAGTATCGGTCGGGTTCCGGGCCGAGTTGGAACCGGCGGCCCGTGACCGTTGTCGGGACGATCTCAACGTAGATGTACTTCAGGGTCGGGATCAACGGGCGCAGCGGCAGCTGGTCTGCGGCCTCGATCTCGGTTTCCTTCTCGAGGACACGGGCCTCGCCGCGCACCACGACGCTCCACGCCTCGCTCCGGCCGACGCCGTCCGTCTCGAAGGCGACCCGATTGTTCACCGTGAGCTCGAGGAGTTTCGTGCCCTCGGCGGTGCGGAACAGCAGACGCTTGTCCACGGCAACGAAGTTCACCGGGTAGATGTCCGGTTCACCGGAGATGCTCAGCGCCAGTCGCCCGAAACTGGACGAGATCAGGAGATCCCAGCAGTCGTCCTCGGTGAGATTCTGAACCGGATACAGGTCGTTGGTTTCCATGACTCATAGTCCCACGCGGTCCGGGCCGGCGCGAGCAGGTGCCGGGCACCAAAAAAACGCGCCCACCTTCCCGACGGGAAGGTGGGCGCGTTTTGCGCTGTTCAGCGAACCGGTCAGTCCTGTCGGACCGGGCGCACGACGGTGCGCCGCATGGCCAGGAGCGCACCGACTCCGAGGAGCAGGAAGCCTGTGCCGACGGAGATGAGCAGTGGAGCCGAGTCGACGCCGGTCGCGGCGAGTTCGGGAGCGGCCGCGACGATGGGAGCCACCATCGGGGACGCCGTCTCCGTCTCGATCACGGTATCTGTTTCGGTCTCGGACTCGGTTGGCGTGTCGGTCTCAGTGTCGACCGGGGGGATCTCGGCCGCAGGAACGACGTTGTTGGTCAGGCGCGTGGAGCAGTCCACGGTCGCGCCGCCGCCGGTGCCTGAACCGACACACTGATTGACCTTGATCAGCGGAAGAGCGGACGTCTGGGTTGACGCGCCGACGGTGCAGTTCACCCGGTCGGTGCCGCCGCCGCCATTACCGGAGCCGTTGCACTGGACGATGGTGGCGGTGGCCAGGTTGGTGTTCTGCAGCGGGTCGCAGTCCACCGTCGGCTGGGTGCCGCCGCCGGTACCTGATTCGAGGCACTGGTTGACGGTCGCGGCGGTGGTGGTGAAGGAGCCTGTGATGTTGTTGATGATCGAGACATTGCAGATGACGTTCGAGCCACCGTTGTTGCCGGAGCCGTTGCATTGCGTGGCCGTCAGCGTGAGCTGCGGATAGGACTCGGTCAGGGTCTCGCAGGTGATCGATGGCGGAGCACCGGCGAAGCCGTGGCATTCTCTCGTGGTCACGGTCGAACTGGTCGTGTTGGCGTCCAGGTCGTAGTTGTTGGTGATGGTGATATCACACACCACAGCCTGGCCTCCGACGTTGTCGGTGCCGTTGCACTGGTTGACGTCCGGTGACGACGGCGCAGCTGAGGCGGCCATCAGGGGCGACGCGCTCAGGACGAACGCCGCGAGGAGGAGGCCCAGTGCCAACGCAATCGAGTGGTTCAATGCCGAAGGACGGAAGAAAGAACGTGAAGATTTTACAGCCGGCAGATTAGCGATGGCGAGCCCCCTTTATCAGTGCCACTCTAACAGGGGATCCTCAGGCTGATGCGACGACGGATGGTTCAGGGGGCGTCATTCACGCCTCTGACCCGGTCAATGAGTTCTTTCCAGGGCCCGCAGACCTGCTGCTCGCCGAGCACGACTTCGTGCGGGGCGCAGCGGATGCGGTAGACATACCGGTCGGGTTGCGGCGCGGTCTCGGAGACCGCGTCCCACGGCAGCCCGCCGAGAAGTTCCGCCCAGGCGGACCGGTCGGGTTGCTCGTCCACCTGGACCTCCCAGGTGGTGCGGATGCCGGCGAAGCCACCGCTTCTGGAGACGACGACCTTCATGGGGCCGATGTTACTCCGGTCGGATGCCGGGATCGACGAAGGCGCGGCCGGCGACCGGCGAACTCCCCGGTCGGGACGCGGATCGGGTGCCCCAGCCGGCACCGAGTCCGCCGCCCAGGCCGACCTCGCTCCACCCGGCGATGACCGCGTCGTGCTCGCGGGACCCGGCGCCGTAGCGCGTGACTGCAGCCCGCGAGGTTGCCCGGGCGAACCCGGCGAAGTCCACTGTGCGGGGGAGCGTGCCGGAGGTGAGCGTGTCGAACCAGATTCGGCCGGCCGTGTCCCACGCGTTGCCGCCGAGCGCGGTGGCCACGAGGTAGAACGCCCGGTTCGGGATGCCGGAGTTCAGATGAACCCCGCCGTTGTCGTCTTCGGTCTCGATGTAGCCGGACAGATGCGCCGGCTGCGGATCTTTACCGAGTACATCGTCGTTGTAGGCGGTTCCGGGCGCCTTGAGCGACCGCAACGCGACCCCCTGCACCTGATCGGTGAAGAGCCCCTCCCCGATCAGCCATCCGGCCTCGGCAGCGGACTGGCCCCGCGCGTGCTGCTCCACCAGGGACCCGAAAACGTCCGACAGGGATTCGTTGATCGCGCCGGATTGCCCCTCATAGGCAAGGTCGGCCGTGAACTGGGTGACTCCGTGCGTGAGTTCGTGCCCGATCACCGTCACCGAGGACGTGAACCGGTTGAAGACCTGGCCGTCGCCGTCGCCGAACACCATGCGTTCGCCGTCCCAGAACGCGTTGTCGTAGTTGCGGCCGTAGTGCACGGTCGCTTCCAGCGTCAGACCGCGGTCATCGATCGAGTCACGCTCGAACACGTTCCAGAAGAGGGAATGGGTGTCGCCGAGACCCTCCCAGGCCTCGGTCACCGCCGGGTCTGCCCCGGGCGGCTGCCCCTCGCGGCGTACCAGCCGGCCCGGCAGGCGCTCCAGGCTGCCGGCATCCGACACGGCCCGGTCGAGACGGCCGCGCACCGGCGCGGCGCCGCTCACGCCGGGGCGGGGCGGCGACGGATGCTTCGCCGCGCGCAGGTCGCGGATCGGCGTGTCCCGCATCAGCGACCGCCTCGCTGCCTCGGCTGCTGCTGCGAGCCGGGGATCGTCGACCCGGGCCAGCCGCACCAGGAGGTAGGGCGGCACGATCGCGCACCGGGTGGCCTTGTGCGTTGAGCCTGTCATGGATCGAGTGTGGCACCTGCCGGTGACGCGCACCACAGGAAGAGGCCGATTGGACCCGGCGAGCGGCCGACCCGGCCTGGGAAGGCCCGCGGCGGCATCCGGAACGTGGGCCGCTTGCCGCCGCGGGGGTCTGCTGTCCTCAGCTGGCGGACCGGCTGCCTGAGGAGGAAAGAATGCCGGTCGCGCATCATTAATAGCACCACCGCCTGCGGCCGAGAAGGCGTGTGCGAAGGCGCTCCGTAGACTCACAGCATGCGCTTCGGAATCGTCATTCTCCCGCAGGACTCGTGGCCCGTTGCCCGTCGCCGCTGGGAGGAGGCGGAGCGGCTCGGTTTCGATCACGCCTGGACCTACGACCATCTGTCCTGGCGGTCCCTGGCCGACCAGCCGTGGCATGCGACGATTCCGACCCTGACTGCGGCGGCGGTCGTCACCTCCCGGATCCGGCTGGGCACCTTGGTCTCGTCACCGAACTTCCGGCATCCGGTGACCTTCGCCAAGGAAATCGCCACGCTCGATGACATCGCGGGCGGGCGATTCCTGCTCGGTGTCGGATCGGGCGGGACCGGGTTCGACGCCACCGTGCTCGGCCAGCCCGAGTACACCCCGAAGCAGCGCTCGGAGCGCTTCAGGGAGTTCGTCACGCACCTCGACGCGTTGCTGCGCCACGAAGAACCGGGTGGCGGCGGCATCAGTTTCAGCGGCGAATGGGCGAGCGCGGTCGCCGCCCGCATGGTCGGCGTGCCGGCCCAGCAGCCGCGGGTTCCGTTCGTGATCGCCGCGAACGGGCCCAGGGGGCTGCGCCTCGTGGCGACGCACGGCTCCGGCTGGGTGACGACGGGAGCCGACGGGGCGGAGGGCGACGCCTGGTGGGCCTCGGTCGCCGCCCTGGCGCACCGGCTCGACGATACGGCGCTCGCCCTGGGCCGTGACCCGGCCGGAATCGACCGGTACCTGTCGCTCGACAGTGGCGGCAGCTACTCGCTGCGGAGAATGGCCGCCTTCGAGGATGCCGTCGGCCGCGCCGCTTCCCTCGGCTTCACGGATGTGATCTGCCACTGGCCGCGCAGCAGCGGCGTCTACACCGGATCGGAGGCCGTTCTGGAGCAGATGCCGGCCGCGATGCGGCGGCTGAGGACCTGAGCGGAAGCACGGGAGATACTGAGCAGCCGTCAGCTCGAAGCCCCACGGGCTGTAGTCTGGAGGATTCGCCCTCCGGCGCCCGCCTCCACTTCTGGACCCGGGTCCCGTTTTCGCTGCAGGCCTCGTGGACGAGGCGCTGACACGCTCTCCGTTCCGCACCGGCCTCTCCCTGCCGGTCGCGGACCATGCTCCCGATCCAGAAAGCACGACGTGACTGCACCACTCTCCGTACCGAACCGAACCGACGATCGACGCCCGGACCATTCCCGCCACCGCGAGCGCGGCAAGATCGTGCCGGCGCCCCGGGTCTTCTTCCCGGCCCTGATCATCATCCTGGCCATCGTTGTCATCGCCATCGTCTTCCCCACCCGCACGGGCGACACCCTTAGCCTGCTACAGGGCTGGGTCGTGGCCGGCCTGGGACCGTACTACCTGATCATCGTCGCCGGGTTCGTGGTCTTCGCGGTCTGGATGGGGATGAGCCGGTTCGGTGACATCAAACTCGGCCAGGACGACGACGTGCCCGAGTTCGGGCTCATGTCCTGGTTCTCGATGCTCTTCGCCGCCGGCATGGGCATCGGCCTCGTGTTCTGGGGCACGGCCGAACCGCTCACCCACTTCACCGACCCGAAGCCCGGCGTCACGGGCAGCAGCCAGGAACTGGCCGCGGCCGCCATGTCGCAGACGTTCCTGCACTGGGGCTTCCACGCCTGGGCCATCTACGCCGTCGTCGGACTCTCACTGGCCTACGCCATCCACCGCAAGGGACGTCCCGTCTCGATCCGCTGGGCCCTGGAACCTCTTCTCGGAGACCGGGTGCGCGGGCGCCTCGGCGACTCCATCGACGTGATCGCGATCGTCGGAACCCTCTTCGGCGTGGCCACCTCCCTCGGGCTGGGCGTCAAGCAGATCGCCGCCGGCCTGCACCACCTGGGCGTCGTGGGCGAGGTCGACAACACCCTGCTCGTGGGGCTCATCGTCGTGATCACCCTGATCGCCACGGCATCCGTCGTCAGCGGTGTGGGCAAGGGCATCAAGTGGCTCTCGAACATCAACCTCGGCATGGCCGGGCTGCTGCTCGTGGCCGTTCTGCTCCTCGGCCCCACGCTCTACCTGCTGCGCGTGTTCGTCGAATCCATCGGCGGCTACCTGCAGGGTGTCGTCGGGCTCACGTTCGACGCCGGCTCCTTCACCGGCCAGACCGGCCTCGACTGGCAGGGTGCCTGGACCGTCTTCTACTGGGGCTGGTGGATCTCGTGGGCGCCGTTCGTCGGCGTCTTCATCGCCCGGATCTCCCGCGGCCGCACGGTGCGCGAGTTCGTGGCCGGCGTGCTGCTGGTGCCCACCCTGGTGACGTTCGCGTGGTTCGCGGTGATGGGCGGCAGCGCCATCAAGCAGGCCTGGGACGGCAGCGGCGGTGGCCTGTTCGACCCGGAGGTCGGCATCATCCCCGAGAACGTGCTCTTCGACTTCCTCTCCGGACTGCCGTTCGGCGCAGTGCTCTCGGTGCTCGCCGTGATCGTGGTCGCCATCTTCTTCATCACCTCGGCCGACTCCGGATCGCTGGTCATCGACATGCTCGCCTCCGGCGGCGACACCAACCCACCCAAGTGGAGCCGCATCCTCTGGGCCGGCCTCGGCGGGCTCGTCGCCATCGCCCTCCTGCTGGCCGGCGGTCTCGCGGCACTGCAGACCGGAGCCATCCTCACGGCCATCCCGGTCAGCGTGGTGATGATCGGCATGTGCTTCGCCACCTACAAGGCCTTCCAGGAGGAGCATCAGGTGCTGGTGCGCCTCGAACGGCGCCAGCGCCGGGAAGAGCTGGCCGGACGGATCAGCAAGAAGGTCACCGACCACCTGGAGCAGAACTTCGACGACCACTTCGGCGACCAGATGGACGACCGGATCACCGCGGCCCTCTCCGATGGGGAACAGCGCCGGTGGAAGCTCTGGCGTCGCAAGCATCCGGTGGAGCACGCCCGCGCGGAATCGGACGTCGCCGAGCAGGCGAACCTGACCGAGTCGGAGCCGGTCGAGCCGGTCGAGCAGGTTGAACAGGTCGAACAGGTCGAGCCGGCGACGCGGTAGACCTTCGACGCGCGGGCCTCAGACGTCGATGCGGGAACCACGTTTGAGGCGCGGTCGGCTGCTGCTCAGGAGCCCCTGATTCCAGGGCCGTATCCCGGCGCCGGACACGTGCCTATGGTGGAGGCATGCGCGCCGCCGACACCTCACACCAGCCTCTGCAGACCCTGCTGACCGACCGACTCGGCCGGATAGCCGTGCGCTCTGCCCAGATCATCGTCGTCATCGTTCTGGCGGGCGGCGCCGTCTACGCCCTGGTCCAGGTGAAACTCGTGGTCATCCCCGTGCTGGTGGCGCTGATCCTGGCCTCGGCGCTGGCGCCGCTGGTCGGCTGGCTGCGGAAGCGCGGCCTGCCGAGGATCCTCGCGACCTGGATCACCCTGCTGGCGGGGGCGCTCATCCTCGGCGGCATCGTCACGCTCATCGTCTTCGCGGTGCGCAACCAGTGGGGTGCGCTGGTGGTGGCCGCCAGCGACGGGCTCGACGAGCTGCAGGGGCTTCTGGTGGACGGGCCGCTGGAGCTGGACTCCGAGCAGTTCAACGCGGTGCGGAACGCGATCGTGGGCTTCGTGACCAGCGCGCAATTCGGCACCGGCGCCCTCGCGGGCGTGTCCGCCGCGGTGGAACTGGTCACCGGGGCCCTGCTGGTGCTGGTGATCCTGTTCTTCTTCCTCAAGGACGGCGGCCAGATCTGGGGGTTCTTCCTCCGGTTCCTGCACGGCGGGCCGCTCGAGCGGGCACACCGGATCGGTGACGTCACCCCGACGGTGCTCGGTCAGTATGTGCGAGGGACTGCGATCATCGCCCTTTTCGACGCCGTACTGATCGGCATCGGGCTGGCCATCCTGCAGGTGCCGCTGGCCCTGCCACTGGCCGTGATCGTGTTCCTGACGGCGTTCATCCCGCTGATCGGGGCCACCGTCGCAGGCATCCTGGCCGCCCTGGTGGCCCTGGTGGCCAACGGTCCCCTCGTGGCGTTGATCGTGGTGGCCATCGTGGTCGTGGTCAACCAGATCGAGGGCGACCTGCTCAACCCGGTGGTGATGGCGGGCTCGTTGAAGCTGCATCCGCTGGTGATCCTCATCGCCCTGACCGTGGGCACCATCCTCGGCGGCATCGCCGGGGCCGTGCTCGCGGTGCCGTTCGTGGCCGTGGGCTGGGCGATGATCAAGGTCTGGGACGGCCCCGACGAGTCGATCACGAAGCGGGCCAAGTTCTCACTCCGGCACCGGCCGGTGCCTGCCTAGGGCCCGGACATCCTCGGCGCCCCTGCACGCCCCCCCAACTGCTCGCCGTCCCGGCCGGGATCGCCGCGCGGAGCTGCCGGCCGCCCCGACTCTGCTAAACTCGGTGGGTTGCCGTTTGACGGCCGCGGATCAAGAGAGCCCAGGCATTCGGCCCCGGGCACCGCGCAGTGAGAGAAAGGGGATCCCATCTATGGCACTCGAAGCTAATGCAAAGAAGGCGATCATCGAAAAGTACGCTACCCACCCAGGCGACACCGGGTCCCCCGAAGTGCAGATTGCCATGCTCACGCAGCGCATCCTGGACCTCACGGAGCACCTGAAAGAGCACAAGCACGACCACCACTCACGTCGTGGCCTGCTTCTCATGGTTGGTCAGCGCCGTCGTCTGCTCGGTTACCTGTCGGATGTCGACATCACTCGGTACCGCACGCTGATCGGCAGCCTCGGACTGCGCCGCTAAGGCACTTTTCGAAGACACCGCGATCTTCTTACAAACGGGCCGTCACCTTCAAGGTGGCGGCCCGTTTCGTATGTCCGGGAGTGGGGAACGGGAATATCCCCGGGCCCGGCGCGGTTTTCCCCAGCGATGTCTACCTCCGCGCTGAGCCTGTCCGTGCTCGATCTGATTCCCGTCCGCACCCCCCAGAGCTCCGCTCAGGCGATCGCGGCAGCCGTGCGTCTCGCCCAGAGCGCCGACCGCCTCGGCTACACCCGGTACTGGGTCGCGGAGCACCACAATATGCAGGCGGTGGCGTCGACGAACCCTCCCGTGCTGATCGGCATCCTCGCCGCGCGGACCGAACGCATCCGGGTCGGCTCCGGGGGAGTGATGCTGCCCAACCACTCGCCGCTCGTCATCGCCGAGCAGTTCGGCATCCTCGAGGCGGCCTTCCCCGGTCGCATCGACCTGGGGCTGGGCCGTGCGCCCGGCAGCGACCCGATGATCACCGCGCTGCTCCGCTCGAGCGGCGCCGTGAGCGAGGTCGACGCGTTCCCGCGCAACATCGCCGACATCGCCGCGCTGCTGCACCCCGACGGGGCTTCGCTCAGCCTCACCTCCGGCCAGGAGTACACCCTGCACGCGACGCCCGCCGCCACCGGGATGCCCGACATCTGGCTGCTGGGCTCGAGCGAGTACTCGGCCCGGCTCGCGGCCCGGCAGGGCATGCCCTACGTCTTCGCCAACCACTTCGCCGGCGACGGCACCACCCAGGCCCTCGACCTGTACCGCCGCGGGTTCACGCCCAGTGAGACCCTCGACGCACCCCGCACGATCCTCACCCTGAACGTGGCGGTCGCCGACACGAAAGCAGAGGCCCTCGCCCTCGCGCTGCCGCAGATGCAGCAGATGGCGCGCCTGCGCTCAGGCCTGCCGCTCGGACCCCTCGCCACGGTCGAGGAGGCCGCCGCCGCACCGATGACGCCGGCACTGCTCGGCATGGTCGAACGGATGGCCGCCGCCTGGATCATCGACGAGCCCGTCGGTGCTGCAACGCGCATCCGTGCCCTCGCGGCGCAGTTCGGGGCCGACGAGGTCATGCTGCAGCCGATCGCGTCCGCTCACACGGATGCGGACCCGTTCGCCTCACCGGCCCGGGAGCGCACCCTCGAACTGCTCGCCGCGGAATTGCTGACCGGGGAGCAGCTCGCCGCCTAACGGCGCGCGTGCGGGTGGGCGGTCACGCCCCGGTAGCCGGCTGTTTCCGGGCTCAGTCTTCCGGTTCCGTCATGTCGACCACGTGCGACTTGACGTGGGTCTTCAGCGCCTCGATGCCCTTGAGGGCCTCCGCCTTGGAGTGGTAGCTCTCGGAGGTTGCGATCACTTCGCCGTTGTTGGCCTTCAGCCGAAACTGGAATCCGCCGGATCGTTCTGCGTAGAGCTCGTATTTTCCACTCATGGCACACTCATTTCTTCAACATTGAAAAACATGGTCGGCAGCTAGCCGTTGGAAAAACCCTACCGCTCCCGGCACCGCGACCGGCAACTGTCGCCCGTGCGGACAACTGTTGCCCGCGTGCCGGCAACAGTTGTCCGCACGGGGAACAGATGAGTGGCAGGGCGGCGACGGTCGGGGCGGCCGGGGCACGGTGCTAGGCGGCGCCGAGCAGGCGCAGTCCGGCCGCCGCGGCCGCTCCCGCGACGACCACCACCAGGAACGGGGCCCTCAGCCAGAGCGCGATCGCCGCGGCGGCGAGGGCGCCGAGTCGGGCGTCCAGGACCAGCGTCTGCCCGGTGGAGAGGGTGTTCGCGACCGTCAGGGAGGCGAGCAGGCCGATCGTGAGCGTGCCGGCGACCCGGGCGATGCGCGCGTTGGTGAGCCACTTGCGCGGCACGAGGTAGCCGAGCAGCTTCGTGAGGAACCCGGCAGCACAGGCCACGAGGATCCAGAACCAGACGCTCACCGGGGAGCCTCCGCATCCGGTGGACCGGGCCGTTGGCCGGGCCGGTCCCGGGGATCGGGATAGGGGTCGACGTCGGGCTCGAGACCCTCACCGTCCGGCCCGTGCCGGAAGCCGAACCAGCCGATGCCGGCGGCGGCGACGGCCGCCACCAGGATGGGTACGCCCGGCGGCACGAACGGCACGGCCAGCACGGTGGCCAGGGCGCACACCACGGCGATCGCCGCCGCCTCCCGGGATCGCAGCCGCGGCCAGAGCAATCCGAGGAACGCCGCGACGGCCGCCCCGTCCAGACCCCACCGTTTCGGGTCACCGAGGGCGTCGCCGGCGAACGCCCCGATCAGGGTGAAGGCGTTCCAGAGCACGAAGATGCCCATGCCCGCCATCCAGAAACCCCGCTTCTGCTCGACGGGGTCGGTCTGCCCGGTGCTGGTGGCCAGCGATTCGTCGATTGTGACCTGGGCCGCGGCGAAGCGGCGCCAGCCCTGCGGATGCAGCAGGGCGTTCAATTGCATGCCATAGACGGCATTTCGGATGCCGAGGAGCGCCGCCGCGCCGGCAGCCGCGGCCCCGCTGCCGCCGCCGGCGATCACCCCGATGAATGCGAACTGGGAGCCCCCCGAGAACAGGAGCAGGCTCAGAACCGCGGTCTGCCAGACGTCGAGGCCCGAGGCCACCGCCAGGGCGCCGAACGAGATCCCGTAGAGCCCGGTGGCCACCGCGACCGACAGGCCGACCCTGACTCCGGGGGAGTGGCGAAGGTCGGCAGGCACCGCACAATGCTACGGGGTAGGCGCCGGTCGCGGGTCGGCGGGCGGGCCGCTGCGTAGCGCCTGACCGGCGGGGGGTCCCCGGCGGGGGCCTAATATTGAGCGGTACCCAACGGAACGGAAAACACCCAGTTATGAGCGTCTGGCGCACCAAGAGCATCGAAGCCTCCCTGGCTGACTCCCTCGAGAAGGGCCACAGCCTCAAGCGCACGCTGGGCACCTGGGACCTCATGATCATGGGGGTGGCGGTCGCCGTGGGCGCCGGTATCTTCTCGGTCGGTGCGAAGGCGGCCGGCAGCTACGCCGGGCCATCCGTCACCCTGGCGTTCCTGCTCGCCGCGATCACCTGCGCCCTCGCCATCATGTGTTACGCGGAGTTCGCGTCGGCGGTTCCCGTGGCCGGCTCGGCGTACACCTTCACCTACGCGACGCTCGGTGAACTGCTCGCCTGGATCATCGGCTGGGACCTGATCCTCGAGATGCTCACCGCCGCCGCCGTGATCGCCAAGTATTGGGGAATCTACCTCAGTGAGGTGTTCGAGCTCTGGAACTGGGATGTCCCGGCCACGATCTCGGTCTTCGGCCTGCAGGTCAGCTGGGGCGCCTTCGTGATCGTCGCCATCTTCACCACCCTTCTGGTGCTCGGCACCAAGCTCTCCGCGCGGGTCGCCAGCATCTTCACCATCCTCAAGGTCGCGATCGTGTTGTTCGTGATCGTGGTCGGCGCCTTCTTCATCAACCCGAAGAACTACACGCCGTTCATCCCCGAGGCCGTGCCGTCCACGGGCGGCGACGGCGACGTCTGGATGCAGTCGCTCTTCTCGTTCATGACCGGCGCCCAGCCGGCCCAGTACGGACTGTTCGGCCTGCTCGCCGGTGCCTCACTGGTCTTCTTCGCGTTCATCGGGTTCGACGTGGTCGCCACCAGCGCCGAAGAGGTCAAGAACCCGCAGAAGACGCTGCCGCGCGGAATCTTCGCCGGTTTGGCCATCGTCACGGTGCTCTACCTCGGTGTCAGCCTCGTGCTCACCGGAATGGTGCCGTACACGGTTCTTGCCGACGACCCCAACGCCTCGCTCGCCACGGCGTTCATCTCAGTCGGCGCCGGCTGGGCTGCTCAGGTGATCTCGGTCGGCATCCTGGTGGGGCTCACCACCGTGATCATGGTGCTGCTCCTCGGCCTGTCCCGCGTGCTCTTCGCGATGAGCCGCGACGGCCTGCTGCCGCGTGGGCTGAGCGTCACCTCATCCAAGCGCGGCACCCCCGCACGGGTGCAGATCATCTCCGGTGCCGCCGTGGCCCTGATCGCCGGGTTCACCGACGTGGGCGTGCTCGAGGAAATGATCAACATCGGCACGCTGTCCGCCTTCGTGCTGGTCAGCATCGCCGTGGTCGTGCTCCGCAAGAAGCGCCCCGACCTGCCCCGGGCCTTCAAAGTTCCGTTCTCGCCGTACCTGCCCATCCTGTCGGCGGTGCTCTGCTTCTGGCTCATGCTCAACCTCACGACGCTGACCTGGGTGCGCTTCGCGGTCTGGCTCGCGATCGGCATCGCGGTGTACTTCCTCTACGGCCGCCGCCACTCGGTGGTCGGCATCGAAGCCAAGCGCGTCTTCGACGACACCCTCCGCGAGGAGCTCATCGCCGAGGAACGGGCCGCGCTGAGCAAGTAGAGCCCCTGCATGACCCGCGAAAGCGCACAATCTGCCCCCTCAGTGTTCGGGAAGGGGCAGATTGTGCGCTTTCGCGTTCGGTGAACGGCCCCTGCGCGCGGAGAGCGCACGGGGTAGACCCCCAGCAGGGATCGGGGAGGATGGAGCCATGCTGCACCGTCACCCGCTCCTGTCCCTGATCACGCTCGCCTATCTGGCGTTCGTGGGCTGGGTGACGCTGGGGCCGCAGCCGCTCTACAGCAGCAACAACGGGCTGCTGCTGCGGGCGCTCGGGTTCTTCGCCCGGCACGACTCCACCGACTGGATCACCTACGGGCGGGTCGAATTCGCCGCCAACATCGCCATGTTCATCCCGATCGGGGTGTTCCTGCTGCTTCTGTTCGGGCGCCGGTTCTGGTGGTTGGCCATCGCCCTGGGTCTCCTGCTCACCGGCACGATCGAGTTCACCCAGCAGTTCCTGCCGACCCGGTTCCCGGATGTGCGCGATCTGGTCGCGAACGGGAGCGGCGCCGTGCTCGGGGTCGTCGCGGGTCTGGTCCTCACGGCGTTCAAGCTGGTGCGCCGTGAGGACCCCCGGACGAGGCGAGCCGCTCCGACCTACAGCCGGTAGAGGCGCGCCTCCCACGGGCGCAGGGTCGTCTGGGTGGCGGATGCGGCGGCATCCGCCCGCGCCGGGTAGTTCGCCAGAACCAGTTCCGCACCCGAGACGTCCAGCGGCAGCGGGTCGGTGAACGGGAGATCCGACGCGTTGGCGACCACGAGGAGTGTTTCCTCGCCCCGGGTGCGTGTGAAGGCGTACAGCGCCTCATGGTCGGGTTCGAGCAGGGCGAAGTCACCAAGCGCGACCACCGCGCTGTTGTGACGCAGTGCGATCAGTCGCTGGTAGAAGCGGAACACGCTCCGCTCGCTGTCGCGGTCGGCGGCCACGTTGACCGTGTCGCTGTTGGGGTTCACGGCCAGCCACGGTGTGCCGGTGGTGAAACCGGCCTGCGGGGAGGCGTCCCACTGCATGGGTGTGCGCGCGTTGTCACGGCCCATGGTCTGCACGCCGGCGAGCACGGTGCCCGGGTCGAGGTCGAACTCGTCCACCGCCTCACGGTAATGGTTGAGGGACTCGAGGTCGCGGTAGTCGTCGATGGAGTCGTACCGCACGTTGGTCATGCCGATCTCCTCGCCCTGATAGATGTAGGGCGTGCCGCGGTGCAGGTGCAGCACCAGCGCCCAGAGCGTCGCCGACTCGTAGCGCCACGAGGTGTCGTTCCCGAAACGCGACACCAGCCGGGGCTGGTCGTGGTTGTTCAGGTAGAGGCTGTTCCAGCCGGTGGCGGCGAGGCCCTCCTGCCAACGGGACAGGCTCTTCTTCAGCGCCGGCAGGCTGCGCGGGAGCACGTCGAACTTGTGCTCGCCCTGGTCGAGGCCGACATGCTCGAACTGGAATATCATGTCGACTTCACGCCGGGCCGGGTCGGTGAACAGCAGGGCGTCATCGGTGCTCACGCCGGGCATCTCGCCGACGGTGAGGTGCCGGCCCGTGCGCCCGTCGAACACCTCCCGGTGCATCTCCTGCAGGAAATCGTGGATCTGCGCCCCCATCGGCGAGCCGCCGCCGGTGGCCGGGGCCGGCCCGTCGATCAGCTCGACCTGCTTGGCGATGAAGTTGATCACGTCCATCCGGAAGCCGTCGACGCCGCGGTCCAACCACCAGTTCATCATCGAGTAGACGGCCTGGCGCACCTCGGGGTTCTCCCAGTTGAGGTCGGGCTGCTGCTTCGCGAACAGGTGCAGGTAGTACTCGTCGGTGGCCGGATCGAGGGTCCAGGCCGGGCCGCTGAAGGCGCTGCCCCAGCCGTTCGGCGGTCCGCCGTCGGCCTGCGGCTTCCGCCACCAGTACCAGTCGCGCTTCGGGTTCGTCAGCGACGAGCGTGACTCCTGGAACCAGGCGTGCTCGTCGCTGGTGTGGTTGACCACCAGGTCCATCACGATCTTGATTCCGCGCTCGTGGGCCTCGGCCAGCAGCAGGTCGAATTCCGCCAGGCTGCCGAAGACGGGTTCGATGTCCTGGTAGTCGCTGATGTCATAGCCGTTGTCATGCTGCGGCGACGGGTAGACGGGGGAGAGCCAGACCGCGTCGACGCCCAGCTCGGCGAGGTAGTCGAGCTTCGAACGGATGCCGCCGAGGTCGCCGATCCCGTCGCCGTCGGAGTCCGCGAAGCTGCGCGGGTACACCTGGTAGACGACGGCGCTGGTCCACCAGGGGGCTCCGGTTTCGGGGGTGGACTCGGGGGCGTTCGGGTCGGCCGTCGGTGCGGTGGTTGTCATTTGATCGATCCTCTCATCACGCCGGAGATGACCCAGCGCTGGGCAAAAATGTACACAATCAGAAGCGGGGCCATGGCCATCAGGTACGACGCGAACGCAGCCGAGTAGTTGGTGTTGAACTGGCCCTGGAACACGAACTGGGAGAGCTGCAGGGTGCGCGCCGCCGGGTCCGAGAGCACGACGAGCGGCAGGATGAAGTCGTTCCACGCCCAGACACAGGTGAGGATGCCGACGGTTGCGTTCATCGGGGTCAGCAGCGGGAAGATGATCTGCCAGTACACCCGCCACGTCGTCGCCCCGTCGGTGTAGGCCGCCTCCTCGAGCTCGATCGGGATCGACTTGATGAACGCGACGTAGATGAAAACGTTGAGCGAGAGCCCGAACACGGCGTAGAGCAGGATCAGTCCGACCTGGTTGTCGAGGCCGAACAGAGCCGTCTCTTTCACGACCGGGAGCATGATGATCGGGAACGGAATGAAGATGGCGGACAGCAGGTAGAAGTAGACACCCTTGAAGAACGGCTTGTGTAAATTGCGGGCGATGGCATAGGCCACCAGCGAGTTCGTCAGCAGGGTGAGCACGACGGCGCCGACGGTGATCAGGGCCGTGTTCACCAAGGCCTGCGGGAACCTGGTCAGCGTCCAGGCGTCGACGAAGTTCTGCCAGTGGAAACTGGTGGGCAGCTCGAATCCGGTGCCGCCGAGCTGGTCGGGGGTCTTCAGCGCGGTGACCACGGCGAAGTAGAGCGGCACCAGAACGGTGATCGCGCAGACCGCGATCAGCGCGGTGGCCCACCAGTTGATCCGGGCACGGTTGCCGTTGATGCGCCGGATCGCGCGCGGGTCCCGGGCGGGTCTGGGGGACGCAGGTTCGACCGTCGCGGGGGCGTCGATGGTGATAGCCATTAGAAGTCGGCCTCCTTGCGCTGAAGAACTCGGAACTGAAGAAACGAGACGAGCATGATGACGACGACGAAGAGCACCGCGTTGGCGGACTGATAGGCGAACTCGCCGCCCTGGAAGCCGCCCCGGAAGATGAGCAGGGTGATCGATTCGGTCGAGGTTCCCGGCCCACCGGCGGTGAGGGCGACGATGTGGTCGAAGGTTTGCAGGAATCCCTTCAGGCTCAGCACCATGTTGATGGTGAAGAAGGCGCTGATCATGGGGAAGGTGATCGACCGGAACTGCCTTCTCGGCGTGGCGCCGTCGATCGCGGATGCCTCGTAGAGCTCCTGAGGGATCGTCTGCAGTCCGGCCAGGTAGAGGATGATCGCGAACGCGCAGGCCTGCCAGACCGCCAGGGCGACGATGGCTGTCCACGCCCAGTCCGGGTTGGTCAGGATGTTGTCACGGAACACCGGGATGCCGGACAGGATCCGGGGGAGCGAGTTGGCGAAGAAATACTGGAAGACGTAGCCGACGACCAGGATCGCCAGCACGTAGGGGATGAAGAAGATGCCGCGGAAGGTGGACTGGAACGCGATCTTGGCGTTGAGCCCGACCGCGATCGCCAGCGAGATCACATTGGTGAGGATGGTGGCGACGATGGCGAAGCCGAAGGTGAAGCCGTAGGCCTTCAGTACCCGGTCGTCCTGGAACAGGGCGATGAAGTTGCCGAACCCGACGAAGTCCCAGGAACCGAAGCCGGCGTAGTTGGTGAAGGAGAAGAAGATGCCGATGAGCACCGGGACGGTGTGCAGCAGCGCGAAGACGGCGACCGCGGGGACGACCATCCAGTAGAAGGCGCGCGGGGTGGCTCCGACGCGTCGCCGCACGCGGCTCGACCCCGTCGTTCGGGGTGCGCGCTCCGGCCGGGGCCGGGTCAGGACGGGAGTAGCCATCGTTAGTCTCCGCTTCGTGTCGAGGTGGTGCGTGATGCGACCTTGCGCCACTCGTTGTCGAGGGTGGCCAGCGCTTTCGCGCTGTTCTGGTCGGTCAGGTACTGCTGAACGATCGGCCCGAGCGGGATGCTCGCCGGGATCTGGTGATCGATGAAGCCGGTGATCCGGCCGGTCTGGAAGTACGGCTGCAGTTCCGCCAGGGCCGGGTTGGTGTTCTCTGCGGCGTCCCGGGCCGTCGAGAACATGTTCTGGGAGGCTGCGAAGGAGTTGAGCACCTCCTTCTGGAAGAGGAAGTCCACGAACAGCCGCGACTCGGCGAGGTGCGGGGTGTCGCGGCCGATGGCGATGGCCACGTCGACGCCGGAGACGAGCTTGATGTCGGCCGGGTCATCCGTCACCGGGTACGGGAAACCGCCGACGCTGATGTCGGGGTTGTTGGCCAGGATCGGGCTGAGGGCCCAGATCCCCTGCATCAGCATCGCCGATTCACCATTCGCGAAGGCCAGGTTGCCGTCTTCGTAGGTGCGGCCGAGGTAGCCGTCCTGCGCGTAGGAGTACAGCGTCTGCAGCTTCTGCAGCGTTTCGTCGTAGTTCTTCGCGAACGAGACGGCGGAGTCGGGACCGACCTCCGCACCCTCCGCACGGAGGTCGGGGAAGAAATCGTCGCCGCCGAGTTGGGCGCCGATACCGTTCAGGGAGGATTGGATCGTCCACGCGTCGGCCGCGGTGCCGTAGAACGGGGCGATTCCGGCCGCCTGGAGGGTGTCGCAGGCGGCGATCAGCTCGTCCCAGGTGGTGGGGATCGCGATGCCCTGCGCGGCGAAGATCTCGCGGTTGTACAGCACGCCGTTGCCGTTGTTCACGAAGCCGAGGGCGTTCACCTCGTTCTCGTAGGTGCCGAGGGCGCCGACGATGTCCTGCACGGCCGGGTTGATCTGGTCGAGAACGGGGTCGCCGGTGAAATCGTGGAAGACGCCGGCCCGGGCGAGCTGGCCGAAGTTGCCCGATCCGTTCAGGCTGATCACATCCGGCACCTTGTTCTTGACGAGCAGGGTGCGGATGGCGGTGTCCGCGTCGGGGACGGCGTTCTGCGTCACCCGGATGCCGGGGTTCTCGGCCTCGAAATCGGCGATGATGCCGTCGAAGTCAGCAATGGCCTCGGACTTGAACTGGAAAAAATCGAGGGTGACGACGTCGCTCCCGCTCGGGGCGCAGCCGCTGAGCGCGCCGAGGCCGAGAGCGCCGACCAGGACGAGTGCCATGGATCGCCGCAGCGTCCGCAGCCTCCTCGGCCGATGCCGTCGCCGGGAGGGTGCCTGGTACGTCGTCGTATCCGTCATTGCGGGGCTCCTTAGGCCGTCAAATCACTACCGAATCTTTCTACGGCAAAAAGAATAGGACGTCAACTTCTGGAATCGGTGACGCTGTGGGGTGGAAATTCCGTGGGAGGCCGCAGATTCATGCCATCATGGAACAAATGGCACCTCAGGAGCGGATATGACCACGGATGCACCGTCGACGGCGAGTGAGACCGCCCGGGAACTCGCGCGCGCGGTCCTCATCCACGGCCCGATCTCCCGCGGCGACCTCGGTCGTCGCCTGGGTCTGTCGCCGGCCAGCCTCACCCGGCTGAGCAAGCCGTTCCTCGACCATGGACTGTTCGTCGAGGGCAGCGAAGACCATGACGGAACCGTCGGGCGCCCGGCCCGGCCGCTGGACGTGCGGGTGGATGCCAGCCGGTTCGTCGGCGTGAAGCTCACCGGTGACGACGTCTTCGGAGTGCTCACCGACCTGCGCGCCAACGAGCTGCACTCGGCCCGGCGGCGGCTCGCCGACCACACGATCGAACATGTCGTGGCCAGGATCGAGGAGGTCGTGCGCGAGCTCGGCGGACCGGACGGGCTGTCTGCGCTCGGCGTCTGCGTGGGCGGGCACGTCGCCGACGCTCGAGTCGTGACCCAGGCACCCTTTCTGGGTTGGCACGACGTCGACCTGGCGTCCACGCTCGAACGGCTGCTCGGGCTGCCGGTCACGATCGAGAACGACGTCGTCGCGCTCACCTCCGCCGAACAGTGGTTCGGGATGGTCCGGGGTACGCCGACCTTCGCGGTTCTGACCATCGGTGTCGGCGTCGGCTACGGGCTGGTGGTCGACGACCGGGTGATCGTGACGGTCGACAGCGGCCTGGGTCTCGCCGGGCACATCCCGCTCGACCCGAACGGGCCGCTCTGCCCCGAAGGGCACCGCGGCTGCTCGCGGGCCATGCTGACGAGTCAGAGCGTGTCCGCCCAGGTCAGCGTCGCCCTCGGCCGCGAGGTCGACTACGACGAGGTGCTTCGGCTCGCGGCGGAGGGGAACCGGGCTGCGGCATCCGTCGTCACCGCCACCGGACGCGCCCTGGGCCGGTTGATCGCGGTGATCGCCAACATCGGGATGCTCGACACGATCGTGCTCTCCGGCGAGGGGATCGGCCTGTGGGCTCTGGCATCCGACGACGTCATCGTCGCCGCCCGAGCCGACCGCGACCCGGCCGCGACGGCGCTGACCATCGTCGTCGACGACGGTGGGGTCTCCTCATGGGCCCGCGGGGCAGCGGCCGTGGCCATCCAGCACTCGTTCGGCCGTCTGCCTGCCCCTGCCAGCGAATAGAATCGTCTGTGCGCGCCGCGCGAGTGGGAGGCTGCACATGCAATTCGGGATCTTCACCGTGGGTGACCTCACGGCCAACCCCACGACCGGTCACACCCCCACCGAGCATGAGCGCATCACGGCCATGGTCGCCATCGCCCGGAAGGCGGAAGAGGTCGGCCTCGACGTCTTCGCCGCCGGCGAGCACCACAATCCGCCTTTCGTGCCCTCCTCGCCCACGACGTTGCTCGGCTATATCGCGGCGAAGACCGAGCGGATCATCCTCTCCACGGCGACGACGCTGATCACGACCAACGACCCGGTGAAGATCGCCGAAGACTTCGCCATGCTGCAGCACCTCTCCGGCGGCCGGGTCGACCTGATGCTCGGCCGCGGCAACACCGGCCCGGTCTACCCGTGGTTCGGCCAGGATCTCCGCCAGGGCATCCCTCTGGCGCTGGAGAACTACGCCCTGTTGCGCCGGCTGTGGCGCGAGGACGTCGTGGACTGGGAGGGCCAGTTCCGCACTTCGCTGCAGGGGTTCCAGTCGACGCCGCGCCCGCTCGACGGCGTGCCGCCCTTCGTCTGGCACGGCAGCATCCGCAGCCCGGAAATCGCCGAGCAGGCCGCCTTCTACGGAGACGGGTTCTTCGCCAACAACATCTTCTGGCCCCGGGAGCATTACCTCAAGCTGATCAGCCTCTACCGGGCCCGGTTCGAGCACTACGGACACGGCCGCGCCGACCAGGCGATCGTGGGTCTGGGCGGACAGGTGTTCATGCGCACGAATTCGCAGGACGCCGTGGACGAATTCCGGCCCTACTTCGACAATGCCCCGGTCTACGGCCACGGCCCGAGCCTCGAGGACTTCACCGAGCAGACCCCGCTGACCGTCGGCAGCCCGCAGCAGATCATCGACCGCTACGCCGGCATGCGCGACTACTTCGGCGACTACCAGCGCCAGCTGTTCCTGATGGACCACGCCGGACTGCCGCTGAAGACCGTGCTCGAGCAGCTCGACATCCTCGGCGGCGAGGTGGTGCCCGTGCTCCGCCGCGAACTGGCCGCGAACCGGCCCGCCCACGTTCCCGACGCGCCAACGCACGCCTCCCTGAAGGCCGCCGCCGTGACCGGACGGCTTGCGGCATCCGTCGCCCGGCCCTGACCTGTCCCGTGGAAGCAGACACCATGACCATCGCACCGCCTCGGACACCGACGGATGCGCGCCGCGCCTTCTTCGACGCCCGCCCCGCCGATTCCGCGGCGGTCGACCTCTCGGTGCGAATCGGTAGCCTCACCCTCGCCAACCCGGTGATGCCGGCCTCGGGCTGCTTCGGTCCCTCGCTCGGCCGGCTGATCCCGGTCACCGAACTCGGCGCCGTGGTCACCAAGACCGTGTTCGGCACCCCGCGCGGCGGCAACGCGGCGCACCGGCTGACCGAGATCCGGGCCGGCATGGTCAACAGCGTCGGCATCCCGAGCCGCGGCGCGGACGGCTACCTGGCCGGACAGCATCCGCTCTACCTCGCGCTCGGCGTGCCCGTGATCGTCAGCGTCGGCGGCCACCGGTCCAGTGAGTACGCCCCCGTCGTTCGGGACCTGCGGGGCGCGGGCGACGCCTACGAACTCAACGTGTCCTGCCCGAACCTCGACCGCCACGGCACCGACATCGGCTCCGACCCCGACGCCATCGAGAAGGTCGTGCGCCTGGTACGGCAGGAGACCGACAAACCCCTGATCGTCAAGCTGCCCGTGCTCGTCTCCTCGATCACGGACTGCGCCCAGGCCGCCGAGGCGGCCGGCGCCGACGCGGTCTGCGTGGCCAACTCCGTCCCGGCCCTGCCGCTCACGGCCGACACCCGCAGCCCTGTGCTCGGCAACGTGATCGGCGGGCTGTCGGGCCCGAACATCCGCCCGATCGTGCTGCGGCTGGTCTGGCTGGCCTCCCGCGCGGTGCAGATCCCGGTGATCGCCTGCGGCGGCATCGAAACCACCGACGACGCCCTCGACTACTTCTCGGTCGGCGCCCGCGCCGTGCAGGTGGGCACGGCCAGCTTCGGACGCCCGTACGCCATGGTCGAAATCATTCGCGCCCTGCAGGAACGCTGTCTGGCCGCCGAGGTCGCCGATATCGGCCGGCTGATCGAAATCTGGAGAGCCTGATGCCCGGAACCCCCGCCGAGACACCCGCGGTTCTCGCCGCCCGCGACGCCCTCGCCGCCCTGCGCCGCCAGCAGGCGTTCGCCGCCGCCGACGAGGCCGCGCTCGACGGCCTCATCGCGGTGCGCCCGCCGGCCCGGGTGCCCCGGCCCGACCCGGTCTGGGACGACGCCCCCGTTCTCGTGCACGAGGTGGTGGGGGAGCGGTACCGCCGGCTCGTGCTGAGAACCGCCACCATTGCGACGACCGCCCTCGCCGGACAGTTCCTGATGATCACGGTGCCGCCGAAGGGCGGGGAGCGCATCCTGCTCCCGCGCCCGATGGCCATTCACCGCCGGCACCCGGAGCAGGGCACCGTGGAGGTCATCTACGGTGTGGCCGGCCGCGGCACCTCCGCGCTCGCCGACGTCGTCGTGGGCGAGAGCCTCCTGGTCACCGGGCCGCTGGGCCGCGGCTTCGAGTTCCCGGATGCCGCCCTCCCGACCGCGACCCCGTCGGCCGGTCCCGGCCCGCAACCGGCCCGCACGGCGCTGATGATCGGCCGCGGCGTCGGCGTCTGCGCCATCATGGGCTCGGTCGAAGACGCCGCCGACCAGGGCATCAGCGCCACGGTCGTGCTCAGCGGCCGGTCGCGGGCCAACCTGATCGGCCTCGCCGACTGCGCCGAACTCGGCGCCACCGTCATCCCGGTCACCGACGACGACGGCTCGAGCGCGCTGCCGGCGCTGGGCGAACGCTTGCGTGCGCTCTTCGCGGCCACCCCGCCCGATGTGATCCTGGTCTGCGGCGCCGGCGTGCTGGCCCGCCTCGCCGCCGAGCTCGGCTCCGAGTGGGATGTGCCGGTGCAGGTCTCGCTGGAGGCCCACATGGCCTGCGGCCTCGGCTACTGCCACGGCTGCGCCGCGCCCGTCGCCACGGATCCCGCCGTCGAGGGGCCGCTGGTCTGTGTCGACGGCCCGGTGTTCGACGCCGTGCTGCCGCTTACCGCCGCCGCCGGGGGCGCCAACGCGGCAGGCTGAACGTCTTCTGTTAGGCTTGAGAAGGTCAATCTTACGAACGGCCACGCAGAAACACGCTCAATACGGAGCAGACCGGCAGCGCGCTGGTCCTCGGTGGTGGTTTCTCAACTCGAACAACGCGTCCGCAGTTGGTGAATTTCTACTGGTGGCCAGCACTCGCGCCGTCTCCTCCGCGTCCAGCTCGCGCGCCATACGGGCAACCGAGTCTTCGTCGCCAGAATGGCGAGAAGCAAAAAAACCAAAGGAGAGAACCCCCATATGGAGGGTCCAGAAATCACGTTCGCCGAAACCGTTATCGATAACGGCAAGTACGGCACGCGCACCATCCGTTTCGAAACCGGGCGCCTCGCCCAGCAGGCGCAGGGCTCTGCCGCCGCCTACATCGACGAAGAGACCATGCTGCTCTCCGCCACGAGCGCCAGCAAGCAGCCGAAGGAAAACTTCGACTTCTTCCCCCTCACCATTGACGTCGAAGAGCGCATGTACGCCGCCGGTCGCATCCCGGGCAGCTTCTTCCGTCGCGAGGGTCGCCCGTCGACCGAGGCGATCCTCACCTGCCGTCTGATCGACCGGCCGCTGCGCCCGTCGTTCGTCGACGGACTCCGCAACGAGATCCAGGTTGTCGTCACCGTCCTGGCCATCGCGCCCGATGAGTACTACGACGTGCTCGCGATCAACGCGGCGTCGATGTCGACCCAGCTCGCCGGCCTTCCCTTCTCGGGCCCGATCGGTGGCGTTCGCGTCGCCCTCATCCCCGACGCGAACGGCTCCGGCCAGTGGGTTGCCTTCCCGAAGCACTCGCAGATGGTTGACGCCGTGTTCAGCATGGTCGTCGCCGGCCGCGTGGTGACCGACGCCAACGGCGTGCAGGATGTCGCGATCATGATGATCGAGGCCGAAGCCACCGACAACGCCTGGGACCTCATCAAGGGCGGCGCCATCAAGCCGAACGAAGAGGTCATCGCCGAGGGCATCGAAGCCTCGAAGCCCTTCATCAAGCAGCTCATCGAAGCGCAGCAGAAGGTTGCCGCCTCGGCGGCCAAGCCGACCGGCGCCTACCAGGTGTTCCCGTCCTACCAGCCGGCCACCTACGACGCCGTCGCCGCTCTCGCGTACGACCAGCTCAAGGGCGTCTACCAGATCGCCGACAAGATCGAGCGCCAGAATGCGGATGACGCGCTGAAGGCATCCGTCAAGGAAGCCATCGCTGCCAAGGTCGCCGCCGGCGAGCTCGACGCGAGCGCGAACAACCAGGTTTCCGCCGCGTACAAGTCGGTCACCAAGCTCGTCGTGCGCTCACGCGTTCTCAACGAGGGCATCCGCATCGACGGCCGTGGGCTCGCGGACATCCGCCCGCTCGACGCCGAGGTTGCCATCATCCCGCGCGTGCACGGTTCGGCGATCTTCCAGCGCGGCGAGACCCAGATCCTGGGTGTCACCACGCTGAACATGCTCAAGCTCGAGCAGACGATCGACTCCCTGAGCCCGGTCACCAAGAAGCGCTACATGCACAACTACAACTTCCCGCCCTACTCGACCGGTGAAACCGGCCGCGTCGGAACGCCCAAGCGCCGCGAGATCGGCCACGGAGCGCTCGCTGAGCGTGCCCTGGTCCCCGTGCTGCCGACGCGCGAGGAGTTCCCCTACGCCATCCGTCAGGTCTCCGAGGCGCTCAGCTCCAACGGATCCACCTCGATGGGTTCCGTTTGCGCCTCGACCCTGTCGCTGCTCAACGCCGGTGTGCCGCTGCGCGCACCCGTTGCCGGAATCGCCATGGGCCTCATCTCCGACACCGTTGACGGCAAGACCCGCTACGCGGCTCTCACCGACATCCTCGGTGCCGAAGACGCCCTCGGCGACATGGACTTCAAGGTCGCCGGCACGAGCGAGTTCGTCACCGCGATCCAGCTCGACACGAAGCTCGACGGCATCCCGGCATCCGTTCTCGCCGGCGCGCTCACCCAGGCCAAGGACGCTCGCGCGACCATCCTGGCCGTGCTGAACGCCGCCATCGACCGTCCCGACGAGATGGCACCGACCGCGCCCCGCGTGATCAGCGTGCAGATCCCCGTCGACAAGATCGGCGAGCTGATCGGCCCGAAGGGCAAGACGATCAACGCGATCCAGGACACGACCGGCGCCGACATCTCCATCGAGGAGGACGGCACGGTCTACATCGGCGCTGTCGACGGACCGTCGGCCGAGGCCGCTCGCGCCCAGGTCAACGCCATCGCGAACCCGACCAACCCGGAGATCGGCGAGCAGTTCCTCGGAACCGTCGTCAAGATCGCCGCGTTCGGCGCCTTCGTCTCCCTGCTCCCGGGCAAGGACGGACTGCTGCACATCAGCGAGGTGCGCAAGCTCGCCGGTGGCAAGCGGGTCGAGAACGTCGAAGACGTGCTCGGCGTGGGCCAGAAGGTCCTCGTGGAGATCACCAAGATTGACGACCGTGGCAAGCTGTCGCTCGCCCCGGTCCTCGACGAGTCGGCTGAGGCCGGCACCGAGGACGCACCGGTTTCGACCGAGGCGTAGTCCGCTAGATCTACCGACAACCTCTCGCCAGGTTAGTCGGCTAGACGGAAAACCCGTCCTGCTACGGCAGGGCGGGTTTTTTGCGCCTCCGGCGTGCCGTCCGCACACCGGGATCACCACCGGTTCGAGGGTGACGTTGTCGGCGCCGGGTACAGCTAGCGGCGCCGTCGGCGCGGGGCTAGCGTGCGCACATGATGAATTCTGAGAACCGCATGCGTTTCCTGTCGCGCCTCGGGGCCGTCTCCCTCCTGAGTGTCGCCCTGGCCGTCGGCGCTGTTTCAGCCCCGGCCACCGCCGTCCCGGCCGCCCTCCCGGCCGCCGCCCCGGTCACCTCCGTCGTAGTTGCGAGCTCGAATGTGCCCCGGCCCAGCCACACCTCCTACGCGCGGCTGGACTACGTCGCCCTCGGCGACTCCTTCACCTCCGGCCAGGGCGCTCCGCCGTACTCCGACCTGACCTGCCTGCGCAGCCGGTACAAGAGCTATCCGGTCATCATCTCGCTGGTCAGCCCCTATCGCCTGACCGCGAACAAGGCGTGCTCCGGGGCTCGCCTGGCCGATATCCCGTCCCAGCTGGTCGGCGTCGGCGGGTCGACGAAGCTGGTCACCCTCACGGTCGGCGGCATCGACGCCGGGTCGACCGAGATCCTTCGGGCTTGCGCTCCGAATCCGGATCCGCTGAGTGGGGCCTGCGGTGCGGCCGTGGCGGCAAGCGTGGCGACCCTGCAAGACCCGGCCTTCGTGGCCGCCCTGGCCACGACCTACGGCCAGATCGCGGCAACCCTGCCGAATGCCCGCGTCGCCGTGCTGGGCTACCCGCTGTTGTTCCAGCCCGGGGCCTCCCCCCTGGGTGACCTGGTCAACCAGGGAACCGGCGCGTTGAACGGGGTGATCCAGACGGCCGTCGGGGTCACCCCCGAGCCGGCCGGCGTCGACCGGATCCGCTTCGTCGACGTGACGGACGAGTTCGCCGGGCACGGTATCGGGTCCCGCGTGCCCTACATCGCCTTCGACCCGTCGAACCTGATGGCACCGAGCAACTTCCACCCGAACGTGCTCGGTAACACCGGCGGCTACTACCGGGCGCTGGCCAACGACGGCCTGCTGCGCCGCTGACGGGCAGGAAGCGCTCGCGGCCACGCGGCCGCGAGCGCTTCCTGCGTGTGGGGCGCACGATCCACGCCATCCCGAGCAAGGCCGGCACCGCCAGAGATCGGCTATTTGAAAGTATTACAAGTTAGCGATATGATCACACTGTGTCAACGACCGGACTACCCATGGCCCAATTGAAGTCCGACCTCTTCAAGGCTCTCGGGCATCCGTTGCGGGTCCAGGTTCTGGAGCAGCTGGTCGACGGAGAACGCTCGGTCGGCAGCCTCGCCGAGGTGCTCGGCGCCGAACTGTCGAACCTGTCCCAGCAGCTGGGGGTCCTGCGCCGTGCCGGGGTGGTCGTCACCCGGCGCGACGGCAACACCATCTTCTACGCCCTGCGCGACCCGGACGTCGCCGATCTGCTGGCCATCGCCAAACGGATGCTGGTGACCAGTCTCGAGGACTCCCACGCCCTGCTCCGCACCATCGAGCAGGACACGGAGTAACCCCGCCGGCAGCTACAGGTCGTTGCCCGCGTAGGACTGGTTGAAACTCTTGTTCACGAGTGGGAAGTCCGGCACGATCGTCTCGGCCAGGGCCACCGGCAGCGCCGGCCAGTTGAAGTACGACGGGTCGACGACCTTGAGCCGGCTGATGGTGCCGTCGGCCCCCAGCTCGACGCGGTGGCAGATGGTGCCGCGCCAGCCCTCGACGAGGGCGAGGCCGCTGCGGGCAGCCGTGGACGGGGCAACCGTTGCGGCAACCGTGCCGCCGCGGTGGGCACCGAGCCGGCCGATCAGGTCGATCGCCACCGCGATGGACACCTCGAACTCACCGGCTCGCACCCGGTAGCGGCTGAGCACGTCGCCGCCGGTGTCGGTGACCACATGGAAGTGCTCGCCGAGGTCGATGAAGGGGTGGTCGCGGCGGGCGTCGACGTCGACACCGGATGCCCGCGCCACAAAGCCCAGCGTGCCCATGGCCTCGGCCAGGCCGGTGGGAAGCGGTGCCGTGCCGGTGAACCGGTCGCGCACGATGGCGTGGCCGAGGGTGATGGCGATGATCTCCTGCACGTCCACGGCCACGGCGCGGAGGTCGTCGGGATCGGGCAGGGCGAGCACGCTCACAGTGCCCACCATCAGCGCCGCGCGCAGGAAGCGGTGTCCGGTGACGGTCTTGTTGATGCGCAGCAGCGTCTCACGCAGCCGCTGGGCGTGCGAATTGACGACGCTGAATCCCACGTCGTTGGCCAGCGAGCCGAGGTCGGAGACGTGGTTGTAGAGGCGCTCGAGTTCCAGCAGGAGGGCGCGCAACATCCGGTCGGGTTCGGAGACCTCTATGCCGGAGGCCGCTTCGATTGCCATCAGGTAGGCCAGCGTGTGGCCGATCACGGTGTCACCGGCGATCTGCTCGGCCAGCGCGATGCCGTCACCGGGCAGGCGGCCCTCGAACAAACGCTCGACGCCGCGGTGCATGTACCACTGGCGGGCTTCCATCCGCACGATGGTTTCGCCGACCACGGAGAAGCGGAAGTGGCCGGGGTCGATGATGCCGGCGTGGATGGGGCCGACCGCGATCTCGTAGACCCCGGGGCCCTCGACCTCCACGAACGGGAACGACTCGACGTCGGGTTCGAACTCGGGGGTGACCCGGGCGTCCTTCCGCATCGGATACCAGCCGCGGGGCCAGTGCCCGTGCCGCACGAGCCGGTAGGGCTGGGGGTGGTCCGCCGGGCGCACACCGAACAGGTCCCGCGTGCCGCGCTCGAAGTTGCCGGCCGGGTACGAGAGATCGGCCAGGCTCGGAATCCAGGCGTCGTCGTAGGGCACCGGCACGACGAGATCGATCTGGCGCCGCGGGTAGACGGCCACGAAGGAGTAGACCACGCGCAGCCGGTCGCCGTCGTCGTGGCAGGCCATGAGCGCGAGCCGGTTGCCCTCGGCGAGCAGTGCGGCCGCTTCATCCCGCAGTGCGTCCCGGCTGAGCGTGCGTACCTCGGGGGTGGCGGCCGGCAGCGGGCTCGGGTTCGTCATTGGATACCTCCCAGTACCTCGGCCGCACGCGTGAGGAGCGTGCCGACCGGATCGGCGATGAAGGCCACCACCGCGGTGGTAGCCAGCGCCAGGATCAGCGGAAGCATGGGCCCATGCCCCGACCGGTCCGGCACGACCGGCACGACCGGCTCGACGGGCACGACCGGCTCGACGGGGTTCGGCTCGATGTCGGCGACGATGACGGATGCGCCGGCGCCGACCGTGGGGATCAATCCGGTGAGCGCCGCCGCGGGTACAACCGGAACCGCGGCCTCGGCGGCCGCAGCGGCGGCGGCCGCGGCAACCGCGGACGCCGGCGCTCCGATGGTCATGGCCACCGTCAGCCGGGTCAGGCTGGCGAAGATGACGAGCAGCAGCACCAGCGCGATGCCGACCGTGACGCCCATGCCGGTCGAAAAGCCGGCCATGATGATGCCGACCTCGGAGAAGAAGATGCTGAACGGCGGGAACCCGATCAGGGCGGCCATGGCGATCAGCCACGGCACGGCCAGGCCGGGCCGGCGTACGAGCAGGGCGCGCACATCGTCGATCTTCGGCGTGCCCTCGACTTCGAGGATGCGCCCCGAGATCACGAACAGCGTGGCTTTGGTCAACCCGTGGCCGAGCACATACAGCAGCACGGCCGGCAGGGCCGCTGCGCCGATGGCCGCGCCCACGGCCATCATGCCCATGTGCTCGATGCTGGAGTAGGCCAGCATCCGTTTGAAGTCACGCTGGCGGATCAACAGTGCCGCCGCCACGAAGAGAGAGAGCAGCCCGCCGATGCTGAGCATCACGCGCAGGAAGTCCGGGCCGATCACGGCGTCGGTGATGGTCTGGATCCGCAGGATCGCGTAGAGGGCCACGGCGAGCAGCACGCCCGACATGAGCCCCGAGACGGGCGCGGGGGCCTGGCTGTGCGCGTCGGGCAGCCAGCTGTGCATGGGCGCGAGCCCGGCCTTGGTGGCGAAGCCGAGCACGGCGAGGGCGCCGCCGGCGCGGATCAGCGCGGGGTCGAGCGGCAGGTCGGCCTGGCTGAGCACCAGCCAGGACAGGGTGGCCTCACCCGTGCCGCGCGAAGCGGCGTAGATCAGCACGATGCCGAGCAGTGCGATGGCCACGCCCACGGAGCCGAGGATGACGTACTTCCAGGCGGCTTCCAGCGAGCGGGGGGTGCGGTGATGGCCGACCAGGAAGGCTGTGGCGATGGTGGTGGCCTCGATGGCGGCCCACATCAGGCCGATGTTGTCGGCGAGCACCGCGAGGCTCATGGCGGCCAGGAACACCGAGATCAGGGCGTCGTAGGAGCCGGCGAAGCGGACGGGCACGGCGCTGGCGTGGCCCAGCCCGCCCCAGGTGGAGACGAGTCCGACGGCGCCGACGACCGTGAGCATGTAGGCGCTCAGCGCGTCCGCGCGGAGCAGCCCGTCGCCGAGCGTGGGTACCTGGTCGGCGAGTGCGGCGCTCACCAGCAGCAGGCCCGACCCGAGCACGGTGACGCTGGCGGCCACGGGGCTGAGCCGGCGCAGCACGGGGGAGGGAACGGCGAGGCTGAGCACGGCGAGCAGAGCCGGGATGGCCAGAGGCGTCCAGAGGGCGAATGACATCAGTCGTGCAACTTTCTGAGCTGATCGATCTCGGTGTTGCCGAACTTGGTGCGCATGCGGCCGGCGAAGACGTACAGGATGACGACGACCAGCAGCACGTCGAGGGAGATGCCGAGCTCGAGGAACAACGGCACGCCGCCCGACGTGAGGAAGGCGACCGTGGCGATGCCGTTGTCGAGCACCAGGAAGCCGATCAGCTGCGATCCCGCCTGCCGGCGGGTGATCAGCAGCAGGAAGCCGATCAGCACCATCGCGAGGCCGATCGGGGCCGCGTGGGCCGAGACGCTGGTATCCCCGGCCAGCAGCCGGCTGGCCACGACGTAGCTGAGGATGGTCAGCAGCGCCACGGTCAACAGCGCCGCCGTGGGGTTGAGACGCGGCGCCTCATCCGTTCGCGTGGTGGCGTGCGTCTCCCGGGCGAGCACCCAGGGCAGGGCCACGCCCTTGACCAGCAGAACGAGCACCGAGACGAGGATCACCTCGACTTCGCCCTCCTCCACGCCGATCACGGCGACCAGCGCGGCCAGCGCGACGCCCTGCACACTGAGCAGCCGGATCGACGCCAGCAGCGAGTGCCGCCAGACCATCAGGGCGCTGGTGAGCAGCAAGGCGCCGGTGCAAAGGCCGATCAGCTGCGGGTAAATGGTGGTGAACACGGATGCTCCTAAGCGACCAGGTAGGAAGCGGTGACGGCCAGCAGGGCCAGGGCGAACGACCCCGCCAGCAGCTCGGGCACGCGGAACAGCCGCGCTTTGGCCAGGAAGACCTCACCCACGCTGAGCAGGACGCCCAGCAGCAGGATCTTCACGGTGACGGTGCCCGCGCCGACGATCACGCCGAGCGCCGAGAACTCGGTCGCGATGCCCCACGGCACGATCAGGTTGCTGAGCAGGCCGAGCAGGGCCGCGAGCTTGAGCCAGGAGCCGAGCTCGAGCCAGGCCAGGTCGCGGCCGGAGGCCTCCAGCACCATGGCCTCGTGCAGCATGGTCAGTTCGAGGTGGGTCGACGGGTTGTCGACCGGCAGGCGGCTGGTCTCGGCCATGATGGCGATCGCCAGCGCGACCATGGCCAGCAGGCTGACCGGGGAGATGATCACGGCGGGAGTCGCGAGCCGGGTTTCCACGATCAGTGACAGCGTGGAGGTGCCGGCCGGGATGGAGAGCGCGTAGACCGCGAGCAGCAGGGTCGGCTCGACCAGGGCGGCGACGGTCATGTGCCGGCTGGACCCCATCCCGCCGAACGCGGTGCCGGCGTCGAGGCCGACCAGGGCCAGGGCCACCACGCCGATCAGCATGACGGAGACGATCACGAACAGGTCGCTGGGGATCAGCGGCAGCGGCAGCGTGCCCACCAGGGGCAGCAGGGCGCAGAGCAGCAGGCTGGAGACCAGGAGCGTGACCGGGCCGGCGGCGAGCATCCAGCTGCTGTCGGCGGCGCGCACCGGGTTCTTCGTGAGCAGCTTGCGCACATCGCGCCACGGCTGCCAGATGCCGGAACCGGCCCGGCCCTCGAGGCGGGCGCGCACCTGGCGGATCACGCCGATCAGCACGGGGGCGAGGAACACGAACAGCGCCAGCTGAACGAGGGCGATCACGATCGCCGCGGCGCCGGTCACAGGGACACCACGATCAGAACGGACAGCAGGGCGACGAAGGAGTAGGACAGGTAGCGGTGGATGCTGCCGTTCTGCGCTCGCCGGGCCAGAATTCCGAACCGCTGCAGCAGATTCAGCACCGGGCGGTAAAGCCGGGTTTCGACCACGTCGGACACCGTCTGTTCCACATGCACACGTTCCACCAGGTAGCGGGATTCACCGACATGGGTGACCTCCACGTCGCGGGACGGCCGGAGCACGTCGTCGAAGACGCGCACCAGAGGCTCGGCATAGGAGGTGGCGGTGTACTGCATCCTGGGCCGCAGCCGTGAGCCGCCGCCGGCCCAGGGGAGCGGTGAGATGCGGGTGGGGTGGCGCCGGGCGGAGACGAATACGGCGATCAGCACGGGCGCCAGCAGCAGCCCGGCCAGCACCACGAAGGTGGTGGGGTCGAGCACGGCGTCGATGCCTCGGGCGTCGACGCCGGCGAGGCCGATGATGCGCACGTCGGGAGTGAACTCCGGGCCCACGGCCCCGCCGATGGCCACGGCGAGGGGTCCGGGCAGCAGGCCGAGCCCGACGACGAGCAGGGCGCCGATCACGAGCGGGATGCGCATGATGACGGGAACCTCGCGAGCCTGTTCGGCCTGCGGGGAGCGGGGGCGGGCCAGGAAGGCGATCCCGTAGGCCTTGACGAAGGTGAGCAGGGCCAGCCCGGCGGTCAGGGCGATCACGGCGACGGCGAGCGGCATGGCGACGGATGCCGCGACGGAGACGACCTCCCCGTCGACCCGGGATCCGTGGATCAGCGCTTGCAGCAGCATCCACTCGGCAACGAAACCGCTGGTCACCGGGAGGGCCGCGGCCCCCATGGCGGCCGCGCCGAACGCACCGGCGGTCCAGGGCATGCGGCTGCCGAGGCCGCCGAGCCGGTCGAGGTTCATCTCACCGGCCGCGCGGGCCACGGCCCCGGCGCCGAGGAACAGGGTCGACTTGAACGCGGCGTGGCTGAGCATGAGCAGCAGGGCGGCGACGAGGGCGGCGTCGGCCGCGGCCGTCGCGTTGTCGGCGCGGAGCAGAACGGATGCCCCGAGCCCCAGGAACACCAGACCCATGTTCTCGGTCGTGGAGTAGGCCAGCAGCACCTTGAGGTTGCTCGCCACGGAGGCCTGCAGGATCCCGTAGAGCGCGGAGACCCCGCCGAGCGCCATGATCAGAACCCCCCACCAGGCTGGGCCGTTCGGCAGCATCCGAACGAAGACGAGAAGGGCGCCGTAGACGCCGATGTTCACCATCGCGCCGCTCATCGCGGCGGCGACGTGACCGGGCGCCTCGGGCAGCACCCGGGGAACCCAGACGTGCAGGGGGACGAGTTCCGCCTTGCCGCCGAAGCCGAGCAGCAGCAGCAGGAAGGCCACGCTCGCCTGCCAGGAGAACGGGTCGACCGTGGCGAGCAGGTCGAACCCGGTCCCGCCGGCCAGGCCGGCGAGCATCGCGAACCCGGCCAGTACGAAGAAGAAGCTCAGCTGCGACATCGCTGAATACCAGACCAGGGCGGAGGCGACCGTGCCGCGGGTGGCGTGGTGGGCCAGCAGCAGCGCCGTGGAGCCGAGCGTCATGATCTCCCAGAGCAGCAGGAACGACACCACGTCGGTGGCGGCCGGCACCAGCTGCATGCCGAAGAGGAATACGGCCATCGACAGCCAGGCGGTGCGGGATGCCGAGGCCACGCGGGCCGAGCCGATCCCGAACAGGGCGGCCAGGGCTCCGACCGCGGAGACGACGATCATGACGAGGCCGCCCAGTTTGTCGGGGGAGAGCACGAGCGGGTCCAGCGGCAGGGCGGTGGGGATGGTCAGTGACCCGGTTCCGCCGGAGAGGGCGATCGCGCCGGTGACGACGCCGGCCGTGGCGAGCAGCGTGCAGACGGTTCCGCTGACCCGGGAGCGCCAGCGGGTGGGGGTGAGCAGGGCCGCGGCCACGGCGAGCACGAGCAGCAGGAGCTGGCCGAGCAGGCCTGCTTCGAGGGCGGTCATCGTCCGGTCATCCGTCGGAGCGCTTCGACGATGACGGCCGGTTCGGGCGGATTGCCCGGCACGGTCAGGTCGACCTGCACGAAATCGGAGACCGGCCCGGCCACCCCGTAGCCCTCGGCGAAAATCCCGCCGGTGATGGCGCAGTCGCCGACGGCGATCACGAAGCGGGGAGTGGGAGTGGCGTCGATCGTGCGCAGCAGCGGCTCGATCAGGTTGCGGGTGACTGCACCCGTGATGACGAGCACGTCGGCGTGACGCGGGGACGCGACCAGGCGGATGCCGTAGCGCTCCACGTCATAGACCGGGCCGAATGCGCTCTGCACCTCCATCGCGCAGTCGTTGCAGCTGCCGGCGTTGATGAAGCGCACCTGCACGCTGCCTCCGAAGACCTCGGCTCCGGGGAGCAGGGCCGGGGCCGGCGGGGCCGCTTCGGCGATGCGCCCACTGGTGCGGATGAGATTCGTGAGTCGTTTGACGCTCAACTCAGGCTCCAGGAGGCACGATACATCATTACTTCTTTATATACCTATATGATGTTTTTATCAAATAGATTCGGCTTATTCATCGGGCCAGGGTGCGCTCAGGGCGTCCACGGCCTCCTGGGTGTGCTCGATCACGCCGTTGAGCAGCTGCTCCATCGAGGTCGACCGCAGCAGGGTGATCTGATCCAGCGGGCCCAGGGGGGCGATTCCGGCGATCTGCCAGGCCGCCGCAGTCGGGTCGCGGGACAGTTCCACCGTGGACGGCCAGAGCTGGTCGGCGAATTCGCTGGCCAGGGCGAGGGCACGGCGAACGGCCTGCTCGGCCCGTTCCCGCAGCGGCAGCAGGTCGTCGTCCCAGTCGAGGGCGTCGAGGCTGCGCACCGTGGCCTGGGGGTGCGGGTCCTCGCTCAGCCAGTCCATGATCTCGATCCGGCGTTCGCCCTGGGCGGTCACACCCACGAATCCCTCGGAGGCCTCGAGCTCGGTGATCTGGGCCACCGTGCCGTACTGGAAGCGCCGCTCGCCGCCGCCGACTTCCTGGCCGCGTTCGATCAGCACCACGCCGAACTCGGCCGGTTCCTCCTTGAGGATCCGGGAGAGCATGACCAGGTACCGATCCTCGAACACGCGCAGCTGCAATGGCATATACGGGAACAGGACCGACCCGAGCGGGAACATCGGGAGCACGGACTGCGGCGGGGTCGTCATCGTCGGGCCGGCCGCATCAGGGGATCATCGCATCGGGGAACAGGGACGGGCCCGATCCGGAGGCGACGGGGCCGGCGCCGCCCTGGCGGCCGCTGCGCTCCAATAGAGGAGTGATCCGGTAGGGGATCAGCTCGCCCATGGCCAGTGACGTCTCGGTGCGCTCGACACCCTCGCAGGCGAGGATGGTGCCATCGATGCGGAACAGGTCGTCGGCATCCGCGCACACCACGCGCACCAGGATGTCGGTCGACCCGCTCATGCCGTGCGCCTGCACGATCTCGGGAATGCGGGCCAGCTCGGCCACGATCTGCGCGAGCCGCTTCTGCTGCACATGCACCTCGATGAAGGCCGTCAGCGGATAGCCGAGAGCGACCGGGTTGATGCGACGGTCGAAGGCGAGGAACGCACTCGACTCCTCGAGCCTCGACATGCGCGCCTGCACCGTGTTGCGGGAGAGGTGCAGCTGCTGGGCGAGCGCGACGAACGTGCTGCGCGGGTCGGCGCACAGGGCACGGAGCAGTTGTAAGTCGACTTTGTCGAGACTGTGCATAATGCTCGACGTTAGCAGGCTGGGTGCCCCATGAATAGGGCAAAATGCTCAAAATTATGCAACATGGTTGTGCTGTGTGTCGCGGAATCGTACGCTCTCAACAACTTCGGCAACGACGCTGGGAGCGCATTGTGCACACTGTCCATACCGGGGAGACCCCCGCCGTTTCCCTGCAGCTGCTGAGCCCCGACGGGATGCGCATGCGAAGCGCCGAACTCGATCCGTGGGTGGCCGATATCGAGGCCGACGACCTCGCCGCCCTCTACCGGGACATGGTGGTCGTGCGCCGCATCGACGCCGAGGCCACGGCCCTGCAGCGTCAGGGCGAGCTGGGGCTCTGGCCGCCGCTGCTCGGCCAGGAGGCCGCGCAGATCGGCTCGGCACGCGCCCTCCGCACCGATGACTTCGTCTTCTCCAGCTACCGCGAGAACGCTGTCGCGTACTGCCGGGGGGTGTCGCCCACCGACATCCTCCGGGTCTGGCGCGGCACGGCGCAATCCGGCTGGGATCCCTACTCCCACGGCATGGCGACGCCGAGCATCATCATCGGCGCGCAGACCCTGCACGCCACGGGCTGGGCGATGGGAGCCCGCTTCGACGGCGCCGACTCCGCGGCCGTGGCCTACTTCGGCGACGGGGCGACCAGCGAGGGCGACGTCAGTGAGGCGCTGGTGTTCGCCGCCAGTTTCCAGGCCCCGGTGGTCTTCTTCTGCCAGAACAACCAGTGGGCCATCTCCGAACCGGTCGGCCTGCAGGCCCCGGCAGGCATCGCCGGCCGCGCACCCGGGTTCGGCATCCCCAGCCTCCGGGTCGACGGCAACGACGTTCTGGCCGTGCTGGCGGTGACCCGGCTGGCCCTGCACCGGGCTCGCACCGGGGGCGGCCCCACCTTCATCGAGGCCGTCACCTACCGGATGGGCCCGCACACGACCGCGGACGACCCGACCCGGTACCGGCCGGCGAACGAACTCGAGGAGTGGGCGGAGAAAGACCCGATCCTGCGCCTGCGGCGGTTGCTCGACTCCCTCGGCCTGTTCACGCCCGAGCTGGAGGCCGGGACCCAGACCCTGGCCGACTCCACCGCGGCCGAACTGCGTGCCGGCTGCATCGGCCTGCCGGACCCGGAACCGTTGACCGTGCTGGCGAACGTCTATGCCACCCCGCACGCCGGCCTCGACCGCCAGAGGGCGGAATACGCGGCCTACCTGGCGAGCTTCGATCCGACCGGAGGGATGGACGCATGACCATGATCACCGAGCAGAACTCCTCGGCGGGCGCAGCGAACGGCCAGGCGCCGGTGCCGCTGACCGAGACGAAGACCCTGACCCTGGCCAAGGCGATCAACGCCGGGCTGCGGCGCGCCATGCTCGGCGACCCGAAGGTGGTGCTGCTGGGCGAGGACATCGGCACGCTGGGCGGTGTGTTCCGGGTGACCAGCGACCTGCTCGCCGAATTCGGGCCGAACCGGGTGATCGACACCCCGCTGGCCGAGTCCGCCATCATCGGCACGGCGGTGGGGCTGGCCTACCGGGGCTACCGCCCGGTCTGCGAGATCCAGTTCGACGGTTTCATCTTCCCGGGCTTCGACCAGATCGTCAGCCAGGTGGCCCGGTTCCACTACCGCACCCAGGGGGCCGTGCGCATGCCCATCACCATCCGGGTCCCGTTCGGCGGTGGCATCGGCGCCGCCGAGCACCATTCCGAATCGCCCGAGGCCTACTTCACGCACACCTCGGGACTCCGGGTGGTCGCGGTCTCGAACCCGCAGGACGCCTACGGCCTGATCCGCCAGGCGATCGCCTCCGACGACCCGGTGCTGTACTTCGAACCCAAACGCCGCTACCACGTCGCCGGCCCGGTGTCCCCGGAGCTCGGCGCCCCGCTGGAGAGCGCCCGGGTCGTGGCCGCCGGCACCGACGTCACACTGCTCGCCTACGGCGCGCTGGTATCCACGGCGACGGATGCCGCGCTCGCCGCCGCCGACGAGGGCGTGTCGATCGAGGTCATCGACCTGCGCTCGCTCTCGCCCGTCGACTACGACACCGTCGAGGCATCCGTTCGGAAGACCGGCCGGCTCGTGGTGACGCATGAGGCCGCCCGCTCGGGCGGGCTGGGCGGGGAGATCATCGCCGAGATCACCGAGCGCTGCTTCGACCACCTCGAGGCCGCGCCGGTGCGGGTCACCGGGTTCGACATCCCCTACCCGCCGGCGAAGCTGGAGAGCCACCACCTGCCCGACCTCGACCGCATGCTCGACGGCGTCGACCGCGTACTAGGGAGACGACGATGATCAAGGTCTTCACACTGCCCGACCTCGGCGAGGGACTGACCGAATCGGAGATCGTGGCCTGGCGCGTCGCGCCGGGCGACACCGTGACCCTCAACCAGCTCATCGCCGAGGTCGAGACGGCCAAAGCCGTGGTGGAACTGCCGTCGCCGTTCGCCGGGGTGGTCGCCGAGCTCCACCAGCAGCCCGGCACCACCGTGCGCGTCGGTGACCCGATCGTCTCCTTCGAGGTCGACTCCCCGTCTGGTCGCGAGAGCGCACTTTCTGCCCCCTCAGCGGCTTCGAGTGGGCAGAAAGTGCGCTCTCGCGAGACCGAACGGGAGGCGGTGCTGGTGGGATACGGCGCCGCCGTCGAGCGCGGGGGGCGGCCGCAGCGCCGGGCTCGCATCGGGGCGACGGATGCGGGAGGTCTGGTCGCCACGGACACCGTGCCTGCGCCGCCGATCGCGGGGGAGGAGCCGCCGGTGGCGACCGAGCGCCCGCGGTCCACGCCGCCGGTGCGTGCCCTGGCCCGCACCCTGGGCGTGGACCTCGCCGAGGTGACCGGGACCGGTCCGACCGGACTCATCACCCGGCAGGACGTGGAGGCGTTGGCCGGGCCCGCGGTACCCGTGGCCGGCGTGCGGGAGACCCGCAGCCCGATCCGGAGCGTGCGCAAGCACACCGCGGCGGCCATGGTACAGAGCGCGTTCACCGCGCCGCACGCCACGGAATTCCTGACCGTGGACGTGACCCCGGCGATCGAGCTGATCGAGGCGCTCCGCGGCGACCGGGTCTTCGCGGAGGCGCGCATCGGCATCCTGGCCGTCGTCGCGAAGGCGCTCTGCCTCGCGGTCGCCCGCACGCCCGAGGTGAACACGCACTGGGACGAGGCAGCCGGTGAGATCGTGCAGTTCCACTACGTGAACCTCGGCATCGCCGCAGCCACCCCGCGGGGACTCATCGTGCCCAGCATCCCGGATGCCGACCGGCTAAGCCTGGTCGACCTTGCCGCGGCGCTCGCCGAGCTGACCAGCGCCGCCCGGGCAGGCGCGACCCGCCCCGCGGCCCTGCGCGGCGGCACGATCTCGATCACCAACATCGGTTCGTTCGGCATTGATGCGGGCACGCCGATCCTGCCTCCGGGGGAGGCGGTCATCCTGGCCCTCGGGGCGATCGCCCCGCGACCGTGGGTGTACCGGGGCGAGATCGCGCTGCGGCAGGTGGTCACCCTGAGCGTCGCCTTCGACCACCGGCTCGTGGACGGGGAGCAGGCCGCCCGCTTCCTGACCGACGTCGCCGGTCTCCTCGCCAACCCGGCGCGCGCCCTGGCCCTCCTCTAGTCCGCGCGGGAGCCGGGTCGCACCGGATGCCGCCGGGCGCGCCTTGACGAGGTTCGGACCGCGCAGCAGAGTGAGGGCATGAAACCACCGGGCACCCTCCTCACCCCCGTCGACACCGAACCCGTGCTCTCCGGCGGCGCCTTCGTGCACCTCGACGGCACCCTGCACGGCTCGTTCACGACCCGGGATTTCGCGTCGGCCGTGCGGCTGGTCGACCAGGTGGCCGCGGCGGCGGATGCAATGAATCACCACCCGGAGGTGCGGCTCGGTTACGGCCGGGTCGGCTTCCGCCTGTCATCCCACGACGCCGGCGGGGTGACCGATCGAGACCTGCGGCTCGCCCTGCGCATCCAGGAGCTGGCGGATGCGCAGGGAGCCGACCGCGCCCCGACACAGCCGGCCCGCTACGACGTGGCGATCGACTGCACCGACGCTGCGGCGATCCGCCCGTTCTGGCGGGTGGGCCTCGGCTATGTGGAGGTCGTCAGCGACGAAGAGGTCGAACTCGTCGATCCCTCCGGTCAGGGACCGCGGCTGTGGTTCCAGACCATGGACATCGCCCGCACCGAGCGCAACCGCATCCACCTCGATGTGTACGTGCCCACCGATGACGCCGAGTCCCGGGTGCAGGACGTGATCGCCGCCGGCGGTGACCTCCTCACCGACGAGCACGCCCCGGACTGGTGGGTGCTGGCCGACCCCGAGGGCAACGAACTCTGCGTCTGCACCACGGCGTACTGACCTGTCCTCCCGGCTCACGCCGGCGCGACGCCTGCGGCCCCGAGCATCCCGAGCGCCGCGAGCGCCATCTCCTCGAGCAGCGGCCGCACGGCGACGCTCGGTGACGCCGGCAGGGTGTGCGGGGTCGAGTTGAGCAGCCCGAACGTCGCCTGGGCACGGATGCGCAGAAGCTGCGCATCCACCCCGGGGTGCACCTGCCCGAGCACGCGCACCCACAGTTCCACGTAGGTGCGCTGCAGGGTGCGCACCTGGTGCCGGTCCGCGGGGGCGAGGCTGTCCAGGTCCCGGTCCTGCACTCGGATGACGTTCGGATGCGACAGGGCGAAGTCGGTGTGGAAGCGCACCAGCGCGCGCAGGGCGCCCGCGGCATCCGGAGCGCCCTCGACCACGGCCTGGCCGCCTGCCACGAGCGTCTCGCTGACCTCCACCAGCAGCGCGGCGAGCACCGCCGGCTTGCCGCTGAAGTGCCGGTAGACGGCCGGACCGCTCACGCCCACAGCAGCCCCGAGGTCCTCGATCGACACTCCGTTGTAGCCCGACCGGGCAAACAGTGTCGCGGCGGCGCCCAGCAATGCCTGCCGACGGTCGGCCTTGGCCTGGCTCCGGGCCGTCGGTGAGGAAGGCAGGACACCCATCGACACCCCGTCCCGTCCGAAACTCTGGACAACTCAGTTATGAACCGCTAACCTGAATTTCGGTTAGTACACGCTAACTGTACCGGCTGAGCACTCACGCGGAAAGCGGGACGTTGTCGATGGAGACACTCGCGAGTCTGATCGACTCGACCAATCCGGCCTTCACCGCGAACGACGCCGCCCACCGCGAACTCGTCGCCGATCTGCGCCGCCGCCTCGCCGTCGTCGCCCTCGGCGGTCCCGAGGCCTCCCGCCAGCGTCATCTCGCCCGCGGCAAACTGCTGCCGCGCGAACGCATCGACCGGCTGCTGGATGCCGGCAGCCCCTTCCTCGAGATCGCACCCCTCGCCGCCACCGGCCTCTACGGCGACGAGAGCCCCGGCGCCGGCCTGATCGCCGGGATCGGGCTGATCCACGGCCGCCACGTGCTCGTCATCTCCAACGACGCCACCGTCAAGGGCGGCACCTACTACCCGATGACGGTCAAGAAGCACCTCCGGGCCCAGGAGATCGCGTTCGAGAACCGGCTCCCGTGCGTGTACCTGGTCGACTCCGGCGGGGCCTTCCTGCCGTTGCAGGACGAGGTCTTCCCCGACCGTGACCATTTCGGCCGCATCTTCTTCAACCAGGCCCGGATGTCGGCGGCCAAGATCCCGCAGATCGCCGCCGTGCTCGGCTCCTGCACCGCCGGTGGCGCCTACGTTCCGGCGATGAGCGACGAGACCGTGATCGTGCGCGGCCAGGGCACCATCTTCCTCGGCGGTCCACCGCTGGTGAAGGCCGCGATCGGCGAGATCGTCACGGCCGAGGAGCTCGGCGGCGGCGAACTGCACGCCCGGACGTCCGGGGTGACCGACCATCTCGCCGAGGACGACGAGCACGCCCTCCAGATCGTGCGCGACATCGTGCGCTACCTGCCCGCACCCCCGCCACCGGCCTGGCCGCGGCAACCGGCCGTCTCCCCGGTCGCCGACCCGGCCGAGCTCTACGGCGCGGTGCCCACCGACCCGCAGGGCCGCTACGACGTGCGCGAGGTGATCGGCCGGCTGGTCGACGGCAGCGAGTTCCACGAGTTCAAGAGGGAGTACGGCACCACCCTGGTCACGGGCTTCGCGCACCTGCACGGCCACCCCGTCGGCATCGTCGCCAACAACGGCGTGCTCTTCTCCGAATCCGCGCTCAAGGGGGCGCATTTCATCGAGCTGTGCGATCAGCGCGGCGTGCCGCTGATCTTCCTGCAGAACATCTCCGGCTTCATGGTCGGCCGCGACTCCGAGGCCGGCGGCATCGCCAAGCACGGCGCGAAGATGGTCACGGCCGTCGCCACCGCGCGCGTGCCCAAGCTCACGGTCGTGATCGGCGGGTCCTTCGGCGCCGGCAACTACTCCATGTGCGGCCGCGCCTACTCGCCCCGCTTCCTCTGGATGTGGCCGAACAGCCGCATCTCCGTGATGGGCGGGCCGCAGGCCGCCTCCGTGCTCGCCACCGTCAAACGCGAGCAGCAGGAGAAGGCGGGCCTGCCCTTTCCGACGGATGCCGAGAGCCAGGTCACCGCGCCCGTCACCGCCCAGTACGAGCGGCAGGGCAGCCCCTACTATTCGACCGCGAGGCTCTGGGACGACGGGGTGATCGACCCGGCCGACACCCGCACCGTGCTGGGCCTGGCCCTCGACGTCGTCGCCCTGCCACCCCTGCCCGAGACCGCCTTCGGTCTCTTCCGGATGTGAGGCGCACCATGACCCCGAACGCACCGACACCCTTCACGACCGTGCTGGTCGCCAACCGCGGCGAGATCGCCTGCCGCATCATCCGCACCCTGCGCGCCATGGGCATCCGTTCGGTGGCCGTGTACAGCGACGCCGACCGGGACGCGCTGCACGTGAGCCTCGCGGATTCCGCGGTGCGCCTCGGTCCGGCCGCGCCCCGGGAGAGCTACCTGAACATCGCCGCGATCCTGGCCGCCGCGGCGGCCACGGGCGCGGACGCCGTGCACCCCGGCTACGGGTTCCTCAGCGAGAACGAGGCCTTCGCCCGCGCCTCTGCCGCCGCCGGCCTGGTCTTCGTCGGGCCGGGCCTCACCGCCCTCGCCGTGATGGGCGACAAGATCCGCGGCAAGAACCACGTCGCCGACAGCGGGGTGCCCGTCATCCCCGGCTTCTCCCTGCCCGGCCAGAGCGACGAGCAGCTCGTGGCCGCCGCCGAGACGGTGGGCTACCCGCTGCTGATCAAACCGTCCGCGGGCGGCGGCGGCAAGGGGATGCTGCGGGTGGACGCCCCGGGCGAGCTCGCCGCGGCACTCGTCACCGCCCGGCGCGTGGCGCTGAGCGCGTTCGGCGACGACACGCTGCTGCTCGAACGTTTCATCGACCGTCCCCGCCACATCGAGGTGCAGGTGCTCGCCGACAGTACGGGCGCCGTCATCCACCTCGGCGAGCGCGAGTGCTCCCTGCAGCGCCGCCACCAGAAGGTGATCGAGGAGGCTCCCTCGCCGCTGCTCGACCCGGCGACCCGCGCCCGCATCGGCGAGGCCGCCTGCCAGGCGGCCCGGAGCGTCGGCTACACCGGCGCCGGCACGGTGGAGTTCCTGGTCTCGGACGCGGCCCCGGACGAGTTCTTCTTCATGGAGATGAACACCCGGCTGCAGGTGGAGCACCCGGTGACCGAGCTGGTCACCGGTCTCGACCTGGTCGAGTGGCAGCTGCGGATCGCCGCGGGGGAGCCGCTGCCGCTGACCCAGGCCGAGGTGGTGCTCACCGGGCACGCGATCGAGGCGCGCCTGTACGCGGAGAACCCGGCCCGCGGTTTCCTGCCCGGCCAGGGCACCGTGCGCAGCCTGTCCGAACCGGCGGGCGCGGGCATCCGGGTGGACAGTTCGCTGAGGCCGGGCCTGCCCGTCTCGGGTGTCTACGATCCGATGCTCGCCAAGGTGATCGCCTGGGGTGCCGACCGCGCCGAGGCCCTCGCCCGCCTCGACCGGGCGCTCGCCGACACCGTGGTGCTCGGGGTGCACACCAACCTGGAGTTCCTCCGGCTGCTGCTGCGCACCCCCGAGGTGGTCGCCGGCCGCCTCGACACCGGCCTGATCGAGCGCAGCCTGCCGGGCCTCGGGCTGCGCGGCACACCCGGGCAACCGCTGCCCGACCACTTTCCGGCCGCCGCCGCCCTGTTCCTGCACGACCGGGCCACCGCGGGTGCCGCCACCGGCCTCTGGGCCCGTGCGAGCGGCTGGCGGCTCGGCCCCGACCGGCCGGTGCGCTACAGCCTGCGAATCAGCGCCACCGACACGGTCGACGTCACCGTGCTGACCGGGCCGGACGGCCTCCGCGTCGCCATCGACGACCGGATGCCCGTCCCCGCCCGGCTCGCGCCCGTCACCGATCGTCCGGGTACCTTCGCCTGCGAACTGGGCGGCCGGCTCGAGGTACTGCAACTCGTGGCCGACGGTTCGCGCCTCTGGCTCGGCCAGACCGGTTTCACGCTCGACCTGGTGCACCGCTCCCGGGCCGAGCAGCTCGCCGACCGCCTCGCCGGCCGAGACCCGGCCGGCGGAGAGGCCGCGGGCGCCCGGCCCGAGGTGCGCTCGCCGATGCCCGGCACGGTGGTGGCCGTGCACCTCGCCACGGGCGACCTGGTCCGTGCCGGACAGCGCATCCTGACGGTGGAGGCCATGAAGATGGAGCACCATCTGCTGGCCGAAACGGATGGCCGGCTCACCGTCAGCGTGCGCCCGGGCGACCTCGTGCGCCTCGACCAGATCGTCGCCACGGTCGCCACCGTGGTGAACGCCACCCCGCCGGCCACCACACCGGCCACCCCGCCACCCGAAACATCAGCAGCACCCGCCACGCCAGTCAAGGGAGACCCAACGTGAACCAGGACCTGACCGACTACCAGCGCCGCCTCAGCGACACCGTGCGCGACTTCGCCGACACGGTCGTCGCGCCGGCCGCCTACGAGTACGACACCAAGCGGAGTCTGCCGTACGACATCATCGCCCAGATGGGGGAGCTGGGCCTGTTCGGCCTGCCCTTCCCCCAGGAGTACGGCGGCCAGGGCCAGGACTACTTCGCGCTCTGTCTCGCCGTCGAGCAGCTCGCCCGTGTCGACCAGTCCATCGCCGTCACGCTCGAGGCCGGCGTGGGCCTGGGCATCATGCCCGTCTACCGGCGCGGCACCGAGGCGCAGAAGCAGGAGTGGGTGCCGCTTCTGGCCAGTGGGCGCGCGCTCGCCGCCTTCGGGCTGACCGAGGCCGACGCCGGTTCCGACGCGGCGGGCACGAAGACCACCGCCGAACTCTCCGCGGGCGAGTGGGTGATCAACGGCACCAAGCAGTTCATCACCAACTCCGGATCCGAGATCACCCGGCTGGTCACCGTGACCGCGGTCACGGGCGAATCGCGCCGACCCGACGGCTCGGTCAAGAAGGAGCTCACCGCCATCCTCGTGCCCACCCCGACCCCCGGGTTCACGGCGCTGCCGGCCTACGACAAGGTGGGCTGGCACACCTCCGACACGCATCCGCTGCGCTTCGAGAATGTGCGCGTGCCGGAGGCCAACCTGCTCGGCGACCGCGGCCGCGGCTTCGCCAACTTCGTGCAGACCCTCGACGAGGGGCGTATCGCCTTCGCCGCGCTCTGCACGGGCGCGGCGCAGGGCTGCCTCGAGGAGGCCATCCGTTACGCCAACAGCCGCAATGTGTTCGGCCGGTCGATCGGCTCCAACCAGCACATCGCGTTCAAGATCGCACGGATGCAGGCGCGCGTGCACACCGCCCGTCTCGCCTACTACGACGCGGCCCAGAAGATGGTGCACGGACGGCCCTTCAAAATGGAGGCCTCGATTGCCAAAATGGTGGGGAGCGAAGCCGCCATGGACAACGCCCGCGACGCCACCCAGATCTTCGGCGGCTACGGCTTCCTGAACGAGAACCCGGTGGCCAGGCACTACCGCGACTCGAAGGTGCTCGAGCTGGGCGAGGGCACCACCGAGGTGCAGCTGATGGTCATCTCGCGGGCGCTCGGATTCACCGGTTAGGCAGGAGGAGCATGAACGACGAGCGACGCACCATCGATCAGCGCGGCCTGTACTACGAGGAGTTCGACGAGGGCGCCCGCTACCGGCACAGCCCCGGCCGCACGGTCACCGAGGCCGACAACGTGCTCTTCAGCACCCTGACCATGAACTCGCAGGCGCTGCACCTCGACGCGGCGTGGGCGGCGACGCAGCCGTTCGGGCAGCGCCTGGTCAACTCGATGTTCACCCTGTCGACCCTTGTGGGCAGCTCGGTGGCGCAACTGACCCAGGGCACGATCGTGGCGAACCTCGGCTTCGGGCAGGTGACGTTTCCGCATCCGCTCTTCCACGGCGACACCCTCTACTCCGACACGATCGTCACCGCCCGCCGGCTGTCGGGGTCCCGGCCGGGCCAGGGTCTGGTCACGTTGCTGCACACCGGGCGGAACCAGCAGGGTGACGTGGTGGCCACGGCCCAGCGCACCGTGCTGGTCTGGTGCCGGGAGGCCATGCGATGAGCTTCGACCTCGGACCTGCCCTGCTGTTCTGCCCGGCCGACCGCGCCGACCGCTACCGTAAGGCGGCCGAGCGGGCGGACGCGGTGATCCTCGACCTGGAAGACGCGCTCCTGCCCGGCAACCGGGCCCGGGCGCGCGGCATGCTGGTCAGCCATCCGCTCGACCCCGAACGCACCATCGTGCGGGTCAACCCGGTCGGCACGCCCGACTTCGAGCTCGACCTCGCCGCCCTCGACGACACCCTGTACCGCTACGTGATGCTGCCGAAGGCCGTGAACGCCGCGCACCTCGCGTCCCTGGGCCGGTTCGAGGTGATCGCGCTCTGCGAGACCGCCGCGGGCGTGCTCGCCGCCCCGTCGATCGCGGCCGAACCCAACGTGATCGCACTGATGTGGGGGGCCGATGATCTGGTGGCGTCGCTCGGCGGCAGCTCGAGCCGGTTCCCCGACGGCAGCTACCGGGCCATCGCCCGCCACGCCCGGTCCGCGGTGCTGCTGGCGGCCGGTGCCCACGGCAAGGCGGCCGTGGACGGCGTGTTTCTGGCCATCCCCGACCTCGAGGGGCTCGATGCCGAGGTGACGGATGCCGTCGCGAGCGGGTTCCGCGCCACCGCCTGCATCCACCCCAGCCAGGTGCCCGTCATCCGGGCGGCCTTCCGGCCCGCGCCGGCCGAGGTTTCGGCGGCGTGGCAGATCCTGGAGGCGGCCGCGGGGGAGGAGGGTGTGTTCGCCTATCAGGGACGCATGATCGACGCGCCCCTGCTCCGCCATGCCGAGGCCGTGCTGCGGCGCGCGGAGGCGAGCCGTCCGGAACCCGGGGCTGCCCCCGGCCCGGCTCCGACCGACGCGGTCGACTACTAAGCGGCGTCGGCCGCGAGGGTCTTTTCGATCGCGCGCACGATCTCGTCGGATTCCGGTTCGACGGTCGACGCGAAACGGTCGACGATCTCGCCCTGCGGATTCACCAGGAACTTCTCGAAGTTCCATTTCACCAGGCCCGGCAGCAGTCCGCTCTTGAACTTGGTCAGCTGGGCGTACAGGGGGTGCTGGTGCTTGCCGCGCACGTCGGCCTTCACGGTCAGCGGGAAGGTGACGCCGTAGTTCATCTGGCAGAACGACTCGATGTCCGCCTCGGCGCCCGGCTCCTGGCCCATGAACTGGTTGCAGGGCAGACCGAGCACCACGAGGCCCTCGTCCTTGTACTTCGCGTACAGGGCTTCGAGGCCGGCGTACTGCGGGGTGAACCCGCATTTGGAGGCGACGTTCACGACCAGGACCGCCTTGCCGGCGAAGTGGTCGAAGGTCGTTTCCGTGCCGTCGATGAGGGTGAGCGGGGTCGAGGGGAGCACTGAGGCTGACATGGGGTTGAGAGTAGCGGAACCGGCTTCAAGAAGGCTGGGCAGCGGATGCGGCCCAGCGGCCGACCGGCCTGCGGTAGAATGGGGAGTCATGAGCATCATCCGTGCCCTCTCGACCACCGTGTCGACGACTCCACGGTCCTGACGCCATCGCCTTCGGACTCAGCCTCGACTCCGACCCGATCGGACACTCGTGTTCGCTGCGGGCGAGGAAGCCCGAAACCAAACTTTGCACGATCTGATCACCAGACATCCGTTCACCCGGACCAGACAACGGTCCACTACGCGAGACACGCCCGCGACGCGCGCGGTTTCACATTGAGAAATGAGTTTCTTTGACCAAGCACCCGCTCGACCTGTCCACACCGCCGAAACTGCCCAGCCGCGGCCTCCGCGTCACCCCGCTCGGCGGTCTCGGCGAAATCGGCCGCAACATGACCGTCTTCGAACACAAGGGCAAGCTCCTGATCGTGGACTGCGGCGTTCTCTTCCCGGAAGAGACCCAGCCCGGCATCAACGTGATCCTGCCCGACTTCTCTTCCATTCGCGACCGCCTCCAGGACATCGAGGCCATCGTGCTCACCCACGGCCACGAGGACCACATCGGCGGGGTTCCGTACCTGCTGCGCGAGCGCAAGGACATCCCGATCATCGGGACGGAACTGACCCTGGCCTTCATCAGCGCCAAGCTCGAAGAGCACCGCATCACGCCCCGCCTGATCGAGATCGAGGAAGGCCAGCGCCGCAAGGCCGGCCCGTTCGACCTGGAGTTCCTCGCCGTGAACCACTCGATCCCCGACGGGGTTGCCGTCGCGATTCGCACCGAGGCCGGCCTGGTCCTCGTCACCGGCGACTTCAAGATGGACCAGTTCCCCCTCGACAAGCGCCTCACCGACCTCCCCGGCTTCGCCCGGCTCGGCGAAGAGGGTGTCGACCTCTTCCTGACCGACTCCACCAACGCCGAGGTGCCCGGATTCACGGTGACCGAAGAGGACATCCGCCCGGCCATCGACGCCGTCTTCCGCACCGCGCCGCGCCGCATCATCGTCTCCAGCTTCGCGAGCCACGTGCACCGCATCCAGCAGGTCATCGACGCTGCCGCCCGCCACAACCGCAAGGTCGCCTTCGTCGGCCGGTCGATGGTGCGCAACATGGGCATCGCCGAGAAGCTCGGCTTCCTCCAGGTGCCCAAGGGCCTCCTGGTCGACGTCAAGGCCTTCGATCGCATGAAGGACGACAAGGTCGTGCTCATCTGCACCGGTTCGCAGGGTGAGCCGATGGCGGCGCTGGCCCGGATGGCCAACCGCGAGCACACCATCAAGATCGGCGAGGGTGACACCGTGCTGCTGGCCAGCTCGCTGATCCCCGGCAACGAGAACTCGATCTACCGGGTCATCAACGGCCTCACCCGCTGGGGTGCCAACGTCGTGCACAAGGGCAACGCCAAGGTGCACGTCTCCGGCCACGCGTCGGCCGGCGAGCTCGTCTACGTCTACAACATCGTCAAGCCCAAGAACGTCCTGCCGTACCACGGTGAATGGCGCCACCTCAAGTCGAACGCCGACCTCGCCATCCGCACGGGTGTCCCCGAGGAGCAGGTTCTCGTCGTCGAGGACGGCGTGGTCGTCGACCTCGTCGACGGCGTCGCGAAGGTCACCGGCCGAGTCGCTGCCGAGCTCGTGTTCGTGCACGGCATGACCGTGGGCGGCGGCGGCTCGGAAGAGGCTCTCGCCGACCGCGTGCAGCTCTCCAACGACGGTGCCGTCACCATCCTCGGCATCCTCGACACCCGCACCGGCCTGCTCACCGAGCCGGTCGAGTTCATCGCCCGCGGCTTCGTGCAGGACAACGAGTGGATCCAGGGTGCGACGAAGTCCATCGATGACGCCCTGCGCGCCGCGAACAAGGTCAAGATCGTCAACGGCGCAGAGCTCGAAGACATCTTCACCCAGAGCCTGACCCGCTGGATGCAGCGCAAGTACCGTCGCATCCCGGTGATCACCTCGGTCGTCGTCGACGCCTGATCGAATGCCGCCGGGCCGCCGGGCCATCCCGGCCCGGCGGCCCTCCCGCTTTCCCCGCAACCAGAAACGACTCGGCGCGCCCATGACCCAAGAATTGTCCGGTAGAAAGACCGCTCGTCGTTCCCGTCGTCGGTCACGGGTTCTGATCGCGCTCGGAATCGTCATCGCCCTGCTGGCGACGGCGGTCGTCGTCGTCGTCGTGAGTCTGCCGGACGATCTCACGATCGGCCGCCTGTCGCAGAAGAGCAACATCTACGCCACCGCCGGCGACGGCACGCCCACCCTGCTGGCCTCGTTCTACGACCAGAACCGGGTCGAAGTGAGCTCGGATGCGATCAGCCAGTACGTGAAGGATGCCGCGACCTCCGGCGAGGACCCCGGCTTCTACGACCACGGCGGCATCAACATCATGGGCACCCTCACCGGCGCCGCGACCACCCTGTTCACGGGGGAGGTGCGCGGCGGCTCCTCCATCACGCAGCAGTACGTGAAGAACGTGCTCGTGCAGGAGTGTGAGGCGCTCTCCGACGACGACGAACGGATGAGCTGTTACGACACGGCCACCGAGACCAGTCCCGATCGCAAACTCAAGGAGATGAGCCTCGCGGTCGGCCTGGAGAAGAAATACTCCAAAGACGACATTCTGCGCCAGTACCTGAACATCACCGGTTTCGGCGGGTCTGTTTACGGCATCGAAGCGGCCGCCAACTACTACTACAACACCACGGCGGCGGCCCTCACCCTGCCGCAGGCAGCGAGCCTCGTCGCCATCGTCAACAACCCGGTCAAGTTCCAGCTCGACGTGCCGGAGAACCCGGAGAACGGGGCCGCCAACGGGTACGCGGCCAACAAGGACCGCCGCGACTACATCCTCGACGAGATGCTGAGGCTGAAGAAGATCAGCGCGGCCGATCACGAGGCCGCGATCGCCGCGCCGATCGAGCCCACGATCACCGAACCGAGCACGGGCTGCCAGACCGCGGGCGGCAGCGCCTTCTTCTGCGACCTGGTCCTGCAGACGCTCCGCAACGACCCGGCGTTCGGCGCGGACGCCGACACCCGGCTGGCGAACTTCCGTCTCGGCGGTTACAACGTGTACACGACCCTTGACCTGGACCTGCAGACGGCGGCCCTGGACACCCTCGCCGAGAACGTTCCCACAACGTATGACGATTGGGACGTCGGCGGAGTCGTCACGAGTGTGGGCGTGGGCAGCGGGCGGGTGCTGGCCATGGCGCAGAACAAGGATTACAGCCAGGATCCGGCCGTGCAGGCCACCGGGGCGAACTACACCGGGATCAACTACAACACCGATCTGGGCCAGGGCGGCTCCAACGGGTTCCAGACCGGGTCGACCTACAAGGTCTTCACCCTCGCCGAATGGCTGAACCAGGGCAATTCCCTGGGCGACACGGCCAGTTCCTGGGAACGCTCGGACTGGGGCGAGTTCGAGGACAGCTGCAACGGACCCCAGGACTACGGCACCGACTTCGCGCCCAGCAACGACTCATCCTCCGACGATGACTCCTACTACTCCGCGCTGGAATCGACCATCGACTCGATCAACACGGGTTACATCGGCATGGCCAAGGAACTGGACCTGTGCAACATCCGGAAGACGGCCGAGGCCTTCGGGGTGCACCGGGCCGACGGTGCCGCGCTGGAGCAGGGCGCGTCCGCGGTTCTGGGCACCAACGAGATCGCGCCCCTGACGATGGCGGCCGCCTACGCGGGGATCGCCAACAACGGCGTCACCTGCTCGCCGATCGTGATCGACCGCATCACCGGCCCCGGCGGAGCCGAGCTCCCGGCCCCGCAGTCCACGTGCGCGCAGTCCGTCTCCTCGGAGGTTGCGGCGGCGATGACCTACGCGATGCAGCGCGTGATGACCCGCGGATCCGGGACTCCCTCCTACTACGACACCGAGCCGGAGGTGCCGATGATCGGCAAGACCGGCACCACCGACGAGAACAAGGACACCTGGATGGCCGGCGCCAGCACCAAGGTCGCCACCATCGCGGGGGTCGTGAACGTGTCCGGGGCCGGTGAGGACCAGCGGGAGACGTACTTCGAGAGTGGGCAGGCAGCCAAAGCCCGGCACCGGATGTGGCCCGACATGATGAGCGTCGCCAACGCCAAGTTCGGCGGCGACGAGTTCACCGAGCCGCCCCGCGACCTGGTCCGCTGACCGGCCACAGCCTCCCGGCCCCCCGCACGTCCGGCTACCCGCATATGTTGCCGAACCGGACAACTGTTGCCCGCACACCGGTAACAGTTGTCCGGATGGGCAACAGTTACCGGGCTCGGTACACCTAGTACGCGGCCGGAACCGCGTTGCTGCCCGTGGCCAGGTCTTCGAGCATCAGCTCGGGGTGGTCGCGCACGGTGTTCCGCAGTCGCCACGGGGTGCTGAACAGGGCGAGCAACGTGCCGTCCGAGCGCATCAGCACCTCGACCTGGCGGTCGTGCCCGAGGATCTCGGCGCTGGCCCGGTCGGTGCGGCGCGCCAGCTGGTAGGGCAGCGCCTCGGTGCGGATGGCCGCGCCGAAGTCGTGCGTCATCCGTTCCTCCACGACCTCGAACTGCATCGGTCCGACGGCGCCGAGCACCGGTGCCTGGTCGCCGCGCAGCTCCGAGCGCAGCACCTGGATGACACCCTCGTGGTCGAGCTGGTCGATCCCGCGCCGGAACTGCTTGTGCTTGCTGGAGTCCGCTGAACGCACCACCCGGAAATGCTCCGGGGCGAACATCGGCAGCGGCGGGTACTCGACCGCTTCGGTCTCGAAGATGGTGTCACCCACGCGGAGGGCGGAGGCGTTGACCAGTCCGACGATGTCGCCGGGCCAGGCCTCGTCGGCCACCTCGCGCTCGCGCCCGAACAGATGCTGGGCGTACTTGGTGGCGAACGGGCGGCCACTGGCCGCGTGGGTGACGATCATGCCCCGTTTGAACTGGCCCGAACAGACCCGCACGAAGGCGACATGGTCGCGGTGCGAGGCGTTCATCCCGGACTGCACCTTGAACACGAAGCCGGAGAAGGCGCTGTCCACGGGGCGGTGACCACCGGATGCGTCCTCCCGGGCCTCCGCGGCCGGCGCGAAGTCCACGAGGGTGTCCAGAATGTGCTGCACGCCGAAGTTGAGCACGGCGGCTGCGAAGAGCACCGGGGTGGTCTCGTTCGCGAGGAAACGGGCCTCGTCGTGGTCCTGGCTCTCCTCCGCCAGCAGTTCCGATTCCTCGGTGGCGGTGACCCAGGCGGCACCCTCTTCGGCGGCCGCGACGGCCGCGCTCAGGCGCTCGGGCTCCGCGGTCTTCGCCCCGCCGGCGGTGCGGTGGAAACGGATGAATTCGTGCGAGGCACGGTCGATCACACCGCGGAAGTCGCCGGCGATCCCGACGGGCCAGGTCAGGGGGGTGGGCAGGAGGCCGGTGCGCTCCCGGATCTCGTCCATCAGGTCCAGTGCCTCGGCGCCCGGACGGTCCCACTTGTTGATCACGGTGATCACGGGGAGGCCACGCTGCTTGCAGACTTCGAAGAGCTTCATGGTCTGCACTTCGAGACCCTTGCTGGCGTCCACGAGCATCACCGCGGCGTCGACGGCGGAAAGCACGCGGAAGGTGTCCTCGGAGAAGTCGGCGTGACCGGGGGTGTCCACCAGGTTGATCACGGCGTCGCGGTACTCGAACTGGATCGCCGCGCTGGTCACGGAGATCCCGCGAGCCTGCTCCATCGCCATCCAGTCGGACACGGTGCCACGCCGGCCGGCCTTGCCGTGCGTCGCACCGGCCGTGGTGATGGCGCGGGCGTGCAGCAGCAGTGCTTCGGTGAGCGTCGACTTGCCCGCGTCGGGGTGCGAGATCACGGCGAACGTGCGCCGCCGGAGGGCTTCGGTCAGTACCTCGGGCGTGGACACGCCGGCGAGCTGCGTCATGGATCCTTCTTTCGCGGATGATTCGGGCAGGCGCGGGGAAAAGCCTGGGCGACCGCTACACAAGAATCGTTTCGCCTCAATTGTAACTTCAGACGCTGGGAGCGCGGTTCGCGTCCGTCCGGTGGCGCAGCCCCTGCTCCAGCTTGTGCCGGAGGTCCTTCCTCACGGTCGGCCATTCCGATTGGATCACCGAGAACACGACGGTGTCCCGCAGTGCCCCGTCCGCGGACTTCGCGTGGTTCCGCAGCACACCGTCCTGTTTGGCGCCGAGGCCGGCGATCGCGGCCCGGGACTGCCGGTTCATCCAGTGGGTGCGGAATTCCACGGCGATGCAGTCCAACGATTCAAAGGCATGAGTGAGGAGCAGCAGCTTGCTTTCGGTGTTGATGCCCGTCCGGTGCACGCCGGCAGCGGTCCACGTGGAGCCGATCTCGACGCGGCGATTGACGGCATCCGCTGCCATGAACGTGGTCATGCCGCAGATCACGCCCGTGGCGGAGCGGCGCACCGTGAACGGAAGCATGCTCTGCTCGGTCTGCAGCCGAAGCCGGCGCTCGATCTCGGCGCGCATCTCCTCGGGCCGGGGAACCGAGGTGTACCAGAGGTTCCAGAGCTCGCCGTCGCGGCTGGCGGCCACCAGGTCGTCGTGGTGCAGAGCGGTCAGCGGCTCCAGGGTGACGAGGTTCCCCGTCAGGGTCAGAGGGCTCAGAAAGGGCATGGCGCAAGGCTATCAACGGGGTTTCGGGCGCCCACGCGCACGGTTTGGTAACGGTCCGGGCATGTCCTTTGCATCGTTCGGCACCGGGGATACTCTCGGCTCAGTCGGAGGGAGACAACGGATGCCGCGTCCGAGCATGCACGGCGCCCACCGCGCGACCACCCGCACCTCCACCCAGACCACCCAGCCGACCGAACAGGGCCCGTCCCCTCTGTCCCAGCCCATCCCCACGGCCCCGGCGGCGGGGCCCCTGCCGCTCCCGGACCCCACGCTTCCGCACCTGTCCGCCCCGCTCGCCCTCCGCCGCACCATCGCGGACACCGAACTCACGGTGCACCCGCTGGCCCTGGGCACGAGCGTGTTCGGGTGGACCGCCGACAATGCCACGAGCCACCGCATCCTGGACCGCCACCGCGACCTCGCCGGCAACTTCCTCGACACGGCGGACAGCTACACCTCGGGCCGCAGCGAGGTGATCATCGGTTCCTGGCTGCGCTCGCGCCGAACCCGTGACAGCACCGTGATCGCCACCAAGATCGGCAAGAACCTCGACAACCCCGGGCTCTCCTCCCGCAGCATCATCGGCGCCGTGCACGCGTCCCTGGACCGGCTCGGAACCGATTACATCGACCTGCTGCACTTCCACTTCGACGACCCGACCGTGCCACTGGAAGAGAGCCTCGGCGCCGTCGACGTGCTCATGCGCGGTGGGCTCGTGCGCTATCTCGCCGCGTCCAACTTCTCCGCCGAACGACTGATGGAGGCGCGGGTGCTCGCGGCCAACGGGCTGCCGCGCTTCGTGGCCCTGCAAACGCAGTACAGCCTCCTGCACCGCACCGCCTTCGAATCCTCCCTCGGCGTCGTCACCCGGGCTCAGGGCATGGGGGTGCTGCCGTACTTCGCACTCGCGCACGGCTTTCTGGCCGGCCGGTACCGGTCCAAAGCTGATCTGGAGAAGACCACCCGCAGCTCCCGCGGCGCCAAATACCTCAACCGCAACGGGCTGCGCGTGCTCAGCGTTCTGGACCGGATCGCGGAGGAACACGAGGCCGCTCCGGCCGCGATCGCGATCGCGTGGCTGCTGGCCCGCGGCCCGGTCGTGGCCCCGGTGGCCGGCGCCAGCCGCCCCGAGCACGTGGACGCCCTCGTCGCGGCCGCCGGCATCCGTCTGACCCGCGGCGACATGGTGGACCTCGACCGCGTGTCGGCCTGACGAAACGGCCCGCCGTGAACCGGCCCTGAACCGGCCGCGACCTGGCCCTGCGCCACCTGGCCTTCACCGGGCGGTGCCGTAAGGTGGGGGTGTCATGAACGGTGCTGTCGAATTTCCCCTGGATCTGCCCGAGCTCTCGTTCCGAGCGGCGGGTGACTCCCTTGTGCGCCGCAGCGTGCTGCCGAGCGGCGTGCGCATCGTGTCGGAACACGTCCCCGGCAGTCGCAGTCTGACCATCGGTTATTGGGTCGCCGTCGGGTCCCGCGATGAGGAGCCCGGCCACTTCGGCTCCACCCACTTTCTGGAACACCTTCTGTTCAAGGGCACCGCCAAGCGCACCGCCCTCGACATCGCGATCGCCTTCGACTCCGTCGGCGGCGAGCACAACGCGATGACCGCCAAGGAATACACCTGCTACTACGCCAAGGTGCAGGACCGGGACCTGCCGATGGCGGTCGAGGTACTCACCGACATGCTCACCTCGTCCCTGCTCGACCCGGACGAGTTCGAGAACGAGCGCGGCGTCATCCTCGAAGAGCTGGCGATGGCCGACGATGACCCGTCCGACGTGGCCAACGAACGGTTCTTCGAAGCGGTCATGGGCCACCACCCGCTTGGGCGTCCGATCGGCGGCAGTCCCGACACCATCCGGGCGGCCACCCACGCGGCCGTTCAGGAGCACTACCGAGCGAACTACCGCCCGCAGGACCTCGTCGTCACGGTTGCCGGCGCGGTCGACCACGACGTGCTCGTCGCGGCCGTCACCCGGTCGCTGGCGCTCTCCGGGTGGGACCTCAGCGTCTTGGCCCCGCCGGTCGGTCGCCGTTCCGGGGTGCCGGCCACGCTGGCCCAGGGTGCTCCGGTCAGCATCGTGCGCCGCCCGCTGGAGCAGGCGAACATCCTGATGGGCTTCCCCGGCCTGCTGGCCACCGACGACCGCCGGGTGACCATGAGTGTGCTCAATTCGGTCTTCGGCGGCGGAATGTCCTCGAGGCTGTTCCAGGAGGTGCGCGAGAAGCGCGGCCTGGCCTACTCGGTCTACTCCTTCGCTCCCGGCTACTCCGATGCGGGCCTGTTCGGCATGTATGCGGGTTGCACGCCCGCGAAGGCCGGCCAGGTGGCCGAGCTGATGCTCGGCGAGCTGCACCGCCTCGCCGAGCACGGGGTCACGCCCGACGAGATGAAGCGGGCTGCGGGGCAGCTGTCCGGCGCATCCGCCCTCGCTCTCGAAGACTCCGACACCCGGATGTCCCGGCTCGGCCGGTCCGAGATCACCCTGGGCGAGTTCATCGACCTCGACGAGGCACTCGGTCGGCTCGCGCTCGTCACCGCCGACGACGTGCAAAGCCTCGCCGCCGAACTGGCGGCCGGGCCGCTGTCCATTTCCGCGGTCGGCGCCCTCGACGACGACGTCTTCGATGCCATCCTGCCGGCCGCCGTCCCTTCCTGACCTTTCCACCGAGACGAGCCGGGCCGCACGATGGTGTGCCGAGCCCGAATGAGGGAGACAACGTTGCACCACTACATTTACCTCGTTCGCCACGGTGAGCAGCAGGATGCCGAACACGGTCTGCCCGACGGTCCGCTGTCCGCCCGCGGCACCCGGCAGGCGCAGCTGATCGCCGAGCGTCTCGGCGGTGTCCCGTTCACGGACGCCTGGCATTCCCCGCTGCAGCGCGCCGCCGAAACGGCGAAGATCATCGCTCAGCGCCTGCCCGCGCTGACCCCGGTGCCCAGCCCCCTGCTCTTCGACTGCATTCCGTCCGGCAAGGCACCGGAGACGCCGTCCGCGTACGCGCCGTTCTTCGGCGGAGTGACGGAGGCTGACATCGAGGCCGGCAGCGCACAGATGGGCGACGCCGTCGCCGAGTTCCTGCAGCCGCGCCGAGGCGAACGCCACGATCTGCTGATCACCCATAACTTCGTCATCGCCTGGTTCGTGCGCGAGGTGCTCGGCGCTCCCGACTGGCGTTGGATCAGCATCAATCAGGCCAACTGCGGCCTCACCGTGCTGCACCAGAAGCCGGGGCGCCCGTGGACCCTGCTCACCCACAACGACACCGGCCACCTTCCGGTCGAACTGCGCACCGGACTGCCTGATCCGCTCCTGTTCTAGCCGCGTTCCTCGGTGCGCCCCACCGCTCTCGGCACGGTTGCTAGCCCAGGCGCTTGCGGTACCAGTTCGTGGCGTTCGGGTTGTCGTTGTACGGCGCGCACGGCTCGTAGCCCGATTGCGCATAGAGCGCGCCGGCGGCGGTGAGGCTCGCGTTCGTGTCGAGCACCACCTCGCCGGCACCGAACGCCCGGGCGCGTCGCTCGAGCTCGCCGAGCAGGGCGCGGCCCCAGCCCCGCCCCCGCACCTGCGGCTGCAGCCAGAGGTGCTTGATCTCGAATCGAACGTCGCCGGTCGGGGAATCCTCCAGCCGACGGATGCCCCCACACCCCACGAAGGCGCGCTCGGCTGGACCCTTATGATCGCTGACCAAGAGAAAAACGCCGCGCGGCGGCAGGAAGTGTTCCGGCGTCGGGAAGGTGGTGCGGTACTCACCCTGGGCGGCGGGGAAGCTCGACTCCCGGTCGCTGAAGTACTGCGTGAGGAGCGCGATGGAACCGGCATCCGTCACCGACACGTCGCTGAAGGCCAGGGTGGGAGAGTCAGACATGGCCCAAGGCTAACTCGATGACCGGCCGCTGCAGAGTCCCGGCCGTGATTGGTAGATTGGACTCATGAAAACACGGGTGGCCATCGTCGGCGTTACGGGAACGATGGGTCGCCTGGTCTCGCGGCTGGTCGAGGAGTCCGGCGACTACGACCTCGTTGCCGGTTTGAACTCGCGGAGCGAGCTGTCCGAGATGCTCGGCGCGGAGGTCGTCATCGACCTGACCCTGCCCGGGGTCAGCCAGAGTGTGGTCGATTTCGCGGTCGATCACGGACTGCGGGTGCTGGTGGGCACCTCCGGCTGGTCGCAGGTCCGTATCGACGCCCTCGCAAGCCGTCTTGCCGGCCGGGACGACCTGGGCGTCGTCATCATCCCCAACTTCTCGATCGGGTCGGTCATCGCGACCGGCCTCGCGGTGCAGGTGGCCCGCTTCTTCGACTCCATCGAGATCGTCGAGGCGCACCAGGCCGGCAAGGTCGACTCCCCGTCGGGCACTGCCGTGCGCACCGCCGAACTGATCGGGCGGGCCAGGGCCGAGATCGGGCCGGTGTCGGCGCCGCACATCGACCAGCGCGCCCGCGGGCAGCAGGTGTCGAGCATCCCGGTGCACAGCCTGCGCCTCGACGGCCTGCTGGCACGCCAGGACGTGATCTTCGGCGGAGCGGGGGAGACCCTCACCATCAGCCACAACACCCTGTCGGCGGCGTCCTATGAGCGGGGCATCCTGCTCGCCCTGGCCGCCGCTCGCACCGCGGTCGGCGTCACGGTCGGGCTCGATCAGATCGTCGACCTCAGCCTGCGCACGTCCCAGACGAGTGAGGCTTCCAAATGAAGGGCCGCGTCGCCGCCGGCCTGATGGCGCTGCTCCTCGTCTTCTACCTGGTTCTCGTGGGGTGGCGGGCGGTGTTGTTCCTGCAGAGCGGGGAAGCCGCGGGCATCCTCATCGGTGTGGCGCTGCTCGTGCTGCCACTGATCGGAGTGTGGGCTCTGGTCGCCGAACTCCGATTCGGCCGGAACTCCGAGCGACTCGTGCGGCGGCTGGAGGCCGAGGGCGGACTCCCCGTGGAGGAGCTGCCGATCCGGCCCAGCGGACGCCCCCTGCGCGACGCGGCCGACGCCGAATTCCCGATGTACCGCGCGGCCGTCGACGCGCACCCCAACGACTGGCGGGCCTGGTTCCGGCTCGGCCTGGCCTACAACTCGGCGGGAGACCGGCGTCGGGCGCGCGGCGCCATCCGCACCGCCATCGCCCTCGAACGAGCCTGACCCCGGCGCCCGACCCTCGAACCGGTGGTTGAGCCTGTCGAAACCCGGCGCCCGACCCTCGAACCGGTGGTTGAGCCTGTCGAAACCCGGCGCCCGACCATCGAACCGGCTCGCCGGCATCCGGCCGTCGCCAACTTCGGAGTTTTTCGCGACACGCCGGCCCGGCGGCCGGTGAACGCGGCGTGCCGCGATTTTCTCCGAAGTTGAGTGATGACGGATGCCCTCGCCCGGCTCCGTGTGAGGTCGAAGCCACCCGAAGGCTCAGCGCTACGGGCGGCTGAGCATCCAGTGCACGGACTCGCCCGCGGTGCGGTGGGCGAAGACGAAGCCGTCTTTCTGCAGCCGGTCGGGGACGATCCTTTGGTCGGCGAGCAGGAGTGCCCGAGCGGCCTCCTGCAACGCCAGGGTGAGCACGAATTCCGGCACCGGAACCAGGAACGGACGGTGCAGCCCGGCGGAAACCGCCCGGATCACGTCGTTCGCCGTGGCCGGGGTCGGGCCGACCAGGTTGACCGGGCCCGACAGGGTCGAGGTGAGCAGGTGCACGATGGCTGCGGCCTCGTCGTGCAGGCTGATCCACGGCCAGTGCTGCGTTCCGCGGCCGAGCGGCCCGCCCAGGCCGAGCTTGACGATCGGCAGCAACGGTTTCAGGGCGCCGCCCCGGGCGATGACCAGCCCGGTGCGGACCGTGACGACCCGGGTTGCCTCGGGGGCGCGGTGGGCCTCCGCTTCCCACGCGAGTGTGACCTTCGCCAGGAAGTCGGTGCCGGCGGGGGAGTCCTCCGTGAGGACCTCGTTCGGGCGGTCGCCGTAGATGCCCACCGCCGACGCGTTGAGCAGCACGGCGGGGGGCGTCGCCCGGCGACGCATCGCATCCGTCAGCGTGCGCGTGGCCTGCACGCGCGAGTCGAGGATCTCCCGGCGGTAGGCCTTCGTCCAGGGCAGGCGGGCGATGGAGGCCCCGGACAGGTTGATCACGGCGTCGACGCCCTCGAGCGCGCTCTCGTCCAGGCTCAGCGCGGCCGGGTCCCAGCGGAATTCGTCGGACCCATGCGGAGCGCGGCGCACCAGTCGGGCCACGGTGTGGCCGGCGGCACCCAGCTGGGCGCACAGTTCCGTGCCGATCAGTCCGGACGCGCCGGAAACGAGAACTCGCATGAAGGGCGGGCCGGCCCTAGGCCAGTTCGGCTTCGATGGTGATCGGGATGCCGGCCAGCGCCTTCGAGATCGGGCAGTTGGCTTTGGCGTCCTCGGCGTACACCGCGAACTCCTCCTCGGTCAGGCCGGGAATCGTGGCGCTGACCAGCAGGTGGCTGCCCACGACGCCGACGCCCGCTTCGAACGTCACGGCCGCGGTGGTCTGGATGCTCTCCGGGGTGTGACCGCCGGCGCTGAGACCGTTGGCGAGGGCCATTGAGAAGCAGGCCGCGTGGGCGGCGCCGAGCAGCTCTTCGGGATTGGTCGTGTTGGGGGTGCCGACCGACCGCGCCTGCCAGGTGACGGGGAACTCGGCGGTCTTGGAGGAGTCGAGGGTGACGGTACCGCTGCCGGACTTCAGATCGCCGGTCCAGACGGTGGTTGCTTCGCTGGTGAGTGCCATGGTGTTGCCTCCTGAAAGTGGAGCTTCAGCCTAACCGGAGGCTCGGGCCACGTGGGGGTGCCTCCCAGCGAATGATCAGGCTACGGGGCGACCGAGGAGTCCGGCCCGAACCAGGAGCAGGTACATCTGGCAGCCGAGGCAGTAGTCGAACACAGCGTTGAGGAACGCCGCGACGAAGGCGATGGCCGCGCACACGCCGACCGCCGGCGCCACCCCGACCAGTCCGAGCACCACTCCGGTCAGCGTGACCAGCAGCCCCACGCCCTGCGCGAACGTGGGCGGCGCAGCGCTCTCCAGCGCCACCGGCGGGTTCAGTCGCGGGCGCAAGAACCTCTTGAACAACATGCTGTACGGGTGGCGCCCAGCGCCGGCGAACGCGCCCCAGGCGAAGAGGGCCGCGAGTCCGGCCAGGCCGACGAGAGCGGCGACGGATGCGCCGGTCAACGACAGGAACACCACCACCAGGAGCAGCCCGGCGGTGATCGCGGCACCGAAGCGCGGCCCGCGCGGGTCGAGGTCCGGCCGAGTGTCAGCGGGCGACAGGGGTGAGCTGGTCATGGGTGCTCCCGGTGAGGTGGTCGAGCTGCTGGAGGAGGTCGGACCTGTTCGGCACGCCGCCGATCCGGGCGCGCACCCGGCCCGATCCGTCCAGCACGAGCGTGGTCGGGGTCTGCAGGATCCCGAAACGGTTCGCGAGGTCGCGCCGGTGGGTGAGGTCCACGTCGACGTGCGCGACGCCGGGACGCTGCCCGGCCAGGCCGGCCAGCAACACGTGGGTGCCGGGGCAGCGCGCACAGTGATCGGTGGAGAACTGCACGAGCGTGCCGTTCGCGCCGAACGGAAGCCGGCTGGCGACATCCGCCGGCGTGAGCGGTGTGTCCTGCGCGGCCGTCGCGCCCGGCGCGACCACGGCGGCGCGCCCCTGACGGGCCCGCCAGACCAGGCCGAGCACGGTGGCTCCGGCGACGAGGGCCAGCACGAGGCTGAGCGCGATGATCGGGTCCATGCAAAGACGTTATCCGGCTTCCCGGCCGGTCGCCGGTGTGTGACGACACGTTACGTGGGGAGCAGGTATCGTTTAGCCGTGCCTGAAATCGAGTTTCGCAGCGATGTAACCGTTGAGCTGGTGCGTGCCAGCGCCCACGACTCCGATGTGCTGTTCGCCGCACGGGTGTCGACGCAGGGGGAGCAGACCCTGACCAAGGCCCTTCTCGAGGAATCGGACGACGCCGGAGCGAGCAAGGGCGACGCAGGTCTGATCAACTACCTGATGCGTGACCGCCACGGCTCCCCGTTCGAGCACAACTCGATGACCTTCTACGTGCAGGCGCCGATCTTCGTGTTCCGCGAATTCATGCGGCACCGCATCGCCTCCTACAACGAGGAATCGGGCCGCTACCGCGAGCTGAACCCGGTCTTCTACGTTCCGGCCCCCACTCGCAACCTCGTGCAGGTCGGCAAGCCCGGCGCCTACGACTTCCTGCCCGGCACCGCCGAACAGGCCGCCCTGGTCGACCAGTCGACCCGCGAGGCCTCCGCACACGCCTATGCGTCGTACCAGCGGATGCTCGACGCCGGCGTTGCCCGCGAGGTCGCCCGCATCGTGCTCCCGCTCAACATCTTCTCCTCGATGTACGTGACCATGAACGCCCGGGCGCTGATGAACTTTCTCAGCCTGCGCACCAAGCGGGAGGGAACCCACTTCCCGTCGTTCCCGCAGCGCGAGATCGAGATGTGCGCCGAGAAGATGGAAGACCAGTTCGCGCTCCTGATGCCGCTCACCTACGCCGCCTTCAACAAGAACGGGCGCGTCGCCCCGTAACGTGACGCCGCTGCGCTGCACGGGCGAACGCTGACCGGTAGCCTGTCTCTCGTGTCTATGTCTCAGAATCCCTTCGGCCAGGTCCTCGTTGCCCTGGTGACTCCCTTCACCGCCGACGGCGAAGTCGACTGGCCGGGGGTGGCGAAGCACATCGACGACGTCATCAACGCCGGAGCCGACGGCATCGTCGTCACGGGCACCACCGGTGAGACGTCCACCCTCACCGACGCGGAGAAGATCCGCCTGGTCGAGGTCGGCAAGGACGTCTCGGGCGGGCGCGCGAAGATCATCACCGGCGGCGGGTCCAATGAGACCGCCCACGCCATGCAGCTCGCCAAGCAGAGCGAGAAGGCGGGCGCCGACGGCAACATGATCGTCACGCCGTACTACAACAAGCCCACCCAGGCCGGCGTGCTCACCCATTTCCGCATGATCGCGGACGCCACCGACCTGCCGGTGATCCTGTACGACATCCCGGGGCGCACCGGCATCCCGATCGACTACAAGACGATCCTGCGTGCCGCTAAACACCCGAACATCCTCGCCGTCAAAGACGCCAAGGGCGACCTTGCCCAGGTCAGCCGGGTGCTCAACCAGACCGATCTGATGTACTTCTCCGGCGACGACCCCAACGTGCTGCCGCACCTGTCGATCGGCGCGACCGGGCTGATCGGCGTCACGGCGAACATCGCCGCCACCCCGTACCGCCAGATGGTCGACGCCGTCAACGCGGGAGACCTGAAGGCGGCCACCGCCGCGCACCGGCAGCTCGAACCTCTGGTGCGGGCCTGCATGACGCACGTTCCCGGAACCGTGGCGGTCAAGTACATCCTGCACGGCCTCGGCCGCATCAACAGCCCGCGCGTGCGCCTCCCTCTCGTCGGGCCGGAAGAGTGGGAAGCTGCTCAGATCGAAGACGAAATCGACCTGGTCAAGAACATCCCCGGGGTGGACTTCTCCAACTTCCGCCCGGACCGCAACGCCGCAGCCGGCGGCGCCCTGCCGAAGGTCGCCGGAACGACACGCTAACCGCAGCACCGAACCACCGAACCCTGAGGAGGGCCTGTGCCCATCGACGTGTACGACCCGGCCCCCCTGACGGCGGGAACCCTCCGCGTGACGCCGATCGGCGGCCTGGGCGAAATCGGCCGCAACATGACCACCTTCGAGATCGACGGCAAACTACTGATCGTCGACTGCGGGGTGCTGTTCCCCGAGGAGCACCAGCCGGGCGTCGACCTGATCCTGCCCGACTTCAGCCCGATCCGGGACCGCCTCGACGACATCCTCGCGGTTGTGCTCACGCACGGCCACGAGGACCACATCGGTGCCGTCCCCTACCTTCTGAAGCTGCGCGCGGACATCCCGCTGATCGGATCCGCTCTGACCCTTGCCTTCATCGAGGCGAAGCTCAAGGAACACCGGATCACGCCGTACACGCTGCAGGTCAAGGAGGGTCAGACGGAACGGCTCGGGCCGTTCAACCTCGAATTCGTCGCCGTCAACCATTCCATCCCCGACGCGCTGGCCGTGGCCATCAAGACCGCCGGGGGCACGGTGCTGCACACCGGCGATTTCAAGATGGACCAGCTGCCGCTGGACAACCGCCTGACCGACCTGCGCGAGTTCGCGCGCCTCGGCACCGAGGGCGTCGACCTGTTCCTGGTCGATTCCACGAACGCGGATGTCCCGGGCTTCACCCCCACGGAGCGTTCCATCGGCCCCGTGCTCGACGGTGTCTTGGCGCGGGCTCCCCGCCGCGTGATCGTGGCCAGCTTCTCCAGCCACGTGCACCGGGTGCAGCAGGTTCTCGACGCCGCCCACGCCAACGGGCGCAAGGTCGCGCTCCTGGGCCGTTCGATGGTGCGCAACATGACCATCGCCGCCGACCTCGGCCACCTGAAGGTACCGGAGGGCGTGCTGGTGGACTTCAAGAAGGCCGGTAACATCCCCGCGGAAAAAATCGTGTACATGTCCACGGGCTCACAGGGTGAGCCGATGGCCGTGCTCAGCCGGATGGTCAACCAGGACCACCAAATCGAGGTCGGCCCCGGGGACACCGTCATCCTGGCGTCGAGCCTGATCCCCGGCAACGAGAATGCGGTCTATCGCATCATCGACGGGCTGACCAAGCTCGGCGCAGCCGTCGTGCACAAGGGCAACGCCAAGGTGCACGTCTCCGGGCACGCCGCCGCCGGGGAACTGACCTACTGCTACAACATCCTGAAGCCGAAGAACGTGCTGCCCGTGCACGGCGAATACCGGCACCTCGTGGCCAACGCGAAGCTGGCGATCGAGACCGGCGTGCCGGAGGCGAACGTGCTCCTCGCCGAGGACGGCACCGTCATCGACCTGCGGGACGGCGTGGCGACGAAGGTCGGCCAGCTCGACCTCGGCTACGTCTACGTCGACGGGTCCACCGTCGGCGAGATCACCGAAGCCGACCTCAAGGACCGCCGCACCCTCGCCGAGGAGGGCTTCATCTCGATCATCATCGTGGTCGACGCGGCCACGGGCAAGGTGATCGTCGGGCCGGAGATCCACGCGAAGGGCTTCGCCGAAGACGACTCCGTGTTCGACGCCGTGCGGCCGAAGATCGCGGCAGCCCTGGCCGAGGCCGCCGAGCACGGGGTGCGCGACCCCGTCGCCCTGCAGCAGATCGTGCGCCGCACGGTCGGCCGATGGGTGAACACCGCGTTCCGCCGCCGCCCGATGATCGTCCCCCTGGTGATCGAGGCCTGACCCGGCCGGGGCGACGGATGCCGCGACGCCGTCGGCATTCTGGCGTGCCTGCACCCCAATGTCGGGGGTTCGAAGTACCGTAGTTGCATGGCTACGAGCACTAAGTCGAACGGTCGCGCCCGCAGCACGCCTGCGCGGGGCACTCCGGCGCGCAAGCCCGCAGCCCGCACCAGCGCCCAGAAAACCGTCAAGTTCACCGCGGTCGAGGTGAAACCCAGCCTGTTCGTGCGGTCCTGGATGGCCCTGGCCCACGTCACCGGCGGTGCCGCCCGCGCACTCGGCCCCGAGCAGCTCTCCAAGGAGGAGCGCCGCGACGGCCTGCCCTTCTTCCTCGTGCTCCTGTCGATCGCGGGCGCCGTGATCGAGTGGTTCCTGATCAACAACCCCGTGGCCCAGACCCTCGACGCGTGGAGCTTCGGCGGGCTGTTCGGCCGCGTCGCATTCGCCCTGCCCGTGATCATGCTGCTCTTCGCGCTCTGGTTGTTCCGCAAACCCAGTTCGGTGCACGACAACGGGCGCATCGGAATCGGCCTGTCCCTGCTGCTCGTCTCCGTGTCGGGCCTCTGCCACATCTTCGGCGGGCAACCGGCCCCGAGCGACGGCATGGAGACCCTCGCGCTGGCCGGCGGCGTCATCGGCTGGATGATCGCCGCACCGCTGATCTACCTGACGACGTCGATCGGTGCCACCATCGTCGTCATCCTGCTGCTGGTCCTGAGCCTGTTCATCATCACCAAGACCCCGCCCAACCGCATCGGCGAACGCAGCCGGGAACTGTACGCGTGGCTCTTCGGCGCCCAACTCCCCGATCCCGAGGAGCGTGCCGCGGCCCGGGAGGCCAAGCACGAGAAAGCCGTGCAGGTCGAACTGGACGGCGTCGACGACACCGATGAAGACCCCGGAGCCTTGCCCTGGTGGCGGCGCAACACGAGCAAGCGTGAGGAAGACCCCGACTTCGGCGGGGCACTCAGCACGGAGCACGGCTCCGGGTCGGGGACCGACGACCCCGGCGCGGCCGGCCCGCATGGGGCGGACCCGCTCCACACTCTGCTCGGAGGCGATAAACGGGGGAGTTTCGACACCGCCCTCGAGACGACCCCACCGGCCGTCGGCCCCAACAAAGATCACTACGGCACCGAGGTCCTCGAAGACCTGCTGCGGGCCGAAGACGCCATCAAACGGTTCACCGGTGCGATCGACCTGCCCCACGGCTCGTCGACCGGGCTCCTGGCCGACGACCAGACGGGACTGACCGAGGTCCTGCCCGGCTTCGGTGCGCTCAACCCGGCCGCGACCGGTGCCGGCGCCGATTCGACCGACGTGCCGTTGTCCCTTGTGCCCCCGGCCTCCCCGGCTGCCGACCAACCTGCCGTCCCCTATGTGCTGCCCTCGGACACGACCCTGACCAAGGGCCCGCCCGCCAAGGCCCGCTCGGCGGCCAACGACGAGATCGTCAAGTCCATCACCGAGGTGCTGAACCAGTTCCAGGTCGACGCGAAGGTCACGGGGTTCTCCCGGGGACCCACCGTCACCCAGTACGAGATCCAGCTCGGGCCCGGCGTCAAGGTGGAGCGGGTCACCGCACTGAGCAAGAACCTCTCCTACGCCGTCGCCTCCAACGAGGTGCGCATCCTCTCGCCCATCCCCGGCAAGAGCGCCATCGGCATCGAGATCCCCAACACGGACCGCGAGATCGTCACCCTCGGTGACGTGCTCCGCTCTCCGGCCGCCGCGAACAGCACCCACCCGATGACCATCGGCGTCGGAAAAGACGTCGGCGGCGGCTTCGTGCTCGCGAACCTCGCCAAGATGCCTCACCTCCTGGTCGCGGGATCCACCGGATCGGGTAAGTCCAGCTTCGTCAACTCGATGATCACCAGCCTGCTCATGCGCGCCAAACCGAGCGATGTGCGCATGGTGCTGATCGACCCCAAGCGGGTGGAACTGGCCGCCTACGCGGGCGTCCCGCACCTGATCACCCCCATCATCACCAGCCCGAAAAAGGCCGCCGAGGCCCTGCAGTGGGTGGTGAAAGAGATGGACATGCGGTACGACGACCTGGCCAGCTTCGGATTCCGCCACATCGACGACTTCAACAAGGCCGTCGTGAACAACGAGATCGTGCTCCCGGCCGGCAGTCTGCGCAGCCTCAAGCCCTACCCCTACCTACTGGTCGTGGTCGACGAGCTGGCCGACCTGATGATGGTCGCCCCGCGCGACGTCGAGGACTCGATCGTGCGCATCACCCAGCTGGCGCGCGCCTCCGGCATCCACCTCGTCCTCGCCACCCAGCGCCCCAGCGTCGACGTCGTCACCGGTCTGATCAAGGCCAACGTGCCGTCCCGTCTCGCTTTCGCCGTGACCAGCGTCACCGACTCCCGGGTCATCCTCGACCAGCCGGGCGCAGACAAGCTGATCGGCCAGGGCGACGCCCTGTTCCTGCCGATGGGCGCGTCCAAGGCCATCCGGGTGCAGGGTGCCTGGGTGAACGAGGCCGAGATCGAGCGCGTCGTCAAGCACGTCACCCTGCAGGCCCGACCCGACTACCGCCCGGATGTCTCCATGGTTGCCCCCCGCAAGGAGATCGACTCCGACATCGGCGACGACCTCGAGGTGCTCCTCGCCGCGGCGGAACTGGTGGTGTCGACCCAGTTCGGCTCCACCTCGATGCTGCAGCGCAAGCTCCGTGTCGGCTTCGCCAAGGCCGGTCGATTGATGGACCTGCTCGAGTCCCGTGAGATCGTCGGTCCGTCCGAGGGATCGAAGGCGCGCGACGTGCTCGTCTCCGTGGAGCAGCTGCCCGGCGTGCTGGCCCTGCTGCGCGGCTCCGATGCCGAACACCACGCCGCCACCGCCAGCGCACAGGCATCCGCTGCCCACCAGACGCCCGGCCCGCCGGATCCGCGCTACGCCGACGACCCGGTCGCCAAAATGTCGGAGGGGTACCCTGAAGAGGACGCTTCCCCCGATGAAGACGCCTGGCAACTGACCGACAGGGACTGACCCATGGCCACACCATCCACGCCGGTTGTCCGGCCCAGCAACTGGAACCTCCCGAACCTGATCACGGTCGTGCGCATCCTGCTCGCCCCGCTCTTCATCTGGATGCTTCTCGCCGACGCCGGCCAGGACGGCGCGCTCCGCTGGTGGGCGGCCGCCCTCTTCATCGTGGCCATCGCCACCGACGGGATCGACGGGGCCATCGCGCGCCGGCACAACCTGGTCACCGACCTCGGCAAGATCCTGGATCCGATCGCCGACAAGGTGCTCACCGGCAGCGCACTGGTCTGCCTGTCCATACTCGGCGAGCTGTGGTGGTGGGTGACCATCGTCATCCTGGTCCGGGAGATCGGCATCACCGTGTTCCGGTTCGTCATGCTGCGGGACCGGGTGATCCCGGCGTCCCGGGGCGGCAAACTCAAGACCCTGTTGCAGTCCGTGGCCATCTCGCTTGCGCTCCTGCCGCTCTGGCTCGTCTTCGGCGAGTGGATCTACTGGGTCAACTGGACCGCGATGGCGCTCGCCCTGATCCTCACGGTGATCACCGGCATCGACTACCTCGTGGCCGCGCGGCGCGAGAATCGCCGCCACCACGACCATGACTGACCACCCGACACCCACGGATGCCACGGCGCAACTCATCGCCGAGCTCACCCGTCGCGGCCTCACCATCGCCGTCGCCGAGTCCCTCACCGGCGGAGGCCTGACGGCCGAACTGATCCGCATCCCCGGCGCATCCGTCGTCGTCAACGGGGGAGTCGTGGCCTACCAGACCGCCCTGAAGCACACCCTCCTCGGAGTAGACCGGGCCCTGCTCGACGAACATGGACCCGTGCATCCGCAGGTGGCCGCTCAAATGGCCGCGGGGGTGCGCACCTGCCTGGCCGTCGACGGTCGGCCGGCTGATATCGGCGTGGCGACCACGGGCGTGGCCGGTCCCGACTCCCAGGGCGCTCAGGTTCCGGGAACCGTCTTCGTCGGCCTCTCCCGGGAGGGGGAGACGTCGGTCATCCCGCTCCGGCTGCACGGCGACCGGGCCGCTATCCGAGCGGCTTCAGCGGCCGCTGCCATCGAAGCTGTGTACCAGCTGATAGCCCGTGAACCGGTGGAATAGTTCCCCGAATTCGGCGGTTACAACGAGCGTATTCACAAGAAAAGCCCAGTCGTTGTCGGTAGTGTCAGGGTGTTGAAGGTTGTAGTACTCTTGCGATCCAACACACGAAACCTCCCGGTTGAGTGGGCGCCAGAAGTATCAAGCAGTACTCGATACGCACGACGAATCAGTACGAGAAGGAGGTTCCGATGATTCTTGTTCGACAGGAAATCGGCGATGTGCTCAGGGACTTCCGCCTGCAGAAAGGGCGCACACTCCGTCAGGTAGCGAGCAAGGCCAGCGTGGCCCTCGGATATCTGAGTGAGGTGGAGCGTGGCCAGAAAGAAGCCTCTTCGGAGATTCTGGCATCCGTTGCAGAGGCGTTGGAGACCCCGATCTCGGTCATCATGCGCGAAGTCGGCGATCGGCTCGCCGTCATCGAGGGAATCGATCGATTCCCCGACACCGTGCCCGACGAACTCGTGGCCACCTACGACGGCATGATGGTGCGCTAGTTCCACCGCATGCGTCTTAGCGAGTTCCGACAGGCTCTGAGCGACGAGTTCGGCGACGGCTACGGCCGCGTCCTCACTCGCGATCTCATCCTGACCCCGTTCGGATGCACCGCCGACCAGGCTCTGGCCGGCGGTGCTTCGGCGCGCGACGTCTGGCTGGCCCTCTGTGCCGAGACGGATGTCCCGAAGGCCCGCTGGTACGGCGCCGGCCTTCCCGCCGCCCGGGCGTAAGCGTTACGCACGTCCCTGACCGCGCACGGCATCCGCCATACTGGTGAGGCTCTGGCGGGTCCAGTCGGATTCTGACAGGGGCGGAGGGCAGAATGACGAAAAACGAAGACGTCGCACACCCAGGCAGCGGGGATCGGGCGCTCAAAAAAGTACGTCGTCGGGTGACATCGCTGCAGAGGGGGGCGCTGCAGGATGCGATCTTCAACAGTGCCAACTTCTCGAGCATCGCGACGGACGAGCACGGCGTCATCCAGATTTTCAACGTCGGAGCTGAACGCATGCTCGGATACACGGCAGCGGACGTCGTCAACCGGATCACACCGGCCGACATCTCGGATCCTGCAGAACTGATCTCCCGGGCAAGCGCCCTGAGCGACGAACTGGACACGCCGATCACGGCGGGCTTTGAGGCCCTGGTGTTCAAGGCGTCCCGAGGAATTGAAGACATCTACGAGCTGACCTACGTTCGCAAGGACGGGAGTCGTTTCCCCGCGATTGTGTCGGTCGCAGCACTGCGGGATGCGTCGGAAGCCATCATCGGCTACCTGCTGATCGGTACCGACAACACAGACCGCAAACAGGTCGAGGCCACGCAGGCACTGCTCGACCAGCGCCTGCGTGACCAGCAGTTCTACACGCGTTCGTTGATCGAGTCAAATATCGACGCGCTCATGACGACCGACCCCCACGGCATCATCACGGATGTGAACCAGCAGATGCTCACGCTCACCGGGCGCACGCTCGACGAGTTGCTCGGCGCCCCCTGCCGGAACTTCTTCACCGATCCGGTCCGGGCGGATGCCGCCATAGAGCGGGTTCTCGCCGAAAACAAGCTGAGCAACTACGAGCTGACCGTCCGCTCTCGGAACGGCGACGAAACGGAAGTGTCCTACAACGCGGCGACATACCGCGACCGCGACGACATCGTGCAGGGAGTCGTCGCGTCGGCGCGAGACGTAACCGAGCGCCAGCGATTCGAGCGTGCCCTCCAGGAGACCAACGCCGAGTTGCGGCATGCCAGCCGAATGAAGTCCGCCTTCCTCGCCACCATGTCGCACGAACTCCGCACGCCGCTGAACGCCATCATCGGATTCTCCGAGGCTCTCAAAGACGGCCTCGTCGGTGCCATGAGCGACACCCAGTCCGAGTACATCGGCGATATCCTCACCAGCGGGGAGCATCTGCTGTCCTTGATCAATGACATCCTCGATCTGTCCAAGGTGGAGGCAGGGATGATGAAGCTCGAGCTGGAGCAGGTCGACCTGGGCGGCTTGCTTGTGAACAGTCTCTCCGTCGTCCGGGGGCAGGCGGCGGCTCAGCGTATCCGGTTGGAAATTGAAACAGGTGACGACCTGGGGGCGCTGCGACTGGATCTGCGTAAAACCAAGCAAATTGTGTACAACCTGCTCTCGAATGCGGTCAAGTTCACCGCCGCCGGAGGATGCGTGACACTGCGCGCCCGCCGGGTTCCGCGCAGCGTCGTCGGCACGATGCCGGGATCCTGGCCGGTGCAGGACTTCCCTTTGCCCGAGAGCGATTGCCAGGAATTCCTGGAAATCTGCGTGGGCGACAGCGGCATCGGTATCTCCAAGGCCGGCATGGCCACGCTCTTTCAGGCTTTCCATCAGATCGACAGCACGCTGGCCAGAAAATTCGAGGGCACCGGCCTCGGCCTTGCCATGGTGAAACAGCTTGCAGGATTACACCGGGGAACCGTTGCCCTGGCCAGCGCGGAAGGCGAGGGCGCGCTCTTCGCGGTGTGGTTGGCGCTGCCGACAGCGGCCGTGACCTCTGGTGTGTCCGTCGAGGGAACGGAGGCAGTCGGCGACCTCCCGCCTTCTCCCACCGTGCTCAGCCGTCCTGCCTCGAGCTCCCACCGGGTGCTGATCGTCGACGAGGACCCCCGCGCGGTCGAAGTGATGGCCGCTCTCCTCCCGGCCCCCGGTCACGAGGTCGTGCGCGCCTACGGAGGACGTGAGGCGATCACGCTGGCGCTTCGGTTCCGGCCTGACCTGGTTGTGCTCGACCTGGTCATGCCTGACGTCACCGGGTTCGACGTCATCGACGCGTTGGGGCGGGACCCCGCGACGGCGCACATTCCAATCCTGATCGTGACTGCCCAGCCGGTCTCGCCGGGGGAGCACCTGGCGCTCAACGGCGCGGTGGTCAGGATTATCGGTATTGTGTACAAAACGGGCTTTGATGGCACCCATTTCGTGGACGAAGTCGCTCGCGCACTGGTGCCGAAGTAGAGGGCTTGGCACTGACACAAGGGGGGCATCATGGTCCGGACGCTGATCGTCGAAGACAACGCAACGAATATGAAGTTGAGCGCTCTCCTTCTGAGCAGTGCCGGCTACACCGTGCTGCAAGCTGTCGACGCGGAGGCCGGCCTGGCGATGGCCCGCCGTGAACGGCCGGATCTTATCCTGATGGACATCCAGCTGCCCGGCATGGACGGACTGGCCGCGACTGCCCTGCTGAAGCAGGATCCGGTCACCGCCGGCATCCCCGTCATCGCGCTGACCGCGATGGCGATGAAGGCCGACGAGGAGCGGGCCCGACTCGCCGGGTGCGACGCCTACATCTCCAAGCCGCTGCGCTACGCGGAGTTGACCCAGGTCATCGAGGCCCTCCTCATGGCCGGAGGCCCCCCCGGTCAGGGACAGGCCGACCCTGCGACGTCGGCACCGCCCTCCGAGCCGGCGGCCGAGGCAGAACCGCTGATTCGGTCCGGCCCCTTGGATGTGAGCGCGCTCGAGAACCTCGTCGGGAACGACCCGGTCGTCGTACTCGAGTTCCTGGCCGAGTTCAGGACGGGCGCGGTCCGCATTGCGCAGGACCTGCAGGAAGCCAGCATTCAGGGCCGGGCATTCGAGGCGGGTGAGCAGGCTCACAAGCTCCAGTCGTCGGCGCGCGTCGTGGGCGCGCATTCGCTCGCCGACCTGTGCGCGGACATGGCGTCGGCGGGGCAAGCCGGTCGGACCGGGACGCTCAGTGAGATGCTTCCTCTGTTCGGACACGAATTCGACGCCGTGATTGCTCTCGTGGATCAACTCTGCAGTCCGGCGACGAGTGACGATGCCTGAATCGCCCGTCCGCATCCTTGTGCTCGACGACGAGCCCTTCATGAACAAACTGCACACACATATGCTCGCCGAGCTGGGCTATGACTCGGTGCGGGCATGCGAGAACGGTCCGGCCGCGCTGGAATTGGTGGAGGCCCCGTTCCCGCCGAACCTGATCCTTCTGGATCTGAACATGCCGGGGATGGACGGAATCGAATTCGTTCGCGAACTGGTCGAGCGCGACTACGTGGGCAGCCTCATCCTGATCAGCTGCGAAGACGAAAGCGTTCTGCGCATGGCGGCTGCCCTGGTGCACGCGCACGGGATCTCGGTCCTCGGCCAGATGACGAAGCCCATCTCACCGGCGGTGCTGGCCACGATGGTGAACTCCTGGTCGCCGCCCCCCGCCCCCCGCGAATCCAAGTCGTACGGCCCGGACGAGCTGCGGTCCGCCCTCGCGAACGGCGAGCTGGAGAACCACTACCAGCCCCAGGTCGACGTCGTGACCGGCGACCTTATCGGTGTCGAGACGCTCGTGCGCTGGCGCCATCCGACTGATGGCCTGATCTTCCCCGACCGATTCATTGGTGTTGCCGAACAGCATGGACTCATTGACGAGCTGACCCGTGTGGTGCTGGTCGGTGCGCTGGCGCAGGCAGCTGCCTGGCGGCAACTGGGCATAAAACTGCGTGTGGCCATCAATATTTCGATGGACAACCTGAAGTCAGTGGATTTCGTCCAGAAGGTTCTCGATGCGGCGGCGGCGACCGACGTCGCACCGCAGGATGTCATTCTCGAGGTGACGGAGAGCCGGCTCATGCTGGACCAGCGCGCGCCGTTGGAGATCCTGACGCGGTTTCGCCTGAAGCGCTTCCAGCTCTCGATCGATGACTTCGGGACCGGTCACTCCTCGCTGGCCCAAATGCGCGACATTCGCTTTGACGAACTCAAAATCGATCGGAACTTCGTTCACCAGGCCTCGCATGACAAGACAGCGCGGGCGATGTACGGCGCCAGCCTCGGCCTGGGGAAGCAGCTGGGCATGACGGTCGTGGCCGAAGGAGTGGAGGACCGCGTCGACTGGGATCTGGTGCGCCGAACGAAATGCGACCTTGCCCAGGGGTATTTCATCGCGCGCCCGATGCCGGCTGCCGACATGGAGGGCTGGCTCCAGTCCTGGGCGGCGCGATGGCCGGAGCTGGATTACTGAACCGCCACCCTGCGATGCGGTCGCCGGGGGTTTCGACACGCCGCTGACCAGATTCATGGGTTGCTCGAATGCGTGTTCGCTTTTGATAGGCTCCTCAACAGCAGGAGTCGCATTCGATCCATCCACTTCCGCGGCAGCCCCCGATCAAGTGTCGGTGGCGCCACGTACAGTCGGGGTTGTCATCGACAGAGAGCACATGCCTTGTTGAGAGCGGGTGCCGGGGTCCTCCCGGCAGCCAGGTTCGACAGCCTATAGGCGCCGAAACGCACGACCGAAGGAGACCACTCATGGCATCATCAGCAGATCGCGAAAAGGCACTCGACACCGCCCTCGCGGCCATCGACCGCCAGTTCGGCAAGGGTTCGATCATGCGTTTGGGCAGCGACGAACGCGCCCCCGTCGAAACTATCTCCACCGGGTCGATTGCGTTGGACGTGGCTCTCGGCATAGGCGGCCTGCCCCGCGGCCGGATCGTCGAGATCTACGGGCCGGAGTCCTCGGGTAAGACCACCCTCACCCTGCACGCCATCGCCAACGCTCAGAAAAACGGCGGCATCGCCGCGTTCATCGACGCCGAGCACGCCCTCGACCCCGAATACGCCCGCAAGCTCGGCGTCGACATCGACGCCCTCCTCGTCTCGCAGCCCGACACGGGTGAGCAGGCCCTGGAAATCGCCGACATGCTGGTGCGAAGCGGGTCCATCGACCTGATCGTGATCGACTCCGTCGCCGCCCTGGTGCCGCGCGCCGAGATCGAGGGCGAGATGGGCGACTCGCACGTCGGCCTCCAGGCCCGGCTGATGTCGCAGGCCCTGCGCAAGCTCACCGGTGGACTGAGCCAGACCAACACCACCATGATCTTCATCAACCAGCTGCGCGAGAAGATCGGTGTCTTCTTCGGCAGCCCCGAGACCACCGCGGGCGGCAAGGCGCTCAAGTTCTACGCGTCGGTGCGCCTCGACATCCGTCGGATCGAGACCCTGAAAGACGGCACCGAGGCCGTCGGTAACCGCACCAGGGTCAAGGTCGTCAAGAACAAGATGGCACCGCCCTTCAAGCAGGCCGAATTCGACATCATCTACGGCATCGGCATCTCCCGGGAGGGCAGCCTGATCGACTTCGGTGTGGACCACGGCATCGTCAAGAAGTCCGGCGCCTGGTACACCTACGACGGCGACCAGCTGGGCCAGGGCAAGGAGAATTCGCGCAACTTCCTGCTGCGCGAGGCGGACATGGCCAACGAGATCGAGCAGAAGATCCTCTTCAAGCTCGGGATCAGCCCGGAGGGTGCGGCAGCCAAGAAGGCTCAGGCGGCAATCGACGCCGCGGCGGCGCTGGTGACCGCGGCGGCCGCCAAGGAAGCCGCCGCCGCCAAGGCCGAGGCCGTTCAGGCGCGTCTCGCCGCCCGCAAGGGGGCGTAGCGCATGGTCCACTTCGAGCCGGCCGACGAAGTCGCATCGCTGAGCGCAGCACGCCGCAAGAGCGCGGCCCGCGGCACCAGCGCGGGGCGGGCTTCCGCGGCACATTCGGCCGAGCCCGGAGTGGCCGAACCCAGCGGGGAACGCCTGGCGCCCGTCGCCTACCTCGGCGGTGCCGCGCCGGCGACCCTCGCCCCGGTCGCTTCCGCTCCCCACGTCGGCCCGCCCGACAGCGATGCTCCGTACGCCGTCCCGTACGGCGTCGACGGCGCGGATGAGGCTGATGGTGACGAAGAGGAAGAAACCCCGGAGAGCGCTGCGGCGCGGGCCGTGGTCGACCGTGAGCGTGCCGAAGCGGTTCTGCTGCTGCGTCTGCGTGCACGGTCACTGTCGGCATCCGAGGCCCGCGCGGTTCTGGCCGGAACCGAGATCGACCCGCACGAGATCGAAGAGGTCATCGAGCGCTTCATCGAACTCGGCTACATCGACGAGGGGCGACTCGCCGACCAGATCGTGCACAGCCACCACGAGCGCAAGGGACTGGGCCGCTCCGGGGTGCAGGCCGAGATGCGCCGCCGCGGACTCGACTCGGAGCTGATCGTCGAGAAGCTCGACGAGATGCCCGACGACGAGACGGAACGGGCCATCGAGATCGCGTGCAAACGGGTGGGTCAGCTCAGCCGGCTCGATGACCAGACCATCGATCGCCGGCTGAACGCGTTCCTGATGCGCAAGGGGTACAACTCGTCCATCGTGCGCGTCGCGGTCAAGGCGGCCATGGACTCCCGCGGCGGATCGACGTCGCGCGTCCGGTTCCAGTAGTCCGTGGTCCCGGGGTCGGGGCCGGCTCCGGACGCAGAACCGACCACGGCCCGGTTTCGCAGGTCCCCCGCGTAAGCTGGAGTCACTATGACCAGCAGCACCGCCACGCCCCCCTCACCCAGCCTCAGCGCACCGACCCTGATTGCTCCGTCGTCGGCGGCGCACGACTCAGAGGGACGCACGCGCACCTACGAGGTGCGCACTTTCGGCTGTCAGATGAACGTGCACGATTCCGAGCGGCTCAGTGGCTCGCTCGAGGCGGCCGGCTATGTGCCCGCCAACGGCGCGGAAGCCGACATCGTCGTGCTGAACACCTGCGCGGTGCGCGAGAACGCCGACAACAAGCTCTACGGCAACCTCGGTCAACTGGCCTCGGTCAAGCGTCGCCACGACGGCATGCAGATCGCCGTCGGCGGTTGCCTGGCCCAGAAGGACAAAGACGTCATCCTGAAGAAGGCCCCCTGGGTCGACGTCGTCTTCGGCACGCACAACATGGGATCCCTGCCGAGCATGCTCGAGCGAGCCCGGCACAACGGCGAGGCCCAGCTGGAAATCCTGGATTCCCTCGAGACGTTCCCGTCCACCCTGCCCACCAAACGCGATTCGAGCTACAGCGGTTGGGTCTCCATCTCGGTCGGCTGTAACAACACCTGCACGTTCTGCATCGTGCCCGCGCTGCGCGGCAAGGAGAAGGACCGTCGGCCCAGCGAGATCCTCGCCGAGGTGCAGTCCCTGGTCGATGACGGGGCCATCGAGGTCACTCTGCTCGGCCAGAACGTCAACTCCTACGGGGTGGAATTCGGAGACCGGCTCGCGTTCGGCAAGCTGTTGCGCGCGGTCGGCCAGATCAAGGGACTGGAACGCATCCGTTTCACCAGCCCGCACCCGGCCGCCTTCACCGACGACGTGATCGACGCCATGGCCGAGACCCCCTCGGTCATGCCGCAGCTGCACATGCCGCTGCAGTCCGGGTCGGACCGGATCCTCAAGGCCATGCGTCGCTCCTACCGGTCGGCGCGGTTCCTCGGCATCCTCGACCGGGTACGCGCGCAGATGCCGCACGCCGCGATCAGCACCGACATCATCGTGGGTTTCCCGGGGGAGACCGAGGAGGACTTCCAGGAGACCCTGCGGGTTGTCGAACTGGCCCGGTTCGCGACCGCCTTCACCTTCCAATACTCCATCCGTCCTGGGACTCCCGCGGCCACGATGCCCGATCAGGTCCCCAAAGAGATCGTTCAGGACCGTTACGAGCGCCTCGCGGTGCTGCAGGAGCGCATCTCCTGGGAGGAGAACCAGACCCTGGTCGGTCGCGAGGTCGAACTCCTCGTCGCCAACGGCGAGGGCCGCAAGGATGCCGACACACACCGGCTCAGTGGCCGGGCACCCGACAGCCGGCTCGTGCACTTCGACGTGCCGGCAGGATCCGAACAGCCCCGGCCCGGCGACCTGGTCACCGTCACCGTGACGCAGGCCGCCCCGTTCCACCTGATCGCCGACTCCGTCGACGGGGCGCCGCTGCGCATCCGCCGCACGATCGCCGGCGATGCGTGGGACCGCCTCGAGGCTGAGTCCTGCGGCGTGCCCAGCCACGGTGGTCCAGTCGGTGCGCCCGGAGCGGTGTCCCTCGGACTCCCCACCCTGCGCGTGGGGTCGCCGGTCACGAGCGCCTCCAGCACCACTCCGATCTACGACGTCACCGACGGGGAGCGCTAGGCCGGTGCCCGCTCCGAAGCCGGCGGTCGCTGCTCCCGGACCGATCGGCGCCGAGCCGACGCTCGTCGTCATCGTCGGGCCGACCGGCACCGGAAAGTCCGATCTCTCGCTCGACCTCGCCGCACGCCTGGCCGGGGACGGGCGTGCGGCGGAGATCATCAACGCCGACGCCATGCAGCTCTACCGCGGCATGGACATCGGTACGGCCAAGTTGAGCGTGGCGGAACGCCGCGGCATCCCGCACCACCTGCTCGACGTGCTCGCGGTGACCGACGAGGCCACCGTCGCCCGGTTCCAGACGGAGGCCCGTGCGGCGATCACCGATGTGCTCTCCCGCGGCGGCGTGCCCATTCTGGTCGGAGGATCCGGCCTCTACGTGTCCTCCGTGGTCTACGACTTCCAGTTCCCCGGCACGGACGCCGCGCTGCGCGCCCGACTCGAGGCGGAGTTGACCGAACAGGGCCCCGGCGCGCTCTACGCCCGGCTCAAGGCCGTGGACCCCGTCGCGGCGGCTCGCATCGGCGCCAGCAACGGGCGTCGCCTGGTGCGTGCCCTCGAGGTGGTGGAACTGACCGGGGCACCCCATACCGCCGCTCTGCCCGACGAACCCGTCTACTGGATGCCCGCGGTCACCGTGGGCCTTCGCGTGCAGCGCGCCGAGCTCACCCCCCGCCTCGACGCCCGGGTGGAGGGGATGTGGGCCCGCGGGCTCGTCGAGGAGGTGCGCGGCCTGATCCCGGACGGGATCGAAAGCGGCGTCACCGCCAGCCGGGCCATCGGCTACGCCCAGGCGCTCGGCCAACTGGCGGGAACGATCAGTCAGGCGCAGGCAATCGAGGAGACGCAACAGATCACCCGCCGGTACGCCCGGCGTCAGGTGAGCTGGTTCAAGCGCTCCGCAGACACGCACTGGATCGACGCCGGCGCCCCGGACCGGGTCGCCCTGGCGCTGGCCCGTCTCGCCGACCCTGCCCAGCCGGCCGAACACTGGACGCCCGGCCCGGCCTCCTAAACTGATTCCATGGGTATTGATCTGCTATTCACCAAGGGCCACGGCACCGGCAACGATTTCGTGCTTTTCTCCGACCCGGACGGGCAGATCGACCTCACCCCGAGCCAGATCCGAGCGGTCTGCGACCGACGTTTCGGAATCGGCGCCGACGGCATCATCCGCGCGGTGCGCTCCAAGAACCTGGCCGCCGGTGCGGCCGCCCTCGCCGAAGACGACGGTGCCGACTGGTTCATGGACTACTGGAACGCCGACGGCACCGTGTCCGAGATGTGCGGCAACGGCATCCGGGTCTACACGCGTTTCCTGGTCGAGCAGGGGCTGGCCACCCTGGACCGGGGTGAAACCCTCAGCATCGGCACCCGCGGCGGCGTGCGCGACGTGCAGCGCGGCGCGGCCGGCTACCAGGTCGACCTCGGCCGGTGGCGGCTCGATGGGGGCGAACCGCTCGTGCGGGCGAAGAACCTGCCCGTGGCCCGACCCGGCCTCGGCATCAACGTGGGCAACCCGCATGTGGTCGTGGCCCTGGCCGACGACGACGAACTCGCCGGCGTCGACCTCACCTTCGTGCCCCAGCTCGACCCGAACCCGGCCGCCGGAGCGAACGTGGAATTCGTGCTGCCGCACGACCCGCTGATCGTCAACGGCGTCGGCCGCATCCGGATGCGGGTGCACGAGCGCGGCAGCGGTGAAACCCTCTCCTGCGGCACCGGCGCGGCCGCCGCGGCCCTCGCCACCCGGCACTGGGCCGGCGCGGGCGCCCCCAATCAATGGCAGGTCGAGGTCACCGGCGGAACGCTGGGGGTGCGCATGTTCCCGACCGAAGACGGCGAACACGTGTCCCTCTCCGGCCCGGCGGAACTCGTCTTCGACGGGGTCTTCCACCTCGGCTGAGCCGCGCCGACCGCCGCGCAGGTCCGCGGGGCGGGCTAGCTAGCCCTTGCGGTCGACCCGCAGCACCCGGAAGCCCTTGCTGATGGAGTGGCGAGAGGTGCTGAACTCGTCGGGAAGGTCACCGTCGAGCCAGCGCTGCAGGGAATCGGAGCCGAGGTTGCGCTGCACGACGAGCCAGGCATCCGAACCCGGCTCCAGGCGCGGCAGCCAGGTGCGCAGCATGGTGTGCAGTTCGGTCTTGCCCACCCGGATGGGCGGGTTCGACCAGATGGTGCGGAAAGTGACATGGGCGGGCACCTGCTCGGGCAGCACCGCGGTGACGTTGGTGAGGCCGAGCTTCTCGGCGTTCAACCGCACCAGGTCGAGGGCGCGCTCGTTCACGTCCACGGCCCAGATCGTGGCCCGCGGGGAGGCGAGAGCCAGGTGCAGGCTGATCGGGCCCCAGCCGCAGCCCAGGTCGAGGAAGTCACCGCCGGGCGGAGGGGTGGGCGCGCTGTTCAGCAGCACCTGCGTACCGGTGTCGATGTGGTCGGGACTGAACACCGAATTGGCGGTGGTCAGTTCGCGGGTCTGGCCGCCGAGTTGCACGGTCACCTGGCGCAGTTTCAGGGTGTTGTCGGGCGCCGGGGTGAAGTAGTGGTCGGAAGGCATAGAGGGAACTTACCAAGCATCGAGGAACTAGTGTTAAAGGAATGACTGAGTCAATCGACACCGACGACACCGACGACGTGGTCGCACGCGTTCTCGCCAGCGCCGACAGCAAGGCCGCCGGCTATTCGCTCTTCCGCAGCGGCTCCGCCCAGGCGCTGCAGGCCGAGTCTGCCCCGTCGCCGGGCGACGAGGGCCACGACGGAGCGCAGCAGGACCGTGAGGACCGCAACGCCCTGCGCCGGGTGCCGAGCCTCTCCACCGAACTCGAGGACGTCACCGAGGTCGAATACCGTCAGTTGCGGCTCGAGAACGTCGTACTGATCGGCCTGTACACGCACGGAACCGTGGCGGATGCCGAGAACTCCATGCGCGAACTCGCCGCGTTGGCCGAGACCGCCGGCGCCACCGTGCTCGACGGCCTGATGCAGCGCCGGGCCAAGCCCGACGCCAGCACCTACCTCGGCAAGGGCAAGGCCGAGGAAGTCGCCGGCATCGTCAAAATGATGGGCGCCGACACCGTCATCGCCGACACCGAGCTCGCCCCCAGCCAGCGGCGCGCGCTCGAGGATGTCGTCAAGGTCAAGGTCATCGACCGCACCGCCGTGATCCTCGATATCTTCAGCCAGCACGCCAAGAGTCGGGAGGGCAAGGCGCAGGTCGAACTCGCCCAGCTCGAGTACCTGCTGCCCCGCCTGCGCGGCTGGGGTGACTCGATGTCCCGCCAGGCCGGTGGCCAGGTCGGTGGTGCCGGTGCCGGCATGGGTTCGCGCGGCCCCGGAGAGACCAAGATCGAACTGGACCGCCGACGCATCCACACCCGGATGTCCCGGCTCCGCAAGCAGATCCTGGAAATGAAACCCGCCCGCGAGGCCAAGCGGGCCAATCGCAAGCGCAACGCCGTGCCATCCGTTGCCATCGTCGGTTACACCAACGCCGGTAAGTCCAGCCTGCTCAACCGCATCACCCGAGCCGGCGTTCTCGTCGAGAACTCCCTCTTCGCCACCCTGGACGCCACGGTGCGCAAGTCCACCACGACCGACGGACGGCTGTACACGCTGACCGACACGGTCGGGTTCGTGCGTAACCTGCCGCACCAGTTGGTGGAGGCGTTCCGCTCCACCCTCGAGGAGGTCGCCGACGCCGACGTCATCGTGCACGTCGTCGACGGCTCGCACCCAGACCCGGCCAGCCAGTTGTCCACCGTGCGCGAGGTGATCGCCGAGGTCGGCGCCCGGGAGATCCCCGAAATCGTCGTCTTCAACAAAAGCGACCTGATCAGCGAGGACGACCGGCTCGTGCTGCGTGGACTCTGGCCGAAGGGCATCTTCGTCTCCGCCCGCACCGGTGAGGGGATCGAAGAACTGCTCGCGACCGCCGCCGACCTGCTGCCGCGGCCGTCGATCAAGCTCGAGCTGCTGATCCCCTACGAGCGGGGCGACCTGATCGCCGTTCTGCACGAGCAGGGAACCGTTCTCTCCACCGACTATGCCGAGACGGGCACCGAGGTGACGGCGCTGGTGACCGAGGAGATCCAGGCCCAGTTCGAGCCGTTCGCTGTTCGGCCGGCCGTCGCCGGCTGATCTTCGCTGCCGTTCCGCACCGACTCCGGTCAGGCCTCGCCGTAACAGAACGCGTCTCGTTGCGCTCGTTTCCGCGCCGTGCCTGCTCGCCGGTGCCGCTGAGGTCTGGTCTCGTGACACATTCGGTCACAGGCCTGCCTCCCGTGCGGCGTGCTTGTTAGAGTCTTCTCAATCGTTGCCGCGGGCCTTCCGGCCGGCGGCATGGAGCGACAGCCGAGCCCGGCACCCGCCCGCGAAAACCCGCCTGTCCTGACTGGCGGTCCGCGGCCGCCCGGCCCCAGTGCCCGCCACTGGCAACTGTCGAATGAGGAGCAATGTCCAACACCTCGGACCCTGACTGCGGGAACGTCCCGTTCTCGTTCGAGCTGTATCCGCCCAAATCGGATGCCGCCACGTCCGCGCTGCACGCCACCATCGAGCGGCTCGCCGCTGCGGGCCCCGAGTTCATCTCGGTCACCTACGGCGCGAACGGCTCCTCCCGGCGATCCTCCCTGGACGTGCTCACCCACATCCTGCGCACCACCACGGTGGACCCGCTGGCCCACCTCACCTGTGTGGGATCGTCGAACGCGGAAGCCAGCCAGCTGATCCGGGAATTCCTGGACGCCGGGGTGCGGAGCTTCCTGGCCCTGCGCGGTGATCCGCCGGAGGGCGTTCGTGAGGGGGAGGCCTTCCTCGGCGACCTGGGCAGTGCGGCGGAACTGGTGCAGCTGATCCACCGGGTGCAGGCCGAGCGGGAGCCGTACCGCGAATCCGTCATCCCCGGACTCCCCGCAGCACGCTCGATCAAGCGCGACCGGACAAAGGTGCGCATCGCCGTGGCGGCCTTCCCGAACGGGCACCCGCGTTCCCGGTCGACGGCCCAGGACATCGACACGCTGCTGGCCAAGCAGGCCGCCGGCGCGAACCTGGCGATCACCCAGCTGTTCTTCCATGCCGACCACTACCTCAGCTTCATCCAACGGGCCAGGGCCGCCGGGGTCGAGTTCCCGATCCTGCCCGGGATCATGCCGGTCACGAGTCCGGCCCGGCTGCGCCGCATCCTGGAGTTGTCCGGCGAGGAACTTCCGTCCGAGCTTGCGATCGCGCTCGAGGTGGAGCCGACCAAAGAGGGCCAGCGTGACATCGGCATCCGTCAGGCCACCGAACTGGCCCGGGAACTCATCGCCGGCGGCGCCCCCGGTCTGCACCTGTACGCCTTCAACCAGCACGAGACCGTGCTCTCCGTTCTGGACGGCTGCGGTCTTCTCGTCCCTGCCCCTTCTGTCTCTGCCCCCGCCAAGGAGTACTCATGACCACGTTCCCCGCGTTCCCCGCCGGCACCATCCTCGGCTATCCCCGCATCGGTCCGCGCCGTCAACTGAAAAGGGCCGTCGAAGCGTTCTGGGCCGGATCGGTCACCGCGGGGGAGCTCGAAACCACCGCTGCTGCCCTGCGCGGGAGTACCCGGGAGCGCCTCGTGCGGCTCGGACTCGGCCGGGACGACTCCTCCATCCCGGAATCGTTCTCGTATTACGACCAGGTTCTGGACGCCCTGTGCACGGTGGGCGCCGTCCCGGCCCGGTTCGCTCATCTCCAGGATGCCGACGGACGCCTCGACCTGGCCGGGTATTTCACCCTCGCCCGCGGTGCCGGCGACCATCTGCCGCTCGAGATGACCAAATGGTTCGACTCCAACTATCACTACCTGGTGCCGGAAATCGGTCCTGAGACCGCGTTCTCCCTCGCCAGTGACCGTCTCGTGCAGGAGTTCGTGGAGGCGAAGGCAGCCGGATTCCTGACCCGTCCGGTCATCGTCGGCCCGGTCACGTTCCTGCTGCTCAGCAAGCCGAGCGACGCGGCTCCCGCCGGCTTCAGCCCGCTGGAACGCCTCGACGACCTCGTGCCCGTCTACGCGGCCTTGCTGCAGCGGCTGCGCGCCGCCGGCGCCGAATGGGTGCAACTGGACGAACCTGCCCTCGTCAGCGAGAGCATCGACATCCCGAGAGCGGATGCCCTGACCGCCGTTCACTCCGCGTACACCACGCTCGGGGGCCTTGCCGAGCGCCCCTCCATCTTTGTCGCAGCACCTTACGGCAGCCTCGACGACGCCCTGCCCGTTCTCGCAGCGACCGCGGTGGAAGCCATCGGGCTCGACCTGGTGCGGGGAAAAGTGCCGGCCGTGACGGCCGGGCTGGAGACGACGACGCTGGTTGCCGGCGTCATCGACGGCCACAACATTTGGCGCGGTGACCTAGCGACGGCCTTCGAGACCGTGGCCGGTCTGGAGCGGCTCTCACCCCGGGTCACGGTCTCCACCTCGACGTCGCTGCTGCACGTGCCGCACGACGTCGACGACGAATCGGCGCTGAGCGACGAGTTGAAGAGTTGGCTGGCCTTCGCCGACCAGAAGGTCACCCAGGTGGCCACGATCGCCCGGGGGCTCTCCGAGGGGCGTGCTGCCATCGCCGCCGACCTCGCGGCAGCCTCCGCAGCCCTCGACGCGAGACGGGTCGCGCCCGGCGTGCACGACGGCGCCGTACGCGTGCGCACGGAGGCCCTCACCCCGACCGACTTCACCCGCGTGGACTACGCCGCACGGGTGGCGGCCCAGGAGGCCACCCTGAATCTGCCGTTCCTGCCGACGACCACGATCGGATCGTTCCCGCAGACCGGGGACATCCGTCGGGCCCGGGCGCAATTACTCAAGGGGTCGCTGAGCACCGTTGACTATCGAGACCTGATGCGGGCCGAGATAGCGCGCGTGGTCACGGTGCAGGAAGAAATCGGCCTCGACGTGCTGGTGCACGGCGAGCCGGAGCGCAACGACATGGTGCAGTACTTCGCCGAGAATCTCGACGGGTTCGCCGTCACCGAGAACGGCTGGGTGCAGTCGTACGGCAGCCGGTGCGTGCGCCCCTCGATCCTCTGGGGAGATGTGTCCCGGCCGCAGCCGATCACGGTCGAGTGGTCGGCGTACGCCCAGGGTCTGACGCTCAAACCGGTGAAGGGGATGCTCACCGGCCCGGTGACGATCCTCGCGTGGTCGTTCGTGCGCGATGACCAGCCGCTCGGCGACACGGCCCGGCAGGTGGCCCTGGCGCTCCGCGATGAAATCGCCGACCTCGAGAGAGCGGGAATTCAGATCGTCCAGGTCGACGAGCCCGCACTGCGAGAACTGCTGCCGCTGAAGAAGGAGGACCACGCAGAATACCTCGACTGGTCGGTGGGCTCGTTCCGCCTGGCCACCGCCGGTGCGGCCGAGGCGACGCAGATCCACACGCACCTGTGTTATTCCGAATTCGGCGTCGTCATCGACGCGATCCGTAATCTGGACGCCGACGTGACCAGCATTGAGGCGGCACGGTCGCGCATGGAGGTCGTCGGGGATATCCAGACCTCCGGCTTCGACCACGGGATCGGCCCGGGTGTGTGGGACATCCACTCGCCGCGGGTTCCCAGTGTCGCCGAGCTGACCGACCTGCTCGAGCGGGCCGCCCGGGCCATCCCGTCCGGCCAGATCTGGGTGAACCCGGATTGCGGCCTGAAAACCCGGGGCTATGCCGAGACGGTGCAGTCTCTGCGGAACATGCTCGCCGCCACCCGCGCCGTGCGCACGCGCCTGGCCGTTCCCGCGTAGTCCGCGCCGGCCGCACCCACGCAGAAGGCCGGGCACGACACCGAAAAACGGTGTTCGTGCCCGGCCTCCTGAACCCTGTGGTGACCCGACAAATCAGAGTCTCCACGACGCTGGTCGAGCCTGTCGAGACCGCGAGACCCCGAGCCGTGATCCGGCCTACACCGAGCGCAGCACCGCCACGACCTTGCCGAGAATCTCGGCGTGGTCGCCGACGATCGGTTCGAAGTTCGTGTTGCGGGGGAGCAGCCAGGTGTGTCCGTCGCGCTGGCGGAACACCTTCACGGTGGCCTCGTTGTCGAGCATGGCCGCGACGATCTCGCCGTTCTCCGCGGTCTTCTGCTGCCGAACGACGACCCAGTCACCATCCATGATGGCCGCGTCGATCATGGACTCGCCCGTCACCTTGAGCATGAAGAGATCGCCCTTACCGACGAGCTGGCGGGGGAGCGGGAAGATCTCGTCGATCTGCTGTTCGGCGGTGATCGGAATTCCGGCCGCAATGCGGCCGACGAGCGGCACCATCGCGGCATCACCGACCTGGACCCCGGTGTGGAAACTCTCCGTGCCGGACGTGGCGTCTTCGGGCGACTGCGGAATCTCGATCAGAACTTCGAGGGCGCGGGGACGATTCGGGTCGCGGCGCAGATAACCGCTCAGTTCAAGCTGGTTGAGCTGGTGGGTGACGCTCGACAGGGAGGCGAGCCCGACGGCGTCGCCGATCTCGCGCATGCTCGGCGGATAACCGCGCTGGCTGACCGAGCGCTGGATCACGTCGAGGATGGCGAGCTGTTTCTCGCTCAGGCTCTTGCGCCGTCTGGTGCCGCCCTTGTCGCGGGGACCGCTGGTGTCTTGTGCCACGTTCGTCGCTCCTCGTGTTGAGTGGTGCGCTGGCAGCAGCCGTGACGGCGACCGTTTCACGCGAATGTCGGGGGTGCCTGATTGAGTTTCAAACAGACAATCGAAACTGTATCCATCTCACGCTCAGAAAACAAACATGTATTCGAGTGTGTCGGAAAAATCTTTTCAGAAAGTACCGAATAGGGCTTGATTGTTCGAAATATCGAATATACATTCGGAACATAAGTTCGCATCCGGCTCTCCCGGCCGAGAGCCGGATGCGTCTTCTTACAGGAGGTTGGATATGAGCACTGCACTTGATCTTGGCGCCCCCATCGCGACAGGGCGCAGCCGACTGCGTCTGACCCGGCGCGGTCGCGTTGTTTTCACGGCGCTGGCGGGCCTTCCGCTCGTGGCCGCGGCATTCGTCGTCGTTCTGAACGGCGGACTGGCAGCCGCCGAGAGCTCGACGGTCGGCCGTGTGGCCACGGCCTTCGACTACGTGACCATTCAATCGGGGCAGTCGCTCTGGCAACTCGCCGAGACCATCGCCCCGACGTCCGACCCGCGCGACGTCATCGCCGAGATCGTGAGCCTCAACCAGCTCCCGTCCGACAGCGTGCAGCCCGGACAGAGGCTCGCCCTGCCGAACGAGTTTTGATTCACTCAGTCCTGGTCCAGCGGGCCCTGATTCGGCCGAACCCGTTCGCGCGATACGTCCGCCGGTAATATGGGGGAAGTGACCAGTCTCAGCGACCTGCCCCTCCGCGATAATCTGCGCGGACTCACTCCCTACGGGGCCCCCCAACTGCATGTGCCGGTGGCCCTCAATGTGAATGAGAACACACACGGAATCCCGGACGAGGTGGCGCAGGACATCGTCTCTGCGCTGGCGGTCGCGGTGAAAACCGTCAACCGGTATCCCGATCGGGAATTCACAGAACTGCGCGATTCCCTCGCCCGATACCTCGGCCATGGGCTGACCCGCAAGAACATCTGGGCGGCGAACGGGTCCAACGAGGTGCTGCAGCAGGTGCTTCAGGCCTTCGGTGGTCCCGGGCGGTCCGTGCTCGGGTTTGCACCGACATACTCGATGTACCCGCTGCTCGCCTCCGGAACCGGCACCCGCTGGATCGCCGGCGGGCGCGACGCCGACTTCGAGCTCAGCCCGGCCACGGCCGTCGACTGGGTCAACCGGGTCGCCCCCGACCTCGTCTTCCTCTGCTCGCCGAACAACCCCACCGGCACACCGCTGTCCCTGGACACCATCGCGGCCGTCTACGACGCGACCGACGGTGTCGTCGTCGTCGACGAGGCCTATTACGAGTTCGGCCCGACCGACGCGCCGAGTGCGCTCAGCCTGCTGCCCGGCCGGGAGCGTCTGCTGGTCTCCCGCACCATGAGCAAGGCGTTCGCCTTCGCCGGAGCCCGCGTCGGGTATCTGGCCGCCGACCCGGCCGTGACGGATGCGCTGCGCCTCGTGCGCCTGCCGTACCACCTGTCGGCGCTCACCCAGGCGGCCGCAGTCGCCGCCCTCGCCCACACGCCGGCGATGCTCGCGATGGTCGACGACATCCGCTCCCAGCGCGACCGCATCTCGGCCGAACTGACCTGCCTCGGGTACTCGCCGCTGCGCAGTGCGAGCAACTTCGTGCTGTTCGGCGGGGTCGAAGACCCGCGGGCCACGTTCGAAGCCCTGCTGGCCGACGGCGTCCTCGTGCGGGACGTCGGCATCCCCGGCCACCTGCGAGTCAGCGCCGGCACCGAAGCGGAGACGACCGCCTTCCTCACCGCCATCGAAGCGCTCGGGCAGCCGTGACCGGATCAGGCCAATAAACTAGGCGTATGAGCTTCTCTTCAGCGTCCACTCCGCCCCGTTTCGCCCACCTGCAGCGTGAGACGAGCGAGTCGAGCATCGACCTGTCGCTCAACCTCGACGGCACCGGTGAGTCCGACATTCAGACCTCGGTCCCGTTCTACGACCACCTATTGACCGCGTTCGCGAAACACTCGCTGACCGACCTCACGGTGCGGGCGCGCGGTGACATCGAGATCGACGTGCACCACACCGTCGAAGACGTCGGAATCCTGCTCGGGCAGGCCATCAAGCAGGCCCTCGGGGACAAATCCGGCATCTCCCGGTACGGCGACGCCCTGGTGCCGCTCGACGAGGCGCTCGTGCAGGCCGTCGTCGACATCTCCGGACGCCCGTATCTCGTGCACCAGGGAGAACCGGCGGGTTTCGAATTCCACCTGATCGGAGGCCACTTCACCGGATCGATGGTGCGCCACGTGTTCGAGGCCGTGGCCTTCAACGCCGGCCTCACCGTGCACGTCACGGTGCAGGGCGGTCGCGACCCGCACCACATCGCCGAAGCCGAGTTCAAGGCCTTCGCCCGTGCCTTCCGGCAGGCCAAGGCGCTCGACCCGCTGGTGTCGGGCATCCCGTCCACCAAGGGTGCACTGTGACCAACGTCGTCGTCTTCGACTACGGCACGGGAAACGTGCACTCGGCAGTCAAGGCTCTCGAGCTGGCCGGGGCTGTCGTCACGCTGACCAGCGATCGCCGTGAAGCGCTCGAGGCCGACGGCCTGGTCGTGCCCGGTGTGGGGGCGTTCAGCGCCGTGATGCAGGCGCTGACCGCCGTGCGGGGCGATGAGATCATCGACCGGCGGATCGCGGGCGGACGCCCGGTGCTCGGCATCTGCGTGGGCATGCAGGTCATGTTCGAGCACGGCGTCGAACGCGGAATCGACACGGAAGGCCTCGGCGAATGGCCGGGCACCGTGACCCGGCTGGACGCGCCCGTTCTGCCGCACATGGGCTGGGACACGGTCACGCCGGGGGAAGGGTCAGCCCTCTTCCGCGGCATCGAGCAGGAGCGGTTCTACTTCGTGCACTCCTATGCCGCCCAGGACTGGACCCTCGACGTCATGCCGCCGTTCCCGAAGCCGATCCTCACCTGGTCCGAGCACGGTCGGCCGTTCCTGGCCGCCATCGAGAACGGACCGCTCACAGCCACCCAGTTCCACCCGGAGAAATCCGGTGAGGCCGGCATCCGTCTGCTCAGCAACTGGCTGGGCACCCTCCACGACTAGCTTCCCCTTTCCTGACTGAACCGGTCGCCGCGACCACTCCCAACCGAGGACACCCATGACTGAGAACAACCCTGCCCCCCGTCTCGTTCTGCTGCCCGCCGTCGACGTCGCCGACGGCAAAGCCGTGCGCTTGACCCAGGGTGAGGCCGGTACCGAGACCAACTACGGTGACCCCGTCGACGCGGCCCGGGACTGGGCTCGCCAGGGTGCGGAGTGGATCCACCTCGTCGACCTCGACGCCGCGTTCGGCCGCGGTAACAACACGGATGTCATCCGCACCGTGATCCGGGAGGTCACGGGCGTGAAGATCGAGCTGTCCGGCGGCATCCGCGACGATGCGTCGCTGGACGCTGCGCTGAATGCGGGCGTCAGCCGGATCAACCTCGGCACCGCCGCCCTGGAAGACCCGGAGTGGGCCGCCCAGGTCATCGCCCGGCACGGGGACGCCGTCGCTGTCGGCCTCGACGTGCGCGGAACGACCCTCGCCGCCCGCGGCTGGACCAAGGAGGGCGGCGACCTCTGGCAGGTGCTCGCCCGCCTCGAAGAGGCCGGCTGCTCCCGCTACGTCGTCACCGACGTGACCAAGGACGGCACACTGCAGGGCCCGAACATCGACCTGCTCCGCCAGGTGATGGAGCGCACCGACCGCCCGGTCGTCGCCTCCGGCGGCATCTCCAGCCTCGACGACCTCCGCGCGCTGCGCGAACTGGTGCCGCTCGGCCTCGAGGGTGCCATCGTCGGCAAGGCCCTCTACGCGGGGGCGTTCACCCTGGGCGAGGCGCTGGATGTCGCGGGCGCGTAACCTCGGCTCCACCGGCCTGCCCGGCGGCCCCGGTCCCGGCGGCGGCGATTCCGCGGGGCAGCCGTGGGCCGGGCGCACGTTCTCGCCCAGCCTGCACTCCGACGACGATGGGCTGGCACCGGAGTTCCTGCTCGAGGCGCTGCACCGGTTCCACTCCCGGGAGGCAGGCGAGGAGACGGTCGTCGACGCCCTGCGCACGGCCCGTCTGCTCATCCCCCTGGTCACCGCGCTCGGCGACTCGGGCACCACTGACGCCGGTCTCGTCGTCGACAAGACCCAGGAACTCTCGATCATCACCGTCGCCGGACCCGACGGACGCACGGTGTTGCCGGTGTTCTCCTCCGTTGCCGCGATGTCGGCCTGGAACACGCAGGCTCGTCCCGTGCCGTCCGACGGCATCCGGGTGGCGCTGGCCGCGGCCCAGGACGACACCGACCTGGTCGTGCTCGACCCGACCGCGCCGACCGAGTTCGTCGTGCGCCGGCCCGCCCTGTGGGCCATCGCGCAGTCCCTGCCCTGGACGCCCAGTTACGCCAGCCGGCCCGTCGCGGATGCCTTCGCCGAGTCCGTCGCCACCGAACTGAGCGTGCTCGGAGTGGAGCTGGCCCCGGGCGACCCGGCCGCCCGGCTCGCCGGCCCGGAACTGGTCGTGCGCCTCGAACTCGTGGACGGCCTGACCCGCACCGAACTCGACGCGACCCTTGCCCGGCTCGCCGCCCGCTGGTCGGCGAGCGACCTGATCGCCACGCAGGTCGACTCGCTCACCGTGCAGCTCGTCGCCTCCAAGTAGTCGACCGCATCCCTGCTCCTGACGAATTCGACGGAGATTTTGCCCAAAACGCCCCGTTTGTCGTCAAAATCGCGTGTTTGACTCGAAATCTCCGTCGAATTTGTTCGAGCGGGCGCGGTGGGTGATGTCAGACGTATCGGCGAGGATGGACACATGAACGAGGTTCTGCACCGATTCACACCGGCGACCCGGGCCTGGTTCGCGCAGGCCTTCGCCGCACCCACCGAGGCGCAGCTCGGGGCGTGGGATGCGATCTCCCGCGGCGCCCACGCGCTGGTCGTGGCTCCCACCGGGTCCGGCAAGACGCTCGCCGCGTTCCTCTGGGCCATCGACCGGTTGGCCGCGGATGCTGCGACTACAGCAGCTGCTCCGGCTGCCTCGAAGGTCACGGGTGCTCTGAAGGCCACGAAGGTCACGGATGTCCCGGCACCCCCGCGCACCCGCGTGCTCTACATCTCGCCGCTCAAGGCGCTCGGCGTCGACGTGGAACGCAACCTGCGTGCGCCACTGGTGGGCATCGTCCAGGCTGCCGAGAGACTCGGATTCGCACCTCCTCAGGTGACCGTCGGGGTGCGGTCGGGGGACACCCCGGCCGCCGAGCGCCGCAGCCTGGTCAAAACGCCGCCGGACATCCTCATCACGACCCCCGAATCGCTGTTCCTCATGCTCACCTCGGCCGCGCGCGAATCCCTGCGCGGCGTCGACACGGTCATCATCGACGAGGTTCACGCGGTCGCGGCGAGCAAGCGCGGCGCGCACCTGGCCGTCTCCCTGGAACGCCTCGACGACCTGTTGGAGCATCCGGCGCAGCGCATCGGATTGTCGGCCACCGTGCGACCGGCGGCCGAGGTCGCCCGGTTCCTCGGCGGGTCCGCGGCCGTGGAGATCGTGGCGCCGGTGTCGACGAAACGATTCGACCTCAGCGTGGTCGTACCCGTCGACGATATGAGCCAGGTCGGCCCGGTGCCGGTGCGGGAGGGGGCCACGGCCGCGGCCGCCCCGCAGACCGGATCCATCTGGCCGCATGTGGAGGAGGCCATCGTCGACGAGGTGCTGGCGCACACCTCCTCGATCGTCTTCGCGAACTCCCGCCGGCTGGCCGAACGACTGACCGCTCGCTTCAACGAGATCTATGCACAGCGCCTGGAAGATGCTCTGGAGCCGGCGCTGGTGCCGGTCGGCGTAGCGGCGTCCCGCGCGCCGGCCGCCCTCATGGGCGCGAGCGGCCACAGCGACGGAGCCGAGCCGCTGCTCGCCCGAGCCCACCACGGCTCCGTGAGCAAGGAGCAGCGGGCCCTGATCGAAGACGACCTCAAAGCCGGGCGTCTGCGGTGCGTGGTGGCCACGTCCAGCCTGGAGCTCGGCATCGACATGGGTGCCGTCGACCTGGTCGTGCAGGTGGAGTCCCCGCCGTCGGTGGCGAGCGGACTGCAACGCATCGGCCGGGCCGGGCACCAGGTGGGCGAGGTCTCCCGCGGCGTGATCTTCCCCAAGCACCGGGCCGATCTCATCCATGCGGCCGTCGCCGCCGAGCGCATGGCCGCCGGCCTGATCGAATCGCTCCAGGTGCCGTCCAACCCGCTCGACATCCTCGCCCAGCAGACCGTGGCAGCCACCGCCCTGGAACCCATCCACGCCGAGGAATGGTTCGACACCGTCCGTCGCGCCGCACCCTTTCACTCGCTCCCGCGGTCTGCTTACGAGGCCACCCTCGACCTGCTCGCCGGCCGGTACCCGTCCGACCAGTTCGCCGAACTGCGCCCGCGCATCGTCTGGGACCGGGACACCGGCATCCTCACGGGCCGTCCCGGCGCCCAGCGTCTGGCCGTGACCAGCGGCGGCACCATCCCCGACCGAGGCCTGTTCGGCGTCTTCATGGTCGGCGGCGACGAGACCACCGGCCGCCGGGTCGGAGAACTCGACGAAGAGATGGTCTACGAGTCCCGGGTCGGCGACGTCTTCGCCCTCGGCACGACCAGCTGGCGCATCCAGGAGATCACCCACGACCGGGTCTTGGTTCTCCCCGCGTTCGGCGAACCGGGACGGCTCCCGTTCTGGAAGGGCGACGGCCTGGGGCGGCCGGCCGAGCTCGGCGAGGCGATCGGCGCGTTCCTGCGGGAGCTGTCGGCGCTCCCCGCCGACGAGGCACGGATTCGCTGCCGAGCGGGCGGCCTCGACGAGCGGGCCGGCAACAACCTGCTGGCCTTCCTGGCGGAGCAGCGCGCCGCGACCGGCCACCTTCCGACGGATCACACCCTCGTCGTCGAGCGCTTCCGCGACGAACTCGGCGACTGGCGGGTGGTGCTGCACTCTCCGTTCGGGCTGCAGGTGCACGCCCCCTGGGCCCTCGCCGTGGGCGCCCGCGTGCGGGAGCGCTACGGGCTCGACGGGGCCTGCGTCGCCAGCGACGACGGCATCGTCGTTCGCATCCCCGACACCGAGTCCGACCCGCCCGGCAGCTCCCTCTTCGTTTTCGACCCGGCCGAGCTCGAACAGCTGGTCACCGACGAGGTCGGCGGATCGGCTCTGTTCGCCGCACGGTTCCGCGAGTGCGCCGCCCGGGCCCTACTGCTCCCGCGCTACAACCCGGGTCGCCGGTCGCCGTTGTGGCAGCAGCGGCAGAAGGCCGCCCAACTGCTCGACGTGGCCCGCGCCTTCCCCACCTTCCCGATCATTCTCGAGACCGTGCGCGAGTGCCTGCAGGACGTCTACGATCTGCCCGCGCTGCTGGCCCTCACCCGTCGCATCGACAGTCGGGCACTGCGCCTGGTCGAGACCCAGACGGATGCCGCCAGCCCCTTCGCGAGCACCCTCCTCTTCGGCTACGTGGCCGCGTTCATGTACGAGGGGGATTCCCCGCTCGCCGAGCGACGCGCCACCGCGCTCTCGCTCGACTCCAGCCTGCTGGCGGAGCTCCTCGGCCGGGTGGAGCTGCGGGAGCTGCTCGACCCGGCCGTGATCGAACAGACCGACCTGGAACTGCAACGGCTCGCCCCCGATCGGAAGGCGCGCGGCGTGGAAGGCATCGCCGACCTGCTTCGCGGCCTCGGACCGCTCACCGAGGCAGAGGTGGCCGCCCGCCTCGACCCGGCCGTTGCCCCGGGAGCAGCCGAGGGCCTGCAGGTCCTTGTCGGCACCCGCCGCATCATCTCGGTCGGATTCGCCGGCCAGCAGTGGTGGGCGGCCATCGAAGACTCCGCCCGGCTCCGTGACGCGCTCGGGGTTCCCCTGCCGCAGGGGGTTCCGGCGGTGTTCACCGAGCCGGTGCCCGACCCGCTCGGCGACTTGATCAGCCGCTACGCCCGCACCCACGGGCCGTTCACCCTCGCCGAGGTGGCCGCGCGGTTCGGACTCGGCCCGGCGGTCGCCCTTGTCGCCCTCCGACGTCTCGGCGGAGCCCGCCGCCTCATGGAGGGCGAATTCCGTCCGCACGGGTCCGGGCCGGAGTGGTGCGACGCCGAGGTTCTGCGGCGCCTCCGCCGTCGGTCCCTGGCCGCGCTCCGGCACGAGGTGGAGCCGGTCGACCAGGTCACCATGGGCCGGTTCCTGCCGGCCTGGCAGCACGTGGGCGGGCGCCTGCGCGGAATCGACGGCGTCGCATCCGTCATCGAGCAGTTGGAGGGCGCGCGCATTCCCGCGTCGGCTTGGGAGAGCCTCGTGCTGCCGTCCCGCGTCTCCGACTACCGGCCGGCCCTGCTCGACGAGCTCACCAATACGGGCGAGGTGCTCTGGGCAGGCGCCGGCACGCTGGCCGGCAACGACGGCTGGGTCAGCCTGCACCTGCGCGACACAGCGCCGCTCACCCTGCCGCTGCCCACCCCGTTGGAGACCACGGCGCTGCAGCAGGAGATCCTGTCGACCCTGGCCGGTGGGGGAGGGTTCTTCTTCCGGCAGCTGGCGGATGCCGTCGGCAGCCAGGACGACGCCGCCCTTGCCGCCGCCCTCTGGGACCTGGTCTGGGCGGGGTTGGTGGGCAACGACACGTTCGCCCCCGTGCGCGCCCTGCTCTCCGGCGGGCGTGCGGCGCACAGCACCCGCCGGCCGGCCCCGCGGGCACGCTTGCACGGCGGGCGGATCCCGGCGCGGGGCACCCTGCCCTCCCGCACCGGGCCGCCCACCGTGTCCGGCCGCTGGTCGATCGTGCCCGTCGCCGACGACTCACCCACCCGGCGGGCGCACGCCCTCGGCGAGACGTTGCTTGAACGCTACGGCGTCGTCACGCGCGGCGCGGTGATGGGTGAGGGCGTGACCGGCGGGTTCGCGCTCGCCTACCGCACCCTCAGCGGCTTCGAGGAGATGGGCCGGTGCCGGCGCGGCTACTTCATCGAGGGGCTCGGCGCCGCCCAGTTCGCCACGGTCGGCACGATCGACCGGCTGCGGTCCTTCGTGGCCGAGGGGCAGCATCCGCAGCACGCCGCCGTCACCCTGGCCGCCACCGACCCGGCCAACCCGTACGGCTCCGTGCTGCCCTGGCCGCCGCTGCCGACCGGAACCGGGCACCGCCCTGGGCGCAAGGCCGGTGCGCTGGTCGTGCTAGTCGACGGCGCGTTGGTGCTCTACGTCGAGCGCGGCGGCAAGACCGTGCTCGCCTTCGACGTCGCAGCCGACCCGGCCGCGCCGGACGGAGGTGCGGAACCGGCCGCCGAAACGGATGCCACGGTGTCCGCCGCCGCCGCATCCCTCGCCCGCACGGTCACCGCCGGGCGGGTCGCGAAGATCGGCGTCGAAACCGTCAACGGGGTGTTCGTGATCGGAACCCCGGTGGGCACCGCCCTGCAGGCGGCCGGCTTCGACGTCACCCCGCGGGGGCTGAAACTGCATGCCTGAGAACCGCCATGCCTGAGGGCGACACCGTCTACCGCAGCGCCCAGAACCTCCACCGAGCCCTCGCCGGTGCCCGGCTCACCCGCTGCGATGTGCGGGTGCCGGCCTTCGCCACCGTCGACCTGACCGGGGAGACCGTGCACGAGGTTCTCAGTCGCGGCAAGCATCTGCTGATGCGCGTGGGGGAGGCCAGCATCCACTCGCATCTGAAGATGGAGGGGTCGTGGCACGTCTACCGCCCGGGGAGCACGTGGCGCCGCCCCGCATTCCAGGCCCGCATCGTGCTCGAGACGGCGGAGTGGGTTGCGGTGGGCTTCGAGCTCGGGCTGCTCGAGGTGGTGCCGATCTCCGCCGAAGCCGGTCTGCTGGACTACCTCGGGCCTGACCTGCTCGGCCCTGACTGGCACGCAGAGGAGGCGGTTCGGCGCGTCGAGAGCCGGCCCGACCGGCCCGTCGCCGTCGCGCTGGCCGACCAGGGCAACCTGGCCGGACTCGGCAACGAGTACGTCACCGAACTGTGCTTCCTGCGCGGCCTGCTGCCGACCCGACCGGTCGGCGAGGTGACGGATGTGCCGGGCCTGGTGGCCCTGGCCCGTCGCCTGATCCTGGCGAACCGCGACCGGACGGACCGGATCACGACCGGCAACGGCCGCCGGGGCATGCAGAGCTGGGTCTTCGGCCGTGCCGGCCAGCCCTGCCGGCGCTGCGGCAGCACCATCCAGCGCGGACTCCTCGGCCGCTCGGACCTCGAGCTGCGGGTGACCGCCTGGTGCCCCCGCTGCCAGACCTGAAGAAACCCGCCGAACCGACAAGAAAGGGGGGTGCGGAGACATCCGCACCCCCCGAAGCTGTCGGTTCGCCGGGTTTCTGAGTGAGGGGGCTAGTTGACCGGGCCGGTGAACTTCTCGCCCGGGCCCTGGCCGATCGCGTCGGGGATGGCCGAGGCCTCGCGGAACGCCAGCTGCAGCGACCGCAGGCCGTCGCGGAGGCTGCGCGCATGCATGTCGGCGATGTCCGGGGCGGCGGCGGTGATCAGTCCGGCCAGGGCCGTGATCAGCTTGCGCGCCTCGTCCAGGTCGATCTGGTTGTCCGGGTCGTCGGCGAGGCCGACCTTGACCGCGGCGGCGCTCATCAGGTGGACGGAGGCCGTCGTGATGATCTCCACGGCCGGCACATCGGCGATATCGCGTGTCGCCTGGGCGGCATCCTGGTCGTTGCTATTGCTCACTGCATTCCTCTGTTAGACTCGTCCGGGCTCCGAGATGCAAGTCTCGGTACGAAAGTGGATAATCTCCCACCCGCGCATACCGCTTCATCAAGGTTACCGGGTAGTTGCACTCCGCCTTCGCGGCGCTGGACTCCGACAGGAGTCCGGTTCGTGAAGGTAGACAGGGTGTCGTCTGTGATGTACGAGGAGAAATCCTCGGCAATCCAGACGCGATCTTCCTCTCTTCGTCTCCGGGCGACATCCGTCACCTGGCTGTAGCCACGATGCATGAGAAGAGGAGAGACGCATCAGCGATCCCCGTACAAATGACCGTATCCGCGTCCCCGAAGTTCGTCTCGTTGGTCCCAACGGCGAACAGGTAGGGGTCGTGGCCATCGATGTTGCGCTGCGCCTTGCACAGGAGGCCGACCTTGACCTCGTTGAGGTTGCACCGACCTCCAAGCCGCCAGTTGCCAAGATCATGGACTACGGCAAGTTCAAGTACGAAGCTGCGCAGAAGGCGAAAGAAGCCCGGCGCAACCAGGCGAACACGATCCTGAAAGAGGTTCGTTTTCGTCTCAAGATCGATAAGCACGACTACGAGACCAAGCGCAAACGCGCCGAAGGCTTCCTGAAGGCCGGCGACAAGGTCAAGGCCATGATTCTGTTCCGTGGCCGTGAACAGTCCCGTCCCGACCAGGGCGTACGTCTGCTCCAAAAATTTGCCGAGGATGTCGCCGAGTTCGGTTCCGTGGAATCGAGCCCGACCATCGACGGTCGAAACATGGTCATGGTCGTTGGCCCGCTGAAGAACAAAGCGGAAGCCAAGGCTGAGATCAACGCACACAAGGCTGCCGATCGGGCAGAAAAGGTAGCCGACAAGGCTGACAAAGTTGCTGATAAGGCAGCGAAACTGGAGGAAAAAGATGCCTAAGATGAAGACCCACTCCGGGACGAAGAAACGTTTCAAGGTCACCGGTTCCGGCAAGATCATGAAGCAGCAGGCCGGCCTGCGCCACAACCTCGAGGTCAAGAGCACCCAGCGCAAGTCCCGCCTGAACCACGACCAGGTGCTGGCCAAGGCCGACACCAAGGTCATCAAGAAGCTTCTCGGTCGCTAGACCCGTACCCCGTAAGGAACTAAGAAAATGGCAAGAGTAAAGAGGGCCGTCAACGCCCACAAGAGTCGTCGCGTAATTCTCGAACGCGCCAAGGGCTACCGCGGCCAGCGCTCGCGTCTGGTAACCAAGGCCAAGGAGCAGCTGACTCACTCCTTCACCTACAGCTACCGTGACCGTCGTGCACGCAAGGGTGACTTCCGTCGCCTGTGGATCCAGCGGATCAACGCTGCGTCCCGTGCGAACGGCCTGACCTACAACCGTCTGATCCAGGGCCTCGCCCTGGCCGGCATCCAGGTCGACCGTCGCATGCTCGCCGAGCTGGCCGTCAACGAGCCCGCCACGTTCGCGGCCATCGTCGAGAGCGCCAAGGCAGCACTGCCCGCCGACACGTCGGCACCCAAGGTCGCCGCGTAGCTTTCCGCCGGCACCGGCACCATCACGCACTCTTCACGGGAGCGGGCCCAGCGCCCGCTCCCGTTTTGCGTGCCAGGGCGCGTGCCAGAGCGCCCCGGGTGCGGCCTCGGCAAGTAAGCTGGAGGCATGTTAGATAATCCCCGTTCTCCGCGTGTGCGGGCTGTCGCGAAACTGGCGAATCGAGCCGCTCGCTCTGAGACGGGGCTGTTCCTGCTGGAAGGCCCCCAGGCCGTCTCGGAAGCCCTGAACTTCCGACCCGAACTCGTCGTCGAACTGTTCGTGACCCCCACCGCCCTCGAGCGTCACCCCGAAATCGCGCAGGTTGCGCAAGAGGTGGGTGCCGACCTCGAATTCGTCACCGAGCAGGTGCTCGAAACCATGGCCGACACCGTCACGCCCCAGGGCTTCGTCGCGGTGTGCCGCCAGTTCCCGACCTCCGTCAAGGACATCTTCGCGGGCGAGCCGAAGCTCATCGCCATCCTCGAAGAGGTGCGCGACCCCGGCAACGCCGGCACCATCATCCGTGCGGCGGATGCCGCGGGCGCCGACGCCGTGATCCTCACCGGCCGCAGCGTGGACCTCTACAACCCGAAGGTCGTGCGTTCCTCGACCGGGTCCATCTTCCACCTTCCCGTCGCCGTCAGCGCCACGCTGTCCGACGTGCGCGAGCGGGCCCGGTTCGCCGGCCTGCAGATCTTCGCCGCCGACGTCAAGGGCACGGACCTTCTCGCCGCCCGCACGGAGGGGCTCCTGGTCGCGCCGACGGCGTGGTTGTTCGGCAACGAGGCCCGCGGCCTCACCGACGAGGACCTCTCCCTGGTCGACCGGTCCATTTCGGTGCCCATCTACGGTCACGCCGAATCGATGAACCTGGCCACGGCCGCCAGCGTTTGCCTGTACGAAAGTGCTTTCGCGCAGCGCAGCTGATCATCACAGCTCGGTAACCACGCACGCCGGTGGTTCTGAAGGACCCTCCCTCTAGCCTAGGTTGGGGGACATGGAGCCTACAGATTCTGCGCCGGCGACGTCCAACATCACGGTGTTGCGCGGTGAGCCTCTCGTCGTGATCAGCGACGTCGACAAGCACTACGGTGAACTTCACGTGCTGAAGAAGATCAACGCCGTCGTCAACCGGGGTGAGGTCGTCGTGGTGATCGGGCCCAGTGGTTCCGGCAAGTCCACCCTGTGCCGGGCCATCAACCGGCTCGAGACCATCGACGCCGGCGTGATCACGATCGACGGCGTGAAGCTGCCGGCCGAGGGCAAGGCGCTGGCCAAGTTGCGTGCCGACGTCGGCATGGTGTTCCAGGCGTTCAACCTGTTCGCCCACAAGACCGTTCTCGAGAACGTCACCCTCGGACCGATCAAGGTTCGCGGGCTGTCGAAGGCCGAGGCCGAGGAGAAGGCCATGGTGCTCCTCGAGCGCGTCGGTGTGGCCAACCAGGCGAAGAAGATGCCGGCCCAGCTGTCCGGCGGGCAGCAGCAGCGCGTCGCGATCGCACGGGCCCTGGCCATGGACCCCAAGGTCATCCTGCTCGACGAGCCCACCAGCGCGCTCGACCCCGAGATGATCAACGAGGTGCTCGAGGTCATGATCAACCTCGCCAACGACGGCATGACCATGATCGTCGTCACGCACGAGATGGGCTTCGCCCGTCGTGCCGCCGACCGCGTCATCTTCATGGCCGAGGGCGAGATCGTCGAAGAGACCACGCCCGAGCAGTTCTTCACGAACCCCCAGAGCACGAGAGCGAAAGACTTCCTCTCCAAAATACTTGCCCACTAACCGGTGTGCAGGACGACACAGCAATCAGGAGATACCCATGAGACTCAAAAAAGGTCTAATGATTTCGGCCATTGCCCTCGCAAGCGCCCTCACTCTCAGCGGATGCACCGATTCCGCTGAGACGCCTGAGGCTGCTCCGGTTGAGGAAACGGTTGAGTTCGAAGCCGGTACCACCATGGCCAAGCTGAACGAGGCCGGCAAGATCACCATCGGCACCAAGTTCGACCAGCCGCTCTTCGGCCTCAAGGGCCCGGACGACAAGCCGGTCGGTTTCGACGTGGAGATGGGCAAGCTCATCGCCGCCAAGCTCGGCATCTCCGCCGAGAACATCAAGTGGACCGAGACCGTGTCCGCGAACCGCGAGCCCTTCCTGCAGAACGGCCAGGTCGACCTCGTCGTCGCGACCTACACGATCAACGACACCCGCAAGGAGGTCGTCGACTTCGCCGGACCGTACTACCTGGCCGGTCAGGACCTGCTCGTGCTCGCCGGCAACCCCGACAAGATCACCGGCCCGGACGACCTCGCCGGCAAGCCCGTCTGCACCGTGAGCGGTTCGACGTCGGAGAAGAACATCGCCGCGTACACCGACAACGTGATCGCGACCGACACTTACTCCAACTGCCTCGGCCCGCTGCGCAGCGGCGAGGTTGTCGCCGTGACCACGGACAACGTCATTCTGGCCGGCCTCGCCGACCAGAACGCCGGTGAGTTCGAGGTTGTCGACAACCCCTTCACCGAGGAGCCCTACGGCATCGGCCTGAAGAAGGACGACACGGAGTTCCGCACCTTCATCAACGATGTCCTCGAAGAGTCCTTCGACGACGGCACCTGGGCCAAGGCCTGGGAAGCGACCGCCGGCACGGTGCTCGAGACCCCGACCCCGCCGACCGTCAACCGGTACTAGGCACAACCAGCACCACACGCTGACCGGGGCGGCCGGTCTCAAAGAACGGCCGCCCCGATCATCACGTTCCACGTGCACCCGCACGATACCCAGACAGTCACTACAGAAGAGGAGGTGAGTTGTGGACGCAGTCATCGAAAACCTGCCCGTGTTCCTGGAAGGCTTCAAGAACACGTTGGGCCTTCTGCTTCTGTCCGGCACGGGAGCGCTCGTGCTCGGCATCATCATCGCTGCCATGCGCATCTCGCCCGTCGCATCCCTGCGCGGATTCGCCACGGTCTACACCGAGATCGTGCGCAACACCCCGCTCACCCTGGTGCTGTTCTTCTGCGCCTTCATCCTGCCGTACCTGCAGTTCTCCCCGGGCTACTTCGTGCTCGCCATGATCGGCCTCACGGTCTACACCTCGCCGTTCGTCGCCGAAGCGCTGCGCTCGGGCGTCAACGGCGTGCACGTGGGCCAGGCCGAGGCCGCCCGCAGCGTGGGACTGACCTTCACCCAGACCCTCTCCTTCGTGGTCATGCCGCAGGCCGTGCGCATGGTCGTCCCGCCGCTGATCAACGTGTTCATCGCCCTGACGAAGAACACCTCCGTCGCCGGTGCATTCTTCGTCTTCGAACTGTTCGGCGCCGCCCGCAAGGTCACCAACGACCGCGGCGACCAGGTGCTCGCCATCCTGCTCGCGGTCGCGGCCTTCTACCTCCTGGTCACCATTTCGCTCGGCCTGATCGCCGCGCGGGTCGAGAAGAAGGTGGCGGTACTCCGATGACCTCCGTGCTCTATGACGCTCCCGGCCCGAAGGCCATCCTGCGGTCCCGCATTTTCTCCGTGGTCACCGCACTGCTCATCGCCGCGGGCCTCGTCTGGCTCATCCTGGCCCTGGGCGCGCCCAAGACCAGTGCCAACGGCGCCGTGCAGCCGGGACTGTGGGATCCGACCCGCTGGGATGTCTTCTCCGACCGCGAGGTCTGGCGCACCCTCGGCCGCGGAGCCCTGAACACCCTCCGGATGGCCGGCGTCGCCGCGGTGTTCGCGCTGCTGCTCGGCGTTCTGTTCTCGTTCGGACGCGTGTCCGACACCAAATGGATTCGGATCCCGACCACGGTCGTGCTCGAATTCGTGCGCGGCATGCCCGTGCTGCTGATGATGCTCTTCATCCTGCTCGTCTTCTCCACCGGCTCCTTCTGGGCCGGCGTCGCCGCTCTCTCCGTCTACAACGGCGCGATCATCGGCGAGGCGCTCCGGGCCGGCATCAAGAGCCTGCCCCGCGGCCAGCGCGAGGCCGGGCTGGCCATCGGACTCACCCCGGTGGCGACGCGGCTGCGGATCGAGTTCCCCCAGGCGTTCCGGCAGATGCTGCCGATCATCATCGCGCAGCTCGTCGTACTCCTCAAGGACACGTCCCTGGCCTTCGTGGTCGGCTACGAGGAACTGCTCCGCAGCGGCACCTCGATGACGAACTTCTTCGGCAGCCGCTATTCCTTCTCCTTCTTCCTGGTTGTACTCGCGATCTACCTGACGATGAACCTGCTGCTCTCCTGGCTGGCCCGCGTCATCGCCCGTCGCACCGGCTCCAAGTCCGGTGGCGTGACGACGGAGACGAAGGCTCCGCCCGAGAAGCCCCTCGACCCCGAGCTGGTCTACCCGGCGGCGCTGGGCAACCAGATGGGCAAGCCGTAGGCGCAGCAGCACTAAACTTGTGCCTTGTGTCTGACCCCACTGAGATCTCCGAACCAGTCGTGAGCGCGGCCGTCGAGGCCGCCCTCGCCGCCATTGCCGCCGCGAACGACTCCGCAGCCCTGAAAACCGTGCGCACCGAGCACACCGGCGAGGCCTCCCCGCTGGCGCGGCTCAACGCGCTGATGCGCAGCGTGCCCGGCAACCAGAAGGCCGCCGCCGGCAAGCTCCTCGGCCAGGCCCGCGGCGCCGTCGCCCAGGCGTTCTCCGCCCGCGAGACCGCGATCACCGAGGCGGAGGCCACCGCCCAGCTCGCGGCCGAAACGGTCGACGTGACCGCGGCGGCGTCCACCTGGAAGGCCGGCGCGCGGCATCCGCTCACCCTGCTGCAGGAACGGGTCGCGGATGTCTTCGTCGGCATGGGCTGGGAGGTCGCCGAGGGCCCCGAGCTCGAGAGCGAGTGGTTCAACTTCGACGCGCTCAACTTCGACGAGGACCACCCGGCCCGCGCCATGCAGGACACCTTCTTCATCGACCCGCCCGACGCCCACCTGGTGCTGCGCACCCACACCTCGCCGGTGCAGCTGCGCGCCCTGCTGTCCCGCGAACTGCCCGTCTACGTCGTCGCGCCCGGACGCGTCTTCCGCACCGACGAGCTCGACGCCACGCACACTCCCGTGTTCCACCAGATCGAGGGCATCGCCATCGACAAGGGACTGACCATGGCGCATCTGCGCGGCACCCTGGACCACTTCGTGAAGGCCATGTTCGGCCCCGAGGCGAAGGTGCGCCTGCGCCCCAACTACTTCCCGTTCACCGAGCCCAGCGCCGAACTCGACCTGTGGCACCCGACGTTCAAGGACGGCGCCCGCTGGATCGAGTGGGGCGGCTGCGGCATGGTCAACGCCAATGTGCTGCGCTCCGCCGGGATCGACCCGGAGGTCTACTCCGGATTCGCGTTCGGCGTCGGCGTCGAACGGGCACTGATGTTCCGAAATGATGTGAAGGATATGCACGACATGGTCGAAGGCGACGTCCGGTTCAGCCAGCAGTACGGGATGACCGTCTGATGCGCGTACCACTGAGCTGGCTGGGCGAGTTCGTCGACCTGGCCCCGGGCACCACGCCCGAAGACGTGCACGCCGCCCTGGTGAGCGTGGGTCTCGAAGAGGAAGAGATCCACCGTTTCGAGCTGACCGGCCCGATCGTGGTCGGCCAGGTTCTCGAGTTCGTCGGTGAAGAGCAGACCAACGGCAAGACCATCAACTGGTGTCAGGTGCGCGTCGCCGCCGACGGTGAGCTCGCGGCCGACGGCGGCCCGGCCGTGCACGGCATCGTGTGCGGTGCCCACAACTTCGTCGTCGGCGACAAGGTCGTCGTGACCCTGCCCGGCGCCGTGCTGCCCGGCCCGTTCCCGATCATGCCGCGCAAGACCTACGGGCATGTGTCCGACGGCATGATCGCCTCGGCCCGCGAGCTCGGCCTCGGCGACGAGCACGACGGCATCCTGGTGCTCGGCAGCCTCGGCCTCGACCCCGAGATCGGCACGGATGCGATCGCCCTCCTCGGCCTCGACGACACCGCCGTCGAGATCAATGTCACGCCCGACCGTGGCTACGCCTTCTCGATCCGCGGCGTCGCCCGCGAATACGCGCACGCCACCGGCGCGGCCTTCCGTGATCCCGCCCTCGCCCTGACCGCGGACGCGTCCACGGTCGCTTTCCCGGTCACGGTCGACGACCGGGCCCCGATCCGCGGCCGCGTCGGCGCGAGCGTGTTCGTCACCCGCGCGGTGCGCGGTGTGGACCCCACCCGGCCGTCTCCGGCCTGGCTGATCGCCCGGCTGAAGCTGGCCGGCATCCGTTCGATCTCGCTGATCGTCGACGTCACCAACTATGTAATGATCGAGCTCGGCCAGCCGATCCACGGCTACGACCTCGACACGCTGACCGGCGGCATCACCGTGCGCCGCGCGACGGCGGGCGAGAAGCTCGTCACCCTGGACGACGTGACCCGCACCCTGAACGCCGAAGATCTGCTGATCACTGACGAGTCCGGGCCGATCGGCCTGGCCGGCGTGATGGGCGGCCAGAGCACCGAGATCGGCGCCGGCACCACGAATGTGCTGATCGAGGCCGCGAACTTCGATCCCGTGTCGATCGCGCGCACGGCCCGCCGGCACAAGCTGCCCAGCGAGGCGTCCCGCCGCTTCGAGCGCGGTGTCGACCCGGCCGTGGCCGCGGTCGCCGCCGCCCGCGTCGTGCAGCTGCTGGTCGAACTCGCCGGGGGAGAGGCCGACGGCCTCGGCTCCCTGCACGACGCCACCCCCGAGAGACTGCCGATCGCGCTGCCGACCGGCTTCATCTCCGGCCTGATCGGGCTCGAGTACACCCCGGGTGAGGTGCGCTCCTCGCTGGCCGAGATCGGCGCCTCCCTTGAGGAGACCCCGGCCGGGCTGAACGTCACCGCGCCGAGCTGGCGCCCCGACCTGACCGACAAGTGGACCCTGGCCGAGGAGGTCGCCCGGATCGTCGGCTACGACCGGATCCCGTCGGTGCTGCCCGTCGCCCCGCCCGGGCGCGGCCTCACCCACGCCCAGATCCTGCGCCGCCAGGTCGCGCAGACCCTCGCCGCCACCGGCCACACCGAGGTGCTCGCGTACCCGTTCGTGTCGGAGAAATCCAACAACCTGTTCGGGCTGCCGGTGGTGCCGGCCGGTGGGCCTGCCGTTCCGCAGATCCGCGTCGCCAACCCGCTCGACGGGGAGGCGCCGTTCCTGCGCACGTCGATCCTGCCGGGGCTGCTGCAGATCGCACACCGCAACCGCTCGCGCGGGATCGTCGACCTGGCCGTCTTCGAACTGGGCCTCGTGTTCCGGCCCGTGGCCGGCATCCGTTACGGCAGCGCCGTCGTGCCGCCCGGCGCGGTGCGCCCGAGTGCGCAGTTGGAGGCCGAGCTGAACGCCGGCATCCCGCCGCAGCCCTTGTCGGTGGCGGTCGTGCTGACCGGCTCCGTCGTGCGGCCCCAGCCGGGGCAGCCGGTCGTGCCGGCGAGCTGGCAGCATGCCCTTGCCGCCGTGCAGCAGGTGGCGCTGGCCGCCGGTGTGCCGATCAGCGTGCGCCAGGGCTCGCACCAGGCGATGCACCCCGGCCGCACCGCCGAGCTGTTCGTGACGACGGATGCCGGGCTCACCTCGGTCGGCTACGCCGGCGAACTGCTGCCCCGCGTCGCCCGCGGCGCGGACCTGCCTGCGGTCGTCGCCGTCGCCGAGATCGACCTGACCGCCGTCTTCGCGGAGGCCGGAGCCGAGCTGCGCGCCACCCCGATCGCCACGATGCCGGCCGCCACGCAGGACCTGTCCCTCGTGGTGGACGCCGCCGTGCCCGCCGGCGACGTGCTGCGCACCCTGCGGGAGGGCTGCGGGCCGCTGCTCGACCACGCCGAACTCGTCGACGACTACCGGGGCACGGGCGTGGTGCCCGGCCGCAAGTCGCTGACGTTCGCGCTGCGGTTCCGGGCGCCCGATCGCACCCTCACCGCCGCGGAGGCCAGCGACGCCAAGCTCGCCGGCGTCGCGGTGGCCGCCGCCCGCTTCGGGGCCACCCTGCGCGAGTAGGAGCCCCGGCGCCGCCCGACCGCTCCGCCCCACGCGCGCCGAGAGTCGCCCGATCTGCCGACAGTCGCCGCCCGAGCGGCGATTATCGGCGCGAACGGCGATTCTCGGCGCGCGAGGCGGCGCGCTAAGTTTGGAACATGTCTTTTTCGGTGGCGGTGGCAGGTGCGAGTGGTTATGCGGGCGGTGAATTGTTGCGTCTGCTGGCCGGGCACCCCGACTTCGAGGTGCGCACGGTCACGGCGCACAGCAATGCCGGCCAGCGTCTGATCGACGTTCAGCCGCACCTGCGCTCGCTCGCTCACCTCACCCTGGTCGACACCACGCCCGAAACCCTCGCCGGGCACGACGTGGTGTTCCTCGCCCTGCCGCACGGGGCATCCGGTGCCCTCACCGCGCACCTGCCCGCCGACACCCTCGTCGTGGACTGCGGCGCCGACCACCGGCTCGAGAGCGAAACGGACTGGGCGGCGTTCTACGGCGGCGACTACTTCGGCGCGTGGACCTACGGCGTACCCGAGCTGCCCGTGGCCGGCGGCACGCAGCGCGCCCGGCTGGCCGGCTCCCGCCGCATCGCCGCCCCCGGCTGCAACGCAAGCACGGTGGCGCTGGCCCTGGCCCCGGGCATCCGTGCCGGTGTGATCGAGCCCGACGACCTCGTCGCCGTGCTCGCGGTCGGACCCTCCGGTGCCGGCAAGAGCCTGAAGCTGCCGAACCTGGCCAGCGAGATCCTCGGCTCGGCCAACCCGTATGCGGTCGGCGGAGTGCACCGCCACATCCCTGAAATCCAGCAGAGCCTGCGCTGGGCCGGGGCCGCACACCCGACCATCTCGTTCACCCCGGTGATCGTGCCGATGAGTCGCGGCATCCTCTGCACCGCCACTGCCCGCCTCGTTCCCGGCACGTCGGCGGCCGCGGTGCGTGCCGCCTGGGAGCAGACCTACGCCGACGAGCCGTTCGTGCATGTACTTCCTGAGGGGCGGTTTCCGCGCACGGCTGACGTGCTCGGCGCCAACACCGCCCTGATCGGCCTCGCCGTCGATGAGGCCGTGGGCCGCGTCGTGACGATCACGGCCGTCGACAATCTGACCAAGGGCACCGCCGGTGCCGCCATCCAGTGCGCCAACCTGGCCCTGGGACTGCCCGAAACCACGGGCCTTTGCACGAATGGAGTTGCCCCATGAGTGTCACCGCTCCCTCCGGGTTCGCCGCCGCCGGAGTCACCGCCGGACTGAAGCATTCCGGCGGTCTCGACCTTGCCGTGGTGCAGAACCTCGGCCCGCTCACCAGTGCGGCCAGCGTCTTCACCAGCAACCGCTGCAAAGCGAACCCGGTGCTCTGGAGCGAACAGGTCATGAAGGCCGGCCGGGTCAAGGCCATCGTGCTGAACTCCGGCGGCGCGAACTGCTACACCGGCAGCATCGGGTTCCAGACCACGCACGCCACCGCCGAAGCCATCGCCGACCGCCTGGAGATCTCCGCCGGCGAGGTGCTGGTCTGCTCCACCGGCCTGATCGGCGAACAGCTGGACCTGGGCAAGATCACCGCCGGGGTCTGGGATGCCACCCTCGCCCTGCAGGGTGAGAATGCCGGCTCCGAGGCGGCCGGCCTGGCCGCGGCGCAGGCGATCATGACGACCGACACCACACCCAAGCAGACCATGCTCGTCTCCGACGCCGGCTGGACGATCGGCGGCATGGCCAAGGGCGCCGGCATGCTCGCACCCGGCCTGGCCACCATGCTCGTTGTCCTCACGACCGACGCCGTGCTCGACTCCGACCAGCTCGACGTGGCACTGCGCCAGGCCACCCGGGTCACCTTCGACCGGCTCGACTCCGACGGCTGCATGTCCACCAACGACACCGTCACCCTCCTCGGCTCCGGGGCCAGCGGCGTCACCGCCGACCTGGCCGAATTCACGGATGCCCTCGTCGCCATCTGCCAGGACCTCACCCTGCAGCTACAGGCCGACGCCGAGGGGTCCGCCCACGACGTGGCCATCACGGTGCGGAACGCCGCCTCCGAGGCCGACGCCGTCACGGTCGCCCGCGCGGTCTCCCGCAGCAACCTGTTCAAGACCGCGATCTTCGGCAACGACCCCAACTGGGGACGCGTGCTCGCGGCCGTCGGCACGACGGATGCCGCCTTCGATCCCTACGGCATCGACGTCTCCATCAACGGCGTGCAGGTCTGCACCGCGGGGGAGCCCGACCAGCCGCGCGAGCTCGTCGACCTGACCCCCCGCTCCGTCTCCGTTGTGATCGACCTGCACGAGGGAACCGAGACGGCCACGATCTGGACCAACGACCTCACCCACGCCTACGTCGAAGAGAACAGCGCGTACTCGAGTTGACCCCGGCCCACGGAACCCCCGGCGACCAGACCGGCCGCGACGAGACGAACAGCCGCGCGGAGGCGGCCGTCAAGGCCGCCACGCTGATTGAGTCGCTGCCCTGGCTCAAGCGGTTCCACGACCAGATCATCGTGGTCAAGTTCGGCGGCAACGCCATGGTCAGCGAGGAACTGCAGGCCGCGTTCGCCGAGGACATGGTCTACCTGCGCTACTGCGGCATCCGCCCCGTCGTTGTGCACGGCGGCGGCCCGCAGATCTCCGCCATGCTCGACCGGCTCGGCATCGAGAGCGAGTTCCGCGGCGGCTACCGGGTGACCACCCCCGAGGCGATGGACGTGGTGCGCATGGTGCTCACCGGCCAGATCAACCGTGAGCTCGTCAGCCGGATCAACCAGCACGGCCCCATCTCGGCGGGCCTCTCCGGCGAGGACGCCGGGCTGTTCCAGGGCCGCCGCCGCGGCACCGTGATCGACGGTGAAGAGGTCGACCTCGGCCTCGTCGGCGACGTGATCGGCGTCGACCCCGAGGCCGTGCACGCCCAGCTCGCCGCGGGCCGCATCCCGGTCGTCTCCTCGATTGCGCCCGACACGGATGTCCCGGGCCAGTCTCTGAACATCAACGCGGACGCCGCCGCCGCGGCCCTCGCGGTCGCCCTCGGCGCCGCCAAACTGGTCATCCTGACCGATGTCGCGGGGCTGTACAGCGACTGGCCCAACCGCGACTCGCTGGTGTCGGTCATCGACGTGGACTCGCTCCGCGCGCTGCTGCCCGATCTCGAGTCGGGCATGATCCCCAAGATGACGGCCTGCCTCGACGCGGTCGAGGGCGGCGTTGCGAAGGCGGCCATCATCGACGGGCGCGTGCCGCACTCGATCCTGCTCGAGGTCTTCACCGGCAGCGGGATCGGAACCGAAGTAGTCCCCGCATGACACCGACAGAAGTGAGAAGCGAACAGATGGCCGACTCCGGCACCCACGACTGGCGCGAGCGTTTCAGCGCCGCCCTGATGCGCACGATCGCGCCGCCGCTGGCGATGCTCGTGCGCGGCGAGGGGTGCTACGTCTGGGACGACGAGGGCACCGAGTACCTCGACTTCCTCGCCGGGATCGCCGTGAACTCGCTCGGCCACGCGCATCCGGCACTCGTCGCCGCGGTCACCGACCAGGTCGGCCGGCTCGCGCACGTCTCCAACTACTTCGCGTCGCCGCCGCAGCTGGAACTGGCCGAACGGCTGAAACGCCTCACCGGTGCGGGCCCGGCCGGCCGGGTCTACTTCTGCAACTCCGGCGCCGAGGCCAATGAGGCCGCGTTCAAACTGGCCCGGCTGAACACCGTGGGCGGGCGACGCACCCGCATCCTCTCCCTGCACGACTCGTTCCACGGCCGCACCATGGGGGCGCTGGCGCTGTCCGGCAAGCCGTCCATGCGCGAGCCGTTCCTGCCCGTGCCCGGCGGGGTCGAGCACATCCACGCCACGTTCGAGGCGCTCGACGCCGCCATCGACGACACCGTCGCCGCCCTGTTCCTCGAGCCCGTGCAGGGGGAGGCCGGGGTGATCGACCTGCCCGACGGGTTCCTCCGCCGGGCCCGGGAGCTGTGCACCCGGCACGGTGTGCTGCTCATCATCGACGAGGTGCAGACCGGCGCGGGCCGCACCGGCGAGTGGTTCGCCTACCAGCGAGAAGGCATCCTGCCGGATGCGGTCACGCTGGCCAAGGGGATCGGTGGCGGACTGCCCATCGGCGCCCTCGTCACGTTCGGCGCGGCGTCGGAGCTGTTCCAGCGCGGCCAGCACGGCTCGACCTACGCCGGCAACCCGCTCGTCACGGCCACCGCGAACGCCGTTCTGGGCACCATCGAGGCCGACGGGCTGGTCGCCAACGCGGCGCGCCGCGGCGAGCAGCTGCGGCAGATCCTCGCCGGGTTCGGCTCGCCACTGATCGGCGAGGTGCGGGGGCGCGGCCTCCTCATCGGCGTCGGGCTGACCGAGCCGGTCGCCTCGCGCCTCACGGCCGCGGCCCAGAGCAACGGCCTGATCGTGAACGCCGCGAACGAGTCCACCATCCGTCTGGCCCCGCCCCTGATTGTCGGCGATGCCGAACTGGCCGATTTCGAGCGCCGATTCGGGCTCGCTCTGGCCAGCCTCTAGAGTTGAACAATCTATTCCTGACAGCGAAAGTGACACCGTGACCCGCCATTTCCTGCGCGACGACGACATCTCACCGGCCGAGCAGGCCGAGATCCTCGACCTGGCACTGGAGCTGAAGCGAGACCGATTCGCGGTCAAGCCCCTGGCCGGCCCGCAGACCGTGGCCGTCATCTTCGACAAGTCCTCGACCCGCACCCGGGTCTCCTTCGCCGTGGGAATCGCCGACCTCGGCGGCAGCCCGCTGATCATCAGCACCGCGAACAGCCAGCTCGGCGGCAAGGAAACCGCCTCCGACACGGCCCGCGTGCTCGAACGCCAGGTGGCCGCGATCGTCTGGCGCACCTACGGTCAGGCCGGACTCGAGGAGATGGCGCTCGGCACCACGGTGCCCGTCGTCAACGCCCTCTCCGACGACTTCCACCCCTGCCAGCTGCTCGCCGACCTGCTCACCATCCGTGAGCACCGCGGTGATCTGTCCGGCCAGACGATCGTGTTCCTCGGCGACGGCGCCTGCAACATGGGCCAGTCCTACCTGCTCGCCGGCGCGACCGCGGGCATGCACGTGCGCATCGCCTCCCCGGCCGGTTACACGCCCAGCGACGCGGTCGTCGCGGATGCCGCGGCGATCGCCCAGCGCACCGGCGGCTCCGTCGAGCTCTTCACCGACCCGCTCGCGGCCGTCGACGGCGTCGACGTGGTCGTGACCGACACGTGGGTGTCGATGGGCAAGGAGGAGGAGAAGGCCACGCGCCTCGGCGACCTCGGTCGTTACCGTGTGGACGCGGCCATGATGGCCCTCGCCAAGCCCGACGCGCACTTCATGCACTGCCTGCCGGCCGACCGCGGCTACGAGGTGGACGCCGACGTGATCGACGGCACGCAGAGCATCATCTGGGACGAGGCCGAGAACCGGCTGCACGCCCAGAAGGCCCTGCTCGTCTGGCTGCTCGCCCAGAACACCCCCGCATAGTGACCTTTCCGGTCGAGAGTGACCGGTATAACGGTCACTCTCGACCGGAACAGGCACTCTCGGGTGTCAGAGCGTAACCGTAAACTTGAACAGATCTATCTTTAGGGAGAACCATGGCTGAACGCGTTGTGCTGGCATATTCGGGCGGACTCGATACCTCGGTGGGCATCGGCTGGCTGAAGGATGCGACCGGCAAAGAGGTCGTGGCCCTCGCCATCGACGTCGGACAGAGCGGCGAGGATATGGACGTCATCCGCCAGCGCGCCCTGGACTGCGGCGCCGTCGAGTCCATCGTCGTCGACGCGAAGGATGAGTTCGCCAGCGACTACGTCGTGCCGGCCCTCAAGGCCAACGCGCTCTATCAGAAGCGGTACCCGCTCGTCTCCGCGCTCAGCCGCCCGCTGATCGCCAAGTACCTCGCCTCCACGGCCAAGGAGCTCGGCGCGAACAGCGTCGCGCACGGCTGTACCGGCAAGGGCAACGACCAGGTGCGTTTCGAGGCAGCCGTCGCCGCCCTCGCACCCGAGCTCACCTCGCTCGCCCCGGTGCGCGACTTCGCGCTCACCCGCGACAAAGCCATCGAATACGCGGCCCTGCACAACCTGCCGATCGCGCAGTCGAAGAAGAGCCCCTACTCGATCGACCAGAACGTCTACGGGCGTGCGGTCGAGACCGGCTTCCTCGAAGACCCGTGGAACGCCCCGATCGAAGACCTCTACACCTACACGCAGGACCCGGCCGTGACGCGCGAGCCCACCGAGGTCGTCATCAGCTTCGACCAGGGTGTTCCCGTCGCGATCGACGGCGTCGCCGTCACCCCGCTGCAGGCCATCGAAATGATGAACCTGCTCGCCGGCAACCAGGGCGTCGGACGCATCGACATCGTCGAGGACCGTCTCGTCGGCATCAAGAGCCGCGAGGTGTACGAGGCTCCGGCCGGCATCGCCCTGATCGCCGCGCACGAAGAACTCGAGAACATGACCGTCGAACGCGACCTGGCCCGGTACAAGCGCACGGTCGAGTCCAAGTGGGCGGAACTCGTCTACGACGGCCTCTGGTTCTCCGGCCTGAAGCGCGCCCTCGACGTGTTCATCGACGAGACGCAGAAGCACGTGACCGGCGACATCCGTCTGAAGATGCACGCCGGCACCGCCGTCGTCACCGGCCGCAAGTCCGCGCAGAGCCTCTACGACTTCAACCTCGCCACCTACGACACCGGTGACACCTTCGACCAGTCCATGGCCAAGGGTTTCATCGAGTTGTGGTCGCTGCCGAGCAAGATCTCGGCTCGCCGCGACCTCGCCGGCAAGTAGGGCGACGTGGCTGGCGACAAGGACACGACCGAGAACCGCGCCGGCAAGGCGGGCGCCCTCTGGGGCGGCCGCTTCGCCGGGGGGCCGTCACCGGAGCTGGCGAAGCTGAGCAAGTCGACCCAGTTCGACTGGCCGCTGGCTCCCTACGACATCCGTGGTTCCCAGGCTCACGCGCGGGCCCTGGCCGCGGCCGGTTACCTGACCGACCCGGAACTCGTCGCCATGATCGCCGGCCTCGACACCCTCATGCAGGCTGTTCTCGACGAGAGCTTCCTGCCCGCGGAATCCGACGAGGACGTGCATTCGTCCCTGGAACGCGGCCTGATCGACATCGTCGGCGTCGAACTCGGCGGCAAGCTGCGCGCCGGACGCAGCCGCAACGACCAGGTTGCCACCCTGGTGCGCATGCTGCTGCGCGACAAGGCGCAGGGCATTTCCGCCCACGTGATCGACCTGATCGACGCCCTGGCGTCGCAGGCCGAGGCGAACGGCGACGCCATCATGCCGGGTCGCACGCATCTGCAGCACGCCCAGCCGGTTCTGCTGGCGCACCACCTGTTCGCGCACTGCTGGCCGCTCGTGCGCGACCTCGAGCGGTTCACCGACTGGAACAAGCGCGCCGATTTCTCGCCCTACGGGTCGGGGGCGCTGGCCGGCAACACGCTCGGCCTCGACGCCAACCTGGTCGCGGCCGACCTCGGTTTCAGCGCCGTGGTGGAGAACTCGATCGATGGCACGGCAAGCCGCGACCTGGTCGCCGAGTTCGCGTTCATCACCGCGCAGATCGGCATCGACCTGTCCCGGCTGGCCGAGGAGATCATCCTCTGGAACACCCGCGAGTTCGGCTTCGTCACCCTCGACGACTCGTACTCCACCGGGTCGTCGATCATGCCGCAGAAGAAGAACCCGGACATCGCCGAACTGGCCCGCGGCAAGTCGGGCCGCCTGATCGGCAACCTGACCGGCCTGCTGACCACGCTCAAGGGACTGCCGCTCGCGTACAACCGCGACCTGCAGGAAGACAAGGAACCCGTCTTCGACTCGATCGAGACCCTCGAGGTGCTGTTGCCGGCCTTCAGCGGAATGATCGCGACCCTGACCTTCCACACCGAGCGGATGGCCGAGCTCGCCCCCCAGGGATTCTCCCTGGCCACCGATGTCGCCGAGTGGCTCGTCAAGCAGCAGGTCACCTTCCGCGATGCGCACGAGATCACCGGCGCGCTGGTGAAGTACGCGGAGCAGAACGGGCTCGACCTGCACGAGGTCGACGACGCCGCGCTGCTCGCGCTGTCGCCGCACCTCACGCCGGATGTGCGCGAGGTGCTCACCATCACCGGTTCGGTGTCCCGTCGCGACGGCCAGGGCGGCACCGCCCCGGTGCGCGTGGCCGAGCAGCGCGCGGTGCTCGTCACCCGGGTGCGCGCGCTGGCGGCTGCGCTCGGCATGTGACACTCGCCGACGGCATTCTGGCGCGACCGGCGGCCACGGTCGCGCCACTGTTGTTGGGCGCCGTGCTCGGGCGCGCCGGGGTGCTGCTGCGCATCACCGAAGTGGAGGCCTACCTCGGCGAGGGCGTCGACCCCGGCTCACACGCGTTTCGTGGACGCACCCGCCGGAACGCCTCGATGTTCGGCCCGAGCGGCCACGTCTACGCGTATTTCAGTTACGGCATGCACGTCTGCGCGAACGTGGTCTGCTCGCCGGAGGGTGAGGCGTCGGCCGTGCTGCTGCGCGCCGGCGAGATCGTGGCCGGTCTGCCCGAGGCGCGGAGGCGTCGGCCTACCTCCCGATTGGACCTCGACCTGGCGCGAGGCCCGGCGCGGCTCACGCTGGCGCTCGGCATCGGCCTGGGAGACGACGGCGCCGACCTCGGTCACGCACCGTTCGAGCTGACGCTGCCCGAGCATCCGGCCCCGTTCCTCTCCGGGCCCCGCACCGGGGTGGGCGGGGCCGGCGGGGGAGCGGAGTACCCGTGGCGATTCTGGATCCCGGGCGACGCGACCGTGTCGACGTACCGACGGCATCCGAAGCTCGTCGCCCCGCCCGAGCGTCTCTAAGCGCGTCGGCGGGTGATCGCATCCGTCACTCGGCGAGGCCCGTGGCGCACCTTTCGGAAGCCGGCGCAGGTTCAACCGTGCGCCCGCTTCCGAAAGGTGCGCCGAGAGTCGAAACGGGGCCGACGACCGCGGTCAGGAGCAGGGTCTACCTGCTCTAGGTCAGGGCGATCTGCACCAGCGCGGCACACGCGCAGGCCCAGATCAGGCTGGCCAGGGTGCCGATGATGAATCGTTCCCGGGCCTCGGCCGTGGCCAGTTCGGTGAACCGGCCGACGCCCTTGATCGCCACGACGACGGCGATGGCCTCCGGAAAACCGGCCAGGATGGCACCCGCCACGGCGAGGCGCTCCAGGATGCCGATCATCAGACCGCCGCGCAGTACCTCATGCACGAAGGCGCCGGAAGCGCCCGCCGCACCGGGACCATCGGGAGCACCAGCACCAGCACCAGCACCAGCACCAGCGGCCTCGGCCACGGTCGCCGGTGTCGAAGCGGGAGCCGGCGCCGGCGCCCCACCGACGTCACCGTTCTCGACCAGGATTCCGCCGTGCTCGCCCTGAGGTACCGAGTTGTTGGTGGCGAGCCGCAGCGCGAGCAGCGCCGCGGGGCCGCCGCCGACCACGGCCAGGCCGAGTGCCAGCATGCCGAGGATGACTCCCGAGACCGCGGATCCACCGGGGGAAGGGAGGGCGGCCACCAGGAGGGCCGCAGCGAGAGCGCCGGCTGAAACGGCGGCGAACGGCAGCTTCTGGCGCCGGAACGCGAGAATGGCGAAGGCGAGCGAACCGGACGTGACGAGCAGCAGGAGCAGCCAGTACAGGTACGCCACGATCGGGAGGGTCGAGGAGTTCATCCGGCAGGGTCCGTTTCGGTCGTAGCGTGCTCGAGGTTCTCCAGCAGCCTAACGAGTGCGGGCTGGGCCGACCGGTCGACCCTCCAGAGGGCGCTGCGAATGCGCTGACTGACAGCCGCGGTCGAAATGCCGAGCCGGCCGGCGATCTCCACCTGGGACAGTCCGGCCTGAAGCAGGTCGACGGCCGTCCAGCCCTCCGTCGTGCGGCGCTGACGCAGCAGGAGCAGCGTCGTGATCAGGGCCTCCACCTCCTCGGCATCGAGAATCGAGCCCGCGCCCGACTCGCCGGCACCGTCGGCGAGCCCGGCATCCGGAGCAGGGTGGGGAGCCGGGTCGACGGCCAGGGCGAACCGTGCCTCGGCCTTTTTCGCCCGGGTCACGGCGGCGCGGGCCGCCACGAACGCACCACCGGATGTCTGCCGGGTCGACGCCGGCAGGGGAGTGCGCACCTCGCCGAGGCCGAGGCCGATGCTCCAATGACCCTCCCGGTGCAGGGCGAGAAGCACGGCCAGCGCTGTGGCGGCATCCCGCAGCAGCAGTTGAATCTCGTCGCCGGCCGTCTGGTCGGGCGGCAGGATGAAGGCTGAACCGAATTCGCCGTTGAGGGCGGCGATCATCTCGCCGGCCCGGTCGCGGTCGGTGCGGCTGCCGATTTGGTCGGCGGTGATCACGAACATGGTCTCTACCTCCAGCAAAGCGATCAAATATGAAGCATCAAAGATGAATCTGTATGAATTCAGTTTGCAGGCTTAACTAACGCAGGTCAAGGCCAGGTGATGAACTTCGGGACATCGAGGGGGTGCCGTGGGAGGGCGCTGATAACCTTGGCTCGTGTCAGATCCAGCCATCCTCGCCCTGCAAGCCAATGACCCGACCTTCGACGACGTGTGGGAGGAGATCTCCTGGCGAGGCCTGGTGCAGGTGTCCACGGATGCCGCTGAACTGCGCGAGCTGCTGGCCGGTCCGCCCGTCACCTACTACTGCGGGTTCGACCCCACCGCCCCGAGCCTGCACCTCGGCAACCTGGTGCAACTGCTGCTCATGCGCCGGCTGCAGCTGGCCGGCCACAAGCCGCTCGGTCTGGTGGGCGGTTCCACCGGCCTGATCGGCGACCCGCGTCCCACCGCCGAGCGCACCCTCAACTCGCGGGATGTCGTCGGCCAGTGGGTGGGCTACCTCCAGGATCAGGTCTCGCGCTTTCTGAGCTCGGAGGGCGACAACGCCGTCACCCTGGTGAACAACCTCGATTGGACCGCGCCGCTCAGCGCCATCGACTTCCTGCGGGACATCGGCAAGTACTTCCGGGTGGGCAGCATGCTCAAGAAGGATGCCGTGAGCGCCCGCCTGAACTCTGACGCCGGCATCAGCTACACCGAGTTCAGCTACCAGGTGCTGCAGGGCATGGACTTCCTCGAGCTCTTCCGCACGTATGGGTGCGTACTCCAGACCGGAGGCAGCGACCAGTGGGGCAACCTCACCAGCGGCATCGACCTCATCCGCAAGGCGGAGGGGGAGGGCGCGCACGCCATCGGCACCCCGTTGATCACCAATAGTGACGGCACCAAGTTCGGCAAGAGCGAGGGCAACGCGGTCTGGCTGGACCCCACCCTCACCAGCCCGTACGCGTTCTACCAGTTCTGGCTCAACACCGACGATGCCGACGTCATCAACCGGCTCAAGGTGTTCACCTTCCTGACCCGGGCCGAGATCGAGGAACTCGAGGGTGCCGTGGCGACCGAGCCGTTCAAGCGGCTGGCCCAGCGCACGCTCGCCGTTTCGGTGACGAGCCTCGTCCACGGGCGGGCTGCAACGGATGCCGCCATCCAGGCCGCGCACGCCCTCTTCGGTCAGGGCGAACTGTCCGATCTCGACGAGGCCACCCTCGAAGCGGCGCTGCGGGAACTCCCCAACACCACCACCGCCCCGCGCGCCCCCGTAGTGCAGCTGCTGGTCGACACCGGACTCACTGCCAGCCTGAGCGAAGCCCGCCGTGCCATCAGTCAGGGCGGGGTCTACCTCAACAACGTGAAGGTGCTGAGCGACGACCAGACCATCGAAGGGGCCGTTCTCCCCGGGGGAGTAGCCGTGCTCCGCCGCGGGAAGAAGACCCTGGCCGGCGTTTTCGTCGTCTGATCCCGTCGTCTGATCCAGT